>NZ_OZ245945.1:0-2520000 GCF_965230075.1 Maridesulfovibrio sp. | reverse complement strand
AAGGTTCCCTCAGGCTGATTGGAAACCAGCCGTCGAGTGCAAAGGCATAAGGGAGCTTGACTGTAAGACAGACATGTCGAGCAGGAACGAAAGTTGGTCTTAGTGATCCGGTGGTTCCGCATGGAAGGGCCATCGCTCATAGGATAAAAGGTACGCCGGGGATAACAGGCTGATCGCGCCCAAGAGTTCACATCGACGGCGCGGTTTGGCACCTCGATGTCGGCTCATCACATCCTGGGGCTGAAGCAGGTCCCAAGGGTTCGGCTGTTCGCCGATTAAAGTGGTACGCGAGCTGGGTTTAAAACGTCGTGAGACAGTTTGGTCCCTATCTACCGTGGGCGTAGGATAATTGAAGAGGGTCTGCCCCTAGTACGAGAGGACCGGGGTGGACGAACCTATGGTGTTCCTGTTGTCGCGCCAGCGGCATTGCAGGGTAGCTAAGTTCGGAAGGGATAACCGCTGAAAGCATCTAAGCGGGAAGCCTGCCTCAAGATTAGTTATCCCTATGCTTTAGCATCTAAAGATTCCAGGTAGACCACCTGGTTGATAGGCTGGAGGTGTAAGTGCAGCGATGCATTCAGCTGACCAGTACTAATAAATCGTGCGACTTATTTTTCTTCTCTTCCCTTAACTTTAACTTCTACTAGTTAAAGTAAGGGGTAAATTCTTCTCTATTAAACAATATATTTTGCTCAAAAAGAGCAAGCAAATTTGCTTGCGGCCATTGAGGAGAGGTCACACCCGACCCCATTCCGAACTCGGAAGTTAAGCTCTCCATCGCCGATGATACTGCTGGGTAGCCAGTGGGAAAGTAGGTCGCCGCAAGCTTTTTATTTCAAAGCCTCCTTGTTAATTCAAGGGGGCTTTATTGCGTTTGGGGAAGATGAGTTTTTTAGCCCCGGACTCTTGATGAGTGCGGGGTGTGTTTGTGGAGGAGAGGAATTTCTTTCTGACTATGGATGATAAAGTGCCCTTTCTATTCTCATGACGAGAATTAGTTCTGAGCGGTTTATTTTAATTTTTTGATGTAGAGTTTATGGTCGATAAGGTGCTTCTTAGAAAGGAAAATTCAAACAATATAGCTGTTAAGGTTTGTTTTTATGCGACCATAGTTTTAGACAAAAAAGCCCGCACAAGTAACTTGTGCGGGCTTAATAATTTCTTGCGCAATTTTATTACGTTTCAATGAGTGCAATTGGTCGCACCCAGCCTGCTGACCCTTTATGAACTTTTACCGGCGCGCAGATCACGGTAAATCCTGTTGCTGGGAGTTGTTCAAGGTTTACCATTTTTTCCATGTGACAATATGGAATTGTACTTCCTGCATAATGGCCTTCCCAGATGATGGAAGGGTCTTTGGTTTCCATGAATTTTCTTACGGTTGAGCTGAACGGCGCATCCCAGCTCCAAGCATCTGTGCCGACTACTTTGATACCCTGTTTTGTCAAATGGAGAGTTGCCTCTCGCCCCATGCCGCAGCCTTTTTCAAGGTAATCCTCGTGGCCGAATCTATTTCCGGCGGCAGTGTTTACGAGAACTATATCGCCTTCTTGTAAAACGTGGCCTATTCTTTCTAATTCTGCATCAATATCGGTTGGTGTTACAATGTAACCATCCGAAAAATTGCGGAAATCAAGTTTGACACCCGCTCCGATACACCATTCCAAGGGAATTTGGTCAATGGTCATTGCAGGAGTGTTGTCATCTGTTTTGGAGTGATAATGGTATGGAGCATCCATATGTGTGCCGGCATGAGTACTCATTTTTACGAATTCTACAGCCCAGCCTTCCTGTTCTGGAAGTTGTTCCGGACTTAGACCCGGAAATACGGATGCCATTTGGGCCGCTCCCGCTGTGTGATCAGCATATGTAATTTCGGGGACGAAACCTGGAGGGTCGGAAGGTTTGTCAGACCTAATAGAAACAGACAAATCAATAATCTTTCTGGGCATTTGTTTATCCATCTTTTTTAAGTAAATTAAAATACAGACACTGATGTATCTAACATATTGAAATATCGACTTGTTTTGTGATGTTAACTTCGGTTGATTTTTAATCTTTAACGCTTCTTGTGTCTATTCTTATCTTGCTATTGTCTATTGAATTCTCCTTATCATCATATTAACTATGTTTAAAATTTCGATACGAAGGAAAATGTATGACTTTCAAAGCAGATGTTGCCATTAATGTTTTCGGAAAAGTTCATCAAACAGCTCTTTCTCTTCTTTCCTTGTTGGGATGTAGTGGAGAGCACATAAGCAAAATTTATTTTCAGGAAGAAGCTTGTACTGCTGAATATGAATTTAAAAAGCATGATGCGATTCTTAAATATCTTGGAGATAAGATAGAACATTTTGTTCCTAAATATTGGAATGGGATTGATCCTAATGATATGGAGCGTGCTGCTTCCTCAGAAGATTATCGCTTATCTATAAGATATCAATATGGCTGGGAAAAATGTCAGCAGCGTTATTTGCTCACCGTGCATAATGATATTGAAGTAACTATGGATATTGTGGCTAATCTTTATAATGAACTGGACGGGCATACCGGTATCGGCGAAATAGGCCAGTGCTGGTGGTGCCCAGCAGGACAGAAAGGTTTATGCGATTCTGAGCGGTATATGGAGTTTAAGCCTTCGTATCAGTACCTGATGAAAATTTATAATAAAGATATGGATTATACCCAGCGGCGGGCCTACAATCTTGGACTTTCCGATCAATACAAGGAAAATGCATGGCCTTTGCCTGAGTGTCGTTTGAATGAGTGGTGTGCTTTGATCGACATGGATAAGGCCCGCAAGGATACCATGCCTATGGGAAGTGCAGTTCCGTTCGGCGCACGTATGCCTTCCGGTGCTTTAATAGGTAAAAACTGGGACCGCCCGGTTTGTTTGGACATTGCGGTGCAGTGGTTTCGCGATATGTTGCATATGGGACATACCTTCAAACATTATGATGTGAACATGGACATGATTCACGACAAGTTGGGCAGTATAAAATTAGATTCAGCTGAGGCCTATGTTGTGGCTGAACAGAAGGCTCTGCTCAGGCTTAAAGACCGATTTCCCGAATATTGCGAGTTTGCCGGACTTAGCTAGGTTGAATCCCAGTGACGTTTTGTTTATTTTTTGTGCTAAAATGCAATTTATCCTTGCATTTACTTACGTTCTGATTACTCATTTTCATTATGCAAACAGAATTAAAGATTCCCATTCTTCCCCGCAGGATTGTTTCGCAGCAGTTTAGTGATGCTGATATTGAACGTCTTGCCCAAGGGCTGGCTGATCCTGAAAACCGTATGGTTGAAATCATCGGTGCATTGATCAACGTGCACAAGAATGATGTCTGTGATACCCGTGAAATTCGGGTCAAATTTAAAGATATGCAGATTGAGTTGGCTCCGGTTAACGGGCATATCAACCTGCAGTGCTCTCGTGTGCCGAGGGACTGTCTCTATGATGGACGAAATGTCATTTGGCAGTCTGTTGAGCATATTTCGGCGGTCATTCGCGATATAATATTTGCTCCGAAGTATTCATGCGAAGGAGAGGATTGCCGTTCTACGAATATTAAGAAATTCGTGGAGCATTCAGGACTCATGTACCGAGGTGAGCGTGGTTTGGTCATGTTCACTTGGGGCGGTCATCAGGTTCCACTTGATGAATACAATTTTGCTAAAGAGCTCGGCTATTGGACCGCACTCTTCATGCCGGACATGGAAAATATCACCGGTTGTGGTGTGGGCGTTATGAAGGCTCCTTTTAAGGGGGCACAGGTTGCTTACGGTAAGCAGAATTCCTTTGAGCGCTTTGGGCATCGTGATTTTATCGGCTTTTCCGAAAAGAAGATTCTTGCTGCGGAAGCGCCGAACGAATTGGTAACCCAACTGCTCACCTTCCCGACTATTGAAGAGCGAATGGAAGCTTTTATCCGCGCTTCCCACCGAGGCAAGGTTCATCCCGGTGGAGCTGGTACTGTTGAGGAAATCCTGACCATGCTGGCTCTGCTTTCCATGCCCGATAACAAGGGAATTCCTTATGAATTCGATCTTGTTGAGATGGGCGGCGGGGTATATTTCAAAGAGTTGGTCGAATATCTTAACATTTGTTTCGGCGATGCGCTGGACGGTTTGTATAATGTGCATGTGGGTACTGCCCGTTCATATGCAAATTATGTGGCCTACCAGACCCAGCATTTAAATACCCGTTATCTCTGGAATGATGATCTTGTTTTCGATCCACGTATTCAGGAACCCTTTGAGGTTACCTTTGAATCAATGGAAGGACTGGATCTTTCCCGGGATCAGGAAGTTTTCTCCTTACTCATCAACCTGCGTCGTTTCTTCTCCGGAGTAGTGCACCTCACAGTTAAAGACCCGGATATGTTGGATTCATGGGGCGATGACAGGCCACTCATCAAGGGTGATAAAAATATTCTGGCTGCTACAGACCAACTGGTCCGCAAGCTGGCCAAGCAGGGCAGGATTCATCCCAGCAAGAGTAATAAGCCTGCTTATAGGATTGAGTAGTAATTTAAATTGATTGGAAAGATTGAAGCCGACCTGTATGTTTTCAGGTCGGCTTTTTTAATGAATAAATTCATTAACTATTTCATCTATTTCACCATTACATTTCATCTCGTATATTATGCGATTGAATTTTTTTATAAAATTGCGTTTGTACGGCGGGTTGTTTTTGCGGGAAAAGGCAAGGTGTCCATATTCTGTACTGATTTTAATTCCCTGTACCAGCTTTGATGGATTAATGCCCATAAGTTTGGCTGTGTAGAGAATGGATTTGCTGTCGTTCACGTAACAGTCAATGCGCCCGGCAAGGAGTTTCCTGATATTTTTTTTATTGCTGGATGCATCTTCGATTTTTAGTTTGTCGATATTGGGGATTATGAAACCGTCGTTGACCCCGATATTAAGATCCTTGTAATCATCCGGCCAATTGGGGCGTGGCTTGTCCAGAATGCCCTTGGCGCAGAAGATTGAATAGTCTTCTTCAAGTATTGGAGTAGAATAGGTATCTATCCATGGTCGTTTTTGGGGCCATTGGTAAGGTGGGAAGGCGGCGAAAATTTTACCGTTCTCTAGTCCTAAAAGTAAACGTTTGTATGGTACTGGAATTATTAATATTTCATATCCCCTCATCTGAGCAAATGCTTTCTTCAGGATTCGTACGTATATTCCGTCATACGTTCCATTTTGCATGAAACAATAAGGGGCATATGCGTCATCGCCATACACATTAACGCGGATGATTGCGTCAGCCTGCGGTATGCACGCAAGTAGTGTAATGAAAAGGATAAATGTGCTGAAAAGCTGTTTCATTCAGAACCTGCATTTAAATTTGTCATGGATTACAATGAATAGTGCAATTCTATTCAATTTTCATGAATAAGGTCAAATGTATTGTTCTGAAGTTGCTAAATAACTATTTACCAGCGCGGACCATACGTAGGGTTTCAAATGAGTAATTGCCGCAAAGTCCATTGAAAACGGGGCTTAGCTGCATGAAACCTTCTTCTTTGTAAAAGGCGAGAGTGTCCTGAAGGCATTCAAGTTCAGATGCTCTGAAATCCAGAACATCACTTATGTCCACTTTTCCGGCCCCGATGCAGGAAGTCAGGTGCGCATAGACCGTGGCGGGTTTGATGTTGCGGGATTCGGCCACTTTTTCGATGTCCATGAGTTCTTCGAACAGCTCAAGGGTTTCCAGTGCGGAAGCGGATACTGTGGGGCCTTCTTTTTTTGGGGTGGAAGTAGGAACTTCCTTGATTTTGTCTTCCGGGATGGGGAAAAGGTCGTCCGGTCTGCCGTGTTTTTCCTGATGGTCCATTAGTACTTCAACTATGGCGGCTCCGTAGCGGAAAATTTTCTGATCACCCAAGCCGCTTACCGCATAGAGTTCTCCAGTTGTCTGGGGGCGGTAGCAGCCAAGTTCCAGCAGGGTTTTGTCTGCGAAAATTGCATAGGCCGGGACATGCTGTTCCTGAGCGAGGGTGTTGCGCAGTGAACGCAGTGATTCCAACAGTTCTTGAGCTTCCGGTGTGGAAAGTGAGGGGCTGTTTGAATCGCCGATGACCAGTTTCTTACGGGCCTTGCGGGTTTTGGTCTTAGCCAGTACCGGGTCTTTGCGCAGGGCCACGGTTCGTTCTTTGCGCAGCACTTCCCAGCTTTTGGCATTCAGTTTCAGCGATCCGTAACCTTCCATATCAACATCTACCAGCCCTTGGGAAACAAGTTGGCGGTGAATGGAAAGCCATTCATCAGAATTAAATTCTTTGCCGATGCCATAGGTGCTTAAGCTGTTGTGCCCTTGGGTGCTAATGCGCTTGTTTTCTTTACCCAGCAGGATGTCGATCAGGTAATTGGCCCCGAAGAGTTGCTCGGTGCGGTAAATATTAGAGAGCGCTTTTTGGGCCGGGATGGTTCCGTCAAATGTAGAGGGCGGGTTGATACAGGTGAAGCAGTTTCCGCACGGTTCCTTTAGTTCTTCTCCGAAGTAGGAAAGCAGGGACTGGCGCAGGCATCCCGGTGATTCGCAATAAGCGAGCAGGGCGTTTAGCTTGCGCAGTTCCAAAGCTTTGCGCTCATCAGGGCTGTTTCCGGACATGATCATCCGTTTCAAGAAGCCGATATCCTGAATCCCCACGGACATCCAAGCTTCGGCAGGCAACCCGTCACGTCCGGCGCGACCTGTTTCCTGATAGTAGGCCTCGATGGTCTTGGGTAGGTCCAGATGGGCCACGTAGCGCACGTCCGGCTTGTCGATCCCCATACCGAAGGCGATGGTTGCTACCATGACGATACCATCTTCAGACATGAACCGGGCCTGATTGGCCTCGCGGGTTTGGGCGTCCAATCCTGCATGATAGGGCAGCGCATTGATACCTTGTTTGCAAAGCCATTCGGCAGTAGATTCCACCTTCTTGCGGCTCATGCGGTAGACAATTCCGCATTCGGCAAAATGCTCATTCTTGATGAAATTGAGTAATTGCCGCTTTTCCTGATCCTTGGGGATTACAGTATAGCGGATATTAGGGCGGTCAAAGCCGGTGGCAAAAATGTCGTCGTTGCTGAAAGAAAGGCGGTAGAGGATTTCCTTGCGTGTGGGGCCGTCGGCGGTGGCGGTCAGGGCCATGCGCGGCACGCTTGGAAACATTTCCGCAAACACGGAAAGCCGCAGATAATCGGGCCGGAAATCATGCCCCCATTGAGCAACGCAGTGAGCTTCATCAATGGCAATGAGGCTGACCTTGATGCCCGAAAGCATGTCCATGAATCCGGGCTGGGCCAGTCTTTCCGGGGCCACGTAAAGAAGGTCCATGTTACTACTATGCAGCTCATGGATAATATGGTTGGCCTCAGATGGCTGTATTGATGAATTCAAACAAGCCGCACGCACTCCCATTTGCTTCAGGGCCGCAACCTGATCACGCATCAGGGCGATGAGCGGGGAAATGACAATGCCCACTCCCGGACGCAGAATGGCCGGGATCTGGTAACAGGCGGATTTACCGCCTCCGGTGGGCATGAAAACAACGGCATTACCGCCGCTCATAATGCGGTTGATAACGTCCTCCTGCAACCCACGGAATGATTCATATCCGTAGGTTTGACGCAGGACGTCTAAGGGAGTGCGTAATGCGCTCATAAAGTTCTATAATGCCCAGGCTTCACCGTCTTTACTGCAGGTCAGCACCTGTGCTCCATTAGCGGTAACGGCGATAGTGTGTTCGAAATGTGCGGAGGGCTTGCCATCTTTGGTGACGATAGTCCAGTGATCCTTAAGGGTTTCAGTGGTTTTCACACCCGCATTGATCATGGGTTCTACGGCAATAACCAATCCCTGTTTGAGCTTGAAATCTTTGACCAGCCTGCTGTGGTAGTTGGGTACCTGCGGGGATTCCCAGAGACCTTCACCAATGCCGTGTCCGACCAGTGATTCAACTACGGAAAAGCCTGCGTTGCGGGCATATTTGGACATTTCTTTGGCAATTTTGCTCCATTTTATACCGGGCTTGATGCGCTTGATGGCAATGCGCAGGCACTCTTCAGTGACGTCCATGAGTTTCTGTTTCTCTTTATCAATTTCACCGATTGCATGGGTAACCGCGCAATCAGAGCACCAGCCGTTCAGGCGCACACCGATGTCGATGGAAAGGATATCACCGTTTTCCAGCTTACGGGCGGAAGGGATGCCGTGAACAATGGCTTCATTGATGGACATGCAGCAGCCGGCAGGAAAGGGGACTTTGCCCGGAACGCCTTTGAAAAGCGGTGTTGCGCCATTAGAAGTGATGAATTTTTCTACTTCGGCGTTGATTACTTCGGTGGATGTGCCGGCTTCGCACATTTCTTTTGCCACCATGTGGGCGTTGTAGAGCAGGATACCTGCTTCGCGCATGAGGTCGATTTGTTTTTTATTCTTTATAATCATTTGGATAACTCCAGAAAATGTTTTCGTGACCGGGACAGGCTACTCTTAAATATATGGAAGTCAACCGGATATAACAGTGTTCTTTGGGTGGAGCACTTACTTCTGTGAAAAAACAAACTTAATTTAAAAATGCTTTACTAAACTTTCCGTTTCCGTATTCTATAAGCAGAATAAGAAAACCTTTACTTGCAGGACCTGATTCAAGTTGCGGCGGTGAAGTTATGGAACACAAGTTTTCGGGCGAAGTAATATCTGTGCGGGGAAGCGTAGTCGACGTGCGTTTCCCCGAAGAAATCCCCCCTTTGCTTTCGGTGATGCACTCTGCTGGAGAGAAGGGTGTTACCCTTGAGGTTGCTGACCATCTGGATATGAACTCTGTCCGCGCTATTGCCATGACTCCTACCGGAGGGCTGGCCCGTGGTGATGTGGTCCATTGTGATGGTGAAACCTTGTGCACTCCCGTGGGGGAGGACTTGTTGGGTCGGGTGCTGAATGTCTTTGGCGACCCGGTAGATGGTAAGGAACTGCCGGAGGAAGTTGAATTCAGGTCCATTCACAATCAGCCTATCGAGCTTGCCCAGCGCGTTGTCTCCGAAGAAATTTTCACTACTGGAATTAAGGTCATTGATTTGCTTATGCCTCTTGAAAAGGGTGGCAAGGCCGGACTTTTCGGTGGGGCGGGAGTGGGGAAGACCGTTCTTATCACTGAGCTGATCAACAATATGGTCGGCGCACATAGCGGGATAAGTATCTTTTGCGGCATTGGGGAACGTTGTCGTGAGGGGGAGGAACTATATCGCGAAATGGGTGATGCCGGGGTACTCGATAACACGGTAATGGTTTTCGGGCAGATGAATGAACCTCCTGGGGCGCGTTTCCGTACCGGACATACAGCTTTGACCATTGCCGAATATTTCCGAGATGATCAGGGTAAGGATGTTCTCCTGCTGGTCGATAATATCTTCCGCTTTATTCAGGCCGGGATGGAGCTTTCCGGTCTGCTGGGCCGCCTACCCTCGCGTATGGGCTACCAACCGACTCTCGGTTCTGATCTCGCGGAATTGCAGGAACGTATTTCCTCCAGCAGTTCCGGAGCCATAACCTCAATTCAGGCTGTTTACGTGCCTGCCGATGACCTCACTGACCCGGCTGCGACCCACACCTTTTCACATCTTTCATCTTCCATTGTCCTCTCCCGCAAGCGTGCTGGGGAAGGTTTTTATCCTGCTGTGGACCCGCTGGAATCCCGGTCCATGATGCTTTCTCCGGCAATTGTGGGACAGCGCCATTATGACGTTGCCCGCGAGGTACGCCGTACCCTTGCCCAATACGAGGACCTTAAAGATATTATCGCCATGCTCGGTCTGGAGGAGCTTTCCCGTGAGGACCGAAAGATTGTTTCCCGTGCGCGCAGGCTGGAGCGGTTCATGACCCAGCCTTTCAACACCACCAAGCATTTTACGGGTATGGACGGGCGGATTGTATCTCTTGAGGATACGGTTCTCGGTTGTGAGCGTATATTGAATGACGAATTTCCCGATGCTACTGAGCGAGATTTCTACATGATCGGTTCCATTGAGGAGGTCGGCAAATGAGGCTGAAGATTCTTGTACCCGCAGGTCTATTTCTGGACCGTCTGGTAGATAAAGTTTTGGCTGAGAGCACTAAAGGTGGCTTCTGCCTGTTGCCCAACCATATTGATACAGCATCGGCCCTTGCTCCGGGTATCCTTACTTACGAGGTGGAGGGGGAGCCGCACCATCTGGCTGTGAATGGCGGTGTGTTGGTCAAGAAGGGCGATGCGGTTCGTGTCTCTTCCCGTGCTGCTGTTGCCGGGGAGCTTGGTGAATTGGAAGCTGAGGTTTTGCGTATGCAGGATGAGGCTGCGGAGGCGGAAAAGTCTGCGCGCAGTGCTGTTGCCAAGCTTGAAGCAGGATTTGTGCGGACCCTCATTGAAGTGGAGACTACATGAATGAGATCAAGCCAACCGAGCACAGGCCAAGCGAGCATAGACCGGACGAATTCGGTCAGACCGTAGGCAGCAAGGAGCAACGCAAGATTCGTGCGGAGCAGAAAGGTACCGTCGGAGCGTGGTCGGCTTTTGGAGCTATGGGAGCTGTCGGCTGGCTGGTTGCCCTGCCTGTGGTGCTGGGCAGTCTGCTTGGAGTCTGGCTGGATCATCGCTGGCCCACCAAAATTAATTGGACCATGACCATGCTTGGCGCTGGTTTGGCGGTAGGTTGTCTGTTTGCCGGGATTTGGATGAACCGCGAGAAGAACAAGATCATCAAGGAACGTGAAGAGTGGGAGCAGCAGGACATAAGGCAGAAGGACGGGGAGAATGATCATCAGTAGTTTAATGATAACTATTGCAGCTTTCGGGATTGGATTGCTCTTATCTGCAGTCCATTTCGGTGGGCTATGGTTGACTGTGCGTATGCTGCCTCGTTGCGAAAGGCCGCGCTTGTTTTTCTGGTCCAGTTATCTGGGCCGATACGGAATAACCCTGTGGGGTTTTGCGCAGGTTATGAGCTACGGTCCATTGCCGTTTGTTTCTGCATTTTTTGGTTTCTACCTGTTGCGAACCTACTTTCTGGCGAATCATTGCGGCATGGGCATGCTGGATATCGTCAAAATGAAGGGGATTGAATGGAAATAAGCCCGGACCATATAATCTATTTCAGCTTTGGTTTCTTCAAGCTGAATGCCACCATTGTTTATACATGGTTGGTTATGGTCCTGCTTGCCGGATTTTCATGGTTTGTGACCCGCAAAGTTACATCTTCAGCTCAGATCACAGCCAAGCAGAATCTGTTGGAAGTGTTGGTAGGGGGGCTGCTTTCCCAGATCAAAGACGCCACCAATCAACAGCCGGAGAAGTTTCTGCCTCTGCTCGGCACTTTGTTTATCTTCATTCTCGTATCCAATTTGCTGTCCGCAGTACCGGGATTCAAGCCGCCTACAGGCTCGCTTTCAACTACCACTGCATTCAGCCTGATCGTATTTTTTGCCGTTCCCTATTACGGAATAAAGGAGAACGGTTTGCTTAATTATCTCAAAAGTTATGTGCAACCTACGCCGTTCATGTTGCCGTTCAACATAATCGGTGAGGTCAGCCGGACTTTTGCACTAGCGGTGCGCTTGTTCGGGAACATACTTAGCGGGACCATGATGGGCGCGATTCTACTGGTGATTATGCCGCTGTTCGTGCCTGTAATAATGCAGATGCTGGGGCTGCTTATCGGAGTGGTGCAGGCTTATATTTTTACCGTACTTGCGGCGGTGTTTATCGCCGCAGGTCTTGAGGTGCATGGTTAGTTGATACGCTTCGCGTTTTGGATGAAATGATTTTGCCTCCGGCGGCTTAAACCCTTTTTGAAAAAAGGGTTTAAGAATCCCAAAAACTTTTGATAGGGCTTCGCCGGGTAATTTAATCAAAAAGGGGGTTTTGATGGAAACTCTTGGTTGGATTGCTTTCGGGTCGATTATTGCGGCTGGTCTTTGCATGGGTATTGGGGCCATCGGTCCTGCGATCGGTGAGGGTATGGCTCTCTCGCGGGCGCTGAGTTCAATTGCCCAGCAGCCGGATGAGACTAATACTATTGTTAAGTTCCTGTTTGTGGGGATGGCAATGGTTGAATCTACTGCAATTTATTGCTTTGTGCTGGCTATGATTTTGCTCTTTGCTAATCCTTTCTGGTCCTATTTCCTTGAAAAGGCCGGAGGCTGATAATGTTGCTGGATTGGTTCACGATCTTTGCGCAGATTCTGAACTTCTTTGTACTCATCGCACTACTCAGGTTGTTCCTATACAAGCCCATTGTTGAGGCTATGCAGGAGCGTCAGGAGCATGTTGCGCAGGAAACGCATGCATTGCGTGAAGCCAGAGCTGAAGCGCAGACCCTTAACATGGAGCTTCGCCGTAAACGTGAGGAGCTTGATAACCGTGAGGCTGATGTCATGGCTGAAATCCATGCTGAGGCCGAAAGGTGGCGGGAACAGGTCATGGATTCAGCGCGGGGTGAGGTCGAAACCATACGTAGGGAATGGCTGGCCGCATTGGAGCGGGAAAAGGAAAGTGTTGCACTCAACTTGCGCAAGAAGCTTATCCATGAAGTTTCTGCAACCGCCGCAAGGATTGTACAGGATCTTTCCGGCAGCGATCTTGAGCAACTGATCTTAAGCGGGTTCATGCAACGGATAGATAATGAAGCCCGTGGCGTGGATTGCGGTAATTCTGAAATCCTGATCCGTACTGGATTTGAGCATACAGATCTGCAGGAGCAAAGCCTCAAGCAATTGCTTGCAGAGTTGTTCCCGGTCCAGAATGAACGAATATTTTCAACTGATCCTAGATTGGGACTCGGCATTGAATTGATCGCCGGAGACCGTAAATGGGAGTGGAATCTAAGCTCGTATGTTAACGAGTTGGAACAAAAAATTTTATCGGAAATCAACAGCTAAATCTATCCTCACTCTCCACCAGACGAAGCGGCGAAGCCAACTAAAAAGTTCTGAAGGGAATGGGGTCTGGGGAAGGGGAAACTCTTGCAAGAGTTTCCCCTTCCCCAGCCGCCGGAGGCAAAACATGGGTTTCCTAGAAAAAAATATAGATCAGGCCTTGAATGCCCATGAAAAGGGTCGCGAGAATATGGAATACAGCCCGGACTCGCGTGAAGTGGGGAGGGTAACCTCCGTGGCTCGCGGCGTGGCTCAGGTGCAGGGATTAGGCTCTGTGCGGTCTGAAGAACTGATCACGCTTGGCAATGATGTCCCGGGCATGGCTCTTGATTTGCTGCCTGATTCTATTGGTGTTGCCCTACTGGGCGCTAATACTGGCCTTAAGGCCGGGGATGAGGCTGTCCCGTCCGGTAGGGTGCTGAGTGTCCCCGTGGGTGACGATCTGATCGGGCGCATTGTAGACCCGCTGGGCAATCCGCTGGACGGAGGGCCGGCTCCGGAAACATTCGAAACCCGTGTGGTGGAATCGGAGGCTCCGCCCATCCTAATGCGTGCCCCGGTTGATACTCCCATGGCCAGCGGTATCAAGGTCATTGATACGCTGATCCCCATCGGCAGGGGCCAGCGGGAGCTGATCCTTGGTGACCGCCAGACCGGAAAGACCTCCATTGCCCTTGATATCATCCTGAACCAGAAACAGGGTGACGTGGTCTGCGTATACTGCGCCATCGGTCAGCGTAGTACTTCTGTGGCAAGGGTCATTGATACCCTGCGTAACCACGGGGCTATGGCCTATACCTTCGTGGTCGTGGTTGAGGGTGATGCTCCTTCGGGTATGCAATATGTCGCGCCCTATGCGGCAACGAGCATGGCTGAATATTTCATGGAACAGGGCAAGGATGTGCTCATTGTTTATGATGACCTGACCCGTCATGCTCAGGCATATCGCCAGCTCAGTTTGCTTATGCGCCGTCCTCCGGGGCGTGAGGCTTTTCCGGGTGATATCTTTTATATCCATTCACGATTGTTGGAGCGTTCCACTAGGCTCAAGCCGGAGCATGGCGGTGGTACGCTCACCGCATTGCCCATAGTGGAAACCGAGGCCCAGAATATTTCGGCCTATATTCCCACTAACCTGATTTCTATCACGGACGGTCAGATTTACCTCTCCCCGGTGCTGTTTCAGAAGGGCATGCTCCCGGCAATTGATGTGGGTAAGTCGGTTTCCCGTGTGGGCGGACGCGCACAGCCCAAGGCCTACCGCAAGGTCTCCGGTGACCTGCGTTTGACCTATTCCCAGTTTCAGGAACTGGAGGCGTTCGCAAGGTTCGGTACGAGGCTGGATCAGGATACCCGAAACCGCATTGAACATGGTTTGCGGGTGCGAGAATTACTCAAGCAGGACCGTTTTACGCCGCTCAGTGCGGTACAGCAGGTAGTGATTCTTTGGACAGTCTCGCTTGGATTGCTGGATGATATCCCGCTGGAACGTATTGCCGAGGTACAGCAGTTCCTGCTGACCCGTATGGAAGAGAGTTTCGAACCTATGGAACGTCTGGCACAGGCGGATACCAAGGATGAAATCTGGGCTGAACTTGAGAAGGCAGTGACCCATCATATGCAGAAGTGGAGGGAGGCGCATGCAGCAGCTTGAGGCCGTGCGCAAAAAGATTGCGACCACGGGCGATCTGCTTTCGGTGGTCAAGACTATGAAGGCCCTTGCTGCGGTCAATATTCGCCATTTCGAGAATGCGGCCAAGGGAGTCGGTGAGTATGCCGAGGTGATTGAGCAGGGCTGGACTGTCTTCTTCCGTAATGCCGGAATACTGCCCCATGGTCCGCGGGACGGAATTGCCGTGGTGCTGGCAATTGGTTCCGATCAGGGCATGTGTGGCCAGTTTAACGAGTTGGCACGGGCTGAGACTGTGGCTGTTGTGGATTCGTTTCGTGAGGCTGGGCAGAAGGTAATCTGCTGGACCTGCGGGGAACGGGTGCGCGGTTCTTTGGAGGACTCCGGGGTTGAGGTGGATTTGAATTTTCGGGTTCCGGGCAGCCTGCGCGGCGTTGATACCATCGTTGATGACATAGAGCAGAATTTGGAAGAATGGCGCAACAAGCGCGGGATGAACCATTTCACCATAGTGAACAACCTACACGTCAGTGACGGGGAGAAGGTCGCGGCCCGTCATATTTTACCGCTCCATAAGCGTAGTGGAAGCACGAAATGGAATGGAAAGTCTCTGCCAATGACCAATGTTCCGGTTCAAGATTTATTCTCAAGTTTATTCAGGGAATATCTATATATCTCCGTATACGGTGGAATTGTTCAATCTTTAGCCGCCGAGAATAGCTCCCGCCTTGCCGCCATGCAGGTTGCCGAGAAAAACATCATTGAGCATGTCGAGGTCCTTGAGTCCGAGTATCGCACTACCCGTCAGGGTTCGATCACTGGCGAGTTGTTGGATATTGTTGCTGGGGTGGAGGCTGTTGTTGGGGGGTGATAGGAAGAATTAAATAGCTTAGCTTTCTTAAATTGGAAATAAAAATTCCCCCGCCTGCATCAGCAAGCGGGGGAATTTTATTAGGAGTGGGATGTGTTTATTTTTAGGAAGATGGTCTAGTTGGCTTCAACTGCTGCTTTGGGGCGAACGTACTTCACGAAGAAGGCACCGAATGCTGCTACTGCTGCTGCGATACCGATCATGATGGAGATGTTCATGTCCAGTCCGAAACCGATCTTGGCCTGACAGATGAATGTGGCAACAACTGCGGTCATGAAGGTTGCGGGGATGGATGCGATCCAGTGCAGTTTTGCACGCTGGGCGAGGTATACTGCGGAGGTCCAGAGGACCAGCATGGACAGGCACTGGTTGGAGAAGCCGAAGTATCTCCAGATTGCGGAGAAGTTCTGGGTGGAGATGATGTAACCCAGAGCGAACAGGGGTACTGCGATGAGCAGACGCTTGATTGCGGGGCCCTGATCCATTTTGAAGGTTTCCGCTACAATGAGGCGGGTGGAGCGGAAAGCGGTATCACCACTGGTGATGGGCAGGATTACTACTGCGATGATAGCGAAGATGCCGCCGATGGGACCGAGCAGGGAGTTAGCAACTTCAGAGACTACTGCGGAAGGGGAGCCGGCAGCGATAACTGCGTTGAGTGCTTCGGGGGATTCGTAGAAGGACAGGCCAAGGGTACACCAGATCAGGCCGATGATACCTTCGATGATCATTGCGCCGTAGAATACGGGGCGGCCTTCTTTTTCATTCTTTACACAGCGGGCCATAAGCGGAGACTGAGTGGCGTGGAAACCGCTGATTGCGCCGCAGGACAGGGTGATGAAGAGCAGGGGCCAGATGGGTTTGTCACCGGGGTGGAAGTTCACTGCGAAATCAAGGTTGGGCAGCATGGTGTGACCGCTGAACATGAGTGCGATTGCAAGGGATACAGTCATGATCAGCAGCAGTGCGCCGAACAGGGGGTAAAGTTTACCGATGAGTTTATCGATGGGCAGGATAGTTGCCAGAAAGTAGTAACCGAAGATGCAGGCTACGAGGATTCCGGTCTCTACTCCGGTCAGGCCGGTGAGCAGCTTTGCTGGTGCGAGTACGAATACAACACCGACCAGCATGAGCAGTACAAATGCAAAGATACGCATTACCTGACGAGCTGTCATGCCGAGGTATTCACCAACCAGTTCGGGTACAGATGCGCCGTTGTTGCGGATGGAAAGCATTCCGCTGAAGTAGTCATGAACGGCTCCGGCGAAGATACAGCCGACAACGATCCAGATAAGGGCTACGGGACCGTACAGGGCACCGAGGATGGGGCCGAAGATGGGGCCGATTCCGGCGATATCCAGAACCTGAATGAACATGAGTTTCCACATGGGCATAGGCATGTAGTCAACATCATCACGCATTGCGTATGCGGGGGTGGTGCGTTTTGCATCCGGGGTGAACACGTTGTCCACGAATTTACCATAAATAAAATAACCGACGATAAGGGCTGCCACACAGGCAAAGAAAAATAGCATAAAAGTTCCTCCGTCCTTTTGCTGAAAAGAAATTATGCGCTCTTTCTGTCATAAAGGCGGGGGTGAATTCTATGCTTTGTGTTTGAAATGTCGTTTTCGGTGTTTGAAATGACTTATAACGGATGAGATGGGGGGAATTGGCTGCTGCAGGATATGATTGCCTTTGTGTAAATTGACAGTTCTTGTAAATGAAAATACTCTTTTATGAAATTTTCAGGTGCTGCGTTCGGGACGCAGCGCCCTATTCTATTTAGAGGTAGATGTATGCGTCCTGATAAGAAGAAAGCTCTATTTGTTGCCCGTAAAATTTTTGCAGAATTGGTTTTTGATACACAGAAGCTGGAAGGGATGCCGTTCACGTTTCCGGAGGTTCAAACCTTTATTCAAGGGATTACTGTCGGCGGTCATAAAATTTCTGATGCAGAAAAGCTTAAGCAGCAGGTTCTTGGATGGGAGGCCCTGCTTGGATTGGCTGAGTCCGGTAAGTTTGAGATAAGTAAAGAGGTAGCGTGTGATCTTCAAGCTGTGATTGCGAAGGATGAAGCTTTGGAGATCGGGCGTTTCTGGTCAGGACAAGTGGGGATTGCCGGAACTGATTACAGCCCTCCGAAACCAGATGAATTGGAAGCAGCATTTCAGAGTGTGATGGAAACCATTGAGGCTGAAGAGTCAATTGCAGTTCAAGGTTATCTTTTGCATTTGCTTTTTGCCCGCAGCCAGTTTTTTTATGACGGAAACAAGCGAACGGGTTTGCTCATGATGAACGGACATCTGCTGTCCAACGGTTATCCTCCTATGTCTATCCCTGCTAAATTGTTGGCGGAGTACAACTCCGGGATGATCGAATATTATGAAAGCGGTGATCCGGAAAACATGCTCGCCTTTCTTAAAGGTTGTCATGAGAAGCTGGCAGCAAAATTTGATTTTTAGTTTTTTATACTCTTCACAACAAAAAAGCCTGACGCGATCATAAATCACGTCAGGCTTATTCATTTAATATGGGTGCGGAGAGTCTTATTTAACCAGTTCTCTCGCAAATTCTACAGCCTGCTGCTTTGCCTCTTCCCCGAGGTTGTCGGGGTTCTTACAGCCGCCTAAGAAGAGAGTTGCGGTGTGGTTGGTCAGGTGCGGTTTTTTCATTCTGGAGAAAGCGGTGAAGGTTTCCGCAGCGTTGTTTTCGTATGGTCCGCCACCGGTTACCAGAAAGCCGTGACGTTGGTCCTTGATGAGGGAAGCGTGGGTTGGCATATGGTAGTCTACGTACAGGCTGTATGTTCTGTCGATGACAGTCTTGAGCTGTGCGGAGGGGCCCCAGAAGTAGAGCGGGGAAGCGAAAATAACTGCGTCGGATGCTATCATCTGTTCCAGAATTGCCGGGATGTCATCTTTAATTACACAGCCGATCTCTTCCGGCTTTTCCTTACACTTCATACAGGCCATACAACCTTTCATGTCTTTGTCGTTGAGATAGATGGTCTCAACTTCGTGGCCCGTTTCTTTGAGCTCTGCTTCAACCCATTCGATCATTTTAGCGGTATGGCCTTTTTTTCTGGCACTGCCTTGAAGGCAAAGAACTTTCATATTCTGCTCCTGATTTGTCAGCTCGTGCGGCGGTAATATGGATTAATTTTCAGGCGCGACACAGGCTTGATTGGTTGGGATTGGTGTTGCCTGCGTGAATTGCAGGCGGAAATTTTGTCGGGCAAAGTTAAGCAAGATCGTCATGAAGTGCAATGGGCAAAAATAGGAAATAGTTGTGAGTGGACTTAATGTTTCAATTCCTCAACGACTTCATTCACTGCGCGGTTAAAGAGCTTCATGACCTGTCCTTCAGTCTGGGGGCGGCCTTTCTTAAAGATGAATATGGGCACGGCTTTGTTTTTCTTTTCGGAGTAAAAGTAGAAGAGGCGTAAGCCCTTGCGGGGGGAGATGCGCAGGATTCTGATTGAGACCCTGATCTTGCGCAAGGCTATTTTGTTGAGGCCCCGGTAGACAACTCCGCGGGCCGGGCGTTTGATGATTTTCTTTTTGGCACGATTGATATCACGTTTGGCCTGTGGGTACTTTTTGAGCAGACTTTTTTCATAGCGCAGGTAGGCGTCTGTTTCCTGAAGCATGGTCATGTTAAAGCATCTCCTCCAGTTCGCAGAGGGAGTGCTGAATTTCCGGATCTGAAGCAATGGAAAGATCAAGTACTAGGTCGTTCCAGTCCATGAGCGGCCCGGTGAGCCTGCGTCCTGCCCAGCGCGCGAATGGAGAGGGCAGGGTACAGAGTCTGAGGTGGGATTCAGTGAGCTGATCCTTGATAGTTGCCGCTTTCTGGAGCACTGCCGCACAGTCTGCATCGGCATTGATATGGCAGGATGCTTCCTGCCAGTCTTTGGCAAAATTACGAATGACTATACGGCTGAGGCTTTTTATTACGCAAAGGGTCCTGATGGTGCTGTAGAGCTTAATGCCCGTAGTTGATTTTGCGTGCACGGTTTCATGCAGTTTCTGAATGCGTGCGGCAAAGGAATTGAATATACGGGTATTACAGGAACATTTGCTCATAGTTGCGGCCCTTAGTTTATGGATTTATGAGGGCCAATTTAGAGCAGCTGTGATTTTTTATCAAGTTTCTACCCTGCATTCCCAGCAAATTCCTGCATCTGCACGGCGGTGCGCAGTTTGGGTACCCTGAAAGATACAGTGGTTCCTTTTCCTTCTACGCTGAGGATAACCATTTTGTATTGCGGTCCGTATATCTGTTCCAGACGCTGGATGCAGTTGCGGACCCCGATTCCTTTTTCGCGGGAGTCAATTTTCTTTTTGGCGTAGATGGCTTCAACCTGATCCTGGGTCATGCCGATGCCGTCGTCATCAATTGAAATATTCATTTCTTCGTTATTGCAATAAATATCAATAGTTATAGTGCCGCCTTCTTCGCGGCCCATGAGACCGTGTTTTACACTGTTTTCCACCAGCGGCTGGATGATCAGCGGCGGGATGGGCCATTCCAGACATACGTCTTCTACGCTGAGGTCAACCTTGATGCGATCCCCGAAGCGGGCCTGCTCAATGGCGAGGTAGCTGTGCAACTGGGCCAGTTCTTCATGCAGGGGAACGTAGCCCCGGCTGCTGTCGAGGTTTTTGCGCATGTATTTGGAAAGCTCAAGCAGCAGTTCACGGGCGCGATCCGGGTTGGTGCGGCAGAATGATGTCACCGTGTTCAGGGAGTTGAACAGAAAATGGGGGTTGATCTGGGCCTGTAAGCGGCGGATTTCTGCATGGGCCAGCATCTGTTCTTTGATCTGGATTTCCTCTAGCTCAAGCTGGGTGGAGCAGAGGTTAGCCAGACCTTTGGCCATTTCAAAGGAAAGCTGGTCGAGCTGGTTTTTGCGGGTTCCGTAAAGCTTGAGGGTGCCGACTACCTGTCCGTTCTTGTGCAGAGGGACAACTGCAGCAGAGGTGAACGGGCACCCCGGTTGTCCACAACCGATCTGTTTGCTGGATTCAAGAAAGAGCGGTTCTCCTTCGTTGAGTACTTCCAGTGTTGATTCGGTGCGGATTTTCTTACCCGGCAGATGGTGATCATCTCCAGCGCCCACGTGGGCCAGTACGTTGACATTGTCGGTAATAGCAACGGCTGCGGCACTGAGGTGGGTGTGAATGATCTTGGCGGTTTCCTGTGCGGATTCAAGGGTCAGCCCTGAACGCAAATGGCTTACAGTCAGGTTGGCTATATCAAGGATATGTTGTGCCTTGACTGAGTCCTGCTTGGTCCCATGGCGGAAAACAATGTTTATGACCTGTGCGAAGAGGGCAGCACCAAAGGTGTTCAGCACAATCATGGGCATGGCGATGAGTTCGACTAATTGCAGGGCTTCCTCATATGGATGGGAAAGGTAGAGGACCATGAGCATATGGATGATCTCACCGACGAAAGCCAGTCCGGCAGCGGCACGCCAGTCCATCTTCTTGCTCAAGTGCAGCGAGACTATACCGGCAGCCAGTCCTTCGATCATGGTCGCAGTGCCACAAGGGATGGCACTGAATCCACCGAGGTCTATTAAGATGCGGTGTCCTCCGGCGATAAGGCCGGCTCCGAGTCCTACCAGCGGTCCACCAAAGAGACCTCCGGTAATGACAGCCATGGCGCGCAGGTTGGCAACGGACTGGAATACGAAGTTACCACCGTAGGTTCCCAATATTCCGCAGATGCCGAAAATAAGAATCTGTATGGCAATATCAGCTTTGGGAGAAGTCTGGCGAAAACCTATTTTATGGACCGGGGTAATGGTCAAAAGCAGGAAAGCACCGGCCACGATCAGGCCGAAACGTTCGGCAAGTGTAATAATCAAAGTTTCTGGATTCATATTTATATCTAGTAAGTTCTATCTTATGAAGCTGCGAAGCAAACTAAAAGTTTTTGGGATTCTTAAACCCTTTTTACAAAAAGGGTTTAAGCCGCCGGAGGCATTTTTAAGCCAGCCCTAACCGCTGGCGGAAATCTTTTACGCGCCCTTTGCTGATGATAATTTCCTGCTCATCAATATGTTTCATGGTTACCACATATTTGCCGTTAAACCATGGTGCAAAATCACGCACATGGGTCAGGTTAACCATCTCACCTCGGTTGGTGCGGAAAAAAGGCTGCCCGTGCAACCGCTCCTCAAGTTTATCAAGAGTCTTGTCTCCGTAACAGGGAAAGATGCCTTTTTGCGTGTAAACCATGATCTTGCGTTCCTCGACCCGGCAGAGAATGACGTCGGATGGTTCGAGTAATAGAATTCTTCCGCTGTCTTCCACTGATATACGCAGGACTTTTGTTCCCAACCCCATGGTGTCCAGCAAGGCGTTCATGTCCGGTATTTCTACCTTCTCCTCACAATTAGCGTAAACGAGGCAGCGAATACGCTGGATGGATTTTTTCAGCCTTTCGCTTGAGAGAGGCTTGAGAATGTAATCCACGGCATTTTCTTCAAATGCCTGTAAGGCGTACTCATCGTAAGCTGTGGCAAAGATTACCAGCGGCGGGTCTGGAAGCTGCATGATTTCCTGCAAGACATGAAAACCGTTTTTGCCGGGCATCTGGATATCTAAAAATACGAGATCGGGCTTTTTTTCTTCAATAAGCTTGATGCCTTTGGTCGCAGAAGTCGCTGTTCCGATTACATCGATATCGTTGAAATCAGAGAGCAGGAAACTCAGCTCATCAAGGGCCGGGGTTTCATCGTCGACGAGGATGCAGCGTATATTTTGTTGGCTGGACATGGTGTTATCCGGTTTATGGGGTTGGGATTAGCTTTTCCATCGATAAAGAGAAATCCGGCTAAAAGCAAATATGCCTATTGGTCAAATTTTGTGTAGCAATTTGTATTTCATCGTTGCCTCAAGAATATAAAACGCGCTAAAGAGATACTAATGGTAAAGGTGTTATCTGTCGTTAACAACAAAACATACGGGTGATTTTTATGAATGAGACTGGGAAAGCTGCTGCTGATGCTGTGTCGGAAATTCAAATTGATTTAATGAACCCTGATTCGGTGAGCAAATTTGCCGAAGATGCCATAGCCTATGTCAGTGTGCACGGATTACGGATACTTGTAGCTATACTAGTGTTGCTGGTGGGACGTCTTGTTTCCCGGCAGATTTCGAATGTGGTCAAGCGGGTGATGGCTAAGGCCAAGGTTGACGATATCCTCACATCATTTATCGCGACTATTGTCTACTATGCTCTTTTATCGGCATTTGTTGTTGCCGCGCTTGGGCAGGCGGGAATCAATGTCACCTCCTTCCTTGCTGTACTCGGTGCTGCCGGTCTTGCAATTGGTCTGGCCTTAAAAGATACACTGGCAAACTTTGCCGCCGGGGTCATGCTGATTCTGTTCCGTATGTTTAAGAAGGGAGATTACGTTACTATTGCTGGAACTTCCGGAACAGTTCAGGAACTGTCTGCTTTTTATACTGAGCTTTCTACTCCCGATAATCAGCGGGTGGTTGTACCTAACTCATCTATTCTTGGTTCGGTAATTGTCAATACCAGTGCCCACGAAACAAGGCGTCTCGATCTAATCATCGGGATAGGTTATGAGGACGATATTGAGAAGGCCAAGTCTATTATTAAGTCCATTCTTGATGCAGAAGACAGGTTGCTTAAGTCTCCGGAGCCGTTGATTGCTGTCGGTAATCTTGGAGATTCAAGCGTAGATATTTTTGTACGCCCGTGGGTTGGAAAGGCTGATTACTGGGCAACCAAGTTTGCCCTGCTGGAGAAGATCAAGATTTCTCTTGATGAAGCCGGAATTTCCATTCCCTATCCGCAGAGCGATGTTCATCTGCATAAGGTGGAATAAAAAAATAAGGGGTGCCGCTGCAAACGGCACCCCTTTTACTATTCTGCTTTATGAATGACCAGCTGGTCGAATGGAATTCCCCATCCGTAATGGGTGCAGGCATCAACGCTGTATCGTTGCAGGGCGCGTTGTAGACGTCCGTACAGTGCAGCAATATCACGGTGGAAATCAGCAATGATGACCAGATTGAGCGAGGATGCACCAGCTGATTCGAATTCCACATTCAGGTTGAGAACATGTTCAGTGTACCCATCCTCTTCGAGCTTGGCGGTGATGAATTCCTTGGCCTGCTTGAGGATGGTGGATGTGCACTCTCCCTGATGGACGTAGTCAATGCCGAATACGGATTTCAAACGGAAATTACGGGACAGATTTTTGGGGTTGAGGCCCAGAAAATCCGAAGTCTGGTAGGTTACATAGGCACCGCCGCGCTGGATGAGTTCCACCATGTCCGGGGACTGGCTGATTACTTTGCCGCGTACACCGTCGGAAAGGATGACCCAATCATCAATCATGCAGGGGAACCACGGTTCGTTTCTGCCTAACGGGCGGGAAACTACATCTTCCAGTTCGCCGATGGGTAATCTGATTCTGCTAGGGCTTAAGGCCGGGTTTTTCAGTTTGGCAAAAAGAGCTAGTCTTTCTACCTGCCAGGGAACGCCGTTATAGATAACACGTTCGTTTTCGCGAACAGAACCGAGGTTGAGAATTAGTTTTACCTGTTCATAGTAGCGGGTAAATCCTGCACGGGCGGTCCAGAGTGCACCGATGATAAAGATGATGGCAATGCTGAGCAGGAACCAGTCACCCGAAATATAGAGGGTGAAAAGGGAGGCGGACGTTGCTGCAATTACAGTAAATATCAGTAATAGAACTTCGATGAGTCGAATGTAAAATGGGCGCTCTTTACTTTTGAATGCCGGGAGAGTCTTTTTGAAAACACGATCCACAAAGCGGAAAAAGAAGAAAACTCCAGTAAACGCCAGCAGGGCGAAGAGTATGTTCTTGCCTCTGCTTTTGAAGAATATGGCCATGACTTTCTTTGTTGATTCGTAGAAAGACTGTTTATCCTTGGTAAGTTCCTTGAGCTCAAAGCGAGCAACATCGAGTTGGTTGTCAATGTTGGTTCGTCTTTTTTCAAAATCTGTTTTGAGTAATCCAAGTTCCCACTTGAGTACCGGAGATTTGCTTGCGTTAATCAGAACATCAATATTGTTAACCGCTTCCTCGGCTCTTGGAAGTCTGCTTTCAAAGTAAGCTACCCGGCTTTTCAGACGTTCGATCTGTCGGGGACGTTTGGTCATTTCCTTAAGCTCCTGCAGCAGCGGGCGGACTAAGGTTTCCACTTCTTCCTGCCAAACGAAATGCTGCTGTGCATTTTCATCGAAAACTGCAAGATCAAGTCCGGTGGCGACTTTTACGAAGTTCTGGCGGACATCCTTAAGCTGCTGTTTGAGGTCGCTCAATTTTGTGGACAGAACTTCCTTGTCCATCTGATGTGTGGTTTTTTTGAGCTCTTTTTTGGTCTCCGCAATCTGTTTTTCCAGCGTGGTTTTGTATTGGATGAGGTTGATGAGAGTTTCAGACTGAGTTGTCTGTTGTTCTACGAGACTTTTAGCTGCCTCTGCTGAAGCGTTAACAGACGTTTCGGTCTGGGCTGTTGCATAAATTGGATTTTGCAGCAGAAGAAATACGGATAAAACGGCTATGGCCGGAAAAATACGGAAAATCTTGGTCATGATGGTCAGTTCCTGATTGGATTAAATAATTAAGCAGACTTTAAAAGTACCTAAAATTGTCGGGAGCGATCAAGTATTTATTGATCGAGGAGAGATATAAAAAGCAGGCATGCGGATAAAATCCCTCCATGCCTGCTCTGGTAATCTTATTTAATACGGTGGGTTGTTAATATTCTACATGGCTTTCCTGCAGGATAGCTTTTCCGGATTGTGTTTCGATTACTGCCCCCAGCGCTTCAATAACTGAGCTGTCGTATTTTTTGTCAGCCATGCTTTGCAGGATATCAACAGCCTGCCGGGCTGTTTTGGCCTTTCTGTAGGAGCGTTTCTGGACCAGCGCGCTGAAAGTGTTTGTTACACCTAGGATTCTGGCCAGAGTAGAGATACTTCTACCTTCCAGCTGGTTGGGATATCCGGTACCGTCGAGAGTTTCCTGCATCTGCCAGATGGTCTGGGTGATAGGCAGGTCAAATTCAACGCCTTCAAGGATTTTGCAGGTATGTTCAATGTACCTCTGGGTTTCCTTGATCTCTTCCGGGGTAAGTTTACCTTCTTTTTCCATGATCTCTCTGGGGACAAATGTTTTACCCACCTGCGAGAGAATTGCCGCAGCTTCCACTGTTGCGCAATCTGCATCACTCAGGAGAAGTGTCTCAGCGATTTCAAGGGCCAGCTTACGCATGAGTGAAGTATGGCCATCCAGAAAAGGGACACTTTCTACCGCTCTGATCAATGCATTGATTACCTGCTGGCGGACTTCAATTCCCCTTTCAGATGCATTCTTTTCAGAGGTAACATCCCGGTAGACTGTGAGGATGGCGTCGCTTTCATCGTCAACAGAACAGGGGACAAAAGTAACCTGAATAGTAGACTTGTTGGAGCCGCGGGTCATTGTCAGCTCTTCGCTATAGGAGCTGTTGGACATGCTGACCATTTGGTCTCCGTGGGAAAGGGTCTCTGCTTCGTGATGGTCAAATACCTGATTATCAGTCAGGTTCAGGGCTTCTCTTTGCTTCAAGCCGGTGAAGTCAGTGAAGGATTTGTTTACATGAATAAATGCACCGTCTTCACTTTTTTTCAGGGTTACCGGTTCCGGCAGGGCATTGTTGATAATGCGCAACAGAGAAAGTTCTTTTTGCAGAGTAGGAATTTTTTCTTCCAGTCTGGAGCTTTTGCGGTGGTACTTACGTGTGGAGGCAATAAAGCGGACCGTGAGTACAAAGAAGATCATTGCCGCAAGCAGCAGGGATGCGAAGATAATGCTTTCCTGCTGGTATCTAGAAATAATTCTGTTTGGTACAGCTGTGGCTGTTTCAATCATCACCCACCAGTTTACGACAGGGATAAACTGGGCTGTGGAGTAAACCTGTTTCTCCATGGAAAGATCAGTCCTGATTCCAAAAAGAACTTCGCTGACCCCGTCAAAAGAAACTTTCATGGCTTGAAGTTTCAGGCTGTTGGGGTAACTGAAAGTGGTCTCTTCGCTGGTCTTGCCGTTCTGCTGGATCAGGTGGATTGAGCTTTTGAATTTGAAGCTTCGTTCAGCACCGAGAAAAGCGCGCAGAACAGAAGTCATGGGAACTTCAAGCATCAGTACACGCGATGGAGGTGTGGCAGTGCTGGTCGCATATGCATCGTAAACAGGAAGAAAAAGATCAGCGACCAGACCGTTACCTTTTGTTCGAAGTGGTGTAAACATGGGGGTACGACTGCGCAGGGTGTTCTGGATAGCCTGCTTGTATCCACGGCCCATAATTTCTTCCGGACCTTCAGTGGATGCGAAAATATTTCCGTCCGGTTCAAACAGACTTCCTGCGGAGAAGCCGTTGACTTTCACGAAGTTTTCGAAGTCTTCCTGTGCCTTGCGAACAGTCTCTTTTTTGGGAGATTTAAGGCCGTCCATGGCGAGTCGGAAAATTCTGGCACGGGCCAGTTCCTTACCGCGTGTTACGTAGTTGATCAGCTGGGAAGAGAGCAGTTCTGATTCATTTTCAACAACAGCTTTCTGATAGTCTTTGAGCTCAGTGCGGACGGTTTGCTCTTTCTCTTTCCATAGGTAGCTAAGAGTTTCAAAAGTCCCGCCAACCAGTGCCAGCACCAGTAGGACCAGCAGCAGGTTTTTGACTGAGAAAATCTGTTTGATAGTTGCATTAATATTGTTTGCCATTTTTTGTTTCCTGTTCATGAACTTGGTGGTCGATTATCAGCGGGTTCTATGCTCGGAAAGGGCACCACGCATTCCCCGTGTGATGGGGGAGAGCAGGTATTCAAGGACACTTTCTTCGCCGGAGAGAATATTAACTTCTACAATCATGCCCGGCAGGAATTCTTTAACCTTGTCCGCATCTTCCTTAACGGTGTTGAAAATTACCCGGTAGTACCATGTACGGGTCAAGTCATCGAAATATGTCTTGGCCGAGATGTTGACAATCTTGGCCTTGAGCATTGTCTGATCTGAAAATTCATATGATGAGGGCCTGATTTTGGCAGTCATGCCGTTCCATATTTTGGTCCTGTCGCTAGGCTGAACCTTCCCTTCAATGCGGATAGTGGCATCAAGGGGTACGATTTCAGCCAATGCTTCTCCGGAACGGACAATACCGCCTACAGTGTTTGCGCTGAGTTTGTAGATGGTACCGTCAATGGGAGAACGGATAACGGAGCGTACGATCTGTTCGTTGGCGGCGTTAAGTTCTTCGCGGACTCCTTTCAGTTCAGAACTGACAAGGTTGATCTCTTCGCGGATGTCCCGGTAGAAATCCAGCTCTTCCTGATTGATGCGCTGTTCCAGTTCGCGGATTTCAAGGGAGTATTCGTCCCGTTTGTTGTAAATTTCGGCAATGCTGGTAGTGATCTTTGCCAGTTCGGTTTTGCGTTGCAGCAGAAGCTGACGGGAACCGATACCTTTTTTTACCATGGGCTCCAGCATATCGTGCTGCTCCTTGAGCACTTTTTGTTCATCAAGCAGGTTTTTTACATGCTTTTCACTGGCTGAGAGGGCTGCCTTTGACTGCTGAATCTGGGTCTTGAGGATGTTGATCTTTTCTTCAAGGGCATCCCCACGGATACGGGCGAATTGAATTTCGCTCCTTTCTTCCGGGGTCGAAGCCTTTTGCGCGAACTCATCTGTATTGTTGTTGCTTTCAGCAATGAGACGGTTGAGCTTGGCCTGCAGCCGTTTCATTTTGATGAGAGATTTATTGCGCTTTTCAGTGATATTTGTGTTGGCAATGGCGACGATTTCCTGTCCTTTGCGAACGGTATCACCTTCTTCCACAAATACTTTTTCAACTACACCACCTTCGAAGTGTCCAACGATTTTGTCGGTAAGGTTGGTTTCCACCACACCTTGGGCGCGTACAGTCTTTTCTATCTTGCTGGAGTGGGCCCAGAGTATGAATACGATTGAAAATCCCAGTATGAGCAGCAGGACAATGCAGTTCCCAAGGCTTTTTTCCAAGGACCAGAGCAGGTTGCTTTTCCAGTTCTTTCCCATGATTACCCCTGTCTGGCCGGAGCCGGGCTGGAAAGTTTGCGGATGATTTCATCGCGTGGGCCGTCGGCAACAATGCGTCCTTGGTCCACAACAAGGATTCTGTCCACAACCTCAAGGATCTGCGGTCTGTGGGTGACAACGAAAATGGATTTATCGGCCATGGTTTCTTTGATCTGGTTGATCAGCATCCGTTCCTGCGTGGAGTCCATGGAGCTGGTCGGTTCGTCAAGGAGCAGCAGGGGGGGAGAACTGATTAGGGCCCTGGCCACAGCTATTGCCTGACGCTGTCCTCTGGAGAGGTTTTTTCCTCCTTCAAGGATGGGCATTTTAAGACCCAGCGGGTGCTTGGAAACAAATCTTTCAATGCCGGAAATAGCCAGAGCTGAGCGTAGTGATTTCTGGGTGGCAGTGCGCGAGCCCATGAGCAGGTTCAGTTCAAGGGTGCCGTGAAAGAGTACGGGGGACTGCGGAACAACGCCGACAAATTCACGTACTTTTTCGATATTCAGATGGGCCATGTTGTGCCCGTCCATCATGATCAGTCCTTCACTGGGGTCGGCCAGTCCGGCCAGCAGTTTGAGTAAGGTGGATTTGCCGCTGCCCATGGGACCGATGATCCCTACTTTTTCTCCCGGTCGTGTCTTAAAGGATACGTTTTCGAGTGCGTAAGGGGATTCAGGCTGGTAGCGGAAAGAAACGCTGTCAAAACGAACTCCTCCGCCCAGTTGTTGAATTTTAAACTGGCGTGTTTCGCAGCTTTCTTTTTCCAGCTCAAGGATTTTACGCAGGTCTTTGTAAGAGCGGCGCGCAAACAGGTAGGAGGTGATCAGATTGGACATACTGGCGGAAACCGCAATGCAGCGGCCGGAAAGAACCATGGTCGCCAGCAGGCCTCCGCTGCTCATGCTGCCGCTTTTGATCAGGAAGAATGCTACGATGAGCAACCCTGCGGAATTGAGCTGGCCAAGAAACCCGGTAGTCATGGAACACCGGGACTGGGCAAGGCGGTATTTTGAGGACATTTCCCCGGACTTTTCAATTTCAGAAGCCCAGCGGGAAACAAAGAGTCTTGCCGCATTGGTTACTTTGATGGATTCAACACCATTGAAAATTTCATTTAAAAATGAGCTCTTGCGTGATTGCAGTTTGCTTTGGGCAGAGACATTGGCATCAATGAAAAAGCCGTAAACGATAGCTACAATCAGGACTAGAAAAGAAGTTACAGCCGGAACGGCAAAGAGCATTCCGCTGTTCAGGTAAATGATGAAGAGAAAGAAAAAGAGAAAGAAGAAATCAATGGACCCGACCACCAGTTGGGTGGTGAACAGGGATTTAATGCGTGAAAATTCCTGCACCGCATGGGCCAGATGTCCGGCTGAAAGGGGTAGCTTGGAGTAGTTGGTGTCCAGTACAAGGGATAGTAACTGTGGTTCCGCATCCTGTTCTACGCGCAGGGCTGCTTTTTCCACAAGGGACGTTCTTACGTTTTTGAGGATATAGTCAAAAGCCAGTACAATGATGGCTCCGGTAATCAGCACCTTGAGCGAGTTCTCCGCAAGGTTGGGGAGAATGCGGTCATAGAAGATACCCATCAGCAGAGGGATGACCAGAGTAAAGCAATGGATCATCACCGTGGCTAATATGACCTGAGAGTACATGGGCCACATCTTGCCGATCTGTCCCAAAAACCATGTCAGGCTCAGGAAGGGGACTTTGTCGGTTTCGAAAACAGGCTTGAGTGAACAGGACCAGTCTTTGAATTCAGTGAATTCCGATTTGCGGTTCCTGATGATTTCCTGCCTGCCGTTCCAAAGGGTCAGCCTGCGGCCAACCTTCTCTTCGATAAGTGCGAAACTACCGTCCGAATACTGCACAATCAGGGGCAGCATTTCATCGTCTATTTTCAGCGGCAGAGGCTTGATGGAAAGGTTCATCCCCATGTTATCCGCCTGTAGTCGCAGGTATTCATTGATGGGGGAAGAACTGCCCAGTTGCAGGGAACTGCCGGTAACGACAATGCCGTATTTATCGGCAATCTTTTTCAGGCAGGAAGTTACAGAAGCCCCTTTTTCATCCTCACCGGGATTGAAGAGGCCTATATTCTCCTGAGGAACAAAGTCTTTCTTCTCAGAACCGTCATTTTCCGTTTGCGAGGCACCCTTGGTATTGATGGTATCGCCGGAATCTGCGGCTGATTCGGTTTGCTTCTCAGCCGCAGTATCAGGAGCCGGGGTTGGTTTTTTCTGGTTGTCCAAGTCCCTGCCCCTTATTTTTTAACAGAAATGTTCAAGTCTTTGTTTTTATTAATTTTGCCAAAGCTGCTGCCGATGCTGACTACAACCTGGTTGGTGCCGGGTACTCCTTCATTTAAAGCCCGGAATTTAATCTTGCTTTTGGGAATGTGTGCCTGATCGTTCACAAACTTGATCAGCCCGTAGAGCCTTTTGAAGGATACTGAGTTGGCCATACTGGATGAAACCGCTTCGTGATTGAGAGTAGCAGTAAGCAGCAATCCTTTTTGCATGATTGCGGATTCATTCTGCTTAACCCAGGCTAGCAGTTCTGATTCGGTCTTTTCTTCAAGGGTACTGGTTAACTTGTTGTAAAGAATGATGACCCGGTTCTTATTGTTCAACCCTTGAACCATCTTGGTAATAAACGGCGGGGGAACAAACTCATCTTCAGTCTGAACTTTCTTTTCTACTGCTCCTTTGGCTTCAAGACGCTTGATTTTATCAAGTGCAGCCTGAAGTTTTGCAGCAAGTTTGGGGTCCTGTGAAGTTTGTTGTTTTTTGACTTCTTCTTTGAGCTTTTGAAGTTCCAGATGTGCAGTCCATGCAGCACTTTCAGCAAGGGCTACTCTTTTCTGGAGCATTTCCTTTTCCCGCTCATATTCTTCAATGTCAAAGCGCTGGGGCGGGGGAGTGGTTACAAGGTCTTCCTTGCCCAGAACTGCGCTCTGGGTCATGGCTTCGGCCAATTTGTCCATGGAAGAAGGTTTTTCCATAAAAGAAAGATCCTGCGCCGCAGCCACCAGAGTCTCAACCTGTTCGGTGGAGTGGGCAGCTCCAGGCTTAACTTCCTTGAGCGCTACAATATATGAGAGCGTTCCGGTCACCAGCACCATGAGCAAGGTGAAGAACACCATCATCATGAGTACGGTTGAGAGCGCATCAACAAAACCCGGCCACGGAGGGCCGCTATCAGCAGACATTTATATTTTTCCCCGTAAAATCGTATATCTACAATTTATGAAATGTTAAAATCAATATGGTCGTGATGCACTTCCACATCGACCACAGTATGGGTTCCGGAAGTGGTGTCGGTTGTATCTCCACCCAGTCCTTCCTTGGCCCCGTTGAAATCCTGATCACTTTTGCTTGTGAATATGTCGTCAGTGGTTGTTCCGGTATCCATGTCGTCAAGGCTGAAACTGAATTCAGTTTTTGAGGAGTCGATGGCTGTTCCACCGGAATCATAACCCTTGAGTTGAAGCACGTAGTTCCCTTCAGCAAGGGAGGAGCCAAAATTTTTGCTCCAGTTATCGCTAACCGTAACATCCTGAAAGCCATCATAAACGGTGTCACCAGCATCAACAATGCCGTTGTTGTTGGTGTCCACATACAGACTGGCCTTCACTGAAGCTACATCGGAGTCATTTCCGAGATCAGCACTGTAGTTCAGGTCACTTTTGTCGAGATCAATGTATTGTGATTCCGATTCGTTACCCGCTTTGTCCGTGATTTTGACTTCGGCATAATCGTAAGTGCTGGAGTCGTCCCTGAAAGTGAGTTCGATATTATCTCCCTCGGTCAGGTCACCGGAACTTGTTTGTGTAGTGTTGCCGTCAGTGTCATGAAGGGTCAGTTCATATTTATAGTGAGTGTCGGTGGTCGAAGGATCATTGTCTCCGGTATAGTGAGATTGCTCCAGAGATATATACCTTTTGGAACCGACAACATCTGCATTCATGGTCAGCTGGGTCTGGTTGATATCGTTGTTGTCCAACTGGAAATCAACAGTCGAAGCATCCGAAGTGTTACCTGCCTGATCAATGGCCTTGATGCTTACATTGTAGTTTCCATCATCAAGCGGATTCGTGGAGTCATTGTCAACAAAATCGAAATGGTAAGTTCCATCAGCATTTACAGTGATATTCTGGATATGACTATCCTGATTTGCACTGTCCAAGGAATTGTATGTCCATGTGTCCACACCATTGCTGATGACAATGAGATAGGCCATTTCAGTAGTATAGTTGATGGACCTGTCTTCTGTGAATTTACCTTCAAAGGTAAAAGTCTCACCGCTGGTCAGAATTGACCCGACTTCTTCATTGAAACCGCGGTCGGAACTGCTGGACATGTCCATGGTGACAGTGGGGTCGGTAGTATCAACAACGAGGTTAACGGTTACGTTGTTGGCATCCAGCTGGTTGCCCACTGCATCGTAAAATTTCAGGGTGTAAGTATAGCTGCCGTCATCGATGATGTTCAGGTCTTTGGTGGTCAAATCTAAGAGAGCGTTACCGGAACCGTTGACTGAACCGCTGGCGATGACTTGGCCGTCAGACCTGACAAGCTCCACCAGAGAAGTTCCTGTCGCAGTCTTAACGATCAGGTCTGTGGTGTTGTCGTTGGTGTGGATGTTGACGACCTTGCCTGTCTGCTCAACATAGGTGTTGACTGTTGTGGGAGTACTGCCGGTTTCATCGATACGGCTGAAAGTAACACCTTCCGCAGCAGCTGGCGGGGTCAGGTCTACATGGATGGTGTAATCTGTGGATTGAACGTTACCCGCAGCATCCACGGTAACCAGCCTGTAGCTGTGGTCGCCTTCTGCAAGGGCACTTGCATCGGGAACTGTGTAGCTCTGGTATGCATTTGAAAATGTACCGTTTTTAACTGCAGTCAAATCCCCAGTACTTCCGTCTACATAGTAGAGGACATAAGCCGCTCCGGTATCCCCGATAATGTTCAGTTGAGGGGTGGCGTCGTTGGTATATGTGTCGTCATCATTTGCAAGATCGATATAAGCGGAACGGGTGGGGCTGAGGTCCACTTCGAACGAGAGCGAGTCACTGGTGGAGGTGTTGCCTGCGGTATCGGTAATTGTGACTGATGCAGTGTAGTTACCGTCTGCAAGGTTGCCGGGGGTGCATTCCCATGTTCCGTCTGCTTTGGCGGTCACGGTGTATTTAGTGATTGTGCCGTCCAGAGTGATGGAGATAACAACAGTGGCTCCTGCCTCTGCGTCCCCGGTGAGGACCAGATTACGGTCATTGGTGATGTTATCTTCATTGTAGGCCACACTGGGATTTCGGAATCCGCTGGGCAGGTCTGCATAAGAGCCGACTTTGGTGCCGCTGCTGTTCACAATGTCGCCGTCAGCATCAGGTGCAAGGTAGGAGTCATCTCCGGCCTTGATACCGATGGTCGGTTTATCGATGGTTGTGTCCAGTTCGAGCACATTCGGAATCACGAGTTCGCTGCTGTTACCTGCAACGTCTGTGGAGTTTACGGTAACCCGGTACTGGCCGTCCTTTCCGTTCAGGATGGTTGCCAGTTCCCCGGTTTCATAGGAGCCGTCGCTCTTAATGTTATCCGAGTCCACAGTGTATGTGTATTTCTCAGTGCTTACAAAATAGTTTTTGCCGTCGATAACAGTTTTATCAGCCGCATTGATGGTGTGGCTGGCGCCGGAACTGTCAGTGTAGGAGTATGTTCCGTTTCCGTTGTCGGTCAGCTCGTAAACCCTTTCGGCACTTACTTTGACTGTGCTGCCTGCTTCAACATTACCTTCAATGGTCGGATCATTTGTGATCCAGTCTCCATCGGTTCCGGTATCGTTTTTCAGTCCGGCAGTGGGGTCCGGTGTGGAGTTATCTACGTTGAGGGTATAATTATCGGATCGTTTACCATTGGCAACAACATAGTAGACATTCACGCCCGAAGGATTGGTATCGAAGTCGTAAGTCCAGACCCCGTCCTCACCGGATTTGGATGTTCCGATCAGATTGTCGCTGCTGTCATAAATTTTGACTTCCTGAAATGCCACCGCAGTACCGGTCAGGGTCAGCTTGGTGTCTGCTGCAAGCAGGGCGGTACTGGTTACGCCGTCGCCGACAATATTGGTGTCGTCATCGGCAGCCAGTTCTACTGTGGGCTTGGCTGCAAGGTCCTGCAGAATCTTGAAATCTTTAGTGTCGCTGCTGACATTCCCGGCCTTATCTGTGCTGGTAATAGTGGCTGTATAATCCCCGCCTTGTAGGTAAGGATTATTGCTGCCCTGTCCATAATGGTATTCCCAGTTACCGCTGGCATCAGCGATTGTGCTGACATCAAATTTCAGGACCTCGGTTCCGCTTTTATCCGTAATGGTAACGATGGTGGTTACACCGCTTTCGGTGGTGGATGTACCTGCCAGACGCGGGGTCAGGTCAGTGATGGAATCAAGGGCAGCATCGGGGTAAATGTCGCCGTCATCCTCGGTCAGGTTGATTGCCGGGGCAGTGGGAGCCTGTGTGTCGAGGTTGATGGATATGGATTCAGCTTCAACGTTACCCGCCTGATCCTCGGAGACGATGATAACCTTATAGTACTTGTCCCCGTCGGTGAGGTTGGGGGTAGCCACCCAGCTTCCGTCACTGCCGACGGTTACATCGGTGATTAAAGATGCTTTGTAGGTTTCCATGAAAGAGCGCAGCTGATCATCATTCATGGATGTGGGATCAACGCTGGCATTCAGCTCTGCCTCGCTGTCAAAGCTCATGATCATCATCTTGGCCTTACTGCCGACTTCCGCTTTACCTGTGAGTTCAGGGGTAGAGTCTTTGGTCAGGATGATGTCATTAACCCCGATGTCGGTTTCCCCGGTATCGGAACCTGCATCCATTGCCAAAGTCAGGTCGTCAGAGTCGTATTCAGAGTCGATGACAATGGTTTTGGTTGTAGTGGTGGGGTTTCCGTAGGCATCGGTGGTGGTGAAAGTAAAAGTGTAAGTGCCGTCAGCCAGAGAAGTGGACATATCAATATGGTCCGCAGCCAGCTCGCCGGCATCATCATATGTCTGGCTGAATGAAAATGCAGAGTCCCCCGCTTTGGTGGCGGTGACTACAAGCTTGGTTCCAACGTCCTTCTGGATATTGAAATCCGGGTCGGAATCGCGTGTTACCCAGTCCTGATCAGTGTTCGTACCAAAGTACTTGGCAGTGGTGTCCTCAGTCATGGAGATGACCGGAGCCGTGGGATTGGATGAAATTACAAGCTGGGAGTCAAGGTTGATTGTTCCGGTATTGCCTGCAATATCAGTGATTTTGGCGGTGACGTCATAGCTGCCGTCGGGGATGGCGTTGTCCGGAGTAATGGTCCAGTTTCCGTTTTTATCGGCAGTTACGCTTTCAGCGTATTCAACGTCGTTTCCAAATTTATCAGTACCCTTGATGAGCAGTTCTACCAGGGCATAGGCTTCAGTTGCCCCCTGCATAGTCGGGGTATGGTCACTGGTGGCATTGTCACCACTGACCCCGGTATCGGACCCCGCAGCCAGTCTAATTGTGCTGGTATCGGTATCGACCTTGTTATCGATTACCAGAGTCTTGTTCAGGGTAGTGCTGTTACCCGCAGGATCGGTGGCTTTGATAACAACATCGTTGTTACCGAGATTCAGCTTGTTGTTGTCCAGACTGAGTGAAGAAAGATCAAAGCTGATCTTGCCCGCAGCAGCTTCCGCATCGGTGACAATATGGGTGAACACGTTACCGTTCACAGTAACGGTGATGGTCGCGCCTTCACTGGCGTTAACATCGATGCTCAAGTTATCGTCAATGCTGGTGATCCAGTCATCGGTGTATGAACCGCCGCGTCCGGTATCCAGTCCAGTACCGAGAGCCGCGGTAATGACCGGATCAGTGCGGTCGATGTTGATGTCGAAAGTGTCGCTGGACGGAACAGTTGTCTGGTTGCCAGCGGAATCTTCAACAACAATTTTGAAGTTATGTTCGCCCTCAGAAATGTATTTGGCGGAGTCTGTGTCGTGACCAACCTCAAATGACCATTCATAGCCGCTTCCGGTGTTGGTGATGGTTGCATCTCCGATGTAAAGGGGATTGCCTGCGCCATCCACGCCGTCGTATACGCGCACAACAAGCTTGTCTGAACCTTCCTGAAGTGTTCCGGTCAGGGTCAGTTTAGTGGCGTTGGTTTCATTATCCACATCGGAAAGACCGAGGCTCGCTGCGTCTTCAACTTCAATATCGCCGACCACAGGCGCTTCATCATCAATGGTTACCGGGTAAATTGCTGAAGTGGCAGTGTTACCGGCTTCATCCTCAGCAACTGCGATGAATTGGAGGTCTGTGGTGTTATTCTCATAGGCGGAAGCATCAAAGGAAACAGTCTGGCCGTTTTTGGCTGTACCAACCAGAGTCGCTTTGTAATCCACGCCGCCAACCCTGATGGTGTGAGTCCCGGCAGCATCTACGACATAGACGCTGATGGTATCATCATGGTCACCGGTTACCTTGAATTCAACGTCAGTATCTTTAGTGCCGGAACCGTCTTTCATGAATCCGGTGATGTTATCGCCTACAGTGCCTGGACCGCCGATGGTGTTGCTGGAAGCATCAAGCGCAATGGTCGGGGTGGATATCTGCTGGTCGGAAGTAAAAGTGAAGGTTTCGGATGCGTCACTTACGTTACCTGCGGCATCTTCCACAGTGACGTAGTATGAGTACTCATCACCATGCACCAGTCCGGTAACATCGTAGGACCAGTTGATTGATCCGCCGGACTCGGTAATGGAAAGGAGTCCACCGCCGTCAGCTTGGCTGTGTGCAATTTCGGTAACGCTACCGTCCGCATTCTTGCGGTAGAGGGTAACTATTACGTCATCCGCACCTTCCAGAATCTTACCTGTGAGAGTTAGGGAGTCTCCTTTTACTGTCGCGGAGTATCCATCAGAGTCGTGTGAAATTTTAGCGGCATCAAGGCCATCAATGGTGATGGTGGATTTTACCGGGGCGGTGTTATCTACAGTTACGGTTAGGTCTGCGCTTTCAATGTTGCCTGCTACGTCTGTGATTTCAGCAACAATTTTGAGCTGCTCTGCACCAGCTTTGCCGTAAGTAGAAGCATCAAGGTTGTATTTCCAGCTGCCGTCTGCTTCTGCCTGAATATAACCGCCAGTGTTGATTAAAGTTTTGTTACCGCTGGCGTCTTCGAAATAAAGGTTTACGCGGCCTGCTGATCCGGCGCCTGTTCCGCTGATATGCAGAATTCCAGCACCGTCTGGATCGCTTGCTTCGGTTCCATGGGTGTAGTTGTCTGTTTTGTTGCCAAGCTCAGCGCGGTGGTCTTGTGAATCACTGTCGGCGTCAAGATCAATATCTAAACCTTCAGTAGGAGCAGTGCGGTCGATTTCAACAGGCAAACTGGAAGCTGGCTGATAAACATTACCTGCCACATCCATAGCTTCAACCATGAAAGTGTATGTGCCATCTGTCGGAATCTTGCTGTTGTCTACAGTGTAATTCCACGCAGTTTTAGCCGCATTCAGGCTTGCAGTTCCAAGTTCGGTTTTGGTTCCGTCAGCGTTAGCAAGGTATACTGTTACCTGACGTGCATCTGTGCTGATGTTGCTGATGGTCAGTTTTAAGTCAGTTTCATTAGTGATTTTATCGTTTGCTGTGGCATCAGCATGGGTTCCCATGGAATCTGATGCAGTGTCGAGACTGATAGTTGCACCAGTAGTGAAAGATGTCTTGATCACTACATTCTGAATCTGTTGGGTTGTAGTCAAGGCATTACCAGCGTCATCTTGCCCAGCTATAGTAAAAGTGTAAGTTCCGTCTGCAAGCTCACTGCCTTCAGGGAAACGGTAGCTCCAGTTACCACTGCTGTTTACGGTAATATCCTTAAGAGTCCCTGTAACCGAACCGTCCGTACTGGTGTAAGTAATGGTCAGGATAGTATCGCTTTCGCCAGTACCTTCAATGAGCGGGCGGTTCTGGTTGGTGTAAATTTTACCGGCATCTTCTGCGAAGGTAACTTTGGAAGTTGAATCTGCAGTAGCATCGTCATTGAGAGTAGGTGCTGTAGTATCAACTTCAACTTTTAGGGTGCTGGATTTGGGAGCACTCTCACCGGAGTCGTTTGCTATGCGGGCAAAAAACTCATGCTCAGCTTCAGCAACACCTGTTATGGTAATGCTGTAGTTACCGTCTTTATCTGCAGTGGCTTCCCCTACCTTTGTTCCGTCCATGAAAATATTCAGCTTGGTATCTGGGTCGGCAGTACCTTCAATTTTTAGGTCAGTGTTTTTGGTGATTCCGTCTTCTTTGAATTTGGTCTCACCGGTGTCACTGTCAGTCTCTTTAATACCGGACTCAGATTCCTGCGAAAGGGCGATAGTTACCTTTCCGCTGTTTTCGTTATTGGCATCGGTTTTATTGTCTTGGCCGGTTTTATCGTCTTCTGTTATCTCTTCTTCTTTCTCGTCATCTTTCTTCTCATCCTGCTCATTCTCTTTACTTTCCAACTTCTCAATCGGCTCCGGAGTACTGGAAAGACTTTCCTGCTGCGCGAACTTGTTGATATCATCAAACATGCGCTGCTGGGTCTTGAGGATGTCGTCGGTGGGGTCGGTTACGAGTGCGGCCTGAGCGCCCAAGAGGTCGCCTTCTCCAAGGTTACCGTCATCGGAGTTGCCTTCTTCGTCTTCTGACGGGGTGGAATCATCAGTTACAGCTTCCCATTCCGGGGCTTCTTCGTCCTGCTTATCCATGTCCGGCATTTCAGAACGCTGAAACAGATTCGGGGAATCAAGGGACTGGCCGTTGGAGAATTCCATATTGACCTGTCCGTCGAGACTCATGATGTTACCGACAAAGAGGAATACCTGCTCTTCATTGGTCTGCTTGTTTACCAGAATTAGGTCGGCACCCTTGAGAACGTAATTGTAGTCATCAGGGGAGCCTTGAACATTGTATACTGTTGACGGAGAAACTTTCTGTGCGTCAGCCATGATTATTCACCTTTAGCAGAGTAGAGAGAGTTGCTGTTTTCAAAAGGAACTTCTTCAATGGGAAGGCCCAGAATTTCAGGGAGTCGGCCTTGTTCGAGGAAAATATTGAGTGCCGCGCGAATCCTTGAATAGCGGGCATTTACTTCGCGCACAGCTGCGCTTGTTTGCCCTTCACGGGCAGTGATGAGATCAAGCAGGGTGCGGATGCCGAGATCAAACTCGCTCAAATAGAGACTCATGAGGTTGATACTTGCGTCATAGGCATCACGGGCAAGCTCGAATTCCTTTTCAGATGATTTGTAGGCATTGAAGGCGTCGGAAAGGATGTTCTGGACTTCAAGCTCAGTGGCTTCCTTGGTGGCCTGCAATCTTTTAAGGACAGCTTCTTCCCTTTTTACGCCTTCATCAGTTGCATAGCCGTTGAAGAGGTTCCAGTTAACGGTGAGCTGGGCGTCAAGGGCATTTTCATAGCCATCGTATTTTTTGAATTCACTTTTGGCTTGCAGTCTGTACCCGAAAGAAGGGTAGTAGTTTGCTTCCACAGTGGAGACTGCTTTTTTCTGTGATTCAATCTCAGCATCATAGGCCCGGAGGTTGACGTTGTTGGCCTTGGCAACTTCGTAAGCCCCTTCAAGGGTGTCTGAAATGTTCATTTTAGCCATGGCAATGTCGGTTTCAACTTCATTGACCGGCTGCTTGATGATGTTTTCCAGAAGTAGTCTGGCTGTTTTGAGCTGCTGCTTCTGGACAGTGACCTGAGATTCAGTGGACCGCAGTGAAACTTCAACCTTGCGGGCATCTGCCTTTGAGGAAATACCGGCATTGTAGCGTTCCCAGAAAGTCTTCAGCAGTTTGTTATAGAATTCCAAACTGTTGTTGTAGACCAGCAGGGTTTCCTGCGCCTGCATCACGCTCAGGTAAGAATTGATGGCAAGAGCGGCGATATCTTCCTGTGTACGGGCCAGACGGTATTTTGCGCCTACAGCCTTCATCTTGGCACTGTCCACACTGTCATCCAGACCGCCGAAGTTAAACAATGTCTGGGTCATGGCAACGGAAGACTGGCCGTAGCTGGTGGTATCGGTATCAAGGTTGTGTGATGGTCCGGCCTGTGCAGTAAAGTCGATCCGGGGCATATATACCTGACGGGCCATGCCGTACTCGGCATCTTTTTCAAGTAAAGAGTACCGGGACGAAGCTACCAGCGGATGGTTGCCAACAGCCAGTTCACAGGCGTGTTGGAGGGTCAGGGTTGTTGCATTCGCAGCGTTGGGGCTGTTCTCCTGCAAGGAAGATCCTTTCTCGCCGGGGTCTTCAATTTTGATGACTCCCTGTTTGAAGGATTCAATGTCTTCAGCGTTTTTATACTCTTCGTTCTTATTTTCCAGACCTGAAAGGTTGACTGTTTCTACTGAGTCTTCCATTGTAGGCTGGGGAGGAGTGCCTTGTGTGGAATTTTCAGCAAAAGAAACATTGCTCTGGAAAGTAAGAAGCGCACAGAGAATGCAAGCTGTCCCAAATTTCTTAATCATCTTCCCTGACATATATTCACCCAAAATATTTAATAACAGGCTTAATTTTTTAGCTGTTTTTCATTAACTGTGTTCATGGTCTCAATGCTTTTTTCCAAAGCAGTGACCATCTGGCGCGATTCTTTGATCAGTCTTCCGGTCAGTTCGTTACCGAGACCGATTTCTTTGGTTGTTTCCATGGACTGATCCTGAACAGTATTGATTGCTTCAGCTGAGCGTTGCTGGAGCAAAGTCAGTTTCAGCAGGAACTTGTTTGTGTTTTCAAGGGATTCAAGCAGAGCTTCGTTGTTTTTTTCCAGCTGGGTGGAAATGGCGGCCATCTGGCTGCCCAGATCCTGATCCGGGGATACTGTCCCTGCTGTACCGGATTTGCTTGCGGCGTATTCGGTTTTTTCATTGAGCCAGTTCTCAAGGCGCTGTTTGAGCTGGTCATGCATGCGGCTTAAAAGAATGGACAAAACACCTACAACGGCACTGCCGGCAAGACCGAACAGGGAGGTTGAAAAAGCTGTTCCCATGCCGGCCATAGGGTTTTTCAGCTCAACAATGAGCTGAATCATGACCTGCATGATGGATGTATCGCTGGAGTCAGTCAGACCGCCAGCAAGGGTTGAAAGGATCTCGCCCATTGATTGCAGGGTCAGTGTCAGGCCGAGGAAAGTTCCCATGAGGCCAAGCAGAACAAGGAATCCGCTCAGAAAAGAGATCAAGGAAGAGCGAGAGGAAATATTTTGTTCAAGGCTTTCTATAATGGAACGGCTGTCACTGGACGATCTAACGATCAGGACGCCATTTTCCTTGATGGAGCAACCGATGGAAACAAGGACGTTTCCGAGCAACCCTTTGTTCAGGTCATCCAGTTCAAAAGTGCTTTCTTCCGGCCTTTCACACCATTCAGTAAAAGCGGCAAAAAGCTTCATGTCCCTGCGTACAGAAAAGATATAACGGAAGGCTGTAATCACACTTCCGGTAAACACGACTAGGATAATGGAGTTGATTATTTCTGATGTAGCAAAGAGTGTTTTCAGAAATGCAAAACTAACCACTACGCTTCCGATTACCGCGAGCAGTACAAAGATGGATAAAGTTAGATATATTCTATATTTATTGCTGTTGTAAGCCATTGTGGTTCAATTCCTTATACTTTTAGCTGAAAAATAATGCCGCTTTGGCACTTCAACGCTATAAAAGAAAAATAATTAAATGAAAAGTTCTAAAGAAAATTTATAAAACGTTTTTTTGAGAGCTGGCGGGCCTTAATGCCTTATATGGGGCTATGCATATGCTTGTAGAATTCCCCTAAAACCATTTCCTTTTCATCGTTGGAAGCGGTGGCGAGAAATTGTTTGAAGGCATCCTGCGGGCGTCCGGATATCCCCCCACAAGCTCGGCACTGGTGGAGTGAAAATGATATTTCCCGAAAGGTAAAATTGCAGCTGGTACTTTTTAGAGGTGCTGGGCAGGCGAGGTCTTCCCTGCATTCACAAACAGGGACAGCCGTTGCTGATGGTCTCAATTTGTACGTAAAGAATAGAAATATTGAGCATATTACGCCCAAAAAATTAATAAAGATATCTTTCACAGACTCCCTCCCCGGATCAGTGAAATTAAATTGGTAATATCATGAGTGTTGTTTTGCAAATAATTGTGTCACTCAAGGTATATATTTTTATATTATTTCTATAAAAATGTGAAGACCCTCCTTATTATAATTTAGCAATTGTAACAAGGGAATAATGCATTGCTGAATGTATGTGTTTAAGTTGTTCAAAAAATAAGGATTGCATGAGAGATCATGCAATCCTTTTGGGGCGTATTTATGGAAATTAAGAACAGATTGTTGCGATATGCTCACCAATTTTAACACTGGTTTCGAAACCGTTGCCTGTGTTCTTAAGAATATCAGCATCAATTTGTGCTTTTCCTTTTTCCAGAAGCATAATGACAGTTGATCCGCCGAATTTGAACCAGCCTTTTTCCTGACCCTTCTTAATTTCACTGTCCGGTGTGTAAGTCTGTTCGATGGAGCCGACCATAGTCGCTCCTACTTCGCACAGCAGAATGTCTCCTGCGGTCTGGTTTTTTAGGACGCTGTATTCCCTTTTGTTTTCCCAATATACGTTGAGCATGTGTTTGACCGCATAAGGCGAAACAGAGAAGTATTCACCATTAATAAGAGTTGATGCGGATATTTTACCCTCAGCCGGGAAGTGAAAACGGTGATAATCTACCGGGGCAAGGCGAATGATTAACAGGGTGCCGCCTTCGTATTGCTTACTGAGCATGCTGTTTTGCAGGAATTTTTCAAGGGAAAATTCTTGTCCTTTCACAAAGAAAGAATCGAGGCCGCGGATGTTCTTAAAGGCCAGTATTTTGCCGTCTGCAGGGGAGACTATGGCGTCAGGATTGCTATCGATGGGGCGGGCTTCAGGTTTGAGTTCACGAATGAAGAAGTCATTGAATGATTCATAATCCTCCATCGGACGGGTGGCTTCATTCATATCAATTCCTAATTCTTTCACGAATCCGGGGATTTTATTTTTAGAGTCCGCAGTGTCCATTTTGTTGCCATACCACTGGGAAATGAATTTTCTCTTAACCAGCCCATGCAAGGCTAATTTGCCTAGGGGGTTATGGTACAGCCATTTCAACCATCCTTCACCCGGAACGGTTTCTTTGCACAGTTCTCCTGAATCGCGATTAATGTATTCTATATAATCCATAGTTTGCCTCGTGTTTGTTCATCTAGCTTGAGGCGAGTGATAGCACTTGAAGGGGGGGGCGGCAATAAGGAAAAACGAAGGACTCATATGAGTCCTTCGTTCTAGTGATTTAGAATTTGCTGACGAGATTCAGGGACGGTGGAGTACGCTGTACTGTTCGCTGATATTGTACAGCAGGGCGGCCGAAGATCATTGTGTATCCGATTTGGTGATCCTCAGGCACTCCGAGCTTGCGGGCAAGTTCGGGAAAGAAATCATCTACGCACCACTTGAGCATGCCGTCCCAGAGGGTTCCTACTCCCATGGATTGGGCCAGCAGATCGAATGTTGTCAGGGCGATGATACAGTCTTCCTTAGGCAGGGGGACATTTTTGGATGCACTGGCAATGAGGATATGGGGTGCGCCGCGAAGAATTATATCTACATCATGTTTGGTGTACGCCCCGTAGGCCATTTGCAGGTACTGGAAGCGCATATCGTTTTCGTCAAAATCTGAATTGCTCAGCAGTTTGCCTACCTTGGTGTAAATTTCTTTGCGTAGCTCTTCAGTTGCTTCAGCTGTGGTTGTGGCGGTGAAGAAGACTCCCTGTGCATTTACTCCTGTTGGTGCGTGAAAGGAAGTCTCCAGCAGCTTTGCGATGGTCTTCTCTTCTAGAGCTTTCTTTTTGTATTTGCGAACGGAGCGGCGGCCTTTGATAAGGGTTTCCATAGAGTGCGCGGTTGGCAGTTCGTATTGCAGCTCAATGCTGTTGTCCGGATCTATGTCCATGATGGAGATTGCTGCCGTAGGGCAGATCGCCAGACAGTGCTGGCAACGCAAACATTTGCTCTCGTCCTGAATTACCGGGAAATCACCTTCCTGAATGGAAATGCACATGGGCGGACAGTCAGTGATACATTTGCCGCACCTGATGCAGCGGTCCTCGTTTATCTTGAAATTGAGCATACTGATTTTCCTTATGGTTCGTTGAATTAATGGAAGTCCGGGCGCAAGTTTTCCTCTATTTTGATAGAGAAATTTTCGATTAGCGTCCTCATATAAATATCAGAGATTTGCTTGCTGATCATTATCTAGTCTGCATAACCCCTAGGGTGAATATTTTTTTGCGCTTAAGTCCTTAAATTATCGTAATTCTCAGTTTTCTGATACTACGTAATCTTTTTTTGCCTACTTGTATATTCGATATGTACATCATACTTTCTACGTACAGCGGTTAAGCCGCTCACAATTGATATTAAGAAAGCAAGGCAGGTAGTTATGAAGATGCAGAAGACAATTTTAATCACCGGTTCAACTGACGGTATCGGTTTTGAAACCGCAAAGATTCTCCTGTCGCAGGGACATAAAGTTTTGGTGCATGGACGTAATCCAGCAAAACTGGAGAAGGTTGTTAATGAACTCTCATCGATTGCAGATAGCTCTCTCATAGAAAGCTATGTTGCGGATCTTTCAATCATGGCAGAGGTGGATAAACTGGCATCCGAAGTGGCTGCAAAGCACAATAGTTTGGATGTGTTGATCAATAATGCCGGAGTGTTTCGGGTGTCTACGACATCGACTCCGGATAATCTCGACTTACGTTTTGCGGTCAATACCATTGCTCCTTATCTGCTGACCAAGAAACTTCTGCCGCTGCTTGGAAATTCCGGCAGGGTGGTCAACCTTTCTTCCGCAGCTCAGGCTCCGTTGAATCCGCAGGATTTAAAGGGGGTGAGCGGACAGAGTGACGGTATGGCTTATGCCCAATCCAAACTGGCCCTGACCATGTGGACCGCAGCCATGGCGGAATCCCTTGGTTACGAAGGCCCGATGGTTGTGGCGGTTAACCCCGCATCCATGCTCGGCAGCAAGATGGTTAAGGAAGCCTATGGTGTTGATGGTGCGGACTTGCGTATTGGTGCGGATATCCTTTGCCGTGCAGCGCTTTCTGAAGAGTTTGCCGATGCTTCAGGTAAGTATTTTGACAATGATTCAGGAAGATTTAGCTCACCCCATCCCAATGCAATGAATGCGCAAAAGTGCGCGGAAGTGGTGAGTGTAATTGAGTCTGTATTGGATAGGTTTTCAAACTAGGTTGAGGTTAGGAATATGCGTTTCGAAGGAAAAGTCTATCGTCCGTGGATAGAGTGGGACAGTCTGCTGATCCAGACCACCCTTGGGTGTACCCACAATAAATGCACCTTCTGCAATATGTTCCGCGATAAGCGGTTCAGCATCAGGATTCTTGAAGACATCTTTCAGGATATTGAGGATTCAAGACGATTCTATCGTAATGTGAAATCAGTTTTTCTTGTGGATGGAAACGTGTTGGCTTTGAAGACCGAGCTGCTCTTAAAGATTATCAATAAGGTCAAGGAGACCTTTCCGGAGTGCGAAAAGATCGCCCTTTATGCCGGGTTGAATGATTTCAGGCGCAAGTCCGTTGAGGACCTTAAGGCACTGAAAGCAGCAGGTTTGACTAAGGCGTATACAGGGTTGGAATCCGGTGATCCGGTAATCCTTGAACGGGTCAAGAAGGGCCTTACCCCGCAACAGGCCATCGAAGGTATGGCCAAGGCCAAGGAAGCTGGGATTGAAGTTCTGGCATCCTTTATCTTCGGCATGGGTGGAAAGGAGCGTTCAAGGGAGCATATTGAAAAGACAGTTGAACTGCTTAATATCCTTAAGCCGGAAGAAATCGCCCCCATGGCTCTGACTGTGCAGCCGGGAACCGAATTGGAAGAGGAAATCAGGGCTGGTAAGTTCATTCAGGCCACGCCTCTTCAGATGTTGGAGGAAGAGAAGTATCTGTTGGAGAATATGGAGTTCCCGACCTTTTACTGGGGAGATCATGGCAACAACATAGTCTCCTCCAAAGGCATGTTTCCTGACATCAAAGAGGCCTCCCTCAGGAAGATAGAGAGTGCCATGATCGGTAATCCGGTTACGAAAATGGACGTGCTGCACAACTACGCATGGTAGTTGCTGGGAAAATTAATCTGAAGAATTAGAAAACTCCTGTTGCGCGAATGCAGCAGGCGTTTTGTTGTTTAAACTAACCCCGGATAGAAATGGTGTCTCTATCCGGTGATCTGAATTAAAGTCCGAAATGCTTCTTGCCCCAATCCTTCATCATCATGATCAGGGGGCGCAGGGTTTCACCGTATTCGGTTACGGAATATTCAACTCTCGGGGGAACCTGTGCATATACCTTGCGGTGCACAATTCCTTCTTTTTCCAGTTCCCGGAGCTGTTTGGTGAGCATGTGCTGGGTGATGTTCTGCATGGTTCGTTTCAGTTCACCGAAACGGTAGGGGCGGTCCAGCAGGTGATAGAGGATGGCACCTTTCCATTTTCCGCCGATTACTTCCAAAGTGGCCTCTACTGGGCAGCCTTTATTGCAGTCATATGTTTTGTGAGCCATTGATATTCCTTAATAGTCTATTTTTTGATACTACAAGAAAATAGTAGTTTACTTGTGTTTTATGTAAGTAGTTATATTTTGACTGATCTAGGAATGATGGTCAATGGATTATTGGTTGAAATTTTAGCAGGATTACATTTGTTCTGCTTGGCGCTAATTACTTTCAAGCTCCGGCAATTCCTTTTTTAAAATTAGCTCAATCTTTTGGATCTGCTCTTCATTTACCGCACGGGTTCGGCTGGCAAGGAAGAGGGTGTTGGTCAATGGTTGTTTACCGCTCCAGATAATGCGTAGATTGCCTTGTTTAATTGCTTCCCGGCAGAGGAAGTCGGGAAGGACTGCCAGCCCTGATCCGGAGGACAGGCCCCGCACGACAGAATGAATATTTGGCACGATGTAATTGGGCCGGAAATCCGGGTGGGTCTTAAAATTGAGTTTCCAGAACCGTTTCAGGTGCTCGTTGTCTCCGGTGATGCCGTACCATTTCTGGGATTTGAGCCAGCTGAGCAATTCATCCTTTTTCATTTTTTTTGCTGAATCAAACGGTCCGCTGTCCTGATCCTTACCGGCTGCAAGCACAATGTTTTCCTGTGAAACCGGAGTATATTTGATACCCTTGGTATTGCCCTTGTGGGGACTTACCACAATGTCGATGAGGCCCTTCGCGAGTTTGTCCAGCAATTCCCCATAATTTGCAAACTCAAGGATAAGGTCGAAGTCGAATTCGTGGACGTACTTTTCCAGAGTCTCCTGAAATGTTTCAAAGCACATGCCCACAGTTACAGTCGGTCTGTCTTTGCTGGTGGTTTGCTGGATGTTCTGCTCAATGTCTTCCAGCTTGAGGATGGGATCAATTATGCCGTTGTAAAGCAGCTTGCCGCGTTCGGTGGGGATGAGTTTGCGGGGGGCGCGTTCGAAAAGTTTATATCCTACATGTCCTTCAAGGGAGCTGAGATGAAGGCTGACCCCCGGCTGGGACACAAAGAGAGCTTCGGCTGCGGCAGTCATGCTGCCTTTTTCATAGATGGTCTTGAAGGTTCGGAGCCATTCGAGGTTAATCATATTTTATTGTCCTATAATAATTCTGATACATTCCACTATTTGTATTATTTCCAAAGTAGATAGCTTCTCCTTAATGTCAAGACATCAATCAGTGAGAACCCTGATCAGACAATGAATCAAATGTAGCAAGGAGAATTGCAATGAACGTTTTTGATAGAGCCCATATAAATTCCATGGAATTGAAAAACCGCTTCATCCGTTCCGCAGTCTGGATGAAGGCCGCCAAGGCAGACGGGCACATGACCCCCGAAATAATGCAGACCTATACCGATCTCGCTAAAGGCGGAGTAGGGCTGATCCTGACCGGATATTCCCATATTTCAAATGAAGAGCAGCCCAACCCGCGCATGACCGGAATATATGAGGATTCTTTCATTGATGGATACCGCGAAATGACCGACGCAGTACATGCCGAAGGCAGCAAGATCGCCATGCAGATCGTTTTCGGCGGTTCCCAGTCCCATCATCCTGATGCTGCAAAGATGAACATTCTCGCCCCCTCCGCAGTGGAGAACCGGGTTACTAAACTTATGCCCAATGAAGCGTCAAAAGAAGATATTGCACGGATCATAAAACTATTCGGTGATGCAGCCGAACGCGTCAAAAAATCCGGTTTTGACGGGGTGCAGATCCACGCGGCCCATGGCTATTTCCTGTCCATGTTCCTGACTCCCTATTACAACCGCCGCACCGATGAGTACAATGGCGGTATCCATGACCGCGCCCGGATTATCTATGAGGTTTATTCTGAAATACGTTCCCGCGTCGGTAATGAATTCCCGGTCATGATTAAGCTTAACTTCAGTGATTTTATGGATGAAGGGGAAGGGCTGATTCTTGAAGATGCTATGGAAGTTTTTATGCGTCTCGATGAAATGGGTATGGACATGTTTGAAGTCAGTGCCACCAACGAAAGTTCCGGCAAAGGGCTTATGCCTGCGCGCACTAAAATCAACTCCCGCGACAAACAATCATATTTCCGTGAGGCCACAGCTGCCATTGCAGCAGAGGTAAAAGCCCCGGTAACTCTCATGGGCGGTAACCGGTCTATTGAAATGATGAATGAAATCCTTGGATCAACTGATATTGAATTCGTTTCCATTGCCCGCCCGCTGCTTTCAGAGCCGGACTTGATTAACAAATGGCTGGCTGATGCAACTTACAAGCCCCGTTGCGTATCCTGTAATAAATGTTGGCTGAGCGAACCTAACAGCTGTGTTTTGGGGTAGAAGTAGATTTTAGCGGGTCTATCTGGTTAATGCCGATCCTTTTTGTCTAAGTGGAAAGCGGCTAAAAGCCATTGCAGAAAAGATCATCGAATATCTGCCGGAAGTGCGTTCCATCGGTATGTATGCTTCCATCAAGAACATCATCAACAAGAGCGATGAAGAGCTTGAAGAGTTGAGCCGCCTGCGCATCAGCGGGCATAATGTGAGGTTGGAATCCGGATTGGATGAAGTACTCAAAGGTTGCGAAAGTGCAGGGTCGGAAATTGAATTAGTTTCGGTTACCGGACTTGAGCTTAACCCTTGTATTGGTTGCTTCAGCTGTCAGGAAGGCAGGAAGTGTCCGGTTAACGATGACATTAAATCGGCTTATGAATTGGGAATCAAGGCTGTCAGGGTGACCGAAACCTTGAAAGGGTCCTTTGAACATTTCGCCATGCATAATCACTTTGCTTATGGCACGCATACCAAATGAGTATTCCAACTGAGTTGAACAGACTGATTTTATTGGTGAGATTGTAGGTACGTGGTGTGAAGAAAGGTCAATCCTTTTGTGTTGACCATGCCCGATAACAGATATTGGGGCATTGGTGAGCAACGTAGATATTGCGCTGGTTGCGGACCTAAAAATGTGTAAAGATACAACCCTCTCTCGATTATGGATGGCTTTTTTTATTTTAGCCTTTGAGTAGATAGGAGTTTTTATGACTGGAAAAGTAAGTAATATTATCATTATGGGTGTCCTCGCTTTCAGTGTTATACTGGGCGGATGTGCAAAAAAACTCTGGTAAGCAATACAGGGCCGAAGTTGGAACCGGTTGCGTTTTCTGATCACCATTGGACTGGGCTGGCTGTCACAAAGGAAGGGCAGTTGTTCGTGAACTACCCGCGCTGGTCTGAGAATGTCCCGGTTTCAGTTGCAGAAATCAAGGATGGAAAAGTAATCCCCTTTCCAAACGTTGAAATGAATAGCTGGAAACCCGGGCTTGATCCTGCGAGACATCTGATTTGCGTGCAGGCGGTTTATGTGGATGGCATGAATAGACTTTGGATCTTGGATCCTGCCAACCCTCAGTTTCAGGGTACTGTTCCCGGCGGTCCCAAACTGCTGCAGGTTGATCCGGCAACAGGTCATGTTGAGCGTATCTTCTTGTTCGATAAGAAGATTGCGCCGCGCAAGAGTTATCTCAACGATGTACGCATCGATGTTGAGCGAGACTATGCTTACATGACCGACTCCGAAGGCAGTGCACTGGTTGTGCTGAATCTCAAGACAGGCAAGGCCCGCCGTTTTCTAGATGAGCATCCTTCTACTGCTGCGGAAGATATAGTGCTGACCATCGGCGGCAAGCCTTGGATGTTCGGGGATAAGAAACCGCAAGTCCATTCCGATGGTATCGCTTACGATCCTAAAGGTGACAGGCTTTATTATCAGGCCCTGACTGGGAGGACCATGTACAGTATTCCCGCATCCTTGCTGCGTGATTTTTCACTTTCAGATTATGTGGTGGAAAAACATGTCCGCGTAGTGGGGAAAACAGGTGCAGCAGATGGCCTGTTCTTCGGGCCGGATGGTAAGATCTACATCTCCGCTCTGGAAAAGGATGCAATTTTACGCACCACTCCTGAGGGCAGGGTTGAAACCGTGATCAGCAATGAAAAGATCAGCTGGCCGGATTCCTTCAGCATGGGACCAGACGGGAAACTGTATTTTACCACATCCCGTATCCATGAAGGCGGAGAGCCGAAAGAAAAGTATGGTATTTATAGGATCAGGATTGATAAGTAACGGTAATTTAAAGGGGGCTGCGGCCTCCTTTTTTTGTGGGTAGTTTTAATGACGTTCAGTACATTATAAGTTTTTAATTCCATTGACATATGGCTTTATTTGGCTATATTGCCAAATAAACAAGTAGGGGCTCGTGGTGAAAGACGAGATCAGTGTCAAAGCTAACAAAAACTAAAAAAAATTTGGCAACAACTTGGCTGATTTGCCAAGTATCAATGTTTAATGTTGTCGAAAATATAGGCGCAGACAGTTCATGCTGTTTAAGTTTTTGGTGTTGGAAATTTTATAGGGATAGGTTTGGTTTTATCGCCAAACGATAATCTTAATTGTAATTAGCAAGGAGTAAACAATGAAAATTCAAGTTCTCGGCCCCGGTTGTCCCAAGTGTGCCAAGGCGGAAAAGATTGTACAGGAAGCTGTTGCTGAAAGCGGCATTCAAGCCGAAGTGGTCAAAGTCAGTGATTTTCAGGAAATTGCAATGATGGGTGTATTTTCCACTCCAGCGGTTGCAATTGATGGAGAAGTAAAGGTTGTGGGCAAGGTTCCCAGCAAGAATGACGTGCTCAAGTGGCTGAAGTAATCAGGCTTGAGGAGTATATATGTCTAATCGAATTATTGCCTTGGTGGGATGTCTGCTGGTTTTAGGGATGTGTCTCAGCGCTTGTACAGCTGATGCAGAGGAAGCCGGAAAGGCTCCTGTTGCAGCTTCTGAGCTTATTTCAGGTAAACCGCATAAACTGCCCATTTCTGGCATGGTAACCATGGTCGATATCGGCGCCCACGCTTGTATTCCCTGCAAGATGATGACCCCGGTCATTGCAGAGCTGTCCAAGGAATATGAGGGACGGGCCGCCATCGCTTTCATAGACGTCTGGGAATATCGCGAGGAAGGGGCCAAATACAATATTCGCTCCATCCCTACCCAGATATTCTATGATGCGCAGGGCAAGGAACAGTACAGGCATGTTGGATTTCTGGATAAGAAGAGCATAGTGGCGAAGCTGAAAGAACTGGGTGTGCGGTAAGCGTATGGATCAGTTTTTGATTGATATTAACAATTGGATTGTAAGCGGTACTGCATGGGCGGGACTCGGCTGTCTGCTTTGGGGCATGGTGAGTGTTTTGTTCTCACCATGTCACCTTGCTTCCATTCCGCTTATTGTCGGTTATGTGGGCGGGCAGAATGAACTGGTTGAGGGCCGTAAGGCCTCTGTTTATGCCGGCCTGTTTACCCTTGGTTTATTTATCACTATCGCTTTGATCGGTACTGTCTGCGCCATTTTGGGGCGTATGATGGGCGATGTAAGTCCGTGGTGGACAGTGCTGGTAGGCGGTGTCCTGCTCTGGGTGGCCTTGGATATGCTCGGTATTGTCCAATGTTCTATGTCCGGCAGCTTGATGGGTCGTTTAAAGCTGAAAGGGTATAGTGGGGCGTTTCTGCTTGGTTTGGCTTACGGCATTCTGTCCGGTTCATGCACTTTCGGATTTATTGCCCCTATTCTGGCGATTATCACCGTGCAAGGGGAGATTGCAGTCGGAGTGCTGCTGATCATCTTATTCGGTATCGGCCATTGTCTGCCTATCGCTGTGGCGGGAAGTTCTACTGCGCTGGTTCGGCGTATGCTGGAAAGTAGCAGTTGGCAGCAGGGCGGTAGCGTTTTCCGCAAACTGGCTGGGGGTATTATTGGTTTGATGGGGTTGTATTTTGTAATTCGTCCTGTTTTGTAAGCATCATTGCTACATCAGAGTTACCGACATGTTTGTTGACATATCCGGATAAGCGCATAAGATTTCCCTATGGAAAAATTAGCTGAATGTTTAAAAGCCCTCTCTGATCCGACGCGTTTACGGGTTATCCGTTTACTTGAGCATGGCGAATTATGCGTATGTGACCTGATGGAAGGGTTGGACCTTCCGCAGTCCAAGGTTTCCCGTCATATGTCCTTTTTGAAGAATTCCGGTTGGGTAATCGGAACAAGAAAAGGGAAATGGGTCTATTACAGTCTGGCCGAACCGGAAGATTCTATCCAGTTTCGTGTTTTGGAAGTACTGCGTGAAGAGCTTCAGAAGGTCCCGCAAGCCGAAGAGGATTTTCAGCGTCTTTGCAGCTACCTCGAAACTAAAGAAACTGAAAGTTGCTGATTAAAGTGGCCGCTTCTATTTGAAACGCTTTTTCCCCTCTCTCCGCTGTTTAATTCTTTTGCCGCTCTATGGGGACGGCAAAGTCTTTTCTGATCAGATATCTAACGCTTATATCTTAATCTATTGCTGTCGTTTAGATGAAAACAGTAATCAACCGTCATTGGTAACGGTTGATTCTTCTGTACTCATACTTTTGGATGATTTATTTTCTATGTGTTGACATATCCGCATATGCGGATATGTTGTGTTGACGCGAGGTGACGAAAGGTATCGGCATTCGTTCGCAATAGCGAATGTCTTTTTATGTCAACGTATTAAATAAAACGTTATTAATCGGAGTTAGTATGTCTGAATCAACAATCAAAAAATTATCCTTTCTGGATCGCTATCTGACCTTATGGATATTTCTGGCAATGTTTATCGGAGTCGGCAGCGGCTATTTTTACCCTGCCATGAAGGATGTCATCAATTCTTTTCAGGTGGGAACCACCAATATACCCATCGCTATCGGGCTTATCCTGATGATGTATCCGCCTCTGGCGAAAGTTAAATATGAAGAGCTGGGCAAGGTTTTTAAGAATTACAAAGTGCTCCTGCTTTCTTTAGCGCAGAACTGGCTTATCGGTCCTGTGCTTATGTTCGCGTTGGCGATCACCTTTCTTTCCGGATACCACGAGTACATGATGGGATTGATCATGATCGGTCTTGCCCGCTGTATTGCCATGGTTATCGTCTGGAACGATCTTGCCAAGGGGGACACTGAGTATTGCGCCGGACTGGTTGCTTTCAACTCAATCTTTCAGGTGATTTTTTTCTCCGTATACGCATACATATTCCTGACAGTCCTGCCCGGTTGGTTTGGACTTGAAGGTGCTGTTGTGGATATTTCTATCAGCCAGCTTGCTGAGAGTGTTTTCATTTATCTGGGAATTCCGTTTATTGCCGGAATGCTGACCCGCTTTATCGGTATCAGGGCAAAGGGTAGGGAGTGGTATGAAAATGAGTTCATTCCCCGCATCAGCCCGTTGACCCTTGTATTCCTGCTCTTCACTATTCTGGTCATGTTTTCTCTCAAGGGGGACAAAGTCATTGAGCTTCCCTTTGACGTGATCCGTATCGCTATTCCCTTGACTATTTACTTTCTGGTTATGTTTCTGGTTTCCTTTTACCTTTCCTACAAGGCGGATGCCACCTATGAGCAGGCAACTACTTTGAGTTTTACCGCTGCTTCCAACAATTTCGAGCTTGCCATTGCTGTTGCAATTGCGGTCTTCGGCATAAATTCCGGGGAAGCGTTTGCCGCTGTTATCGGTCCGTTGGTGGAAGTACCTGTGCTGATTGCTTTGGTTAATGTCGCCCTGCATTTCAAACGGAAATACTTTTCCGGCGCAGCACATGGTGATCAGCCCGCATATGAATAAAATTTGTTCCTGTCCCTTACTCAGGTTCAATGGAGACTAAGGTTACACATTGCGGATAGGATCTTTCTACACCGTGTTTCCATTTCCTATACCGTAAACACTCCCACCTTTAATCCGCAAACAAAGTTGTATCCAGAGATCTCATGAAAGACGCTGCTCGTATATTACGGGCAGCGTCTTATTTTTACCGAAAATTAACATGGTGTAGTTTTGTGTTTGTTACAAATAATATATTGTGTGCAAAATAGTATTTTAAGGAGAGGGAGAGTGGAAGTGTTCTGTTATTTGGAATTAATTTTAATTGCATTCAATCCATGAACGTATGTAAGCTTTAATAGGTCTTATGCTCATGTTTCAATTTTATTTTTAATGTTTTTCAGGGTTTATCAATAATGAAGTATGCAGATCTTAGTAAGGAAGAGTTGATTGAGAGAATCGAGATCCTTGAGGAAAAAATTAAGTCCTCTTCTTCGGTACAAATGATTTTGGACAATATTCCTTCTATTGTTGGTATTGTTAATAAAGATGGGATTATTGAACTGGTCAACAACTCATGGCGCAGCTTTATTTTTGAAAATTATCCGAAAATTAAAAATCATGGTGTCGGGTACGACCTGTATGATTTTTGTAAGTTGAGTTTTGCCAAGGAGCTTGTGAAGAATAAGAATGCCTTGGCTGAGTTGTATGATGTTCTTGATGGCCCTAATGATTCCTTTGAGTTTGAATGCCCGTTTTATGTGAAAGGCCAGAAACATTGGTTTCACATGCGAGCCGGACGTTATCTGTGCAAAGAAGGGCAAAAGATTGTTGTTACATTTGATGATATAAGTGAGGTCAAGAGTTCGCAGGTCACAATCAGTGAAGAGCGGGATCGTTTTGATGAGATCCTTTCTGCCTTGGATACCGGTCTGAGGATTATTGAGCCGGATATGACTATCGGCTGGGTAAATTCCAAGACCAGAGAGATGTTTCCTGCGTCTGAAATAATTGGGCAGAAGTGCCATAAAGTCTTTGGTGGGGACGAGGGCTTTTGTGAGGATTGCGCAACCAGACGTAGTTTTGATCACGGGTGTTCATCAACAACGGAGCACTTTCATCCCACGCAGAAAAAATGGTTTTCTGTTTATACCGTTCCCATTCGTGATGCGAATGGGAAAGTTATTCGAGTTCTTGAGAGTGTTACAGATATTTCCAAAGATAAGAAAACTGAATTGCATCTGAAGCAAAGTGAGTTCAGGTATCGCTCTTTGTTTAATAATAACTCGGTTATGATGTTTTTGGTTAATCCAGTGGACGGGAAATTGATTGATGTAAACAAGGCTGCTGAACGGTTTTACGGATGGTCCCGTACTGAAATGCAGAATATGTCGGTTTACGACATTAATATTATGCCTCGCGAAGAACTTGAAGTAGAAATTTTGCGGAATTTGAGGCTAGACAAAAACACATTTCATTTTCAGCATCAAGATGCTTACGGAGAAGTGCATGATGTGGAGATCCATAGTGGCCCAATAATGATTGATGGGCGAAAAATAATCCATTCAAGTATTCTAGATGTGACAGAGCGTAAAAAGACAGAGCTCGAACTTTTGCGGTTGCGCAGGTCGGTTGATAATAGTTTTGCTTCTGTTGTCATCACCGATAGAGGTGGAAATATAGTATATGTTAATCCCGCTTTTTCCAAAATCACTGGGTATACACTTGATGAGGCCATAGGGAAGAATACCAGAGTGTTAAAATCCGGGGTTCATCCATCTGAATTTTATGAAGAGATGTGGCGGGTGCTTGTTCGTGGCAAAACATGGAAAGGCGAAATCTGCAACCGTAAGAAAGATGGAACTCTATTTTGGGAGCAGGCTACGATTTCTCCTGTTACTGATAAAAACGGGCGTTTGACGAATTACGTTGCTGTTAAGGATGATATTACGGAACGTAAGGAGCTTGAAAGACTCAAAGAAGACGTTGAGCGGATAATGCATCATGACCTGAAAAATCCGTTGAACGGCATTATCGGTTTGCCTGATATTTTACTCATGGATGGTGAATTAAGTGACGAGTATAATGATATTCTTGGGATGATTAAGAGCTCTGGCTACCGCATGCTTCGTATGATTGATTCCTCGCTTAATCTTTTTAAAATGGAAAACAAAACATATGATTATCACCCGCAGGTTGTTGATCTGATAGATGTTTTGGAGACTCTTTTTAAGGATATGGAATCGAAGTATTCTTCTAAAGGCATTGATATTGTCATGGAAGGAAATCCTGCAAAGTCTTTAATGGTTTTGGCTGAGCATGATCTGCTTTATGTGATGCTCTCGAATATCGTTGTTAATGCGATAGAAGCTTCTCCTGAAGATAAACAGCTTGTAATTGAGATTCCTTCTAGCCCAGACAGAATTGTCAGGGTTGTTAATAAAGGAGCCGTTCCGCAGGAGGTGCGGCAGGATTTTTTTGAAAAGTACAAAACTCATGGCAAAAAAGGCGGCACAGGAATCGGGACTTATTCCAGTAAACTCATTGCCGATACAATGGGGTATAGCCTCACAATGTCTACCTCTGATGAAGAGGATGAGACAACTATAGAAATAGGTATAGCCTATCCTGATGCTGTAGGAGGGATAATTGGTAATTTCTAGGTGGTAGTGATGTCGAAGTTACAGGCCTTGTTTTGTGAAGGTGTTGCGGTGGCACATATAACCCTGTTACGACCTGAATTTTTTGCCTTATACAATGCAAGATCCGCTCTCTTCATGAATGTATCTATGTTTTCATTTTTGTTCAGCTCTGCAACGCCGGAACTTGTAGTGATTTGAATAATTTTATTTTCAAATTCTATTTCAATTTCAGCTATCATTTTACGGATTCGTTCAGCTGAAATTTTAGCTGATTCGATGTCGGCGTTTATTAATAAGATTGCAAATTCTTCTCCTCCAATACGAAAGAAACAGTCGCTGTTCCGCAGGGTGGTTTCGCAGCAGGCTGTGAAATTCTGTAAAACTTTATCTCCTGCGGAATGACCATAGGTGTCGTTTACTTTTTTAAAGAAGTCTATGTCCAGCATGATCAAGCTTAAGGGGTGTCCGTAGCGGACGCTTCGGTCTATTTCGCCGGCAATAGTTTCCATAAAATGCCGACGGTTGCCTGCTCCGGTCAAGGGGTCTGTTAAACTGAGTTTTTCAATGTTCTTGTATGCTTTTGTAAGTTCGTGGTTTTTTATGGCCAATTCCCGTTGCATGGATACCAATTCATTGTTCAGCTGAGAGTAATCGTTCAGTATTTTTTGAGTGTCGTGATTGAACTCGGTTTTGGTGGCGGATTTTCTTTGCGAATTCCGCAGCTGTCTTCCCAGTTCGTTGATAATTTTCATTAGGTCTTCGTATATAAACGTCAGGTAGCTCGGAACTTGTATGGCTGAGGCATAGACTGCGTCTTCTTGAAGCATTCCCATTAGGGAAAGTGAGTAAGAGGTGTTGTCGCGGGTAATATTGATTTGTGGGGCAAAGTCGAACCCTTTCGCCCCGACCTTGCGGATGAAAGCATGAAATTTTTTCATCTCAGTTTGTGGGATCAGGTCCTTGAAGCTGTCGCCCACTTGAATTCCGTCCATGAATCCTTCCGGATCATTAATAACTTCAATGAGCAAAGCTTCCCTTGAGCATTTGAATCTGAAATAATTATTAAGTTGTTGGTTTTTAAGCATCTGCAATTCAAATAAGTTTATCAGCTATCGTAATTGCTTCGCTGGCGTTTTTAGAGAAACCATCTGCTCCAACCGCTTTGCTGAGTTCCGGGTTGAGATTGAAAGCAAGACCACCGACCAAGACTTTTGGAGGTGTATAACTGTTTATGCTTTTTATCATTTTAATGACTTCTCTGGATTGAGGAACTCCAAAGTACATTGAAGCAGAGAGGCAGACTATGTCTGGTTGTTCTTTTTTTATGGTTTCAATTAAGCTATCGGATGGCATTACTGCTCCGAGGAAATATGTGTTCCAGCCTGCGAATTCAAAGAAATCACTGACCATACGCATACCCAATTCGTGGAGTTCACTCCCCAGACAGCAGCCAATCATTTTCTTGTCGTTTTTCTTGTCTGATTCAAGGCAAAGCGGAAATAGCATAGCCAAAAGCATTTGGGTTGCTGCAGTACAGTAGTGCTCCACAGCAATATTGATTTCATTTGTCTGCCATTTCTTTCCTATGGAATACATGGCCGGTTGAAGTACTTTTAGATAGATATCCTCAAGCGTAATGTCTGAATTGGCATTTGTAATAATCAAGTCAATGGCTTCGGATCTTTTCCCTTGTAGAAGAAGATTGACGTAATTGCTGGATAACTCGTTTAGATTCTCTGGTTGGTGCTTCTCCTCACATTCTTGCGGGGTGGCTGTAATATGTTCGAAATAGGATTCTTCAGCTAAGCTGAGTTCGTTAACTTGATCTAAGTACGACAACAGCCAGTCATAGATTTGCGCGATTTGTCTGAAGTCTTTTGCCGAAAGTTCATTTTTAAGTATTTTTCGAGATTCCGGTAGCATAACTTTCCAGTATTCATAGGGAAAACCGTGGTTCTCATATGTCCTCAGCATCCATTTGAATATCTCAAGAAATGAAAATGGATCAAAGATTTCCATAAAAGATTTCATATACTGAAAATGGCGTATGGCATTTGTTTCCAGCAGTACGGATGATTGTTGGTGGATATTGCTTACGGCATGTGTATTGTTGATTTTTGCGAGCAAAGCATGTGCTAGGTAGTCACATTTTCCGTTTAACGACTTCGCTGTTTTGCTGTTGACGGGATAAAGATCTTGTAATGATTCAACAAGTTGTGAATGTTTCAATTTTCACTCCATGTATACGAAAAAGTTCTTAAATTTTTAGGTAATTACTTAAGTATAGAACATAAATCATGCGAAGTGTCAATTGATGAGTATCTGGTGTGGGATTTAATTATACTCTTTGCAATATGAACCGAAATCTGTATTTTAATAAAAATAAGTTTTATCACTAACTGTGAGGGATTCACGTGGAAACATTACTTGATAAACACTGGCATCATATATCGGGCAAAGAGGTTTCCCAGCTTTTAGGTGCAAGGGATGGTAAAGGACTAGATCAGTTTGAAGCTGAGCAACGTCTTAAGCATTTCGGTGAGAATGTCATTTCCGGCAAAAAGGCCAAGACAGGACTTGAGCGTTTTTTGCTGCAGTTTCATCAGCCGCTTGTTTATATCCTTCTAGCAGCAGGCCTTGTTACTGCCTATCTGGGAGAGTGGGTGGATTCTGTTGTTATTCTGGCAGTTGTTCTGGTTAATGCGGTGGTGGGCTACATTCAGGAGGCAAAAGCGGTAAAGGCGCTGGATTCTCTCTCCGCGAGTATGAGCACAGAGGCGGTGGTTGTTCGGGCAGGAGATAACTTAAGGGTCTTGGCTTCAGAGGTTGTGCCCGGTGATGTTGTACTGTTGCGGTCTGGTGATAAGGTCCCGGCGGATCTGCGTGTTTATTCATCCAAGGAGTTACGGATAGACGAATCCACGCTTACCGGGGAGTCTGTTCCGGTTGATAAAAGTGAGGGAAGTCTTGCTCTGGAAACTGTTCTGGCAGAACGGAAGTGTATGGCCTATGCCGGCACACTTGTGAGTTTCGGGCAGGGCAAAGGCATTGTCGTTGCGACCGGAAATAAAACTGAAATAGGCAGGATTTCCAACCTGATTGATTCCGCCGATGAATTGGAAACCCCGCTGACTCGAAAAATTACCCGCTTCAGCCATATGTTGCTCATAGCAATCCTCGTACTTGCTACAGCTTCATTTGTGCTGGGTTTAGTTCGTAATGAACCCATTAATGATATTTTTATGGCAGCTGTTGCCCTTGCCGTTGGTGCTATCCCGGAAGGACTGCCTGCTGCGGTAACAATTATACTGGCTCTTGGCGTATCAAGGATGGCAGAGAGAAAGGCTATTATCCGCAAGCTCCCAGCTGTTGAGACGTTGGGAGGGACAACGGTTATCTGCTCTGACAAGACCGGAACCCTGACCGAGAATCAGATGACAGTTCAGGAAGTCTATAGCGGTGGAATTGAGTATCAACTTACGGGAACAGGTTATGGGGTTGAAGGTCAGCTCAGCGGAGGCGATGGAAAGCTCAGGAAAATAAAGCATTGCGGGAATGTATGCGTGCAGGGCTGCTTTGTAATGACGCAAAGATAAAACAAATTGAAGGTCGTCCCGGAGTCGAAGGTGATCCCACCGAGGGAGCTCTTATCGTGTCTGCGGTTAAGTTCGGCTTCAACGGTGAGAATGAGCATGGGACTTTTAAACGTATCGATGAACTGCCCTTTGAGTCGGAATGGCAGTATATGGCGACACTCCATGAATTAGATGGTTCACGGGTCGTCTATTTGAAAGGGGCGGTTGAGAAGATTTTGGATTGCTGCCGGGATTCCATGAATGCTTCCGGTGAAATAGAAGCACTGGATATGGAGCGTATAGTTGATTCGCAGCATAAAATGGCTTCCAATGGTCTGCGCGTTTTGGCTTTCGCTCATAAGGAGTTACCTGCGGACGGGGAGTTGATTAGGCATAATGCATGTATGGGGATGACCTTTGTAGGTTTGCAGGGAATGATTGATCCCCCCAGAGAAGAGGCCAAGGCTGCGATAGCTGCATGCCAGCATGCCGGAGTGAAGGTTAAGATGATTACCGGTGACCATGCCCTGACTGCTGAAGCAATTGGTTTTCGGCTTGGTTTGCGCGGCGGGGATTGTGTAATCGGGGATGATTGTCCTGTTATGACTGGCAGCGAAATAGGTGAACTGAGTGATAGGGAGCTTATAGATAAGGTTCGAGGCATTCCCGTATTTGCAAGGGTTTCCCCGGAACAGAAACTTCGTCTGGTCATGGCTTTGCAGAAAAATGGTGAAGTCTGCGCAATGACCGGAGACGGAGTGAATGATGCTCCGGCACTTAAGCAGGCAGATATCGGTGTCGCAATGGGTATAACAGGTACCGAAGTGGCTAAGGATGCCGCTGATATGGTGCTGACCGATGATAACTTCGCGACCATTGAGGCTGCTGTTGAAGAAGGACGCGGTGTTTTTGCAAATCTGGTTAAGTTTATTGCCTGGACACTGCCTACCAATGCCGGGGAAGGGCTGGTCATTCTTGCGGCTATACTTTTCGGTGTGACTTTACCGATTATCCCGGTCCAGATCTTGTGGATTAATATGACAACTGCAGCTTGTCTTGGGATGATGCTTGCTTTTGAACCCAAAGAAAGCGGTATTATGGAACGGCCTCCCCGTGATCCGACTAAACCCATTTTGGATAAGGTGATTTTGCGCAGGGTCGGTATCGTCAGTGGACTTTTACTTGTATGCGCTTTCGGGCTGTTTAAGTGGGAATTAATGAACGGGGCAAGTGTAGAGAAAGCACGGACAATGGCGGTAAATGTTTTTGTTGTGATTGAAGCTTTTTATCTGTTCAATGCACGTTCATTCACCCGCTCACCATTTGAGCTGGGTTTAACAACGAATAGCTGGGTTCTCTTCGGTTTCGCAACGATGATGGTCCTGCAGCTGTTTTTTACCTACGCACCGGTGATGAATAGACTTTTTGCCACAGCTCCCGTGAATCTACTGGATTGGGTAAAGGTCATAGTTTGCGGAATTGTGGTTTACTTCATAATTGAATTTGATAAGAAAAGATCATCTTCTGATTAAGATAAGAAGCCAGCCTTTTGCCTTGAGCAAAATTGAGTAGAGGTGTATTCCCAGCCCTCGAAACAACGAGGGCTTTTTTATGGACTTTTATCAAATCTCATCTCTAATGTGGGCGAAGCAAAAAACAAAAGAAAAAGGGTTACAAACTTTCGTTTGTAACCCTGTGATTTCTAAGTGGCGGGGCAGGAAGGAGACAAAGTAGCATTATAAATGTCTATTTTTAATTGTAATTTTGTTTGTAGTATTTATTCATACTCACAAACATACTCACAATTTTAAAAGTCACCCCGTTTTTTTCGATTATTCATGGTCCTGATTTGTTCCTGAATTTGAAACAATTTGCAAAACGGGATTTTCATTATGAGAATTTATTCTTGATTCAAGCTCGTCAAACGCCTCAGCCCCTTCTTCAACGGTTTTTCTGATAGATTCAAGTAAGAATGCTTCGCCGTATCTGTCTTTGTTTTTCGCGAGTTCAACCAGTGTTCTAAGAGCGCAAGCCGCACTCATGAGGTCGGCAACGTGGTCGGCATTAGTTTTATTCATTACTTGCTCCGTTATTTGTTTTATTGATGAAGGAATGTCCGACATGGTCTACCAGCTTCAAAACTGGTGCAGGATTGCTATTTGGTGTCGTTGGCGGTGCTGGTTGTGCCGATTGTTCTAAAATCATATTTGCGGCAATGTATCGCCATTTATAGCCATCAATGACACTGAGCAAAACTCCGGCGTTTGGGAGCATTGCAAGTGCTGCTGAACGTTCTTCAATGGTGTTTATGTCGCTAAATTTGTTTGTGGCCTTCTTACGCAAAGACATGCACAGTTCAAATGCTTCTTTTTGGAGAGATTCAAGTTTATTGAAGATAGCTATTTCTTCAGAGTCAAGGTTGTATGAATCGCTCATGCCTTTTCCCCTTTGATTGGGGCTGTCAGTTCATCAATAGAACATGCCCCGTCGTGGATCGTTTCAATAACCCTTTCAAGTATGTATATTTCTCCGCCGTGCCCTTCCATTTCTTCAAATTTATTTACTAGGACAGCCAAAGCATCAGCGGCGGAATAAAGTCGGGAGGCGTTTTTCCCATGGTCGATTTTAGGCATCGCGTTTTTCCTCCAATTGCTCGATAAAAGTATTGTTGCTCTTTTCCTGTTGGTCTGTGAGGTAGGAAAGCATGCTTGCAAAAGGGGAATGCTCTTGTCCGCACTCTGTTACCTCGGCAAGATGAATGAAAGGATCAAGGGTACGCCTGAGGTGTTGTCTCAAGTCTTCTTCGGAAACGGTAAGCATAATTTTACTGCTCATGCGTCACCGCCTGAATTTTTGAAGGGATGCCAGCTATATTACTAGCAAGGGCTGTGGCTTCATTGGTAAGCAAATCAACGATATGTGCCAATCCATTAAGGTTTTCGTGTTCCAATGGTTTGACCAACGCTTTTAAAGCAGAGGCAATACAGCATGCTTTGCATGATTCATTATTGCACAGTTGCGAGAGGATTTTTTTAGAGGCCGGATCGTCTACAGAATTAGGCATGATTGCTCCTATTGTTAAAGATTTTGAAGTCTTTAGTAGCCGGGAGCTTCAAAAACGCCAATAGGTGCGCCCTGTAAACCTTCCCCTTGCGGGTTTTGTATAGCTTACAGACTCCCGGCAAATATGAGAGCAACACGCCCTCGGAAAAAGGGCATGCCAAAAGATGGGCATAAAAATACCACTGCTGACGGGAGCGGATAAGCCGCCTATTGTTAGGTGTTTTGAAGCACCGCTGATTTTGTTGCACTAGCTGGCGGGGGAAGTCAAGCTAGTAAGGTCTTTATTGGTTTATATCTTTATAGTTGTTGTTGATATGTGTTTCTATCTTTTTAATAATATTAGATGCCTCTTTTTCAATATGCTCTCTTTTCTTTATTATTTTTTCAGCATTTATCCTTTGATCGACATACACATTGTAATGGGTTTTGAGTTTGTCATATGATTCTTCTATTACGCTGTTGTAGCTGATTAGTACCTCTTCATAAGAATAAAGGCGTCCTATTGCTCTCATTGTATTTTCTAGTAAATCAAAATCTTTGTCCGCTAAAAATGAGATTTTATCTATAGGATTTTGCAATGGTGTTTCATATATTACAAAAACAGGTACTCTTTGTATCTCTAGTTGTTGTTTAGCTATTTGGGCGTGGTTGTGGTATTTGCTTATCATTATTTTTAAAAACACATTTACATACTTAAGAGTGGTTAGCTCTTTTCTTCTTTGTGTCTCTTCTTTGTTGTTTTTTTCAAAATTAAATGCAGAAAAAGCACCAATATACGCTGCAAGACCTGACCCAACAATAGTTATAACTGTGTTCTTATTAATAGGAGTTGCAGAACAATATAAATATAAAAGGCAAAGGCTAATGAGTATAGTTCCAAAGACAATAAATTGAGTTGAAATATTAAAACTTATTTTTTTGTTCATCACGACCTCTCTATTAAAAAAGTCTAAATTTAATCAGGGTAATTATCTCTTATGTATTTAGCCAGAAGATTGCTTACACATGTGTACGCTTCAAAGAACAAAATCTTTTGATTTCTAAAAGAATGTAACATTTTAGTGTATGTTTGTTTCTGCTTGCTGTTCAAAGCGTTACTTATAATAGTTTGTTCTAGGCTTTTATTATAATAGTTTACTTTATCCTCATAGTCTAAAACCTGTTTATTAAAGTTATATATTGATTTATACAGCTGCAAGTTTTTTTCAATCATAAAAGAAATATCATCTAATTTAAATTCAATAGAAGTTGATTCCGTAGGTAAGAAAACAAACTCTTCATAACTAATCATGTTATTCATTATTTCAGAATGATCAGGATTTCTTTCGTATATTTTCGCAAGATAGAATAGAGTTAATTGTAGAAGTTGCTTTTCCTTCTTTGTGTTTTCTTTTTTCTGGTATGTAAATGCAGCAGAAGCACCAGCAAGAGTCGCTAGTCCTGTCCCAAGAAGCGTTACTGCCGCCTGAAGGTCAACGAATATTAAAATGATTTCACCAACTGCTAAAAATAGAATCATTAGCGATAAAGCCTTGTCGTCTTGCTCTACAGCTTTTTTGATCTTTCCAATCACATTCGCCCCCAATTTGTATTTTAATTACTGCACAGTCAGAAATAATTGTCACACTGTCAATGGCTGGAAATAGCACTCAGAATGGCAAAGCAAATCTAACCAGCCCCATTTAGGTTCTTACTCATTAAAGGCCCGCACGAGCTAAATCTGACAGTCTGACCAAATAACCAGCATGATTTCTCCAAGCCGCCAGCGCACACCCCCGCCTCAATTTTGACAGAATGAAAATCTTCCTGCCGGATCGGTCCCGGCAAACAGAAAACGGCCCAACATAGCCATTTCAAGGGTTCCGGCTATGTCGGGCGCGTTTGTTGACAATCAGACTTTTAAAATTTGCTGTTTCTTCTATTTGGTTTATTTCATTAAACTAGGTGTTTAGTTAAAGTTGCGACGATTTTAAACAGAAAGAACAGAAAATGATTTTTGAGGGGCACGCAGAAGTCGAAATCTGCGGGTAAGTCCCCCCCGCAAGTATACCCCCCGTAGGAAGGACCCGTGTTTAGTTTGCTTAACTCCTCTGTTGTTTACTATGATTCTAGGGTCTAAACAGCAGTGTTTTCGGGAAAGTTTCCGGTTTGAACACTAGAATGCAAGTCGCCTCTTTAAGTGGCTGTGAATACAATACTAATTGTTATGTCTGGTGTGCTGCTCGCTTCCTTCGTTACCTTCAAGAACTTCTACTGACCGAGACTCAAGGAAAGCATCCAAATCAACTATGCGGATGCGGTAGAGCGGTTGTATTTCACTGCCGACATTATGTGCTTTAATTTCTCCAGAATGAATTTTGCCTCTGATATAGCTCTGGTGAACTTTCAGATTTTCCGCTGCCTCAGTCACTGATAGAGTTTCCATGTCGTTCATTTGTTTTACCTCCATAGGTTTTGATGAATTGTTTAGATGTTATGAAAGAGTTCAAGGAAGTCTTTCAGTAAGGCTTCCCGAAAGCCTTTCTTTAAGGCTTTGTTGAAGTGTTTGGTGATTCTTCACCAGAATTAGTTGTCGGTGGATGGCCCCCATCATTTTTCGACGGTATTATTAGTTCAGGAAAATCTTTGAGTAAGTCGTCAGTAAAGGAATACCAGTAGTTAGGCTCAAATCCGGTTTTGATAAACGTGCCCTCGTACAGCAGGCCGTCTTCTATGAGCTTATTAAGCTGGTTCTTGATCTTCACGTAGCCCCAAAAGGATAAAATTTTTATCAGTTCATCTTTGGTGAAATATATCCAGTATCGCCCTTGATATATTGCCCGGCGATTAAGCATGAACAGTCTGAATTTGCACAGCAACATAGCGGCATTTACCCCATACTTTGCAACCAGTGCATCATCAATGAAGGTATGAGTATCAATTGCTTCATTCTGGACTACTTGATTTTTTATTTCTTCCAGCCATTCTAGTTTTGATTTTTCGCGTATGAGTCTGATTTCCATGATTTATCCTGATTTATTCAAACTGTGTGTTGCTGCTTCTTAGGCTGCATATTCAAAATTTATTGTTTCCCTAATTTCGCGGTTTAACTGTTTCATTTCCAAGTTCTTCATTGTCCAATCTGATCCGTTGCTATGCTCGTATCCACGCTGCTCAAGTGCGTATCTGTTCATTGCGCCTGTTTCATGTGGGTGACAGTGAGCGCATGGACAGCATTGCATTTCCCATAATCCCGATTCGATGTTTTGAGTCCAGTAGACGAGGAAGCCGGGATAATCGCAGTGGGTACAGCCATTCTTTGTGGCCTCTCTTGGGTTTTTGGTTGTCCAAGAGGAATAGGCTTGCCGGAACAGCTTATAGACGTTTGTGCCGCGATTTAAGCGTGTCTGCTCATCAATGATTTTATCGGCGGCATATTTTATCCCGGCAAGGCTGCAATCCTTCAGCTTGTTGTAGTAGCGGTCTAATGTTGAATCATCCGGTTTTGATGCTTGGAAAAAGTCGTACAGTTCATTAATGACAAGGTAGAATTCAGCTTTAAGCATTGATTTTCTCCAAAGCTGCCCGGTAATTATCCGGGTCTTGAATTTCGTAATGTTCGCATGCTGTTTCGAAATACTCCCAACCAAACTTAATTACGTAGTCATGTATTTTTTTGAAATGGGGTAGGCTCGGATCAGTCGCTTGGTTTGCTGCAACATCTTCGTCTTCCCACCGACGACCAGAAAGCCAGCCTTGGGCCATTTTGGGTGTGTTGCCACGTTCTACAATTCCAGTTCGGCGTACAGCTTCATGTTTTGCTGCCTCGCATACTTGGGTGACAAGCGAGTCGGTCAAGCTGGGAATGTCAATCCATGCATCCGCCGCTTCCGCTTTTCCTTTCTTGTAATCAAAGGCTTCCCAGAACATCAGAAAGGATGTTAATCTTTTCCCGGTTAGCTTTCGGCCTTTCTTGCTCACATAAACATCACCACCAGCCGTTTTCATGTTCTCTGCATCGTCAGGTGCAGTAGGTGTTTTATCTGGGTTATTATTTGGGTCACTACTTGGGTATATATATGATAGAGAAGGGGCGGATTCGTCCGTGGGATGGGACGTTAACGATTCGGTGCTGGGGCGGTTATGAACTCTCTCTGGGACGTTTTCGGCTTCTCGTGTAGTCCTTTTTGTTTGAGGGATGTTTAATAGCTCTGCCCATTCATCGGTAAACGCATACCAGTTAGTGCGATCAAACCCGCTTTTGTTAAACGAATCTTTCAATATAATGCCTTCATCAACCATTTTTTTTAAAAGTCGTTTAAGTTGTGATTTGCTCAAATAAGTAAAGATTTTTGTGAATGCCTCCAGTGTGTTATGAGTCCAGAACCGTCCTTTATGGAAATTGTGGTTGTTTGAAGCATTCTTTTCCAACCAGAACTGAAAATGGTGAATCAGTACCGCGACGTTTACCCCGAACTGATCAGCAATATCAGTATCAAAGCAATGTACTTTGTGTCGTTTCCTCTGGGGCTTCATTATGCGGCCTCGCTACCAAGTTCCTCAATGAGCTTGCGAATATCTTCGACTCTCCATGCAGTAACGTTAATGCCCATTTTTATGCCTTTGGGGTAAACTCCGTCTCTTATTCCTTTCCACCAACCAGAACGACTTACCGGGATAAATTGAAGGATTTGATCAATGCGCATAAAACCAGTTTCAGGAAGGGTGATTGTTTTAATCTCAGCCATTTTTTACTCCTATGATTTAAAAATTTGTTGAATTTTAACAGGCTAAAAACTTTTTCCCACTGCGGTTTGAAACACTCATGAATTTACCTGCGTTCATATGCAGTTACAGGTACTCAAGTTTCCTTTCCACCGCACTTTGAATGACTCAGCTTCGTAATCATATTGAGACGGTGAAATTTGTTGATCGCACTTTGTAACCGTTATGAGTTCATATGAATTCATACAAGGCTACATGTGTTTCAGTTATTTCCCACTGCGATTTGTAACCGCGTAAAAAATAAAAAAGCCGCCTAATTTATCCTTAAAAAAAGGAAAATTAGGCGGCGTTACCGACTATTTACTTGTCCAAAAGAAACTTAAACTATGTGCTGACTTCAGAAGCTCCCGGTAATGGCGTTACATCGAAAACTCCCGGTGTACTCTGTTCCGCTTCCCATAGATCACGCTTGCGCTGAAGGTTGAGCCATAAATCGGGAGTGGTATTGAATGCCCGTGAAAGCCGTAAGGCCATTACAGGGCTTACATTGGTCTTTTCATGAAGGACTTGGGACAAATGTTTGCGGCTTACCCCAAGGTGGGCAGCTAGGGCTGTTACAGTCAGTCCCAATGGTTCCATGTAATCATACTTTATAATTTCGCCGGGGTGTGTCGGCTTGCGGGTAGTGGCGTGCATAGGGCCTCCTTGCTTAATGGTAGTCTTGATAGTTAACAACGTAGGCATTTCCATTTTCAAATTTGAAAGTTAGTCGCCAGTTGCCGGAAACCTTGACTGAATAATGGTTTACAAGATTTCCTTTCAAAGGATGTAGACCAAAGCCCGGTGCATTCATATCTTGAACGTCTGAGGCTGAATCAAGCCTATCAAGCATCCTGCCCAATTTGGGCGCGTGCTTGGTTTGAATTCCCTTTGTGGTGCCTGTCTTAAAAAAGGCTTCAAGACCCTTGTGGGCAAATCCTTTAATCATAATGTAACCTCTCAGGTAACACTGGTCAATAGGCTGTGTTAAGCTCTTTTCTTGAACGGGATCACGCTTCCGCCATCCCGAAGGTTGTCAAGGTAATCTGCGAAGCTTTGCATCATCCGGGTTCGCTCTTCGATATACTGAGCATGGTCATATGCGGCCCGGACTTGGTTGGTTTGTGTATGGGCAAGCTGGCGTTCAACCATATCTTTTTGCCATCCGGTTTCATAAAGCAGGGTTGTGCAAGTTCCCCGGAACCCATGAAAACAAAGTTGTTCTTTCGAATACCCTAAACGTCGTACAGCCATATTTAGGGTGTTTTCAGACAGCATCTTTACGTTGCTTACAACACTTGGAAAGACATATTTTGAAGGGTTGTTAAGGGATTTTAGTTCCTTAAGAATGGATAATACTTGATCAGAAAGTGGGACGATATGCGGCTTACGCATTTTCATGCGGTCGGCTGGTATGCGCCATTCCCGGCGTTCAAAATCAACTTCCTTCCATTCCATGCCGCGAACTTCTTTAGACCGGGTAAAAGTGTACAGGCCCACACGTAATGCCTGTTTAACAACATAGTGCCCGGTGTAGCTTTCAATGGCGCATAAAAGTGTACCTACTTCTTTGGGGTCAGTAAGTGCGGCCCGGTGTTTTTGGGTTTTTGTGATTGGCGGGAGGGCGTTTTTCATAGTGTGGGCCGGATCAGTTTCGGCCTTACCGATGAAAACGGCATAACGGAAAACCTGAGAACAAAGAGAAGAAACCCGGCGGGCTGTTTCAATTGTGCCTTTGGCTTCAATTCTTTGGAGTATTCCGAGTATATCTTTAGGGTAAATTTCTGAAATGGGCCGGAAGCCTAGATAAGGAAAAACGTGATTAACCAGACGGCCTTTATTGGTGCGGTATGTTTTTTGTGTCCATGACTCGCTGCTTTTTTTTAGCCATTCACGCGCAACTAATTCAAATGTGTCATTTTTGGCTTGGGTTTCAGCTTGTTTGTTTGCTTTTGACTGTTTCGGGTTAATCCCGCTTTTAAGAGTTCTGGAAGCTTCCATATGCGCTGTACGGGCGTCAGCTAGGCTTACCTCTGGATATGTCCCAAGGGTTAGCATTGTGGCTTTGCCTTGCCAGCGATAACGATAACGCCAGAATTTTTTACCAGTGGGCTTTATTTCAAGGCATAATCCACCTTGGTCTGCAATACGGTACAGCTTGACTTTTGGCTTAGTATTTTTAACTTGTGTTGCCGTGAGTGTCATGTTCGGACCTCCCGAAATAGTGAGTATGATTTGTTGGAATCATAACTTATATACTCACAAATGTACTCACAAATTTTGTAGATGTCTATGAACAGAGGTGAACAGAGATGAATGCTAGAAAAAGAAAAAGCCCCGTAAAAACGGGGCTTCGTAGACAGCTATGAACTGTTATGATTTTTGAAGTGGCGGGGCAGGAAGGATTCGAACCCTCGGCCAACGGCTTAGAAGGCCGTTGCTCTATCCAACTGAGCTACTGCCCCGCGAGAGATGCTTAAGTATACAAATCGCATTTGGCGGTCAAGTAAAAAATGGAAAAAAGTTTTGAAATTTAAAAATTTTCTAGAATTTAGCACTTATCTGGACAAACTGGGACTTTTTCATATGGATTTGAGTCTCGGCAGAATGGAAGAATTTGTAAAGAACTGGGGTGGGAAGTCCAGCTTTCCGGTTATCCATGTTGTGGGAACCAATGGAAAGGGGTCTACTTCTTCCTATCTTACATCTATTGGATGTGAACATGGACTTAAGGTCGGAACTTTCACCTCTCCCCATTTTGTCACTCCTCGTGAACGGATGACTATTAATGGCTCCATGCTTTCGGAAGAAGAGTGGTGTGCTATTGCCAATCAGGTAATGGAGATAGCGCCGGATGTCGGTCTAACTTATTTTGAATTGCTGACTTGTATGGCTCTGGTTGCCTTCAAAAACAACGGAGTTGAACTGGCGGTGATGGAAGCCGGGTTGGGGGGGCGCTATGATGCGACTAACACGGTTGATCCCGATCTGACTGTATTTACTCCCATTGGTCTGGACCATGAAAAGGTTCTCGGCTCGACAATTGATCTGATTGCCGCAGACAAGGCCGATGCCATGCGTGAAAACGGAACGGCCATAACTGCTGTACAGGTTCCCGAAGCTAAGTCGGTACTTGAAGCACGCGCTGAGGAATTAGGTTGCGAGCTTTATCAGATTAATGAACAGGTTCTTGTTGCGGACCTTAATCCCTCTCTGGCTGGGGAACATCAAAGAGAGAATGCAGGTCTTGCGTCTTGTGCATGGCGTTTGTTCTGCGGGAAGTCAGATGTTGAGTTTAACGCAGATAAGGTCCGCAGCGGGGTAGAAAAGGCATTCATTGCCGGAAGGCTGCAGATTATCAAGTCGGACAGGACTTACATTCTTGATGGTGCTCACAATACTCATGCTTTTGAGGCACTGGAAGCCGAGCTGGCACGGTCTGAAATTAAACCGGACGCGATCATTTTTTCCTGCATGAAGGATAAGAATCTTGATCCGGTTAAGGAAACCCTTTTCCGACTAACCGACGGCCCGGTTATCGCCAGCGGTATTGAAGGTAATGAACGGGCGTATCCATATGAAGATTTGGCTGCGGTCCTTGGAGAGCGGGCAAAACCTGCTAAAACTATTGACGAAGCCCTTTCAATGCTTAATTCCGGTGATAAAACAGTTCTAATCTGCGGGTCCTTGTATTTGCTGGCAGCTTTTTATACAAGATACCCAGAATTTCTGGAAAAATGATTTTTTAATTGGATGAACTTTACGGAGAAAAAATTGTCCAATCTTTTTAAATATCTGCCCTCTGTCGATTCAGTTCTTACCAGACTGGAAGATGAGGGGGTAATTGATGGATTGCCGAGGACCCTTTCCCGCGATCTGGTTAACGGCTTTCTTGATGTCTGCCGTGAGGAAATCAAGGGCGGTATCATTACCGAAGAAAAACAGCTTTCCCCGGATGTGCTTTTCCCGCGTTTGACCTGTCATGTGCGGGCCGGGGCCAAACCGCATTTTAGGCGGGTGCTTAATGGAACCGGGGTGGTGGTGCATACCAACCTCGGACGTTCCCTGCTGGCTGAATCCGCAGTGAAGGCGGTGACTGAAGCTTGTGCCTGCTACTCCAACCTTGAATTCGACCTTAAGACCGGAGAGCGTGGGAGCCGCTACAGCCATGTGGAAAAGCTGATCTGCGAGATTACCGGGGCTGAGGCTGCTATAGTCGTTAACAATAACGCTTCGGCTGTGCTGATTACTCTTGAAACCCTTGCCAAAGGGCGCGAGGCTATTGTCTCTCGCGGGCAGCTGGTTGAGATCGGCGGATCGTTTCGTATTCCGGATGTCATGACCAAGAGCGGGGCGTTTCTGCGTGAAGTTGGGGCCACCAATCGCACCCATCTGCACGATTACGAAAACGCCATTAACGAGGAAACCGCACTGCTGATGAAGGTGCATACCTCCAATTTCCGGGTCATCGGATTTACCAAGGAAGTATCCGGCGGCGAACTGGCTGAACTGGGCCGCAAGCACGATCTTCCGGTTTACGAAGACCTCGGCAGCGGTAATCTGACCAATTTTTCGGGCCTCGGCCTGATGCGCGAGCCTACAGTACAGGAAGTAGTTGCTGAAGATGTAGACGTAGTTTCATTCTCCGGCGACAAAGTGCTTGGCGGACCGCAGGCGGGGATCATTGTCGGTAAGAAGAAATATATCGATGCGATCAAGAAGAACCCGCTTAACCGTGCAGTACGTATTGATAAGATGACTCTTGCTGCCCTTGAAGCTACTCTGCGTCTCTATCTTGACCCCGAGACAGCCAAGCGCGAAGTACCCACAGTACGCATGATTACCGAGAAGCCTGAGAACCTTAAAAAGCAGGCTCAAGCCCTCGCTCGCACACTGCGTCGCGATCTGGGTAAAATTGCAAAGATCGGCGTACGTGAGGGTGTTTCCCGCGTAGGTGGTGGGGCGTTTCCGGAGCAGGATTTAAAGACTTTTCTGGTAACCGTGGTTCCAAACACTAAAGTGACGGTTGAAGAACTAAAGGAGCAGCTCCTGTCAACCGAACCGCCGCTGGTGGGTCGGATCGAAGAAGACGCTTTCTGTCTCGATCCTAGAACACTGAGCAAAGAAGAGTACAAACTTTGCGCTGAAGCGATTAATCAAATTTTAGAATAAGTTACTGCTAACAGCGGCGAAGCCCTATTAAAAGGTTTCAAGCCGCCGAAGGCAAAAAGGATAATCATATATGAATAAACAACTTGAACATGAACCGAAAAGCTGCTGGGAAATTTTTAAAGACGAAGAGCACCAGCAGGGCATGGACGACCTCGCAGCTCGTTACATCGATTTCCTGACCCGCTGCAAGACTGAGCGCGAAACAATCAAATATGTGGAAGAAAAGCTCAAGGAAGCCGGTTTCGAAGATTACCTCGGCGCAGACCAGTGCTTCCGTTCCTTCCGCGATAAGACAATTTTTATTGCCCGTAAGGGTAAAAAGCCTCTCTCTCAGGGCTTCCGTCTGGTAGGTGCACACGCCGATACCCCGCGTATCGACCTCAAACAGCACCCCCTGTATGAAGATCTCGGCATGTCCATGGCTAAGACTCATTACTATGGTGGCATCCGCAAATACCAGTGGCTGGCAAGGCCTCTTTCCCTGCACGGTGTGGTGGTCAAAGCTGACGGTACCAAGGTTGATGTTGTGATCGGCGAGGACGCTGATGATCCGGTCCTTTCCATTCTCGATCTGCTGCCCCACCTTGCCTACAAGCAGGTGACTAAAAAGGTCAGTGATGCTTTTGAAGCTGAAAAGCTGAATATTCTCATGGGCCATTCCCTGTCTTTTTCTAATGATGAAGAAGACGAGGAAAAGGATAACGGCAAACCTTCTGTAAAGCGCAAGGTGCTGGAATTGCTCAACGAGAAATATGATATAGTTGAGGAAGACCTGTTCAGCGCGGAAATGCACATCGTCCCCGCAGGACCTGCCCGCTACGTAGGACTCGATAAGTCCGTCGTGGGTGGATACGGACAGGATGACCGTTCCTGCGTATTCCTCGCACTGGAAGCATTCCTGAATGCTCCTGAGCCCGAGCATGCTCAGATCGTGCTTTTCTACGACAAGGAAGAGATCGGTTCCGAAGGATCTACTGGTGCTAAGTCACTCTTTTTCGAATATTGCCTTGAAGACCTGATTGAAGCATGGGAACCCAATGCTAAGATGTCTCGGGTGATGATGGCCGGTAAGGCTCTTTCCACCGATGTGCATGCGGCAATCGACCCCGATTATCAGGATGTTCACGAGAAACTCAACTCCGCCTATCTCGGTTACGGTCCCTGCTTCTGCAAATTTACCGGACATCGCGGTAAGGTCGGCGCTAACGATGCTCACCCCGAATTCGTGGCTTGGCTGCGCAATATCCTCAACGAAGCCGGAGCCCCTTGGCAGATGGCTGAGCTGGGCAAGGTCGATCTCGGCGGGGGCGGAACTGTTGCCAAATTCCTCGCCCTTTACGGCATGGATGTTATCGATTTCGGACCTCCGGTGCTCTCCATGCACAGCCCGTTCGAACTGACCAGCAAGGCTGATTTGTACGCTACTGAACTGGCATTTCGTACTTTTTTGAAGAACTAAATAGAAATTAACGAGCTACGACGCGAAGCTCGATAAAAGGTTTTGAAAAGGGAGTCCAGGGGGAAAAACTTTTGCAAAAGTTTTCCCCTCTGGCCGCCGGAGGCAAAAGGAGAACTATGCCTGTTGTTATGGGTACTGCTGGTCATATTGACCATGGTAAGACCAGTTTGATTAAAGCCTTGACCGGAACTGACTGCGACCGTCTGGCCGAAGAAAAGAAACGCGGCATCACCATTGAGCTTGGTTTTGCCAGCCTAGACCTTGGCGGCGATGAACATTTGAGCATCATTGATGTTCCGGGCCATGAGAAGTTTGTGAAAAACATGGTTGCCGGGGCAGCGGGAATTGATTTTGTTCTGCTGGTTATTGCTGCAGATGAAGGTGTAATGCCCCAGACCCGTGAGCATCTGGAAATTTGTACCTTGCTGGGCATTGAGAAGGGCTTTGTGGTCCTGACCAAGGCGGACATGGTTGATGAAGATTGGATGGAGATGGTGCAGGAAGATGTGCGGGAATTCCTCGCGCCGAGTTTTTTGGCTGAGGCTCCGATCCATGCTGTTTCCTCGCATACCGGACAGGGTTTGGATGAACTGCGTGGCGAAATCGCGAATTTCATGAAAGATTTTGCTCCGAAACGCAGGACTGATCTGGCCCGCCTGCCCGTGGACCGTGTGTTTACCATGAAGGGCCATGGTACGGTTGTAACCGGAACCTTGATTTCCGGTCAGCTTTCCGTGGGCGATGATGTGGTTCTTTACCCGAAAATGACCGAGACTAAGGTGCGCAGCCTGCAATCGCACGGTTCATCCGTGGAGACTGCTCCGGCTGGCCGCAGGACCGCCATTAACCTGCATGGCGTGGAAGTTGAGGAAATTGAGCGCGGTGAAGTGCTGGGCCGTCCGGGAACTCTTTTCCCGTCCAAGGTCTGGGATGTTGAACTGACCTGTTTGCCTTCGTCACCCAAAAGCTTGAAACACCGTAAGGAAATCCATTTTCATCACGGCTCCAAGGAAGTGATGGCTAAGGTCTATTTCCTTGATCGCGAGAAGTTGGATAAGGGCGAGCGTGCCGTTTGTCAGATTCGTTTTGATAAGCCCATGACCGGGGTTTATGGCGACCGCGTTGTACTGCGTTCATTCTCGCCGCTACGTACTATTGCGGGGGGGAGCATCATCAACCCGCTGGGCCGCAAGGTTAAGCGTTTTTCCGATGATGTGAAGCGTTTGGAATCTTTGATTAGTGCCGAGCCGGAAGAACTGGTCCTGACCCAGCTTGATCTGGCTGGCAGGGCCGGACTGACTTTTCAGGAACTTTCTATTCTGAGCAATGTGGCCTCCAAGCCGCTTGAGAAAATGCTCCAGACCATGGGCGGACAGCAGAAGGTTTTCCTCTATGACAAGGAAACCCGTAGCTATGTTTCCGGCAGCCACTATGAAGGGCTTGTTCAGGGACTGTTGGCCCATCTTGCCGAATTTCATAAAAATGAACCTATGAAACCGGGCGTATCGCGCGGCGAAATCGGTTCAACTTACGGGAAAGGACTGCCGGACAAGCTTTTCCATTCCATTGTGGAACGTCTGCTCAAGAAGAATGAAATCGTGGCTGCGCAGGAAATTCTGCATCTGCCCGGACATAAGGTTTCACTTGCTTCGGATCAGCAGAAGCTGCGTGATACTCTGATGAGTACCTACGAGAAGGGTGGCCTTACTCCGCCGAACCTGAAAGACGTGCTTGATCCTTTGGACCTTGTTTTCAAGGAAGCCGCACCAGTGTATAAGTTGTTGCAGGATGAAGGGCTGCTGGTTAGGATTAAGGACGATATGTATTTCGCCAAGTCCGCAGTAGACGGTTTGCAGAAGACCCTTGAAGGGTATTTTGCGGAAAACGAAGAACTAGGGCCGCAGGATTTTAAAGCTTTGGTCGGTCTGTCGCGTAAGTTCTCCATTCCATTGCTTGAATATATGGATAAGGAAAAGGTCACCATTCGAGTCGGTGATAAGCGCAGGCTGCGTAAGCAGAGTTAATTGAGAATTGAGTATAAGTTTTAAAGCCCGGATTCGTGTGAGTCCGGGTTTTTTGCGTCTTTTTCTGGCTGGGATCAGCTCAGGGTGTTATAGTGGTTTGATCTGTGAAGAACCTATTTCAACCTGAGGAGCATGGGATGGTCAGGAAGCTTTATCCGTTGTTGGTCGCGGTGTTTTGCGTTTTTCTTTTGAGTATGATTTTTGTTTCTCCAGCGCGCTCTGGAGACGCGGAAGCTATTCTGAAATTGAAAAATGAAATTATTGAAAAGCAGAATAAGGGAAAGCTTGGCGTACAGGCATTTTCTTTGTGTTCGAAGGTTCTTAACTACTCATCCTATTATCCTCTTTCTGAAAATAAGGTCCGGCGTGGTACAAATTTACTTTTGTATTACGAGCCTATTAATTGGTTCACATCTGCTCAGATGGGAAGGTATGAGTTTTTTCTGACACAAGATGTGACACTTGAATCCGCTGCCGGAGAGGTTCTCTTCGACCGTAAGGGGTTGTTAAGTATGCATTACAATACCGGCAAGCCGATTCTGGATATTTATATGACTAATGATTTTAATCTGGGCAGTCTGCCAGCCGGAAGGTATCATTATATAATTGTCTTACATGATATGATCAGCGGCCAGGAGTTCAAGCAAGGGATTGATTTCGAAATTGTGGAATAAAAAAGTCCGGGGCCAATACGGTCCCGGACTTTTTTATTTAAGCAGTTGTTGCGGTTAATTGTTTCGGTGAGGTGCAGCGGGGCAGGCTGGAATCTTCATCCACGTGAAGGATTGTCTTTGCGACCGCAGTTGAAAAATCAGGGAAGATATTTTCAGCTCCGACCAGTTTATCAGTGCCTAAACGGGCCATTATTTTGCTGATGCGCGGATTTACCCCTGAGAGTAGTATTTTTACGTTTTGCGCATGTGCCCTGCGAATTACGGTTTCAAGGGCTTCGATGCCTGTTGCGTCCATGGTTGGAACAAGGCGCATGCAGAATACAATTACTTCCGGCTTCTTGCGGGTAAAGCTCATGACATCCACAAATCTTTGGGCCATGCCGAAAAACATGGGACCGTTGATCTCATAAACCACGACTTTTTCATGTCCATTCTTGCGGTCAAGGATTTCTTCCTCAGGCAATCCGGTGTCGAGGCTGTGCACGTCTGTCAGCTGGCTCATGCGTTTCATGAACAGCATGGCAGCCATAACCACACCCACTTCTACGGCTACGGTCAGGTCAACAAATACAGTCAGTAGCAGGGCGATAAGCATGACCAGCGAGTCCGATTTAGGGGCGAAGAGCAAGCGCTTGATGCGGTGAACTTCACTCATGTCCCAAGCAACCAGCATGAGCACCCCGGCGAGGCTGGCAAGGGGAATCATGGAAGCAAGCGGGGCGCAGACCTTGATGAACATGATTAATGTCAGGGCGTGGATTATACCTGCTACTGGTGAATGTGCCCCGGCGCGGATGTTGGTGGCAGTGCGGGCAATAGCTCCGGTGGCAGGCAGTCCTCCGAAAAGTGCTGAGCCGATGTTTGCCAGACCTTGGGCAATGAGTTCGTTGGATGAGTTGTGGCGGTCACCGCTCATGCCGTCTGCAACCGTGGCACTGAGCAAGGATTCGATTCCGGCAAGGATGGCAATGGTCAGGGCTTCCGGAATCAGGGTTTTGAGCTGCATCAGATCAAGTCCAGAGAAGGAAACTGCATCGGGCAGGATGGTGGGAATGCCGCCAAATCTGCTGCCGATGGTTTCAGTCTGCAATTCCATGGCCCAAGTGATGATGCTTGCGAGGGCAATGCCTACAAACGGGGCAGGAATGCGGGGGATAAATTTTCGAATCAGTAGCATTGATATTACGGTCAGCATGCCCAAGCCTAAAGTGATTGGGTCGGTGCTTGGTAGCGCCCCGGCGCAGGCTTTAAGACGGGGCAGGAAATCCGCCGGTACCTGATCAATTTGCAGACCAAGGAAATCTTTGATCTGAGTGGAGAAGATCAGGATTCCGATGCCGGAGGTAAATCCTGTAGTTACCGGGTATGGGATGTATTGCAGCAACTTGCCAAGTCCGAGGCTGCCCATGATCAATAGAATGATTCCGGCCATGAGGGTGGCTAGAATGAGGCCGTCATAGCCGTGGCGGGCGATGATACCGGATATGATGATGACAAATGCCCCGGTAGGGCCGCCTATTTGAAAACGAGTTCCGCCAAAGGCCGAGATGATGAACCCGGCAATGATGGCGGTGAAAAGTCCCGTTGCCGGACTGGCACCGGAAGCAATGGCAAAAGCCATGGCCAGCGGCAGGGCAACAATACCGACGGTAATTCCGGCGGCAACGTCCTGTCTTATTGTGGTTGGGGAACAGCCTGATTTAATGAATTTGAAGCTGGTCGGGATGAAACGGTTTAGTTTTGAACAGACGTAAGTGTCCATTGAGAAACCTCCTTGTTCTGGTGGTGTCTCCGTGGGGCTCAGTCGGTGGTCATATTTTTTGAAATGAATTGGCCAGAGGCTGGAACTCGCGCGGAAAAAAGATTCTGATAATGCCGCTGTTATTTCATGTCAATGGGGTTTTGAAATAAAACTTTGTGCTTTTATTCCCAAGTGTTGCGAGGTAGGGCCTCTGGCTAAAGACCAAAAAAAAAGGACCGGATAAATCCGGTCCTGAAAATATGGGGTGAGTGAGGGGACTTGAACCCCCGGCCACTTGGGCCACAACCAAGTGCTCTACCAACTGAGCTACACCCACCTTAAAAAAGGGGTCAGGGATTCCTGATCCCTAGAGATGTCAAATGGGGTGAGTGAGGGGACTTGAACCCCCGGCCACTTGGGCCACAACCAAGTGCTCTACCAACTGAGCTACACCCACCGCGTCTGTGAGGAGGTGTTTAACTAAGCTGGGGGTGATGGTCAAGAAGTTTTTGAAAAAAAGATCATTTTTTTTGTAATCATTAAATCTTGCAAGTAAAAGGGATGATTAACTTGTTTATAAGACGGCGTTTTGATCTTAATAGGAAAATAGGTAGCGCACGGTCTTCACTAAAGAGTTATTTTGTGCCACAAACAATTTGTTCTTTTGATACTGAAAGCAATCAGGGGTCGCGGAAAGGCAGTGTCTTTTCACCCGGCTGCCGCAAGTTAATTTACGTTATTAACGGCGGAAGCTTATTACCTGATAAATATAAGGATTTTTAGATGGATAAATTAGTTATTGAAGGTGGAGTTTCTCTTAACGGCCCGATCAGGGTCAGTGGTTCCAAAAACGCAGCCCTGCCCATTCTACTGGCTTGCATCCTGCCGGAAGGTCCGGTCTGTCTGAACAATGTTCCCCGTTTGAGGGATATTCATACCACTTTGAAGCTGCTTGATATTCTGGGCTGTGAAACTTCCTTTGAAGGTAATACCGTATGCAGCGAGGTTAAGGATCTTAAAATAGAAGCTCCATATGATCTGGTTAAGACTATGCGTGCTTCTGTGCTCTGCCTCGGTCCTCTGCTGGCTCTTAAGGGTGAAGCCAAGGTTGCGCTTCCCGGCGGTTGTGCCATCGGTGCACGTCCTGTGGACCTGCACCTGACCGCATTTGAGCAGATGGGCGCTACCTTTGATCTTGATTCCGGTTACATCCATGGTAAATGCGATAAGCTCAAAGGAGCCCACATTCATTTTGATTTCCCCACTGTAGGCGGTACTGAGAACGTGCTCATGGCTGCAGCAATTGCTGAAGGGGAGACCATCATCGAAAACGCAGCCCGTGAGCCAGAGGTTGTTGACCTTGCTGAATTCCTCATCGCTTGCGGAGCAAAAATTTCCGGTCACGGAACAAGTATTATTACTGTTCAGGGCGTACCTTCCCTTAAAGGGTGTGACTACAAAATTATGCCTGACCGCATTGAGGCCGGAACCTACATGGTTGCAGCAGCAATGACTGACGGTGAACTCCTGATTGAGGATTGCCCCTTTCAGGAACTTGAGTCTGTTGTTTACAAACTCCGTAAAATGGGTGTTTCCCTTGAGGAAGAAGAAGGCGGTGTCCGTGTGCGTCGGGCTAACGGTCTTATTTCCGGTGTGGATATCACCACCCAGCCGTATCCCGGATTTCCCACTGATATGCAGGCCCAGCTTATGACCCTGATGTGTCTGTCTAATGGTGCCGGAACTATCGAAGAAAAGATTTTTGAAAACCGTTTCATGCATGTGCAGGAACTGGTGCGCATGGGAGCGAATATCAAGCTCAAAGGCCGTACAGCCATGATTCGAGGGGTTGAGAAGATGACCGGTGCTCCGGTTATGGCTTCCGATTTGCGGGCCAGTGCTTCTCTTGTTGTTGCCGGTCTGGCTGCTGAAGGTCGTACTGATGTCCAGCGTATCTACCATCTCGATCGTGGATATGAAAAACTGGAAGACAAGCTTTCCGCGGTTGGCGCAAGGGTCTGGCGCGAGAAAGAGTAAGAGCTTTTCCGCATCATGAATCAGGTTGCGGATCATATTATCAATGATGACAGGCCCGGTCTTCCGGGCCTGTTTTTATGGCAGGTTCTTGTCCCTGCCTTTGTTTTTGGCATTCTGTCCATTAAATGGATGCTCCCTTCCTTGACCGCTCTGCTGGTCTATCTATTTCTCGTTTTCACATTCCGTCCTGAAAAAGGTGCGGCTTTTTTGATGCTGGTGCTGTTCGGCATTGGCCATTGGTATGGTAATTTCGTACTTCACCCCGGTCCCGGGCCTATGCCGGAGTGGATGGCTGGGCGCGAAAAAGTCAAGCTTAGCGCTATAATTCACAGCATTAAAGGAGCACCGGGTAATCGTCTCAAGATTCTGCTCGAGGATGTCAGCTGTCAAAGCGAGGCTGGGATTACTGACCTCGCTGGATTTCTGAATTGGACTTGGGATAAGCCGGACCGATTCCCTTTTGTCGGACAGCAGGTGTCTTTTGTCGCGCGTGTTAAGCCTGTCCATGGATTCCGCAATAGTGGACTTTGGGATTACGATTTTTATTGCCGTACCAAGAATATCCGTTACCGGACGTACTCCCGGGGGCCGATTAAAGATGGCGGTTTAAAGCCGTATGCCCCTCAGGGTCTGCAAAAATTACGGGCTTCCCTGCGTGAACATATCCTTAAAAATGCTCCGCCCACTGACGGCGGGGCCATTTTCCCGGCATTGCTGATCGGGGACCGCTTTTCTCTTTCCGGCGACAGTGTTGAGTTAATCCGCAGGGCCGGGGTTTCGCATATTCTGGCTTTGTCCGGGCTGCATGTCGGGTTCATCGTAGCCATGGGATTCGGGGTATCTTGGGTGGTTGGCCTGATTTGTCCCCGCATTTATTTGCGGGTCCCCCGCATGCGCTTGGGTGTGCTGTTTTCTGTTCTCCCGGTTTTGCTCTATCTCTGGCTGGGACAGTTTAGTCCGTCGCTCATGCGTGCTGTATGCATGTTTGGGTTTTGGGGCCTGCTCATGTTTTTTAACCGTGGCAGGGTTCTTTTAGACGGTTTATTTATGGCGGTTGTAGTGATCTTAGCCTTCGCACCGCTTAGTGCCTTTGACCTTGGTTTTCAGCTTTCGGTATTGGCTGTGGCTGGTATTGCCTTGCTGTGTCCTCTGTTCTTCCGGCTGTTGCCTTCCGGACACAATTTATTATTTAAAGCGATCCGTTTTGTGTTGGCTGTTTTTTATGTCAGCTTGTCAGCCAACTTGGCCTTGCTTCCTGTGGTAATCTGGAATTTCGGGGTGTTCACGCCTAATATCCTTTTCAATATAATTTTCGTTCCTTTGATCGGTTCGCTTGTTTTGCCGATTTGTGGAGTCGGCGGGCTTGTAGTTTCAAATATAAGCTTTGATCTTTCGCATGCATTATTTGTAGCCGGGGGCAGAGTGTTTGATTGGTTGTTGCAGCTGGTGCGCGACGCGATCAATCTTGGATTGTTGCCTGAATATGCTTTTTACCGTCCGCACTGGGAAGGGCTGCTGATTTATTATCTTATGCTGGGTGCAGTTCTTCTATTCATGTATGGGAAAGCAAAACGGGCGCAAGTAATGCTGGTTCCAATTCTTCTGCTGCTTGGGCTGCGAATTTCAGGAGAATTCGGTCCGCAAAGGGTGCGTATGGATGTCCTTGATACCGGACAATCACAGTGCGTGGTGATCACCGGTCCTCAGGGAACACGCACGGTTGTGGACGGGGGAGGTGGATTCGGTAGGACCTTTGATATGGGCCGTTCCATCGTCGGTCCGTGGTTGGCTCACGGATATCTACCGCATGTGGATAATATTTTCATGACCCATGGGGATCGGGATCATGCCGGGGGATTGGCCTTTTTGCTGGAAAAGTTCTCTGTGGGTAGTTTTTATTCCAATGGAGACATTCCCAGTGGCCGGGTTGGCGAACGGTTTGAAGCGGCATTCAAAGATAGAGGAATCGTTCCACAGACTCTTTTGAGCGGTGATAATATCATTATTGAGCCGGGCCTGATCGTGGAGGTGTTGCATCCTTCTTTAGGTTTTGAGGGCAGTCGCAATGATCGCTCGCTCTATCTTCGTTTGGTGTGGAATGGTCATCCATTACTTTCAATTTCCGGAGACTTGGACCGTAAAGGTGTGCGGGCTGTTTTGAATAGCGGGCATGAGCTTGAATCGAAAGTCTTGTTGTTGCCGCATCATGGTAGTGCTGGGTCGTATTCGCCAGAATTATATGAATGTGTAGGTCCTGAAATGGCCATAGCTGCCTGCGGTTTTTTGAATCGTTATAATTTTGTTGCTCAAAAAATAATACGAGAACTGGATAAAAGACGCATATGTATGTATACGACTTCTGCATACGGGATGATTACCGTGGAGTGGAATAGTGATGGGGCGGTGATAACTGCCCCTTGATTTAAAATACATTTTTCTGATTATTGTTGCGCTGGAAACTTGATTTTCATGTGCAAAAGTGCCAATGTCTACCCATTGACCGAAGTCTATATGTAAAGCCTATGATGAATGGAGGTTTGTCTGCATGCGGGTGCTGATAGTTGATGATGATTTTTATTGCCGCAATATGTTGCATGAGATCATGAAGCCATATGCACAGTGCGATATTGCCGTTAACGGTGAAGAGGCTGTTTTTGCGTTTAAGAAGGGCCTTGAATCTGGAAATGCCTATGATCTGGTCTGTCTGGATCTTGTGATGCCGGAAATGGACGGGCAGCAGGCTTTGCGTGAGATCAGATCCATTGAGAAAGATTTCAAGGTCGAGGAAGATGGTGCGGTTAAGGTTATCGTTACAACCATGCTCGATGACCGTAAGGAAACGCATGATGCATTCTTTCTTGGCGGAGCTACCTCATATCTCGTTAAGCCCATTGAAGAGAGCAAGCTTGTGAAGGAGCTCAAAAATCTTGGGTTTTCAGTTTAATTAGTTTTAGCAAATTTCAGGATGTAAATTGAGTCCTGTTTTAATATTTTTGCCCTGAAATCAGGGAAGAATCCGCAGCTTTTGCTGCGGATTTTTTTTGCTAAATATTAAAAATTGTTTTATTCAGGGCAATTAGGGATAGAAAACAGAATTGAAGTTCCTTTGGAAGTGGTCTATTGTGGCTCCTTCATATCAAGTTTTATCCGCCATGAGTTGCGGTTTTATATAAGGTTTTTTTACATGTCACAAATTTTAGGCGTTAAGTTTAACGATTTCGGACAGATATATTATTTTTCATCCGGTCCTTTCGTTGTCCGGGAAGGACATTCGGTCATAGTGAAGACCGAGCAGGGCATGGGGCTCGGCAAGGTTTTTGTCGTGCAACAGGATTTGCCCGAGGATGTAACCGAGGACTCTATTAAAACCATCTACCGCCTTGCCGGCGAGGAAGACCTTGAAGCTGAAGCTGAGAACAAGGACCTTTCCCGCACAGCATACAGGTTCTGCAAGGATTGTATTGAGCGTCAGAAGCTCGAAATGAAACTTGTGGATGTTGAGGTCTTTTTCGATCGTAGCAAGATGATTTTTTACTTCACCGCTCCGGGCAGGATTGATTTCCGTGAGCTGGTCAAGGATCTGGTTAAGGAATACAGAACCCGCATTGAACTGCGTCAGATCGGCGTTCGCCATGAAACCCAGATGCTGGGCGCTATTGGTAACTGCGGTCAAATCTGCTGTTGCCGTCGTTTTATGCGTAAGTTCATGCCGGTAACCATCCGCATGGCGAAAGAGCAGAACCTCTTCCTTAACCCGACTAAGATTTCCGGTATTTGCGGCAGGTTGCTCTGCTGTCTGTCTTTTGAGCAGGAAAACTACGAAGATTTCCATCGCAAAAGCCCCAAGACCGGGAAGAAGTACAATACCGTTCATGGTACTGTCCGGGTTACACGGACTAATTTTTTCAGAAACACCCTGACCGTTTTGCCGGAGCAGGGTGATGAAATTGAGATTCCCTTGGATGATTGGCCGGATATGATTAAGTCTTCCGGAGCTGATCGTGGAGGCGAATCAGACTCCCGTTCCGAAGAACCTCGCAGGGGACGTTCTGAGAGCAGGGGAAAAGGCTGGGGAGACCGTGATGGCGGTAGCTCAAGGCCGCAAAGATCTCGTTCCGATCGCGGACGTTCAGATCGTTCAAAATCTGATCAGGGCCGTCCTGATCGTTCGAGAAGTGATCGGCCGAAATCCGAGCGCCCCAGACCGGAGCGTAAGCCGGGTCGGGTAAATGTTGAGCGGGAAAAAGCTGATGAGACAAAAACTTCAGCTGATAAACCTGAAGCGAGACAGGAACGCCGCAAGGATGATTCCCAGCAACAGGATCGTCGTAGACGTCCTCCCAGAAAGGATCGTCCCCAGCAGAAGTCGGATCAAAAAAGACCGGAGCAGGATAAGCAACCTGCGACGCCAGCTAAGTCCGGTGAGAAGGATGAATCCGCTCAACCAAAGAAGTCTTCGCGTCGCCGTCCTTCAAGACGCAGGCGTAAGCGCAAGCCTTCCGGACAGCGGAAGAATAAAAGCAATTAATTTGTAAGAATAGAAATATTTGCTTATCTTCGGGTTCTTCGCTATATGCGTTCTGCCCGTAAGCAGTAAGCAATCTTGCGGCCGGTTGAAAATGACAGAATTCTCACCCGGCTGTTAAGATTTTTTACGCTGTATTCATTTCGGATTTTCATGCGGCAGTGGCCGTTTTATATAACCTTTATTAAATCCGATTGTTATCACCTTAACAGGAGTGACTGATTTTGGATTCGTTTTTTATTACAACTCCCATCTATTATGTTAATGCAAAGCCGCACCTCGGCCATGCCTACACAACAATTCTTGCTGATTCCATGAACAGGTTTCACAAGCTGCTGGGAGATGAAACTTTCTTTCTCACCGGAACAGACGAGCACGGTGACAAGATTGTACAGGCCGCAGAAAAAGGCGGTCAGACACCCCGTGAATACGTCGATGAGATAAGCTCTCTGTTCAGTGGCCTGTGGCCCGGTCTGCAGATTGAAAACGACGATTTCATCAGAACTACCGAAGATCGTCACATCAAGTGCGTTCAGGGAGTTCTGCAGAAAATTTATGATAAGGGTGACATTTATTTCGGTGAATACGGCGGTCATTACTGTTTCGGCTGCGAAAGATTTTACACCGAGAAGGAACTTGTTGACGGAAAGTGCCCACAGCACGAAACAGTTCCTAAATACATTGCGGAGAAGAACTATTTCTTCAAGATGTCCAAATATCAGGATTGGCTCGTAGAGCACATCAATGAAAATCCTGATTTTATCCGTCCCGAAAGGTACCGTAACGAAGTTCTGAGCCTGCTCAAGTCCGGTGAACTGGAAGACCTTTGCATCTCCCGTCCGAAGAGTCGTCTGGAGTGGGGTGTTGAACTGCCATTCGATAAAGATTTCGTTACTTACGTGTGGTCTGATGCACTCATCAACTACATCACTGCCCTTGAGTATCCTGAAGGTGACAACTTCAAGAAGTTCTGGCCCAAAGCCAATCATCTTGTTGCAAAGGACATCCTCAAGCCTCATGCAATTTTCTGGCCTACAATGCTGAAAGCAGCGGAGATTGAGCCTTATCAGCACCTGAACGTGCATGGTTACTGGCTGATCAAGGATACCAAGATGTCCAAATCTCTTGGTAACGTTGTCTCTCCGCTGGAAATGGCTGAGAAATACGGTGTTAACGCATTCCGTTATTTCCTGCTGCGTGAAATGGTTTTCGGTAATGACTCCAGCTTTTCTGAGGAAGCTCTTGTGGGCCGTCTCAATGCTGACCTTGCCAACGACCTCGGCAACCTGTTCAGCCGTACCCTGTCCATGACCCACAAATACTTTGATGGGAAAGTTCCTGCGCAGGGAGAAGAAGCTGAAGAGTGTTGTGAAATTAAAAGCCTTGGCCGCAAAGCCATGGCTGAATTCCAGAATAATTTTATGGACGCTAAGTTCTCCCGCGGCCTTGAAGGTCTTTGGGAACTTGTACGCGGCCTGAACAAATACATTGATGTTACCCAGCCTTGGACTCTGTACAAAGAAGAGAAAATGGATCGTCTCGGTACTGTTATGTATGTTCTGCTTGAGAATATGCGTAAGATTGCTGTCCATCTCTGGCCTGTAATGCCTGAAGCCAGTGAAAAAATGCTGGAACAGCTGGGTATCAAATTTGCTCCTGAGAAGGTTAACCTCCAGGGCGAAATCGATGTCTGGGGTCTGCTCGATCCGGGCACCGAAGTTGCCAAGAAATCCAACCTTTTCCCCAGAGTTGAACTTCCCAAGGAAGAGCCTGCTCCCAAGAAAAAGGAAGCGAAGAAATCCAAGAAGCAGTCCAAGCAGGCCAAGGAAGAAATTCCCGGTGTCATCGAGTTCCCCGATTTCCAGAAAGTGGATATGCGTGTTGGAACCGTGCTTTCCGTAACCAAACACCCTGATGCTGATAAGCTGTTGCTGGTTAAGATCGATACCGGTGACGATGAGCCTCGTCAGGTTGTGGCTGGGCTGGCTGAATTTTTCAAGCCTGAAGAGCTGGAAGGCCGTCAGGTTGTAGTGGTTGTGAACCTCAAGCCCCGTAAGCTGCGCGGTGAAGTGTCTCAGGGCATGATTCTCGCTGTGCGTAACGGTGACGAAATGCAGCTTCTGAGCGTAAGCGCACCTGTTGCGAATGGATGTAAGGTTTCCTAAGCACAGCTAATATAATAAAATGAAAATGCCCCGTTCTCTGATGAGAACGGGGCATTTTTTGTGGCTTGGGTTTGTGGGGTGAGATCAGTCTGAGAATTGAAGTTTGAATTCCTGCTCCAGAATTTTCTTGGCCCGATTTTCATTTTCCGCATAAAGATCTGTATCGAACAGCGCCTGATGTCCGCTCCAGTGTTGAGCGACTTTTGACAGGTCCTGATGGGCGCAGGTGTGTCCCTGATGATGGACATCTCGAAACCATGCCATTGCAGTGTCATATACGATTCCCAGATTATTTTCGAATTCGCTCCATTCTTCCCCTTCTCTTAATTCGCGCTTAACTCCCTCAAACACGTGCGCACCAAAAGGTCGGGCCGGACCTAACGGAACAGTTGCAGGGCGGGCTTTCTGCATATTGATTAGCGCGCACCATTCGTTGACCCTGCATGAAGGCAGCGGCCACGGTTTCTTGCGCAGGGAAGGGCAGACCATGTAGTTCGATACATCTGTAGCCATATACCCTTTAGGATCACTGGCTATGGCTATGAACTCTTTCAGTGTCGGACGATAGTTCTGATATGTTTCCGGTGAGCATAGCTTGTGATGGAATGCCGGACATTGGCAGCATAAGCCGATTTCTCCGGCTGCGATTTTGTCACCGATTGCGTCCAAAAGAAGTTTCACCGGGTCAGATGTAAAATAGACATCATTGTGGACGGTCAGCACATAATCCTTGTCAGTATGCTCCCATCCGTACTGGTAGCGGACGGAATAGCGGTACTCATCGTCAGTGAGCTGATCTTCTTCAATATGGTTTATCCAGCGCCAGTCTGTGGGTTTATAAACGGTAATATTGTTCAACAGGTCCAGTATAAATTGCCTGCCTAAAACCTTAGTCTCCTCCGGCCGATCCTGTACAAACCAAATGCGGTCAATCCATTGCCCGCTTTGTTTCATTAATGAAAGCAGGCAAAGAGCGGTTTGAAACGGTTTTCCGTAAGCATTAATGAGAACGTCGATTTTTTTCATATCGGAGTCCTAAGCTGTCTGGTTTGTGGATTATGCTGATTTTGGAAATTTAAAGCTGGCCGTAATGCGGCGGGGGGACGTCGTCCTGCGGTGATGCATGGGCAACGGCATCCTTCAGATCTTTCATTTGCATGACCATGAGTTTAATTTTTTTCTCAAGCTCACTGATCTGTTTCTGCTGGGCAATGATGAACTTATTCAGTTCTTCGACATTCTGGTCTTGAAGCGCGAGAGCGGTTTCAAGGCTTTCTATTCTTTCTTCGGTAGATTTTGTATTGCTCATAGCTGGAAAATGCCAGAAGAGCAGGGGGAAGGCAAATGAAAGGAACAGGGGAACGGCTAAGCTTTGGTCTTTTTAGGCAGGTCGTAAGGAATATCAGCACCATTAATGACCAGGTCTACAACCCGTCCTTCGGTGCGTTCAACGAAATCTTTGTAGCTTTTGAGGGAATTCATGGTTGCTACAATGTCTTCTGTGTTGGACCAGACTCCGTATGTAGCCTTATTCTGGTCATGTATTTTTTTCATTTCCAGAATGGTGAGTGACCACCATGATCGGTCATTGGCGAGAAGTTCAAGAGATTGCCATTTTGCATCTGAACCCATGACTAAATCCTCTTGATTGATTTGGCGAAAATAGTTGTTGCGTGTATATTAGAACGCACTGCACTTGTTGCAATCACAGACTGGGATTGCCATGATCTTGTTGGCCATTTCACAACCGATGGCATACTGCGAGCTGCGCACCCGTATATTCATACGGCCATTGCTGCTAATGATGTCAACGATTGTTCCGGGAATAATGCCCATGGAAAGAAGTCTGCCACGGCAGCACTTTCCGGCATCAAATCCGGTTACCCTGACCGACATGCCACTCTTATAACTGGTTAGCGGTCTTGCGTTTGCTGTGTTTGCCATTACGTTCATTGCAATTGATATTTAAAGTCAGTTATGTGCTTTGTCAATGGTGCGAGAGGATTATCATACAAATAAGGTAGGCAACTCTCTGCTTGCCCATCTGCGAGTAATGATTTATGTCTTTCTGTCTCACCACAAGTCCTAACGCCAATATTTCAAAACCATTATTGGATGGAGTTCATGCCTAAACGCACTGATATCAAGAAAATTATGCTCATCGGCTCCGGGCCGATCGTCATTGGTCAGGCCTGCGAGTTTGACTATTCCGGTACTCAGGCTCTCAAAGCCCTTAAAGAAGAGGGGTACGAAGTTATTCTCGTTAACTCTAACCCCGCAACCATCATGACCGATCCCGTTTTAGCGGATCGAACATACATTGAACCCATCGAACCCGGCACCATTGCCAAAATCATTGAAAAAGAACGACCGGACGCACTGCTGCCCACATTGGGCGGGCAGACTGCACTGAATACCGCCCTTGCTGTTGCCGAAATGGGCGTGCTTGATAAATTTGGTGTTGAGCTGATCGGTGCTTCTGTTGACGTTATTGAAAAAGCCGAAAGCCGTGAACTTTTCCGTGCAGCCATGGAAAAAATCGGCCTTAAGGTTCCCACCAGCCGTATTGCCCGCAACATCGATGATGTACGCCGTTGTGGTAAGGAAATTGATTTCCCCATCATCATTCGTCCTGCATTCACCCTTGGTGGAACAGGCGGTGGTGTTGCCTACAACATGGAAGATCTCGAAGATATCGCCATGCAGGGGATTTCCGCCAGCCTCCAGAACGAGGTTATGCTTGAGGAATCCATCCTCGGCTGGAAGGAATATGAGCTTGAGGTTATGCGTGACCGCAAGGACAACTGCGTAATCATTTGCTCTATTGAAAATATTGACCCCATGGGCGTGCACACCGGAGACTCCATCACTGTTGCCCCGGCCCAGACCCTGACCGATGTTGAATACCAGATGCTCAGGGATGCCTCCCTCGCCATCATGCGTGAGATCGGTGTTGAAACCGGTGGTTCAAACGTACAGTTTGCAATCAACCCGGAAAACGGCGAACTGGCCATCATTGAGATGAACCCGCGTGTTTCCCGTTCCTCCGCACTTGCTTCCAAGGCAACCGGATTCCCCATCGCCAAGATCGCTGCGAAGCTGGCAGTGGGCTACACTCTTGATGAGATTCCTAACGACATTACTCGCGAGACAATGGCCTCTTTCGAGCCGACCATTGACTACTGCGTTATTAAGATTCCCAGATTTACTTTTGAAAAATTCCCCGGTTCCGAAGATTACCTGACCACTGCCATGAAAAGTGTCGGTGAGACCATGGCAATCGGTAGGACTTTTAAAGAGTGCCTGCAGAAAGGTCTGCGCTCTCTTGAAGTTGGTATGCCCGGATTCGGTAAGGTTTTCGAGCCTAGCGATATCGACCGTGATGAACTGGTCAGCCTGATTCGCAAGCCGAACTCCAAGCGCATGTTCTATCTGCGTGAAGCTTTCCTCGCCGGCATGACCCTTGAGGAAATTTTTGATGTAACCAAGATTGACCCCTGGTATCTGCACCAGTTTGAAGATCTGGTCACTTTTGAAAAGGAACTCAGGGAATTTTCCCTTGAAATCGGTTTGTACTCCGGTGACGATCGGGTCCCGGCCATGTTCAAGAAAGCCAAGGAATACGGTTATTCCGATCCGCAGCTGGCAACCATGTGGCGGGAGTCTGAGAAGAATGTCCGCGAATTCAGGAAGAATCTCGGCCTGATTCCCACATATTACTTGGTTGATACCTGTGCAGCGGAATTTGAGGCTTACACCCCTTATTTTTATTCCACTTATGAGTCCGGTCAGGAAGCCGAATCTATGCCCGAACGCAAGGTTATGATTCTCGGCGGAGGACCCAACAGGATCGGACAGGGGATTGAGTTTGACTACTGCTGCTGTCACTCCGCGTTCGCGCTGGAAGACATGGGCGTGAAGTCCATCATGGTCAACTCCAACCCGGAAACAGTCTCCACTGACTACGATACTTCCGACAGACTCTATTTCGAGCCGCTTACTTATGAAGATGTGCTCAACATCATTGAGTTTGAAAAGCCTGAAGGCGTAATTGTTCAGTTTGGTGGTCAGACCCCGCTGAACCTTGCAATTCCGCTGCTCAAAGCAGGTGTAAATATTCTGGGAACATCCCCGGATGCAATTGACCGTGCTGAAGACAGGGAAAGGTTTCAGGCTTTGCTCAAGAAGCTCGATCTTAAGCAGCCGCCGAACGGTACTGCTATGTCCCTTGATGATGCCAAGGCAATTGCCGAGCGTCTCGGATATCCGCTGGTACTGCGCCCTTCCTACGTTCTTGGCGGACGAGGAATGGATATTGTTTACAGCGATGAGGAATTTGATTCCTATTTCCGTGAAGCTGCGGTTGTCTCCCCTGAGCACCCCATTCTCATCGACAAGTTCCTTGAGAACGCTGTTGAAGTCGATGTTGATGCTCTGGCGGACGGCGAGCAGACTTACGTTGCCGGTGTTATGGAACACATTGAGGAAGCTGGAATTCACTCCGGTGACTCTGCCTGTGTTCTGCCTCCGCACACCCTCAGCGATGAGATCGTTAAAGAGATTGAGCGTCAGACTGTAGCCCTTGCTGAAGAGCTTGAGGTTGTCGGTCTGATGAACATCCAGTTCGCGGTTAAAGATGGTGATATCTACATCATCGAGGTTAACCCCCGTGCATCCAGAACCGTACCTTTCGTAAGTAAGGCTACCGGTATACAGCTTGCCAAGATGGCAACCAAGGTAATGCTCGGTGAAAAGCTCAAAGATCTCGATCCTTGGTCCATGCGCAAAGAAGGGTTCTACTCTGTTAAAGAAGCGGTATTCCCCTTCAACAGATTTCCCAATGTTGACGTAATGCTCGGACCTGAGATGCGTTCAACTGGTGAAGTTATGGGTATGGACTACACTCCCGGCCTTGCTTTCATGAAAGCCCAGCTCGGAGCAGGAATCAAACTGCCCATGGAAGGAACAGTCTTTATTTCTGTGAAAGACCGGGATAAAGAAGCGATTCTGCCTACTGCCAGAAACTTTGAAAAACTTGGATTCAAGATTCTGGCTACCGGTGGAACAGCGCGATTCCTGTTTGAAAATGGAATCGCTACCAAGAAAATTCTTAAGGTTAACGAAGGTCGTCCACATGTTGTTGACTACATCAAGAACGGTGACATCGACCTTTTGATCAACACCCCGTCCGGTAAGCAGACTGTCTCTGACTCAAAGGAGATCAGGCAGACAACATTGCTTTACGGACTGGCATACACAACCACTGTCGCGGGTGCTCACGCCATGAGTCTGGCAATTGAGGAACAACGCGGCAAAGGGCTTGATGTACAGTGCTTACAGCACTATCACGACATGTAAAAAGTTTATAAACAGGAAAACGGACCGGGCTTAACGCGCGGTCCTTTTCCTTTTTAGGGTGATTAAGTGGTCGCTCACGGCCCCTTTTTTCTCCCGTTTTTGTTTAGGGTTGTTTTGCAAAAAACGTAGCCGTAATTTTAAAGCTTACATTGCAAGAGCAGGAAAGATGAAAAAAGAATATTGCGGACTGTTCGGGATTTATGGACATCCTGAAGCAGCAAGAATGACATACTTTGGCCTTTACGCTATGCAGCATCGCGGACAGGAATCTGCCGGGATTGTTACCTGGGATGGTACTAGCATCCGCGAACAGAAGGGCATGGGCCTTGTTGCTGATGTGTTCAATGAGCGTCATCTGGGTAAAGAACTTAAAGGTGACATTGGTGTCGGGCATATCCGTTATTCCACAACCGGGGCTTCCTTGATCAGGAACGCGCAGCCTTTTCTCGTCAAGTTCGGCGATTTGCATCTGGCTATCGCCCACAACGGTAACCTCGTAAACACACTTGAGCTGCGTCAGGAGCTTGAGGCTCAGGGATCTATTTTCCAGACCACCATGGACTCCGAGGTATTTGTCCACCTGATTGCCAAGAATCTTAATGGTAACACCATTGAAGATGCTGTTATGAAGGCTTGCCGCAAGTGTAAAGGGGCTTTCTCCCTGCTGATCATGGCAAATGATAAGCTGATTGCTGTCAAAGACCCCAACGGTTTCCGTCCGCTGGCTATCGGTCGTGTGGGTGATAACTATGCTTTTGCTTCCGAGACCTGTGCATTTGACCTGATTGATGCCGAAGAAATTCGTCCTCTCAATGCTGGTGAAATGGTTGTTGTGGAAGGTGGTAAACTTACTTCCTACACCTATTGCGAAAGTGCTCCCAAGCGTCAGTGTATTTTTGAACTTATTTATTTTGCCCGTCCGGACTCCACTGTTTTCGGTGAAGTCGTTTATGAGAGACGTAAGAAAATGGGTGCGGTTCTGGCTGAAGAACATCCGGTTGATGTTGATTTTGTTATGCCGTTTCCTGATTCCGGTAACTACGCCGCTGTCGGTTACTCTCAGCAGTCCGGCCTGCCTCTTGAGCTGGCTATGATTCGTAACCACTATGTTGGTCGTACTTTTATTCAGCCTTCTCAGGATATGCGTGACTTCAGCGTAAGGGTGAAGCTCAACCCGGTTAAGTCCATGATCAAGGGCAAGAAGATTATGATCGTGGAAGATTCCATTGTGCGTGGAACCACTACCCGGACCAGAATCAAGAAGCTTCGTGAGCTCGGTGCACGCGAGATTCACATGCGGGTCAGCTGCCCGCCGATTCGCTTCCCTTGCTACTACGGTATTGATTTTTCTTCCAAGGGTGAACTCATTGCCGCGAACAGTACCGAAGAGGAAATCGCACGTTTCTTAGGCCTTGATTCCCTGCACTATCTGTCCATTGATGGGCTGCTCAGTTCAGTGGAAGACAAGGATTCATACTGCCTTGCTTGTTTTAACGGCGACTATCCCATTCCCCCTTGCAAGGGATACGGGAAAATGTGTTTTGAAAACGAAGATTAAAAGAACCGGGAGTCTTGAATAACAATGAGCGATCCTTTTGTATGCGCCAGATGTGCCGCCAAGGGGCCGACATGTTGTGAACTGACTCCGGGAACAGAGGAAGTCTGCTTCCCTGTCTCAGAATATGAACGGGAACGCATCATGGAATGCGTTCCCGATTCCGGTGGCTTTGCTTTGCAGGTTAATACGCCGGTTTTTATAGAAAATTTACTTAGACTTTTTCCGGGGCAACGCAGAAGAGTAAAAGAACTTTTCCCTCCGGGGGGAATGCATTACCGGCTGGAAGTTGATTCCGCTGGAAAATGTTTGTTTCTTGGCAGCGAAGGCTGTGTTATCCCCAAGGAAGTCCGGCCCTTGTATTGCCGGCTTTTTCCTTTTTGGACAGATGAAAGTGGCAGGATTACGCTCCTTGAAGTTGAAAACTGTCTTGCACAGCATGAAAACAAGACTCCGGGCAAGCTTTTCAAAGTACTTGGAGTTACGCAGGCCGAAGTGCGCGAGTTGCATAGCAGGCTGAGAATCGCGTGGGGATTTGCTCCCCATGCAGATGACTGATGAGAATCACAGATGAAAAAAGTATATAAAATCCTATTGATAGTAACGTTGGTGATGGGAATCCTCGGCGTAGGGTCCATGGCCGGACTTTATTTCTGGGCTGCCAGCGATCTGCCCGGATTTAAGAATATTACCGACTACAATCCTCCTCTGGTTACAACTGTTTATTCCCGCAACCACAAGGTTCTCGGATATTTTTACAAGGAAAAGCGTTTTCTGGTCCGCATGGATGAGATGACTCCGTTGCTGCCCAAGGCTTTTCTGGCTGCGGAAGATGCTTCTTTTTATCAGCATGACGGTGTTGACTTCACCGCAATTTCCCGTGCCTTTGTGGCCAACATGAAAAGCGGTGCTAAGACTCAGGGCGGAAGTACTATCACCCAGCAGATCATCAAGCGGTTGCTGCTGACCCCTGAGAAAAGCTACAAGCGTAAACTTAAGGAAGCTATCCTTGCTTTCCGTTTGGAACACTATCTTGAAAAAGATGAAATCCTGACCATTTACCTGAACCAGATTTATCTTGGTGCAGGTGCTTACGGTGTTGAAGCCGCAGCGCGTACTTATTTCGGTAAGCATGTAAATGAACTTACCATTGCAGAATGTGCTTTGCTAGCCGGATTGCCGCAGGCTCCCAGTCGTTACGATCCCCTGCGGCACCCTGAAAGGGCAAAAGCCCGCCAGCTTTACGTGCTCGGTCAGATGTATGAGCATCATTGGATTTCCCGCGATGAGTACAATAAGGCTGTTGAGCAGCCTCTTGTGTACAAAAGCATGGAAGATCCTTCATGGAAGCACGGCCCGTATTTTCTTGAGGAAGTACGCCGTTGGTTGATTGATAAATATGGTGAAGAGACTGTCTACAAGGGTGGGCTTAATATCTACACCACTTGTGATATCAAGCATCAGGATGCAGCTGACGTTGCAGTTAAGCAGGGGCTTGAGGCTTCTACCAGACGTCGTGGTTGGAGAGGCCCTTTGTTGGAGCTTAAGCCCGCTGAGTATGCCGGGTTCCTTGCTTCTGAAATTATTCCGGAACCGAACTTGCGTCCCGGAAAATGGGTAAAAGTTCTGGTGACCAAGGTTTCCAAGAAAGAAGCTGCGGTTAAGTTCGGCAAGTATGCCGCAACCATGCCTGTTACCAGCATGAAGTGGTGCCGTACTCCTGATGTGAAAAAAGCACCTGAAGATGTTCGTCCCCAGAAGGATGCTACCAAGATCCTTAAAAAGGGTGATGTTGTCTGGGCAAGACTGGACAAGGCTTTTTTCAAAGATGGCAGTGAAGTTAATTTCAATCAGGTTGATCCTGAAACCGATACTTTGGGTGATGTAAGCTGGCTGGTTTCCCTCATGCAGAAGCCTGTTGTGCAGGGTGCCCTTGTTTCCATGGACCCCAAGACTGGGGATGTGCTGGCTATGGTCGGCGGATATTCCTTTGGCGGAAGTCATGGCAGTCAGTTTAACCGTGCTACTCAGGCTAAACGCCAGCCCGGTTCAGCGTTCAAGCCCATTGTTTATTCAACAGCAATGGATAACGGTTTTACTACGGCCTCAATCATGATGGATGCACCTTTTGTGTATACCGATATGGAAGCCGGAAAGCTTTGGAAACCCCAGAACTTTGAAGGTGTATTCTACGGTCCGACTTTGTTGCGCACCGCTCTGGTTAAATCCAGAAACCTCGTGACCATCAGGCTTGCCCGCAAGATGAGCATTGATAAGATCATTCAGCGCGCCAAAGATTTGGGTCTTGAAGCTGATTTTCCCAGAGATCTTTCTGTGGCGCTTGGTTCCGGTTCCGTAACCCTGCTGAATATGGTTGAAGCTTATTCTACTTTTGCAAGGGGCGGATCACGCGTGAAAGCCCGTTTGGTTCTTTCTGTGAATAGTGCTTGGGGTGAATTGCTTTATGATTCCAAGCCTGAAATTACTGATGCTATCAGTCCGCAGACTGCTTATATTATGTGCGACCTGATGAAAGAGGTTGTCCAGCACGGAACTGGGTGGAGAGCTAAAGTCCTGCGTCGACCGGTAGCTGGTAAGACCGGAACCACCAACAACGAGCAGGATGCCTGGTATATGGGTTTTTCACCCTACCTTGTAACCGGCGTATTTGTTGGTTTTGACCAGCTGACCCCCATGGGTAAGTGGGAGACCGGTTCTCGTGCCGCAAGTCCGCTCTGGGTTGCTTACCGCAAGAAGGTGGAGAAGGATTATCCTTATGAGGATTTCCCGCAGCCTGACGGTGTGGTTATGGCCAAGATCGATGCTGCCTCCGGTCTGCTTGCGGGACCCAATTCCAAGGAAACTTACTTCCTTCCTTTTAAAGAAGGCACTCAGCCGACCCGGACCGCATCCGGTTCCGGTGAGGATGGTGAGTCCGGCGGATCTGGTTCCAGTGAGGATCTGTTCAAGCAGACTTTCTAACTGATCTCTAATCATTGAATATTAATCCCCCTCGTACTGAGAAGTATGAGGGGGATTTTTTTTGATTAGCCGAAAGAAGTATTCTTATGTTACATTCTTGTTACGAAATTGTATCGAGTGTAATGGCGGCACTCATACAACTGGACTAATTAATGGAAAGTCAGTCGAGATGGAGGGAACATGAGCTTATTGGATAGTTTTAAAATTAAGACCAAGTTCTTGGGTAACATCATTATTGTTTTAAGTTTGTGTGCTTCTGCACTGGGGATGTATCAGTTCGCGCTGATGGAAACCGGGGAAGGGTATACTGATGTTTTAAATGAAGAAGTATACATTTCACAGCTGGTCCAGCAGGCGGAGATTGCCATGCTCGAAGCTCGCAGGTCAGAAAAGGATTTCATGCTCCGAAGGGATATGAAATATCCCCCCAGAGTTGAAAAAAGAGTATCCAGAATAATTTCTACTATGGAGAATGTCTCCAAGACAGCCCATAAAACAGGATTGGTCGAAATCGGCCAGTTGGCTTCAGAAATCCGGGATGATGCCCAACAATATTTGCAGGTATTCAAAGGGATAGTTCAAAGTTATTTGGTAAAAGGTTTGACTCCTAAAGAGGGTTTGCAGGGCGAGTTCAGGGAAGCCGCCCATGTGATAATGGACCGTGTCCCGGCATTTGCCGTAGACGATTTATACCTGCAATGGTTGCAGATGCGCAGGTATGAGAAAGATTTTATAAGGACCGGGAGTGCTAAGTATCGTTCAAGATTTTTTGCTGCAGTAAATGCGTACAAGGATGGATTGGATAAAAGTGGATGTGCAGAAAGTGCTAAGGAATTACAACTTAAGGCTTTGGCAATATACACTCCGGCCATGAAGCGTATTATGCAAGGAGTGCCGGCGGACGAACAGGATTCACTGTATCTTCAAGCGCGAACTTCAGCCGCAAAGATGGAGAAGGCTTTAAAAACTGTATTTGTTCCCCGAGTGCAGTCCTTGATTCTTGCTGTACGCAGGTATGAAAAGGATTATTTGCTTCGCGGAAGTGAAAAGTATGTAAAGAGAACCCTCGCAGGTCTTGAAAAATTGAACGTTGCTTTTGTTGAATCTTCTGTGCCGGAAAAGCAAAGAATTGAGATTGAAAAGTTCATTAAGACGTATCGGACAGCATTTTTATTACTTGTTAATGAGAATAAACATATTGCCGAGCAAAATAGTGAAATGCGTGCAGCAGTTCATGCCATTGAACCTGAACTGGTTAAAATTCATGATTTAGCGGAAGAGCGTATGGGGCTACGCACCGTGTCTCTTAAAGCTGAGGCTGGAATATTCTCAAAGACAGCACTGGGTATCGGCGGTGCAGCGTTGTTTATCGGTATTGTCATATCTTTATTAGTCACAAATGCCATTGCCCGTCCGCTGCGAACTGCTGAGAGTACGGTAATGAAGATGGCTGATGGTGATCTTAATCAGAATGTGCAGTCCGCCAGTCGTGATGAGACAGGAGTGATGCTCAATGCCATGGGAAATATGATCTACAGGTTGCGTGATGTTGTGACCGGGGTGAATGAGGCAGTCTCCAATATTGCGGCAGGTAGTGAAGAACTGGCTGCCACATCCGAATCCATGTCTCAGGGCTCATCCGAGCAGGCAGCCAGTGTGGAAGAACTTTCTGCTTCGATCAACTCCGTCACAGCATCTATTGAGAAGAATGTCAGCAATTCTCAGGAAACATCTCGAATTGCCTCCAAAGCAGCCTCCAAGGCAGGGGAGAGCGGTGAGGTTGTCTCCGGAGCAGTTGGTGCCATGAAGGATATTGCCGAGAAAATTACCATCATCGAGGATATAGCGCGCCAGACCAATTTGCTGGCTCTAAATGCAGCCATTGAAGCTGCTAGGGCTGGGGAGCATGGTAAGGGATTTGCTGTTGTTGCCGCAGAGGTCAGGAAGCTGGCCGAGCGCAGCGGAATTGCAGCCGGGGAGATCAGCGAGCTTTCCACCAATACCTTAAACGTGGCTGATAAGGCTGTCCGTATGCTGAATGAACTGGTGCCGGAAATAGGAAAGACTTCTGATCTGGTGGAGGAAATCAGCGCTACCTGTGAAGAACAGGGTGAATCTATCAGGCAGATCGGTTCTGCTGTATCTCAAGTAGAGGTTGCTACCCAGTCCTCAGCTTCAGCAGCAGAAGAGGTCTCGGCAACTTCGCAGGAACTGGCAGGACAGGCTGAAGGTTTGCGCAGAATGATGGGGTATTTTAAGTGTGATTCCACAGGGAATTGCGAAGTAGCTGGCCTTGAAGAGCCGAAGGCTCTCGAATCTGCCGAAAACTATGATGGAATGGAAAGGTTCTAAATATAAAAGAGGGGGATATCATATGATATCCCCCTCTTTTATTAAATTGCTTACTCAGGGTAAGTGGAAATACCACCGTGGGCGGCAGACCACTCAACGGGGTTGTTGAGGAATTTTTCTACTTCTTCGAGGGACTTGTTGTCGAAGTACTTTTCTTTCTTGGCAACGTTGAGAATATCCCACCAGTTTGCGAGGGAAAGCATTTCGAGTCCGGCTTCGGCAAGGGTTTCCTTTGCTTTGGGGAAGATGCCGTAGTGGAAGAGTACGAAGGTGTGAGTTACTTCAGCACCGGCTTTGCGCAGAGCCTGAGCAAAGTTGATTTTGCTGCGACCGTCGGTGGTCAGGTCTTCTACGAGCAGGACTTTGGAGCCTTCAGCGAAATCACCTTCGATCTGAGCGTCACGGCCGAATCCTTTGGGTTTTTTGCGTACGTACTGCATGGGCAGCATGAGGCGGTCGGAGAGCCATGCGGCGAAGGGAATACCAGCGGTTTCGCCACCGGCAACGCAGTCGATGGATTCGAAGCCGACTTCGCGCAGGATTACGGAAGCACCGAAATCCATCAGGGTCTGACGGACGCGGGGGAAGGAAATGAGCTTGCGGCAGTCAATGTAGACCGGGCTGGCCCAGCCGGAGGTGAACTTGAAAGGTTCATCTGCACGGAAGTGAACTGCTTCTACTTCGATGAGCATTTTCGCTGTGATTTCAGCGATGGTTTCTTTGTCAGGAAAGCTGGTAGGAACCATTTTTTCTCCTTGTGTTATTTGTATCGCGAAAAAAAAGCTGAACCGAAATATATCGGTTCAGCTGGTATCAATCAACCAAATCCCAAAATAAGGGAGTGTCGGGTTTGAATATCTTTACGATATCTCCTCCGACTTTAATCTGCCAGTCCATTTCAACGGGGGTTTCTCGTTTGGCTAAAGTAATAGTGCTGCCATTGGGAGAAAATCCGTAGAATCTGGCACCGTATATAGAAGTAAACCCTTCGAGTTTGTCCAGAGCATTCAGCTCGTCAAACACCTGAGTTACATATCCTATAGAAGTGGGAGCATTGAAAATACCCGCCGCAGCTCCGGCCTTTTCTTTGGCCCGGGCTGGATGGGGGGCAGAATCAGTGCCGAGGAAAAATCGTTCATCACCGGAAACAGCGGCCCTACGCACAGCTTCGCGGTCTTCGAAGGTCTTGGCTACGGGCAGACAGTACATGTAAGGATTCATGCCGCCTTTGAAGAGATCGTTACGGGTAAGCAACAAGTGGTGCGGGGTGATGGTGGCAACCGTATTCTTCTCTTGCTCAAGTACATAGTCAACACCGGCCTTACTGGTCAGATGTTCGAATACGACTTTGAGTTCAGGGAAGTCCTTGCGAACAGGTTCAAGCACCCGTTCGATGAAGACTGCTTCACGGTCAAAGACATCCACTTCCGGGTCGGTAACTTCTCCATGTACGGAAAGGGGCATGCCGATTTCCTGCATGGCTTCCAGTACGGAGTAGACATTTTTGATGTCAGTAACGCCGTTGTCGGAATTGGTGGTTGCTCCGGCCGGGAAGAGTTTTACTGCATGAAATGCTTTTACTGCGTAAGCTGTATGGATGTCGTCCGCGGAAGTTGAATCTGTCAGATAACAGGTCATGAGCGGCTCAAAATGTGAACTTTCAGGGCGGACACTAATGATGCGTCTGCGGTATTCTTCGGCGAGTCCTGCCGTAGTTACCGGAGGCATAAGGTTGGGCATGATGATGGCCCGACCATAAATATTTGCACTGGAAGGAAGCACTGCCGCAAGCATATCTCCATCGCGCAGGTGAAGATGCCAATCATCAGGTCTAATGATGGTTATTTCGTTGTTCATATTTTGAACTCCGTAATTGTGCGGTGCAGTACTGAAAGGCCCCGGATGAAGTCTTCCATGTCCATTTCCTCTTCCGGGTTGTGTGAGCCGTTGCGGTTGCGCACGAATATCATGCCTGTGGGAACACCCGCGTTGGCGAAGAGCGAGGCATCGTGCCCAGCTCCACTGGGAATAGCTTCTACAGGTAAGCCTTCCGCAATGCAAGCATTGTTTATACGATCCAGAAGATCCTGATCCAGCACAGCAGGCGGAGTCTTGACCGGCTTGTCGAATTCAAAATTCACCCTGCGTTCATGGGTAATAGTTGCGCACTCCGAGTGGAGCAGTGCTTCAATAGCCGCAAGGGTATGTTCATACTGGCTGCGTGCCTCAAAGCTGAAAGTCACTTCACCGGGAATGCGCGACATGGCATGGTGTTGTGGATCAGTGCAGAGGATACCACAGGTTGCCACCAGATCGCCACCATGTTGAAGGATGGTTGTCCAGTGATCATCAATACGGGTGATCAACTCTGAGGTCGCGAATACCGCATCCTTGCGCAGCCAGCGGGGAACAGCCCCGGAATGTCCGGCCTCACCGATGCATTTGATCTTTCGGTGGCGGATATTGCCTCGGATTCCTGTTACAGCGGCAACAGGCAGATTGCGGGCGATCATGACCGGACCCTGCTCAATATGCATCTCAAGGAATGCCTTTATTTTTGAGGTGTCGATGAGCATTTCGCCTTTGGCAATGCGCTTCACATCAGCACCGCAATCAATCATATGATCTTTTAGTGGGCGGCTGTCGTCTCGCTGGAGAAGTTCCTGTTCGGATTCTTCCAGTTTACCGAGCAGGGCCTTGGAACCTAGGTAACAGGCTCCAAACCATGCGCTTTCCTCACCGCGAAGGGCGATTACCTTGACCGGAACTTCAGGATTTTTGCCGCTGCGTTTGATTTCTGCAAGGCAAAGCAGTCCGGCAATGACTCCGGCGGCTCCGTCATAGTTCCCGCCTTGGGGCACTGAATCAAGGTGCGACCCAATGAGGATGTATTCTTCATCTTCGGGAATTTCTTCCAGTTCGATGACAAGGTTTGCGGCATTGTCGCGATGAGTGATCAAGCCTTCCTTGTGTGCGAAATTTTCAATTAGCTCAAAGGCCCGTGTTTCCGCTTCTCCATATGAAGGACGGGATACCCCGGCCACATCACGGGAGAGTTCTTCCAGATCGGCAAAGAGTTTATCCGCTTCTGCTGTGATATGCTCTAAGGATGCCTGATTCTGGGGAACAGGATGTGGGCTGGTGCTGCTGCCCGTTCCACCCATATTGCTGGTCATTGCGTTCATCATTTTAGATATCCTTCCTTAAGGGGCAACAAGGCTGGGCAGGAAAGTTGCCACGCCGGGAACATAGGTTACCAGAATAAGGACCAGAATATTAATGAACAGGAAAGGCCAGACTCCATTGATGATGGACATGACCGGCTTTTCCAGAGTGGAGGAAGCCACGAAGATGTCCAGACCGAAGGGCGGAGTGATCATGCCGATGCAGATGTTCAGGCAGACGATTTCACCGAAATGAATGGGATCGATGCCCATGGAAAGTGCAACCGGATACAGGGGCGGTACGAGGATCAGCAGGGCTGAGTTGGGATCAATGAACATTCCGGCAAGGAAAAATGCCACGTTTACGATCATCAGGAAGGTGATCGGTCCGGCCTGAATATCGTTCAGGAAATTGGTGATCAGGACCGGAACCTGGGCCAGTGTCACAAAGTAGGAAAGAACGCTACCCATGGCCAGCAGGATGAAAATAATTGTGGTGGAGATAGCTGCCCGCTCGGTGATGCTGATCAAGCGGGAAAAGGACAGGTTCTTGTACACAAATGCTTCAATAAGAATAGCGTAGACAACGGAAACCGCTGCTGCTTCTGTGGGGGTGAACAGGCCGGAATAGATACCGCCGAGAATGATGATCGGCAGACCCAGTGCCCATGAAGCGGATTTGAATACGGAGAAAAAGGGAACGGTGGTCTTTTCGCCACGGCCTACGCCCTTGCGCAGGGATTCGAAAATAACCAGTCCGGCAAAGGCCAGACCAAGCGCCAAGCCTACTCCCAGACCTCCGATGAACAGTCCGGTGATGGAGGTTCCGGTCATCCAACCGTAAATGATCAGGGTGATACTGGGCGGAATAAGGAGTGCGGTTTCAGCGCTGGAAACAATCAGGCCGAGGCTGAATTTTTCGCTGAATCCGGTCTTGCGCAGTTCTGGGTACATGAGCTTGCCCATGGCGGCAACGGTTGCCGGTGCAGAACCGGATACGGAACCGAAAGCCATGGAACCGAAAATTGTGGTGTGGCCGATGCCGCCGAGACGGTGCCCGGTGAAAAATTTGATCAGGTCGGTTAGACGCTTTGCAATCTGGCCTGAAGCCATGAGCTCTGCGGCAAAGATGAAGAAGGGAATTGCCAGCAGGGTGGAAAAGTTGATTCCGCCGACCAGTTTCTGAATCAGTACCGGATCGGGAATACGGGGAAACATGAAGGTCTTGGTCAGGAATGCGGGCACGCCGAGCACCAGCAGCATTTCAAAACCGCAGACGAGCATCAAAAGGGCGATGAGGATAATTACGGGAGTCATTTTCTGCTACCTGCCTTAATTATTTGGTCTGGGTAAGGATGGGCCGGGTGTGGCGATCATTGATATTTAAGAGTTCGAGCAGATAGCGCAGGGCCAGCAGTCCGAATCCAACGGTAGGCGCAATATAGAGCCAGTACATGGGCAGTCCCAAAGTGGGGCTGAGCTGTCCGGTGCGCATAACGAATTTAACAAGAGCAATACCCAGCCAGACCAGATAGCAGCTGAAGACAGTTCCGGTCAGGTTAATCAGGATGCTGACAGTCTTGCGCGGCAGGTCGGGCATCTTTTCGAAAAGTGTGGTTACAGCCACCTGACGGCCCCTTTCAAGGGCAAGTCCGAGGGCGAGGAAAACTGCCCAGACCATGAGCAAGCGTGTAGCTTCATCAATCCATGCGAAAGTGCTGGCGTATTGGGGCATGATTTCCCTTACCAGAACATTGAATGTGTACAGGCCGACCATGATCAGGTTGATGGAAATGATCAGCACTCTTTCGATTATCCGTATCCCGTTCAGCAGGGAACCCAGCAACTTACGCATTCTAAAAAACTCCGGGTGTAACTACCTGAAAGATATTAATTTCAGGTAAATTTTTCACCAAATTCTAATCTCGTGAATGTTCTCAACAAAAGGCAGGAGAGGATGTCCTCTCCTGCCGTGAATAAACGTCCAACTTATTTCATGATACGTGCGTATTCTTCTTCGTAAAGCTTGATCAGCTTCTGACCCTGAGCGCCTGCGCGGGCAAGGTAAGCCGCTTTGGTTCTGGGGTACATGAGTTCACGCATTGCAGCGCGGTCTGCAGGCTGCAGGGGGGAGACCTGAACGCCTGCTTTCTTGATAACTTCAAGAGCGTCTTTCTGAGCCTGTTCTTTGTGTGCTTCAACACCGGGCATTACTTCAATGAAAGTATCCACGATGATTTTCTGGTATTTTTCAGGAAGGGATTCCCAGTAGGAAGGGTTGAAGAGAACATAGTCTTCCATTGCACCGTGCTCAGAAGTTACGAGGTACTTCTGTACTTCGTAGAACTTCATACGCTGGATGGTGTCGAGGGGGTTTTCTTCGCCGTCTACAACACCGTTCTGGAGAGCGGTGTAGAGTTCACCGAAAGGCAGAGCGATTGCGGAAGCGCCGATTGCTGCGAACTGTTCGATGAGGATTTTGGAATCCATTACGCGGAAGGACTGGCCTTTGTAGTCCGCGATGGTGGAGATGGGCTTGTTGGAGGTGAAGTTTTTGCGACCGTTGGGCCAGGTAGCGATTGCTTTGAAGCCTCTGGACTCAAAGGATTTGAGCAGTGCCTTACCGAACTTGCCCTGACGCAGTTCCTGTGCTTTTGCGCGGTCAACAGGAAGCAGGAAGGGGATATCCATGATGGAAACTGCAGGGTTGAATCCGCCGAGGAAAGCTGCGGCAGAAACAGTACCTTCAATGGTTCCGAACTGTACGCCTTCGTTCATCTGGCGCTGGTTGCCGAGCTGGGAAGAAGGGAAAATTTTAAATTCAACTTCGCCGTTGGTGCGTTCTTTAACGAGCTTGGCGACTTTTTCCAGACCCTGATGGCGGGGCTGCAGAGGAGATTCAAGGTGACCGATGCGGGCTTCGTATTTGGCGGCATTGGCGGAAATGACTCCACCCATGACCATGCACAAAGCCAGAGCTACTGTAACAATTCGTCCGAAAAATTTCATTCTGGAAGCCTCCTGAAAGTGTGTGCGTGAAACTGCCGAGCAGAGTCACAAGATCAAGTCGAACCGGAACCGTGCATCCGGTATTTCCCGACTGGCTGTCGGGTTTGATTGCAAATTTAACAGCCTGCATGATGAATTAAAAGGAAATTCATATTTGCTTGCAGTTATGATTTGATTTGCTGGATTTCAATCAAAAAATAGAATTTTGTCAAGAAAAATCTCATTTTTGAAACAATTCAAAAAAATGTTCACAAAAATGAGATTTTGAGTCATAATTGATAACAATAATGGTAAAGAGACTGTCTGTTAGTGAAGTTCTACATCTTATATGAATATGGCAGTTGAATTTAAGCTTTCGATGGAGACGGGCGAATGAATGAACTTAGTCCCAAGGAAATAGGCCAGCGTTTGAAGGCGTTCAGGCTGGGCAGTAAATACAGCACCGAGGAGATTGCCGCTAAGATAGGTATATCCCGGGCTGCACTGTACCGATATGAAAAAGGTGATCCGCCTAAGCTGGAAACTCTCGAATCCATAGCCGATTTGCTTGGAGTGTCGTTGCCGTCATTGATGGGGGTCGGCGTTGAGTATATTTCTTCAGCGATCAGTTTTTTTGAGCGCATGCGCCAGAACGAAGCAGAATCGGAGCAGCTTTCGGTCATGTTCGGGCTGGTTTCCTACCTGCTGACCACAGATGAATTTGATGAGTATCTTGAGATTTCCATTAAAGAAGGTTTGCCGGAAGAGCTGCAGGGTGACCCGGATATTTTAAACCATATTGCTGAAATTATGACTGTGCTGCGCGAACGCAAAAAAGGTTACTACCAGCGCAGGCCGGGGATGGTTAACCTTGCTTCTGCCACTAATCTTGAGCAGTTTTTGCGTAGCGGCTTTGTCGGAACTTTTGATCTGCCCGAAGATGAACTGCAGAAGCGTCGCGAGGTTGCCCGACGTGAAGTAGAGAATTTTATCAACCTGCTTGAAGAACAGCCTATCGGTGTTCAGATCGGTCTGCTTGTTGATTCGGTTCCCAGCACCCATTTTCAGATTTTTCGCCAATCCGAACGTTCAACTCTTTGCTTGAGCCCTTATAAATTATGTCATTTCCCCAATGTACGGTTAGGCGTGGGCATGTTAACATCGGCACCCGAAGCGCTTGAGCTTCACCAGCAGATGATTACCGAGCTTTGGGGTCCCGCGCTAAAAGGACGCAGGGCCGCTGATTACCTGCGCAAGATGATAGAAGATTGCAAATAGTCAGGAGAAGATAGTGCCGTACCTAAGAGTTGAAACCAATGTTGATATTGCAGATGAAAATTTTGTGGTCGAACTTTCAAAGCTGACTGCTGAGAATGTGGGCAAGCCTGAAGCATATGTCATGATTGCTATACATGCCGACCTTAAGATGAGCTTTGGCGGTAAGGCTGATCCATGCGCATTGTTGACTTTGAAGAGTCTTGGTTTGCAGGCTTCCCAGTGTAAGGGATTGTCCGCGGTTTTATGTAAGTTTATGGGTGAAAAATTAGATATTTCACCGGATAGAATTTACATAGAAATGGATTCCCACGAACGAGAAATGTTCGGTTGGAATGGCAGTACTTTTGGTTAAAAAAAATGGGTAGGAGAAATTTCCTACCCATTTTTTTACTATAACAAGCTTAAATCCCAGTTGAAATTACTGGTTCGGTGCGGTTCCGGCACTGCGCGGGGCCATGGCTCTTCAATATTCAGGAACATGGTGTAGCCGGAATTCTCCAGCACCTTGCGTTCCGCGTTGAAATCAATGGGCCAGCCGGGGTAGATCCAATAGGTCTGTCCGTACTTGCGCGCCCAGCAGATTTCTTTCTTCTGGCTGTAGATGGGGCTCATTAGCTCGGTCTCGTCGGAAATGATCCTTGAAAGGGCGAGCGGCCACATGCCGGAAAGGATTACGCCCAGCGGAAGCGGGCTGTTCTGCGGCAGGGCAAGGAAGTCATCGCGGGCCAGTTCCGGGCTGACGTAAGCGGATGAAAAGCCCATATCGGCTAACATTTCGATGGTTAGCGGGTTGGATACGTTGCAGAACGGACCGGCATGAAAGCGGACGTTGGCATCGTTCGGGAAGAACGCTTTCTGCCACGGCGCATTGAGCACGAAATCACGTCCGCCGCCGCTAAGGCAGATGTCGATGATCTTCTGAACATCCTTTTCCTCGTCGGGCCAGACCACCGGGGGCAGGTGCCAGAATATCTTGGAAACAGCCGGACGCGGGGTGCGCTTAAGAGCGTTCATGGAAAGCCATACATCGGTACCAAATTTGGTTTTACCCTTGGGCGGATTGCGGTGCAGAGTATGACGCGCGGTGCGTTCCGGCAGCGGGCAGGGCTGCGGCAGATCGATGATCATGTCGCTGGCCACGTTTTCCGTAACTTTGATCTTTGAAAGTTTTGAATCAAGTTTTTTGAGCGCCTTGGTCAGACCTTCTTCGCGACGGTCAATAAGGAACACGCGAGTGCCGGACTTGAGGCGCATTTTGCCCTTGACCGGAATTGAGACCTTGCCCCGTTTGGGGATGAATTTGCGGATCTTCATGGTCTGGTGTCCGGGCTGGTCCTGATAACCGATGCGCAGGAAATCTCCGGCGAGGAGTTCCTGTCTACAGTTAAAGTAGGGCTTGCCGTTCTTCTCCTGTTTGGTGATGCCGATCAGGAAACCGGAACCGGTTTCGTTGGACGGATCAAGCGGGGTGAACGGGCGCTGCGGCAGGAATACGGAATGTGAAGACGGTCTGCCCAGTGCGAGTTCGAGTAGCTCCACAGCATCCTTTTTGACTTTTGCGTCATTGGGATTGTCGCGCAGCATTTTGTAAGCCGCTACTGTGTAGTAGACGTAGTGGGGGCCTTTTTTACGGCCTTCGATTTTCCATGAGCTGACTTTGGGAATAGCAAGGGTCGGCTTGGTCAGCACGTCGAGGCTGAGGTCGAGGCAGGAGAAAAGGCGCTTGGGCTGATCCTTGCGTTTGGCTCCGCCGTAGAGTCTGCGGCAGGGCTGTACGCAGCGGCCGCGCAGGCTGCTCTTGCCGCCGAAAAAGGAGCTCCAGTAGCAGCGGCCGGAAACGGAATAGCAGAGCGCACCGTGGACGAACATCTCAAGGGTCATGGAATCAGGGCAGGCATCAGCCATCATCCTGATTTCATCAAGGTTCAGCTCGCGGGGAACAACCACGCGGTCCACGCCCAGTTCTTCCGCAGTCTTGAGTGCTGCTGGGTGGCTGACGTTGGCGAGGGTGGAAAGATGGAGTTCACCTTCAAATCCGGCTTGACGTGCGATCTCGACCATGGCGATATCCTGAATGATCAGGGCATCCGGTTTAACTGTACGGGAGATGCGCTCCACGAGGCGGGCTGCGGAGTTGATATCATCAGGCTTGATGAGGGTATTCATGGGAATATGGGTGCGGACCCCGTTTTCCCGGCCCAGCTCAGCAAGGGCTGCAAGCTCACTAGTAGCGAAATTATAAGCTTCCATGCGAGCGGAAAAATGTTTAAGTCCGGCATATACGGCGTCCGCACCTGCGGCTATGGCTGCAAGGAAAGAGGATTTATCGCCTGCCGGAGCAAGAATTTCTGGTTTATGTTCATTCATAATGTATCACGCTTACGCCGCAAAAGTGCGGTCAGCAAAAATCTACAGGATTAAATCATGAGTGCAAACAATTGCAGGGCTGTTAAAGTCATCAGCAATAAGCCCCTCGGATTATCCTCACCCGGTGAGGAAATAGTCGAACTCAAACTCGAATATCCGGAATGGAAGCCGGGTTGGCGGGCCGGACAGTTCGTCATGATCAGGCCCGTTTCATGGCCTTTGGACCTCGTTTGGGGACGTCCTTTCTCTATTTGTAACGCAGATGAGACCAGTCTGACCATCCTTTTTCAGGTTGTCGGCCGTGGAACTGCCCGTCTGCTGGAACTGAAAGAGGGCGATGAAGTAAATATCTGGGGACCGCTGGGTAACTTCTTCAGCAAACCGCAGAACCGCCCCGTACTCATGCTCGCCGGAGGGATGGGTTTAGCCCCCTTTTGCGGATATGTCGATACCCATCCGCAGCCCGAAAATTTGAAATTGTTTTTCGCGCACCGTCCTCCGCTGGAAAACTATCCTTATAAGGGTTTGGCAGGCAAGGTTGATGTGGAAGATATCCGCGAAACCAAGCCTGAAGACATTCCTACCATCATTGCGAGGGTGGAAGAGCTGGTTAAGGAGTACGCGGAAAAAGATGGCCTTATCGTGGCCTGCGGACCCCATCCGTTCCTGAAAACCATCTGGAATGCTGCAAATAAATACGGTGCAGATGCGGAGCTTTCCCTTGAAAACCGTATGGCTTGCGGCGTTGGTGCTTGCCTTGGCTGTGTCTGCAAGGATGGCGATGACCATCATACTCAGGTCTGTACCACCGGTCCTGTTTTCAAAGCTAATAATCTCAGTCTGGAGGATTAAGAAATGGATGTGTCAATTGATTTTGCCGGACTGAAGCTTAAGAACCCTATCCTTACCGCTTCCGGGACTTTCGGTTTTGGTCTTGAGTTCAAGCGCTTCGGTGATCTTGAATCTCTGGGCGGTATCGTGGTTAAAGGACTTTCCCTTAAGCCGAGGGAAGGGAACCCCATGCCCAGAATTGCGGAAACTCCTTGTGGCATGCTCAATGCCATCGGCATTCAGAATCCGGGCGTGGAAGTTTTTCTTGAAAAGAAATTGCCCAAGCTGCCTTGGAAGACCCTGCCCGTGCTGGCGAACCTCTATGCCACTGATGCCGAGGAATTCGGTGAATTGGCTAATGTTCTTGCCGGTGAAGAGGGCGTTGCAGCCCTTGAGGTTAATGTTTCCTGCCCCAACGTAAAAGAGGGCGGCATCGCCTTCGGTCAGGACCCCAAGCAGATCACCAGGGTTGCCGAGGCGGTAAAGAAGAATGCTGGTAACAAACCGGTAATTATCAAGCTTTCCCCCAATGTCACCGACATTACCGTTTGTGCAAAAGCAGCCGAAGACGGCGGGGCGGATGCGCTTTCGCTGATTAACACCCTGTCCGGCATGGCTGTTGATATTGAGCGTAGAACTCCGCGTCTTGCCAACGTGATTGGTGGGCTGTCCGGTCCGGCAGTGAAGCCTGTTGCTCTTAGATGTGTGTATCAGGCTGTGAATGCAGTTAAAATTCCGGTCATGGGACTTGGTGGTATTACCTCTGCTGAAGATGCAGCGGAATTCCTGCTCGTAGGGGCCAAGGCTGTGCAGATCGGTACCGGAAACTTCATCAGCCCGGACCTCGCCTTCAAGGTGGCTGAAGAGTTGCCCAAGGTTCTGGAAATGGTAAAAGCTGAGTCTTTGGACGAGTTTATCGGAAGCCTTCAGTTGCCTAAATAGACTTGGTTTTTCATTTAATTTAAAATAATTGGGAAAAGTTGAAAAAAGTGCTTGCCAAGCAAGTCTGATTTAGCTAAATCCTTTTTCACCCAAGCGGAGAGGTGTCCGAGTCCGGCTTAAGGAGCACGCCTGGAAAGCGTGTATAGTTAACGCTATCGGAGGTTCGAATCCTCTCCTCTCCGCCAGCTTGAATTCACAAAGCCCCTTGCAACGATGTTGCGAGGGGCTTTTTATTTTATTGTCTTACTCTATTAAAGATAAGCCTTTCCTTGCCCTTGTGGGTATAGCATCCGCTTTGGAAGCTGGTGATCATGTTGTTCTGGATTTGTTTTACAAATCCTTGGGTACAATAATTTTTTGATCCCTTAATAGTGTAGGAGTTGCCAGATTTATTGATTTTATATTTGAATCTGTTTTTTCCCATTACCACTTTGCCTGTTCTGGCGTTTTGGGAGCCCCCTACATATGTTCCATCGGAGTAATACTTATAAATTCTGTATTGGTTTTTTCCGTTCCAAAAGTCAGTTTTGTGGGAAATGAATGTGCCGACAATTTGAGGCCTTGTGCTGCCTGAGTTGGCGTTATTGTTTGTGCTGGCAAAATTACCCGACACTTTTTTAAAGTACATGGCTCTTCCGCCGGGGCTGTAGCATCCGCTTTTAAAACGTCTGATTTCATTGTTTTCAGTGTCGGTTACAAAACCTTCGGTGCAGGAACCGCCGCTGCTTACGACAAAAAGATTACCTGATTTTGAAATTTTGAACCTTTTTTTGCTGCTACCCATTTTGACTTTTCCGGTTGCAGCATTTTTGCTGCCGGAGGTATAGGTTCCGTCACCATTAAAGAGGTAAATTCGGTAGTGGTATTTTCCGTTCCAGTAGTCTTTTTTGTCAGCTAAGAAGGTCCCGGAGATTGTGGGTAGTGAATTGCCGGAATTTACTGCTGCGGTCTGTTGGGTGTTATAGGGAGTATTTCCATATGGATTATTGCCGGAGTTAGCCTGCTGATTGCCATAAGGGTCACTCCCATAAGGTGCGTTGCCTGAACTTCCGGTTCCCAGTGGCAGGCCGCCCTGCTGATTATTGTAGCTATGCTGTCCCGCACCCGGATAGTACCAGCTGTTCATGGCATGTCTTAGCTGATGCCATGCCTGACTGCGGCCTTTCAGGGCAAAGCCTTGGAAAACGTAGTTTACGCCATTGTATCTGGAAGCGACGAGGTGTGAATCGAATTGATTGCCGTCACGAGTCTGACCGGAATATGTCCGGGTCACGGCCGGGTAGCCCGAAACCTGTCCGGGAACTTCAGAAACTTTGTTCTGGAAGGGTAGACCGCGTTGGGTCATTTCCCGCGCCCACATATCGAGCAGGCTGCCGAGAGGAACTTCCTGTCCGGGAGCGGCGTATAGCTCGATGGCAGCATCCTGAGCCGGGGAGATGCATTGTTTTATTAGGTCGTTGCCGCGTGCTGAATAGTTGTCATTCCATCCCGGTGGACACTGCAGGCCTTGGGATATGTCTGTTGCGAATAATGGGGATGCTGATAACAAGAAAAGGACGATGAAGAGTAGTGAAGTCCTACTGTGACGGTTCATTATATTCTCCTTGGGGTTTGGGAGAACATTAACTGATTATTTAGGATAATGCTATAATGATATATTGTTTGCTGGTTGTTGGCTTCATCGGGGTGTGAAATAGTCTGGAATTAGGCTGGATTTTTTATAACCAAATAAAATCTAAGTTTAAGTTCGAATAATTGAAAAAAGTGCTTGCCAAGGAGTTCTGATTTAGCTAAACACATTTCTCCCAAGCGGAGAGGTGTCCGAGTCCGGCTTAAGGAGCACGCCTGGAAAGCGTGTATAGTTAACGCTATCGGAGGTTCGAATCCTCTCCTCTCCGCCAGTAAATTCAAAGGCTTACGTCAACAGACGTAAGCCTTTTTCTGTTTGGGGCCGATTTTGTGCACCACGAAATGCACCTTTTTGCCCGCGTTTTGATTTTTATTCTGTTTTTATCCTTTGGATTCCAAAATTTCCAAGGGCTTGTAGTCGGGACTGAATGGCTATTTGGTGCAAAAATATTTTTGCACCTACGGAAGGCTGGGAACCGTTGGTGTTATTGGGCTAACGGTTGTTCTGCGTGATTTGTTTTCTATGGCAAGACTACTGAATATCCGTTTGGTGCAATTTATTTTTTGCACCTACGTAAGGTCGGGAAGCCCCGGTACGCTTGGACTAATCGTCATTTTGTATGCACCAAAATAACAAAACGGCCCTGCTGATAGTTCAGCAGGGCCGTTTTGCCGGGGTAGAGGAGGGGGTTAAACTAGGTCGTCATTATCCAATATTCGGGCGGCTGTTTCGGTGTTGCCGCGTTTGGCTTTCAGGTAAATATCTGTTGTGGTCGGCCTTTTGTGTCCGAGGATGTTTTGAATATCGGTAAGGCTGGCTTCTTTCGAATCATCAAGGCGAAGGGCTACGAAGTCGCGCAAATCCTTTAGGGTGAATCGGCGGACTCCTGCAATTGCGCAAGCGTAATGGAGCATATACTTAATGCCGTCTGCCTGCCGTGTATATCCGGTTCCGGTGCGAGGGTTGTTGAAAACGTATTCTGAATCAATTTCTCTATCTTTCCAAATCTTCAGCAGAAGGGTGTGCAGGGTGGAGCCTTCCGGCATTGAGATTATACGGTATTCTTTTTTTCCGCCTTTTCTCTTTTTGGTCCAAAAACTGAGGGTACCGTTAGCGAAATCTACACTTTCCCATTTAAGTTTCCGTGGGTCTCCTGCTCGGCCTCCTGTTTTTAGTAAAATTTGAATATAATCCTGCTGCCATGGTTTAGCAGCATTGTATGCCGCGACCACGTCTTCAGCAGGGGGAATATAAACGGTGGCTTCATCGCCTTCTGACTTTTCAAGCTTGGGCCACGGGTTAGATAATATCCGTTCTTCCTTGATATGGAAATTCCAGCATGCCTTTAGGTTTTTAACGTGGTTGTTTGCAGTTTTGACCGTACGGGCCTTGCAAGTGTGGCGGTAGTATTTACGGGCAATTTCAAGGCTGACATCATCAAGCAGGAAATCAACAGCTTCAGGGTTGATTCTTTGTATGTAGGCAAGGGTCCATTCTGCGAATTCAGTTAAGTGGTTGAGCTTTTCCTGTACGGTTCCGGTGGTCATGTTCCTGTCTTCACAGTCCAGAAGATAATCATATGACGCGGCGGAAAACATCAAAGCGTTGAGCCTTGCTAGTTCCCTGTCTATCTCCTTTTTCTTTGTTTGCGCCCACTGTCTGCCTTCCTTTTGAGTTTCGACCACTTTGGACGGCTGTTTCCCGCGATACTTGAAGTACGCCCGGTATTTCCCGTTTTTCCCTTTGTAGGGGCGAAAGTATACGTTCAGTGTCGTTGTCATGGGTCAAGCCTTTGCTTTGCGCTTTGCAGTGGTTCAGTACTTCGTGGTAATCGAATCTGGCTGATTCAAGTCGGGGCTTTTGCCAGCCATTAGGTGTCACAAAAAAATGGGGGTAGTTCTTCCACCGTGAGCGGAGGGTCTTAAAATCCAGCTTTAGCTTCTCTGCCAGTTCCTTATAGTTTAGGCAGGTGAGGTCTATTTCTGGTGGTTGGAGTTCCATTAATCCCTCCAAGGCTTGTAAGGATCATCATAGACCGGAAGAATCCGACTAGACCAAAGCAGCGGGCCTTGTTTATTTCCGGCTTCACAGACATTCACCGCACCGTCAGACTTTGCATCACACAAGAGCCGCCTTGCTGTCCGCTCGGCATGTCCGCGGGCTTGAGCAAGGCAATCTGAATAGTTGGAGCCTGTGACGGATTTCAATATTCCAACATGTTTGCCATGGTGGGTGAAGACGACATGGATTGTGTTTTTCATAACATCACCGGATAGGACACATGGATGCATCGCGGGAATCGCCGCCGATAGCTGCTGAATACTCCGCTTCAATCTGCATACTTTTGTCTAGCTCGTTTGGATTTGACCACGGGATAAAGACATATGCAGCCACCTCTTTTTCAGCCTTTGCTTTCTTCGCTTTAGGGTGAGGAAGCCCTTTTGCTTTGCGCTCAAGGAAGGCTGCGCGAAGCTCTTTATTCTGATCCGTTGCACCCAAACGGGTGCGCCAGTACCATTTAGAATCGAAAGTTTCACAGCAGGTGCAATACTGCTCCACCAGCACATCCACACGGCAAGTAATTGATCCACCATTCTTGGTGAGCTTATAGGTGGGCTTTGTCTTTGAATTAGTCCTGCTCGGCATGATCTGGTAGCCGATGCCGTAGCCCGGTGTGTCGTTAGTGCTGAATAGCTGGCCTAATTCATCAATTTCGTAATCGAATCCTTCAATTCTATGTCTGGCTGGTCGTTTCATAAGGAAAGCTCCTAATTCCGTGTTTCAGATTCTGCGCTTATGATTTGAGTTTTTAGCGGTCCTTCTCGCTGTGGGGTCGTGGAGAACGAAAAGGACCGCTGTTTGTGGGAGTAGGGTGGTGTTCTTGACACTCTGCCTACTATTTTGGTTAGAAGATCAATAAAGGAGATAGTGACATGTCTACAAATATTGATCTTTTTAACCAGTACACTGCCGAAATTTTTGCTGAACTCTATGAATACTTTCCTGTTCCTAGGACCATGATTGGCTCAAGAATCGCTGGGTTCACTAACGAAGATTGTAACGATAGTGGAGTCTTTCCTGATGAAGCCTACGTTGCCAGCGCAACTCTTGAATGGCTTTGGCAGGCTGGGTACGTTTCTGCCTCAGGGTATTCTAGATACATGCTCCACAGTGCTGTTCTCTCACCCAAGGGGCTTGAACTAATGAAGTTAATGCCTTCATCTCTTGAATCTGAAACTTCAGTTGGAGACAAATTGCTTGCCTTATCCAAAAGCGGTGCAGGGGAAGCAAGCAAAGCATTAGTCCGAGTTGCTATGACTGAATTATTTAAGTCATTTGCAACACAGTGAGTCTCGAACACTTCCAAATCCGTGGTGACCACAAGCCATCATAAGCACGAGGAAACACACGTTTTCTCGTGCTATCGCTCCTTTTACGCCTGATTCATTCAAGACTTTGACCATTTCTAAAGCTACTTCACAGGTCTTGCTATTCGGTGCAGGTGGGAATTCTTCACTCATCTCCAACACTCCTAGTTTGATTTAACACCGCTTCTCACCCGTTTACTGTCCGGCCCTTTGTCGCGGAGCTTTCGGCGTGGTGGGTTGCTGTGGTAAAATTAGTAGTAGTGCAAATTGCACTAGTTGTAAATAAAAAAATAGCGCAAATTGCGCTATCTCTTTTAAGTCTGAAATATGAGAAAGTAACAAAAAAGCCCTACAAAAGCAGGGCTTGATTAATCAAAAGGCTAAATAGCGGCTACAGGAGTAGGCATTTGATCCCAAGTCGTCCCTTGCAACAAACGTCCAGCTTTTTTCTTGTTTTTGCCCCCCCACTGCTTGAAAAAGAAATGGGTATTCTGAGCTAAACACTGTTTTTTAATATCAATAACCCAGTCTTCTTCCATAGGACGTGAATTAGGGCCAGACTCACCTCCTACTATAACCCAATCAATTCCTTCTAAATCCAATTTCCCAATTGGCCCTAATAATGGTTCCAAAGAAAGAAATTTAGTCTTAGCAGAAGTTGATTTTAAATTATCTATTCGATGCTTATAATCGGCAGACTCAACAGTTACACCCATCCAAATATTGTTTGCCCACGATAATCGCGGTGCCAATTCTTTAAGCCTCCCAGAACGCTTAGTAAGAAGTTGATACGTATGCCAATTAGCCATATGCATTGTACCAAAAATTTTTTTTATAAACTCAAAAGGAGCTTCTTCATGAAAAATGTCGCTCATAGAATTCACAAAAATCATTTGAGGTTTTTTCCATTCAAATGGTTTAGTTAAAGCATGTTGATGTGTAGTCAACTTAAACCCATTTGAATAATTCTCGCTATTCATGGCTTGCAACCGCATTGCCATACGCTCAGCGTAGCAGTGCTTACAGCCTGCACTAATTTTCGTACAGCCAGTCATCGGGTTCCAGCTAGCTTCAGTCCATTCAATTTTCGTTATAGCCATGCGCTATCTATAGGTGATAAATTCTAGGTCTACAAGACCCTTGTCTACACTATTATATGAAAGTCCAAATCGAGATAAATTGTTCTTTATAACCTTGTCTTTTTTAAGTTTTTTTAAAACATCTTTTACATGAGATGACGGAGGATGAAAGCCAGCATCTAATGCAAAATCGAAAATGTCTTGATTGCTCAAAATAGCTTTTTGCCTTATCAATTTGTCTAATGAGGCTTGAAAATTTTTAATCTTTTGAGAACCTGCCAATTCAGGGATCATAGGACAATCTTCAGTTCTAAGATCTCCTTCAAAGGAAAAATTGGACTCGCCATTTTCAGGGTCTTCTTTCCAGCACGATTCAATGAATTTATACACACCTAATTTGTTACGACTCCCAAATATTAAGCAATGCCTATGACCTTTTGCTTTTTGAATAGCAAAAGAATGCAAATAATATTCATCTATTACCCAATTCTTTTTTATATACTCGCACAACTTACGATGTGCGGTTTTAGGATCTTCAAAATAAGACCTCTTAAGGCCTGGAAAATGCTGTTTAAATCCATTTTGCTCACAAAAACGTTGTACATTGGTAACTGGCGTAAATAAAATAAAATCAGTTCTTCTTAATGAAGATATTGTTTGGAAATGATCACGAGTTAAAGCCAATCCAAAAGGATCAATAAATAAGAAATTGGCAACATTGTTTTTGTCCAGTGAAGGTAAAATCTCTTCAAAAAGATCTTCATATGTTTTGTTGGTTATTTTTATGTCTACATAAACAGGAACCTTATCTTTAATTTTTTTCAAGTGAACTTTAAGCCTTTCAGTTGCACCTTGATTGTCGTCATTGAAGTGCAAATTTATTGTTAGTCCTTTTTCCCGTTTTGTAATTAAATTACTGAAAAGTTGAATTGTATCTATGATCTTTAAAGGACTTCCTTTCTTGCCAGATGCATCTTTTCCTTCGCCAGCAAAAAAATCTACAAGATTAATTTCTTCTATAAAATTCTGTGTAATGAAAACAGGCAACCAAGATTTTACACTTCTCTCAAGAAGATCGAGCTTTAAACATGTTCCCTGATCGAATTTGTCAAAAAAATCCTTCTTGTTTCTTTTAGCAGTCTTTTTCTTGGCTCCATTATGATTACAAATGTCCAACAATGACCCTTGTTTCTGCATCTTGCCTCCCCGTAAAGTCACCTTTAATATTCTGTTTATAGTTCGTAGATTACTGCGTCTAATTAAGAATATATTTTAACGTTGTGTATTTTTTATGCTATATATCATCCATTATGCTTTAATTAAGGGTAAAAAAAATGAACTCAGATAAGTCGAAAAGTGTTTTTCAGTAACGCTGTCACTACTGGACGTAGTTCATGACCATTAGAAAAAACAATGCTTAAGCCAACTTTTTCCGTTCACTCGCGATCTTGGCTTGATTTATTTTAAACCGTTCTCCAGCCCTAAACATCAAAGCCCCAAATTCAATCCCCAGCCCCTGACATAAACTATAAGTATCAGCCACAGTAAGAGACTGAGGCTTTCCTGTATTCTTCCTCGGAAGCCTGATCTGTCTCCACCTTGTGATTGATTTTTCGGCATCACCAAAAGCAGCCTTGGCAAGCTGACTGTGGTTCATGTCTTTTTCTTCTGCAATTATGCAAATTTCTTCGACAACCGTTTGTTCAAAAAGTTCTGCGCTCATAAGTATTTAATTAGATCATATTAACCTACGCCGTAAGTTTGAAAATTGCTCTTGTCTTTCTGGTGCAATTTGCGCTAGTGTGTTCGCATGAAACGAAGCGAACCATTCTCAAAAGACTTAGTCACCGAACTAGAGCAAAAACTAGGCAAAGCAAACGTAGCCAGCGCGCTATCAATCCACCCAGCATCCTACCGCCGTATCAAATCGACACTGCGGGCTGATTCTACTGTTGTCCGGCTGGCTCAACACATCGCCTATCCTGAGAAGTTCCCTTTGCCACCACTGGAGGCCCACTAAATGTCTCCAACCCCCTGCAACGAAACCTGCCCCCTCTACCAATTCAAACACACCCATAGCCCGCCGCTAACGTGCAGTGAGTGTGAATGTAGGGAGAGAGGGAAGGAAGATAGCACAGACCCCGGACCTGAATCATCTAATTCATGTCCGTTAATTGGCTACAATGGATAGTAGCCGGAAATTTAAGCATGCTGACAGCGGGGCGCGTGTCTCGCAGCTAAAAGGAGTGGAATATGTACCCATATACGAAGCTCAATGACACGGAGAGGAAAAAGGCAAGAAAGGTTGTTGAAAAGATGCTTGAAAACCTTTCAGGCTTAACCTTTGCCGAATCGAGCTACGCAGTTGAAGTCGTCAAAGAAGTTCTTGAGGACAGCAGAAACAAGGCTGACCATTCGATTAAATTTAAGCCTGTTTCTGCTGATATTCCTACTTCTTTGATCGCAGAAGTTCTCTGATTTCGAGCAATAGCATTCGATCAGTTTCTTCAGCTAAATGCCCCTGAATTAATATACAGTGATTCTTGTACAAAAATTTACATTCAAGATTGTCACAACTTGCAGCGTTATCGGCTCCAGCCTCACTAATTTTACGCTTTGCAATTGGGCAATACTTATGAGTTAGCATCTACGGTTCTCCTTCTGATTTATAAGTCATTCTGTGGTGGTTTGACTAAATATCAGAAGGAGCTTCTGAAGAGCAATGACAAAGATAAATTAGAACCCATTAACTGAACAGTAGCACCACAAAGATAGCCTATCTACTACAGATAGCAGCCCTCTTTGGAACCGGAGGAACCACATGAAAGACGAACGCAAAAGCGTAGCCGTAGAAATCCAAAATATGGTGCTGCGACACCATAATATGTCGGTGGAAGTCATAACCGAACAGACCTTCGGTTCCACCAAAAGCCACTGGACCTTATACAAGGAACTGAACCCCGAAGATTCCACCGCGAAAATGGGTGTTCTGGACCTCGTGCCGCTTATGAAAACATGCGGATCAGTGGCCCCGCTTGAAGCCATTGCCCAGCAGATGAATATGGTTGTTGTCCCGCTTCCTGAAGCAGGCATTTTTTCGGACTCGCTGGAAGACGACATGAACCGCACCACTAAAGAATTCAGTGACGCGGTGGTCAAATTCGCCGCCATTATGGAAGACGGCAACGTAACGGCTCAAGAGTTCGCGGAGTTCGATAAAGAAATCATGGAACTGATTTCATCGGCTCTGTTCTGGCGCAACCGTATTAAATACCTTGTGAAGGGATAACGATGGGCTGGGCCGGAACACATCTTTCCGAAGATGAACGTAAGATCATTGCGCGTTCATTGTTTGAGGACGCAAAGGAAGAAGGGAAATGGCTGAACGGCAAATGCCCGTTTCATGCTGATGATAACCCATCCTTTGGCTACAATTTCGAAGAAGACTATTTCAATTGCCTTGCCGGGTGTACCGATTGCGGCGACCTGATCAAGCTTTATGGGCTGGTAAACGGTCTGCCGAATGATGAAGCCTTCAAGAGTTTCAAGGATAAATACGGGCAAGGCGTAAAGGATGCCCCCAAGCCCCGAAAGACCGTCCAGCAGAAGCGTAAGGAAGGGAAGGGCGGTAGTACTCCGGTAATCCCTGAAAGCGTGTGGGGCCGGATGGCTCTGTTGCCTGAAGATTGGTTTGAAGTGTTCAGGAAGGTGCGCGGCTGGTCGCCGGAAGTTATTAAGCGGCACGACCTGCGCATGCAGATGTGCTACCGAGATCGGGATGAAAATATCAGGCCCATTAACGGCGCGCCTATGCGCGTTGCTATCCCGATCCGGGACGCACAAGGCCAGCTTCGTAATATTCGGCTCTACCGCAAGCCCGGCACCAATCTTAAGAGTAAGATCATTTCATGGGGTAGGGGATACGGTAACGCCCGGTTGTTTCCTGCTCCGTCAATGATTGCCAAGTCTGGGCCGATAGTCCTGTGTGAAGGCGAACCGGACACGCTGTGCGGTGAATCCTTCGGTTTCGCGACTGCCACGCAAACATCTAAGACGGTTAAATGGTCACAAGAGCATTTAGAGCCGTTTGTGGGCCGTGACGTTATCCTTGCATATGATGCCGACCAGCCGGGGCAAGCCCATGCGGAAAAAGCTATCCGCGCCTTGCTTCCTGTGGTGCGTTCTCTGCGCATCATTGAGTGGCCCGACTTCATGGGCCGGGAGCCGGATGGAAGCTGGCCCGAAAAGGACGGTCACGACCTCACCGACTTCTTTATGAAGTTCGGCAAGACTGCAAAGGACTTTCAAGACCTTATCGCCACTGCGCGCAGGATTGAACCGCCCAAAGAGTTTGAAGTGGGTAGCGAATGGGCTTTCTTTTATGACGGCAAATTCAAGCCCCGCTTGCTTGCGGATCAGCTTCTACGTGATCAGCCTTTGCTTGCTGATGATATGACCGGGTTGCTGTATCGCTGGAACGCCAAATACTGGGAACAGATTTCACGCGGTACGCTTCAGCAGTCAGCTACGCATTACCTCGGCATTGAGGCCACAACCGCGCGTGTGAACGATGCAACGTCTTTGGCTATCAATCTTTCCAATCTTCCGCACGGGCGTGCGGTCAATGACCGTGATGAATGGGTATGCCTGCAAAACAGCATGCTCAACCTTAAGACGCTCGAGCTAAAACCACACGAACACGATTACTTTTCCACCATATGTCTGAACGTGTCTTTTAACCCGGATTCTGAAGCCCGCTGTGAGCGTTGGGAGAAGTTTCTAGAACAGACCGTCCAGACCCCGGAACCTATTGCCCAGCTTCAGGAATTCGCAGGCTTATGCCTTACCCGCGATACGCGCTTTGAAAAGTGCCTGTTGCTGCTTGGCCCCGGTTCGGATGGTAAATCGACACTCCTTAAAGTTCTGCGTGAACTTGTGTCCGCTGCTAACTGCTCGGCGGTGGCCTTTCAGGATTTGGAAGACCAGTTCCGCCGGGCCAGCCTCTATAACAAGTTGCTGAACATTTCCACGGAAATCGGATCGGCGGCAATGGAAACACCCATTTTTAAGGCCGTTGTTTCTGGTGATGCCATTCAGGGCGCATTCAAGCATAAGGACAGCTTTGAATTTACACCGTTCTGCAAGCTGGCCTTTGCCGCTAACAAGCTGCCCCGCGTTCTGGATAACACGGAGGGCTTTTTCCGGCGCATGCTGCCCATTGAGTTCAAGAAGCAGTTTCTTGAAGACGATCCTGACCGCAACCCGCACCTTTTTGAAGAACTCGTTGAGCATGAGCTTTCCGAAATCTTCCATTGGGCTTTGGTCGGTCTGCACCGTCTTTATGAGCAAGGCAAGTTCACCAGTTGTGACGAAACAAGGGAACTGCTCATGGACTACAGGCGGCTTAACAACCCTGTTCAGGCTTTCGTGGAAGATAAGTGTGAGCTTGAGGACGGCGCGAAGCAGTCTAAGGACTCGCTGTATAAGTCCTACCGCGAATACAGTTCCGAAAACGGCTATCAGGCCATGCATAAGGAAAACTTCTTCCGTGAGCTTTACGCGGCAGTGAAGACCTTGAAGGAAACCCGCCCGCGCATTGACGGCAAGCGTTGCCGCATGGTTGCAGGCATCAAAACCAGATTCGAGTTGAAAGCTTAATGACCTTCTTCACTGGCATAATCGGGAGTGGGGCGGTCTGTTCTGTTTCCCCCGCACCCCCTTCTAATGACCTGCGGCGTAGCCACGCCTTACCCGCTGGGCAAATCAATACTTATTCGGAATTTCTACTTCCCCCGGTGAAGTGGTTCCAGCGTATTGGTACCACCCGTCCCGCGTGTCAGAGCTTGGCAAAGCCCGTGAATACTGGCTCGGTCCACGATGGTACCAGCGGTCCACGGTGCAGGGCAAAAGAGGTTCATATGCGTGTGTGGGTGCGTGCGTACACGCGAGGCTTCCAGTATTTGGTTTTTAAGCTTGGTACATGGGACAGTTGGACAGAAAGAAAAAAGACTAATCTTCTCGGTGGTTTTTAGCGTTGGCTAACACGGGACAAACCTTGGAACCGGAACCAGTATGAACGCATTAGCAAAACTAAAAGACAAGTACAGGAAGTTAGAACCGGAAACTCCTTACAGTAAATTCAGGCGGTTATGCTTGAAGGAAGGTGTAATCCCGGTATCCGAGGATGAATTCAATCAGGATTGGCAGACCTATGAAGCCGGGCATGAGGCAATGAAGACCCTCGGTAATCTTCTGCGGGAACACCCCACGGGCTTCAAGCTTAAGCGGAACATGGTAGGTGAACTGGTTGTCATCATTGACGAAGCATGGGGCAAGGCAAACTTCGAAACCCTTTGGGAAATGTGGGGCTTGTATGAAAAAGCCGCGCCGCTTATCGCCTTGCTCCACATGGATCGGCTACCGCTGGTGGAAGATGAACCGCCGAAGCGGTTGGTTGAAGGGCGGTTGCCTTTGGGTCCTCCCCAGCGATCCATGAATCACGGGTAACGTGAGGTCCGAGTCTTTTGCACACGGAAAGTTTTGAAAAATATGCACACTGCACAAGCTGCATCAATCGTGTCACTCAATTTAATTCAGGTGCTACTTAAATGGTTGATAAATTTTACAAATCCATAAATCAGGCTTGGGAGCAATTCGGTAAAGTCCGCTGGCAGATTTCGCGCCGGACCTTCTTCAATTACGTGGGCAAGGGCAAGCAAGTACCGCCGCTGCACGGCAAATACTACGAAGACGATATTTCAGAGCTTGCCTTGCAACTTGGCTGGGTTCCCGTTGGGCAAGTTGCGGACGCGGATCAGCCGGACGATGAAGGTTTGACCGGGGATTCCGCAAAACGATTTCAGGAAGCCAAGGCCAAAGATAAGGAATTTGAAGCCGAACTTAAACGACTGAAATTAAATAAAGAATTAGGCAAGCTCATTGACCGGGAAAACGTGGAAATGATCATGGCCGGGAAAACCGCCGTGCTTGATACCGGGCTTCGCCAATTGTTTTTGATGAAAGCCCGCGACCTGATCTTTGCTGTAGATGGCAAGGTGGAGCGTGAAGACGCATTTATTCAGATGGTTAACGATGAACTGGACGCGCTCTTCAGCGAATTTGCCCGGACTGATGAAATAACCGTGGAGTTCTCAAGTGGAAGCTAGGGCGATAGTTAGAAAGCTGGTTGCTAATCCTGTCCCGGTTTCGGTGGATCGTTTTTCACTGCCGCAGGAAATGACCGGCACGAAATACACCTTCGAATTCAGCAAGGGCGAAAAGCAGATTCTGCGGAAGCGCAAAAAGACTGCCGTCAGCAAATGGGCCGAAGCCCACCGCATGCTTGTGCCGGAATCAAGCTCTTTGCCGGGACCGTGGCGCAATGACGTAACGCCGTATCTGGTGGATGTAATGGATAGCCTGTTTTTCAGCAGCGTTCAGACCGTCATAGTCTGCGCCGCTCCGCAGGTAGGTAAAACCGAAGTGCTGCTCAATGCGCTGGGCTATGCCGTGGACAGGGAGCCGGGGCCAGCGATGATTATTTACCCTGATAAACTCGCTGCTCAAGATGCAAGCCGTGACCGTATTCAGCCTCTATTTAAAGCTTCATCCCAGCTTTCACAATACCTTACGGGTTCCACCGATGATGAAGGCTCGCTCCGCATCAATTTGCGGCATATGCCTATTTACATGGGCTGGGCGCATTCAGCTTCCCGGCTGGCTTCCAAACCTGCCAAGTATATTTTGTATGATGAAGTGGACAAATACCCGACCACATCCAACAAAAAAGAAGCCGATCCGCAAAGCCTCGGTGAAAAGCGCGGGCGTACTTATCGCAACCGCAAGTTTCTGAAAATTTCATCACCCACCACGGAAAGCGGCCCGATCTGGGTGGCCCTGAATAATGAAGCTCAAGTGGTATTCGGCTACAAGGTGCGCTGTCCTATCTGCGGGCATGAGCATGAAATTGATTTCGACCAAATCAAGTACCCGGATCGTGAAGGCATGGACCCGTCCTTGTACGCTGAAACTGTCGAATCCGAAAAGCTGGCGGCATATGAATGCCCCAATATGGGCTGCAAGTGGGATGATGGAATCCGTGATAAAGCCGTAGGGCTTGGCGGCTGGTTCGACCGGGTAACGGGCATCGACATTAAAACCTACCTTAAAACCTATCGACCTAAGAAAATCGGGTTCCATATTCCTAGCTGGCTGTCGCGTTTCGTGTCGCTGTCCGAAGTTGCCGCCGCTTTCCTGCGTGGTCAGAAGTCCAGCTTGAACCCGGATTGGAAGGAAAAGTTAAAGGATTTCATGAACTCCCACAAAGCGGAACCGTGGGTGAACTATCAGCAGGAACGCAGTGAAGCAAAAATTCTGGCATTGAAAGATGATCGTCCGCGCCTGTTGGTTCCCGGCGGGGATGTGGTTTCTTGCATGACTGCCGCCATTGATACGCAGTCCGGGCGCGGTGGATATTTCCCCTATGAAATCCGGGCATGGGGCTACGGCATGATCAATGAATCGTGGTTGGTTGCTGATGGTGAGGTGGATAGCTTTGAAGCTCTCGCCGAAGTCCTTTGGGAGCGTGAGTACAAGGATTCGCAGGGCAACCCCTATCTTGTCCGGCTGGCCCTGATAGATGCAATGGGGCATCGCACCGACGAAGTTTATGATTTCTGCCGCATGAATCGGGGCCGCATTCTACCCATCAAGGGTGAACAGACTATGGCGCGCCCGTTTGCCTATACCCAGCTTGATACCTACCCCGGATCAAACAAGCCGATTCCCGGCGGGCTGAAGCTGTTGCGTCTGAATGTGACCCATTACAAGAATTCGCTTTCCAACCGTCTGGAAATCAACCCGGCTGATCCGGGCGCGTATCATCTGCATAGTGAAGTTTCAAATGCATGGGCGCGGGAAATGACCGCCGAATTCGTGAATGAAAAAGGCTTTTGGGAATGCCCCAAAGGAAGACCGAACCATGCATGGGATATTGCCGGATACAACTTAGCAGCCGCGGACCTGCTGAACGTGAAGTCCATTAAGAAGAAGGGCAGTGCCAAGCCTAAAAAGCAAGCCCCGAAAAGAACCACCAACCCTTACACCAACGGGAGATAAGATGTCAGCTAAGTTAATTGCTGCGGCACTGGCTAAAGCGAAGCAGGGCGTAACATACAGCCCCAAGGATGGCGCGGTATGCCCGTGGTGCGGGGCCGTGCGGATTCCGGTTACTTCATCGCCCAAGTGGGATGGGGGGATAAAGGTTCGGTATCATAAGTGTAAGGCTGAGGGGTGCTTGCTGGCTAAGATGAGGCAGGGGGTTAAGAGTATTCAGGGGGAATAAAAAACTTGTATTACTTGTTAACACAATGGTTTCATCGAATTATTTGTGATATAACCTGTCCTCTGTGAGGAAGTTCTATTTAACAATTTGGAGGTTGTTTATAATGTTTAAAAGAGCGATTGTAATCTTAACTTGTTGTATATTAATTGGTTCTGCTTCAGCTGCGTTAAGCCAAATGGGTAACACGAAAGATCCGGGAGGAACATATAATCCGGCTATTGATCGCCAAAATCAGCAAATCGACAGAGACACAATGAATATTACTGACAAACAAATTAACCAAGCCCCTAAAGATATGCAGGATCAGCTAAGAAAAGATAGGAATGATGCCACTAGGAGACAGACTGAACACATGATGCAGGGAACCATGAAATAGCTTCAATGGCATAAATAGCATGCTTTGCCTTAACCAAACTATATAGTATATATTTGCATACAGAAATAGAGTACTTCCTCGTGTTTTAAGCCCGCCTCACGGCGGGCTTTTCTTTTGCCTTTTTACTACTATCCTGTTCCGGTTACTTCATCGCCCAAGTGGGATGGGGGGATAAAGGTTCGGTATCATAAGTGTAAGGCTGAGGGGTGTTTGCTGGCTAAGATGGGGCAGGGGGTTAAGAGTATTCAGGGGGACGGGTAAAAATTAAGTAGGATATAAGCAGAATAAGAACAAGTGGAATGAGGACATAATAATGTTGATTTTGTTCCCGCGAAATCATATCTCAGCACTGACTATACTAATTTGAGGTACCAAAATGATAGATGAAATTGCAGCGATACAAAATGAATATTTATTAAGTAAACCTGAAACTAGACGTAAAGAATTAGGCCAATTTTTCACCGGAAGTATTATTGCTGACTACATGGCCTCTATGATCCAAATCCAATCTAGTAGCTCTGTTCGGCTACTTGATGCGGGGGCAGGAGCAGGGATTTTAACTGTTGCCGCAGCTCTTCACTGTTTGAGTATGGGGTGTAAGTCCGTTCATGCAGTATTATACGATATTGATAAAGAGACATTGCCGTTACTCAATAATAATATGAAAAAAACTGTGTGTGAATTTGTTAACGCAGAAGCAACATTTACATATGAAATACGGAATGAAGATTTTATTTTAGCAAGACCGGATAAAAAAGATGAAAAATATCACGTAGCATCAATTAATCCTCCGTATTTTAAATATAACTCTAAGACTTCTCCATATGCAAATGCAACAGATGATCTGTATAAAGGGAATCCAAATATTTATGCATCTTTTATGGCAGTTGTTTCTGGCTGTCTTCATCAAGATGGTCAGATGATAGCTATTGTTCCAAGAAGCTTTACCAATGGATTATACTTTAAAGGCTTTAGACAATATATGAACATGAAAATGAGCCTTGAAAAAATACACATCTTTAGATCTCGCAACAAGGTTTTCAAAGAACTTGCAGTATTGCAAGAGCATATTATTTGTTCATATTATAAAAGAGAACAAAGCAAAAATATACAAATTTTTACATCAAATGGACATGCTGACATTGATAATTCTGAAATTCAGACTTATTTATCAAGACAAATAATTGATTTTTCAAATGACCATGAATTTATACGAATTCCTGAATCACTAGAAGATGCCGAAATATTAAGACGTGTTGAAAGCTGGACTCAAAGGTTTAGTGATAGTTGTTATTTCATATCGACAGGTCCAGTTGTGGAATTTCGGACGAGAGAATTTATTACAGGGCCAGAAAACACAGAAGATTCAGTTCCTTTACTAAGAATGCATAACGTTAAGTCTTTTAAGACAGAATGGACAGGTTTAAAAAAGAAAGATGCACGTTTTCTACTTACAGAAAACCACAACAAACACACATTGCCTAATAGTCCTTATGTTATTTTGAAGCGGTTTAGTTCAAAAGATGAAAAAAGGCGTTTAGTTGCAGGTGTGCACGATCCTAAGAAAGTAAAGGGTGGGCGAATTGCTATAGAAAACCATTTGAATTATATTTCTTGCAATGATGGTAGCTTGTCCCTAACTGAGGCATATGGTTTGGCTTTGTTTTTTAATTCTACATTGATAGATCGATATTTTAGGTGTATATCCGGCAATACTCAAGTTAACGCAACTGAAATTCGTATGCTCAAAATTCCATCTGTAGATATTCTTAAATTAATGGGGCAAGCGTATATTAAGGGTTGTGTTGAAACACAAGATGATGTTGATGAGGTTGTCGAAGAATATCTGCAATAATTTTTTAGGTGTTTTTTATGAGCAAAAGAGAAGAAAAGCTTGTTCAGGCAAAAGAAATATTGATGGCCCTTGGAATGCCACCTGCACAATTCAATGATAGATCTGCATGGGTATTTCTTGCTCTTGCCAACATACGGCCTAATGACAACTGGAGCAATGTTCAAGCCCCATTATTAAGAACTGTTGAAATCATGGAATTCATTCGTGATGAATACGGAATGGACTATAAACCTAATTCCAGAGAGACGATAAGACGTCAAACTCTTCATCAATTCGAGCAGGCTCGTATAGTGGATCGAAATAGAGATGATCCGTCGCGAGCAACGAATAGTGCATACAACAATTATTCTCTGAATGCTCCGATTGTTAACATTTTGAAAGATTTTCCAAATGGTAGGTGGTTAAATAAGATTAATCAGTACAAAAATCAATTGAACAATTTACAGGAAATGTATCAGCGAAAACTAGAATTAAATAAAATTCCTGTGTTGCTACCAAATGGTGATCAAATTAGCTTGTCTCCAGGAAGACACAATCAATTACATGCTGATATAATTCATCAATTTTGTCCTCGCTTTATAGGTGCTGGCGGTGTTGTCTTGTATGTTGGGGATACAGCCAGTAGCAGAAATGAAGGGGGGAAACTAATGTATTTGCAGGGGGAATACCTGCAGCAGTTGGGCGTTCCTCCTATGTCTCATGAAAAACTGCCCGATGTGGTAGTATATGATCAACAAAGACAGTGGTTATTTTTAATTGAGGCAGTAACTAGTCACGGTCCTGTTTCTCCGAAGCGTTGGTATGAGTTAGAGCAAGCTTTAGTCGGATGTAGAGTCGGACGTGTGTATGTAACTGCTTTTCCTGATGTTGTTGAATTTAGAAGAAATGCAGCTGATATTGCATGGGAAACAGAGGTTTGGATTGCAGATAAGCCTGACCATATGATCCATTTCAATGGAGATCGTTTTTTAGGGCCACATAACCCATAGTTTTAAACATTTTTTGAGATTACCCCAGCCCTTCCCCGGAAAGGCTGGGGTTTTAAATTTTCAACCCACAAATATAGCTTTGCGCTTGACTATCACTCTGTAGGTTTGTACGTATGAAGTTATGGAAGGTAAACTAAAGTCAATCACAATCAAAGTGGATGAGGAAACGCACAGGAAGTACAAGGTGTACTTGGCTGAAACCGGATTAACCTTCAAAGATATTTTTAATGGAGAGATGGAGCGAAGAATAGCCGAAGCTAAAAAGCAGAAAAAAGAAGAAAAGTAGACCAAATTAAAACGGCCCGGAACGGTGCGCCAACACCAGAACCGAGCCTAACCATAAACAACCTTTCGAGGAGGTTGCCATGGCTGGAAAGAACGTAGCCAATTCACCCACTTCTGACAACAGTTCAGTTGTTTCTTTCGTATTTGATTCAAACGAAATCAGAACCATTCATGACCAGAATGGCAATACTTGGTTTGTTGCCAACGATGTTGCTGTCACCCTGGGGTATAAATATCCCGCTGATGCTATCCGCATGCATTGCAAAGGGGTCGACAAAATATCGACCCCTACGAAGGGCGGCATGCAGACGGTCAAAATCATCCCCGAACCAGACCTCTACCGCCTAATCATAAAATCCAAACTCCCAGCAGCCGAACGATTCGAAAAATGGGTATTTGAAGAAGTCCTCCCCGCGATCCGCCAGCACGGTAGCTATGAATTGCAACGGCAGGAAGAATCAAACATCTACATCGGCAAAATCGAATCAGAACACCCGCTCTGGTATAGCCACATTACCATATTCGTAGATAGCGAGTGCAGCAATGATCCTAACGGCGTAATCTCCAAGGATGAAATTTACACCCACTATTGCAATTTTTGCACGCGCAATAAGATTTCCCCGGTCCACCGCGCCCGGTTCTTCACTGCGCTATACTGCCTAGTAACCTACATCCGCGAAACCCGCCCAAGGGTAGGGGAGAAGCGGCCCCGGTTGCTGGCTAATATCTCCGTAGCACCGCAAACATCCGAAGTACCCAAGCGGCTAACGCCCCGTGCCGCTTCACCACAGCCAGCACAAAAAGTTTCGGCTGATCCGGCGCAAGCAATGGTGCCGGAAGTGTATGGTCATAGCTCACCGAAACAGCACATAGCCACGGCAAAAGAACTAATGATCAAAAACTTGGATCACATGCCAAGGGCAGAACGGCAGGCAATGTTAATGGCGTATGATGCCTTGATTGAGGCTGAACAGGGTTTGAATGGGGAGGTGGGCCATGAGTAGCGATGAACTTTGCCACCATGTTTCGGATATGATGTCGGCGGCGTGTTCCCTTGAATATTTGCAGGAAAAGTTTGAAGACGAACAACGCTATGGCGAAGCTTTCATAATTGGTCTAATAAAGAAAACCGTTTCAGAAGGGGCCGAAGCTTTCAGCATGTATGAAACGCAATTGCAGGTTAAGAAAGCCCGGAAGGGGAAGCCTGCGGCGGTTTTGGAGTTAGTGCGGGAGTGATGGAGTTTTGGAAAGTAAAAGCCCCGCTTTAGCGGGGCTTTTACTTTATTAATTCTATTTCGCGTTAACTGTTTGTCTTACGTATTCTTCATCATCACTGTACTAATTCCTGAATATAATCCAAAAATACCTGCAACAATCTTTAGAAAAATAGAACTGGTAAACTTTGACACTACTGCCACAAAAAATATTGCAGAACCAATACCAAAAACTAGGGTTTGGATAATTTCTACAGCCATCTCTGTCGTTTCTGAGATAGAGTTAAACTTTTCCACTCCAACTCTTTTAATTAATATTTTGTCAAAGCCAAAACTTAAAGCTACGCTAATACACATAAACACAACGGGGGTCACCAAAACATAATAAAATGAATTTGCATTAACATATGCCGAATTAAATTTCATGACATAACTATTCAATACATGTTCGATCGAATTTCGAGCACTATCACTATAAAATAAATCTACAAATATCTCTTTAAGCAGTACAAATGAATTAGATATGGGTTGATTTAAAAACAAACAACACCCCAGCAAAACACCGTATATACTCATGGGGAAAAAAATAATATGAAAGAAAACTCTTTTCTTAGCCATTCCTGCATCCTCTCTCTTCTAAATAAACTGACAGCACTATATTAACGTGAAGACTATTTATCTACCCGTTTATTGTCCAGTAAATTTTACTCCCCAGTAAACAACCCCATTCCAAACAAACCACCTCAATTGTTATTGTTCGCCCTGTAGGTAAACAGTAATAATTGAGGTTTTTTCATGCTCCAGAAACAACTGGACTCTGTAAATAAGGTGATTGCCGATATTGAAGACGGCGCACAGTCCTATACCTTGAATGGTCGGACTCTCACCCGTGCTTCTTTAGGCAGGCTTTATGACCAGCGCGATAAGTTGGAAATGCGTATCGCCATTGTAAAAAATGGCGGTAGGGGCTTTAAAGCCAAGTACAGGGGCCGTTCATGAACCTGTATGAAGGCTGGACTTCTTTTGTTGCCCAGTGTGTCGGGGCTATTTCTCCGCAGATGGCTACCAACTGGGTTAAAAGCCGTATGCAGCTTTCCGCATACACTGCGGCTACTAATCGTGGCCCTAATGCGGGCTGGCGGCCCACTAACCGCAGTGCTGATAACCTTTCCCGGCACGAACATGCCTTAATTGTTTCCCGTGCGCGTGATCTGGTTCGCAACTCCACCCATGTTTCCGGCGCGCTTGAGCGCATAGCGAATAACGTTATCTATACCGGAATCAAGCCGCAGGCCGCGCGCCTGACCGATTCCGGTGATCTGGATCACGGTTTCAACCGTAAGCTGGAACAACATTTTAAGGATTGGGCCGAAGCTGATGAAGTCGGCTTTGATGATATTCAGCGGCTTATCCTGAATCACCTCTGGCAGGATGGAGAATGCCTTCTCCGCTTCTATCCTGACCCCGACTTGATGAAACAGGGCCTTGCACCTTTGGGTGTGGAACTTCTGGAATGTGACCACCTTGATTCTTCGGTCGATGGCCTGCGCGAAAATGGAAACTTCGCTATCCGTGGCGTTGAGTTCAACCGCAAAGGTCACGCAGTAGCCTATCATCTATTCAGTGAACATCCCGGTGATATGCGCCGTTTAATGAGTCGTGAATCCGTGCGGGTTCCGGCTATGTGGGTGCGTCATATTTTCTTGCCGAAACGCGCCAGCCAGCACAGGGGTATATCTTGGATGGCCCCGGTCATTATGGAAATGAGGGACTTCAGCGAATTTCAGGATTCGCACCGCATTGTTGCCCGGCTCATGGCTGCTTTCGGCTTCTTCGTGGAAACTCCTTATCCCGAACTTCAAAACCCGCTGGGTCTTGATGATTCCGACATGCCGGAAAGACCGGAAGCCTTCATTCCCGATTACGTGGAACCGGGACAGGTCGTAACCCTGCCTTCCGGCTCCAAGGTCAATGAAGCCCAGTTCAACCACCCCGGCGCAACCTATGAACCGTATGTGAAAACCAGCCTACGCGGTTCTTCCACTGGCTTCGGCATGTCTTACGAAGCCTTTTCCAATGACTATTCAGACGCTTCTTTCGCGTCCGCCCGATCCGCAACCCTTGAGGAACGGCGCGGCTACCGTGTGCAGCAGATGCTTATGGGCCGCAAAGCCATAATACCCACATGGCACATGTTCGCCCGCATGCTCTGGTTAAGCCGTCTTGAACCATCCATGACCGGCCCGCGTGTCCCGGTTGGTTGTCAGTACCCCGGCTGGCCTTGGGTTGATCCCACTAAAGACGCAAATGCAGCGGAAAAGATGCTCGGCATGGGCTGCACCACCCGCCGCAAAATCTGCGCGGAACGTGGCGAAGATTACGATGAAGTAGTGGATCAACTCACCCGCGAAAACGCGGACCTCAAGAAACGGGGAATACTGGGAGCAAACAATGCTTAAACAATTTCCTGCCAATCTTTCCGCGAAAGCACAGGAACCGCTTCAGCTTACAGCCGATTTGAAACTCAGCGAAGCCGAAGAAGGTAAAGCCCGCCGCTTTCGCATTGTCGGATACACCGGAGCAGTTATTCAGCGGTATTTCCGCTTTGTCATTGATCTTACCGGAATCCGTTCTGAAGAAGTCATGCCCATTCTTGAAGAGCATGAAGTCAAAAAGAAAGTAGGGCTTGCGGATTCCAGCAAGCTCGAAAAGGAAGGCTTTGTCCTTGAAGGCTCCTTTGTAGATACGGACGAAGCCAACGAGATTATCCGTCTTTCGGATCAGGGCTGGCCCTATCAGGCTTCCATAGGTGTCTGGCCTGAAGCAATTGAAGAAGTGAAATCCGGCGCGACTGTAACCGTTAACGGCATGGAGCTGACCGGACCTTTATATGTGTGGCGCAAATCCTTTGTGCGCGAGACTTCCTTCTGCGTCCTTGGCGCGGATGGAAAAACCGGGGCTGTAGCAATGACAGAACAGCCTGAACCTAAACCGGAGGACTCAGTCATGAAAACATGGTTGAAAGCTTTCCTGCGGGCTAATGGCCTTGAAGATATTACTGAGGACTCAGCCCGCACCCACCTGAAACAGATGGGGCTTGATTATGAAGCCCTGAACGCTCATGAAAATGCCCCGGCATGGATGAGTAGCGGCGGTTCCACTCCTACACCTGCCCAGCAGCCCGCACAGCAGGCCCCGGTTCAGGCTACCGCAGGAACCGAACCCAAACAGCCGGAACAGGTAGACCCGCAAAAGGTCGCTCTTGCTGAACGTGAACGCATGCAGTTCATTGACCAGCAGGCCGTAATGTTCGGCTTGTCCGATGACTTCAAACAGGGCTTGATTAATGGGGGCTTGCCCGTGGAAAAACTGAATGGCCTTATCCTTGAAGAACTCAGCGTTCAGCCTGAACACCAGCCCCTTAAAGGCACCGGATATATAGTAGGTGGACTTACCGAAGGCCAAAAGCTTCATGATGCTATGGTTTCCGGCATGCTTTTCCGCGCTGGCGTGAAAGAAGATAAGCCCGCACCGGGCTATGAAGATTTCCGCGTAATGCGTCTGACCGATCTGGCCCGCGATATTCTGGAAAGGGGAGGGGTAAGCACCCGTGGCATGTCGCACAACCAGCTTTCTAAGAAAATTCTGCGGCCCATGTCCCTTTCTGCGTCCACCAGTGACTTCCCTTCCATCTTCGCTGCTATCACCAATAAGGTTTTGCAGAAGGCATACGCAGAAGCCCCGGCTACATGGAAGCCGTGGGTAAATATCGTTCCTGTATCTGATTTCAGGGAAATCCACGGTATCAGTCTTTCCGAAGCTCCTGATCTGGAATTGTTGGATGAACACGGCGAATACAAAACCGGATCATTCGGCGATTCCATGGAAAGCTACCGCATTGCCCGTTACGGCAAAAATGTGAAGCTTACCCGTGAAATGATGATCAACGATGATCTGCGTGCCTTCCTGCGTATCCCCCAGCTTTTCGGTAATGCTTCGGCCCGTAAGGTTGCAGACATTGTTTATGATCTGCTGCTTTCCAATCCCAAGATGAGCGATGGCATTCCGCTTTTTGATACCAGACACAAGAATATCGAAACTGAAGCTGATTTTAAGAAGCATGTTTGCAGCGATACCTTGAAGTCTGGTCGCAAAAGAATGCGCCTTCAGAAAGGCCCCAAGGGTGCAAAGCTCGACTTACGTCCGCGCTTCCTGCTCGTTCCTGTCGAACAGGAAACCGATGCTGAAGTACTGATCCGCTCTACAGCTCTTCCTGATGAAAACAAGTCTTCCGGTGTCCACAACCCGTGGGCTGGAAAGCTTATTCCCATCGCCGAACCTCGCCTTGATGATAAAGACTCCGATGCCCATTACCTGATTGCAGACCCCAAACAGGTGGACGGTATTGAAGTGGCTTTCCTTGACGGCATTGAAGAGCCTTTCGTGGATGAAGAACCCGACTTCGATTCTGACGGCCTGAAAATCAAGGTCCGTCTTGAAGCTGGTGCTGGCGTAATGGATCATCGCGCTTTCCAGAAGAACCCCGGCAAATAAGGAGCATTAAGCATGGCACTTAATCACATTCAGAAAGGCAACCACATGACGTGGACCAACAACACCGGGGCCGATGTTGAATCCGGTTCCGCTGTTCCCGTTGGTGCCAGAATCGGCGTTGCCCTCGTTGATATTCCCAATGGCGAAACAGGTGAACTCGCAATGGGTGAAGTTTGGGAACTCCCTAACGCTGGTGTTGAAATCCTTCAGGGTGCCACCGTTTACCTTGATGGAAACAAAGAAATCACCACCGTTGCGGAAAACAACCTTCAGGCTGGTTTTGCCTTCGCTGCTGCGGCTTCTGATGAATCCGTCCGGGTGAAAATCAACGCATAACACAAACTGGTCCGGCATCGGTGATCCGGTTCCGGGCCAGCATGGGAATCAAGAAAGCATGTTTCAGCTTTTTGACAACATCACAATCAAGACCATTTGCTCAGTGCTTTGCACCTGCGTTTCATGGCTGATAGGCGGCTATGACATGGCTCTTGCGGCTGTTCTGGTTCTCATGTGTGCGGATTTTATTTTGGGACTGTCCATAGCCTTGTGTGTCGGAACCTACCGCCGCAACAAGTTTCTTTACGGCTGTGCCAAATTCTTCATTTATGCCGTGGTTATAGCCATTTCTAACATGGTGGATGTGACCATTGTTGAAGGTGATTTTCCTTCAGTCTTGGCAAAATTCCGCGAATTCGCGGTCTTCTTTCTGGCTGCTACCGAATTCATATCCATTTCCAATCACCTTAAAAAATTCGGAATATCATTTGTTCCGAAGCGTTTGATTGAACGTCTTGAAAACTTCCGGGACGGATACGACCCGTTAACCGGACGTATGGATTACGGGCATGGATTCAGCACCCACCACAATTATCCCGGCGTTCATCGTCCCGTGGGCGGCAATAGGACTACGCCGGGAACATCCATCAATCAAAATGTAAACGAGGAAGATATTTATGGTTAAGTCAAAATTCTTTTCTCAGGAAACAGACCCCCACCTTGCTTGTGAATGCTGCGGAGTCTGCGACCTTGCCCCCGGCCTGCTTGAACAGTTGGACGTGGCCCGCTCTCTGGCTGGTGTTCCGTTCGCAATCACCAGCGGTTTCAGGTGTGCAGAACACAACGCCGCTATCGGTAGCAAACCGACATCTTCACATGTGCGCGGTTATGCCGTGGATATTGCAGCCACAAGCGGCCCTGAACGTTCCGCAATCCTCAAGGGCCTTATCATGGCTGGTTTTGAGCGTATCGGCATCGCAAAGTCTTTTATCCATGTGGATATTGACCCCGAAAAGCTGGAAAGCATGGGGCCTGTAACTTGGGTCTATTCCTAAGAGGTAATCATGATCCCCATCGGCACCATCCTTACCTTCATCGGCTCCGGTAAAGGCAAGCTCGTTCTTGGGCTTGCCGCCGGGCTGGTGGTTGTCGCCGTGTTCCTGATCTGGGTTTCAGTCCTCAAGTTCGACATTGCCCAGCTTCAGGGCGTTGTGTCTGACCGGGATAGCGACATAGCCAGCCTTGAATCAGACATTGCCGGATACAAGCTTCAGGTGCGTAACCGGGACACGGAAATAGGCAAGCTCAAGGAAAGCGGAAACCAGACCGCGCGCGTTATCTCCGGGCTGAAAGGCCAGCTTGAAGAATCTAAGGATAATGCTCGCTGGTATCGCCAAAAACACGACAAAGCCGCCCGGCTACTACAGGAAGCCCGGAACTATCCGGTAACGAATTCAACGGGAGTCATAAGCAATGAAAAGAGCCGTCTTGCTGCTGAGTTTATTAATGGTGTTCTCGGCGTGCGTCCAGAAACAGCACAGCAAAATTGATGAAGTCCGGGAAGTTGTCTTTGTTTCCACCTACGAAGAATGCCCGCGCTCGGCTAATCCAATTCTTAAAGCTGTGCTTGAAGAAAAACACATAGGTTCAAGCGAAAATGTGGACCGCTTGATGTTCAACATAGTGGAATTAAAAGGCGGTCTTAAAGCCATGAATGCCACTATTAATTGTTACGAGAAACAGGCTGAAAAGAAGGTCACAAAATGAACATTCATGATGATCTGGACATTTTCTTCATTGGCCTTGATGCCGTGGAAATCACCGTCTGCGGCGAGGATCGCACCTTCATAGCATACAAGAATACGGACATGGATTCCGTGTCTTTAGGCCGCGCCATGACCCTTAACCCGGATCAGCCAACTATGACTTGCAAGGACGTTGACGGTACCGGGTTGGATCAAGAAAGCCAAGTCGTCATGGAAGGCAAGACTTATGATGTTTTGGACTTCACCGCAGATGGCACAGGGCTTGGCGAGCTTGAATTGATGCTGGCTCAAGAAGAGGAATAAGTGGCTACCTATCTGAACATAGACGGTGACCGGCTGGAAATGATTGCCGCCGATTTCGCCGGGACCGAAAAGCAGATTGATGCAGCCTGCCGCCGGGCTGTTTCCAAGCTGTCCCGGCACCTGAAGACCGTCACCTTGCGCGGAGTAAGTCAGCTAACCGGAATAAAACAATCCGTATTACGTAAGCGGCTCTTCGTTTCCTTTGGCGGTGGACGCAAAACCGCGCGACTCTGGTTCGGCCTGTATGCCATTCCCTTAAGAGAAATGAACCCTAAGCAGACAAGAGCCGGGGTGAAAGCCGGGAAGATTGAACGCCAACACGCATTCATCGGAACGAGGAACGGGAAACAGGAAGTTTACAGACGCGTCAAGGTTCAAAAGACCGGAACAGACAACCGCCTGCCCATCGCCATACAGACAGCAAAAATAGATCAGGCAGTGAATCACGTAATTGAGGCCGACATACTCAAGGTTTTTGAAAACAAATTTTACGCATTTTTTGAACGGGAAATGAAATGGGAATCAAAGAAATAAACATAGCTGAAGCTCATGAAGCCATAGTTGCAAAGCTGAAAGCTGCTTTTCCCCGTTGCACTGTCGGCGATTATCGCCGGGAAGAAGGCAAAGTAAAAGCCCCGGCACTGGCTCTTGAACTTTCCCATATTGAACCCGGTGAACGTGATCCCGGTACAGGCCAGCTTGAAGTTGTTCTCCGCTGGGAGGTTTACCCGCTGACTCATTTCAAAACGAAGAACGCGGCCCGTGAAGTTGCCGCCCTTGTATGCGCTGTTGCTAAATTCGTCCACGGTAACCGCTTTGGACTTCCGGTATCTGCTGCAAAATTCATCGGCGGTTATCCTGAAGACTTCAAGCCAGCAAAGGATGGCTATGAAGAATGGCGGGTTGAATTTGAATTTGAAGCTTACCTCGGTGAATCCGTTTGGGATAACGAAGGCGTTACCCCGCAGACCGTATATCTCAGCTATTCGCCTTTGATCGGTGCCGCTCACGAAGAGGATTATGAAGAAGTAAAAGACGTTCCTATGGTGGGAGGGCTGGAAGATGCAGAATTCGAACTTCCGTAATTCCGAAACAGACCGCCGCCTAGCAAATGTTATCCGCATAGGAACCGTTGTCGAGGCCGACTACCATAAAGCCCGCGTTCGCGTGGCCTTTGGTACTGCCGTGTCTGATTGGCTTCCTTGGATTACAACTCGCGCTGGTGGCGACCACACTTGGTGGGCACCGGAAGTAGGGGAGCAGGTTGTAGTTCTTTCGCCTTCCGGCGAAACTTCCGGCGGCGTGGTGCTGGGTGCTATGTTTTCAACTAATAATCCTGCCCCGGCTGATCGGCCTACCATTCATCGTACTATCTACGAAGACGGCGCGGTTATTGAGTATGACCGCGAAAATCATATTTTACACGCCTATATCCCCGGTTTTGAACAGCGCGAAATCAACAAGGATATGTCCGTGCAGGTTCACCGGGATGTATTTTGGAATATTGACCGGGACGTATTCACCAATATTGACGGCAACCGTATCGATACAATCGGCGGCAATGTTTATGTTGATGTTGGCGGGGATGTTCAGCGCACCGTGGGCGGTAAAGTCGTTCTTGATGTTGAAGGCGAAGTTGTAATCAACAGCGCAACCCGCGTTACCCTTTCTGCTCCGCAGTTGGTCTTTGACGGCCCCATTACCCACGGCAATTCTACCCACGGCGGCGGGGCTGAATTCTACGGTGAAATCATCCATCGTGAAGGGGATTTCATTCAGGAAGACGGCGACACCATTTCCGAAGGTATTTCCCTGCAACACCATGTTCACCCCAACACTGAAGAACCTGTCGGGGGTGCATCATGAATGGTGTAAATGCCGTTACTGGCGAAGCTCTCGGCGGTATTGCGCACCTGAAGCAATCCATTTCCCGGATTCTGACCACTCCTATTGGTTCGCGTGTTGTGCGCCGGGATTTTGGTTCCCGGTTGTTCAAGCTGGTGGACCGTCCGCAGGATAAGAACTTTGCCATTGAAGTTTTCAGTGCCGTAGCTGAAGCCCTTGATAAATGGGAACCCCGCTACAAGCTCACGAAGATAGCAATCGTCAGCGCAAATGCTGACGGCAATATAGTCATTGACCTTGAAGGCAAATATTTGCCCAACGGTGAGGAAATCAAGCTTGAGGGGGTACGCGCGGCATGAGCAATACCCCCATTGATATGTCAAAAGTTCCGCTTCCTGATGCTGTTGAAGTGTTGGACGTTGAAGCTATCATCAAAGAAACCGTTGCAGATTTCACCGCTGAATATCCTCAATATACGGCAGTTCTTGAATCTGATCCTATTCAGGCTCTTTTGCAGGTCGTAGCTTACCGAGAAATCAACCTTCGTCAGCGGGTGAATGAAGGTGTGCGTGCTTGTATGGTTGCTACTGCGCTTAAGGCTGATCTTGATAACCTCGGCGCGCTGGCTCCGGTCACACGCAAAGTACTTGATCCCGGTGATCCCGATGCAAGCCCGCCAGTTGCACCTACCTATGAGAATGACGAAGAATTCCGCGCCCGCGTCCAATTGGCCCCGGAATCCTTTTCTGTTGCCGGGCCTGATGGAGCTTATGAATTTTATGCCCTGACTGTTCCGGCGGTCCGTGGCGCAAAGGCTCTTACTCCTACACCGGGACATGTAGATGTCTATGTGTTGAGCCGTGACGGTAACGGCATTCCTGATTCCGAAATTCTGACCGCAGTTGATAGCGTGGTCAATGACCGTGAAATCAGGCCCTTAACCGATCATGTCACGGTCAAACCTGCTGAAATCGTAGACTATGCTGTTAATGCAAAACTTTACATTCAGTCCGGTCCGGCTCCGGGTGCTGTGGTTGAAACCGCACGAAAGGCTGTATCCGATTTCGTCAACGTCCGGCACGTTCTAGGCGGCTCTGTGCCGCTTTCCGGAATTTATGCCGCCCTGCATGTTGAAGGTGTTGCACGGGTAGAACTCATTTCCCCGGTTGCTGATCTGGCTATGCAGAAACAGCAGGCCGCATATTGCACAGCAATAACAGTCGAGGTGGGCTAATGACACAAGACCTTTTGCCCATCAACGCAACCCCGCAAGAACGCGCCTTATCCAAGGCTACAGGCAAGCGAATTGAATCTATTCCCGTGCCTATCCGTGATCTCTGGAACCCGGATAAATGCCCGGTTGTTTTCCTGCCGTGGCTGGCTTGGGCCTTGTCCGTTGATCTCTGGAAAGATGAATGGTCCGAAGCTCAAAAACGCGCTGTTATCAAGGCCAGCATTGCCATACACCGTAAAAAGGGAACTCCGGTTGCCGTTGAAAATTACCTTGCCGCTCTCGGCTATAAAGCGCGGGTGCTGGAATGGTTTGAATATGACGGTGACGAATACAAGTTTAAGGTCAGCACTGAAACCGGGATTACTGAGGCCGTTTATCTGGAAATGATTGAAGCGGTCATGGTTTCCAAGAATACCCGGTCACACCTTGAATCAATTCAATTTCATTCAGTCCTTACAAACAACATGTTTGCAGGGGGCAATGTCCGCACTGGTGATGTGCAGCATATTCCCCACCGTTTTGGAATCAAGGTTAATCCCATTCAAACCTATGCCGGGGTTGCCATAACTCAGGCGGACATAATCAAGGTTGGCATAAGGGATTCAAAAATAAACATCGCACCTATTGAATTGGGCATGGGCATAACCATGCAGCAAGTTGATATAACAGCTATCCCCGTTCGGGAGGTTTAGTATGGCAGATTTTATCGGAACAGTACCCACTCGCTACGGGTTAGAACTGCTTGGACTATTGGGAACTGGTGTAACTCTCAATTTTACCCGCGCGGCGGTCGGGTCCGGCGTATGGAATCAAGAACAAGTAGATTCCCCGGCAGAAATGGAAGCATTGGTGAATGAAGCAATGTCCCTTGCTATCAGTCCAGAATCAGTGAAGCCCGTATCTATCCCAAAAAGTGATGAACCTGTGGGGATGTATGAAGTAAGTGTTTTCCTGACTAATGCAGGGCTTCAAGACGGCTTTGCTTTAAGGGAAATTGGAATTTTTGCGGATCATCCCACAAGAGGCGAAATCCTTTTCGCAGTTGATTATGCGGGTGATCGGTCAGATTACATTCCGGCCCTTCCAGCAAATGCGGCTCCGTTGGAAAAAATTTTCAAAATGGCTGTTTTAACGGGCCTTGCAAAGGAAATCACCGTCAATCAATCCCCGGTGCTTCTCGCTACCCATGACGACATAGGCGACCACAACACTAACCCTGAAGCACATCAAGACATGTTGGATCGCCGGGCAACCGGAACCCCGGAAATTCTTAGCCCTGCCAATGGTGATGAAAATGTAGGTGAAACCCCTATTTATCGGTTCCGTGAATTTGTGCCGTATTTCGCCCGTGATACCGAAGAAGCTATTCAGGTTCAGATTGATTTGAACACGGGCAATTTTTCAAATCCCGTTCATGATTCCGGTTTTCTGTCTACTATTTCCAGCGGCTATGAACAGCCCGCCGGAATGCTTCAGGCCGGGAAGACAAAATACAAAGTACGTTGCCGCCGTAAATTAAAAAGCGGTTTGATTTCTGAATGGTCGGAAGTTGTTGTATTTGAGACCCGTGAAGTTTTCACATACGTCAAACGGCCCATTGTCCTTACTCCTGCCAACGGTGCAACCAACGTTCTTGAACAGCCCATGCTTTCCATGTCCGCTTTTGCTGTTATCGGCGGAGAAGATACTCATGCTGCTGATCAGTACCGGGTGCTCAATGCTGGAGGCGAAGTTATCTGGACCTCACCGGAACTGACCGCCGGGGAAGCGTACAAGTTGCTTGCCGGGTTGCTCAAGGTAGACCGCGACTATTCCATTGAAGGTCGCCACAAAGGTACGGTCCTTGGCTGGTCTGAATGGTCCACTGTTACCCGGATTAGCACCGCTCCTGTTTTTCTCATTACTGATGAAGCTGCAAAACCTCAAACATGGATTGAATACGTGAATGCCTCGGCTGCTGGTGTTGCTCTGGATTATGGAGCCGTGCTGCGGTCAAACCCTGTTTTGCAGGGTGACGGTGAGTCTGATTGGATGCGCGTCAGTGCTCGTATTGTAATACGTGGCTCTGGACACGATGTAGATGCACGCACGACAGAGACATCATTTGTTTCACTCGATCCGATAGCTGATAATGATGAGTTTTTGACAGATAAAGGGATTGTCACAGCTAAAAATGTCACGGAGGAAGCTGCTGGTGCAATCAGTCGATACGTTTGGACGGGGCTGACTGCGAATAACCCATTAGTTCCGGTGGAGCATGAGGGAGACCTCTGGGATGCAGCGGAGGCTACATGGTCTACATCCGCATCGTTACTGTCTGTGGATGCTGAGGGCTGGGCGGAGTACGGCGTCCTCAATATCCCCGGTACGTTGTCTATTGCCAACACCATTTGGAAATCTGACGGCTGGACATTTTTGTACAGATTTAAGGACATTGATTTTTCTCGCACCCGTTTTCTGGAGATGACATTTGTTGATGGATATCCCAGCGAGGAACCCATGCCCAGTGGCGGCGATGAGCCGGGGATTTGGGTCTATTCATACTCTGGAAAATTATATTTGCGGGACGGTGAAATAGGCCGGGTTAATGTCAGCTGTCCGGCACCGGCTGATAATGCCGATGTATGGATTATGGCCTCGTACAGCAATGGTTCCGCACATATCGGCTGGTCGTATGGTGCTAACAAACCTCAGTCATTTGATGATCTGGAGCAACACGCACAGGTCGATAATATTAATTTTGATTTTCTTAAAAACATTACCCCCAAACGAGGCTCCTTGCTGGGTAGTGCTCAGGGAGATTCTATCACCTGCAAAATCAGAGAGTTCATAATGGCATCATCAGGGTTTGATGCCATGAAAGTTTATACAGCTGATATATCAGCCGCAGGACTCACCGAGCCGCCTACTCTCGTCCATCGCAAACCCTCCATTGGCATCGCTACAGGTGCGGCAGACGCTGCATTTGCTAATGCTGATTATACCGCCGTGGACATTGAGTCCGCAACTCTTGTCACTGACGATGATCCCACCAACCCGAAAGCTGTAGTTATCGACACGGTCAAGACTACGCCTACGAATACATTCCGCAAAATCGCCATTGAGGTCAAACCGACCAAAGGCGATGAAACGCGGATAGATGAAGTCACATTCAATCTGGATAAACAGGGATAAGGAGGCCCCATGCTTGAAGCATTAAAAAAACATATTCCCACTCTGGCGGGTTGGATTTTTGATTATGCCCGGCGCAACCCGGACATGACTGTTTACCACGAAGGTAAATCATACAAAATTCATGTGCGGCTGGTTGACCCTAACCAGATAGGCGATCCGACCAATGCTGAATTAGTCGCCGCTGAAACCGCCTTGGCAAGTGCCAATACAACAGAGGATGAACTGACCGCACAGGGTCAGATGATTAACGTTTTGCGGACTATCATTATAGGCCGCAAGGAGGACTAACCATGGGTGAAAATTTCCTTCATGGCCCTGAAGTAATCGAAATTGACGATGGCCCGCGCACTATTCGCACGGTGCGCTCTTCGGTTATCGGCATTATCGGCACCGCGCCGGATGCTGATAATGCCGCATTTCCCATTAACAAGCCGACCATGATCGCGGGCAACCGCCGCGAAGCTGCAAAGCTTGGTGCTAGCGGAACCCTGCCTAATGCCATTGATGCAATCTTTGACCAGATTGGCGCGGTGGTAATCGTGATCCGCGTTGAAGAAGGTGCGGACATTGCCGCCACCATGACCAACGTTCTCGGCGGCGTAGATGAAAACACCGGAGAATATGAAGGTGTTCAAGCGTTGCTCGGTTGCAAGTCTGCCGTTGGTTTTACTCCGCGTTTGTTGCTGGCTCCGGGCTTCACGCACCAGCAGGACGAAGACAGCGAGAACCCCGGCACATTTCTTAAAAATCCCGTTGTCGCAGAACTCGAAGGGATTGCAAACCGCTTGCGGGCAATCGTGCTGGTGGATGGTCCCAATACCAATGACGCGGATGCAATCGCCATGGAAAACCAGCTTGGCGGACGCTGTTACATGGTTGACCCGTGGGTGAAGGTATTCCGCAATGGTGTTTATGAAAATGAACCTCCTTCCGCGCGTGTCGCTGGCCTGATTGCCAAAATGGATGACGACAAGGGCTTTTGGTGGTCGCCTTCAAATCAGGAAATTATGGGCATTTCCGGTACAGGTCGCCCGGTTGATTTTGCCCTTGGTGATGCCAATTGCCGGGCTAACCTGCTTAACGAAAAGAATGTGGCCACAATCATCAATGAAGATGGTTTCCGGCTTTGGGGTAACCGTCTTTGCGGCAGTGATCCCAAGTGGGCTTTCATTTCCGTGCGCCGTACTGCGGACATGATCAACGAATCTCTGCTTCAGGCTCACCTCTGGGCCGTGGATCGCAATATAACTAAGACTTACTTTGAAGACGTGGTTGAAGGCGTAAACAATTACCTGCGAAACCTGAAAAACAAGGGTGCGATTCTCGGCGGTGAATGCTGGGCCGATCCCGAACTCAATAGCCCGGATCAGCTTGCAGCGGGCCATGTCTATTTTGACTTTGCTTTCACCGCGCCTGCTCCTGCTGAACGGATCACCTTTCAGAGCCGCAGGGTTAACGATTACTTTGAGGAGGTATTTTAAATGGGCCTTGCTGACAATAAACTGAAGAATCTGAATTTATCCGTAGACGGCTATGGATTTGCGGGGAATATCGAATCCTTCAAGCCTCCTAAGCTGTCCCTTAAGACCAGTGACCACCGTGCAGGAGGCATGGATTCTTCTGTGCCCGTTGAAATGGGTATGGAAGCTCTTGAAGCTTCATTTGTTCTGACCGGACATTTCCCTGAAGTGTTGACGCTCTGGGGAGTGGTTGTCGGTGAAAAGCCCCAAATTACCGCTCGTGGCTCCGTTGAATCTGGTAATGGTAACGCAACCCCGGTTGTAATCAATATGCGTGGCTTGATCACTGATATTGAAGACGGAGACTGGAAGCCCGGAGAGGATAATACACAGACGTTCACTATTAAGCCCGAATACTACAAACGTGAACAGGGCGGCGTAGTTCTCCATGAAATTGATGTTCCCAACATGATTCGTAAGATTAATGGCGTGGATCAGCTTGAAGCACGCCGCAACGCATTAGGATTGTAAGCAATGACTACTATAACACTTGAATATCCGGTTGAGTCCAAAGGAACTGAAATCAAAACCCTTGAAATGCGCCGTCCTAAAGTGCGGGATCAGGTGGCCTCTAAGAAATCAAGTAAGTCTGACGAAGATATAGAAGTAAACCTCTTTGCTAACCTTTGCGAAGTCTCGCCTGAAATCATCATGGACTTGGATATGAAAGACTACAAATCCCTTCAGAAGGAATACAAGTCTTTTTTGTCCTAGACCCGAAGGAAGTAAGGCGCGCGGTTCTGGCTCTGGCCCATTTTACGGGCTGGAGCCGGGCCGAGATTATGGACATGGATTCTGTAGATTTTTTGCATGATGTACGGGAAGTAAGGCGGCTTCAAAATGGCAAGTAAGAAATATTCAGCAGTCGTTGAAGTAGGCGGCGTGGTTAAGTCCACCTTTGGTAGCTCTATGGGCAGTGTCCAAAGTGGACTTGTTTCCGTGGGGGATGCTGTCAAAGATACTGATTCCCGGTTCGGCGACTTCAGTTCCGGTATGGCTGAAACTGAAACCGTATTTGATAAGATCGGCTCCGCGCTTCAGGAAGTAGAAGCCCGGCAAGGCAGGGTAGGGGATTCTCTGAAGCTGTTGTCCGGTGATGTTTCACTTTATGCTGATGAACTTAAGGAAGCCCGCGCCAAGATGGATTTGCTTAATCAGTATGACCCCGCCGCCGTGCGCGAATCCGGCAAAGCCTACCGGGAATTAAAACGCGATGCCTCCATGCTCCGCAAGGAATACGAAAAACACCTCAAGCCCACAAAAAAGATGCTGAATGAGGTTAAACGCGCTGAAGCCGCCGCCGACAAAGCGGCCAAGGCGTACAAGGCCAATCAGAATAAACTTGCTTCCTTGGGTTCAGAACTGGAAAAGGCCGGGGTTGATACTAAGAACCTCACCGGAGCGCACCGCAAGCTTTCCCGCCAGCTTGATAAATCACGCAAGGCTTATAAGAAAATGTCCGCCGCTGTAGAAGCTGGCGGCAAGATGAAAGCACAGGTGGGTAGTCTGGCGCGCACCGGGGGCATGATCGGGGCTACTGTTGTTGCCGGGGCCGCTGCTGTTGGGACTGCGGTTACTATGGCGAATCAGGCCACAGGCGAACAGGTCAAGCTTGCACGGGCCTTGGGCGTATCCGCTGAAGAATTTCAGGCATGGGGAGGCATTGCCAAGGAAGCCGGATTCGAAGTGGATACCGTGGGCGACCTCATTGAAGAAATGAATAACAAGCTGGGCGAAAGTGCCGGGCTTGAAGAGATTACCCCGGTTAAAGAATCTCTTGAAATGCTCGGCTTATCCTTTGAAGAGCTTCAAGGCATTGCCCCGGAAGAACAGTTCAAGCGCATAGCCGAGGCAATCAAAGCTATGCCGGATGGTCAACAGGCTTCAGCCGCCGCTGATATTCTCATGGGCGGTGAAGCTAACAAATTTTTCGGCTATCTGCGGACGCGTAAGGAAGGCGTGGACGAAATCATAGCCCAGCAAAAGCGGCTTAATGTTCTATCTGAAGAAGGGCGCAAGGGCGCGGCTGATTACAATACCGCTTTTTCTCAAATGTCCACGGTGGTCGGTTCGGTTGCCGCTGAAATTTCTGGCCTGATCGGTGGCGCACTGGCTCCGCTCATTTCCGAATATGCACCCAAGCTTGCCGACTACGTCCGTTCCCACAAAGACGATCTTATGGGCGTAGGCGATGCCGTGCGCGAGATGATCCCGGCGGTTATGAATTTCGGCAAGGGTTTATATAAGGTAGGCTCCATGGTCGCGGGTTTTGTCTCCGCTGTAGGAGGTATTGAAAACGTAGCAATAATGGTCGGCGCGGTTATGGCTGGTAAGGCCACTATCGGCATGGTCAGCTTTGCAAGCTCGTTGGTAACTGTTGGGCAAAGCCTGCCCTTTGTTGCAACCGGAATTAAGGCCATAGGTGCCGCTATTGCTGCTAACCCTATCGGTTTGATTGTCGGGGCCGTGGTCGGCGGGGCTATGCTTATCTGGAAGTACTGGGAGCCTATCAAAGAATTCTTTTCCGGGCTGATTGATACGGTAGGAAGCGTTGTTTCCAGTGTTGGGAGTTTTTTCGGTTTCGGTGACGATGAAGAAGAGGAAGAACCATTGCCGAAAGTCGGTGATGCCGTGAAGAAGTCGATGCCCGTTGCCGAGGCCAGAACCGAAACCATAACACAGGCCCTACCCGTGGAACTCCGTTCAAGTCAGTCTCAGCAATCCATTTCCAATAAATACGATATTCAAGTCCATGCCTCGCCGGGGCAAGACCCTGAAGAAATCGCGGAAGCGGTTATGCGTAGACTTGAAGAAGAAGGCCGGAACGATGCACGGCTGGCCCTGCATGATTAAAAGGTGAAGTTATGGGAATGCTCAAATTAGGTGATTTTATCTTCAGCGTTGATACTGCCGCGTATCAGGCTTTGCAGCGTTCAACGGCTAGACGTTGGGCAAAAATACAACGGATCGGCAAGCGAGTTGCCCATCAAGATTTAGGGCCGGGGGATGATGCTATCACTTTGCCCGGCGTAATTTATCCGACCTATAAAGGCGGGCTTACCCAGATTGATGAAATGCGCAAAATGATGAACGCGGGCGAACCGCTTATGATGGTGGACGGGCAGGGCAATGTTCACGACAAGTGGATTATCCTTTCTGTAACTGGAAATGACAGCGTATTTTTTCAAGATGGCGTTGCACAGCAGCAAGACTTTTCCATCAAAATAGAGCGGTTCGAAGAATGATCATTTATACCACCAAAGACGGCGACATGCTGGACCGCATATGCTGGAAGCATTACGGCACTGAATCTGCTGTGCCGGAAGTGCTTGAAGCTAATCCCGGCCTTGTTGATCTGGGTGCGGTACTGGAAGCCGGGGTTGAAATCATTTTGCCGAAAATCGCAACACCGGAACCGGATCAGGGAACCAGCTTATGGGATTAACTCACAAGCCAGTTTACCGCGTGGAATGTAACGGTAAGGACATTACCGCCGCCATTCAGAACGATTTAATTTCCCTGACTATCACCGATGAAGCCGGGGTAAAATCTGATTCGTTAGACATATCCATTAATGATAAGGGCTATGCAGTGCCGCCAGCCGGGAGTCAGTTTAAAGTCTGGCTCGGCTATGGCAAGGCTGCAACCTTTATGGGGCTATATGTCCTGAACTCCGTGCGCCTGCCCGGGCCACCGGATAAAATGATTATTAAGGCCGCTGGTGCACCGCAGGAAAAGAGCAAAGAGTTTTCCCAGCTTCAAACACAAAAGGTTCGTTCATGGAGGCCACAGACAATAGGCCAGTTGGTTACTACTGTTGCCGCTGATCATGGGCTTATTCCTGCAATTTCTCAAGATTTATTCAAAATTGTATTGCCTCATATCGACCAGATAGATGAATCGGATATTCACCTGCTTACCCGTATCTCCATGAACTATGATGCGATAGCAAAAGCCAATGCAGGTAAGCTAATATTTGCCCGAAAAGGACAAGGTAAAACCGTATCAGGAATGAAGATGCCTGTATTTAATTTAGTCCCGGATCAGGTAACAAATTTCAATCTTGATATTTCATGGAATGCTGATTTTAAAACAGTCATTGCTCACTGGCGTGATGTGGAAGCAGCTAAAGACATAGAAGAGGTGGCCGGGGTTGGTGAGCCTATCCACCGAATTAGAAATATCTATCCTAATTCAGAGGCAGCATTAAAGGCTGCACGTGGCAAGTTAGATTCATTTTACCGGAGCAAGCATATTCTTTCGGGAAGCCTTCCGGGAAGGCCGGAATTAAGGGCAGAGTGTAGGCTTTTGCTTTCTGGTTTTCGGGCTGAGAAGAATGGGCTTTGGTCTATTACCCGCGCTACTCATAAGTTGGGGAGTGGGGGGTATGTGACTTCGGTTGAGGGGGAGAGAGTGTAAATTGTTGCTTGACTTTTATTTTGTGATTAACTAAGGTTGCGCCAGTTGAGCTGAATCACCGCCAGTTCAAAAGCTGTTCTTTAAATTAGTGGATAATTTGAGTCTATAAAATGATGACAATGTGTCTGTAGCGGTGGAGAAGTCCGACAAGCCTACAACAAGATAGGTGCGTCCGATGACTTTTTGGCGTTTTTAGGCGGTGTACTCATACAGAGTACACCGCTTTTTTTGTAACCATGTAACTATTTCAATTAGACGGAGTTTTAATGAACGAAGAAAAATGTCTTGAACTTACACAAAAAATAATGGCGGAGTCTGGCATTAAAGAATCTGAGATGAGTTGCTCAGGCTTTAAAGTAAAAGGCTTAGCCGCAGCCGCTATTGGAGGAGCGTGTGCATCTGTTTTTGCTATCCCATTCGTAGGGGCGTGGTGTTACTTTATGGGAGTAGGTAGATTCTCTAAAGAATAGGAATAGTAAAAAGAATGCCTCAGCTCTTTGCTGGGGCATTCTTTTTAGTTTATTAATCTACCGAATCAACCTCAATACCGCCGCAGGCTTCCCTTTCCGCTCTTTCTTTTGCTGTTCCTTCATCTCATAAGTACTAAAAGCTTCTGCCCCTTCTGATATCGTCTTGGTAATCAAGTCTATAATGTATGCTTCGCCGTAGCGGTGTTCTTCTTCCATTTTGTCCCGCAGATATTCGAGGGAGCATGCAGCCGACAACATATCCGAAACGCAGCATCCTAAATCTTTCTCAGCCATTACGCACCTCCCCGTTCAAAACCTGTTCAGCTTCAATAAGAGCATCATATGCCATAAGCAGTGCCTGTCGCTCTTCGCGTGGGCGGCTCTCAATGTCCCGGAGCATTACCTCTTTTGCTGTGGTCATGTAATTATGGCCAATGCGCGCGGGCTGCACTTCCGGGGTGACCGTCCGTGGTTGCGGTGGTCCTGATCTGGTTGATGGTGCGCACAATTTTAAGGCTTCTTTGGGTGCTGATTGCCACGGGGTAACGGCTATGTTTGCCAGCAGGCGAGGACGTTTGCCATCAATCTGCGGGCGCGTCTCCTTTATATAGGTAGCGTGGCAATACAGGGTGGTGAAGAAGCGAATACGGTGTACCGGGCTGGCGTTGTTCCGTATGCAGAAGTTACAATAATGCTCGTAAATGGCTTCTTTTGAAATCCTGCTGCCCGGATCAGGGCGGCATTCTGCCTGAACGAATGCGTAGACGAAATTATACCAGCGCGGGTGCTCCGATTCTTCCGGTAGCTCTGCTGGTGTCTGCATGGGGGTGTTGCACTGTCTGCGGATAAGCTCTTGCTCCATAGCATTGAAGGCTTCAAGGTAGCGAATTTTCCACTCTGAAGCTTTCTTTCCAGTGAAGCCCATAACCAGATAGGCGAAGCCGTCACGGGTTAGGTTGAAGCAGGGCATTTGCTTGTTCTGAGAGTTGAGGTAGGAGGACGGCTGAAAATTCAGCTGTCTAAAATTGTCTGGTATTTCGAGCTTTTCAACTGCCTGCAACACATTCTTATGCTGCTTACCAAAATGCTCGGCAAGAGTAAGAGTTGAAACAACAGGCTTGCCGTCTTCGACAGCAAGCGTAGGATAACCGACAACTGAACTGTTGTCAGAAGTGCGTGAATTGGCTAAGTTCTTTTCAGCCATGACAACCTCCGTGTTAGGTTGTTTGTGGTTAGGCTCGGTCTGGTGCTCCAACACCTTTCCGGGCCGCTTTAATTTTAATTACTTTTTTTCTTCTTTCTTTTTCCTTTCGGCCTCTGCCATCCGCTTTTCCATACATTCAATGAACATTGCTTTGATGGTCACTTCCTGTTCTGCGGCAAAAATTTTCAGACGCTTATGGAAGTCTTTATCCATGCGCATTGAAAAAACAGTTTGTTCTTTTGACATGTGTAAGTTGTAAAGCTGTAAAGATTGCTTGTCAACTTCAAGTTTAAGAAATATATTGAAACAGGATGTCAAAATAATTAATTGAAAAGAATTGAATTATTATAACGCATCATAAAATTTGGAGTTGGTATTGTTTTCAGTTATTTCGTTTGATTCTGCGGCTTACTTAGAGCAAGAAGAGACAGTTGTTCGCTATGGTGAATTTAGTTTAAAAATAGTTAGAGAAAGGGTTGAGTCTAAAGATGAAAGTCGAAATCCAAGAGCATTGTCTAATCAAATTATCATAGAGTCAGATAAGGAGCATCAGGCGCATATTGCTGGTAGGATGTTTTTAAGTGAATTTTCGTGGCTTTTTGATGTTCCAATATACGACATTATGCATACCGGGGGATCAGTTCCGGTCGAAGGGATTACGGATTTTGTGGGGCATAACAAGTTCCGCAAAGCAGTTAATCTTGATAAATATTTGTATTCGGCCAAATCTGACGATCAGCTTTTAGCATTAGGGCTATATAAAGAGGCTGTGAGTAGTAATAGTATATTTTTTAAATATCTAGGATTGTTTAAAATTTTAGAAATAGGGATGGAAGGTAAAAAAAGGGCAAAGTGGTTACATGAGTACTTAGAAAAACAACAATATGAAGATGCAAAGCAGCTATCTATTGATATGTGGAGGCAGGGAAGATGTGCAGTCGCACATGGTAAGGATAGCATTGATGTTCATACTTTTCATGACTATCATAAAATTGAAAATTTTTATTTTATTCTAAAGCCAGCGATTCGGATGTATATGGAGAAAGATTTAAAAATTTTTACCTTGTAGTTGTTAGGATTCATGCACCAAATTTGCACCAAAACTTAATAAATATGGGGTAAAACAGGTACATTTGACCATATTTGAGAAAGTTTAAGTATCTAAAATGCTTGAATTTACTTAGCTGAACTTGTTGTCTTACCCGTCTGGAAAGCGTGTATAGTTAACGCTATCGGAGGTTCGAATCCTCTCCTCTCCGCCAGCTTGAATTTATAAAGCCTCTTGCAACGATGTTGCGAGGGGTTTTTCTTGTTTGGTTGAGAGCGTAGGTTTAGAAAGGCAGGCCGTTGTTGATGGCAATTGAGCCTGATCTTGTTCTATCTGTGCTTCCTGATTGACCGTAGTATCTCATTGTTCCCATGAGGGCTTTGCTTGTTCTTGGGTCAGTGGACTTCCATTCAATAATTGCTTGGCCATATATACTATATTTCTGAGATGTATCTGCGATACAAAATAGTCTGGTGCCATAAGCAGGGATTTCAAATTCACCATTCCCAGGGTAGGTCTTAGGAACAGAGTTGCCTCCATACTGTCCGCTCGCGATGTAGCCGCGATGAGTTTGGTCATTTCCATCATGGTCAAGTATGGTTACTTTGCATTGTACGGCTTCACTTGTGATATTTGAGATTGAAATGAAGCTATAAGTAAAGCTGTCGCTTTTGCTAAAGTGCGTATAAAAAACCGGAACGACCGTTCTTCCTTGAGCATTAAAGGTTGCGGTTTCAGCGAAGGCTACGCCACAGAAAAGTAGAGTGAAGATTAAAAACGAGAGGGTTGTGATAAGTGCTTTTTTCATAATTTCTCCAATGTCTTGAGATTGATTATGGAATGCATTATTTGTTCAATATGATTATATCGATCCGTTGTGCTCCGCTATGGTTGAAATTCCTAACTCAGCAAAATTTAAGTTTAATTCAAAATAAGTGAAAAAAGTGCTTGCCAAGTAAGTTCGATTTAGCTAAATCCTTTTTCACCCAAGCGGAGAGGTGTCCGAGTCCGGCTTAAGGAGCACGCCTGGAAAGCGTGTATAGTTAACGCTATCGGAGGTTCGAATCCTCTCCTCTCCGCCAGCTTGAATTTACAAAGCCCCTTGTAACGATGTTGCGAGGGGCTTTTTCGTGTTTGATTAAATGTTATTCCATGTCCACGCTGATTAGTAGTATGTCCCCAACTTTTTTTACGTCTTTACATGTAAGCTTGTAGCCTGATGCAATGAGGGCTTCCTTTTCCTGCTTAGGTTCGCTGTGATCGCCATATATTATGGCCGGGATGGGTGCTTTGGTTTGTATTATCCAGATACTTTCCTGACCTAGCTGGTCATTGTTTTCTTTAAAGTCGCCCTGTGTCATTTCATCGTATTGGTAACATTTTTCTGTAATTTTTTTAGAATGTTTTGCTGAGTGGTTAGATGCTACTGATGGATGAAAGGAAGTTGACAGTGGACGATCTAAAATAATGTGCGAACCGATTGTAGGAATCCCGTTATCAGGTGGCCATATGCCTCCGTGGAAAATATGTTGACCTTCGGCAAGTTGATGCCCAAGGTGGTGAATCTCTTTGTCAACAGCAGTGAGATTTACTTTTTTGTGGTCTTTTTGATATTTGGTTATTTGGGGAGCATTTTTGGGTGGCGGGGCAATTTTTTTTGCTTCTTGATAGGCTGTGGATTCTTCTAGTTTGTCATTAAGTACAGACGATAAATTGTTGTACGGATTGAGCTCTACTAACTCAGCAATGTCGTGAGGAGTATCTGCAGCTTGCAGGGGGCGGAGTTTTCGGATTCCTTGTTCAGCTTGTTTTTTCTCAAAATCACTATGGCAGTCCTTAAGTGGGTAAGGGTTGATTAGGGGGTAAATCATTTCGTTTGTCCTGCGTTTAATTTTTGATATGGAATCAATTGATAAGATTGATTTTAATTGTGTCAACTTTTTGCTTATTTTTGGAGCTATTTGACATTCCAACGCACAAGCCTATGATAGCGCGGTTCTTATACCTATAAAAAATGAGGAAAATATAATGATTTTACCCGGAATGGCTAAAGATGATGTGGTTCTCGTTAAGGCAGACGGCAAACGCATTGAAGGTTTAAAGGCTGTTGTCTCCATGCGTAGGATTGTGACTTTTCATACTGAAGTTGAAATTGAGCCTAAAGATATGATGATCAAGCAGTGTGCGGACGGTGAGCAGGAAGCTTATCTTGTGCTTGATCCTATGTTTAATCATGCAGGGGATGGAATCCCTGAGAACTATCAGATTACCGTGCGTAAGGTAGCTGTGCCTGAATAGGGTGGGCAGATATTTAAACGCAAAAAAGCCGTGGATTCGTCCACGGCTTTTTTTTGTTGCTGGAAAAGAAAAAAGCCACTGATTTCTCAGTGGCCTTTCGGGGTTCCTTCTTGTGGTCGGGATGAGAGGATTTGAACCTCCGACCCCTTGAACCCCATTCAAGTGCGCTCCCAGGCTGCGCTACATCCCGACTCAAGTGAAGAAGGATTTATGTGGAATCCTCGTAAGTGTCAATCATTAATTCAAATTATTATTTTTATATTGTTTGGTTGCCTGTTCAGTTGTAGGGGGAATCAAATTCTATCATCTTGGAATGAAATAAAAAAATGGTTCAAAGGTTGAAAAAATATTTATTCAGGAATAGTCTTGGTATTAAGCCTCTGGAGGATAATTGCGATACCTTGCCGCTTTGCTTTCCATTTTGATGCACTTTTTAATTGTGTTTTTTGTACTGGATTTTGTGGACTTGGCTCACGATCAGGTTCGCGATGGGCTTGGCATTGAGCTTGTTTCACTTGCTGAGAAGGATGCGGTTGCAGTGAAGCAGCAGGCGCAGAAGATAATGCCTGTGCCTAAGGAAAAGGTTCTGGCTAAGCCAAAGCAGTTCAAGGAGGGCGTTCTCTCCCGTGCTTCGCATAAGCGTGTTTCAGAAATAAAGGTCATGCAGTCAGAGCGCAAAGCAGCTCCTGCTGATAAGCAACCCGCATTAAAAGCAGATGCAGAGCCGAAGCCCGTTCGCAAAATTCATAAATCATATCCGCATATTGAAACCGGTTCATCCGATAACCCTAATGCTGTGGTCCTGCGGCAGGGCAAGGGCATTACTGTGGGTAACTCAACTATGGTTCTTAAGCGCGGTTCGGAGGCCCGCTCACTTTCCGCTTTGGCTGGCTATTCATTTAATGAAGACGACTTTCGTGGACATTACGAGACTTCAACTGGGCGACAGGTCGTCATCATTGATGCGCGCGCAGAGCATGGGCGGTTGATTTTGCATGATCGCAAGAGCGGCTTAATTCGTAAGCTTAAAAAATATGAGCATGGTGACTTCATATACACTTACGGCCCGTCATTTAATGAAGATGAGCCTGTTAAAGGATCGGTGGTATTTCTGCCCGGGGATGAACATTGGATTCACCGTTTTATGTGGATGCCCGAGGGGGAAACTGCTGAATATCCGGTAAAAGGGCGTGTGGATGCTTTTTCAGTTGAGGACGAAGTTGACGAGTTTGATTTGTTTGTTCCTGCGGCCAAAGGGCTTTTCCCTGCTGTGGTGCTAGGTGGATTTGGGGTCGATATCCCATATGGGCAGTTTAATGAAGTTGCCCGTCATCTCTGCGGACGTGACGTAGTTGTTATGCGCGTAGATAGTCTTAATGATGCGATTTTGCAGAAGGCTTGTGCGCAATTGCGGAGGCTTCCAAAAGTTGACGCAGCTCGCATAGGCGTCTGGGCCAGAGGGTACGGGGCAAAAAAAATGCCCCGCATGGACTTGCCTGCGGGGCTTTTTAAATTTGTTATTCTGACCATAGATCATCCTGACGAATGTCTATACCCAGAAAGACTCGCGTCTGTTCTTGCTGACGGTTTGCCGACTTTTATCGGCTTCCGGGGTGTCAGCGGAGACTGGAAGAGGGTGGTGCCGGTTATGTTGACCGGATTCCAGTCTGCCCCCCATCAAATCGTCATGATTGATGATACCCCTTCCGGCACGGAAAGGATGGGGACAGACCAAGAGTGGATCGATTGCTTATCCGGCGATTTTGTCAACAGCATTTCCGCCTGGCTTGATTCAAACTAGTCAGACGCGTTAGTGATTTGCGGATTTGTTGACAACTTGTGAGATAGAGTCAGAGATTGAGGTGCAGGACTTAGTCCTGATCGTCTTCCGCTTTTGAATCGGAAGAGCTACTTTTTTCCTGTTCATCCAGAGACTTGACCATGGCTGCAATATGCTTGCTTACAGAACGATACTTTTGAGGGTTGTTCTTTTCCAATTTTTTCAAAGCTTCTGGAGTCTCTTCTATAGTGCTGTGTTTGTTCATAAAAACCTCCTATACGGTTTGGCCGTAGCTACTTTCGTCTTGAGATTTTCCAGCCCGAATCAACAAAGACATAATACACTATTTTTGCTCTTTGTCCAGACCGCATTGCTGAGAAAAAAAATCACGTCATAGCGTCTATGTGGTGCCTGACAGGTTTGTCCTGTTTTTGTAGATGTATAATCGTCTGTCTTGAGTGTGTGATTTTTGTAACAAGGTTGTCTTTTGTGTTTATACATTAAGATTTAATGCATTTACTTCATTACATAATGGAAAAAGGCTGAATTATATTGTTTGAACATAACTTCGAAGGAAATATATTTCTCTACACCTTTTTTTAGAATAATTATTGCTTTTGGGGGAAGGTTAGAATTTCTTAATCCGTGAAAATCATTGTTTTATGTAGATAAGTTCTAAATTTTATCGTATGCAACAAGTCAGGTGCAAATTGTAGTTCAACCGAAAATCCTGATTGTGGACTTGAACATTTTTATGTATCAGTCGTTTTCACGAATCTAGACAAGCCAACACTGGAGGAAGAAATGAGTAATCCTAAAGAGTTCATTTTATATAGTGGCGGTGCTTCCGGCACAGAAAGCGAGTTCGGAGTGAATGCTGAAAAGTACGGCCTGCAGGAAGTTAACTACAGTTTTGAAGGTCACCAGAACGCCCGTCAGCGCGGCCTGCGTGTACTCACTGAAAAAGAACTGGAAAGCAAGGATGTCAGCCTGACTTATGTTTCCAAGCTGATGAACCGCAGCTTTACCCGCGCTCCTATTTTTCGCAAAGTCCTGCAGTCCATCTGCTGGCAGGTAAATAGCGGCCACGAGATTTTTATCATTGGTAATATCCTCGAAGACGGTACCGTAAAAGGTGGAACCGGCTGGGGCGCTGAGTTCGCAAAGATCTGCAACAAGCCCCTGTTTGTATTTTCTCAGGACAAAAATCAGTGGTTCTGCTGGGAAAAAGAGAAATGGGTTGAGTGTTCCGATCCTAAAATCACTCATCGTCATTTCACTGCTACCGGAACCCGCTTTCTTGAGGATAACGGTAGAAAGGCTATTGAAAAGCTTTTTGAAGACAGCTTTAAATAGAATAGTCTTCGGATATAGAAAATTTAAAACCCCGTTCCAGATGGAACGGGGTTTTTGTTTTTTAATCCAGCTTGAAGAAAAGTATGGCTGAATGAAGATGTTCCGCCTGTGCCGAGAGCTCTTCCGAGGTAGCCGCCACTTGCTCTGAGGATGAAGCATTTTGTTGAATCACCATCTCCAGTTGATTGGCTGATTGCTGTACACTTTTTATCTCACTATCCTGTCTGTCGCAGGATTCGGTTATTCCCCTGATGAGCTTAGTCGTTTCTTCAATTTCAGGCATAAGCTCTTTTAGGTTGTGTTCAGTCTCTTTTGCAATACTAAGGCTGTTTGATGAAAGATCGCTGATTTCCGTGGCCGCAATTCTGCTTCTTTCAGCTAGCTTACGAACTTCTGCTGCAACAACTGCGAATCCCTTGCCGTGCTCTCCGGCCCTTGCTGCTTCGATGGCTGCGTTGAGAGCTAGCAGGTTGGTTTGTCTTGCGATTTCTTCGACAATGCTGATCTTATCGGCAATCTCAGTCATCGCTATCAGGTTCTTCTGAACAGCCTGACTGCCATTATGGGTGGTCTTGGCGGCAATGGTGGTAATCTTTTCGGTCTTACGCGCATTCTCAGCTGTTTCGCGAATGCTGCCGCTCATATGGGTGATGGCGGAGGTTAGGTCCTCAACCGCCTTGGACTGTTCGTTGGCTCCTTGGGACAGGGCTTGTGCTGAGGCTGAAAGCTGTTCGCTGCCGGCCGATACATTTTCAGTGGATCGCTGGACATCGTTAACAACTTTTTTAATGCCGAAAATCATGTTTACGATAGACCTGAAGGCGCCTCGGGCATTGTCTGCATTCAGCCCGAGGTTCAGGTTGCCTTGTGACATCTGTTCTGCAATATCGGAAAGCTCAGCCGGTTCCGCACCTATCAAGGCGGTTATCCTGTTGGCAAATGCTGTCGCTGCTGCGGTTAACAACAACCCAATAATGACTGCTGCTATGAAAACCATGAAGATCATGGAGCGTATGGTCTGGCGTAATTCCTCTTTTTTGAGCGCCAGGGCCTGGTCAATGTCATCAGTATATACGCCCATGCCGATGATCCAGCCCCAAGGCTCGAAAAGTTTTACAAAGGAAAGCTTGGGGTATACTCCGGTTTTGCCCGGTTTTCCCCACCAGTAATCCACAGTACCTTCGCCTTTGCTTTTGGCTACTTCGACCATTTCCCTGAAAAGGTTTTTTCCTTTTTTGTCCTTGAATCCGGATAGGTCCTTCCCGTTGAGAGCAGGTTTTATCGGGTGCATGACCATCTTGGCATCCAAATCATTAACCCAGAAGTAGTTGCCGTCCTGCATGCGCATTTCTGACAGCTGGGTGAGGGCGTTTCTTTGCATTTCGGAGGTGATGTCATCAACCCATGCCCCTGTGCCTATGACCCAGCCCAACTCCGGGATGAGCTTTACATATGATACTTTCTGAGTGTCTTTTTGAGTGTCTGGTTTCTTCCACCAATAGTCGACCATGCCTTCTCCATCTTTACGGCAGATATTGACCATTTCCCTGAATAGGTATTTGCCCTTGCTATCCTGCATGTTGGATAAATTTTTACCGTCGAGATGTGTTGATACGGGGTGCATCACTATTGCAGCATCCATATCGTTGATCCATATATAGTTACTGCCGTCGTAGCGGATAGATTTTACAAGTCTTTTGAGTTCTTCGGCAAGTTCAGTCTTGGCAAGTTTTTGTGAGTGGGTTTCATTGTAGGCTTTCAATTGGCTTGCAACAGAATCGATGATTTTTTTTAGAGAGTCTGCTTTTTCTTTTTTTAGTAGTTCAATGTTCTTTGACTTATTGAAATATGCAGTAACAGTCTTGTCCGCCATATTAACCAGTTCCGTGAGTTCTCCCAGTTTCTGGGAGAAGATTTTATCTCGGTATGCCTTCATTTCACGGTCAGAATACTTGTTTAGTTGATAAATGAAGATGAAACAGAGTGACGCAATAGAGATAATCATTGTTGCTATTTGGAAAATAGTGAGCTTGCTCTTAAGTTTCATAATTGTCCCCTTCAGATGCTGTATGAATGACCCTGAAAAATGCGTTTCAATAGCAATAATATATTAAAAAAAAAATTGTGTACATGGTTAGTAGGATATTCTTCAGAACTTATGCTCGGATAAATTATTGTCATAACTCCTTGACTAAGGGGTGGGTTTCTAAGTAGAAAAAGTCATCTTAATTCTCAGGGCGGGGTGAAATTCCCCACCGGCGGTGATTCTTTAAAGATTTAAAGACAGCCCGCGAGCGCCTTTTCAATCGGTGAAAAGGGTCAGCAGATCCGGTGAGACTCCGGAGCCGACGGTTAAAGTCCGGATGAAAGAGAATGAGACAGTCTTACCGCACGTGGTCTTCCCTACACTTGCGCGCTGTTCCCTAGTGAGCAGCTGTCTATTCTATCGCCCTGATTCTGGTAACTGAAATATGGAGATTTACCATGAATCAGAATCTGTTATCCCAGTATGGTACCCCTGTTGAGAGGGTAGAAAAAGGTCTTCAGGCTTTGCGTGAAGGTCGTGGAATTCTTGTCACTGATAATGAGAGTCGCGAGAATGAAGGCGACCTTATCTTTTCTGCGGAAAAGTTGAGTGACGAGCAGATGGCTATGATGATCCGCGAATGCAGCGGTATTGTCTGCCTGTGCCTGACCGAGGAAAAGACCCAGCAGCTTGGTTTGCCCATGATGGTCGAGTCTAACTCCAGTCGCTATCAGACTGGATTTACCGTCACTATCGAAGCTGCCGAGGGTGTGACCACCGGTGTTTCCGCAGCTGACCGTGTAACTACCGTAAAAGCCGCTATTGCCGATGGTGCTCAGGCTGATGACCTGCACAGGCCCGGACATGTGTTCCCCTTGCGTGCACGTGCTGGCGGTGTTCTGGAACGAGAAGGGCACACAGAAGCTACTGTTGATATGATGACTCTCGCTGGTCTCAATCCTTGTGGTGTTCTCTGTGAGTTGACCAACCCTGACGGAACCATGGCAAGGCTGCCGGAGATTGTTGAATTCGGCCAGAAGCACGATATGCCCGTGCTGACCGTAGACGACATAATTAATTATAGAATTCAGCTTGCTAAAAAAGCATCATAATGTATTATTAAGGTAAGCAGTTTTCCAGAATTGACACTCTAACTCCTGATTCAAACCGGCAATTTGGATCAACACCGACATTTAAAAAGAAAGGCCCGTCATGATACTGAGCGGGCCTTTTCTTGTGCCTTGCATCTGGCACTTTCTTATCAGTTTATATATTACTTCTCATAAACACAGCCGATGCAGCAGAGGAAGGTTGCTTCTTCGGTGTCGCTGATGTTGCGCATGCCGTGCGGCTCCATGCATTCGGAAAATACGAAGTCTCCGGGGCCGCAGATTTTGCTCTCGACTACTTCATCGGTTTCCGGGTCGTAAGCAAAACATTCGAACTGTCCTTTCTCAACATAGACAGTCTGGAGATAGAAGTGATTATGGGCCGGGATTTCTCCGCCCGGTTCAACGGTAAAGTGACGCAGGCCGTATTCAGGCTGGCCGTTTTCGTCCTGACCGGATTTGGAGAGCCAGCGGATGGTTACTCCTTTCACTTCGTGGTTTTCACCTTTGTAGCCGATCTGCTGAACTTTGATGCCTTCAACATCTTTAACGTTTTTCGCGTCCATATTAATTCTCCGGGATTAGGATTTGTTTTTTGCGGTTGAGTCGGTATAGTTAAGCAGAAACAAGGGCTGAGATAAAGAGTTGTCGTTCAGTTTTCGAATTTTGCAGAATCTGTAACAATCCATTTTTAAAGTAATTTTAAAAATAAGTTAGAATTTTCAGTAATAAGGCTTGACAGTTTCAGCCGGAATCAATAGGTATTTCATCTCGTCGCAACGACGAAAAGTTTTTTGACAGAGAGGCCGGATGGCGGGTGCGCTGTGAACCCCGTCAGGTCCGAAAGGAAGCAGCGGTAACGGTTTATCCCGGGTGTCCGGTCTCGCTGAAAGAAGGGTGTGTTCTTCATGAACACACCCTTTTTTATTGCCCTATTCTTGCGCTGCGCTTGCATTCCTGCATGAATCGGTGCAATCTTTTCAAATTGTTATTAAGAAATCCTGCGGGATAATTATTAATTCGAACTCAGGCGAATCTAATGAAGTTTGGTAAAGTAACCGGGTTTCTGGTCAAAGTAGTATTAATCTGTGTCATCTCCGGCGGATTGGCTGTAGCGTTTAATACGGCCCGTTCCAAATCGTATACACTTGCGGAGCTTAGTCATCCGCAGCCTCCAGAAATAGGGGAAGCCAGCTCTACTGACTTGTTGCAGGACTATGTGCCCGGGAAATATTATTTCGTGGATGCCCGTAGCGATATGGAATTTGCCATGGGGCATATCCCCGGTGCATTAAATATCCCTGTCGATCTGGAAGGGGATGCATTCGCGGCTCAGGTAGCCCGGATCGATCGTGCCCTTCCGGTGATTGTTTATTGTGATGGTCTTTCCTGTGGTAAGAGTCTTATTGTAGCCAAGAAGTTGGTGGAGCAGGGCTTCAGGGACGTGACCGTATACACTGAAGGCATAGACGGCTGGATCGGAGCCGGAATGGATTTGGAGGCAAACTAATGGAGTTCAGATCATTACCCCGCATCATTCTCGGGATTGTATTTATTGTCGCCAGTCTGGATAAGATTGTTGATCCATTGGCTTTCGCTGAGATCATTAAGAATTATCAGATTCTGCCTGAAATAATGATCGGCCCGGTGGCATTCTTCCTGCCGTGGCTGGAATTTGTTTGCGGAGCTATGCTGGTTTGCGGTTTGTTTGTAGATGCAGCCGTAGCGATTCTGGTAGCCATGCTGCTCGTCTTCATCGCAGCTCTTTCAGCCAACCTCTACCGGGGCATAGACGTGGCTTGTGGTTGTTTCTCTACCGACGCCTCTAGTGCCTCTGACATGCAGATGACTATCATCCGGGATGTGGTCCTGTTGGTGATTGCTGGCTTGGCTTTGAAGTTCAGGAAGTCTGAGCTGGTTTAGCCGTCGCCGGGACGGTGTCCCGTTGTTTTGGAATGATTAAAAAACCCGGTCTTTTGGCAGGGGCACTTAAGTCAAAGTTAAAAAGCTCCGGTTCATATTGAATCGGAGCTTTTTTATTGTTTCGTGTGTTTGTTGCTTCTTTACTTAAATAATGTATTAAAACCGGTTTTCCATACGAATTCACTGTTGATAACTGCTTTCAGCGAGTTGATATCTTCAGGGGGAGAAGACTTGCCGTTGTTGGCAGAACGGATAAGTGTAAGTATCATAATTGGATCAACTTTACACTGCTGTATTAGTTTCTTAGCAGTGGCTGCATCTATGTATTTAGTGTGATGAATGAGAGAATGTGCATTTTTATTGCATATCCTTGGGTGCTTAACAAAAAGATTAATTAACTCTGAAGGGCTCAGGGTCAGGTAGTTCTTGCTTATAAACAAAGGTATAAGAGAGTCCTCCCCGAACATTTTGGAGAAATATATCCCTTCCTGCACTGTTGTAATTTTTGTTTGAGCAAGGATGCTGCTTAAAACAGATTTACGAATCTCAACAGGAATGTAGGGCATATATTTTTTTAGCTCTGTACTGCTGAATTTTTTCCCTACTTTGGGTTGCATTAATGTTGCCCAGTGTGAGGCAGGTTTGCTTAGCTTAAAACCGGTGAAAAATTGTTCTGCAGTTAAATTGGGCTCAATGTTTGCGTAAAGAAAGCTTGCTAATTGTTTTCTATAATTAACGGGGTATAAAGAATAAATTTTCATAAAGTCGTTTGAGCTTATCTCTCCCGTCACTCTGTATCTTTTCATTTCACCTAATAAATCTATCCGCCCGGCTTTATCTCTTTTCTTAACCAGTGTTAACAGCTCATTTCCGCGAAATGATTTTGTTACTTCAGTTTTTATGTCTGAAACATCTTCTTTTATAATTTTTACATCAGCTGAAATGTTGTCGAGTTTTTTGCTTATGCCGAGTTCATCTTGAAGAGTATGCACTTTAGGGAAGATGTAGGCGAAGATTCCGTAGTCTGAATATCCTGATATCTGGACAGAATAGAGTGGACCACAAATTAAACACATGAGCAGTGCATAAACATAAACACTGATTGCGCGTTTACGGTGCTTACTGAATGCCAAAAAAGGTGCACATAAAGCACAAATTACTACGCAGATGATTAATATCCATTTTGAAAAAGATGCCAGCGGCTGTAAAAAATCACTGATAAAACCAAGTCCTGTAGCTGAGGCAACGATGTTTTTTTTGTATCCCTTCAGGTGTCTGGTGCAGTTCATTAATTCATTCATATCTATCGCTAAATCCTTTTGGTCTGTTTTGTTTTAAGCGGTGAATAAATTTTTTTTGTGAATTGGTAAACAAACTCAGAAAGGCCCTGTCTTTCGACAGGACCTTTCTCACTTTTTAAAGATACCTGAATTCATTTTGTTTTAGATATACCATCTTAATGCAAATTAACCTCACAGTGTGTAAGCAGTGAGGCTTTTCGCCTAACCTCCCACTGAAACATTAGGACAGTGCGGCAGAACGATTGCTTTCAAATTTAAGACATGCTCCCGTTCCGGGGGCTTAACTCCGCTGAGAGCGTATTCACGGTTAAGCTGTTCCCATTTGGGTTCGCCAAGACGATGGTAGGGCAGGATGTCCAGCCCTTCGACACTTTCGCCGAGCGACTCCACAAACTTAGCAGTTGCTTCGATGTTTTCTTCCGAATCATTACAGCCAGGAATGAGCGGGATGCGGATGCGCAGTTTCTTACCCATCTTTGCAGCCATGCGGATGTTTTCCAGAATCTGCTCGTTGGGCATTCCGGTTAGTTCCTTATGGCGGTTTGAATCCATATGCTTGATGTCGGTGAGCACTAGGTCTGTGTATTCCAAAACTTTGGTAAAGGTTTTAGGGGAGCACAAACAGCAGGATTCAATTGCGGTATGTAATCCCCGCTCTTTTGCATCTTTCAGTGCTGCAATTAAAAATGCGGGTTGCATGGTCGGTTCGCCGCCGGAAAAAGTGACTCCACCTTCTGAAGTATTGTAAAACGGGCGGTCCCGTTCCACTTCTTCCATGACCTCATCCACAGTCAGATAGCGCCCGACAATGGTCATGGATCCAGCGTAGCATTTTTCAACACATTCACCGCAATAGGTACATTTGTCGCGGTCAATGAATACTCCGTCTTCTCGGTATTCAATGGCCTGTTCCGGGCAGAGGGTAGCGCACTTCACACAGCTGATACAGTGGTGCGGGATGCGCATAATTTCAGGTTTACTGCTCATGGATTCCGGGTTCTGGCACCATTTACAGCGCAACGGGCAGCCCTTCAAAAAGACCAGTGTGCGAATACCGTTACCGTCATGCACAGCAAAACGCTGAATATCAAAGACCAGTCCCGTAAGATTAGCCTTGTCCTTGTCGTCTAAACTGAATTTATGCTGCCGTTCTTTCCATCTCATAAAATTTGCCTTCGGCGACCTCGCGGGGCGCCCTGCCGGGGGCCTTAAACCCTTTTCCAAAAGGGTTTAAGAATCCCAAAACGTTTTAATAGGGAATATTCGTTCTTAATTTCTACGCAGAAAATGCCATCCCCATCGGCGAAGCCTAATAAAAGGTTCTGAAGGGGATAGGGTCTGGGGAAGGGGAAACTCTTGCAAGAGTTTCCCCTTCCCCAGCCGCCGGAGGCATCTTCTTTAGAAGTTCTGTTCAGTACGTGCGAGAATGTCGTCCTGCAGGGATTTATCGAGCGCGGTGAAGAATGCGCTGTATCCAGCTACGCGGACAACGAGTCCTTTGTGTTTTTCAGGGTTGGCCTGAGCATCGAGTAAGGTGTCTCGGCTGATGACGTTGTACTGCACGTGGAACCCGCCGTTCTGGAAGTATGCTTCGGTAACGGCCTTGAGGTTTTCCAGACCCTTTTCGCCTTCGATGGCGGAGGGGTGGAACTTCTGGTTCAGCAGGGTTCCGTTGGAAGCGATTTCGTGGTCCAGCTTGGCAACCGAAAGTACGGATGCAGTGGGACCGCAGGAATCGTAACCGGAGATGGGCGATACGCCGTCTGCCAGCGGTGACCATGCTTTACGTCCGTCAGGGGTTGCCATAACCACGGAACCGAGGGGCACGTTTGCGGAAGCGGGGTACAGACCGGGCTGGAATTTACCGCCACGGGGGTTGGTGTACTTGTTAACTTCCTCGCAGTAGATCAGCGCGGCTTCCTTGGCGATTTCATCAGCGTAATCGTCATCGTTGCCGTATTTGGGTGCACGGTTGATCAGCATCATGCGCAGGTCTTCCTGACCTTCGAAGTCGTTGGCCAGTGCTGCATGCAGGTCTTTGAGAGTGATGGCTTCTTCATCGAAAACCATTTTCTTGATAGCGGTCAGGGAGTCACCTGCGTTGGCAACACCTACGCCCTGAGGTCCGGTGAAGTTGTAGTGCGCTCCGCCTTCCTGCAAGGATTTGGCTTCGGCAATGCAATCATCAACGAGTGAAGAAAGGAAGGGCAGCGGGCAATGCTTGCCGTGAGTCATGTCTACTGCGTTGTCAGCGGCAGCCATGAGCTTGACGAAGTAGGAAGTCTGCTGGGTGTATGCTTCCATGACGTCTTCAAAGGATTTGAACTCTTCCATCTTGCCGGATTTGGGTCCGATCTGCTTTCCGGTACGCTGGTCAACACCATCATTGAGGGCCAGCTCGATGATTTTGGACATGTTGTAGAAAGCTGCATCATGCCAGCCTTCGGTCTTGCCGCCCACCTGAGGCTCAACACAACCGATGATACCGTAATCCCGGGCATCTTCACGCTCAAGACCACGGGCCAGCAGTGCGGGTACGATAACTCTATCGTTGTAGTATGCGGGGTACCCCATACCCATGCGGCTTAGTTCTGCTGCCTTTTTGTAAAGCGGATCGGGGGTGCCTTCATGGATGCGGATGGACAGGGAAGGAGCGTACAGTTTGGTGTTAGCTCCGGCCTGCAGAACGAGGTAGGACATGGCGTTGGTTGCATCGGAACCGTCGCGCTTCTGTCCACCTACGATCAGGTTCATGAACATGGGGTATCCAGCGAAGGCCATGGTGGAGTTTTCATCGCGGACCTTGTTCAGTTCAGCAAATTTGATCCAGAGCATGTCCAGCATTTCCTGAGCCTGTTCGATGGAGATATCGTCTTTCTGCAGGAAGGGATTCATGTACTGGTCAAAACGCATGGGAGAAATGGAATGGCCGTTGGATTCGATCTGGATGACCAGATGTACGAACCAGAAGGCCTGCAATGCTTCCTGGAAGTTCTCTGCGGGCTGGGCCGGAACTTTGCGGCAGATGCGGGCGATTTCATTGAGTTCGATTTTGCGGGTCGGCTCTTCACAGGCGGAAGCCATTTTTTCAGCCAGATCGGCAAAGCGTTCGGCAAAAGCGACAACTGCTTTATTAGCAGTGATGACTGAATTGAGGAAATGCATCTGGTTGAGCTGTTCACCGTCTGCGAAATCAAGGGTAGCCAGTTTGTCTTCAGCCTGCTTGATGATGGCGTTGATACCGACGTTGAGCACTTTCTCGTAGTTGGCGGAGATGTGTCCTACGCCGTTATAGAAGTAGTTACCAACGGTGTAGACAACATCGTTGTGCGCTTCGAGGGATTCGGCAGGCATAAGCTGGGATGCGATTTCGTTAACAGTCTTGCCGTCCCAGTAGGTGAAAGCTTCGCGCAGTTTGGCTTTTACGTCTTCGGAAATGAGGAATACGTCAGCGGTTCTTTTTTCAAGGCGGTCCAGTTCTTCTTCAACCCATTTGCAGGAAAATTCAGGAAAGATGGGCGCGGAGCGGGGCATGGAGCACTGGTTACCGACGATGAGCTCATCGTCCTGAATGAAGATTGACATGCCGGAAAGAATTTTTTCCAGAGCCTTGGCGCGGCGGATGGCCATGGGCTGGCCTTCGGTTTCCTTGTAGGATTCAGTGATCAGCACCGCACGTTCGGCGCAGACTGCCGGGGCGGTATTCAGGAAACGGTCAAGGGTTTTGGTTACTCTGCCGGATGCGCCGACGGTTTTGGGGATTTCAACGCTGGGTTTGTTCTTGGTCATGATTCTATTCCTTAAATTTAAAATTTATTAATAAGCTGCGAGACCTGCTTCCGCACAAGCTGTGTCTTGAGCCACACTTCCGCCGCTGACACCTATTCCACCGATTACTTTTCCGTTTTCTTCAATGGGCAGTCCCCCGCCGAAAATGACAATGCGTCCATTGTCTGCGTTGTGGATGCCGTAGAGTTCTCCGCCGGGTTGACTTACCGAGCATAGGGTTTCGGTACTCATTTTTGCGGCTACGGCGGTGTAGGCCTTGTTCAGGGATAGGTCGATACTCACTAGAAGGGCATCATCCATGCGGACCTGAGCAAGAAGATTACCACCCTGATCAACCACGGCGATGACCATGGGGACACCGATTTCATCCGCTTTTTTTTGTGCGGCAGCGACCATGCGCAGCGCAATTTCTGTTGTTACCGGCATCGGTTTTCCTTTAGTTAAAATTTGAAAATTCTATTCACCTTCCATCGCGTTACGGACTTCCTTAAAGAGAAAAACGTGCCATGAGTGGTTCTATTTTGAATTGCAGTAGGTTAGCTCTCTTTGGTGACTTTTTGGGCATAATTGAGCTGAAAATGGGATGTCAGCGCAGGTTGACACGGGTATGGTCGTAAATAGATTTTGTGTCAGAATAGTTAAATATTTATAGTTGGTTATGTTGTTAATGTTCGTTTGGTTGACATTTGGTTGACCAAGGTTGTCATTTAAGGCTGTTTTGAGAGCAGAAGGGATGATTTGCGCAGAAGAGAGGGATGTGTTTACCTTGTTTGCAGGCGATTTCATGGCTGGCATTGAAAATGCTGTGGGATGTAGAAGAAGGTTTAGTCGAAATGGAATTAGATAAAGATAAAAAGACCGATGTTCATGAGGACTTCATTGAAGAGCTGAACACCTTGCGTGGCAGGGTGGCTGAGCTTGAGGCAACCCGTACCCTTTGCGGTGATTTCGGGAAGGATTGTAATCTTAATTCCCGTTTTACTGATCTTGAAAAGAACGGCAGGGAGTACAGGTTCGAGGATTATTTTGATGTTGAAGCCATTCAGCGTATTCAGGATGCCTTTTCTGAAGCCACCAACGTAGCTTCAATTATTACTGACCTTGATGGTAGACCTATTACCCGCCCCAGCCGTTTCTGCCGCCTTTGCAATGATGTTATCCGCAAGACTGAAAAGGGTTTAAAGAACTGCATGCGTTCCGATGCCTCTTTTGGGACCAAAAGCCCGCTGGAACCGATCATGCGTCCATGTTTGAGTGGTGGGCTCTGGGACGGTGGAACCAGTTTCTATGTCGGTGACCGCCATATTGCCAACTGGATCATCGGGCAGGTTCGTTGTCCGCCGATCAACGACGACAGAATTAAAAAGTATGCTCATGAAATAGGTGCAGATGAAGATGAATTCATGGAGGCACTGGAAGAAGTCCCCGTTATGTCCCGGGAACAGTTCTTGAGTGTCTGCAATGCTCTTTGCCTTATTGCCAACCAGATTTCCATTCTGGCCCGAAAGAACTTTTTACAGGCCCAAGCCATTGCGCGCCGTCGGGTGGCTGAGGCGGCTCTGCGCGAAAGTGAAGAGCGTTTCCGCCAGCTTGCCCAGTCAACTTTTGAGGCTATTTTTATCCATCATGAAGGTGAAATCCTGACCACCAACCGGGCCGGGCAGCGACTGTTCGGTTACTCTCAGGAGGAATTTGCCGGACTGAATATTGATGATCTTGCTGATCCTGACAGCCGCGATACAGTCCGTTTTCATACGGCGAAGAACCGTAAATCCCGTTTTGAGGCCAGTTTTCGCAGCCGCGACGGGCGCATGCTTATTTGTGAAATTCAGCAGCGGGAGATTATTTTTCAGGGCGAGAGAGTCGGGGTCTGCGCGATACGCGACATTACCGAACGGGTGGAGTCGGAGCGGCAGGCCAAGGAAAAAGAGCAGCAGCTAATCCAAGCCGACAAAATGGTTTCACTGGGAGTCTTGGTTTCCGGCATGGCTCATGAAATCAATAATCCGAACAGCTTCATGACCTTGAACTTGCCTCTGCTGGATGAAATCTGGCGTGATATCACCCCTGTTCTTGAAGATTATTACCATGAGAATGGAGATTTCCTTGCTGGCGGGCTGGAATATAACGAGTTGCGCAGCTTCATGCCTGATTTGCTGGCCCGTATGCAGGAAGGTGCCAGCCGTATCAGCGGGATAGTGAACAGCCTGAAGGATTACTCGCGGTTGGAACCCGGTGAGCTGATGTGGGAAGTTGATCTTGTGGATGTTATCAATAATTCCTTGCGCCTATTGGAAAATCTGATCAGCCATAAAACTGTTCGTTTTGAGCTGGATCTTGTGGATGATTTGCCGCAGGTTCGTGGTAATTCACAGCGTCTTTCGCAGGTGTTGATCAACTTGCTGGTCAATTCCTGCGAAGCCCTCACTGACCGCAATCAGGGGATTTTTCTTTCTTCCAAGTATGTTGAACGTGAAAAGCTTGTTGAGATTGTAGTTTGTGACGAAGGGGTCGGCATTGCTGAAGAGCATTTGAAGAAGATCACCGACCCGTTTTTTACCACCAAGCGGACCAGCGGGGGTACCGGGCTGGGGTTGTCCGTATCTTCGACCATTGTGCAGGAACATGGCGGCAGCTTGGAATTCTTCGCTAATCCAGACGGCGGGACCATTGCCAAATTTTCAATTCCGGTAATCACTGACGGGGAAAATGATGAATAAAAGTACAGGACTGACACCCAGATACCCACTATTACTGATTGATGATGAAGATTCGTGGCTGCAAAGTTTTCGGGCCACCCTGCGTTCTCAGGGAATTGATAATGTCGTTTTGCTTAATGACGGCACCAAGACCATGGAAACGCTTGCCCAGCGTCAGTTCTGCGCCGTGGCGGTGGACCTGATGATGCCCGGAGTTTCCGGAGAAGAACTTATCCCGCAGATTGTTGAGGAGCATCCAGAACTTCCGGTGCTGGTTATTTCCGGGCTGAACGAGATCAAAGCCGTGGTCAATTGTATCCGCAAGGGTGCTTTCGACTTTATCGTCAAGACCGAGGACCGTAATACGCTTATCGCCGGAATCCGCCACGCCATTGAGATTTTCGAGCTACGACAGGAGAACAATTCCCTGCAACAGCGTTTTTTCAAGGATTTACCGGATCGTCCGGAAGTCTTCTCTGAGATTGTCACTGCGCATAAGGATATGATCTCCATCTTCAAATATATTGAAGCAATTGCTGAGACCTCCCGTCCGGTATTGGTTACCGGGGAGTCCGGGGTTGGAAAGGAACTTATTGCGAGAGCGGTGCATAATGCCAGCGGACGCAAGGGCGATTTCGTAGCGGTTAATGTTGCCGGGCTGGATGACAATGTTTTTTCGGATACCCTCTTCGGGCACAAGAAAGGAGCATTTACCGGAGCTACTGAAGCACGTATCGGTTTGGTGGAAAAAGCCAAGAATGGCACTCTGTTCCTTGATGAAATCGGGGACCTCAGTCCGGCTTCCCAGACCAAGCTGTTGCGTTTGTTGCAGGAACACGAGTTTATGCCGCTGGGGTCGGATATGGCTAAGCGTTCCAGCGCCCGGATCATTACCGCCACCCACCAGTCGGTTATCGCTATGCAGGAGCAGGGCAAATTTCGTAAGGATTTGTTCTTCCGGTTGCGCGGGCACATGTTGAATATCCCGCCGCTAAGGGAACGCAGAGGAGATCTGCCGTTGCTAATTTCCCATTTTCTTAATGACGTTCAAGCTGAAACATCCAGCGAAGTTGAAGCGGATGTTCATGAGCTTTCTGCTTTTCTGGATAACTATCCTTTTCCGGGAAATGTGCGCGAATTACAGCATCTGGTTCATGATGCCGCAAGCATCTGCGGTTACAAAGAAGTTAAGCCTGAGCACTTCAAAAAACTGCTGGTAGTGCCGGGAGAATCCTTTGAAACAGTTGCTCCGGTTTCTGATTCTGAAGAAAGCGTTACTTTCGGTATCCGCCTACCTACTTTGCAAGAAGTCCGAGCCAGACTTATTGATGAAGCCCTGCGCCGCACTAAGGGCAATCAGTCCTCAGCAGCCCAGCTTATCGGGGTTACCCGGCAGGCGGTGAGCAAATATTTGAAGAAGAATGGGTAATTGCTCTGCACGCAAATTGTCCACAAATAAGTGTACAAAACGCTGTGTTTTTGAGGGTGTTTTGGCAACTACCAAGTCTAACCTTTATCTGCTTTTCCAGAAAATCACGGATGCTTTGCAGTTTTCATGGACAATACCGTCCTGTGCGGAGGACATAACGTTCTGCTCAATCAGTTCTTTCGTTTGCGGGGTAATTTTTGTGTATTTTGCATAGAAGAGTTTCTGTTGATGTATTTTGCTTTCAGCAGATCTTTGGGTGGAGTAGTTCACAATACGGACTTCCGGTTGTCGGCCCATGGCGTAGAGAAGGTTGTAGGCCAGGGGGAACTCGGAATATCCGGGCTGCGGAACATCACCCATGATGGAATTCCACATGCCGTCGCTGTGTCCGCTTGTTTCCCCTCCGGCACCGCCCACAACACAGCAGAGGTTGCGTGATACCGATTCCAGACGTTCCAGCTGCACCCGCAAATCGCGGAACATCCACATGGTGATGGCGGAAAGAGCGAGGTCAAAACAATCTTTAAGGCCGTTGGTGTTTACGTCCTGCCAGATTTTGGGGATTACTTCATATTGATCTACTCCGGCAGAGTCCGCGTTGGCCCGCAGTTGCCCGATCATTTTTTCAGCGGGTTCTACTGCTGTTACCCGGTGTCCGGCTTGTCCCATGGGCACTAGTATGCTGCCCGGGCCGCAGCCGACATCCAGCACTTCGGCCTGCTCCGGCAGTCTTGAGCCGAGGGCGGAAAGGATACTGCGTCCGAAGTCATAGTCGCAGGCTTTGCGTCCTACAGAGAAATCTTCAGCTCTGGCCTGCCAGTAGTTTAGATGGGCATTGCCCACATACATTGTTTCGCGGGTATCCCAGCGTTCGGCCCAAAGGGTATCCCAATACTTTACACTTTGCTTCTCATCCATTGTTTTCTCTGTCATGCTTACCTCCTTATTCACTATGCCCTCCACCACATCAACGACATGACTGCCGGGACTTCGTAAAATCCGGAATTGCTTTGGGTGTTCACGTGCTGTTCAATGAGTTCGCTGTCTTCGGCTGAAACCGTACGATACTTAGAAACGAGATTTGTCCACATGGATCTTGCTGAATCCGTGGAGCGGCGCATGATGTAACTGACGTTGGACAGGTCTGCAGGTCTGCCCAGTTCATTCAATATATTGTAAAGATACAGGGATCGGTCCAGTTCCGGTGCATTGATCCCCAGTTTGCGTTGCATCTGATGATTCTCGGCATCCCCCATTCCCATAGTGTCCGCCAGACAGCAGAAGCCGCGCGAAATTCTGCTCATTTCATTGATCAGCTCCTCAATGTCAGGGAATTGCCATGCTGCATGGCAGAGAAAGACTAGGTCGTAGCTGTTGTCCTGAGCTTGAGCGGCAAATGAAGCAAAATCCGTAACTTCAATTCTTATATTTTTGACCCCGGCGGAGTCGGAATTGGCTTCTAGTAGGTCCGCCATGGACTGGGCCGGTTCTACTGCAATCACTTCTTTTGAGTGGCGGGCAAGGGGGAGTGTTACTGCTCCCACTCCTGATGCGATTTCAAGAACTGATGAATTTGTATCTATAACACCCTCTTCAGTTAGGGTTTCGCACATCTTCTTGCCATATCCGAATCTGCTTGATGTGATAAAATCATTGTAATCTTCGGCTCTTCGGTTCCAATAGCCCGTGTCACTCCGGGCAGCCATGTCCTCCATCTGGTCACTCCAGATTTCTTTCCATGATGTAGTTTTTTGCAGATTCATCATCAGCTCCTGTTATTGATTGTGGTTATCTATGATGTCTTTATTGATGTTGATATGATTTTTAATGCTTGATTCATGTCACTTTTTTTATTAGCGTGTCAACAAATTAATCAAGATGGAGGATTCATGTTACTGAGCTGTCGCCTGTCCCTTAAAATATTTATGCTGAGCCTGTGTATGGTTGTTGTGCTGGGTTCGGCTGTGTTTGCCGCTGAAAATGTTTTGAATGTTGCTGGTCCATGGGGACCCAAAACCTTGGACATTCAAAAAGCCGGGTATGTGTTTAAGCGTCTGGGAGTTACTGAAAATTTAATCGAAGTGGGTCAAGATCTGGAGCTGAAGCCTGGACTGGCAGAGTCATGGGTAGTTTCTCCGGACAAGACCACCTGGACTTTCAAACTTCGTGAGGGAATCGCTTTTCACGATGGAACACCTCTCAGTGCCGGAGTTGTTAAATTCTGTCTGGAGCGTTTGCAGAAAAAAGGTTCCCTGCTCAAAGCCGTACCTCTCGAAAACATTGAAGCACCCGATGATCACACTCTCGTGCTGAAGACCTCCGAGCCTTTCGCTCCGCTGGGAGCATATCTGTCCATGGGGGAAACTTCTCCTCTGGCAATGTCTTCTTTTGATTCTGCCGGTGAAATTGTTAATCCTGTGGGAACCGGCCCCTTTATCTTTGAAAGCTGGAAAGTGAAGGATCACGTTATCACCAAGCGCAACCCCGATTACTGGGGGGAAAAGGCAAAGATCGCCAAGGTGGTTTATCGAGGCGTTCCCAATGCCATTACCCGGATGGGCATGCTCCGCGCCGGAGATCTGGATATCGCTATGATCCTGCCTCCTGACTCTGTCGCATCAATGGAGAAGTCTGATAAATTTGAAGTTTTCAGAACAGCAGTCGGTCGTTGCCGTATTGTGGCATTGAATATGGCTGAAGGGCCTTTTACTGATGTCCTCGTGCGCAAGGCAGCCAGTATGGCCGTAAACCGTGATGACCTTGTTAAGTATGTACTTGAGGGAATGGGGGAATCCGCAACTACTTTATATCCTCCCATGGTTTATTGGGCGAATGATAAGTTGAAAGGTTTTTCTTTTGATCAGGCAGGAGCAAAGAAGCTTCTCGATCAGGCCGGATGGAAGGATGCTGACGGCGATGGCGTAAGAGAGAAAGACGGTAAGAAGCTTAAGGTCAAGCTGGTTACTTATCCTGAGCGTGCAGCACTGCCGCCCACAGCTGAAGTTATGCAGGCTCAGTTGAATGATGTCGGTTTTGATGTCGAACTGGTTGTGACTCAGGTTGACGCAGCACAGTCAATTCGCAACAGAGGCGATTTCGATATGTTCCTCGTCGGACGTGGGCTGCTGTTTGTTCCTGACCCGGATTACAATCTTATGAAGGACTACTATTCTGCCAACACTGTTAAAAAGGGCTGGGGTGCTTACCATTTCAGTAACCCCAAAGTTGATGAACTGCTGCTGGAAGGCAGAAAAGTTTTCAAACAGGCTGAACGCAAGTCCATTTATGATCAGGTTCAGGCAATACTCATGGAGGAAGTTCCCATGATATTCCTCAACTACTATGTGAATGTGGATGCTGTGGCCAAAGGTGTTGAAGGGTACACAATGCATCCTACTGAAAGCAGCTATCATCTGGAAACCGTTATCCTGAAAAAGTAACAGTGTTTTTGTTTATAATAAAAAGAATCGCATCGCTGGCTCCGGTTATGTTCGGGGTCAGCGTTGCGGCTTTTCTGTCATTGGTACTCAGTCCGGGGAATCCGGCTGAAATAGCTCTGCGTTCATTAACCGAATCGGAAACACCTCCGAAGGCTGCTGTGCTGGAGCTTGAGAAGGAAATGGGGCTGGATCGGCCTATACATGTCCAGTACTGGCGTTGGCTCAAGAGAACTGTTGGAGGGGATCTTGGCCGCTCCTACCAAACCGGACAGACCGTGGTTTCCGAGATAAAGCAGGCTTTGGGGCCATCCGCGCTGCTGGCGGGAACAGCAATTCTGCTGGCCTTGTTTATCGTTCTTCCTCTCGGTTCCCTTTCCGCCTCTATGTCCGGAACGTGGGTGGATAAAGCCACAATGGCCGGGTCGCTGGCGGTCGTTTCTATTCCGGATTTTTGCATTGCAATCATACTTTTCCTGATCTTTTCCGTGCAAATGGATTTGCTGCCTGTTGCTGGATACGGATCAATAGCAAACCTGATTCTTCCGGCACTGACTCTGGCTATTTCCAGTTCCGGGATAACCACGCGGTTGATGCGTACATGTATGGTTCAGGCTCTTGAGGAAAAGTATGTAATCACCGCACGCTCAAAGGGCATGGGGGAGTGCCGTGTAACCGGACGCCACGCTATGAAGAATGCGCTTCCTCCGGTACTGACCTATCTGGGAGCGCAGATGGGGTATCTGTTCGGCGGAGCTGTGGTTGTTGAATCAATTTTTCTCTGGCCCGGTCTGGGCAGTCTGTTGGTTGAGGCGGTCAAGGCCCGCGATATTTATGTTGTTCAGGGATGTGTGTTGGTCATTGCCTGCATCTATGTCCTAATCAATCTTGCCGTGGATATAATTCAGGCAGGGCTTGATTCGAGAATCCGGGAGGGGCTTAGTCATGCAGGATAGCCGATTCACCCCCGGTATGCTGATCGGGCTGGTTCTATGTCTTGGCCTTATGTTTTGCGCGATCTTTGCTTCTGAAATAGCTCCGCATGATCCGGATCGGCAGCATCTCGCCCATAGGCTGGAGGGACCGAGTGAGGAGTTTCCTCTTGGGGCGGACAAGCTGGGGCGTTGTGTTGCCAGCCGCATTATTCACGGATTGCGCCCGTCGCTTGGTCTGGCTGTTTCCATCACAGCCATGGCTGCTTTGGTGGGAACTCTCTTTGGTGTGTGCGCCGCTTATTTCCGCCCCCTCGATGCTTTGCTTATGCGGATCACCGATTGTTTCTTTGCTTTTCCGGGTTTTGTCATGGCCCTTATTACCATCAGTATCATGGGGCCGAGCACGACCAGTCTGGTTATAGCTTTAGGACTGCCGGGATGGCCCAAATATGCCAGAGTTGTCCGATCTAAAGCTTTAGCCCTGCGTGAATGCGGATATGTTGAAGCCAGTCGGGCTATCGGGGCGGGGCCTCTTTACATTCTTCGATATTGCATCCTGCCCGGAGTTTTGCCCTCTGTGGTAACTATTTCCACACTGGGTATAGGCAGCAAGGTCATTCACATCGCCGGACTGGGTTTTCTGGGGTTGGGGGTGCAGCCACCGACTCCGGAGTGGGGAACTATGCTCATTAAAGGAATACCAGTGCTTGAAGCTGCCCCTCACATTTCCCTTTCAGCAATGGCGGCGATTTCAGTCAGTGTTCTTGGTTTTACCCTGCTGGGGGAAGGATTGCGGAACATGCTTGATCCGCGCAGCAACCTTTCAGACTGGCGCAAAATGCAAACTGTGTCCTGAGGATTAATTGCATGAATAAAATGTGCTTGGAAACCGGATCGTTGCTTGAAATCAGGAACTTGAAAGTTCATTTTCAATCTGTGGACGGCATTGTCCGGGCCGTGGATGAGGTGAGCTTCAGCCTTAGGCGCGGAGAGAAGGCATGCCTTGTCGGTGAATCCGGATGCGGAAAAACTATTCTGGCTTTGTCGTTGCTGCGCTTGCTCCCTCCCGGGGCTAAATTGGCCGGCGAGGTTCTGTTTCAGGGCGTAGATCTGTTGCAGATCCCGGAAAAAGAAATGCGGATGGTCAGGCGTCAGGGCATTGGGATGATTTTTGAACAGCCCTCGGCTTACCTAAACCCGCTTTTTCCTGTGGGGTGGCAGGTCGCTGAGGTGGTCAGGCTAAGCCGTGGTTGCAGTAGGCGGGATGCAAAGAGCAGGGCGTTGCGTCTTCTTGATCTGGCCCGCATACCCGAAGCCCGAAAAAGATACAGGCAGTTTCCGCATCAATTGTCAGGCGGCATGAGGCAGCGGGTTATGATTTCCATGGCTCTGGCCAAAGATCCTGCTCTGCTTGTGGCTGATGAACCGACCACCGCCCTCGACCCAACTGTACGGCGCAGTATCCTAACGTTGTTGCGGGATTGCCTTGATGAGACCGGGGCCGCTCTTTTGTGTATTACCCATGATTGGGAAGCCGCCCGCAGGCTTTGTGAGACCGCTGCAGTTATGTATGCCGGACAGATTCTTGAGGTTGGTCCAGCCGGGCAAGTACTGGATAGTCCGAAGCATCCCTACGCATCGGCATTGCGTCGTTCCATGGGTGGGGAGAAGCCTGAACCGATACCGGGAAATCCTCCGGCTCTGACCGATCTGCCCTGCGGATGCAGGTTTCAGCCCAGATGTAACTGCTCCTGTGCACAGTGTGCTTCAGTTGTTCCGGAATTCAATGGAGGGGTGCGTTGTCACAACCATCAGTGATTGAGATTAAGGGGTTGCGCAAGAGCTACGGGTCAGGGTTCTTTTTCAGGCAGGTCAATACGGCGGTAAGAGAGATCTCTCTGAATATTGCGCCGGGAAGGACTCTTGCCGTTATCGGAGAATCAGGATGTGGAAAGACCACCTTGGCTCGTATGGCAGCGGGGCTGCTCAAGCCGGATTCCGGTTCCATAATATTCGGGGGCAAAAATTTTGCCCGCTGGGATAGAAAGGCCTTGCGCAAAAATATACAGGTGGTTTTTCAGGATGCGGATGGTTCGCTTAACCCGAATTTCAACGCCCGTGACCTGCTGCTGGAACCTCTATTGCTCCATGGCCTGCCTCGTAGTGAAGCCGAAGAGCGACTGCCCGAATTGCTTTCCATGGTCGGGCTGGTGCCGGACCTGCTACAGCGCCATCCGCACGAGATGTCCGGCGGGCAGCGTCAACGCATAGGGATCGCAAGGGCTATGTCTCTTTCCCCGGCATTGGTTATTGCCGATGAACCAGTCTCATCGCTGGATCGTTCTATTCAGGCCCAGATTCTTAGCCTGCTGCAATCCTTTCAAGAGAACAATGGAGTCTCATATCTTTATATATCCCATGATCTGGGTTCGGTGAGGGCCATGGCTCATGAAGTGGCTGTTATGCTCGGAGGGCTGTTTGTGGAGACCGGACCGGCGGAAGAAGTCTTTGAGAAACCTCTGCATCCGTACACGAAGCTGCTCCTTGCCGACGAAAATCACGCAGAATCACAGTTCGTGAATGATTTCATGGATCTTGAAAGCAGGCAAGGTACGGAAAATGGATGCCCCTTTGCTGTTTACTGTAAGCACTCCGCACCTCAATGCACAAAGGGTGTCAGTAGACTAATTGAGATTGAACCGGGGAGATCGGTGCGTTGCACTATGGTGCACAGGGAGACCTGAAGTTGTTTTTGATAGATTTCCCTGTCCGAATATCAGATTAAATAGGAGAGAGTATTTATGCATCTTGATACAGAAAAGAACACTGGCAACCCTCATGCTCATGACCCTGCTTCCGGCGGAGAATGCGCGCACGGATGCCACGGTCACGATCATTGTGATCACCATCACGGGGATCATAGCCATTCCTATGATTATTCTCCCGGACCGTTGGAGGGTAAAACCGGAATTCTGCTGACAGCTTTTGGCTGCGCTCTGCCCGAGACCCATTATCTTTATGAGAGATTTGAGGATGAAGTCCGGGAAAGATTCCCGGATATGGATGTCCGTTGGGCTTTCACTGCAAACCGCATCCGCAGGAAATTGAGCAGTCGCGGTATCCCTGCCTTTTCCGTTGCAGAAGCGCTTTCGCGAATGATCGATGACGGGTTCAGTCATGTGGCGGTGCAGTCCCTGCATACCCTGCCCGGAGTTGAATATGACTGGGTGGAGCAGCAGGCCCGCTCCATGTGCCATCCCCGCAAGGGACTTAGCCGGGTAACCTTGGGTGTTCCTATGCTTTACAAGATGGAGGACCTTGACCGGACCGTACAGGCTGTGTCCGGCTATCTGCCGTCGGATCGAAAGGAAGATGAAGGGGTTATCCTTATCGGACACGGAACATATCATAAAGGGCATACCGCCTATATGGCGCTTGAGGGTTTGCTTTCACGCTCCCTGCCCAATGTGCTTGTGGGTACACTTATGGACAAGTCAGGGCCTGCGGAACTTGGCTCCCACTTTTTGGACCGGGGAATCAGCAAGATCCATCTTGTTCCTTTCATGTGTATTCCCGGACATCATGTTCATGTAGACCTGTTCGGTGAAGGCAAGAAGTCATGGAAAAGTATACTTTCCGGCATGGGTTGTGAGGTCTTGCCTGTGTTTAAAGGCTCTCTGGAGTATGAGGATTTCCGCGACATTTGGCATGAACACCTTGTTGAGGCTGTTGCGGAATTGAAAGAGGATTGATCGTTTTTGCCTGTCCGCTGGGTGATCAGTGCTTATTCTATATTTACAGTAAATAATTTAGGCTTGATGCCAATATGGCGCGAATTCTTTTTAAGAGTAGTTCGCGTCAGCTTTTTCTTAACCAGCAGGCCATCGGTTCAATTATGATCGTTGGCTCCAGAAAAAAGTAAGGCCCCACAGTGTGTTAGCGCATTGTGAGGCTTTTTGTTTTGGAGCAGGTAACAGCAAGAATAGTGCCGCAAATCTGCGTACAGAGTTGGAAATTTCATCCATAGCATCAGTTTATAGTCGAACACGTTGGAAGAATCAGTCGAAACGCTCGACTGAATCAGGAATTGCTTGAAATCTACTGCAACCAAAGTTGCTCCTGCAACAAAAGTTGCAAAAGTGTTTTTTGTGCAACAAAAGTAGCTCTCCCCCCGTCTTGATAAAAATCTGTCAACAAAAGTTGCAAAAATAATATTTTATCGAGCCTGTGCAGATTCTTGCTGACAGTATTCTTTTAAGTCTTTTCATTATATTTTATTGCCGTAAGTTGTTTAAATAAAATGATAATTTTATTGCAGATCCACGGAACAAACTTGTGGCCATCCTTTGGCACGTTCTTTTCAATAAGGGACTGAACTTATTTGCTTCAGGAGGTTTTCATATAATGTACGTCGGGCTTAAAATGCTGAAGGACTTCATGCCGCAATCACCGGATACGCTGGCTGAAGATGCTTCCATTCTTATGGATGACAATATGCTTTGGATGCTGCTCATCGTGGATGGTGGCAAGCTGGTCGGTTATGTGCGCAAGGAAGACATCAGTGCTGCAATGCCTTCTTCCATGACCGGGCTGGACAAACACGAGATAAATTATCTGCTTTCCAAGCTGACCTTAAAAAAGATCATGCGCACAGACATCACTACGGTGAGTCCCGAAACTGAAATCGAGGAAGCAGCAGTGATCATGCGCCGCAAGAACCTGGCAGGACTCGCGGTGCTGGACGCTGAAAGCAATCTTCGCGGCTATATCAACCGCAATGTCATTCTCGACGTACTGGCCGAGGAGATGGGATTTGCCGAAGGCGGTTCCCGTATTGTTTTCGAAGTTGAGGACCGCCCCGGCGTGCTCAAGCATGTTTCCAGCCTTATCGACGACCTTGGCTATTCCATTATTTCCACAGGCACATTCAATCACGATGACCGCAGAATGGTCGTCATTCGGGTAAGTGCCGATAATCCCTCATCCGTTGCCGCTGCCCTGCAGAAGAACGGATACGATGTAGTTGGACCGGAGGATTTCAGGGATGAATGGCAGTAGCCCCTTTTTCAAACCGGATTGTGACCCGGTCCCTATGGGAGAACCGTTGCTTGAGGTCAAGGATGTAACCCTGACCTTCAAGGGCGTTGCCGCACTTTCAAGGGTTAACTGCGGCGTGAGCAAGGGCAGCATCACTTCGCTTATCGGTCCTAACGGTGCGGGCAAGACCAGCATGCTCAATTGTATTTCCGGGCGCTACTTTCCCGATACCGGTTCCATTACCCTCAAAGGGGATGAGATGCTTGGAACTCCGGCCAACAAGCGTACCCACTTCGGTATGGCCCGCACCTTTCAAAATATAGCCCTGTTTAGGGGACTTTCCGTATTGGACAACCTGATGGTGGGACGTCATTCGCGTATCAACTACGGAATTTTGTCCTCACTTCTCTACTTCGGCAAGGCCCGCCGGGAAGAGTCCGCACACAGGCAGCGGGTGGAGGAGATTATCGATTTTCTCGGACTTTCCCCTTACCGTCATCAGGCCGCCGGACACCTGCCCTACGGAGTGCAGAAAAAGGTGGAGCTGGGCCGCGCGTTGGCCGCCGAACCGGAACTCCTGCTCCTTGATGAACCCATGGCGGGTATGAATTTGGAAGAGACCGAAGACATGGCCCGCTACATTCTCGATATTAATGAGGAGTGGGGCATCTCCGTATTTCTGGTGGAACACGATATGGGAGTGGTCATGGATATTTCCGATCACGTGGTGGTGCTTGATTTTGGACGTATCCTCGCTTGCGGAACTCCCGATGAAGTGCAGCAGAACAAGAAAGTTATCAGTGCCTACCTTGGAGACGAGGGCGGGCTTTATCAAGGAAGGTAAAATGAGCCGTCCATATAAAACAACACTTCCGGCACTGCTGATCAAAAATGGTCGCGAACGTGCGACCCGTACAGCCATGCGTGAGAAATATCTCGGCATCTGGCAGTCGTTTACCTACAGGCAGTACCTTGAAATAACATCGGAATTCGCTGCCGGGCTTAAGTCCTTGGGCTTTGGCAAGGGCGATGCCATTGTCATTATCGGTGACAACCGCCCTGAATGGCTCTGGGCGCAACTGGCCATTCAGGGGCTCGGCGGTTATTCTGTGGGGCTTTATCAGGATTCCCCGGCGGATGAGATCGGCTATATTTTTACCCTTTCCGAAGCGCGGCTCGTGGTGGCTGAGGATCAGGAACAGGTGGATAAGATCCTGTCCATCCGCGATCAGCTGCCCGACCTCAAATACATCATCTACCATGATCCCAAAGGGCTGGTGGATTACGATGAAGAAGGGCTGATGTCCTTCGATGAAATCCGTGAAATGAACGAAGCGCAGGCCGCTTCCTTCGAAGCATGGACCGCTGAAGTTGAACCTGAAGACGTGGCTCTCATCGCCACCACTTCCGGTTCAACCGGACGTCCCAAGCTGGCAATGCTGACCCATGAGAACCTGCTTTCCATGGCTTGGAACCTTGGTGATTCCGATCCCAAGAAGGAGTCCGATGAATTTGTTTCCTTCCTGCCGCTGGCATGGATGGGTGAGCAGATGATGGCTGTGGCTTCGGCGTTGCTTTTCGGATTCTGTGTAAACTTCCCGGAGGAACCGGACACCGTACAGGAAAATATCCGCGAGATCGGGCCGCATCTTATCTTTTCACCACCCCGTGTGTGGGAAAATATGGCTGCCAAGGTCCGGGTGCGGATCATGGAAACAACTCCGTTCAAACGCTGGCTGTTCAATATGTTCCTGCCGCTGGGCATTAATTACGCCGACAAGGTATTGCATGGAAAAACACCATCAGTCATGGACAAGCTCGGCTATCGGCTGGCTGAAATCAGCCTTTTCCGGGCCTTGCGTGACCGTTTGGGATTCTCCCGCATCCGTAGTGCCTCCACCGGTGGCGCACCTCTCGGTCCGGACACGTTCACTTTTTTTCATGCGCTGGGCATTAACCTGAAGCAAATCTACGGCCAGACCGAGGTTGCGGGGATTTCCTGTATCCACAAGGACGGCTGCGTCAGCTTTGACACTGTGGGCGAACCGATCCCGGAAACTGAGATTAAAATTTCAGAAGAGGGCGAGGTCTTGACCAAAAGTCCTGCTGTATTCCGGGGCTATCTGAAAAACGAAGAAGCCACCGCTGAAACCATCGAAAGCGGCTGGCTGAAATCCGGTGATGCCGGATATTTCAAGGACAACGGACAGCTGGTCATCATCGACCGCCTTTCCGATGTCATGACCCTTAAATCCGGCACCCGTTTCTCCCCGCAGTTCATCGAGAACAAGATCAAGTTCTCCACCTACGTGCAGGAAGCGGTGGTCATCGGGCAGGATCGCGACTACATCACCGCCATTATCTGTCTGGATAGCGACATTGCCGGACGTTGGGCCGAACAGCAGCAGCTGACCTACACCACGTATCAGGATCTGGCCTCCAACCCTAATCTCTACGACCTTATCAGCGAAGAAGTCGCGGGTATCAATGAATCCTTGCAGGACGGCACTTCGGTTAAGCGTTTCGCACTGCTTTTCAAAGAGTTGGACGCAGACGACGGCGAATTGACCCGTACCCGCAAAATCCGCCGCAAGATCATCAACGAGCGTTACGGCGATCTCATCCACGCTCTCTACAACGGTGCAAAGGAGATCGATCTCACCGCGCGTATCAAATATCAGGACGGCTCAGAACGGACCATGTCCGGCCCCATTGCCATCCGCGAAATCAGCAGAGAGGCCCGCTAATGGAATATTATCTCCAACTCATAATCAACGGCCTCGTGGTAGGTTCCATCTACAGCCTGGTGGCCCTTGGTTTCGTAATCATCTTCAAGGCCACCAAGGTGGTCAACTTCGCACAGGGTGAAATGGTCATGGCCGGTGCCTACATCTGTTTCGCGCTTACCGTGCAGTACCAGCTGCCTTTTCTGCTCTCGTTCCTGATCACGCTGGTCTTCTCGCTCATTCTGGGAATACTGGTGGAAAGGATGGTCCTGCGGCCACTCATCGGCGAACCCATCATTTCGGTGGTCATGGTCACTATCGGCCTTTCGTCCATACTGAAGTCGCTGGTACAGGTCTTTTGGGGAACCCAGATCAGGGTTTTCCCGCCCATCCTGCCGCAGGAACCGATCATGGTCTTCGGCTTGCCCATTGCCCCGGTCTACATCGCGGCCTTTGTGCTTTGCCTGCTGCTCTTTGCGGTCTTCTCACTGTTCTTCAAATACTCGTCTCTGGGTATTGCCATGCGCGCAACCGCTTTCGACCAGCAGGCCGCGCAGTCCATGGGCATCGGCATCAAGAACATCTTCGCTCTGTCATGGTGCATTGCGGCGGTGGTTTCATCCATCGGCGGGATCATTCTCGGCAACATCAACGGCATCAACTCCCAGCTCGGACATCTGGGGCTTAAGGTCTTTCCGGCTGTTATCCTCGGCGGACTCGATTCCCTGCTCGGGGCGGCACTGGGCGGCCTCATCATCGGTGTGCTGGAGAATATCAGCGAAGGGCTTGCCCGTGACCTGCTGAATCTCGGCGGCTTCAAGGAAGTGGCATCCTTTGTGGTGCTGGTCATCATCCTTATGGTCAAGCCTTACGGGCTGTTCGGCACCAAAGAAATCGAGAGAGTGTAACATGCAGAAATGCGGACTGTTTTTTACAACATACAATAGTGAAGACCAGCTTTTTCCGTCCACGTTCCAGAAAACGTGTCTCGGTCTGTTCATGGCGGCCATGCTGGCTGCACCCTACGTGCTGGATTTCTATTACATATCGGTAATGAACCTGATCATGATCGCGGTTATCGGCGCAGTGTCCCTGAACCTGCTTACCGGGGTCTGCGGGCAGATGTCACTGGGCCATGGAGCCTTTGTGGGAGTAGGGGCCTACGGCTGTGCCGTTTTGGCTTCCAAGGGATTTCCATTCCTGCTTTGCCTGCTCGGGGGCGGGGCCATGGCTGCTGTTGCCGGGATGATTTTCGGTATTCCGTCGCTGCGGCTGAAGGGTATCTATCTTGCCATCTCGACCCTCGCCGCGCAGCTGATCCTTGAATACGTGTTCCTGCACTGGACTTCTTTCACCGGGGGAGCCAACGGCATGCCTGTTGATTCCCCGGAAATCTTCGGCTTCATGTTCGATACCGATGAGAAGATGTTTTACCTTATCTTTGCTATCACCACCCTGTGTGTGCTCGGCGTATCAAATATTGTGCGTTCCCGCTCCGGGCGTGCCTTTGTCGCTATCCGCGATTTCTACCAGTCAGCGGAAAATGTCGGCGTGAACCTGTTTCGATACAAGTTGCAGGCTTTTGCCACCAGCTCGTTTATGGCCGGTATCGCCGGGGGGCTTTGGGCCTATTACACCATGTACATCACCCCGGAGCAGTTCTCCATCGGCCTGTCCATCAGCTATCTGGCCATGATCATTATCGGCGGCATGGGCTCGGTGCTCGGTTCCATCTTCGGGGCAATATTCATTACCCTGCTTCCCGAAGTGCTCAATACCGCCACCACTATGCTGGCAAGCATTGCACCGGAAGCAAGTGCCATGGCAGCACCGCTCAAGGAAGGTGTCTTCGGGCTGACCCTGGTGCTGTTCCTGATCTTTGAACCGGAAGGGCTGGTGCGTAAGTGGAAGCTGATCAAGTCCTACTGGAAACTGTATCCATTCGCTTATTAAACAAAACGTGCAGGCAGCACTTTAAAATAATCCGTCATTCTTAGAGGAGAGAGAACAATGATTAAGAGAATTTTGACCATAACGGTCCTCATGGCAACTCTGCTGATAGGTTCAACAGCCTTTGCGACCCTGAAAGTCGGCGTACTGTCCGATCTTACCGGCCCGACTTCGAGTGTAGGCGTTCCTTATGCTCAGGGCGTTACGGACTGCATTGCTTACGTCAATGCCAACGGCGGTGTTAACGGAGAAGACATTAAGCTTATTCAGGTGGATTACGCCTACAATGTTCAGCAGGCCCTTGCCGCATACAAGCGGTTTAAATCTCAGGGCATCGTAGCTCTTCAGGGCTGGGGAACTGGTGACACTGAAGCGTTGGTGCGCTTTGTTTCCCGTGACCGTATCCCCGTATTTTCCGCTTCCTATTCCGCCCATTTTATGGACCCGAAAAAGGCTCCTTACAACTTTACCATCGCGCCCGATTACTCAACTCAGGGCCGCGCCGGACTGAAATACATTAAAGACAACTGGAAGGAAGTCCGTGCCCCGAAACTGGCTTTTGTATACCCGGACAAGCCTTATGGTCTCGTGCCCCTTAAGGCCATGAAGGAATACGCAAAAGAGATCGGCTTTGAGATCACCGGCGACGAAGTTCTTGGCCTGAAAGCCATGGATGCCACTCCGCAGCTGCTGGCACTCAAAAAGCAAAATCCCGATTTCGTCTGGGTTGGTGGCACCACTCCTTCCACCGCAGTGCTGATGAAAGACGCCAAGAAGCTTGGTTTTAACGGCAAATTTCTGGTCAACATCTGGGGTAATGATGAAAACCTCGCCAAGATGGCCGGAACCGCTTGCGAAGGCAATTTTGGCATGCAGGCCGCGGCGGTTTACGGACAGGATGTTCCGGGCATGGAAGTTATTGTGAAGCAGACCAAGGGCCAGCCCCGGATGACCCATTACCTGCGCGGTTTCGTCTCCACACTGGTGATGGTGGAAGGCATGAAGAAGGCCGCCGCTAACGGCAAGGTTACGGGTAAATCCATCAAGGAAGCACTGGAAACCATGCGTGATTACGATCCCATGGGACTGGCTCCGGCGATCAGTTACTTCCCGGATGATCATCGCCCGAGCATGGCTATTAACGTATGTACTGTTAAAGACGGTAAGCTCGAATTCGTCGAAACAGTGGCTTTGCCCCGCGACGCCAAGTGGCTGGGTAAATAGGTTTCTACAATTCGACACTTCAGATAGCGAAGCCTACTGAAAGGTTTTGGGATTCTTAAACCCTTTTGCAAAAGGGTTTAAGCTCCCGGAGGGACCGCCGGTAGGCTCGCCGAAGGCATCTATTCACTCTAAAAGGATTGATTTATGAGTCTGCTGAACGTTCAAAACCTCGAAGTCGTTTACAACGATGTGGTGCTTGTGCTCAAAGGTTTGAGCCTTAATGTGGAGAAAGGGTCCATCACCACCTTGCTGGGCGCAAACGGTGCCGGGAAATCCACAACCCTCAAAGCCATTTCCGGTTTGCTGGAGGGCGAAGATGGTAAAGCCACTTCCGGTACCATTCTTTACAACGACAAACCGGTAAACATCCAGAGTCCGGAAAAGATGGTTCGTAAAGGTATATTTCAGGTCATGGAAGGCCGTAGAATTTTTGAAGATCTCAACGTGGAAGAAAATCTGCGCTGCGGAGCGTATACCCAACCGAGCAAGTCTTTTTCCAAGAACCTTGAAAAGGTGTACACATACTTTCCAAGGCTAAAAGAGCGTCGTTCTCAGTTGGCGGGCTATATGTCCGGCGGTGAGCAACAGATGCTGGCCATCGGCCGTGCGGTTATGGCCAACCCGAAGCTGCTTTTGCTCGATGAACCGTCACTGGGCCTTGCGCCGCTGTTGGTGGAAGAAATCTTTGATATCGTCAAGAAGATCAACAAGCAGGAAGGGGTAACCGTGTTGTTGGTCGAACAGAATGCCCGCATGGCCCTGTCTTTGGCGGATTATGGATACATCATGGAAAATGGACGTATTGTCATGGACGGCAAGGGCGCGGAACTGCTTCATAATCCGGATGTACAGGAATTCTATCTCGGCCTCTCGCATGGCGGGGAAAAGCGAAGCTACCGTGACGTAAAACACTACCGCCGCCGTAAACGCTGGTTGGGGTAACAAAATTTATTTTGATATTTTTAGATATGAGGTGATCAGATATGGATAGATCGAACGGACTTTTTAATGATTATGAAAAAGATACTCCTGAAGCTCGTGCAGAAAGGCAGCTGACCAAACTTCGTGCTGTGATTGAGAAGGGGGCAGAGTCTTCCAGTGAATTTAAATCGCGCATGGATGCGGCTGGGATTTCTGCAGCTGATATTACCGACCTTGAATCCTTCAGTAAAATTCCGGTCCTGCGCAAAAAAGATCTGATTTCCTTGCAGCAGGAGAAAGGTCTCGACTGGCTGCTTACAGCCAAGCCCGGTGAACTGAGCAGAATATACCAGTCTCCGGGGCCTATCTTTGATCCCGAAGGACGAGAAGCTGATTATTGGGGTTGGACAGAAGGGTTTTATGCCGCCGGGTTCCGCGAAGGTGATCTGGTGCAGATGACTTTCAGCTACCATCTGACTCCGGCAGGGCTGATGCTTGAGCAACCCTTGCGTGAAATCGGTTGCGGGGTGATTCCTGCCGGTCCGGGCAATACCCCGGTGCAGATGGAACTGATGACCAGCCTGCCTGTAACCGGATTTGTGGGCATGACCAGCTATCTGAAGGTTATTGCCGAAAAAGCTCAGGCCGATGGCCTTGATCTGAAGAAGGATTTTAATCTGGATGTGGCTTTTGTGGCTGCGGAAATACTGCCCGAATCCCTGCGTAGCGAAGTGGAGGAAGCCTTCGGTATGAAAGTCCGTCAGGGATACGGAACCGCTGATCTGGGTTGTATATCCTACGAATGCCTTGAGTTGGGAGGCATGCATATTTCCAGTCGCTGTTATGTTGAAATCTGCGATCCCAATACCGGGGAACCGCTGCCTATGGGCGAAATCGGTGAAGTGGTTGTCACCCCGTACACTCTTTCTTATCCGCTGGTCAGATTTGCTACCGGAGACCTTTCACGCATGGTGGATGAGCCTTGTGCGTGCGGACGTACCGCGCCGAAGCTGGCAGGGATTCTCGGCCGCGCTGATGATACCGCAAAGGTCAAAGGGCAGTTTGTGTATCCGTCACAGGTTGCCGAGGTTGTCCGGGAATTTCCGGCCATTGCCAAGCACCAGATTGTGGTCAGCAATGAAGGCGGCAAGGATAAGTTGACTCTCAAGATGGTTCTGGATGGGGAATTGGATGAGAAAACTTTCATTCCCGCTTTTCAAGACAAGATCAAGCTGCGTCCGGTCATGGAAATCCTCGCAGACAAGGATGCCATCAAAGATGGTTCCGCCCCCCTTGTGGATGAGCGAACTTACGAGTAACTTCCGATAAAATTGTAGCAACCTTTTGTCGGGCCGGTCGGGAAACAGTTTACTTGAACTCCTCTGTTTCTCGGCTGGTCTGACAAATCCTGAAATTTAAAAATTTCGGTCATTGCTTTTAACCGGAAAACAGCTGGTGAAGTCGCAGTATGAACAAAACCGCATTCCCCAAGAATCCAGTGCTCCTTGTTGATGATGAGGAAACATGGACCCGCTCCTTTTCTCTTGCCCTCAAGTCTGCGGGCATAAACAATATTTTGTGCTGTAATGACAGCCGCGAAGTAGAGTCCATCCTCCAGAACACTGAGGTGGAAGTCATTGCCGCTGATCTTGCCATGCCCCATGTCAGCGGTGAAGATTTGATCCGGCTGGTAACCTCAAAACATGCTGACATCCCCATTCTGGTCATCACCGGCATGAGTCAGGTGGAAACAGCGGTGCAGTGTGTAAAGCTGGGGGCCTTTGATTTCTTTGTCAAAACTTATGATAAAAGCTCGCTGGTCTCCGGTATCCGGCACGCCATCCAGATCCGCGAACTTAAGCGGGAAAACACCACCCTGCGTTCCCGTTTCTTTGATGACCGGCTCGAACATCCTGAGAATTTTGAGAATATCATCACTGCAAATTCGGCTATGCGCTCCATCTTTCAATATATCGAAGCCATTGCCGAATCATCCCAACCAGTGCTGATTACCGGGGAATCGGGAGTTGGCAAGGAACTCATTGCCGGAGCCATTCATCGAGCCAGCGGGCGGTCCGGTGAGTTTGTTCCGGTCAACGTGGCCGGACTTGATGACAATATTTTTGCGGACACCCTTTTTGGGCACAAGAAGGGTGCCTTTACCGGAGCTGATAAGGCCCGCCCGGGGCTGGTTGTCAATGCCGCCGGGGGAACCCTTTTTCTTGATGAAATAGGGGATCTGGCTCATGGTTCGCAGTTAAAACTGCTGCGGTTGGTTCAGGAACGCGAATACATGGCTATCGGCTCGGACCTGACCCGTAAGACAGATGCCCGGATTATTGCCGCCACCAATATCGACCCTGAAGAACTGAATAAAAGCGGTAAGTTCCGCAGTGATCTTTATTACCGACTCAAGGCCCATCACGTGCACATACCGCCATTGCGTGATCGTAAGGAAGATCTGCCCCTGCTGGTGGATTATTTCCTGACGCTGGCCTGTGAAAATGAGAGCCGGGCCAAGCCTGAAGTTCCCAGTGAACTCAACAATCTATTAATGGGCTACGATTTTCCCGGAAATGTGCGTGAACTTCAATTCCTGATTATGGATGCAGTCAGTTGTACCGATGGTACAGCCCTGAACAGTGAGCGGTTGCAGAATCATATAGGAAAGGTTGCACCGGTATATTTGGAAACAGAATCTGTTGTTTCGGGCGGACAAAAGGTGGCCTTCGGTGCAGAGCTTCCGACCCTGAAGGAAGTATGTGAAGAACTGACCTTGGAGGCCATGCATCGTGCGGATAACAATCAGGTGGCTGCGGCCCGGAGTCTGGGGATATCTCGGCAGGCTTTGAACAAGAGACTCAACAATATGAAGCGGGATAACAGCGACAACTGACGGATTCAGCATGGGTTTTGAAACAAAGAGATTAAACAAACGAATCAGCGTTCTTGCGGAACAGAACAACCGTTTGCGCAACGAGATCAAACAATTGCGGGCACTAATTGATGCTCCCCGCAATTTGATGCAGTTTTCTTTTGACCCGGACTATCGCTACATAGCCTATAATCAGGCCCATTTTGAATTCATCAGGCATAACTGGGGTGTGATTATCCGGCCCGGAATGAATATTCTGGATATATTTTCAAGCGATCAGGATCGCGAATCCGCAAGGGGGCATTTTGATCGCGTTTTAAGCGGTGAGTCGTACATTTTGAAAAGGGAATACAAGCGTCGCAAAGGAGATACCCGCTTCTATGAAAATACCTATGTCCCAGTCTTTGAAAATGGGCTGATCGTTGCCGGATCAGTTAGTGCACATGACATTACCGAATGGAGTGAGATTGAAGAGGAGGGCCGTAAGTATCGGGCAATCTTTGATAAAGCGCTTGAGGGCATTTTCCGCTCCACGGCAAAGGGAAGATTCATAGAGGCCAACCAAGAGATGGCGCGCATTCTGGGCTACAACAGCCCGGAAGAACTTATGGAGTCTATTACCGACATCAGTACACAACTTTATTGCGATCCGGTTGAACGAGATACGGTCATGGCTATCCTGCGTGATCAGGAGGTGGTCAAAGACTTCGAGACCCGCATGTTTCGTAAGGACGGCACATCCATCTGGGTTGAATTCAATGCCCGTTGCGAAAGGGACGAGGACGGGCATACTCTTTACGTGGAAGGTAAGCTCACCGATATTTCAACACGAAAGGAAAATGACCGCCGTCGCCAGCAGATGGTACAGGCTGAGAAAATGGCATCGCTTGGCGTTCTTGTGGCCGGGGTGGCTCATGAAATTAACAATCCCAACAGCTATCTGACTTTGAATCTTCCCACATTGCGCGATGTGTGGAACGATGCACAGGAGATCCTTGACGAATATAGCGATGAACATGGTGATTTTGTTCTTGGCGGATTGGAATATTCTGAATTGCGCGAGCAGTTTCCCTACCTGCTTGGTGAAATGATTGAAGGAGCGGGACGTATTAAGGACATAGTTTCTCAACTTAAGGACTATTCAAGGCAGGGCAGTGAAGATGTCCGAGAGTTTTTGGAACTTAATAACGTCGTGCGCGGAGCTTTGACTTTTGTGCGCCATAAGATCAAAAAATCCGTTCGTCATTTCGAACTTACACTACCTGAAAAGAGTCCGGTGGTGGAGGGGAATCCGCAACGGCTTATTCAGGTGCTCATGAATCTCATTGTAAACAGCTGTGAGGCAATGTCCGAGGAGGACAGTTATTTAGCTGTCTCTGTCAATACGAGGCTGGATGAAAATCAGAAAGCGCAGGCCATGATTATTGTAAAAGACAACGGTCATGGCATCCCCGAAGAAAACCTGCGCCATATTGAAGATCCTTTTTTTACCACTAAACGTGACAGTGGCGGAACCGGGCTTGGGCTTTCCATCTCTTCAAACATCATCAAAATGAATAACGGCAAACTTGAATTTTCATCCCCCCCCGAGGGCGGCACTGTTGCGGTGATTTCTCTGCCGCTTTATAGATGAATATTGTCATCCCTTAGGTATTAGATCTACCCAAGTTGGAGCGATCATTCATTCCTGATAAGGCTGTTACCTGCGCTAGCTTGGAAGAATCTTTATCCACGGTGAGTGCGTTCACGTGACTGTACTTGCATATGGAGATGGAGCGAATTACTTTTAAAAATATTTTCCGCCAGACAATTCGTAACCAGTAGGCTGTCTGGTTCAATTCCGTCAGAGGAGGGCTGTAGCGGTATGAAAAAAGCCGGAACCCTGCTTATTTTAACGTAAGCATAGGCCCCGGCTGTATTTTTAATTTTGTCTATCAAAGTCTATCGGGATCAATTCCATCAGTTGTTTTCAAAAGAGAATGAAATTGTAGGCACCTGTTTTAAAAACAGGTGGATGCCATCCCATGGGTGGGTATATTGCTGTGAGTAGGTTTAGGCCTTTATACAGCAGTCCTCAATTAGACTTTTACTTCATTATGAACCCTGTCGGTTTGGGCAGGGAATATAGATTGTTGGTTGACTGAAACAGCTTATACTCTATCTCCAATTGTTTTGTAATTATCAGGAAGACACCCCCACAGTGTCTTTATAATGCACCCCACCCAACGCAGGATTGTAACATTACAGCAAAATATGAACCAAAATTATTTGGTTTTAAAATCAATATTTTACCGTTTTAATGCTTAATTGAAACTGGTTCCTTATTGCTACCTGAGTGTAGCTGGCGTACGGATCAGGCCATACTTTCAGGTTTTCAAAATTGCCCCCGGCCCTGTATTTCAGGCTGCTGACGAGGGTAAATGAATTATTAACACACTTTTTTTAGCTTAGTGAGTCAAAGTGACACCGGAAAAAGCAATTAAAAAAATGCTGATTTCTCCTGACATATTTATTCATGATTACAGTAAGCTAGAACCTCTCTTTTAATCTGGAATAAAGATTGTCCGAGATTGATTTTCAATTGCATATCATAAAAATTGCTGGCTTTAAATCAAAAATACTGGCTCAATTAGCGTATGCTAACTTTGCGATTATCAGGAAGAAATCTTACAGCTATATTCGGAAGGGCTGCTCTGGGCGAATGTTTTGCGGATAAAAAAAGCGCAGCTGCTGGCGTATTGGTTGCAGCATTCTTTTCAACTTTCGGAGTTGGAGCCTTTACGTTCGCTATGTCTTTGAGTGCCCAGTCTTCGGGAATGTCTGCATCGTGGTTGGGGCTCGCTTTTTCTGGTTATTTTTTCGCTCGTCTGGTCTTAGCTCCTGTGGCGGGATATGCTGCGGATTCTTTAGGTGCCCGCCCTCTGCTGGTTACCGCTACGGGAATTGGGGGAGTAGTTCCATTTCTTTATTATTTTTATCCCACTATGGAGACCCTCGGCATTATCCAGATCTGTCTTGGGTTCTGTTCCGGTATAATCAAACCCGTTAGTCTGTCCCTGCTTGGCGATTGTGCCCCTGAAAGTAGCCGCGGGCGTTTGTTCGGCGTTTACAATACCTACATGTACAGCGCTCTTGTGCTTGGCCCTCTGGCCGGCGGGTACACTATCGGCATTCAGGAAAAGATGGGAGAGTTGAGTCTCATTTGGCCTGCTGTAGGTATGGGATTGTCTTTTCTTTTTTTCTTCCGGGGGCGTACCGAAAGCTTATTCCCAGCAGCCCGGAAAAGGAGGGAGGACAAGGGGTTGCCCTGGCGTAATCCTTTTTTCCCGGCTTTGCTGTTGGCTGTTCTGGGCCGCACTGCCGGTGCTTCCGTTGTAATTACTTTTCTGCCCCGGATGATAAATGAGCATTTCGGATTGGATGGAATTAGTGCGGGGTTTCTTTTCGCCCTGCCCAGCTTGATTCTTATCGCGCTGATGCCTGTTACCGGAAAGTGGGCTGACCTGCGTGACCGTGCCGGACTGACTTTTCTGGGCATGGGAATTTGCGCTGCCTGTCTGTTCGGTTATGGACAGGCTGATTCTCTTTGGTGGTTCGTCCTGCTGGTTGCCGGGATGGGATTCGGATCATCCATATCGCTTCCTGCTTCCATGTCTTTGGCTGCTGATATGGGCAGGGGAAGGGTTATGGGAGTATTTTTGGGAGTTTCCAATTTGGGATTTATCCTCGGCCCTGCGCTGGCCGGATTTGCTGCAGAAGCAGGGGGCATGGCCGATGCATTCGAGCTTGTAGCATTATTTAGCGGCTTTTGTATTTTACCCACCTTTCTGGTTATGTCTAAAAGACTTTATACCCAGTGATTTAAGATGAATACGGTTAAATATACGAACGAAGAGAGAAAAAAATGACAACCGGTTGACCTTTTGTCTTGTTCTAGATAGGAAATAAGTCCAACGCAAAAAACATCCGCGCGTATTACCCCACACCTTCCGAATCTCATATTCGGAACGCAGCGGAAAGTTTAGATTCATTCCATATCCCACCCAATTAAGGAGACGTCTTGGCGCGTGCGCTGTGGCGAATTGTATTGTTGCACCCGTTTTTAAGTCCGTTAACCTTTTAAGGACAAGGTGTATTCTCCATGATTAAGCTCAAAAAAGGACTCGATGTCCCTATCTCAGGTGAGCCCGCAATGGATATTATCGAAGAAAAATATCCGGGAAGCGTGGCCGTTCTCGGTGGCGACTATGTCGGTATGAAGCCGACCATGGCCGTTGCGGAGGGAGATATGGTTAAGTTGGGCCAGCCGATTTTTACCGATAAAAAGATCGACGGAGTCGTCTTTACCGCTCCGGGAGCCGGCAAGGTCATTGCTGTTAACCGCGGTGAGCGCAGGGCTTTACAGTCTGTGGTCATTGAACTCGATGAAACGGCCGGTGAAGTGGAGTTCCCGGCATATGATTCAGATAACCTAACCTCTCTCGCCCGGGATGCGGTTGTCGAGAATCTCGTGACGTCGGGGATGTGGACCGCGTTTCGAACGCGACCATTCAGCAAGACTCCGGCCCCGGACTCACAACCCCGTTCTATCTTTGTCACAGCAATGGATACCAATCCTCTTGCTGCTGACCCTATCCCCCTCCTTTGGAAAGAGTCGGATGCATGGCTGGACGGTCTGCGCGTGCTGACTTGTTTATGTGAAGGTGCTGTCAATGTCTGCGCTGCAGGCGGAGCAACACTTCCGCTTATTCAGGACGTCAGTGTGCATATGTTCTCTGGACCGCATCCTGCCGGACTTCCCGGTACCCACATTCATTTTATTGATCCGGTCGGCCCGGAAAAAACAAATTGGCACATCGGTTATCAGGATGTGATTGCCGTGGGTAAGCTATTTACCAGCGGACGCCTCGCAACCGAGCGTTATGTTGCTCTCGGCGGTCCTATGGTCAGCCGTCCGCGGATTATCAAGACCCGCTTGGGTGCATGCCTTGATGATCTTTTAGCCGGTGAACTGGCTTCCGGCCCGGTGCGGCCCATTTCCGGTTCGGTGCTTTCCGGTACGAAGGCCGAAGGACCGCTCGCTTATCTCGGACGTTTCCACAATCAGGTCTCAGCTGTGGAAGAGGGCGGCAAGCAGGAATTTATGGGCTGGCTGGCTCCGGGACGGGACAAATTCTCTGTCAAATCCGTGTTTGCTGCAGCATTCAGCAGGAAGAAAAAAAGTTTTGCACTGAACACCCTGCTGGGCGGCAGTCATAGGGCTATTTTCCCCACCGGGGCTTTTGATCAGGTTATGCCGTTGGATATCCTGCCCACCTATCTGGTGCGGGCTATGGCGGTGATGGATACTGATGAAGCTCAGGCATTGGGCTGCCTCGAATTGGATGAGGAAGACCTCGCCCTGCTGTCCTTCGTGGACTGCGGCAAGAACGATTTCGGGCTCATGCTGCGCGAAGTCCTCACTCAGATCGAGAAGGAAGGGTAAGGATATGAGAAAACTACTTGATAAAATGCACGGTGCGGTCACCGGAGACGGAAAGTACACTAAGTATTATCCCGTTTATGAGATGATCGACACCTTTTTGTATTCGCCCACCGAGACCAGTTCCGGTTCTCCGCATGTGCGCGATGCTATTGATCTCAAACGGGTCATGATTACCGTGGTCTTCGCACTGATTCCCTGCTTTTATATGGCTATGTGGAATACCGGATATCAGGCCAACGCGGCTCTGGCTTCTATGGGACTTGAAGCAGGAACAGGCTGGCGCTGGTCGGTTATGACCGGATTGGGCCTTTCCGCTGATCCCGAGTGCTTCGGTGCCAACATTCTGCTTGGCGCGCTTTACTTCTTTCCCATCTACATTGTCTGCAACATTGCCGGTGGTTTCTGGGAAACACTCTTCGCAGTCATTCGCAAACATGAGATCAACGAAGGCTTTCTGGTTACCGGATCGCTGATTCCGCTCATCGTTCCTCCGCACATCCCGCTCTGGCAGGTGGCACTGGCTACCAGTTTCGGCGTGGTCATCGGCAAGGAAATATTTGGCGGAACCGGGAAGAACATCCTCAACCCGGCTCTGCTGGCCCGCGCTTTTCTCTTCTTCGCCTATCCGGCCCAGATTTCAGGAAACAATGTCTGGGTCCCGGTGGACGGTTTCTCTGGAGCCACCCCGCTGGCCCTTGCTTCCGAGGGCGGCATCAACGCGGTCACCGCCAAGTATTCATGGTGGGACTGCTTCATAGGCACCATTCCGGGATCTCTGGGTGAAACTTCCACACTGGCCTGCCTCATCGGCGGGGCGGTGCTGATAATAACCGGAATAGCTTCGTGGCGGATCATGGTTTCTCTGCTTGCCGGAGCCTTTGCCACCGCAATTATCTTTAACGGAGTGGGCAGCGCCACCAACCCCATGATGACCGTCAGCCCGCTCTGGCATCTGGTCATGGGTGGACTCGCATTCGGTATGGTCTACATGGCTACCGACCCGGTGTCATCGTCCATGACTCCTAAAGGTCAGTTCTACTACGGTGCGCTTATCGGGGTCATGATTATCCTGATCCGTACAGTCAACCCGGCCTACCCGGAGGGCGTAATGCTGGCGATTCTTTTCGGTAATGTGTTTGCCCCGCTCATCGATAACTTTGTAATGCGGGCCAACATCAAGCGAAGGATGGTGCGCAGTGTCTAACGATTCCACTAAAAAAATATTCACTGTGGCCTTTTCCCTGTGCCTTGTCTGCTCTTTGCTGGTGTCCACCGCTGCGGTGGGATTGAAATCCATTCAGGAAGACAACAAGGTCAAGGAACGTAAGGAAAATATTCTCAAAGCCGCAGGCATCTACAACGAAGATGAGTCTGTGGATGAACTTTATAAACAGATCGTGCCCAAGGTGGTTGATCTGGCTACCGGCAAATATGTTGATCTGGACGCCGCAGCTTACGACCAGCGCAAGGCTGCCAAAGACCCGGGCTCTAGCATTGCCATTGCTTCCGAGAACGATCTTGCCGGAATCGGGCAGCGGGCAAAATATGCCAGCGTCTATCTGCTCAAAGACGGTGATAAATTGAAGCGCGTGGTCCTGCCTCTGCACGGTAAGGGATTATGGTCGACCATGTACGGTTTTATAGCCCTTGCTCCGGACTTCAACACAGTCAAGAACTTCGGTTTCTATGAGCATGCCGAGACTCCCGGTCTGGGCGGCGAAGTGGACAACCCTAACTGGAAAATCCTCTGGGTGGACAAGAAAGTCTACAACGAAAAGCACGAACCGGTCATCGATGTGATCAAGGGCAATGTAAGTCCCTCTGATCCGGTGGCCCAGTACAAGGTGGACGGCATTGCCGGGGCCACTTTGACTGCCAACGGTGTTGAAAATCTGGTGCGCTACTGGCTTGGTAAGGGCGGTTTCGGTCCCTACCTGAAGCGTCTGGCAGCAGAAGGAGGCGAACAGAATGGCTAAATTCAGAGAAGTTCTCTTAAAGCCGCTGGTGGAAGACAACCCTATCGCGGTTCAGATCTTAGGTATCTGCTCCGCCCTTGCGGTTACCACCAAGCTTGAGACCGCTTTTGTCATGAGTCTGGCGGTTATCTTTGTTACCGCAGCCTCCAACGTTTCGGTCAGTTCCATCCGTAAGCATATCCCTTCGAGCATTCGCATCATTGTCATGATGACCATTATTGCCACGCTGGTAATTATCGTGGACCAGTTCCTCAAGGCCTTTGCCTACGGAATCAGCAAGCAGCTCTCGGTCTTTGTCGGGTTGATCATCACCAACTGCATCGTCATGGGCCGTGCTGAGGCTTTCGCCATGCAGAACACTCCCAAGATGAGTCTGGCTGACGGTATAGGTAACGGTCTGGGATACGGCCTGGTCCTGCTGGCGGTGGCTTTCCTGCGCGAGCTTTTCGGTTCCGGAAAGCTGTTCGGGCTGACCATCTTCAAACTGGAGTCTGCAGGCGGCTGGTACGAGCCTAACGGTTTGATGCTCCTGCCGCCCAGTGCCTTCTTCATCATCGGCCTGCTTATCTGGGGTGTGAACGTCTACGAAAAGCGCAAGGCCAAACGCTAGGAGGAAGCAGTGGAAAACTTAATCAATATATTTGTAAGATCGATCTTTATAGAAAACCTTGCTCTGGCTTTCTTCTTAGGCATGTGCACCTATCTTGCGGTGTCCAAGAAGGTCCAGACATCCATGGGACTTGGCGTGGCCGTTATTGTGGTCATGACCATCACCGTCCCGGTCAATAACCTGCTCTACAACTACTTCCTGCGTGAAGGGGCCTTGGCATGGGCCGGGTTCGGGAATACCGACCTGACCTTTGTGGGCCTGATCTCCTACATCGGTGTTATCGCGGCTATCGTCCAGATTCTGGAAATGGCTCTCGATAAATACGTTCCCTCGCTTTACAACGCGCTGGGTATCTTCCTGCCGCTGATCACGGTTAACTGCGCCATTCTCGGGGCTTCCCTGTTTATGGTTGAGCGTGATTATAACTTTGTGGAATCCGTGACCTTCGGTTTCGGTTCCGGCGTGGGCTGGGCTCTGGCTATCGTGCTTCTGGCCGGTATCCGCGAGAAGATGAAGTATTCTGATGTGCCTGAAGAACTGGAAGGACTGGGGATCACATTTATTGTGGTTGGACTCATGTCCTTCGGATTCCTGTCTTTTTCAGGGATTCAGATGTAGGCGGGGTAGGCGTTAATAACGCCTGCAGATCTATGAACAGCTAAACTATGGGGAAGAACCATGGTTGAAATAATACTCGGTGTGGTGATGTTTACCGGCGTGGTCCTAGCGCTGTGCGTGTTCATCCTTCTGGCCCGGGCCAAGCTGGTCCCCAGCGGAGAGGTGAACATTGAAATTAACGGTGATCCGGAAAAGACTGTTGTGGTTCGTCCCGGCACCAAACTTCTCGGCGCTTTGGCGGAAAAGGAAATCTATGTTCCTTCAGCCTGCGGGGGCGGTGGTTCCTGCGGTCAGTGCAAATGCCACGTTCATGAGGGCGGTGGAGATATTCTGCCCACGGAAACCTCATTCATTAACAAACGTGAAGCCCGCGAAGGCATGCGTCTGGCTTGTCAGGTCAATGTTAAACAGGACATGAAGATTGAGGTTCCGGCTGAAATTTTTGATATCAAAAAATGGGAATGCACGGTCAAATCCAACATCCCCCGGGCTACCTTTATCAAGGAACTTACTCTTGAATTGCCTGCGGGTGAGAGTGTTGATTTTCGGGCCGGTGGATATATCCAGATCGAAGCCCCGGCGCATACTGTCCACTACAAGGATTTTGAAGTGGGCGACAAATTCCGGGAGGACTGGGACAAGTTTGATCTCTGGCGCTACACCTCTGTAGTCAAAGAGCCTATTGTAAGAGCTTATTCCATGGCCAACTATCCTGAGGAAAAGGGCATTATCATGCTTAACGTCCGTGTTTGCCCGCCGCCTCCATTCGAGCCTGAGGCGCCTCCGGGACAGATGTCTTCTTTCATTTACAGTCTTAAACCCGGCGACAAGGTCACCATTTCCGGCCCTTACGGTGAGTTCTTCGCCCGCGATACCCAAGCCGAGATGATCTTCATCGGTGGTGGTGCAGGTATGGCTCCCATGCGTTCGCACATCTTCGATCAGCTGCGCCGTCTGGCTACTGACCGCAAGGTCAGCTACTGGTACGGTGCCCGAAGCCTGCGCGAAATGTTTTACGTGGAAGAGTTCGACAAGCTGGCCGAGGATTGCCCGAACTTTACCTGGCATGTGGCCCTGTCTGATCCGCTGCCTGAGGATAACTGGACCGGGTACACCGGGTTCATTCATCAGGTGCTTTATGACAATTACATCAAGGATCATCCTGCCCCCGAAGATTGCGAATTCTACATGTGCGGACCGCCGATGATGGCTTCCGCTGTGGAGAAAATGCTCATGGATCAGGGTGTGGAAAAAGAGAATATAATGTATGATGACTTCGGTGGATAATCGTGTCCGGACCGGGCCTTTAAGCCCGGTCCGGGGATTTATGTGTCTGTTGGCCCTGCTTATTTTAGTCGGGTGCGGCAATGATTCTGCTCCTGTTAGATTACAGGGTAAAGCCATTGGTACGACATACTCGATAGTTGCCTACGGTTTACCGGATGGGCTTGATGCTCAAAAAATGCATCAGGGTGTGGAGCAGGTGGTGGCTGATGTCAATGTGGTCATGTCCTTGTTTAAACCAGACTCCGAGTTGTCCCGTTTTAATAAATATGATGGGGCAGACTGGTTTCCGGTTTCAAAAGAACTTGCCGGGGTGGTCAGGACTGCCAAGACCATTAGCCTGCTGACCGGGGGAGCTTTTGACATCACTGTGGCTCCATTGGTTAATCTCTGGGGATTCGGACCGGAAAAGAGGCCGAATAAAATTCCCACTGCTGGGCAGATTAAAAATGCACAGGCAGAAATTGGTGCGGATTTCGTAGAAGTGCGCATTGATCCTCCCGCGCTAAGAAAGCTCAAACAGGGGATTTCCATTGATTTGGCAGCCATTGCCAAGGGCTATTGTGTGGATGCCGTATCCGGCTGGCTGAAGGATAAAGGAGTCTCTGATTTTATGGTTGAAATCGGAGGTGAAATCAGGACTGCCGGGACTAAACCGGGTGACGCTCCATGGTTGATCGGTGTTGAAAAGCCGGTTGCCGGGGGACGTTCCGTACAGGCCGTTATTGAATTGAATGGTAAGGCCATGGCTACCTCCGGTGATTACCGCAACTATTTTGAGGCGGACGGGAAACGTTATTCCCACATCATCGATCCGGTCATTGGTAAACCCATCAGCCACAACCTTGTTTCGGTTAGCGTGGTGGAGGACTCCTGCACCATGGCTGATGCCCTCGTCACCGGGCTGATGGTGCTTGGGCCGGAGCAGGGCATAAATCTGGCTGAGAAGCATAAGCTGTCCGCCTTTTTCATCGTGAGAACAGAGGACGGATTTGCAGAAACCGCCACAGGCGATTTCCCGCAACATAAAGCAATGAAGTGAGGATTTAGCTCATGGAAAATATAATTTTGGCTGCTGTTGTTTTCGGGCTGGTCTTTCTGGCTCTGGCTATCGGGGTAATTTTTAAACGCAACTGCATTCGCGGTTCATGTCAGGGTTCCATTCAGGCCGGAGACGGTTCCGGGTGCCGTTGCGGTAAATATGATTTTGATAAGAAGCTTATTGATAAAAATAACTCGTCATTGAAGCCGCTGTAAAAGCGACCAGGAGAAATTGCTATGATGACAACAATTCAGACCGCAAAGGATGTAATTGAGCAGACTCGCGCTTTCCATAACAGACTGGTGTCGTTTTATAAGGATTTATCCTATCAGGTCGATAAAGAGCGGGTCAAAATACTGTTGGAATACATGAGCCGCCACCATGAGAATCTGGTTGAAATCATGGATGAATATGGGGCCGGTGTTTCAGAACATGTGCTGAATACCTGGTTCATGTACGTCCACAAAGAGTGCGACCTGTCTCCGTTTTTCAGCGCTGACTTGGGGCCGGATATGACTGCACAGCAGGTAATGAAGGTTGCCATTGATCTGGATAAATGCTTGCTGGAAACATATGAAGCCATGCTTCAGAATGATATTCCTGATGATGTCAGTGAAGTTTTTCAAGGACTCCTTGATATGGAAAAGCGGGAAAAGATTAAAATGGCTAAAAGTGCTTTGAAGATTGAAACTTTATAGCATTCGTTCTGTGCTCCAGAAATTTATAAATAACGACCAATTTAGCCCCTTTTTTGGGGGAATGAACGTATCTGTCCGTAGATTTACCTGATGGTCGGCTCAGATACAGAACTAGCAGGCCGTCGGTTCAATTCTGATCATTGTTCTATTGAAAAAAGGTCCTGCAATGTGTTCGCACATTGCGGGACCTTTGCTCGTGGTGCAGGGAATGGCAAGATCGTGTGTGTAATTTGCGTGCAAATTGAGAATTTTCTTGGGGGAGCGATTTTTTAAAGATTGCCTAAATAAACAGTTCGATCTGTCCTGTCTAACAGTTCAGAGTGATCGTGAGTAACTTGTATTAAAGCTGTCTTGTTGATGTCTAAGGATGATTCCAAAAGAGATTTCATTCTATCTTTCAGTCTTTTGTCTAAACCTGTGAACGGCTCGTCCAACAGTAGTATTTTGGGATTAACCGCAAGGGCTCTGGCAATTGAGACTCGTTGGCGCATGCCTCCTGAAAGTTGGTGGGGGAGCATTTTTTCGAATTTGGAAAGCTCCATGCGACTTAAAAAATAACGAGATCTGTCAATGGCTTCATGTTTCTTAATTCCCATGGCACGAAGTGGCAGGGCAACATTATTCAAGGCCGTATCCCAAGGAAGCAGACGTGCTTCTTGAAATACGTATCCAATGTGAGTCGTTCCGATTTCCATGCTCCCCGAATCAGGTTTTTCCAAACCTGCTATTATGCGTAGTGCTGTTGATTTTCCGATGCCGCTGGGACCAAGCAGTGCTAAAATTTCACCATGGTTAACCTCTAGATTAAATCCGGATAGAATTGGGTTTTTACCGAATTTTTTATTGATATTCTTCAATCTTATGATGGGCATGTTTGCTTCCTTTCTATGGCTTTGCGAGCGGGGCGCAGCATGAGAATTTCCACACCGCCTATGATAATCATCGCTAGCACTGTAAGAGCATAGAGATTATCTGTTTGAAGATTTGTTCTGGATATGGCCAATGCATGTCCAAGCCCCTTGTTGGTCCCGAGCATTTCCGCCAATACAACCAGTCGAATACAGTTGCCGGTGGCTATAACCACTGCAGATAGCAAAGGTCTTGCAAGAGCCATTGCGTATATTCTTGTTAAGCGCATGTGCAGTGGCAATCGGTAAACTTTGGCCATTTCTGTGAGGTTACGGTCTACGTTCATCATGCTTTCAGCCACATTTACGTATATGATGGGAGCGATCATGGTGGAGGTAATACTTACGACCATAACAGTACCCATACCGAACCAGAGCATAAATACAACCACAACTATTATGCCAGGGATGCTTGTGAGGATCCAACGGGTTGGAGCAAGCATAAGGCGTAAGGGGGCTATTAATCCGGCTAAGACGCCAAGCATCGCACCGCTACCGATTCCGATGCATAAAGACAAAGCAATACGCCTCAAGGTCGGGACCAGATGTGTCGTCAGAAAAACCTTATCTCCGAGAAGGCGAAATAAAGCGGACATTGTTTCAGCTGGGGTTGCTATGACCAATCCTGAATAATTTTGGGCTAAAGATTCCCATCCTATAATCAGCAGCATAAAACCTAGAGCATTATAAAAGGCTGGAGGCAATTTCAATGACCGGAAGGCAATCATTGTCCCACCTCAAACAAATCATTTTTCGGTATGGGACCACCAATGGCATCAGGGGAGAGCTCTTTGATTTTAGATAAGAAAAAGATGGCATTTTTCCGTGCCCTTTGATTGTTTAAAGTGTGAATATCGATTTTTTTTATTGCTCCTGAATCAAGTTGCGCTGCCAGAGCAGGGAATTTTTGTCGTGTAAGAGTTAGGGCTTTGGAAGGGTTTTGCTTTACCCATTCACATGCCTGTGTGTGGGCTTTGCGAAAATGCTGTATCATATCCGGGTTCTCTGCTTTCGATCTGAAGAAAGTCATACTTGTTGAAGCAAGACGGTGACCGGGAAAAGTTCTTGTCCAGACCTTGCCCATGCTTATCCTCCTGACCAGCAGGGGGGAGCCCTGGGAGTGCTTTTCCTGAGAGCGCAGTATGGCGACAGATACAGTCGGTTCACTTAGCATTGCGTGTTCTCCTTTTCCTGCCAGTAAAAGATTAACCGCTTCCAAAGCTCCACTTGTATGCCTGATGGATATTTCGGTGGGGTTATCCTTCAAGGTCGCTTTAAATAACAGTTCCGGCATTTCTCCCGGTCCAAACGGGAAAAGAAGTGTACCCTTAAGCGACTCCAGTGTATCTGGTCCCGGTCTGTTGGATACGATCCAGATCGGGGATTCATAGAGTTGGGCGATACGTACATTTATTCCTTTATTATGCAATGTGGAAGCAGCAGCTGTTGTAATGATCGCTGCATCAATTTGTCCTCCGACGATCATGGCCCGGAGCATGTCCGGTGAATGCCATGGAAGGAATTTTAGATCGAAAGGTTGGTCCCAACTCTGCGTCTTTTGCGACATAGCGATAAGGGGAACACTTTCAGCAATGGGAGGACCTGAAACAACAATAACTTGGTTTGCTATGCACTGCGCTGGGCATGCAAGGGCTAGTAATAATGCGATTAAGAATATTTTTTTCATGATCTTATCTACTTTTGCGGGCAATGGTCAGTTCTGCTGGACCAAAAGGTAAATCCATGATTCTGATTTCTATTGCGTAGAAACCTGATTCATGAAGATAAGAGGCTATTTCTCCCTGCTCAAAGGAAACATCCTGTCCTTCCAGAGCCAGAGAGAGGCGGGACAAAACCATGTCTGAAGGCTGAGTCCGTTCGCAGGCAAGCCCTTCATGTAGGCTGAGAAATAGTCCTCCGGGGTTAAGAGCGTTGTATATGCGGGAGAACATGGAGCTAAAATCCTTAACATAATAAAGAGTCTGGCTGGTCCAGATCAGGTCGTAATTATGCCCGAAGTCGACTTTGTTATAGTCTCCGGCAATTGTGTGCATACGGGTTTCGAGTCCTGCGGCAGCAATCTCTTTTTGCGCCACCTCCATAAGAGGAGGCATATCGCATAAATATCCTTCCATGGTTGGATGATTGGAAACCACTTCCATGCACATGATCCCGGGGCCGCATCCCAGATCCAGCATGCGCTGTATGCTGGGGTATTCCGGTAAAGATGAAATGAGTGAAGCCACTCGTTTTGCCATACCTGCCTTTTGGTAGTTGGCTAAATGTCGCGCTGATTCTTTCCATTTTTCTTCTCTGTCCAGTTTGTCCTTTATTTCCAACTTAGGGGGACCCTGGACGATTAATTCTGGAATACGAAAAAGATTGCGATGTTGCATCTGAGATATATTGTTTACCATACCGCCAAGATAGGTAGGACTTGTGGTCAGCAGGTAGGATTTTGAAAAAGGAGTGTTCGTATAAGTTCCGTTTTCCTTGCCAACAAAACCCAAGGCAGTCATGGCATCGAGAAAGTATATGAGATTGGACTCATTTGCTTTTAGTTTAAGAATTTTAGCAATTTTTTTAGGTTCTTGTGTGGTTTCCAAAATGTCCGGAAGTTTCATTATTATGGCAGTTTCAAGTACAGCCATACGTGTCGGGCCGACCATCAATTCAAAAAGGAAGTCCAAATCCTGTGAGAGGGGCAGTGTGTTCAATTGCTGTGTCATTTTAGAAATTCCAGTTCAGGGTGAATCCGTAGGTCATGGGGGCTCCGTCTTCAACTAGCGTTGCACCGCTTGCGGTAGCGACTTTTTTAACCGAATAGGCCGTGTCAAAAATATTTTCAGACCATATGGAGAACTCTAAGTCGCCGGTTGTATATCCAAGGCGGAGGTTTACGGTTTCATATGCATCGCCCTTAAGTTCGTTGGCTGCGTCATAATACTGCTCTCCGGTACCTAAGAGGTCCGCAATGATGAAAAAACCGCTATCATGGTTGTACTGGACTCCCAGATTATATGTGTATTCAGGAGCCCACGGGAGCTTTTTGCCGCTGTAATCAACTGCTGTGCCGCCTGTTGTTGTCGTCCAATTATCAATTTCAGAGTCTGCGTACCCAAAGCCGGCAATAAATTGCAGCTCGGGAATTGGGCTGTAGCTACTTTCCAATTCTATCCCTTGGGTGTGCGCAGAAGCTGCATTGCTGAATTTCCAAGCTCCTACGCCTCCGCCAGCTATGGCTTCTCTAACTTGCTTGTCGGTAATGTCTGTATAGAAGGCGGTAAGATTGAAAGTAAGTGAGTTGTCGAACCAGTTGGTTTTGATTCCTGCTTCGTAGTTTAAGGTGTGTTCGGCATCATAAGCAAAGCTGTCAGCATTTGTGGCTGAATAAAAGTTGAATCCACCAGATAAGAATCCTGTAGAAATTGTAGTGTAGGCCGTAATGTTGGGATTGAAGTCATATGCTAAAGATCCCATTGGGAGAAATTCTGTATTGTCGATAGTTTTTTTATAGGAAGTGGCTCCAGTATTGGGCGTGTAGGTCTGTTTACCTGCGTTATGGGAAATCTCCACTCTTGTGCCACCAGTAAGGTGCAGTCCATCCAGCATCTCGTAAGTGGCCTGTCCGAATAAAGCACCAGACGTCAATTCACTGTTGCCGGAACGTGAAGAACTTAATGCAGGTTTTATATTGGTAAAATCAATTCCGGCATTTATATTTTCGTAGTTTCCGTTAAGGCCTACCAACCATGTGAGATCGCTTTTTCCTTTTGAAGCAAGGCGAAATTCCTGATTCCAACTGTCCATATCCATACTCAGGTCCGAATATGAGATGGGCATGGCGGTTCTGTCTGAGTCGAGGTGGTGTTCACGGTCGAAGGTGCGATGACTGGTTATAGAAGTTAGCTCCATCGTCGGCCATGTATGTTTTGCCTTAATTGACTGGCCTATTTCTTCCTCTGTCGCTTTATCGTTTTCATTGCTTGTAACTTTGTAACGGTCTGTTGCACTTTGTCCTGTCATGTAGCGCAAAGAGCTAATGCCGAGGTCCCGTTTTGCGCCATCTAAACTAAAGGAAATGTCCCAGTTGTCATCGGGGGTCCAGCGAATGGTTCCACGACCATCAAAGGTTTCTCTACCTGTTACATCATCGTCATTTGTTAATATATTTGTGTTGTATCCGTCAGTCGTCACCCCTTGGATTGTAATGCCGTAGAAGAGTTTGTCTTCAGTAATAGGGCCGCTGGAGCTGATTCCCAGTCTAGCGGTATAATAGTTGCCGACTTCCAGCATCAGTCTGTTGCGCTGTTCATTGTCCGGCTGTTTCAGGACAATATTTATAACTCCAGACTCACTATTCTTTCCATATAGTGTTCCTTGGGGACCACGGAGAGCTTCAACACGTTCAACATCGAATAAGTTTTGATTACTCATGTAGCCGAGAGGATAGGGCACATCGTCGATATATAACCCCATGGGGCTGAACAAGGATGTATCAATGGTGGAAATACCACGGCATATTATTGATCCGCCGGAACTTGTGTTTTTAATATAGATGTTGGGTGTGTAACGGGTCAGATCTTCGAGTTTGTCTACGCCACGTGTTTCAATAAATAAATCATCAAGGACAGAAATATTGCCCGCAAATTCTTTCGCAGTACTTTCGCGTTTTGCCGCGTATATCGTTACAGGTTCCATGGTGAAAGCCGTCTGATTGCCTTTAGAGGCTGTTTCTTCAGCTAAAGCAATTGAATGGCAGAGTACAATGGTTGTAAATATTAAAAGAGCAAGTTTAGTTTGTTTCATTGTGTTTGACCCTTTGAATTTCAATTGGTTGAATTTGATATTCATGGTCAATACACTTGCGTAATAAGTGTGACTAATCGTGCAAGGGTAAAAAATAACGCTGGAAGGACTATTTGTTTTTGGGAGTCAGTAAAAGTCTTTGATTTGTCAGAAAATGTTTTGGCAGCAGACCAAATCTTTTTTTGAAGGCACTACTGAAATGACTTAAATTTAGGTATCCTATAGCATATGCAACTTCAGTAACATTTTGATCTCCTTGTTGCAGAAGTTCATATGCTTTTTGCATTCTGACTTCTCTGAAATAACCAAAAACAGAGGTGTTGTAGATTTGCCTAAAGCCGTTTTTTAATTTTTTTTCATTAATGCCGACATGGAGTGCAAGTTCACGCAGGCTGGGCGGATTTTCCAAGTCGCTGATCAGAAATTTGCTTGCTGCATGAATTCGGTCAACATCATCTGGGCGTAAGGGCTGCGATGAAGGATGTGTGTTTGTTGCGGTCCTAATATAATCATGAAGCTGTATAGATAGGAGATCCATGACCCTGCTTTCCATGAACAGCTTGCGTAACCCTCCGTAATATTGGCATTTGATAATTTGGGTTAAAAGATGCTGTTTTGTAGGATCACAGGGTCCAAACCAATGAATTGGGTTTGTTTTGCAATTTTCAAGAGTTTGCTGAAAGTCTCGGGGCAAATCGTCCATATTTTCCGCAAAGTACTCACGAAGAAATTGCTGTGAGACAATAATGCCTATTACACAAGTTGTTTTATCTACAGGGCGTTCTATAACCCCACAAGTTTTTGGCAGATAGAATATACCGTTCGACCCGGACTGCATCTCGTCTACGTGGTTACGTAGCGCTCCGCTGGAAAATGAGCATCTGTTCGTTCCAGAATAGGTAAAGCCAAATTGTATCGGGGCTTCATCTCGGTCAAAGCTGGCTTTCAAATTTAACTGCGGAGTGGTTTTGGAAATGGTCAGAGTCAAACCGGGGCGGAGCAAAGTGTTTTGAAAACATCTTGAACCTAAAATTCCACTTTCGGCTGAAATTTTAAGCGTTTTGTGTTGCTGAGAGATTTCGGTTGTGGTTAAAGCTGATTCCACAGAAGAGCCTCCACTGTTGTTTAGTTGGATTTCTCTCCAAATAGGCTACTAGAGAATGAGTGTCAATATCATTTGTGTTGAGGAAGAATTGCGAATTAACAACAACCCGTCAAATATTAAAAAAACATTTCTGAGAGCAGTCGGCGACGCAACTCCAGTCATTAACTATATGAAAAAGTATAACCTCGTAATGCGCTGGCACATTACGCCTTTATTTTCAGAAATATAACCTAAGGTTATTTGCCAAAATTATTGACAAAAGTAGGTTTGGTCTTTTAGTTATTCAAACATTCTTTTGAATGTTTGAATTTAGTGTGTTTTGATATCTAAGGGGATTTGTTGATGCCGACTATTTCAAGAAGATTAATCCCGGCAGTAGCGGCTGGTATATGTATTTACGTGGCAATCATGATTACTGAAGGGCAGGGGTATGGGCTGAGGGTAACCGCAGCTGCAGTTACTATGCTTGTCTGTTGTTGGGGATTTCGGATAGTTTCAGAAGGTGTTGCAGCAGTTTTGTTTTTCTTGATTTTGGCGGGAAGCGGGGCTGTTTCGGCAAAGTATGTTTTTACAGGCTTTGCCAGTCCGGCATTCTGGTTGGTGTTTTCTGGACTTGTTATTGGTAAAGCGATCGCAAGTTCAGGACTTAGTAATCATATGGCTTCCTTGTTAAGTCAAAATAGAGAAGCAAGTTATCCTGCCGTTTTGGGCCGGATTATTGTCGCTTCGACTATTTTTGCATTTCTGGTTCCTTCAGCCTTGGGACGAATCATGATTCTACTTCCTATTTTGACCGGTCTTGCTGAGAGATACAGATTCAGCAAGGAGAAGAATGGTTATGCTGGTATTGTGCTGGCAGGTGTGTTTGGCACTTATTTGCCTGCGTTTGCTATTCTCCCTGCCAACCTTCCGAATATCATTCTTTCCGGAGCGGCAGAATCTGTATACGGGATTCATATCGGATACATGGAATACCTGTTGCTGCATTTTCCTGTGTTGGGATTGGCAAAGGGATTCTTGCTTTGGTGTTTTTTGATTTGGATGTTTCCGGCGCAAATAGGCTTATTTCAATATGAAAAGCAACGGATTCCGTGGACAACAGAGCAGAAAATAGCTTTGTCAGTTTTGGGGGCGGCCCTGGCTTGCTGGATGCTGGATTCCCTGCATGGAGTCTCACCGGGGTGGGTCGGGCTGGGGGCAGCCTTGATGCTGCTGGTTGAACCTAAATATTTTGGTCAAAAACTGCTGGCGGATATTAAGATTGAGACTTTGCTCTTTATAGCTTGCGCCATCAGTGTTGGGGATATCATGCGTGTTTCCGGTCTTGGTGAATATCTTACGACTAATATTGTTGCTCAAATTCCTTTGCAAAAGTATGGGATTCCGGCTTTGCTGGGTATTACCTCTGGAACCGGATTGATCACATCTCTGCCCGGCATTCCATCCATGTTTGTCCCACTTGCAGGGGAGTTGTCCAAGGCGGCTGCTATTCCGCTCAAGACAATGCTTATGTTGTTAGTTCCAGCCTTTTCAACCATTATCCTGCCCTATCAGGCTCCACCTCTCATTGTGGCCATGCACTACAGCGGCATGGCCTACCGCAAGTTGGCTGTTGCCTGCATAGGAATGGCTCTGTTGACCATTGTGATTCTATTTCCACTTGATTTGCTTTGGTGGAAATTGATCGGTTTTTAACTTGGCGTAAGTAGCAGGGAAGGGGGATTAAGCGACTGTGTTTAGGGTTTGCAGGATTCTACCTGCTTGCCAGCAATACGCCAAGCGGGAAACCCGCCGGCCAGACGTTTTACCTGATATCCTTTGGGACCGAGAATACGTGCAGCCATGAGCGGGATAAGACAGTAGCGTCCGCGGCAGTAAACAATGCATCTGGTGTTGCTATCGGCTGAGGGAAAATCATCAAGGTCTTCCTTTTCCATATGAACGGCCCCGGGAACATGGCCTGCATTGTACTCAGAGACCGGCCTCATATCGAGGATCAGACATTTTTCCTGAGCACAAAGTTCCTCTGCTTCATCGGGAGTGATCTCTTCAACCTGTTCATCTGGGGGGAAGCGGTCTGCAAGAATTCGGTCCAGTTCCGGTAGATTGTCCACAGCGACGCGGTGCAGGATGTCGATCATTGTAACTACGCTGTCATCGACCAGACTGTAAAATGCATATTGGCCCTCACGGCGTCTGCTAATTAGACCGCATTGGCGCAGTAGTTTAAGGTGGTGTGAGGTGTTGGAAACGGAAAGGCTGCTGTGTTTTGCCAGTGACTCCACGTCGCGCTCACCTTGAGCCAGAAGCTCGAGGAGTGCCAGACGGTTGGCGTTGGCAAGGCCCTTGGCAACCAAGGCAAATACATCATTAAGTCTTTTTTTTTCATTAAGCCGTGACATGTAAAGCTACATACACGGCATGGAGGACAGCCGCAACTAAGACTGTTGTCCTCTTGACAATGAAAATTGTTTTCAATATTAATCAAACATTCTTTTGAATATTAAATTAGGAGAAAACATGAGTCGAATATCGCTCGTATCGTTAGCCTTGGCTTTGGTTTTGATTCAGGTGACAGCGTTACCTGCCTTCTCTTCAAATCAAAAGCCATACATAATTGCCGGACCTCGTGGAGATTGGGGATTCCCGGCTCCATTGGCACATATCAAGAAAGGCCCCGGTTATGCTTTAACCAGTCTTCTTTTTGATACTCTTGTCTGGAAAAACGAAGCTGGAGAAATTATCCCTGCCCTTGCGCAAAAATGGCAGCAGGAAGGGGGCGGGAAAATATGGACGTTCGGACTTAATAAAAAGGCAAAATGGCATGATGGCCGGAACGTTACTGCTGAAGATGTGGTGTTTTCTATTAATTTTCTGCATGAAAAGTCATACCCTTTTGCCAAGCTTGATGTCATTGAGTCAGCAAAAGCCGTGGACGAAAGCACGGTCAGGATTCAGCTCAAACATCCTTTTGCACCTTTCCTTACTTTCGTTGCCGGGAGCATGCCTGTTCTCCCGGAACATATTTATAAGAATCTTGATGAGACAGAATTCTCTTCTCCTAAGGCTGCCATCGGCTCAGGCCCGTACAAATTTGGGTCATATAGCAAGACCCACAAGAGATATGTATTTACGGCCAATCCTGAATACTATGTCGGAAGGGCGCGCTTTTCTTCAATAATTTTCCTTAAGATGTCTCCCGGAGCGGCAGTGAAGTCCATCACTAAAGGGAAGATCGACATGATGCGCAAGGTTGCGAAGTCTCAGCTTGTATCGCTGGACGGAACGGGGCTCCAGATACTCGAGGCTGATTCCGGACATCCGGTCAGACTTCTTTTCAATCACCGGAAATCACAGTTCAAAAGTCTTCATGCCCGCAAAGGTGTGGCTTTTGCTTTAGATGCGGAAAAATTGGCCGTTATTGCAGCTCAAGGGGCGGCTCTGCCCAATGAGCCGGGTGGCATGCCGTATTCGAGCAATTGGAAAGAAAGTAATGTTCCAAGATATCCCTATTCACAGGCCAAGGCTTTGGAACAGTTCAACAAAACAGGCTGGAAGACAGATTTTGACGGTAAAGTAACTCAAGATGGTAAAGCAGTTCATCTGCGTTTGTTGACTGAGAAAAAATACATGGGGGCAGCCAAGGTCATCGCAAGCCAGCTTGCTGAGGTCGGAATTGTTGTGGATGTGACTTCTACAGCTCCCAATATTTTTAAGACCAGACTTAAAGATATGGATTTTGATATGGCGCTGGCTTCGCGTTCAGCTCTGGGGGATCCTCAGAATTACGCCAATGTTGTCATCGGCAACAGTCCATACGGTGATCGTTTTAACTCCAATGCCGAGCTGGCCAGAATTCTTGAAGTTCAAGCTGAGACTGTTTCTGATGATGATCGCTTAGCTATGGTTAAAGAAGCCCAGAAAATTTATGCCAGTGAACTCCCAGCTTACCAGCTTTATACACCGGTGTGGTATGCAGCAGCTAACGTGCGGGCAAGGGTCTGGTTTACCGAGGGCGGTATAGGCCATGGCGTCCCGCTGCCACTCAACAAGCTTATTTTCCTAGAGTAGTTTTTTATGTTTATGAATTCCATATGGCGGCAGACTCTTAAGTTTGTCGCTGCCTTTATTATCCTCTTGCTGGTGAATTTTATACTGCCGCGCCTGTTGCCCGGGGACCCTTTACTGGTCTTTTACGGGGAAGAAGCGGTCACGGATTTTGCTCCATCAGCGAAAGAGGCATTGATTGCCAAGATGCATTTGAACGCTCCTCTCATGGAACAGTTTACCAGATATTTGGTTGGAATAGTTCGCCTTGATTTCGGGTACTCGTACCATCAGGGTCGGCAGGTTCTTGATTTGATCTTGGATTTCGCTCCGTGGACCATGGCTCTGACTGGGCTGACCCTGATTTTTTCCACTTTGTTGGCCGTTTTTGTGAGTTTGCGGGGAGCCTGGGATGAAGGTGGAAGGTTTGACCGGGGAACGATCAATTTTTTTATGATTCTGAATTGCATCCCCCCGTTTATTCTGGCCATGCTGCTTTTGAGAATATTCGCCATAACCTTTAATTTATTCCCTCTTTCCGGTGGAGGGGCAATTATTCCGCCCCTTACTGTTTCCGGTTGGCTGGTCGACCTAGCTTGGCATGCAGCTTTGCCTGTAGCCAGCCTGATGCTTCATGAGGTTCCGAATCAGTTTTTATTGCTGCGCGCCGAAGCTTTGCGCTGGAAGGGGAAGCCGTTTGTCAGCGTTTTTCTGGCTAAAGGTTATCATCCCCGGACTATCAAATATAAGCACCTTATGCTCTGCATTACCCCGGCAATCTTTGCCAGAGTCGGTAAAAGTGTGGCTGCGCTTATGGGCGGGGCTATGTTTGTGGAAATTGTTTTTACCTATCCTGGGTTGGGACTTTTGGTTTTTGAAAGTCTGCAAGCCCACGATTACCCGACCGTTCAAGGAGTGATGTTGACCATTGGGAGTAGCACTCTTTTATTTAATTTCATGGCTGATCTCATCAATGACAGTCTGCTGCATAGGATAAGTTCATGAAACAACTAATGTGTCTTTTTTCCATATTAGGCGTGACATTATCTATTCTGTTCATACCCTTGCCTAATGTGCATGTGTCTACGGATATACTTGCGCAGCCGTCAGCAGCTCACTGGCTCGGAACCACGGCAACAGGCATGGATACCCTGAGTCTGCTTGCGTTAGGTGCAGTAGCAACAATCGGGGTGGGGTTGAGTGCCGGGATTATTACGGTGGTTTTGGGGATTGTGACTGCTTACCTGATAGAGGTAACTTCAGCCAGAGTGCAGTATTCTATTATGTTGCTGGTGGATATCCTGATCGCCTTGCCTGAGACAGCGCTTCTGCTTTTGCTGGCAACTTTTTTAAGGCCCGGTCCGTTGGAGTTGGTTTTTATCCTTGTGGTCACTTCGTGGGCAGGAGAAATCCGTATTTTTGCAGTAGCAATACGCAGTGAACTGGTCAGAGATTCTGTGCACGCAGCTCGACTTTTTAATGGCGGACATATGCATGTTTTCTTTAAGCACATCACTCCGGCTATACTTCGGCTTGCTTCAGCTCGCACAGTAGCCTCGACACGTCGTGCAACTCTTAAGCATGCAGGTTTAGCCTTTCTGGGATTTGTAAATCCACTCACTCCGTCTTGGGGCGGAATTATGCAGGAAGGTTTTGAATATATACATACTAATGCGTGGTATTGGCTGATGTTGCCGCCAATAGTCAGTCTCTCAGTGTATCTGCTGATAATATTTAATATTGGGGAATATCTCGCGAAACCAAAGATAAATAATCATGAAAATAAAAAATCTGAACGTTTCCTACAACGGCAAGAGTGCGTTGAGGGGAATTAATCTTACCCTGAAAAAAGGTGAACCACTGGCTGTTCTCGGTGAATCAGGTGCAGGTAAAACCTCTTTTGGACTGGCTGTACTGGGCATGACTCCCGGAGTTACTTCCGGGGAGGCCATTCTTGATGGAACCACCTATGACCTCGGTAGCATTTCTGAATATTCCGGTTACAGGGGCAGGAAATGTGCGATGCTTCATCAGGATGTAGATGACGCATTTAATCCGTTCTGCACTATCGGTTGCCAGATAACGGAGACACCCGGTTCAAAAGGGCGGTACGGAATCGAAAGGTATAATCAAGCCAGAAAAATGCTTGAATCTGTCGGACTTGATCCTGACTTGGAAGACGCTTACCCCCGAAAACTCAGTGGGGGGCAACTTAAGCGGGCTCTGCTGTCTTCTGTGTTGGTCAATGATCCGGACTGCCTTATCTTGGATGAACCTACCGCCGCACTTGACGGTAATTCAAGGGATGTATTTCTTGAGCTTGTTAAGCGTATTGCTCCAACCAAGTACATAATGATAATTACACATGACCGTGAAGTGGCTTTGCAGATATGTCCTTGGACAGCAATACTTTACGGTGGGCGCATAGTGGAGCTTGGGAGAACAGAAAAGGTTCTTGAAGAGCCACGCCATCCATACGGCAGGGGGTTGCTACGCACGGCAATAACTGCGGACCGGGTTAAGGATTTGCAAGGGATACCGGACAAGACCTCTCTGGAAGATCGGGGGTGCTCGTTTTATTGCCGCTGCACCCAGCGAACCGCAAGGTGCAAAGTAACCCCGCCCAGTCTTGCCGGAACTGAGGAGCATTCAGTTGCCTGTCATCGTGGCGGGATTATCCGGGTTATTGAGTGCAAAGCCTTGCGCATCCAAAGGCAGGAAATTTCGCTTTTGGATGAACTAAGTTTTAACCTGTTGGAAGGTGAAACCCTTGCTCTTGTGGGGAGAAGCGGTTGCGGTAAAACCACACTGGCCCATACCCTTATGGGGGTTGAAAAATTAAGAGGTGGAGATATTCATTTCGAAGGAGAATCTGTCTCTGCCAAAAGCAAAGAGTTTCGATCAAAAGTCTCTTATCTGGCACAGCACCCAAGAGCATCTGTGGCCCCGCATTTTACGGTTCGGGAGACGGTTGAGGAGCCCCTTGTTCTAGAGACCGATTACAGTGAAATAGAGAGAAAGGAAGTAGTGCATAACATGTTGGAAATGGTCCAACTTTCCCCAGCCGTTGCGGAAAAGCAGGCCCACAGTTTAAGTGGAGGGGAATTGCAACGGGTAACTCTTGCCCGTGCTTTGGTGCGTAAACCAAGGGTTATGATTCTCGATGAACCTACCTCCGCACTGGATATCAGTACTCAAGCCAAGATTTTAAGGCTATTGCTGGATATTCAGGAGAAGACTGGAATGTCCATGCTGCTCATTACCCATGATCTGCTCATGGCCCGCAAGGTTTCAGACAGGATATTGAATTTGGATGAATTCAAGGTGAGTTGATGTTATATGAATCAAGATATTATTTGCATTTATGGCTATAATTTCCGGAGCGGCTTTGAATGAAGATGAAAGGAGTGTACGGAAATCATTCCTGTACCTTTCCGAAGTGTTCTTTTGGGAAGTATAAGAACGGTGTTTTTGACCCAATCCTGACAGCAGGCCATACTTTCAATCCTGATCGTCGGTGCCAGAAATGATAAAACCTCACAATGTGTGATCATGTTGTGAGGTTTTTGTTTTTTGGATGATGGATCGTATGTATGAACGGGCAAGTTGATCCAACTATAGGACATAAAAAAGCCTGTTCATCCGAACAGGCTTGAAAAAAAGAGGAGTAAAAAGTGAGTAGAAAAAGTTGGTAGATTTGCTCGCTTTCAACACTGGGCATATACCCACCAGTCAACCATTTATGAGTGGCACAAGAATATTATATCAAGGCCCATTTTTTCGAATAGATTCAAGCTAATTTCTGCCGTAGTTATGGCTTGCCGGAAACGCTTTGATGAATTTATTAAAGCGACTTGCAGATTGCTGTACATATAAATGCATGAGCTAAGCAATATATTTTAATTAATTAAGCTACTGATTATCTTTTAAACTTTTCCGAAAAAGAACAGCTAGTTTTCGGGCGTTGTCTCTTAAGTTGAACTCTTGTAGCACTTTTTCTCGGCCAGCCTGCCCCATGCTGCGTCCCAAATCGTCCTTATCTATTATTGCGCGTAGAGCAGTCGCCAGTGGTTCCGGCTGTTCAGGTGGAACAAGGTAACCGTTGACTCTATCCTCAATTAATTCCGGTATACCTGAAATGCCGGTGGAAATGACCGGAAGCCCGACACACATGGCTTCCATAAGTGAAACAGGGATACCTTCCATATCGCCCCTTGCTCCCCATACACTGGCCATGACAGCCAGATCAGCATTACGGGTCATTTCTGAAACTTGATTGCGCAGCAATGATCCGTTGATAAATACGTGGTTGCCAAGGTCAAGTGCTTTTATTTCTTCTTCGATTTGTTTTCTTAACGGGCCATCGCCCACCAGATCCAGACGTAAGTCCGTTTTTTTGCCATCGTGCGCAAGACCGTCCAGCAGGGTTCTCATTGCTTTGAGTAGGTAGGTGTGACCTTTCATGTCCTTGAAGGAAGCAACACTAAGTAATCGCAATGGACCGGGGCTTCGTTCGGCAGGGCGGGTGTGAAAAATAGTGGGATTAACCCCGCAGTGGATAGTGTGGAGTTTTGCATCTATTTCCTGTCCGAAATGTTTGCAGAGCCAGCGTCTATTAAATTCGGAAATAACGACCACAAATTTTGCGTCAGCCAATTTAAGGTCCAGCATTTCCAAGTCCATGAAAATATCATGTGCATGGGCGGTAAAGCTGAATGGAATTCCGGTCAGTCGGTGTACTATGAGCGCAGAAGTGGCCCCATGGGTGGCAAAATGGGCATGGATGTGACCTACTTCCCGCTCCTGCATGTCATGGGCAAAATGGACAGATTTAGGCCATATTGCCAAGGTCCCTGCCATGAATTTGGGATTAGGAAATGCACTGAGCAGTAGTTCTCCGAGAGTTTTCAGATAGTTCAGCGGCTGGGAGCAAAATGATGAAAAATTGGATTTGAGAATATCAAAAGAAATAAAAGGAAGGTAATGGGCTTTCTTCCTCATCCTTAACGCTTCGGGATGTTCAACCGAGTCATGGTGATCAATAAGAGGGTATATCTCCACCGTAAGCCCTTCTTTTTCTACTTCAAGCAATTCGTAGAGTACAAAAGTCTCGGTTATTTTTGGAAATCGGGAGGTTGTATAAGCTACGGCCTTACGCTCGGACATTTTCACGCTCCTGTTATAGACTCATCATTTAGTCGGGTCCCATTTAGAAACCTGCCTGCCGCAGAGGAGATCCCAGAGAGCCAGTAAACCACCCCAGTTTCCGAGTATGAAATAGTATCCTGCATAGCTGGTTTTGCGTAATAGTGCCGGCCCCTGTCCTTTTACCATGGTGTGCAGTGCTCCAAGCATATAAAAAAGAAGTTGTGCGGCTAGAAGGGATACGCCTAGCTGTGAGTGCGGAGTAAGGAAAAGGCAGGAAGCAAAAAGGCCAAAAAGGGCCAGCGGCAGCAAACGGCGCAATACTTTGTTGATAAAAAGAGCGATGGCAAATAAACCGTATTTAAATGGATTAAGCAGATGCTTCTTCATTTTTATAGCGCGCAGACTTCCGGTTACAATGCGTCGGCGTCTTATAATTTCATGATCCCTGTCTTTTGAGGGGGAGGGGATTTGGGCTCGGGCATCAGGTTCATAAACAAAGCAGTTTCCGCTCTCGACTACGGACAGAGCTACATAGAAATCATCGGTAACTCCAGAAGGAAGAACTGGGAAAAGATCCCTCTTTACGCAATAGAGCTTGCCGTCATTTGATGAAATGGAACAGCTTATACTCTCCTGCACTTTAATGTGACTGTCGAAGGTAATGTATATTTGTTGAGCTGTCCCAAGTTTATCGCCACTGGAAATTACTTCCCGCCGGCCACAGACCCCTCCTATATTGCAGGAGCAAAACCTTCTGGCCATTAACTCCAGTGCATCACAATCAAGGATGGCATCGGTATCGGTGAGAAAAATAAGTTCAGTGCGTATGCTTGCAACAGCCAGATTTAAACAATGGTTTTTACCGTGATGTTCATTAAGCACGATACTGCTGGTGCGCGGCCCTGCGGTGCTTAGTATTTTAGCGGTATCGTCTGTTGATCCGTCAGAAACAAAAAGGATATCCAGACGGTCGCTAGGATAATTAAGGCCCAGATTGTTTTTGATTTTTGCCGGAAGCAGCTTTTCTCCGTTGCGTACAATAATCAGCAGGGTGGCTGTTGGCAGCTTGTAAGGTTCGGTTCCGCAGGCTTCAGCCTGTAAGTCCAAGCGTTTGGAAAAGAGAGCCAGTAGGACAGGGTAAAGAAAAAAAGTCGCCGGAATAGTAACCGAAAAAATAAATAGGAGCCATGCAAGACAGATCATATTTCCGCCTCATCTGAATTTTGAGAAAGTCTAAGTGCCACCTGCGACATGGCAAATGAAACAAGCAGATATTTTTGGAAAAGATCGCTAAAAAGAAACAAGAATAATGAAAGCACAACAAATGACATACGGTAAGTTCTTGTTATCATAACCATGTCATTCTTTCCCGCGGCAATAAATTTCCGTATTGCGTGGTTAAAATTGAGCAGAGCCTGTCCAAGGGCTCCGAGAAACAGGAATAGGCTTAGCAAGCCACCACCAACCAGCACTTCAAGGTAGGTGTTATGAGCCGGTCTTTCCCGGTTACGACCGGGCCGAACCATTTTGTCTGCTATTTTGCTTTCGGCATAGTACTTTTTGAAAACACCTGTCCCGGAACCAAAGACTGGATTATCAACGAATCGCTCCCAACCAACGATCAGATATGAGGCCCTGCGTTTAAGGGAAATATCTTTTTTTCCGATAGATACCAGACTGACCTGCCGTTCCCAGTAAGAGGGTGGAATAACAGAAATGGCTCCTACAACAATGAACCCTATCAGTGCCATAATCAGTCCTACATAACGGGCGGACATGAGATGCATGTAGGTAAAACCGATGGCAGCGACAAGCATGATGAGCAGCAATACTCCGCCACGTGAATAGGTTGTAACCAGCCCCAGTAGATTTATGAGCACAAGAAGCAATGCCAGCAATCGTTTGCCCGGATGCTTTTGGGATATAAACATATAGGCCAGAAAAGGCATTACGAAGAGGACCATCATGGAAAGGGAGTTTGGGTCGGTTGTGACGCCAAGGCCGCGCTTGAACCCTCCATCCACTTTTTCAGCAAACCACGTGACATTGAAAAAAAAGCCGATAGCAGCAGAAAGTGAACCTGCTGAAATGCTGGTGATCAGAACTTTTGGCAAGGTTCGGGAATAACCTTTTTCAGTAACCAGAATCATCCCCAGAGCAATGAACAGATAGGCCACGGCCTGCAACACAACATTTTTGAGTGCTTCCTGCGGATATTCGGAATACATGGAGACTACAAGCGATACGGAAAAATAAGGCAGCAGCCATAACCAGAGCCGTGACTTCAGATCAAGTTTTCTGTGCTTATTAGAAATCATCTGTAAAGCGATGACAAAAACAATACTGAATGCAAGTATCCAATGCATTCGTAAGTATTCAATACCACCTAAGTTCCTGTAAGCTGCAAAAGGCAAAAGAAATATGATGGCAAAGTATCCGAGCTCGAGATTGCGGGAAATAAGAAAGAAAAATATTAACCCTAATCCGGGAGCCATTGCCAGATAGGGCTTGCTTGTTGTCAGTATAAAAAGAGAAATACAAATGGTTATGCCAGCAACAATTGCGTAAATGGGATTGAGTTTAGTGCCTTTATTCGCGTATTTCATAATACTATAGCAGCATTACGCTATGCTTAATTCGAGAAAATATTTTTCGATAAAGTAGCTCTGGAGCGCAGTTTCGCCTTTATAAATAACTAGATACTCATTTTTGCAGCCGCTTCCGGCAGGAGCGTTTCGCATTAAAATTACCTTCCCTCGGCAATAAGCACGACGTAAACGACAACTATCTAATCCGCAGATCGGTGTTGCAAGTCGGAACATATACTTTTGGGTGTTAAGTTCGGCGTTTGTGCATAACCGGAAATGCGTATCGTTAATGTCCCTCAGTATACCTGAAGAAGTGAAATTCATGCTTCTGAATGAGTTCTTCTGAACTTCCATAGCATGGCATTGTCTGAGATCGGCTATTTCAACATTAAAATTTGTGGAGGACATACGAACTAGATCACGTTTTTCATCGTATAATTTAGCTAATGTCTTGTTGATAAGTTCTTCAGTAAATATTTTAAGAATTTTTCTTGTTAAATTGTAGCTCAGAACCCAGGCCCCATATAAAATTATCCTGAAATTCTTCAAGATTCCTGCATTATGCAGATAGAGATTGTTATTAATGTAGGCCCGGATATGTTTGGGGGTTCCATGAGGAGTAAACAATTGTGCATAACCCACCAAGCCCGGATACATCATAAAACGCATTTCGTATTTCGGGATATTCAAGCATAGTTTTTGATACATTTCAGGGCGGACCGGTCTTGGACCGACTAGAACCATATCTCCTTGCAGTACGTTTATGAGTTGGGGAAGTTCATCAATTCTGGTATCACGCAAAAACTTGCCGAAGTTTGAAATTTCCTCATGCTTGGAAGTAAAAACCTCTCCACCAATTTTTTTTTGTGATCCTACGGGCAGGGTCCTGAACTTATAGATGTGAAAAATATTCATCTTGTAGCCAAGACGTTCCCCGAAATAAAAAATAGGGCCGGGGTCATGCAATTTGATCAGTAGCCCTACAAAGACAAAGATAGGCAGCATGAGAATTATAAGGATGAGCGCAACAATTTTTCCCAGCAGCATCCTGCATTTCCAACCAAGATCATCTCTATCGGGAATGTTCTCAAAGTCGATTCTAAATGAATCTCTTGTGCGTCCGGGACAGTCTACCTTGCCCACTGCCTTAGGCTTTTCAAACAAGCTCACTTGCGTTTGCCTTTGCGGTTCACCTTTTCAGGGTCATGCCATGTGGGAATGGTGAAAATGGTTTCAAGGCCGGCATACTTTTCAGAATCATCAGGAGCTTTGAAGGTGTGGTCAAAAAATTCATTAATGAATCCCAGGCTGACTCCGGTGATGAACCCGGCTAGAAGAGCAATAGGTAATAGAACCTTAATATTGGGAAAAATAGGTTTCCCAGTAGTCATTGGTGAACTGAGAACTGAAACCCGGAAAAGCGCGCCAACATCATTACTGGCCCCAATGCGTGCCTCTTCAAGACGTTTGGCAAAGGTTGTGTATGAATGTTTAAGCAGGTCAATCTCACGTTGAATGCGCTGCTGCTCGATAAGCTGAGTGTGCAGCTCCACATTTCGGATGGAAATGTCATTTAAGCGCTGATTAATAGCGCTCATCCGTTCAATATCACTGTCTAGAATATTGTTCTGGTTTTCTGCATACTCGCTGAGTTCATTGCGCAAGCGCTTGTATAGTTTCTCTATCTGCTCGTGAACTCCCAAGACTTTGGGGTGGGTTGCCGTATAAATACGCAGCAGATTGCCTTCCTCAATAACCAGTCCCTGTAATTTTTCACTGAGCTGGTTGATGCTCATATTGTCTATGAATGAAAAAAAGTTGATGTTGCGCTCATCTAGCGCTTCCTCTAAATGGGCAATCAGGCGCTCCCGTTCAATGACTTTGTTTTCAAGAACTCCTAATTGCTGTTCCATGTCTCTTTTACGGGCAAGATTGTGCTCGATTTCAATATTCGGGTTGGGAGCACCTGTCCTGCTGACCAGATCCATTAGCTTATTTTCTTTTTCCTCCAGCTCTCCTTTGAAGCGGTTAACCTGATCAGCAAAAAAGGCTTTGACTTCGCCGGGGTTATAAATTCCCCCTCTGTAAGTCATATATGCGCTAAGGATGTGATCAAGGGTTTTACGGGCCTTCTCTGCGTGGTTTCCAGAAATCGCGACTTCTATGATGTTTGAGTTGGAAACAACATCAATATCTAATTTTTTCTGTAGCTTATCGACTGTCTGGGCAAGCTTTTCAGGGTTTAAATCCCGTCCGGAATAATACTCTCCTTCCTCAGCCATGGTTCGTATTGTCTTTTCGAGCACGTCAGGAGACATGAGAATCTGAACTTCCGAAGCAAGATCCTCTTTGCTGAGTTCAAAATTCCTGATCTGTGTTTCTTCAAGTGCTTCAGGGCTTTTTTCAACCTTCTTACCCTTGACCAGAATCTCTGCAGAGGCCGAGTACTGAGGGGGCCAGAAAAGGCCGACCAGAGCAGCAAACAGAACAAAAATAACTGTCGTCTGCATGATAAGCATCTTCTGAGCAAAAAAGATGGTTATGATCTCACGGAGATGGTTTTCAGTTCTTACCATGATCAATCCTGACTAATTGGACAGGCCAAAGGTTTCTCCACCAAATGAAATTCCCCAGCCTCTAAACATTATGATATCGCTGATTGCACTTGCCATACGTCCGGCCTCATAGACACCGGCTTCACTTACGTAGATGATATCATCAGGCATAAGAAAAAATAAGTCTCCACCTTTTGGAGAGCGGATAGTCTCGGCAAGATTAATAACCGTAGACTTGAAATGATCTCCCTTGCGCCTGAATATCATGATGTCATCGAGAGCCGCTTCAGGTGTCTGGCCTTCTGCCATTGAAAGGGCCTCAATAACTGTAATGGGTTTATTGATTTTGTAGGCCCCTGGTTTGTGGACCTGGCCAAGTACATAGACCCTGCTTCCAGCATGTTCCTCCAGAAAAAGGTCGACATGCAAACCGTCAAGGTAGGACTGATAAAATTTATCCAGCTCTTCTTTTACTGCCGGCAGTGACTTGTTGGCCACCAACAGGTCGCCCATAAGCGGAAAAGTAGCGTATCCATCAGGGCGGATGGTAACCAGCCTACTGAGACCGCGCGAAGCTGTATGCAGGTCTTTCTTTAGTTCCTTGATCCTTTCCCTGAACTCATCAACAGTAATGTAGAGTTGGGGATGGCGTAGAAATTCAGAATATTTTTTTTGTAATACTTTTTGAAGTTGGCCCGGGGTCATGCCTACAACATTAACGTCTCCCACATAAGCGAGCGACACTTTCCCATCAGGGCGCACTCGTTGGGTTTCGTTGAGTTCCGGCAGCTGTACGAATTTTATGGAAATTGTATCGTTGGCTGTAATCGAATACTTCTCAGCACCCTGAATGGTTTTAATCTGGAAAAGAACGTCCAGAATGTCTCCGGGGAGAAGTGTGTATTCAGGGAAAAGTCCGGTTTTAGGGGGATAGACAGCTTTATCATCTTTGAATGTATTATACTTGACTATTTTTTCCTCGCCGACAGGAAGTTCTGCTTGTGGAGCGCAGGAAGCTATTGCAAGTAGAGTTGCAAATAGAAGCAGGAAGACCAGCCTGTATATATTCATCGAATCGATCATCATTTTTCTATAACTTACCATATAGGAATCTGGGAATATAAAAGTTTCTTTTTGTAAGTACCACTCCAAGAACATTTCCATTGACGCGTTGAATTTTTTCTCTGCAAAATTGAACAATCTCCCAGCGAGTTCGCTCCGCCTCAACAGATATGAGGACACCGTCAAAACAGCTTACAATTATTGCCGTGCGTGTTGTTCCCCACATTGATGCTCCATCTATTATTATATATCTGTAATGCTTTTTAAGCACTGTAAGTAAGCGTCCAAACTTTTCCAGATTATTCAGTTTGCCTCCACAGCAGTCATGTCCTCCTAAAGGCAGGAAGTCCAAATTCTGGTAGCTGGTCTTTAGGATGGTGTTCTTGAGCTTGGCTGTTCCTTCCATCACATCAACCAGTCCGGGAACTTTTCCGACACCCAGAAGTTGGTGCAGTTCTGGTTTTTCTACACAGCCGTCAATAAGAAGTACGCTGTTGTTGCTTCCTTTAGCCATAGTGTAAGCAAGATTGAGAGCAACTGTGGTCTTTCCCTCCCTCTTTGCTGGACTGGTGATATAGATAGAATAGATTTTATTTTCTGCCGCAAGAAAGCTTTCTTCTGCGAGAATTGTCTGATTCATATTCTGGTGCAGCAGCAATTCAAGCTTGGGCATCAGGCGGGGAGTCTCCAGCACAGTGTCGTGCTTGAAGTCATTGATATTGATCTGGGTCTTAGTCTCTTTTCCCCAGAATCGGCCATAGAGCAGGATAGCAATACTCCCAGCAACAATAAGGGAAAGAAAGGCCTTTTTAAAAATTGTGGAAAAACTAGTACCACTGCTTGTGGCCTCCGTTATGGTTCTGCCAATCACGTTCCCGTCAGCTTCGTTAGTGGAGATAGTATCGTGTGCCGTGTTACTGTCTTCGGGATTATCTTCATTACGGTTTGTCACTCGAACAGGAATAGGCCTTGGTTTCGCTTCTTCGGCAGATGGGGAGGCATAAGCCTGTCCATTTTCAGCGTTATCTGCCAAGCCTGCTGATGCTTCGTGATTAGCAGTTTGTTTCTGTGATACCGGAATTCTTTGCATAGGCGCAGAGTCGTCAGGTGCAATTGTTTCTGTATGTATCGCAGAAGAAAAAAAAATTTTGTCCTGCGCTGGAACAGAGGCGAGGGTATTTGGCTTTTCTGTTGTTTCCTTTTGGGCGGCACTCTTTTGGGGTATTGGGCTTGAGGCAAGAGGGTAGACAAGCCGGTTTTTAGGTATATTGGCTCGGAGGATAAAGACGCCGCTATTAAAATTTTTAACCTTTGCGAACACTTCGTCGGCTTTAGCCTTTTTGCTGAAAGCTCCGACTCGGAGAGGGTATAGATCAGAAATCTTTTCGATCCTCAGGTTATCAGTGAGTGCAGGAAATTTTTTGATGAAATCGTTATAGTTCTCTTGGGCTATGTCGGCAGTAGAGTATGTTCCCAACTGAACTGTATACCATGACGGTTTGTCCCCGGAGTCCACAGCCCGTGCATTCTCAGGCAAACACAGGAGTACGGAGAATAGGCATATGACTGAAAGAATGAGAGAATACAGGAATGATCGGCGTGCGTAACTTCCGAGCGTATCTATAGATGGAGCACTTCGGGCTGCATAGCAGGCATTTTGTCTCCCATAGATAATATTACTTGCATCATAAATAAGCTGCATTATGTGCGACCTCACTCCGGTATGTTTTTTAGAAAAACTTTAGTATTTCTTTATTTAGTTCATAATCAATAACAAATCAAGGAGGGTAAGCCAAAATACATTACCAATATACTAAATTTGAAAGCTCAAATATAAAAAATGAATGCAAGAAAGAATAATGAAGCTTAAAATCTTCCGTTACTTCACCCGTATGCGGGAAGAGGCTCGCCCCACCCCATTATAATTAACGGCCCTCACAACGTACTCGCAACCTTTCTGGAGTTCACCTTCCCAGCTTGTCCCCACAATATTTTGGGCAACAATTTCATATTTTTTGTCGGAGCAGCGTCTTTCAATCCGATAGCGGTTTGCAAAACGTACTTCTGTCCAACTTAGTCCTTTGTCGGTTCGTTTAAGGGTCGTAGGCGGTAAAGATGAGGGGGTGCGCAGATCGAGTAATCGAAAGGCCGAGTACGGAATGGCCTTGATGGTGTTTTTACTTAACAGTTCACCCCACTTGGCTGTTCCTTCATATTCTGCATAGATTTTGGGGTGTCCGCTGCTATCAATGAGAATCATGCCGTATTCCTGCAGAGCACGAGCTATGATCACACCTGTGTCGTCGAGTCCCATCTTTCTAAGATCTTTCTCTGTTAGGGTGGGGTCAAGCTGGAACCGTGCACCCATAGGCGGATTTGGAAAAAGCTCTCTACCGTCACTTCGTGTCGATGGTGGGACATTAAGACGACTGGGGTAATCCATGCCAAATGCAATGGCGTGTTCAATCCTGCCTTGCTTGATCTCCCAAGGACGGATCAGTCCGGTAAGGTAAGGTACGCCAGCTCCTCGGCTGAGGAATCCGTAAGGGGGGATGCCGTTCCACTGGGTATTGTACTTGTATAAGTTCGTGCAGGTCCACCCATCTTTAATTCGGCTGATGCGCCAGAATCCCCATTCTTCACCTGTTTCGGGATTCCAGATTATAATCTGGGCATCTCGGCCTGCTGCAGGCATGGCATTAACTGGAATGGGAGCGTATATTGTTCCTTTTTTGTGTACTCTTACACGCTTTCCCTTGTGTGTAACCTCGGAGAATCTTCCGGAATAATCAATTCTGGCCGTAGGTGTTTTGCTGTCCACAATATAGACGGGCATTGTGTAACGGTGGGCGTTAGAACCGAAAACCCCTTTCATGGCATTTGTATACCCGCTGCTGTGTGTATCGTAAGCAGGGTTTGATCCAATAGGCATGTTCCATGGGCTCTCGTCAGAATAGGGCCGAATCTCACCTTTCTTTTTGTTTGCGTGGGCAGAAGCCCCCAGTATGAGCATGCCAAACAGAAGTATCGTCAGTAGAGGATAAAAACGTCTATTCATAACGATTTCCTTTTTTTACGGTTCAAGCCTGCCGCTAAGTAGTATTTTTACGGCATCGAGTATGCCAAGAACTCGTTGCCATTCATTGCCGGATCGTTTGATTCCGGCTATTATCACCCGGTCCAGCAAATACCCGAACACTGCCCAGCAGTAATACATGCGGCTCATTTTTCCTTTTTGCAGGTAGTCACGGAAGAACAGCCAGCGTCCGATGATGAATTTTCTGCCCCATGTACGCATGTCCGGGCGCATGGTTGAAGACTCAAGGTGAACTAGTTGGGCTTTAGGGGTGTAGAGCAGTCGGTAGTTGCGTGAAATGCGGTAGCTGAAGTCTTTGTCTTCTCCAAAACCGTATCGCCTGTATGCATCTGTGAATACAAATTGATCGAAAACATCCCGTCGAAAAGAACTTACACCTCCGTCAAGGAAGTCTACTTCACTTAATTTAGTAAGTGGAAAGGGTGTGGTTCCGAAGTCTGTTCCGAATCCCGAAGGTAGAACTCTGCCTTCATGGATGCCGCAGACAAAGAAGGGGATGTTCCAGATGCGGCGCATCTTGTGCAGTAAAGTCAATTTTGGTTTGTTGGTAATAGCGCCACCTACTCCTCCTACGGTTCGTTCAGGGTCGCCTTCATACACCCGCATTATTTCAGCCAGATAGTTCGGTTCGAGGATAACATCATCATCAAGGAAGAAAAGGATTTCATTTTTGGCAAGAGAAACACCAAGATTGCGTGATTCGGTTAGGCCGGGTTTATCCTTGCGTACATAGTGGCAACTGATTCCGGCTTGTTGCAGTTCTTTCCACAAAGGAACAGCCATAAGTCTACCGTCGTCAACGATAATAAGTTGATCAGGTAACCGGGTTTGCGCAAGCACGGAATGCAAACAATTGCTAAGGTCGTATTCCCGGTTATAGGTCGGTATAATCAGGCTTGAGCTACTCAAAACAAGGTCCTGTGATTATATGTTCGTGCAACTTAAATTCTTACTCTTGTCGTATGTTATCAGAAATAATTAACAATAAGAATTGTTAATTGAATTTATACTCAAGGAACAGTTTGTGTATAACTTGAAGACTTATGAAGTTGATTCGAATAATTCCTTCAGCTTTATGTATTGCTCTTGGAAACCGATTAAAGGCGAGAGTGTTACCGCGTAAAACTTACCATTGCCAATGTTATCATCCAATACCGTAATTTCCTGTTCCGGCAGGTAACTTCCTGAAATCGCGCAGAGTCTGCGGTAGAGAAAATAATCAATGTGAATAAGTTCAAGGATTGCTTGCAGTCGCCGAACAAACTCATTTGTCCGCAGTTCCTTAATGGAAAATTCATCAGCTGAGCTTAGGCAGATCCATACGGCTATGGATGGTTCCTGTATTTCTGTGCATGTGAAATTTAAATCCTCAGGCATGATTCTTATGTATGGGTCGGACAGCCTGTTTATCTTTCGGCTGTTTTGCAAAAGAGCTGGTAGATAGGGGAGTAGCAGGGCAAGCCCTTTCTTGATCATCGATTGCATTGGTTTTTCGGGGGCAATGTCGCCGAGAATTTTGTGATAAGTTGTTAAATGATATCTATGGATAACCAGATGTCTTCGAAAGCATAAGGCTTTTCCTTTATGCAATATGAACGTGTTGTCGCTTAAGTAGCTCCAGCCGTCATTAAGTAGAGGTATTAGAATACTGGTTTTGCCTGCGCCACTGCCTCCTGTCAGGACTATTCCCTGATTTTCACGAACAACTACCGCTCCCTTGCAAAGCAGGGCTCCAGATGTGTCACGCAGGGCAATATCAACCCCGGTGAACAGCATATCCAGTACCGCGTTGGAGCAGCCCTTACGTTTGGTAAAATACAGGACGTAAGGTGCCTGTAAACTGATTACACAGTCCGGAATTCCTTTGTATAATGATACCGCGTACTCTTTACCCTCAAACTGCATGGTGTAATTACGTTCCATAAAACTTTTGCGTTTTGTGAAATGTTCAGCCGGGATTTCAAGTTTATTAATGTTTTTGATTTGTAATGCTGCTTGGGTGGATACTTCGCTTTGTGCAAAATGGCCGTAATCTGCTTTCAGGGCCGCGACTAGTTCGGTAGGCAAGTCATTTCCGCTGATGCGAAGCAGATCATAGATTTTGAAATCAACCCAATTAGCTTTCATTAGTTCCCTCGAGAGCGTTTGCCCCAGAACAGTAGATTCTTCAGTTCTGGAAAACATTTTATAGCGCCAAAGGTGACCAGACTTGTTGCCGGCATGTAAACGGCAAATCCGGTTAGGTTTGCGCTGAAAGTAATCCAACCGTCTCCAGCAACCATTCTATACAGAATGAGCAGGCTGAACATTGATAATGTCGGAATAAGCACGAGTATTGAAAGGCGCTTCCAATTTACAAGGTCTGCTCCGGTTTTTAAGCGGATAAACATGATTAATGAACAGAAGAGTAATATTAATGAAAACGTGGAGGCTGCTGCGACTCCTTCAATGCCGAAGCCAGCATGAATGGCAAAGAAGCATAGCAGCACGTTGCCAGCCATTATGCATAGGGCCGGGACTAAGGCAGCCAGCTGCCAGTTGCGGGCAACAATTATACCCCGCGTGATGTAGCAGAGCCCTAGAAAAAAAGAGCCGATCATCAAGATTTGTGTTGCCGGGATTCCAGCCTTGTACTGAGGCAGCAGCCAATTTATGGCTACAGGAGCACTAAAGAAGGCTCCCCCCACTAAAAAAGGCATCAAATAGGCGGTGTTTATCAGCGGGCTGACCAGAAATGCATGTAGATTTTCTTTATTCGACTTTGTTGACAGGGACTGCATCAATCTTGGTTCAATGACTTCCCGGCTTACTGCAGGCAATTGCATCAGCATGTTGAATATCATTGCCCCGACCCCGTAAAATCCCAGTTGTTCATTTCCGAGAAAACCGGAAATAATAAAGCGGTCGGTGGTACGGATGGCCATGATTACCAATCCCATGGACATTATGGGGAATCCTTTGCGTGCTAGGCTTACATACGTACGCCATTGAAATTTGATTCCTGACGAAATAAGTTCTGGAGATCGTAGAAAGTAGGCCACCAGCAGCAAGCTGAGGACCATGGAAATAAATAAACCGTATACTTCATAGAAGTAGACCAGTGGCAACAGTGCAAAAGAGGATGTGGCTGCAATATAATTTGTGCGTCCCACCATATCAAACTGTTGGCGGGCTTTGAGCAGGGATACATAGAAATCGTTATGCCAAGTGATAAGGATGACCAATGCTATGGCAAATATTCCGGCCTTTTCTTCCGGTGAAGCTGCTGCCGGCCACGAGGTAAAAAGGAAGATTATTACAAAGAGGATATTGGCACAAAGGGTCCCGCCAAGAAGTGAACCTTCAAGGAGTAATATCTCTGAAGTCCGTCCTTCAGCTATCATGCGTGGGATGGAATAACGAGCAGCAGAATTCGCTCCTAGTTGTGCATAAGAAGCATAACCGGGAATTACTTTAAGCAGGCTGAATAACCCGAATTGTTCTGGGGTCAGCAATTTCGGTCGTAAGATCGCAACTATAATCCCGAACAATTGCTTTATCAGCATACTACTGAAATAACGGACAATAGTTGCTTTTAATGAATGTTGTTCTTCGTTCGCCATACCTCCTCTATTATCATAACATTCCTAAATTAATATACATGAAAAAAACACTTTTTAAATGTTACTAATTAGTGATGGCTGTTTATCGTACCGCGAAACGATGCCGATGCATGATTTTGTATCCTCCGGCAGGCCAGTTAAAGTATGCCCTAGCTTCGTAGTCACCTGCTTTCATATTGGAATAAATTTTCTTTCCAGTACGCTTGCCTTTGGTATAAAACCATTCTCCCCATTCTTCGGCGGAAGAACCAGCTTTAACAACGGTAATCCAGTCCTGAGCGTTGCCAGGCATGTTTTCATAGATCAGCACTATATCTTCGCCTACAGCATAGGTTTGTTTGTCCGTAGTTAGGACGTCTGAAGGAGTTGAGTGTTGCAAGACTACACTGAAGGAGCTGCGTGCCTGAATGACAAATCCTCCCTTTGGCCAGTTTACATAGGCTCGAACTTCGTAGTCCCCAGGACTCAAGGCACCGAAATTCCGTCGTCCGGATTGCTTGCCTTTGGTATAAAACCACTCGCCCCATTTGTCGGCTGCAGTTCCCTTAGGGACAATGGTAATCCAATCCTGATTGTTTCCGGGGAGACCGGAATACTCGACAACCACAGGTTCTTCCTCAGTGAATGTGACTTTTGTTGTAGTTACGATGATTGCAGCCGATGGTGCTACAAAGATGAAAGTCATAATCAGAAAAAAGGCCGAACCAAGTAAGCATTTCCATTTACTGTTTTTCATCACTCCTCCCCATAATAAATTTATTTTGTATGGTGGAAATCAAAATTTTCTATAAACCCTAGTAATAGTTTTTAGCATGACAGTTTTTTTGCGGCAAGAGACTGATGGAGTTAACCTCTTTCATTCATGTGCGGACGTTTTAAATTAATTCTTCATATTGTTGAATGGGTAAGGAGGAAAGCACTATGAATATACTGAATTGATGAATTGATTGTATAAATATTATATAAAAGAAACCGGCCCTGTCTTTCGACAGGGCCGGTTTCTATGAAATAATTGGCGGGCAATACAGGATTCGAACCTGTGGTGTAAGAGCCTGTCTTCTCTAGCTTTGAAGAATCCGTTTTTACTCGGTACACACTACGGTACACACATGTGCATTTGCTACACGTTCCGGGATTGCCCTTAAGTTACTCTTTTTGTTCTCGAAAACAATGGCTGTCCGAGGTTGTCCGATCTGGTTCGAAGACGTTTGTTAGTTGTCTTCAGAATCCTTCATGCTGTCGGTCTGAACCTGTTTCAGGGTTTTGCCTTTTCCGTCCTTCCAGCAGATGCGACCGTTGGCACTCATGCCCATTACAACTCCTGCTGCAGTGCTGGGTGAAGTGAACACGTAGTCGGAGGTGAAGATGAATTTGCCGTCAGCGTTAGTCAGTACCCCTTGATTCTGTAAATCTTTTCTCAGGGTTTCAATATACGGATGGATTGACGGAACAGCTTTGCTAACAGCTTCTGAATTTTTCAGGACAACAAAGCCCTTGCTCGATTCGTATCCTTTTGCCGTGATCCCTTTTGAACTGATTTTAAAAATGTGCAGTTCTTTAGTTGTGGACTCTTCAGGTTTTTCAAAAACAGATAGACCAACCAGCGGAAACACACGGAGCATATCAACAATGAAACTTTCCATGTCTGCCACATCAGCCTCAGCAAGGTTCGGCGGTGTGGAATCGTTAGCATTGTCGAGATTGCAGAGCCGTGCTTCTTTGCCCATCTGGATTAAACGGCTTTCGAGGTATTTTACGTGGGCTTTGTTCAGGCTTTGGTTGCTGGTGACAAAGAATACACCCCAATCCCAAAAGTCCTTTTTTGCATAGTGGCTGTCTATGCGTGGTTTAACGGGATCACCTTCGCCTATGTATACTGTCGGCAGGCTGCTATCCTCTGATGTTCCGACCAGCACATAAACTCCGGTTCTTTGGAATTCGTCCCGTTTCAGAGCGGATTTGTAGCCTGAGCGGGTGAACACGACCCCAACACCTGTCCAGTTTGATTTTTCGATGATTCGTAAACCGTCTGGGTCACCATCGGGAAGGAACATTTTAATTGAATATGGTGATGCTTTTTGTGCTGACATGGATACAACCTTTATCGTTATCTAGTTCAGTTCCGCCCATTTATCTGCAATTCTTTCAGCCTGCATCAGAACCGTTTTAACGGCTTCGGATGCCAAATCCGGCGGGTAGCCAAATTTACGCAAAATTTTCTTAACCAGTACCCGTATCCTTGCGCGGGCGTTCTCGCTGCGTGTCCAATCAACACCAACGTTCGATTTAATCTTGATAAGTAGTTCATGGGCAATAACCTTTAGTTGTTGGTCTCCCATGGCTTCGACTGCGCTGTCATTTTGGGCAAGGGCATCATAGAAGGCGACCTCTTCGCTGCTGAGTCCTTCCTCTTCGCCTCGTTGTCTTGCCTCGCGTATGTCTTTGGCAAGTTTGATGAGTTCGGTGATTACTTCGGCGGCGGTGATTGCGTTGTTGTGGTAACGCTGAATGGCATCCTTTAATCTGTCCGAAAAGGCTTTCTGCATGACCACGTTGGTTCTGCTTTGGGATTTGATCTGTCCGTTCAGCAGCTTGCGCAGGGCATCAAGTGCAAGGTTCTGCTGCTTCATGCCTTTTAGCTCGGCGAGGAACTCATCTGAAAGGATGGACAAATCAGGGGTTTCAATGCCTGCTGCCGCTAAAATATCTACGATTTCAGTTGAATGGACCGCACGGCTGACTATTTGCTGTACTGCAAAATCAAGATTCTGCTTGCTGCCTCCTCCTGATACAGCGGTGGATTTTGCCAAGGCTGCGCGTACAGTCTGGAAGAAGCCGACTTCATCACGAATTTTTGCGGCCTGATCACTTGCGGATGCCAGCGCGAAAGCTTTTGATAAGGCCAGCACAGCATCTGCATAAATGCGCCATGCCTTCTTTTTATCCTTTTCGTCCTCGTGCTTGGCGGCTTCCTTGCGCTGCATTTCCTGAACCCATTCCATGGCTTCGGCAATGGCGTAGAGCCTTTCCCGTGCTGTTCCGGCAACGGCTTTGCTGTAATCAAGGCCGTGGAACATTTCGCGGACGACTTCATATTTTTCAAGCATCAAGGCTACAGCTTCGTCTTCATCAATGCCTGTCTGGTCCCTGTCTCCATCTGAATACTGGGTCAGGGCAGATTTCAAATTCTGGGCAAGGCCGATGTAGTCAACAATCAAACCACCGGGCTTGTCCTTGAAAACTCGGTTTACACGGGCAATGGCCTGCATCAGTCCGTGACCTTTCATGGGTTTGTCCATGTACATGGTATGCATGCACGGTGCGTCAAAGCCCGTAAGCCACATATCGCGTACCAGCACCAGCTTTAAATCATCGTCAGGTTTCTTGGCTCTTTTGGCGAGTGCGTCACGGCGGGATTTAGCACCAATGTGTTGCTGCCATTCTTTGGGGTCCGCAGCACTGCCGGTCATGACTACTTTAATGGTGCCTTTGTCGTCATCATCACTGTGCCAATCAGGGCGCAGGGCCACAATTTCATTGTACAGGTTCACGCAGATGCGGCGGCTCATGCAAACAACCATGGCCTTTCCCTGCATGGCATCCACACGTTTTTCAAAATGATCGACAATATCCCTCGCCACCATCTTTAAACGCTTGTCCGCACCGACAAGAGCCTCAATGCGTGACCACTTGGCCTTCTGACGTTCGCCGTCCACTTCTTCGCTGTCTTCAAGCAGTTCATCCACTTGGGAATCAAGTATCGGGCGTTCATTTTCATCCAGTTCTATACGGGCGAGCCTGCTTTCATAATAGATAGGTACGGTGGCCTCATCCTCAACGCCGCGCTGGATGTCGTAAATATCAATGTACTCGCCAAACACAGCAGGGGTGTTAACGTCCGTTTCCTCGATGGGCGTTCCGGTAAAGCCGATAAAAGACGCTTCCGGCAAGGCATCGCGCAGGTGCTTTGCAAAGCCGTATGATATTTCCCCTGTTTCCGCTGATACCTTGGCTTTAAAACCGTACTGGCTGCGATGCGCTTCATCTGCCACTACGACCACGTTTCGGCGGTCAGTCAGCAGGGGGTATTTCTCGCCTTTTTCCGGTGAAAATTTTTGGATGGTGGTAAAGATAATTCCGCCGGATGCCACAGCCAGCAGTTCTTTCAGGTGTTCCCTGTTGTCTGCTTTGACGGGTGGCTGTCGAATAAGGTCCGTACAGCCAGCAAAGGTGCTGTAAAGCTGTTCGTCCAGATCATTACGGTCAGTAATGACCACTATAGTGGGGTTCGCCATTTCAGGGTGAACAATGATCCGTCCGGCATAAAAAGCCATGAGCAGGCTTTTTCCTGATCCCTGTGTATGCCAGATAACCCCGATGCGTTTGTCTCCACCCGGTCGGGAAGCATTCACCGTACAATCCACGGCATGGCGCACGGCGTGGAACTGATGATAGCCCGCAATTTTCTTGATGATCTTGGAGCCATTGTTTTCAAAGACAACAAAACCGCGCAGGTAATCAAGGAACCGCCGTTTTTCAAAAACACCCTCAAGCAGGGTGGGGAGTTCCGGCATGCCTTTACGCAGGATTTCGTGTCCGTCCACTGTACGCCAAGGCATAAACCGTTCAACCCCCGCCGTTAATGATCCCACACGGGCAGCAATACCGTCCGATGTGACCAACACGGCATTGGTCCTGAAAAGTGAGGGTATCTGTTCCTTGTAGGTTTGCAGCTGATTAAAGGCACCGTTCAGGGTAGCGTTTTCATCGCCGGGGTTTTTCAGCTCAATAACGCCCAAGGGCAGCCCGTTAACGAATAGCACCACATCAGGGCGGCGTTCCCGTGAGTCTTCAATAATTGTGAACTGGTTTACAGCCAGCCAATCATTATTGACGGGATTTTCAAAGTCGACCAGCCACGCCTTATCCCCGCCGATGGTGCCGTCTGTGCGGGTAAATTCTACGTCCACACCATCAGTAATAAAATGGTGCAGGCGGCGGTTCTCTTCTTCAAGGGAGGGAGTTTCCACCAGTGACAGCTTACGCGAAACATCATCGAGAACATCTTCATCAAGGTGCGGATTGATGCGTTCAAGGGATTCCTTAAAGCGGTCCATTAAGAAGACATCGCCGTAGTTCATCCTTTCCGCATCCGCACTGTCGGGTGCTATGTCGGGACCGTGCAGGGTTTGAAATCCCAGTTCTGACAGGATTTCTAGGGTCAGTTGCTCGATGTGGTCTTCTTTGGTTTTGGTCACTGGTGGCCTCGCTAATAATTAATCATTGTCTTCGTCGTAGAAATCATCTTCGGATTCAAAAGAATCTGTAGGGCCAAAATCATCATAATCAACAGGGTCTTCTTCATCGTAATAAGCATCTTGGCTTGGTTGAGGTGGCACATACGATTTTTCCATTCTTTCATCATCACACATGATATTTATCCTTGTTATAATTCGTAAATAGGAATGTAAGTCCTGATTGGTATATCTAGAAAATAAATGAGCAAGCTAATAACTCCTACGACAGCGCAAAGAAAGCTTAAGTCAGTAGTTCTCGCCCCCAATGTTGAAAAAATGGATTTTATATTTCGGGGACTTCTTTTAATTTTTTGTTTTTTTTGAGCGGCATATTTTCTTTCAAATTGTTTATAAAATGATTTAAAAGCCATTGCCGCAAAAAGAAAAGAGGTTGTAGATGAAATAAGAGCTAAGATGAAAGCAATCACCGAAACTTTTAAAGACCAATGGTCAATGCGGCCTTTCGTAACCGTAAAGATCAAACCGACAGCACCTGCGGATAAAGTAATCAGGGTTTTGTCAAAAAGGGTCTGTTGGTCCTGATAGCCGGTCAGATACGTTTTACGGTCTTCAAGATATTGTTCGTGGGTATAGCCGCATTCAATTTGGATGCTTTCGTCTTGTCCGTCATTCATATTAAATGTCTTCTTTGTTATCTAAAAATTGTAATAGACTTTCCTTGTACGCTTCAGGGTCCAACCCAAATAAGGCTTTACTGTAAGGTATTGGTCCTGAGTCGCTTATCTTTAAGTTTATGGGGTCATTTTCAAGGTCAAGAAAATCATTAAACTCTTCGTTGTCTAAATAATATATTCTCTGTCCATTTGCAGGGTCGCGGAGTTGAGCATTTCGTGAAAGTAAAAAACAGCTGACATTGTCAGCGAGTGAGGCGATCATTTTTGCTTCAGGAAATCCTAAAGGGTTATCAAAAAGAGCATCTTTCCCATGTGATGCTTCTCCGTAGTTATTTCTAAGCTCAGCTGTCGTTCGAACTATGTTTCCTAACAGGACGCCTATTTCAGTTCCCAATTCTTCACTGTTAGCCAATCTCAAATTATTACGAATTAGAGTACATAGTTTTATTATGGTTAAATTTTTGCGGTTGTTTTTTCTCTTTGACTCAAATTCAACACCATGGTCATTAAGAATTGTTTTCAGTACACTTTCAAGTAAAGCTTTGGATGTATCTAATATTAAAGGAGAATCTTCCGCATTAACCGCAATCTCAAGTCGTTTCACCTGTTCACTAAGATGGACAAGTGACTCGTCTTCTATGATTGTCCCTGTATTGAGAGTGAAACTTCCGTCAGTCATCATTTACCACCAAGGTCAAGTGAACCGCTTATCAATTTAGGTAGTAATGAATCACGTATTAACTCTAGGTTTTGAGATTCCTTGCAGTTAGCATAAATTTTATCATAGTATCCTGCTACAATGTCAGAATATTTTTTTAAAATATTCGGCTCAGGAACCAGAACAGAAATGTTGCGGAAATTCTTTTTGCTGATTTCCGCAAATGTTGTTCCGCTTGCTCTATTTTTGATTTCCCCCATGATAGAGTTGCACCATTGGATAACGTATTCGGGAGAAATATCTTTGTCACATTTCATGGCAATATAGCCCTGATTCACAGCTACGGGAACTTTAGCCAGAGCCAAATATCCAACCGGAGCCCTTGAAGAAAGCAACACTGTGTTTACAGGCAAAAGACCAGAGCTTATTTTTGCTAATCCTTTACTGGTAATTCTCCTGCCAGTGGTAAGGAGCAATTTCTCCTTGGACTGGGATAAATCTTTAGGTGTAGTCCAGTGGATGGTTCCACCTTCCCAAAAATCTTTATTTTTCGTTGCTGGAGTTCCTCCACCCACGACAGAAATTTCATCTCCAATTTTAGCTACTCGCCACCCCTTTGGCACCCGCCCAAGCTCGCTATCCTCAAACTCGGTACACCCATCAAAATCCACAAACCACGATTTGAAAATGGCCTGTGCCATGGCTTCCAGTGTTTCATTCATGCGGCGGTTGAGATCGATTTTGTCGTCAAGGGTGCCGAGGATGTGTGCTATGGCTTTTTGGGTTTTAAGGGGAGGAAGAGGAATCTTCATCTTTTTAGCTGAACCAACATTAAAATGCTGCTGAACCGCGCCGACAAGATGTGCATTAACGTATTGACCAGTAACAGAGTTTACATAGTAACAAAGAAATCTAGAATCCAGCCTATCACTGGGCCGAACAATTACTAGGTCTGAGCAGTTGCATTCGCCAATGTTCTCAGGGATAACCGCACATGCACCCGGTTTTCCGGTTCTAACAATTACAACATCCCCGTGTTGCAAAGATGATTTGCTGATTTTCTTATGAAATTCAGGGGAGATATATTTAACATCTTCAAATTTAATATTGAATGGAACAACATTTTGGGAGCGTAAAAATGTGATGCCGGATTCGGTATACTCAGATGCCATTGATCCAACAAAACCAACTGTTACGTATTCAGCCAAATCAGCAAGTGCAGTTTCGGGCCAATCAGTTTTTCCTTCCACCAAAACAACCCGATCCCGCTCAATATTCCCCCGAAACTCATCAGGCACATTATCCCAAACAAAAAAGTCCACCCGAAAAGGTAAATCACTTTCCTCAAAGGCTTCTTTAAGATCATAGACAGCGTTTTTCTGATCCGCAGAAGCAAAGGCCACAAGGTCCAAGTCAGACTTCGGACGGGCAGACCATGTGGCGCGGGAACCATATGCCCAGACAGTGGTGTTCGGCAGATGGGTTTCAATAAGCGAAAGAATTATTTTTCTCTCTGCACTGCTAATATCTATATGCTTCAATTCTTTAGCCATTATTCCCAATTTTCTTTGCTTAGAGTTTTGTATAAATCAATACTATCTTGTACAAAATCATCTATTATCTCTAATGCATCTGCGGCTTTTTCTCCGCTATAGTCATGCGATGTTGAAATGCGAACTCTATTGTATTCTATCCATTTTGATATAGGGCTAGGTAACAGATAGTTTTCATCAGCGAGACGTAAAAGCGGCTTAGGTCCATTCGGCACTTCTGCCAATCCAATTTCATGTTCCAAATATCGCTTTAAAATCTTCCATAAACAATCCCAGCATGTTTCAAACCGTTGTATTATTGATTCTTTTAAAGCAATATTTACCCACTCTTCATAATCATTTGAGATAGAATTTAAACGATTATTTTGCTCTTCTAAAAGCTGCAGTGCCTTTTTAAATTTGCTGTAATCCATGCTACCTCTCAAAAGTGCCACAAGCTGTGGCAAAATTTAATTGTGGCACAGCCTGTGCCACTTTTATGCGTCTGAGAATTCTTTCTGCAATTTGGCAACAGCCTGTTGCCAAATTACTTTTCATCACCAAAACCCAACCCTTTCAGGTTCTCGCAAATCGCTTTATCCAGCTTGCGGCCTTCTTCCATCTGGGCGTAAAGGGTCTTGGTCAATCCCGCCATTTTTTCTTCAAAGGGGATGCCGTCATCCTTGATTTCCTCGGCTCCCACGTAGCGACCCGGCGTAAGCACGTAGTCGTTGTCCTGCACTTCATTGAGCGATACGGCCTTGCAGAATCCGGCTACGTCTTCGTATTCCCCGGCTTCCTTCTCGCCACGCCATGCATGGTAGGTGTCGGAAATCTTTTTAATGTCGTCCTCGGTAAGCTCCCGGCGTACACGGTCGACCAGGAATCCCATTTTACGGGCATCAATGAACAGGATTTCGCCTTGTCTGCCACGGAAACCGTTCGGCTTCTTGCTCCGGGTCATAAACCATAGGCAAACGGGAATCTGGGTGGAATAGAACAGCTGTCCGGGCATGGCTACCATGCAATCGATCAGGTCTTTATCGACAAGGTTCTTGCGGATAGCCTTTTCCGCTGTCTGGTTGGTGGACATGGAACCGTTGGCAAGTACAACGCCTGCGGTGCCTGTAGGCTTCAGGTGATGGACGATGTGGGACAGCCAAGCATAGTTGGCATTGCTTGCCGGGGGAGTACCGAACTGCCAGCGCACATCCTCAGCCAGCTTGTCACCACCCCAATCACTGACGTTGAAGGGCGGGTTGGCAAGTACGTAATCAACCTTGATGCCCTTGTGTTCGTCATTATAAAAAGTTCCTTCGGCATTCCACTTGATGTCGGCATCAATGCCGCGCACAGCCATATTCATTTTCGCCAGCCGCCAAGTGGTGTGGTTCATCTCCTGCCCGTAAATGGCAATGTCGCCAATGCGTCCACCATGCTGCTGTACGAACTTTTCAGACTGCACGAACATACCGCCGGACCCGCAACAGGGGTCATATACACGGCCTTTAAAGGGTTCGATCATATTGACCAGCAGGTTAACCACCGAGCGGGGGGTATAAAATTCACCACCAGCGCGACCTTCGGCACTGGCAAAACGTCCGAGGAAATATTCGTAAACCCTGCCGAGTACGTCTTTCGACTTGGACTTGGCATCACCCATGCCTACGTTACTGAACAGGTCGATGAGCTTGCCCAGCACCTGTTTGTTAAGAGAGGGGCGGGCGTAGTCCTTGGGCAGAACACCTTTCAGTCGTGCGTTGGATTTTTCGATAGCAATCATCGCATCGTCTATGATTTTACCGATTGTAGGCTGCTTGGCGTTATCTTTCAGGGATTCCCAGCGGGCTTCTTTGGGTACCCAGAAGATGTTTTCTGCAAGGTATTCTTCCGGGTCTTCCGCATCGCTGTATTCATCAGCATTAAGCTCGGTATGTTTGGCTTCAAAGGCATCGGAAATATATTTCAGGAAAATAAGACCAAGGGCTACGTGCTTGTATTCTGAGGCATCCATACCACCACGCATGGCATCGGCGGCGGCCCACAAATCCTTTTCCATTCCTAACGGTTCATTCGCTTTAGCTGCTGACATCTATGTAAACATTCCTTTAAAATATACCCTGAATCCACAGGGATAGGCAAAAAACATCCCGCCATTTCATATGATGGGACATTCGTTAAAAAAATAATCAAAGTCCGGTATCCGGTTTACATCATGGCAGATGCATTGGCAATAGGCATAAGGATTATCACGGCTTGGGTGCTATGTGCAGGTATGCGCGTTATCTGGTCTGGCAATATGAACTATAATATTAACCTATATGGAAAGTGTTTTACTTCCGGCATGAATTTTTCCGAAGAAAAAGCACATTCATTGTGTTTGAAAAAAGACTTTTATTATAAATAAATACAATAAGTTAATAGGAGAATATTATGGACATGACATTATGCGAAAAGTACCTGATTACCAACGAAGGAAGTGAACACCTAAGCCCTAAGGATGTGTTCATGCAGGTTCTTAATGAACAGGATAAGGATGTAAGAGCAGCATATGCAGCAGTTGCTGCCTGATATTTTGCATTAGGAGCTGTGAAAAGCAGTGTCCACAGGCAGGAAATTATCAAACTAACCAAGAACCTTGCAGACAGAAACCTCAAGTAGGGTAGGCTTATGAAACGGGATAAATCCTTAATGGTATATCTGGATAAGCGGTCATATACCAATATCCGCAAGTGGAGTATTGAGTCTGATTACTCGTTATCTGGATATATAGCCCTTGTGGTCAAGCTGTGAGAGGCAGAGGTTGCCGCCGGAACCAAAGACCCTGTGATAGATAATAACTTCCATTACAAACTTGTGGCGTGTGATAAACAACCGGAAGGCAATAGTTTTAAATTTTAATAGGGTAGCTGCTGAGAAAGCCGTTCTGTATCTGGGATATGGGACGGCTTTTTTGGCTCCATATGTTGTTTGTGTCGGTAGTGTTGTCTTAAATGGCTTTGAATTGCGCCGAGGTTTGCTTGTGTCTGGCGTTTACTGATGAAGGCAGAGTCGAGCATGAACGGGATGGTTGGGTGGCTGTGTGGCATATGACGGTAAGTTAAACAATAAAGGTGTAACCAATGAGATTACACCCTTATTGTTAAGTGACATAACCAGATATAGCTTCGCTTTCTGGTTAAAGACCTCTAATGAAGCTTATTTGTCCTCTTATTAGTTAATTGTAGATGAATATTTAATTTATTGTAGTATTATTGAATAATTATTCAATACACTCTCTATGCCTAATACCATTCAAGTGCTATACTGTAATCTAGTAGATTTGTACTGATGGAGGTTTCATTGCATTAATACTTCTTATCGATCATTGGTGGTAACGAGAAGTTTTCGTAATATGCTAGTTCCATCTGGGAAAGTAGCTCATGTTCATTTTGCTCCTCTACGATGAAGCTGTCATGCAAAGAAAGGCAGCCGATTCCTTTCCGTCATAACCGAAGTACAATGCAAGCAGCCATGTCAGAGTCGATTTTTTGAAGTTTTACACCTTCGCCTGTTCCAAAATACTCTGAGATTGGGGCATGCTTGGCTTTGACTTTTGCGAAAAGTTCTCGAACCAAATCTCGATTCTGTTTGACCTTTTTATCCTTCACATAGAGGATGCCTGCCCTCAGAAACAGTTCTCGCGTTTCTGATGACATTTTACGTCCATCCAGCAGAGATTGTAGTGCTTTATCATCATCCCTTGCGTTGATGAGCGTGTTAATGGTTTTCTTGACAATAGGGCGAAAATTCCCCGTTCAACCTTCAAGGTCGTAGCAGTCACCTTTGAAAGCAATTCCCTTCAAGGCGTACAGCATACGTGGATGCAGATTTGAATAATCAAGTTCTACCACGGTATTTCCGTTCATTTTCAGCAATGATCGATATTCCTTAGGTATTCCGATTATTCAATGACCATAGAATCTTCCACCAGAGTCAAAGTCAACATTGAAAATTCTGGTCAAACGGTTCTGTGAAAAATCGGGATAGCATTTACGGCTGATAAGATTTTCTTTCTGCTCGGCAGTAAGTGGAAAATCCAAGCTCAAAGCACCCACCATTTCATTAATTTCTTCAACCTGCTTTTTCATTGCTTCCGTGGAAGGTGTTTCGGCAAAAGGAATTTCTTTTTTGTCGGTATCTCGAAGGATTACTGCTGGGCGTTGGGTGTATGCCGTGTACAAGTCCATATCTAAGCTGGCAAAGATGTCTTCCAGTTTTGAGGACCAGCAAATCTTGGATGTGTGTGCAGCACCCGTTTTGGGGTTGCAAAATCCTGCTTTGAAATGGACATAGCCAGCAGCAATTAAGGCATCAAAAACTCGCTTCGTCGGAGTGTATCTGGCTATGATGTGGTCGAATTTAATTCTGGAACCAGTGTAAGTGTTTTTAGATAAAGACACACCAATGCACAGGGCAGGGTCTTCCGCATAGCAGGCATACAGGTTCAGCAGGAAGACCTTCAAATGGGTCTTGGTCGAGGTTATAATTTTCCGTTCCCGTTGTGCCAAACGGCAGTTGCTGAACAGTTCTTCATAAAGTTCGTTGACAGTGAGTTCGAAGATTTCATCAGTTGTTCATTTGCCGAAACTAATCGGCTTTGAATACATTCAGTTCATTATAAATCCCTTTTAAAGTCGTTATAGGTTAATGTGTTGTTTTCGAATCGTGGGCCAGCACTTTTACATTGAAGCTCCATCATCAAGGGATCAATCTGATCATAATCATCGTAACGGAATATACTTCCAGAAACCCCTTGGGCTAACTTCCTTGCGTCTTTGAGTTCCTCGCGACGAACTATGCGCCAGAAGATGTCACGGCCTTTAATAAGCTTTCAGATTTCAGCCCAAAGCTCAGAGTTTTTGTGAACATCAGGCATATGTGGTCGCCAATTATCCTTGGTAATCGTGTCTGGCAAAGTTATTGATTCTTTCCCTGAGCTACAAACAGCGATACAGGTATTTGAAGGCAGCATTTTCAAACCATCGATTGCCGCTCGAAGCAGCAAACGCCGTTCGTCCGTATTGGAGAATGCTTTTGCCATTTCATATTTTTGATTATGATACTCAAATACTATGCCGTAGCCGCCATTGCGCTCGTTTCACATATGCGAGGATATTTTCAAGAATACGTCTTCCATTTCCATGTCTTTTTCCTGTTTTGACGGGGGGCTGATTTTCCCCTGTGTTATAGGTTGCTGTTAAGAGCGGGCCATATGCCTACCGATTGTTGGGTAGAGCATATGGAACCCGCTTCTTGTCTACGTAACTGCTGGGATACTAAGACTCCATCAGCTTTGATTTGTCACCCCACCTAGCTATTCTCCGAGCCAAAGTTTTTGCATCTGCTATATCTTTGGCTGTAGCCTCTTCCCAGTATATTTTGCGACCTTCAATTAGCTTTGTGATTTCGATCCAAAGCTTACGGTTCTTTACACCCTTGAAGTTTCGTTGTTTTCAACCGTGAATTCAGCCTTTGTTAAAAGCGTCAGTGATCCATCGAGATGAAGAGTAAACCGTTAAATCAAAGTTCATGGGGGTTGAATTTAAGCAGGCAATTAACGCTTGCAATTCCATGTGATTGTTCGTGGCTTTGTCCACATTTGTAAGTTGCTTACGTTCCGAGTCTGAGCTTGATTCGATAATTGCCCCATAGCCAGCGAAGTTATTTCACTGGCTGCCAGCAATGGTACATGTATATTCTTTCAATTTTGGTCTCCTTTACAGAAGGTTAAAGGTTGGATGGTATCCAAAGATACCGTTGGTTAAGCCGCAGTTTTGCGGTGCATATGCCGATAAATTGCCGTTTTCAGGCATACTGGCTTGCTTCAAGGAGCAATACCAAGAAGTCGCGTAAGCTTTGTTTTCAGTGCAATGCCCCGGAAACAGCTTTTGTGACTTGCCTGTTACAATACCAGATTTTAGCTTCTGGTCAACAGTAAAGTTCAATTATTTTAGTCGCTTGTCCGATGTTGTCCGACATCATACAATACTGTCCAGTGTCGTCTGCTCTAGAGTTTACGGCAAAGCAGAAGCTTTTATCTCAGTGGTCCTCCCATGGATGAAAGGACCACTGGAATAGGCTTTTTAGTTACGGGAAGGAAGGCCGCACTGGTAGCGAATCATGTCGCTGACGATGGGGGCAATATCGTTATGACGACCACCAAACTTCATAATCTGTTCAGTGCGGTTGTATGTCCCGATATTGCGAACTTTTCCTTCTGGGTCGTTGGGCAGGTACTCGGTCAGTTCTCCAATGGCATCCTGATGTTCAGCTTTTTCAGCATCAGTGAGTTCGTAAAAACTCCAGATGGGGTTCTGATGTGAAAAGTCGATTTCATCGATACCTGACAAGAGTTTGTCGAGCATATCAAGGTTCCTTTTTTTGCCGAAAGCAAATTGATAAAACAGTTTAGCAAGGGCTTTGAGAACTACGGGTTGCGCGATTACAGTTTTGCTTTTGGCCTCTTCATCACCGAAACCATTAACAGCGGAAACTGCTTCCCAGAAACGCCGTGCCTCTGCTACCTGCGAGGCTACTTTTGAAGGTAAGGCTCCATTAATGTTGGGTTTGTTCATAAAGAGCAAACCGCAGATAGTGGCAATATTTTTACGGGATATTGCGCCTGTGTCGTTGTCCCAAGTTTCTTCGCTGTCTTCACAAACCTTCAATTCGATCTTTTCGAACAGTTCCTTTTTCATGAACAAGTTGATCGGGTTTGAATTATCAAAACTTAAGGCACGGTCTTTTTTGACCTTTTTGGAGTACATATTTAAATCTGTGAAAAGTTGCTTTTCCTGCTCAACGTCAAGTCCAACATGGATTTCAACCTGTACATCACAAACTTCTTTTGCAGCAGTGAGGCAGATTTCCCACACATCCTGCATAGTGTTCGATACTTCGGTACTGCCTTCATGGGGGTAAAGACTCCTGTTGCCTTTATAATATTTTTGGTTTTCACAAGCGTTGTCCAGAAACTCAAAGACCATGCCGATAGCTTTTCTCCGATGCTGGCCGTCTGATACCCACAGAGAACAATTCTCTGGCAGCGTTATGTTGTACAGTACTGGCTCAGTGCTTCCTCCGGTAGGAATAGTGGTTTTCTCTATGTTCTCCATGTCAGTACTTTGTATATTAACGACAAACGGTTGTAGAGCCATGTATGGCTGATTTCCCAGCTTGTTTTGCACCTCAAGCAGTTCTTGCGGTACTTCTTCCTCTTGAGCTTCAAGTCGGGCCACTGCTGCACGCACCACCCCTTTTAGTACGTACTGGGCAAGAAGCCGAGCATGTTTGCTGTCCAACTCGCGTTGCGCGATGTTTTCTTCGTTGCGCCTTTCTTTGTTTGGCACTTCTGAGTGGAGCATAAAGTCATACATCGGCATGGTAGCGGTATAGGTCAAAGCCCCAAAGTTGTTGCCTGCAAGTACCGATAGCTGGAAGCCGTTTTCATTTGCGGTAGCAGGGATATTGCCGTGGTCAGTGTTTTCAATTTCTTTATTCATGATAAGTCCTTTTTATCTGTAGTTTATTTGTTTGTGATGGTTGAAATGGGGCCTGTCTCAGACCCCATTTGTCATGCTCAATTTTTATTCCAGTGAGCATTGTCTTGAAGGTTAGCTGGGGCTTTGTTCATCGCGTCCGATTTCTTCCGCGAATTTGCGTATGTCGCCGACTTTCCAAGCTGTAGCCCTTTCACTAATCTTGTATGGTTGCGGGTAAATGCCTTTTTTTACATTTGCCCACCAAGTAGATCGGGATACTGGGATTATGCGAAGTACATCATCAAGGCGGTAAAAACCGTAGTCCGGGGTATTTTTGTGTTGGTTCATATTTTTCTCTTTTTTTTGTTAGTTTTACCTGAGCCTGTTTAACTGCATGCATGCTTTGGGGTAAGACAACATCCTAGAAAAAAATGACAAAATTTCAAATTCGCCGTTCGTTTTTTTGAAATTAAATCGCCGTGTTGAAATATGGTTTTGCAAAAAAAACGAATGATTCTAGGGCGGCGATTTCCTGAATTGTGCTTTTTGTGTGAGTGTTTTGGTCTGAGCGAGGCAATATGCTGCACCGGGCAGCGGATTTTCTTTTTTTCAAAAAAAATGAATTAATTCAGCGTGGCGATTTAATAGATTGGCGGCGATTTAATGTGCGGACAATGTGTGATGTTGAAAATAGCACAGGTGACTATTGATATATAATCTATTTGACTGGGGCGAAAGGTAAAAGACTAGGTTGCCCAGTGATGAGTCTATCTGCTTTAGAAAGCATTTATCGGTAGCTTAAGCTTACTCGCTAGCACTGCATGTCTAATTTTCTTAGTATCAACATTAAAAATGATGAATAAATACCAGTAGAGAGCTGGTGGGGTGTAATGCAGGAGGGAAGGCGAATGTAGTGTGATTTTCGGCTAAAAAGGGAAACATTGCATTTGAGAAATACAATGTTCCCAGTGCGGCATTTTACACTTCAACTAAATTGTAAGCGTGCGAGTTGAGTTGTTTTATTTAGTCTGTTTCCAAAGTTTGAGAGGAAGTACCACGTTTATGTGCCTTGATAAGTCCCATACTATCGAGTGCTGTCTTAACTGCACGGTACATTTTTCTTGGTTTTTCAATCTCAGAATACTCGATAATCTCTTTCTTCTTTAATCCATTTATAACCTTGAGCTTGCTTTGATGATCCTTTTTCATTTTTAGCTCTTCCCAATGTTTTATGAGCTTCAAGGCTCCAGATATAATTGTTTTTACATCCTCAAAATATTGCATTTCTTTCTCTGTCTTATTTGTTGGCGTATGACTTTCAGGTGTTTTTTCTATAGAGGACTTAGATTTAAGTTTTTTTATTATTTTATCGCGTTTTACTATTTCAGCTTCAAGCCTTTTAATTTTTTTTTCGAGGCTGGAATCTTTTATTGGGTTAAAGTTTTTTTCTTTACAATACTTGTGGTAGCTTTTTTCTTCAATATACATGTCGCCGAACAGAAGTGACCAGCAGATATTATCGTCTTCCTTATACTGTTCGTAGCGATTGTGTTGTGTTTCTATGTGACCGAATACAAAAGTATTTTCCTTTAGTAACTCTAAAAAATCGCCTCTCGATATGTCATGCTGATCTATAATAATCTCAGCATTAATCCATATGTCGCGTGTGCTTATCATTGTAGAATTGTTTTTTTGGCTATCCTTGCTATTCATCATCTAGTCCCCAAATTTTAATGACAAATTGTCTAGTTGTATTTTTCTGTTTGGTTTCATTCCTGTCCGGTTAAGCTGAAATAAAAACGTCCAAAATCTCCTCAAAAAATGTTATGTAATTGGTGTCTAAGCAACACATAACAAAGGAGAATTTGGACGTGGCTCATAGTAACACAATTCTTTCCCAACTGCTACAGCTGATACCGAGACATGTTTTTGATGCCGTGGAGCGGCAGCATCCGAGTGCAAGAAAGGCTCGTGTTTTTACCCGCTGGGCTCAGTTTGTTTCTCTTGCATTTATCCATTTGGCTGCGCGACCTTCCATGCGTGACGGGATCCGTAATCTGGATGCGAATTCCCAGCAATTCTACCATCTCGGGATCAAGCCAGTATCCCGCTCAACCTTTTCTGATGCCAACAACAAACGCTCTGCCGATTTCTTCCAGACCTTACTCGCAGAGATGTACAAGCGGTGCGAAGCCATCTCGCCAGTTCATAAATTTCGCTTCAAGCACAAGCTGTTCAGCCTTGATGCCAGCACAATCAAGCTTTGTCTGGAGGCATTTCCATGGGCTTCCTTTCGCAAGAACCGTGGAGGAATCAAACTTCACACCTTGCTTGACCATGACGGATATATTCCTGCTCTGACGGTTGTAACCGATGCGCGGCAACATGAATCCAAGGTAGCCAAGACACTCAAGCTTCCCAAAGGATCAATCGTTGTTTTCGACAAAGGCTACAACAATTACCAATGGTTCTCGGCTCTCATCGAATCTGGAGTCCATTTCGTCACTCGCCTTAAGAAAAACGCAAAATTTAAAGTGGTTAAACGTAATCCTGTTAAGAGGAAACAGGGAGTCACCTCTGACCAAATTATCCGAGTCAAAATGCGCAAGGGCAAATTGGATTTACGACGAATCGGATATCGTGACCGCGAAACAGGCAAACATTACAGTTTTTTAACCAGCAACTTCTCGCTTTCAGCAAAAACAATTGCTGAAATTTATAAAGAGCGTTGGCAAGTCGAGATCTTTTTCCGGCTGATCAAGCAAACCTTGAAGGTTAAGTCCTTTGTCGGCAAATCCGAAAATGCCGTCCTGAGCCAGATTTATACGGCAATGATAGTCCATTTGCTGCTGGCTTATCTGAAGTTTCGTTCCAAGATAGGACGGAGTTTGCAGCAGATGATCCAGCTTGTTCAGTTAAACGTTTTTAGGCGTTCCAACCTGGAAGAACTGTTTGATCCACCATTAAAAAAGACCACGATTAACGTGGGTTATCCATTATTGGAGATGGCGTGTTAACCGGACAGCATTGGTTTGGTTTGAAAATGTGAGAAATTTATAAACATTCTTCCATGCAATTTCAACACGTTGCTACGCACTTTGTTTGAAGGGAATCACTTTCCGGTTATCCCGCAGGCTGTCGAAGTCGTCAGCGAGCCATTGCATCATTCTGCGGCGATCGTCCAAGTAGGCTGCGTGGTTGTAGGAAGCCTTAACCCCGTTGCGCTCTACGTGGGCCAGTTGCCTTTCGATTACATCACCAGCCCAGCCTTGTTCATAAAGGCGTGTGGCGCATGTTGCCCTGAATCCGTGGAAGCAAAGCTGCTCCTTCGTATACCCAGAGCGGCGAAGGGCAACATTCAAGGTGTTTTCGGAAAGGATATTGCCTTTGCTGATCACGCTTGGGAAAACGTATTTTGAAGGGTGATTCAGGGCTTTTACTTCGGTGAGGATGTCCATAACCTGCCTTGAGAGCGGCACGATGTGCGGTTCCTTCATTTTCATACGTTCTGCGGGGATGCGCCATTCCTTGTTTTCAAAATCAATTTCGTCCCATTCCATGCCCCGTACCTCAATGGAGCGGGTAAATGTGTACAGGCCAACGCGCAGGGCTTGTTTTACGGTGTAATGTCCGGTGTAACCTTCGATTGCTCGTACCAAGGATCCGATCTCCTTCGGGCTGTTAAGGTGCGCTCTGTGCTTCTTGGTCTTGCTGGTCGGGGGGAGGGCGTTTTTCACCCTCTGCACGGGATCATATTCGATCTTATCCAGAAACACTGCATACCTGAACACCTGTGAACAGAGGGATGTTACCCGCCGCGCAGTTTCAATGGTACCTTTGGTTTCTATCCTATGTATAAGGTTGAGGATGTTCTGGGCAGATATGTCTGTAATGTCCTTTGGCCCGATGTACGGGAAAATATGGTTTGTCAGCCGTCCTGCGTTGGTTTGGTAAGTTTTTTGACTCCAGTCAGCTTTGTTTCTCTCAAGCCATTGCTCGGCAATTTTTTTAAATGAGTTCTCACCGGAATCCTGAATACGATTCTGCTTTTTATTTTCATTTGGGTCAATGCCTTTTGCCACCAGTCCTTTTGCTTCCCGGTGCATTTCCCGTGCTTCTTTCAAGGAAATGTCCGGGAACACTCCATATGTATAGATGTTGGGTTTGCCTGTCTGAGGGTGGCGGTAGCGGTATATAAACGATTTTACACCGCTTGGTCTTACCCGGAGGAAAAGGGCGTTTCCGTCCTTCATGTCGTACTTTTTGTCCTTGGGTGCCGCTGTCTGAATCTTTCTTGCTGTAAGTAGCATAACTGTCTCCTTTAACAAAATTAATGTGTGTACCGAGCTGGGTGCATGAGCCAACAGTACACACAATTCTGGAGACGGAGCAACGAGAGTCCAAGGAGATTTGCTTGGACCTATTTGGATGCAGATGGACGAAACGGACCTGATGGTCAGGTCCGTTCTGGATTGTATTGGACGGTATTATTTGGGGAGAATATTTGAGGTGTGGGATTCGAACTTGTGGGGGAGTAATACAAGGGGAACAGTGGCAATTGCGTTAATTTCATAGTATTCAGATGTATATTGACTACGGTGCTTATAAATCTTATAGACAATAATGTTATATTAACTCTAGCCAGTAAAAATTATGTCTGTACAATTATTCATAGGTGGCCTTAATCTTTTTTATGAACTTGCTGATCATGAAATCAAATTAAATAACTATGATTATCCCGAACTCTTCAAAAGTTTTTTCAATTTAACTTGGGCTGAAGATCTTATTGTCTCCAAAGGGTTTAGCAAAGCATTAAATGAGATCGAAAAAAAGGACGATTCTAAACTAACTACATACGCACGTGCAGCAATGGCACTGTTGGAAATTGTTGAAAGTAATAATAATTTAAAAAAATTAACCATACATACTGAAAAGACAAAACCATTTACAGAAAAAATTTCAAAAAGGATAGATCAAGACTTAAGATCAATTAAAAAGCCTATCAAAAAAGAAGAAAACGTCCCAAATGGTTTTGCTTACAATAATAGCAACTGGTGTCATATAAAAATTGCATCATATTACTCTGCTATAAAAGTATGTAATGATCTAAATTGTACTCTATCTGCTGACAATGATTTTTATAGATATTTTGAACTTCTTAATAAGCCAAAATACATAAATAGTAATGCAGTAAATGATGCTTTTGCGGCTTATTTTAAAATGCATATTCCGCAACTTTTTCCTACTATTTCAATAGGAGAGTTGCAATGCTTCGCTTGCAAAAGAATAGTTTCGTGTAAAAATTGTGGAGAGGCATGGGAGAAGAAAAAAATATACATGGAAGGATGGAAAATAAGATGTGGCGATGAGTTTGCTGAACTCAGAGAAGAAGTAGGCAAGATTAAAAGTCAACTTGAAGTGTTGGACTTAGATAGAGATGCGATTTATTCTAAACTAGAGCAAAAACGTAAAAAGTGCCAAAAAATTTCCAGTAGACTAAATAGCTTATCAAATATACTCAACATTATTACTCCTCCTGCTTCATTTATGCTCGGTTGTGTCGCCGACACCCCTCTTCTTGTGTCTCTTGGTGCAGGTATGGCATTAGCCCCAATCGCATCTCATAAAGCCCAATCGGTATATTACAACAAAAACAAGCTAGCACTTTTCCATAATCTGTAGCATTTCAATCAATTATGATACGCATTTTACATTGCGTTTGGATTATTTGTAACTAGCTGTCCTTTTATGATTTTTATTACTCATTGTGCTGTTCGGATTATATTCCGTAAAATCTCCTGTGCGACTCAACACTCACCGCCATTATCCCAATCTCAAGCGCATTACCCCCACGGTGTGTATCGATGTGTGTATCAAGTGTGTTAGGAAGTGCAGCGACATGACCATTGTTTTTTCGAGCTGCCATAAACTCAGCTGTGTGTACCAAGTCCAAATACACAGTGTGTATTCTGCCCACATCATCCCAAGCTCCAAGCATCCCATCACCCAACGTGTGTACCAAGTGTGTACCGAAGTGTACCCAAATCCCCGGTACACACCAGAGTACACACAAGTGGTCCCGGATTGGGCTGGATTACATCGTACAGTAATACCCATGAAAACAAAAAAAGCCCCTGAAATTCAGGGGCTTAATAAACAGTATCGGACTGTATGATTTCATATTCTGGCGGGCAATACAGGATTCGAACCTGTGGCCTTCAGCTCCGGAGGCTACGGAATCATATCCGGTGTATGTTATTTCAGGTGGTTAACACCCATTCTTACTCATTGAAGCCTATTCAACTCATCTGGAAAGGTGAGTAAAAGGTGAGTAGGGGGAAGTGGTATAATTTCATACAACCTGTATTGGTTAAGTTGAGCTGTTGGTTTGTTGTCATCAGGCTGGAAAAGGTATTGGTCAGAGTTCTAGCAGGGCTGTCTATTCTGGTAACCAGCTCTAAATACCGACCTTAATCTCTATTCCTACTAATCCTATACTGCTTGAGCAGAGCATACAGCCGTGCCCGTGAGAGCCCGGAAATCCTGCAGGATTCCTTTATATCTCCACCGCTAATATCCAACATGTCGTGGAGATATTTTTTTTCGAGTACCTCCATCTGTAGTGCCCGGTACTCTTTAAGTGTGGGAAATTCTTCGATCGAGGCTGGTTCACTTGTCGTATACTGTGATTCTTTCTGCTGTCTTTCTTCCAGTGACAGCCGGGTCAGTTGCGCCCGAATCCCTCTGGACAGGTGGCGGGGGTAAAGCACATTTTCCCGGTCGGAACGGGTCACCGCCTGCTTAATGGCGTGCTGAAGCTCGCGGATGTTGCCGGGCCAGCTGTAGGTCATTAGGGCATCCAGAAAATCTGGGGAAAATGTTTTGGATTCTACTCCGAGCTTCTTGATTTTTTGCTCCAGGAAATACTCGGCCAGTTCATTAATATCTTCGGTAATCAAACGCAGCGGGGGAAGCTGCAAACGTATGCCGCGTAGCCTGAAAAAAAGGTCCCGGCGAAATTCATCTTGCTTAATCATGGTTTCCAGATCTCGGTTTGTGGCTGACAGCAATCTGAAATCACTAAACTTTTCCTTGCCACTCCCCACAGGACGGAAACTATGACCTTCCAGAACCCGCAAAAAAACTTTTTGCAAGCTCAGGGGCATTTCCCCGACTTCGTCAAGAAAAAGGGTGCCCCCATCAGCCTGTTTAATCATTCCGATTGAAGTGGCATCCGCGCTGGTAAAAGCTCCCCGCTCATGACCGAAAAGCAGGTTTTCCGCCAATGTATCCGGGAGCGCCGCACAGTCAACAACCACAAAATTTTTCTTTGCCCGTACGCTGTTCTTATGGATCGCCCGTGCAAAAAGCTCTTTGCCGGTTCCGGTTTCCCCGGTGATGAGCACATTGGCTTCAGATCCGGCGGCCTGCGCCAGCCTGTCCATGCAGGCCATCATCGGGCGACTGCTGCCGATTATCCCGGTCCGGTCCAGTGAACAGCTCATCCCGCACTCATAGCGCTTCCGATGGTATTCAATAACCCTTTTGACGAGCACCACCAGCCGCTGGATATTCGGCGGTTTGGTAATGTAATGCCATGCCCCGCTCTGAATGGCTTTTTCCCCAGTATCCGGGTCCCTGTCTTTTGAGACCATGATCACTTCCGGGAATGAAGGGATGGCTCTGATGGTTGAAAGGTATTCAAAGCTGGGTCTGTCCGCCAGATCATCGCCAAGCAGAACAGCTTTATAATCTCCGGTATGCAAAAGTCCCATGGCTTGAGACAATTGGTTGCAGCTGTTGGAAGGCAGGTCATGAGCAGTTAACGCCCTCTCAAGACCGCGGGTAAAATTTTTATTTCCGTCAATGATGAGAATGTCGGACATGTGAATATCTCCTTTTCATCACATAGGTTACGCCTAGTCACTCAAAGACCTGCCGCTGACCGCCAACCCGCCGCCACTTTCGGTTTAGCGCTGATATCATATCACGGTTTAAACTTTACAGCCACCGTTGCCACTGCATGGCCGATTCTTTTGCCTGCTCGTTTTGCAGATTAATTCTCCTGTAAATGAACATAGATACCTATGGCACCTTGTCGCTGTGTCCGGCTCCGTGTCTTGCGGGGTTGGATTTGTCTTGTCTCGCAAGACAGTTTTAAGGGTGTTTTGGACTCAATTTATAGAAAATTAAAAAGGATAAAAACATCATCAATCAGAAATATCAGTGTTTCTCCATGGCGGAACGCATCTTGTTAGGGAAGCAAGTGACGAGGTCATTCACAGCAAGAAAGAATTAAGAACGCGTTTGTGCCCGGAAACAGGGGAATTGCTGGCAGCAGAAGATGGAAGAACAGCGACTCGCCCGGGTCAACACTCTCTTACTCTCCAAGGAAAAAACGGGCCGGTTGGAGACAGGGAAAGAGACTAAGGAGGTATTGGCGGATGAGACGCAAATGGGACCCGAAGACAAAAGCCAAAATAGTTCTGGAAGGACTAATGGGCGGATGCGTCACCCAACTCTGCCGCTCCCACGACCTTCGGCCCGGACAGTATTACAAATGGCGGGAACAATTTTTAAGGAATTGCCACATGGCTTTTGAAAAACCGCTTTGCCCTCCTGCCGACCCGGAACTGGCGGCGGAAAACGAAAAGCTCAAGCAACTGGTGGGGGAGCTGACTTTAAAGCTCAATAACGGCAACAGCATTCTTTGATCCCAAAGGAGGGATGCACCATGGCCAACAAGATCGGAGTATATGTCTGTCATTGCGGATCGAATATCGCGGGCAAGGTCGATTGTGCGGAAGTAGCCAGTTATGCCGGGAAATTAAAGGACGTGGTCGTTGCGCGTGATTACCAGTTCATGTGTTCCGACCCGGGACAGGAAATGGTTATCCGGGATATCCGTGAATTCGGACTGAATCGGGTAGTGGTTGCCTCCTGTTCTCCCCGACTGCATGAAAAGACTTTTCAGAAGGCCTGTGAACGGGCCGGACTTAACCCCTATCTCATGCAGCATGCCTGCATCCGCGAGCATTGTTCCTGGGTTACCGAGGACAAGGGTTCGGCGACCTTGAAGGCCATGCATATAGTTGAAGCCGCCGTGGACCGGGTGGGTGAGCATCAGGAGCTTTTTTCCCGTGAAGTGGACGTGTTGCCCGATGTCATGGTCGTTGGCGCGGGGATCGCCGGAATTCAGGCTGCCCTTGACGTTGCCAAGTCCGGGCACAAGGTTCATCTGGTTGAAAAGAGTCCCTCCATCGGCGGGCACATGGCTCAGTTCGACAAGACTTTTCCCACTCTGGATTGTGCGGCCTGTATTTCCACCCCCAAGATGGTGGCTGTTTCCCAGGAGCCGAATATCAATCTCATGACCTGGAGCGAGGTCGAGGAGGTGTCCGGCTTTGTGGGCAACTACACAGTCACCGTGCTGCGCAAGCCCCGCTACATAAATGAAAATGTTTGTACCGGCTGCGGAGCCTGCCTTGAGAAGTGCCCCACCAAGGCCATCAGCGAATTTAACGAAGGCCTTTCCATGCGTAAGGCCATTTACCGCAATTCACCGCAGGCAGTTCCCAACACCCCGGTTATCGACGCCACAGTCTGCAAGAAGATCACCAAGGACAAGTGCGGCATCTGCCAGAAGATCTGTCCCACCGGGGCCATTGATTACACCATGAAGGAACGGCGTGAGGTCTTTCATGTGGGGTCCATCATTTTGGCCACCGGGTATGATGCCATGGACCCGACCCCCATGCGCGAATACGGATTCGGACGATTCGACAATGTCTACACCGCCCTTCAGTTCGAAAGGCTCAACAATGCGGTCGGCCCCACTGAAGGTAAGATTGTACTCAAGAACGGCGAAACACCCAAGAGCGTGGGTATCATCCATTGTGTCGGCAGCAGGGACAAGAATTACCACGAGTACTGCTCGCGGACCTGCTGCATGTACGCCCTCAAGTTTGACCATCTGATCAAGGACAAGGTCGGGCACGATACCAAGGTCTATAATTTTTACATCGACATGCGTTGCTTCGGTAAGGGTTACGAAGAATTCTTCAAGCGCGTTCAGGAAGAAGGCGTGAACTTCATTCGCGGGCGTCCGGCTGAAGTGGTTGAGGAAGACGGCAATCTGGTCATCGTGGGTGAAGATACCCTGCTCGGCGTGAACGTGCGTGTTCCCGTGGACATGGTCATCCTCTGCACGGCCATGGAACCGCGCCCGGATGTAACCGAAGTGGCCCGCATCTTTGGAATTGCGCAGGGGCAGGACGGTTTCTTCCTTGAAGAACATCCCAAGCTCGGTCCGGTTTCAACGGCAACGGACGGGGTCTTCCTCGCCGGGACCTGTCAGGGACCCAAGGATATTCCCGATGCTGTTTCCCATGCTTCGGGCGGCGCGGCGCAGGCTTTGGCCCTTGCGGCCAAGGGCAAGGTTTCCATTTCACCGACCACATCCTTCATTGACCCGGATATTTGTATCGGCTGCAAGGTCTGCATTGATCTTTGTCCTTACTCAGCCATTGAGTTCGATGAGCGCCGCAATATCTCGGTTATCAACGAGGCCATGTGCAAGGGTTGCGGAAGCTGCGCCGGATACTGCCCCAGCGGAGCGGCCCAGATCAAACATTTCAAGCAGCTACAGGTATTCAATGAAATTGACGGCATGCTTGGCATGCTGCTTAATCCCCCGCCCCCTGAAGCAGGTGGAGAACAGGCTGAGGCAAAGAGTGAAGTTTAACCGGCAACATTCAGGAGATGAATATGAGTAATGAATTTGAACCGACCATTCTGGCCTTTGTCTGTAACTGGTGCACCTACACTGCTGCCGATCTGGCCGGGACTTCCCGGATGGTGCAGCAGCCCAATCTACGGCTGGTGCGGGTCATGTGTACCGGCATGGTCGACCCCAAATATGTGGTCAAGGCCCTGCTTGCCGGGGCGGACGGGGTGCTGGTCAGCGGCTGCCATCCGGGCGACTGCCACTACATAAGCGGCAACTATAAGGCCCGGCGGAGGATCAGGCTAATCAATGAAATTCTGCCTCAGTTCGGAATTGAAAAGGAACGGGTCAAACTGACCTGGGTCGGAGCCAGTGAAGGTAATGAATTTGCGGCCACGGTGAATAATTTTATCAACGAGATCAGAGAACTCGGTCCCATGGAAACCCGGTCTATGGCTGTGGTTTAGGAGGTCTGAAAATGGCTACCATCGCAAAGATACAGGTGGAAAATAATAATCCGGTTCTGGCGGTACAGGAATTTTTGCGCGGACTGCTGAAGGATGAATCCGTGGGCGGGGTTCTGGTTCCGGTCCACTTATTCGGCAATGGGCTGCCCATGCCCACGCTGGTTACTGCCCCGGATATGCTTTCCGGTGCTGATCCGTTGGCTCCGGCTTATGCCATGAACAGTGCCAAGCTGCTTTCGCGGTTGACCCGCGGCAGGCCGGGCGAACGCATTGTCGCGGTGCTGCGGCCCTGTGAAATCCGGGCTTTTGTAGAGCTGGTCAAGCTCAATCAGGGCAGCCTTGATGATGTGATCATCGTCGGCGTGGACTGCAAGGGAGCGTACTCCAACACCGATTACAAAACTTTTGTGGGTGAGCGGGATTCCATGGAAGCCAGTATGGATTTCCACGCACAGGAAAACGGCTCGGTCAACGGTGTGGACCTGACCTCCGCCTGCAAGTCCTGCGAATTTCCGGCTCCTGAAAACGCGGATATCATTCTAGCCCTTGCCGGGGCGGATCTGAAGCAGGCTATTCCGGTAATGGCCGACAGCGCGCGCGGCGAAGCCCTGCTGAACACCATGGGCTTGCCGGACATGATTCTCGGTGAACGAAATCAGGTTCTTGAAAAATTGATAGCTGAACGCATTCAGTACCGCGATGCCATGTTTGAAAAGACCACCGCCCAGACCGGAAATCTCACCGACCTCGCCGGATATTTTTCAGGCTGTGTGAACTGCTACAACTGCCGGGTGGCCTGTCCGGTCTGCTACTGCAAGGAATGCGTGTTCAATACCGATGTTTTCGAGCACAAGCCCTGGCAGTACCTTGGCTGGGCCAAGAGCAAGGGCGGATTGAAGATGCCCACGGACACGGTCTTTTTTCACCTGACCCGTATGGTTCATATGTCCACAGCCTGCGTGGGGTGCGGCCAGTGTTCCAACGCCTGTCCCAATGATATTCCGGTCATGAAACTATTCCGCACCGTGGCTGCGCGAACCCAGCAGAGTTTTGAATACCTGCCGGGCCGGAGTCTGGACGAATCACCGCCACTCTCGGTCTTCAAGGAAAACGAGTTTCAGGACACGGTTTCACATATGGCTTAAATATATGCGGAGGACAAGATGAGAAAGCAATACGGAGCAATGGTGGTTGGAGCCGGTATCGGCGGAATCCGGGCTGCGCTTGATCTCGCGGTCACCGGTCACAAGGTCGCACTTATTGACCGCCGCCCGAATCACGGCGGGATTCTGGCCCAGTTGGATCACCAGTTCCCCACCGACCACTGCGGCATGTGCCGGATGCTTCCGCTCATGTCCCGTGATTCGTCCAGCCAGTACTGCCTGCGCAAGGGACTTTTTCATGATAATATCGACATCATGCTTTCTACCGAAGTGGAAGCTCTGGAAGGCGAACCCGGTAAGTTTTTTGCCACCCTGAAGCGCCGCTCCCCGCTGGTGGATCCGCACAAGTGTGTGAGTTGCGGGCTGTGTTCCGAGGTCTGCCCGGTGCGGGTGGACAGTGAATTCAACGCCGGGCTGACCAAGCGGGCGGCCATCTATCTGCCCGTACCGCACGCTATTCCCAACCATTATGTGCTGGACCTTGATAGCTGCCAGCGCTGCTGGAAGTGCCATGAAGCCTGTCCCACCGGGGCCATTGATTTCAAGTTCGAGGAACGTAAGGACTTCCATATTCTCGTGGTGGACCGTGATGAAAGCGTGATGCAGACCATTCAGGAAAGCCTCGGCGAAGAGAATTTTTCCCTTACTTTCACCACCAGCGGACGCGAAGCTGTGGACCTGATCACCGAATCGGACAGATTTCGGCTGGTGCTGCTGGGGCTGGATGTGGATGAAATGGATGCCGACCGCGTGCTGACCCGTTGTCGGGAACTGCGGCCCGATATGGATGTGGTTATCCTTACTGATGAGGAACGAAGCGAAGAAGCTGACGCACTGGTCCGGGAAGGTGCACGGGAATATTTTAGCACTCCTCTTGAGTCGAATAGCTTCATTCCCTGGCTGGATAAGTTGTTTATGCGCATTATGTCCGACAGTAGTGAAGAAATTCAAGTGGGAGCCGTGGTGCTGGCCGGGGGCTTTGACTGCTACGATCCCAAGAACGATCCACAGGGATCCGGGGATATCTGGAATCTGGACCATCCCGGCGTGCTCACCGCTGTTGAATTTGAAAGACTTTTAAGCGGCACCGGCCCAACCGGAGGCAGGCTGCTCCGGCCCGGAGACAACAAAGCTGTTGAAAAGATCGCTTGGGTCCAGTGCGTGGGGTCCCGCGATGTGAAAAAGAATGCAGACTTCTGTACCGGAATCTGCTGCATGTTCTCCATCAAAGAAGCTTTGCTGGCCAAGAAGGTCACCGGCGGTGCAGTGGAAACCAGCATATTTTATATGGATATGCGCACTTCAGGAAAGGAATACCAGCGTTACCGCATTAAGGCGGAAGCCGAAAAGGGCGTGCGTTTTGTGCGCAGCCGCCCGCACACCCTCTGTCCCACTGAAGACGGTTTGGGACTCATCGTGGAATATCTGGCCGATGACGGCAACCTGCTTAGCGAAGAATACGACATGGTCGTGCTGGCTGTAGGCGCCCGTCCTCCCAGAGGTACAGAGCAGCTGGCCTCGACCATGGATCTGGAATTGAACCAATGGGGCTTTGTGGATACCAAGCCCTATTCACCGGAACGGACCAGCGCAGTGGGTATCTTTGCTGCCGGGGCCTGCGGTGAACCCAAGGATATTGCCGAATCGGTTATCCATGCCGGGGCAGCCGCTCAGTCCGCCGCCCGGATTATCAAGGCCTACGATGTGCTGGCCGGGATTGAAGTCAGCGATGAACCGGAATACCCGGATGTCTCACGCGAACCCCCGCGTACTCTGGTTGCCCTGTGCACTTCCTGTCCGACCCTTGAACAGGGTGTGGATATTGGAAAGGTCAGCGAACGCATGCAACGGGTCCATTCTGTTTGCAAAGTCGTCAATGTGGGCGGAGCCTGCACCGCACAGGGCTGGCAGGACATTGAAAAAGAAGCCGGGGAATTCAAGCCCAACCGGATCATTATCGGTGCCTGCATGCCTTATGTCTACATCCCCCGGCTCAAGGAACTGGGCCGGACCATCGGGCTTAATCCCGCGCTTATGGACGTGGTGGATATTTATACCCCGACTTTCAATGTGCAGGAGAACAACAGCGCCAACGCTGAAAAGGAAATTTACGCTTCCATGGCGACCGCTGTGGCGAGGCTGCAGGGCGTGGATCCGACTTCACCCCCGGTCATGGTGGACGTGGTCCGTTCCGCCCTTGTGGTGGGCGGCGGACTGGCGGGTATGACCGCATCCATGTCCATTGCCGATCAGGGCTACGGGGTCTGCATGGTTGAAAGCGAAGAGGAACTGGGCGGCACGGCCATGCGGCTGCATACCCAGCTCGACGGTTCCAATCCCCGCGACTACATGGAAAAGTTGATTGAACAGGTGGAAAAGCATCCCAATATCAGGGTGCTTAAGGATTCACGGGTTGTTCTTTCGCGCGGCAGTGCCGGACGGTTCCGCTCGGCCATTGCCAGCCCGCAAGGGGTATTCCCTCTTGAGCACGGGGTGACCATCCTCGCCACCGGGGCACAGGAAAGAAAGGTCTATGAAAGCGGCATGTGCGTGCACAAGTCGGTTGTGACCCATATGGCCCTTGAGGAACAGCTTGCCACGGGTAAGCTCGATGCCGGAGCCCTTTCCGCAGTTGCCATGATCCAATGCTGGCGCAACCGGGGTAAGGACCGCACCTATTGCAGCAAGGTCTGCTGCCCGGAAATGGTCAAGAATGTGCTGGCCTTAAAGGAACGCAATCCCGACCTTCCGGTCTATGTCTTTTACCGCGACATCATGATGCCCGGATTCCTTGAGACTTACTACACCAAGGCCCGCAAGGCCGGAGCCATATTCATCCGCTATGAACGCGAGGATCCTCCGCAGGTGGAATTTGAGGACGGTAGGCCGGTTCTCACCGCTTATGATCCGGTTCTTCGTGAAAAGATAGTTGTCAGGGCCGATGTTCTGTCCCTGTCCAGCGGTATGGAACCCAACGATGTGGAAGATCTGCTCGAAGTTTTCGGCGTGGAAGTCAATGAAGACGGTTTTTATCAGGAAGCGGATTTCAAGTGGCGTCCGCTGGATTTCCTCAAGCAGGGAATCTACGCCTGCGGATGCGGACTGGGTCCCCGGCGTATGGGTGAAACCGTGGCCTCGTCCAAGGCTGCAGCCCAGCGGGCATTGCGCATACTGAGCGCTGAAACCATTGCCCGCGAAACCATAGTCGCCTCTGTTCGTCATTCCCTGTGCTCACTTTGTCAGGCCTGTGTTGCGGCCTGTCCTTACGGAGCGCGGGTGGTTGATCTGGAACTCGGACAGATCAAGGTTGATGAAATCCTTTGTCAGGGTTGCGGTTCCTGCGCGGCGGTTTGCCCCAACAGCGCCACAGTGCTCACAGGATTTCATGACGGGCCCATGCTTTCGGTGATTGATGCGGCACTTGAGGAACCTGTCTAGAAACAAGGAGATAAGGTCATGAGCGAAGCTGTAAAGGAAACATGGAGTCCGGTAGGCCATGAATACACGGCTGAATTGGGCCGCTTGAAGGAAATGGTGGGGGCCTGCATGCAGTGCGGCACCTGTACCGCCTCTTGCCCCAACGGGTTCGCCATGGACGTTACCCCCCGGGTCATGTGGCGGATGGTCCAGTTCGGCATGCTGGATGAAATTTATGCCAGCCATACCTACTGGATGTGCTCAGCCTGTTACACCTGCACCCTGCGTTGTCCGCGCGGTCTGCCGCTGACCTCGTCCATGGCTTCCCTCAAGCGTCTGGCCATGCTGAGCGGCAAGGGAAAGAAGGATGGGGCTTTCTACAAGGCTTTCATGGAAAATGTGGAAGCCCATGGCCGGGTACAGGAAGTAGGCATGATGAGTAACTATTTCTTTAAGCGCATGGACAACCCGGCCCTGCCGTTTCAGTTCATTCCGTTGGGTATGAAGATGATGGGCAAGGGCAAAATGCATATGCCCGGAGGAGGGCAGGGCGCAATACTAAGGCCCATGTTCGAGAAGGCCCGTGAATTGGAGGGATTATCATGAGATACGCATATTATCCCGGCTGCTCTTTAACTGAAAGTGCGGTTGAATTCGATATCTCCACCCGTGCGGTTATGGAAGTTCTGGATGTTGAACTGGTGGAAATTCCGGACTGGACCTGCTGCGGAGCCAGTGCCGCCGAACCGGTCAGCGAACTGATGAATTACGCCCTGCCGGCTCGCAATCTGGCTATTGCCGAAAAGGAAATGGGCGGAATTGATGTACTGGCCCCCTGTTCGGCCTGCTATTTAAATTTGCTCAAGGTCAACAAGGAGGTCATCGGCAACCGCAGTCTGCACAGAAAAGTCAATGAAGTGCTGGCCGCTTCAGGATTGACATACGCGGGCGGAGTTGCAGTGCGCCATATATTGGATGTGCTCATTAACGATGTTGGAAAAAAGAAAATCGGACAAAGGGTTTTCAATGGGCTTCAGGGGATGAAGGTCGCTCCTTATTACGGCTGCCAGATTCTGCGTCCCTACCCCGTCTTTGATGACCCGCGCAATCCTACGTCCATGAACGGAATTCTGGATAAGTTGGGGGCTGAAATCCATGAATGGGATCACGGAAACAAGTGCTGCGGAGCATCCTTGATGATGGGACACCGGGAAGTGGCCCTGCCTGCGGTGGCGGAAATTCTTGCGGATGCCGAAGGCGCGGATGCCATCGTGACCGTCTGCCCTCTGTGCCAGATGAATCTTGAAGCATATCAGTCACAGGCACAGAAAATGGGAGCCAAACCTGTCCCTGTCCTTTATTTGACCCAGCTTATGGGGCTGGCCTTCGGTCTGGAGGACAGGGCTGTGCAACTGGGAAAGAATCTGACCGTGACGACAAAGGTCAGAAAGAAGATAGCCGACAAGGCCTGGACCAAACTGGCAAAGGCTTTAGGAGGCGAAAAAGAGTCAAAGGCAACGAGGGAAAACATCAACAAGGGAGAGAGTCATGTTTAAGGACATCATCGTCGGCGTAACCCCGACCGGAATTGACGATTATGCAGTTAAGGCTGCTGCCGAGTTTGCCCGTAAGTTCGAATCCAATCTCTACCTTGTCCACGTTGCGGGCATGGCTCAGGGCTGGGGTTCCATTGAAACTCTTGAACCTTCCGGTGAAACCGGCCAACTCAAGGAAAAGATCACTTCTGCCTATGGTGAAATGCTGAAGGATATTCCTGAATCCCAGATCATGGTTGTGCCGGGTATCCCGCACAATGAACTGTTGCGTTTGGCCCGTAAGAAGAATACCGACCTCGTGGTCATGGGACCGCACACCAAGGAATACGAGGAAACCCGTTCCAAGATGTGGGGCATGGCCGGAAGCACCCTTGAGCGGGTCAGCCAGAAGGCCCGTTGCCCGGTCATGATTGTACATAAGGAAGTGGTCTGCACGGAGCCGCTCTTCAGCAACATCCTTGTAGCTACCGACTTCTCCGAACAGGCTGAATGCGCCGTTGCCTACGGCGGTCAGATGGCTCGCCAGTACAAGGCCAACCTGAAGGTCATGCATGTGCTGGAAAACGGGGGTAGCCGGGAAGAAGCCCTTGCACGCATGGAAGAGGCATACGGAAAGCGCATCGACGGTATCGGCGAAAGCGGCTTTGAAGTATGTAGCGGAAAGGCACCCATGGAAATCCTGCGCATGAGTCAGGAATCAGGGGCAGACCTGATCATTATGGCCCACCACTCCAAGGAAAGGGATCCTGAAAAGGCATTCCTCGGTTCCACTGTGACTCAGGTGGCCCTGAATGCACCTTGTCCGGCCATGAGTGTGAACCGTCACTTCGATTTGCGCTGCGGCCTGATGTACGACCAGAGCGGTGGGGTGACCAAGGTTGCCGCCAATGCATAGCCGCTCAGGCAGTTGAATAAGTATCAGCTAAAACATGGCTCCGGGAGGAAATCCTCCCGGAGCTGCATAGAAATAGTTCACAAAAGGAGTTCGCCATGGGTGAAGCAGCACTTCTTATTGAACCGAAAAAGTCGGGACTGGTGGATAAGGTCAGGGAACTGCTGCCCGAGGGCGGCAACCTGAATATGTGTCTTTCCTGCGGGGCCTGTTCCGCCGGGTGTCCGGCAACCGGAATGGAAGGCATGGACCCCCGTAAATTCCTGCGCATGGCCCTCATGGGAATGGAAGAGGAGCTTAGATCCACAAATTGGGTCTGGCTATGTACCATGTGCAAACGTTGTATCTATGCCTGTCCCATGGAAGTGGATATCCCGCAGCTGGTCTATTATTGCCGCCAGTCATGGCCAAGGGAGGAGCGCCCCAAAGGCATTCTCGGCTCATGTGAACAGGCCCTGAAGACTCCGGGCAACAGCGCCATGGGTGCTTCCAGCGAAGATTTCAAGTTCGTGGTCGAGGATGTGGCCGAAGAAGTCCGCGAAGCCCAGCCCGGATTTGAAGATATTAAAGTGCCCATCGACAAGAAGGGTGCCTACTATTTCCTGAACCAGAATTCCCGCGAACCGGTCACCGAACCGGATGAAATGGTCCCGCTGTGGAAGATTCTTAATTTAGTCGGTGCGGATTGGACCTACAGCACAAAAGGCTGGGCCGCTGAAAATTATTGTATGTTTCTGGCCGAGGATAAAGACTGGGAAAACGTGGTCCGCAACAAGGCCACGGCAGTGGAGGAGCTGGGCTGCAAAATCTGGCTCAACACCGAGTGAGGACACGAATTTTACGCAGTCCGGGCCGGACTGGAAAAATTTAATGTCGAGCACAGTTTTGAAATGGAAAGCATCATCAGGCTCTATGCCCGTTGGATACGGGAAGGCAAACTCCCGGTTAATTCCGACTGGAATAAAGACCTTGGAGTAACTTTCACGGTACAGGATCCCTGCCAGCTGGTGCGTAAGTCGCTGGGTGATCCGGTGGCCGAGGACCTGCGCTTTGTGGTTCGTTCGATTGTGGGTGAGGAAAATTTCATCGACATGTGGCCGAACAAATCCAACAACTACTGCTGCGGAGGTGGTGGCGGATTCCTGCAATCCGGTTTTGCCGATCAGCGCAGGGCCTACGGAAAGCGCAAGTTGGACCAGATTCTGCGCACCAAGGCGGATTACTGCATTGCCCCCTGCCATAATTGTCATTCGCAGATCCATGATCTCAGTGAACATTCAGGAGCAGGATTTCCGGTAGTTCACCTTTGGACTTTGATTTGTCTCTCACTGGGCATTCTCGGTGAAAACGAACGGGAATACCTGGGAGATGATTTGAAGAATGTGGGATTGTGATCCGGAAATTTAGGACTAAATGGGAGTGTTCATGTAAAATCAGGCTACAATTTCACATGAGCACTCCTTTTTATTTCCTGTACACAAATCTGCATACTGAAATAGTTAGTTTTCGGCAGTTCTGGAAATGGACTTAAATAGGGAGAGGTTCTTATGAATCAAGGGATAACGGGCACCCCCGGCGGAAAATTTGATCTCCCGCTAGACAATTCGTAACCAGCAGGCCGTTGGTTCAATTCCGATCGTTGGCTCCATGAAAAAGTCAAGTTTCGCAGTGCGTTAGTGCATTGTGAGGCTTTTTTGAGTTATCCATTTTCTTCGTTATTCCCCCCACAAAAAACTTCCATTTAGACGTGGGCGATAGCAAATTTAGGTGCTGCTTCAACAGAAAACGTCTATGGGCTGGGATGTTTCATGGGGGAGAGAGTTTTGTTCTACGGATACGGTTATATTCAGGCTGAAATCTTCCGAGGTCTTTAGCTATGACCCTCAGCATCGGCAGAGTCTAGAAGTCTATTATTTTGCGTCATTCTCATTTCCTGCAGAAAAACTAACATCCTTAAAAGATTATAAAAAAAGCCTGTTCACACGAATAGGCTTGAAATATAAGGAAAGCAAAAAGGTGAGTAAAATTTGTTAATTTTACTCACCTTTTTGCTGTAACCTATTGAAATAATTGGCGGGCAATACAGGATTCGAACCTGTGGCCTTCAGCTCCGGAGGCTACGGAATCGTATTCGGTTACTGTTATTTTAGGTAGTTAACACCCGTTCTTTTCTCTTTTACTACGGTTTTCTTGGGTAGAAAGGTGAGTATAAGGTGAGTAGGGGAGGTGGCTATACAGTTGGTGAATCAATGTATACTCTATATTTAGAGTAAATAATTTTGGATTGATGCTAAGATAGAGCGTAATACTATTTAAGAATAGTTCGCGTCAGATAATTCGTAACCAGCAGGTTGGGTGTTTAATTCGCCTCATTGGCTCCATAAATATCAAAGGCTTACGTCTGTACGGACGTAAGTCTTTGATATTTTAGCTACTCTGAAGGATAAAGCCTATTTTTTGATAAAAGCTTAATCCGATGAGCCTCCGGCTTTGCGGGGGTATGGATGGCTTGGGTGCTTTGTTGTGTACACTCAACTTTTGGAGTAGGTGGATGTTTAAAACTATGGTCATGTTGTAGAGACCGTATAACTTGTCTTCATTCTATTGGGATTGTTCGTGGCTAAAATTTGCGTTATCGTTTTGAATTACTGTACTTATTCAGCAACATTAGACTGTCTAGAGTCAGTGCATACAGCGGCTAAAGACTCTCGTTTTTTACAAAAAGGACACGATATATGTCTTTGTGTTTGCGATAACGGATCTGAAGATGATTCGATTCACCACTTTATGAGTTGGGCTAATCAAAATTATGCATCTGAAGAATGGCTGAGTGTCGCAGAAGGAGAACAGATACAACCACAGTCAATAGCCGCCAAACGATTCGTCCTTGTGATAAATGGTAGTAATAAGGGATATGCCGCCGGGAACAATGTGGCCCTTAGGTTAATGTCGGAACACGCCGATTTTGATTACTATCTCGTTCTCAATAGTGACGTTGTCGTGGAGCAGGACAGCCTTTATTATTTATTAAAAGATGCTACAGAAAAATCAGACTATAGCATTTTTGGGGGGACTATAGTATTTGCTGATTCGCCGGACACGATTCAATGTGCCGGGGGATGGAGATATAATCCTATTTTGAGTCGCGTGAAACCTTGTTTTGGGGGGAGAAATATTAACGAGGTTGGCTCTGGAGTCGATCCACGGATGGACTACATATATGGGGCCTGCATGCTGGTCCGCGCTGAAGTTTTCAGGAAGTGCGGTTTTTTCAACGAAGACTTATTCTTATATTTTGAGGAAATAGATTTTTGTTTGCGGGCTCGCCGTAAAGGATTCAATTTGAAATGGAGCCAAGAAGCCGTGATCCATCATCGGCATGGTCATACAGTATCAAAGATAAGTGAGGCGCAAAGGGAATACTATGAAATGTGGGGAGTCCTGACTATTACCGGGAAGTATAATCCATTTTGTTTTCTCTTTGTTGTCCCCCTCCGCCTAGTTGTAAAATCGTTTTTATTTATAGCAAGGGGCAAAGCTTCTATGATTGGCCCTCTTTTTAGGTCGTGCTACGACTATTTTTGTGATGAAGTGAGAAAAGTTTAATGAATAAGGCAAGTCAGATTATTTTTTCGAAGTTGTCAACCTCCCACAATCTAAAGGGCAAAAATATATTCATTTACACGGGGGATGACACGCTGGAATGGTTATATAAACACGTTAATAATTTTTCCAGCGCAGGTGTCGCCTGTTGTGGAAACGTGTCGACAGTTCCTGATCAAAAAATTCAGATGTTCCCTACTGGTTTGAGAAAGCATAATTTCTTACTCCCACAGGGAGCTGCTGCATATCTAAACGAAAAAAAAATACGTGAAATATATATCCTTCCAGATGCCGGAAAACCAGATTGGCTAGCGTTACTTTCATGGTTTCGCAAGGGAATCAGACAATATTTTGTCGTAAACTTTGAAACGATGCAAAGAGTCAACGTTGCTAAGGAACTCATTAGAAAGCTTCCGTTGGGACTCCATTTTCTGACTAAGAACTTGCCGTATCCCATACACTCCTTTTGCTACAACAAAATAGGTAAGCCCCTATATAACTATGCATGCAGAATGCTGCCTGACGATGATTTAATTTCTAAAGAAAAAAACGGAACTCTTTCGTTGGCTCAGGATATTGCTTCCAGCAATGATAAATCTGTAGCCAGAGAGGATGTCAAATTTAAGGACATTAAAATAGTTCAATATATAGGAGGCCTTGGGCCTGGAGGGGCTGAACGCCAGCTATGTAATGTGTCTCGCTCTCTCATAAAAACGGGCCTTGCTCTTGATGTTCTTTGTACTTACGAATTGAATGGTCGGTCAGCTCACTATTGCGATTTATTAAGCAGTTGCGGCGTCTCTTCAAGTATGGCGGGAGATAGTTCGTTTAAAAGGCTAGCCGAGTCGATGTCTATTCATAGGAATGTAGGTAAAACAATATTTCTTCCACATGTCCCGACTCGAATAGCCTCTCAAGTGTATTCCCTGTATGGCGAATTAATTGAGAGGAGGCCTCAGATTCTGCATTGTTGGCTTGACCAGCCCAATATTATGGGAGGCTTGGCTGGCTACCTTGCTGAAGTCCCTGTCATATTACTAAGCACTAGAAATTTGAATCCATCATGGTTTCCAAGGTTTAACGAACCTTATTTTAAAGAGTGGTATAATGTTTTTTCACAAAGTGAGCGATTTGTATGGCTTGCTAATTCCAATGCCGGGGCTTTAGATTATGCAAAATGGCTCAACGTGGACCCTGGATTATTCCGAGTAATCCGAAATGGGGTTGATTTCGAACATATTCATGCAGACACGCAAGCTGCCGAATTGTTTCGGAGCGAAGAAGGTATTTCCGTTGATGCTCCAATGGTTCTTGGTGCTTTTCGTCTAGACGATGAAAAAAGACCGCTAGATTTCCTTGAAACAATCCGCAAGGTGAAACAAGAAATTCCTGACGTAGTGGCATGCATTGCCGGAGTTGGGGAAATGGACGCTGAAGTTGCCAAAAAGGTTGACCGAATGGGGTTGGGAGACACTGTCCGGTTGCTGGGACGAAGGGTAGATATCTATAGAATCATGATGTCTTCGAATGTGCTTTTACTAACTTCGAAGTTTGAAGGAACGCCTAATGTCCTTTTGGAGGCGCAATATTTGAAGGTGCCTGTCGTTGCTACCAAGGCAGGAGGTTCACCGGAAGCGATGATTCATGAAAAAACAGGTTTTGTTTGTGATATTGGAGACATAGATACTATGGCTCAATCAGTTGTCACCATCTTGAAAAATGATCAGCTTGCTAAGTCTATGGGGCACGCGGGCCATACATTTGTCAGTGAACAGTATTCTTTGGATGGAATGTTAAAAAGTATAAAATCGCTATACGAAGAATTGATCGAGAAAAGTAAACAGTCGTTATAATAACGAAAAAGCGAATCATGATATCCTTTATAGGTCGTGCCGTAAATAAATTGAGGGCAAGAAAACAAGCTCTGCAGGGTATTCCTTGTGCATATCCTTGGCAGCAGCTTATTATCGATTTGACGGGGGAAGTTGTCCCATGTTGCTACTGGAGTGGCTATGGTAACAGTGGCGAGCCTATGGGGAATATCAATACGCAATCAATTGAGGAGATATGGAATAACGCTAACTATGTAGAACTGAGAAGAGTCATAGCTTCAGGTAATATCCCTGCGACTCATCCCTGCGCTAATTGTCTGGCGTACGTGTGGGCAAATAATAATTATCCCCCGTTCGAGTGGCCGTTGGCCTACAAGAAAGAAGAAGGGTTTTGTTATACTGCACAAATTCCTGAATCAATTTTAGATGAAGCGAATGACACTGGAGAACCGATTACTCTTTGGGAGGATGGTATCGAACTCCATGATGAAGTTGTGCACGGTAAAATCAGAGAAGTTGGAAATGGATTGTATTGCCCATGGGGACGTGTGTTGTATTTTTCAAGCAGCGACAATTCAGACCCCATGTTGAATTTTAGGGAATACAAACTCGTTTGCGGTAACATCTCATATATTTTCCCCAGCATTGTAAGGAACAGCATATCGGGGAGGAATATACTCAACGCCTATCAGGAGTTCAGGTCAAAGGCCGCTCTGCTTAAGAGCAAGCCCACGATGCTTACTTTCATATCAACTTCCGATTGTAATATCGATTGCCCCTCATGCAGCCAGAATCAGGTCAGACTTTTGGGTTTGGGACATGGACCAGAGACAGAGGGCGATGTTCTTAACTTAGTTCCATACCTCCACCAGTTCATTTGGCATGGCGGTGAACCGTTTGTTATCAAGAATTTCCAAAAATTCATAAGGGAGTTCAAAAAGAAAGATAACCCGAATCTTACCTTTGGTTTTACAACCAACGGAACAATGTTGAATAAAGATATCCTAAAAAAATTAGAAGCCTTTCCCCGTATTAATGCGAGTATCTCCTTTGACAGTTTTTTTGAGTCTACTTTCAAATTAATACGAACTGGGGCGAACTTCGAAAAATGCCTTGCCAATCTCCATGAAGCGTTGAAAGTCTATTCGGCTCCAGACAAGATTTTTAGTGTCGGAATGATTGTGCTGAAAAAAAATTTTACAGAATTAGCTGAAAATATGGAATATGCCGTAGCTCATGACATCGGCGTTAACCTTTCGCCAGTTGTCGTTTATCCCATTCATCAAAGATTGGACGTATTTCAGAATTTTGAAGAACAAACTCAGGGATGGAAGGTTGCACTTGAAAAGACCAAGGACATTATTGCAAAGGGTAAGTCCTGCAAATGCAAGGCGTTCGAAAGGATTGACCCAGAAGGCATGTTGATCGAACTGGAGCAGTTATATAATCAAGCAGCCGAACGCTATAGTGACACTTTTGATATTACTGTTGAAATTCAAGACCCTCATGATTCCCTTAAAGAAATGAATAGGCCTGCCATAGTCTTTTCGATTCAAGGAAACTGGGGAAAGCCTTTGTCCTATGCATTACTTGAAGAAGGAGTTTCTTGTTACAGCCTGTCTCTTCCACGAAAGGAACTGACAGGAAACAATCATCTTGAATGGTATATATTTCACGACATTTGTGAGGATGTGCAGCATATTCTCAGTGACTGTGTCGTGGATTCCAACAACAGGGCACTTTACGAAACAGGTTGGACAAGTGTGCCCAAGCTTTACCGTTTTGAATTGCCTCCGTTTAAAGCTGTTCAAAGAAAGAGTAACCTGAAATCAGCCATTTCTCATGGGATCTCTATGAGGGTAACCGATAAGAATCAGATAACACAGGGCGTAATTGATTATATGGAAAATGAACGCTCCCATGGATTCGGCCTTCAGGGGGAAGGTGATCGTTCGACTGTGGTCCAGAATATAAACTCTCAACAATCGCATTTGCGTTATCGAGATTTTGTCAAGCTATAGCAAAGGGCAATTCTTCCCTTTGTCTTCTTGATCAGGTTCCGTACAACAGATTTTAATTATGCTAATTAGTAAAATGTATACTCACCGCCACCTCCTTATAGAGATGGCACGAAGGGAGATAACAGATCGGTATGCCGGGCAAATCCTGGGAGTCTTCTGGGCCGTCGGCCATCCAATTTTTCTCATGCTGGTGTACATGATTGTTTTTGGACTGGTATTTAACAGTCAACTCGGGGGCACCGCAGAAGAACCCTATGATTATTCTGTGTTTCTTTTATGCGGCCTCATCCCTTGGCTGACTTTCAGTGAAGCCTTAAATAAAGCACCGACCGCCGTTACTTCAAGCGCAGGATTAGTTAAGCAGGTTATATTTCCGCTATCTGTGCTACCTATTAAATCCGCTCTTGCATGTCTATTTAGCCAGGTGATTTCTACTTTGTTTTTAATGGCATATGTACTTATTAGATTTAAGTTTCTTATGTGGACTTACTGCCTTATCCCAGTTGTTCTGCTATTTCAGACGATGGCAATGATCGGCACTTCCTTCCTGCTCGCTGCATTGGGTGTTTTTTTTCGAGACTTAAAGGATATCGTTCAGGTTTTCTGTACTGCTAATTTTTTTGCTATGCCCATGATATACGTACCCACAGCCCTTCCCGGATTTGCCGAAAAACTTCTTCTTTTCAATCCATTTAGCCATGTTATCTGGTGCAATCAGGATGTATTCTTTTTTGGAGCCTTCATGCACCCTTGGTCGTGGGTTATTTATGGCTGTGGCTCTGTATTCATTTTTCTTATCGGTTATTCAGTCTATGCTCGAATGGAGCATTTATTTGCTAATGTTTTGTAGGTGAGGTTTTTGTGTGTGGAATTGCAGGGATAGTAGGAACAGATGGATCTCTTTCTGCTGAAGACTTGAAACGTTTGGCTTTGAACATGAGAGACATGATGAAATACCGGGGTCCCGATGACGCCGGTGTTTGGTGTGATCCCTCAGGAGAGTGCGTTCTTGTTCACAGGCGATTGTCTGTTATGGATTTGAGTTCAGATGGCAGACAGCCCATGTGGAATGAAACAGAAGAACTAATTATTACATTTAATGGTGAAATATATAATCATTTGAAACTCAGAAAGGAACTGGAGTCACGAGGACATATTTTCAAAACCCGTACAGATTCAGAATGCATTGCCCATTTAATGGAAGAAAAAATGGATGCAGAGGGAGTGAATAGCCTTAAAGGCATGTTTGCCTTTGCTGCGTGGGATACAAAGGAAAGGAAACTGTTACTCGCTCGAGATCATTTTGGGAAAAAACCACTTTATTATGCGCAAGGCCCAGGATGGTTTGCCTTTTCCTCCGAGTTAACCCCGCTTACTATTTTGCCGGGATTCGACTCAACAATTTCTCGCGATAATGTCGCTAAGTATCTGATACTTCAATATATTCCAGCACCAAACTCTATTTATGACGGGGCTAAAAAATTGCCCCCAGGAACAAGCCTCACGCTAGACTACTCCAAAAAAGTCAGGATCGAGCCGTTCATTGAACGTCATGCTGATTTTGAATTTTTTTGTGGCGACCCTGCTTTGGGCTTTGGTCCGCCCATGTATAGCCGCCAGACTCCATCACAATCTCGGCTTGCAGCAGTACTACTGAATAAATTTCGAAGAATCAGAGGCCGCTATTCTGAAAAAAATGCGACAAACCTTCTCCCTGCGAGAGTTGAGCAATTAAGGAAGCTAATTATTAAAGCAACCGAGCAGCGTTTGATGAGTGATGTCCCGTTAGGCGCCTTTCTCTCCGGTGGTGTGGATTCATCGCTTGTTGTGGCTATTATGACAAAGGAACTTGGCCTAAAACCGGAAACCTTTGCCATAGGCTTCGACGGGACAGATGAAACGGAGCATCAGTATGCCAAGATGGTTGCAGAGCATCTTGGCACTAGGCACCGAGAAAAAATACTGAAACCAGATGTCCTCTCTACTGTCAGGCAAGTGGCAGAAGCATTGGATGAGCCCAACGGAGATTCCAGTTGCCTTCCAACCCTGCTGCTTTCCGAATTTGCAAGAAATCACGTTACAGTTGCATTGTCTGGAGATGGTGGAGACGAACTGTTCGGAGGTTACTCGCGCTACTTCCAGACATTGGAAGAAGAACATACTTCGGTTCTGAAAGGACTGGCTCCATGGAGTCCTTCTCGGGCGTACATGTCGTTTCGTATTTTTGTATATCTTCCTGAAATGGTTGCCAAGCTCATGGGAGGGTTGCCACAAGAGACCTCGGATTATTTTTCAACATGGAGCCCGTGGCTTGACAATAACTCCTTGCCCTTAATGCATCGCATGAGAGCGTTGGACGCGGCTACGTACTTGCCGGGGGCAGTGCTGGCAAAAGTCGACAGAATGTCTATGCAGCATTCACTTGAAGTAAGAAGCCCTTTACTGGATTATGACTTGGCTCATTTTGCGGAATCCCTTTCTCCTGAGGAATGCTACTCGAACGGATCTGGGAAAAATCTGCTTAAGGCTGTAGCCGCCAAGTATATTCCATACGAGTGGCTTGAGAGAAGAAAAATGGGGTTCGGATTACCGATGACTTTCTGGAAACCGAAAGAGTTGGTAGCATTTGCACGCGAAGTAACCATGGCTCCTAATTCTCCTGTCTTGGATTGGATGGATAGAACCGCCTTGGATCAATATCTCAAACAACAGGAAGATCCGGCACTGTGTTCGGTGTATCAGATGTGGACACTGCTGATTCTTGCGCTGTGGACGTCAAACAAAGCCGGAGCATCTTCCGCAATTCATGTATGAGTTTCCCAGAATTGATAATAATCCCTCCCAAAAAGATAGCTAAGGAAAATGGGCATTGCTACATTATAAATCTTCCGGAACTTGAAGATGTAGCCTGCTCCGTCTCCAACCCCGAATCGCCCTATCAACTTTTCGAAGGAGATCAGGGCTTGCAGCCTGTCAACGCTCTGCATGAGCTTATCAGAAACGTTGGAAATGGTGCACATTCCCATTGGTGCGGGTCTCTATTATTTTCATCTTCTGACAATTCAGACCCCCGTATGAATGGACGGGAATATTCGCTTAGGAATACCGGCATATCTGCTGAGCCCGTTAACTACCGCCAGCAGAGAGTCAGCCATGAAGATCTGGATGGAGATGTCGAGTATGCTCTATCTGTAGGTTTGGGCTATTGGGATCTCGTGAAGGAGGCCGGCATTACATCTCTTAAAGGGAAAACTCTTATGGAGATCGGGCCTGGCATAAATTTCGGGTCAGCGGCCATCCTGGCATGCCTTGGAGCAGATTTAATCTACGTTACAGATCGATTTCTAAGCAAGTGGAACCCTGGGTACCACCCTGCATTCTACCACTTACTCAAGGATAAAATGCAGGCTTGCACCGAGTCGTTTGATCTTACGCCGTTGGATCAGATATTAAAAACGGGAGGATATAAATCTTCTCGGATAGCTCCGATCGAAACACAGCTTGAACAACTCGATGGCATTCCTGACGATACGATAGATATCATTTTTTCGAACGCGGTTTTTGAACATCTTGTTGATCCCGTTACGGCATTCAGACAACTCAACCGAGCCAGTCGGGTAGGTGGGCTAGGATTTCATCAGGTTGACTTCCGGGATCACAAGGATTTTGATCGTCCTTTGGAATTTTTGCTATTCAACGATAAGGACTTTAAGAGATTGTTCAACAGGTGTTGCGGAGAATGTGGCAACAGGACTCGCCCGAAAGAAATGGTGAAAATTGCTCAAGAATGCGGATTCACTGTTTTGAATTATTCGACAAATATGTATACTGAGAATGAATACCTTGAAGAGTTCATGCCTCGTTTGAGGAAAAGCCGTTCTCGGTATACTGATTGGGATAAGAATGATCTCTCTTCTATCTCCGGTCGTTTGTATCTCAAGAAAAAAAATGCACTGAAGCCAGAGCACAAAAGCTTCTTGGGAAAAATAAAGAGGCTATTTGGATAAAAATGAAATGTGCGTTTCTTATTGATTCTTTTCAAAAGTCAGGAGGGCTCCTTGTTGTCTTGCGCCATGCAGTGTATTTGCAAGAATTGGGAAATTATGTGGTCCTAATATGTGACACATCTCCCTCCAAGGACTTCTATAATTGGTTCCCCAAAGCTGAAAGTCTTGAAGTCCTTTCAACCAAAAGCTGCGAAGGTGAAGAATTCGATATAGCCATAGCCACTTGGTGGGAGACCGCCTTCAACTTGCCCAAGGTCAAAGCCAGAACGTACGCATATTTTTCACAACTCGTCGAATCCTTGCTATACCCGGAAAGCCAGATCCTCAAAAAACTGATGGCCGACGCCTCCTATTGTCTACCCGTACACATGATAGTAGAGGCAACTTGGATTCAGCGGCACTTAAAGCAGCAGTACGGAAGGGATGCCTCGCTTGTTTTAAACGGTCTCGACAATGATATTTTTTACCCCGAAGTCTCTCCGATTGCTCCTCCTGTTTCCGGAGTAAGAGTTTTAATCGAGGGGGATATATATGCTCAGCATAAAAATGTGCAGGAAGCTCTGGACATAGCGCGGCAGTCAAATGCCCAAGAAGTTTGGCTTTTGACTCTGGCCGATATTTCGGATCATTCGATCGCGGACAGGGTGTTCTCTAATGTTTCTGCCAAAGAGGTAGCCTCAATCTATAGTGCGTGTGATATCCTGCTCAAAACATCACTCGTCGAAGGGATGTTTGGCCCTCCACTCGAAATGTTCGGTTGCGGCGGTACGGCTGTCGTATACAAAGTTGAAGGAGCTGAAGAATATATCGTAAATGGGAAAAATGGAATTGTTATAGATACCAACGACAAGGTTGGGGCGCTCAATTCCCTTAATATGCTGATCGCTGATTCCGCACTTCTGGCAAGAATGAAAGAAGAAGCCATAATTACAGCTTCCGAGTGGCCCAGCTGGGCTGAATCATCGTCAAAATTCGCTGAAGTAGTAACACAGTTGTCAGATCATGCGGCCGCCCCCTATGCGCAATTGGCTGCTTCCTGTCGTCATTTTCTGGAGATGCAACAGGCAGCTGAAACATTTCAATGGAATGTTTGTGGGCTTTCCCTGAAGCGCATAGCGAAATTCTTTGATCAAAATCCGAAAATATATCGTGCAATTTCCCCACTTTGGTCTTGGTTGCGATGAGTTCCTTGTTTCCCTTACGTGAAGATTTGGGGGTCGTTATTGTAACCTATAACCCCCGCAAATCGCTTTTGAAGCTAATAGAGCGAGTTCTTCTTTTTGCCCAATTCATCTTGATCGTGGACAACGGATCATCCAATACAAAAATTTTGGACTTGTGCGAGAACATCCCAGGGGTGCAAATCAAATATCTTCGGGAAAACACTGGAGTAGCAACAGCTCTCAATCTCGGAATGGATAAAGCCATCTCTGCTGGTTTGAAACACGTAGCTCTATTTGATCAGGATTCGATCCCTGTAAAGGATTACCTTGAGCATATAAAGATGGCCTATGCAACTTGGCACGGTCTCAAGCCAGTTGCCGTTCTTGGGGTCAATTATACCACAGAGATAGGCGACAACAAATTGACCGGGTATGCTCAGACAGGAAAATTATTGTTCGCAAACCAGACAGCGATTACTTCGGGGAGCATTATCAACTGTGAAGCATATGAAAATATTGGCCCATTTAGGGATGAGTTTTTTATAGACCATGTTGACCATGAATTCTGCCTTCGGGCAAGGGCGCATGGCTATGAAGTTCTTGTTGTTGAGGCTTGCCTCATCAGCCATATGATTGGAAGGGTAGAACTAATCCCGATCGGGAGGTGGAATATATTGTTGACTAATCATTCCGCCGAGCGACGGTACTATCAAAGACGTAATTTCCTATTCCTCCTCAAGGAATACTGGAGAACTGAGTCCATATGGTGCCTCCAGATGTTTATTAAGGAATTGCTTGGTGGTGTCACCATGCTTTGCGAAAAGGATCGTTTCCGGAAGCTGGGCTATTCCTTGTGGGGGCTGTGGGATGGCATCAGAGGGTGTTGTAAGCACCGGTTGCTATAACCGCTCTATTCAACAATGAGTGCCTTATATGCTCAGCACAGCCTGAGTCATGGCTAACTAGTTGCTTCCAAACGCTCAGTGTTCGATACTCCAGGTCACTGCAGGCTCATATGATACGTTTTGGATGAAGTCCTCTCTTGTTACACTCATATACAGGCAAGGCCTTTCATAGATAAGCTTTTCGTCATTGTGGTTGATGCGAGTAATATCGGACATACCGAATGCAAGGGTGTACATGCCTGCCCCAAGCATCATGGCGGGTATATCCATAGAAAAAACAGTGTTCCCTGGAAGTAAGTCGAATTCTAGTGACGATGGCTGACACTGAGCATCGATAAAAGCTGCCGTGTTGCTTGAAACTATCATATTGCCTGCAGAATCAAACAACTGAAATCCAGAAATTGTGTTTGGCCAGTGCACACGGCTGTTCACCATTGCTTGAATGGTGACAGACTGACCACATGAAATGGTTTCCACTAGTTCCCCGTATGCATTAATGACCCTTACTCCAGTCAGAGTTGCAAGCTGAAGCGGGCGCAAAAAGTTGATACCCTCAAAATCATCTTTGTTTAGATTTGAGCCGCTCTTGAGCGCTTTACGCAATCTGCTGGGAAGATTGGCTTCAGCCTCCATGCGCAGCGCAAGCTGCTTGTCATGAAGCTCTATGCGATATCGGCGCTTGTTGGTGTTAGGGTTACTGTTATCACTGGCAGAAAATAACAAGCTTGATTTCCAATGAGAGTAGCTACCAGTTCCAACCTGAGAAATGTTCGCATGCTCACAGTGTGCAGGACCTAGCAGTTTGTCATCTTCAAATAACAAAAGAGGAGATGCCTCGGGATTCAATTCGCTATCGGAAAAATTGGCAAGATCTGGCAACTCGATGCTGTAAGCCTTATCTGAGTAGTGGGAAAATGGTTGATCCAGAGTTAGTTTAACATCACCAATACTTTCAGTAGCCAGCGATACCCATCCATGTTCCCGTGATAATAGATCGGCGGAATCGGGAAGCTCATTATAGTCATTGGGATGGTGTTGCTCTACGGTAGTAGAGGCAGCTTTGTTATTCTCCTTCACGAATTCTCTAGCCATATCAAGCTCATGCTGCTTACATACTTCATGTGGGGCTCCATCGGCAACGATTACCCCGTTGTTGATATAAATAACCCTGCTGCATTTTTCTTGAAGGAAATACATGTTGTGTGAAACAATTATGGCTGTCCCCCCCTCGCGACACATATCTGATATATGCTTTGTACACTTGGCTACGAAGGCTTGGTCTCCGACAGAAAGCGCCTCGTCTATAATCAGGAGTTCGGGCCTGACGCAAAAGGCGACCGCAAATGCCAAGCGGGAACGCATGCCCGAGGAATACGTTTTCACCGGACGTTCAAGGAAATCGTCCAACCCGGAGAACTCAATTATCCAAGGGAGTCTTTCTTTTATCTGGCGTTTCGTAAGCCCTATAGAAATACCACCCAAATAAATGTTTTCAACTCCTGTCTGTTCATCATTAAAGCCGGTGCCAAGTTCCATTATTGCCCGGCAGGAACGATTGATGGACAACTCCCCATCGCTTGGACTCAGAAGACCTGCGATAATCTTGAGCAGTGTACTTTTGCCAGCTCCATTTTTTCCTATAATACCGACTATCTCGCCTTCTGTAATAGACAGGGATATGTCCTTGAGCGCCCAAAATTTGGTATGACGACTCTTTCTGGATATAAATTCAATCAGTATATCTTTAGGTGAGGCGTAGATGTCATACCATTTTGATAACTTATTTATTTTGATGACTTCATTATGCATTATTTTTTTGAGCTTTTATGAGTTGTAGTAACCTATACACCTTGACGACACTGCTGGGACTCTCATCAAGAATTGAAAGGACGATCTGATGCCAAAATTGAGGGTTGTTTCGCATAATTTTAATTAGTTCCAGTACGGCTTCGTTGTCATTGCTATCTCCCTCGCATAGTGCCGTCGAAAGGTGTTCAACTCCCTGCTTTATAATATTCTGTTTGTCCAACGGGGTGCTTTCTGCAAAGTCGGAAAGTGTGTACGGATCAAGTCCGAGTCCGACACACCTCAGGATAACGGCCAAATGATCCATGTCTCCTTCGATCAATCGCAGAAGAGCATCCATGTCCATTCCGGCGATTGCCTTGATGATTTTTTCCCAATCACCAGCTCTGCCTGTACGTTTCACTTCTTCGGTAATGCCGTGCCAGACTTCGAGATCCCCCCTTGCAACGTCCATGACATCGGCAAATTTCCGAAAGCTATTTTCTCCTTCTTTATCGCAAAAAATGTCTAAGGCGTTATTTGCAAGTTTGAAAAACTTCTGTTGTCTCGGATCGGGGGGGGTCTTTTCTGCAATTGCCCGCAGTTCCTGATGATCAAGTCCGAGTCCGACGCATCGCAGGATGACAGCCAAAGAGTCTACATCTCCTTCTGTCATTGCCAGGAGAGCATCCATGTCCATCTTGGAAAGGGCTTCGACTATTATGACCCAGTCCAAAACTCTTCCACTTTTGCTGATGGGCTCCACTATGGTTTGCCACTTTTCAGTAAGAGTTTCATTATTTTTCAAGAAGTCCAGTAGATTAAGCACTCCCTGTCTGGTTGTATCATTCTGGTGCAGGTCTATCAGTGTCGAAAGTGCCTCGAAAAATAACCCCCTTTCACAAATTGGCTTGTCTTGGCTTCTGCCGATCGTTTCAATACATCCAAGAAGATCCTCGCTGTCAGCGAAATGTAAAGAAGAATGCTGAAGACGTTCGACCATATCCATTACAACAGCCGGGGAGATATTAGTTGAGTTGTCGAGCAAGCTTGCCCATTTTTCCACTCCTCCGGTACATTTCATGTTTTCAATAAGTCTGGAGATTACATCGAGATCAATTCCAGACGTTGCTTGCAAAAAAGTTTCCAGTTTTGCCGCAACGCTTTTTGACGGAAGGTTCAGGGCAAGCGTGGCTGCGGTATGAACGGGAACGTCCTCTCCAAGCAATTGATCTATACCCCAAAGTCTGTTTTTCGTCCTTTCTTGCCAGTTGGCATACTTGGTCATCTGGAATTCAAGTTTGTGATTGGCAGCTTCCTCTTTGTAGCTGTTTAATATTCTAGCGAAAGAGGAGTGAGCAAAATGATTTGTTGTATCCAGACAAGGCGGTTTTTCGAATTTTCCGCAGACGGCGATATGAGCATTTGCATAAGTATCGGTTGCTTGTAGCGTTTCCCCAATGTGCACACTGTCCTTAAGGGTCATCTTGTTAGACATGGGATAAATGCCGCTCATGACAATGTCATGCTGCCCGTACCATTGGACGAAGGGAAAAACGTCAAGAAGAGCCTTCAACTCTTCAAAAGTCGGGACGTGAAGGTGGAACCTGTTCTCATAGCCGTCAATGCGGGAAGTCCAATCTTCTAGAGACTGAGACGGGACAGAAATAACGAATATCCCATCATCCTTGAGAACTCGGAAAATTTCAGAAACGAGTTGCTGTTGGTTCACAATATGTTCAAGAACCTCAAAGCATACCGCCACGTCAAATGAGCCATCTGCATACGGTAAAGGCGTCTCCAGATCATGATAAGTAAAAGCGGCCTGTTTGTTCTGAGTAGAGCTACGGGCATACTTAATACCTGCAGTGGAGTAGTCGATGCCAGTCAAATCCTTGGCCCCGGCTTTAATCATCATCCTGCTGCCAATGCCAGAACCGCACCCAATATCAATTACGGATTTGTCCGTTATAAAAGGCAAAATGGAGCTGTAGCGAGTCTTGACATGGCTAACGCTAGTCATGTCCGCAGTCTTTTCGTCCAGCCATTCGGTATATTCGTTGTCCGGACGAACCAAATGAAGACCGGACTTTTGATTTTCGCTAAAAATTCCTGCCTGTGGAGCCATTCCGGCAGACCTGAATAGATTATCAGACAAGGGTATTTCGTCATTGCCATTGGAGGCATAATGATGGTGTTCTCCACCCAACTTGGTTATTTGAACTAGCTGAGGAATTAGATCTGAATCCATGACAAATTCTGCTGTCGAGAACACAAAATTATATTGATTATGTGCAATTGACTTCAAATCTGACATCGTGGACTCAATAGTCTGTAACAGACCCTTGTGAGATTTATTATTAAGTGCGGTAACTATCGGAAGAGGATCAATGGGGTCAGCTGTGCATACCAGCATTGTTTGGTAAAGCGGGCCGTCCGAGTCATCCCAATCTTTGATGTCATCGGCTACTAAGGTAACGGAGCCAGCGCCATTACAGAGAAAGAACATTGCGACTGCAAGGTCATCTCGAGTTCCTAAGATCAATATGTTAGCGTCCAACAGTCTCCAAAAACTGTTAGCAATTGATTGCATCAAACAATCCTTCACATCCATTGTTCTGTTAAAACGTGGAGAGATTTTTATGGGACTGGCAAGGATTGACTGATACTGTCTCAGGTAACTTTTTTTGCTGTCTTTATTTATCATAAATACCTATAATTATTAGCCTTGTGTCGCGACGTAGTGCTTTCAAAAATCATAAATCAATGAGCAATCAAGCGGCCTTTCTATACCTCAGCGGCAGTTCTTTTGTCCAACGACGAATGTCCGCGATTTTAATTCGTAAAGATATTAGTTAGCGGTTGGTTGCGACTGAAAGATCCGTGGTGATTGGATATAGAATAGGGCAGATAACTCTTCTAGCGGGACAAGAGCCGTCTAACAAAGAAAAATTGTACTATTAACAAAACTGGCAGGATGAACTTGATTATGTAGAGCCTGTCTTCAAATTTTTTTCCAACTGATATATACTCATCATCCCCTATGGGATATACGGTGTTATCTCCTGTTAGATACCAATCGACAATTTCATTCAATAAACTCTCGGCTATACTACTGGAGTCCGGAAAGAGTTGCTTGAGACGTTTTAGATATACTTTAACAATAGTCTCCCTCTCACTTGGCGCTTCGTCAATGCCAAATGGCAGAATGACACCGAACTGCGGGGCAAGCAATAGCTTGTTCCCTGATTCTGTTGTGATTTGAGCCACAATGTGACCGTTAAGCCCCACTCTATCTCCCTGTATACCGTTTTCCTGAAGCAGGCCAAGTAATATGATCACATGCTGCCCACAATCACCTGCTCCTCGACGCAAGCCTCGCTGATAATCAAAGTATTGGTAATGTGAGTAGTTTGCCTCATCAATATAACTCATTGCGTACAATAAGTAATTTTCCCAAATAGGAACCCTCACCAGAGGAGTGACAGACATCACCTGTTCCAACTCTTTTGTTAAACGGGTGGCATATTTGCTGTCGGTTTCTTTTTTCGTCCGTTCAACGTCCTCTGTAAAATGTTCAAGTGATAGTGTTACATCATATTGAGAATAGGATTTGACCAAGCTCAGTGCGTCATCTTTGGTCGATAATAAAAAGCCTACACTCGAAACAAAAAGCAACAAAAGGCCTAAAACAAATGCTAGCCCAGATGTATATAATATTCCATCTCTTAACGTGATCTGTGTTTCTTTGGGAACAGATACCGATAGGAACAGTAGTCCCGTGAACAAAAGGGAAAAGATAACTAAGGTACGGGATTTAGCGATAATTGGCATCCGGAGAGTGTACTCTTTGTTGTTATTAAAAAAGTCATTGTTTGCGGTAGTGGAAAATTTGAGGAGAGGTCCCAATTCATATGCGCCATTCCCAAATTTTTTAACGACCCTTGTGTCCGTTGTGCGAGGCCCCAGAGGAACGTCCTCTTCATAGAGCAGCCATTTTGATTTGGGTGAGTCAAAAAAGATTCCATGTTCGCGAAAATAGGGGTTAACAATTATTTCATGCCCGATTCCCGGTGAGGCATTGGATTTGTTAATCACGACAGTTTTTTGGATAAGTCCTAGCGTTCCGCAAAGACTAAAAACAATAAATGCCAAGCAAAGGAGCATGCCAGAGTGAATTAATGTTTTCAACGAGATGCCAAATGAAAGCATAGATAAAAGGCTAAGTAGCATAATACAGCCGAGAGCCCAGTATGCAACTTTTGGCGGGTTAAAAAAGGCACGGAGCAAAACAACACTGGTATCTGAAAAATCTCCATTTGAAGGCAGGGAGAATAAGACTGAGTTCCCCCAATAAGAGTATCGTCCTCCCCCAAGTGTGATGATGTCTTTATGCAATGAATGTGGCCTGTCGAGGCGTATCCCATTTACAAACAGGATTGTCTTGCTTGTACTAGAGGAAAGATCATCAGGGTGAGACATGAGGCTTAAAGGAAATGGAACTGGAGCAGAGTACATATTGTCTTTAACATGATGAAATTGCTTAAGATTAAGATCAAAGTGAAAGGCGTAGTGCGTACAAAGAATACAGCAGAGAAGAATTGCGCTTCCTGTGAAAAAAAAGAAGCTGGAAATAGTGTGAATGTAGGTGCTTTTTATGATATTTTTAAGCGACTTCATAAAGTTCGGTCCCAATAAAGGTAAAATTACATTAAATATTAACTATAGATGGAGATGGTATGCGAAAAATCTTGATGCCAATATTTTTAATATTAATTATGGCAGGGTGTTCAGCCCATTCAAAAACCAAATCTGAAAGCACGAATTCAACCAAAAGGCCTAATTCTGGGGTTATCGTGAATGATATTATGAGTAGAGACAACAGACTGCCCTGAACTGGTAATTAGCTATGCTCGCCTGCAAGAATCGATAGATATATATCGTCGATTCTTGATGCTGCCTGATCAATTTTAAAGTTCTCTTCGAGTCTGGTTCTGCTAGCCTGACCATATTGTTGTGCTTTCTGCGGGTCTGAAATGACTGCTTTTATCGCATTAGCAAGTGCCCGATGATCCGCAGGTGGGACAACTAAGCCGGTACTGCCGTGCTCATTTACCCAGCCTGTCCCAGATCCGGGAATGTTCGTACTTACAATCGGAACCCCGTATCTCATTGCTTCCAGCAATACCATTCCGAAAGCTTCACCTCGATCAATAGATGGAAGGCAAAAAACAGAAGCCTCTTGCATCAATGAATGTAGCTCCTGATCTATAATCTGACCGGGCAGCATTACGCGTCCTGATAATCCTTGCTGTTTGACCTCCTCCTCTATTCTTTTACGCTCCGGACCGTTGCCTGCGATCACGAACTCGACTTCCGGGAGCATAGCTGCAGCCCTGACTAGATATTCAAATCCTTTGTAATATGCGAACCTGCCGACGCTAAGTACAAGGGGCGGGTCCTTTTTTTTCTGTGCCCCCGAAGGGTACCTTCCTATGTCCAGTCCTAGGGGAACTATTGAACTTTTTTGACGCCACGAGGCAAGAGATTGGCTTGCTTCAAGATACGGAGGAGAGGTCGCGATAATGTGATTTGCCTTTGCAAGGCATCTCTGCTCGAAAAATCTGTAGAAAGGGTAGAGTAAGCTGATGTATGGATTTGGGGCTCCCTGAACATCGGCATGCCAGTGGATAACACAGGGGATGTCATCTGGAATACTCTTGTAGAAAAGAACTGCGGGGTTGGGCAGGTGCAGGTGGATCAGTTGAGGAGGGCAGGTGGAGATCTCTTTTTTCAAGTGGTCGGCGAAGGAAAACGAAACAGGGGCGAATGCCATGTTGCAATTAACCTTGACTCGGGTAATTGTAATATCTTTGGTTCGGGTAACAGATGTTTTACTGGAAGACTTTCGGTTATGGCATAATATACGTACATCATGTCCTTTTTTAGTTTGGGCAGAGGAAAGGTCTCTTACAAAAGTTTCTATTCCCCCTCTTTCGGGGTGAGCGTATTTACTGATATGAAGAATCTTCATCTGTTCCGCGTGTTCTGGTTTAGGTCAAATTAATTATAAAGCCTGTACTGTCCGGCTGCCTGTTTCTATTTATGAAAAAAATATTGGTTAATGCAATCCCCATGACGGTGGTCGGCACTGGTGTCGGAAGATATCTGCGCGGTCTATACGTCACTCTCGAAAAAGAGTTTTCAGATCGGCTTGAGATCAGCTATTTTACAGGGAAAAGCATTGTCAGGAATATTCCTAACTCAGAAGGACCGGGATGGAAAGAAGCACTGGGGCGCATGCTGTGGCGCATGCCATATCCCGTAGCCTTCGGGGCAAGACTTCTAAGTCATTTGCCTATCGAAAGAAGGTTTCGTAGTTTAAGCCGGGATTACCATATATACCATGAGGCCGCTTATTTCCCTTTCAAGGCTGCTGCCCGAATGCCGACTGTATTCACAATACATGATCTGTCCTTATTGAGATATCCGCAGTGGCATCCGCGCGAAAGGGTTTTATATTGGAGAACTTTTTTTAAACGCAGGCTTGGTCTTGCTGATTCCTTTTGCGCTGTTTCTGAGTTCACAAAGCGGGAAATGGTTGAATATTTGGATATTAACCCTGAACTGATCAGAGTGACCCCCCTTGGGGTCGATACCGATGTTTTTAATCCGGAGCACGATGAAGAAGCACAAGCAGTCCTTGAGTCTTCCGGCATTCCAGAGGAATTTATATTATTCGTAGGTAGTGGTGATCCCCGTAAAAATTTTGATGCACTGGTTAATGCAGTGGAGAAAACTCAATGCCAGCTGCCTCTGGTGTCTGTGGGGTGGAGCGGATGGAGCTCCGGCCACGAAAAAACAATCATCAATATGGGGTATGTTTCTGACCGGATGTTAGCCCAGTTATACCGTATGGCGACAATGCTGGTTATGCCCAGTGAATATGAAGGGTTCGGTTTGCCGGTGGTGGAGGCTATGGCCTGCGGATGTCCTGTTGTTATTTCGAGCGCCGCAGCCCTTGTCGAAGTGGGCGGAGACGCTGTTATTAAAGTAGAAAATGTTCATGATTCTAACTTGTTATCTTGTGCCATCGATGATCTGGCGGGTTCGCTCAGTATGCAAATACGATTATCCGGATTGGGGCTTAAGCGCGCAGCTTCCTTTAGTTGGTGTGATACCGCGCGCGGAACAGCTAAAGTGTATCTTGACGATAAATATGGACAAAATTTATAAAAAGTCTTGACATGTCTATTTACTAGGGTATTAGATAAATATCTATGTGAAGTACTGGGGTTATAAAATAAATATTTACTGAGCAGAATTTATGAAAAAAAATATCTTTCTCTCCCTGATGTTCGTGTTGTTTTCCTGTTCGTTTGCTTTTGCTGAAACTAATGGTCAAAGTCAGGCTAGTAGCGACGTTGTTCGTACAACAAGTCAGGCCTTGACTACCATGGTCCAAGGACGTGTTGCTACAATTGCAGCCCCTAAGCCTTCCGGGCTTAAACCGGGGGGGACTGCTCCTGCTAAGCTTCAGTTGGATTCCAATAATGTTATTGATGGAAACGGAAATGTAAACCTTTCCTTTAATGCGGAAGATCTTGGTCTTGCTTCTGGTGACGAGGCAAATAATTTTGGAGTTTGGGCAATGGGGTCCTACACTTACTTCGCAAGTTCCGCTTCCGGTGGTAAATATGACGCGGATACCTATAATTTCCTTGTAGGTGCGGACTATAAAATTACTCCTGATTTTCTGTTTGGTGTTGCAGGTGGATATGGTGTTCTGGATCTGGATAAAAAAGATTGGGATAACGGAGCAGATACCGGCACACTGAAAACTGACTATGAATGGACTGTAATGCCATATCTGGCATATAATATTACTGATACAACGATCTTTGACGGCGCATTTGCTTATACTAATTCTCGCTACAAGGATAGCGATGGAACTAATACAGGTAAGTATGACTCAGACAGGTACCTTACCAGCCTTGGTGTTTCCCAATACTTTATGATGGATGACTGGACCTTTAGTGGGCGACTCGGATACATGTATGTAAGTGGTGATCTTGCTTCATATTCACGGGGAGCAACGGATATTGCCAATCCGGATAGCTATTTGAGCCAGATGAGTCTGGAAGCAAAAGCTGCCTACTTAATGATGGGCTGGATCGAACCGTATGCAACTCTCAGATATTACTATGACCTTGGTGTATCCACCCGTCCTGTCAAATCTGACTATGATGAATTCGAAAGTATCCTCGGTCTGACCATGTATGCAACTGACCAGTGGATTCTTGGATTTGAAGGTGGAGCAACTGTTGGTCGTGCCGATTACGAATCCTACAGGGGGCAGGCTACTATCCGTTTCGAATTCTAATATTGATTTTAATACCGTCATAAAAAGAAGTGGCTCTTTATTTAATAGAGGCCACTTCTTTTTTTTATCGTTTGAACTGATAAAAGAATGAGTGCTATGTTAGATTCTGTAGTAGTTATAATTCCTGCTTTTAATGAGGCGGAAAGTATTGGATCAATAGTCAGGGAAAACGTTGCTTTTGGGTATTCTACAGTGGTAGTTGATGATTGTAGCACGGACTCTACATTCGTTGTTGCTAGAGAGGCTGGAGCAGAGGTCATACAGCTTCCATGCAGATCAGGTGCATGGGCTGCTATTCAAGCAGGAATGCTTTATGCGTACAGAAAAAAAAAATATGATCTGTTCGTGACCATGGATGCTGACGGCCAACATCAGCCCCAATTTATTTCTTTGTTGCTAGAAAATTATGATCGTTTAGGAGTTAATGTTATAATCGGCAGTTGTATACAACGCGGAAGCCTAGCTAGAAGGCTTGTCTGGCATGTCTTTTACTTACTTACACGTCTGAAAATACGTGACATGACTTCAGGGTTTAAATTATACGACAGACAGGCAGTAGAGATCCTTTTATCCCCGAAAGCAGTTCTTTTCGATTATCAAGATCTAGGCCCTCTGCTGCTTTTGAGAAGGCATGGCTGTAAATTTTACGAGACTTCCATGCATATGCCGCCTAGACAAAACGGGCGTTCTAGAATTTTTAATTCATGGCTTTCGGTTTTTGTATATCTGTTCAAAACGTTTATCTGGGTATTGTCAGACTGGTTATCTAAACCGGAAGATAGTACCAAGAGCAGGAGCGGTTATGACTCTATTTAAATTTATACCCTCCGCACTGTCTGTCTTATTTGTTTTGACCATTTTTTTTCTTATTAGGAGACAGCGTCTTGGGATATTTCAGACTTCGTGGTGGCTTTTTTCCGCGTTAAGCATTCTTGCCTTAGGTCTTTTCCCTTCACTCGCCGATAAAATTGGTTTTTTCTTTGGAATTCATTATCCTCCAATATTGCCTGTAATTTTGGCGATATGCATGCTCTTTGTTAAGGTGCTGACAATGGATATTGAACGAACCCGACAGGAAATAAAAATACGGGTACTTATCCAGAAGATCGGTGTTCAGGAAACGGAATTGCAACGCTTAAAAGAAGCATTGGAAGAAAGAGGGGGCGATTCCAATTAGCAGCGCGTTTTGCCCTGCCTGTGCAAGAAGGGGGCAGCCGATTCAAGTGATTCATAACTTTTCACTCTTTTAAAGTTCTGGTGCAGGGATACCAATGAAACAAGTTCGTTTAAAGCCCCTTAGTTCACTCGCTTTTGTGTTTTTATTGTGTGTTTTTATTACCGGTTGCGCTTCTTTTGATCATCGCTCATTTGCTGAGATACACGGTTTCTCAGGGCATGTTTTTTCTGAAGAAAATTTTAGTATTCAAGGGTATCAGCGTGGAAAGTCCCAGCGTTTGCGTGTCTACATTGAAGGAGACGGCAAGGCTTGGCTTTCAAGACGCAGGCCCTCCAGTGATCCCACTCCGAAAAATCCTGTGGCCTTCTACCTGGCCGCAGAAGACAGCAGTCCTGCTGTGCTCTATCTTGCCCGTCCATGCCAATATGTTGAAAATGAGAACAGGCGGAATTGTGTTGTCCCATTCTGGACTTCTGCCCGATTTTCAGAATACGTAGTTAATGATTTAAATAAAGCATTGGATGAGGCCAAATCTGCTTCAGGAACTGAAAGACTTGAGCTTGTCGGGTACTCTGGAGGAGGGGCTTTGGCTGTGCTGCTTGCGGCTCGCAGAGATGATGTTGATTTAATAGTGACTGTTGCCGGGAATCTTGATCACTCCTTTTGGACTGATTTTCATAAGGTTTCTCCCTTGCGTCATTCTCTGAATCCAGCTGATGTGGCTGGTAAAGTTGAGCATATAAGACAGATACACATAGTCAGTGCCGATGATGAAGTAATCCCGGAGGCTGTGTGTGAAAGCTATCTGTCACGAATGACTGACCGGAGCAGAGCTAAGGTAATCAGAGTTGAAGATATTGAGCATTCTGGTGATTGGCGTTCGGTGGTCAAAAGGTTTCTTCCGTAATTGAACTTGTGGGCTAGTATTGATGGATAGTGAGAAAAAAAATCTGTGGCCTGTTGCCATTCTGATTGTCATCTGTGCCGCTGCCTTGAGTTTTATGCTGGCAAAGTACAATCTGCAGTTCCTGATCGATAAAGGGTTACACCTCGATGGAGTTCCGTTGCCATGTAACAATGACAGTTACTACTTTTTGGATCAGGCCTATTCGCTGGTTGAAAACGGGGCCGGGCTTAGGGATTTTTTTGCAGACTCAAGGCAGTCAATTATGCTGCCGTACCTGCTTTCGTTTATAGCTGGCTCTGATAAACTGTTGATGATGAATATCGGGAGCTATGCCGGGCCGGTTTTAGGATTATCCATGCTGATGGCTGTTCTCCCTTGGGGTATCCAAAGCCGCTCTCCTGCTATCATGGTCATTTCATCCTTCCTTGCTCTATGTGCACCATACTGGATAACTCGAACTCAGGTGGGGTTTCTCGATACTGACATTCTCGTGCCCGGACTTTGTTATTTTGCCTTGTTTTGCGTTTTTAAGTTTTCATCGTTGAAATCAAGAATTACGGGTTGGGTGTTTGCTTATTGGGTTACCGTTCTTTTTCTTTGGTTTTGGTGGCGGCCAGGCGCGATGCTTTCAACTGGTTTCCTTTCCCTGTATATCCTTTCTCCCAGACGGAATCGTGTTGATGCATGTATAAAATATATGCTGCTGGTAACGTTGTTAGTCATTGGGGGACTGGCGTTTGCAGGAGTCAGTCCGTTTGCGAAATATGCGGCATATGTCTCGGCGCATGCAAAATTGGCTTTTGGTGGATTGGATGGTTCACTTATAAGTGACTCCATTGTTGAGTTGAAAAGGATAAGCCCATGGGAAATGCTTAGCAAAGCATATTGTTTTCCTGTTTTGATATTGCCGGCCTTATACGGTCTGCTCATATACGTGCGAAGCTTCAAGTTTAGGGCCCTTTTTCTAGGGTTCGCTTTTCTTTTTGGTGGGGCCGCATGTGTTTCGCAACGGTTCATTCCTCTTTTTATCCCGGCAGCATCCTTTTTTGCGGCTTACGGGGGTGTTGCTCTCTGTTCTGCTGCCAGCGAACGGCTTGATCCATATTTTCCTTCCTTATTGAAAGGGCGTAATGCTTTTTTGGCTCTATGTGGGACTTGTGTTTTGCTGCTGAGTCTCTTTACAGCTTATGACCGTGAGCCTGAGTCTTACTTTAGTCCGCAAGATTTTGTTCTTGCAAAACTGATCAGGGAAAAGACTTCCTCGGATTGTTTAATTTGGACATGGTGGGATTATGGGTATTTCTTTAAGTTTCTGACTGACCGGGAAGTCCTTTTTGACGGCGGGTCACAATCAGAGGCGACGTGTTTTATAGCTGCGTATCCATTGATTCAGACGGATATGGATATTGCTTCCAGTTGGATGAAATCTTTTTCAACTGGCTCTATTTGGGAAAAAGAGGCGTATGTCAGAGGTAATGATTTAGAGAAAATTTTAAGTGATATTGTGAAAGCTGGTTCAACTGAAGATAATACAGTATCAAGGCCAGTTGTATTGTGCCTTCCAGAAAGAGTGTTCACTACTGTTGGATATCTATACTCTTTTGCGCACATTTATGACGAAAAAGTCCCGCCAGTCCTTAATCATCTTGATCTGTTCCCCAAGAAAGGATTCGCTTATGATGCTGGTAAACAGACTGTACAGATCCCTGAAGAAATGATTTCCAAAGGCTATGACAGCTTTGGGGCTGTGATTGATACCTCGGATATAAGTTTGGATGATTTATGGCTCGATAAGCTAGCCGATCCTTATCTGGTCTACTCAGATAAAACTGATTTCATTGCCGTGACAGATAAACTACTGGTTGAATCAGTCCTTTTTCGTCTTTTAGGATTTTTTGAAAATGATACTGGTCGTTTTCCAAGGATTTTTTTCGACTATAATTTTGGCGGGCTATGGCTGGTGCGTTAAGTGATGAATTGAAGTTTCTTATAGTGATCTTCACAAAGCTGAGTTGTTGTGAGGGGCGATAGAATTTTGTCCGCAAAGTGTACGCAAATCTGCGTACAAAACTTGGTAGTTTTAAGTAGTTTTCGGCAGTTTTGAAATTGGGTTGAAATAGAGGTTTACATCCAGAGTGGGGGGAGTGACGTCTTCCCTTATTCTGTACCGGTCAAATATAGAGAAATTCGGCCTTCTGACGGTGTTTTATGGGCGAGGGCAAAATCGTTTGGCGTCTGATCTCCCAAAGAGGAGTGCGGACGAAATTCATTATACTCCTTGCGCCATGCTTCAATTTTGGTCGAGCGTCTGAAACAGATAAAAACCAGTGGGTATTCAAACACTCGTCCCGAAAACTTCCGTTAAAAGATTCAATAAACGGATTATCCGTTGGTTTTCCTGGCCTAGAAAAATCTAAAACAACTTCATTTTCATAAGCTCATTTATCAAGTGCTTTAGAGATGAATTCACTGCCATTATCCACTTGGATGCGTATTGGCTTCCTACCTGAGATGACACGTAGCCATTCCAATCTGGCAACGACTTTATCCCCTTTTATCGAGGAATCTACGTGAATATCCAAGCATTCACGACTAAAATTATCGACCACAGTTAATGCTCTGACTCTTCGGCCATTGTATAGATTATCAGCCACAAAATCCATCGACCAGCACTGATCAATAGTGGAGAGTTCTGGACGATCCATTCGGCGTGCTGCAGATATATGTCGTCTTGGCCGTTTAGAGCGCAGGTTCAAGCCTTCCTCGCAATATATTCGGTGAACCTTCTTGTGGTTCACATACCAGCCTTCTCTTCTCAACAGGATATAAATTCTATGGCAACCATAGCGAACACGGCTTTCAGCAATATCCCTGATACGAAGTCGTAAGGGGGTATCATCCTTCCGTACCGACTTATAATAGTAGCTCGATCTTCCAAGACATAGAACTGAACATCTTCTGCGAATGCTGACTCGGTAATCCTGCTCCAAATATTCAGCAAATTTAATCAACTGGGCAGGCTTCAAAGCTTTTTTGTCAAAACATCCTGAAGCATTTGCTTGTCCAAACTCAGATCGGCAACCAGTTTCTTTAATTGGCGGTTTTCTTCTTCAAGCTGTTTTAAGCGGCGCAACTCACTTACGCCAAGACCACCGTATTTCTTTTTCCAGTTGTAGAAAGTCGCTTCGGATATCCCCATCTTACGGCATACTTCGCTGACCTTTGTGCCTGTTTCGGCCTGACGCAGTGCAAACGCTATTTGTTCATCGGTAAATTTACTTTTCTTCACGGCAAACTCCTTACTGTGACAATAGGTTGGTTTGCCAAAAATCTCTATTTTTAATTGGTCCAGCTTATTGGGAAGACGTCACTATCGCTGAATTCATTGTTTATTGATTTATTCTGTAATCAACTTAACTGACATTTTATCTTCAGCTGACGTAAGGGTTTTGCCTAAATTTTGGAGCCTGCTTTCGTGTCTTGCATTCCTTCCATTATGATGTTTGAAAGCGGTTTTTAGTCTCTCACAGGTTACTTTTGGTTATTATTGGTTACTATCTGTTATTATAGGATATTTTTCAAAATGGGTTCCGAAATAACCGAAAATCTCATATAATCTCCCGGAGTCCGAAGGCAGGACAGGTAAGGTAGGCCCACTTTTTCAAAGTGGTCGACCTTACGTCCTGCTCAGCCATAGGGCTGAGGTTGGCTTATTCGCCTTCGACTCAACGCAAGTTGCTGACAAAATTGAGGACGGCTCAATTTTGGACTGACATTAACTGCAAACTAAGTGGAGTATATGAGATGAATAAAAAAATTAATAAAAACGGACAAGTATCAAGTGTTGTTGAATTGGTGATGGAGAATAACCAGTCAATGGTCTCATCTTTGGTTGTGGCTGAATTGTTTGAAAAGCGGCACGACAACGTTCTTCAATCCATAAATGAGTTGGAAATTCCAAATGATTTTAACGCCCTCAATTTTCAGGGCGTTAAATATACGGATGCTAAAGGTGAAAAGCGTCCTGCCTTCAACATGACTCGTGACGGGTTTTCCCTGCTTGCCATGGGATTTACCGGCAAGAAGGCTATGGAGTGGAAAATCAAATTTCTTGAGGCGTTCAACGCCATGGAGGCCAAGCTGACGGTCCCGCCGGTAGAGGGCAAGATTCAGTATAAAAAGGCGACACCGGAAGCCGTAAAGTCCTTTGAGGGTATGGCCCGTTACTGGTGCTATCTTGAGGGTTTTAGCTGGGAGCAGGGCAAACGGCAGATCGAGGGGGCAATCAGAGTCTCGGATATCTATGAAATGGATAGGCTGGCTTTGAAGAGTGCATGGACATATCTCAACACCTGCATAAGTGTCGTTCCTCCAAAAATGCGTGGCGTGGATGTCTGCTCGGCGGAGGAGCTGACACCGGTTAATGGGTTGCTTGATTACTGGGCTTATTGCGGCCAGTACTCTCGTGAAGAGTTGCTTGCTGATACATGCGGAAAAATGTGCATTGAATCGCTGGAAGATCTGCCAAAATCCTATCTTCCCCATGCTGTAAGTCTTGTTTGGGAAGGTATTAACAACGAATCCGGTAGAGCTAATGCCCTCAAAGAAGCAAGTCATTAAAACCTATGTTTCCAGAGAGGAGTACGCGCAGATCAGCAGGACTGCACAGCAGTGCAGTCTTTCGCTGTCTGCCTTTGCCAAAGCCGTTTGTCTGGGACATGAAATCAAGAGTCGTACTGACCAGCAGGCTCGCCGGGAGTTGCTGAAGCTCAATGCCGATCAGGGCCGTCTTGGCGGTCTGCTCAAGATGTGGATTCTTGATGATGATAAGCACCGCACGGATGTTGAAGCTTTGCTGGAAGATCTCCGCCAGCTTCAGAAAGAAATAGTTCAGAAGGTCCGAACCATATGATTAGTCGCAGGATTTCTTGCAAGCCTCAGAATGATAATTATCGGCGGTTGGCCGATTACATTGCCGACGCCAAGCACAAGGGTGAAAAGACCTTGATGTCTTGGTGCGCTGGTTGCTGGGCTGGCGAGGATTACGAACTGGCGATTCAGGAGGTCCTCGATACTCAGGATCTGAATCAGCGAACCCGCAAGGAAAAGACCTATCACTTAATAGTTTCCTTCAGGCCGGAGGATGAATCCGTTCTTACGGAGAAGGATTTCAAAGAGATCGAGCAGGAGTTTTCCAAGGCCTTGGGCTTTGAGGAGCACCAGCGGCATTGTGGCGTTCACAAGAATACCAACAACATTCATATGCACATCGCATATAATATGATCCATCCGGAGAAGCTGTCACGTTATGAGCCTTACCGGGATTTTTATAAGCGCGACCGGCTACACCGTGAGCTGGAGCAGAAGTTCGGCCTGAAGTTCGATAATGGCAGGCAAAAGGATCAGGAACCTAATCGCAGTAATGACCGCGCAGCTACTTATGAAGCTCACTCCGGCCAGCAGTCCTTTGATTCGTATGTGAAGGAACGCAAGGACTTTATCTTGAAGTCGTTGGATAAGGCGCAGGACTGGCATCAATTCCATATGTCTCTAGCTGAGATCGGGATCGAAGTCCGATTGCGCGGAAACGGTTGCAGCATTAAAGACCGCCATTCCAAGACGGCTATTAAGGCAAGTCGGCTTGACCGAAATTTTACCAAGTCCAAACTTGAGGCCCAGCTCGGTCGCTATCTGCTGACCAAGGGGATCGTGGTTAATGAGAAGGATAGGTATGTCGCCCGACCGCTGCATAAGCACCGCGGTGAACTGTATGCCGAATATCGGGCTGCTGTAGCTGGCAGGAAAAAGGCTTATGAGGATCTGCGTGAAGAGCAGGATGGTCGCTGGAAGCAGACCAGTTCCTATTGGGATGGCAAGATCAAGGCCCTTAAGAATGACAAAAAACTCAGAATCAAAGATCGTAGCCGGCTAATTGCTCTCGCTGCCGGCAGAAAGACAGAGGCTATCGAAGCCCTCAAAAAGGAAATGTCCGGAAAGCGTGCGGAGCTGCGTGAGCAGACTCCGTTCAACCGCTGGAATGACTTTTTGAAATGGAAGGCTGAAAGCGGTGATGAAATAGCCCTGAAGGTTCTGCGGTCGAAGAAGGAACCGATCCAAAGCAATCCTTTTCCTGCTTTTGATTCCCCGGCATCAAAAGTCTCTGAACTGAAGCTTAAGCAGAGTCAGTTTAGAACCGACGCAAGTTTGGCGTGGAAGGATAAGCGCAGGTTGTTATCTATTTCCAAGATGCTCCAGTTGCAGGCCGAGGAGGCCAAGCGTACTGATGATCCTAGAAAGCGTAATCTGGATCAAATGACCTGGCGCGTCGATTCGTCCGGAAATGTGCTCTACACACTGAAGAATGGAGCCATGGTTAAAGATAATGGCGATAAGATTTTCTTCAGCGTGAATGATCCTGGGGCGGCTCAGGTAGCGCAAGGGTTTGCGCGAATGATGTTTGGGCGAAATGTTTTGATGGAAGGCAATGAGGTTTGTCGGATGCAAAACAAGGTGGTGAAGGGGCTTGGTCGATAGATGAAGTTTTTCAATTCCAATAGTGTCGTCTGGTGTGTTGCGGCAGCTGTATAGACTGCGGTATGGTGTTTCTTAGAGTGTAAGCTTTCTCTCGTAGCAGTCCTCAATCTATTCTTGACCAGCTCAACCGAATTTTTCTGATTGTAACAGAAAAGTATCCAACGACTCAGATACACTCTATAATTCATTTGAAGATATTTACATTGCCATATATAGGCTGTATCAATGTCTTATTTTGATTAACAGTATTGCTGTGTGGGGGGGTAATGGATACTCAGAGGTTTTTAGATGATCTTGAGTTAAGAAGCCAAGATTTTGATAAAAATGAGTGCGAGGCCATTCTCAGCAAATGTCAAGAAAATAACTATGCTGCTATGTATCGGTTATTTTCAGAGGCAAGTAGTGAGGCCCTTGAAAGAGGGAACAAGAAGCTTGGTAAGATATATTGGTTGCTGTCAGATGCTTGCTCAATGATGTTAGATTCTGAAAATCGGGCTGAACCATTCAAGCCCTTAATCTCTGTTGGAGATCGTCGTTCTGCTATTCCAGAAGATTTTTCCCAAAACGAGATTTTATTTTTTGCCGATTTAGTTGATGAGGTTGGATCTTATTTACTTAAAGCGAGACTTGCAGATCTCGCGTGGCTAAGGCTGCGAAAGATTGAATTTGCTTTGAAGGCGATAGATGCATACAAGCTCGTACCATTAACTCAAGAACAGTGGGTTCGTGATGGAAAGGAGTGTTGGAATCGAATGCTTGATTTGATTTTAATGCTTAGAGCTGGAGCAGGAGATCGATTAGAGCTTGTGGAACAAGATATTATTACTGCTCTTTTGAGTTCTACAGCTGAAGATGGTTTTTTGGGCGTATGGCTTACAAACTTGTTGCTTGATAATAGATTAGGAAACAGTAAGTATAGCGATATTGTTGATCATCTTCAGGAAATTTCTCAAGTTCCTTACATAGCACAACAATTTCATAAAATACGTTCTTTTTTTGAAGCAGCTGTAAGGTGTTATGAATGTCTTGATGATAAAGAGGGTAAACACCGGCTTATCTGTATGATTGCTGAAACATGGGTTAATGAAGCTGATGCCCGCAAAGCAGGTAAATCTCCGAGTCATTTGGTTGCTGCAGGTTTTTATGAAAATGCAATCCATACGCTGCGAATGATTCCGAGTGTATCAAGAGATTTGTATAATGTTGACCAAAGGATCTCTGAAATTCATACCCTAATGACTGAAGCGGGATCAAAAGTTGAAAGTGAAATGACAACATTTCAAGGGCCTAGCTATAATGCTACGGATTTAGCTAGGCGTGCTGAAGAACATGTTTCAGGAAAAGAGGCTATCGAAGCTCTTTTATGTTACGCAAACTTATCTGAGTGGATGAGTTTCTCTGCTATTTCTCATATTGCCATTAAACAAATTGAGGATAACCCACTCAGTTCATTCTTTGGTTTGACTCATGTAAGTCGTGAAGGGCGTGTTATTGCTAGAACTCCTAGCTCTAGTATTGATACTCCTTTAACTGTAGATGATGAAATTGTTTTTTCGACGATGATGCAGCAGTATGGGATTAATGTTGGGGTGATTGTTAGTGGGTATCTAGTACCTGCTCTTCGTATATTACATGTTGAACATCTAATTAAAGAAGCTGATTTTATTAGTTTAGCAAAGCAATCTCCAGCTGTACCTCCTTTTCGTGAACATTTCGTCGCTAAGGGACTTAATGCAGGTTATAATTATGACTTTGCAACTGCACTTCACCTGTTAAGCCCTCAACTTGAAAATATTGTCCGTTTTCATTTGAAGAATGCAGGGGCTAAGACTACCACTTTGAATTCTCAAGGAATTGAACATGAAAATGGATTAAGCACCCTTGTTGAGTTGCCTGAAATGAGTGAGGTGTTTGGGGATGATTTAGCTTTTGAAGTAAAAGCTCTTTTTTGTAGTTCACTAGGGGCAAATCTTAGAAATGAAGTAGCGCACGGCCTATTAGATCATAGGCTTTGTAATTCACAATATGGGATTTATGCTTGGTGGCTTGTCTTTAAGCTCGTATTAAATCCTTTTTGGAATAAAATGCATAGCATACCTCAGGAGAAGTGATTTAAGCGGCCCCCCTCAGACCCGCTTGTTAATTTACATTGCCATAGCCAGCGGCAGTGCTCCTGCCTTCATGGATTTTGCCATTTTGATGCTCTGGGACATTTGTTTCTGCACTTCGCCGATTCCGCGCGATTTGTGCAGATCATTAAAGTCGGAGAGGCCTTGCTCTTTTTCGGCTTCATTGAACTTGGGGGTTGCCATCAGACCGCCTACAGCTTTGGCTGCTGCTTCGGCTTTTTCAACCCCGACATTCTTTTCAAGGTGATGGTCGTTGTCACTGACCAGCACTATTGAGCTTTTAGGATATTTGGCCTTTAGAGCCTTGGCGACCGGTTCAAGATTGGAAGCATCAAAAGCCACAACTGTGGGCATGTTGCTTGCCATGTGCGCGCTGGCCGCAGTGGCATAACCCTCGGCAACGAGGATTGGACCGCCTTTGGCTATGTTTTCGCCGGGATCAATTGTGTGGAACATTCCCGCCTTCAGGCCGCCTTTTTCAAAGAGCTTGCCTTCCGGGGTGATGGTTTGCAGGGTGTGGATATGGCCGTTCACATCGCGACCGGGTACAAGCAGATCCCCGCGCTCGTTGACCTTGACCCCGTAGCCCGAAACACCTTTTTTAGTGAGGTCTTCCTGCTGCTGGGTGGCCCACTTGGCGTTGGTCCACTTGGCAAAGGAACGCTTTGAAGCCTTTTCTCGCTGCTCGGCGAGGGTTTTCTTACGCTCAATCCTTTTCTGGGCAGCTTGTGCCTTGATTTGGGATTTCTCTTCAGCGGTAAGTTCAAGGCCGTCAGCTTTCCAATTCATTTTCAGGCCGGTCTTGTGATTCTGAATGAATCCTGCAGGGCGGGCATCAAGGAATCCCTTGTATGCGCCGTCCCTTGAATTGGGCTTGCCGTCGATGACCGGCATGCGCTGGAGTGTTCCGTCCATGATCGGCTGCAGGCCCTGAAGATCAAGTCCGGCTTCTTGCAGGGCTTTGGCAAATTCTTGCATGGCGTTTGTCTGCGGAGCGTTGATCTTTTCCTTAGGCAGCCAATTGGCTAAGGGGTTGAGGTCTGTTCCGGTTGGAGCAAACCACAGCTTCTCGGATTTATCCCAGCGTGCGCCGAGCTTCTTGGCCTGTCCTTTTTCCCGATAGGGAGCATTGAGATAGGTCTTTTCTGTGGCAAGACGGGGGTCCTGCGGTTTTTCTTTCTGCTGCGCTGCGGCTTTGTTTTCCGGTAGCCATGCAGCGAATTTTTGCACGTCTTCTCCTTCAGGGGCAAACCACATCTTTTGAGTCTGATCCCACTTGGCTCCGAGTTGCTTTGCCTGATTTTTTTCAGAGAAGGGGACTTTGAGCCAGGTCTTGCCGTTCTCCGGAACTCCATATTTTGATTCGCGTTGTTCCAGCTTTGCCTTGTCCGGGGCAGAAACTGACATGCCTTGCTCCTTGGTTGCTTCCTTGCCGCGTTCCTTCTCAAATCCTAAAGTGTAATCTTTGATCTTTTCAGCACTCTGGCAGGCCCGGACGATCTCATAAGGATCTTCCTTCAGAACCTTGACCCAGCTTTTCACGTAACTGGCGTGTTGTTCCGGATTATGGCTGATGCCGAGTTCTGAACTGGTCATCCAGCTTGCTATTTCCGCACGCAGTTCTTCCTTGGCGTAAATCTCCGAGCCGAAAGGACCGAATTCACGATCCAGCCGTGATTCATGGCCGGTCCAATGTCCCAGCTCGTGCAGAGCGGTACTGTAGTATTTGTCGGGACTATCAAAGGCCGCGTGCGGGGGAAGGTGGATTTCATCAGACGAAGGTCTGTAGAATGCCCGGTCGCGTTGATCATGGGTGATGCTTGCGCCGGAGTTCTCCAGAAGAGCTTCAGCCCGTTCGTCGGGATTCCACGATATTTCCCGGCCATCCCATTCAGGGACTCCGTCAATCTGGCTGGCGTGGAAGACATTGGAGAAACGCAGGATCGGTTTTTCAAGTTGGATGCGTTCGGCCTTTACGTTGCCATCTTCGTCCCGTTCCGGCTTGCCGTCTTCGTCCTTCACAACGCTGACTTGAGACATCTGCCAAAAGACTATGGTCTGAGACTTTGAGCCCTTACGAACCTGCCAGCCTTTTGATTCAGCCTGCTTGTAGGTCATGAATCTAGGATCATTTAGTCCGTCTGAACTGAGCATGACCTGATTGATTCCCCGATAGATTGCTCCGGATACAGGGTTGAAAGCCGGCTGGAATTCACCAGCTTTCCATGGCCTTTGCCAGGGCGCAGTTCCTTTTTCCAGTTTATCGATGATGTCGTCGGCAAACTTCTGATAATATGGTATCTTAGCTTTTGCCATGCTGTCATTCCTCCGTTTCAATTTCTTCAGAGTCGAAGGGATCAAAAGAAGCGTCTTCCGCTTCTTCAAGCGTAATCGCATCTTCTTCGAAGGCTCCCATGTGGTCGGCCAGTTCCGGATCAACCTCGATGGCTGCGCCGGGATTTTCAGTCATTTCCCGGTCGAGCTGATCGGCCTGTTCGTTTAGGTGTTTTTTGATTTCGTCTTGGCTCATTTGTTCTCCTTGGGTTTGAGGGTTAGCTCTCTAGTTTAGGTTTCCCTTTCTCATCAAAGCAGCGGAACCTACACTCAGGAAAGCCGCTGCAACTCCACCAGAACAAGCCTTTGCGCTTGGCTGGCCTGCGGATCAGACCTTTGCCGCAATCTGGGCATTTGTGTTCTTCGGATACTTTCAGCTTATTGGCAGGCTTGGTCTTGAGATCCGGCTTGCCGCCTTTATTGGGAAAGGTTGCGTTGCAATCGGGATATGCGGAGCAGCCCCAGAATTTACCTTTCGGTCCTTTGCGGGGCTTCAGGAATCCGGTTTTGCATTTGGGGCATTGGACAGCATTGCTCTTGATATTTATGCCTTCGCGTTTGACGCGCGCGATTTCCTGAGCAACGGAACCGTCCACCTCCTCGATGAGCTGGAGGTAATTCAATTCGCCGGCTTCGATCTGCTTTTGCTTCTCGTGCCATAGAGCGGTCATGTCCGGTTTAACTGCGAATTCCGGCAGGGCATCATGGAATTCACGGCCCAGCTCGGTGCTGATGACCTTCTTGCTTTTTTCAGCCACAAAGCCACGCCTGAAGAGCGTTTCAATATGCGAGTCGCGTGTGGCCGGAGTTCCAATTCCGCCGGATTCGTCTTGCTTGTCGCTGTCCTTGTCCATAAACAGCTTCTTGATTTCCGGGTCGGTCACATATTTAGCGACCGAGGTGAGATCCTTGAGCAGACTTTTCATGGTGTAGCGTGCCGGGGGCTTGGTGAAAGACTTCATTGATTCGGCGGATTCAACGGTGCCGGAATCATTCTGCTGGAGTTTGTGCAGCTCTGGTTGTTTCTCAGATTTTTCGTAATCTTTGAGATATTGCTCATCCAGCAGCCGCCAGCCCGGTGAGCTGTTCAGTCTGCCTTCAGCCTTGAATTTGTGGCCGGCTATTTCCAGTTCCACTTTTGTGGCCACAAATTCTGCTGGAGGATAAAACTGAGCAATATAAAGCTTCACGATTAGCTCATAAATGCGCCGCTCGTCTTCGGTCAGCTTGCCCAGCTCCGGAACATTCATGGTCGGGATGATGGCATGGTGCGCGGTGACTTTTTTGGAGTTGAAAGCCTTGGACTTGAGGTTTGGAGCTGCGTATTCGGCCATGTCTCCGAAGGCCGGAGTCAGAGCCTGCAACAGCTCCGGAGCTTCAGCGTGCCGCTCGTCATTAAGGTAACGGCAATCACTGCGGTTATAGGTGACCGCTTTATGCTGGTCACGCAGCCGAGTTTGATAAATCTAAAAACTGGGCATATAGAAACGCTGAAGCCCTTGGGGGCGTCAAAATGGGAAAAGAATGGGTGTTCTTTGAAAATAACATGGTCGCCTGCCTCAAGAACCGAGGAAACGACAATGCCAATACAGCGAAAGAACAAGAAGACCGGGAAGCAGGTGTGGTTCGGACGGATCACTACGCCTACCGGGAAGCGCAAAGAACGGAAGTGCAAGAACAAGAAGGAAGCTTTGGATTGGGAAGCTTTGATGCGGCAGAAGCTGAAAGAGTGCTGCAAGACCCCGACCCTTACGATCTCATTGCACAGTCTAGCAATCCGTCACCTTGAAGCACAGGAAGCTAAAGGAATCAGCAAACGCTGGTTTCAGGATAAAAAGCTGGTGCTTAAAGAACTGCTTAACGCGCCCGGCGTGCAGCCGTTAAAACCTGCCTCAAATCTGGACCATGAAACGGTCCGAAAATTCCTTGATCGCATTTCGAAAACGAAAACCGGAGCAAGAGCTAACCGCTACCTTCGTCACATTAAAAGAATGTGGGCGTGGGGTAAAAAGGCCGGCTTAGTTTTCGGAGACTGCCCTTGGGATGTTGAGCGATACAAGGAAACCAGAAAGCCCCGGTACGTTCCGCCAGAAGACGACTTTTGGGAAGTCTACGATATAGCGGATCAGGTGCCGGATGGTTCCACGCACGTCACCGGAGTTTATCAGTACGAGCCGCATCGAAAGACCCTCCTGCTAGCCTACCTGCATACTGCGGCCCGCAAATCCGAAGTGTTGAACCTGAAGAAAGAAGACCTTGACTTCAGCGCGCGTAAAATTCGTTTATGGACTGCAAAGCGTGAGGGCGGGGTAGAGTATGATTGGATACCAATGACCGGGATTCTATGTGAAGAGCTACAAGCGCACTTGGAGAGGCAAAAGCAATCCTTTCCGTTCGCTGAACATGTCTTTGTTAACCCGAAGACCGGGAAACCTTATTCCAGCGTCAACAAGATGATGGACAGAATGTGTGAAAGGGCAGGGGTAAAGCCGTTTGGTTTCCACGCCATCCGCCATCTGACCGCATCTATATTAGATAGCAAAATGGTTCCCATGGCAGATATTCAGGCCATCCTTCGCCATAAGTCACCAATCGTGACAGCGAACTATGTTCATTCAATTCGCGGCGCGCGGGTGGAGCTGGATAAGGTGTTCGGAACGGGCAAGGTGATTCAGTTAAAGGACATGAAAAAAGCCTGCTCAGGTGAGCAGGCTTGAAAAAAAAGGTGAGTAAAAAGGTGAGTAAAGTTTAGCAAACTATTACTTTTTTACTGTAACCTATTGAAATAATTGGCGGGCAATACAGGATTCGAACCTGTGGCCTTCAGCTCCGGAGGCTGACACTCTATCCAACTGAGCTAATTGCCCGCGCAGAACGTTTTACTATCCATCACTGTGCTGATCTGTCAAGGAAAAACTCCTTTATTTCATGATATGTTTTATGAAATTTGGGAAGAATTATATTGTTTTGCGTTAGTTGCGATTTAGTGGACCCCTTTCCATGGGCATGGTTGTAGTATTTAGCGTTATGAAATCTTCAATAATTTTCTGAATGTGACATTTTGTGCAGTTAAAATGTTACAATTTATTGACTCAAGTGGTTTGATTGAGTAATTTCGAAAATAACTTTTTCGGAATCGCGTGTTGAGCGGGTGGTGCTGTTCATTAATGCTCATCTGAAAAATATATTCCATTGGGGTGGTTATTTTCTTTTGAACCTTTTGAGGCAGAGGGTGTTATGAAGATCAAATTGCTGATTGGGGTTGGTGTGTGTGCTGTTCTGGGGGCGTTGTCAGTTTATGCTGCTGCGGAATTCGGAACTGATTTGAAATCAATTTTACTGATTGCGGCTGTATCTGTTTTTGCGATTGTCATGCTGGGAGGAATATTTACTGTCCAGATGGTGAGTAAAGGGGCTGCAAAAAAATCAGATGCCATTGCCAAGTATTTGAAGGGAGTTGTAGAAGGAGACTTCAACTCTAATAGACCTGAATCCTGTGAAGGGGATCTCGGCCAGCTTGGCGAACAGGTCTGTATTACTATTGATGCATTGAAAAAAAGGATCGGTTTTTCAGAAGGGGTGCTTAATGCCATTGCCGAGGCGTATCCTTTCATGACCTGTGATGCCGAGGCCAAAGTTAATTTTGTTGGTAACAGGCTTTTTAAAATTTCCGGTAAAAAGGGCAAACCTGAGGACTATTACGGCCTGACCACTGGAGGTTATGTTTATGGAGATAACTCCCGTAAAACAAGGACTGATCGTGTTGTAAGCGAGGGCATCAGGATTGAAGGTGAGACTTCTTTTGAGGGGGACGGTGGACTCCACGAATTGCAGTTTTCCGGTGAGCCTTTTTACGACCTTGATGATAATTTATGCGGTGCGTTGACCATTTACTTTGATCTTACAGAAGTAAAGCAGCAACAGCGTGAAATTCAGGAAAACTCCGAAAGGGTTGCTAATGTTGCAGCCGAGTTGGTTGATATCACCGGGCAGGTTAATTCCGCTGCCGGGGTGATCGCTTCCCAGATTGAAGAAGCGGCCAAGGGGGCAGCTTTGCAGTCTGAGCGTATCACTGAAACCGCTTCGGCCATGGAAGAGATGAACAGCACAACTCTTGAAGTTGCCCGCAATGCTGTTGATGCGGCGGACAATGCTACTGCCGCTGCTGACAATGCCCATGAAGGCCAGAATGAAGGCCGCAAGCTGGTTGAATCCATTGAAACCATGAACACACATGCCACGAATCTGGGCACATTCATGAGTGATCTTGGAAAGCAGACAGATTCCGTGGGAAGTGTTATAACAGTTATTCAGGATATTGCCGATCAGACAAACCTGTTGGCCCTGAACGCAGCAATTGAGGCCGCCCGGGCCGGTGAAGCCGGACGTGGATTTGCGGTTGTTGCTGATGAAGTCCGCAAGCTTGCGGAAAAAACCATGACCGCTACCGATGAGGTGGGCACTGCCATTAAGGCCATTCAGGATGGTGCGCAGCGTTCCATTGAAGGAGTGCGGCTGGCAAGCGATGCCGTGGATCAGTCTACTGAAATAGCGCACAGCTCCGGACAGACGCTTGAAAGGATTGCGGAAATTGTCAATGGTACTTCTGATCAGGTCCAGTCAATCGCAACTGCGGCGGAGCAACAGTCAGCTACCAGTGAAGAGATTAACCGGGCAGTTGATGACATTAACTCTATCGCCGCCCAGACAGCGGAAGGCATGCATGCCGCCAATGATGCCAGCTCCGAGCTTGTCAGGATGAGTGATGAACTTAATACTTTAATTAAACAGCTTTCTTCCTAGTACAGTCCCGTACTCCATTGTCCGAAGCAGGTCGCATTGTTTATACAGTGCGACCTGTTTCACTTTTTGGGAGATACTCTTGACCGTAAAGTGTAACCATTATATTCCGGCTTAAAAAATGAGTGAGGGGTATTTTGCAGTATTTAAAGTTTTATTTTGTTCTTGTTTTTCTTGTTGTTATGGCGGGGTGCTCTTCAATTGATGTTGTGAATGAGCCTGTCCCGGAAATTTTGCAGGCGGAGAAGGTTTGCATCATTGAACATGATGATACCCGCGAAGCTTTTAAAACAACCATCAAGGAATGGCTGCGCGAACAAGGGATTACCCCGGACGTTTATCCACAGGGTACTTCCGTGGATATTTGTGAATGGACCCTTGAGTACGAGGGGCGCTGGTCGTGGATGGTCGGTTTGTACCTGGCTGATGCAAAGCTCACCGCGTACCATGACGGCTCTGAAGCTGGCCGGGCTTGGCTGGATATCGGAAAGTGGGATGGCTACAAATGGGAAAAGGGCAAAGTACGTATTTATAAATTGCTGGATATGCTTTCCGGCAAGGTTGACCATTACGAGCTGCCTAAGAAACAGGGCGATATGAAGAAATAGACCTGCAAAAGATTGCAAGACAAAACCGCTCCTTCAGCAAGGGAGCGGTTTTTTTGTTTCCATAATCCGTGAGCTGGGAGCCGAAATGTGTTATCCTTGCAATGAGACCTAATAATCTCAGCAAGGAGAGTGCGTATGGCAGTCAGTTGGGGAATAAGGATCAGGGTTGTTATTCTTTTTCTTCTCGGTTCAATCTTGTTTTTCCCGGGAGCCTTATTAATTGTTGCGGGTTTTCTGGAGCCGGATATGGGCTCGGATGATGCGCTGGCTATGTTTTTTATGGGCGGGTTACTAACATTCTGCGGGTTGCTGATTTGGTGGGCTATGCGCAAAATGTATCGCCGGGGCAAGCGTATGGCGGCTTATATGCGCCGTCGGGAAGATGACGAAGATGTTGCTATGGGAATGGGGCTTGCCCAAGCACATTACATTGCATCCACCATGCATGACTCTGATGACAACGACATGGATTCAGGGGATGTTGATGCGGATTTTGATTCCGGTGATTTCGATTCCGGCGGTGATTTCGATATAAGTGATTGATCTAGCCGGATTTGTTAAGCAGTTGAGCATAAGCGTTTGCGGTAAGCCCGTAGACGCTTTTGAATTGGCGGTTGAAGTGCGAGAGGTCGTAAAAACCGCAATTGACCATCACTGAGTATAATTCTTCGCCATTATCAAGGAGCTTTTTAGCTTGCTCGGTTCTACAACTTAAGAAGAACTGGTAGGGCGAAAGTCCCTTTACGGCCTTGAACTGGCGGATGAAATGGAATTTGGACATCTGCACTTCCTTGCAGATTTCATCCAGCTTCAGCGGTGCTTCAAAATTGTCATGTATCATTTCTACAGCACGGTGTACGGCTTTGTAATTGCGGGGCGTGCGCCTTTCTTCCTCTGTGTTTGCTGCCCGGTCTATTACGCCCATGATCAGTTCGCTGGTCAGCAGGTCGCCTTTGCCTGACTCAATGGAGCGGGTCAGGTTGACTATGTTTGCTGCCAGCTTTGGATCATTGATTATTGGGGCGGAGAATTTCATTACATCCTTTTTGCCGGACACTTTCTCAAACAGTTTCCGGGGGATGTAGGTCATTACATACTCAAGGCCTGTTTCCCCACCGGAACATCCGTCATGCAATTGTTCCGGGCTGAAAAGCATGATTCCTCCCGGTTTTGAATAGAGCATTTCTCCTTCCAGCCAGTATTTTTGAATTCCTTTCAGAGTCACCCCGATGGCGTATTCTTCATGGGAGTGTTTCCTATATTTGAACTCATCAAATCTGGCAGAAAGGACGGTCAGGTCTTCGTGATGTGTGTAGTTGAATTCCCGCATAGCTAGTGTTTTTTAGAGCAGGTTTTGCAGTCCGGAAATGGACCAGGCGCAGTAGATCATGGTCAGTGAGAGAATGATGTTTGCCTGTTTCTGATAAGGACGCAGGTAACGTCGGAAGAGTGCTCCCAGTACAACCCATGAGCTGTAGGCGCAGAAGCCGATGAAAGTAAGTATAAGTACGTACAGGCCAATGTCCAGTGGATCGGAAAAGGCAGGTATCACAAAGCTGCCGATGACAGTCAGGGTGAAGAGCACTACTTTGGGGTTGATGAACTGCATGGTGAACCCGCTCATGAATCCTCCGCTTTGGTCGGTATTACCGCCGTCATCCATGTGCAGGATTTTCCATGCGAGATAGAGCATGTAAGCTGTCCCGATAATCGCCATGACAGTTTGGACCTGCGGCATCAGGGCAAACAGGTAGCTGTTCAGGGCAGCGGAAAGGGTCAGCAATATGCCGAAAGCTATGGTTGCTCCGGCCACGAATTCAAGTGCTTTTTTGTAGCCGTGGTTCTGCGCCGTGGAAAAGATTACAATGTTCGAGGGGCCGGGGGTGAATGTCACCACTATGCTGTAGGCCAGAAATGCCAGTATGTTCATAAGATTTTCTCCTCATTTTCAGTATGAGTAGAAACTGACATAGGCCGGCTTTTTCCGGATAGTACAAAGTTGCTCAAGTCGCTTATATTTGCCTTAGCGCAAGCATCCTCCTTCCCGGCAACGGCTGAGTTCTTCATGGTTGATGATTCTGACTTCAGTTCCATCTACATTTATTAAACCGTTTGCACTCATTTTTTTTATGGTCCGGGAAAGCGCTTCCGGGGTGATACCGATGATCTTGGATAGTTCGCGGTAGGATATGTCCATGCTTACTAAGCCATCCTTCTCGCGGCTAAGAAAGTAGGCGGCGAGCCTTGAAGGGACTTGCTTGAGTGATAGGGAGTCGATCATCTCCATGGCGTCCTTGAGCCGTCTGGACATAACCCGCATCATCTGCATCAGGATGGTGGGATCTTCCTGAACCAGTTTTTCATATTCATCAGTATTAATGAAAAGAACCCGACTGTCTTCCAGTGCACTCATATTGGCCGGAAGCACGCCATCAGAAAATACCGAACACAAGCAGAATGGTTCCCCGGGGCCGAATACGAAGATTGTCTGTTCCTTGCCTTCGTCGGATATCTTGAAGAGCTTAACTTTTCCGCTCAGCAGCACATGCAGCCCTTTAGATGTTTTGTCCTCGCTGAAGAAAACAGATTTCTTGGGGATTTCATTTATTACTGCGTGGCTGGAAAGCCTTTCCAGCTGCTCTTTCTTTAATTTGGCAAAAAGGGTTAATTCGCTGATTTCCTGTTCGATGTCTTTTCTATTCATAGTTTATCCAAAAATAGGTTCTGTTGATCGAGGTCAATGTTCGAATGAATCGTATGAGCTAGTTTTTAACTCATGAGAGCGGGGTAGGGCAATGAAATGAACTTTAATGAATTGGAGAAAGATATGTGGACTATTTTGCAGAAAATTACAAAGAATTTAATCCTGGCCATTCCGGTGATGATGATTGCCGGATTTATCTACGGCTTGAGTTTTGATCCCGCATGGCTGAAATCCATGATCATTCCATTTACCTTTTTGATGGTCTATCCCATGATGGTTACCCTTAAAGTTAAAAAGGTTTTTGAAGGCGGTGACGGCAAGGCCCAGTTGCTTACCCAGTTGATCAATTTCGGGATAGTTCCCTTTGTTGCCTTTGGATTCGGTATGTATTTTTTTGCGGATAAGCCCTACATGGCTCTCGGATTACTGCTGGCGGGGTTGGTTCCTACCAGCGGAATGACCATTTCGTGGACTGGGTTTGCCAAAGGGAATATGTCCGCTGCAGTGAAGATGACTGTGGTCGGGTTGATTGCTGGGTCATTACTGACACCTTTTTTTGTAAAGATGCTTATGGGGGCTTCTATCGAGATCAACTTGATGGCTGTCTTCAAGCAGATTGTGTTCATTGTGTTTCTGCCCATGGTTCTCGGCTTTCTGACCCAGCGTTTTCTGGTTAACAGGTATGGTCAGGCTGAATTTCAGAAGTCAGTAGGTCCGAGATTCCCTCCGTTATCTACGCTTGGTGTACTGGGGATCGTATTTGTGGCCCTTGCTTTAAAGGCGCGGACAATTGCATCAGCTCCAGAAGTGTTGCTGAGTATCCTTGTCCCGCTGTTGGTTCTCTATCTGTTCAATTTTACCCTGAGCACTATAATCGGTAAGATTTTTCTGCCGCGAGGTGACGCTATTGCTCTTGTCTATGGTTCGGTAATGCGTAACCTCTCTATTGCGCTGGCAATTGCCATAAATGCCTTTGGTTCGCAAGGTTCTGATGCGGCGCTCGTTATAGCCTTGGCCTACATTATTCAGGTTCAGTCTGCGGCATGGTATGTGCGTTTTACAGATAGGATTTTTGGGGCTAATCAGCCTTCCCGGTTTGCCTGTCAGGGCTGATAATCTTCTGAAGAGTGCACCGGGTAAGTGCAGGCAAAGCAGGAAATAAGTCGCATCGAATCTGATGTGGCTTATTTTTTCAAATTAATGTTTGACATTGAAAATCGTTTTCAATATCTTCGAGTCAGCCAAGAGGGAAAATAAAGTTTTTAAACAAATTTAAATATATTTAGGAGAGCAACATGTGCAAACTCGGAAAAGCATGGCAGTTGAATAGGGAAGGTATGCAGGCTTGTAACAAAGGTGATTTTAAAAAGGCGGAAAACAACTTGAAATCCGCCATCCTGATGTCCCAGTGCAAGTCCAAGAAAATTCATCGAGCAACCCTGCATAATAACCTTGCTGTTGTCTTGCAGATGTCCGGTAAAGTAGAAGAAGCAGTACATGCATATGATCTTGCCATAGGTTTTCTCAATCCGGGCCACAAAGGGCAGGCGGCCCTGATTGAACGTATTGAATCCAAACGTGATGCTCTCAAGCAGAAGCTTGCAGCATAAATTTTAATCAATACGCATCTCCTCCTTGCTTGGCGGAATTCCGATCCGGGGTTCCGCCTTATTTATTAATGATAGGTGTAAGAGGGCATCTGGCGGTAATTTTGGGATAAAAGTTCAATTTATCCTCATTATTTGTGAATCAACTCCTTTCAGGGGGTTGACTTTGTGGGGAAACTGCCTAAATAATCCCAGTTCTTTTGTTGGAATAATGTGAAAGACTTCACGTTGGCCGACACAAGCCAAAGTACACAACTGCCAAAGCGGTTTGCGCATGGCGGATATATTTTCTAGGAGGATGCCTAAGATGGATTTTAATATTGAAGAAGTTTCAGCGGTAGAAAGAGAGATTAAAGTTTCCGTACCTGCTGAGGAAGTTGGTGCAGCTCTGGATGCAACCGTTGCCCTGTACAAAGTACAGACCCCGGTTAAAGGTTTCAGAAAGGGTAAAGTTCCTGCTTCTGTTATCCAGTCCAAGTACAAAAAACAGATCATCAGCGAAGCTACCACCGACCTGATCAACTACCAGATCAACGATATCCTCAACGGCCAGTCCTTCGTTCCCGTTTCCAAGATTGACGTTGACGCCAAAGAACTCGTTCGCGGTGAAGATTTCAACTACGTAATCAAGTTCGAAATCGTTCCCGAATTCGATACTCCCGGTTACCTTGGTCTTCCCGTTGAAGAAGAGCGCGCAGAAGTTTCCGACGACGAACTGAAAGACGTTGAAACCAGACTCCTGCAGTCCATGGCTAAAATCGCTCCCATCGAAGAAGACCGCCCCGCTAAGGACGGCGAACTCGCTTCCGTAACTTTCTCCGCAGAAATGGACGGCGAGCCCATCCCCGGCGTACAGGCTGACAACTTCGACCTGCCTATCGGTGAAGGTCACTCCCTCGAAGAGTTCGAAGAGTTCGTTAAGACCCTGAAAGCTGGTGAGTCCGGTGAAACCGACATCACCTTCCCCGAAGATTTCATCAACTCCGATCTCGCAGGCAAGACCGCAACCATGAAGGTTACTGTTCATGCTGTTAAAGAACGCAAAATGCCTGAACTGACCGACGACGTTGTTAAGCAGGCCGGCGGTTTTGAATCCGTTGAAAAAATGCGTGAAATCGTTAAGCAGTCTTACACTGCAAACCGCAAGCAGCTCAACAAGTCTGCAGCCCAGACCAAGCTGATCAGCGGCATCGTTAAAGAACTCAACTTCGAGCTGCCTCCTTCTCTTATGGAAGACCGTCTGCAGCGTATGGTTGCTGACGTTATCGGCCGCGCAGAGCGCTCCGGTAAGAGCTTTGAGTCTCTCGGCAAATCCATGGAAGAACTGACTGAAGAGCAGCGCCCCATGGCTGAAGAGTCTGTACGTACTGAAATCTTCCTGCTCAACGTTGCAAAGCGTGAAGAGCTTACTGTAGAGCCTCAGGAAGTTGAAGGTGCTCTCTACCAGATTGCACAGCAGACCCAGCAGGATCTCAGCTCCGTTAAGTCCTACTACGAAGAGAACAACCTCATTGTTCCCCTCAAGGACCGTCTCCTTGCTGACAAAGCAGCTGAGTTCATCTACGAAAACGCCGACGTTACTGAAATCGATCCTGTTAAGAAGGATGAAGAGTAATCTCGACCGGTTGAATAAGCATGTAAGGCGGCGCGGTTCTCTTACCGCGCCGCCTTTTGATTTTTTTTGAAAACGGGTTGTTAATAATTCTATATGCAGTTAACAAGTTGTAGAGTTTGACCCGCCGGATTTGTGCTTGTACTCAAGCATTCAAATGATTAGGATGAATTATCAAGTGATTATCCGTACCGGATCGGGCGGTTTTTCATTAATTTCAATTCCCTTTTATAAATAAATATTTCCGGGAGATATAGATGTCTGGAACCATACCTATTGTTGTTGAAACTACCGGGCGCACAGAGCGCGCTTACGATATTTATTCCCGTCTTCTCAAGGATAGAATCATCCTGCTCAGCGGCGAAGTTAATGACCATGTTGCCAGTGTTATATGCGCACAGCTTCTTTTTCTGGAATCTGAAGATCCTGACAAAGAAATCTACATGTATATCAACTCTCCCGGCGGTGTAGTTACTGCCGGTATGGCTATTTACGATACAATGCAGTATATCTCCGCTCCGGTGGCTACCCTGTGTATGGGTCAGGCTGCCAGCATGGGCGCTTTCCTGCTCAGCGCAGGTGAGAAAGGGCAGCGTTACTCCCTGCCGCACAGCCGCATCCTTATTCACCAGCCTTTGGGCGGTGCTCAGGGTCAGGCTACTGACATTGATATTCAGGCCCGTGAAATTTTAAGACTTAGAAAATCCCTCAACTCTATCATGGCCGAAAACACAGGCAGAACTGTAGAAGAGATTGAGAAGGATACGGATCGCGATAACTTCATGTCCGCAGAGGAAGCTGTTGAATACGGCCTCATCGATAAGGTTCTGGAGAATCGCGGAAATATTGAATCCAAGGAAGGTTAATTCCTGATGAGTAATGAAAACCAAGGTTCAGGACAGGACCTTCATTGCTCCTTTTGCTCCAAATCTCAGGATGAGGTGCAGCGTCTGATCGCCGGACCTGATGTTTACATCTGCGACGAGTGTGTCCAGCTTTGTAACGACATCATGGCTCAGGAAGCGGTCGGTGAGGAGTTTGATGCAGGTAAGCTCCTGTCTCCACAGGAAATCAAAGAACTGCTTGATGAATATGTAATCGGTCAGGAACATCCCAAGAAGATTCTGGCTGTAGCTGTTCACAATCACTATAAGCGTGTGTACTACACCCAGTCCAGCGGCACTGATGATGTTGAAATCGATAAGAGCAACATCCTGCTTATCGGACCTACCGGTTCCGGTAAGACCCTGCTGGCTCAGACTCTGGCAAGAGTTCTTAAAGTCCCCTTTGCCATTGCGGATGCCACCACACTGACCGAAGCAGGTTACGTGGGTGAGGATGTTGAAAACATTCTCGTGCAGCTTCTGCAGAACGCTGACTATGACATTGACGCCGCATCCCGTGGAATCATTTACATTGATGAGATCGACAAGATTTCCCGCAAGGGTGACAGTCCTTCCATCACCCGTGATGTTTCCGGTGAAGGTGTGCAGCAGGCTCTGCTTAAGATCATTGAAGGAACCGAAGCCAACATTCCTCCCAAGGGTGGTCGTAAGCATCCTCAGCAGGAGTTCATCAGGCTCGATACCTCCAATATCCTGTTCATCCTCGGCGGTGCATTTATCGGTCTGGATACCATCGTGCAGCAGCGCATGTCCGGTTCCGGTATCGGTTTCGGTGCCAAGGTAGAGCAGAAGTCCGATAAGGGCATCAGCGAGCTCTTCTCCAAGGCAGAACCTGCGGATCTGGTTAAATTCGGTCTTATTCCCGAATTTGTCGGTCGTATTCCGGTTCAGACAGCACTTTCCGAGCTTAGCGAAGAAGATCTTGTACGAATTCTTCAGGAACCCAAGAACGCGCTGGTAAAGCAGTATAAGAAAATGTTTGAACTGGACGGCGTGCGCCTGACTTTTACTGCCAATGCGCTGAAAGCTATTGCAGCTAAAGCTGTTGAGCGTAAAACCGGTGCCCGCGGTCTTCGCAATGTGCTTGAATCCATCATGCTTGATATCATGTACAAACTCCCCTCCATGAGTGGTGTTAAAGAGTGCGTGATCAATAAGAGTGTTGTTGAAAATGGAATGGAACCCATTCTGTTTTTCCATAATGAAGTGAAAAGTGCATAGCTAATATCTATATCAGCTTTTATGAAGCCCCCGATCCTTTCTGGATCGGGGGCTTTTTGTTTTATACTTGCTCAGTGCCAAAGAATTATTACGAGGAAGGATGTTTTTAATTTTAGGGGATTGGCTTTATTTAAGTAATGAAGTATTGAAGTTGGTGAATCTCAAATTTTATTTCAGGTCGGCGAGTACATGAAGAAGATCATACTAATTGTTGCATTCGCATTTTTTGCGCTTGTCTCTTTTTGCCCAATTGCCTCAGCTGTAAGTCCTCAGGTTTTACTTGTCAGCTCTTATCACCCCGGATTTCCAACTTTTTTTAAACAGATTGATGGTCTCAAGTCGGTGCTTGGCCCTGCAGGAGTCCATCTTGATGTTGAATTCATGGATTCCAAGCGATTCATGAATAAAAAGAGTCTCTCCACTTTTCGCAACATGCTCAAGATGAAACTCGCTTCTTTAGATAAGTATAATGTGGTCGTTACTTCTGATGATAATGCTCTGAATTTTATATTGAAAAATAAAAAGGAACTTTTCCCGCAGATCCCCATTGTTTTTTGCGGCGTGAATGATCAGGATCTGGCCCGTTCCATGGATAATAACGATAATGTTACCGGAGTTATCGAGGCTGTTTCCATGCGGGAAAATTTGCAGGCAATCGTAGATTTAATTCCCGGAATTAAGACTATTTATCTGATTGTTGATGCAACCCCAAGCGGGCAGGCCGATTTACATTCAGCCAATAGTTTGAGTAAAGACTTTTCCGACTTCAAGCTTGTTGAAATTCCCTTAAACAGGATGAACTGGGCGGAAATGAAAGAGGTCCTTGGCAGACTTTCTGCCAATAGTGCTGTCCTGTTACTCGCTGCATATAGGGATAAGGATGGGGTTGCAAAATCTTTTGAGGAAGGATTGCAAGAGATTGTTTCAAGCAGCAGTCGCCCTGTTTTTCATCTCTATGAGCATGGCATCGGGGAAGGGATTATTGGTGGAAAGGTCATTTCGCACTATGAGCAGGGCGCTATCGCGGGACGTATCGCTCTTGATATTTTAAATGGCAAGTCGGTCAAAGACATTCCTGTTGTGGAAGGTGGGGATGCCAACAGGTATATTTTCGACCGTATTGTGCTTGATCGGTTTAAAGTTAAAGATTCCATATTACCCCCTGATTCCCTCATCTTGAATGAGAAAGAGTCGGTATGGGGAGTCCATAAGTTCGAGATTATTTCAGGGCTTTTTGTTATTGCGGCGTTGCTTGTTTTTTCAATCGCTCTATCTATCGCTTATATGAAATTGCGCAATGCAAAAGAGCAGGTTCGACAAAGTAGAGAACGCTTTGCTCTTGCCATGGCTGCCAACAAGGATGGCGTCTGGGATTGGAATATCAAGACAGATGACGTGTATTACAGCCCCGGATACAAGGCTATGCTCGGATATGGCGAAAATGAGATGCCTTCACATGTTGATTCATGGATTGATCTTATTCATGAGGAAGATCGTGTGCGTGCTTTCAGTGTGAATAGTAAGTGTATCAATAATGAAATAGAAAATTTTGAAGTCGAATTTCGTATGCAGGCCAAAGATGGCAAATGGCTATGGATTCTCGGACGCGGTAATGCCGTGGAAAGAGAAGAGTCGGGGAAGGCCGTTCGTATGATTGGCACCCATACCGATATCACTGAATTGAAAAATTCTCTTGAGGAGAACAGGTATTTACGCAATCAATTGAAAAGTATCATCGATTCTATGCCTGCCATTCTGGTCGGTATGAATAGTGAAGGGCGGGTCACCCACTGGAACAGGAAAGCTGCGGAAGTTTCTGGGATCAGTGATGCGCAGGCAATGGGAAAACATGTTGAAGATGTTTTTCCCCGGCTTTCACCATACATGGAACAGGTCAGGGAGTCCCTGAGCAGTAAAAAGGTCTGGACTGATCCAAGAGTAGCACGCAGGCAAGATGGTGATATTTATTACGATGATATCATGATTTATCCTCTTTCGGCTGGTAAACAGGATGGTGTTGTCGTTCAGATTGAAGATGTTAGTGAGCGGGTCAGACTCGAAGATATGCTGGTCCAGAATGAGAAGATGCTTTCCGTCGGAGGTCTTGCTGCGGGCATGGCCCACGAAATCAACAATCCACTTGGGGTAATTGCACAAGGGGCCCAGAATATCACCAGACGTGTATTAGGCGATCTGCCGGGAAACAAGAGGGTTGCCGAGGCCAGAAATATCAGTCTTGATGATTTGCATGGGTATATGCATGACCGGGATATTCCCAAGATCATTAGTGGTATAACAGCATCTGTGGATCGGGCCGGGAAAATTGTCAGGAATATGCTTAGCTTCAGCCGTAAGAATCAGGATAATTTCAAAAAGCATGATCTGTCTGAACTTTTGAATAATACAGTTGAACTTGCAGACAACGAATATAACCTTTCGACTAAATATGATTTCAAAAAAATCGAAATAGTACGTGAGTATGAAGGTAGTATTCCAACTGTTTTTTGCGAAGGCAGCGAGATTCAGCAGGTCTTTTTGAATCTTTTGAAAAACAGTGCCCAATCCATGACCTCTAAGGCCTACGAAAATGGAGGCCCCAAGTTTATACTTCGGGCATATAAAAACGAGGGCTGGGTTAATATCGAAATTGAAGATAACGGGCAAGGTATGGATGAGAACGTTCGTAAGCGTATTTTTGAACCTTTTTACACCACCAAGAAAGTAGGAGAGGGGACCGGTCTTGGTCTGGCTATTTCATATTTTATTATAACCGATCTGCATAAAGGTAAGATGGAAGTATATTCATCACTGGGAAACTGGACAAAATTTGTTGTCTCCCTGCCTGTAGTCAAAAATGGAGTTGCCTGATTTTTTGGAAATAAAGGTTGAAGCTATATTTGGGGAGGATACACTGTTCTCTTTTGGGCTATGAAGCTTTTTCTTCCTTGTCGCCAGCTATTAATTTTTATGTATAATGTAATTAATAACGGTTTGTGGTTTGACAAAACGGGAGCAGGTATTATTTCATGTTTCTGTAGGGTTATAAGTTTTAATTTTTGAAAATCAATCGTTGCGGTTATTTGTTTAACTGACGTTTCAACATAACTTTTTTACCTGATAAGGTGTCCATCCTGTGAACGGACGTAGTGTTTGTTCTCGTTTGGTTTAAAGACGTTTCCGGGTTAAAAGCAGGAGGATAAATGTCGTCCACAGTTTTTGAAGGTGGCAATACATCCGCTGAACAGAATATTCTTCCGATGATGTCACTGCGGGAAGTAGTAATGTTCCCGCGTTCCATTGTGCCTCTTTTTGTTGGTCGGGAGTCTTCAATCAAAGCAATTGAAGAAGCTATTTCCGATTATGATAAAAAGATTTTTCTGGTCACTCAGGAATTTCCTGAGAAAGAAAAGCCTGAACCGGAAGATCTTTTCCGGGTAGGTACTGTCAGTAAGATTCTGCAGATGCTCAGGCTTCCTGATGGTACCATTAAGGTGCTCTTTGAAGGGATGTACCGCGCCAGCTGGAATCCTGAATCAGATAGTGTTGTTTTTGGTGAGAATTTCCCGCTGGTAAATATTGACCGGGTTGATGATCTTCCGGCTGAAGAGCATACAACCGAGGCTCTGGTGCGTTCTGTTCACGAAGCCCTTGAAAAATTCGGCAAGGTGAACAAGAAGATTGCTCCTGAGACCATTCTGGCCATTTCAACCATCCGTACTGCCGGGAAACTTGCAGATTCCATCATGCCCCACCTCAAGGTGGAGTTTCTCAAGAAGCAGAGCATTCTTGAGATGGTTGATCCCATTGAAAGGCTGGAAGCGGTTTATGAACTCCTGCTTGGTGAAATTGAAATCGTGTCCATTGAAAAACGGGTCAAGAACCGCGTTAAAGGACAGATGGAAAAGAACCAGCGCGAGTATTATCTCAACGAGCAGCTCAAGGCTATCAACAAGGAAATGGGGCGTGAGGATGATCCTCAGGCAGAAGCCCATGAACTTGAAGAGCAGCTTAATGAAAAGAACATGGAAGAAGAGTCCCGGGAGCGGGTGCGCAAGGAAATTAAGAAATTGCGCCAGATGGCTCCTTCCTCAGCCGAGTATACCGTTGTCCGCAACTATGTGGACTGGGTTATGGAGCTTCCATGGAACAAATATAAAAAGACCAAGCTCGATATAGCTGAAGCACGTAAGATTCTGGATGAAGACCATTACGGTCTGGAAAAGCCAAAAGAGCGCATCCTTGAGTACATGGCTGTGCAGTCTCTTGTAGATACCATCAAAGGCCCCATCCTCTGTTTTGCCGGTCCCCCCGGTGTAGGTAAGACCTCCATAGCCCGCTCAATTGCCCGGGCCATGGGCCGTGAATTCGTCCGTCTCTCCCTTGGTGGGGTACGTGACGAAGCTGAAATTCGTGGTCACCGTCGTACCTACGTTGGTGCTCTTCCGGGTAAGATTATCCAGTCCATGAGACGTTGCGAATACAGCAACCCGGTTATCTGTCTTGATGAAGTGGATAAGATGAGCACCGATTTCAGGGGCGACCCCTCTGCGGCGCTTCTGGAAGTGCTTGATCCGGAGCAGAACGGAACTTTCAACGATCATTACCTTGATCTTGATTATGATCTCTCCAAGGTCTTTTTCATCACCACTGCAAACGATCTCCATTCCATTCCCCTGCCGCTGCAGGACAGAATGGAGATAATTAAGCTCCCCGGTTACCTTGAAACCGAGAAGATGCATATTGCCAAGGACTTCCTGCTACCCAAGCAGGTTGAGGAACATGGTCTTAAGGAAGATAACCTTGCTATTTCTGATAACGCCATGATCGACATCATCCGTACCTACACTCGTGAGGCCGGAGTGCGTAACCTTGAGCGTGAGCTTGCCAAGGTTTGTCGTAAGACTGCCATGCAGATTGTGGAATCCGAGGATAAGAGCAAGAGTGTTCATGTGACCACCGCTAATCTGAACAAGATTTTAGGGGTCCATAAATTCCGTTTCGGAGCCAGTGAAGATAGATCTTTGGTCGGTGTTGCCACCGGTCTGGCCTACACTCAGGTAGGCGGTGAAATGCTCATGGTGGAAGTCGTGCTTATGCCCGGTAAGGGTAAAGTGGTCATCACCGGTAAGCTCGGTGAAGTCATGCAGGAATCTGCGCAGGCCGCACTTTCATATATTCGGTCCCGTTCCGATCTTTTTGGTCTGAAACCGGATTTTCATGAGAAGATTGATATTCACGTGCACGTTCCTGAAGGCGCTACTCCTAAGGATGGCCCTTCAGCCGGTATTACCCTGTGTACAGCCATTGCTTCCGCGTTCCTGAATGTTCCGGTGCGCCACGATCTGGCAATGACCGGGGAAATCACACTGCGTGGCCGTGTCCTGCCCATTGGCGGTTTGAGGGAAAAGCTGCTTGCTGCCCACAGAGGACTTTCCAAGACTGTGCTTATTCCCATTGATAACAAGAAGGATCTCAAGGATGTGCCTGATGCGATCCTTAAGGACCTTGAAGTTATTCCGGTGGAGAATATGGACGAAGTGCTTAGTTGCGCTTTGGATAACCTTTCTGCTGAAGAGTTGTTCCGCGGGCGTGACAGTGCCACTCCCATTGCGCTTAACTTGATCAAGGAAGAGTATCAGGCTCAGCCGCATTAAAGTTCAGATAGAAATCGATATCAGAAAGGATGTCCCTTCCGGGGACATCCTTTTTTTGTGCCAGCTTGATGGGGGAGGTGGTTCCATATCAGCCGAATTTCATGTTATGGTTAAGTATGGAAAACCGGTACAGGATATATAAAGGATGTGAGTTCGCGTGCAAGTTTCGCCGCGTGATAACTGCTGTATTTATAGCTATCTTTGTGTTGACGATTTACATCTGTTCAGAAGCTTCCGGTCATAATGATATCAACAAGATTTTGCGTGAATCTATTCAGGAATTGAAAATTCCCGGTGCTGTGATGATGGTGGAGACCCCGCAAGGGCAGGTTTGGACATACAGGGCAGGGGTGCGCAGAATTGGAAGCCGAAAGCCCATGGGGAATAATCTTAAATTCCGTATCGGCAGCATCACCAAGACTTTTGTAGCTTCCGTAATACTCATGTTGGTACATGAGGGTAAAATCAGTCTTGATACTCACGTCCATAAAATATTGCCGGAAGTAATCCCTGAGACTAACCGCGTTACTATTCGTAATTTATTACAGATGCGCAGTTGTCTGGGGAATTTTACTGTTGATAAAGAGTTCTTAACTTTGTTCAGGGAGAGACCATGGAAGCATTGGACTCCTGAGCTTTTGCTGCAATTTGGAAGTACACATCGTTGCAAGGTCGGTCTGGAGTTTGAGTACAATAATTCCAATTATGTGCTTCTGGGGTTGATTGTCGAGAAGGTGACCGGGGACAGCTTTGAGCATCAGGTTTATCAGCGCATACTCAAGCCATTGAACTTGAAGTCTACAACATTCCCTGTGAAAAGCGCTAATATTTCAGAGCCTTTTGCCAAAGGTCATGACTACAATCCTCAAACCGGAAAGATAAAGGATCTCAGCCTGAAGATTAATCCTTCATGGGCATGGTGCTCTGGAAACGGTGTTTCAACTGCTTCGGATATGTTGCAGTGGTTGAAGGCATATTTGAACGGATTCGGCATTGATTCCGGGCTGAAGACTGAACAAATGGATTTCCGGCCGGTAACTTATGATGGCATTTCTTATGGCCTTGGGGTCATGAACAAGTATAGTGCCGTGGGGCACAATGGAAATTTTGCGGGGATATATACAGCGCTGGCTTTCAAATACAGAGGGTATTACTTCGTTATCTTGACCAATGGGCAGGCAGAGGGAGGAGATCGTAAAGCAACTGCAGAGTCCGTGTTCTGGCGCATCGTTGAGAGGTCAAAAATTTTCAATTAGAAGCTGAAGCTGAATCCCAGCCCAAGACCCATTGCACTGGGAGGGGCTTCGGGACCGTCGTGGGGAGCTGTGGGGTGGCTGTCCAAGCCGAAGATCAATCCTGTTTGCATGTCATCAGTTATATTTAATCCTGTCACAAAGTCTGTGAATGAGAATTCTTCTTCCATACTTGAGACGGTTGTTTTTTCGCTTGTATTTGTCTCCTCTACATACCCGAAATCAGCAGCAAAGAGATTGTTAGTACCAAAGAGCAGCAGCGCTGTCGTGATTACTATTGATTTCCACATTTTCCACCTTCCCTATAGTTGCGGAAATTTCTCCCCTCGTCGTATGGAATTATACAAAATACGGACCATTGTGTTGTATACTCAATAATTCAACTGGATGCCGCAATCTAATGTGAAGCCCTTTTCTGGCAACTAGGAAAAATAATCGATTTTTGGCTTGTATGGGACAGGGCTTGATTCAGAAATCAATAATTGTACGGGGTGAGCGTTTATTTTGACGAAACAGATTGACACTTCATTTACTGCAAGCTAGCAGTGTTACATATTTCAGATTCATAAGACTTAATGATAACAAAAGATGAAGAGGTTTGCTGTGAGGGCTGATAAAAGTAAGTATATGACGAAGTGTTTTCGAGGGTTGTTTTTGAGTCTTGTTCTGGTCACGGGCGTTGCCAGTACCTGCTTGGCTAAAACAAAAATGATCACGGACATGCGTGGCAAGCTGGTAGAAATTCCTGCATCACCGCAAAGGGTAATAACTCTTGATGATGGATTCAGCGCCGGAGTCATGACGGTTCTTGGGGTTCAGGATCGTATTGTCGCGCTTGGCTCCCACTGCCCGGTGAAAATATTTAAGTATTCGTATCCCACTGTTGACGGTGAGAAATATACCTACATGAACGGGAGCAATCCCGTTAGTTTCCTGAACCCGTGGTTGCGGGAGCTTCCCTATATGTCGACTTACGGCAAATCCATAAATTTTGAAGAGTTGGCTAAGCTGCAGCCGGATTTGGTTTTTTTGCGGGTCGGTTCCTGCTATTCAAAAACGTCCAAGAATAAGAGCGAGGCCTTGAAAAGGCATATTCAGATGATTGAAGCGCTTGGGATCCCGCTGGTTGTGCTTAACGGTCCTCCGGCCTTCTGTTCCCAGGATATCAAGAATATTAGTGAAGAGATCCGTGTTGTAGGTGAGGTTTTTGATAAGAATAAAGAAGCGCTAAAATTATCTCGTTATCTTGAAAGTGTTGTTGATATGGTGTGCGAAAGGACTGCTGCGGTTACTGATGAACAAAGACCTTCAGTACTCCTGTTCGGACTTAGTCCCAAGGCCCGTGGTGAAGGCGGGGCAGGGACCACCCATGGCAAGGATACAATCGAGTCATATTTTCTTGAAAATATAGTTAAAGCGAAAAATGCCTATGAAGGTGGCGGCAGTTTTTCTGTCGTCAACACCGAGCAGGTTTTCGCTATGGACCCTGATGTTATCGTCCTGCCCACAGCATGGGGCTATCATCCGCCTAAGGAATTATACACGGCCCCTTATTATACCCGTCTTTCCGGTTTGAAAGCAGTGAAGAATCGCAGGGTAGTGGCCCTTCCTTGGACTCCTTGCAATTGTGCCAAACGCATTGAGTATCCGATTGAAATAATGATCATGGCAAAGGCCTGTCACCCTGAATTGTTCAAGGATATCAAAATGAGCGAATGGGTCCTTGATTTTTATAAGAATGTTTATGGGGCCGACGATGCCACTGCCCGGGGATTACGTTCAACCCAGTGGTTGGACTGGACCGTGGAAGAGGATTGGTAGGTCGCCGGTATGACAAGTTCGTATTCAGCAGTTGCAGGCAGCGCGGAGATAACTCCCGCTGCCTGTGATTTTAAGGAAGGGCGGAAGGGACTTATTCTTATTGCGCTTTTTAGCTGTTTGTTGTTGACAATTGCAGGCTCAGCTGTGGTCGGTCCGTTTGGTTTAAAATTCATAAATGTCCTTGATGTGCTTGCTGCGCATCTTATTCCCGGTGGTGATGTATCAGCCATAAATAAGCTCCATAATACCGTGGTCTGGGATATTCGAATGCCTCGGATTTTGCTCGCAACTGCTGTGGGGGCGGCTCTGGCTATTTCTGGGGGAGTTTTTCAGGGTTGTTTTAAGAATCCACTCGTGGAGCCGTATATTTTGGGGGCATCTTCGGGAGCAGCTTTCGGGGCAGCCTTGGCAATAGTGTTGCCTGCCTTTTTATTCTCACTGCAACTCTCGGCTTTTGTCTTCTCATTAGTCGCAGTCTTCGGAGCATATGGTCTGGCCCGGGTGCGTGGGGAAACTCCCATCGTAACTTTGATTTTAGCCGGAGTGATTGTCGGGGCATTGTTCTCGGCTATGCTTTCAATTTTAAAATACCTCGCGGCTGATGCTGCTTTGCGGGAAATCGTTTTCTGGTTGATGGGTGGTTTTTACTATGCTGTCTGGAAGGATGTTGAATTGGTTCTGCCTGTGGTGCTGGTCATAACGTTTATTCTGTTAACTATGAGCTGGAAGCTGAACATTATCTCCATGGGTGATGAAGAAGCCCGTACATTGGGGATCAATCCGGAATTGTACAAATCAATTTTCATCCTGCTTGCCACGCTGATGACCGCGCTTTCGGTTTCCGTAGTTGGAATTATCGCCTGGGTGGGACTTATGATGCCCCATGCTGCAAGGATGCTGATTGGGCCGGATCATAGATTTATGCTCCCGGCTGCTGCGATCATGGGCAGTCTTTATCTGGTCTTCTGTGATACTTTGGCGCGTAACCTGACTACCTCAGAGATTCCGGTTGGAATTATCGCTTCAATATTGGGAGCGCCATACCTCATTTATTTGCTGAGAAGTAAAGGCAAATCTGCCTTCGGATGATAATTATGCTGAAAGTAGAGAATTTATCTTTTGAATATGGCAATGGTTATAAGGTTTTGGATGACATTAATTTCAATGTGTCAAAAGGGCAGATTTGCGGCCTTTTCGGACCAAACGGCTGCGGAAAAACAACTCTTTTCAAGTGTTGCCTGAAATTTTTGAAAAGCGGTTCCGGGAGTATTCACATTGATGGCCGAGATATCGCGCGTGAGTCCATACGTTCAATGGCTAAAATGGTTTCTTACGTGCCTCAGGAACATAAGCCGCCATTTCCATATCTGGTTAAGGATGTCGTGCTTATGGGGCGTACTCCTCATATTTCCGGCTTTTTCGGTGTTTCAAACAGCCATAAGCGTAAGGCACAAGAGGCAATGGAGCTGATCGGAGTCAGTGACCTTGCTGATGAACCATACAGCAGACTCAGCGGAGGGCAACGTCAGATGGTGTTGATAGCGCGGGCAGTTGCGCAGGAAACACCTTTGTTGTTCCTTGATGAACCTACCTCTGCTTTGGATTTCAGCAACCAGTTGAAGATTTTAAACATACTCAGGCAGATAGCTGACAATGGAACAACCATTGTTGCCTGCACACATGATCCGAATCATGTGCTTTGGTTTTGTGATAATGTAGTGGTTTTGGGAAAGCAGCGTCTTATCACCCAGGGCAGGCCATCTGAAATCTTTTGTGACAGCATTCTTGATGAGATTTATGAAGATGTGTGCAGGGTGCGTGAAGTTGGTTCCACCAGAATGGTTTTACCTCGGCATGTCTGCAAAGCGGATGAGTATGTGAGTAATTAGTTTTTCAAATACGAACTAATTTGGTTCGGTAATGAATTTTAAGGATAAGTTTGATTGCTATTAGTTTTCGAAAAAGGACAGATTAGTCTCGTTTGATGTCTAAATTGGCATTAACAAGAAAATAGTTCGAATTTTTATAAAGTTTTTTGTCAGGAAATAAAAATGAGATTTCACATTGTTACAGTTGTGTTACGATCTTTTCTCGTTATTCTATCGTGAAACCCCTATTGACAATAACTTCAATCACTCTAAAGTGGCTTAAATTTCTTGCGAAAAGCAGAAATATTGTGTTGTTGCTGTGGGTTTTGAAGGTCTCCTTTATAGGAGTCGGAGGATCATTAAAATGCGGGCTGATCCTGCCTAAACTTCGCAATTACCTATATGCAATGTTGAGTTGTGACCTTCGTGGATTTGCTGCGTGGAGTGATGCGGTGAATTGTTGCGATGGGAGCATTGCAGCTTCGTGCTGTTTTTTCAGCATGAGGCATAACTCTAAACGGTAAGGAATGTGAAAATGTTTAGAAGGATTGTTCGCCCGTTGGTTCTGGCGGTCTGTTTGGCAATGGTTGCGGCTACCGCATTTGCAGGTGCGCCTAAGTACGTATTCTACTTCATTGGTGATGGTCTTGGACCCACACAGCGTATGGCTGCCGAGCTGTACAACAAAATGGAAAAGAATGATGCAGAAGCTAAGCTGGTCATGAACACTTTTCCCCAGTCTGCTCTGGTTACCACCTATTCTGACAACACCCTGATCACCGACTCCGCAGCTGGCGGAACCGCGCTGGCATGTGGTTACAAAACCACCAACGGTTACATCGGTAAACTTCCCGATGGTACCGACATAAAATCTATTGCTGAAGCAGCAAGGGATAACGGTTACGCTGTAGGTATTGTTACCTCCACCCGTCTTACCCACGCAACTCCTGCTTCTTTCTCCGCTCACAACCCTGATCGTAACGCAGCAAACGAAATTGCTATTGATCAGGCTAACTCCGGCTTTGATTTCTTCGCTGGTGGTGGCTACCGTCACTTCGTTGCAAAGGACAACGCTCAGGGTCTGAAATCCAAGCGTAAAGACGACAAAGACGTTGTGAAAATGTTTGCAGACAAGGGCTACAAGACTTTCGTTGGTGATTCCACCCGTGATGCTTTTCGTGCTTACAAGCCTAAAAAAGGCGAAAAAGTTTTCGCAGCTCTTACTTACAGCCACCTTCCCTACGAGGTTGAGCGTCGTAACAGCAAGCTGACTGAAAACAAACTGCCTTCCCTTTGCGAACTGACCGAAAAAGCAGTTAAGTCTCTGGATGCTCAGGATAAGCCTTTCTTCCTGATGGTTGAAGGCGGACGTATTGACCATGCAGCTCACGCTCATGATCCCAAGTCCACCATCCTTGACACCATCGCTATGGATGAAGCTGTTAAAGTCGCATACGACTTCTACCAGAAGCACCCTGAAGACACTCTTATCGTAACTGCTGCCGACCACGAAACCGGTGGTGTTGCTCTGGGTATCTCCATGGACTCCAAAGGTTACTTCCTCAACCTTAAAGAACTCGAAAAAGTTCAAGTTTCTGCAGAAGACAACCTTGACAAATACTACAACAAGCTCTGTAAGAAAGAATCCGATCTTAAAAAGCGTCACGCTGCTTTCATCGCTTACGTTGAAAAAGAGTGGGGCCTGACCGATCGTACTCCTGCTGAAGATAAAATTCTTGCCGACGCAATGGTTGTTCAGGACAAGAACCAGCACCTGCCCGCGGATAAGCAGACCAACTACGGTTACGCTTACACCCCGACCATGTGTGCTGTCACCGACCTGATCTCCCAGCGCGCACGTATGTTCTGGACCTCTTTTGTTCACACCGGAACATTCATTCCTGCAACCGCTATTGGTGTAGGCGCTGAAAGATTCAACGGCTTTATCGATAACACTGATATCCCCAACCGTATGGCTGAAGTCATGGAAGTTAAGCTTTCTGACATCAAGCACACCGATTCCAAGGCTCTGCTGGGTAATACCTACGGTCCTCAGAAAAAGTACTCCAAGATTCCCTACAACAACTAATCGTATTAGTTGATAGAATCTGTTTTGATAAGGTCCCCGCTTGTGCGGGGGCCTTTTTCCATATTATGAGGTAGCCATGAAAAGGTTTATATCCCCGATATTTTTTATTCTGATGATCGTCGGGATTATCGGACTTTTGAAATATGAACATGCCGGACCTGATCCATATTCCGGGATGCATGAATTACGCGCCACTGTAACCAGTGTGGATAATGCCGCTTTGGTGGAAATGGGAACAGCCCGTATCGGCGGCCAGCATGTAACTGCAATTTTGTTGGAAGGGGAGGCCAAAGGCCAGACTGTTACCGGGGTCAATCAGTTGACCGGTCAGCCGGAAATGGATGAAATTTTTCATCCCGGAGACACAATCCTCATGGCGGTGAGGATTAACGACGGAAAAGCTGTGGAAGCCCGTGCCGTCAACCAGTACCGGCAGGGCTGGGAATTAGCCTTGTTCGGCCTGTTTGTAGTTATTCTGCTGATTTATGCCCGTTCAATCGGTCTTAAGGCTTTGTTCAGCTTTATCACTAGTTTTTACATCATCTGGAAATTTTTCATCCCTGGTTTACTTGGCGGCGGCAATCCGATCCTGTTGACTGTAGTTACCCTAACTTTGCTAACTGTGGTGATCATTACCTGCGTTGCGGGATTAACACGGGTGACTGTGGTGGCTACATTAGGAACTCTGAGCGGTTTGTTGCTGGCCCTGACCCTGACCTTGTTTTTCGGTGAAAAGCTCAAGATGGCGGGTATGACAGCGCCATTTGCGACCATGCTCATTTTCTCCGGCCACTATACTCTGGATCTGTTGGATATTTTCTATGCGTCTGTCATTCTCGGGGCATCCGGTGCGGCCATGGATATTGCCATGGATGTTGCCGCTTCCATGAATGAAGTGCTCGATAAAAAGCCGGATATCACCCGTAATGAGCTGATCAAGTCCGGGTTCAATGTCGGGCGGATGGTAACCGGAACCATGACCACAACCTTGTTGCTGGCTTATTCCGGCGGGTATCTGACCATGCTAATGCTTTTTGTGACCAAGGGAACATCCTTTACCCGTATGCTTAACTTCAAGTTGGTGGCTGCGGAGATTTTTCGTACTCTGGTAGGAAGTGTCGGTTTGGTGCTGGTGGCGCCCATTACGGCGATACTGGCAGGATTTATTCTGTGTGGTTTTCAGAAATCTAAAAAAGAAGATTGTAGTAACTGACTTAAATTGCGATAGATTGTATTTTTCACGTTCTTTCACGGTGAATATTTTTGACTTTAAGTTTGATGAAATGTCTATTTGTCAGAGATATTTATATTTGGGAGAATCATATGAAAAAAATTGTGATAATTGCTGTTGTGTTTTTGTTGACTGTAATATGTGTGCCACAAGTATTGGCAGGCAACGTAGATCCTTCCGGCAGGGACTTGAAGGTATATGTAGAAAACTTTTTGCAAGGAGCAATGCCCAATGATGCCTTGGCAGCTAAAATTAAAGCTGCTGGGGGGACGAATTCTTCCGGAATCTATCAATTCCTTTGCGAGCTGGAAGTTAGTCAGGCTTTGTCAGTTGGTTATGATGTTTGGGATAACAGGTATAACGCGGATGCATACTATCAGGAGCATTTTGGCAAAAGCGATTTTATTCAGTTGAATGTTTTAAACTATTGCCTCAAATATTCTAATACATGTAGTCATTGGGAATGGAATGCCAATTGTTTGAAGAACAGGTTAGGTAATTAGTCTCAGCTTTCAGGTAATTAAGAAAGGCCCGCAATATCGTTAATGATATTGCGGGCCTTTTGATTTCTGTAATTTTGCCAGTTATTTTAATTTGCTGGTAATATTGTTTTTGATCCAGCGTCCATCCCACCATTCAACTGGGTTAACCGGAATTCCGGCGCAGATGACGCCGTAGTGCAGATGATCACCGCCCGCCATGCCTGTGGCTCCGGTTTTACCGATGACTTGTCCTTTTGCGACCATATCGCCGGGTTCAACATCTATCTGGCTCAGGTGAGAGTAGAGGGTCTGCAGACCAAGGCCGTGATCGATGATGACAGCATTACCGTAGATACCGAAATCAGATTCAGCAAGAATAACCCGTCCGTTGTTTGCTGCCGGAATTGGAGCCTGACGGGTGCTGGCAAGGTCGATACCCAGATGGGTCTGTTTGTCGATGACTTTGCCAGCATAGTAATAGCTGCGTTTATCACCGAATCCGGCACGGGTAGCCGCATTGGGCAGTCTCTTGAACTTGCCTTCGAAAAGGAAAGTCGGGGAGGTTTCCTGCGCTACACGGTGCAGTTCTGCGCGGTTCTTCTTACGCAATTCGCGGTTAACTTTCAGGAAAAGTTGAACCTGACTGGGCAGGCCGGGGAAATCGCCTTCAAACTGAGGCATCTTGGTGTTCAGGAAACGGTCGGAAATGTTGATTCGGTCATGACGGTAGGTTTTACCATTGGCATGATACCAGAATGAACCTTTGCGCACGTTGCCGGCTGCGTCTTCAGCAACGAGCACCGGGTTAAAGTCCTTTTTAGCGGTGTAGTAGGGCATGGCGAAAAGGCAGGCATAGGTGCCATCCGGCTGTTTATGGCCGGGGAAGAAATCTTTGTTTACCTGTACGCCGGTTTTGGCCGGAGTTTCGTTTACCGTGTAGATCAGCAGTCCGCAGCCGCCCTGATTAAAGTTGTGGGTGGTTGTCTGGACAGTGATTTTGGGAGCGATGGTATCGAGGGTGTAATTACCTCTGGCGATGACCGCATTACCGCTTCCGAATCCGGCAAGTGAAGTATCCACAGCCCATACTGCCAGTTCAAACGGGCCTTCCTTGATCTGTTTTTTCTTGATCAGAATATCTTCATTGTAATCAAAGCTTCCCTTGGGAAGATTCTTTTCAGTGAGAGTAATTTTTTTCTCGCCTTGAGAAAGAACGATTTTGACTGCTTTAAGCCCGGATTGGGTATCGCTGATATTTACATTGATGGGAGTCTTGTAGGTGACGAATCCTTTATTCGGTGTCAAAGCCGCCTGAGGCGCAGTGGTATCTTTATAGAGCAGGTAGGCCCCGGTGCCGATCACAGCAACAAGAATAATCAGTAGGAGAATTTGTCCGATACGACTTTTTTTCTTAGCCATTACATATCCTTAAAATTTGTTTGAATCGTTTGCGTCGTACATCGTTTGTACTCCGGACGACAATAAACATAAACGGGCGCAAGGTTCAACAGACAACATTGTTAAAAAAGGAACTGTCTATATGTGGTATTGGAAATATCTATATATGTATCAATTTTGTATCAGATATTGTTGACGAAAAATGTTGGAGCGTGTATTTGGATTTGAAAAATATCGTCGCCGTGGCGGTTTTTTTTACTTAGTAAGGACAGTGCCTTACTGCGCCGGCAACCACCAAGGAGGTAGGGATGAGTTTGACCAGGCGAGATTTCGTGAAAATGTGCACAGGAACTGTGGCTGGATTTGGGATTTCCCAGATGTTCAACCCCAGTATCGTGCATGCGCTGAAAAAGTTTGTACCGAATGTTTTCTGGCTGCAGGGACAGGGCTGCACCGGTTGTTCGGTTTCCATTCTGAACTCAGTGCATCCCTCTATTGCAGAGGTTCTTCTGGATGTAATTAACCTTGATTATCACCCGACCATTATGGGTTCCGAAGGCCATGAAGCCTGGGATTTCATGATGAGTCAGGCCGAAAAGAATAAGGGCAAGTACATCGTTATTGTTGAAGGTTCCGTTCCCACAGCTGAGAACGGCCACTACTGTATCGTTGGTGCAGGTGCAGACCACAAAGAATACACCATGACTGAAGCCACTCTCGAAATGGCTAAAAATGCTGCTGTGGTTGTTAACGTTGGTACTTGCGCTGCATACGGCGGTATCCCCGCTGCTGAAGGAAACCTTACCGGCTCCATGTCTGTAACCAATTTCCTCGCAGAAAACGGCGTGAAGACTCCCGTTGTTAACATTCCGGGTTGTCCTCCCCATCCTGACTGGATGGTTGGCACCCTCGTTGTCGCTATCAATGCCATTGAAGAAAAAGGCCTGCAGGGCGGTCTTGCCGATGTCGTCTCCATTCTTGACGAAAACGGTCGTCCCACACCTTTCTTCGGTGAGAACATCCATGACAACTGCCCCTATCTTGAGGCGTTCGACAACGATGAATATGCTGAAATCTTCACCGATCCTGTTAAATGCCGTTACGAGCTGGGCTGTAAAGGCCCCAATGCCAACTCCGATTGCTTCAAACGCAAGTGGAACGGCGGCGTTAACTGGTGTGTTGAAAACTCAGTATGTATTGGCTGTGTAGAACCGGGATTCCCGGATGAAATGTCTCCCTTCTACGAAGCCGGTTAACCGGAAAAGGAGTATAAATCCTTATGTCTTCAAAATCTCATGCACCCGCCGGTAAAGACGGGAAAATTAAGATTGCCATTGATCCGGTAACCCGAATCGAAGGTCACCTCAAGGCTGAGGTCGTAGTTAAAGACGGTAAAGTAACTGATGCATGGCTCTCCGGCGGCATGTACCGTGGTTTCGAGAACATCCTTGTTGGACGTGATCCCCGCGATGCAGCTCAGCTGACCCAGCGTCTGTGCGGTGTTTGCCCCACAGCTCACTCTACTGCTTCTACCCGCGCTCTTGATGACGCTTTTGGTGTTAAGCTGACCACTAACGGTCGCGTAACCAAGAACCTCATCTTCGGTGCTAACTACCTGCAGTCTCACATTCTGCATTTCTATCATCTTGCAGCTCTGGACTTCGTACGCGGTCCCGGCAAAGCTCCCTTTGTCCCCCGCTTCGAACATCCTGACCTGCGTCTCGATGAAAAAACCAACAAGGTAGCTGTTGACCAGTACGTTAAGGCTCTTGAAATCCGCCGCATCTGCCACGAAATGGTAGCTCTGTTCGGTGGTAAAATGCCTCACGTTTCCGGTCAGGTCGTTGGTGGTGCAACTGAAATTCCGACCAAAGAAAAGCTCGCTGAGTACGCAAGCCGTTTCAAGCAGGTTCAGAAGTTCATTGAAGAAACCTACGTACCTACTGTTTACCTTATCGGTTCCGTTTACAAAGATCTGTTCAAGATCGGTGGCGGTTACAAAAATGCTATGGCATACGGCGTATTCCCCATGGATGATGCTGAGTCCGAATTCCTGCTCAAGCCCGGTGTTTACATCGACGGCAAAGACGCAGGCTTCGACCAGAAGCTCATCAAGGAATACACTAAGTACGCATGGTACACCGATGAGTGTTCCGACCTGCATCCCAGCGAAGGTAAAACCATCCCGGATGTACACAAGAAGGACGCTTACAGCTTCTGTAAGGCTTCCCGCTACAACGGCAAAGCTGTTGAAGTTGGTCCCCTTGCACGTATGTGGGTTCACAACCCCGAGCTCAGCCCCATGGGTAAAAAACAGCTCAAGGATCTCTTCGGCATCGAAGCCAAGATGTTCCGCGATCTGGGCGAAGACATGGCATTCTCCCTTATGGGCCGGCACGTTGCACGCGCAGAAGAAGCTTACATGGTTGCAAACGCAATCCAGGATGCATGGCTCAAAGAAGTTCAGCCCGGCGAAGAGACTTACGTCAAGACTGAAATTCCTGAGTCCGCAGAAGGTCTCGGTCTTACCGAAGCACCCCGCGGTTCCCTGTTGCACTACATCAACATCAAGGATTCCGTAACTGCGAACTACCAGATGATCCCCGCGACCCTCTGGAACAGCACCCCTCGTGATGACAAAGGTCATCGTGGTACAATCGAGGAAGCCCTCGTAGGTACCCCGGTTCCTGATCCGAAAAACCCTGTTGACATCTCAAGGATCATTCGATCCTTTGACCCGTGACTGGGTTGTGCCGTGCACGTGCTGCACGCAGAGACCGGTGAAGAACATGTTGTTCACGTAGGCGAAGGTTGCTAGCGTAACGACGTTTCACTGTATATAAACTCCCGGATGCAGGGTTACTGTGTCCGGGAGTTTCCCTTTCATACGATTAGGATTTATTCGTATGATGATTTTGAGGCGGAATTTTTAATAGCTATATTTAAAACTATTAAGGATTCCAAAGGGGATTATCCCCTTTGGCCGCCGGAGGCGAAATGTTTCGTCAAAGGCGCGAAGCGCATCAACTAAGGATTTCATAATGAAGAAACTGTTGGTACTTGGGATTGGTAACATCCTCCTCGGCGATGAGGGCGTCGGGGTGCATGCTGTAGAAGAACTGAAGAAAGAAGAATGGCCCGAATACGTTCACTTGGTGGACGGCGGAACATTCACCCACGATATTTTTCATATTCTGGAAGGCTACGACGGCCTGCTAGTGCTGGACATCGTTCATGGCGGGAAGGATGGAGGCACAGTCTATTATCTTGAAGAAAAAGATATCATAGAGAACGAAAAGCAGCGTTTGTCCCTGCATGATATTGATCTGGTTGATTCTCTGAATATGGCCGGAGCAGTAGGCAAGCGTCCGGAAATGCGCATCTTGGGCATGGAGCCTGAGAACTACACTGACTGGTCCATGGAAATGACCGATACCTGCAAAGCGGTATTTACCGGTTATGTTGACCGTGCCCGTCAGGAGATCAAGCGCTTTATTGAGGAGTTTGGTCAGTAGGGCGGTTGATTAGATTTAGATTTTGTTAAACGGCAGTTCCTTGATGGGGCTGCCGTTTTTTTTCCCCACGGACAACTAGCCACACAAACCCCACAAATATACGGCATCAAATTGCCGTACCCCGATACCTTATTCAAATGATCCACACAGGCTGACAAGTCAACCGCCTCATTTCGTGATGAATAATGCAGCTCGGTATTGACGTTTTTAATTGCTCCGGCAGGGCATGCGTCGGTGCATTGGGTGCATTTACCGCAACGGTTTTTGATCGGTTTGTCTGCCTGAATATCTAGATCGGTGAGGATCGTGACCAGCCGTATGCGCGGTCCGTCTTGTGGGGTGACGAGCAGTAAAGATTTGCCCTGCCAGCCGAGTCCGGCATTTATGGCTACTGCTTTGTGGGAAATATAGGAAACGAATCGTTCTTCGCAGAGGATTTGACTGGCCGGAATTGGTAGGGCTTTGCCGCCATTGTTTTGTATGAAACTGGTCACCCGGCAGGCGATGTTGTCGAGCAGGGCATTAACGCGTTGGTAGTGCTGAGAATATATTTCGGTGGGAGTATCTACAATGGTATCTATGATCCCGTCAGCAAGCTGAATCGCAATTGATATTGCCCGCGGAAAATTCTTCAGCAGATCGTCGGGACGGGTTTCCATGGATTTCATGCGGGCTGTGTCCGCAACTTTGATCAGGTCCGCGCCCCATTGTTTGGCATTTGCAAAGAGTTCGTTTTTCAAGTCAGTCATTTTCATTCCTTCATTTCTTATACATGGTGGATATGAATATAGCTGACTATGCTTGCTCAAGCATCATATAATATAGAACGAAATTGACATTATGGCTCCAAATCGGGCGCCTTACTCCTCCACTACCTCAACCAACTTCCGCAAAACTAGCGGAGTATTAAAATTCTCCAACACCCGCTGACGTCCGGCAGCACCCGTCTTTTTGCGTAATTCAACATCCAGAATCATCTTTTCCAAAGCTACTGCCAGCTTCTCGGTATCTTCTACCGGAACAAGAATACCAGTTTCTCCGTCAGCAACAACTTCAGGGTTGGAGCTGATATTAAATCCTACTACAGGTTTCTCCAAAGTCATTGCTTCAACTAGAGCATAGCCGAATCCTTCCCAGAGTGACGGTAAGCAGAAAATATCCTGCGAAGCGTGGAAGCTTTTCATGTCTTTGATGAAGCCGAGGAAGGAAACTCGATCGTTTACGTCCAGTGCTGTGGCGTAATCTTTTAATTCCTGTTCCATTTCGCCTTTTCCGGCGATGAGTATTTTGAAATTAAGGCCCTTATCTTTGAGTATTTTTGCGCACTCGATGAGGTGTTTTTGCCCTTTTTGAGCGGTCAAGCGGGCTGCATTTCCGATCACTACCTCTCCGTTTTCAGGAGTATAGAGCGGGGAAAATTTTTGCTTATCGAATTCAGCTACGTCAAAGCCGTTGTAAATCTGGCGGATTTTGCTTTCATCAATCAACTCAGAGTTATTGGCTAAGACGGTGCGTTTAGTTTCAAGGGAATTGACGATTAAGCGGTCAACAACGTTCTTGAAAATGTAGCGGTTGAGCAGTGAATTCTTCACCGGAACGGCAATTCCTCGGCGGTAAATTACTCTGTTAACCCCGGCGCGTTTGGCTGCTATGCCTCCGCTTTTGAGATCGGAAGGTAGGGCGGTTATCAAGGTCTGGATATTGTTGGCTTGGAAAAAAGATTTCAAGCGACCCATTAAAACGGGATTCAGGAAGGAAAGATTGCCGATCGGCTCGCTGTGCAGGGTGATGCCAGGTTCGTTTTCAAGGCGGGCTTTGAGTTCGGATTTATGGTTGGTTACCACGAAGACGTTGTAACCTTGGTCCCGGAGGAGCAGGGAAAAGTGGTGGTTCCATTTTTCCCCGCCGCCCCAGGCTTTATTGCTATTAAAGAAGCATATGTTTTTATTCACTTAACTTAATTCCAAGTGCGTCTGCTGTCAGCTGTGGGATCGACTCAAGGCTGGGGCAGACTGTGAATCCTGCTTCGCGCATTTTTTCCAGTTTGCCTTGTACCCCGGTTCCTTCTTGAAGGATCGCACCTGCGTGGCCCAGACGTTTACCCGGAGGTGCGGTCTGACCAGCAATAAAGGAAAGTACGGGTTTGTCAAATCCTGTTTCAATTACGTAGTCTGCAAGATCCTGTTCCGCAGTACCGCCGATCTCACCGAGAACCATTACGGCCTTGGTTTCATCGTGGTTTCTGAGCATCTCGAAAACATCCGCAAAAGTAGTGCCGATGTATGAGTCACCGCCGATACCGATGGACAGGGACTGCCCGATGCCTACCTGATTGAGGCGGTCGGCTACTTCGTAAGTCAGGGTGCCGGAACGTGAAAGGACCGCAACCGGACCGGGAGAGAACGGGGTTGTGGGCAGGATACCGATCTTGGTCTGCCCGGGCACGATCATGCCGGGGGTGTTGGGGCCGACAATTCTTGATTTACCGCCTTTAACCTGTTCCAGCACGTTGAGCATGGCTGACTGAACAATACCTTCGGTGATGCAGACCACCCATGGAATTTCGCAGGATGCTGCTTCAAGGATGGCATCAGTTGCCAGCTTGGGCGGAACAAAAATGATGCTGGCCCCGATTTCATGGTGGCGCTGTGCTTCCTTAATCGAGTTGTAAACCGGAACTCCGAGCACTTCCTGACCGCCTTTAAAGGGGGTGACCCCGGCAACGATGTTGGAGCCGTATTCAAGCATGAGCTTGGTATGCAAGCGGCCTTCAGCTCCGGTGATACCCTGCACGAGGATGGGAGTGTCCTTGTCGATTTCAAAATTGTGCGGCGACTTGTAGCCGATGTCCTGTGGACGGGAATCGGGCATGGCAGCAATAGGTTCCGGGAATTCGATCTTGGGTGTGTCAGCGGGCTTGAGCTTGGCCAGCAGGTCGAGGGCTTCCTGCATGTTTCTGGCTCGGTGCAGCTTGTCTCCTTTGACCTGTTTGAGAACTTCAAGGCCTTCTTCCGCGCTGTTACCGGACATACGCACCACGATGGGTTTTTCAGGCTCATTACCGCCAAGCGCAGCCACGAGGGCCTTGGCGACCAGTTCGCATGAAAGAATGCCGCCGAAGAGGTTGATCAGGATAGCTTTGACCTGATCATCATCAAAGAGCAGACGTAGGGCGGTTTCAATACGTTTTTGATCCGCAGCGCCACCGAGATCAAGGAAGTTTGCTGCGGGGAGGTCGGAGAAGTTGAGCGCGTCCATGGAGGCCATAGCCAGACCTGCGCCGTTGGCGATGAGTCCTACCCAGCCTTTGAGGGAGACGAAGCTCATTCCGGCATCACGGGCGATGTTTTCGACCGGAGTGGAGTGTTCGGGCTGATAAAACTTTTCAAAAGCGGGGTTGAGGTCGACGATGTTGTCGTCCATCTCGATTTTGCCGTCGAGGGCGAGAAGCTTGCCGTATCCGGTCAGGGCCAGCGGGTTGATCTCAGCCAGTAGCAGGCCGTTATCAATCATGGAATTATAGAGATTTTTAACGATGTTGCTGAAGTCGGCGAAAAGTTCTTTGGCAATGCCGATGTGGAAGAATGCAGCGCGAATTTGGTTAGGCTGCAATCCACCGGGAAGGCTGATTTCCTGAATGAGCAGGTTTTCAGGACCCATGTTTTCGATTTCTACCCCACCTTCGCGGCCTACGGTCATGATTACCTTGCGGCGCTGGCGCGATAAGGTCAGGGAAAGATAGAATTCCTTGCGGATGTCCACCGCAGGCTCGGCCCGCAGAAAGGGGACCTTATTGCCCTTGATTTCCATGCTGAGGATCTGACGGGCTGTTTTTTCGTATTCATCTTGAGAATCAACCTTCTGTATGCCTCCGGCCTTGCCGCGACCGCCTACCGGAACCTGTGCTTTCAAAATCCACGGCAGGGGGAAGTAGGGTTGCAGACCGGGAAGGTCTGATTCGGAAATTTTCACCCCGGTTGGTACGGGAAGTCCAGCCTCTTTGAGCAGTATTTTACTTAAATGTTCGTTGAGCAGCATACTCCCTCCAGTATGTCTGATGTAGATGTTCAGTTAAATTGAGCAGGTAATTTAACTGTTGAGATTTATCGAACAATCATCATTTGAATGATACTCGTACCCATGGCGTATAATTCAATTATATGGCACTCTCAAGGTTAATTAATGATTTCATTTGCGGTTTGAATGCTTGTTTAGTCCGGGAAACGTTAAAAACAAAAGGATAGGGCGGAAATAAAAAATATCCGTATAAAGTTTTTGAACTGCAGTCTTAAAGGAAATATTATGGCTGATTTTAAAGATTTAACCGATGCTTTGAAGGATGAGGTCCTCAGTGATATGGCGGATTCGTTCTTTGGTGCCCGTGTGGACGTGGACGATGCCATTGAGTTGTTTCATGAGGTTTCGGAAAAGCTTCATGTTAAACTTTATCAGGTTTTCCGGGCCTGTGCGCTGATGGAAAAAATTTGTCTTGGTCCCGAGGGATTTAATGATTTTTGGGTCTCGTCCGGGATGAGCAGAAACCGTTTTTATTATCCCGCCGGGGTGGAGTGCGCTCCAATTATTGATAAAACTCCTTTTGCTTTCACTGTCAGGGGGGAATATATCAAGTGGTTCGGTATTGCTTACGATATGCTTTCCGCAAGTATTGATGAGTACATGCACGGTTCAATCAAGGATGACGGGAACGGACGTAAAATGCGTACCGTGAATCGCGAGGATTTTTTCAAGATGGCTGAAGAAATCAATATCCAGATTGAAAAGGTCAATAAGAATGTCACGGCTTCGGATGTGCTTAAGTTTACCAAGTCCCTTGACCCCGAATCTGTGAAGAAGGAAAGTATTGCCGGATGCGTCGGCCCTAAATGTAAAGTCATTGATGATGAAATGGCTTTCCGGCTGATAACGATTAAGGATATTGACTTTCCCGCCTTCCCGGACCTGCCTGCCCGTAAAGATGTGGCAACGTATATTTCCGGGTACTGTTCACAAGTCTGGACCATCGATAAGGTTCGGGTCAGGGCTTTGATTGAAGATTTGAAAAAGAATGTGAATAAGGAGTTGTCATGAAGAAAGTGTTCGGTTCCGTGCTGATTTTGCTGCTCGTGCTCTGCTTGGGAACAACTGCCTTTGCTGAAGATAAAAAGGCTGTGCCTGATTCCAAGGCCAAGCCTGTTGCAGCTGAAAAGGTCGAGCAGGTTGCTGAAAAACAAGGGATTCCCGTGGCTGTCATTCACAACGGAGATGATGTGTTGGGTGGCACTCTGGCTTTAAAGTTAAAGGAGAACTTTAGAAAGTCGGTTCTTTTCACCTTGGCAGGGAAGGACACTAAATCCGTGCGGCTGATTGTTGAATCCCGTAGTGAATTTAATGAACGTCCCGAGATTGGTTCGGTTTATTCCGTGGTTTGGACTTTTGCTGAAAGCGAAGACGTAGTCCCGTTTTACCTCAAGCAGGAATTAGGGCTTGTGAATTCCCGCAATGTGGAGAACAGCGCTGCTGGATTGATGAATAAGACCGACAAGGTTGCCGGAGAATATAAATATTTGTTTGAGTAGTTAAATTCTCTTTCTGCTGCCGCTGAAGGTCTTAATTTTCATGGCCCGCATGTTGCGCAGTTTTTCTCCTGATTTTTTTCCAAGATTCCTTTCGTGGGCTGGCAGTGAAACTTTAAGTATTGCTGCCAGATCTGCGGGGGCATGTTCAAGCACTCCCTCCCCTCTGTCTGCATGGCAAAGATTGATCATGTTTTCCAGTAGTCCGGAAACATGCAGTTTCATCAGCAGGTCTACCTTGGTTCCGGGCCTTAATTCATTATAATTACCAGATTTCATGTGTAATTCTGCAGCGGTTTCCCCGGCGCGAATGAATTTTACCGGAAGCATAAGTCTGCTGCCCAGATTTTTTGCCGGGGCTGTCCCTGCTTTATCGTGCCCGTAATGTGAAGGCAGCATCTCCGGCGGGGTGAATATTTTGCCCAGATCATGGCACATGGCCATCCAGCAGGTTAGTTGATCTCCCGCAACTTTATCCATTATTTCAGCGGTATGTCCGACAACTGATTTGTCGTGATATTCAGGAGGTCCGGCTGGAATCCCATCAGCTCCGGAAAATTCAGTGAACCATGGTTCAAGGCAATCCCCCTGAATTAGCAGACGCAGGAAGTTTCCGGGCTTCGGGCCGTTTAAGCCTTTACGTAGCTCTACGCCGATCCTATCCGGGGCTATATCTGCAAGCCAACCACTTGATGAACAGCGTTTCATCTCTTCAATCAGTTCCGGGTGGGGCTTGAATTCTGGGAATCGGGCCAGGAAGGTTGCTGCCCTGAAGATACGTAAAGGGTCTTCTTTAAAGCTGTCCGGAAAAGAAGGACGTAAAATTCGATTATGGAGGTCTTCCAGTCCCTTGGGGTGGGCGTATAGCTCTCCGTCTTCGGCCAGTGCGAAGCTGTTTACCGTGAAGTCGCGTGCCTTGAGGTCAAGGTCGATGGTTTCTTCTATTGTGTTGCCTCTAGCTCTTGGGAATGAAAATTCCAGACCCTTCAGATAAAAAATTTCATAAGATTTGCCCACCGGACGAGCTTTTGGAAATACAGCACGAAACTTTTCGGCTGTACCGGATGCAATAAGGTAGTCCAGATCTTTTGGAGTTTTGCCGAGAAGTAGGTCACGTACAGACCCTCCGGCAATTAATATTTTTAACTCATTGTAATTTTCAGTCATTTGTAGTTTTTTTTATTTCGATGCTCGATAACAAATCTATAATGATCAGCATTCTTGATTAATTTAAGTTTGATGGTATCGTATGATCAATGAAAAATAAAATACTCATAATTACGTTTCTTGCTGCAGTGGTGGCGCTTTTTTTTGCCTTTGATTTAGATCGGTTCCTGACTCTTGAATATTTAAAAAATTCACGACAGGAATTTCAGTTTTTTTATGATCAGAATCCATTTCTAACTGTTTTTTCTTTTTTTCTGGTTTATGTGCTGGTTGTGGGGGTTAATCTTCCCGGGGCAACGGTGCTTGGACTTGCCGGTGGAGCTTTGTTCGGTTTTACCGTGGGCGTGCTGACTATTTCGTTTGCCAGTACTATTGGAGCAACATTGGCTTGTTTCTTTTCGCGTTACCTGTTCAGGGATTACGTGCAGCGCAAGTTTGGGGATCGGCTGGAAAAAGTGAATCAGGGGATTGAAGAAGAAGGTGCGTTTTACCTTTTTACCATGCGGCTCATTCCAGCTATTCCTTTTGTGGTTATCAATCTGGTCATGGGGCTTACACCTATCAGGTTAAGGACCTTTTATTGGGTTTCGCAGCTGGGTATGTTACCCGGGACTATGGTTTATGTGAATGCCGGAAAGGAACTCGGTCAGATTGATTCCCTGTCTGGGATTGTCCAGCCAGGAGTATTGATTTCCTTTGTCTTGCTGGGGGGCTTTCCACTTGTCGTGAAGAAGGTTGTCGGGCTTGTTAAAATGCGCCGTAGTGTGTAATATTTAGGGAAATTAATTTTTTATTAAGCACGGTTAAAGATGATTGTCAGGACAGCACCAAGTATTCGGACCTACCACAAGGGTAAGGTTATTTTTAACGAAGGACAGGAAAGCAAGATTGCTTATATGATCAAGTCCGGAACTGTCGATATTTTTAGAATTATCGATAAGAAAAAGACGGTCATGGGAACCCTGCGCCGGGGTGATATCTTTGGTGAAATGTCTTTGCTGGCTAACCAGAAGCGTACGGCCAGTGCAGAGGCCGCCAGTTTTTGCGAACTGGTGGTGCTGACTGAAGAGATGATGAATAAGCTGCTTCGGGCTTCTCCCGAGACCGTGCGTAAGATGTTGGAGCTGTTGGCTAAGAGGGTTGCTGCTACCGACATGAAAGCTTCCAGCTCAGACCAGAACGATTCTTTCATTGCTCTGGCAACTATTTTAGATCTTGCCTACCGGGAGTTTGCTTATATTCCACGTAATAAGCAGCGTGAAATTGAAAATTATCAAATGGGACTTTCGGTGAAGTCCTATACTGATACAGTTAAAAGTCTGGCCGCCTTTTCAAATCTTGAAATTGAATCTTTTCTGGAAACCGTTTTCAAGCTTCGGCTGATTGATATGAAAAGTGTCAAAAAGGGCGATAAGAGCGCATTTGTTGAGCGGTATATCAACATTAAAAATTTTGAACAGTTCATGCCTAGTTTGCGCAATCTTTATAAGCAGATGAGAGAACTTGGTGCTAACGTGGATCAGCGCATGACTTTTATGAGTTTTACTGATTTAGCTCAAAGAACCGGTAGTACTCCGGAGTTGATTTACAAGAAAGTCATCAAGGAAGAAATGCCTGAAAATCTACTCTTTTTTAACCGGGAAAAAGCAATTGAGTGGGGTAAGGGCAAGGATCCTAATTTCTTTAAGAAGTTTCGCAGGCCACGAAAAGCCCTTGAAGATCTTGAGTCCGTGGAAGACATTATTTTTATTGATAACCCGACCCTTAAAAAGGCTCTTGAAGGATTTAATTTTTATAATATTTCGGTCCTATATTCAGCAATGGATCAGCAGGGTAGGGATAAGCTTAAGCGGAATGTTGGCAAAAAGGTTTCTCAGATTTTGTTGCGAGAACCTCCTACCGATCGTGATCCCAGTGATCCGGAAGTCCTTGAATGTTGTGATGAGCTCCTTGATAATGTCCGGAAACTGAAAGGAGTAAAGTAGTATGGCAGCAGCCAGACCGCAATCTAAAACTTTCCTCAAGGGTGATGTGATTTTCCGGGAAGGGGACAAGGGGCATGTTGCATACATGATCCAGTCCGGTTCCGTTAATATTGTTAAGAATATTAAAGGAAAACGACAAATCCTTGCTACCTTGGGGCCGGGTGAACTTTTCGGCGAAATGGCCATCATTTCGAAATGTGAAAGGGTTGCAGGAGCTGAAGCTGCTTCAGAGTGCGTGCTGTTGGAACTGACCGCTAGACTGATTCTTTTGTTGCTTAAGAGAAGTCATCCCACTGTGTTTCATTTGACCAGAGTCTTAGCTTCCCGCCTTGCCCGAGCTGACCGAGCTGTATCTGAAAGCCGTAGCGACAATTCCTGGCTTACCTTTTGCCGCTTGCTGCATATGAAGCACCGTATTTTTGAGACCGCTCCCAAAAGTGAGGAAGCGCCCATCGGGATAACCCTTGATGATTTGTCTCGAGAATATTCTGAAATTACAAATGGATCGCAGCATGAGATTGATCGTCATCTTAAGTCCGCAATCGGCTTTAACATGATTTCAGTCAATAGGATCGCTTCGCAGACTTACCTGAGTATCAACAATCCTGATGATTTTCTGGATATAGCCAAGAATCTTTCTGAAGATATCAATAAGTTCAGCGGCAAGGTTTTTCTTTCTGACTTTGTAGATATTTATGATTTTTCATCCATTGTCGATTCCAACCCGGAGATGATCTACAAAAAGATCGGGGTTGGAGATTTTCCGGAAGATATTTGCATGTTGCACAAGGAAGCAACATCCAAATGGGTTGAAAAGAAGGGCGCGCAATACTTTAAGGAAGTGAAACGCAAGCGTAAATCTATTGATGAGCTAGAGGGCGTTGAAGATATCGTCTTTGTGGATATCGGAACCTTAAAATTGGTTTTTCGCCAACTTGGTTACTACAAGCTTGGTATCCTGCTGGCAATTGCCGGAGATGAAGCCAAAAAGCGCATACTGGCTGCCATTTCTACCAAGATTGCTGCAGCCATTACCCGCGATTCCAGGTCTTCTGATGCTATTGACCAGAGCGAAGCTGATGATGTGGAAGAAGAACTTATTGATATGATCAGGGAGATCAAGTCTTCTAAAAAAGAATAATGTTGCACATCGCGCTGGCTTTGGTTAATAATATAATTAAGCTAAAGTATTAATAAAAACAGGGTTAACCTTGTCAACCAGCCTTAGAACATGGGATAGTGCAGCATGATTACTCGAATTACTATTATCAGCGGTAAGGACCCCAGTCCTCTCCCCAAGACCAACCCGGAAAATCTTTTTCAGGCCCACCCATTATGGGCGCGTGACATTGAGAACTTCGGCCCTTGGAACAGCGAGGATGCTGAGTACAGGACTTACTCAACATGGATATCCGGTTCACGGACGGGGGTGCCTGTTGCGGTTTGCGGTTCCTGTGTCTCCAGTCTCGATGTTGCTTGGCGCTTGAATGCCCTTGAGGACCTTTCGGAATGGGGAAGCGTACTGGCTGTTGAACAAAACACCGGACGTGGACAGGTTCGGCGTGAATGGATTTCTCCTCCCGGAAATGTGTACGGCACCATCAAGTGGCCTGCACTGCCGGAAGCGAAGCCCGGTGAAGTTCGTCCTGTCTGGAACCGTATTCTCCCCCTTATTGTCGGGTATCTGACTTGTAATGCTTTGCGTGATCTTGGTGTTGATGCCCAGCTTAAGTGGCCTAACGATATTCTGATCGATGGCAAGAAGGCTGGAGGTATTCTCATTGAGGAGCGCGGAAATGCAACCATGGTCGGTATCGGCTTGAATTTATCGTATGCTCCGGCCCGTGAGCTACTCCGTGCCGATCATGCTGTTCCTGCCGGCAAGCTTAATACCGATACAATGCAGCTTGGACCTCTGGAAACATGGGTTGAATTGATCAAGCATTTCAGAGGTAATTTCGAGCAGATTATTTCCATGCAGAATACTGATGATTTTCTTTATGAACTTCAAGACCGTCTGGTCTGGTTCGGTGAAGAAGTCAAGATTGTGGATGGTCCTGAAGGTGTGGATCGCGGAGTTATCTGCGGTTTGCGTTCTGATGGTGGGCTCGTGGTTGATTACAATGGTGAGCAGCACGAGATATATTCCGGCTCGGTAATGCCTTTATAATGCAGATAGATACTGTTTTTGCTTGACATACGGGCTCTGCTGAGGAATTTGTGTTCTGTTGCCGGGTGAACTGAAGGGAAGCTTTTCACCCGATCACGGCAATGCCCGGAATGCAGCGGAGTTCTTCCGCCTGCGCCCGAATCAGTATCATTTATTGTCAGCGCCCTTGTCTTTTGCCAAAGCAGGGTGCTATATCTGTTTATATTCTGTTAATTTCTTTTCGATTACTGATTATCTTATTTACCCGGATTTTAAAGAAAAAAATCCAAGAGCATATCTTCAAAGATGTGTAAGGAGGAAGTGATGGCTGGTAAGACGGAAGAAGCAGTTTCCGCTAAAAGTGCGGGAACAGCAGCTCCCAAGAAGTCCCAGGCTAAAAAACAGCTTGAAAAGAAGCTGATTCTAACCGGTGCCGATATCGTTAAAATCGGTGAAGATGCAGAACTTCTGGTCGGCGGAAAGAACTATAATACCGCATTGATCAGTCAGGTTGAAGGCATCAGATCTCCCCAGTTCAGGGCTGTTTCATCTATTGCATTCCATAAACTGCTGGATGAAACCAAAGTCAATGCGAGTGTTGTCAGGGCTGTAGTTGACAGTGAATACAACGCAGTGGACTGGAGCAGTGAAGAAGTTAACAGTGACAGTGAATTTTTACAGAAGTTTGTCCGTTCTATAGCTCTTGTAATTAAAGAAGAAGCGGGCAAGCATACTGAAACTCAGATTCAGCTGCGTACTTTTATTAATAACGTTGTTGAAGGTTTCGCAACCTCTCCTGAAGGAATTGACCAGTTACGCAAAAGATCCGTACTCGTGCAGAGTGCGATTCTTTCAGTGGTACTGCCCAAGGATGTTGAAGCCGCAGTCAGGGAAGCTTATCTTTCAATCTGCAAGGATGCAGGGCTTGAGAATGAGCCTGTGGCCGTACGTTCCTCCGCAGCCGGTGAAGACAGCCGTAAAAAGGCTTTTGCCGGACTTCAGGACACCTACCTTAATATTGTCGGCGAAGACCAGTGCGCCGAAGCATATCATTGGGACTGCGCATCCGCTTATAACCTGCGCAGTATGACCTATCGTCGTGAGGCCATTCTTGATGCCGTTACCTTGGCTGAGAATACCGGCGATGCATCCATTGCCGAAGATGCCAAGAAAGAGTGGGCTATTGAGAATACCTCCCTTTCCGTCTGCATCATGCGTATGATCAACCCGGTTATTTCCGGTACTGCATTCAGTGCTGATACCGCTACCGGTTGCCGGGGAACAGATCGTAAGGATCTTGTTTCCATTGATGCCAGTTATGGTCTCGGTGAGGCTGTTGTAGGCGGCATGGTCACCCCGGATAAATTTTACGTATTCCAGCGTGATGACGGCTCTGAAGTTGTTGTCCGTAACATGGGTAGCAAGGATAAGAAGATCGTTTACAGTGAAAAGGGCGGCACCAAGGTTGAAAAGGTTCAGCCTGGCGCAGTCTACCGCTGGGCTCTGTCCCTTGCTCAGGCTGAAGAAGTCGCCAAAGGCGTCCGTTCCATCAGTGATGCATACGGCGGTATGATTATGGATACCGAGTTCTGCCTTGATGCGGCAGACCGTCTCTGGTTTGTTCAGGCCCGTCCTGAAACCCGCTGGAACGAGGAATTCGAACAGCATCCCGATTCCATCTTCATGCGCAGGCTCGAGGTTGACCCCAAGGAGCTTGAAGAAGCTGAAGTCGTGCTTGAAGGTAACGGCGCATCACGCGGAGCAGGGCAGGGTACTGTAAAGTATCTCCGTTCTGCTCTTGAGCTGAACAAAATCCACAAAGGTGACATCCTCGCGGCTGAACGTACCGACCCGGATATGGTTCCGGGTATGCGTATTGCTTCCGGTATCCTCGCTGACGTGGGCGGCGATACCAGTCATGCAGCTATTACCTCTCGTGAACTGGGAATTCCGGCCATCATCGGTATCCAGAGACTTGAAGTCCTGCGTTCCCTTGAAGGGCAGGAAATCACTGTTGACGGCTCCCGTGGTAAGGTCTACCGCGGCGCACTGCCTCTCATTGAGGTGGGCGGAACCATCAATGTGGCTGAACTTCCGGCTACCAAGACCAAGGTTGGTCTGATTCTCGCTGACGTGGGACAGTCCCTGTTCCTTTCCCGTCTGAGAGAAGTGCCTGATTTTGAAGTCGGTCTGCTGCGTGCTGAGTTTATGCTTGGTAACGTGGGTGTGCATCCGCTGGCCCTTGAAGCTTATGATAACGGAACCCTTGATAAGCTGGTTCAGGATAAGCTTGATGAGCTGGATGGAAAACTTACCACAGTTATGAAGACCCAGCTTGATTCCGGTCTTATTTCTCTGAATATTAATCTCAGGGAGTACGTAGGTGCTTTGACCGGCCTGACCGAAGAAATGGATTCCATGGCCAACGCTAATACCGCACGCGGTACTGAAGAAGTTCTGGCCATGCACCGCAAGCTGCGTGAGCTCGACAAAAAGCTTGACCACTATCTCGAGCATGCCACTGAAACTCTCTACACCTTAAAGACTTCCGTTGATATTGAAGAACATCTGCGTGGCGTTCTCGGTATCCATGACGCAGAGCATACTGATTTCAAGTTCATCTACAAGCGAACTGAATCTCTTGATGAACTGCCGGAGATGCTCGTTAAGGCTAAAGATAATCCTGTGGTTATCGAATACATTGAACAGATTAAAGCACTGCGTGAAGAAGTGGCTCTCAAGATGGGACTCAAGTCCGAAATGGATGAAGTCACCACCCTGCGTCAGCGCATTACTGATATTATTAAATCCCGCGGTCTAAGAACCGGTAAGGAAAATTATATCCAGACCCTGTCTCAGGGCTTGGCTCTGTTCGCCATGGCCTTCTACGGCAAGGATATTGTTTACAGAACCACCGACTTCAAGACTAACGAATACCACAACCTGCTTGGCGGTTTGCTCTTTGAACATTACGAAGACAACCCCATGCTTGGTTACCGCGGTGTTTCCAGAAATATCCATGACTGGGAACTGGAAGCCTTCAAGCTTGCACGTGGTGTATTTGGCGGTAAGAATCTGCACATCATGCTGCCCTTTGTACGTACCATCGAAGAAGCTCGCAGCATGAAGCGTTATCTCTCACAGGTTCATAATCTTGATTCCGGTAAGGACGGTTTGAAACTGATCCTTATGGCTGAGATTCCCAGTAACGCTGTTCTCAGTAAGGAATTCATCAAGGAAGTTGACGGATTTTCCATCGGTTCCAACGATATGACCCAGCTGGTGCTCGGTACTGACCGTGACAACCCCAGCCTGCAGCATATCTATGATGAAGAAGATCCAGCCGTTGTCTGGGCAATTCTCTCTGCTATCTTCACCGGACAGAAGTTTAGTAAGAAGATCGGTTTCTGCGGTCAGGGTGTTTCCAACAGTGTCATCCTGCGCGGTGTAGTCTGCATTGCCGGGATCGTTTCCGCTTCCGTTGTCCCCGATACCTATCTCCAGACCAAGCTTGATATGGCAGCTGTTGAAGCCGAGAACATCAAGGTCAGTGAGCTGGGACAGTGGATCAGGGCCCGTCACTTTGAACGCCTTGCCAAGCTCATGGAAGAGAACGGCTATAGTCACATCATCAAAAAGTACAAGACCCCCGAAGATCTCGAGGATTGGTACGAAGGTGAGATTAGAAGACTTAACGAACAGCTCCGTGACAACATGGATTCCCCCAGAGAGTCCTTCATCAGGCAGGAAATGGACACCTTCCGCGGTACCTTTCACAAGCCGGTCATCTACTCTGCATGGGATTGGAATCAGACTGTTGAAGATGCCATGCATCATGCTGGCTTTGCCACTTTTGAAGAGCAGGAAGCAGCTCTTGAAGAGCAGCGCAAGAAACAGTGGTAATCCCACTTTAGAACAAATCATGAAAAGCCGTTCCTTCGGGAACGGCTTTTTTTTGTTATACTTCTGTTCAGAACCCTTTAATAATCCAGTAAACACGCGGCTAGTCTTGACAGGAAACTGGAGCATGGGCATATATTTAAGAACAGGAGATAAGATGATTAAATCCAAAAGATTTGTACAAATATTACTCATAGCAGTGTCGTTGTCCTCAGTGCTGCTCGGCGGTTGCTCTCTCAATTCTGCAAACTATGTTGGAAATGAGGAAAGTTATTCTGAGCGCGCGCCCCGTAAACTGGGTCGTGGCATGACCAATATTCTGAGTGCTCCGTTAGAGATTCCCAATCAGGCTGTCGACCTTGCTGCTGAGAATGACGAACCTGCTGAACAGGCCGCAGGATATGTCGGAGGCTTGTTTGTAGGTTTTGCATATGCTGGAGGACGTGTTGTCTCCGGTGTTTATGATATTATTACTTCTCCCTTTGGTGGCCCCGCTGTCCCCACCATGGATCCGGACCTGATTCATTCTGATTATTGCGAAAAGGTCGAAAAAAGGGATGAGTCATTTAAGGATGTCACCGGGCTTGGAGCTGAGTAGGTCCAGACCTGTTTGAACTTATAATTTTACAAAAACCTCCACGGTCAGGCCGCATGGAGGTTTTTTAATGAACTGCTGCTGAAGAGGATTTTTATGCTGAAGAGAATAGCACTCGCGCTTTGTTTTGTTGTGATGGTTTCCGGTTGTGTGAATAAGCAGATACTTAAGGATCAGATTGCTGAAGTTATACGTGAGAACCCTCAGATTGTAATTGATGCAATGCGTGAGAACAGCATGGATATGCTGGCAATCGTGGAACAGGGCATTGACCAGCGTGAAAAGCTTAAGCGTGAAGCTATGCTGGTAGCGGAGATTAAAAATCCGTATCAGCCACGTATTTGGGCCGAAAGACCTATGCTTGGTAACCCTGACGCTCCGGTAACTATTGTTGAATACACCGATTTTCTTTGTCCGTATTGCAGCAAGGGAGCCAAGGTTGTGAGCAGGCTCGTGAATGAACAGCCCGAGAAGTACAAGCTTGTATTCAAACATCTGCCTATGCATAAGAATTCCCGTGAACTTGCTCTTGTCTTCGAGGCAATTGCACAGTTTAATAAGAGTAAGGCCTATAAATTCCATGATCTTGCCTTTGACCGCCAGAAGGAACTTTATGAAGATAAAGAGGGTGTAGTTTTAGGTAAAATTCTGGAAGAAATAGGCGTTAACCCCGATCAGCTCCAGAAGAGTCTTAATTCACCTCAGTTGCAGGAATTTTTGCTGGCTGATGAAAAAGAAGCCGGTGAGTTCAGAATTGATGCTACCCCCACATTCCTTGTTAACGGAGTTTCTGTTCGTGGATACCTTCCTGCGGATAGATTTGAGCAGATGGTTGATATGATTATGGAAAAATCTGCCAAGATGGCTTCGGCGGAGACACCTGAAGGTGAAGTCTGCGAAGATTGCCTGAACCAGATGTAAATGGTGTTGTATGAGGGATATTACTAATATTGCTGAGCCGCCTGCTGATTTGCACATTTGTTTTGGCGGTGGGGATTTTCGTGCCGTCGGGAATAAGATGATTGATTTTTGCCGGGAGAAGCTGAACCTGCAACCTGATGAAAATGTTTTGGATATCGGTTGCGGAATCGGGCGGCTCGCTTTCCCATTGCTTGAGTACCTTTCCGAAGAAGGGGGCTATGAAGGTTTTGATACTTTCCCTGTAGGCATCAAATGGTGCACGGAGAATATTACTCCGGAATTCCCTAATTTCAGGTTTCAACTTGTTGATATTTTTAATTCAACATACAACCCCTACGCCCAGACCAAAGCTGCTGATTTTGTCTTTCCATATGAGGATGACTGCTTTGATCTGATCATGCTCAACTCCGTGTTTACGCATATGATGCCGGAAGACATCATGAACTACATCAAGGAGATGGACAGAGTTCTTACTGATAAAGGGCGTATCTTTGCGACTTTCTTTCTGGTTAATGAGGAATCCAATGCATTGATGAATCAAGGTAAAAGCACACATGATTTTTTCAAGTATGGTATCTTTTATACTGCAGATCCCAAAGATCCCATGGACGCTGTTGGTTATGATGAAAAATTTGCTTTGAATATGTTTGAGCAGCGAGGGTTTAAGATTAAAGAAATTCTATTTGGTGGCTGGTGCGGGCGTAAGGCAAATAATCATCAGGATATATTGTTGGTTACCCGTTAAGTTCCTTTATTCATGTTGAAAAAGAAAGCTGGAGTCTGCGTTAACGCAAACTCCAGCTTTTTCTTTTTTTGTGTAGTCAGAATTTTAGAATGCCGGGTTTTTATGCCAGCGGTAGGCTGTCTCAATGATCTCACGCAGGTCGGCGTATTGCGGAGTCCATTTGAGCATTTCAGTAGCTTTTGAGCTGTCTGCTACCAGTCGTGGGGAGTCTCCCGCCCTTGCAGGTTCATAGTCGAATTGAATATTTCTTCCGATTACTTCACTCGAAGACTTGATTACATCGAGTATGCTGAATCCTTTGCCGTTTCCAAGGTTGAAGGAATTAGCGCCTTTGTTGTTGGACATAAATCCGATAGCCTTGAGATGTGCGTCACAGAGGTCCAGAATGTGGATGTAGTCGCGTACACAAGTTCCGTCCGGTGTAGGGTAGTCGCTACCAAAAATTTTCAGTCTGCGCCCTTCGTCAATGCAGCTGAGCAGGATGTTGGGGATCAGGTGGGTTTCAGGGGAGTGTGCTTCGCCGATAGTGCTGTCCGGGTGTGCGCCGGCAGCATTAAAATATCTGAAACAGACTGAATCCAGTCCGTAGGCTACTGCGTAATCCTGTAAAATCTCTTCAACCTGAAGCTTTGTCCTGCCGTAGGGATTAAGAGGCTTTAGCGGATGTTCTTCAGTGATCATATCCATTACCGGTTCACCGTAAACTGCAGCAGTGGATGAGAATACAAACTTATTCACATTGTGCTTACGCATAGCCTGCAACAGATTGAGCGTACCAGTTACATTGTTGTCGTAATATTCAAAAGGTTTTTCCACTGATTCACTGACCACAATCAGTCCGGAAAAGTGGAAGACAGCATCAAAAGAATTTTCAGCAAAAAGCTTTTCAAGGTCTTCAGGGTTGCGCAGGTCGCCCTTTATGAATTTGCCCCATTTGAGTGCTTCCGCATGCCCAGTGGAGAGGTTGTCGAAGACTGTGACATCATGTCCGGCTTCGGCGATCATTCTGGTCATGTGGGAGCCGATATATCCTGCACCGCCGCAGACGAGCAGGGAGAGTTTGTTGCTCATTATTTTGCTCCGGTTGTAGTGAATAAATTGAATATCAAACGTACCGACTATTTATCAAAACCAAGCATTTGTCGAGGGGATGCTGAACTGAGGAGGTAAACGTGAACAATCTATTTGAGCAGGTGCTTATTGAGTGTTGTTGAACCTTATTAATATCTGCTATGATGAGTAATCAAGGTCTGTTTCAATTTGATTATTAACCGAGGATAATGATTTGCGTAAAAGATGTATATGCATGGCTCTGGTTTTGTTTGTTCTGCTTTGCGGTTCGGCCTTTGCTTCTGCTGAGAGGGTTGTATTTTATCCCTCAGGTGCTGATTTCAGCAGCAAAGTTAAAGCTGACTTGAAGCGTGATGTAAACGGTGACTATGTAATGTTTACCCTTTCCGGGCAGGCTGTGCCGGAAACATTCACTATAGCATCCCTGACCAAAGGGGTGGCAATTAATGATGTGTCATGGGTGCGGAGCGACCTCTCTCGTTCTCCTGCTGCAATTGAGCTGGGTAAAAAAATCGACCAGCTGAAATTTAAAAAGAATGCCGTGATTTCCCAAAAGCAGGCAGTGGACGGCGGGATTGCCTTTTGGAAAGAACGAGGGAAAGAGCAGCAGATCAAACCATCCGATCTGGGAAATATTGCCGGACAGGTGGTTAGTAATCTTTCTAAGCTTTATACCGAATCTGCAAAACTAACGGTCAAGATTGATGAGTTGCAGGAACTTATCAATGACTTGCAGCGTCAGTTGAAGGAAATGTCCGGAGGCGGCAAGCTGGTCTGGAATGTTAAAGTGTCAGTGGTAGCCAAGGGAGCTAAAAGTGCTGATTTTAAGATAGGCTATATGCTGCGTAATTGCGGTTGGACTCCTAAGTATAAGCTTGATGCATTTCCGGGTGCCGGGAAGGTCGCGTTTACCTTTGAAGCGGAAATTCGTCAGGGCAGCGGTATGGACTTCAAGAATTGCGATGTTGCACTTGCAACGGTTAAGAAGCATTCCCGAATTTCACCGCCTGAACTTGGACGCTGGGTGATAGAGCCTAAACCTGAATCTGAGCCGGAAATGGAACGTTACGCCATGGACCAGATGAATATGGCCATGGAGGCTGCCCCTATGTCTAAGGTCGCAGCCATGGGCAGGGGGCTCAAACGTGCTCCCAAGCGAGTCAGCAAGGCAACATATTCTTTGTGGGAGATGGGCAAAAAAACTATTCCGGCAGGTGGTACCCGCAAGTATGCAGTTGAAAGTGAGATATGGAAATCTGACTTCTCATTTATTGCGCGTCCTTCCCTGACCTCTGATATTTTTGTTTCTTCAAAAACATTACTGGCTGAAGCCAAGGATTACCCCGTCGGAATAGCCCTGATGTTTATGGAAGGGACCATGATTGGTAAGAAACGTTTTTCTTTCTCCGGTAAGGAAAAGAAGTTGTTTTTCGGTTCTGACCCAATGCTTAAGGCTGAGCGCAAGACTGTAGAGAAGAAATCCGGTGAGCAGGGCATGTTCAGCTCCAAGCAGACCTATAGCTGGAAATATAGCCTTGAGCTTGAGAATAGTCGCAAGACTCCGGTTAAGGTATTGGTACAAGAGCCTTCTCCGGTGTCAGGAGATAAGCGTATTAAGTTGGAAATAGTCACCGAGCCAAAGGCTGAGATTAAGGATGATAACTTTGAATGGAAGATAGAGGTTCCTGCTGCCGGTAAATACACTGTAACTTACGGTGTTGAAATGAAGGCCCCGGATAATATGGATATTGATCTGGGTATTGGCAGATAAAGTTTTTTAGCCCGTATAAAAAGAAAAGGCCCGTTCCAAATGGAACGGGCCTTTTTGTATTCTTTGTAATCTCTGAAATTAGAATTCGAATCCAACGTCAAGGCTGACAATGTGGGTGCGGGAATTGCTGATTTCAGTATCAAGAATGCCTTCAGCAGGCCTTGCTTCGATGGTGCGGTCCTTCATCCAAAGATAGTTGTAGGCTGCATCGATTTTGAAGTTGTCATACTTCCAGCCGAGACCCAGGGAAACGTTCTGGCGGTCACTGGTAGGCAGCATGTAGTCGATGTAGCTATCGGGGATGGGGCTCTGGTCGTAGAAGTAACCGACTCTGAGAGCGAGGTCTTCGATGGGCAGGTATTCAACACCTACTTCGAATCTCCAGACGTCATTCCATTTTTTGGTGGCAGAGACATCGTTAAGACCGATAGCGGTGTCTTTATCGAAGTGGTAATCAATGGCGCTGTAATCGCTCCACATGGAGAAAATCGCATCAAATTCGATGCTCAGGTTTTTCATGGGCTTATATTCAACACCACCGAAGATCATGTGCGGGGTGTTCATGTCCATGGAAATGTCAGTATCATTGAATCTGTTAGCAGGTACTGCAAGCCCGGTAGGAACTTCGTAGCTTGCGGAGCCGGAAGCTCTGTGGTTCATCTTGCTGCGCCAGGACAGACCAACTTTCCACTGATCGTTAGGGGTAATGTGAATACCTGCGTTAATGCCGGGGGTGAATCCGTTTACAATAATACGCTGGTCAATATCGGCGGCGTAAGTAGTCGGGTCTTTAGGGCTGCCGGGAGTTGCATCAAGTTTCTTTCTGAGGTCGGCGCGGACCTTCATGAATTCAAGACCAACCGCCATGGAGAAAAATTCGTTGAATTTATAGGCAAGGTTGGTGTTGAGTGAGTAACTTTCAATTGCGGTATTGTAGGAAGCGTATCTACCAGCCCAATTCTCGTCGAATTCAGTACCGAGGCCGAAGCGGGTAAAAGTAGCGACTCCCAGCCATACGTTATCATTAATCTGATGGGTAATGAAAGCGTTGGGAGGGAAGTAAGAGTTCTTTGTCATGCTGGATTTAGTGGAAACACCATTGTAGGTGGTGGTCAGATCCATCATGGGAGAGATCATCGCCACACCTGCATGAACGTGAGTTCCGTTCAACTGGGTGATACCGGCAGGGTTCCATGCAACAGCAGACGGATCGTCTGCTTTTGCTACCATGGCACCGCCAAGGGCGTTGCCGCGAGCTCCCCACTCGTAGATGGCAAAGCCTGCTGCTTCAGCTTTAGTGCTGAATCCGGGGACTATTGCCAGTCCCATTAAAATAATCAACATGCTGAGACATGCTGTAAATCTGGTCCTCATATACACTCCTTCAAAAAATGCTGAAAATGCTTAATGACTTAGCTATGATAAAGTCATCCCCTCAAGAAAATGCATATACTGACTATCTTGAATGTTAAATTAAGTAAAGTAAAATTGACGCGATTGTAAATTACTGTGAAAATAATACAGGGTTAAATTGATATAAATTTGCATACATGTGTGTATGTTTATTTGTTGTGAAGAGTATTGTTGAGTTTCTGCTCTTGTATGAACTAAAAATTACAATGCTAATCTCTGACTTTTGCGCACAAGTAATAGTGATGCTGAATTGAATAGCGTTGTAAAGAATAGTGAATGAGTGTTGTTTTAAACGCTTTTAATATTGTTTTGAGTCTTTTGTATCTTGAATTGTGATTGTGAAGATGTGGAATATGTTGATTAACATAAAAAAAGCAGCCACATTTCAGTGACTGCCTTTGTGCTATTCTATAGATTTAATTGATCAACGAACAAAATAAGCTAAGTATTCCTGATTCCCTTTCGGTCCCTTAATACTCGAAGGGACTAAGCCCTTAAGATGGAGTTCAAGCTCAGTAGATGCAAAATTAACAATCATATCTACAGCTTGCTGCCTGAGTTCTTTGTCGCGGACAATGCCTTTATCTGTCTGGCCGGGGCCGACTTCGAATTGCGGTTTGATCAAACAGACAATTTCGCCACTTTCTTTAAGGAATCGGACTAGTGCTGGAAGTATCTTGGTCAAAGAAATAAAGGATACATCGCAAACTACCAGATCAACTTTTTCCGGTATCAGGTCTTCCTCGGCATGACGCAAGTTGATGCGTTCGAGGTTGGTGACCCGCTCGTCCTGTTGCAGCTTCCAATGCAACTGTCCGTAGCCTACATCAGCAGCATACACACGGACAGCACCGAACTGGAGCATACAGTCGGTAAATCCTCCGGTGGAGGCTCCGGCATCTAGGGCGACTTTACCTTCAGGATTAAGGCCGAGTTCTTCAATAGCGGTTAGCAGTTTATAACCGCCGCGGCTAACAAAGCGGTCACGGCCTTTAACTACGATTTCAAGGTCAGGATCGAGCTGCATTCCCGGTTTGGTTACCGGGAGTTTCTGCCCGTCCTTGAGGTAGTGAGCCTGTCCGGCCATGATCATACGCTTGGCCTGCTCGCGGCTTTCTGAGAGTCCCTGAGCAAAAAGCATCTGATCTGCGCGTTCCTTTTTTGCCACTTATTTTTTCTCCAGACCGAGCATGGAAACAACGTTTTCTGCTGCCTTGGAAATGTAGTCAGCCTCAGACATTTTTTCTTTCTCGCTGCCTTCGATTACAAGCTCAGGCTTGTTGGCGCGGGTGGAGTCCGGGGTAACTTTATATTCGGCAGGAAAGTCGTTCTGGTAATACATGTCCTGAAAGCCAATAAATTTCAGCTGGTGGGCAGTAGAGTCGAGTACTGCGCTTTCGTTCTCGCTAATCAGCCCCAGTTCTTTGGCCCGAATCAGTCCGGCAAAGCATTCTCCGCCCTGAGTACAGGCAATGTGTCCGTGGGAGTTGGCAAGGAGCATGGAGTCCATGATCATCTGTTCGCTGACCTGAACAACCTGAAATGCTTTTTTGCCGCCGATAGCTTCAAATTTTTCTGCAAAATGTTTCACGCGCGGGAAGGAAACCGGGTTTCCGATCATTGCAGCCTGAGCAACAGAGGGTTGTACTTTTACAGGCTTGTATTCGCGTTCGTTTGTATCTTCAACAGAGTAGTAGCGGTAAACCGGGTCGGCATGAGCAGACTGTACACCAAATACGCGGGGCAGTTCGGTAATGATTTCAAGCTCGTAGAGCTTGAGGAAACCGGCCATGATGGCGGTGATGTTACCTGCGTTTCCGATGGGTACAAAGATACATTTGCCTTTGAGGTCCCAATCGTACCACTGGGCAACTTCGAATGCGTATGATTCCTGTCCCAGAATACGCCAGGAGTTCTTGGAGTTGAGCAGGGCAACACGGTAGTTGTCCGCGAGGTTTTCAACAACTTTCATGCAGTCATCAAATACGCCGGGAACTTCCAGCACCTTTGCGCCGCTACCCAGAGGCTGGGCCAACTGCTGCGGGGTGACTTTACCCTGCGGCAGGATAACTACGGATTTTACGCCTTCTTTCATGTAGGAAGCGTAGAGGGCTGCCGCTGCAGATGTGTCACCGGTAGATGCGCAAACTGTCAGGATTTCATCCCAATCGTTTTTGTTCATCAAGGCGTTGATGTAGCTGAAAGCGCAGGCCATGCCACGGTCTTTAAAAGATGCGCTGGGGTTCTGGCCGTCGTTTTTGTATGCAGTCGTGATTCCGGTAACTTCGTTAAGAGCAGGGCTGGAAGCAACAATAGGGGTGTTACCTTCACCGAGATAAAGAATCTCATCTTCTTCCATAACCGGAGCAAAAAGTTCGTAGAAGCGGAAGATACCACGCAGGCTGTCGTTTTTAGTTGCGCAGCGAGCATCAAAGATTTCGCGCCACTCTTTGCCGCTGGTCTTTTTCAGTTCCTCGAAGTTCAGGTCTTCGAGGATGAATACAGAACCACATTCAGGGCAGGTGTAGTGCAATTCATTCACGTCATAGCGGGCATTACATCCCAGACAGTGATATTCCATTTTACCGCGATATTCAGGGAACTTATTAGCAAGACTCATCGTTTGTCCTCTCTAAAAAATCTAATAAGGATTCCAAAGGGATTATCCCCTTTGGCCGCCGGAGGCGAAATCAATTTATTCAAGCGCAAAGCGCATCAGAATTCTAAGCAGGCCAGATCTTGGGAATACTCATGGCAAACATCCAGACGCCGAGGCTGATCTTGATAGCCATGCCGAATGCCTTACCCCAGAACGCGCCCCATGCGGAATGTTTGGCTTCATCAAAGCTTCTGCCATGGGTAAGTTCAAGTACAAGACAGCCGCCGAATGAGCCAAGCAGCGCTCCGGGCAGGGCACCTAGCCCAAAAAAGAAGGGCGCTCCAAGGATTGCTCCGCCGATTGCGCCGATGAACGCGCCGATGTTGCCGCGTCCGGTTGCTCCGTATTTTTTTCCGCCAAAATACTGGGCTACAAATTCAAGGATTTCGCCGACAAGGGCGATGACTCCGAGAATTATAATGAAGTTCCAGGTCATTGTTTCGGGCTGGTAAAATTTCCATCCGGCAACAAGAGCCAGTACCAGCCAGTTTGCCGGAAGCCCGAATACATGCAGTGCCAGCGAGCACAGCATGAGTAGAATAACCAGAACTGCCAATGCGGTGATCATATTTTATTCCTCATCCCTGAGGTCGACAACGCGTACGGCTTTTCCTTCCGCTTTAGGGATGGAGTTGTGCTGTACCAGCTCGACTCTGGGTGTGATCAGGATTTCGTCACGCAGCATGCCGGCAATCTTCTTCTGGATGCCCTGCAGCGCGCGCATATCTTCAATGAAGTATTCTTCTTTAATCTCTACCTTGACTCTGATCTGGTCCATGAGACCTTCCTTGAACAGTTCAATGAGGTAGTTCTGGCCCACTTCGGGGATACCCATGATAATCTTTTCGATCTGCATGGGATAGATATTTACACCCTTAAGGATGAGCATGTCATCTGCACGGCCCATAATGCGGTCAATGCGGCGTGAAGTACGGCCACACTTACACTGGCCGGGGATGAAGCGGGTCAGGTCACGGGTTCGGTAGCGGATGATGGGCATGCCTTCACGGGTCAGGGTAGTCATGACCAGTTCACCAACTTCTCCTTCAGCAACGTGTTCACCTGTCTCAGGATTGATGATCTCAGCGATATAGGAATCTTCCCAGACGTGCATGCCGTCCTGTTCGGTACATTCAAAGGCTACACCCGGACCGTTCATTTCGGACAGTCCGTAGGAGTTGTAGGCTTTGATACACATGAGTTCTTCAATCTTACGACGGGTGTGCTCGGTATGTGGTTCCGCACCGATAAGGGCAATTTTCCAAGGCATTTCTGCCGGATCGTAACCTTCGTCACGTACTTTTTGCGCGAAATAAAGAGCGAAAGATGGGATGATGTGCAGTGCAGTGACGTTGAAGTCACGGATTAGCTTGATCTGACGTTTGGTGTTACCTGCTCCTGCGGGAACGGTCAGGCAGCCGAGGCGTTCAGAACCGTAATGGATACCAAGGCCCCCGGTGAACAGACCGTAACCGGACATATTCTGGAGCACATCACTTTTGCGCACACCCACTGCATACATGGAACGGGCCATAAGGTCGGCCCATGTATCGAGGTCCTTTTGGGTGTAGAGAACTGCGGTAGGTGTTCCGGTAGTACCGGAAGAAGCGTGCAGACGCACAAAATTATCCAGCGATTGGGTCAGCAGTCCGTAAGGATACTGGGAACGCAGGTCATCTTTGGTGGTAAAAGGCAGTTTTGTTATATCATCAGCAGTTTTGACGATAGATGGATCGATGCTGTTCTTCTTAAAAACTTCACTATAATACGGAGAATTTGCAGCCAGCTCGATGGTTTTCTTCAGTCTTTGAACTTGGAGTTCTTCCAGTTTACCCCTTTCAAGGGTCTCGGCTTCATGAAAATACATAATTTTCTCCGTGTAGGTGTTTTTAAGTGCATCACGTCATAAATAATACCGGATTATTCATCGTCGTATTCAGACGGATATGGTTCGGCAGCAAGATTCTCAAAGGCGGTATACGGGCCCAGGAAGGCCAGTTCGCAAATACCTGTCGGACCGTTACGCTGTTTACCGATGATGACTTCAGCAGTGTTTGTCAGCGGTTTATCTTCTTTCTTATTGTAGAAGTCTTCACGATAGAGAAAGAGAATAATATCAGCATCCTGCTCAATAGCACCGGATTCACGCAAGTCAGACATCATGGGGCGTTTGTCGGTACGTTCTTCAACCTTACGGTTAAGCTGTGACAGGGCGATTACAGGTATGTTTAACTCTTTAGCCAGAGCTTTGAGGGTTCTTGAAATGTCAGAAATTTCCTGTTCGCGGGAATCAGTCCGCGCACTGGAGCGCATCAACTGCAGGTAGTCAATCATGACCAGCCCGAGATTGTGCTGTGATTTTAGGCGTCTACAGCGTGCGCGCAGTTCCATGGTGGAAATAGCAGGTGTATCATCAATAAAAATAGGCGCTTGTGTCAAGTCCTGAGCAGCATCATAAAGCTTGGCCCAGTCTTCGTCGTCAAGAGAACCGGTTCTGAGGCGGGAAAGATCTACTTTACCATGACAAGCAAGCATACGAGTCATGAGCTGACCCATAGCCATCTCAAGGGAGAATACAGCAGTGGTAACCCCGGAATGCAGGGCCGCGCGCATGGCAACGTTCAGGGCGAACGCTGTTTTACCCATACTTGGACGTCCTGCAATGATGATCAGGTCAGAATTCTGCAGACCCGCGGTCATCTCATCAAATTTGTGGTAGGTGGTCGGGATACCGGTAATCAGCGAAGTCTGGTCAGCCCTTTGTTCAAGGTCCTGAAAAACTTCAGTAATGATCGCTTTACTGCCCTTGATAGTAGTATTCTTCTTGGAGTCAGTAATGTCGAAGATGGACTGCTCGGAATGGTCGAGCAATTCCTTGACGTTCTGAGTATCGAAGCTTTCGTTGATGATGTTGGCGGCGGCATCGATCAGACTGCGCTGGATGCTTTTTTCAGCTACGATTTCAGCATGGTGCAGAGCGTTTGCAGAACTGATAACTGAGTTTGCAAGCTCGGCAAGATACACAGGACCGCCCACGGAATCGATTTTGTCTGCGGCAGTGAGGTATTCACTGACGGTGATCAGGTCGATGGGGGCGTTGCGCGTATAGAGGGTCTCAAAGGCCCGAAAAATTTCCTGATGAGCAGGGGAGTAGAAATCGTCGGATTTGACGATGTCAACGAGGTCGTTGAATATAGTGTTACTAAGAAAAACCCCGCCAAGAACAGCCTGTTCGGCTTCAAGGTTGTGCGGCGGGACTTTACGCAAAAGATCGGACGAAGCGTCGTTAGACGCTCCGCCCGAATTGTAGTCTGAGCCTGATTTACGCTTCTGTTGCTTCTTCTGCATCTTCAGCTACTTCGGTTTCAGCGGGAGCTTCAACCTCTTCAGCGGGCTCTTCTTCAACCGGTCCGCCAACTTTGGCTACAACCAGTTTAACTTCACCACGAACTTCGGGGTGGAGTTTAATTTCGATGTCGTACTCACCGAGGGAACGGATAGGATCGGACAGCAGGATTTTTCTGCGGTCGATTTCGAAATCCATTTCTGCGAGAGCGTCAGCGATGTTAACTGCGGTTACGGAACCGTACAGTTTGTCGCCTTCACCGACACGAACTTCAATGTTAACTTCAACTTCAGCCAGTTTGTCACGAAGACCTTCTGCCTGAGTGCGGAGATTGTCAGCCATTTCCTGAAGCTTTCTTTTTTCAAGCTCGAACTGCTTGAGGTTAGCTTCGGAAGCGGGCATAGCCAGTCCCTGAGGAATCAGGTAGTTGCGGCCATAACCAGCTTTAACGGTAACAATGTCACCAAGACTACCAAGAGCGTCTACATCGGCACGTAAAATAAGTTTCATGTCGTCCCCCTAGATGCTCTTTTTCTTAACATCGGTGCTATGCACAGTAGTGTAGTGCATGAGAGCCATCTGTCTGGAACGCTTGATTTCAGTGGTCAGACGGCGCTGATGCTTAGCGCAGGTACCGGTGATTCTGCGGGCAATAATTTTGCCGCGCTCGGTTACGAAGTCCTTGAGAATGTCAGGACGTTTATAATCGAGGGGAAGGTTCTTATCCGCGCAGAAGCGGCAGAACTTTCTTTTGGGTGTGAATTTTCTTTTGAATGCCATGATTAAGCCTCCTCTGCCTTAGCGGTTTCATCAAGTTTAACAGTTACGAACTTGAAGATACCATCGGTGATACGGATGTTGCGCTCGAGTTCAGCAACCAGCGGACCGGGTGCGTCGAAAATGAGGCGGACATAGTATCCACGGGTCTGGTTCTGGACAGGGTAAGCCAGCTGGCGGGAACCCCAATCGTCGATCTCATCCATTTTACCGCCTTCGCGGTCGATAATTGCGATGAGTCCCTCAACGAGTTCTTTGCGGCTGTCGCTCGCAAGTTCGGGGCTCAAAAGCAAAAGTACTTCATACTTTCTGAGCATATTAACTCCTCCTTATGGTCTATGGCCCTTTCCTATATAAGGGCAAGGCAAAAGGGATGTTTATTCCCTTCACTCAGTCCTGTCAAGCAGGAATGAGACTATATCTTAAAAATAAAAAAGCCGGAAGCTTAAAAAAGCTTCCGGCCATGGGATTCGAGATCCGGTCGGAAATTAAATTCCGAGAATGTTGTAACCGCAATCCACGAAGTGGGTTTCCCCGGTAACACCGGCGGAAAGGTCAGATGCATAGTAAACTGCAGTCTTGCCTACATCTTCAGTGGTTACATTGCGTTTGAGCGGAGCGCGCTCTTCAATGTGTCTGAAGATGTCTTTGAAGCTGGAGATGCCGGAAGCAGCGAGGGTCTTGATAGGACCTGCGCTTATGGCATTGATGCGGACATCTTTTTCGCCGAGGTCAACAGCAAGGTAGCGGACGCTAGCTTCGAGAGTTGCTTTGGCAACACCCATTACATTGTAGTTGGTGATAACTCTGCTTGATCCGAGATAGGTCATGGCCATGACGGAACCGCCGGGCTTGATCATATCTTCGTATGCGTTGCAGAGGCTTACCAGAGAGTATGCGGAAACATCCATGGCGAGGTGGAAACCGTCGCGGGAAGTTTCAATGTAGCGGTTTTTGAGATCGTCACGGTTGGCGAAAGCTACAGAGTGGATGAGAATGTCAAAGTCTCCCCACTGTTTTTTTACTTCTTCAACAGAAGCGGCGATGCTTTCATCGCTCTGCACATCACACTGGAAAGTGAATGCGCCGTCCAGTTCTTCACTGATGGGCTCAACACGTTTTTTGATGGCATCGTTAACATAGCTGAAAGCCAGTTCAGCACCATGTTCTTTAAACTGCTTGGCGATGCCGTAAGCAATGCTTTTTTTGTTAGCAACACCGAAAATCAGTGCTTTTTTACCTTTCAGAAGCATTGATATCTCCTTTTTTATACTTGCTTTTTAAAAGCTATTAAGCGTCAAGTTCGCTTTCAGTCAAGAGCTTGAATGCTTCCATGTACTTATCGCGGGTTTTTGTTGCGATTTCTTCAGGTACTTCGGGAGCCGGAGGCTGTTTGTTGAATTTGATTTCAGTAAGCCAGTCGCGCAGGAACTGCTTATCAAAGCTGGGCTGGGATTTTCCGGCTTCGTAACCTTCTACAGGCCAGAAACGGGAGGAGTCCGGAGTCAGGACTTCATCAATGATGATCAGTTCGCCGTCATAGATACCGAATTCAAACTTGGTGTCAGCAATGATGATTCCCTTTTCACGAGCGTAGTCACGACCGCGCTTGTAGATGGAAAGGGTTGCTTCCTGAACCTTGTCAAAGAGTTCTTTGCCGAGCATTTCAGTAGCTTTTTCTACAGAAATGTTTTCATCGTGCTCACCCAGTTCCGCTTTGGTGGAGGGGGTGAACAGAGGCTGTTCCAGCATTTCGGATTCTTTGAGTCCTTCGGGCAGCTTGTGACCGCAGACTTCGCCGGTGTTCTGGTAATCTTTCCAGCCGGAACCGGTGATGTAACCGCGTACAATGCACTCGATGGGCAGGGGCTTGGCTTTTTTTACCAGTACGGAACGTCCTTCCAGCTGGTCTCGGTATTTGTGGAGAACTTCAGGGTAGTCGTCTACTTTGGATGCGATCAGGTGGTTGGGAACGATGTCCTTGAACATGTCCATCCAGAAAAGGGTGATCTGGTTCAGGATCTTACCCTTGTCATCAATGGGGTTGGGCATGATGACGTCGTAAGCAGAAATTCTGTCGGTGGTAACCAGCAGAAGCTTGTCATCATCCACTTCGTATATATCGCGGACTTTTCCGCGGGAGAGAAGTTTCAGTTCCTTGATATCAGTTTCAATAACATGCTTGGACATCCGCGTATCCTCTTATTTTAATCTGGTTTCAACAGAACGGGCGTGCGCCTCGAGTCCTTCGAGCCTTGCCAGCCTAGCAATTTTACCGCCGTGGCGGTTGATATAATCCTGATCAGTATAGATCAGACTTGTCTTCTTAGTAAATGTCTCCACTGAAAGTGCAGAAGAAAATCTTGCAGTTCCAACAGTGGGTAGTACGTGGTTGGGACCGGCGAAATAGTCGCCTACGGGTTCAGGGGTGAAGTGGCCCATGAAGATTGCTCCGGCATGTTTGATCTGGCCGAGGGTGGCCCATGGTTCGTCATAGGCAAGCTCCAAATGTTCAGGAGCCATGCGGTTGACGAAATCAATACCGGTTTTGAGGTCGGGAACCTTGACGATCGCGCCCCAGTCTTCAAGGGATTTAAGGGCGATTTCGCCTCTGGGGAGAAGATCGGCCTGTTTCTTGAGTTCGTATTTTACTTTTACGCCCAGCTCATCATCCCAGGTGACGAGGATGGAGGAAGCGAGTGGGTCGTGTTCAGCCTGAGAAAGCAGGTCTGCGGCGATCCATGCCGGATCAGAATCACCATCCGCAAGGATAGCAACTTCACTGGGGCCGGCAATCATGTCGATACCAACTTCACCGACAAGCTGGCCCTTGGCAGTGGCAACAAAGATGTTGCCCGGGCCTGCGATAACATCACAGGGTGCAATAGTATCGGTTCCGTAAGCAAGAGCTCCGATAGCCCATGCTGAACCGGAAGCGTAAATTTCGGTGATTCCCAGTTCCTGAGCGGTGGCGAGGATGTAGGGGTTTAAGGTCCCGTCCTTACGAGGAGGGGATATTACCGCGATTTCTTTTACCCCGGCAACCTGTGCGGGGACAGCGTTCATGATCATGCTGGAGATGAGCGGGGTTTCCCCGCCCTGACCGCCGGGAACGTACAGGCCTACGCGATCAACCGGGCGTACCAGCTGTCCGAGGATTGTTCCGTCTTCTCCGGTGGTCCACCATGATTCTTCAACCTGTTTGCGGTGGAAATTTCTGATATTGCGGATTGCTTCTTCGATGATTTCGAGATCTTGAGATTCAATCTCCGCATAGGCAAGGCCGCGCTGGTCGCGGCTGACCTTAAGCATGGAATGGGTGAAATCCGGGCAGTCGAACTGTTTGGTGTAATCAACGAGGGCAGCGTCACCTTCGGTTTTTACTTTTGAGAGGATGTCTTTGACAATGGAGTCTACTTTGCTGTCAGGGTTGACTCTGAGTTCGAGCCATTTCTTGATTTCCGGCCAATCCTGCTGTCCGGAATAGGTAATATCTCTGCAAGGCATAGAAGTGTCCTTAGGATGTGATTGGTGAGTATGGTATCTTACGAAGAGATGTCTTTAAGATGTGTTGACCCTTAACGTAATGCTCATCAAAAGTCGAGAAGAATAGGTTGCCGCAGGTAGGAAAATAAAAAGGGCCGGGAGTTCATACTCCCGGCCCTCGGCGTCAAGGCAATACTGAAGCTCTAAGATTTCTTAGAACTTGTAAACGAGACCAAGAGCGAGCTTGAAGTTGGGATCCTGTTTGGTCTGGAGGCTGCCAGTGGTGTAGTTCTGCCATACGTCTTCGTCGAGATCTACAACTGCGTAACCGAATTCAACGATAGCTGCCAGTTCGTCGTAGATCTGGTAGTTGGTGTTGAAGTCAACAGCGAAAACATGGTCTTTGGTGGTCAGGAACTTACCGTCAGCAGAGATATTGTTGAGAGCGTTGTTGTTCTTGATCAGGTCTTCGTCGTTAGTGCCCTGAGCGTATATGATATTGATGGTGTGGCTCAGTTTTTCGAAGAAGGAGATGTTTTCAAAAGCAAGACCGACGGTCCACAGACCAACCTGCTGAGCATCGTCGAGGTCAACTCCGGTACCGGTCAATCCGGATGCGCCGAAGTAATAGCTGCCCATATCCCAGTCGTTGGCGATGGTGGGCAGGCGCTCAGAACCGTTATCGGTTTTGTCATCTTCACCGGTGGAGTATGCGAATTTCAGTTTGGGCTGTACGAAGTTCAGGCCGGTGTAAGCGAGAGAAGCGTCGAACATGAGACCGGAACGATCATTTTCTTTAGCGTCAGCTTCTACGGAACCGTAAGCTATGTCAGCGGCGAAAACGATGGGATCGAACATGTCCATTTCAAAAGAAGTACCGAGCCACCAAGCGTAGGAGTTCTTGTCCATGCCCACCTGTTTTGCGCTCTGGAGACCTGCAGGGATTGCTGCAACGTCTTTACCTATGATGGAGTACATAAAGTAAGGGGTAGCAGAGATGCCCTCAAGGGTGATGGGGGCTGCTGCATAGAAAATGTCCAGTTCGTCCTTTTCGTTGGTGTTGACGCCATCCTGAATGTGATCGTCGGCGTAACGGATGAAAGCACCAGCGACAGCAACCTGGTCGGTTATTGGAGTTTCAACCATGAAAGTTCCGAGGTCAGAGTCACCGAGGATCATAGAACCGGTAACTGCGCCGGGCATGTTGACAGAAAGAATACCGGCAGACGTTAGAACTTCGGTGCCGGGGAAACGATACTGCAGGTATGCACGCTTAACGTAGAGGCCATCATCGTTGTCGGAAGAGGATTCGTTGATGTGACCATTACCGAGGCGGTTTTTGTACTCGGTGTACAGAACTGCCCAGAGATTTTCGTTAGCGACGAAACGGAATTCAGTACGAGCACGGAACCAGAAGTTCAGGTCGTCGTCGCTGTTACCACCGTCTTTCTCACCGAGAAAGTCAGCGTTGTCGATGAGGTTCATCTGGAACTGGATTTGACCTTTAGCTTCCAGATCAACTGCGGAAGCAGAAGCTGCATAGCCCATGACCATGCATGCGAGTACTGCAAGAATAACAAGTTTTTTCATTTATTTAATCCTATTGCTGAATAATAGCACGATTGCCTGGCGCCTACCTTTTCACTCGTCAGGGACTCTAGTGATCTTGCAGGGTTAGAACATTAGACATTTGTCTGGGAGACTCTCGTACTTTTGTCCAATATTTTAAATATATATCGTTTATAAAGGGCTGATGGTTTAGCATTAGGACTAATTTGAAAATGGGGAGTGGAGTGTGCCTTTGTGTCGGCTTTTGTAAGCAAATAAAAAAGGGGCCGGGAGTATAAACTCCCGGCCCCCGGCGTCAAGGCTATGCTAAATTTCTAAGATTTCTTAGAACTTGTAAACGAGACCAACAGCGAACTTCAGGCAGGGATCCTGCTTGGTTTTCAGGCGGCCGTTAACACCGGAGTTTTCCCAGGTGCCTTTGTCGAGGTCAACGTCAGCGTAACCGAATTCAGCGATAGCTGCCAGTTCGTCGTAGATCTGGTAGTTGGTGTTGAAGTCGATTGCGAAAACGTGGTCTTCGGTGGTCAGGAAGTTACCATCAGCCTGGATGAAGTTGTTGCCTGCGGCAATAGCAGCACCCTGGTTTTTGATGAGGTCTTTGTCGTTGGTACCCTGAACGTACATGAAAGTAAGTCTGTGGGTAAGTTTCTCGAAGAAGGAGATATCGTCGAGAGACAGGCCGAGAGCCCAGAAACCGAGCTGTTCAGCGTTGTCGAGGTCAGCGTCAGTACCGGTCAGGTCAGTACCACCGAAGTAGAAGGAGTTACCGAGAGCCCAGTCGTTGGATACTACGGGCAGACGCTCAGAACCGTTGTCGGTTTTGTCGTCTTCACCGGTGGAGTATGCGAACAGAACTTTAGGCTGTACGAAGTCGAGGCCAGTGTAAGCAACAGAAGCGTCGACGAGGAGACCGGAACGATCGTTGTCTTTAGCGTCAGCGTCTACGGAACCGTAAACGATGTCAGCTGCGAAAACGATGGGATCAAACATGTCCATGGAGAAGGAAGTACCGAGCCACCATGCGTTAGCATTTTTGGTCTGTACGGAACCTACGGGACCGGAGAAGCCCTGTACAGTTCTACCGGTAGCAACAGCGCGGTCACCGATTACGGAGTATGCAAAGTAAGGAGTTGCAGAGATACCGTCGAGGGTAACAGGAACAGCTGCGTAGAAGATGTCCAGTTCGTCTCTGAGGTTGTTAGCACCATCGTCTTCGAGACGGTCGGTGTGGCGGATGAAAGCACCAGCAAGAGCGATTTCGTCAGTGATGGGGGTTTCAACCATGAAAGTACCGAGGTCAGCATCACCGAGAACCATGTTACCGGTTACAGCACCGGGAAGGTTAACGGAGAGGATACCAGCAGAAGTCAGAACTTCGGTGCCGGGGAAACGGTACTGGAGGTAAGCACGCTTAACGTAGAGACCGCTGTCGTTATCGGAAGCGGATTCGTTAGTGTGGCCGTTACCTACGCGGTTCTTGTACTCAGTGTACAGAACTGCCCAGAGGTTTTCGTTTGCGATGAAACGGAATTCGGTACGAGCACGGAACCAGAAGTTCAGGTCGTCGTCGCTGTTACCACCGTCTTTCTCACCGAGAAAGTCAGCGTTGTCGATGAGGTTCATCTGGAACTGGAACTGACCTTTAGCGTCCAGTTCAACTGCAGATGCAGAAGCAGCAAAGCCGAAGACCATGCATGCCAGTACTGCAAGAATAGCAAGTTTTTTCATTTTTATTATTCCTTTTGCTGAAATAAATGTTTAAGCACGATTGCCTGACGCCTACCTTCAGAGACAGTTCTAGCTCTTCACGAACTTCATGGCAAGCTAAAAATTACATTTTTTTGACAAGGGTAAAAAAAATTTTACCGTATAAAAAATTTTACTCGCGTTGCCCCCTTTGAAGCATAGATATTTTCTAGACTTTTTCAATTCAGGGCAAAATCCTTTATTTAAGCCAATTTTCCATTACAGAGCATTAAATAGTATTCTTTGAAGCGTGGTTCAAAAAATTTTACACTCATGAGCAGTACGAAACGGGACAGGTCTGGTGTCATTTTTTCAGCACTAGAAACAAAAAGGGCCGGAAGCATATACTTCCGGCCCACAATATCATGGTTGCTGACTTCTATTTATTTAGAATGAGTAAACCAGTCCAACTGCTAATTTGAGCATGGGATCGGTTTTACCGCCACGGGCGGAAACGTTTTCCCAAGTGTTTTTGTCAAGATCGACATCAACGTAACCGAATTCAACAATTGCTGCCAGTTCGTCATAGATCTGGTAATTGGTGTTGAAGTCGATTTCGATTGCGTGGTCTTCATCTGTCAAGAAGTTCCCGTCATCGGTGATGTTGGCCAGGTTTGCGCTGTGATTTTTAATAAGACCAGCATCGTTAGTACCCTGAATGTACAGGAAATGAATGTCGTGGCTCAGTTTCTCGAAGAAGGAAATTTTTTCGAGAGAGACACCTACGGTCCAGAAACCGAGCTGTTCTACGTTGTCGAAGTCTGTTTCAGTCAGAGCAGAGCCACCGAAGTAAGTAGTACCGAAGGCCCAGTCGTTACTGATAATGGGGAGACGTTCGGAACCGTTAGCGGTATCGTCATCTTCACCAGTGGAGTAGGCGAACAGAATTTTAGGCTGAACGAAGTCCAGTGCTGTGTAGGCCAGAGATGCATCAAGAAACAGACCGGAGCGATCATTGTCTTTAGCATCGGCATCTACAGAACCGTAAACGATGTCAGCGTCGAAGACGATAGGGTCGAACATGTCCATGGAGAAGGAAGTACCGAGCCACCATGCATTAGCGTTTTTGGTTTGAGCGGAGCCAACGGGACCAGCAAGACCCGGCAAGGTTGCACCTGCATCATTGACTGCTTTGTCGCCGATTACGGAGTATGCAAAGTATGGGGTGGCAGACATACCATCTATTGTGATGGGCAGAGCTGCGTAGAAGATGTCCAGCTCGTCTCTTTTGTTGGTAGCACCATCGTTTTCGTAACGGTCAGTGTTACGGATGAAAGCACCGGCAATAGCGATTTGGTCGGTAATAGGAGTTTCAACCATGAAAGTTCCGAGGTCGGCGTCAGCAAGAACGATGTTGCCTGCAGCTGCACCGGGCAGGTTGACGGAGAGGATACCGGCGGAGGTTAAAACTTCAGTGCCGGGGTAGCGGTACTGGAGGTATGCACGCTTAACGTACAGGCCGTCGTCATTGTCGCTGGCGGATTCGTTAATATGACCGTTACCTATGCGGTTCTTGTATTCTGTGTACAGAACTGCCCAGAGGTTTTCGTTGGCAACAAAGCGAAACTCAGTACGGGCACGGAACCAGAAGTTTAGGTCGTCTTCGCTGGTGCCACCGTCTTCTGTAGACAGGAAATTCTGATTGTCGATAACATTCATCTGAAATTGAATTTTGCCTTTGGCTTCAATGTCAACTGCTGATGAACTTGTTGCGAAGCCCAGAACCAGTGTGGTCAGGACTGCAAGGATTGCAATTTTTTTCATGTTAACCTTCTTTTGCTGAATGAAATGTTAAAAGTCATCTGCCATATATTGTTGTGGTCTGTTTTAATTACTGCTTGATTTCATAACTACCCGCAGAGCAAAATAATTTGATCCATTTAGTAATGGGCTGTAAGACTATTAAATTAAAAATATGGCAAAATCAAAGTTTGGATGAAAATTAATTCAAACTGTCAAATTGCTAAAGTCCCTTTATTGACAGTGAGTATGGAGGGATATAGGTCTGGGTTTTAACCATATGGCAGATGAAAAAGGTGGCACGATTAATGGCTTTTGAGTTTAACAGTGCGGATTTCCCGGCATTACCCGGTGTATATCTGATGAAGGATTCATCAGGGCGTATTATATATGTAGGGAAGGCGCGGGAGTTGCGCAAAAGATTGGCATCGTATTTCCGGGCTATGCATAAGCATACGCCCAAGACCCGGGTGCTGGTATCCAAAATCAATTCTATTGATACCCTTGTTACCGGGACTGAGAAAGAAGCCCTGCTGCTTGAAGCCAGCCTGATCAAAAAACACAGGCCGCGTTATAATGTGGTCCTCCGTGATGACAAGCAATATGTCCTTTTTCAGCTGGATAAGAAATCTGAATACCCTCGTTTGCGCATGACCCGTAAGGTTGTTCGCGATGGTTCTGTCTACTTTGGTCCTTACACCTCCAGTTATTTCGCCCGCGAAACTTGGAAAGTGCTGGGTAAGGTCTTTCCCCTGCGTAAATGTTCAGACTCAGCTTTTCGCAACCGCGTGCGGCCTTGTTTATATCATGACATCGGGCAATGTCTTGGGCCATGCGTGAACGTGGTGCCTCGGCAGGACTACATGGAATTGGTTCATCAGGTTGAGATGCTCCTTTCCGGCAAGGCTGGAGATCTGATCGGTTCCTTGCGCCGGCAGATGGAGGAAGCTTCAGAAGTATTGGATTTTGAAAATGCCGCCAAATATCGTGATCAGATCAAAGCCATTCAGAAAACCGTGGAGAAACAATCCGTGGTTCTCGGTGAGCGTTCGGATATCGACGTTATTGCGCTTGCGGAATCATCACAGGGGGTGGGGCTGGGACTGCTTTTCATCAGGAAAGGGCGTTTGCTTGATAAAAAGCATTTCTTTTGGCCGGGACTTAGCCTTGAAGATGGTGAGGAAGTGTTGAACAGCTTTGTTTCTCAGTTCTATTCTTCAACCAAATTTATTCCCCCCAAGCTTTTCGTGCCTTATGAGTTTGATATGCAAGGAACTGCTGAGCTTCTCAGCGAGCGTAGCAAGTCCACCGTGCGCATTGTAACTCCGCACAGTACTGAGGAGAAAAGGCTGCTGGAGATTGCTCGTAAGAATGCAGCCCTTGGCCTGAAAGAGAAGGAAAAGAATAACGATAATATTCTTGATCTTCTGGCCGCTAAGTTAAAGCTTTCCGGTCCGCCGCAGCGCATAGAATGTATTGATGCCTCCCATCTTGGCGGGGAGGGCATGCGTGTAGGTATGGTCGTTTTTGAAGAAGCCAAGCCGGAGAAATCGCAGTACCGTAACTATGCTTTTCCGGAACTGGAGCACTCCTCAGATGACTACGCGGCTCTTTTCCATTGGGTGATCAAGCGTATTGATTCCGGACCGCCGTGGGCGGACCTTATATTAATAGATGGTGGTAAGGGTCAGCTTGCTTCGGTTGAAAAGGCTTTTGCTGAGAACTGGAAGTATGACGAGCCTATCCCGCATTTGGCTTCCATTGCCAAAGGGCCGACCCGTAAGGCCGGCGAGCTTGAGGACCGTATTTTCAGGCCCGGGCGTAAGAATCATCTGCCACTTAAAGGTGGGAGTCCGGAACTTTTATATTTGCAGCGCGTTCGTGACGAAGCGCATCGTTTTGTCATCGGCAGGCAGCGTAAGTCGCGCAAGAAGAAGGTTTTGCAGAGCGAGGTCCTTTCCCTGCCCGGTATCGGTCCTAAGACAGCACGTCTGCTTTGGGATGAGTTCGGTTCTGTGCAGAAAATGAAAGAGGCCTCCGTAGAAGACCTCTCTAATGTTCAGGGGATCGGCAAAAAGCGCGCCCAGCAGATTTTTGATGCTTTTAGGGAGGTCTAAGATGCCTCCGGCGGCTTAAACCCTTTTTGTAAAAAGGGTTTAAGAATCCCAAAAACTTTTAATATGCTTCGCGTTCTCACTTATTTAGGTAAGAGGCAACTAAACTTCTTGTTCTTTTCCGATTTCCAGTTCAACCACTTTACACTCTGGAGCCAGTTCGGAACATGCTTCTTTGAAGTCAATGGCATCCTGTTCCAGAATGGGGAAGGTGCCGAAGTGCATGGGAATTGCGGTTTTGCAACCCAGCAGTTTGCAGGCGTAGGCTGCGTCTTTTGAGTCCATTGTGAACCAGCCTCCGGTGGGCAGCAGGGCTACATCGATGTCGTGCAGCTTGCCGAACAGTTCCATCGAAGCGAACAGCCCGGTATCTCCGGCAAAGTATACGCAGTAATCATCTTCGTAAGTGAGGATGTATCCTGCAGGTGCTCCGGTGGCAGAGGAGTGCATTGCCTGCACCATTTTGATTTTGATTCCGGCTACGGAAACAGTACCGCCGATGTTCATGCCGATTATATTGTTCTGATCTATGCCCAGACCGACCATTTTTTCAACCAGATCGAAAATACAGACCAGTGTGGCTCCGGTGGCCTTGCATATTTCCACTGCCTGCCCGATGTGATCACCATGGTCGTGGGTTACCAGCACGGCATCTGCCTTGCTGATTGATTCCCATGTTGCGGATGCTGTAGGATTACCTTCAAAGAAAGGATCGATGATTACGGTTTTGTCGTTAGACTGGATTGTGAAGTTGGAATGTCCGTTCCATGTGAATACGTGTTTCATATTTACCTCGAAGATTCCTCTCCCCAGCGGAGGTACAGGTTATGGGGGATTCCCATTTGTTCAAGAATTCGTCCTGCCATATGTGAGGCCATGTCCTCCAGACTTCTGGGAGCATGGTAAAATCCCGGTGATGCGGGCATAATCGTTGCCCCGGCAAGTGTTGCGGTTTCCATGTTACGGATATGGATCAGGTTTAACGGGGTTTCGCGTGTAACCAGAACCAGTTTGCGTCGTTCCTTGAGGCAGACGTCCGCGGCCCGGTGGAGCAGGTTGTTACCCAACCCCTGTGCAATTGCCGCAAGAGTAGCCATGGAGCAGGGGCAGATGATCATTCCATCATGCTGCCATGATCCGCTGGCTGGAGGCGCGGCTATGTTCTCCTGTCGGTATACGAAATCTGCGCATCCGGTCAGGTCTTCTGGTTTAAATTCAGTTTCAAGTTCCATCACCTTCAGGGCGGCATCGGAAATGATCAGGTGCAGCTCAACGTTCTCGGCTGAACCGAGGTGCTGAGCAAGCTTGACCGCATAAATAGTTCCGCTGGCACCGCTTACGGCGAGGATTGCTTTTTTCTTATCCATATTAATAAGGATACTCCTTTTAAAGGCTGCTTAGTTCAGATGCTCAAAATACAACAGGGGGATATCGATGACAAGGAGAAGGGCGCATCTAATTCCTTGAATTTTTGCTTGTCTTGTGAGACTAGAAGCACACCCAAACGAAATAAATTTCCCACAAGACAAAACATCTTACGGAGTAAAATCTATGGTCACTCTCGGAACTGCCGGAACTGCTTCCGCCCGCAAAATGATGCTGCTTGGCGGTGGTGAACTTGGTAAAGAGGTTGTCATTGAAGCTCAGCGTCTCGGCGTTGAGGTCATTGTCGTGGACAGGTATGAAAATACCCCGGCCATGCAGGTCGCGCACCGCAGCTACGTGATTTCCATGCTTGATGCAGTAGAATTGCGCCGCGTTGTTGAAACTGAAAAGCCTGATTTTATCGTGCCGGAAATTGAAGCTATTGCCACTGAGACTCTTCTCGAGCTGGAAAAGGAAGGCTTCAACGTAGTTCCCACAGCCCGCGCCACCCGTCTGACCATGGACCGCGAAGGCATCCGCCGCTTGGCAGCAGAGGAAGTGGGCTTGAAAACTTCTCCCTACAAATTTGCTGATACCAAGGAAGAATACCTTGAAGCAGTAAAGGAAATCGGCATTCCTTGTGTAATCAAGCCGGTTATGAGTTCTTCCGGTAAAGGGCAGAGCACTGTAAAATCCGAAGCAGATATCGACCGCGCTTGGGATTACTCCCAGTCCGGAGGACGTACAGGTGAAGGTCGCATCATCGTAGAAAGCTTTGTAGATTTCGACTATGAGATTACTTTGCTCACTGTACGCCATGCAGGTGGTACTTCCTACTGCGCGCCCATAGGACACAGACAGGATGACGGTGATTACCGTGAATCATGGCAGCCCCAGCCCATGTCTGATGCAGCTCTTGCCAATGCTCAGGACTACGCACTTAGAATCACCGATGCCCTTGGCGGCAGAGGGCTTTTCGGCGTGGAGCTGTTCATCAAGGGTGAGGAAGTCATTTTCAGCGAAGTTTCCCCCCGTCCCCACGATACCGGACTGGTGACCGTGATTTCTCAGGATTTGAGCGAGTTCGCACTGCATGTCCGCGCCATTCTCGGCCTGCCCATTCCGGCAATCCGCCAGTACGGGGCCGCTGCATCCAGCGTAATCCTTTCCAACGGCAAGTCTGAAGCTCCGGCGTTCGCCAATGTGGACAAGGCTCTCGAGGAAGCTGATACTAAAGTACTCATCTTCGGAAAGGGCGAATGTGACGGTGTACGCCGTCTGGGCGTTGCCCTTGCTCTCGGTGATGATGTCGAAGACGCGAAAGAACGTGCTATCCGCGCTTCATCTGCAGTAGAAATTGAGTACTAATTTATTTTATATAGTCTGATTTAAAAGCTCCTTTCGTATTGGATATGTATGGAAGGAGCTTTTTCTTTAAGTTAAGCTTTAAGGATACCTGTTGGGTTTTTGTTGACATAACCGTCAAAAGGTGAGCATTTATAGCTCCTCAGTAGCGCAAATAATGAAAATTTAGCGCAAAAATTACTTTTTTCAATAGATAAGTAGTTACTTACGTTGATTTTCTTAAAGTGGTTCGAACAATAGCTCCGCCATGCGGAGATCTTTTTTACTCGAACTATATGTCTAACTCTTTATATAGGAATATAGTACTATGAAACAGGAAGCAAACGGTTTGGCCTTAGCGCCATTGGCTCTATTTTTGGTGATTTTTATTGGAACCGGATTTTTCCTGACCATGAACGGAACCAGCATGGCTTTCTACCAGCTCTCCGCCACCGTGGCCATTCTGCCTGCAATCGCTTGGGCAATCTGGATGGGTAAGGACAAGCTCAACGACAAGATCAATATCTTCCTGCGCGGTGCAGGTGAGCCGGGTATTGTTACCATGTGTATGATCTACCTGCTGGCGGGCGGATTTGCATCTGTCGCAAAATCCATTGGCGGTGTTGAGTCTACTGTTAACCTCGGTCTGTCCATTGTTCCTGCATCCATGGTCTTGCCCGGACTGTTCGTAATCGCTGCTTTCATTGCTACTGCCATGGGTACTTCCATGGGTACCATCGCCGCTATCGCGCCTATCGCTGTAGGGGTTGCCGGAAAAACTGATATTTCTTCTGCAGTGCTAATGGGCGCTGTTGTTGGCGGAGCTATGTTCGGTGATAACCTGTCCATGATCTCCGATACCACCATCGCCGCAACCCGTACTCAGGGCTGTAAGATGAGTGATAAGTTCAAGATGAACTTACTCATAGCCTTACCAGCCGCATTGGTCACCATCGTGATTCTCTATGTAGCGGGTGAGGGCGGTCAGGTGGTAGCCGAGGGCGGATACAGCTTGCTTAAGGTTCTGCCTTACATCACTATTCTGGTTATGGCCGTGCTTGGCGTGAACGTATTCGTCGTTCTCGGCGCAGGTATCGTTTTCACCGGGCTGGTTGGTTTTGCCTCCATAGACAGCTTCAATCTGCTGACTTTCTCTCAGGACATCTACAAAGGTTTTACCGGAATGCAGGAAATCCTCGTGCTTTCCCTACTGGTGGGCGGTCTTGGTGAGCTGATCAAGTTCCACGGCGGTATCACCTACATCATCAACTTCATCGGCAAGCTGACCAAGGGCACCAAGTCCACCAAGGCCGGTGAGTTCAGCATCAGTGCTCTTTCCGTAATGTCTGACCTTTGCACCGCGAACAACACCGTAGCCATCATCCTCACCGGGGGCATGGCCAAGGAAATCGCCGAAAGCCACAATGTTGATCCCCGCCGCAGCGCAAGTCTGCTGGATATCTTCTCCTGCGTAGTACAGGGACTCATTCCTTATGGCGCACAGGTCCTGCTGGCCGGCTCCATATCCGGACTTTCCCCGCTCGAGATCATTGGCAACATGCATTACTGTTTCATCCTTGCAGTAGTAGCAGTGCTGAGTATCCTGACCGGATTTCCCCGGATTAAGAAATAAATATATCTGATTGATAAATTGTGAAATCCCCCGCAGCCTGATGGTTGCGGGGGATTTTTTATGGAGTTGTGTAAATTGTCATTCTGTATTGACGGATCGTATTTGTATCGTTAAGCATTTTAGAAAATGGGATTGTGATAATTGGTGGTTTGCTTTTGATATAAGGGGGAGTTTTTTTGTTTGATTCTACTCAGATAGTTGATGCTGTTATGGCTATGCCGGGTGTTGCCTGGTTTTGGGGCCTTAATCTTACTACAAAACTTGCGGTTTTAGGTGTTGGGTTTGCTGCTTATCCTGTAGGTATTCATTTTTTTGGACTATTTAAACGCAAGGGGAAAGATATATCTGCCCAGAATGTTGAGGTAAACGTTACAGTTTCTGCTCGTGAAGAATCACAAATTTTGGCTGAAAAATTATATGAAGATTTGAAGGATACTCAACAAGTCCTCCAGTCTAAAGACGAGGAAATTAAAGCGCTCAAGGATGTTATTGATGGTTTGCGTGAGCCGCAGGATAGTCCTGAAGATGATGATTATGCCGCACAAGCAGAAGCCGAACTTGCGAAAGGTAATTCTGACTTAGCTAAGGCATTTTTTGCTGAAGAAGCAAAGAAAAATGTTGAGGCTGGTAAAGAAAGATATATAAAGGCAGCTCAAGCCTATAGGCGTATGGGGGCTTTGACTTATATGGATAATCCTAGAGAGGCTGTTAAGGTATATCAAAAATCAGTTGAACTTGATCCAGAATGTGCAGAGGGATGGAATAGTCTGGGGTTGTTGCGCAAATCACTTGGTGAGTTAGAAGAGGCAGAGAAAGCATATAAAAAAATATTGCAAATCAATATTAATGATAAAGAGTCAGCTGCAGCAGCTTATTCTAATCTCGGTACCATTTGTCAAATACGGGGAGATCTTAGTGGTGCAGAGAAGTATTACTTGAAATCATTAACTATTGAAGAAGAGCGGGGGTGTAAAGATGGTATGGCTGTTGTTTACTCCAACCTTGGTCTAATCCGTGAAATTCAGGGGGAACTTGAAAGTGCGGAACAGTTTTATAATAAAGCTCTAAAGATTGATAAAAAATTAGCTTCTCTAGAAAGAATTTCAGCGAACTACGGTAATCTGGGGAGAATTTGTCAGATTAAGGGAGATCTTGAAGGAGCGGAAGAGTTACTTAAAGAAGCTTTATATATTGGTAAATACTTATCTTTGAAAGATCGTAATGCTATTCATTATGGTAATCTGGGCCTAATTCGATATGATCAGGGAGACTTTGAAGGTGCGGAAGAGTTTTATATAAAGGCTCTCAAAATAGGTGAGGAGTTAGGTAATAAGGAAAGGATGGCTGTACAATATGCCAATTTAGGTAACCTTCGTTTTTCTCAGGAGGATCTTGAAGGTGCTAAAAAATTTTATAATGACGCACTCAGGATTGGGCAAGAATTAGGAAGTAAGGAAATTATTGCTATTCAATATAGCAACATAGGTGTTGTTCGTCTAGCTCAGGTTGATCTTGAAGGTGCTGAGAAAATTTGGAGAGAATCACTTGCTCTGTATAAAGAAATTGGCATAGTTTCAGGTGTTAAGAAGGTGCAAGGCTTATTGGACAATTTGAAAGATATTAAAGACCAATTACCTTTTTTTCTAACCTAAAATAGCGGGAAGCCCCATCCAAAGAAGGGGCTTCCCGCTATTAAATTTTCCTATCAATAAACTACGCCAAAGGCGTCCCAAAATAATTACAACCCAAGCGACGCCAACAAATCATCAACATCACCCTGATCGGCCTTTTCGGTGGGGCCTTTGAGTTCGCTCATTTTGTTTTCAGTTTCCTGATCGAGCTGCTCAAGGGATTTTTCCGGGGCTTCTTCACGGGCTTTGATTTTCAGCCCGGTGGACATGTACAGATCAAGGACGATCTTCTCAACACTCTTGATGGTCTCGATGATGATCTTGATACGCTGTCCGGTAAGGTCCTGAAAGGAGAGGGTGGTCATGATGGTCATGATATCCTGACCTAAGGTGTCGTTGATGTTGGCCAATTCGACGCGCTGTTCTTTTTTTACACCGCCGGATTCAAAAGCCTTGATGATATTGGCAAGGGCGAATTGGGTTTCCTGAGTTTTCTCAAGAATATCCATGATGTCCTGCGTGGCTTTCTCGGTGGTGCGCATGATGGCGTCGAGCTGGTCGGATGCTTCGTTGAAAAGCTGGTCAGGATCGGAATCAACACAGACAACAGGTTCTGCTGATCCGGCAGGGCCTTTCTTGGCCTTGGCTACTTCCTGATAAATGTCACGGAGACCGTTCTGCAGGTCAATGTTGATGCGGCGGTAAAATTCTCCTTCCAGAAGGGTCTGAGACATGCTCTTGGAAATTTCTTTCTGCACTGCTTGGGCAATACTTTCCTTGAGGCTTTTACTCAGGTCTTCGGAGACCTTTTCCATCATCTCCCGCACTATCTGATCATCATGAATCACTGCGCTCTCCTTGGCGTTGGCTTTTATATTAACGTTGCAGGGCTAACCCAGCTTTTCAGTCCTGATTATTTCACGCTGTTCGCTGAAAACAAACTGGATGATGGATTCAAGGTCGTGTTCCCTGATTTTTTCAAATTTCATTACCCAGTAATTATCTTTTTTACCAGCTTTAACACGACCTTTTGCTCCGGCAAGTCGTAAAGGAATCTGCTCAATTTCCGCCACAATCTCCATTATGCATGGTGCTGTGACGGAATCTGAGCGAAAGGTCATTCCGTTGCCGGAAATTTTTATTATTTCAATATCTATGGGAAAATCCTGCTTAAGGTCTTTCTTACTCTGCATTCCCAGCAGCTGATCCAGCTTGCGGTCGAGTTCAGTAACATAGACTCTAAGCCACTCCGGAACTTTTGAATCATCGAGTTCTTCAGCCGGGTGTTTTTTCATCCCGGTAAATCCCCGATACACGGGTTGACTCTCCAGAGAAGAAGAGATGCGTCCGTGTCCTTTGATTCGTGTTTTTACACTTGCGTAGTGCGGAGTGTCCCGGTCCATTTGGATTCCCTTGTTTGTTGTGCTGAACTAATCCTGCGGATCGACTTCCATGGCCCGTACGGGACAGACCTTGGTACACAGACCGCAGGCAGTACACTGTTCCAGATCGAAGATTACCAGACGGGTTTCTTGTTCCAGAGAAAGTGCTCCGGTGGGGCACATGGCGAGGCACATGCCGCAATGCATACAGGATTCTTCGTCCCTTGCGATTTTCTGGGCAACGGGAATTAGGCGTACGCCGTTTTCTTTCAGGTAGTTAATTCCCTTGTGGTAATCTTCTTCAAGACCGGTGATCTCAAGGGTCATGCTGCCTTCAAGTCTGGGGTTGATGTCAGCTTTGAGAATGTTGAAGCTGAGGTTGTAGAGTTTGCCCAGATTGCACACGACCGGACGGCCGGAAGTGTTCGGTGGGAAGGACAGGTGGATAATTTTGTTAAAGTTCTTGCTCTCGGTCATCGTATTATATCCGGTTAGATTATTTTAAGTTCTTGATGATGCTTTTGGCGCGCTTTGCTTCAGCGGAGTCAGGGGCTTTCTTGATAAGGTCTTCAAGAATATAGCGTCCTGATTTGGTTTTGCCCAGTTTGATCAGGCAGAGTCCCTGCTTAAGCAGTGCGGATTTGTATTTGTTGCTCTTGGAGTGCTTGGCAATGACAACCTGATATTTGAGGGCGGCATTGGCGTAATCCTTGAGCTGGTAGTAACATTCACCTTCCCAGAAAATGGCGTTGGGAACAAGCTTATGTTTAGGGAAAGTCTTGGTAAATTCAGCCATATCCCTGATAGCGTCTTTGTATTTACGCTCCTTAAACAGAGCAAGCCCCTTGTCGTACAGGGCCTGTGCGGGATCAGCGGGCTCAACTTTTTGGGGCTCAGGTGCTACTACAGCGGCAATTCCGCCCATGGCTTCAGTGGCGTTGGCAATGGCTGCCTGAGTTGCTTTATCTTTGGGAGCCTGTGCTTTGATCAGTCCGAGATCGATAGCCAGCTGGCTTTCAAGGGCCAGACGCATGTTTTCGACCTTCTGGGAAAGCTCTTCCAGAGATTCGGTGCTGTTGGTGTCTCCGGCATCAAGTCTGTTCACGGCTTCGGACATGGTAATGACTGTACCCTGAAGCTTGGCGACCTGCATTTTCAGGGCGTTTACTTCAGCATACATATTTGCCTGCTGGGTCTGAACCGGGGAACTTGATTTTTTGATTTCTTCGCGCAGGGTGACGTTGTCGGCTGCTGTCTGCTGCTCGACGTTGTCGATTTTTTTGTTGAGCTGGGATCTGGTCTGGCGCAATTCCATGCGCAGTTTATCCATATCGGATGTGGTTACGCAGCCGCTTACGCCGGTAGCCAGAGGAAAGGCAATCAGGGCAGCAATAAGAGAATTCTTCATGTTATTTTTCATTATACTTTTTCCCCCTTTTTCTACCGAGAAGAAAATAAGCCAGACAGCCTAAAAATGGAATGAAGATAGAAAGCTGTATCCAGCCGACCTTTTCCATGTTGGACGGAAATTCCCTGTTGAATGCATCCCATATAGCGAAAAGTGTCAAGGCTGCAAAAAGACCGACACTGCCGAGGATGATGATCCAGGTTTCCATGGGAAGATTGGGAATTGATCCGAAGAACATTAGGTGCTCCTTTTTTTGTATATTGATAACAGGTATATACCAATTGCGAAAAAGACAAGTGTTATGAACTGAGTCATGGACAGCGGACCGAGTTCGCCCCGGTAATCCGCCCTGAAAAATTCAATAATAAATCTAAACACAGAAAACAATATCAGGAATAGCCCGGTAATGCGGCCTTCGGTCTTGATATGGTTTCCGGCTATGACCAGAATCAGGAATGTGACTAATCCGGCAAGGGAATGGTAAAGCTGGGTCGGGTGTAGAGATTGAAAGAGCGGTGCCAGAGAATCAGTGTTCCTGAAAGTCACACCCCATGGCATGTCTGTCGGTTTTCCATAACAGCATCCGGCAAAGAAACAGCCCACACGACCAACAGCCTGCCCCAATGCAATACCCGGTGCAAAGCAGTCCAGCCAATCCATGATCGGCTGTTGTTTGGAGCGCAGGTAGAGCAGTCCAGCCAGTGATCCGAAGAGAATTGCACCGGAAAAAACAAGTCCGCCCTGCCAGATATAAAATACTTTAAGCAGGCTCCCCGCAAATTCCTGCGGATAGAGGCCCACATAAAGTGCCCGTGCGCCGATAATACCGCTGACTACCGCGATTATTCCGGTGACCGGAGCAAGTTTGTAATCCAGCTCCCAAAGCCTTGCTGCGCGCATGGCCCAACCCATCCCCAGCAGACACCCGGCAGTCAGGTATACGCTGTAGGCATAAATATTTATGGAACCTATGCTGAACAGGATCGGATTCATTGTTATTTATTTTTATAGAATGAAATGATCATGGCAAAAGCGCCTAAGCAAATGGCTATGTCCGCTACGTTGAAAGCTGGATAGTGATGTGATCCGTAGTAAAAGTCCAGAAAGTCGGTCACTTCGTGGTAAAGGATGCGATCAATCAGGTTGCCGATGGCTCCGCCTAATACAAGACCAAGTCCTACAATTTGAAATTTGTCTTTTTCCTCAACAGATTTAAGCAACATCGCGATTGCGCCAAGTGCAATAATGGTAACCACAACAAAGAAGTTGCGTTGCCATGTAATGTCCGCACGGTTCAGGAATCCGAATGCCGCGCCTTTATTGACCACATGCACCAGATTAAAGAATCCGGGAATGACAACTTCAGATGTCCAAAGGACCATCTTTTCGCGGACCGCAATTTTAGTGACCTGATCCAAGACCAAAGTCACAACAGAAATGATCCCAGCTAAAAAATACTTGTTCATTCGAAGGTCGCCTTAATGCGTTATTTGCGAAGCATACTAAAAGGTTTTGAAAGGATGGGATCTAGGAAAGGAAAACTTTTGCAAAAGTTTTCCTTCCTTAGCCGTCAGAGACATTTTAAAAAATGCCCCGGCCTTCGAAGGAAGGGCGGGGCATTCATATTCAATTTACAAAGAGCGAGAGATTAACCGGCGAGAACTGCTGCGCAGCGCGGGCAGAGCTCGGGGTGTTCAGCGTTTGTGCCGAGAGTATCATATCTCCAGCAACGGCTGCATTTCTCACCCTGTGCTTTTTCAACCTTGATGGAGAGCCCTTCGAGTTCTTCAGGCTTAACTGCATCGTCGGAAGCTTCGGCCTGCGGTTTGATCTCGACACCGGATACGATGAAGAATTCGCGGCGCTCAATGCCTTCCAGAGCCTTGGCAATGTCTTCGTTGGCGAAGAGGGTGATCTTGGTATCGAGAGAGTGACCGATGACCTTTTCGCGGCGCAGGGGTTCGATTGCCTTGGTGGCTTCGGTACGAACTTCCATGAGCAGTTCCCATCTTTTGCGCTCAGCGTCGTCGATTTCTGCTTTGAGCAGTTCGGGACGGATAGCGAAGACAGTTTCAGCGGAACCTTTCATTTCTTCAGGCATGTGAGAGTATGCTTCCTCAGCGGTGAAGGAAAGGATCGGAGCCATATCTTTAAGCAGCATGAGCATGGTCTGCCAGAGTACGGTCTGGGCGGAGCGGCGTTCAAGGCTCTTCTCGCCGGACACGTAGAGTCTGTCCTTGATGATATCAAGGTAGAAGGAAGACAGCTCAGTGGTGCAGAGGTTGTGCAGGGTATGGTAAACTTTGTGGAATTCAAAGTTTGCGTAAGCCTTCTGGATGACCTCGTGCTGACGGTTGACCAGATCAAGTGCAAAATGGTCGATGGGCAGCATTTCAGCAGGTGCAACAGCGTCAGTCTCGGGGTTGAAACCGTTCAGGTTACCGAGAATGTAGCGGCAGGTGTTACGTACGCGGCGGTAGGTATCAACCATGCGGCTCAGGATTTCGTCGGAGATACGAACGTCTTCCTGATAGTTAACTGCGGAAACCCACATACGCAGGATTTCAGCACCGTGCTGGTCGATGATTTCCTGAGGTGCGATAACGTTACCGATGGACTTGGACATCTTGCGACCATTCTTATCAACTACATAGCCGTGAGTCAGTACGGTTTTGTAGGGAGGCACGTCGCGGGTACCAACGGATGCGAGTAGGGAGCTGTGGAACCAGCCGCGGTGCTGGTCGGAACCTTCGAGGTACAGATCTGCGGGGAAGCGGTGTTCTTTGCGTTTTTCAACAACAGCAGCGTAACTGGTGCCGGAATCAAACCATACGTCGAGGATATCGTCTTCTTTGGCCCAGTGGTTGCCGCCGCATTTGGGGCATTTGAGACCGTCGGGAGCGATTTCTTCTACGGATTTTTCAAACCAGTAGTCACAGCCGCGTTCGTGTTTTTCGAATTCGTCTACTACGGAGAAAACCCATTCGGGATCGTTGTATACTTCGTCGCAGTCTTCACAGATCAGTGCGATGATGGGTACACCCCAGTTACGCTGACGGGAGATACACCAGTCAGGGCGGTTTTCAACCATGCTATAGATGCGGTTTTCACCCCATGCGGGAATCCACTCAACGTCATCTTTAATGGCCTTGAGTGCCTTGGCGCGCAGGTCATTTTCGTCCATACCGACGAACCACTGAGTGGTGGCGCGGAAGATGACCGGCTCTTTACAGCGCCAGCAGTGAGGGTAGGAGTGGGTGATTTTTTCCTGTGCGAGAAGGTTGCCCAGCTCTTCGAGTTTTTCGATGACTTTGGGGTTGGCTTCCCAAACATTCATACCGGCAAAGAATTCCACTTCATTGAGGAACACACCACTGTTGTTCATGGGGGAGTAAATTTCAAGGCCGTTCTTGAGACCGGTTTCAAAGTCTTCACGACCGTGACCGGGAGCTGTGTGAACACAACCGGTACCGGAATCAAGAGTTACGTAATCTGCCAGTACGATGGGAGATTCGCGGTTGTAGATGGGATGCTTGGCAACTGCGCCTTCGAGCTTGGTGCCCGGAACGGTAGCCAGTACATTCCAGCTTTCCCAACCGAAGGACTCAGCACAAACGGGCAGCAGTCTTTCAGCAAGGATGTAGTAGTCGCCGTTAACTTCGGCAACAACGTATTCAAATTCAGGATGAACAGCTACCGCCATGTTGTCGGGGATGGTCCAGGGAGTGGTGGTCCAGATGCACACGTAGGTGCGGGAAAGGTCCACTTTGGATGCAGCATCTTCGGGCAGTGCTTTCAGAACTTTTTCATCGTTCAGGGGAAAGCGCACGTAGATGGAAGGAGAAGTGTGATCTTCGTATTCAACTTCCGCTTCAGCAAGTGCGGTACGGCAGTCGCAGCACCAGTGAATGGGCTTCTTACCGCGTACAACAGAGCCTTTTTCCATGAGACGACCAAGTTCACGGGCAGTTGCTGCTTCGTATTCGGGCTTCATGGTCAGGTAAGGATCTTCCCAGTTACCGAGTACGCCGAGGCGCTTGAATTCCTTGCGCTGGATGCCGACGAATTTTTCTGCGTATTCGCGGCAGAGACGGCGGATAACGGTAGTGGGCAGTTCTTTTTTCTTTTTCTTGAGTTCCTGTTCAACCTTATGCTCAATGGGCAGGCCGTGGCAGTCCCAACCGGGAACGTATTCGGCTTTCATGCCCTGCAGGTTGCGGGACTTAACGATAATGTCCTTGAGGACCTTGTTCATGGCTGTGCCCATGTGAATGTGACCGTTAGCATACGGGGGGCCGTCGTGAAGGACGTACTGTTCGGCATCAGCGTTGGCGTCAACCATTTTTTCGTACACCCCGGTTTCCTCCCAACGCTTAAGCATTTCGGGCTCGCGTTGTTTGAGGTTGGCCTTCATGGGAAATTTTGTCTTGGGCAGACACAGGGTCTTTTTATAATCGCTCATGACTGGAAAAGTCCTCCGGAACTATCTTAAGGATATAATATTTGATTAAAAGCCGTTTAAGTCACTCACATTAACGACAGAGATTATGTTCAAAACAAAAGCAGATATTTCGGCTTATTAATAGTGGTATGAACAAAAATCGGTACGCTGTGGAAAATTAAACAACCATTTTGGCGTAAACTTGAAAATAAAAAAATGCTCAAAAATGAGCGGCATTATCTTTAAACAAGGCGTGATGGAAGTCAACCCGGAGTTGCTTCATTATTTACAGTGAAATAAGGCCTTCAATGGTTGCTGCTTTCTCATAGATGTTCAGGATTACATCAGAGCTGTTGGCATGGATAATCACGGTTACGCTGGTGTATTTGCCTGTTTTGGAATCTTTTTCAGTGTAAGGGAATCCGTCAATCATGGATTTGAGTTCATCCAGAGATTTACTGGGTACAATAAACTTAAAGGTGTAGTCGCAGGGCCATTCGTGATGTTCATCCAGAGTTGCTTTGAATTGCTCTATGGAGTGTGCCATGTTTATCTCCTTATATTTAAATGAAATATATTATTTTAATATTGATAATCCTCAAGCGGGATGAAGTTTATACCGCTTGTCGGGCAATGTTGATATATGGATCGGATATGGTGCTGTCAATGGTATGAAAAAAAGTTTTTTCCCTTGTCCCTAAAGGAAATTACTGCATTGTCGATACAGTAAGCAGGTGTTCACAAAAAATACTGTAAGGATAGGGCGGAAAAATGAGTAAAAAAAATCTCCACGCAACCAACTTCAGGAAAGTTCTTGAATTATTCAATGAGGGGCGTGACCGCGATGCGGAAAGTCTTTTGAGAATCATTCAGGAAGACTATCTAAACATGTATGAGGAAAATAAAGAGTTGCGATCTCAGATTAAAGAGGTTGCCGAGATTCTTGACCTTGCTGAGTGCATGGAATTTGACGGACAAAAATATTGGATTGATGAGGATAATGAAAAAACTGGTCCTTATTGCCAGGTTTGCTACGACCGAGATGGAGTCCTGATCAGGCTTCAGGAACGGTCCAAGCACTGGGAGTGTTATTCCTGCCAGAATCTGTTCGTTAAAATGCCTACCGGCAGTTTCATTCACAAAAGTAGGCCCAAAAAAAAGTCAAAGCCTTTGCTGAGACTTTTCAGTTAAGAATAACACTTTATTTTTCAGTCCTTAATATACACCTTGAAGCGGAGTTGCTCAGTTTGTGAGTAACTCCGCTTCTATTTTCCTTCTTTAGTATTGGCATTAGCGGAAAACTGTAACACAAAAGTGGTAGAAAAATTGTTCAGTAACAACTAAGGGGTGTTTGCCGAGTGTATTCGGATAATACATGCAAACAATGGAGATTTATGCCCCATGGTTCTAAATGAACGACATATGCAACTCTTGAAACATATTAGGAGTTATTCCAAAATTGAAAGGTATCACGGACTTCTGCCTAAGCGGGAAGCCTATATATATGATCCGGAACTAATTAATGAACTTCTTGAGTCCGGCTTAATAGATGAGGGCAGTATCTGTACATCCTGTGGGAATAATCTCGAGGGATACAGGGTTTCACGCAAGGCTGAAAAGGAATTTGACAGGCTCGGCGAGGAAGTAAAGGACAAAGATTGGGAGACATTCTGCGGCATAGATGTTGAAATCAATGAAATTTTGGACAAGGTTCATATTAGGGCTTTGATCGATATTTTCCATCTTTCAAGAATTTCACTTTTTCGGGGTATTGCTCCCAAAAGTATCATGCTGGAAGCCTTTGCCGACGATATTCTTAATGTTTTGCTTGATGTCGGGTACATTAATAAAATTTCTCTTAAAGGTCCGGCAATATTATATGAGAGCGGCTTTGTACTGGCAGATCGGGCTTCGCGTATGCTTAAACAGGCTGGTTACGTGAAATAGTTTTTCTGACGGTTTGATTTTCCAAGGCAGTGAGGTAACTCACTGCCTTTTTGGTTTTGGCTGTTAATATGTTGCCACAATTATGTTTTCTGTTGGATTTAATAGAATCATTGAGTTACTATCCACAAAACTGGCCTCAAACCGTAAGGAGAACATATGTCGGGTAAATTTTTGTGCGTTCATGGTCACTTTTATCAGCCTCCCCGTGAAGATCCGTGGCTGGATATGATTTTTCCTGAAGGAAGTGCGGCTCCATTCCGACACTGGAATGAGCGTATCTGCCGTGAAAGTTATGGACCGCTTGCATGGGCCAGACGTATGGGCAGTGACGGCATTTTTGATATCATCAATTGTTATGAATGGATGAGTTTTAATGTGGGACCGACCCTATTCCGCTGGATTGAACGGTCCGAACCGGCCCTTTACGCCAAGATCCTTGAAGGTGATGCCTTAAGCCTCAAACGCTGGGGGCATGGTAATGCCATTGCTCAGATTTACCACCACGTAATCATGCCCCTTGCCTCAGAGCTTGACCGTGATGCCGAAGTGGCATGGGCTATTGCGGATTTTGAATCCCGGTTTAAACGCAGACCTGAAGGTATGTGGCTTTCTGAAACCGCCTGTAATACCGATACCCTTGAAACCCTAGCAGATCATGGCATTGCCTTCACATTGCTGGCCCCACGGCAGGCGGAAGCAATTGCAGAACTGGGGACTGATGATTGGCAGGAAGTGGACGAATATTCTCTCAACATAAAAGAACCGTATCTTGTGGAATTGCCTTCAGGCCGGACTATCTCTGTCTTCTTTTACGATGGCGGCCTTTCTCAGGCCATTGCTTTTGAAGGTTTGCTCAAAAATGGAGATGAATTCTGGACTAAGCTTTCAGGAGCTTCCGCAGAAGGTCTCCTCTCTATCGGAACTGACGGTGAGACGTACGGACATCATGTGGAATTCGGCGAAATGGCGCTGGCTTATGTATTGGCTCAAGCCATTGAAGAACGTGATGGAATTTCGTTGCTAAACTACGGGGCTTATCTTGAAAAGCGTCCACCGACCCGTAAGGTAAAGATTCGTGAAGATTCTTCATGGAGTTGCTATCACGGTATTGAGCGCTGGCGCAATGACTGCGGCTGCTGTACCGGAGGGCATCCTGACTGGAATCAGCAATGGAGAAGACCTCTACGGGAAGGGCTTGATGCAATCAAAACTTTGATGAACGCTCACTATTTTAACCATGGTGATAAGATTTTCAAGAATTCCCGCAAGGCCTTGGTGGAGTATGGGACTGTTCTAAGCGGTATGGTTACTGAAGTACAATTCTTCAAGCAGAACTTTAAGGTTTCTGAAGAAAGTGCCGAAGCTGATATGGGTTGGAAATTGCTGTCCATGCAGAAATGGGCTCTTTCTTCTTTCGCAAGTTGTGGGTGGTTTTTTGATGATCTTGCGCGCTTAGAGCCAATTAATAACATGGGATTTGCTTTACGGGCTATCGAAATTGCTCAGGAAACCGGACTGATCGGCATGGAAGAGAAATTCCTTTCCATAGCCGGGGAAGCAAGATCCAATGAAGAGCGCTATGGTTCAACCATCGATCTCTGGAACAGCAAGATCAAGCCTCAGAGTGAAACTCCGGGAAGCCTTATCGGGCAGGCCTTGGCTCGACTATATGTTGAAGGAGTTTTCCCCTTGCCCGGAGAAGAAGGACGCATTGAATGGCCCGGTGTTTCTGTTCTTATCAGGGTCAACGATGCTTCCCTTGTTGTGGCTCGTGGCGAGGCTGAAATCCGTTGGCAACTTGAGTCGGAAGTAAAAGAATACAGCTGGAAATGGGAGAAAGGGGAGCGGGTCCTTACCGGATCAATTGAAATATCCCTGCCTGCAGGGCAGATTGAACATTATCCGCTCACGGAAATTTCATGGAAGAAAAAACAGTCCCTCGCGCTTACATGGGTTAACAGATTTGCCCATAAGGCATGGGAAGGCCAGATTTTGAACACCGGGTGTGGACCTGTTTTATTCAATGACTTTGAAGATTACCAGACTTCTCAGACTTGGGCACCAAAGTGGCGTAAGTTATGGCCCGGGCTGGCATGGAATTATATCTTTTCCGGTGATAATATCGGCGAAGATTCCCTGAACTTTATTAAAAAAGTCGGCCGGGACCATCCTGATCTCGATTATTTTGTTGAGCAGTTGGCTAAGCAGCTCTGCACGATGCTGCATAATGATCTTACCTTATGGGACAGCATTCGTGGAGTTATCGAACGGGCTCGTATGATTGAATTACCGGTTGATCTCTGGCAACTCCAGAACTGCTATTGGGATAAAGCCCTGATAGGTGAAAATGATCCTGAACTTGCAAAGATGATCGGGTTTGATTTGTAAGCTCTTTCGAAAAGTACAAAATAAAAGGTCCGTTGAGATTAACTTAACGGACCTTTTTTATGGATTAATTTAGCTAGCAGAATCAGAATTCATAAATCGAACCGGAACCCATGGGTACCACTTCGCAGGAAAGCCTTTTTTTCAGGAATTCGAAGCCGTCTTTTCCAGTACAGTGACCGGGAGAGACAATCTTGGGGTTGAACTCCTCAATGACCTTGGCGGTGTTTTCGTATTCTGCCTTCTCAGCAGAGTAGAGGTGAAGACCGCCAAGAATGGCATGTACGGAATTAATCCCGGTCAGGTCCCGCATATGGTAGAGTGAGTTAGCCAGACCACTGTGACAGCAGCCGAGCACTACGATCGGGCCGGAATTGCTCATGAGCAGCATAAAAGCGTCATCATTGACGTGATCGACCTGAGTCATTTCCTGATCGATGAATAAATCCTTAGTCGCTTCAAATAAACCGTCGCGACGCGGAATTTCGGTGATCATGAACAGCCCGTCTTCCAGCTCCACATCATCGCGGACAATGATTGTTCCCGGATACTCACAATGGAAAGATGCATCCTTGGCGGAACCGTCATCTTCTTTTGAATAACGCTTGTTGGCAAAATCAGGATGGGCATAAACAGGTCCCATAAAATCAGCTTCCATGAGCGCGTCCATGCCTCCGGTATGATCCCAGTGACCATGGCTGATTGCCAGCCCCTTGGCCTTGCTGACGTCAATATTCATAGCGTCGGCATTTTTTAGGAAAAGGTCGCTTGCGCTGCAATCCCAGAGCCAGAGGTCATTTCCCGGAAGTTCAAGGGCCATGGAAAGTCCCCATTCCTTACCGAGGTTTGCATTCAGGGATTCATTGTCACAAAGAACGGAGATTCTGCACGGTTCGGTGTATTGTCCTGTTATCTTGATGGCCATTTTTGAGGATCATCCTTGAAGAGCTTATAGTTGATGGAGTCCACAAGGGCCTGCCAGCTTGCTTCAATGATGTTGTGGCTGACGCCCATGGTGGTCCACTGGCTTTTGCCGTCAGTGGATTCAATAAGCAGACGGACGTTGGAACTCGTTCCCGCTGCCTGACGTACAGCTCCGGACAATACTCTTACCTTAAAGTCCTGTAAACGAACTTCTTTTAATGACGGATAGAAAGGCTCAAGTGCCTTACGCAGTGCTTTGTCAAGGGCGTTAACCGGACCGTCACCTGAAGCTGCGGTATGGTTTTCCTGTCCATGGACTTTTACGATAACAGTGGCCTCGGAAAAAGGCTCGGAATCGTTTTTACGTTTGGCATCGACTACAAAGAAGTTAATGAACTCAAAGTAGCGCTTGGACCAGCCCATGGCTTTGAAGAAGAGCAGTTCAAAGGAAGCCTCGGCTGCTGAATATTCAAATCCGATGGATTCACGTTCCTTGATGTCGGCCAGAATGGTCTGCACTGCAGGATCATTTTTATCGAGGTCGTAACCGTACTGCTTGGCTTTATAGAGTACGTTACTCTTACCGGAAAGGTCGGAGAGCAGCACGCGGCGGTCATTACCGACCAGCAGGGGATCAATGTGTTCGTAGCTGGTGGAATCTTTGAGCACGGCACTGACATGTACACCGCCTTTGTGCGCGAATGCGGCCTGTCCAACAAAGGGTTGGCGCAGAAAGGGGCGCAGGTTGGCGATTTCAGTGATGTAGGTGGAAGTTTCCTTCAGTTTGATCAGTTTATCTTTGCCGATGGTCTCATAACCGAGCTTGAGTTCAAGGTTGGGGATGATGGAGCAAAGGTTGGCGTTACCGCATCTCTCTCCATATCCGTTCATAGTTCCTTGAATCTGGATTGCGCCGTTTTTGACCGCTGCAAGTGAGTTGGCTACCGCAAGGTCGCAATCATTGTGGGCATGGATGCCGATGTTGCAACCGGGGATTTTTTCCAGCACGGTCTTGCATGCTTCTGCGACTTCTTCCGGCATTGAACCACCGTTGGTGTCGCAAAGTACGAGCACATCAGCACCTGCTTCATGTGCAGCTTTAAGGCAGCTGATGGTGAATTCGGGGTTGGCCTTGAAGCCGTCAAAAAAGTGCTCGGCATCAAAGAACAGCTCTTCCACATGTGGACGCAGGTAGCCGATGCTGTTGCTGATCAGTTCGATATTTCTTTCGAGAGTGACACCTAGCGCGCTGGTGGCGTGGAAGTCCCATGTTTTGCCGAAAATGGACATAGCTTTGGCTCCTGATTCAATCAGGGCGTTCAGGTTAGGGTCATTTTCGGGAGTAAGGCGGTTCATATGAGTTGAACCGAAGGCTGATATTTTGCAGTTCTTGAGCGCGTAGTTTTGGATTTCCTGGAAGAATTCCTTATCTGTGGCATTCGACCCGGGCCAGCCGCCCTCGACGTAATGTACGCCGAGGTCGTCCAGCTTGCGGGTGATGCGCACTTTATCTTGTACGCTTAAGTTTATTTCTTCGGATTGTGTGCCGTCACGCAGGGTGGTGTCGTATATTTTTATTTGTTTCATTTGCTAAAGTGAGTTTTCATCGGACCCCGATTTATCGAGCCCGAACGTGTTGTGGAGCGTTCTTATGGCCAGTTCAGTGTATTTTTCTTCAATTAGGCAGGTAATTTTAATTTCGGATGTGCTGATCATCAGAATGTTGATGTTCTCGTCACGCAGTGCTTGAAATGCCTTGGATGCAACACCGGAATGGTTACGCATTCCGACACCGATAACGGAAACTTTGCAAACATGCTGATCGTACAGAACGTCCTGAGCTCCCATGGGGTCTTTAATCTCATCAATAATTTCAAGGGTCTTTTTCAGATCACCTCTGGGAATGGTAAAAGTCATGTCAGTGCGGCCGTCACGGCTGGGGTTCTGGACGATCATATCAACCAGAATACCTGCTTCAGCAAGAGGAGTGAACAGTGCTGCGGATACGCCCGGTTCATCCTTAACTTTGGATAGAGTTACACGGGCCTGATCCTTGTCATATGCAATTCCGGAAACAAGTACTGATTCCATATTCTTATCCTCCTGAGTGACGTATGTTCCGATCTCATCGCTAAAAGTAGAGCGGACATGAACTTTAACATTATATTTTTTAGCAAATTCAACTGAACGAATCTGTAGTACTTTCGCACCCATGCTGGCCATTTCGAGCATCTCATCATAGGAGACGTGGTCCAGCTTGCGGGCCATTGAACAGATGTTAGGGTCCGTAGTGAATACGCCCGGAACATCAGTAAAAATTTCACAGACATCAGCTTCAATAGCTGCGGCCATGGCTACAGCGGATGTGTCGGAGCCGCCTCGGCCAAGGGTGGTAATTCGTTTACCTTCGTCGCAGCCCTGAAAACCGGCCATGACCAGTATATCATTTTCCTGCAACATTTCTTCGATTTTATCGCGATCAATATCAAGGATACGTGCGCGGGAATAATCAGAGTCTGTTTTAATGGGGATCTGAAACCCGAGCAGGGAGCGGGCTTTGATTCCGCGATCTTTGAGAAGCATGGAAAACAGGGCTGTGGAAACCTGTTCCCCGGTGGAAACCAAAGAGTCCATTTCGGCGAGGTCCGGGTTATCGGACCATTCATAGGCCAGATCAATCAACCGGTTTGTTTCACCGGACATTGCGGAGAGGACTACGATAACTTTGTTGCCTTTTTCGTAAGGCACCATGACTTTTTCCAGTACTTGCTTCATGCATTCGAGGTTCCTGACCGAGGTTCCACCGAATTTCTGTACTACGATGTTCATCTGAACATTATCTCCTTACCACATGAGTTCAACGGATATTATTGGAATGACTTGAGAAATGAGGCAAGCTCTTCATAGAGGGAGGTCGCTGAACCATGCAGGGTCAATTCTATTGTTCTGCCAGATGCGGCAGGGGTCCAAGTGAAGAGCAGTGCGCTTTCAGGCCAGAATTCAATATTCAGATACTGAATCCACTCTACAACTGTCAAAGTTTTTTTATCACTTAGCAGATCAAAGAAATCATCATCAGGTGTCTGACCTTCAAGTCTATAGAGGTCAAAATGCGCAACCTGAGGTTTTGTGGGGTAAATATTAAGAATATTGAAACTTGGGCTGCTTACTTCTGCGTTTTGCGCGCCGGGGAAACTTTCTACCAATGCGCGAACAAAAGTTGTTTTTCCCGCTCCAAGATCCCCGTTCAGGAAGATGGGTACCAGTTTTTTAGTTTCCAGAAAAAAAGAAGCCAGAGTGGAGCCGAGTTTTAAAGTCGCCTCCACATCCGGCAGATTGATTATCAGTTTATCATTACACATTTACTTAGCTAAAACCTTTAAAACGTCTTCTTTACCGACAACGCCGACAAGCTTGCCGTTTTCAACAACCGGCAGGGTGTAAAACTTTCTTTCGACCATGAGGTCGGCTATTTTTTCAATACTTGTGTCGGGTTCGATGGTTATGGGGTCAGGGGTCATGGCATGTTCCACCTTAGTAGCCGCAATCTTATTCACTTCACGCTCAAGCTCTTCGTTTGAAGAAAATGAGATGAAGCCATCCAGAATGGTAAACAGGGAAGGCATGGAAATGGTTTTTTGCTGCGCCACAAGGTCACTCTGGCAGATAACCCCGACCAGCTTTCCGCTGCGGTCTACAACCGGCAGACCGTTAAGGTGTTTTTCAAGCAGCAGCTTGGCGGCAGTTGCCACGTCATTATCAGGTTCGAGTGTGAGAGCACCGGAAGTCATAATGTCTTTGGCTTTCAGCATAATTCCTCCTTGAGCACTTGGGGGAGCACGTCCGCGATTTCAGTTGCTATGTTTCCTCGATACGGAAAATTTTCAGCCAGATACTGTCCGGCCAGTCCATGCCAGTATACCGCGATACAAGCGCTTTGCATAGCAGGAATTCCTTTTGCCAACAAAGCTCCGACCATTCCGGCCAGAATGTCCCCGGAGCCTGCTGCAGCAAGGTTGGGTGCGGAAAGAGGTGACACGATAACCTGTCCGTCCGGGCAGCCGATAATTGTCCCGGCTCCCTTTAGTACGAGCAGGGTTTTGCTTGCTTGAGCAAAATCACGAGCAGTGTTGATGCGTTGCGCTTCAACTTCGGGGATAGTGCTGTTTGCCATACGGGCCATCTCACCGGGATGCGGAGAGAGAATAGAATTTTCAGCTATCCGTTCCAACAGTTCAGGCCGTTCTGCAAATGCATATAGAGCATCTGCGTCAAATATTGCCGGAGGATGTCCGTGTCTGACCACAGTTTCCACTAGATCAAGCGCACCCTTATCGCGTCCCAGCCCTGGACCAATGACCAAGGCATCGTATTTTTCAAGCTCCGGGAGTAGTTCGGCGATCATTTGATCATTCCATTGATCGCCGGAACCAAGCCCTTTAGTCATGAGTTCCGGCTTGCCGGCTTTTACTTCAGAAGCAAGGCCGTCCGGGCAGGCCATGGTGACCAGTCCGGCCCCGGCACGCAGGGCGGAAATTCCTGCCAGATGCAGCGCTCCGGTCAATCCTTTTGAAGCTCCTACCAGCAATACGTGTCCGGAACTTCCCTTATGCATGGCCGGGGAGGGCGCAGGAATGAATTCAAGCGCATTTTCCCTGATCAGCTGATGGGCGACCGGGTATTTGTACTTAACCCCGTTGGGGATGCCTATGTGAGTGACCACTAAAGTGCCAGTGTAGGCATCTGCCTGCGGCAAGGCAAGGCCAATTTTGGCTTCTTCAAAAGTTACGGTCAGATGGGCCTGCACAGCAACAGGCTGGGGTTGTCCTGTCAGTCCGTTCAAGCCTGAAGGAATATCGACCGCAAAGATAAAGCTGTTGTTTGCTGAATTAACCGCATTCACAATTCCACGGGCAAATGGACGCAGTTTCCCGGAAAATCCGGTACCCAGCAGGGCATCAATAATAATATCTGCTTCCGGCAGCACGACCTTTTCCGTGGCCCGGAAAAATTTCATGTTCACGCCCAGCCGTGCAGCAACTTTAAGCATATAGGCTGCGTCGCCTTTATACTTACTCTTGGAAGCCGTGTGCAGGATAAGAACTTCCGCACCCAGATCAGCCAGCATGCGGCCCATGACAAAGCCGTCACCGCCGTTATTGCCTGATCCGGCAATGATCAGGATCTTTTTACCGGATACATTTCCATAGCCCTTAAGCAGGGCGAATACGGCCTCGCGTCCAGCGTTTTCCATTAGGATCTCGCCCCTAATGCCGATTTCATTGATGGTGATTTTGTCCCAGTTGGACATTTCTGCGGGAGTAGGAAGTGGTGAGAGCATATGAACTCCTTTTGCCTCCGGCGGCCCTGCCGGGGGCCTTAAACCCTTTGGAAAGGGTTTAAGAATCCCAAACTTTTTAGTAAGGCTTCGCCGTCTATTTTTCTAAAACAACTACAGCAGCGGCAGAATCTCGACCATGTGTAATCGAAATATGGACACCTTCAACGCCCATGATTTTGCTTCTTTCAAGGGCTTTGCCTAGAAAATTAAGCTGCGGCGCACCTGATTCCATGCGGGTTATTTCGATTGTGTGGAATGTTATCCCCTCGGCAAATCCGGTTCCCAGTGCTTTTACGGCTGCTTCTTTGGCGGCAAAGCGGGCTGCTACGTATGGTACTGGATTCTTAGCCGGAATCAGTTCCTGTTCCGCAGGAGTGAGGATTTTTTCCGCAAAGCGTTCGCCGTATTTATCCAGCGAACGCTTAATGCGGTCAAGTTCAGTTATATCAATTCCAAGTCCGATGATCATGGGTTAATCAGCAAAGTTTCTAATTATTTCAACCATGTCACGGACAGCGCGATCAATGCCCACGTAGATTGCACGGGACATGATGGAGTGGCCGATGGAGTATTCGCAGATTCCGGGAACGTCAGCGAAATCAAGAATATTCACGTAATTCAGGCCGTGACCAAGGTTGACCTTGAGTCCAAGATCCTGAGACATCTTGATGCCGTCGATGATGCGGGCCAGTTCCGCTTTCTGCTCTGAACGAGTGGGGGCATCGGCAAAATGTCCGGTGTGGATTTCAACGTATTCAGCACCGATTGCCTTGGCTGCTTTGATCTGGTCAGCGTCAGCATCGATGAACAGGCTGGAGCCGATTCCTTTTTCGTGCAGCGGGGCAAGATATTCGGTAAGACGCTTTTCCTGTCCGATGCAGTTCAGTCCGCCTTCGGTGGTCAGTTCTTCGCGTTTTTCAGGTACGAGACAAACAGTGGCAGGATCGATGCGCAGAGCAATCTGCTGCATTTCTTCGGTAGCAGCCATTTCAAAATGAAAGTCGGTCTGGATGGTTCTGCTGATCATATCAATATCTCGGTCCTGAACGTGACGACGGTCTTCGCGCAGGTGCATAATGATGCCTACTGCTCCGGCCAGCTCGCACATGGCGGCTGCGGTAACGGGGTCAGGTTCGATTCCAAGGCGTGCCTGCCTGATAGTAGCAACATGGTCAACATTGACGCATAAGAAGGGCATGATTATATCCTCCGGTAAAATTATTTCTTAATTTTAAAGTCGAATTTTTATTATATTAAAAATGAAGCTGGAAGCGGTTTCCGGCTTGCTAACAGCACAATATAGTTAATGGACTTTGATGGCAACCGTCATATCTTTGTAACCGGGTTAGAGTTGACATTAAAAACATAATGGCGTTATCCGCACTAGGATCAATTAAGCGTCAGCCCGGCACCTGAGATATTGCCAGCTAATTATAGAAAATCAAACGCTATAAATAAACGAGAGAACAGCTAATGAACATTTGTATTGTAGGGACCGGATATGTGGGTCTGGTCAGCGCGGCGTGTTTTGCTGAAATGGGTAACCACGTATGGTGCGTGGATGTTAACCCCGATGTAGTTGAAACCCTCAAGCAGGGTCAGATCCATATTTTTGAACCCGGCCTTGATGTCCTTGTTAAGCGTAACTACGAAGACGAAAGACTTTTCTTTACCACTGACCTTCAAGAAGGGCTGGCAAAAGCAAAAATGGTTTTCATCTGCGTGGGTACTCCTTGCGGTGCCGATGGTAGTTGTGATCTTAGTTATGTTGAGACTGTAGCCCGTCAGGTCGGTCAGAACATGACTGAACCCAAAATTATTGTCGATAAATCCACCGTTCCCGTGGGAACCGCCGATAAAGTTCGCGCTACTATTCAGGAAGAGCTGGATAAACGCGGTCTGGATATTGAATTTGATGTGGCTTCTAACCCTGAATTCCTTAAGGAAGGGGATGCTGTCAGCGATTTCATGAAGCCTGACCGGGTTGTTGTGGGTACTGAAAATGAGGAAACTCGCAAACAGTTCGAAACCCTTTACGCACCTTATGCCCGTAGCCGTGAAAAACTTATTTTCATGGGCACCAGAAGTGCGGAGATGACCAAGTATGCTGCAAACTGCATGCTGGCAACCAAAATATCCTTTATTAACGAAATGGCCGGAATCTGCGAAAAGGTAGGTGCTAACGTACGTGAAGTGCGCCTCGGTATCGGTTCTGACCACCGCATCGGTTACTACTTTATCTACCCCGGTGTAGGATACGGCGGATCCTGCTTTCCTAAAGATGTGAAAGCCCTGATCAACACCGCTAAAGAAGTAGGAGCGCAGCCTGAACTTATCGAGGCCGTTGATTCCGTCAACAATCGTCAGAAGAAAATGCTTTCCAGAAAGATTCTGGATTACTTCGAGCCGCAGGGCGGTGTTAAGGGTAAAACCCTGGCATTGTGGGGGCTTGCATTCAAAGCCAATACTGATGATATGCGTGAGTCTTCCGCTCTTTCCATTATTGAAGAACTGACTTCCGCCGGAATGAAAATTAAAGCATTCGATCCTGTTGCATATAAAAAAGCAGCAGAAATTTTGAGTGATAATGATCTGGTGGAGATTGTCCACAACCAGTATGAAGTGCTTGAAGGCGCAGATGCTCTTGCTGTTGTTACCGACTGGAACCAGTTCAGGAACCCCGATTTCGATAGAGTGAAAGAGTCTCTCCATGCCCCCTTGGTCTTTGACGGCAGGAACCTTTATGATCCTGCTTATCTTGGAAGCAGCGGATTTGCTTACTTCAGCGTAGGCCGTCGTCCGGTTGGAACTGAAGATTAGCTCTTAATAGAAATGACAAATAAAAAGGCCCGCCATCGGCGGGCCTTACTTTTTTAAGGATCCAGAGTCTTCATTGATGACCTGAGTTGCAGTTCCTGCAGGATCAGCCTTTCGTACTCCGGGCTGTATTGAATATCTTCTTGATTATCCTGTTCAAGCATCTTGGCCAGAAATTGTGTTTCTTCCCAAAAGTCGAGCAGTTCTTCATTTGCTAATGATTTAATTTGATCTTCCAGAGTAATATTTTCTGTCGGGGAAAACTGAGCCATGCGAGTTCATACCCTCCTGAGCTTCGCTTTTTGCTATCAGATTTTATTGATAGTCATTAAAGTGGAGCTAGTCAATTTCTGTGCTAAGAAAAAATGCGTAATTCTTTTATAATTTCAGGATTAGCTTGCAAATGTTCCAGATGAATAATAATATGGTATTAAATTAGAACTTTTGAGTTTTCTTATAAATTAAAATTGATCAAATCCCTTGGTCATCCACTGTAAAAATATAACAGGGGGACAAGTATGGAAGAAGGTAAGAAGATTACGCTTGACGCGGAATTGATTCAGCTGGTTACCTTCAGTATCGGTGAAGAAGAATTCGGTGTCGATATTCTCAAGGTTCAAGAGATTATCAGAACCATGGAGATTACCAAGGTTCCCAGAGCGCCGCAATTTGTAGAGGGCGTAATTAACCTTCGTGGTAAAGTTATTCCCATTATCGATCTCAGGAGCAAGTTCGGTCTGCAGACTCGTGAACACGATCAGCATACCAGAATCATTGTTATTGAAATCAACGACATGATCGTAGGTTTTGTTGTGGACTCCGTTTCCGAGGTCTTGAGAATTCCCGCATCCACCGTTGAACCGCCGCCGCCTGTTGTTTCCGGCCTCGAATCCGAATACATCAGTGGAGTAGGTAAGCTTGAAGACAGACTGCTTATCCTGCTTGACCTGAACAGGCTCCTGTCCAACGAAGAACAGGAACAGCTTGCACAGGTTTAGCCGCTGCTGAAAAATAAGTGCAGAATTTTGCATTCCAGCAGTTCTTTAGATCAATTGTTTATTAATAATTGTTTTAGAACTGGACAGCAGCAGCATTTCTCTGCAAAAAAAAGTCGTTCTCTGCTTGAGCAGGGGACGACTTTAATTTTGATAAATTTCTGGAGTCAGTTTGTCCTTACCAGCCCAACTATCCGCTTTCGCTTCCGGAAGTGGTGATAACTTACGTATTTTTAAAAGCGGTCACGGAACACAAGCCTTCACAGCCCACAACCTTCATTCACGGGGTGAGTCGGTTGTTCTTGTTGCTCCGGGTGCGCGCGAATATTCAGAACTAAAGGCCTTGCTGACTCTGTTCAGTCGCAACGAGCTTGACCAGAAGGGCAAGGTTGTTCCTTCGTGGGAGCGGGATTGGGTCTTTCTGCCACCACATCTTAGTAAGAATCCAGCAGCCTCTGACTGGGCTGAACGTTGGGCTGCACTGCATGCATTGACTCGTGGCGGAAAGCAGTCTGTGCTCATGACTGCTGATAACCTTTTGCCCAAATGGCCTTCCCCGGATGTTCTGGAGAGCAACTACATTGTTCTCACAAAGGGTGAGGAGATGGACCCCGAGCTGCTCATGGAGCAGGCGGTTACATGGGGCTATACAAGAACAAAGCTTGTTTCCGGGTATGGTGAGATGTCCATGCGCGGAGACATTCTTGATATCTATGCACCGGGATATGATTTGCCGGTGCGTCTTGAATTTTTCGGCGACACCCTCGAAGAAATCCGTGTTTTCGATCCTTCATCTCAGAGATCAAAGGCTGACCTTGACGAAGTAACTCTTTTGCCCGTTGCTCCGGCCATGTTGACCGGGAATTACGTGGATGAAGCAGAAACTCTCTGGACTCAGCTCAAAAAGACCGGAGAGATTTCATCAGAAGGATATACCCGTTTGCTTGAAAAAGCGGGAAATGCCGACGGCATGATCTGGCCCGGGCTTTTTTATCCTGAAGCAGTGGATCTCAAAGCTTTCTTTCCGCAAAAATCAGTTTATGTGCTTTCCTCTGCATCCAACCTGCGTACTAAGTTGCAGGATCAGGAGCATGGTTGGAAGTCATTTCTGCAGGATAAATCCGTTCACAATGGCTGCAAATGGCCTATGCATGTAATCTGCTGGAATGAGGAAAAAGCCCGTGGAACGTGGCGTGATGAGCGTCAAATAGTCTTTGAAGACCTTGTTATCGGCAGGGAAAAGGACGGTATTGACCTTTCCGAGCGATCCATCTCAGCATTCACAGATATTTTTTGGAAGCCGGAGCAGATCAAGCGCCCTTGGGCGGCATTGGTTGCTGCCTTGAAAGAGTGGAAGACCGAGCGTTTTCAGACAGTGCTCAGTTTTCGAACCGAACGTTCACGCAAGAAATTTCTTTCCCTTATTGAACCGGAACAACTAACCATTGCCACAGAGTATTCTCCTTTGAATAAAGGTGTTTATGCCCTTGTTTCGCCGCTTAAGCAGGGGATGGAGCTGGAATGGAACCAGACTGTAATCCTTGGTGAAGATGTAATCCAGCCTCAAGCAGCAAAGGGAACCCGCAGCCGGGATAAAGCCTTCGAAGGTATGACCAGTTACGAAGACCTGCTGCTTGACGACCTGCTGGTCCACCGAGATTACGGTCTTTCACGTTTTGGCGGGCTGCATCACATGAATGTTGGCGATGTGGCTAATGATTACCTGCTGTTGTTTTTTGATTCAGAAGACAAGCTTTATGTCCCGGTCGACCGTCTGAATCTGGTCCAGAAGTACAAAGGTCCGGAAGGATCATGCCCGATTCTCGATAAGCTTGGCGGTGCTCGCTGGGCCAAGACTCGCGAAAAGGCTCGCAAGGCTATTGAGAAGATCGCCGGTGAACTTGTAGAGATGTATGCCTACCGCAAGATTGCCAAAGGTTATGCCTACGGACCACTGGATGAAATGTATTGGGAGTTTGAATCCACCTTCGGGTTCGAGGAAACCCCGGATCAGGAAAAAGCCATTCAGGATGTTTTCCGTGATATGGAAAGCCCGGAACCCATGGACCGCCTTGTTTGCGGTGACGTGGGCTTCGGTAAGACCGAGGTTGCCTTGCGTGCTGCTTTCAGAGCTGTACTGGACGGTAAGCAGGTGGTTTTGCTTTGTCCCACAACAGTGCTTGCAGAACAGCATTATCAGACCTTTGTACAGCGTATGGAAGGATTTCCGGTTACCGTTGGTATGCTAAGCCGTTTTGTCCCCAAGTCCCGCCAGAAGCGTGTTTTAGAGCAAATGGCGGCAGGGGAGCTTGATATTCTTATCGGGACCCATCGCGTACTTTCCAAGGACGTGGAAGCACCCAACCTGGGCTTGCTTATCCTTGATGAAGAGCAGCGTTTTGGTGTGCGCCACAAGGAGCGGGTCAAGGAAATGCGTAAGAACATCGATGCGCTGACCCTGACCGCAACGCCTATCCCCCGTACTTTACAGCTTTCTCTTTCCGGTGTGCGCAGTCTGAGTACCATTGAAACTCCTCCGGTGGACCGAAAGCCGGTTGAGACTGCACTTATTGAACGTGATGAAGCCATGCTTGCCTCTGTTGTATCCCGTGAGCTTGAACGTGGCGGACAGGTTTTCTGGGTCCATAACCGTGTTCAAGGGCTTGAACGAGTGGTTGAGTTCGTTAAGAAGCTTGCCCCTGATGCCAAGATCGGCATGGCCCATGGCCAGATGACTGAGAAGAATCTTGAAGAAACAATTCACAAATTCTGGCATAAGGAACTGGATATCCTTGTTGCTACTGCAATTATTGAATCCGGGCTTGATTTCCCCAATGCAAACACCTTGATTGTCGATCAGGCGCAGATGTTCGGGCTTGGGCAGCTTTACCAGCTTCGCGGCAGGGTAGGACGCAGCACCCGGCAGGCCTATGCATATTTCGCTGTTTCATCACTGGATTCACTTTCCGAGAAAGCTAAACGCAGGATGCAGATTATTTTGCAGCTTGATTATCTTGGTGCCGGATTCAAGGTCGCCATGGAAGACCTGCGCTTACGCGGAGCCGGTAATATTCTTGGCGAAGTTCAGTCCGGACAGATGGCCAAGGTCGGACTTGATCTATTTCTTGAAATGCTGGACGAAGAAGTGCGCAGAATCAAGGGCGATGATTCCTCACAAGTAAGTGATCCAGAAATGAACTTTGTGTTCAAGGCTCATTTGCCGGAAGATTTTGTTCCCGATGCGCGAGAACGTTTGCGTTACTACCGTGCTCTTTCATCTGCTGACAGTGAAGCTGGAATCGAAGAGCTTGCTGCTGAAATCAAAGACCGTTTCGGACATTTTCCGGAAGAGGTTGAAAACTTCCTTTCCGTGCTTTACCTCAAGCGGACCCTGGCTCGTCTGGGAGTTGTCCGGGCAGACCTTTTTCCGACCAGGGTTATCTTAACTTGGGCAGAGAACAACAACCCTGTTGATCCGGCTAAACTGATTGCCTGGATTGGAGAACAGGGTGATAAAGCAAAACTCAAGCCTCCGGCAGCCCTTGAAGTTCGCCTTGATCAAAGTGTTTCTATTTCCAAAGGTCTTGATTCTATTTGTAAAAAACTTGAACCGTTACTTTAACTTTGCCGTGACACGGTTAATACGGAAACTGAGTATGAAAAAAATATTGATCGGTGTTCTGCTGGCTTGTTCCCTGTTTGGCTGTCAGAATAAAAGTGAAGAACCGGGCATTATTGCAAGGGTAAATGGAAATCCTATTTATCTGAGCCAGCTAGAATACAAATATGATCTTACCCATGAAGCAGGAGGCGGATTTGTCCCTTCTGTTGAGCAGGTCAGGGCTGAATATGGACAGATTCTTGGTGATTTGATTGTTCAGGAGTTGGTTGCCCAAGAATTGGAACAACGTGAAATTCCCGTCTCTGATAAGGAGTTGAAAGAAGCTGAAGACGAAGTTCGTTCTGATTATCCTGATGATTCTTTTGAGCAGATTCTTATAGAAGAATATATAGATATCAACGCATGGCGTTCACAGCTCAAATATCAGCTGGCTATGGATAAATTTTTTCACGATATACTGCGTCCTGAAATCAAGATTGATTACAAGGAAGCTGAAAAATATTACCGAACCCATCTTTCCGATTTTTACATGCCTGCGGGATATCGATTCGTAATGGTTAAAGGTATGAGCAAGGATTTGGTTCTCAAGGGTGTGGAGTTGTATCGTGACGGACTTACCCCGGCTGCCATATCTGCAAAACTCCGAAAGGTTTCGGTTCGCGAAATCTGGATCAGGAATGGACAGATACCTGCAAACTGGAAGACCTTTGTAGAAGATCTGGAACCCGGAAAAGCGACACCGGTAATCACCCAGAAAAAAGAAGTTTTTTGCCTGATTCTCAAAGAGAAAAAGGATGCAACCCTGTTGACCCCTTTGCAGGCTTATCCCATGGTTGAAAAAGTCCTCTTAGAACGAAAGCTTAAGGAAAAATTTGAAGGTTGGCTGAAAAACAAAATGGCAACCTCGAAGATTAAAATCAGCAAGGAACTGATGCCTGAAGTTGAGGAAATGGAGCAGGGTATTGTTTCCGAGAAAGCGACAAAGGCTGAATAGTTGCATAGTTTAGTGAAAGAGTTTAGTTAGTCATAGGAATTAACCAAGTTGCGGCAACTTTATGGTGGTCGCGATAAATTTGACGATAAAACCGGACGGAGGTCCGGTATCCATATTCAGGAGAATTGAATTGAAACGCATTATTGCCGGTTTTCTGGCCAGCATGATTATAGGGTCCGTATCATTTGCCACTGCTGATGAAAAAGTTGTTGATGGAATTGTAGCCGTTGTGAACGGTGAAGTCGTGACCATGTATGAACTGAACAGAAAAATGGCTCCCATTATGAAACAGTTTGATGGAAACGAACTTTCCGCTGTTGAAGTGGAGCAATTAAAAAGAGTCCGTCAGCAGATTCTTGACCGTTTCATTAACGAGATCATCATTGATCAGGAAAGTAAAAGACTTGAGGTCGATGTTTCTGCTCAGGATATTGAGAATGAAGTAAAAGCAATTAAAGAAAAAAGTAACCTGAATGACGAAGAATTTGAACGTCAGCTTGAACTTCAGAAAACAAATCTTACTCAATTTAAAGAAAAAATCGGAAAAGATATCCGCAAACATCGTCTGCTTTCTTATAAGGTAAAAAGCAAGGTTGTTGTTACTGATGATGAAATTAAGGCGGCATGGAACAGTACCCGTACTGATCAGGGTGAAGTTGCCAAAAGCGTACATCTGAAATTGATTCTTTTTCCCGAAAATGTTTCTGCAGATCAGGTGCGTGAGCAGATTATTGCAGGGGAAACAACTTTTGAAGAAGCTGCAGACAAGTATACCACTGGACCTGGTGCCGGAAGTGGGGGGGATCTTGGCGTCCTCGAATGGGATGATCTTGCCCAGACTTGGCATGAAGCCCTTGAAGGTTTGAAACCCGGTGGCGTAAGTAAGCCTTTTGACGTTCAGAGTTTCAAGGCTCTACTTAAGCTTGATTCTTACGTTAATACCGAAGCAGCTTCTTTTGAAGACAGCAAGCAGGAAATTTATCAACGGCTTTACCGTCAGAAACAAGACGAGTTATTTGCCGATTTTATTAAAAAGCTCAGGGAGAAAGCAGTTATTGAGCTTAAATAAACGGGGAGAACTGTAGCGGATCTTGGCTGTTTTTTGGGCAGCCTTTAACGACAGTTTCAAATTGGTTTTTGAAACATTACTGCCAGACTGTATTGAGAGGGTCGTATGGATTTGAAAGAGCTTGGTTCCCGGTTAAAAGATGAAAGAGAACGGCAGGGGCTGACCATTGAGCAGATCATGGAGATTACCAAAGTCAGCCGTGTGAATATCAATGCTATTGAAAGCGGGAACAGTAAAGAATTTCCCCATGAAGTCTATGCCAAAGGGTTTATAAAAACTTATGCCAAGGCTCTTGGACTCGATGCTGAAGAAATAGGTGAAGAATTTTCGCGGATCATGGGTTCCGGTACAACTGCAACGGAATCTGCGGAAGAAATTGTAGAGGTTGTCCAGCCTGACTACAGCGCGGGCACTAAAAAAAGTCCTGTTGGAACCATTTTTCTGGTTTTGATTCTTGCCGGTATTGTTGGCGGATTGGTTTATTACCTGCATGACAATTCTTTCTTCAGTTCCCAGAAAACAACCCAGACGGAAGTTGTTGCGGAGGAGGCGGTTCAGGAAAAGCCTGCTGCTCCTGAAGCACAAACTGAAGCCCCGGTCGTTGAAGAAAAAAAGGCTGAGCCTGCTAAGACTGTTCCTGCAGAAGCTGAACAGTCTGCTGTAAGCGAAGCCCCCGCTGAGACTAAGGTTGAGGAAGCTGTTGAACCTGTGGAGCAGGCTGCAGCAGAAGAGAAACCCGTTGTTGCTGAACCTGTAGGCAATATTGTGGCTATTACTGCCAAACCCGGTGAAGCCTGCTGGCTCGAAGCTGTGGTTGACGGTGACGCAAAAGAATATGTACTTCAAGAAGGTGACACTCTTTCACTGCCTTATGAAGACAGCCTGAAAATTAAGCTCGGTAACGGTGGTGGCGTTGAGATTGCTTCCAACGGCAAGCCGTATTCATTTGATGCCCCTAAGGGTAAGGTCAAGAAACTTGAATTTTCCGCTGTTCAGTAGTTGCGGCAAAGCGTAGATGGAACTCACTGAAAAAGTAGTAATTCTTAAAACAGGTAAATTTAAGGAAAACGATCTTTGGGTTCGTTTTTTATCCGCCACACGGGGAGTGCAGAATGCATTCGCCTTCGGAGGAAGCCGGAGCCGCAGACGGTTTGGTGGATGCCTTGAGCCATTTTCACAAGTGCTTTTCAAAACAGGTACCAACAAGACCGGAACGTATCAGGTCCTGCAGGAGGGGAGCCTTGTAAAAGGGTACCCCGGGATTCGTTCTGATTTCCGCAAGATGGGGCTGGCAGCTAATTGTTTTAAATTTATTGAATCTGCGGTATTGGAGCGGGATGGAAACCGGGCTGTATTTGATCTGCTGACCGAGACATTGGATGTTATCGAAGAGGCTGAGCCGGACGATTTCTTTCCGCTTTTCTTCCGGGCAAAGGTTGCATTTGAGCAAGGATACAATCCAGACTTTACAATTTGCGCACAATGCGGCAAACCTTTGTTCAGTTCCCGTCCTGTGGTCTTCAATATTGAAAAGGGCCAGCTCAGCTGTCTGGACTGTAATGATGGCAGGCAGGGCGAGACAATCAGCGCAGGAACAGCACGGACACTGGCTTGGATTCAGGATACAGGACCGTCCAGCTGGATCAATCTGCAGCTTCCGGCGGAAATACGTCAGGAGTGCTTTTCGGTAATGGATCGTTTCATGGCCTACCACATGGGTGTGATCTGGGAAGGCAACGGTTACCGGAAGATATAATATTTCTCTGCCCATTTGGGCAGTCGTTCAGGATGGCTCTATAGCTATCCTGTGTTTTTTGTTTGTAAACCGGACATTTCCATGGTTGCGTAAAACGCAGAGCCGGAAATGAATCAATACAAATGTTTGTTTGCTAGATGAGAGGAATTTGATGAATTTTCAAGATGTTATACTCAAACTTCAGGACTTTTGGTCTGATTACGGATGCTGCATTGTCCAGCCTCTTGATATTGAGGTCGGCGCCGGCACATTCAACCCTTCAACTTTTTTCCGTGTAATCGGACCTGAGCCGTGGAATACAGCATATGTTGAGCCTTCCCGCCGTCCCACTGACGGACGTTACGGTGAAAACCCCAACAGACTGCAGCATTACTTCCAGTTTCAGGTTATTCTGAAACCTTCTCCTGACGATGTTCAGGACCTTTACCTTAAGAGTCTTGAAGTTCTCGGCATTGACGCTAAAGAGCATGACATCCGTTTTGTCGAGGATGACTGGGAGTCTCCCACACTCGGCGCATGGGGCCTTGGCTGGGAAGTTTGGCTCAACGGCATGGAAGTTACCCAGTTTACTTACTTCCAGCAGGTTGGCGGTATCGACCTCAAGCCTGTTTCCGTTGAACTCACATACGGCCTTGAGCGTATCTGCATGTACCTGCAGGGCGTAGAGTCTGTTTACGATCTCAAATGGAACGACAAGGTTACCTACGGACAGATTTTCCACCAGAACGAAGTGGAGCAGTCCAAGTACAACTTTGAGCTCAGCGATGCCAACATGCTGCTGGATCTCTTCGATAAATACGAAGCAGAAAGCAAAAAGCTCTGTGCAGAAGGCCTGGCCCGTCCGGCATACGAATACTGTCTGAAGTGTTCCCATACCTTCAACATGCTTGATGCCCGTGGAGCAATCTCCATTACTGAAAGGGCAACCTACATCGGCAGAGTTCGTAATCTCGCCTCCGCAGCAGCCAAGCTGTATGCTGAAGAACGCGAGAATCTGAATTACCCCATGCTTGAAAACGATTAAAAAAACGGAAGCTAAGATGGCCGATTTTATACTCGAGATTGGAATTGAAGAGATGCCCGCCCGCTTTGTTCCCCGGCTTGGTATCGATATTAAAGATATTTTCAGCACTCTTCTTGAAGAGAGCATGATTGATAACGCAAGCGTAGAAACTTTTGCTACTCCGCGCCGTTTGACCGTATTTGTTAAGGATATGGCAGCAGTGCAGAAAAAGGTTGAAGAAGAAGTTTCCGGTCCTCCGGCACGCATTGCTTACGATGCCGACGGTAACCCCACCAAAGCTCTGACCGGCTTTGTGAAATCTCAAGGAATCGCCCTTGAAGATGTTTACACCCTCGAGACTGAGAAAGGTGATTACCTTGCAGCCAAGAAGATTGTCGGCGGTGGCGAAACCATCTCCATCCTGCCTGAGCTTTGCGTAACTGCGATTAAAAAACTTTCCTTCCCCAAGAAAATGAAATGGGGCAACCTTGATTTCGCTTTCGGACGTCCGCTGCGCTGGCTGCTTTGCCTGTTCGGTGCTGACGTGGTTGAATTCGAAATGGCTGGCATGCCTTCCGGTCGCCAGACTTTCGGTCACCGCGTAATGGGTGCCGGTCCTTGGGAAGTAGCTTCTGCTGATGATTACTTTGATGTGATCAAGGAAAAATCTTCCGTAATCATTTCCCCCATTGCAAGGGGAGAGCAGGTTCGCAGCGAAGGTGACAGACTTGCTTCCGAGCTGAACGGCTCCGTGGTCTGGAAAGATTCCCTGCTGGAAGAAGTCAGCAACCTTGTTGAACTTCCCGTGCCCATCATCGGTAACTTTGATGAGTCTTTCCTCGAACTTCCCAAGGAAGTCCTGTTGACCAGCATGGAAAGTCATCAGAAATGTTTCGGTATCCAGAAAGAAGATGGCGAGTTGCTCCCGCACTTCCTGTGCACCCTGAACCTCGTACCCACTGATGTGGAACTGGTTCGCAAGGGCTGGGAAAAGGTTCTGCGCGCCAGACTGGAAGATGGACGTTTCTTCTGGAAGAATGACCTCAAGACTGACTTCGATACCTGGCTTGCCAAGCTGGACAACGTCGTATTCCTCGGTCCCCTTGGTTCCATGGGTGACAAGTCTCGCAGGATGGAACGCCTTGCCGCACTGATCGCAGGCAAGACCGATGCTTCTTTGCAGACCGAGATGGCCCGCGCCGGACGTCTTGCCAAGGCCGACCTCGTTTCCGAGATGGTTAACGAGTTTGATAAACTTCAGGGTAAAATGGGCGGCATCTACGCTTCCAAATGTGGCGAAGATGACGTAGTATGTAAAGCTCTGTACGAACAATACCTGCCTGCAGGGCCGGAAAGCCCCGTGCCTTCCACTCTCGGCGGTGTTATTGTTTCCATGTCCGATAAGGCCGACACTCTGGTCGGTTGCTTCGGTCTTAATAAGATCCCCACTGGCGCAAACGATACCTACGCGCTGCGGCGCGCCGCTCTGGGTATCGTGCGCATGATTATACAGTATGACTTGAGAGTGGACATCCTTGAAATCATGGATATGGCCTATGAAGGTTACTCCAAGGATATCAAGTGGAAACTTGAAAAGTCTGAACTCCTCGAGAAACTTGGTGAGTTCATTTCCAACAGACTCCGTGCCTACTTCACAGGTAAAGGCTATGAAACAAGGGTTGTTGATGCAGCACTTGGCGCCGGCTACCGTGACGTTACTGCTCTTAAGGCCAGAGTCGAAGCGTTGGCTGAATTCGCCAAGGCTGAAGGTTTCGAGCAGGCCGTGCTTACTTTTAAACGCGCAGCCAACATCATCAAGAAGCAGGGCAGTGAGCAGGGTGTGTCGCTCACCGGCGGCTTTGAAGCTGATAAGTTGGAAGAAGCGCAGGAGAAAGAACTTGCCGCCAAGCTTGATGAAACCGCAGCCCGTTTTGAGGAACTCTGGGAAAATGACGAGTTCTCTAAGCTGTTCGCAATCCTCGGCGAACTGCGTCCCTATGTCGACGACTTCTTTGATAACGTAATGGTTATCTGCGAAGACAAGGGTTTGAGGATGAACCGTCTCAACCTGCTTAAAGCTTTGGTTGACAGGCTTAGCAGGCTGGCTGATTTCGGCGCATTGCAGGTTTAATCTGCAGGCCGGTTTGAAGATAGCTTGGGTGAATATGTTTTTTTCTAGACTTTTTCTTTAAAAAAAATATTCTCCTGCCTTGACAGTTATTGCTGTTATTGGTTAAAGACACTCTTCGTTTGAACGTAATCCCGGCTTGCCGGGTTAAAAAATAGAAATTTAATTTAAGGAGAAATACCTTGGCGAACCATAAATCCGCACTCAAAAGACACCGTCAGTCCATTAAGCGTAACCTGCGTAACAACATGGTACGTACCCGTATCAAAAACGTTGTAAAAGAAGTTCGTTCTGCTGTTGAAGCTAACGACACCGAACTCGCAGCAACCGCACTGCGCAAAGCTACCTCTATCCTCGATAAGGCAGCTACCAAAAAGGTTATCCACGCTCGTGCAGCAGCACGCAGGATTTCCCGCCTCAGCGCAGCCGTTAACAAAATGGCTTAGTGTCTTAAAAGATTCTATTCTTTACAAGACTATTTCAGCCCGTCGCCTTGTGCGACGGGCTTTTTACGTTCTTTGCACTTTGAAAAAAGTTGTTGTTGCTGAATTTAAACGATCAAGTTATAAGCAACTATTGATTTCAACAGTACTTTTCTGTCTATACCAGATGTAATGCGCAAGGAGTAACTTTTGAGAGTTATCATAGTAGGCGCCGGAGAAGTCGGCTTTAACGTAGCCAGACGTCTTTCCGGCGAGAACAAGGATGTTGTCGTAATCGACATGAATCCGAAAGCTCTTAGCAAGGTTTCCGATTCGCTGGATGTCCAGACGATTCAAGGTTCCGGTTCCAGTCCAGAAATTCTGGAAGAAGCCGGGGTTCGTGAAGCTGATATCTTTCTGGCTGTGACGGATAAGGATGAAATCAACCTCATCGCAACTTTTCTCGCCAACAAGCTCAAGCCCGGTATCATCAAGCTGGCCCGCATCAGGAACGAGGATTACACCAAGTATTCCGACATGTTTTCAGAAGGTGATTTGCGTATTGACACAATCATCAACCCGGATGAAGAGGTTGTTGAATCCATCCTCAGGGTTATGAGTGTACCCGGATCAGTGGAAATTAATGATTTCGTGGGCGGTAAGGTGCGTCTGATCGGAGTCAAATTGCCTGATGACAGCCCCCTTGAGGGCGTCCAGCTTATGAAAGTACGTGAGCAGCTTGGCGAAGATATTGATGTTGTTATCGCTGCTCTGGTCAGGGATGATGAACTTATTATTCCCGGTGGCCTGGATACCATTGAGAAGGGTGACATCGTTTATTTTACCTGCATGCGTGATCAGCAGAATGAATTGCTCAAGCGTGCCGGAATTCTTTCCGATCCCATCAAGAAAGTTCTGATCGTCGGTGGCGGGAATGTCGGCTCTCTGCTGGCTCGCGCTCTGGACAACAAAAAATATCATACCCGCCTCATCGATAATGATGCGGACCGTTGCGCTGATCTGTCTGAGAATCTTGACCGTGTAATTGTCCTTAATGGCGATGGCACAGATCAGGATTTGCTTAACGAGGAAAATGTCGGTGATCTGGATATGGTTATTTCTGTGACCGGGGATGAGGAAATGAACATCCTTTCCTGTCTGCTGGCCAAGAACCTCGGCGCGCGCAAGACTATCACCCGGATCAATAAATTTGCATATATTCCGTTGATTCAGCCCATCGGCATTGATCACCTGGTTTGTCCACGACTTTCTGCTATTAACTCAATTCTTCATTTTGTGCGTCAGGGAAAGGTTATTTCTGCTGTCTCCATTAAGGGTGAAGAGGCAGAAGCTCTTGAAGCCATTGCGCAGGAGAAGTCTGATATTGTGGGCAAGCCGATTATGGAATTGAATCTGCCCAAGGGAACCTTGATCCTTTGCTTTCAGCGCGGCGATGATGTTATCATTCCTACAGGTTTGACTGTGATCGAGCCTAATGACCGCCTGTTGATTATTTCCACCCACAATAATATTCCCAAGATTGAAAAGGCTCTCACCACCAAGCTGGAGCTTTATTAATGCGCTGGAAAATAGTTCTGCATATAATTGGGGCCTTGACGCTTTGCGTTGGGCTGACCATGCTTTTTCCGCTGGGATTTTCCCTTTACTATCAGGATGCGGGAATCCTGCCGCTACTTAAATCTTTCGGGCTGACCTGCATCAGTGGTCTGGCCATGTTCCTGATTTTCATGGATCGTGAAGGAACTAAGGGCTTAAGTCACCGTGAAGGCATGGCTATTGTTGCTCTGGGGTGGGTTTTCGCAGGCTTTTTTGGAAGTCTACCGTTCTATTTCGGTGATGTCTTCAGCAGTTACGTGGATTGTTTTTTCGAATCCCTTTCCGGTTTTACCACCACCGGAGCCTCGGTGATGATGGATATTGAGAAGAATGCCAAGGGCATTCTTTTCTGGCGCAGCCTGACTCACTGGCTGGGCGGTATGGGAATCATCGTGCTTTCGCTAGCTATTCTTCCTTTCCTCGGAGTAGGGGGGATGCAGCTTTACAAGGCGGAAGTTCCCGGTCCGGTGCCGGATAAGCTTAAGCCGCGTATCAAGGATACTGCGCTGGTTCTTTGGAAGGTTTACGTTCTTTTTTCCGCTATTGAAGCGGCTCTGCTCATGTTCGGTGGTATGGATCTTTTTGACTCCCTTTGTCATACCTTCGGAACCCTTGCTACTGGTGGATTTTCCACCAAGAACTCTTCTGTGGCCTATTTTCAGAGCGCTTACATTGACTATGTAATTACATTTTTTATGCTCGTTGCTGCGGTGAACTTCAGCCTCCATTACCAGATGATCAAGGGACGTCCGCTTTTGCTCTGGAAAGATCCTGAGTTCAGATTTTTCGGCGTCATTACCTTAGTCATTATGGCTATCATTACCATTTCGGTATACTCAGCCACCAATTATGAATCTATTGAAGAATCCTTTCGCTATACATCGTTTCAGGTAGCTTCCATTATCAGTACAACCGGATACGCAACAGCAGATTATGAAATCTGGCCTGCTGTTGCACAGGGATTGTTGCTACTTTGTATGTTTCTCGGCGGTTGTGCCGGGTCCACCAGTGGCGGTATGAAACATCTGCGTATCATGCTGCTTCTGAAGCAGGCCTATCAGGAAGTTTTTCGCATCATTCATCCCCGTTCCGTTAACCGGGTCAAGCTGGGCAAGACTGTGGTCAAGCCTGAAACCATGAACGACATCCTCGGATTTTTCGTACTCTGGCTGCTGCTTTTTGTGATCTGCGGATTGATTGTCGCTGCTACCGGAGTTGATGTTGTTTCCTCTTTTGCCGCTTCTCTGGCCTGTATCGGTAACATTGGTCCCGGTATCGGCAGTGTAGGGCCTACGGAGAACTATGCCCACATCCCTGAACTTGGTAAATGGGCACTCATTTTTTGTATGTTGCTGGGCCGTCTAGAAATTTACACTGTGATTGTACTTTGTGTCCCCGAGTTCTGGAGAAAATAGAACAGTTTGTCCATAATGCTATGAGCGAGATCAACATCAGATATATCGACCATACGGGCATACCGGATAATAGTAGAGTTTGTTTGTACGGTATTGGAAAAGGCGGGGTGGAATCACTTAAACTGCTGCGCCAGATACGTCCTGATGTGGAAGTTGTCTGCTTTGCAGATACTTTTCAGTCTGGTTCATTTAAAGGGTTTGAAATTTTCAGTCCGCAAACTCTTGTGGAGCGTAAAAATGAATATGATCTGATTTTGGTCTGTTCCTGCTACTATCCTGAAATTATCTCGAACCTTGATTCTTTGGGAATCACTAATGTTGCAGGATTTTCATGGCCTAAGTTTTATGGCTACCAGTTTCTGCCCGAAGATATTGTCCAGATGGGGGAAGACATAAGCTTTATTCTGGACAACCTGCATTCAGACAGTGATCGGAACTTGTTCAAACTTCTATGTGAAGCACGGATTGTTGGTTCAGATAAAGTTGAGCTTGTTTATGTCTCTGAAACAATGGGAAATTTTGTTTTTAAAGAACCTCAACAACTTAAGTCTTATCCTAAGCACATTGCTTGTAGTTATTTTGATTTTATAAATTTTCCAGCAATTGAATATGTTGTGCAGGCCGGAGTCTATGATGGTAGCGAGGCTTTTTTTTTAGTTGAGCAGCAACATGTTAAAAATATTTATGGATTTGACCCACAAGGCAGTTCTGCAATCAGCAAAGAGACTTTGCAGAAGTTAAATGGGTCAGGCAAATTTCATTTGATCGAAAAGGGGCTTTGGAATTCTGAAGCAAAAGCCGACTTTGCTTTTGACGGCAGTGCCAGCTTTGTGCGCAATGTTTCGATTGACGCGCAAGGACACACTGTTCAGCTCAATGCTTTGGATAACGAAGCTGAAAGATTAGCCATGCCACGACTGGACCTGCTAATTGCCGACATTGAAAATTCAGAAATCCCTATGTTGGAAGGGGCTATGAAACTCATTAAGCGGGACCGTCCGCAATTGGCAATATGCTTTTACCATTCAAAGGAACAGTTTATCGGTGTTCCTTTAATGCTGATGAAGCAACTCAAAGATTATGTGTTTAAAATAGGGCACTATTCTGAAGGGCTGGACGAAACTGTTTTTTACGCCATACCAAAAGAAAAATATGATAGATAAAAAGAAGGGGAAGCTCAATGCTTCCCCTTCTTTATTCTAATCTATGCGATAGTGGCAGCCCACGCTTTTCTTGTTGCGTAGGGCAGCGACCGTAACGATCAAGGCCGACTGACTCCCATGGAACAGGTCGATAATTGGCCTGCTGATCGGGGTCCGCTTGTAAAATGAATGCAGGTTGCGATTCAGATTCTGCAGATCGTCTATTGCTCGGTTGAGGCGTGCGGTGGAGCGGGTGATCCCCACATAGTTCCACATAATGTTACGGATAAAAGCCCAGTCCTGCGCAATGAGGGCCGGATCTTCATTCTCGTTGGAACCGGGATTTACCCAGTCCGGCACAGCATTAAGCAGCTTTTTGGGTATTCTTGAGTTTTTCCCGAGACGACTGGCAATATCCTCCCCGGAAGTGTGTCCCCAGAGCATACCTTCCAGTAAAGACGTGCTAGCCAAACGGTTTCCTCCGTGTACTCCTGTACAGGAGCATTCGCCGATGGCATAGAGGCGATCCAGCGTGGACTTACCTTTTTCATCCACCAGCACACCGCCACAGAAGTAATGGGCAGCCGGGACAACGGGGATGGGCTGGTTGTTGATGTCGATTCCATTATCAAGGCATTTGCCATAAATGGTCGGGAACCTTGTTGGTAGATCCTGCTTCACATGATTGGCAGCATCAAGGTAAACACACTCTTCCTTCGTCCTGAGCATTTCTTCGAGGATTGAGCGGGTGACTATGTCACGGGGGGCAAGATCAGCACGGGGATCATAACGGTGCATGAACGGCTCGCCGTAGCAGTTGATCAGCTTTGCACCTTCACCGCGGACAGCTTCTGAAATCAGAAATCGGCGGCTGGCTCTTGTGCGCACCCGTTGGAAGAAAGAAGTGGGGTGAAACTGGACCATCTCGGCGTTGATCACCCTTGCCTTGGCACGGTTTGCCATGGCAATGCCGGATCCGATGGAACCGGGAGTGTTGGTGGTGTGCAGATAAATCTGACCGAGTCCGCCTGTTGCCAGTACGGTGAAATCAGCCAGAAAAGTCTCCACCATATTCAGCGATTCATTATAAACATACGCACCTAGACATTTGTTGCTCAGTGAATATCTGAACTCATTGTCGCGGGCATGATGGTGGTTGGTCAACAGGTCAATGGCGGTTCTGTTGGTACAGACCTGAATGTAGGGATGGTCTATTACATGCTGGATGAGTACATCCATAATCGACTTTCCAGTATGATCAGCACAATAGAGAATACGATTTACAGCATGCCCACCTTCTTTAGTCAGGCTGTATTCCCCGTCATCATTTTTGTGGAAAGCAACAGGATATTTTTCCAGCAGCAACTTTTTCAAGGCATCAGGGCCATGCTTGGCTATAGCCCGTACTGCCTTTCTGTTGTTGTAATTCCAACCGGCAGTGTAGATGTCTTTTTCCAGTTTTTTTGGAGAATCGTCCGGACCGGTGTAAACGATACCGCCTTGGGCCAGTCTCGTGTTACCGGTAAAAAGATCATCTCCCGGGGTTAATAGTGTAACTTCTATACCTTTTTCTGCTATCGTCAGAGCTGATATACATCCGGCGATACCTGATCCGATAATCAAAACCTCAGTTTTCATTCGGTTTTCCTGCATGCCTATATCTCATTTCACGGCAGCCTTTTCAGGTTCCGGCTAAAGGTTGAGTCAGTGTTTTTATTTGCAGACGTCGAGCATTCTTTCGAGAGCGAGTCTTGCCGGTTCCCGGATATTATCGGAAACATCTTCATAAGGAGCTGTTTCCAGATTCTGGAGAAGTTCAGCAAGATTTTTTTCTGTGATTTTAGCCATGTTGCTGCAGAAGCTGATGCCCAGCGGAAGGATTTTCTTTTCCGGGAACATATCCTTCAACCTGTTGACGAGGTTGGTTTCCGTACCAACTACAATAGTAGTACCCGCAGGAGCTTCATTAACATATTTAATGAGATATGAAGTCGATCCTGCACCGTCAGATGCCTTTACCAGTTCGGGGGGGCATTCGGGATGTACAATTACCTTGCAGCCGGGATGTTTCGCACGAAAATCTTCAATCTGGGACAGTTTGAAGCGCTGGTGGATGGCGCAGAGGCCGGGCCAGATCAGCAATTTCTTGTCCATGGTTTCTTCAACATCAATCTGAGTTCCTAAAGAACGGATGTTGAGGATCATGCGCTTTTCAGGAGCTATGCCGAGGGTGTCAGCAGTGTTGAGGGCGAGGTTCCTGTCCGGCAGAAAGAGAACCGCGTCACCTTGTTCCTGTGCCCAGCGGAGCATTTTTTCAGCATTGGCGGAAGTGCAGACTGTTCCTCCGTGTTTACCGCAAACTGTTTTTACCGCAGCAGGGGTATTCACGTATGCGAGCGGAATAATCTTTCTTCCGGTCTCATTGATCAGTCTGGTCAGCACCTTATCCACCAGCCATGCCGGGGCCATGTTAGCCATGACACAGCCGGCATTTGCATCGGGAATGTAAACCTTCTGCTCTTCCCGGCGCACGATTGCAGCGGATTCAGCCATGAAGTGGACACCGCAGAATACAATATATTCCGCTTCAAGCTTTTCGATCTGGCGGGCAAGTTCCAGAGAATCGCCCTTGAGATCGGTATGTTTTATGATTTCATCGGACTGGTAATGGTGTCCCAGAATCGCCAGTCTTTTGCCGTATTTCTTCTTTTGTTCAGCAATTATATCCGAATACATCAAAGTAGAACCTACATAGGTATGATCTGCATGCTCATGTCAGAGCATTTTGCGGAGTGGGTGATCCTGCCTACGGATATGTAATCCGGACCTGCTTCTGCAAGTTTGGCAATGGTTTCAAGGGTCACGTTTCCACTGATCTCGGTTTCAATTTCATCGGGAATAGTGGTGATAGCTGCCTTTGCTTCATCAAAGGTCATGTTGTCGAGCATGATGCGCTCAACTTTGGTAGCTATGGCTTCGTCCACTTCTTCCTGATTGCGGCATTCCACCTCAATGGGCGGGCATTCTTCACCATATTTGGTACGCAGTTTTTCCACGGCGGCAGTGATTGATCCGGCGCGGTCAATGTGGTTGTCCTTAAGCATGAGCATTTCCACCAGATTAAGGCGATGGTTTTTGGCTCCGCCGCAGAGGACAGCGTACTTTTCAGGGTAACGCAGGCCGGGCAGGGTCTTGCGGGTATCGAGGAGGATAGTCTCGCTATGATCCAGCGCGTCCACGTATTTACGGGTTTCAGTCGCGATTCCGGACATGTGGGAGATAAAGTTCAGAATAACACGCTCAGCCTTGAGGAGCAGGCCGGCAGGTCCCTGAATTGCAGCGATAAGGGTTCCTTTGGAGATTTTATCGCCTTCATCCACATTGAGGTGCACCTGGCACTTGTTTTCCTGATCTGCAAATTCAAGAATCAAGTTGATAAGGGGCAATCCGGAAATTACAGTATCTTCTTTTGCGATGATCTGAGCAGTGGCAATGTCTTCCTGCTCAAACAGGCCCAATGAGGTCAGGTCCGGGCCGTCTTCGCTTAAAGCTATTCTTATAGTGGCCAGAAGGAACATTTTTGCTTCGGCCTGAAAGAAGTCGTTAAATGCGTTTTCAGTCATATGATTCCTGTTAATATTTTGTAACATTGTGTTTGAGGTCATGTAACGAAATTTGGTATCCGGTTTTATGAGGCAGCACAAGGGCTGAGAAGGATTTCACAAACTTATTTTTCAGCAGTTTCAGGGTGATAAATTTTGACCTTTGACTCTATTTGGTATAGTTGATGCGCCATGGCTAATCCAAAAGGTATACCCGAACCATTAAGGCGGTGGCAGGAACACGGCAAAGGACGTGCTGGCGAAGTCGACCAGCGTGTTATTGATGCCATGCACCCTGCGGATGCTGCTGATCATATTGAAGAACTCGGTCTTGAAGAACAGGTCAAGTTCATCAAGCAGTTGCCAATTCGTGATGCCGCGAATTCCATTGCCGAGATGGAAGAATACGATCAGCGGGAGCTTATTGAACGACTCAATGTCGGCATGGCTGCCCGTATCCTTGAGATTATGTCTCCGGATGATGCGACGGATATTCTCGAGGGACTTGATGATGATCTTCGGGAAACCTTACTTCGTCAGATCAAGGCTGAAGACAGGGAAGAAATTTCAACCCTGCTGACCTTTGATCCTGATACTGCCGGTGGTGTTATGACTACCGAAGTTGCCATTGTCCGCGACAATATGACCGTTGATCAAGCTATTGCTGAAATCCGCAAGGAAGCGGAAGACAAGAGTATCCCTTACTATGCATATGTGGTCGGGCGCCGCAATCAGCTGGTTGGTGTTGTTTCCATGCGCGATCTACTCATTTCCCGTGCAGGCAAAATGCTTACCGACTTGACCAGCAACCAGCACCTTATTTCCGTCAACTATAACGTGGATAAAGAGGAAGTAGCCCGACTTATCGCGCACTACAACTTTGGGGCTATGCCCGTTACCGACTTTGATCATCGTTTCCTCGGTGTTGTCACTGTTGATGATGTCATTGACATTATTAATGAAGAGGCCAGCGAGGATATGCAGTCCATGGTTGGTGCGGGTACTGACGAAACCGTTGATTCTCCTTGGGCGTATTCGGTAAAAAAACGTCTGCCTTGGCTGGTTATCAACGTACTTAACTCTGCTGTTTCCGCTTGGGTGGTCCATCTTTTTGAAGATAATATCGCCAAGATGGCCATGCTGGCAGTACTTATGCCTATTGTGGCCAACCAGGCCGGTAATACCGGGCAGCAGGCCCTTGCGGTTATGATCCGTCAGTTTGCTACGGAAAAGTTTGATCGCAAGAAGTCGTGGGAAGCGGTTTTTCGTGAATTAAAAATTGGCCTTGCCAATGGTATCTGTGTTTCCTTTCTGGTCCTAGGGGCCGTGTTCATGCTGACCAGTAATTATGCACTGGCGATGGTTATGGCCGGAGCGTTGTTCATTGATATGGTCCTTGGCGCTGTGGTCGGCGGAGCGATACCGATTATTCTGAAGGAATTCGGACGTGATCCTGCACAGGCTTCCTCAATTTTCCTGACGACAATAACTGACAGTTTTGGATTTCTGTCGCTTCTCGGCCTTGCCGGAATATTCCTGCTTTAGAGCCAATTGTTGATATTATGATTATTTGCCCCATCTGAGTAAACACATACTCAGATGGGGCTTTTTTATATTTTAACTTAATAAAATTACGACATTTTTTCTATTGAAGGTCGTCAGGGGAAAGGGTATCTTCTTGAAAATCAATTACTGCAAGTTGTATCTTACTGCAAAGCAGACAATCCGGGGCTTACCCGGCTATGCCGGACTGCGTGTCCGGTAGATAAGAGGTAGACATGAAAAGAGTCAAAAAGCTTATCAATCATATTATATCAAGGGTGAATGTAAACCTCCGGCCTATGGGACTGGATGTTGAACAGGCCCTTACTTCTACTATTGATATTGGGAAATTGACTGAAGCCTATGCGTATTACGCACTGTCCATCGACCATCCTATTTATTTCCGCTTCCGGGAAAGTAACCTCGGTGGATCGTATTTTCTTGGTAAATGCGATGTGGACCGTTCGATTGTCCTTAGGAGTGATATCCGCGGGGATGAGCTGAAGGCAGCTGGGACAGAAGTTGATTTCGGGGGTGTTACAACAGAGCTTTACCGTGATGAAATTATTCTTGTTGTAAACAGCTTTCTCTTCAAAACCCTCGTCCACAACCACTCCCGTAATCCCGAAATTCCTGAACTTTTCCGTATCCAAAACACTGTTTCCATGCACTATGCAAACATCCATGGTACCACTACTGAAGGTGCCTACCTTGGAGCATTTGCAACTGCCGACCTCTCCGTGCTGCATAACTGCATTCTCGGCAACTACTGTTATGTTCAGGCCGGAGACCTTTCCAAGGCCTGCATTGATCCGGGCCGTATCTGGATCAAGGCTGAAGGTAAATACGAATTTGATTACCGCTATCCGCAGGCGACCCTTGAAAGATACATCTCATGGGATCAGGATGGTGAGTTAGTTGGCTTATTCGCTGATTTTCTTAAAGGGCGCAGGAGTGATTTCCTCCCTGTATATGATTCTTTGGCAGATAAGTTCCCGGTCTGGGTTCCTGAGAACGCCTTCGTAAGCCGCTATTCGGTGGTCAAAGGGGATTGCGTGATCGGCGAGAACTGCCTCGTGGCCCAGCGGGCATATATTGAGAATTCAGTACTCGGAACCGGGTCCAATGCGCAGGAAAACAGTTTTATTGTAGATACCCGTTTTGCCGGACTGGTTGTTGTGGCCCATGGCGGTAAGCTGGTTCATTCGAATATTGGAGAGAAGGTCTTTATCGGCTTTAACTCTTTCCTGCATGGAACTGAGGAGAGTCAGGTTTCCGTTGGTGCTGGCTCAATTGTTATGCCGCACACAATAATTCATGCTTCCGAGCCAATTGAAATTCCGGATGAAACCATTATCTGGGGCTATGTGACCAAGCAGAGCGATCTTGAAACACAGTCCATGTCTTTAGCTGCCTTTTCTAAAGGTAAGGCATTCAATATTGGCGATATGTCATTTTATGGAGATGGAGCGGCATTTATCCGGGATTTCCAGAATCGTATTGAACATATTCTGGTGGAAAACGGTGCTCGCTACGATGGCAATGCAGAGAGCAGGGGACATGCACAGAGAACACAGTATGTTTCCTATAACCTGTTTCAGCCTTATCTGGGCGGAGAAAAGCAGGGGATGTTTCCGACCATTACTGTTGATGATGATTAAATAGTTGATGCGCAAGCGCGCAAAAAAAGGCCCGCAGTCAAAATGACTGCGGGCCTTTTATATTCGGCAAACTTCGAACTAAACGAGCTGACCCATGAGGGTATCTTTGATCTCTTCGATGGTGCCTTCACCATTGAGTTCGATGTATTTGAAGCCAGCTTTAGGAGCCAGATCTTTGTAGAAGTATGCAGCTGCAACAGTACCGGTCTTGTCATCGTAGTAGATGTCGTGACGCTTGTTGATTGCATCTTCGTCCTGGTCATCAGCGCGCTCGGAGAGAGCACCACCGCATACGCGACATTTGTCTCCGTCGGGTTTGATAGCGTCGATGAACTTGTTGTTGGGGTGGTTAGGATCGTTTTCACAGAGGCGACGGCCCATGATGCGGTTTTTAGCCACTTCGCGGGGCAGCAGGATTTCGATAACGAAGTCGAGCTTTACGCCGTCTTTTTCGAGAGCTTCCCAGAGCTTTTCAGCCTGTACGATGGAGCGGGGGAAACCGTCGAGCAGCCAGCCGTTTTCGCCGGAAGACTGGAGAACGTCGAGAACCATAGGAATGGTGATATCATCGGGAACGAGTTCACCTTTGTCGATGTACTCTTTAGCTTTCATACCGAGCTCGGTACCGCCACCGATGTGCTTACGGAAAATAGCACCGGATTCGATGTGATCGAGGTCGTATTTTTTCTTAGCGAGAGCGCCCTGAGTTCCTTTACCACTACCGTTGGGTCCAAAAATAAGAATATTCATCTGTTGTCCTCCTAAAGAATTAGTAACAAATTTCACAAAGTTCTAAACCTTGCTGTCGTCGCTGTCAATGCCCTAATTAATATTGAATAAGAGTCCTGCTTTATTAACCTTCACAACCTTGTTTCCGGGAAATTGGAAGGTTGAACCGGATTTTCGAGCTAAAAAGCTCTGATCCAATAGTAAAATTGAATCAAACAGGGCATGGCCCGGACCAATATCATCCAAAATTTTTTTATAAATACGCAACCTTAAGGCGGAGTGATATTTGTTCAAAATTGAACAAGGTAGTAAAATTCCGCCGTCTATAGTCTTTTGAGCATGTTCAAGAGCTTCTGCTACCTGTTCATCCCAAAAGGATTCATCCAACTCCGCCTGACTTTTCAGTCTGACTAATCCCGCACCAAGGCTGGGATTCTCTTGATAAAGTAAAGGCATAATGCGGTTCCGCACCCGGTTACGAGTGTAGTCATCACTATTGTTAGTCTCGTCTTCGCGCCATGAGCAGTCGATGGATCGCAGAAAATCTTCAAGCTTTTCTTTTTTCGTAGAGAGCAGGGGACGCAGCAGTTTTCTTGCCGGATCATAAGCATCCATTCCAGCAAGAGCTGGCCAGCCCGTTCCCCGGATAAGCCGCATGATTACATCTTCAGACAAGTCACCAATATGATGTGCCAGTAACAAATAATCCGCCTCAAATTTCTTCAAGCATTGTTTGAAAAAATTATAACGGATGATCCGTCCGGCTTCTTCAAGACCAATAGAATTTTGCTCGGCATAGCCTGCAACATCAGCTTTGAGAGACTCGACCGGAACACCAAGTTCCGCACACAATTCTTCAACAAAAGCCCTGTCCCCGGCTGACTCATCACGCAAACCGTGATCCACATGGGCGCAAAAAACCCTGCCCCCCGATTTATGGGCGAGCAGGGTCGCAATGATCAATAAAGCTGTAGAATCAATGCCGCCGGAAACACCGACAAGCATGTTTTTTGCGGCGAAGTTCTCACTGGATTTTAATTTGCCAAACTTTTCAATATCTAAACAAAGCTTTGCTTGTTTTGGATTTAATTCCTGAATCTTAGTTGGCAAAGATTTCATAATTTAAATCGGCGGAGCCTAATAAAAGTTTTTGAAGAGTCCAGAGCAACTTTTTTTAAAAAGTTTCTTACCTATAGCCGTTAGGCGAGAGCTTTTTGCTCGAGTCTTACGGATATAGAGAGCAGCGCTGGTCCCGCTGAAAGCGCCGCCGGAGGCATCTTAATAAGAAATCTCTAAATCGGCGATGAACTTGTCGATGTATTCCATCATGTGAGTACGCTGCTCGGAAGTAGCGTAGGCCACACAGGAACAGCGGATCTTGTTGCGTGCACGTACAAGCAGCTCAACCTTTACGGATGTTTCCTCAACCTCAAGAGCCATGAAAAACGGTCCGCATTCGCCCATATGTTCTTTCTGCTCGTCATTGAGAAGCTCTTCAGGAACCGGAAGATAGAAAATTCCTTCAATAGGTCCTTGAAATTCAAGCTCAGTCAGAGCATCGGAAATTTTTTTAATATCTTGTTCGTATATGTCGTCCAGCAGATAGTTTCTCATTCCTGAAATCCTTTAGTCCTCAAGGTTCCGATTTTTCTTCCTGCCGCAATGTGCATCCGCAGGAATAGTCTCATTATCCAAATTGAACATGCGTCGTGCAAGATCAACAAATTCATCTGCCTTGCCTTCTTCCTCAGTACGGCGTTTGAGGAAAGCAACAGGCTCATGCAAAAGTTTCTTACCTATAGACATAGCCATGGTTTCGAGGGCCTTGTGGGTCTTGGCATCCACATCACCAAGTCGCTTGAGAGTCTTGGCAAGCTCTTGCTGGGCAACGCTTTCACTACGGTTGAACAGATCCACAATGGTCGGCTGCAGGTCAAGAGAGTTGATCCAGTTACCAAAGGAAAGGGTCTCGAACTCAACGATGGAGTTGGCTTTTACCGCCTCATCTTCGCGCTGGGATTTGTTTTCCTCTACAACGTCCTTGAGATCATCGATATCGTAGAGATAGACGTTATCCAGACCGTTAACATCCGGGTCGATATCGCGGGGTACGGCAATATCGATGAAGAACATGGGGCGGTATTTGCGTTTTTTAATGACCTTTTTCATCTCTTTAGCAGAGATGACCGCATGCGGTGCTCCTGTGGAACTGATGATGATATCGGTTTCCACGAGATGGTCGTAAAGATTTTCAAAGGAAACAGCGCTTCCTCCCATGCATTTTGCAAGATCTTCAGCACGGGAATAGGTGCGGTTGGCGATGGAAATCTGTTCTACGCCACTGTTCAGGAGATGGGTTGCGGCAAGTTCTGCCATTTCCCCGGCTCCGATTAACATGGCCCGCTGGCCTTCCAGTTCACCGAAAATCTTTTTGGCAAGCTCAACCGCAGCATAACTGATGGAAACCGCGCTGGATGCGATGGAAGTCTCAGTGCGGACCCTTTTAGCCACAAAAAATGATTTGTGCAGCATACGGTTGATGATGACTCTTGCAGCCCCGGCTTCAACGGCCTTTCGGTATGAATCTTTGAGCTGACCCAGAATCTGAGGCTCACCGACAATCATTGAATCAAGACTGCATGCCACCCGGAAGAGGTGTTTCACCGCGTTCAACCCGTCGTGGCAATAGGTATTGGGTTCAAGTTCGTAAACAGAACCACAGCATCTTTTTGCCCAATATTCAAGGATATTGGTCTGGGTGATTTCCGGAGCACAGACAACAAGGATTTCAACCCTGTTGCAGGTGGATAAGGCCATTACTTCACGCACACCAATTTCAAGCAGTCCGGATTCGAACTCCTCTACGTTGGTCAGGGCGTAACGCTCACGCACATCCACTCCGGCGGAGCGGTGGTTGAGGCCGATAAGGTAAATATTATGGTCCATATCAGACTTTAAAGCTATGGTGAGTGGGAACAAAAAAGTTGATGCCCCACAAGGAAATCATGGTGATAACAAAAACGATGATCACCAGAATTGCCGGTTTCTTGCCTCTCCAGCCCACCATGATGCGCTGATGAAAGACGAATGCAAAAAGAAACCAGACTACTAAAGTAACGATCTCTTTGGGGTCCCAGGAGAACATTTTGGAGAAAGCTGCCCGTGCCCAGAGGAAACCGGAAGCAAGACTCAAAGTGTAAAGAGGGAACCCGATGATAATCGACCAATGGTTTACATTGTCGAAAGTATTAAGCGAAGGCATTTCCTTTTCTATACCGGTCAGGTTTGCCTTGGTTTTAATTTTGTTGTTCAGGTAGATAAAAGCGACCCCGGCCCCGGCAGCCATGGCCATGAGCGCGATGCTGACAAAGATAGTCCCGATGTGGAGACCGATGAAGAGTCCGGCCAGATGTGCAGGAAGGGTAACCTTCAGGCTCTGGGAAGCAAGGGAAACAAGAAAAAGGAGCAGTGCCAACGGGGAGGCTGTAAGCGCAAAAAATGTGGAGCGCAGTTTCCACCACAGTCCGAAATAAACGAAGATACAACTCCAGCCCAGCAGACTGAAATAAAAATACCCGCCGCTCAGAACAGTGCCTCGGTAGAGGGTGACAGCGAGAAGCAGGTCGAGGGTGTGCAGGGCAAACCCGCCGACAGCGGAAAGGTTACCCAGTTTTCCCAATACCTTATTGTTTTTGAGACTTCCGATGAAAAAGCAAACAGTGCCCGTAAGATAAAGGGCGATAATCACGTACTGGAATAATTCAAATAAGGTCATCAATTAACTCCGGTATACGGGGAACAAGTTCTTGGGGCAGGGTTCGGGTAAGAATTTCCTTCACCCGAGCCATGTCTCCAGCCTCCAGCTCATCTAAAATTGGAGAAGCAACAAGCTGCCTGAACAAAGCGGTGTTGTGGCTTGTTTCCTTGCCGAGGTCAAGGACCAGCGGTCTTATTCTTCCCATTAAAGTAATAAAAGCTGCGTAGTGCGGTCCGAAAATATCCTGTAATTCTCGGCGAATTTTCTTGGTTAATGCCGGGGTGCATCCCCCGGAAGATACCGCCAATGTTAAATCTCCCTGCCTGATCACCGAGGGAACAATAAAGTTGCTTCCTTCGGGAAAGTCAGCGATATTGCAGAGAATATTTTTTTCAGTACAAAGATCAGCCATTCGGCGATTGAGCTCTGTGTTGTTGGTACAGGCAAAGGCGATAAAAATATCATCAAGATCTTCATCCTTAAACGGACGTTGCTCGAAAATCACGCGGTGATCACGGCTGATTTCAAGCATTTCCGAACTTGGTTCAGCTGTATCGAGAACAGTAACCTGTTCAGGGTCGCATACAAGTATGGACTTGAGTTTGCGCATCCCCACAGAGCCGGCTCCGACCAGCAAACACTTGCGGTTTTTCACTTTAAGAAAAATAGGGTAGTAAGTCATAGAAGTCCTGCATATCAAATGAGTAGGTGCATTGTAAAATGACAAAGTGCTGATAAAAAGATATAATTCAAAAAATCAAACCCTTGCAAGGATACGGATATTTAATGAAACGGGCTCTGGTTATACAATTGACAAGATTTGGCGATCTGGTCCAGACCAAGCGTCTTGTACTTACGCTGCAACGGCGCGGATTTAAAGTTCATCTCTGCCTGGATCGATCTCTCGCAGAACTGGCCCGGATATTATACCCGGACTGCGAAATCCATCCCCTCATTGCCCATGGCAGCGGGATAAAAGGGCAGGGTACAGATACAGTACTACCGGTTAACTACGAAAGATTCAGACAATTATCTGAAATAAATTTCAGCGAAATATACAATCTTAACTTTTCATCCATGAACTATGCCCTTTCAGCAATGTTTGATCCCAAAAAGGTCAAGGGGCATAAACGGGTGAAAGGCCAAACCATGAAAGATTCATGGTTTGAGTTGGGATTTCGTTTAGCCTCAGAGCGGCGCAACAATATAAATCTGGTTGATTACTGGGCCGCGCTCAGCCCGAATATGATTCCGGCTAAAGATGTGAATCCCGTTGCCGAACCCGGAGGTAAAGGAATCGGGGTGGTGCTGGCCGGACGTGAAAGCAGGCGCTCTTTGCCTTATGAGGTTTTGGCTCCTCTGGTTATGTCAGCACGTTCAAAAATAAAGAATAAAGAGATTTTTCTGCTTGGCAGCAAGGCTGAACGCGATGCCGGACGCAAACTTCTCTCCAAATTACCGGCTGCTGTCGCGCAAAGCACAGCTAACCTTGCCGGGGAAACCGACTGGCAGGGACTGGTAGATGCTGTTGCAGGGTTGGATTTGCTGATTACCCCCGATACCGGAACTATGCATCTGGCTGCTCATTTGGGAGTGCCTGTTCTAGGATTTTTCTTGTCTTCTGCTTGGTGCACTGAAACCGGTCCTTATGGTGCGGGGCACACTATTCTTCAAGCTAACACAGATTGTTCGCCATGCATGGAAGCCCAGCCTTGTTACCATGATATGAAATGTCTGGCTCCGTTTAAAGATCCATTAACTGCACGCTACATTGCCACGCGCAAGCCGGAACATCTGCCTGCCGGGATTTCCGTATTTGAATCCGGGTGTGATTTTCTAGGTACTCAATTCACTCTTAAAGCCGGGAACGATCCCAGCGGAGAACGCAGGCAAAGATTACGTAAATTTATAGGTTGCCATCTGGGAGTGCTTGATATTGGTGAGCATGGCCCGTTCCCTGATCTGGCTGAAAAATTTTATAAAGATAAAGACTGGATAACAGCTTAAATATAAAGGTAAAGTCATGGACAATAATAAGGTGCTGAGAATTCTGGTTGTACTTCCTCTCTATGGTGGTTCTTTGCCTGTGGGCAGATTCTGCGTTTCAGCGTTGGAAAAGATGGGGCATTTGGTTGAGACTTTTGAAGCCCCGGATTTTTATGGAGCGTACAATGCTCTTGATGATTTGAAGGTTACCTCTGACAGGCACCAATATCTGCGCAATAGTTACTTGAATATGCTCTCGCAGGCTGTGCTGGCCAAAGTTGAAACTTTTGAGCCGGACATGGTGTTGGCCATGGCTCAGGCTCCGCTGACCCACCAAGCCCTAAAAAGGTTGCGCAAGGATAATGTGAAAACCGCCATGTGGTTTGTGGAAGACTTCCGCCTGTTCACTTACTGGCAGTCTTTTGCCCCTTTTTATGATGTTTTTGCAGTTATTCAGAAGGAACCTTTTTTCAGTGAGTTGAAGCAGATCGGGGTGGAAAATGCTCTTTACCTTCCTTTGGCTGCCCATCCTGATTTTCATAAGCCGGAAGAGTTGAGTTCCATTGATGCCCGTAAATATGGTGGTGATGTCTCGTTCATGGGAGCAGGGTATCCCAACAGGCGCTTGGCCTTTCGTAAACTCATTCATCATGGTTTGAAAATCTGGGGAACCGAATGGGATGGGGACCACGTACTTGAGCCGTATGTACAGTTTGATGGGAGACGAGTTTCCTCTGATGAATGCGTTAAAATTTTTAACGGCACCAAAATAAATCTCAACCTTCATTCTTCAATCAATGCCGATGAGCTGGTAAGTGGCGGGGATTTTATCAATCCGCGTACTTTCGAGCTGGCTGCTTGTGGAGCTTTTCAGCTTGTGGACAGGCGTTCGCTTATGCCTGAAGCATTTGATGATGGTGAATTGGCACATTTTGAGAATCTTGAAGACCTTGATCATAAGATCGGACATTTTCTAGCTCACCCTGAAGAACGTGATAGCTACGTAGAAAGAGCCCGGGCAAGGGTTCTTAGAGATCACACTTATGAAGTCAGGATGCAGTCTTTGATTGATTTCACTGCAGAGAGATTCAATGATTGGCCTGTGGAAAGAAAGACAGAAACATTTTTCAATGATGATTTTCCTGAAGAATTGAAAAATGATATAGTCAAGCTAATAGAAAAGCTCGGGCTGCCAGCGAATGTGGGATTTGATGATTTAGTAACTGCAGTTCGCGCGCAGCAGGGGCAGTTGAGTCCTTTAGATACAGCCGTTCTTTTTCTGGATGAGTGGAAGAAAATATATAACAGATAATTTTTTTGAATTTCCTGCTTATTTCTGCTAATAAGAAAGTAAATATTACTAGGTTCGTTGTGAATTGAATTTAATTATATTTATATCATGGTAGAATTGTATGAGTAAATTGTTCTCGGGAAAGGGGTTCAGCGGTAATATAAAAATTACCCAAAATGAATTTTTACAGCTCAGGGATATCATCTATGAGTTGTCAGGTATTTATTTGCAGGATAATAGACGCTTTCTTGTTGAAAATAGATTTGCTCCTCGTCTTTCTGAATTAGAGTTAAAGAGCTATTCTGCTTATATTGAGTATCTACAAAAACATCCTAAAGGAAAGTCTGAAGAGTTGAATATGCTCACTGAGCTGATAACAACTAATGAAACAAGTTTTTTCAGGGACAATCCGCAGCTTAAAGTTTTTAGGAATTTTACACTTAAAGAATTAATTGATGCCGGAAATAAGAGTGGGCGCAGGGAGATCAAAATATGGTCAGCCGGTTGTTCTTCAGGTGAGGAACCGTATACTCTTGCAATTATACTGCATGAAGCCTTGAAGGATGACATCCGAAAATGGCGAATACGTATAACAGCCAATGATATTTCAACAAATGTTTTAAAAATGGCTGAGAAGGGTATTTATACAAGATATTCTTTGCGCACCACTCCTGCCCATGTGGTTTCCAATTACTTTACCGAAAAAGAGAATGATATTTACCAAATTAAACCGGAAGTTAAGCGTTTAATTAAATTTGGAAAAATTAATCTGAACCAGAATCATTCAGTAAAAATGATTCCAAGATCGAATATCGTTTTCTGCCGTAATGTGATCATTTATTTTGATAAGGAGATGAAAAGGAAAGTTCTCAGCGGTTTTCATAATAATTTACTTGATAACGGTCACTTATATGTGGGACACTCCGAATCATTACATATAGTGAATGACATGTTCAAACCGAGGCAGCACGCTGGAACAATTACGTATCATAAGATTTGATTTTGCCAATCAACACATGCGAGGAGAGGTATGCAGACAGTAAGCATTGACGACGTCCAGCCGGGTATGGTGTTAGCAGCAGACCTGATGCAGGGAGGAAGAATGCTTTTGCCTTCCGGGTCTGTTCTCACGAACAAAAATATTTCTGTTTTTAAAAATCAGGGAATTGAAGAATTGAAGATAGTGGCATCAGAAGCTGCTGAGCCGGATGAAGAGAGCATTGATAAGGCATTTATCTATGCGCGTGATTATTTCATGTTCATCAATCATGATGATCCTGTCGTGATGCAGCTCTTTGATGTAGCGGTTTATAAGACCGCAGTTCGAATTATGGAAGGTTGGCGGATTCCAACCAAAGATGAACAGCACGTAACCGCCCTTGATGAGATGCGGGATTTGTTTTTCCGTGACGAAGGAACAATCGAAGACATTGTTGAAGCGGAAATTAAAGTCGCATCATTTCCGGATATTTTCTTCAAAGTTAAAGGAGTGGTTGAAGATTCCAATAGCACAGCTGAACATATTGCAGAAGTTGTCGGATTGGATGTTGGACTTTCAACCCAGCTATTAAAACTGGTCAACAGCCCCCTTTACGGTTTTCCTTCAGAGATCAACAATCTCGTCCGGGCAGTGGCCTTAATTGGAGGGAAAGAGCTTTGCACTCTAGCTCTGGGTCTTTCCACCATTGGTTATTTCAAAGACATTCCTCCAGAACTCATCGACATGCGTTCATTTTGGATGCATTCATTGACCTGCGGCGTTTTTTGTAAAGTCATTGCGGAAAAAGTTGAAGGTGTTGTGCCGGAAATGATGTTTACTGCCGGACTTTTGCATGATGTAGGCAGGTTGGTTCTTTTCAAAAAGATGCCCTACAGTGCCGTTCAGACTATGCTTTTCGCCCGTGAAAATTTTATCCCTCTGGTTGAAGCAGAAGACATGATTCTGGGATTTAATCATTCTGAAGTGGCGCGTTGCATGCTTAAAAAATGGAATTTTCCCCCTGTCTTGACTGAGATTATTAGTTCCCACCACGCACCGGGTAAAAGTAAAAAGCAGAAAGAGGCAGGGATTTTACAAGTTGCAGACAACCTTGCCCTAGCCGTTGGTATCGCTGATGGCGGAATGTACGTGCTTCCCGGAGTGGACGAAGAGATCTGGGATATTTTAGGAATTGATACTGAAATTTTAAAGGAAATCGTAGAAAATTACGATTATCAGATTAAAGAATTATTTAATAATTTCTTTTAATTAGTGATTCTTTTTTGATGAACAGCAATCAGCATCCGGGCAGGGAAGTTCTATGCTTACTGTGGTCCCTTTGCCTGATCCCTCGCTTTCGATATTCAGTTTGCCCTGATGCTCGAAGATTATTTTTTTGACCCTGGAGAGTCCCATCCCCACCCCCTTGGCCTTGGTGGAGAAAAAAGGATCGAGCACATGGTTCATCACATGTGGTTCAATGCCCATCCCATGATCAATTATTCTAATCTGGATGGTCTGTTTTACTCTCTCAATCTCTATCCTGACGTCAGTAATTTTTTCAGGCGTAAAATTACTGGCATTGAGCAGTAATTCGACAACAGCAACCTCGAATAACTTTTTTCCGACAGTTATCTTTTCTACAGAACAATCCAGCTTCATCTCAATTCGCTCACCGATACGTTCAAGTATCAGATTCGCATTGTGCAATGCCTCTTCAAATAATTCTTTGGGATTAATCTCTGAAGGGTAGGGCTTTGGAATATTAGAATATGTTTTAACAGCAGCCACCAAGCCTTCAAGTTTCATGGCTTCTTCAGAAATTATTTTCAGCTCGCGCTGCAGTGGATCTTCTTGCGGTAATTTACGTGAAATAAGGTTTGTCATTCCGCCGATGACAGTTGTGGGGTTAAGTACCTGATGAGCTACAGCCTGGGATAGAGAATCCAACCCTTCTATCCTTTCATTTTGCAATTCAGCATTGCGGGAAAGAATTTTTCTTTCTCGTTCTTCGGCATTATATATTTCCGTGACATCTTCAAAAAGAAAAACAAGTCCAACTACTTCTTCATTTTCAGTTAAATATGAAGATGTTATAGATAATTTTTTGGGGCATTCCTGATCTTTTAACTGATAAGGTACGATGTGTTTAAGCCCGGTCTTTCGCTCATTTATGACATCAAGGATAACCTGATTGAATTCGGCGTTTGAGGTAGCATCGGTGATGAAAAGCTCTCCCCAACCGAATCCAAGATGTTTTTGCATGTCCAAATTCAAGATAGAGCATGCAGCCGAATTCAGAAAAACTATCTTTCCCTCGTGGGAAATTACCATTATTCCAACATCAAGGCTTTCGATAATATTTTCTACTATTATAGAATTAAAGGAGGGCATGTTTGTATCCTTATGGGTTTGCTTACTATCATACACTCCCACAAGAACGCAGGCAACAAAATAGCTTTAGATTGTTGATAATGCATCATCAACAACATGAATATAAAAAAGGCTGAAACGGTACGTATATATATCTACGCTTCGTTTCAACCTTTTTAATCTTTTGCATCGGGTAGTTACTAGTAAATTACTTGCCCCATTTTTTGGGTTCAGGACGCTTTCGTTGCGGGCGCGGTCGGCGCTGTCCCTTCAGCCATGCATTAAGACGCGGTTCTTCACCTTGATCTTTGGGATCGTAGAACATACGGTCCGCAATTTCCGGGGGCAGGTAATCCTGCTCAACATAAGAATTAGGATAAGAATGTGGATAAAGGTAATTACGGCCATAGCCCCATTCTTTTTGCAGATTGGTGGTCGCATTGCGCAGATGCAACGGAACCGGAAGCATGCCGTTCTGGCGAATCTCCTGCTTAACGGTATGGTAGGCCGCGTAAGTGCTGTTGCTCTTTGGTGCAAGGGCCAGATAAACCACACATTCAGAAAGAGGGATAAATCCTTCCGGCATGCCGATAAATTCAACAGCCTGCTGACAGGATACGGCCATGGTCATTGCATATGGATCAGCAAGGCCGATATCTTCACCCGCGGAAATGATCAGTCTACGGGTGATAAATTTGGGATCTTCACCGCTTTCGATCAAGCAGCCCAGATAGTAAAGAGCAGCATCCGGGTCACTGCCGCGAATGGATTTGATCAATGCCGAGGCTAGTTCGTAATGGGAATCTCCGTCCCGGTCGCCGCGAATGACAGTTTCAGGCAGGATTTTGCGCAGGTTTTCAGCCTCGCGTTTTTCAGCCGGAAGTTGCGAAGTATACTCAAGCAGGTTGAGTAAGCTACGACCGTCACCGCCAGCCATGGAAGTAATCAGATTCAAACTGTCTTCACTAAGCTCAAATTCAAGTTCTTCGCAGGCCCTTTTACAAATTGCCAATAAATCGGTCTTACCCAGTGCTCTGAGTCGCAGGACATGCAATCTTGAAAGCAGTTGGCGGGTGACACTGAAAGAAGGGTTCTCGGTAGTGGTTGCCAGCAGGGTAATTTCACCGGATTCCAAGATGGGCAGAAAGAAATCCTGTTGTGCCTTGGAAAAACGGTGCAGCTCGTCAAGGATAAGGATATCCATACCGGCCAGTTTTTTGCGCAAAGCAGCAATGCCCGATTCCGGGGCACTGATGCGCATGAAGTGTCTGCCAGTTGATTTTGCCAGCAACATGGCAAGGGTTGATTTACCACAGCCCGGGGGACCAAAAAGTAAAAGGCTCGGAAGTCGCTTAGAGCGTTCGAATGCCTCAACGCGTTCGCGGATATGATTCTGCCCGAAAAATTCGTCGATCTTCTTGGGCCGGATACGGTCAGCCAATGGCTGATTATCTGTTAATTCTAATTTCAAGTTTGCCTCCGGCGGCTTAAACCCTTTTGCAAAAGGGTTTAAGAATCCCAAAACCTATTAATAAGGCTTCGCCGTTTCAAATATAATTACTTCTGTTTTTCCAGATATGCTGTTCCCATGCAGAGCAGGGCAGCTGTTTCCCAGCGAAGGATTGAACTGCCGAGGCTGACGGGCTTGAATCCGTTTTCAATTAATGATTCTGCTTCGCGCGGGCTGAATCCGCCTTCAGGTCCAATCACGGCCAGTGTCGATTCAGCGGCAAAGACAGAATTATCCGGCACCGTATCGTTATCCGCTTTTTCATACAAGAAAAGTTTGTTGTGGTAGGACGTGGATATTTCGATCAATTTTTCAATTGAGCCGGGTACGGTTTGAAGTTCGGGCAGCCATGCATTGCCGCACTGTTTGGCTGCGGCGACCAGTTTTTCATTCCAGCTTTCTTTAATTTCAGCAGGAACTTTGCCCTGGCTAAATTCACTTTGAAAAAAGATCAGCCCGCGGGTCTGCAGTTCAACGGATTTTTCCAGAATCCAGTTTCGGCGGGAACTTTTATTCCAACCGATGGCAAGGGTGATATTGCGCGGATCAGGGCAGGTTTTTTCTTCGCTAAGTTCAAGCTGTACCTTACTCTTGGTGATTTCAGTGACAGTGAAGAGTCCTTCTTTACCGCAGCCGTTGAAAAGCCGCACAGTATCGCCGACGCGGGTGCGCAGCACTTTGCCAAGGTGTTTAGCTTCACTACTCTCGAGAACGAAAGGTTTCTTCCAATTTTCAGGAGAAAGATAAAACGAATTAAGTCTTGCCATAATTTTATGACCTTATACCCATAAAAAGAAAAAATCCCTTAATAGGGATTCCAAAGGGGCTTAGCTCCTTTGGCCGCCGGAGGCGAAATCAGATTAACCAAAAGCGCGTAGCGCATCAAAATTAGCCCCCGGCAGGGGCCCCGAAAGGCTGCCGGAGGCTAATTGTATTAAGATTCCAGTTTAAGCAGGTCTTCGTAAGTCTCACGACGGCGGGCCATGATGACGTCATCGCCATCAACGATGATTTCAGCTGCACGCAGGCGGGAGTTGTAGTTGGAAGACATGGTGAAACCGTATGCTCCAGCAGAGTATACTGCGATAAGCTCGCCCTGTTTCATTTCGGGCAGAAGGCGATCCTTGGCAAGGAAGTCACCGGATTCGCAGATGGGACCTACGATATCGTAATCGATTTCAGGACGGTTGTTCTGGGTCACTTCAGAAATACGGTGATATGACTGGTACAGGGAAGGGCGTACCAGATCGTTCATTGCCGCATCAACGATAAGAAAATCCTTGGTCGGGGTTTTCTTGGTGTAGATAACTTCTCCGACGAGAATACCTGCGTTACCGGCAATTACACGACCGGGTTCAAGTACTACTTTAAGTCCTTTACCTGCCAGAGCCTTGCTCAGTGCTTCGCCAAATTCTTTGGGATGAGGCGGTTCTTCTTCATCGTAGGTGATTCCGAGTCCGCCGCCGAGGTCGAGATGTTCGATTTCAATACCCATTTCGCCCAATTCGTCGCGGAAGGCGAGGAGCTTGTCGAGAGCTTCGAGGAACGGCTCGATGGTGGTCAGCTGGGAACCTATGTGGCAGTCCATTCCGATGGGAGAAATATTGGAAAGTTCTTTTGCGGTCTTGTAAGCTTCCTTGGCGGTTTCCATGTCCAGACCGAACTTGTTCTTTTTCATCCCGGTGGAAATGTACGGATGGGTCTTGGGATCAACATCCGGGTTGATACGGAAGCTGATGCGCGCGGTCTTGTTCATGGACTCGGCAACTTCGTTGATGCGGTGCATTTCGCCCACGGACTCAACGTTGAACATGAGAATGTCAGCCTTGAGGGCTTCGGCAATTTCGTAAGCTTTTTTACCAACGCCGGAAAATACGATCTTGTTGGCTGGTACACCTGCCTTGAGAGCACGGTAAAGTTCGCCGCCGGAGACAATATCCATACCTGCGCCCATTTCAGCCAAAAGCTTGAGCACGCTCAGGTTGGAGTTTGCTTTAACGGAGTAGCAGGTCATGTGATCGAGACCGGTAAAAGCGGAATCGAAAGCTTCAAAATGTCTGCGCAGAGTTGCTGCGGAGTAAATATAGAGCGGGGTGCCGTATTCTTTGGCAAGTTCGGTGATGCTGATGTTTTCAGCATGCAGTTCATTATTCTTGATTTCAAAATGATGCATTGTGGAAGGACTCCATTAATAAAGATTAGGGTAAAGCAGTGTATACGTCGGAAATTACTACTCCAAGTGCGTCATAGACATTGCGTCCTACGACTCTCCAACGATAGCTTTTAGCGGGATCAAGTCCACATTCGCTGAACACGAAAGTGGAGCCGTCAGATTGAATACCTTCGGAACCGGGGGTAAAATCTTTCCTGATAGCCGGGAAGAAAGGACATGTAGGACAGCCTTCGCCCGGTCCGGAACCATCGGCTTGAAATTGAAGACTCAAATTGTCCACATTTTTAAATGCGCCGTCAACCTTTACTACAACTTTAAGGCATCCACCTACGCGGCGGCCTTCCACGGAAGCAAAGGTGTAAAGATCTTCGCTCTGCGTAGGGGCAGGCCACATTTTAACGCCGCATCCGGCAGTTGCCAGAAGCATAAAAGCAAGGACGGCCAGCAGCATTTGTTTTTTAAGGATATGAAATTTCATTATTTTTCTCCCAGCGAGTTTTTCCACTGATTCAGAAGGGTAAGGGCTTCTATGGGTGAAAGTCCATTTACATCAAGATTACGCAACTCTTTGATGAGTGCGTGATCTTCCGGCGGAGCTTCATTTTTCTTTTCATTTCCGGTGCAGATCATTCCAGGCAGGATTGATTGCACAGACGGGGCCTGGTGTGCAGCCTGACCGTCCACATCCTGCGATTTTTCTTCAAGATTCGCAAGGATTTCCCTTGCCCTGACTACTACAGGTTTGGGTACCCCTGCAAGCTTGGCCACCTCGATACCATAACTTTTGTCTGCCGGACCGGGAACCAACCTACGCAGGAAAAGAATATCTCCTTTCCATTCTCGCACGGCAATGTTGAAATTGCGCAAGCCGTCAATCACACCCTCGAGGGAGGTTAACTCATGGTAGTGGGTGGCAAAAAGGGTGCGGATACCGCCCCGTGCACGCTTGGAAAGCTCTTCAACAACCGCCCATGCCAGCGCAAGGCCGTCAAAGGTGGAGGTTCCGCGTCCGATTTCATCAAGGATGACCAGACTGCGCTTGGAAGCCTGACGCAGGATGCGGGCTGTCTCCATCATCTCAACCATGAAGGTGGACTGGCCTTGTGCGAGGTTGTCCGAGGCTCCGACACGGGAAAAAACACGATCCATCAGTCCGATACGTCCGCTGCTTGCGGGGATGTAAGAACCGATCTGAGCCATGATACCCATGAGCGCAACCTGACGGAGCACGGTTGATTTACCGGCCATGTTCGGTCCGGTAATGAGTAGGATACGTCGTTTTTCATCGATGGTCAGGCTGTTGGGGATATAGTTCGCAGCTCCCTGAACCGCTTCAACTACCGGGTGACGCCCTTCGTCAATGACCACTTCCATGCCGGGATGTATTTCCGGACAGGACCAGCGGTTGGCCCGGGCGGCTTCAGCAAGTCCCTGCCAGAAATCAATGGCGGCAATGGCATCTGCCATGAATACGAAACGACTGCGGTTTCCGGCGACATTTTCGCGTATCTTCTGGAACAGATTGTATTCCAGTGTCTTGCGTTTCTCGGAGGCTGAAATGAGTTTTTCTTCCAGCTCCTTTAGGTCCGGAGTGATGTAGCGTTCGCTATTTACAAGGGTCTGACGCCGTTCAAAATAGTCCGGAATCTGTCCCTTAAAGGCTTTGGAAATCTCAAAATAATAGCCGAAGACCTTGTTGAATCCCAGCTTGAGTTTAGGCAGCTCATTGGCACTCTTTTCCTTTTCCAGCAATTCGGCAAGAGTGGACTCCCCGTGCTCGGTCAGCTGGATAAGCTCATCCAACTCATCGTTGAATCCGCTCTTGAACAGCCCGCCTTCGGTGATCACCGGGGGAGGAGAGTCTACAAGGGCGTGCTCCAGAAGCTCGGCTACATCGGTCATGGAATCCCATTTTTTGACGATAGCCTTTAAGGCCGGGGTGACCGGATTTTCTTCGTCCGCACCGGAGACCGCCTCATGTAAAAGGAAATGAACCGGAGGCAGGGTCTTCAAGCTCTGACGCAGGCTAATAAAATCTTTGGGTGTAGCCCGCCCAAGCACAACACGAGTGGAAAGACGTTCAAGGTCGTAAACCGTATCAAGCAATTCACGAACTTTTGCGCGCAGGGAATCATAATCATGGAAAAAAGTAACCGCACGTTGGTTGTGCTCAATAGGTGAAATCTCCCGCCACGGCTGTTTCAAACGCACAGCAAGGAGACGCCCGCCCATGGGAGTGATGGTTTTATCCAGTACATTCAGTAGGGTGCCTTTGCCCTTTTTGCCATCCAGTCTTTTGAATAGCTCAAGGTTGCGCTCGGTAACCTCATCCAGAATCATGAATTTGGTAAGATTCAGGGGCTTGAATTCCCCGAGATGATCAAAGTCCTGCATCTGGGTTTGGCGCAGGTAGGAAATAAGAGCACCGCAGGCCTGAGTCAGCTGAGGCTTGTCTTCAAGGTCCAGCGAATCAAGGTCTGCAACGTTCTGCGCTTCAAGCACGTTGTCCTTGGCGGATTTGTAACTGAAATATCCGGCAGAAGGAGCAGGGGCGATGCGGGCATCCATGTCACCGTATTGTCCGGGGATAGTCTTGCCCTGCGGAAGGATCAGCTCCCGGGGATTAACCTTGAGGGTCCATTGCCAGAGGTCATTTTCATTTTTGCTCTGGATACCGGACCATTGGCCGGTGGAAAAATCCATCCAGGCCAGACCTCCTGCAGACTTGGCATCATCCCAAAGCAGAGCTGCAAGATAGTTACTGTCCTTGGCTGAAAGGGTGTCATCCTCGACTACGGTACCGGGAGTATAAACTCTTGTAACTCCGCGTTTAACCAGCCCCTTGGTCTGCTTGGGATCTTCAAGCTGATCACAAAGCGCGACAGTGTAGCCCTTTTCAATCAGTTGGGAGAGGTAGGCCCTTGAGGCATGGTGCGGAACCCCGCACATGGGAATTTTATCTTCTGAATTGGGATTACGGCAGGTCAGGGCAATCTGCAGTTCGCGCGCTGCTATTTCAGCGTCCTCAAAGAAAAGTTCGTAAAAGTCTCCCATGCGGAAAAACAGCAGAGAATCAGGGTGTTCGGCCTTGATCTGCATGTACTGCTCGAACATGGGAGTGAGTTTCTTTTTGCTCACAATAATATATCTGGGGCTTACTGGTTCAGTTCTTTACGGAACGAAATTGAATGCCAACTGCGGCATCTGGGGCAATTGAAAAATATTCTATCCCGCTTGAGACCGCAACTGGAACAGGTGAATCTTTGCACTTTTCTCGCAATATTTACAAAGAAGTCGAGCTGGTTTTTGAAAGAAGAAGTAAGTTCCTGCTGGTCCTGCGCAAGGTTGAAGAGTTCCAGTCTTGCCAGCCAGAAACTCTGGTTAAGCATTAGGGTTTTTTCCAGCCATACTCCGGCTTCTTCCTGTTTGCCGCAGAGTTGCAGAAGCCGCGCTCCGTAATAGTGCATGATCACATCCGGGTCGGACTTGGAAATTTCTTCAACCATCACTTCATAAAATGGATAGTTGCGATCGTTCTCCAGCTCATTCTTCTTGATGGGAGTTTCCCCGAAAACAAGGGACTCTGCCAGAATACCTTCTACAAGAACAAATCGTAGATTATTGGGAATCTGCGAAAGGGCGATATGAAATTTTGCTTTGAATTTATCCAGCGCGCCTTCCTGCTTCATTCTGGTCAATACCAGTAGCCATGACTCTACTGAACTTGGTGAAATATCGATGGCTTTTCGCAGGGTACGGTTAACGAGAGCGTATTCGCCTTCGGAATTGTAATCTTCTGCCAACCGGGCAAGATAATGGGCTTCCTGCACAGGCTGGTTAAGCATGGAATAAAAAGCGGCCGCTTTTTCAAATTCCCGTCCGCCTGCAGCAAGTTCGGCCAATTCGGTGAGAATTTCAGGGGAGTCTCCTGCAATCTCACGGGCTTTTTCAAAGGCACTCACTGCGCGGTCCAGAAAACCGCCGCGGCTGAAATCGCGTCCCAGTTCATAGAGAGCGCGGGCTTTAATGGCCGGGTCCAGACCGGGGCGAACAATCAGGCTGTTCCTGATCTGGGCGGCACGTTCAATTTCCCCTTGAGAACGGTAGAGGTTACCGAGGGCGAGATAAATTTCAACAGCTTCCGGAGTATCCTTTACAACCTTGCTGAGTTCATCAATGGCTGCACGGGTGTCGGCAAGTCCGGACTTACCTTTTCCGGTTCCAGACAAATATGACGGCGCCCGATTATCGGACGCCGTCATTTTTTTCTTTTTAAATACGCTTAAAAAGGACACGTATACTCCGTAATTATGCGCTTACTTTATTCAGCAGGCTTCTCTTCGCTTGCTTCAGCGGAGGGATAGTTGCCCTCGTCGAGGGGCAGGTTGCGGAGAGAGTTTACTTCCTGCTCAAGGTTAGCCATTCTGGTACGACAGGTACGAAGCTGTCCGGAAAGACGAATCTTATCAGCCATGAAGTAGAGCAGGCAAAGAACGGAACCTGCAGCAAAAGCAATCAGGATCAACAGGTAGTACGGAAGAGGCTGGCTCATGAACTTGTAATTGAACAGTTCGATGGACAGAGTAACTTCCTTGGAAAGTTCGGGGGTATTCTGAATGAAAAATACCATGGAAAGGAAAAAGAGAACTACCAGAGCCAAAACCTTCAAGTAACGCATGAAACCCTCCTTAGTGTTACTTAACGACAGCAGCTGTCAAATAACGGCTTGAGCCTTTTATAAGTTGAAGACAAGTGATCGGGAATTACATTTGTTTCTCCGAACACTGCCATAAACGATGCGTCCCCGTTCCAACGGGGCACCAATTGAAAATGGAGATGGGCGGCGATCCCAGCTCCGGCTGCTTCCCCAATATTCAGGCCGACATTTATCCCCTGAGGGTTGCATGCCTTTTCCAGAATATCGCAGCTTATGGTTATATATTTCATGATCTCCGAAGCTTCCGCTTCTTTAAGATCAGTGAGTTTACTGACATGACGGTAAGGCGTAACCATCAGATGACAGTTGTTGTAAGGAAATTTATTCATAATTACAAAGCAGTGTTCAGCTCTGTGCAGAATTAATCTTTCCTCATCCTCGTCAGTGTGTTCCGGAATACAGAATACACATTCATCCGGCTTAGGACCAAGAATATAGTCCATCCGCCATGGTGCCCATAATACGTCCATCTGTAAAATAACCTTTACAATACCTTCGCATGGCGGTGAAGATATTGTCCGACTCTCCTGCTAAACTGGAAGCAGGGACTGTTAGCATTGTCTTTTATCAAACAATATTAATTTCCAGTAATTAAATACCAGCTAATTATCAACAATAAATATGGAAAAAACAGCCTAAACGCAAAAAAACATTCAAGAGCGGCTTTTTTTCATGCTTATTGAAAAAGTCCGCATGTTCTACACATGTTGCTCGGCAAGAGCAAGGGAAACAAAAAAAAAATCACATTGATATAATGTATAAACAGCCAGTTGCAGGTTTTACTGGTGATTTGCCAAGCTTCAATTTTTAATCTTATTCTTTAAGAATTGAAGTTGTTCATCCCTTCCCTTCAGTTTTCCATCAAGACAAGCAAGTTTAACCTGATTAAGGAATTCAGAATATAGAGGGCCTGGTTCAAGACCTAATTCTTTTAAATCCTCACCCGTTACATCAATGCTTTTCAGCCTCAAGCTGGTCAGATACTGGGATACGTATTTTTTAATCATTTCCCGTTTGGTGCGGGCCATGATGAAAAGTACTCCTTCCAGCGGAACAGGCTTGAGAGTTTCATAAATTTCGCTAGGCTTCATTTCCTTTTTGATATTCATGATGTTTCCGGCTGCCCAGAACACAGTATCCCGTAGATGGACGAATTCCTTGCGTTCACTGGGGGAAAAGCTGAACCGATCATAAATCTGCTCCATCTTGGCTTTGGAAATTCCCATACACATTGCTAGAAAATATGTTTTCCAGATTGAAAGCGGCGGCTCCAGATACAACAAGCTGTACCAGCTCATAAGTCTTTCAAGCTCAGCAATTACCTGTGATCGGGCTGAATTGAGCACCATCAAGGGATGAATTGCCTCAAGTACACCCAGCTCATTCATGCGTTCGATGCTATGCAGCACGTTAGCTTCATTTAGTATAATGCGCATTTCGTGAGTCAGGCGATAGCCGGAAAGCTTGTTGATCAAATTCAACTTGAGAGCGTTCTTAATCAGGTTAAGAGTCTGGCCACCTATTTTGAAATCAAAACGCTGTTCAAACCTGATGGCCCGCATGATGCGTGTGGGGTCTTCGACAAAGCTTAGGGCGTGCAATACACGAATAGTTTTGTCCTTCAAGTCACGTTGTGAACCGAAGAAGTCGACCAGTTTTCCGAAATTGGATGGATTAATGTGCACAGCCAAGGCGTTGATGGTGAAATCTCGGCGGTACAAATCCATCTTAATGGATGAGAGTTCAACAGTTGGCAGGGCAGCTGGATATTCGTAATATTCCAGTCGTGCAGTTGCCACATCCACCCGCTGACCGTCGGGCAGGATAACCACCGCAGTCTTGAATTTGCGATGGTATTTTGCTCGGCCATCCATTTTTTGAGCCAACTTCTTGGCAAAGGCGATCCCGTCACCTTCGACAACCAGATCAAGGTCAAAATTGGTTTTAGTCAGCAAAACGTCACGTACAAATCCACCGACTACGTATGCTTCGGTACCAATTTCCGCAGCCATTTCTCCGGCAGTCTCAAGGATGTCGAGAATCTTGTTGGGCAGACGGTTGCGCATAATGTTGCGGATGTTGCGCTCCTGTTTTTTGTCCGGAAAAAGGGATTCAGGAATACGCGCAGGGTCCTGCACCAGCATATTGATCAGGTCGGTCCGGGTGACCACAGCCTCAACCCGGTCATTTTCCACAACCGGAACCAGCCTTTGTTTTTGGCCAAGGATGATTTCCATGACCCGGTGCATTCCGGAATCGATCTTGATGGAGGAGAAGGGGTGCTGCATGTAAATTTCAACTTCAACATCTCCCAGATCGTGAGCAAGAGCTTTGTCCGCGGTTTTATGTTCCAGAAGTCCGACAACTCGCATATTTTCCATTGTATCAACAACCGGAACACCTTTCAGGCTGTACTGAGTCATCCGTTCTACAGCTTTGGAAATGGTCATATCACGAGGGATTGCCACCGGGGGTTTGGACATGATGGACTCAACATTCATACGCGGGGTGACCTTGGAATAAAGCAGGGCAAAAAGTTCATCACGAACTTCCGCCAATGTGCGATCTTTGATGGTCGCCGAGGCGGCATAAACATGGCCTCCGCCACCGAAAGCAGTACAAATTGCACCCACATCTATATCCGGTGTCCGTGAACGGGCAACGAGATGGATGCGATCGTTCATGCGTCCTAGCGCAAAAAGAACCTTGATATTTTCAACATCCATGAATTTGTGAACCAACACGGAAAAATCAACCACATACTCAGACGTACTAATCTCGGAAATGACCACATCCAGATCATTAATAGTATGAGTGGTTGCGCCCTCGAGTAGTCGACCAAGTAGGGTGATCTGCTGCGCAGAAAGATCACGGTTGAGCAGATCAGTTATTACATCCAGCTCCATACCATTTTTAAGCAGCCACTTTCCGGCCTCAAAATCATGCTCGGTAGTGGAGTTGAATGTGAAAGAGCCTGTGTCTTCATAAAGCCCGAGCCCCATGATGGTTGCTTCTTCCTGATTGATTTCAATCCCTCGTTCACGAATCTCATGGGAAAGGATGGCAACACTCGACCCCCAAGGCTTTTTAATGATGAATTCAGGATTAAGGTCACATTCGGATTTCATATGGTGATCATATATATGAATTCGTAACCCCGGATTCTTGAGAATTGGATCAACATGAATAATTCTTTTGCGACGCGAAGTGTCGACCACAACCAGAAGTTTGACCGCGCTTTTGTCTATTTCTTTTAAGTGCTTGAAATTAAAAAAATAAGTTGCGCTCTCCATATAGAAATTACGCAGGTTCTTTTCCTGACTTCCGGGAAAAATCAGGGTGGCATCGGGATACAATTTTCCAGCAGCTACAATAGCGGCCAAACAATCGAAATCCGCATTTACGTGGCCGGTAATTATTGTTTCAGCTTTTATTAATTCATATTTTTTTGACATTCTTAAAATCTCACATTACAGAACGGGGGTGAAAGCGTTTATGAAGCTGGACCAATCTTCCGGCTTGAATATGTGTGTATATTTCGGTAGCATTAATGTCTGAATGACCGAGAAGCAACTGGACTGTACGCAGATCCGCACCGCCATCCAGCAAGTGGGTGGCAAACGAATGCCTAAAAGTGTGTGGAGATATTGAACGTTTTATACCTGCTTCCAGTGCGAACTTCTTGATCAGTTTCCAGACTCCCTGTCTGGTCAGTCCTTTTCCTGATCTGTTTAAGAAGATGTTCTTGACCTTAGGATTAAAAGCAGGACGCCAATCCTTAATGTATTGGTTTAAGAAATTTTGCGCCACATAGTGAATCGGCACCAGCCGTTCCTTGGAACCTTTGCCGAAAATAATGAGAACTCCGGTTTGAGGATCAAAGTCTTCAATGTTAAGGTTGATCAGTTCGGAGACTCTCATTCCGGCTGCATAAAGCAGCTCAAGCATCGCACGATCGCGAAACCCTAGTTTTTCGGTCAGCTTGGGCAGGGCGAGTATGCGACCGATTTCTTCCGGTGAAAGGAACTCAGGAATTTTTCTGGGGAGCTTCGGGTTTTCCAGCAGAGTTGCAGGATCTTCTTTAATGAATCCCCGCGACGTGCAGAACGCGAAAAATCCCCGCAAAGACGAAAGATGCCTCGCCAGCGAGGTTGATTTCAATGCTTTCGACCTTAGATATGTAAGGTAGAGCAGCAATGTCTGACTTGTGGCGTCTTCAATTTTCGCGGACCTTTTTTCCAGAAAAGACTGAAAAGACTCCAGATCACTCAGATATCCATTAAGGCTATTCTCTGAAAGACCACGCTCAATGAGCAGGTATTCCAGATAACGGTCGATCCATTGGTGTTTACAGGATGTATTGTTTTGATTCTCGGTCATATTCCATACTCATTACACGTATGACCGCGACTGCTCAAGATGATTGACAGAGCAAACAAGCACATTTAATACGTTTTGATAATAATTTAACCAAAAATGACAGGAGCATATCGAAATGCCAGAATTTAAACTTGCCGACAGACTCGCAACACTCCCCCCGTATCTCTTTGCAGAAATTGACAGACTCAAAGCTGAAGTAGCAGCTCAGGGAGTAGATATCATCAGCCTCGGCATCGGCGATCCTGACCTTCCGACTCCCGATTTCATTATTGAAGCACTGCATAAAGCGGCTAAAAATCCGGTCAACCATCAGTATCCTTCTTATGTAGGTCTGCTGACTTTCCGTCAGGCAGTTGCCGACTGGTACAAAGAAAGATTTAACGTGGAACTGGATGCAGCAAGTGAAGTTGTTTCCCTGATCGGTTCCAAAGAAGGTATCGCTCACTTCCCGCTGGCTTTTGTTAACCCCGGCGATCTCGTACTGGTAGCTTCCCCCAACTATCCGGTTTACCCGGTAGCCTCCGGTTTCGCCGGTGGTGAAGTTGAAATGATTCCCCTTCTGGAAGAAAACGACTTCCTGCCTGACCTTGACGCAATTAGCGATGAAAAATGGGATGCCTGCAAGATTTTCTTCGTAAACTACCCTAACAACCCCACATCCGCCACCGCAACCCCCGAGTTCTACGCAGAGCTGGTTGCTAAAGCCAAGAAGCACAACGTTATCATCGCAGCTGACGCGGCTTACACTGAAGTTTACTACGATGAAGACAAGAAGCCTATTTCCATTCTGGAAACTCCCGGCGCTAAAGATGTGGCCATCGAATTCCATTCCCTGTCTAAAACTTACAACATGACCGGCTGGCGCTGCGGTATGGCAGTGGGTAATGCCTCACTCGTGGCAGGACTTGGAAAAATTAAAGAAAATGTCGACTCCGGTATCTTTCAGGCTGTACAGGAAGCCGGAATTGTTGCACTTAAAGAAGGCGAACCTTACGTTAAGGAATTCCGCAAGATCTACAAAGAGCGTCGTGACTGCGTTATCGAAGCTCTAGAAAAGATCAATATTTCCTGCAAGGTGCCTGATGCATCCATCTTCGTATGGGCTAAAACTCCCGAAGGCTACACTTCTTCCGAGTTCGTATCTAAGCTCCTGAAGGAAACCGGTGTTGTTGTCACTCCCGGTAACGGCTTCGGCGAATCCGGTGAAGGGTATTTCAGAATTTCGCTGACTGTTGATACCGATAGGCTCAAGGAGGCAGTATCACGGATATCCAAACTATAGACGTCTACGTCAGTCTTGGTTCAAATCTCGGAGACTCTGAAGATAATTTGAATCAGGCTGTTGCTAGGCTGGAAAAATATGAAGGTATTGATCCTGAAGTCTGGTCTGAAACTTATGAGACCGAACCTCAGGGATTGAAAGATCAGCCGTGGTTTAAAAATCAGGTGGTCCGTTTTCAAGTTGACCCCGAACTCTGGTCCGCAGAAGGCTTCCTTTCTACGCTTCAGGCAGTAGAAGGGCAGATGGATCGGGTTAGGGAAGTTAAAAACGGCCCCCGGACTATAGATCTGGATATTATTCTTTTCGGAGACCGGGTTATTGACAGCGGGAATTATCTTACTGTTCCCCATCCTCGGGCATTGGACAGGGCATTCGTGCTTTTGCCCATGACCGACATTGATTCGGAACTCGTCTTTCCCGACGGAACATCCGTTGCCGACGCTCTGAAGAAAATCGATTACCGCACCGAAGGTAATAAGATTTATCAGGATTAATTCTTGGGCCGCATCTGCTACAGGTGCGGCCTTTTTATTGAGGTATAGAAGTTATGATGAAATTTATTGTTATCGCTATTGCTGCTTTTATTATGTGGAAGCTCTTCAGCGGTGATCAGAAGAAAAAGCAGGAAAAAGAAAGCAAGGACTTCAATAAGAAGGTCAAGACCGGCGAGATGGTTAAAGATCCCATCTGCGGAGCTTATGTGCCGAAAGATGGCGACATCCGGGTGCGTAACGGTGAAAAGGTCGAGTGTTTCTGTTCATTCGAATGCCGCGACAAGTACATCAAGCGTATTGAGGCTGACAGCGGCGAGTAACTAGTTTGCAATATTTCGGTGAACCCTTTTGACCATAGTTGAAAGGGTTCTTTTTTTTGCGCCTGAAAAAGGGCAGGGGAGTTTCATGAAAATCTACCTCAAAACCTGTTCTCTGTATGAAGTAAGAAAAGCAATTGAGTACAGTCTCATCGATGGTTTGAGTTTGCTTCCTGAGGATGGAGAAGAGAAATGCGTTGCTGCTGACAATGATTCAAAATCAATAGTCAGTTGCATAAATGGTCCTGTCTTCGTCCCGGTTAGTGGTAATAGTACTGAGAAGATTCTTAACGAATCACTTCAGTTATTGAGGCTTAGTCCCAGCACAGTGATCAGCATTAAAGCTACACTTGAAGGTTTTAAGGCCTGTAAATTATTAGCGTCAAAAGATGTCTCTGTAAAAATGGGCGGACTGAGCAGCGTCACCAAGGCCATTATGGCAGCTAAGTCCGGAGCTGATTTTGTAAGTTTCAATATGAATACCGTACAGGAACAATTAGGTAGCGACTATTCAATTCTTGGTGAAACAATAAGTCTGGTAGGAATCCATGGTTTGCGAGCAAAGGTTCTTGCTGAAGTTTATGATGACTCAATTGACCTGAATGATCTGACTCGAATGGGGATCAATGGCATTGAGCTTCCTTTTCAAACTTTGATGAAATTTATGGAGAACGACAGTTAGCGTCAAGTTGACAATTGCATAAATTTTATTTGAAAGCTTTGTTGGACCGAGTGTCGAACAAGGCTTTTTTATTGATAAAAAATTGACCTCCAAATTTAGCTCCTAAGCATTTTAAATTAATTTTCTAAGCTAGGCTTCATGGGACAATAATACAAAGCTGAAACCTAACAAGTCCCCAGAACAAATCAAGAAGACAGGTCATAAAACCCAAAAAACATTTTTAGGCTCACAATTGGACCAACTTGAGTCCTGCGCCATGTAAGTTGCTGATATTACATACTTTATACACTAGTCTCATAATGTAAATTATGTAAACTTTAGTAAGTGAACTCGACATGCTGTGTATGGTTTTCAACCCTATCCTTATTCAAGTCGATAAGTTCTTATTCAATTAAATATTAAAAACTAACTAGTTAATCCTTATTGATAACCATGATTGCTGTTGCTGATTCGCTATTGCAGCTCTAAGCCACTTTCTTGCGTATTAATTGGGTTCTGTTGCCGATTAAATTTGCCTCTTGGGACGCTTTTCTTTATCTCAGTGGTAACTAACAATTCACGTTGATTTGAAATTTCAATCCATGAGGTTTTCATGAATTCGAGACTTAAGAAAAAGATATTACCTTCCCTTCTGGCTGCGTCTGTTTTGTTCGGCGCAGGAGGAAATGTATTTGCCGCTTCAGCCGTGAAAAAAGATTCATTTGAATCCTGGCTGGAAAAATATGGCGCATGGGACATTCTGGAACAAAACTATTCTCAGACTGGAGATACTCCGGAGCTGATCTTGAAAAGAGCTGAAACAGCATTTAATCTTGGCCGCTATTCAGCTTGTCTGGAAGCTCTGCAATCCACACCGGCTTTCACGGATAAAACTCAGGAGATTACCCGTCTTTGGCTGGGCGGTAAATGTCAGCGTGCCCTTGGTGATCCTGTTAAAGGAGTGATCTGGTTTAGTCAGGCTGCTCGCTTGATGGATCAGAATGTGATGGTGGCTAAATTTAAAGAAGATTCACACCTCAAAAGCATCTGGTTTGATGTTTGGCGCTCCCTCTATTGGGGCTATCGGGTTACACCTGAATCTGCTCGCGAATCTCGCAAAATGCTCCTCGAACAAACATTTGGGCAGGCTGAAAAAGTCTGGCCCACAACCTATTTTGTTATCAACAGCAAATCCAAACTTGGTACTTTGAACAGCACTTCAGAGAACCTTCCGATTGTGAGCAATTCAACAGCTGTAGGTGGTGAAAACCGGATGTATATCGCTCAGTCTTTAGCCGCAGCAAGCATTGGCGAATGGGAAAAATCAAATCACGCTCTGGATATGGTATCCAATTCAACTGTCCAGACTTTCTGGAAGTCCGTGAACCATTACCTTGAATCCGGAAAAATACCCGAGTCAGTTTCTATATATAATGAAGAGAATCTGGTCCGACCGGTTTCATTTATTAAGGCAGGGGTTTTGGAACCTGCAATAATCTCCCCTACTCTTTGGCAGCTTGGTGCTCCGACATCTTCAGCATGGAATGTCTTCCGCAAAAAACTGATGGAAATGGAACCGCAGGAAGCTCTGGAAACCATTGACCGCGAAACCGGTTCGTTGCTGCTCTCCAGTGATTTGGTTAATGCTTTGCAAAATTACCGTTTAGCTTTTGCATTTTTGACTGGAGATATGGAACTTGCCGAGAATGTTCTCAAGCGACTGGATAAAGACACCCTGCCAATGAGTCTCAGGATTGCCAGCGGTATTGCTTTCAAACTGCCTTTGGCCAGAGTGCTTAGCACTGCCGATTACGGAAAAAATGACCACCTCTACATAATTTCAGGTCTCAGTGAAGCTGCCGGGATCGAGTATTTTTCAGAAATCAATACACCATTTTGGAAAGCCACTTCATCCAAAAAGCTCAATGGGCTCATTAATAATAACCCCTTGGACAGACTTCTCGTCTTTGCAGACTTGGCAAAACAGGCTGATAAGAAGCAAAGCACTAAGATTGCCCGCCGCTGTGCATTTCTGTTTCCCAAGTCTAAGCTTGGAGCAGAAAGCTTTATTTATCTGGCTGATCTGGCAGCCCAGACCAGGGATTTCAAACTTTCCGCCTATTATTTGAAACGGGTTGATCAGGACAAATTCGGTCCGGAACTTCGTTTGAAATGGCTCACCGCCGCAGTGGCCTACGATCTTGCGACAGGGAAAGATGATAAGGCCATGAATGCCTACAATGAAATTCTTCAGTCCGGCGGAACTCTCCCGGCAGAAAAAGAATTGAAGTTGGCTCTGATGATTCAGCAAAAAGGCGACCTAAAAAAAGCTCAAGCGATACTTGAAAGAATCTGGTCTGGCCGTGATCAGTTGGAAAATGATGAATTACGTGCGGAAGTCCTTTTCTGGATTGCTGAAGGTGAACACGCTCTCGGCAAAAAAGAAAAAGCTCTCAAGCATTATCTTGAACTGGCTTGGGAATTCCCGGAACAGAATATCTGGGCAGTGACCGCCATGTATCGTGCTTCCATGATTTATGAACATAAGGGGCAGTTCGAAACTGCCAAACGGTTCTTGAAAACAGTCATCAAACGCGCTGACCGCAAAGCCCAGAAGGAAGCTGCAAAAGCAAGACTCAATGCCATCGATACCAAGTTGGCCAAAGTCGGAGCAGGAAAAGAGGTTAGTTTTCCTTTTTAATTAAACTTCGGGGACCAGAGAAACATTTTGGAAAAAGTTTCTCTGGACTCTTCAAAAACTTTCAATAGTGCTTCGCCAACAAAACGCAAAGGCCCTGCTAAAATTTGTAGCAGGGCCTTTGCTGTTAAATAAAAGTGACAACGAAGCTTAATAAAAGTTTTTGGAATTTTTAAACCCTTTTTACACAAAGGGTTTAAGGCTCCCGGCAGGGTCGCCGAAGGCAAACTATCTCAAAATTCTTAACACACTTCCCGCCATGGTGGTGACGGCAGTCTTGATAGTCGGTTCCGGCGGTGGATAAAATTTACTGTTATGAATGGATGGCGGATTGATTCCTTTTTCATGGAACAATGCCATTTCTTCAGCAGATGTTGCCCCGGTAAAGAACAAACATGAAGGAGTTCCTTTGCTGCCAGCAGTCCTAAACAGGGAAAAATCCTCACTGCCCATGACCATTGCGGCTTCATGAACTTTATCTGCCCCAAGATGTTCCCCGGCAGCTTTGCGGACAATGTCAGCCAACCTGCTGTCATTGGTTGTGGCAGGCAGATCGCTTTCATTATCAAATTCAACGATGGGCAGCAGATCTCCAGACAATCCCATGGACAGAGCTTCGTATTTGCAAATTCTTTTCACGGATTCAAAAATACGGTCATGTCCTTCATCATTACAGAATCGTGCGGTCACTTCCATAACCACTTTGCCGGGAATAATGTTGGCGCGAGTTCCGCCATGAATGGAGCCTACAGTGACAACGGCCGGATCAAGCGGACTGAATTCCCGGCTGACAATGGTCTGTAACGAAGTCACAATCCGAGCGGCCAGCACCACAGGGTCAATACATTCCTGAGGAATGGCACCATGCCCCCCTACTCCGCGAACGGTTATTTTCAGCTGGTATGTTCCGGCCATGATCGGACCGGATTTGACCATGATATTCCCGGCTTCAAGCTTGGGAATAACGTGGGTAGCGAGGCAATAGTCAGGAGCACCGAATTTTGTAAAAAGCCCCTGCTCAATCATTGTCCTTGCACCGGACATGGATTCTTCTGCGGGCTGACCGACAAAAAGAACTTTACCGTTCCAGCTTTCTTTGGATTTGGAAAGAACTCGAGCAGTCCCAATAAGTGTGGTCATATGGACATCGTGACCACAGGCGTGCATCACACCAGTATCGTTGCCGGAAGGGTCTTTGCCCCTGACAGAACTGGCGTAGTCCAGCTCAGTCTCTTCGGTGATGGGTAATGCATCCATGTCACCACGGACCATCACGGTCGGACCATCTCCATTTTCCAGAACACCGACTACACCGTATCCGCCGAAATTACGGGTTACGGAAATACCGCATTCTTCCAACTGATCAGCAACCAACTTGGAAGATTTTTCTTCCTCATTTGAAAGTTCAGGGTTGGCATGCAGATGCTTATAGATTCCAACTAGATCATCCAGTTCAGCTTGAACCAGTGTATTCAAATCCATTTAAGTTCCTTTCGCTCAATTATTCTTTGTCTTTGCTGCTGCGAGCGGACATTTCAGTGTGTGCCCTGCGTTTGGCATCATCGAGAATAGGATGAAGAAGTCCAACGATATTACGGACATTGAGATTTTCAGCTTCTTTTGAACAGAGCAGAACATCAAGAGCGTCCAGACCGTGGAAGATGTAATCTACACTTTTTTTGATATCACTCATTTATGAAACTCCTTTAAATGAAATTCTCTATATTTACAGGCAGATTGAATTGTATTGCCTGTAATCTGTGATGTCTATGAAAATTATCGCATCTGCCGTTGCTAACTGGCAGCCAATTGGTTGATAAAACGGTAAAGTTCCCATATTTTATTTAAAAACAATCACTTCGCATATAAACACATTGGAAAATAAGCTGCAAGATGTCATCTAACATTCGTCAAAATATTCAACTACTAGTTGCTTTTTTCACAGTCCTTTTGGGTGGGACCGCGGGCTATCTATACTTCGAGAAAAACTGGTCCGTGCTCGATGCACTCTACATGACTGTGATTACCATCACCACCATCGGGTTCGGAGAAATACATGACCTTTCTCCTGCCGGAAGGATTTTCACAATTGTCCTGATCTTTGCAGGACTTGGCCTTGCCGCTGTTTTTGTGGCTCAGGTCGCTAAAGTTATTGTTCAGTCAGGAATCAGAAACCTTTACGAGAAGAAGAAAATGAACGACAAAATTAACAAACTTAAAAAACACACAATTGTATGTGGTTACGGCAAAATTGGTCGGGCTATTTCCCTGAAGCTCTATGAACTGGGTTTGGATTTTGTTGTTCTGGATAATGACGAGGAGCAATTAACTGAGGCTGAACAGCGCGGATACAAAATTCTGCACGGAGATGGAGCTGTGGACGGGGTATTGCTTTCAGCCGGAATTCGTCGAGCGGATTTTATCGTGCTCTGTATTAATGATGATGCCAGCAACATTAATATATCACTCGCCGCCCGGGAACTTAATCCGGACATTTTTGTGGTTGCGCGCGGTACTGATCCGTCCATTGAATATCGCATGCTCCGCGCCGGAGCCAATACTGTGGTCTACCCGCTTGATCTCGGCGGTGAACAGATCGGACATATCCTGGCCCGCCATGCAGGAGTGGCCGAGCCGGAAACTAAAGGACCTGCTGCTCATGAAGTAATGGGTTACAGCCTGCGCATTTTTCCTCATTACGACAGCACCCCGATCACAGTAGCAGCAGTAAAAGAAAAAACTGGAGCCATCAACGCGTTGGTTCTGCATCGGGCAGATGGAACTGATATTGAAAATCCTGCCGATCAAATGGAACTTAATTACGGAGATTCCGTATTAGAGCTGGTCAAAAAAGATGGAGCCTGTTGCGAATTGCAAAGCAACATCAAATGGTCCGAAGATCTGCTGCTCGGGATTCCTTCTATTGATGCCGAGCATCGGGTATTGGTCCGCTATGCTGAAGATTTCCAGACCGCCCTTCGCGATGGTCAGGATCACGAAGCGATTGCTCGACTTTTCGATCGTCTGCTGGAATACACTTCCAGTCACTTTGCCCGCGAAGAAGCATTCATGCAAAAGCGCGGCTTCCCTGAAATTGAAAAGCACATGGAAGAACATCGCCGCATCACCCGTGAGGTCATGGACCTGAACCGGGACAAAAAATACATCTTCCCGGACAGCATTGATTCATTTCTGCAAGATTGGATTATCAACCATATCAATAACACAGACCGGAAGTATGTTAAGTATTTGAAGGGGGATGGGTAAATGTCCACCCTCCTCCCCACCATCCGCAAAACCCTGCAAGCCCTTGCTGATCCCGAACGCGCACCGGGTATGAAGAAGTACATGAAATCCGAAATGGATTTCTACGGCATCCGCGCTCCCTTGCGCCGCAAACCATGTATTCAGATTTTTAGAGAAAATGAGCCTTGGGATTTTGATAAATGGCAGGCGGCAGTGCTTGATCTTTGGCGCGGAGCCGAATTCCGTGAAGAGCGATATACCGCTTTGGAGCTGGCCGATTGGAAGCCCTGTCATAAATTCCATACCTGGGAAACTTTACCCATGGTGGAAGAGATGATTGTTTCCGGCTCATGGTGGGACTATTGCGATGACCTTACCGGACCGTTGGGAAATATTCTGCGTGCTGAACCTAAACGTATGAAAGCTTTGATGCTTGAATGGTCCACAGATGAACATCTGTGGAAGCGGCGTTCATCCATCCTCTGTCAGCTTCACTTCAAAGATGAACTTGATTTCGCTTTTCTGCAGCAATGCATTGAGCCTAATATTGAATCTAAGGAATTCTTCCTGCGCAAAGCTATCGGCTGGGCCCTGCGGGATTATGCATGGACTCATCCGCAGATTGTGAAAGATTATGTTGATGCAAATTCGGATAGGCTTTCGGGCTTGAGCAGGCGCGAGGCTTTGAAGAATATGCATAAGCTTTTGTAGACGTTCTATCTATATATCTGGCTGGAAGGAATTGCTGCCGCACAAACGCAAAAAAGGGTTGAAGCTTTCGCTTCAACCCTTTCTCTGTTGCATGGTGCCGAGGGGGGGATTCGAACCCCCACGGAATCTCTTCCACTGCCCCCTCAAGACAGCGTGTCTACCAGTTCCACCACCTCGGCAAGAGGTGTACAACGCGTTAACCGCGTCGTGTGAAGAAGTGTTTACGTAAATCCGAGACCCTTGGCAAGATGTTTTTATCAATAATTTCAACATAAAACCATTTAATGTCTCAAGCAAACGCTGCAAAATCACATCAAATTTACAAGTTTTCCACATAGCTCAAATTTAACGCAAAAATCCATTTCGCTACCCCCAGACCTTCAGCGCAACTCAATACATACAAAAGGTCCCAAAAAACGATTATGGGCCTAATCTGAAGGTGATATTTTTAGCAACCAATTATACATTTAAGCCGGAGTCATTGTTACCAGATCCGCCTAAAGCACCCCTTCAACAAAAAACAATGTGTTCATAAAATTCTAAAGCTAACTGCATCGATTTATTGCAGGACAATAAGCGTCTCAAATTTTCAATATCGTTTTCAGTACAAAAGTGATGAGATGTACGAACAAATCTTTCCTGAATTATACCTGCTCTTCATAATCGGCTTTGGTTACATCACTAATAATCATACTTGTCCAGATACGAAAAAAGGGTTGAAGCTTTCGCTTCAACCCTTTCTCTGTTGCATGGTGCCGAGGGGGGGATTCGAACCCCCACGGAATCTCTTCCACTGCCCCCTCAAGACAGCGTGTCTACCAGTTCCACCACCTCGGCAAGAGGTGTACAACGCGTTGCCGCGTCGTGTGAAGAAGTGTTTACGTAAATCCGGCACCCTTGGCAAGATGTTTTTTTAATAATTCCAAAAAAAAGTTTAGACTGTCTTTTTATCAATAAATTCAAGATATATTCATTTGATTAGTCAATCAAATATAGCAAAAAAAAGCCAAATTAACCTCGAAAAACATCTACTTTTCTACACCATTCCGATTTGGCGTAAAATTCAATTCTGCCGCACCCACCTTTTTAGCGAGACACGAACATGCAAAATAGTCTAAAAGTCGATTCTGAGCTAATTCTGAAAGTGATATTTTCAAGAGCCGATTATACTTTAACAGCAGTGTTTTTGTCTGCCAGTTCCATATGCAGGAGAGGAAATGGCTTCCCCTGCCCATCCAGAGCAGACCTTCCGACTACACAAAATCCGATGTGCTCATAAAATCCCAAGGCCTGAGGATTCTGTTCATTCACATCAACTTTGGTGACCCCCAATTCCTGGATAGCATGCTTACACAAAGCCGAACCAACGCCCTGCCCCCTGCTTTGCGGATCAACAAAAAGCATTTCAAGGTTTTCTTCAGCAACGCCGGAAAAACCGAGAATTTTTCCCTGGGAGTCTTTAGCGCACTTCAAGCAAACAGCATCGAAGTATTGTTCCAGAATGAGCGGCCGTAAATATTCAATGTCGCTATCAACAAGGAAGTCATGAGTTGCACGAACAGATCTTTCCCAGAGTTCAATCAGCTCGGCATAGTCACTTTTGGTTACATCACTAATAATCATTTTTGCTCCTGATACGAAAAAAGGGTTGAAGCTTTCGCTTCAACCCTTCTTCTGTTGCATGGTGCCGAGGGGGGGATTCGAACCCCCACGGAATCTCTTCCACTGCCCCCTCAAGACAGCGTGTCTACCAGTTCCACCACCTCGGCAAGAGGTGTACAACGCGTTACCGCGTCGTGTGAAGAAGTGTTTACGTAAATCTGGCACCCTTGGCAAGATGTTTTTAACAATAATTTGAAATTAATTTAATTCGGCTTTTATCAATAAAATCAGACCATAAGAATCAGGTTTTAAGCTTGCGTGCTGTCTTCGTTTCATCATCATACTCCCAAAATTCAACATCATCTGGGATAAGATGATAATTGGTCTTAATATAATATTCAGCCAAGGTGCAGTTATGCTTCGTACAAAAATCTCGCAGCACAAACATTATCTTTCTCAGTCCAGATGGTGCTGCGACAAAATAATACATTGCTTCGTTCCATTTAGTCATCTTTGCACTTGGAACATTTCCACCAGAAGTCCATTTGTGAGTTTTACACTCAACTATAACTTTTTGCTCACGACATCCCAAATCAAATGCATGCTCTTTGGTTTTTCTGAAATCAATACCAATAGACATCTTGATTCCATGTTTGAGTCTCAAACCTTGAGATTGCCAAAAAGCCTGCGCTGCTAACTCAAATTCCCTGCCGACGTGTGAATTGGAAATAGAGCCTTTACGCTGAAATGGTTTGTCGTGGTTAGGCATAATGTAACTCCAAGCTAGAATGAAATAAGCACGTTACATTGTCTGTCTTCAAAACGCAAAAAAGGATTGAAGCTTTTGCTTCAACCCTTTTTAGTTGCGTGGTGCCGAGGGGGGGATTCGAACCCCCACGGAATCTCTTCCACTGCCCCCTCAAGACAGCGTGTCTACCAGTTCCACCACCTCGGCATGAGGTGTCGTTTTAAAAACGTCTTGTTGAGGAAATACTTAACGCTCTCAAAACATATTTGCAAGATGTTTTTGCAAATAATTACTCGTAATATTTAGGTTTTTTCTTTCGAAGCACCTGCTTTTCAGATGGTGCCGAGGGGGGGATTCGAACCCCCACGGAATCTCTTCCACTGCCCCCTCAAGACAGCGTGTCTACCAATTCCACCACCTCGGCTCTGAAATACGAGCTGTATATTTTAAAGAACTTCAGTGAAGTTTTTAAAAACTTACTATTTGGTCTCTTCTGCAGGAGCCTTAGCGGGCTCTTCAAAAGTGACAGCAGGCTTTTCTACTTCGGGAGTGATGATGGTGTCACCTTCAAGCATGACAGACTCATCAGCAATCCTGTTGCCGGAGAGGTAGTTGTAAGAGAGAGAGGTTACAAGAAAGATTGCTGCCAGAAATGCAGTTATCTTTACGAGAACTCCACCTGCTCCGGTGCTACCGAAAACAGATCCACTTCCTCCGCCGAAGATTACGCCCATGTCTTCTTTACCGCTCTGTAAAAGAACGAAAACGATCAGGAAGACGCAGGCGATAATGTGTACAGTAATTACGAGCGTTTGCAAAGCTTTTTTTCCTTTATTTTTTCACCTGGAATAAGGCAGATATTTAAGCCAGTGCGATCTGGCTGAAACTTTCCGCGTCCAAGCTCGCGCCTCCTACCAAGACTCCGTCCACATTGTCAAGTGCAATGATCTGAGCGCAGTTGGCAGGCTTAACGCTTCCGCCGTACAAGATGCGGATTTCATTGGCTTTTTCAGGGAAAAGTTTTTTCAGCTTTTCTCTGACAAAACCGTGAGCTTCAACGATTTCGCCTTCGCCGGCCACTTCACCGGTACCGATGGCCCACACAGGCTCATAGGCAACAACAACGGTTTCGGGTGCGAAGTCGGAAGCTACATTCTTTAAACCAGCTTCGAGCTGTTCGTCAATAACCTTCTGTACTTCCCCGGCTTTTCTTTCATCGATAGTTTCACCGATGCACAGGATCATGGACAGGCCGTTTTCGAGACCGAAAGCAACTTTCTCACCTACCAGCTCGTCAGTTTCTCCCATGATTGCACGGCGTTCGGAGTGCCCTGCCAGTGCGTATACGCAACCAACATCCTTGAGCATTGCAGGAGAAATCTCACCGGTAAAAGCACCTTCAGCCTTGGGGTAAAGGTTTTCAGCGGAAAGATGGCAATCTGCGTTTCCTGCCAGCACGGAACCTACGGTTTCCAGAGCGGTATAAGGAGCAGCGATGACAACTTCACGATCAGCGGGAAGTTTACCTTCAATTTTATCAAGAAGACCTTCCGCAGTTGCCTTTGCTTCTGCGCGGGTCTTGTACATCTTCCAGTTAGCTGCCATTAATTTTTTCATTAGCTGTTCTCCTTAAGTGCTTTGAATGCGGGAAGTTCTTTACCTTCGAGAAACTCGAGGAAGGAGCCGCCTCCGGTAGAAATGAAAGTAAACTTGTCTTCAAGTTTAGCCTGATGCACTACTGCGTCGGTATCACCACCGCCAACAATGGTGGTTGCGTCCTCAAGGTTAGCCATAGCTTCACAGACCTTGAGGGAACCATGTGCAAAGGGTTCTTTTTCAAACAGGCCCATGGGACCGTTCCAAACGATGGTCTTGGAGCGTTCGATTACTTCGCAGAATTTCTTAGCAGATTCAGGACCGATGTCGAGCAGCATGCCGTCCTCAGGAACGGAATCGCCGTCGCAAACGCCCTGCGCGGTATCGATGTCTTTACCCCAGACAAAGTCAGTGGGCAGATGCAGGGTTGTGCCGGAGGACGCAGCCTTTTCCATGATTTCCTTAGCGGTATCCACGAGGGATTCTTCAACAAGGGATTTACCGACAGCCTTACCCTGTGCAAGCAGGAAGGTGTTGGCCATGGCGCCGCCGATGATGAAGTCATCAACTTTACCGATCAGGTTGTTGAGGATGCCGAGCTTGGAGGAAACCTTGGCACCGCCGGAAACAGCGATGTAGGGCTTGCGGGCATTCTTGAGTGCTTCTCCGAGGTATTCCCATTCCAGCTTGAGCAGGAAACCGGCGCAGCACTCTTTTGCAGCATAAGGAACATCAACAACGGAAGCGTTGGCACGGTGGGCAACGCCGAATGCGTCGTTTACATAAATATCAGCAAGGGCGGCGAGCTGTTTGCCGAAATCGCCGCGCTCTTCAGGAGTCTTGGCCTGCTCTTCAGCGTGAAAACGCAGGTTTTCGAGCATCATGACCTGCCCTGGTTTCAGCTCGGCAGCCATTTTTTCCACCTCAGAACCGATGCAATCAGGAGCAAGGGGAACTTCCATTCCAAGGTATTCGCCAAGACGCTTGGCAGCGGGAGCAAGGCTCAGGGAATCGACTTTTTTGCCTTTGGGCTTACCCAAATGAGCCATGACGATAACCGAAGCGCCCTTTTCAAGTGCATATTTAAATGTAGGGACAGCGGCTTTGATGCGGTTGTCGTCAGTGATGGTTTCACCATCCAGGGGGACGTTGAAATCAACTCTCATCAGCAGTTTTTTTCCTGCAATATCAAGTTGGTCAATGAAGCGCATGATCACTCCGTGGTTAAATCGGTTTGAGTTTACTGACTAAAAATCCAAGTCATACAGGAGGGCATCTTCCCTTGTATCCGGATAGTAATTCTTCCTGACTCCCACCTGCACAAAGCCGAGACTTTCATAAAGCCCGATAGCGGGAGCATTGGATTCCTTAACATCCAAAAGCCCTCTTTTCACATTCATCTCCCGGCACCTTTGCATAAGATCCAGCATAAGTGCCTTGCCAATTCCCTTTCTTCTAAACTCCGGGTGTACTCCCAAATTGAGAACTTCCATTTCATCCAGCACTATTGAATAGGCCAGATAACCTACCAGCATCCCCTGCTCTTCGTATCCGAGCACAAAGAATGCCTTTTTTTCCAGCCCCAGGCGGAACTGTTCTTCGGTCCAGTAGTATTCAAAACACAGTGACTCAAGAGCCCTGAGTTGACTGAGATGTTCCGGACCGAGATCGAAAATTTTTTGAGTGCCAGAGATGACTTCCGCGCTTTTCATAAATAGGTTATCTACCTGTGCATTGGTGGAAAGTGTGAGTTCACAACCAAAGTCAATATGAACCTCATACACGCAATTTCTATGAATTGAAAGAACGTCTGTGTTCAAAAACGAAAAGAATTTGTTTAAAAGTGAAAAAAAATCATGTTCAGATCGAGGTTGTCGACCAGAACAACCGTCCTTTGACAAGTATGGACATAAATGAAGTCCACCGGCAGTCATTACTGCATCGCTCGGTGATTATACTTGTCTATGACAATGAAGGAAAACTTTTTCTTCAAAAAAGAAACCCGCAACAAAAATTGTATGCAGGACGCTGGGATGTTTCAGTAAGCGGGCATGTGTATACCGGCGAATCCAATGAGAAAGCGGCCTTGCGAGAGCTTGAGAGCGCGCTTGGAATCCGTAGCTCCAGCCTGAAGTTGATCGAAGAAATCAAAGCATCGTCAGAGACAGGCTACGAATTCATTTCCCTTTTCATATTGGATAAACTGAACACAAATCCTGAGTTAATGAAAGAAGAGGCTGATTCCGGCTACTTTTACTCTGAAAGCGAGCTTGACTGGCTGATTCGTGAATATCGCGAACTGCTGGTTCCATCCCTTGTCTTTCTGAATGACCGGGAGCTGCTCTTCAAATTCAAGTAAGCTATTCTTTGGGCTGAATCAGCCCATCAAGCTTTTTGTGAATCCGGGAGTTAGTAGCAAGAATCGTGGGTGAATATAAATTGAATTCGCCAAGTCCGTATTCGGTAACGCGTCCACCAGCTTCTTCCACCAGCAACCATCCGGCAGCCATATCCCATGGTTTAAGGGAATTTTCATAGTACCCTTCATATCTGCCGCAAGCTGTGTAAGCCAGATCAAAGGCTGCCGCTCCGGGACGGCGAACACCCTGCGTTTTAACCAGTACTCTGCTCAACGCATCGGTGATGAAATCAACATGTTCCTCGATGGCGTAAGGAAATCCGGTAGCAATTAGGGATTCTTCTAGGGAATCACAATCCGACACATGAATCGGTTCACCGTTCATAAAAGCCCCGCCGCCGCGCACAGCAGTGAACACTTCATTTAAAATAGGCAGATTAACTATGCCGAGTACCACCTGTCCGTTCTCCCAGAGGGCAACAGAGGTAGCAACCATGGGTAATCCATGGGCGAAATTAGTAGTCCCGTCAAGAGGATCAATGATCCATGTACGGTCCACAAGTTCGGCATCACCGGAAGTTTCTTCAGCCAGAAATGACGACTCCGGCAATATTTTTGCAAGCTTCGCTTTAAGAAATTTCTCAACAGCCAAATCTGTCTCAGTGACGAGATCAATGCGGCCTTTATGCTTAATTTTCTTAGGCTTATTGTAGCTTTCCTTGATTATTTCACCAGCTTCAAGGACAGCCGCAGTAGCTTTTTCAAGTAGTGATTGCATATTAATTGATATAAACTTTTTCAAAGCCTTTATCTTTCTGGAAGCTTAGTCCGGTACCGCGCACAACTGTGGTCAGCGGATCGTCATCGATAATGACCTTGAGGGAACTCTCACGGCTTATTAATTGATCCAACCCCTTAAGAAGGGCCCCGCCACCAGCCAGAAGCAAGCCGTTATCTGCGATATCAGCCACAAGTTCCGCCTGTGTCCGTTCAAGAGCAACCCTTACAGAATGGACAATAGCGGCAACAGGATCGGCAATGGCTTCCCTGATCTGAGCGTCAGTAATTTCAATAGACTTGGGTTTACCGTCCAACAGATTTCGACCGGAAACAGTCATGGTCAACGGCTCAGGCAGTTCAATGGCAGAACCAATCTGAATCTTGGCTCTCTCAGCAGTATTTTCACCGACCAATAATTTAAATTCATCCTGCATGTAGCGCATGATAGCGAGGTTCATCTCATCACCGGCAACACGTACGGACTGACTGTGAGCCACGGAAGAAAGGGTGATAACAGCAACTTCGGTAGTACCTCCGCCGATATCTACAACCATATTTCCTTCAGGTTCATGGATGTTCAGTCCGGCACCGATAGCTGCGGCCATAGGTTCTTCAATGAGTCGCACCTCGCGCGCCCCGGCCTGTTGGCCGGATTCAATAACTGCCCTTTTCTCGACCTGAGTAATTCCGGTGGGCACGCAGATAATGATCTTGGGTTTGACCAGATTACGGCCTTTGATCGCTTTTTTAATGAAGAAAGCGATCATTTTCTTTGTCACTTCAAAATCAGCGATAACACCGTCTTTCATAGGACGGATGGCTTTGATTTTATCCGGGGTACGCCCGAGATATTCCTTGGCTTCCTTTCCCACGGCGATGACAGATTCATCCCGGGCATCGAGGGCAACGACAGACGGCTCATTAAGGATGATTCCATCCTTCGGGGTGTAAAGCAGTGTGTTTGCCGTTCCAAGGTCCATGGCAAGGTCCTTGCCGAAAAAACTCATTATTTTAGCCCACAACATATAAATCAGGCCTCATGCATGAAGCGGTTAATTGTCGTTGATCAAAACCGGATCGGTTTTGGACGGGGTTACTTTCTGCAAGGCTGTTCGAGCTTCCGCAAGCTTGCTTTTCAGAAAGAGATTTTCAAGGAACTGGTTAAGATATTCAGATACCATAAACAGGAAATCCTTCAAGTCTTCATCAATTCGTTTCGGTTGTTCATTTGCCAGCACAAGAACTCCCCGGGTCTTACGCTGAAAAACAAGAGGTAGGCAGATAACACTCATGAAATCCACGGTGCTTGCACTTGCTCCAAGGAGACTTGAAGCAGCCTGTCCGGCATTATTCTCTTCTATGAAAATTGGTTCATTATTTTTATAGACCCAGCCCACAAGACCGCTTCCGAGAGGGAAAGCCATGGATTTTGGGTCGCCCTTATGCAAGATAGGCTTGTTTTCCCCTTCCATATAAAAAGAAGTTCCTCTCTGATCGATAACAGTGAGGAATGAATGGGAAAATCCGCTTGTTCCAGCAGTCATATTCAGCAGGTTATCCAAAAAAGAATTCCATTTAGGCTGTCTTTTGCGCAAATCATGCAGCAGCTTAAGAGTCATGAAATATTCATTTTTTCTGCCATCTGCATCAACAGAGCGAATGCAGGAAAGCATGGAAGTAATCATCTTTCCGAATTGGGAAAGAATCTTCAGATCCTTGGTGCTGAAAGAATAAGTACGCTTGCTGTCAAGGCATATGGCTCCGAGAGATTGCTCTAAAGGGGTTCCCATAAAGGCTTTGACCTTGGAATCCTCGCGGTTCTCGTAGTACCCGAGGGTTGTGGCACCCTTGCGGTCCATATTGTTAATGAAAAGAGGTTCATTCTTACCGATTACAATCCCGGCAAGGCTTTTCTTCTGTAAAGGAGTTCCCTTGGGCGAGATGTCATCGCCGAGACTGAAATATGTGGACAGAGAAAACCCATGCTGCCCGTCCGGTAGAAAGAGCACTACACTATGTGCCTCAAAAACATTACAGACGATGCTGAGAATATTAATTAAAATTTCGTTTCTAGGCATGCTCTATTTGGTCCTGCACTCGATGAAATAATCAATGCTCCGATTATAAGTTTTTTCCTGCTCCGGTGTAAAGTAGCAGGCCGGCAGCTGATCCTTGGCGCGGTGGTATTTGACACACTCGCAGCAGGCACCGGCTCTGGGGCAGCCGCTGTAGGTACAGGGACAGTCAATTTTATTCTTCTCGATATTGGAGCAACCGTCTAAACTCATATATTTTCATCCTTAAATTATGGTCATTAGAAAAGACAGATATCTTATGATATAATCAAATCCGTATCATTCTTATTTGAAAGAACCTTCCCGGTCAACAGATACCCGGTTTAATACCATCCCTTTTTGAGGCTCCCAAAGGGGCTGGACTTTACAAAAAAGGTCATTTTTTCACCCAAAAAGCCACTATTAAACAGAAAATGACACCCTTTTTAAAAAAATATTAAATTCTACAATTTTTCTAGATAAATTCTGTTGTAATTAGTTGCAGTTCGGGCTACTCATACATTAATATAAATAAGGATTGTCTTGATGAGCGCCCGAACAGGCAAGTCCATTTTAATCCTACAGCAACATGCAGGGTTTTAATATGTGGCAGGAAGCCTTTTCCAAATATACAGGGGAAGCCTGTGACACGGACAACGTAACATCTCAGGATGTTTACGATATGAAGTCTTTGGATGGCTTGCGTCTGCATCTGGACCATGTCCACATCAAAAATTGCCTGCTCCGTCCCTACTTTGAACAACGCAATCAATACCCACTAGTTGACGACCGTGAATTGCTGCCTTCTTTCGAAGTAGATCTCTACGAGTACAAAAAACTTCCCGGTTTCAGTATGGTCGCCCTTGAGCGTCCTCTGAACTTTTTTCAGGAAATTTTTCAATTTGATATCCTGCACAGCCCGCGGCTTTTAGATGAATCCACCACTGAAAAAGCCTGTCCGCTCTTCGAATCAATTCTTAAAGCAAATATTGAAACTTTCGAAAGCAGGCTGCCCAAGCGTTCCCACAAGGAATTTCTCAGCGAATTCGGCAATACGGATATTTCTGCCATAGAAAATTATGACCGGATCCTTCCTCACCTACTTGAGATTGAAAGAGCTCAGGTTATGGCTCAGGACAATACCGGAAAGTTCTACCTTGCCGGGGTGTTTGGCTCTTTTCCATCTGACCTTGATACTGAACTGAAGCGTTTCGGCATCAGGATCGGCAAATTCAAACCGGGCGACAACCTGCTCTACGAGTACAACCGTTTGTTCGTGTACACTTTTCTCATGGAGCTGCACGGATTCCCCATTGTTTCGGAACGCCGCACTTCATCCGCCCTTTTTGCCCGCCGTTTGCACAGGATGGGTGAAAAATTCATGGTCCGCGTTCTGGGGCAGTCCGACCGTACCATTACCTCGCTTTTTTCCCATCCAAAAGCCAAACATTACCCGCGAGTGGAAAAAATTGCTTTGGTTCAGGTCAGCAAGGACAACAAAGACACCATTGCTGAATTGAAAAAAGGCGGGTTCTTTGTGGATGAAAAAAAACGAGTGGTTATCCTGAAGGTCAAATACCGTCAGCATAAATTCAACCCGGAAAACGTCCGTGAAGACCGTGCTCTTTCTGTATATGAACAGCAGGTAATCCACCCCTATACCGGAGAATGTGCTTCCCATTTTAACGTGATCAAGGATGCGTCCAGCATGACCATCCTGCTTAACGACATTGTACGCGGTGAATATACTGGTAATATTGTCTACAAACGCAATGAGCTGATTCAGGATACAGAAACCCATGAACGGCGCTTGAAATTTCTTTTTGCATGGCTTTCAAAGCACCAGCGCAGGATCATCGGCTATTCAGATGAATTCTATTCCGGCGTAGTAAAGGTGCTAGACAGTTACCTGCTGGCCCCGGACAACTATGAGCCGTTCAACGAGCTTACTGACCTTTATCAGGAGGTCTGGTCCAAATACAGCTACATCCAGCAGGCCCGCAAGCTCAAAGTTCTTGAAGACCTCAGAGAAAGAAAGTATCGGGGTAAAAAAATCAGCTACCTTGAGATGCTGCAGGTAATGCATGAAATCATGAATGAACTCAAATTTGAAATCGTCAACTATTTTGACAAGCTTGTCGAGACAGCTTTGAAGATCGGCGACAGGGTTCTTAATGATTCATATTTAATACGTAAATATATTTCCTGTCCGGAAGAAGAACTTACACCCTATGGCCTTGATGTGAAAAAATATTATGGCCGTATGGTTATGGTCCTTGATGAATTCAGGTCGATCCGTAAGAGCCGTTCTCTATACGAGGAAGGATCTGTAAACGGATTGGTTTAAATTTAATTCTGAAAGCACCTTGAATTATTCGGGTGCTTTCAATTTATACGGAGTAAAAAATTGACAGCACTGCGCACTACCCCCCTGACTGAGTGGCACCGTGAAAACGGCGCAAAACTTGTTCCCTTTGCCGGATTCGAAATGCCTGTTCAGTACAAAGGCATTATCGTTGAACATAAACACACCCGTGAAAATGTTGGTATTTTTGACATCAGCCACATGGGTGAATTCAAACTCAGCGGTAAAGGCGCAAAAGACGGCCTGAACAAGCTGGTTACCCAGAATCTGGACACCCTTGCACCGGGGAAATGCCGTTACGGTTTTCTGCCCAACGATAAAGGCGGCGTTCTTGACGACCTGATCATCTATTGCCTTGCTGTAGATTCCTACATGCTGGTAGTCAACGGCGCTTGCGAAGAAGGTGACTTCAACTGGATTGATTCCAGACTTCCTGAAGGTCTGAACTTTGAAAATATTTCTTACGAGACCGCCAAAATCGACTTGCAGGGTCCTCTTGCTCTCGACGTACTGGAATCTGTTTTCGGACGTGATTTTAAACATCTCAAGTACTTCAACTTTGAAGAAACCGAATTTGACGGCTACAACCTGATCATCAGCCGTACCGGGTACACAGGTGAACTGGGCTACGAATTCTATCTGCCCGCCGACACGGCCCTTTCCCTGTGGGAAAAACTGGTCGCTGACGAAAGGGTTGAACCCATCGGACTTGGCGCACGCGACACCCTGCGTCTTGAGTGCGGATACCCCCTCTACGGTCAGGATCTCGATACCGAACACAATCCCCGTGAAGGCGGTTACAGCTTCCTGCTCCCCGCAGATGCTTACACCGACGTTAAGGAACTTCTCATCCCCCTGACAATTGAAGGCCGCCGTACTGCCCGTCATGACGACATCGTAATGCTGGACGGCAAGGAAGTTGGTAAGGTAACCAGCGGTTCCTTCTCTCCCACCCTCGGCTACTCCATCGCTCTGGCATATGTTGCCGCAGATGCTGCCGAAGCCGATGATTTCATCATCAAGACTGCACGCAAAGAGCTTGAAGCTAAGAAGAGCGAATTACCCTTCTACAAAGAAGGTACCGCCCGTAAGAAGCTGGATTAAGCTTAAGTTTTATAAAGTTAATTTAACCCCGCCACTTACATCAAAGTGGCGGGGTTTCTTTTTAGCTCAAGGCACATTACAACTCAGCTATGCGCAATATCCCTAAAATTTATCTTACGTCCTTAGTGCTGGCAATTATCAGCTTGCCCCCTCTTAACGCCGAAGCTGGTTTTATGCCGTATGGGAGAATCTTTAAAGCAGTTAAAGACGAACGACCATATATAACCCAGGCTCAAGACACCCGGCTTCAGCTGCAATTGCATAAAGCTATTATCCTTAATTGCCCCTCAAGTATTACTGAAGTTTCAAGTTATGTCTTCGCAGGTCAAGGTTTTCTGGTGGGAGAGGTTGAGAACGAAGTCGAGCGAGAAGACTTGATAAATAGAGCCAAAGAAGTCAAAGGACTCTATGGAATTAGCTATTTTCTGCCCCAAAAAAAGAACTCTAATAACAGCACCTCATCAGAGCTTGAAATTAAACTTAAGGGCATGATTGATCCTAAATATCCATCATCTAAAGTTACCGTGAAAGTGGTGCAAGATAATGTGGTTATACTGGGAGTACTAAGCCCTCAAGAACAGCAAATTGTTTGTGAATCAGTACAGGATATATCTGGAACAGCTAAAATCATAAATTTTATTCAAGCCCCTCAACAGCAGAAAAGAATCGAAAGAAGATTTCGTCCATTGCGGAATCTATTTAGTGACTAATTAGAAGTGGACTTTCTCAGTTTCTCAAGCTAAGTGTTCATCATTATGTCCAGACTTTAATCATATAAAGACCTTTTGGCTCTTGCGTTGCCCTGCCCGTTCTCAGGCAGAAGGCATCATGTTTAAATAATATTCTATGTAAGGATATTAAGGTTTTGTTATGTTTAAAGAATTTAAGGACATCAATTCACGTCCCCTGCCTTTTGAATTCTATACTGCATCTGATCTCTGGGCCGATGAGCACATTGCAAAGCAAATGCTCAAGTATCACTTGAATCCTGATATCGATGCTGCCTCTCGTAATACTAAATTCATAACCGAATCATCTGAGTGGATTATTGATCGTTTTGGATTAGCCGATGATAAAAAAGTAGCTGATTTTGGATGCGGTCCCGGCCTGTACACCACTGCTTTTGCGCAATCAGGCGCAGATGTAACCGGAATCGATTTTTCCGCAAATTCCATTGCATATGCGCATAAACAGGCTGAATTATATGGCCACGATATTGAATACATCAACACCAACTATCTGGATTTCAGCACAGCTAAACGCTTTGACCTCATCACTATGATCATGTGCGATTTCTGCGCGCTCAGCCCTGCACAGCGCAAGGTAATGCTCCAGAAGTTCCATACCCTGCTTAAACTGGGTGGTTCAATTCTGCTGGATGTTTATTCACTGAGTGCGTTCAGTAATCTTAGTGAGAAGAATGTATTTGAGCCTATGCTCATGAATGGTTTCTGGTCATCTGAAGAATACTTCGGATTCATGAACACATTTAAATATGAGCAGCCAAAAGTGATGTTGGACAAATATACCATCATCGAAAAAGACCGGACCCGAACAATCTACAACTGGCTGCAGTACTTCAGTCCTGAAGATTTGGAAGCTGAATTCGCGCTTTGCGGGTTCAATAAAGTTGAACTGCTTGGTAATGTAGCCGGATCTAAGTACCAAAACGAGAGCAATGAATTTGCCCTCATCGCTCATAAGTAGCTGAATATATTACATTGGGTCGTTTTGTTTTTATAAAACGACCCAATTTTTCTTCTAATTTGAGGCAATTATGTCAGATTAGTAACAATACTTCTTTCATGCCCTATAAACGCACTATCCCGATGATACAAAGTTCTTTTATTTAAGCACATTGAGAACTACCAACCTTTCATGTTCTTTATTCTGCAAATAGTGCTGAATTAAATTCATCCCATTTCTTAACATTCAATTAATATTCAAATTATTTCTTAAAATTCAGCACATTAACTCACGAACAACTAATTATATCAAAAAATACACATATCTAATTGTGTCAATCGCTCCCCAAGCAACATTTTTTTTCCATCAATCCTATTGACGGATAGGTTCTTATCCAGATGATTGGAACACCCTCAAATTTCAGGAGCGATGATGAACATTAATCGTAGAGATTTTGTAAAGCTGACGACTGCTGCAGCTGCGGGTATTGCCGCTGTTCCGGCGTTCGGCGGGCTTGGCAAAGCTTTCGCCAATACAGCCGAGGAACGGGCAAAGCAGCTCAGTCCCAAATGGACCAAGCAGACCACATCTGTCTGTGCGTTCTGTTCCGTGGGTTGCGGACTTCTGGTCAATACTGACCTTGAGACCAAACGCGCGGTTAACGTGGAAGGTAACCCCGACCACCCCATTAACGAAGGTGCCCTCTGCGCCAAGGGTGCGGCATCCATCCAGATGACCGAAAACCCTAAGCGCCCCGGCAAATACCTTTACCGCGCTCCTTATAGCGGAGAATGGGAAGAAAAAGATTGGGATTTCTGTAAAAAACGCATCGCACAGCTGATCAAGAAATCTCGTGACGAAAGCTTTGAAAAGAAAAATGCAAAGGGACAGGTGGTTAACCGCACCATGGGTATCGCCTCTCTCGGTTCCGCTGCGCTGGATAACGAAGAATGTTATGCCATGCACAGCTTCATGCGCGCACTCGGCCTGGTCTATGTTGAGCACCAGGCACGTATCTGACACAGCGCAACTGTTGCGGCTCTGGTAGAGTCGTTCGGACGCGGCGCGATGACCAACCACTGGAATGACCTTCAGAACAGTGATTGCATTTTGATAATGGGCAGTAACGCTGCCGAAAACCATCCCATTTCTTTCAAATGGGCTGTAAAAGCACAGAAACGCGGTGCCAAGATTATTCATGTGGACCCGCGCTTCACCAGAACTTCCGCTCGCTCGGATGCATACATCCCCCTGCGTTCCGGTACTGATATCGCAGTACTGGGCGGGATGATCAACTACATCATCAAGAACAAGCGTTACTTCCATAAATATATGGTCGATTACACCAACGCTTCTTTCATCGTAGGCAAGGACTTTGATTTCAAGGACGGCCTGTTCTCCGGCTTTGATTCCAAGACCAATTCCTACGACAAATCCAAGTGGGCTTTTGAGCTGGACGACAAGGGTATCCCCAAGCAGGACAAATCCCTGCAGGCCCCCAATTGTGTTTTCCAAATCCTGAAAAGACACTATGCGCGTTATACTCCGGAAAAAGTATCCTCAATTTCCGGTGTATCCACAAAAGACCTTGAACTGCTCTACAGCACCTACACCGCAACCGGTAAAAAAGACAAAGCCGGTACCATCATGTACGCCATGGGCTGGACCCAGCATACTGTAGGTGTGCAGAACATCCGTGCCATGGCCATGATTCAGCTCATGCTCGGTAACATCGGTGTTGCAGGCGGTGGTGTTAACGCTCTGCGCGGCGAATGTAACGTACAGGGGTCCACTGACTATGCCCTGCTCTACCACATTCTCCCCGGCTACCTGAAAACTCCGCTGGCCGGACAGGACACCCTTGAGCAGTACAACAATACTTACACTCCCAAGAGCAACGATCCTGAGTCCGCAAACTGGTGGCAGCACTATCCCAAGTACTCGGCCAGCCTGATCAAGGCCATGTACTCCGAGGACACCCCGGAACAGGGATACCAGTACCTGCCCCGCCTTGATAACCACAAGGCCAGCGTCTACTCTTGGATTCCACTCATCGACCGCATGTATGAAGGCAAGTTCAGCGGCGGTCTGATCTGGGGTATGAACCCGGCATGTTCCAGCTCCGACTCAGTCAAGACCCGTAAGGCTCTCGGCAAACTGGACTGGATGGTCAACGTCAACCTCTTCCAGTGCGAAACAAGCGATTTTTGGAAGGGGCCGGATATGGATCCCAAGAAGATCAAAACCGAAACCTTCTTCATTCCCTGTGCTTCTGCAATCGAAAAAGAAGGTTCCGTATCAAACTCCGGACGCTGGATGCAGTGGCGTTATAAAGGTCCCGAACCTTTCGACGAGGTAATGACTGACGGCCACTACTTCCACGAAATCTGGGAAGAACTCAAAGCCCTCTACGAAAAAGAAGGTGGTGCATACCCTGAACCTATCACCCACCTAAGCTTCGATAACATGTGCGAGGAAAACGAGCACGGCCACATGGAATTCAGTGCCCGTAAGACCGCCAAACTCTGTAACGGCTGGTTCACTCGTGATGTTGAAGTAAAAGGCAAGAAGTTCAAGAAAGGACAGCAGGTCCCCAGCTTTGCTTATCTGCAGGCAGACGGTTCCACTACCTCCGGTAACTGGCTGTACTGTAATTCCGTCTCTGACACTGAAAACAAATCCATGCGTCACGATGCCACCCAGACCAAGGAACAGGCCAATATCGGACTCTTCCCCAACTGGACATGGTGCTGGCCAGTAAACCGCCGTATCCTCTACAACAGAGCTTCTGTTGATGAAAAGGGACAGCCTTGGGCACCCAAGAAAGCGGTTATTAAATGGAACGGTTCCAAGTGGATCGGCGACGTGCCTGATGGTGGCTGGAAACCCGGCACCCGTCATCCGTTCATCATGCGTAAGAACGGTTTCGGACAGCTCTTCGGCCCCGGCCGTGCTGACGGTCCCCTGCCGGAATACTACGAACCTCTGGAATGTCCGGTCAAAACACATCCTTTCTCCAAGACCCTGCATAACCCCACGGCTGTTCAGATCACAGGTGAGGAAAAGGCTGTCTGCGATCCGCGTTACCCCTTCGTTGGTACGACCTACCGTATCACCGAACACTGGCAGACCGGTTCCATGACCCGCTGGCAGTCATGGCTGGTAGAAGCCGAGCCGCAGATGTTCGTGGAAATCAGTCCCGAATTAGCTAAACTGCGTGGCATTGAAAACGGCGAGAAAGTAACTGTTGAAAGTGTCCGTGGATCACTCTGGGCCATCGCTATGGTCACTGAGCGTATCCAGCCGTACAACATCAACGGAACTGACGTACATATGGTCGGTATGCCCTGGCATTACGGTTGGGTAACCCCCATCAACGGCGGTGATTCTGCAAACATCGTAACCCCCAACGTGGGTGACCCGAACACCGGTATCCCCGAATATAAGGCCTTCATGGTCAACATCCGCAAGTGGAAGGAGGGTGATAACTAATGTCCGGTAAAAGCTTCTTTGTAGATCTCTCCCTTTGTACCGCCTGCCGTGGTTGTCAGGTTGCCTGTAAACAGTGGAAGGACCTGCCTGCGGAACATACCCGCAACGTTGGTTCCCACCAGAACCCGCAGGATCTGTCTTCCAAAACCATACGTCTGGTGCGCTTCAGCGAAGCCCGTGACGAAGACGGTAAATTCCGCTGGCTCTTCTTCCCGGAACAGTGTCGTCACTGCATCGAGCCTCCCTGCAAATACATTGCAAACATGTACGCACCCGGAGCAGTTGTGCAGGACGAAAAGACAGGTGCTGTAATCATGACCGACAAGGCCGTGCTGCCCAAGGGAAAAGTGGAAGGCTGGGAAATGTGTCCTTACAATGTTCCCCGTCAGGACCCGAAAACAGGTCTTTTCTCCAAATGCGACATGTGTATTGACCGCGTTGAAATGGGCATGCTCCCCGCCTGTGTGCAGAGCTGCCCCACCGGAACAATGAACTTCGGTGACCGTGCGGACATGCTCAAACTGGCAGAAGAAAGGCTTGCGGAAGTTAAAAAGACCAACCCCAATGCATATCTTGCAGACCCTGAAGATGTGCGCGTGATTTACCTTTGCGAAACCAAGCCGGAAAGCTACCATGAAACTCTCGTTGCTTCCGCTGACCAGCGCAAGACAATCATGGCCGGGGTAAGTCCTAATAAAACATCAAGACGCGGCTTCCTCACCGCTCTTAAAAATAAAGCCTAGCAGGCAGGAGAGATAAGATGAAAAAATTATTGATCGCATGCCTGTGTTTGATGGGCATTGTGTTCGTCGCCATCGGCGCGGGCGCACAGGAAGATTGGACCGCACCGGATGATGATCTGGTCATCAACTTCATCAAGGGCAAAAGTGATAAAGATCACGGTGTAGTATTCAACCATTCCAGCCATGAAAACTACGAATGTGCTGACTGCCACCACAAAATGAAAAAGACAGGCGAACCGACCAGTTGTGCCGATTGTCATGACAACTTTGAGCCTGTTCCGGCGAAAGGTTACAAGTCCTACTTCAAAGCCATGCACTACAAGCGCAAAGACCTTAAGCGCGCTTCCTGCCTCGGCTGTCACGTAAAGGAATTCGGCAATGACAAGGAAATGACCGGTTGTGTCAACTCTGCCTGCCATCCTGAGGGAATCAGGTAATAACTTAATTAACTACAGTCTATTCCTCAAAAAAAGCCCCTGTCGAAAGACAGGGGCTTTTGCTTTTCAGAAAAAGAAATAAATATTAATCTTCTACAAACCGCTCATCAGACTTCAAAGTCTCAGACTTTTCAGCATTCTTCTCAAGCCAACCGAAACGGTCCGCAGGAACAGCATCAAACTTTTTCACATAAGGCTTGATGTCAATCAACGGAGTTCCGTCATGTACATCAACACCTTTGATATGAAGGATGTTGCCTTCTATACGAAGAAGTTCAACAGTGGACATTCCGATCATATTCGGCCTGCGCGGAGCACGAGTTGAAAAGAGTCCCCTCTCCTCTGTATCCATAAACGGCTTTACCTTGAGCTTGTAACCATCGTTCTTATGGAAGTGATACAGCAGGATGATATGCGAAAACCCTTCAAGGTCCTGCAATCCCTCTTCCAAGGCTTCGTGCAACTCAATTGTCCCTTCATCATCCTTGGCTCCAGAAGGCTGTATAGGCATGCCTTCGAGGGTTTTATGGGGAGACCTGATGTATCCAATGGGATGAAATATTATGGCGTCTTTTTCGGGTAAAGGCATTTTTATCCTCCGAAATCAGATAATTACTTCCCCTGAAGTTAAAGTAAAACTTCAACTTCAGGGAAAAATATTCGATCTAGCTTTTCATAATCTCAGCCACCAGTTCCGCGCAACTGGTCAGACTTTCGATTTTAATAAATTCTTCTGTGGTGTGCACCTTGCTCATGCCTATTCCCAAGGTAACAGCATTAAAACCTTTACCGTAAAGGATATTAGCATCACTGCCGCCACCGGTAGGAACTCTTTTTGGAGTAGCGCCGATATTTTTGCAGGCATCTTCAACACGTGCCAGCAACTTGCTGTCATCAGCTACTTTAAGGGCCGGATATGAAATTTCATATTCAAATTTATATTCGCCACCGATTTTTTCAACAGCTGCAACACAGCAAGCTTCCATGTGTTCAAGCTGTTTGTTAAGTGAGTCATCGTGCAGGGAACGAGCTTCAGCTGTCAGAGTTGCTGTTTCAGAAACAATATTAGTCGCGCTACCGCCCTCGATGCGGCCGAGGTTTGCGGTAGTGCTTTCATCAATGCGCAGCAGATTCATCTTTGAAACAGCTTCGGCTGCAATCTGGATTGCACTAATGCCCTCTTCCGGTGCGATTCCGGCATGAGCGGATTTACCGGTGAAAGTAATATTAATTCCGGCCTTAGCTGGTGCGGCAACAACTATGGTTCCCACATCTCCGCTTGAATCAAGAATGACGATGTCTTTGGCCGGAAGCAAATCTGTGTCCAGGTTCTTTGCGCCGTGCATACCGGCCTCTTCACAAATGGAGAAAACAAAATAAATGTCTGGATGAGGAATTGATTCCTCTTCCAGATGATTGAGAGCCTCAATAGCCATGGCAATCCCGGCCTTGTCATCACCACCGAGAACAGTTTCCCCGGCACTGCGGACTAAATCTCCGTCAATGATCGGCTCAACACCGATGCAGGGCTGAACGCAGTCCATGTGTGCTGAGAATGCAACAGGCTCCCCTTTTCCGGTAGCCGGCACATGCACGATGAGGTTTCCGGTGTTTCCACCACTCAGCTCACCTGCTTTATCTTCTTGAACAGTGTAGCCTCTTTTGTCCATTCTTTCACGTAGATAAGCAGCTACTTCCTTCTCTTTCAATGAAGGGCTGTCGATTTGAACAAGGTCAAAAAAAAGGTCAAGAATTCGCTCTTGATTTATCATAATATCTCCAAAATGTTGCTGAAATTTAGATTTGCATAATTATCACTGATTCACATGCTTGAACAGTGGTATTTTCTTTCAAATAATTTTGCTCAGTACTATATTATTATTTCTTGATTTTTTATGTAGAGCCCAGATTTAGGCCACACTTTCCCCAAGTAATACTTGCACAATACATGATTTCCTAATATTCTTTTTACGAATAAAAGGATAACGGGGACTATGGGGGAGGTCATGATGAAATATTTTAATGCATTAACGCTAATGTTAATACTTTTTGTATTTACTGGCGGATCAGCAATTGCTTCGACTTTTACTTTTGGCAATTCAGAGTATACTGTTGTCCAATCAAGTGGAATAAATTGGAACGATGCTAAACTTGCAGCAGAAGCTGCCGGTGGACATCTGGTAACAATTACTTCCGAAGCCGAAAACAATTTCCTTAAAAGCACAGTCTTTCAGGGATTGGATAAGGCTTATTGGCTTGGAGCCTACCAGACCGGAGATGAGAACAGGCAAGACCCTACTTCCAATTGGCACTGGGTAACTGGTGAAGAATGGGATTATACCGACTGGTACAGTGCAGAGCCCAACAACTCACGAATTGACGAGTTTCACTTGAGTGCAGATCAAAGATTCAACTACCAATGGAACGACGAGGGATCAGCAGTTTCCTCCATGATCAGTGGATATGTGGTTGAAAAGCCTTCAGCCCCCACCCCCATTCCCGGCGCAATATGGCTCCTCGGAGCATCCTTGGTCGGACTTTTGGGACTTAAAAGAAAATTCGCAAAATAGAATAATTCATATACAATAAAAAATCCCGGCAGCCCCTCAGGTTGCCGGGATTTTTTATTGAAAAAACAAAACTTTTAAGCGTTGCACGCTTTATTCTTCTCAGCTTCAGTCAATTCAACCATGTCGCGTAAAATTTTCAGGGTTTCTTCCGCTTCTTTAGGATCGAGCTTACGCAGCGCAAATCCGGCATGGACAATGAGGTAGTCACCAATTTCAACTTCATCGGCCAAGAGCATGAGTGAAGCATCAAGGTAGGTCTCTCCTTCACCCACTTTACATTTCGCAACTTGATCTTCAATGGACACAATCTGAACAGGAATAGCTAAACACATGGAAAACACCCCTTATCGGCACTAGGCCATCTTTTCATAACTGCCGCCGGCCGCAGAAACTTCCTCAAGCACCTTCTCCATCATGAAAGGAAGCCGCTCCAGCGTTACATCAGAAACTTCGTCATGCATGGTCTGGTAATCCTTCGGCTCCACACCGATAACCACACATTCAGGACGCCTGTCACACAAATCACACAGGACCATTGTGTCGAGCAGATCAGTCTGATGCATTGAATCCTTAAAAGCCAGACTCCTACGCAAATCCTCTCCTGTCAAGCGGTAAACCGAACCGGGCTCGTCATTCCCCAGAACAGCATCCACTACGATCAGGAAATCGCATTCCATCATAGGGCCCATCAGCTTGGTACCAAGAGTGCCACCGTCCATAACTTCAACGTTGTCGGAAAATGAGTACTGATTCATCAGTTCATTTACTACCTTTACGCCGATACCTTCATCAGTAAAAAGTATGTTTCCCACACCAAGAACTAAAATTTTTTTATCCATTTCTATATCCATCCTTATAGAAATATTTAGCTTAATTCGTAATAGAAATTCAATAAAAAAATCAAAATATTACGCTTGAAATCAAAAAACGGGAACCCGCAGTACGGGCTCCCGCAATATTTACATGAAGCTTGACCCAACTAGAGGATCTTGAACTTGTGAACTTCGTTGGTGTGAGCATCGATGACGTGTACGCCACAAGCGATGCAGGGGTCATAAGAGTGAACGGTACGCAGGATTTCAACAGGGCGCTTGGGATCAGCAATAGGTGTTCCCATGAGAGCTTCTTCAACTGCGGACATCTTGTTCTGGTTACAACGGGGACCGAGGTTCCAGGTGGAAGGTACAACCAACTGGAAGTTTTCGATCTTGCCGCCCTTGATCTTGATCCAGTGAGACAGACCACCACGAGGTGCGCCAACAAAGCCAACGCCTTCTGCTTCATCAGGCATTTCCCACTCAACCGCGAGGTCAGTGTTACCGGAAGCAACGTTGTCTTCGAGGTTGTTAACCCAGTCAGTCATCTTGTTACCGGCAACAACAGTCTCAATACCACGAGCTGCAGTTCTACCAAGAGTAGAGAACAGGGCTTCAGGACCAACACCGAGGGTGCTGAGAACATGATTAACAACAGGAACAACGTCCTTATTGCCGCGCGCATAGGATACGAGCATCTGTGCCAGCGGACCAACTTCCATGGATTCGCCTTTGTAGCGGGGAGCTTTCATCCATGAGTAACGGTCACGGTCTTCATAGTTGGTGTACTTGGGTTCGGTTTCGCCATCGTACGGATGCAGGGAAGAGTCACCGTCATACCAGCTATGGCTGATATCTTCCTTGATGGAGTCAGGGTTGAAATCCATGACATTGCTGAGGTCACGGTTCATGATTACGCCCTGCTCGAGGAAGCGGCTGTTGATGTCTGCTTCAACATCCGGGAATTCACCGAAGGTCAGGAAGTTGGTGGTTCCACCGATTCCGGCCCAATCTTTATAGTAGGATGCGACCATCAGCAGGTCAGGAATGTAGCATTCGTTAACAAATGCCATTGTTTCATTATAAAGATCCTTGAATTCCTGAATACGTTTCGGAGTCAAGGAATCGTAGCATGTTACACCGCCCACGATGGTGAACTGGGTGTGCGGGTTCTTTGCGCCGAAAACAGCCATTGCACGTGCAGCCTTAACCTGAAGATGCAGACCTTCAAGATAGTGGGCAGTAGCAATGAGGTTTTCTTCGGGACGCAGGTAGTAGGCATCATGCCCACCGAGAAAGTATGCATTGGTGAAGATACCGAGCTGGCCGGAATCAACAAACTTCTTCAGTTTTTCCTGAACAGCCTTGAGGTCTTCGGCCTTGGTAACGCGGGTAGACTGGCTGTTTGCAATCTTGGCAGCCTTAACAGGATCAGCCTGAAGTGCGCTTACTACGTCAACCCAGTCAAGGGCATGCAGATGATAGAAATGCACGATGTGGTCATGCAGATACTGAGCACCCAGTACGAGGTTACGAATGAGACGAGCATTTTCAGGCAGGTTCTTATCAACACCAACAGCATTATCTACACAACGTGTAGAAGCCAGAGCGTGAGTATAAGTACATACACCGCAGGAACGCTGGGTGAAATGCTGAGCATCGCGGGGATCACGGCCTTTCAGGATAATCTCCAGGCCGCGGAAGAGCTGGGAGCTACTCCATACATTACTTACTTTACCGTTTTCGACCTCTACTTCAATCTTGAGGTGGCCCTCAATTCTGGTAAGCGGGTCGACAATCACCGGACCGGTGTAATTCTTATCAAAAGGGGTCGCCATTACAGCGGGGCCCGATTTAGCCTTGCAACCAGACATATACAATCCTCCAAATGAATAGAAAGTTAGCTTTAAACTTCTATGTAGTTGACAGCACTAGCCCTGCTCGTAGAACGGGCTCATTTCATCCCAGAAATCGGGCTCACTGCAACCGATGCAGGGGTGACCGGCCTCAACAGGCCAGTTGGTCTGATTAAACTTGACTTTCGGACAGTTATTGTAGGTGTCCGGCCCCTTACATCCGAGCTCATAGAGGCAGTAGCCTTTTTTAGCTTCTTCAGATGAAAAGGAAGGTGCAAATTCATCATTATCAAAATGCTTGAGTCTCGGGCAGTTGTCATGCACGGACTCACCGTAGAAGAGAGTCGGACGACCAACATCATCAAGTTCGGGGATACCCTTGGTCAAATAATGAACTACAGTACCCACGAAGTTGAACGGGTTGGTCGGGCAACCGGGCAGGTTTACGGTGGTTACGCCGCCAAGCGCTTCGGAAACACCTTTAGCTTGGGATGGGTTGGGTGCAGCAGCCTGCACACCGCCGTAGCAGGCGCAGGTACCGATACAGATAGTTGCTTTTGCGTGAGGAACGATTTCCTGCACGATTTCAAGCATGGTTTTACCACCAACTTTACCCCATGCTCCACCTTCGATAGTGGGGATACCACCTTCAACAACACAGATGTAACCTTCAGGAGAATGCACTGCTTCATGCAGGGCTTCTTCCGCGGCATGACCGGCGGCAGCCATGATGGTTTCATGGTAGTCGAGGGAAATAGTGTCGAGAATAAGAGCATCGATGTAAGGAGAAACAGTACGAAGAACAGCTTCTGAGCAGCCAGTGCATTCAGCTGCATGCAGATAGACAACAGAAGGACGCTTTTTCTGAGTCAGGGCTTCCGCTACGGTTGGCGCAAAAGCGGGTCCCATTCCCATAACAGCGGCGGTTGTTGCGCAGAACTTCATGAAATCGCGGCGGGAGACGCCATTCTGCTCAAGGCGTTCTTCCGCTCCATCTTTTCCGAGTCCCACAGAGAATTTCATAAAAACCTCCATCCTCTAATTAAAGATAGTAGGGTTTACCCCCTAACATTGCAGTCTTCAATTCAAGGCTGGAAACGCTCCTGCCTAAAAAGGCCGCAATGTACACTAAACTTTTATCCATTAGCTCCGGCTATACGGCATCAGTCTCACTTTGATACCCACTCTCACACGAATGCTAATGTATTGAAAAATCTAATTACTCTTAAACCATTTAACTATGATAGCGTCAACCCCAAATGGAAGATTATTGTTTTTGATGCATATTTTGGTGGTTCATAGATAAAAACTGCACTAAGTAATATCAATTTTAAAATGTTATACATCAAAGATACATCACTATGCATTTAGTTGTTCTTGAAAACTAAAATCTGAGATTTAAAATAACAAATACGCACTTCACACTCTTTTACTAAATAATAACACTGCAAAAAAAAAGCGCAGCCCAATGGGCTGCGCTCTACAAAAAAATGTATAAAACCGGAAGCTAACCGTTAGTAACGAAGTTTCCTTTTATCCGCTCCACTACCTTTTCCTTAATTTCAGCAAAAATTTCATCCGGAGTCTGGTCAGCGTTAACTACAACGATCCTTTCATTGTTAAGTGCGGCCCAGGTTAAATACCCTTCCCGGACCCGGTTGTGAAATTCAAGGGACTCCGCTTCGAAACGTCCTTCTTCCTGCATCTTGTTTTCCTGCAGGTTGCGGGTCATGGCTCGTTTCAATCCTATCTCAGGGTCAATATCCAAAAGAATGGTCAGGTCAGGCCAATTGCCTGAAACTGCGACATCATTCAATTCTCGCAGCAGCTTCGGGTCAAGGCCCCGTCCGTATCCTTGGTAAACAATAGTGGAATCCGCAAACCGATCGGAAATAATAATCTTTCCGGCATCAACGGCAGGTTTAATCACCTGCCCTACGTGCTGGGCGCGGTCTGCAAGGTAAAGAAAAAGCTCACACTCACCGGTAATATCAGTACTGTCCATGTTAAGCAGGATTTTACGCAACTCTTTACCGATCCGGCTGCCTCCCGGCTCAAGGGTAACTTCAACACTATGTCCGGACTCTTCAAGAAAAGCTGTAAGCATCTTGATCTGGGTAGTTTTGCCGGTCCCTTCTATGCCTTCAAAGGTAATGAACATTGAGCCTCCGATTTTTTGAGTTCACACTTGCTCGACGGGTTATCAGGAGATTTCTCCGCCTTGTATAAATATCTGTCCAGAAACCGCTGATACGGAGTCCAGTTACTTTCTGAGCCTTCCAACTTACCTAATTCCGCGAAAATTGTATTCATTTTTGCATCAATATTATCAGCAAAATGCAAAATAAAGGCTTCAGGCGTTTTAGGGCGTTTAGGTGCGCCGAATTCATATTCACCGTGATGGGAAAGAATTAAATGCTTCAAGTGAAGCTTTAACTTTGGATCAAGGTCCTTGGATTTCTGTAAAAAAGGTTCAAGGATTTCAACCCCAATATGAATATGTCCAAGCAGACGCCCTTCATCGGTGTAATCATTGGTCAAACCGCCTGAAAGTTCCCACGCCTTACCCAGATCATGGAATATAGCAGCTGCCAAAACAACCTGACGGTCAACTTCAGGATAATTATCGCAAATGGACATACACAGCTTGGCCACAGCCAATGTATGCTCCAACAGACCACCTACGTATGCATGATGAACGGCCTTGGCTCCGGTGGCGGTCAGAAGACGGTTATGCACGGTTTCATCTTTGAGCACCTTACGACAAAATTTCTTCCAAGGGATATGGACCATGTGCTCTGCAATCAGATAGTCCAGTTCCTGCATCATATCTTCAGGCCTTTCTTTGCTCGAAGGAAGAAAATCAGTGATATCCAGTCCGGCATATTCAGGATTAAGAATATCAAGGACTTCCACAGTCAATTGCGGTTTATCCCTGAATGATCCGACCATCCCCCCGGCAACAACAAACATCCCGGCTTCAAGTGCTGGAAAAGATTGACTTAACGGACTCCAAATTTTCGCCTCAACCGCTCCGGAATTGTCCTGCAAACGCAGATTCCAAAACGGACCATTCCTTGATTCACGCAGTTGGGCATCGCCGATGAGAAAGATATCCTTGACTCTCTCCCCGTTTATAAGATCTTTAATATATGTATATTTTTGTGACACTTCTTGCTATTCCTGAATTGCTTTGATACCTCGCCAACAGGCAACGATTTTTTTAAACTTGTCAACGGCGTTTTTATATAACTGCCCGGAATTTGTATTCATAGTCAACCCACGGGAAGACTGTCCAATTATTTTTGAAATGTCCACCGGAGAAAACTGATGAATATACTTCTGACCAACGATGACGGCATTCAGGCAGTGGGCCTGCGCGCCCTCTATCACGGCCTGAAACGGGCCGGAATGAATGTTCAAGTGGTCGCCCCTGTTGCGGAACAATCCGCGGTGGGACACGCCGTATCGCTCTCTTCACCCCTTCGAGTCAAGAAATTTGAAGAAGACGGTTTTACCGGGCTGGGTGTTTACGGGACTCCAGTAGATTGCGTCAAGCTCGGATTAACCACCCTGCTGGAGACAAAACCGGACATCGTGGTTTCCGGCATTAACAGCGGAGCCAACGTCGGCGTTGATATTCTATACTCGGGAACAGTTTCCGCTGCAACCGAAGGTGCGCTGATGGGTTACCCGGCCATGGCTGTTTCTTACGACAGCTTCAAACCGGAAGAACTGACAGATCAGGGGGATTACTGCGCAGAGCTGCTCAGAAAAATCCCTTGGGATAAACTAGGTGAGAAAACCGTGGTTAACCTGAATTTCCCGGCTGTTTCGGTCAAGGATGCCGAAGAACTTAAAATATGCCGCCATACCCGTGTCTCATGGCAGGACTGGTATGAAGCAAGGGAAGACCCGCGCGGACATAAATATTACTGGCTGAACGGTGTTATGCCGAAAGAAAAAATCAGCCCCGGCACAGACAGGGATCTGCTGACCAAGGGCCATATCACCATGACACCACTGCATTTTGATTTCACCGATCGGGAGGCAATTGCAACTCTGGAGCAAAGCTTCGGTATATAGTCCATGTCTTTTTAAAGAGTATATGGACATTTTGTTTCTTGATAGGATATATAGAGTGTATTTGGAACTAATTTGCGGCAACTGCAACTGAATAAGGGAAGTATGGCAAACAAAATATATTGTTTGCCAGGAAATAATTTCAGGGAAAATGCCGCGTCATCATTTAAGTATAGTTATCCACTAAGGAGGATTACATGCCACTAGTTTCGCCCAAGGAAATGTTCGAGGGAGCCTATGCCGGCGGCTATGCCATTGGCGCGTTCAACGTGAACAACATGGAGATCATTCAGGGAATCATGGAAGCGGGTAGCGAGGAGAACGCTCCCCTCATTCTTCAGGTTTCCGCCGGTGCTAAAAAATACGCCGGTCTGGGCTACATCATGAAACTCATGGAAGCTGCACTGCTCGACACTGACCTGCCGGTAGTACTTCATCTCGACCACGGCGCAAACTTTGAGATCTGCAAAGAAGTCATCGACGGCGGATTCACATCAGTCATGATTGACGGCTCACATCTTCCTTTTGAGGAAAACATCGCTGAAACCAAGAAAGTGGTAGAATACGCTCACGAAAGAGGCGTATGGGTTGAAGCAGAGCTTGGACGTCTCGCAGGCGTTGAAGAAGATGTTGTTTCCGACAAGACCATCTACACCGATCCTGACGAAGCTGTTGAATTCGTAGAGCGCACAGGCTGCGACTCCCTCGCTATCGCCATCGGCACCAGCCACGGCGCATACAAATTCACCGGCGAAGCAAAACTTGATTTTGACCGTCTTGATAAAATCGCTTCTTTGCTGCCCAAATACCCCATCGTTCTGCACGGTGCATCCAGCGTTGTTCCTGAATTCGTTGCCATGGCAAATGAATTCGGCGGTGACATCGCCGGAGCAAAGGGCGTCCCCGAAGACCTCCTGCGCAAAGCTGCATCCAAAGCAGTTTGCAAAATTAATATCGATACTGACATCCGCCTTGCAATGACTGGAGTCATCCGCAAATTCATGGCTGAGAACCCCACTGTCTTCGACCCGAGGGGCTATCTGGGTGAATCCCGCAAGGCTGTTAAGGAAATGGTCCGCCACAAGATTATCAACGTGCTGGGCTGCTCCAATACCGCATAATTTTTTACAGGCCGTTTTTTTAGGGAATTAACGGCCTGTATTACTAAACCAGGGACCCGCATCTTTATAGATGCCAAAGGGAAGAATGTCTCAGGGCAATTGAACGCGCCGCAACCAGGGAAAATCGCGGCCCAGATGTGTTCAGCCCCTGAAATTTTGAATATAACCGGATTAGCTAGGGAAGCTGCCCGGGTTTTCGAGATTTCTTAGACAGAATAAGGAGAAAACAAGCAATGGCTGTAAAAGTAGGTATTAATGGATTTGGCAGAATCGGGCGCTACCTCGTCCGCCTGATTCACGACAGTAAGGATTTCGATCTTGTTGCAATCAACGCCCGTGCATCAAATGAAGACCTCGCTCTTCTTTTCAAGCACGATTCCGTACACGGAACTTTCCATGCAGATGTGGAAGCCAACGATGACGGCTTCACCATCAACGGCAAGCAGATCAAGGTAACCAGATGCGCTCCCGGCGAGTGGCTTTGGAAAGACCTCGGCTGCGACATGGTTGTTGAAACAACAGGTAAATTCCGTGACCGTGCAAGCTGTGAAAAGCACATGGCCTGCGGTGCGAAGAAAGTTATCATCAGCTCCCCCGGAATTGATGCTGACCTGACTGTCGTAATGGGTGTTAACGATGCAGACATCAAACCGGAGCACAACATTATTTCCGGCGCATCCTGCACCACTAACTGTCTTGCCCCCGTTGCCAAAGTCATTAACGATGAATTCGGCCTTGAACGCGGCCTGATGACCACTGTTCATGCCTACACCATGAGCCAGAGGGTTCTGGACGGTTCCCACAAGGATATCCGCCGTGCCCGTGCCTGCGCAGTGAACATGGTACCCACTACCACAGGCGCAGCCAAGGCTGTAACCATGGTTATCCCGGAACTGGAAGGTAAGCTGGACGGTATGTCTATCCGTGTTCCCACACCCAACGTCTCTCTTGTGGACCTTACCTGCGATCTCGGTCGTGAAACCACCAAGGAAGAAGTTAACGCCGTGCTTGCCAAGGCAGCGAATGAGCACATGGGCTACACAGAAAAGCCCCTCGTCTCCACCGACTATCTCGGCGACACCCACGGCGGTGTTGTTGACGGTCCGCTGACCGAAGTCATGGACGGCAAAATGCTCAAACTCATCATCTGGTACGACAACGAAGCCAGCTTCACTAACCAGCTCGTGCGTTTGATGGATAAAGTATCCGGAATGATGTAAGATATTCCCATCGCAATGAAAAATCCCTCTCAGTTCTTAGGAATTGAGAGGGATTTTTTATTTCTAAATTGCAGCAGCTTGTATGTGCATCCAATCATAATTTTTGGCCAGACCTAAACTGGTCCAACCCTCATCAGTCCAAATCTCCCACCATTTATCATACTCCGGCTGAGCAAATACGGCCTTATCGCGGCCCCAATCGAGTTGGTTATGTGAAGGATCGTAATCCACTGCAATCCCCCAGCTATGTGTTGAGTAACGGCTACCCTGCCTAACCCTACGTACGTTCAGGCAACCGCCCCACTTATCAAGATTCAATTCCTGAATTCTATCATATCCGTAATGTTCAAGCACCCGGTGCAAAACACGTTCAAGGCTGTCATGAACTTTTTCATGGCAGGAGTATGAATTCACAACTTTCTTGGGATTCCAAGCCAAAACATGAGGATACGGAAGATGAAGCCGGACCTGATGTTGTCCAACTTTGCCATAGAATTTATACAATTCATCTTCGCTCTGTGAAGGCCATTTAAGGGGTCCTGAAGCATTGCCGGAAATGGAGTCATAATGAAATTTTAACTTGCGGTACATTGCATCGGTTTCGTCAGTCCAGCGTCCATTAATTACTACAGGATTCGAAATTTTGCCCATTAACATCTGCAGATATCCGGCTAGACACTCACGCCTTGTCCAATGTTCACCAATTACCGCCAAACTCCTTAAAGCTTCCATGGTCTTGGGGCCGGCAATACCGTCACAGGCGAGGTTGAATCCTTCTTCATTCAATCTGTTTTGTATAAACCTGACTATTTCCCTATTCATTTCTCCTCCATTACTTTAATAAACCAAGCAAGTTGTTTTCAGCTGGAATTAAAACAGGAAACGAACCACACTTATACACAAAATAAAAATAAATGGAAACAGATTCACAAAGAAAATTCACAGCATGACAGTAAAAAAGTACCAACATTTCATCCAAATTGTCATTGACTAGTCTGATTTAACAACTTTCTGGATTTGTGTTTAATTTCATAGTACTTAAGTAGAATGTTTGATTCTGACGGCCAGCACCTAAAGGCCGATAATAAAAAAAAATTCCTTTTTGACTCCCTGCTCTTCAGTATAATTGTATCCTGTTTCTGCTACCTTTTATATAAGGGTACGGAATCGCTTGGTTATAATTGGCAGTGGTTCCGTGTTCCGGGCTTCCTTTTCAGCTTTAATGAAGGGGAATTCATTCCCGGCCCCCTGCTTGAAGGGCTGAAAGTGACTCTTGAGATTACAGGTTTAAGTTTTGTGCTGACCTTTGTGATCGGGCTGGGAACAGCAATCATGCGTTTATCCGGTTCATTTACCGCGAAAGCTCTTGCCCGCATTTATCTGGAAATAATCCGCAACACCCCTTTACTGATCCAGCTTTTCTTCATCTACTTTGTAGTTGCCCCCATTGTCGGCATCGACGGATTCTGGGCATCAGTCATTGCCCTCAGCCTTTTTGAAGGTGCCTATGCTTCTGAAATTTTCAGAGCGGGAATAACCTCTATCGACAGAGGACAATGGGAAGCTGCCTTCAGCTTGGGTGGAGATAAAAAATTCGCATATATGAATGTAATCCTTCCACAGGCCGTACCACGAATAGCCCCTCCCCTTGCAGGACAGGCTATCGCTCTTGTTAAGGATTCCGCATTGGTCAGCACTGTCGCCATTTACGACCTTACTATGCAGGGACAATCAATTATCTCTGAAACCTTTCTAACTTTTGAGATATGGTTTACTGTGGCAGCCATATATCTTTCAATCACGCTTTTGCTCTCGTGGGTATTGGATAATGCAGCACGTAAGTTCAAGAGCGAATGGTAAATCAAGTACTAACACTCTGGAGGAAAACAATGACCTTATGGAGAACTATCAGCGTAGGTATTACTACCGCGATTCTGATCATGGGCCTCTCTTCCGCCGTTTGGGCTGGAGATGCAAGACAGAATCTTTCCCAGGACAGCACACTTGAAAAAGTCCTTAAACGAGAAACCCTGAGAGTAGGCTTTTCCACCTTTAAGCCATGGGCCATGAAAGGCAAAAATGGTGAATTTATCGGTTTTGAAATCGATGTAGCAAAACGTCTGGCATCAGATATGGGTGTGAAAATCCGTTTTATCCCAACCAAATGGGACGGCATCATTCCTGCCCTGCTCACCGGTAAATTCGACATCATTATCGGCGGTATGGGTATCACCCCTAAACGCAACCTAAAGGTCAATTTTTCCGATCCGTATGAATTCAGCGGCATGTCCATCGTAGCGAACAAAGATGTGGCAGCCGGAAAATCGTCACTGGCTGATTTCAATAATGCTGAAACCCGTGTTTCTGTCCGCCTCGGCACCACAGCTGAAAAGGCAGCTAAAAACTTCCTGCCCAAGGCTAAGCTCCTTAAATTCAACGATGAGGCAGCATCTATTCAAGAACTGCTCAACGGCAAGGCCGCTTGTCTTGTAGCCTCCAATCCCCTGCCTGAAACCCTTGTAAATAAATACCCCGGCAAGCTCTACCTGCCCTTGCAGGCTGATTTCACCAGCGAACCCATTGGTTTCGCAGTCCGTAAAGGCGATCCGGACTTTTTGAACTACCTCAACAACTGGATCAGAGTCTGCAACTCTGAAGGTTGGCTTGAAGCCCGCTACAACTACTGGTTTAAAACAGAAGACTGGAAGTCTCAGGTGGAATAAAAGACATCTCTTAGAGAACCAAGACAAGCTCCTTTCATGACACAACTGTCGTGAGAGGAGCTATTTTAAAGTGTTTTGCATTGTTTCATTAGATTCAGTGCGACACTTATGTCTTTTTTACAGCCTGCTTCCACTATTTTTAAATATAGCTTACAATGAAGATGACCCATTCTAAATAACGCTTTCTTTTCGAAGTCGACATCAATATCTCTCGAAAATGACAAAGCGTATTTAAACCATCGGAGGTTACGATGACACTATGGAGAACTCTCAGTGTAAGTATTGCAGCTGCAATTCTAGCGATTAGTCTGGCTTTCCCGGTTATGGCTGAAGACATTGGGCGAGATTTTTCTAAAGGCAGTACCCTTGAAAAAATTCTCCAACGCAAAACACTCAAAGTTGGAATCTCGATTTTTGAACCCTGGGTCATGAAAGACCAAGATGGTCAGTATATTGGCTTTGAAGTCGATGTTGCCAAAAGGCTTGCTTTAGATATGGGGGTGCAATTAAGCTTCGTGCCCACGGATTGGGATTCCATTATTCCCGCTCTGGTGGCACACAAGTTCGATATCATCATATGCGGCATGAATATGACTCCTGAACGAATTCTCAAGGTTAATTTTTCCGACCCATATGAATTCAACTCAATGTCCATTGTCGCGAATAAAAACGTTGAAACAGGCAAGATGAGCCGCGCAGACTATAATAACGCAAGAGTTGGCGGCCCTGCGCATCTATTTGCTCTGGAAGACTTTAATAGCCCCAAGATCCGTATAGGTGTACGCCTCGGCACAACTGCCGAGAATGCAGTAAAAAATTATACTCCCAAGGCAAAAGCTGTTGTTTTTGAAAATGAGGAAAAATCCATCGAAGCATTGTTAAACGGCGATGTTTCCTGCCTCATGTTGTCTCAGCCTCTGCCGCGGATGCTTGCACAAAAGTATCCTAAGAAACTGTATCTGCCTATGAAATCCGGATTCGCCCGTGAGCCGAGCGGATTTGCTGTCCGGAAAGGCGATCCTGACTTTTTAACTTACCTTAATAACTGGATAAGGATCTGCAATTCCAATGGCTGGCTCAAAGCCCGTTACCAACATTGGTTCAAGACCGACCCTTGGAAGACGCAGATAAAATAGCAATATAAATGTTCGATTCACAAAACAAAATCTCCTCCCGTGATATCCTGCTATTAGCATGTATCATAGGAGGAGTTATTTTAATTTTCCGCCATCTGGCGCAAGGGCTGAACTATAACTGGGACTGGTCCGTAATTCCTGATTATATCGCTCGATTTGACAGCAATTCAGGAAATTGGAGAGCTGGAATGCTCACACAGGGATTGCTGGTAACATTACGGCTCTCGCTCTGGTCCATCCTGCTGGCACTTCTCGCCGGAACAATCATGGGCATGTGGCGGGTCAGCCCAAGCCCTCTACTTCGCATGATTTCCAGCAGCTATGTTGGGCTGATTCGCAATATTCCGCCTTTGGTACTGATATTTATCTTTTATTTCTTCCTTGGCGATCAGATTATGCAGGCGACCGGAATTACCGAACTTTCATATTCTCTTGATGACAGCACCTCTCCGATTCTCACAACTTTATTCGGCCCGGTGGAACAGCTTCCGGCCTTTCTGTCCGGTGTACTGACCATGGCCCTTTTTGAAGGAGCTTACATAACTGAAATAGTCCGGTCTGGAATAGAATCAATTGATAAGGAACAATGGGAAGCCTCAGCAGCACTTGGCTTCAATCGAAGAAATCAGTTGATTTATATCATCCTGCCACAGGCTTTTTCGCGCTCTCTGCCGCCGCTGGCCGGGCAATTTATCTCAACAATCAAAGACTCTTCAATTGTCTCGGTAATTTCCATCCAGGAACTTACCTTTGCCGGTCAAGAGCTTATGTCAGCTACCTACAGGACTTTCGAAATCTGGTCTCTTGTAATCATCATGTATTTTATACTGACTTTCCCCTGTTCACTGGGCGTCCGTGAACTTGAGAAAAGAATGAATCCCCACAAAAGGTCGCATCATTGATGAACTAAAACCGCATGTTCAGGGACGCGAATTTTTTGAGGATCATGTTCTTCACCAAAAGAATTCCCTTGCTGAAAATATTTTTCAACCTTATCCGTGATTCCCATGAATGCATCTACTATAACAGGATCAAACTGAGTCCCGGAACAACTTTTGATCTCCTTGATGATTTTGCTGAATTCTATAGCCTTACGGTAAGGGCGATTGCTGGCCATAGCTGAAAGAGTGTCTGCAACAGCAATAACTCGCGCGCCAAAGGGGATACGTTCTCCTTTTAGACTGTAAGGATAACCTTCTCCATCAAACCTTTCATGGTGATGAAGAATTATCCCGGTAATACGGTCTAATCCGGAAACTGAGGCTACCGGCTTTACAATTTCAGCCCCTATGGATGGGTGCTGTTTTACAGTTTCATATTCTTCAAGAGTTAATCGGCCTTCTTTTTTTAGAATTGAATCAGGAAGACCAATTTTCCCTATATCATGCAAATGACCTGCAATGTGCAGCAACTCACATTCCCGGTCATCCAAGCCAAGCTGAACCCCCAAGGCTTGCGCTACAACAGCTACTTCTTCTGAATGCGAACAGGTGTAATGATCCTTGGCATCAATTGCATTACCAAGAGACTCTGCAAATTGATGAACCGTCATACTTGCTACATTATTATTGTATTCTTTTTTTCTATTAAAAAAATTTACTATCTTTCTCATGGACCACCACTAACTTATTCAAAATGATTAATTGCAGAACTGAGAGCAGACTATTTTAATCGAAAATGATTGTCAATCGCATCCAAATTAAACTTTTTAAAATAAAATATAATCGAAAAAATTTCATTTATAAATTTCGTTAAGCATCGAGAAAATCCCTACGCTCTTCCTCTGAGAATACAGGCATCTACATGGAATAATGCATTTTTTCACACAACCGTAACTATCAGGACATAGCAATATATTCTTTGACGACATAAGTTGCCCTCAACAAAGTCGAGGAGGAGTCCTACATGTCTCTGAAATTAAAGCTAATTACATTTTGCGTTGTCATCGGCCTAATCCCACTTATAGTTGTTGGAACTTTAAGTGTCGATATGGCTTCAAAAGCTCTATCTGAACAGGCTTTTGGACAACTTGAGTCCGTCCGTGACGCAAAGAAGAAGAACCTGCAAGACCTGGTCAACAAGTGGTTCCAAGAAGTAAAGCTCTTCTCCAACGTCAAAGAAGTATACAACGCTGTAGGCTTGATAGGTGAATACGCATTAGAATATGAGATTCCGGGGAAACCCATGGATGTTACTTCCGAAGAATATAAGGAAGTACACCAATACGCAGCCACTCCCTTCATCCCTTTTGTTAAAACACTCGGCTACGATGATGCCCTTCTTATGAATGATTATGGTCGGGTTCTCTTTTCCATTAAAAAGGAAAAAGATCTCGGTGCGGACTTTAAAAAAGGCCAATATAATAACACCAACCTTGCCCGGGCTTTCAAAAAGGCTGTCAAAGGCGAAATAGTCTTTGCAGACTTCGAACCCTATGCGCCCATGGGCGGAACTCCGGTTGCTTTTGTCTGTGCCCCTGTGCACTCACACGCCGGGGATATCCAAGGCGTTGTTGCCCTGCGGATTCCTCTCAACGAGATCAATTCCATCATGACCCTGCGCTCTGGTATGGGTGAAACTGGTGAGTCCTACCTTGTCGGGTCAGATTTTTTGATGCGCTCGGATTCTGAACTCAATCCTGATCGCAGTGTAAATAACTCATTCAGAAACCAGCATAAGGGTAGAATCGACTCCGAAGTAGTCAAATTAGCCTTGGAAGGCAAAAGCGACACCGACCTTATGACTGGTGTTAACAACATCGAACAGCTCATAGCATACTCCCCCATTGATATCGGTAAAACCCGCTGGGCCCTTATCTCTGAGATTCACAAAGAGGAAGCGTTTGAAGCAGCAAGCACCCTCAGGATTTTTGCTTTGATCATCTCAGGAATCACTGCGGTTATTGTTGTACTGGTAACTCTTATATTCCTGCGCCGTTCCATTCTTGGCCCGCTTGAGCGAATTGAGAAATTTGTTACCGCCATTGCCAGTGGCGACTTTAAAGCCACACTTGAGGGTAAATTCAAAAGTGAAATCAAGAATCTGGCCGATGGAATTCAGGTCATGGTCGCTGAGCTCAAGAACAAGCTCGGTTTTTCGCAGGGTATGCTGGACGGCATGACGGTACCCTGCCTTATATCTGATACTGATGCTAAAATTTCATATCTTAACCAGCCGCTTTGCGAATTGCTGGAAAGCGGAAAATCCTGCGATAGCTGGATCGGGCGTCCAGTAAAAGAACTTCTGCAGGCCCCTCCCGGAGAAAAAGGAATCCTGACCCGCTGCCTTGATGAAAAACAGCCGATCGTTAATGTTGAACGACGCTGGAAAACCAAAAAAGACAACTACCGAGATGTCCGTATCGACGCGGCCCCGCTCTATGATCTGGATAATGAACTTATCGGCGGATTCGCAGTCATCGTTGACCTGAGTGATATTAAAGCCAAAGAAGAACAGATCAGCGAACAACACAAAGTCATGGTGGAAATTACCGAAAAGGCACAGTCAATTTCTCAGTACCTAACAAAAGGTGCCTCAGAAATTGAAACACAGGTTGATCAGGTTTCCTCAAACACAGAAAAACAGTTCGACCGTATTGAATATTCATCGCAGGCAATCACTGAAATGAACCAGACCCTGCTCAACTCAGTCACCAACGCTGAGAATGCAGCAGAGCAAGCCAAGCAAACCCGCGCACGAGCTGAAGACGGCATGCAGACTATGACCGAAACCAGCGTGGCAATCGACCAGCTACAGGCCCTGTCCGACACAGTAAAAGAAAATATGCACCACCTCGGCGAACAGAGCCAGTCCATTGGCGGAATCATTGGGGTTATCAACGATATTGCCGACCAGACCAACCTGTTGGCTTTGAACGCAGCAATCGAGGCCGCCCGCGCAGGTGAAGCCGGAAGAGGTTTTGCTGTTGTCGCAGATGAGGTCCGTAAACTGGCGGAGAAAACCATGCAATCCACACGGGAAGTTGAAGATGCAATTAAAGGCATTCAAGGTTCCGCCCAAGCCAACATCGAAAACACAGACCAGACAGTTGAAGCGGTTGTGCATGCAAGCGGGCTGGTAGAAAAATCAGTGCAGGCATTTCAGGAAATTTCAGGGATGTCTGTTGATACTGCTACTGAAATCGAAAAAATCGCCCAAGCCACAGACCAGCAATCTGAAGCTCACGACCAGATTCACAAGAGCGTTGAAGACCTCAAAATGCTGGCCGGTGACACCAAATCCGACATGCAGGAGTCAGCCACATCCATCACCTCACTGGCAAGAACAGCACAGGAATTGGAAAATCTCATTGAACGGCTCAGCAATGCTGCCGGCATATAAATCCACAAACAGAACTCCAAACAAAAGCGGCCCTGCTCCACTTAGGAACAGGGCCGCTCTTACTATCTATAACTGTTGACTCTAATCCGGAGTCATACTTGCCATGATTGCTTCAAGGCGTCGGGCTTCGCTAGCCAAGATATCTTCATCAAGTTTTTGTTCGGTAACCTCAAAAGGTTCTCCCAGCAAAACTTTGCAGGGCATAAATGGCTTGGGTAGCTCAAACCTGTCCCATGACTTTTCAAACACAATAGGCTTTGAAGGATAAGCCCGCATGGGAATGATGGAAGCCCCAGTCTTCTGAGCAATTGCCAGAATACCAGACTTTACTTCATGGCGCGGCCCCTTGGGACCATCCATGGTGATGGCACCGATCTTACCTTTCTTACGCATAACCCGGGCAACTCCGAGCATGGCTTTTAATCCGCCACGGGTAGAAGATCCGCGCGCAACCTCATAGCCGATACGCTCAAGAACCTCAGTAATAATCTGGCCGTCCTTACTGTCACTGGCCATGGTCACTAACGGCAGTTTTTCCAGAAAGCCAAGACCGATCAGGCTGAACAATTCATTGTGCCACAAAGCCAGCATAAGTGGTTTACCCTGCTTATGCGGTTCAATGATATTTTCATATCCGCTGATATCAAAACGCATGGAGCGCACCCACCAGCGATAAAGAAATGCAACCTGCGGCGCAAATTGAACCGGATCAATCTTGATTTTCATGGCTAGCCATTATCCTGAAACTGCATGTTGTAAAGCTTGATGTACAAGGGACATTTTTCCAGAAGTTCCTTGTGGCTGCCTTTAGAAACAATCATGCCCTTTTCCATAACCACGATCACATCAGCAGAAAGCACTGTTGAAAGCCTGTGGGCGATAACAATACTGGTCCTGTCCCTCATGAGATTTTCAAGAGCCATCTGTACGATGCGCTCAGCCTCAGTATCAAGGGCACTGGTGGCCTCATCGAGGATGAGCAGCGGCGGGTTCTTGAGCAGTGCACGGGCAATGGTCAGACGTTGTTTCTGCCCGCCGGAAAGCCTTACCCCACGTTCGCCGACCATGGTCTCATAACCTTCGGGCAGCTTTTCAACAAACTCATGGGCAAAGGCATTCTTTGCGCTCTGCTGGACACTCTCAATAGAGGCATCCTGACTTACATAAGCAATGTTATCACGCACCGTTGCATTGAAAAGGAAAGTTTCCTGCGAAACCATACCGATATTCAAACGCAGAGATTTCAGAGTATAATCACTGACAGCCCTGTCATTAATTGTAATAGAACCTTCCGTGGCATCGTAGAAACGAGGAATCAGGTTAACCAGTGTGGTCTTGCCTGATCCGCTGGGACCGACAATGGCAATCTTCTGCCCTGCTTCAACATCAAGGTTGATATTGTCCAGTACAGGCTGTTCAGAAGAAGGATAGCTGAAGGTAAGGTCCTTGATTTCAAGCTTTTTAAAATCTTGTTCCAACTCAACAGAACCGCCCTGCTCAACATTGATCTTGGGAGAATCAAGAATCTCAAAGACCCTTTCCGCCCCCGCAAGTGCGCGCTGGATGGTGTGGTTGGAAGTGTTCATCTTCTTGATCGGTTCATAAAGCATGACCAATGCGGCGATGAAAGAGAAAAAAGTACCTGGAGTGGAATGACCTTCAATTACCTGAGAACCGCCGTACCAGAGAACAAGACCGATACCGACAGCCCCGACAATCTCCATGATTCGTGAAGAAAGTTCACTGTTCAGGACTTCTTTAATTGCAATTTTGACCAGACGCCCGTTTTCCTGCTCAAATTTACCGGTCTCACGTTTTTCATTGGCAAAAGCCTTAATAACCTTCACTCCGCTAAAGCTTTCCTGCAACAGTGCATTGATGTCAGAAATCTTGCTCTGGTTCTTACGGCCCAGCTTACGCAGCTTTCTTCCAAAGTAAAAAAACGGGAAAATAGCCAGCGGCAGAACAAGCACCGCAAAAGCAGCTAGGTAAGGATCACGGTAGAAGACCAAACCGATCAAACAAATGATGGTACAGGCTTCGCGGATCATCATAATAAATGAAGGCAGGCTGGCCCGGATTTCAATAACATCGTTCAGGATACGGGACATAAGCATGCCCACCTGACTTTCTTCAAAGAAATCCATGGGCAGACAGATGATCTTGTTAAAAAGATCGTTTCTGAGCCGCTCCAGCACCAGCAGACCGGTGCTGTTCATTAAATAGGTCTGCAAGAACCTGAAAATGCCCTTGATCAGCATAACCAGAACAAAAGCGATAGGCACCATTTTCAAGGCCTCGCGGTCCTTGTTGATGAATATATCATCCATTGCGGGCTGGATCAGGTACGCGGTTGCGGCAGTTGCTGCTGCAACGATTGCCATGGAAACAAATGCAACAAAAATCTTGAACTTGTACGGTCCGAAATATGAAAGACATCTCTTGATGAGATGTTTGTTTTTCAGATAGCTGTATTTTCCGCCTTTAGGCAAATTAAACTCCTTTATTGTGGCTAAACGCCGATTGCGCTTTTTCCTTACTTCTCATTGGCTGCAATCGCAAGTGTCTATTACGCAAAGATAGATTTAGCTGATCGCTTTACACTCTTTCTATTTAATAAATCAATTTGACCACAAGATAGTCGCTGTTATCTTTAGAAAAATAGAAGGAGAACTTAAATGTCAGTTAAAATAGATTGCAAGGGTTTGCCCTGTCCGCAGCCCGTACTTAAGTGTAAGAATGCCATTGAATCCGATAATCCCGCTAAAATCAAAATTATTGTTGATAATGAAGCGGCAAAAGAAAATGTCTCCCGCTTCATGAAGACTAAAGGCTATGAAGTAAGCATCAAAGATAAAGATGGTTTCTTCGTGGTCAAAGGGAAAAAAGACGTTTCTGCTGAATCTTCCGCTGAATGCGAAGTATGCGAAGTTATGAGCGACGAAGAACTTTCAAATGTCGGCAGCAAAACACTTGTTTTCCTGAACAGCGAAGTTTTAGGCAGCGGTGACGATAAACTGGGTGCCGGCCTGATGTTCAACTTTATTTCCACCCTGCCAGAGCTTGGTGATTCACTCTGGAGAATCATCATGGTCAACGGTGCGGTAAAGCTGGCCACCGAAGGCAGCAAATGCCTTGACAAGCTTCAGGAACTTGAAAAAGCAGGCGTATCCATCCTTGTCTGCGGAACCTGCCTCGATCATTTTGACCTGCTCGATAAAAAGAAAGTAGGCGAAACCACAAACATGCTCGATGTAGTCACCAGCATGCAGCTTGCCAGCAAGGTCATTAAGGCTTAAGAAAGCCTCCATGACCGATAAACAAACAATCAGACTCAATAAATATATTGCCTCCGCCGGGATAGCCTCACGGCGCGGGGCTGATGAACTTGTCCAGAAGGGCAAGGTTAAAATCAATGGTGAACTTGCCGACTCCCCCGGTATTCAGGTTGATCCTGAAAATGACCAGGTGGAAGTCAACGGCAAACTGATACAGCACGACAAGGAATCCAAGGATCTCTATATCCTGCTGCACAAAACCATCGAGACCGTAACTACTGCCAAAGACCCTCAGGGACGCAAAACAGTACTTAACCTGCTTCCGCCTGAAATCGTCAAACGCAGGGTCTTTCCCGTGGGCAGGCTGGACTTCTATTCCGAAGGCATGCTCCTGCTGACCACTGACGGTGAACTCTGCAACCGCATGACCCACCCCAAGTGGCATCTGCCAAAAATCTACCATGTGACCATACGCGGCAAGCTTTCTGAAAAAGAACTATCCGTCATGCAAAACGGCATGTACCTTGAGGATAAAGGTGAGCTACTGGCCCCGGTCAAAATCAAAGCAATTACCGAAGTGGGCGAAACCACCAAGTATGAAATGGAACTGCGCCAAGGCATCAACCGCCAGATCAGGCGTATGTTCGGTGAGTTCGAAAAGACCATCCTGCGCCTCAAAAGAGTCCGCCAAGGCCGCATTGAGCTTGGTAATCTCAAGCCCGGTAAGTGGCGCGAGCTGAGTGGCAAGGAGCTGGGTTTATTGAAAAAAGATTTGAAAATGAAGTAAAAAAAGGCCCGGATTTGATAATCAAATCCGGGCCTTTTTTTTGCGCTAATTATACTATTAATTCTGAGTATTGTCTTCCACATCCACTCCTTCCGGAGGAATGAATTGGAACTGAGCGTTATCCACATTGGGATCGATTTCAATGTTGCTCATGGAGACTTCATTTCCGTTGCCATAGAAATCGACCACCAGCACCTTGCGCATCATTTTCTTTTCCGGATCAATCCAAGCAAAAGCTAGCACCATTCCTGTTTCTGGCTCAAGAGGCAGCAATTTAAGCTTGATCAGCCCGTTATCTTCACCCTGATTTTCAACCACGAAATCCTCTTCGAGCTTGGCCTGCCCTGAGATGAATTTAATCATGGTCTTGGAATTAAAAAGCTGCTGGGTGCGGTATTTCAAAGCCAGTTTATCTTCTGGAAAATAATCCCAAACAATGGACTCACCGACGATAAGCAGCTCAGGTTCCGGCTTTACAGATTCCCAACGCAGCAATGAGGGTTGTTTGAATGTAATCTTACCGGAACGGATGTCTTGTTCCTTACTTGCAGCATTGGTCAAAGTCTGGGTAAAATCAGCTCTGAAAGTTTTAATAGAATCGTATGTTTTCTGAATCTCGGTAGTCAATTCATCAGCCACAGCCATGGAGCTGAATGAAAGCAGAACCGAGACAACAAATATAAAAATCCTGAATCGCATTATTCTCCTCGTGAATTCGGGTTCATCTACAAAACAGTCTTTAACCCTTTTGGATTGATTATGAAAGTACAACCTGTATCACAAATTTCCCGCCGCTTGATCGAAGCCGAGCTTTACGGCGAACTTTACGAAACCATGATAGAGAAGTTCGGCAAGAAAAAAGCTCTGCAAGTCATAACCAAAAACTTGCAAAAATCAGCCCGCAAAGCCGGGCAGGCTTTCGCCGCTTCCGTAAACACTCCTAATCTTAAACATTTTTCCACAGTGGTAGAAATCTGGAAAAAAGGTAACGCCATAGAAGTAGCGGACATCTCAATTAACGGCAATGAATTGACAGTAAAAGTAACCCGCTGCCGTTATCAGGAATCATACCGCGAAATGGGTTTACCGGACGAACTATGCTCCGTACTCTCCTGTTCCCGCGATAAGCCTTTCGCCAAAGGATACAGCAATAAATTAAGCATGATTAGAGAAACGACTTTGGCTGAAGGTGGAGAATGCTGCCCTTTCAAATTTATCTGGAGCTAACCAATAAAACAACCGCAATATCCCGGAAGATATTGCGGTTGTTGCTTTCGTACAAATTATCTCGCGAAGCGGCGAAGCCCTAACAAAAGTTTTTGAAGAGTCCAGAGAAACTTTTTCCAAAAAGTTTCTCTGGTCCCCGAAGGGCCGCCGGAGGCATTCTAATCTTTAGTAACAAGCACAATACGAGGCTTGCTGCCGTCCTGTGGGCCGAGGATACCGTCCTGCTCCATCTGTTCGATAAAACGTGCGGCTCTGTTAAAGCCGATACGGAATCGACGCTGCAGCAGTGAAATAGAAGCCTTACCCTGCCCGACTACAAATTCTACAGCCTCATTGTAGACCGGATCATCGGATTCTCCGGGCATGGAGCCTACTCCGGGTCCGGAATTACCGGAATCTTTCCAGTCACTGAAATCGAGTTCGAAATCCTGCGGATATTTCTTTTTCCAGAAATCTACAACGCCCTTGATCTCGTCATCTTCTACCAAAGCACCATGCAACCTGCGCAGCTTGGAGCCGCTGGGTTTGAAAAGCATGTCACCGCGTCCGAGCAGTTTTTCTGCACCGACCATATCGAGAATGGTGCGAGAATCGTGCTTAGAGGTCACCTGAAAAGAAATACGGGTCGGGAAGTTGGCCTTAATCAATCCGGTTACGACATCGACAGACGGACGCTGGGTAGCGAGGATAATGTGAATCCCGGCAGCTCGGGCCAACTGTGCCAGACGCACAATGCTGATCTCAACTTCCTTACCGGCGGTGAGCATGAGGTCTGCAAGCTCGTCAACAATGATGACCAGATACGGCATCGGTTCGAGATCTTCAAACTCTTCGGGCAGATCATCGCCGGACTTGGCCAGTTTTTCGTTGTAGCTGGCAATGTTACGCACACCGAGTCGAGCCATGTTCTCGTAACGCTTGTCCATCTCAAAGACAGCCCATTCAAGCGCGGACTTGGCAAGAGCCATATCAGTGACCACGGGATGCACCAGATGCGGCAGACTGGCATATACAGCAAGTTCAATGCGTTTGGGGTCAATGAGCAGCAGCTTGAGTTCTTCAGGTCCGGCCTTGTAAAGCATGGACATGAGCAAACCGTTCAAGCAGACACTTTTACCAGCCCCGGTAGCACCGGCCACCAGCAGGTGCGGCATCTTGGCGAGGTCTGCAGAAACAGGCTCACCCTGAATATCCTTACCAAGAGCCATGGTCAGCGGGGATTTGGACTTGGTAAAGCAGCTGTGCTCGAAAATTTCACGAAGATAAACGGTCTGACGATTGTCGTTGGGAATTTCAATACCAACAGAATCTTTGCCCGGAATGGGGGCTTCAATACGAACTGCGGTGGCTTTCAAAGCAAGTGCTAGGTCGTCGGTCAGGTTGGCAATCTTGCTGACCTTGACGCCCGGTGCGGGACGAAATTCAAACATGGTTACCACCGGACCGGGGATAACTTTCTGAACTTCACCGTCAATATTGAAATCCTTCAGGCAGACCTTTAAAGCTTCGGTCTTTTCTTCAAGATCTTTGGGATCAAATTGAACCCCGGCAACCTTAGGTTCGGCGAGGAAATCAAGGGCCGGAAAATCCGTGCTGGTATCTATTTTCTTAGCCTTTGCCTTCTTGGGCTTGGCCTTGGCTTTTTCTTTCTTGGCAGGCTTTTCGTTAAAAGGCTTGAGAACGAGCACATCACCCTCTTCCTCCACATCAACATCTTCAGCAAGCTCAGTCTCTGCTTCCTTACGGGCTTTGGCTTCGGCCTTGGCCTTCTTGCGCTCAGCACGTTTAATCTTCTGTTCAGCCTGCATACGCTTGGCTTTACGGCCCACACGTTCTTTGTTCTTGAGCCAGCAATCTGTAAGCAAAGAACGAATACGTTTAAAGATGGAAGCCCAGCTCAGGTTCAGAGTGAGCTGAATCCCGGCGAGGGTCATGAACAACCAGAAAAGGAATGCCCCCACAGGCTTGAGGTACTTGAAAGACCACTTGGAAAGAAGTGCGCCAATGAATCCGCCCTCGTGAATGACGAGAGTCTTCTGAAATTTAACCAACCACGGATGGGAGGACCATGCCAGCAGGCAAATATAAAGAAGGACCAGTCCGGTCCAGCGCCACCAAGGCTGACGAAGAGCAGAAATAAATGAGGTAATACCGAGAAAAAGAAAATAAAATGGAATCAACCACGAGCCGAGACCAAGCATTTCAACCAGAATCCCGGCAGCATATGATCCGGCTGGGCCGATAAGGTTTTTGACCTTCCAGCTGCCGCTGACAGCCTGATTGAGGGTCGGGTCCCCCGGATGGTACGAGTACATGCTTATAAAAAGAAATGCGGCTAAAAAAATCCAGAACAGGCCGGAAATCTCTTTTGCGAATTTTCCGCTTGGCAGTGTCTCATCCTCCGTTTGTTCCCGGATAGGGGCAGGTTGGCGCAATAACCATCTATATAAGATGTATGAAATATTCAATTTTCGGGGAGCACGCAGCTCCCCGAAAGAAGTAAGCGTAAATTACTTTTCGCGACCGAGGTATTCGCTGGAACGAGTATCTACTTTGATCTTATCCCCTTCGTTGATGAAGAGAGGTACGTTGATACCGAGACCTGTTTCGAGGGTAGCAGGCTTGGTTGCGTTACTTACGCGGTCGCCCTGTACGCCGGGATCGGTCTGAGTAACTTCGAGGATTACGGAAGCAGGCAGGTCAACACCGATTACTTCACCATTGTAAAGCAGAGCTTTGTTGGTTTCGCCTTCTTTCATAAAACCGCCAGCGGTACCAATAACGTCAGCAGCTACGTTCATCTGGTCATAGGATTCGAGATCCATAAGTACGAAGTCTTCACCATCTTTGTAGAGGTACTGCATTTCCTTGGTAGCCATATCAGGCTTAACTACTTTTTCACCGGAGCGGAAAGTCTGGTCGGTGATACGGCCGGTAAACATGTTACGCAGCTTGGTACGGACAAAAGCGCCGCCCTTACCGGGTTTGAAATGCTGAAATTCAACGATTTCGTAAGGTTTACCGTCAATCTCAATTTTAAGTCCGTTTCTAAAATCTTTAGTAGAAATCATATTTCCTCCAATAAAATATTATTTGCAGGGCCTTGAATGGCGCCTTAAGCGTTACCCCGCTGTCTTCGTGATAAAAGTGACAGCAGCAGCGGTTTTCTGCAGCTAGAATCTCGTCTCTAAAAACTAATCCGCTGCCACATGTGAAAACAATGCTTGAACGGCCAAGGCATAGCTCATTATTCCGAATCCGGCAATTACTCCAATGCACTGTTTTCCCATAAAACTTTGCTGGCGAACAGGATCTTCGGTCCGCGCCCAAATATTGCTGATGTGAACTTCCACACAAGGAACTTCAATCCATGCAAGGCAGTCAGCAATAGCAAGACTGGTATGAGTATATGCTCCGGCATTAAAGGCCACGCCGTCTATGCCGTCTTCACGGGCTTTTTCCAATCTATCTATCAATGCACCTTCAGAATTGGACTGAAAGAATTCCAGCTTGATTTCGTCAGCCTTATCACCCATGAGGGTCTTGAGATGTTCGGGAATATCTTCAATTTTATCAGACCCGTATATCTCGGGCTGGCGTTTACCCACATATCCGAGATTAGGTCCGTTCAAGATCAGGAAGGTTTTCATCAAATTCACCTTTTGTGTTCAGGTTCGCAGAAAATATCCTTGTAATGATTGTCCGGCTTGACTAGCCTTGATAAATAAGTGAACAAGTCAGGTTCACGCAATAACGAATAATCAAGGACAATTCCTTATGGATAATACACTTACACTAATTAAAACAGTTTACGAGATCAATCAGCTTGAGGAACTCGCAGCTCCACAGATAATTCTGGCCGGACGTTCCAATGTCGGGAAATCCTCGCTGATCAACTGCCTTGCAAGCAGGAAAAAGCTGGCCAAGATCAGTTCAACTCCGGGCAAGACCCGCAGTCTTAACTACTACGAAGTTACCCCGCACGGCTACTATATTGTAGACCTGCCCGGTTACGGCTACGCACGCTGCTCAAAGACCGAGCGGGTCAAGTGGGCCAAACTAATTGATAAATATCTGCTTGATAATGCTTACGTAGCTGCTGCTGCAGTCCTGCTGGACAGCCGCCACAGCCCGCAGCAGAATGATCTGGATCTCATTTCCTACTTCAAGCACTGCAACATTCCCATCATTCCGATCATGACCAAATCGGACAAGACCAAGCAGCGGGACCGCGCAAAGGTTCAGAAAAAATGGGAAGACATCCTCAAGGTTAAGCCGATCTGCGTTTCCAGCAAAACCGGCATGAACCGCACCAAGCTCTGGAATCTGCTGGATGTTACCGCAATTCCCGAACTGGCAGAGGTTGAAGAAGAAACTGAATAAAAAACACTACAGATATAATTTTATCCGCAGTTCAAGGGCATTTCATCATATGATGAAATGCCCTTTATTATTATCTTGTTTTAAATTTAGTCACATATTTGCCCAAGTGCTCGGGAACAAATACCCATGCGATGCGGCCCAAGGCCAAGGAACTGACCAGAATATTTCCCAGCCATGCAGCGACTATAGGCGGCAAGGCACCGCTATCCCCTGCGGAAGCACCAACCATGAACAGGGCATAATAAGCAAAGGTCATCCCCAATCCAAGACCGATATTTAAATAAATATTCTCGCTAATGGTGACCAGTGCCAGCGACACCAAGGCCATGGTAAGAAGCGAAAACGCGTAGGCCCACTTGGAATGCCATGCTGTGATCAGCCTATCAACACTGGAACCGGAAAGCTTGAGCTGTTCAATTACCTGGTCAAGCTGCCAGAGCGGCAACTGGGCTGGATCAATATCAGGGTCAACGACCTTGAAGACATTAAGATTCAGCTTGATGGGCATGGTAAAAATCGGATGCTTGTGCGAAGCGAACTTGTCCGGGCTGAGTTCAACAGCATTTTCCAGTTTCCAGCCGTATTTATCGCTGACCTCGGCACTCTCGGAAGTAATAACCCGTTTAATCCCGCCATTACCTTCGGCAAATTCGTAAACAGTGAGACCTTTAGCGCGATTCCCGAAGGGCATAACTTCCTTGGCCTCGACCATGAAACGCCCTTCCTTGAGCCAGATATTCTTAAGCACTCTCTTATCAAGCATGCTCTTACGCACATCCTCTTTCCAGATGCGGTAAGCCTCCTGTTCCCCGTATACACCGATTACCTGCGAAAACAGCAGCTGCCCGAAGGACCAGATCACGGCATAGATCACAAAGAATTTCAAAAACCAGATCAGTGAAAGACCGCCTGTTCGCAACGCCAGAAGTTCCTTGCTCCGGGCCATGACGCAAAGCTGCACGATCATGGAAATCAGAAAAACTGCAGGCAGGATCTGAGAAAAGATGAGTGGCATTTTAACCAGAAAATACTTGAGGATGGTACCCATACCCAACCCGGCCTCAATGAAGTCATCCAGACGGTCAAAGAGGTCGGACAGCAGGTAAATCCCTGTGCCGACCCCGAGGCAGACACACATAAGAAACAGGTTCTGCTTCAATACATACGACGCAAGATATCCGGGAAGAAGTCTGCGAATCATGCTTCTTTCCTCTTGAATTTCTTCAGGAACGGAATCCTGATGCTGAATGAATGTTCCATAACCGCCATTTTAAGCAGAACCACTGAAATCACTGCAAATGTTATATTTGGCAACCAAAGACCGACCACCGGAGTAAGCACACCACTCTCCCCGAAAGTCACTCCGAGAGAAAGCATGGTGTAGTAAACCAAGAACAAGCCCATAGAGATAATCAAGCCGTACTGCTGTTTCAATCCCCTGAAAATACATGCAATAGGCACAGCAAACATGCCGAGCACCAAACAGGCAACAGGCAGGGCCAACCTTTTTTGAACCTCTACTTGAACTTTTTTAAAGAAACCGGGGTCAATTTCCCCTGCGCGATCCCCGGCCCGGCTGATCCGGACCAGCTTTTCCCAAGACATTTCTTTAGGCCGTAATTCATCCACATCATACCCTTTAAGGATATTGGCCAGAGGGATACGCACGTCGTAGTTCTTAAACTTGAGCACGCTGAGTTGATCCCGTTCCTGCTGATAAATACGACCATTTTCCAAATGAATAAGCAGGCGGCCCATTTTAGGGTCAGTACGAATTTCACCTAACGGAGCAACGATTGTCGCGGTCATACCTTTACGGGTATTGTCACGTACAAATACAGAGCGCATAATGCCGCTATCTTCGTCCACGCCATCAGCGTAGAAAACAAGTCCTGGAAAATTTTTGTTAAAGACTCCGGGCTTGATTGCCAGCTGACTCTGGGTACGGGCAAACTCCATGAGTGCGTTACGGAAATTCTCCGTACCCCATGAAAGCCCATAGAGTGAAAAATAAAAATCCGCCCCGGTACAGAGCAGACAAAATATAATCGGTGCCGGCAACAACCTGTAAAGACTCAATCCGCCGGATTTAAGCGCAGTTATCTCATTATCCGCATTCATCCTCAAAAAGGTAAGAAAGATCGAGAGCATAGTCGCGATCGGGGTGAGCATAAGCAGAAAAAAAGGACATAGGTACATGAAAAGCTTAGCCATTTCCAATGCACCAAGACTCTGTCCCATGAACAGTTCTCTGAACTGGAGCAACCTGCCGATGAGGATAAGCCCCATGAACCCTGAAATACTCAGGGTAAATATGGATATGAGTTCTTTAAAAATATTGCGATGAAGAAGCTTCAATTTAATTCCCGCATAATATGCAGACAATATAAGTTAATCACAAAAAAACCGCAGATCTAATTCAAATCCGGGCAGCAGAATCAAATAGAAAAAAGAATTTAGCAGTTAGGGATTTCACCATTGTTTTCAGCGTAGAAACGTTCCATGAATTCCATATCCTTGGGAGAAAGATTGAATCTCATGGCGGCCTCTTCAAGCAGTGATTTCAAAGGCTTTCCAGTCTCTGTATGCTGTTCGGAAATCCATTTAATAGCTTTTCTGGTCAGTTCGCAGGGAGGCACAACAGTAGTCATATATTTAATCCTTGGTTAAAGACGTAATTGATTAATATTTAGCAGTACACCAGCTTGCCGCCCCTTGCAACTTTGTGCAGGCTGGCTTACCCAAAGCGGGTAACTTGAATTCTAGACCGGAATTCCCGGCAATAATAAAGGAATACCAATGACATCTCTATTTACCGCCGCCATACTCGGCATTGTGGAAGGACTTACTGAATTTCTCCCGGTTTCGAGCACTGGGCACTTGATCATCACCGGGCACCTGCTCGGCTTTACCGGGGAAAAAGCTGCTTCGTTTGAAGTAGCCATTCAGCTCGGCGCAATTCTCGCAGTGGTAGTGCTCTACTGGTCCCGCTTCTGGGGACTGCTCTTCCCCCAACCGGGACAACGCTTTTCCGGTATTCGCGGGCTCTACCTGCTTTTCCTTACCAGTCTCCCGGCATCCGTTCTCGGTTTGCTGGCACACGACTTCATCAAACAACATCTCTTTAATCCTTATACTGTTGCATGGGCATTGGGTGTCGGCGCGATCATGATCCTGATTGTTGAAAAAAAAGAAACCCGACCTTCCTGTTACACTCTGGATGAAGTCACCCCGAAACTGGCTTTAGGTATCGGCTGCTTCCAGTGCCTCGCACTCTGGCCCGGATTTTCCCGCTCTGCCGCAACCATCATGGGTGGTATGCTGCTTGGTGCCAAGCGCAAGATCGCTGCGGAATACTCTTTTATCGCTGCTGTACCGATCATGTTTGCAGCCACCGGCTACGACATGCTCAAAAGCTACAAACTCTTCACCATGGCTGATATGCCCTTTCTGGCGGTTGGATTTATTGTCTCTTTCCTTTCCGCATGGGCAGCGGTGAAAGGGTTTATCTACCTGCTTGGCAAGCTGACCCTGCGCCCCTTTGCTTATTACAGGTTGGCCATTGCCCCGCTGGTACTTTTTTTCTGGAGCTAAAAACTTCTAATTGTCTGACAAAATGAATTATTTTAAAAAAAGTTTAAAAAAAGTTCATTTTTTGCTTGCCAAGCGCACGGAGAATATATATTTACTTCCCTCGTTGGACGGGAAGTTCAACACCACAAACGTGGCGAGGTAGCTCAGATGGTTAGAGCATGCGGCTCATATCCGCAGTGTCGGGGGTTCAATTCCCTCCCTCGCTACCATAAAGATCACAAAGCCCTGCAGTTTTGCAGGGCTTTTTCTTTTTCAATGAAGCAGGCAAGCAACGTATAAATATTATACTGAAATTTTTATTATTTTTTACTTGCCAAGCACCCGGAGAGTGTATAAATACTTTCCCTCGTTGGACGGGAAGTTCAACACCACAAACGTGGCGAGGTAGCTCAGATGGTTAGAGCATGCGGCTCATATCCGCAGTGTCGGGGGTTCAATTCCCTCCCTCGCTACCACGAGAATCACAAGGCTCTGCAATTTTGCAGGGCCTTTTTTCGTTCCAGAACCGCCCGAATCAACATATAATTATTATACCGAAATTTATATCATTTTTTACTTGCCAAGCGAATCAAGAATGTATAAACACTGTCCTCGTTGGACGGGAAGTTCAGCACCACAAACGTGGCGAGGTAGCTCAGATGGTTAGAGCATGCGGCTCATATCCGCAGTGTCGGGGGTTCAATTCCCTCCCTCGCTACCACGAGAATCACAAGGTCCTGCAAATCTTGCAGGGCCTTTTCTTTTACCCTCACTCTCCAAGTCTATTATTAGCTGATACTCGTTATTTTCAAGAGCTTCCATTTCTGCTATTTATCTAGGTGATCTTCATACCCAATACAGGATTACCGCTTTGAAAAAACATTTCAGTACACACCCCCCTGCCTATCCCAATAAATTTTCCCTTTATATCCTTATATTGCTTTTGGGCTTCCTGCTTTGCATTAATCCCAGCCCGGTTGCAGCAAAAAAACTGGATCAAGTCACCTTACAACTTAAATGGTTTCATCAGTTCCAGTTTGCCGGTTACTATGCCGCCCTTGAGAAGGGATTCTATGAAGAAGAAGGACTTGATGTGAGCATAGTCGAACGGGACTTGCGACACAATCCTATCGATCAGGTACTCAAAGGACAGGCCGATTTCGGAATAAGCAACTCCGAAGTGCTTCTTCATTATTTAAATGGAAAAAATGTTGTCTTACTTGCTTCTGTATTTCAACATTCTCCGTTGGTTTTCATTTCAAAAACACAACCTTTGATTCATACGGCGAAGGATTTAAAAGATAAAAACATCCTTATGAGTTCTGCGTCCCAAGACATTGAATTGAAAGTCATGATGGAACGAAACGGCATATCCTTAGATGATGTAAATCTTGTAGACCGCTTTGCCACCCCGGAAGACTACTTTGACCCATCCATTGACGTTATCGCAGCGTACATCACAAACCAGCCCTACTACCTTAAAAAAGAAAATGTCCCCTACTCAATAATCTACCCCTACACCCACGGAGTCGATTTTTACGGTGACACCCTATTCACCTCCCGATCTCAGATACAAAAACATCCGGAACGGGTTAGTAAATTTGTGCGAGCCAGTCTTAAAGGATGGCAATACGCACTTGAACACCCTCAAGAGCTGGTCGATATTATTGCTGAGAAGTTCGGCTCACTAAAATCTAAAGAACACCTCAAATATGAAGCAGACACAATCAGAACCCTGATTCTGCCGAATCTGGTACGTATAGGACACAACAATCCGGTACGCTGGGAACAAATAGGAGCTGAATTTAAACAGCAAGGATTGGTAGATGCAACTAAGGATCTTTCAAATTTCTTTTTTAATCCAGCTGAGGGAAAAGTAACCATCAGGGAAGAGACCGCTTTTCTGGCTGCAGCGATATTTGCAACCATCATGATTGTTCTGCTTGCCTCTATTTTTGTTGCTGGAAAATTCAAACAGGAAATCAACAACCGTCAGGAAGTAGAAGAGAAGCTCAAAAAAAGCGAAAAATACTATCGAAGTCTTTTTGATAACACAGGAGCAGCTACAGTTATTATTGATAAAGAACATACCATCATAAAATGTAATGAAAACTTTGCTCAATTATGTGGCTCGACAGTTGAAGAAATCGAGAACAAACGCAAGTGGACAGATTTCATAGCACCGGAAGAATTGGAACGAATGAAAAGCTATGCCGCAGCACGCTTTTCTATCAACCAATCTTCACCAAAATCATATGATTTCAAATTCTTAAAGGCAAATGGCGAGATAAGAAATGTCCATGTAGATGTAGGAGTAATTGACGAAAGCACTGACTGTGTCGCCTCAATCATTGACATGACCGAGAAAGTAAAAACACAGGAATTACTTATACAAACAGAAAAAATGGTATCTGTAGGTGCACTAGCCGCCGGCATGGCCCATGAGATCAACAACCCACTAGCCGGAATACTTCAGGCTGTACAAAACATCTACCGCAGAACATCTCCGGATGTTCCTGCAAACACCAAAGTTGCTAAGAACATAGGGTGCTCCTGTGAAAAGATTCAGAGCTACCTCGAAGAAAGAGGCATTGTCAGAATGTTGAACGGTATTCACTCATCTGGTGAACGTGCGGCTAATATTGTGCATACCATGCTGAACTTTACCCGCCGCAATGATGAAGGCATGACCGTTTGCAATCTTAACCGGCTTTTTGATGATATTATGAACATCATCACATGCGATTATGATCTCAAAAAAAAGTACGACTTTAAGCACACTAAAATTAATAAGGATTACCAAGAAGACCTTGGTGAAGTAAGTTGCCTGCGTATAGAAATTGAACAGGTGCTGCTGAATCTAGTAAAAAACGCAGCCTATGCCACCAATGAAATTTCTGACATAAGGACTCCGACAATCACCCTAAGAACCAGGATGGATGAGAAGTATATAATCGCCGAAGTGGAAGATAACGGTCCGGGCATGAGCCCTGAAGTGAAACGGCGGGTATTTGAACCATTTTTCACCACCAAATCACCCGGAGTTGGAACCGGGCTTGGACTTTCAGTCTCATATTTTATAATAACCCAGAATCACAAAGGCACATTTGAAATAAAGACTGAAATCGGAAAAGGAACGAAATTCACAATAAAAATACCTATTGTATGACAAATATTATGAATAAAAAAACAATTCTTATGATTCTGACCATGTTGGTGCTGGCCTGCCCGGCTTGCGCTAAAAAACCTGTCCTCTATCCTAATGAGCAATACAAAAAAGCAGGTGAAGCAAAAGTTTCAGAAGATATTGCTTACTGCATGGAATTTGCTGAAAAAAGTGTCGGCAAAACATCCAAAGCAAAAACTTCGGTTAAAACTGGAATTCAGGGAGGCTTAATAGGTGGAGCTGTCGGGCTTGGAATCGGCATAGTTACCGGAAGCCCCGGTTCTTCAGCATTAGCCGGAGCAGCTGGTGGCGCAGCAGGTGGGGCGGTCGGAGGAGCGGTTCAAGACAATCCTGATCCACTGTATAGGAAATTTGTCGAACGCTGCCTACGGGAAAAGGGATACGAAACAATGGGCTGGAAGTAATCCCGGCCCTTAGAATCCGTCATGTACGGGGATATATTTAAACATTATTTTCTTATAAATCCCATCCTGTTTCATCTTTTTAAGCTCAGCACTGACTTTTTTAAAAGCTTCAGGAGCTTTCTTACGTGAAAAAGCAAGGTATGTATCTGACTTAGAGTAGACCAACGGCAAGCCCGTCTTCGGATCAAGCACAGCTTCTACTTTATCCAATAAGTTATGATCATTCAAGAAACTCAGTGCCGGATAATAATCAGCAAAAAAGAAATCTATCCTGCCCATGAGCAGCTTCTTTGCATTAAGGTCAAGATTGGGAACTTCTTCAATTCGCTTGAACAATTTATCTTTCAAGGCCTTATCTACTTTCTCTCCATAATAAAAAGCTCGCCCAACACCACCGATATACTTTTCCGCCCCGACAAAATCAGCCGAGAAATAAGTATCAGAACCTGCACGGCGCAATGCGACCACTTTTTCGGTTATCAAAATCGTCTCCGGGTACCTTAAAAATTTATAACGTTCTTCATTAAACCCAGCATTAAAAACAGCATCAGCCGTCCCTTTCTCTGCCATAGCCATTGCTCTTTTCCATGGCACGATACGTATATCCGGAATATATCCAGCCCGTTTAACGGCCTCGGCTACTATTTCAACCAGAAAACCAGTTGGTTTACCATTCTCAAGATATGTTTGAGGAGGAGTATCCAGAGTCACAAGAATAAGGCTTTTCGCACTAATTGCGGGCGGAAAAATCAATAAAGCAAAAAGAACAAGCAGACTAAGTCTTAGCACAATATTTTCCACCTCCTTTTAATTTCAACTACATAGTAACAGCAAAAACATCCCGAAACAATCCAATCATTTCCCAGCCCCCAAAACATGGGCGAACATTTTAAATATTTCCAAATTTAGGGTATCTTTGAAAAAAAGATCCCCAGTGTGATAAAATAATCAAATTTGGTGTTAAGTTTATCCTGTTAATGCCGATCATTTTTGTAATACGGTAAAAACTATAAAAATGGCTGAATTATGTTGAGATTATTGACCATACTTATCACTATACTCCTACTGCCTGCGTTGGCCTTTGCATGGTCGGGAAAAATCGTGGCTGTGGAAGGAGCAACTTCTTTTATTGTACTCAAAGATGGTCAAACCCCAGTAAAAGTCAATATTCCCGGAGTTAAGGCTGCAACAGAACTGGATGCGGCCAAGGCCCGACTTGAAAGTAGCAATCTCGTCCTCATGCGTGATGTTGAAGTGAGGGAAATCAGCAAGACTGATGATGGAACCGTCATCGGCGATATAACCGTTGACGGAAAATCAATCTCCAAAGAACTTCTTGATGAAGGTATAGTACAAAGCACCGTTCAGGCTCCGCCGGCGATAGAGACTACACCAGTTGAAATACCCAAAGAAGTCACTCAGCCTCCTGCTTCTGTTGAACAGACTCCAACTATGCAAACACAAACAGCGCCCGCTGCTGAAGCAAGTGCAGTTGAAATCGCTGACAACCTTTTTCCGGAACCTGTGAAGCAACCCGCCCCTCAGGTTATACAGGAACAAATTCCTGAACCAGTGCAACAACCGCGACAGGCTCAACCTCAGCAACAGGTTCGATATGTTCAGGCATACCAGCCTCAACAACAATTAGGGCTTTGGCCGGGACGCCCTGCTCCAGCGGCAGCACCGCAATCGGCTTCACAGGTATTTCATGTCCAGCAGCCCGGACTGCAAAATGCTCAGGCGTCGGCACCAACAGCACAACAGCAAAGTGATCCTCAGCAAATGCAGACTCCGGGTGACGCCGCAAAGCGTGACTATGAACTGGCCGTAAGAGTTCAGAAGAGATCCAGACGAACCAAGAACAAGGGATTTTTTGTTCCCAAGAAAAGCTCGGAAACATTTGTAGGAGTCGGAGGCGGAGCACAGGCGTCCATGACCTCTAAAAACGAAGCACCCTACTCATCCTTTGGTGGAATGGGCGGAATCTCAGCCCGACACTTCTACCCTTCAGGATTCGGTATCGGTGGCGACTTTTTTATGAGCAGTAGTTCCGGCAAGTCAGGAACTTACGGAACTACTTATTATGACAATGGGACCGTCAACAGTAATGGAACAGACTATGACTATAAAAACAAAAACTTCACAACATACACCTTTACAGGGTCATTGCTCTATAGGTTTTACGCTGACAGAAATTTCACGCCATACATAGCAGCTCATGGAGGATATTCAGTATTTGATTATCCGGGAACAATATTCAAAATATCTGACGGAGCGCCTGTTGCTGGTGGTGGAGCCGGCTTTCTATATGAATTTGACTCCGGCTTTACCATCGGTCTTGACTCCCGTTACCTGAAGACCTTTGGCGGCAAAAAAGACGATCCCAGCGGTTTCTTCGACACAATGTTCAACATCGGCTATACGTTCGACTGACGTCTTCGATCCATAGGCACATACAAGCCCTTAACTTTCTATAAGTTAAGGGCTTTTTTATTTCATTATTGACTTGTTAAACCCAAGAAGGTACTACCATTTAAAAATGAGTAGCACAATACAAGTAAGCATTTTAAGAACTAACCCCAAAGGGAAAACTGATGAATGTAAAATATCTCTCAGTATTTTTTGTCACCCTAGCACTATTAACTCTGAGTATTCCTTCATTTGCACACAGGGTAAACCTCTTCGCCTATGTTGAAGGCGACACCGTCTATACTGAGAGCTATTTCAGCAAGAAAAGAAAGGTTCATAAAGGGAAACTCGAGATATTCAGCACGAAAACCGGAGAGGAAATCCTGAAAGGCGTTACCGATAATGATGGCAATTTTAACTTCCCCATCCCGGATGCAATCAAAATGGATAGAAGTGGCCTGTTGATTAATTTATATGCATCAGAAGGGCACCGCGCCGTCTGGACCTTGACCGCAGATGAAATTTTCCCGGAGACAACTGAAGCTACAGAACCGGCCCTAACTCCATCCCCTGCTCCATCCTCTGAATCTCCTGCAGTGGAATCGCCCAAAGCGTCCTCCTCGGAAATTGCTCAACTTACCGCACAGATTGAAAACTTAACAAATAAAATCGAGACCTTGAAACGGTTGATTATCAGTCAGCAGGAAAAAGGTCCCGGTGCGAATGAAATATTTTCGGGGATTGGATACATCCTCGGACTTTTCGGAGTTGCTGCTTTTTTTCTCTCCCGGAAAAAATAGCCGTCCTGACACCTTAATGCACGGAGTGATTTCATGCGAAAACAGATTGTTCCAGTTATGACCATTTTGCTGATCCTGGCCTTCAGCAGTTCTGCGTTTGCCCATTTCGGAATGTTGATTCCTGAGGACTCAATCATCAAACCGGAAAAAAAGAAAACCGAACTCCTCCTTTCTTTTTCTCACCCATTTGAACTTGCTGGGATGAATCTGGTTAAGCCCAAGAAATTCAGTGTCTTTTATGACGGAAAAGAAACAGATCTGCTTCCTGCTCTTAAAAAGACAAAAGTCATGGACCACGACTCCTTCAAAACTGAATACAAATTTAAGCGCCCAGGTATGTATACATTCTTCATGGAGCCGGTACCCTATCCTGAGCCGGCAGAAGACAATTACATCATCCACTACACAAAGACCGTAGTTTCCGCTTTTAACGAAGGTGAAGACTGGAACAAGTCCCTTGGCGTGAAAACTGAAATCGTTCCCTTAACCCGCCCTTGGGGTAATTATGCCGGCAATGTTTTTCAGGGTATTGTTCTGCTGGACGGCAAGCCTGCCCCTTTTACTCGCGTAGAAGTTGAACTCTACAATAAAGACGGAAAATTTGAAGCACCGTATGAATGTATGGTAACTCAGGAAGTTCTGTGTGATGAAAACGGTGTCTTCACTTTTGCCTGCCCAAAGGCTGGCTGGTGGGGTTTTGCAGCGCTGAACGATGCTGATTACAAAATTAAGGGCAAAGATGTTGAACTGGGCGCAGTTCTCTGGATTGAAATGCTTCCGTATAAGAAAAAATAACCACCTCGTTTTATAATAAAACTAACCAAAAGGCCGAAGGAACTCCCTCCGGCCTTTACTTTTGTCTTTAAGCTAATTATGACATCATTTAATGCAGTTTGCGAAGACCATGTAATATATTGTTTTTATTTATAGTAATCACCAACTCTCAATGGAGAACGAATGCTCAACCCTCAAGTTCTAGTTGTCGATGACAGCAAGACTATCCGCACTGTGATCAGCTCGGAATTGAAGAAGCATTCCATTGATGTGACTGAAGCTGTAAACGGCATTCAAGGATTGGATTACACCCGCAATCATCACTATGATCTGGTAATTACTGATATCACCATGCCGGGGATTGACGGTTACCAGCTATGCACTGAAATCAAGAACAATCCGGATACCCAATCCACTCCGGTAATCATTTTATCCAGCAACGAACGGCACGAACAGATCGAAAAAGGGTTCGAAGTCGGGGCTGCGGCATACATAACCAAGAATAAAGCCCGTCAGGATCTACTCCCCTACATTAAAGAAATTCTGGATCGTGCTAAACTGCTTCGCGACAAGCTTGTGCTTGTTGTGGACGATTCCAAATACATCTTAAATGTTGTTGAAAACGGCCTTACATCAGCCGGATTCAAGGTTATCACAGCCAGCAACGGATTTGAGGCATTTGAAATAGCAAGCGAGATTGTGCCTCATCTCATACTCTCCGACATTAACATGCCGGTAATGGATGGCATCAAGCTCTGTGAAAAAATCCAGAATCACCCCTCTCTTTCACATGTACCTTTCGTCATCATGAGTTCCGGCGCAGACCGCCGAACCATGCGCGAACTTCTGCACAAAGGCGCTTCCGCATTTCTGGTTAAACCTTTCAACATAGACCAGTTGGTAATTACTGCTGAGAAACTCCTCAGCGACCATTTCCAGATAGTGCTGCAGCAGCGTGAAATTTTCAAAAAAGAACGTACTCTGCTCATGGGCAGTATCACCAGCCTGATTCAGGCTTTGGAAGCAAGGGACTCCTATACAAGAGGCCATTCCGATACTGTTTCCAAACTGTCGGTAAAAATTGCGGAAAAGCTTTCGCTGAATGGTTTTGATCAGGAAAGAATAGAATTTGCGGCAAAACTACACGATCTTGGCAAGATCGGAATCCGCGACGATATACTGCTAAAAAACGGCCCCCTGAGCGATGATGAATTTGCTAAAATAAAGGAACACCCGGTGCTTGGAGCTGATATCCTAAGTCCGATCCCCAGTATGGAAGACATCATCCCTGCGGTACTGCATCACCATGAAAAAATAAATGGCAAAGGTTATCCGCACGGGCTGGTTGGCAATGAGATCCCGCTCTGGGCGAGAATCATTTCCATCGCCGACGTGTATGACGCCTTGACCACTGACCGTCCATACAAAAAAGCCTTCACTCATCAAGATACCATGGAATTCATTGAGGAGAAGGCTGCTGTAGAGCTTTGCCCGGAGTGTGCTAAGGCTTTTCAGGCTGTCATGCTAGAGAATGACAGCCCGTTGTACTGAAATTCTAAACAGGGTTAAGCTTATCCAGCCCGGAAACTTCCCACGCTTTTTCTTTATCCACCTCTTCACCGCTTTCCAGAATCAGGGCTTCGATTTCCCCGTCCACGTCGGCACTCTCATCAACGCCCATCTTAAAGATGCGTTTCTGGTTGGAGTCATAAATATAAGCCGCTTCTTCATAGATATAAAACTTAAAAGGATTCTGCATAGTTCCTCCATAAAATTAATGTTCACAAACACTGCGCTTTTATCACTTTGCGCAATGACAAGAAAGGACTAATATTATAAGAATTTAATCAACAACCCGAACATTAATAGTAAAAACTCTGGGAGCAGGCATGAAATCTACCACCATCCCCCCGATTGCATACGCAATATTTTTCCTCGTAATATTTACATGTTCAACTGCGTCAGCTGAAATACTGACCTACAAATGCAATAAAGGTCCGACCTGCATCGACGAGAGGGTTAATTTCGGTACTGCCCAGATCAAATGCACTGACGTCAATGGAGACGTTCTTTCAGACTGGATTTGCGAATACGAGCTGGAATATACCTGCACGAACAAATTGACCGGAGAAGTGCGTAAAGGCGGCTTCGATCCCATGGCAGAATCATTATGCTCCAAGCTCTGCGGCCCGTGCAAAGAAGGCTGGAAATAATTTAATTTAGTGCTCCAACACCCCTTGCCAACGGCACGGCAATGTTATAGAAAACATCTCTTCACCTGAAGGGGCATAAGTATTCATTTTACTTGAAACCCCTTGCATCATCTTCCTGCGTGTATACAGTTGAAAGGTGAGAGTAATTTTTACTCACACCACTTGCACCAACTGTTTACGTACATACAGTATAAGTAGGAAGGAGTTCTTTGAAAAAATGGGGGCGCACTGGTTTCGACGGGGGTGAATGAAGCCAAGGTTGCAGGTCGTGGCGCCGCTGGCCACGTAAAAAGCGGCACAATCATAATTGCAAACGACAATTACGATTACGCAATGGCAGCTTAATTAAGCTTTGCCATGTCATAGCTTTGATGTCTGATATTAGCTTTGACAACAACCCCATCAGGCTGGCTATCTCTGCGTTGCACGTCCGTAGAGAGGCGAGAACCTAGCACGCGCTGGTCCATATGTTGCCTGTTCTGGGGCGTTCATATGGGCGAGAAACAATACTAGAACTAAGCCTGTAGACATCTTGGTGGAGCATTCTCGGACGGGAGTTCGATTCTCCCCGCCTCCACCATTTCATTGATTTCATACTGTCCCATACAGTTTCACAAAGAACGCTAAACCCTTGTTATTCATACGAATAGCAAGGGTTTTTTCGTTTCTTCTACGTTCGTTATAGTTCGCTTAACCCCGTTGACATCCGTGGTTCTGTGTGAGTACGGATGAGCTTACTCACCACCTGCAAGGTTGCCGTACTCACAAAACACATGGAGGTCTCATGGCTTTAACTGTGAAGCAGATCCAAGCAGCAAAACCCAAAGAGAAGCTTTATCGAATAACGGACTCAAACGGCTTATGTCTGGAAATAAGGCCCACCGGATCAAAATTGTGGAGATTCCGATACAGGTTTAACGGGAAAGGGAAAATGATAGGACTTGGCTCCTTCCCTGCAACAAGCCTGAAGGACGCTAGAGATAAACGTGACGAGCAACGGAAGATCCTAGAGCGTGATATAGACCCATCAGAATATAGAAAAGATCAACAGGCCGCAGTAAGCGGGGAAAATGAATTTGAATCAATCGCCCGCGAATGGCACACTAAATTCAAAAACACATGGACCGCAGGACACGCCCAAACGGTTATCAGACGCCTAGAGCTGAACTGTTTTCCTTGGATAGGCAAAATGGTTGTCAGTGAGATTGAACCACCGGATATCTTAAAAGTCCTCAGAAGAATTGAAAGCCGGGGTGCGCTTGAAACAGCCCACCGTGTACGCAGTATTCTCGGTCAGATTTTACGTTATGCCGTAGCCACCGGCCGCGCCACCCGTGATGCTACTTCAGATCTTAAAGGTGCTCTTCCGCCAGTAAAGCACAAACACATGGCGTCAATCACTGACCCTAAACAAATCGGCCCCCTACTCAACAGCATTGATGAATATGAAGGCAGACACATAACCAAGTGCGCTTTGCAACTGGCTCCGTTAGTTTTCGTCCGCCCCGGAGAACTTAGACATGGTCTATGGAGTGAGATTGACCTCGAAGCAGCTGAATGGCGAATCCCTGCGGGCAAAATGAAGGCTCGCCGTCCACACATTGTGCCGCTATCCCGGCAAGCCTTAGAAATTTTATATGAACTAAAACTACTGACCGGTGATGGTGAGTTTCTATTTCCAAGTGTACGCAGCAAGCTAACGCCCATGAGTGAAAACACTGTCAACGGAGCGTTGCGCCGCCTTGGCTACACCAAAGAGGAACTCACAGGACACGGTTTCCGCTCCATGGCTTCAACCAACCTTAATGAAAACGGTTGGAAGCCAGACGTGATTGAAAGACAGCTTGCTCACGTTGAGGGAAATAGCGTGCGGGCAGCTTATAACCATGCCGATTATCTCCCGGAACGCCGCAAAATGATGCAGTGGTGGGCTGATTATTTGGATGCTTTAAAGAATGAAACTGAAATTCCGCTTATTGATTAGGGAGGGTTAAAAAATGAATTCAAAAGAAAATCAAAAATCTATCAAAAAGTACTTAAAAGGATTTTTCTTTCTTTTCCTTGGCTTCGCATTTAGCCTATTAATATTATCTTCTTCTGCCATATCAACAAAATTATACAATTCCATATTCTATATGGTTATAACCGGACTCTTTACTATTCTTTTATCATTTATTTTAAATCAAGCTAAAATCAAAGAAATCATAGCTGAAGGCGTAGCAAGTGTTAAAGAAAAAGAAGAAATTATAAATAAATTGAGAATTGAAAATGATCAGTTAAAAGAAAAAATAAATGCACTTAAAAAGAACCCAGAAGTGTATGAACATACTTTAGATGAATTGCAGGTATGCAAGGCTAAAATAGAATCATTGGAATTAAGCATACAAGAGAAAGATGGCATTATTAAAAATCAAAACTGGAGAGTATGGTTTACCCCCTGCTGTAAAGCTATCGCTGATACCGTTAAAGAAAATGCCTTAAAGCTTGGATACGGAAATGAAGTCAAAATTAAAAGAATTGATTTCTATCACCGTGTTGCCGCCCACCATCCAGGATCAGAGACTTTTGATTCTGCATCAAAAAAAGCATGGGATTTACTTCCAGACAGTGTAAAAATCAAATAAATTGTTACCAAACAAAACAATAAATTCCCCGAAAGGCAGTTCTTTCGGGGAATTCTTACGACAGTAATAATCCGGGATTAGTTACTACCTGAATTGAGCTGTACAATGGCATCCTGTAAATCTTCTGCCATCATTGCGAGATCGGCAATTGAGCATGCGGATTGCTGAGCGCTATCTGTTGAACCTTCCGCCAGTTGTGCAATATGTGAAACCGTCCTCTCAATATCTTTAGATGCAACCGACTGTTGGGAGGCGGAGAGAGCTATACCCTCAATTTTCTCAGCCACATTGTCGGACAGCCCTTGAATATGTTTGAAAACGTTCACAGAGTTGTTGACCTCACTATCAGCCGAACACGCATAAGCGAGAGCTTTCTTGACCCCCTCAATATTTTCATGAGTCCGATCCTGAATGCTGGAAATACATTTATCCACTTCCTTGGTAGCAACCATAGTCTTTTCGGCCAGCTTGCGAACTTCGTCAGCAACTACAGCAAAGCCTTTGCCGGCTTCTCCGGCACGGGCAGCTTCAATAGCGGCGTTTAAGGCCAGCAGGTTTGTCTGATCGGCGATCTCATTAATTACGCCGACAACTTCACCTATAGACTCGATCTCGGTTCCGAGGCTTACCATATCAGTCTCTAGGCTTGATACCGTCCCGGAAACCATACTCATAGCATCTCTTGCCCTAAAGACGACTTCAATTCCGCCACCGGCTTCTTTTCTGGCATCATTAGCCGTGGAAGAAACCCCCTCCGCATTTTCCGCAACCTCTCTGGCGGTAAGATGCATTTGCTCCACTGCAGTTGCTGAAGCATTCATATGTCCCTGTTGTTCCAAAGCCCCATCAGCAATTGCTTGCATCCTGACTTTTAAATCAGCGGAAGCTGCAGTCAGCCGCAGGACAATTGCTTCGGCCTGAGTAGAAGCCCCGGTAATCTTCTCCATAAGCGAAAGAGTGTAGTTATGCTGTTCAACAGCCTCATCTCTTGCCTTCTCTGCAAGTGCGGCCTGATTTACAGCATCCTCTTCAAGTGAACGGGCCTCATCAATGCCTTCTTTGAGTTTGCCGACCATAACGACCAGCACATCACGCAGCTCCTGCAATTCGGCAGCAAACCGTCCTTCCGGCTCGCAATCAAGATCTCCGCCAGCCACGGACTTAGCGTACCCTCCCAGCCTTTTCAACGAAGATGAAACCGTCAGCATGACCCAGAGCAATATGAACAGGACCGCAACGCCCACAGCGACTTCTATAGCTATAACCGTGTATCCGATTACGGCAGAATCATGCTCCAATCTTTCGGAACTGATCGTCAGAATTTTATCATATAAAGGTTCTACAGCCCTAGCGGACATAATGAGCTCAGCTTTAAGCTTGATTATGGAATTCTCCAGGGCAATGTATTCATGAAAGGCTTCGCTGTAATCATCCAGAGCAGTCAGCAAAGTCTTGGCACGCTCTTCGGGAAAGGCTGCACGCACCTCATCCCTGATCCTCAAGATCATGGAATCAACACGCTTAACCGGGGTTTCACCTCCGCGGATTATGTAATTCTTCTCCTGTCTGCGCATTTGAAGAACTAGAATCAACAATTCGGAGTTGATTGTGCCTTCCTTGAAAGCTTCTTCCATGTTTCTTGCCGCATTGATGAAATTCCAACGCAGACCTTCATTCATGGTAAGCCCTTTTGATACATAATGATTATGCACTTCAGTCAGATATTTCTTATAGGCATCAATAAAGCTAACAACCTTGACGCAGGGCTCTTTCAATTCAAATGAAAGGGCCTCAACCTCTTTCACTTTCTTCACAGAATCATCCGCATGCTTAATGGCCTTTTCAAAAGAAGAAGAATCCATACGCAACAGGAAATTTTTCTCCTGCCTCCTCGCTTGCAGAAACAATTCAACCCCTTCATTTGCAAGCATCTCAACCTTACGGCTGTTTTCAATGACCCTGTCACCCCAATAGTTAACGCCGAAAATAGCAACAAGGCCCAAAAATGATGTCATAAACACCAACATTAATTTTGCTTTGATACTCATAAATACTCCATGCGCCATACTTTACGTTGTTTAACCGGGAAAAAGGACAACGTCAGTCAACATTATTGTTGAGAATATCTACAGCACCCGTATCCCAATTCCTGATTCTCTTATTTGCCACCGCCGACTCGATCACAGATAAAAGCTGCTCAATAGCTATCGGTTTTGTCAGATAATCAAAAACACCGTTGCGCATCATTTTGAGAGCATTTTCAATGACCGGAACCCCAGTCAGGAGAATTATTTCTACAGCAATTCCATGTTTCTTGATAATTGTGAAAACATCCTCTCCCGAGAGATTCGGCATATTGCTGTCCAGTACAACAACATCGACCTCCCCTTTTTCAAGCACATGCAGGGCGGCCATTCCGTCGGCAACGGCCATAGCCTCAAACCCAGATTTGCCAAGAATGTGTTTCAGGCTTGCTCTGAAACGATCCTCATCATCAACAATCAGAATTCGCCCTTTGTTACTCATTACGACCTCGTTACATCTGTAGGAATTGCCACCGAAAAAACCGTCCCTTCACCGACAGAGGACTCTACATCGATATTTCCTCCCAATTGATTGATAATACGCAGACTTACGGCAAGACCGATTCCTGTCCCTTCTTCAGAACTTTTAGTTGTGAAGAAGGGAGTAAAAATATGTGGAAGTTTATCTTCAGCTATTCCACAGCCGTTATCTGCAACACGGACAACAACCTTTCCGCCTTCCCGCCTGCTGGAAATGACAATCTCACCCCTGTGCCCGACAGCTTGAATTGCATTTTTAAAGAGGTTCAAAAAAACCTGCCGCAACAGCGGAGGGTCTGTATTGACTGGAAGCGCACCGGAAGGAATGTCCCGGACTACTTTTATTTTCTTACCGCCCACTTCTTCATCCACCAACGCGAGCAGTCCCTTCAATAACTTGTTGATGTCCACCTGCTGGGTTACAGGCAGCCTTTTTTGGCCCATATCCAGCAACTTATGAGTGACTTCCGAACATCGCCTTACCTGAGCCATAATTACCGCAAGACTTTCATCAATCTCATCGGTAAGCACACAACTCTCTGAAAATTCGAGACTGCCCCTTATTATCTCAGCTTCCTGCATGATTATATTCAGAGGATTATTAATTTCGTGGGCTATTCCAGCAGACATCTCGTCAAAAGAATTCATACGCTTGAGCTGAACAAGCTGACCTTCCAGCTCAAGACTCCTACGCCTCGCACGCTGCAATTCCTGCAAAATAAACCCAAGCAACGAAAAACCTGCAACAGCAGCTATAATCTCAACGCAGGTGCCGTACCCTGCATTGATCAGCGATCCTACAGCACCAATTAACGCAAGCCCAAAAAAAACATGCCGTAAAATATTAAACTCTCTAACTTCCAGAGCTGACATTCCCGCCACCGCCTTCACGTTTTAAAAGAGCATGCTCATGAGCGCTTCGAATCCTTTCAATAAGGTCATCGATTTCAAAAGGTTTGAGAATGTAATCATAGGCCCCGTGACTTATTCCCTCCAATCCGGATGCAACCGAGCTATGGCCTGTAAGCATGATCACTTCCACTTCACTGTGCTTGCGGCGCATATGCTTTAAAACATCCATTCCGCTCATACCGGGCATCCTCACATCAAGAATTACTACATCTACAGGATTGGCAGAAAGGAAACGCAAGGCATCAGCACCGTTGGAGGCCACTTCAACATCAAAATTCCTTCTTTCAAGCCTTCTTTTAACCAGTTTCAAGAAATCAGCTTCGTCATCCACCACAAGCAGCTTTATTCTGGACATGATTCCTCCTGTATGTAGATATTCCTGTTCACCAGCGGTAACCGCACAATGAATTGGGCTCCGCCTTCAGGCAGATTTCTGGCCTTAACGCTTCCTCCTACTCTTGTGAGGATCGTGTAAATGATGGAAAGTCCTAATCCGGTGCCTTCCCCGGCAGACTTGGTAGTGAAGAAAGGATCAAAGACCTTAGAAAGAATCTCCGGCGGAATTCCCGGACCGGAATCAGTAATCTCAAGCTCAACAAAATCACCGTTACACCGGGTTGAAAGCTTGATAGAACCGTCATTTCCTACGGCATCAATTGCATTTTCCATGAGGTTCAAAACAACCTGCTGAACCTGATTAAAATCAGTGGAGATAGAAGGAAGGTCCGGGCTGAGATCGTAGGTGACCCAGATGGTCCGGTATAAAATCTCGTTATCAAGAAAAGACACTGTCTCCCGGACCAGTTGATTAAGATCGACATCATCCTGCGCCGGTTCCATACTGCGTGCAAAACCAAGCATTCTGTGTGTTACTGAACGGGCCCGTTCCACATGGCGTTCAATATCCCCAAGAGCCTCTTCCAGATTCGGAAGATCTTTAACCCCTTCAAAACCGCCATCGGAAATCATGTCCCTGATCCATCCGGCACTTTCCCTGATAATGGAAAGAGGATTATTGACTTCATGCGCTACTCCGGCTGCCATCTTTCCAAGTGAAGCCATCTTAGAGGATTGCATGACCGTGGCATCCATAAGAGATTTTTCTTTATCCGCAGTCATCAATTTGCGGACAATGGAAGTAATAACGAAATATGTCCCGATGGAAATCATCAGGGCGCAGACAAAAAGCAGAACAAATACAAGTGACTGATCCCGAATGACCGGAGAAAGCTCCTCTTCAGGATTCTCAAGAACCACGAGGCTCCAATCGACCATGTTTAATTGCATTATCCCGGCCACCATTCCGGTTCCGTAATCGTTCCATTTGATTATCTCTACGTTGCCGCCGGGGGAAAAATCAGGAAGGATTGCCTTGGAAAGAACATCGCCGCCGCGTCTGGATGATGTTTGCAGCAACAGTTTGGAATTGATCAGATAAGCATCACCGAGTTGACCGGTCCGAACATTACTTACCAATGAATTGAATACATCTGAGTCAATGGTAGCGCGCAGTATCCATGTCCGCCCCTGTTCCCTGCGCTTAACGGCTATTACAAAATGCGGAAAATTCCTGTAGCCCATGAAAACATCACTTATAAAAACCCCTTTAAGCATGGCCTGATTAAACCAGCGCTGATCCTGATAATTGATGTTCTTCAAATCGTAAGGCCCGCAATAGGCAACGTGGTTGCCATGCTGATCGAAAACGCCAAGATCGATGAAGGAGTTCGATGTGCTGTAAATGGCATCAAAAAGACTATTCAGCTTTTCCTGATTTGAAATTTCAGAAAAGAAGTTGGTATTGGCGATGTTCTGTAACTGAACGACACGTTCTTCCAGAAACATATCAATGGCATCAGCCTTATTGAGTACAGTCAGCCGCAAATTGCTGCGCAACTTATCCTCATAAGAATCACTGAACTGACCATGCAGGACAAAACCCAACAGAAACAAGGGGATAAGCGAAAAAGACAGAGCTGTTGCAGTCAATTTCCATTTTAGCTGAAGATAGTGGAAAGCCTTCATTTTCCATCCCCGGAGAGCAGGACTTCAATTTCCCTGCGGAATTTATTCCTGTAGTTCTCAAAGGCAGGACCGTCCTTCATTATCATGTCCAGTTGCCTGGTCTGCACAAGCAAATATCCGACAACAACTAGTCCGCGCTCGGCCATATTTTGAGGAATCCCTTCCATACGAGCAAACAGGACATCCTCGCGGACAGCAGTATGAAACCCATGCTCCGACAATATTTCGGCCACCAACCGCAACCGCAAAGACCGCCTCCCCATATCCGCAGCGCCACCCTTAAATTGGAAAAGAACGTAATTCATTTCCGCATTATCACCGGCGAAACCTTCAATCGTGCAATAATGAAAGCCTAAACGGGATTGCAAGCTGCAATAGTTACGACCCACGATGAAATAGCTGCGTTCCCCAATACTGTTGCGCACTCCTGGAACCAAAGACGGATTGCAGGTGGCACCAAATAGAACCGAAGTAAATCCATCAACACACACATCAGGAGGCCCCTCCCATGGGAAACCGGTCATCCCGCCCCACAATGACTTCATCGCATTGGAACGGATATCCTCGAAACGCACATATTCATCATTATTGGCAACAATGTTCTCAGAAATCCCCCCCCCAAGATCGATAACCCAATACTGCAACCTTTCGCCGTCCAGAATCTGCCTTGCTGAATCATCAATTCCGGCACGCTCCTTGAACATTTCTGCAACGGCTTTTTCATGGCAGAAACGAGTTATGTCGTGCAAGGTTTCACATCTTTCCGGTATAAATTCCGAACTGCGTGGATCGGTTAAAGTCAGCGGGGTAATCAGTTTAAGCACAGCACCGAAAGCTCTGCGAACCGGAGTATCCTGATTTCGGATTTTACGTGGCTCAACAATACAGCCAAGGCTTCCCGAAAGAATACGCCCCCGGACAGCATCCACTATAACCTCTCCAGCCCCCTTCAATTTCTCAACAGCATTGGGGACACCGATCAAAGCGGGGATCTCATACTCACGAGCTACATTTGCCAGATGCCCGGTACAACTGCCGAATTCAGCTATCACGGCTGATGCATTGGGAAGCAGAGCCGCCAATTCAGGACCGGCGACTCTGGTAAGGAGGACGCCCCCGAGGGGGAAATCGATCATGTCGTGGGCATGTTCGATATAATAAGGAATTCCTGATGCGATTCCCGAACTGGCAGGCTGGCAGGACTCTAAAATTACAGGATAATTATGATCCTCATTAAAACTTTCCTGTACTCCCTGCAGAGCCATTATCCCGAGAGGACGACATTGCAGGACATACAGTGTCCCGTCTCCGGTCAATGCCCACTCCATATCCTGGGGGCAATCGAAATGAGCTTCTAACTTCAAGACAGTCTGTCCTATACGGACAAGCACTTCGCGGTCGATCGACGGCAAGTCCACTTGATCATTTCTCAACCTCCGACGGACAACACTTCCATCGTAAGCCATGAACTGCCCCCATTCCTGATCAGCAATTTCCTCATGAAGTACTGCAAGCGATTCCCTATCCAACCGCCAAAGATCACTTCTTGTAATCCCGTCGACAATACAGTTGGGGAGACCATGAGCAGCAGCAACAACTATCTGCCCTTCGTGAAGTCCGGAAGGATCACGACTATAGGCCACCCCGCCGGCCACAGCATCAATCATTTCCACACACCCCACGCACATGACCATCTCATCATCACGTATTCCATGATTCAGGCGATAAGTAATTGCGGAGGCAGTATACATACTGGCAAGGACATCGCGGTAAGCCTCCACCACATCTTCAGGCGCAACACCCAGCTCTGTATGAAATTGTCCTGCAAAACTTGTTTCCGTACTGTCTTCACAAAGAGCACTACTGCGCACCGCGTGGGATACTTTTCGCCCTGCAGCCAACTTCCCTACCGCTACAGAAATTTCATTTTCAAAATCTTTAGGAAACGGACAAAGGCTGATGGTTTCCCGGATATTTCTTTCAAGCACTCTGAGAGTGGCATAACTATCTTCACCGCAGATCTGAGCCACCCTTTTCACCTCATCGCCCAGACCGGTTTCGCGCAGTAAAGAGTTGAAGGCTGAGGCGGTAATGGAAAAACCCTCAGGGACAGAAATTCCGGGGATAGAGGCTATTTCGCCCAGCAAAGCCATTTTTGAACCAACTTCGGATATCAGATCAGAATTCAAATCTCGAAGATTAATAATATTAGGTCCGTCATGATCCTTTTCATCCACTGAAAGCTCTTTATCCATGAGCGCAAGAATCCTGTTGAAAGCATCCTTGAGTCCTTCGTACCTTCCGGGGGCAATACGGCATAGCCGCTCAATCATATTACGCACATCAGCGGAAATCCGAACATTTTCAGCCCTTATGTAAGTCATTCCCACAGGCTTAAAGCTTTTTGAGGCTTCAGTTAGTTCAGCCATCCTTTTGAGGGCACTGCTATTAGCTGAAAGCAGCTGTCGGAAATTTTCACATCGTTCAATGAAACGTGCTGAGGTACTGTGATCTTCAGCAGACGGATTTCTCAATATACGGGAGATTGCATTTATGAAGGTACGCATATCCAGCCTCCAACATCAACGGATTCTAATCCTGGATTCTCTGACCGCATCTACAATTTTAAAATACAATTCTTCAGTGCTGGCAGGCTTGAGAAGATAGTCAAAAGCCCCTCCTCCGGAGACTTGCGCAAGAGCTTCCATATTCGCATGACCAGTCAGTATTATCACCGGAATTGACGACTTCAAGGCTCTTAAGTGCTTCAATGTCTCAATCCCGGACATCTCAGGCATCATGATATCCAGCACAATTACGTCAAAATCAGCAGCTTCAACCATTCGCAAAGCCTCTTGACCGCTTGAGGCAATACTAACTTCAACATTGCGACAAATGAGACGGCGTTTGTAAGCTGTAAGGAAATCATTTTCATCATCAACTAGAAGAACGTGGATACTTTTCATTATCTACCTCCTTAAACCTCCCAAGCGCAGGCCGGGCGGGAAGTTCCCGACCTGCTAGTGAGGGGGGGATGGTGATCAGCATTATGCGGTCACAATAATTACGAAAGACTAGTTTCCCAAAAAATCACGAACGGCTACAATAAGCGGCGCAAACGTCCAGAAAAACAACAAAAGCAGAACAGCTGTGAGCACCACAGTTATGAAAGATTGAAATCTTCCCAGTTTTCCAGTTTTATAAAGCCCCACCCCAACAAGGATGGCCCGGACTGGCTCCATTACAACAGCCAGTCCCGGTATCCATGAAATAACCATCACCGCTCCACTGGAGTAGGCATAAACATTGAAAACACAGGAATAAGAAGCCATGGACGGGGTCATCATCCGCATAATGCAAAACGAGAAACAGGCTCCCAGTGCAGGCATGAACAGAGCGTTGATCATCATAACCACGCCCATTATCAGTGAATTTTCAAAAAAATAGGTTATACTGACCGAACAGTAGAACAGGCCTGAAATCATCAGGAAAAGAAGCGCGCGCCTGCTGCCTGTTTCATCGTTAGCGCTCTCAAAAAATGAAGCCGGGGAACGTATAATGAAGATTAGAGATTCCAGATATTCCCGTACTCCCATTTTCACCGACGGTGCCTGTGTATTAGTCATGACATACTCCTAATTCAGATAGCTGCTGATCCCTTCAACCAGTCCCCAGAGAAGCATGGCTGAGGTCAGCACAAAAAGGATCTGCTGCTCTGTTCTTTTTGAAAAATATGTGGTTCCGTTTTTATGAATGAATTTCTTTTCAACCTTATTTCCCGTTTTCATTGGCTATCCCCTTAAGGTGCGGCCGACCGGGGCCGACCGCGTTTTTTCCGGTTTAGAAGGACGGCAGGCTGCCGAAACCTATTCCGCTCCAGTAAACCGCTGTGAGCAGGATGATGAGAATGTTCGCAACAAACCACATGGGAATACCCACACGCAGGTAGTCCTTCGGCTCCAGATAACCGGAAGCGTAGACAATTGCGTTGGGGGGAGTTCCAATGATCAGGCAGTATGCAAATGATGATGCCACCGCGGTGGACATAGCCATAAATGGAAGGAAGGTTGTGCCGGGGTGCACGATACTGGCCATATTCAGGGTAATCGGACCAACTGCGGCCGCGGCAGGTCCGTCAGCCATCAAGTTGGTCAACACTGCGGTCAGACCGTTGGAAGTCAACATGAGAGGAAGACCTTCACTCATACCCAGCGGAGCCAGCATATCGATGCAGGATTGAGCCAGCCAATATGCCGCACCGGTCTGGTCAAGAGTTCTACCGAAGATGATTGCACCAGCGTAGAGCCAGACAACACCCCAATCTACTTTTTCCTGATAATCGCGCCAGTTAACAACTCCGGCCAGCAGGTAGGCCACCGCACCGGCAACCGCGATTACACCGATACCGAGGCGAATCGGGTAAATGCCGATGTTGTAAAAAGCTTTTTCTGTGAACCAGCCGAAAACCATGACGAGGAAAATAACCATGGCCCAGATCTGATCCCTGTTCCAACGGCCCATCTTATTGATTTCACTTTCAAGATGACGCATAGCCGGAGCCAAAGAAGTAATCCGGGGCTTGAAAAGCATATTGCAGACAATCCAGGTAAGCGGAATCATAACTATAACAAAGGGCATGCAGTACATGATCCACTGAGCATAACCGATATCCATACCGAACATATCAGTAAGGTAAGTCATCATGATTACATTTCGGGCGCCTCCTGAAGGAGCACCGGGACCACCGATGTTACAGGCCATTGCAATGGAGATCATGAGCATTTTAGCCAGTTCCTTGTCCTCAGGAACTTCGTCGGTCAGGCTGTTCTGATAGAGCAACATACCGATGGGCAGGAACATTGCGGCAAGGGCGTGGTCGGAGATGAAAGCCGCAAGCGGGCTGATGACCACAAAAAAAATGAGAGTAATCCAACGCACATTAGGCACAGCCAGCTTCTTGAACATGAGCATGCACATGCGCTTGTCCACTCCCGTTTTAACGAAAGCAGCCGCGAACATAAGCGACCCCATGATAAACCAGACCGCATCACTCCAGTACAACCCGGCCACCTGACTTCGGGTAACAACCCCTGAGAAGACCAGAATCAACCCGATGCAGAAGGCTACCCCCGGAAGGGGCATGCACTCGGTCATAAAACAGAAGACGACAAATACGACCATGGCAATGGCAACTTTAATTTTCCATGCCCCGCCATCAGCGTTTTTTTTATCATTTTTGGAAAGGTCGGAATAATTCAAATTCTTTGTGCGCAGGTTGTACGCACTTTTCATAATATTCAAAAAAACTTCATCAGAGATGTTCTTTTCCACATAATCTCTAGCCTTAACGAGGTTGGCAGAATCAACCGGAATCTTATATTTCTTGACCCACTTCTCGTTACGGCTCATAAAACGTTTCTTGCTTAAAGCGCCCATACGCATATTCCGTTCCATCATACGCGCCGTGAGAACCTGCCATTGTTCCACAGCGGCACTTCCCGCACCGAAAAGCTGTTCACTGATGTAATTTGTTACAACCTTCGGACCTACTGAATATTGCATCCCGACTTTTTTCATACCCTGCGGTGTGGGCAAAGCCAGAATAATAAAAAACAGTACCACCGGAATAATCAGCAGCCTCCAGTTGACAAACTTATCGTATCCGGTTGCTTTTTTCTTTGAGTTTGACATATGTTTACCCCTATATTGCAAATCTGCTGTGATTATCTGGACGAAATAATTCGAGCTATTTCGTAAAAGAGTTCCTGCTCCCTGACGATGCCAACATCTATGCCGTTCTCTTGAACGATTATGCGTCTCTTGCCTGAGGTGATAAGGGCATTAGTCGCATCCATAAGGTTCGCTGAGGATTCGATAGTCAGGAACTCTCCAGACAGCAGAGAGCGAACAGTCCTGCCCGCAAGCTTCTCTGCAAGAGTTGTGAATTGGCCATCCCAAAACATTGCCGAATATTGAAGACTGTCCGCAGTGGAAGGCTTCGGTGCTGAAAGGTATTCAGGAAGAACAGCATAAAGCAGATCGCGGGGACTGAGGATACCGGCAGTACTACCGTCCGCGTTCCGTGCGATTACAGAGCGATGCCCGGACTCCATGAGTCTGTTTGTCGCAACCAGCCCCTGCATAGACTTCCGCAAAGCAGCAATTGCTTCGCTTATGGTGCTGTCCGCTTCGACCTCCGTGTACTCATCAAGGGGAACCATCACACTTCCGACCGATTTTTCCGGCAGCTTCACTTTTGCCACACTGTGAAATGCATCATTGATTTTGGCTGCAAGCAGGTCGATATCGCAGGGCTTTGCCAGATAGTCATAAGCGCCTGCGGAATAAGCCTTTTTAGCCCCCGAAATATCGCCATGCCCTGTAAGCATAATGATGGGAATATCCGGATCCTTTTCCCTGATTCTTTCAAGGGTTTCATGACCGTCCATTCCCCCCATTCTGACATCAAGAATGATGACATCCGGCGAATGAGACAGAATACCCAGAGCCTCTTCTCCACTAGCCGCAAGCATCGTTTCGAAGCCCTTGCGGGTAAGGATTTTTGCAGTTGTCTCGCGAAAACGTTCCTCATCATCAACCATGAGGACTTTGATAATTTCCATTATGTAACCTCCTTTAATTTCAACTTTAACCGGAAGGAAAACCTATTCCTGATTTTCCTTCCGGGCCGAAAGAAATCGTTGTTTCTGTCTGTGTATTTTTGCTGATGCCTCCTCTACATTTTCAAGCAGCTCCTTCATACTCACCGGTTTGATCAAGAAATCGAATGCACCTAATTTCAAGCCTTCTACCGCCACCTCCATTGAGGCGTGCCCTGTCAGGATAACCACTTCCACAAACGGGAACTTTTTTTTGATTCGCTGCAATGTTTCGATGCCGTCCATGCCCGGCATTTTGATGTCAAGAAAGACAACGTGAACATCTGTCTGCTCCAGCAATTCGAGTGCTTCTTTTCCTGACGAACAGGTCAAGACTTCAAAACCCAATTTCTCGAAAAGCTTCTTGGTAGTGCAAAGCAGACGTTCCTCGTCGTCTACAAGCATGATTCTTGTGTTCCTCATTTTGAGTTCATCCTTTTAAATTGATTACGGTTGCACAGAGCAAACCAATGAAACCGACCTCATTAATGCAGACGACATGCCAAAAGATAAGTATTTGATTTAAATAATAAAAAAACCGCAAAACAAACTCGCAACAAGCAAAGACAAGACTTCTTTTAAGCAAAGAAAGACAGCAGGAAGGGCACTAAAATAAACAAAAGGACCAAATAAATGAGGCTGGCACTGGAAATGCAAAGATTATTAAGCAATAGATATGAACAGGAGACGACATGCTAAATTACAATAACATCTACTTCGACCGTAACGACCATCTACTGGTTGAACTTTTCAACGACATAATTTCCCGCAAGAAAGACCAAGCACGCTTCAGGTCACTGCTCAGCCCTTACCTCAAACCCCACGGAATTAAAGAACTAGCCGCTCCCTACGGTATCAGAATAGCCTATGCAGTATTCAACCTGCTGGGTTCTCTTGAATCTGATGAAGTAAATGAACGGCTGAACGCTTTATCAACCCTTAAGAATGAAGTTCTGGCCACTTCAAAGGCCACGTTGAGAAACAACAGGGCGCGGGTCCTTATTCAGATCGCGAAGGAAATCATAAGATCCCGAAACGATGAACATAAGCAACTCCGGCTGGCTCACGATTTCCGAACTGTTTCCTTCGGAAAAAGTAGCTTTATACGTATGCAACTAAAAAAATATCATCTTCTCGAAATGCCGGAAGAATGGAATCAGCTAACATTTGATGACCGAGTGCATGATGCGAATAGTAAAGGTAGGAAATCTGCTTCCCATCTGGTTATGGATGCATGGATAAAAGGAGTTCGCAGGTTGCGCGTTGTCTATTACGACTTCCTATCCCCGGAAGTGGCAACCGAACTATATTCCGCAGCAAAAATTCTGGACATAAAAGTGGAATTTGGAATTGAATTAAGAGCCCTGCTCCGCAACCGATATATAAAATTCGTATGGACCCCGAAAAATATTATAGACCAAAATGATATCATGGACTTTTTCGAAAATGCCAAGGTACAGGAAATCATGCAATTTGGCAGATCTTCCCAAAAAAAACATGCTGAATATATTCGCCGTGTGACTGCAAAATTTAACTCTGTGCACCGGCAATCCATTGAACGGGAAGTCGGAGTAAAAATTCCTGAAATTGATTACACGGAATTTCAGAACAGCCTAAAATCCATAGCACCAACACTGACCCATCTCGGAAAGTATGTTCATGAGATTTCACTCCCCCACTTCAAGCAGAGGGTGAAGGATCTTGCCGCTGTATACCTTGTTGCAAGTGTTGAGGAAAAAAGCAGAATCGACAAGCAGGTGGACTCCATCAATCTCCTTGATCCGGATACGATCACGGTCCGTTATCTTTCGCCGCAAGCCAATTCAGAACTCCCGAACCCTAATCGACCGCCAGTTTCTAAGGAGGACCCCGCCCCCATAGTGTTCTCGCCTAGTAGATTGACGGGAAAGCTGCTCAGTGCAAGCCCTTCCAGTAGAATAACCCTGATTCTGGAAAAAATGGAATTGGAAGATGCGCTGGAACTTGTATACGACTGCAAAGGACGAATTACGCACTTTGAATTGATTAATCTCAAAAATATCACCGAAGAACACTTCCCGAACCGCGTACCGTTCAACAGGTTGCAACAGGCGCTGAACACAGGCAACTCTATAGGATTAAAAAAGATTGTTCGCGGCTGTGTTGATAAATTAAAAAGAAGAAAAGAGCCCGAACAGAATGAACAGCTTACAAAGCTCATTCATATTCAACAGCATATTGAGGAACTGAAAAACATCTATAAGCATCGCAAAATCAGGACAAGGATCGGAAGCGGTTCAACCGGAGGCTCATTGCGGGCCATCGGTATGGGATTCGCTGTTGCCGAGACCCTGCCACCACGTGCGCGCAAGGAAATCAAAGAAAATCCAGACAGAAAATGTCTACCTGTTTCGGCAAACTTGTCTCTGGTTATCAAATATATGTCGCAGCGCAACATTCCGCTGATTTCAAGCAATTTCCTAAGCCACGTAAAAGATACCTTTCTATTGCGCGAAATATTACAGCGCAAAGAAAAGAAATGGGAAATTTCCAACTATCAAATTGAACACGGACAGTGCGGTAACATCAGCCCCCTGGGAGGATTATCGCAAAATACCGGAAACGGGCTCTCATTGATCAGGCAAAAACCGGATACCGTAAACAAGACCGAACCGCAGTACATAAACAGTACCCTTAAGAACATATTTAAAATTATCATCGGCTTCATTCCGGCCTTTCTGACTTTTTACCTCACCAAAGACTGGTGGGTTCTGGCGTGGCTGGGCGGCCTGATCTGGTTTTCCATCACCGGATTCCGTAACATCATTCAGTCGATACTTGGTGGAGGCGGCCTCAAACGGTCTCCTTATCTGGTCTGGAGTGACTTTATAAACTGGAACCGCATTGCCGATTCCCTTCTCTTCACAGGATTCTCTGTGCCCCTGCTGGATTGGTTATGTAAATCCGTGGTGCTGGATGGGATGTTCGACATCAATGTAACCACCGACCCGACCATGCTTTACACGATCATGGCAATAACCAACGGTATATATATAACAGGTCACAATATCATGCGGGAACTGCCCAAAGAGGCTGCCTTCGGCAATTTCTTTCGCAGCATAATTTCAATCCCCATTGCAATTGTTTTCAGTTACACCATTTCCGCAATTCTCTATGTCTGCGGGGTGCCGGAAATAGACATGCTCATTCAGCAATGGGCGGCAGTCATATCAAAGCTGGCTTCGGACTTTGCTGCCGGATTTCTTGAAGGTATGGCAGACCGCAAGGAAAACATAATAGCCCGCTCATGGGATTACGAAGAAAAAATACGTCAGGTTCTCAATTTCTTCTCAGAAATGGAAGTCAGATTCCCGAACAAAGACCTGCTTTCACTACTCGAAAATCCAGCCGAATTCATTAAGCTGTGCCGCAGCCGAGGTATCAATGACGATTCCATATTAATGGCAAACGCTTTAGACCTGCTCTATCTGCGCATGTACCAGCCAAGGGCTAAAGAAGCCCTGCAACAATCAATCAGAGGCATGTCGAAGGATGAAAAAGAAATTTTCAAATCATCCCAGCAGATTCTCAGCGAAAAGAAATCAGTCTCACATATTATAGTGGACGGCTTGATTGGCAACAACTTTTCGAAACCACTATCCTTTTACCTGCGGAGACATGAAGGTTATCTCCTAGAGCTGGATAGAATCCTTGCTCCAGCAAAAGCATCGTAAGAAACATCATCCAATAACAAAGGCCGGAACCTGCACATATTAAAAAGGCAGGCTCCGGCCTTTAACTATTCATTAACAACTAACCGGCAGCAGGAAGGATAATGCTGAATTCAGTACCCTTGTGCCGTTCACTCTTAACCCTCATAGTTCCACCAAGTGAATCTATTACGGTATGGCATACGGCAAGGCCCAGTCCGGTCCCGTCACTATTTTTCTTCGTGGAATAGAAAGGCAGGAAAATGCGCTCCATATCTTTTTCATGAATACCCACACCATTATCGCACACTTTAATCAAAGCATTTCCATTTTGATCCTGACCAGACGCGATCACAATTTCGCCGTTCTCGGAACCATGTTCATCCACAGCAGCATGAATGGCATTGTTCAACAAATTAACCATGACCTGCTGAAGAAGCCCCTGATCCGCGAGGACAGAAGGCGTCCGACTGTCCACATCCATGATAAACCGGATTCCTTCCAGTTCAGCTTTTTTCTCCACCATCTTGGCAACCTGCGGGAGATAATCCACCATATTTATCTTTTTGAATTCCGGTTTATTCTGGCGCCCAAAATTAAGAATTTGGCGCGTAATACCTGCGCAACGATCAATCTGCAACTTCAATTGCTTATTAATTTCTGCGATTTCAACACTGTTTTTTCCTTCGCCGATTCTTTCAATCTCCTCATGCAACAACATTTCAAGCAGAGTCAGATCACTTTTCATTATCTGCAAAGGATTGTTGATTTCATGAGCGAACCCTGCTGACATCTCCCCTAGTTCAGCAAGCTTGGCCGCACGCAGAAACTGGGCTTCAAGGGCACAGACGGTATCTGCCTGTCTGGTTAGCATGTCATAAACCTTATTACTGGCAACAACTGCCAGCAGGACCAGAACCGATCCGCCACAAATCAATATGGCAAGGATAAGATACAAGGCACTACTGCTGGAGCGGAAAGCATCGGAATGCTTTTGACGAACTACTAGCCGCCATTTTCCGTTATTAAGACTGGTCGTGGCAAAGATGTATGCTTCATCATTTTCTGAACCGTCGAAAGTTATAACCCCGTCTTTCTGATCCGGGTAAAGATAACTATCCCGATCGAAAAGACCTCCCCCACTACGCCGGGAAGTCTGTAATCTATTGGCGCTGTTGATTATGTATGCTTCCCCGGACACACCAATATTAACCTTTTCCACTATCCTTCTTAACGCCGCAGGTCGCAATGTAGCCCGCAACACCCACTCTTTATTATCAATCAGCTTCGATACAGACACATTCAAATGCGGAACTCCCCTTAGTCCGAGATAAATATCACTGATGTTGTATCCTTTGCCGACCGTCTCTTTATACCACCTCGAATCAAGGTAATTCTTGTTTTCAAGACGATATTCACCCACATAAGCAACTTGATTGCCTTCAGGGTCAATTACCCCCAGATCTGAATACATATTCCGCCTTAAACTGCGTAACTCTCCCAGTATCTCCCTGACTTTAGCAGTATCCTTGATATCTCTTCCTAGCAGGTCCAATGATTCCATCAAGTCAGCCCTGCGTTCATTCAGAAAAAAGGACACCATTTCAGCATGGTCTACGGCTGCCAACCTGACTGCAGACATAGCCAACTGCTCCATCGACTTTACATGAGAATAATAACCGATAGTTGCTGCCACAATTAAAGGGACAAAAGGAACAACGATCATCGATAACAGTAGCACCCTTCTTATTCCATGATACTTGCGCGTTCTCTCCACGTGACCACCCACCTTCTTTGCTAGATTTAGTTCCATTATTTAAAATAGTTAAGTCAAGTACAGTTCTGGTATAAATTCCGCATGTAACTACAAGCAAAAGAAAGCAATCACCATGCCGAATTGCCTTGACAAGCACAGGGCACGACTCTAACGCTAATAACAGTGACGCTTAAATTTTAAATAAAAATACTACTATGGAATAAATGCCATGTCCGAAAATGCTCAGACCAATGAACATAGCAACGGCAGTATGTTTTCTCCCAAGAAACTTTGGAACAGGACCGGTCTGCGCGGTAAGCTTCTGCTGTCGCTGTTGCCGACAATTCTGATCATCATTCTTATCGTGGGGGCAGCATCTTACAAAGTCTCTAAGGATTACATAAGGATAGCTCTTGGTAGAACAGTGGCTATGCAGAACCTTGCAATTGTCCACGACATAGAAATGTTCATGAATAATTGCGCAACAGATCTCCGCTATTTCGCTCTCAGCAAGCAGAAAAACAAAGACATCAGCGTACAGTTTCAAAATATGATTACGGCTGGGGGAATTCCATATTATGAATTGGCGTATATTCCGGCCTCCACTGGAAAACCTCAGATACTGATCAACAAAAGCGGTGTAGTGACAAAGCTGGATGATGCAGCGCTGAGCAGGGTCAGTCCCAACCCGCTGCTGGAGCTTGAGAAACTATCGACATTAAAAGACAGAGAGGTTCAACCTTCATACATCCGCGAAATTACCTATCCGGTACAAAACAATAAAAACGGAAATATGCTGATCAAAGAGAAGGTTGTCCGCTTTTACATAAAGACCTCAGATAGTAAGGGACACCCTGACGGAATAATATTTCTCTCGGTCAAAGCTGAAAAACTACGAAATTTCCTAACATTATATGACTCGAAAAGATCTCCGCTATGGTCATTTCAACGAAGTGATGAATTACGATTCAGTTATTTTGTTGACCCGCAAGGCTGGATACTTTTCCAGTCAATACCTAAGGAAGACGACAGCTCTGAACTGACATCATTCCTCGCAAGACAGGGCTATCAGGGGACTCTGGGCAAAGCAGAACACAACGTAGCCTTCCGCCCCAGCGAGATTCACGCGGACTACTGGGAAAGAATCGGAAAAATACAGAAGAAAGAAAAAGGACTGGAATTTTTATTTCACGAATCCGGTCAGTATTCCTCGACAATACCCACCCTTGCATATGCCCCGGTATGTTTCAAAAAAACTTCCGGCGGTGAATCTGAAGTTTATGGAGCCATTATCTATACCGACCGTAGTGTTCTGCCGAAAGTTGCGGGCTATGATTTCATGAGCATTCTGCTTGTCGTTTCCGGTATCGCAGTTGCTGCAACAATACTGGTGGTTCTTTTCTTCGGCAGGTCACTGACCAGACCGATACGGGAATTTGCTGCGGTAATGTCGGAGCAGACTTCACTGGATCAGCTTAAAGAAGTCGATTTACCGTACAAAGACAATGATCTACAAGTGCTGCAAAAGGCTTTTAACAGAATCATCCGACACGTTAACAGCCAGTATATTTTGATGAAAGCGAAAGACGAAAAGCTTGTAGCCATCAACAGTCAGGAAAAAGCTGATCTGAAAAAGGAAACTCAAGCCCTTGCAAATCTTGATGTCACTGTCATTCCGGAAATTATAGGCTACGGAAAACAGATCAATAACCTTAAGAATGAAATCCTCAAAGCCGCTGAGGTAGACGTTGATGTTCTTATTTACGGCGAAACAGGAACAGGGAAACAGCTGGTGGCTGAAGCTGTCCACAACAACAGTGCTCGCCGTGAAAAGCCCTTTATCTCAGTTAACTGCGGGGCTTTGGATGAAAATCTTCTTCTTGATGCACTCTTTGGGCATGTCAAAGGAGCATTTTCAGATGCAAAGACCGACCGTAACGGAGCTTTCATTGAAGCCCATGGCGGCACGTTGTTCCTGGATGAAATCCAGTCAGCTTCACTGAAAGTTCAGCAATCCCTATTACGGGCAATTGCATCACGCCGACTCAAGCCACTGGGCAGCGACAAGGAAATATCCTTTGACATCAGAATCATCGTTGCTACCAACGCGGATCTAACAACCCTTATTAAAGAAAAACTTTTCAGGGAGGACCTGTACTATCGGCTTAAAGTTCTCATGATCCAGACTCCTGCGCTGCGCGAACATCCGGAAAGCATTCCCCTGTTAAGCCTGTACTACATGAAGCAGGCTGAGAACCTCACCGACAAGAAAGATATTACCCTCAGCCGTGGAGCAGTTGCCAAGCTTAAAAGTTATCAATGGCCGGGAAACGTACGCGAACTGGTCAACAGCATCACCAGAGCTGTCGTCATGGCTAACAACAAGCTCATTCAGGCTGACGAGATCAAACTTGAAGGTGAAAGCTGCTCTTATGCAGAAGACGAGCACCCCGAGAGTGTAAAACAGAGCCTTGCCTCCGAGGAAACGATTTCCCCTGATGAAGATACGCTCGAAGAAAATATGGATTCAAATCAATCACAGAGCACTTCACTTAATGACCGCCAGCTCAAGGCATGGAAAGTCATTCGCACAATGGATTCCGTCTCCCGCAATGAATATCAAAAAATTGTAGGGGGAAGACTTCCGTCCCGTACCGCCATTTACGACTTACAAATTCTGGTTAAAGCCGGAAAACTCCGCAAGACAGGTCGCGGACCTTCAACCCGATACATAGTAGACGAATAGATCTTAAATGGAGCCAGCCGTATTGCATGGGAAAAGCCCTTCCCATGCAATACGCAATTGCGCAAAAGGCCGATTTTGCCAGATCTCAAACAACTGGCAAAACAGATAAGCACCTGAATTACTGTCTCAAAAACAAAAAGAATCGCTCCATAAATTGTGGCATAGGCTATGCAAAATAAGTCCTCAAAAAAATAAGCGCAAAGCTAACTTTCAGGAGATTTCCGCTCATGGACGCTCGTGCGATTTAGCCCTGCATCCTGTTTCTGAAAAAACGGCAAAGACCATCAATGAATACGGCCAGAAAGTATATTCCATGAAAATCATGAACTGGTGGCGCAAAGGCAAAACCACTACATGGGGCATGAAGATTGATTCGGACTGTTCTTTACGCATAACTCTCGATGACAAACCGGTTGAGTTTGACTACGGCATTATCACCAAAAATCCGGTGCAGATCAGGCGGCGAATCTTTCTTGACAGCAACGCGAAGTATCTCGCGGTGCTCGGCTATGACAACGAAATATGCAATTTTTCGTGGGAATGGGACAATGTGACAGAATTCAACCCTGATAAATTTGAATTCATGCTCCATCAATGGGATCGCATTATGGGCGAAGAAGACTATTTCATCCTCGACGATGCAAGGTATAATGGAGAATTCGCGGACCGCAATGACTGGTGCGAAGCTCAAGGATTTACTCTGGTAGAACCGAAGGTTATTGACCTTGAACAAGTAAGACACGAATTTGCCAAACAAGGAGAACTAACGCATCGTGGCACTCCCTTCCCCTCTCCTTCAATCAATATCCTTTAGTAAAATCAGGTACTGCCATAAGGTAGTTCAACCCCGATTAACTAAGTAAATATATTACAGAACACTTTTGGCAGCCCTGATCATCTAACCAGTAACCAAACTCTATTACTCAGCAATATTTTTTGGTCTAAGCATAAATAAAACTTTAAATACATCATATTATCAGATGCTTATTTTTTTTTACCCCTTTCACCCTCTTTACCCGTCTAGCAAACAAATCCGATTCTTGTAGGCTTTCCTCAAACGTCAAAAAACGGAGGAAAGCTTATGAGAACCGAATTGAACCAGACTTCATACCACCTGCCCAATACGGGCTTTGTGAGACTTGTAGATGTCCTGAAGGTCATCCCGGTATCTAAAACAACGTGGTGGAAAGGTATTCAGACCGGCAGATTCCCGAAGCCGGTCAAACTCACTGAGCGCACAACAGCATGGCGTGTTTGTGATATTCGCAGACTGATTGATGAACTCCCAAATCAGAGCGAAGCCTAACATGTCTAAGATGGCGTCCATGGCTTTTGAGGGGAGTAACCTGCTCCCCTCGCCAACCTCTTTCCCTCTAGGAGTTCTTCCGGCCAGTGTTGAAGACTCGCTATCCGTAGCAGCTTCAGCTTTTACGGTTCCTTTTGCCGTTCCTGCCGTAACTTTTCTTGCTGTGATCGGTGCAGCAGTCGGAAGAACCAGAGGACTTGAAGTTAAACCAAGCTGGATCACACACCCGAATCTCTATTGGGGACTGGTAGCGCGGTCGGGCATGGGTAAAAGTCCGTGCTCAAATGCCATATTAAAACCAATTCATGAGCAAGAGAATGCTGCATTTAAAGAGCATAAGCGAGAGTTAGAAGCATACGAGCTGGAATTAAGGGAATGGCAAAGCTCTTTTGCTCGCGCTCAGCGAAAGAACGACACACTTCCAGACAAGCCCATCTACCCTACTTGGGAGCAGATTTACGTTGAGGACAGTACCACACAAGCCGTTGGTTCAATTCTGTCCAATAATCCCCGTGGCATTCTCTGGTACCGTGATGAGCTTTCCGGCCTGCTGGCCGACCTAGGCCGCTATGACAACAAAGGCAGTGACGGAGGCGACAAAGCCCGCCTGCTTTCCGCATACGACTGTGGAGCATGGAAAGTATCTCGCAGTACTAAAGATGCCCTTCACATACCGCACGCCTGCGTTTCTATCTTCGGGACAGTCCAGCCGGATCTGCTTCCATCACTCTTCAAACATAAAGATACCGTTTCCGGCTTCCTGCCTCGATTCCTTTTCATTCGTTGTGAGCAAGAAGCTCCACCCCTATGGACATCAGAAAGTTTTGATGGAGAACCGGCTGAGCATATCCATGGATTCATTCATCAGGCATTAGACTTGAATTTTGGCCCGGAGAACTCCCCTGAAATAATCAAGCTATCCGATGCAGCCAAACACAAAGTCAAAGACTGGTACGACAATCAGGTTCTGTCTCACTGGTATCAACCGGAGCTTGAGCAGTTCGAATCTCTTGCACCTAAGTTACGCGGTGCATTCTTCAAAGTCTGCCTGATTATTCACATGTTAGATTGCTGGAGTACTGACAAATCTGAAATGAGTCCTGTTCATCATGAATCAATTCAGCGAACCATTGTTTTGATGGAATGGCTTCAGGAACAGCAAAGACAAGTCTGGACTCTACTTTCTGCCGGAAACAAATTTCAGGAAGCTTCAGCCATTGAACGGAGAGTTGCGCAAGCAATTGTTGCCCTTTCCAAAAAACTAAATCAGGCTCTGCTTCCCACCTCACGTATTGTTGAATTCCTTAATCATGAATTGCCAGAATCATTTCACATCAAGCCGGATGCAGTTGGCAAAACATACAAAAAATTAGGCATCGAAACCGGACGTAACAGCAAGGAACGTGGCGCCAAACTGACCCCGGAAATCATCGAAACGCTTTCAAGATACTTCCCAGTAGAAAAAGGTGTCATAGGCGTCACAGATGTCACTGAGGATAACAAAAATTCAGAATTTCAAGGAGATAAGCAAGTGACATCTAAGGTGACACCTATTTTTCAGGTGTCATCAGGTGTCACTTCTAAAAATGGTTATGAAAACAAGGACCTACAATAGGAATGACGGCTATGACACCTATGACACGTATTTTAGGGTTAATAACTCATATTGGTAAAAGTGCTCTCACATTTCTCCATGGAGTTAAACCTGCGACCCAATTTCGCGCCAGCACGATAGACCAAGATTCGTACATAGTAATGTGCTGTAGCTGTCCAAGCCAGTTTACCCAATGTTGCACATCGGGAACTGGCGAGGGAGATTCTCTCCCTTCGATCCCACGTAAGATTAAGAGTCGTGCAAGCACTCCACTCTCTGCGAGGTTTGGACTCCATGAAGAATAATGAAGAGAAACGCACCGAGTTCGTGAACACACGTGTCACTCCATCGGAAAAGAAAATACTCAAGCTTCAGGCTGAAGCCGAAGACATGAGTCTAGGCGATTATGTGCGCGAAAAACTGAATCGCCCACGAGTCAGAAAGACAAAAGCAGAAAGACAAAAAGTCATCCACTTAGCCCGCATCGGCAACAACATGAACCAAGTAGCTCGTTGGGCAAATACTTATAAGAAAAATGCTGAAGCTGCACAGGTGGTTCTAGCTCTCCTCGAAATAAAGGAGCAGCTCAAATGCTTATGAAAGTCTTCCGGCACGGAGTCGGACGCGGGGCAAAAGTCGTTGAATATGTGACGGGTAAGAAGGACTCCAAGAGAAAGGAGAATCCACCTGAAGTACTGCGTGGAGATCCTGAATTAACCTCAGACCTTATCGATACCACTACCCGTAAATGGCGATACACTTCCGGAGTTCTCTCATGGGCTCCGGAGGACAAGGTCACGCCTGAAGACGAAAGAAAGCTCATGGACAGCTTTGAATCATACGCTTTTGCAGGACTTGAAGCGGATCAATATTCAATCCTTTGGGTTCGCCACAGCCATGCTGGCCATCATGAAATGCATTTTGTGATTCCGCGCACAGAACTACGAACAGATAAAGCCCTTAATCCCTGCCCGCCGGGATGGGAGAAGCAATATAATCCGTGGTGTGAACTTCACAACCGTCGTCACAACTGGGCACGCCCTGATGAAATGAAACGCGCAAGGTTGGTCAGTCCGGGAAGCTCGATACAGAGCTATAAATCCGGCAATGCCTCAGAAGTAAGGCGGACCGTAACTGAAGCGATAGTTCAAGGTGTGGAAGCCGGTCTTATTCATAACCGGCAAGACATCGTCAGGACTCTTGAGGAATTCGGCTTTGGTGTACCGCGCCAAGGCAAAGAATACATAACTATTGAACTACCAGAAAACGACAACAGCACTGTTTCCCAGAAACGAAAAAACCGCCGCATCAGGCTAAAAGGAGTACTTTATGCAAGATCATGGACAGCCGAGCAGTTCAAACAACGCGCTGAGCTTAGCCGAGAAAATGAAGGAGCAGATGGAAGAACAAGCGCAAAGTTCCAAGCAGATAATTCAAGAAGGATTGCAGAGCTTGAGAAAAGCGTTTCTAAAATCCGCCAAACACGAGCTGAGTACCATCGAAACCGCTATAAAAACAGAGACCGCAGAACTCTCGAAAATTCAAAAAACCTTACTCCGCGACATGCACCGATCCTTGAAGATCCCAGTCGCAGTGTCATTAGCGGTGACAATCGTGTGTTGTCTGGTCCTAGTGGGCGGAACTCTATTCTGGATAGATCTTCAGGGAACAACCCTAGCAGAACTTTCCCAGAAGATAGAACACCAGAGGACAATAGAGAAAAAGCTCGTAAGCTGGGGAGTAACGCCCCTTCTGGACAACAACCGCAGGTTCATAATTCTACCAGCCGGGACAAGCCTGAAGCAGAATTGGCAATCAGGAAACCGTCCCGCCATTTTACTCAAGGATTAAGCCATGAACGAATTACAGAAGAGCTTATTGGACGCGCTGAGCCGAATCGAAGAAGAACAAGTACGCCGATTGGACGAACAAGATCAGAAGATAGCCATGCTGGAAAAGGAAGTACAAGGTTGCCGGGACTTGCAAAGCGAATTGGAGCAAGTTTTGAACGAATTGGAAAGGTTGTTCTCATAATGAAAAAGTTAATGCAAACTACTAAGAAAAAAAGCATAATTAATAAACTGTCTCGTGCACGCTAGAGTGAATATTCCTATTACAAATAGAAGGTATAAAATGAAGCCCAAAGACCAAGAGCCAAAGGACACTTTATATGCCGGCATTACCGATATTACACTATATAAAAACTCTTTCACCCTCATTGAGGGTATCGAACTGCGCAAAACATATTGTCACCTGTTTTCAACAAACATGATGGCATTCAATCCTCCTGGCCCGGAAGGGTTCCACCCAGCCCCATGGAAGCCAGCGAAAGGAGGATTCAGTTATGATATAGAAGTCGAGATTGTTGTTTCTCCTAACAATCAGCTAAGTATATATTACCCCCAACACGAAATAGTTTGGATCATTGCATCACTACTAAGAATTACCCAATATCCATATTTGTCAGTACCTGTACTTTCTGGCATGTCCTTTAACGCTGTTTCCCGCTCTTCAAAAGAGACACTTATAACTCCATTTGAAATTGAGAAAAGATATTTTTCAAAACCATTAGAGGGAGAAAGCGTACTAAATAATGACGTGCTAGAGTGGATGCAGCAGAATATAGTTTCTGTAGTCAAAATGCTCAACTCTCACCCCAAACTATATAATGCACTTAAGGCATTTGACTCTTCAGCAATAAACGGGAAAGTAGCATTAGGAATGCTGGCTCTATGGGGAGGAATTGAAGAATTATTTTTAGGAAATAAAGGAGAGCTAAGATTTAGAATTGCAGCATATCTTGCTTCTTATCTAGAAGAACCAGGACAGGAAAGATATAATTTATATAAAAAAATTGCCAAACTATATAATGATAGATCTACAGCTGCACATACCACTAAGGATATCAACATTGAACCATTCGTCGAAACATATTTAATTATGCGAAACGCTCTTTTACGTATAATTGAAAGCCAAAAAATTCCTAATCAAAACGAGCTCGAGTCATTGCTATTTGGCTGCAAAATCAATAAGCGCACTATAGCAACTGCCTGACGGAAACGCTCAATAACTAGGCTAAAAAGCTCTCGATCAGAAAGTTGACTACAATGTATACAATGTATACATTGTCTAAAAGGAGTTAACTATGAGCACAGTAACCGCACGAGTTTCAGATGAAACAGCATCAAAACTTGATGCACTTGCCAAGGCCACGAATCGCAGCAAGTCCTTTCTTGTTGCAAGCGCGCTTGAGCGTTTTCTTGAAGAACAGGCATGGCAGATAGCCCAGACGGTTGAAAGCCTTGAACAGGCCGACAGAGGCGAATTCGCGACAGCATCCGAAGTAGAAGAAGCTTTCGGAAAGTGGGGATTAGAGGTTGAAGCTGACTAGAATCAATTGGACAAAGAACGCAATCAGAGATCTTAATTCTATCCGCCGCTATCTAGCCGAGCAAGCTGACGAAGAAGTCATGGAATCCGAAGCGAAACGCATATGGGACGGTTGCCAGCGATTAAAACAATTCCCAGAAAGTGGTCGTCCCGGTCGAGTTCCAATGACACGAGAAGTTGTTATCTCACCTTACATCATCCCCTACCGTATTCAGGGTGATGCTGTGGATATTCTAAATATTTTCCATTCTTCTCAGAAGTTTTGATTACGAGTAGCAAGTTCGCTCCTCTCACACCTTTCGCTCAAAATATCGCTTACATTCTGTCAGCTTCATTTCTCAGATCAAAGCCCAAATTCCCATCTTACCAAGCTATACGCCCTGCTTATACCGGACGTATGCTTGGTTTAGCTATTCCATGAGAAATTGAAGCAACCTTGATATCCATGGGTAGTATCCACATTGCTTTTGCCCTTGTTTGCGGTGAATGTGGCGCTTATTCGCCGCACAATTTGCGGTGATTGTCGAGGGATTTAAGCAATGACAGCTAAGTAAAGTCTGATTTAAATTTAAAAAAATCACAATATGTAAAATTTTTAATATTTTTCCAAATAATATTCTGCAATTCTAATCGAGTTCCGTATAAATAAGTCAAATCCCCAATCTTCTCTAGGTGAAAGCTCAACACTACCAACACACGGGGTATGTACATCTTCAGGACGGCTAAACGATCCATTATTATAATGCATTTCTCTTATTTGTTTGTTGAAATATTCTGCCCCAGAATAAAGAATATAGAACAACAAAACGGGGTTAGGCCCCCCTGATGTCTGACCTAATCCATGTACATATTTCATAACACAAGATGGTAAATAATTAGTAAATGCTCGAGTTGAGTCTGTGTACTTAGCATCAAAAACTAGTAGTTTCTTATCTTTTGGACTATTCTTACTATACAACTCAACAACAAAATCTGGACACCGATGAGAGTGTTTACTATCTCTTTTTCTTTTTGCAACCCGATCCTCCAAGGAAGGATTCCCATATGAAACATATCTCCATCGTTCTGTATGGCAAATTGACTCACTTGAGTCTAATGATTCTTCTGAATAGAATTTTTTTTCATAGTATAAGTTTATAACAGTACTATTTTTAGCATATGAGAGACACAAATTATTTATTGTAGAACCAAACTCATCTGTCTTCACAGGAGTATAGCCTGCATTTATAATAGCATCATCAAGTCTATGAAAACAATATGTCTCATATATTTGGTCTATTGATTTGACTCCTGAATACGCATTTAGTTTATTCCAACTAGGAGTACCTAATGAATGCCAAATCGCTATTTGCTTGAATATTCGCAAATAGAATGGATTTTTTCGTGCTCGCGAAGTAAAAATAGGCGGGTCAGAAATACCTTTACTTGTATTTAAATGCCTTTTTATTGCTTTTGCATGCATTTGGTAGGAAGACAAAAGCTCATCAGACTTCTTAATGTATGTAGAAAAAATTTTCCTGTTTTCTTTTTTAAGAACCTGATAAAGCGGGATTCTAGTTCTTTTGCTAGTCGCATCTTCTCTGTCGTGTAAATGAAATTTATTTTTAAAATTATTTAAAAATACAGTAACAAGATTTATGTATCCTAAAATTACTTGATTCTCATATATATCTGTATCTTCTACTAGCTTATTTTGAACAATTTCTGAAGGATAATAACTTTGACCATAAAGATTTACACTTTCAGGAGATGATTGGGTTGGTTCAAATACGTCTAAATTTTCAATCAACCATTCGAGACTAGCTCCATCAAAAAAAGTAGAATGAGTTGTTCGTGTTTGTACTTGAACCGGAATAAGACGAGAACATGGAGACCTTATTATCGTCGGTAAGGTTCTTTCAAGTATCTGTAAACTCATTTCAGCTTCACGAATGAAAAGTAAACAATCCCTTTCACCTTCAGCTCCTATCTCCATTTGTCCGAGTGAACATACTGCCCAAATATTATCTGATTTACGGCTAACCAGATATTTCAGCATATGAATTAAAGTTTCTTTAGATAATTTTCGCCCGATAACGTCAATTGATTTGAATCTAGCTGTATAACTGCTATTATCAACTGTATACATAGCTGTAATATCAACTTCGCCAAACAAATTGCAAAAGAGTGGAATTGTTCTAGGAGTTGGAACCCATTTATGACAGACAGTGTCATCACTAACCAAGTATGACTCTGATGGATGTAGTGCTATATCTGTCAAATAAAGAGTAAATTCTCGGTATGCAATCGGTGCAACTACACGAATTTCAATCTTTTCATCTTCAATTAACTCAAATCCTGAATGCTGGCGATCCAATCTATCTGAATCGATTAAAGGAATCTCATACAATGTCGTCTTAGTTTCAAAATTCCAAATTTCTAACTTGATACTCATAAGCATTACTCAAAATAAGAGTACGAATGATGATTGCGCTCCCCTCGAACAATGATTTCATCAAGAATAGCATGAGAAAATGGGTATCCTGTCTTAATCTCTTCACGGAAAGAGATTAGTCTTTTCCCAAAATTAACCCCAAAGCCTTCGATTATCGGGAGAATAAATTGTGCTATGGCGTAATCTAGGGGGTCATTATCATTTGGGAAAAGCTCGCGAGCGACTGTACAGTATCGCTTCATGCTAGCTAATTTTCTGTGGCTAAGAAATATTTTTTGACTTCCTTCTCCATCTCGTCCTGAGAGCTTTTTCGCTATCTCGGTAAGCATATCAATTTCTTTTTGAAGAAAATGTGCACCTGTTTTAGGAACCTTAAACATTGATTCAAAATTCTCGAATAAAAGTGCCTGACTTACAATTTCTGATTCTTCAAAATCAATGTCATTATCTTGAGATGGGTTTATTGGCTCTTCAGAAAATCTAATAATTGGAGCTCGGTCAATGAGTCGCGGAGAGAGTCGTTCTGTTGTATTATCATTGTTAATTGTAGCAATAAATCTAGTAGAACATCCGACAGAAATGTTATCTTCGGGAGTTCCTCCGAAGTCAATATCATGACAAACTTCTTCATCACACATTGGCAAAAAATCTGCCCAATAATGCTCAATTGGAGATAAGTTTGCCTCGTCAAGCAAAGCAATTCTTAAAGTCTCTTTCAAATGAGCTTTAGGCTTGAGAAATTGAGAAAGGCCTGTTCGTGCAGGCTGAAAAGAAGAATTTAATGGATTAAAATACCCCAAGATATCTCTTTGTGATGTCCATCCGCGAGCAACAGAAATTGGTAAAAAAGTTCCAGTTTCTTTCGATAATCCCAGCGCTTCTGCTAAAAAATATGCTGTAGATGTTTTTCCGCATCCAGGAGAACCTGCAAAAACAACTAAAAAATTGTTAGCAATTGATACAATGTAGTTAACGAGGGATGTGAAAGAAATGTCGCGTTTGTAATGATCTTCAATATAGTTGGCTAAAAAATTAATATAATCCTTAGGAGAAAATTCATCTTTCTCATAAGTACTTATATTAATGGATTGATTATCCTTACTAGATTGCATAGATAGTTGATTAAATGATCCATGAATTACTTCTAAGTTTAACTTCAAATCATGCAAAGCCTCTGGAAGACGGGAGTCCTTAAGTTTTTTTTCTTTGCGCTCCAGTTCCTTAATATGTTCCTCATAATAGGTTGCTTTTTTTTGCAAATCTTCAATGTTAGATGTTAACTCAAGCTCTTGTGTCTTTTGTGTTATTGTATCAGTTAATTCAGTAATTCTTTTTTCAGATTTTTTTATTTTATCTGCAAGAAATTCATCTTTCTTTTCAACATCTTGAAGAAGCTTATCCTCTAATTCATTTTTGTTTTGACGTGCAATTGCGATCTCATTTTCTAATTCGCTCTTTTCCTGTTTAAGACCGTGCAACTGCTGGCGCAGATTAGCCTCTTCTTTATCGAGTTTACTTTTCAAAAAGTCTAACTCTTTACCGAGTAAATCACTTTCATGTTTTTGAACATAATTCTCAAGAGCAGCCTCGTTAGAAAGAAGAGCTCGCCTTAGAGCCGAATCCCAAAATTCATCATGAACTTCAATTTCATTAAGAAGATTAATTAATCGTTCTCTTCTGCTATGATCAACACTATCTAACTCTGTACTTAAAGCCTGCAAAGCCTCTTTCCACGACTTTAAAGCCTTTCTCGATGGTCTGTCTTCGCGCTTTTCAACAAGCTCTCTTGCCGCTCCCCATTTCAAAAGGGCTTCATCAGAAATAAAATCTTCTTGATCACAAGCAATATGTTTGTAATTTTTTTGAAAATCCTTGATATAACATCTCGTTTCTCCATTAACAGTGAAGTATTCCAATGCATCGTAATCGGTCGATATCTCATATGAAAATTTGTAAACATGATTAGCACGTAGCCCAGGCAGGTTCACGCGTTCAGAAGGTCTTACTTTGTATCCAACATCATCTTTAGCCATCTCAAATGGCCCAAGAATGGTTTCATTATCACATAAAAATATGTTCTTGTTATTAAATTCTAAAGTGACATATGGTGAATCTGCTGAAGGTAATTCAGTAACGTCAAGGATCATATTAAGCTCTAGAGGAGACAACGGCTCAACGTTAAGATTATTATAGTGCCGTGTCGTAGTCCTATATTTTGCTTCAGACTCTAATCTTTGTTCTTTTTCTTGATAAAAATGGACCTTGAATAAGTCGCTTTCGGAAAAGATATTGTCAATGTCATCCGTATAACCACCTGCAACAAAAATTTCACCAAATGGAGGAAAGTAATCTACTGGAATTTTTTCATAATTACCTTCTTGAGTTACAAACGCGACTGGCACAATTAGTCCAGCATCGGGATTTGTTTTTCCTTCCTTTTTGAAAGCTATCACTGGTTTAACAAAATCATTTGGTGCCATATATAAAAACCTCTAACTTTTAAAGAATGATCAACAGAACAACAACAGCAGTGTTCTTATATTTGTTGGAATGATTTTTCAACCCGTTATTTACATTAGTCAGGCTAAAACTATCTTGCCAATCAGCTCTAGCCATAAAAAATCAAACTAAAAAGTTTCACCACGAGTACCCACACGAGTACACCAATTTCCAAAACTTAAAAAATCAATACATCACGGAACTATACACCTTCAATTTGATGTCCCCCGCCTCCACCACCCATTTGAATTAACCCCGTGCAATTTATCAGAATTGCACGGGGTTTTGTTTTTTCATCCAGGTAATGGGCGGAAAGTCTCTAAAGCGACAATCCACTATAATGCTTCTCGAAGCTGCTCAATCAGGCTTTTGATCTGCTCAAACTCCTCAGTCTGACCAAGTTCCTCATGAACTTCAGCCAGCTTCTCAAGTACCCCCAGAGCCGCTTCATGTTCAATTTGTTTCAACAACACCCCGGCATAAAGCTGGCCGACCGCAATAATACCATCCACGCGTCCAATAGAGAGTAGGATTCCAAAAGAACGCTTAAGTAGAGGTAAGGCCCGTTCTTCATTTTCCCTTGCAAGATAAATTTGAGCTATATCAAAGCAAGTCGACGCAATGCCATCTATACTTTTTCCTATTCAGTCCAGCGCAGTTCACCGGGCAGAACCCTGATCTCAAGAAATCCATTCCGGTGAACTTCATCCCTGACAGCATCCCACAGCCCATTTCCCTTGAGCCAAGCAAGCATTTCATTTCCAAGCTCCTTGTAGGCGTCAGCTCCGGGCTTGCTTATATACAAATTCTGGTAGGCTTCACGCCACTTTTCCAAAAGAGGGTATTCTTTATCAAGAGCAACCGGACCGCTTGCTCCATTGCCATGAGCAATGACATTGTCCCCTGTTTTTTCAAAATAAGGCCTAGTCATCTTTGACCTTCCTTTGCTCTTCAGCGATGCTGTTGGTCAGATCTTCCGGCTTGGCTTTTTTCAAACTGACGGAAACGCTGCCAATGACAAAATTAACATAAAAGTCCGGGACATTATCCTTAATCTTTTCAACATATTCAATGACCTTCTCAAGCTTATTGACTACGTCAAGCCGGGTAGCAAGATCCATTGAAGCGACTAGCGCAGGCGGTATGGCCAACCCAATCAGGATACACTCCACAAGACCTTTTTCCTTGTCATCGCCTTCAACTGCATGCTTAGTTTTACTTCGTACAGGCTCGCCACCGAAAATTTCCGCCAAAGCAATTTGTATATTCTCAGCAGCCAACTCAGCGCCCGGACCTTACTATATCACTGAATACGGGGGGTCACACGAGAACATCATAAATTACACCCAAAAAAGCCCGGTCTTTTATACGAAAGACCGAGCTTTGTTTATTTAACTCCTGTTAAATAGAGAACCTTTATCCCGAACACATAAAGACAGAACTACCCTGTACACACCTTAGCTTATCAGCCACTACCTTGCACTTAGCCTTAAAGGCAAAAAAGACCGGACGATTGGAACGCTCATAAAGTGCCTCAAAATTACCCTGCCCTTTGCTGAGCACGATGTCGGCAGAATTGTATACTTTTAGCAATTCAGGGGAAGCTTGGTCCATGATCGTCCCGAAGGTCGTGCAACCGGAAGGGATAACCCGACAAATTTTATCCATACCCACAAATTCTGCATCTTCCATTAGAGCATCGTTGAGGATAGGTGCGCTGCGTACGGCGTATATAACTTCAACACCACGCTCTACCAACTGTTTTACCAAAATGGTATCCAACGCAATTTCACCGGCATTATCACCTAAGACAAGCACTTGCGCTCCGGGCGTAAGCAATGTTTCCAATTCCTGCATAGCACCATCCATGAATGAAGTATCATTCTCCCGATCAAGTGACACCTGCCAATCGAACATTTCCGGCGGACCATGATCGATATAATTACCGATAATGGACACATTCATGGCCACGCGCAATGAATCATTAGCAGCAGCAACCAGTTCGAATACTTCGGGGACCGATTGCATAACCATACGGTTGGCATCACGTTTGATCTCTGCGTAAGGATCGTTATTGCCGAGAATTTCATATCCCAACGGATATAACTTCTGAGCCCAATGCGGAACGGTCTGCTCCATGGACAATGTGTTGAGTTTCGCGGCCCACTCATGCAGAAGACGCTCATGCTTTTCCGGCTCTTCCGGCGCGGCGATACGAGCCATTTTCAGCCCCTGCGATAACAGGCAGACCTGACAATCAAGATGGGGAATCATTACTAACTCACTATTTGTTCAGACTGGAACAGGACATCCGTTATATCTTTTCCAGTAAAAGCGGGAGAAATTCGTTTGCATCGGCTACGACCATCACATCAGCAATATTCTGGATGGGGGCATCAGAATCTGTATTCACCGCGATAACATATTTTGATGAACGAGCCCCGGCAGAATGTTCAACCGCTCCGGAAATACCACAAGCTATGTAAATCGTAGGCTGAATCGACTGCCCGGTTATGCCTATCTGACGGCAGTGCTCCACTTCCTGAGCATCAACAACCGGACGGGTGGCAGCGTATTCGCCGCCCAGCTTAGCAGCCAGTTCTTTAATCTTGGAGAGCGACTTGTCATTCATCACCCCCCTTCCGGCTCCAACAATAACCTCAGCCTTGGTAAGGTCTACGAAGTTTTCATCCCCTGCTTCATAGCCGATAAACTCAATTTTGCTATCAGCTTCAACCTGTATGGGAATAATTTCAACGTGTTTGCTATTTCGTGCTTCAGCGGAGAAAGCCCCGGATTGGAGGGTAAGCACTGTACAGCCTTCACTTAGAGAAACTTCACGATGCAGCTTCCCGTTGTATACCGGAACAACCAGCTTTTCATCCCGATATCCGGCCACGCCGGAAACACATTCAGCATTAAGTGCACATGCAACACGCGGAGCTAAATCCCAGCCGTAACTGGAATGCATAAAAACAACCATATCCGGCTGTTCAACACTGACAGCTTTAAGAATGGCTTCTTTGTGAGTTTCAGGTGTGTAACCTTCGGACTCCAAAAGATAAAGTTTTCCATTAACCGAAGGCAATTGATCACGAGTTCCAGCCATGAACATGACCGTTTCCGCACCCAGCTGTTCAGCAAAGGCGGTAAGTTCGCTGAGCCTCCCGGAGACAACTTTTTCCCACTGTTCAACAATCAGCAGTATTTTCATCATTCCCCCTGCTCCATAGCCAGACGCAATTTGAGAATATCAGCCACATCTTCGGAGACATATTCAACAGGGCCGTCCAGTACTAGGCAATCTGTTTTTTGAGGAACGACAAACCGATTCTCTTCATTAACTGGCAGCTCAAACAAATCCCCAATCGCAATGGTGTTCAGCGGCTTCTTCTTAGCCTTCATGATATTTGGAAATGTAGGATAGCGAGGCAAATTCAGGCCGGACTGACAAGTTATAACTGCCGGGGAAGCAACGGAGACTTTACAACGTCTTCCCTGCTCCTGTTCCCGTTTGAGCACGAAACGATCCTGTTCAATTGAAAAATCAATTACTCCGGTTACAGCAGCCATGGAAAGCATTTCGCCCAGCATGGGACCGACCTGCGCATTGCCGAAATCTTCAGATTGCAAGCCGCAGAGGATCAGATCGTAACCTTTATCTTCAGCATAGCTGACGATGGATTTGGCTATTGTAGAAGGAGTTCTGACAGCAGAAGTCTCATCAAAAATATGTATCCCCCGGTCCGCTCCCATTTCCAAGGCTTTACGCACAACGGCCTCGGCCATTTGCGGGCCAACTGTCAGTACATCAACAGTTGATGCAACCCCCTGATCTTTGAGCAGCAGTCCTTGTTCAACAGCGTAGGTGTCATATTTATTTATGCGCCAGACAAGGTTGCTCTCATCAAGAGAGCCGTCGTCCTTGAGCGTGAAACGCGCATCTAAATCAGGGACCTGTTTAATGCAAATTAGGATTTTCATGGAAAATGCCTCCGGCGGCTTAAATCCTTTTACAAAAGGGTTTAAAAAATCCCAAAACCTGTTATTAGGCTTTGCCTTTTCATAAATTTAATTTGTTAAATAATATCAGCTAATACTTCTGCTATATCACGAACTTTCATACCGGAATTCCCAGTCTGCTTCATGCCCTCTTCAAGAGTGGTCAGGCAGAATGGACAGCTGGTTACCAGTTGATCTGTGCCGGTAGAAGCTGCCATTTCTGCACGCTTTATATTCATCTTCTTGCCCCTGAGAGTCTGAGCAAGAAAACGCCCGCCTCCAGCTCCGCAACAGAGAGCCTTCTGATGATGCTGGTCCATCTCGCTCAATCGTCCGCCAGCGGCCATGATTAGATTACGTGTAGGGCCGTAGATCTCATTATGACGTCCAAGATAACAGGGATCGTGATAGGTGCAGGAAAACTTTTCCGCTTTGATTTTCAACTTACTCTCGACCAACAGCCGCTCAAGGTATTCGGTATGGGAAATGACTTCGGCTGTGAAACCGAAATCGCGATAATCTTTATTCAGGGTGTTGAAACAGTGCGGGCAGGTGGTAACCACGGTATTGATACCGTATTTCCTGATCCGGCGGATATTTTTCATAGCCAATTCCTGAAAAAGATACTCGTTGCCCAGCTTACGGGCAGGTTCGCCGCAACACTGCTCCTGCTTGCCGAGAATGGCAACATTTATCCCGGCAGACTGACAGAGCTGAATAAAACTGCGGGCAACATTTTTACTACGTTCATTGTAAGAAGCATAACAACCTGAAAAATACACCACATCCGCTGTAGGCCTTGCAGACAGGTCGATAACATTCAGTTCCTCGATCAAGGAATCACGTATGGAAGGCGAACTTCCAAAAGGGTTACCGGTCACTTCAATTCTCTCCATAGCTTGTTGTACTTCCGGCCCCGGAAACTCTCCTTCCATTAAGGTAATATTCCGGCGCATTTCTACAATCCTGTCCACATGGACAATTGACACGGGACAAACTTCCTCGCAGGCCAGACAGGTGGTGCAGGACCAGATTGCATCATTACCCACCAACCCGATAATTCCCTCCTGCGGGGAATTAAAAGAAATTTCATTTATCTTTCCCACAATCCCCATGGGTGAAAGGGGAATCCCTATATTAAAGGCCGGACAAACTTCGTCACAACGACCGCATTGAGTGCAGCTGTCCAGCTCCAGCAGATCTTTCCAGTTAAAGTCATGGACATGCGCGGCGCCAAATGTCTCAACGGACTCATCCGCAAGATTGAGGGGGACAAGGGCCGCTTTGGGTCCCTGCTCAGCGAGAAATGAAGTTGCACTGGCGGTCAGCATATGCTTCATGGCTGTGTAAGGAATCAGCCCTATAAACCCAAAGGCCAGAACTGCATGAACCCACCAGAGCACCCTATGCAGGGACAGCAGCCCCCCCTGTCCGATCCCCTCAAAAATCAATGCTAACGTATACCCTACCGGAGACCATAGAGATTTCACACTGTTCATCTCTGTAGAGGCCACGCGCATTCCCTCAACCGCAAAACCGGTCAGAAATACAGCCAACAACATTAATAGAACGGCTATTTTGCCAGTTCTACACTTCGCATCTTTGCTCCGAATCCTTTTGGCTAAAAAATAGCCCAATGCCCCAGTTCCGATCAATCCACCAAGATCAAGAACCAGCGAGAATAGTCCGTAAAAAGACCCTTTCAGAAATTTGATCCCGAAAACAGGTTCACTCAGATGGGTCTGCAAAGCTATCAGCAGGCTTCCAACCATAAGAACCAGCACAGACCAGAACAGCGCCCTGTGAAACTTGCCGCTGAAACTTCCCCGGGCAACTTTATTTTGAAAAAGAACACCCGCCAAATTGCGGAGCATTGTTTTCCCTTTCAAGCGGCGGCCGAAGGGGCGCCCCTTCCTGTAAGTAGTTACAAGACGGGTCACCCCTTTAACCGCTACAGCAACTGCAAGCAGTAAGAGGAAGAACATGAGGAACAGGGAAAAAAACTCAGGTCCTGTGTTCCAGTATATTTCACGGCTGAAATCCATGTAAATTCGGAACTCCTTTTGGAGGAAGCTTTGGCAGTGTATTTAGAAAGAACCGCAGGGAAGGGAAGAACCCTGCGGCCCTTAATTTACATATTAAAGATCAAGTTTACCGGGGTTCATGATGCCGTTGGGGTCGATGGCTCTCTTGACACGCTCAAGGACTTTCCAGCTGGAACCGAGAGTGTCTTTTACATAAGGCAGACGAGCCAGGCCGCCACCATGGTGGTGGGAAAGGCAGGCGCCATGCTTTACGCAGATGGACATGGCCACATCCCAAATTTCGAGCATTTTCTTCTCAGCGGTAGCATCATCTTCTTCCTGACCAAGCAAAATGATGTACAGGGAGGTGCCCTGGGGATAAACATGGGAGAAATGACCGAGAACTTCAGCTGCGTAAGGTTTTAGGGCTTCCTTCAGCTCGGTGTAAGTATCCATGATGCCGTGCCAGAAGTGAGCGATTTCAATGGTCTCGGCAAGTCCGCCCTTACTCTTAAGCAGGTTCTCAACAGTGGAGAAATCGTAACGGCGACCGCGCCATGCTTCAACTGCATCGGGACCGATCTTCCTGCCACCGAACTTGGCGCAGATATCCATGCATGCTTCATATTCAGCCTTAGCAACAGCTTCAACTCCTTCGAAACCGAGGAACATGACGCACTTGTCAAAACCCTTATCCTGCATGGCATGCTTTGCTTCTTCGAAGTCATAGTAGCGAACCAGAGCGGGTTTAAGACCTTCGCGCATGATCAGGCGCATGACGTCCACACCATCCTGTACGGAATCAAAGGTGATTGCTTCGAGAATGCGGTCATCAAGCAGGGGAAAGATTTTCAGGGTTACGTCGGTAACAACACCGAGGGTTCCTTCAGAACCCATGAAGATGTGGCGAAGATCCGGCCCCATGGCTGCGCGGGGAACATTCATGGTCTCAATGATCTCACCGCCGGGCATAACTGCTGTGTAAGTAACCACGAGGTCTTCAATGCCCCCGTAACGGGAGGAAAGCTGTCCCATTGCGCGGGTGGCTACCCAACCGGCAACAGTGGAACGATCCAGAGACTGCGGAGAGTGGTTCAGGGTGTAGCCGCGTTCGTTCAGTTCAGCTTCCAGCTTGTGGCCGAATTTACCGCACTGAACTTTGACCATCAAAGAATTCTCATCAAGGGCAACAACATCGGTCATGGCAGTAGTATCAAGAGCGATACCGCCTTTTGCAGGCAAAGCCTGACCGGTTACACTGGAACCGCCACCGTAAGGAGTTACAGGCACTTTGTTTTCATCAGCCCATTTAAGGATCTGGCTGACTTGCTCGGTGCTGTTAGCTTTAACTACAACATCGGGACCGAACATGCGCTTGCCCTGATTCTTCCATTTGAAGCAAGCGGGCCAGGTGTCGTAGCTGTGATCCATGATGGTTTCTTCATCGGTAAGCACTGCAGCTGCGCCAATGGCTGCCTTTAGGCTGTCGATCCATTCAGGGTTCTTAGCAGGTTTAAAGTTTTTTTCAGTCTCAGCAATAAAGTTCACGAGGGTATTTCTTCTGGCATTCATTTTATAACTCCTAATTTACAAAATCATTTGTTCCGGGTGCGCAACGGTTTGCAGCAACCCATTGTGAATAATTATTAACTTCTTCCCCTGCCTGTTCTGCTGACCAGCCAAGGTATTTTGCCATTTCATCAGCGACGGCGGAGGCAATAGAGAGGCCTCCGTCACGCCGCCAGTAGAAGAGTGAGGCCCTTCTGGTAAAAAAGTCGGTTATGGTTCGAGACATTTCATATTTAACTGCGTAAATGACTTCAGCCCTGATCACATCGTAACCGCCCATGTCTTCGGCACAGGAAGGATCGTCTTCGATCATCTGAGCCATGATCAGCGCGTTTCCGCCGTAAAGGGAAAGCAGACGTTCCTTCACTGCTTCCGGCAGATTCATGGAAGCAAGCTTGGCTTTAGCAGCGTAGGTCTGCCCTGCATCCCCGCCGCTGACCGGAACTTCGTGGGTATTGCTGGCCGGGATGTCCTTCATGCCGAAGGTCTGACCAAGCAGTTCAACAGCTTTATCCACCACCTGAAGTCCCATGACCCTAGCGGTGGTAAGCTTACCTCCGCCGATGGTCAGCAGACCTTTGGGACTAACAAAGATTTCATGTTCACGAGAAACAGCGCTGGCGTTACGGGAATCATCAGGCGCGATGAGCGGACGAAGTCCGGCCCAAGTGGCGATGACATGCTCACGGGTTAAATTGCGGCCCGGAATTGTATGATTGGCAACTTCAAGCAGATAGTCTATGTCTTCATCAGTGGCGGTAACATCATCCAACGGTCCGTCGTAATCAGTATCGGTGGTACCGACATAGACCAGATCACCGTCCAGTGCGGGAATAGGCCAGACCACGCGATTATCACCGGGAGCACGCAGGAAGACTGCATGGTTCAGCGGAAAATCTTCCTTGCTGAACACTATGTGCACGCCCTTGGTGGGACGCAGTCGTTTGTCGGCAATACCCTGCTCCATGTGACGGATGGTATCCACCCAAGGGCCGGTGGTGTTGACGACCTGCTTGGCGGAAATTGTTCCCACTTCGCCGGAAAGAACGTCTTTAATTTCCACTCCGTTGATGCGCCCGTTACTCTCAGTAAACCCGATAACTTCAGCATAGTTGGCGACATGCGCTCCGCCTGCTGCAGCACCCTTAATGGTTTCAATGGTCAGCCGGGCATCGTCAGTAAGGAAATCGTAGTAGTAGCCGCAACCTTTGAGGCCGTTGGAGTTGAGATGGGGTTCCATCTCACGCAGCTTTTTGGCTTTAAACATCTTGTGACGGCGGATGGAAGGTGCGCCGGAAAAAAAGTCATAAAAAGTCAGTCCCAGATTGAGCTTAAGCAGACCTTCGGGATAACCTTCATACTGCAGGTACATGAAAGGTCTGGGATGAGAGAGGTGCGGAGCAAGCTTGAGCATGAGTTCGCGTTCCCGACAGGCCTCGCGAACCATACGGAATTCATAACTTTCCAGATAACGCAGTCCGCCGTGAAGTAATTTGGTGGAGCGGCTGCTGGTGCCCCATGCGAAATCATTCTTTTCAACTAACGCAACTTTCAAACCTCGAAGTGCGGCATCCCTTGCTGTTACAGCTCCGGTGATTCCGCCGCCAATGACTAGAATGTCATAGGTCTCGTTGGCAAATTGCGCGATGGTAGTTCTTTCCATTGTAAAAATCCTAAACGTTAAGCCACCTTGGTTAATTGTTTTTCTGCCGGAAGCCGCGTGGGAGTGATGTCCGACTCCCGGCAGAAAAACATGGTGGTGGTAATGTTGTTGCGAGTTAGTGGATTAAAGGTCTTCGTCCTTGGCCCAGTTCATAGCCCTCTTAACGGCCCGACCCCAGTTGCGATACAGACTTTCACGTTCTTCACTGCTCATTTTAGGCGTGAAAATACGGTCAACTGTCTGATCGTCAAAGCAGGCCTCCGGGCTAGGCCAGTAGCCCACAGCCAGTCCGGCCATGTAAGCTGCACCAAGGCTGGTGGCCTCAGTAACAGAAGGACGGACAACTTCTGCATCAAGCATGTCTGCCTGAAACTGCATGAGGAAATTGTTTGCAGAAGCGCCACCGTCAGTAGCCATCTTCTTGATTTGCACACCGGAATCTTCCTGCATGGCGCCGATAAAATCTTTCATGGAATAAATAATACCTTCGAGAGTAGCCCTGATCAGGTGTGCACGAGTAGTTCCGCGAGTAATACCTATGATCATACCACGGGCGTAGGAATCCCAGTAAGGAGCGGAGAGTCCGGCCAACGCGGGGACAAAGAAAACGCCGCCGTTGTCATCAACAGACTTGGCAAGTTCCTCGGTATCCGGAGATGCGGGGATCATTTCCGCGCCGTCACGCAACCATTGCACTGCAGACCCGGTAACTGCGGAATAACCTTCTAGACCGTAGGTGGTTTCGCCATTCATGCGCCATGCGATGATGGTGTTCAGGCCATTTTTGGAGATTTCAGGCTTAGTACCGATGTTCATGTCAACAAAAGACCCGGTTCCGTGAGTCACTTTCAAAGTACCCGGCTCAATACAGCCCTGCGCAAAAAGTGCAGCGTGCTGGTCGGCTATAGCCCCGGTAATGGGAATAGGCACACCGAGAAAGGATTCATCGGTCATGCCGTAGTCACCGGAATCAGGCATTACTTTAGGGAACATGTTCAGCGGCAAGCCGAGGAAGTCCAGCCATTCGGAATACCAATCATCTTTGTGAAGGTCATATGCTCCGGTTACAGAAGCATTTGATGCGGAAATAGCGTGGGTCTTGCCACCAGTGAGCTTATAGATCAGCCATGAATCAATGGTACCGAAGGCAAGATCGCCCTCTGAAGCACGCTTGTTGAAGCCTGCAACATTATTCTTCATCCAGTGCAGCATAAGTGAGGAATAAACCGGAGCCATGGCCCAACCGGTCTTGCTGTAAGTTTTATCTGCCCACTCGTCACGAATCTCTTCCACATAGTCAGCGGTACGGGTATCCTGCCAGACAATTGCGCGGGAGATGGGTTTACCTGTACGTTTATCCCAGACGATCGTAGTCGCACGCTGGTTGGTGATACCGATGGCTGCAATCTGTGAAGCCTTCAGTCCTGCCTTTTCAAGGGCTTTGCGGGCCATGCTGCGAGTTGCACGCCAGATTTCTTGTGCATCGTGCTCCACGCGGTCCGGAGCGGGATGATGCTGTTCAAATTCAGTATAGGCCTGCGCTTTGATTTCACTGTTACGGTTGAAGATAAGCGCCCGGGTTCCGGTGGTACCTTCATCAATGACCATTATATATTTTCTTTCCATCTCTTTATCCTCTTTTAAGTCAGTTATTTCGTACTATGACCATATCCCATTTAGAACGGCATGGGTATTTTGTAGAGGCCGAGATTTCCGCAAATCAAAGATAAACTGGTCACTGCGGCAATGGTACAAGCCGGAGGATCAATGTGGGTGTCTCCATGTACATGAAACGTATCGGCGAAGAATTCACCGAGCACAGCTGCGATCATGGCAAAAATAGTACCCATGAGAATACTGCCACTGGATGCGGTTACGACTGCAGCAATAAGAGTAATATGATGGGTTACAGGAACCTGAAGGCCGAAAAAAAGGAAAGCGAGGCTAGCTGCTGAAATAGCGAAGCCGAATACAACGCCTCCGTTATCAACACCGATGGCGGTGGTCAGGTAAGCGGAAAGGGCTCCGGCTCCAAGCCCGATGATCAAGCGCTGACCAATGCTACTCTGCCAGGGCACCCATTCTGTACCAGGTGTAGGCTCATATCTGCTGGAACCTTCAGCAACATGACCGAACACACCATTACCCCAGAGAACCCGGACTATAATGCCGGACACAACAACTGAAAGAGCTATAGTGTCGGTCCAAGGGAAATTAACCAGAGTGAAGCAATAGTTTAAAAGATAACCGACTATACCGAAAATTCCGCCGATAAGCAGAACATCAGGCTTGTTGAGGCCCATCATGGGAGAAACAATATCTTTACCGCCTCCTTCGAGAACACCTTTTTTGGCCGCGTAAGCCGCTGCAGCCACACCGGAAGCAAAACCACCTACATGAGGGCCGAATGCTGCACCAAGGGGAACACTGAGCAAATCCGCGCCGGTTGCCTGAGCAGCAACACCAACCAAAATAAGGATACCTACAAAAACAAAGGCTGCCAGCCCGCCGATCGCGGCACCGAAAATCCCACCAGCAAAAGCTACCAATAAACTTAAAGTTTCCATTCTTCACCTCTTAAAACCAACTCTTGTGCCAATTCCCATACAGAGTTGAAACTCTTTCAAAATTTCAATTCTGCCTGCAATCCGTTTTCCTGACCTTCACGGACCGCTTCCGCATTGACTGACAGCTAAAGTATGATTTATCTTTTAAAGTTCAGAAGGCGCACCTCTCCTGTCGAATCTGCTCGCAGACTTCAGGTAATGTGATCTGATTTTCTGTTGCAGCAGAAAAACTGATCAGTACGCTTTCGTTTTCCCAAAGCCAGACAGCAATGTCTGGCTTCCCTTTTTTTTAAAGTTTCCCTTTAAGTTTCCTCCTTTCCTATTTTACGAGAACAACAGTCAGTGAATAACTGTCTCCCCTGTTGAAACACCTAGCATATTTCAAGGGTCTACCCTCTTCAGAGTAGAGCACTCTTTCCCCGTAAAGGACAGGACTGCCTGTTTCTGTTTCAAGGATTTCGGCAAGTTCCTTGTCGGCTAATTGCGCTTTCAACTTCTCAACAACATTGGCCAGACCGAAGCCTATATTCTCGATCAGCTGCCAAGTGTGTTGCTTATCTAGAGCAAGGTCGGCTGTAGGGAGGTCGACCAGATTCGGAAATAAGGAAAGCGGTAAGAAAGCATCGTGATAGGTGATGGGGGTTCCGTCCATATAACGTAGGGTGGTCAAACGGATAAGCTCATCACCGACTTTAATCTGTAAAGCCTCGGCCTGAATTTCATCGGCCGCAACAATCTCTCGCTTAAGCAACTTTGCGGAGGGGGCATGTCCTTCCATGCGGCAGGTAGCGAAAAAATCGGTCAGATGGGTATGGTCACGCTGGAAAGGTGACTGACTGACAAAAACACCTACTCCGTGCCTGCGGTAAACCAGTCCGGCATCAACTAACCCGTCAATGCTCTTACGGATGGTCATGCGGCTGACCCCGAACTGGGCGGCAAGATCATGTTCCGGGGGAAGCCGATCGCCGCAACGCAATTCACCCGAGCGTATTTTAGCACTAATGTGTTCCCGGGCTTGAATATATCTGGGTATTCCTCTGGTATTCAATTGCATTATGTCCTCACCAAACAGTGGTTAAATATCAAATCAGATAGATGTCTATACATCTGCTTGTCTTGATGTCTATACATCTCCTATAAAACAGCCTGTGTCAACGGGTTTCAGCGATTTTAGGCGCTTTCTCAAGTTGTATATCCAGCCCGAAACCGGACATTATTCAAAGATTTCAGGGCGGTCAGGACTTCAGTTTTTTTAAATTTATTTTGTTGTCTAGTTTAAGCAAATTTGAGGTAGCATCAATTCATAAAATCGTTTTTTTAAATATCATGCAAAGTGAAAAACCTAGCACGCGCAGGCTCATATGTTACCTGCTTAGAGGCGTTCATATGGGCGAGATACAATACTTGAGCTAAGTCTGTAGACGTTGCTGTAGAACATTCTTGGACGGTAGTTAAATTATCCCTGCCTTCTCAACCACTATTATCTCGTAAAACAAACCTACTCTTGCACTTGCCGTAGCAATAAAAAAATATGCCTCATATGCCTTTTGACTTACTTTTGAGATACATATCCAACCAGCGCTTCATTTCCCAAATCATATGCGAAATGGATTCTCGGCCATAATATGAGTGGCCTTCATGCGGAAGCAATACTAATCGGGCTGTTTTGCCCAATCCGGCCAAGGCCTGATAGAAGCGGATCGACTGCTCAGGATATGTTCCGGCATTTTGATCCTGTTCTCCATGAATGAGAAGAAGAGGGTTCTTTATCTTTGATGCATGGTTAAATGGAGACATCTTTCTGTATAAATCCGGCTTAAGCCAATAGTTGCGATGTTCCCTCTGAAATCCAAAAGGAGTCAAGGTGCGGTTATAGGCTCCGCTTCTGGCGATGCCGGCTGCAAATAGGTCACTGTGCGCCAATAAGTTGGCTGTTGCAAAGGCTCCGTATGAATGCCCGCCGACAGCAATTTTATCTGCAGCAGAAACCCCCTGTTTAACAAGTTCCTCAACAGCTGCTTGGGCATCCATTACCAATTGTTGAACGAAAGTATCGTTCGGGTACGTACCGTCTGAACCGATAATAGGCATTGTCGGGTTATCCAGCAGAGCATACCCCATGAGCGGCCAATACATTCTGGATTTGCGCCCCAACCTGATAAATGAGTCATCCTGATTGATTGCTGCTTCTGCTTTTGCGCGTGTCGTATATTCTCTAGGGTAAATCCAGATCAATGTCGGAAGCGGACCGTCTTCTTTAGTATACCCCGGAGGAAGGTATAAATCCCCTTCAAGCCTTACGCCGTCTACACGATTATAAACCAGACGTTCTTTACGAATCTGTTCCAATTCCGGAATTGGATGCCCGAAGTTCGTTACATTTTCTACTGATTTATTTTTTATATTACGCAGCGCAAAATTTACTGGAGAATTGAAGGACTCTTTCTGAACAAGCCATGTCTCTGCCTTGTCGTCTATTGGGCGAATCGGCTGTTCCTCAATATCGCCTGCTCCTTCCCAGATTACAAAATCCCTACCTGATTTAATGTCCAATGAAAGCAGGACATCACGTCCTTTATATTGTGGAGCATTGCTGCCAAACAGATATATCTTCCTGCCATCTTTGGAGGTTCTGTAGGTCCCGAACGGCTCGCTTTTGGATGTTGTCAGAAGAGAGAACTCAGGGGCTAAGTAGTTACGCCAATGTTCCTTAATTTTTTTAGGCTTCAGCCCCCCCGCTTTGGTGTTTACAGTCCATGAGAGACTCTCCCCGGTATCGGGGTCTACTGATGAGATATAAACAAATGGGGTTGCTCCCCAGCATGCCTTTTTAAATCGGGATGGAAGCTGTGCCATTGACGTAGGTTCTCCCTTGAACGGAGCAGGCAGAGCGAAAAGTTCATCACGAATCTCGACGTCCACACGGGGATCACCTTCATCTTTTGCTTCTACCCACCAGACTGTATCAGGCTCACTTACGTGCCAAGCAGAGTGTCTTGCCCCCTTTCGAACACCCCATCGGCCAAGGGGGATTCCGGCTGCAAGAGGTAAATCATCAATCAAACGTACGGTTTCTCCATTCATATTGAGAACTTCAACCCTGCAAGGGAAACGATCATACGGGAAAAGGTATGAAAATGGGCGATGAATAGTTTCAGTTAAGAGGTAAGAGCCGCTCGGTGAAATTTGCACACTCTTAAATAATGCGGGTTCAGCAATACCCCGGGAGCTACCGTCAAGTGCAAGGGAAATTAAGCTGGCTTTCGCCATGTATTCAAACAAGAGGGTTTCGTAATAGTTCTGCAATAGGTTTTGGTACGTCCTTGCAGGCTTTGCTTTACCCTCGGAGTCTGAAATATGTGGCCCGAAACGGAGTTTCGCTACGTCAGGCTTATTGGCCCTGTGTTCAGGAACAGTCAGACAGAGAAGACTCCTACTGTCCGGATGCCAGAGATACGGTGTTGTAAGGATGTCATTAAGCGCCACCTCGGCCAGTTTGCGGGATTCAAAAGTTTGAGTGTCCACGATCCAAAGCTCAAGTTGGGATTCCATGTAGACAGCCATAGCAATATACTTACTGTCCGGAGACCACTGAATATACCCGACTGTCCTGCCTTCCGGAAGATTGGTTACTTTTTTTACAATGTTTGTTCCCAGCTCGTAAACTTCAAGACTGCCAGTAGTAGTCAAATTCCATCTGGTATTGCTTGTGGGATTAATCAGGATTCCCGCCAGACCGAGGTTGGGTTTAGCCAGCACCTCAACAGGTGTCAGAGATCCGTGTTGAAGAACTAAAAGATACTTACCATTAGGACTGACAAAACCAGCAGGGGGATCTGGAACCTCCATTATGTCAAAAAGATCTTGAGATATATTTTGATATTCAGATTTCTCAGCGCAATTAGAATTAGCAGGCCAAATAACAAACACAGTTGCAATAAAAGAGATGATCAAATAGAAAGAGTATCTTGTATACATAATGAGTTTCATTTATTTAATTTAGATAGTTTTCCATATCGATTTACTTTGATACAAAATTATCTTCATTGAGCAAAACATTTTTTTCACCAAGCAAAAGAGTTAGGGAATGATATGAATCGTCTTATCCTTGTTGCCGTGATTGTTATTACCTTTTCATTTATAGGTTGCGCACATCAAAACAACCCTAGTCCTAAAATGGAAAGTCCATTGAAGGCAAAAGAAAATGCGCCTAAAAAAAAGCACAGCAAACCTGTGGGCCTCCCTGTTATTGGACAAATGGAATATGTGGTGATTGTTGAAGCTAATATGAAATTGGCAGCCCGCATTGATACAGGAGCTACTACTTCATCCATAAGTGCCACTAACGTAAAAAGATACGAGAGAGACGGTGAAAATTGGGTCCGTTTTACTATCACAGATCCAAGGTCAAAAAAATCAACAGTGCTGGAACGCCCACTTGAACGTGTTGCTTCTATAAAACGCCATGGAGCAGAAACTCAGGAACGGCCTTCCGTCATGCTCAATCTTATCTTGGGCGATATCAAAGCCAAGACAGAATTCACTCTCACTGATCGTTCCAAATTTGAATTTCCAGTCCTGATAGGCCGCTCTTTCCTTGATGATAGAGCCGTTGTGGATGTAAATCAGGAATACTCAACCTCTCCGCTGAAATAATCATGAAAGACAAAAAACAACTCCTATTCCTTATCGCGATTCTATTTCTCCTTGGTTTCGGCTTAACAGCCTACAAAATCATCGGACTCGGATTTTCTCTTTCTCCTGACGAAAAAACTACTGTCTGGACTATTGAAGCTACCATTACTTATGAAGCTGACGGTGGTCCGGCCGAAATTTCACTTAACCTGCCGGACAATCATGAAGGGCTTGTGGCTGTTTCCGAGGCTTATGACACTCCCGGATACTCATATGAAATTGTTCAAAAAGGTAAAACCCGCCGGGGGGTCTGGAAAGCCGCAGATGTTCACGGCTCCCAGAAAGTATATGCCCGTGCCAATATATATAGGCGCGACCAAGGTTCCGGCGAACTTGTTGAACTGGAGGATTATCCGGGCATACCCCTTATTGATACACATAAAACCGCCGCGGATCTGCTTATCAAGGAGGCAAAGTCAACGACGGGAGGGCATACCATTCTTGCTCAGGAAATTCTCCGCCTTATGAATGAGCCGGAACTGAACGCTCATGCTGCGAGACTTTATGAGCTAAAGGAAGAACATGGAGGGGCTCTTGGCTTGGTCCGTTCCGTGTTGTATCAGGCTGGCTTGAAAGCCCATGTGGTTAAGGGCACCGCTCTGAATTCAAAAGGAAAGAAGAAAAAGCTAAGGACCTATCTTGAAGTCCTTGACGGTTCTCATTGGGTTCTATTGGACCCGGTAAGAGGAACAGTTTTAAATTCAGATGATTTTCTTTTGTGGCAGCTTGACGATGAATCTTTGTTGGAAGTTACCGGAGGAACCAATTCCAAAGTTAAGTTCTCTTCTATGCAAACCAAAATTCTGGCCAATCAGGCTGCAATCAACGCAGGCCTTGGAAAACAAAAGTCACTGTTTGTGGACTTTTCAATCTATACTCTTCCGATCCAAGCGCAAAATTCATTCAAACTACTGCTGCTGATTCCCTTCGGCGCTCTAGTCGTCGTTGTGATGCGTAACCTTGTCGGCGTAAGAACATCCGGCACTTTCCTGCCCATTTTAATAGCATTGACATTTTTACAGACCTCACTGCTTACCGGTCTGATTCTTTTCATTTTGATAGTCAGCGTGGGCTTGGTGCTTCGGTCATATCTGAGTCACCTTAACCTGCTTTTGGTACCGAGAATATCGGCCGTGCTGGTCTTTGTAATCATTATTTACCTAGCCATCTCGGTCATCAGCTACAAGATGGGCAGTGATATCGGGCTGCTGGTCACTTTCTTCCCGATGATCATTATTTCATGGACCATCGAAAGGATGTCTATCCTCTGGGAGGAAGAAGGCCCCAAAGAAGTATTGATACAGGGAGGCGGCTCACTCCTTACAGCGAGTATTGTATACCTGTTGTTGATAAACAGGATGATCGAGCACCTGACTTATTCATTCCCTGAACTTCTGTTGGTGGTTCTGGCCATCATTCTATCCATCGGCAGCTATACCGGATACAGACTGAGCGAACTTCGCAGATTTGAGCCCTTGGGGAGGGAATAGCTGATGCGCTTTATTTCTCCGGGCAAGCTGAAGAATCTTGGAATTGTAGGCATGAACATGCGCAATGTTCGCCATATTGCCGAAAACAACCCAAGACATCTGTACCCCCGCGTAGATGACAAGCTTAAGACCAAACTTCTTGCGGAATCTGCCGGCATTGCCGTCCCAAAGCTGCTGGGCGTTATGCGCGTCCAGAAACACGTCAAGCAAATGGTTTCGTTTCTGGAAGGCCAGCCGGATTTCGTGATCAAGCCGGCTAAAGGCAGCGGAGGAAAAGGAATTCTCGTCATTACAGGACGCGATGTAGATGGATTTGTCACCCCAAACGGAAAGGTTATCGGCGAAGCGGAGCTACATCGGCATGCGTCAAACACCTTAAGTGGTCTTTTCAGTCTCGGCGGTAATCCGGATGTAGCCATGATTGAGGAAATGGTAAAATTCTCGAATGTATTTGAGGGATTTACCTATCAGGGCGTACCCGACCTGCGAATTATCGTTTATAAAGGCTATCCGGTCATGTCCATGGCCAGATTATCCACAGCCAACTCCGGGGGAAAAGCCAATCTTCATCAGGGAGCTGTCGGAGCAGGAATTGACATAGGAACTGGCCGCGCTCTTCTGGCTATCCAGCACGGACTTCCTATTGAGCATCATCCTGACACAAACAAGAAATTGTCAGAGCTTGCAATTCCTGATTGGACAGAATGCTTACGGCTTGCTTCAATGTGCTATGAAATGACCGAACTGGGCTACCTTGGTGCAGATATTGTTCTGGATGTAAATCGCGGTCCCTTGATTCTTGAGCTTAACGCACGTCCGGGGTTAGCCATTCAGATGACAAACGGGCAAGGTCTTCAGCCCCGAATTGATGCTATCAATGCCGTTGCCGACGGCAAGGCTTCAGCTCAAGAAAGAGTGGCATTCTCCATGAAAGAATTCGGCCTAATGTAGTTAATCTCAGATTCTTAATAAAAAAAGGGTTCCAAGCGTGCTTGGAACCCTTTTTTTATTGTTTGGATGTCTAAATTACTTGTGCCCCCCCTATCCAAATATCAACGTAACCATATCTAGCAGAACTCGGCCGATAAATATTTTATAGTGGTATTTTTGCTAACTTAATGTATGTTTTAATTTAATACATTCTTTATCACCAGAGAGTTAGTAATCAGGAGTGCTATCAATGCGCATTGCCTCATACAAATACGCAGGGTTTATTTTATTGTTCCTATTGATCTGTTACGCATCTTCCACCTTTGCCGCTGAAGCAGAGAACAACAGACCAACTGATATCCAGACTAGTTATCCTGACTTCAAACTTACCGCCGAAGAACAAAAATGGCTTGAAGATCATCCACAAATAGAAATCGGAGTGATGAATGCATGGCCGCCCATGGAATATGTGGATGAGTCCGGAAAACCGCAGGGGATCGGTGTTGAATTCATACACGCCGTCAACAAGCGAATCGGCGGCAGGCTGCAGATAAAACCCGGCTCATGGAATGATATTTTTCTCGGGGTAAAAAACAAGCAGATGGCGGCTCTGGTAGGAATCACCCCCCGACCTGACAGGGAACCTTTTTTCAACTTTACATCCTCCTACATCAAAGTTCCCCATGCCATCATAACGAGGATCAACGAGGCCTCAGCAGAACAGCTTTCCGACTTGAACGGTAAACGGGTTGCAGTTGAAGAGAATTTTTATCTCGGTAATCTGTTGAAGCAGGATTATCCACAGATCAAGGTCGCCCTCTACCCCAATACGAGCGACGCCCTGCATGCCGTATCAAGCGGAGCTGCCGATGCATATGTGGGTAACCGTGCTGTCGCCCTCTACCTGATAAAAAATGAATTGATTACCAACCTTCATATTCAAGGCAAAATCAAGGGATTTGTTTCATATAACGCGATGGGAGTTCGCAAGGATTGGCCCATACTACATAAAATCCTGCAAAAAGCTCTTGATACCATCAGTCCTGCTGAACGTGACGCAATCTTCGGGCAATGGGTCAAACCTGAAGGCGATACAGTCTTAAAAAAGAAGCTGACCAGCGCCGAGCGTATCTGGCTCGAAAAACACCCCGTCATTCGTCTAGGTACGGATGGGCAGTATCCTCCCTTTGAATTTTTTAATGATAGCGGAAAGTTAAGCGGTGTAGGAGCAGACTATCTGGAAATCATCAGCCAACGTCTGGGTGTTGAATTCGAGGTTGTTCCAGACCTCAGCTGGAACGAAGTACTTGAAGGCGTTAAGAATGATGTTGTTGATATGATACCAGTAATTGACAACAAACCTGAGCGGCGGTCCTTTTTGAATTTCACCAAACCCTATGTCCGCTATCAAAACGCTATCGTGACCTTGAAAAGTAATAATAAAATCCAAGGGGTTGAAGATCTTAAAGGCAAAAAACTTGCCCTGCCTAAAGGCTATAGCAGTGTCCAATGGATTGAAAATAAATATCCATCAACAAAGCTAATCCTGAAAGGCTCTCCCTATGAGTGCTTAGAGGCTGTTGTGCTGGGCGAAGCAGATGCCACTGTGGCAAATATGGCGGTTATGCACTACCTGATACAAAAATACAGCTTTTTTAATCTTAAATTTGCAGCTCTTACCTCTATGGGTAGTGGAGGGACGAGTATGGGGATAAGAAAAGACTGGCCGGAATTCGCCACTATTCTGCAGAAGGCACTCGATAGTATCGATCAGGCCGAACACCGCGAGATCTCTGTTAAATGGGCAGGGTTCAAGAAAGATGAGGCGCTGGTTAGCCTCTCGGAAAAAGAAAAAGCATGGCTCGCCAAACAGCCCACAATCAAGGTCGCCGGAGACATCGGCTGGCCACCGTTCAACTTTTCCAAGGACGGCAAACTTCGCGGGTTTTCCATCGACTACATGAATCTGTTGGCAAAAAAGACCGGAGCCAAGATTGAGTATGTCACCGGTCCGAGCTGGAATGATTTTCTTGAAATGATGAAGGATGGGACCCTTGATGTCATGCTCGATGTTGTGAAGACACCTGAGCGTATGGAATACCTGAGCTTCACGCCTTCATATGCCAAGAACCCGAACACCATAATCAGTCGCAAAGACACTCCATACCACAGCTTGGAAGAACTTTTTGGAAAAACCGTCGCTATACCCAAGGGGTTCTTCTACGAGGAAATCCTTAAAAGAGATTATCCCGATATCAAAATCAAGACTGTTCAGGACACCCTCGGGTCCATGACGGAAGTAAGCTATGGTAAGGCCGATGCTGCATTCGGTGAACTGGCTGTCTTCAGCTACTATATTGAAAGCAACATGATGACCAATCTTGCTGTATCCGGAGATGTAAAGTTCGGCAATCCAGAGTACTCGCGGGTCAACATTGCCACCCGCAAGGACCAGCCTGAGCTAAACTCCATTCTCACCAAAGGAATGAAATCCATCACAGAGGCAGAAAAAAGTGAGCTACGTAAAAAATGGCTCCGTAGCGCCGCCCTTGCTGTACAAAATCAATCTGCCAATATCAACGCCAATGACAGCTATGGCTTTGAGGAACTCCATTTCACGGTGGATGAAATTATTTACATTGCGCTGGGAATTTTAGCTCTGGTTCTGCTTCTGATTTTTGGACTGTTCAAACTTTCCAGAAGCGAAAAAATCAACAGGTTGTTCGGAACCCGTAAATTCAGGATCGTCGTTTATATCGGGCTGCTCTTTTTCACTGTAGTGGTTCTGCTGCTGGGAACCGTTTCCATGAAAAGGGTCAAAAACATTTACGATAAAAGCATGCAGAACAGTATGGCTACTGTTGCCCTGATGATAGATGACCGGCTCGACAACTGGCTGATGGCCTGGAAAAAGAATTTTGAATTATTTGGTAAGACTCCCCGATTGGCCGAGTTGACGCAGGAACTGCTTCAGGTCGAGGTGGAAAAAGACAAATTACTGCAATCAAAAGCCCTTGCGGATATAAGAACCTTCTTTGCCGAATACCGCCAGAAACAACCCAATATCGGATTTTTCATCATAAACCGCGATCATATCAGCATAGGATCAATGCGTGACTCAAACATTGGGTCAACCAACCTCATCTGGCAAAAATATCCGCATCTTGTGGATGCGGCATTCAAGGGAGAGGTTTCAATTGTTCCGCCTTTAACCTCGGATGTGATGTTGAACAGTTCGGGCGAATCCCTTCCGGCCACCATGTTTGTCATAGGGCCGGTAAGAAACAGGGCCGGTGGTGTACTCGCCGTCATGACCGTGCGAATTGACATGCGCAACGACCTCTCGAAGATTGCAAACATTAAAAGGATCACCAAGACCGAAGAAGCATATTTGTTCGACAACATCGGCAGGATGCTGACCCGTTCACTTTTCGAAAAGCAGCTTCTTAATATTGGCTTGCTCCAACAGGGGCAGACCAGTGAACTTGCCATCCGGTTGCTCAATCCGGGAGTAAATCTTTTGGAAGGCGGCAGCCAAACTATGGAGCGTTCTGAGCTTCCGCTGACGAAACTCGCTGCGGCTGCCATTAACAAGAGCAAGGAGCTGTCCCAGACCAATGAAGTCAGGCTGAATTCCGGCATTGTCTGGGTGGACGGAACCTATCGGGATTACCGAGGCGTGCCGGTGGTCGGCTGCTGGGCATGGCGTTCGGATATGAACATGGGCATCGCTGTAGAGATGGACGAGGCAGATTTCTACGCTCAATATTATGATATCAGGCTTGTGGTCTGGGTGGTTCTGGGATTGACCCAGATCCTTTTCATAGCTGCCGTACTTTTTGTTCTCATGGTTGGGGAAAAGACCAGCAGGTCGCTAACCAAGGCCAAGGATGAACTGGAGCAACGAGTTCAGGAACGGACTCAGGAGCTTGAACGCACTATGTCCATTGTCCGGGCCATGTCCGACGCATCCCTTGACGCCATGATCATGATCGATTCGCGCGGCAAGGTTCAATTTTGGAACTCTGCAGCAGCAGTGATGTTTGATCTTTCGGCAGAAGAGGCCGTGGGTAAACAGATGCATGAGATTTTTGTACCTGAAGAAGCCCGTGGAAAGGCCCTACTCGGTTTGGAGAAATTCCGCGAAACAGGTCAAGGACCGGTCATCGGCGGTATTATGGAAGAAACCGCAATACGTGAGGACGGAAGCAGCTTCCCGGTGGAAATAGCTATTTCTTCTTTCAAACACGAAGACGAATGGTTCGCCGTGGGCTCCTTACGCGATATATCCGAAAGGAAAAAGCAGGAAGAAGCTCTGCTTCATGCAGAAGAAATGAACCGCAATATCCTGCAATCTGTGGGTGAAGGTATTTTCGGTGTGGACAGCGAAGGCTGCATCCTGTTCATCAATCAGGCAGCACTCAATATGCTCGGCTATGAACCGAACGAAGTCTTCGGACAGCCCATTCACGATCTGATCCATCACCACCACGCTGACGGTTCAGAATACGGAGTGGAAGATTGCCCCATGCATCGTGCTTTCACCGAAGCACGCCGCTTCAAAATCGACAACGAAGTTCTCTGGCGCAAGGACGGCAGCAGCTTCCCGGTCGAATATACGGCTGCTCCTATTGAACGGGAAAATGAGGTTGATGGGGCAGTAGTCGTCTTTCATGATATTTCCGAAAGGCGTGAAGCTGAGTGGGCTCTGAAAAAGCTATCATCCGTTGTTGAGCAAAGCCCTGTCACAGTTGTCATCACTGACAAGAACGGCATCATTGAATATGTGAACCCCATGTTCTCCGAAGTGACTGGCTACACCGCCGAAGAGGCGGTAGGTATCAGCACCAATGTAATGAAGTCCGGACAGCATTCGGATGATTTTTACAAAGAGCTCTGGGAAACCATCAATTCCAAGAACACATGGCATGGCGAATTCATCAATAAAAAGAAAAACGGAGACCTGTTCTGGGAAAGCGCAGTTATCTCACCAATTCTGGGCAACAAAGATGAAATCGAATTCTATGTGGCAATCAAGCAGGACATAACCGACCAGAAAGCCATGGAAGAAGAACTGCTCAAATCCAAAGAACAGTTGCAATACATCCTCGACACCAGTCCGGTGGGAGTGGCTTTCTCTACCAAAGGTGTCATCCATTTTGCCAATCCCAGATTCAGGGAAATGTACGGTGTCAGCATTGGCGACGAATCCCCTGACCTTTATGTGAACACATCTGACCGGGATAATATTGTCCGGGAAATGAAGGAGCACGGCATTGTCAGCAACTGGGAAATCAAGATGTACAACGCTGAAGGCGAAGAACGTGACATCCTGATCACCTACCTGCCCATTACTTATGACGGAGAGGAAGGAATCCTCGGCTGGTTGCTGGATATCACAGATCGCAATAAAGCCTTTCAGGAAATCGAACGCTCACAGAAACAACTATCAGCACTCTTCGATGCTCTCCCGGTCGGCGTAACCATGATAGCCCAGAGCGGCAAGATAATAACAGCCAACTCTATCTCCAACGAAATTCTAGGAGTTACGGCTGATGAGCACACCGAAAGAAAAGTCAGTGATGACAAATGGGAAATTATACACCCAGATGGAACCCTGATGAATGTTGAAGAATTCCCGGCCTCCAGATGCCTTGAAGAAAATCGGGTCATCAAAAGTGTGGAAATGGGAGTCAACAGACCTCAGGGCGATACGGTCTGGATCAGCACCAGTGCAGCTCCTGTAGATGAAGAAGTCGGCGGCGGTGTGGCGGTTGCTTTCGAAGACATAACCATCCGTAAAGAAATGGAAACTCAGCTTGTTGCTGCTCTTGATGAAGCTGAGGAGGCCACCCGAGCCAAGTCTGATTTTCTGGCTAATATGAGCCACGAAATCCGGACCCCCATGAACGCCATCCTAGGCATGGGCCATCTTGCACTGAAAACCGAACTCACCTCCAAGCAACGTGATTACCTAGAAAAAATCGACATGGCAGCCAAGGCATTACTGCGCATCATCAACGACATTCTGGACTTCTCCAAAATTGAAGCCGGGAAGCTTGATATCGAGCACGTGGACTTCAGCCTTGAAGATATTCTGGACAATCTCTCCAACCTGATCAGCGTCAAGGCACAGGAGAAAGGGGTTGAACTCTTCTTCCGTGTTGATCAGGACGTACCGCTCAATCTCATCGGAGACCCGCTGCGGCTGGGCCAGATTCTCATCAACCTGTGTGGTAATGCCGTGAAGTTCACCTCAGAAGGTGAAATCGTGGTAAACATCGGGGTTGAGGAACAACGCGACAAGGACATCAGGCTGCGTTTCGAAGTCAGCGACACCGGCGTAGGCATGACCGAGGAGCAGAAGAGTAAACTCTTCACCGCCTTTTCACAAGCCGATACCTCCACCACCCGCAAATTCGGCGGCACAGGTCTGGGGCTAACTATCTCCAAACGTCTTGTGGAAATGATGGACGGCGAGATCGGGGCTGATTCCGAATACGGCAAAGGTTCTACCTTCTGGTTCAATGCGAAGCTAGCCATAAATGAAGAAAAAGGCCGGAAGAAATTCCTAATCAAGGAAGATTTCGTAGGCCTAAATGTTCTAGTAGTGGATGACAATATCACCTCCCAGAACATTCTCCGCGAAATGCTGGAAGACTTCGAATTCAAAGTCACAGTTGCTTCCGGAGGACCCGAGGCCCTTGATATTCTGGAAACAGCCGAGCCCCCCTTCAAGTTGGTGCTCATGGATTGGAAGATGCCTGAAATGGACGGCATTGAAACCTCCCGTCGCATCAAGGACAACTCTGTACTCAAGGATGTGCCGACTATCATCATGGTCACCGCCTACGGGCGCGAGGAGGTTATCAACCAAGCGCAGGAAGTGGGCCTCGACGGTTTTCTGGTCAAGCCTGTAGGACAGTCGGTGCTCTTCAATACCATAATGGAAGTATTCGGGCAGCAGGTGGAAAGAAGCGGCTTACGCGACATCGGCAGCGACGAATTCTCACATACCATGCTCCATACCCGTGGAGCTCAGATTCTGCTGGCCGAGGATAACGAGATCAACCAGCAGGTGGCCTGCGAGCTGCTCGAAGGGGTCGGCCTTGTGGTGGATATCGCCGAGAATGGCCGCGTAGCCGTGGAAAAGGCTCACGCCCAATCATATGACCTTGTACTCATGGATATCCAGATGCCTGAGATGGACGGTCTTGAAGCCACCGCTCTCCTGCGTGCAGACAAGAAATTTGACGATCTGCCCATCGTGGCCATGACTGCCCATGCCATGGCCGGAGATCGCGAAAAGAGTCTCGCCCACGGCATGAACGACCACATTACCAAACCCATCGATCCCAGCGAGCTTTACGAAGTCCTTTCCCGCTTGATCCCCGACGGAGAAAGGGAGCTGGCACCCGAAAAGCCGGAATCAGTTCAGGAAGAAGTCGAATTACCGGATGAAATCCCCGGTATCGACATCCAATCGGGGCTGATGAGGGTCAACAACAACCGCAAACTTTACCGGGAACTGCTCGTTAAAGTGCATGACAACTATGCCCAGAGTGGCAATGAAGTGGAGTCACTCATCGCTAACGAACATCCCGATGATGCCCAGATACTGGCCCATACCATCAAGGGACTGGCCGGGAACATCGGAGCCGGGGAATTACAGGAGGCCGCAGCAGTCGTGGAAGGAGCACTCAAGAGCGGAGACCCCGCAGGGGCAGAAGACCTTGCACGCTTCAAGTCCACACTCGGTACACTGATCGAAGCCTTAGCGCCCATAGCCGCCGAAGATGCGCAAAAGCAGGAAGAGGAAATCGGTGGCGAAACGGTAGATTACGCCACCCTGCTTGATGCAAGCGCCCGTCTACAGGAACAGGTCAAAGCCCGTAAGCCCAAGCTTTGCGCGCCCATAATCGAAGAAATGAACGGCTACGAGTGGCCGGAAAATCTCGGCGAAGAAATCCTCACACTGGGAAAACTCGTCAAGAGATATAAGTTCAAGGATGCAGCCGCAATAATTGAAAACATTCAATCAACTCTCGGAGATGGTAATGAGTAACGAAGACAGACCGTTGATTCTTGTTGTCGATGACACAGAGACCAATATAGATCTCCTGCTGGAGATTCTTGATGAAGATTACGAACTCAGTGTTGCCATGAACGGACTGGACGCGCTGGAAGTCGTAGAGGAAACTCCGCCGGACCTGATCCTGCTCGATATCATGATGCCGGAAATGGACGGTTATGAAGTATGCAGGAGGTTGAAGGCGGATAAGCACACCGCTAAGATTCCCATAATCTTCATCACCGCCATGACCGAAGTTGAGGACGAGACCAAAGGCTTTGAAATGGGGGCGGTGGACTATATCACCAAACCCATCTCCCCGCCCGTTGTACGGGCAAGGGTAAAAACTCATCTGGCACTTGCGGATCAGCAACGAGCCTGTGAATGGGTGGTGATTGAGCAGACCAAAGAAATCAAACAAGGCCAGAAAGACGCCATCTACATGCTTGGTCAGGCCGGTCACTACAACGACGACCATACCGGAGTACATATCTGGCGCATGGCCGATTATTCCGTAGCTCTTGCCAGGGCCATAGGCTGGCCCGTTCACAAGCAGCAACTGCTCAAAATGGCCGCCCCCATGCACGACACCGGCAAGATCGGCACCCCGGATTCAATTCTCAAAAAGCCCGGCCCTCTCACAGACGAGGAATGGGTGATCATGCGCAAGCACTCGGCCATCGGGCACAAAATTCTCTCAGTCAGCAAAAGCCCGCTTTTTGAAATGGCATCCGAAATCGCACGTTCGCACCACGAACGCTGGGACGGCGGCGGCTATCCCGATGATCTGCGAGGTGTACAGATTCCCGAATCAGCACGCATAGTCACCATCGCCGATGTGTTTGATGCCCTGACTATGAAAAGACCCTACAAGGACCCGTGGCCCGTGGATAAAGCACTGGCCTATATTGGAGACAATAACGGAATGTTCGAGCCAAGGCTGGCAAAAATTTTCGTATCTCTGGAAGATGTGCTGATGGAAATCATGAAGTACTGGCAGATGAAAGAAGAGATGGACAAAAAATTCCAATCCTGACCGAAAAACACACGATGCCGCCAATCTAAAGAAAGGAATAACCGTGAATACAGAGCCTAAAAGACATAACATCCTTGTTGTAGACGATACTGAGGAGAATATTGATATTCTCCTAGAAACCCTTGACGAAGATTATGACGTCAGCGTTGCCTTAAACGGAATTGATGCACTGGAAGTTATTGAAGAGGAAAAACCGGACCTGATCCTGCTCGATATCATGATGCCGGAAATGGACGGGTACGAGGTCTGTCAAAGGCTGAAGGAGGATGCAGCGACCCGTGACATTCCAGTCATATTTATTACCGCACTGACCGAGGCCGGGAACGAAACTAAGGGCCTTGAACTGGGAGCCATTGATTACATCACCAAACCTTTTAACCCATCCATCGTCAAAGCACGGGTTAAGAATCACCTCGCTCTCAGACAAGCCATAAAGCTGCGTGAGGACGTGGAACGAATGACCCGTCACGACCTTAAAAACCCGCTTCAAGACATCTTGAGCTTGCCACAACTCATGGAAATGACCGGAGACAACCTAACAGAATCACAATTAGACATGCTTAGTAGGATCGAAGCCGCCGGCAAAAACATGCTTCGCCTCATAAACAGTTCACTTGATCTCTTCAAGATGGAACAAGGTCGCTATACCCTCCACCCAGAAGAAGTAGACCTGATGATGGTGGTAAACGAGTGTGTCAGAGAAGTGGAGACTATCACAACATCCAAGAACATCGGCTTGAAACTAAACGTGGACAACGTCGAATATGATGGAGCACAAAATATTCTTGTACAGGGCGAGAAGCTGCTCATTTATTCCATGGTGGCCAACCTCTTACGCAACGCTCTTGATGCATCGCCCGAAGATGAAGCCATCCACATCAGCATCGAGTCAGGTAATCCAGCTAAGTTGAAAATGCGAAACAAGGGAGCAGTCCCTCTGGCAATAAGAGACATGTTTTTCGAAAAGTACGCCACCGCAGGCAAGCATCACGGCACCGGGATTGGAACCTATTCCGCAAGGCTCATCGCGCAAGTACACGAAGGAGACATTGGTTTCACGGTTTCAGACGAACAGAACGAAACCGAACTGTGGGTGAAGCTTCCGACTTAGATTTTCAACAATTTTTTCAGTTTGTTGTAGACAGTTTGGGGAGTAAAAGGCTTGACGATATAGTCGCTGGCCCCGGCCTGAATTGCTTCTATCACGTCTTCCTGTGTACCGTGTGCAGTAAGCATCAATACAGGAAGATCGCTGTATTGGGAATTTGAGGAACGTAGTTCTCGCAGCATCTGAATGCCGGTCATCACAGGCATGTCCCAATCCAGCATAATCAGATCAACGTCGTCATTTTCCCTCAATCGCTTCAGCCCTACTTTACCATCCTCGGCATGAATAATCTCAGTTACACCAACTGTACGCAGTATGTCAGTAATGGTGCGCCGCAGCGAAAAATTGTCTTCGACTATCAATATCTTTACGTCAGTATAGTTGTTCATTTAATCCCCTCTCTCACCAAATTAGTTTGATTAATTTTTTTTGCAATATCTATGGGGATAAATGTTGATCACTACACGACTTGAATGCTCAATTACGTAATTGATGTAGCATTGCCGTTTTTATTGGTGTAGTAGAAATTATAAGTATTCTTTTGACAACATATGATCTTGCTTAAACACGAGGAGTTGGGGATGAAAATTACCAAACATATGTGGCCGGTGCTTATTGTTTCAGCCCAGTTTGACACAAAGACCGATGAAGGCTTGAGACTGCGTAGCCTTGAAAATGAATTGATCAAGGAACAGGAATGTTCGGTATATCCGTCATATAGTTATGAAGATGCTGTTGAAATCTTCATTTCACGTGCCGATCTGGGGGCGGTTGTCATTGACTGGGACATCCGCTTTGAGAGGGACGACGAGGAAGATACTCCCGAACATCTGCTTAATGAAATCCGTAAGCGGAATAAGAAAATACCCATTTTTCTGCTAACCGAACGGATGTCGATGAATAATATCCCCACTGATGTTTTAAGCCAGATCAATGAATGCCTCTGGAAGACTGCAGAAACCGCAGAATTTCTGGCCGGACGTATTGAAACCCGTCTTGTCGAATACGTCAGATCTGTTTTTCCTGTGTTCTTCGGGGAAATGGTCAAGTACTCCGAGGCGTACAAATACGCATGGCATACCCCCGGGCATATGGGCGGTGAAGGATTTCTCAAAAGTCCAGCCGGTGTGGCAATGCACAAGTTCTACGGCGAGAATGTATTTAGGTCCGACCTTTCCATATCAGTACCTGAATTAGGCTCCCTACTCGATCACAGCGGAGTGGTCGGTGATGCTGAGAAGAACTCGGCCCGCGTATTCGGCGCAGACCAGACCTACTACGTGCTTAACGGCACTTCCAACGTCAACCAAATCATCTGGCGCAGCCAGTTAGTCCGTGACGATATCGCCTTTGTAGACCGCAATTGTCATAAGTCGCTCAACTACGCCATGGTCATTACCGATGCCTATCCCATCTACATGGTGCCTAGGCGCAACAAACGCGGCATAATCGGTCCCTGCCGACTTTCTGAATTTTCCCAGAAATCAATACAAGATAAAGTACGTGACAATAAGCTCATTCCTGAAGAGCTCAAAAAACAAAGCGTACGCATGTCCGCCCTTACCAACTCCACCTACGACGGGGTCTGCTATAACGTCATAAACATCAAGAAGCAGCTCCAGAAAAGTGTGGACAACCTCCATTTTGACGAAGCCTGGTATGCCTACGCCCGTTTTCATCCCATGTACAAAGATCATTTCGGCATGGCTAACGATGATCGCAATGAACATCATCCACCCATTTTCTGCTCACACTCCACCCACAAACTGCTGACAGCATTTTCACAGGCCTCCATGTTGCATGTGCGTGACGGAAGCGCTGTTAAAATTGATCCTGACGAACTCAACGAATCTTACATGATGCATGGGTCTACCTCGCCGCAGTACAGCATGATCGCATCTCTGGATGTTGCCACAAAGATGATGGAGGACAACGGTGAAGTGCTCATGCATGACACCATGGTCGAAGCCATTAATCTGCGCAAAAAAGTTTCCATGATTGCCAGCGAAATGAAAGAGCAAGGCAGCTGGTTCTTTGAGATGTGGCAGCCGGAAAAAGTGCTCGTGGGCAAGGACTACAAAAAGTTTGAGGAAGTAGACACGGAATATCTCTGCACCAACCAACATCCCTGGGTATTCACTGCTGATGATAACTGGCATGGCTTTGAGGATATGGAAGAAGAATACGCCATGCTCGATCCCATCAAACTGACTTTTACCACTCCCGGACTACGTCATGACGGCAGCATGGAAGACGAAGGTATTCCGGCTTCCATAGTAACCGACTACCTGATCAACCACGGTATAGTCTGCGAAAAAACCGACTACTACTCCTTCCTCATGCTCAACTCCATGGGCACGAACAAGGCCAAGCAGGGCTCGCTGCTTGCCGGTTTGCTCAAATTCAAGGAAGTCTACGACGCCAACCTGCCGCTGGATATCGTTCTACCCGGTCTGGTCAAGGATTACCCTGAAACATATACCGGAGTCGGCGTAAAAAACCACTGCAACGCTATTCACAACTATTACAAAGAACACAAGCTGCTTGATAAAATGCAGGCCGCATTCCAAGTGATTCCGGATCAAGCCATCAAGCCATCCGAAGCCTATCACGCCGTGGTTCGTAAAAACGTCGAATATGTGGAACTCTCTGAAATGAAAGACCGTATTCCGGCGGTAATGGTCGTCCCCTATCCTCCCGGCATCCCGGTAATCATGGGTGGCGAAATTCTTAACGACAAAGCGCAGCCCGTATTCGATTACCTTATGGCACGTCAGGATTTCGAAAATGTATTCCCCGGATACGAAAGCGATATTCACGGAGTTGAACGGGTTGTGCGTGACGGCAAAAAGTACTTCAAAACCATGTGCTTGAAGAAGTAAATTGACTAAAGCGTTACAATTTAACCGGAGGGCCGTATGACAGAATCAGGCTCCAAGCATAAATTATCAGTCTTTACACTGATGATGATTAATGTGGCGGCGATTCTGTCGTTACGCGCCCTGCCGGGACTCGCGGAATATGGCTGGGGATTAATATTCTATCTGGCTTTGGGATCGCTGAGTTTCTTCATCCCTTCAGCCCTTGTTGCTGCAGAGCTTGCTTCGGGCTGGGATGATGAAGGCGGCGTTTATCTCTGGGTTAAGGAAGCTTTCGGACCCAAATGGGGTTTTGTAGCCATCTTCATGCAATGGGTGGAAAACCTGCCATGGTTTCCGGCGGTGCTGGCTTTTGGCGGATCGGCTATTGCCTACACTTTTGATCCGCAACTCGCGAACAACAAATGGTTCATTGTTGCGGTCATTCAGTTGACCTTATGGGTGGCTACCTTCCTGAACTTCCGGGATATGAAACTATCAGCTTTCTTCAGTTCATCAGGGGCCATAGTCGGCACGATCATACCCGGCATACTGATAATTGTACTCGGTGTTGAACATGTTCTTTCCGGCGGCACGGTACAGATTCCCTTTACTCCCGCAGCTCTCATGCCTGACATTGAAAGCCTGCAACAACTTATGCTGCTGGCGGCTATGTTGATTTCATTTACCGGAATGGAAATGTCGGCAGTACATGTAAACGAAGTCCGCAACCCGGCAGTTAATTATCCCAAGGCTATTTTTGCTGCCAGTGCCTTGATAATAGGCCTGTCCGCACTGGGTTCACTGGCAATCGCCATGGTTGTTCCTGCTGATGGAGTCAGCCTCAGCGCCGGAGTGTGTCAGGCTTTCGATAAGCTTTTCCAAATCCATAAAATGGAATTCATGACCCCGATCATCTGTTTCCTGATGGCATACGGGGCCTTAACCATGGTCATTACATGGATGGTCGGGCCTTCCAAGGGTATACGCGAGGTTGCACACGAAGGTTACCTGCCCAAACGCTGGCAGAAAACCAACAGTTTCGGCATCCCCACAAATATCCTGATCATCCAGAGCGGACTTTCGGCGCTGGTTTCCTGCGCTATCCTGTTCATGCCCACGGTATCGAGCGCGTTTATGCTCATGAGCGCACTTGCGGTGCAGTTGTATCTGATCATGTATCTGCTCATGTTTGCTGCGGCCATAAGACTGCGTTACATAAGACCGGACGTAAAAAGGGGCTACACCATTCCCGGCGGCAAGATCGGAATCTGGTGCGTATCGGGGCTTGCCATAGTAACTTGTATCTTTGTTTTTGTTTTCGGATTCATCCCGCCAAAGGCAGTACTGGACGAAGGTTTTCCGGCTTCAGCGGGCTACATTGGTTTTCTGGTCGTGGGGATTGCGGTGTTCACCTATGTCCCGATCTACTTCTATAATCGAGCCGTAAAAAGGCATGCTGAACTTAAGTGATAATTGATAATCAGTGGAGGATGCAGGATATGTCAGCTGAACATAAGAAAATGGGTGTAGTTGCCTGTACAGCAGTTGTAGCCGGTAACATGATGGGGTCCGGAATTGCGTTACTACCTGCCAACCTTGCATCCATCGGCAGTATTACCATACTCGGCTGGGCCGTTGCATTAGTAGGAGCACTGGCACTGGCGTATGTATATTCACGACTGGGAATGGAAAATCCTCAAGAAGGTGGTCCTATTGCCTATTCCGGCGAAGTTGCCCCCATACTCGGGTACCAATCCGGACTGCTTTACTATCACGCCAACTGGATCGGAAACCTTGCCATAGCTATTACCGGCGTGGACTACCTGTCGGTATTTTTCCCGCCCCTGCAGGACCCGATAGCTTCGGGCATCACCTCCATTGTGATCATCTGGGTATTTACCGGAATCAACATCCTTGGTGCGGATTGGATCGGACGTCTGGTCTCCGTAGGAGTTGTCCTGCTGCTTATCCCGGTGGTTGTCACCGGCACAGTGGGCTGGTTCTATTTTGACAGCGTACAGTTCAACGCCAACTGGCTGGTCAAAGGCCATACCCCGGACTCTGCGGTTCTGGCGGCTATAATCCTGTGCATCTGGAGTTTTATCGGTGTTGAAAGTGCCGCCGTGAACACTGCGGTGGTTAAAAATCCCAAGCGAACCATTCCCCTTTCCACCATGATCGGCACTGCGCTTGCCGGATTGGTTTATATCCTTTCCTGCACCGCTATTTCCGGCATGTTCCCTGCGGAGAAGATGACTGCTTCCGGCGCACCCTTTTCACTGGCTATGGGTCATATCTGCGCGACCCTGCCCTTTGCCCAGTATATTCCCAAAGTGGTTTCCGCTGTAACCGCCTTTGCCTGTCTGGCATCGCTGGGATCATGGATGATGCTGGTTTCACAAGCGGGAGCGAGGGCTTCCAGCGACGGAACCCTTCCGGAAATTTTCGGCCGTAAAAACAACCACGGCACCCCTGTCATGGGCTTAATTCTCTCCTCCATCATGATGAGCATTCTTTTGGTGGTACTGATGCTGCTTTCAAAAGGTGGAAACACCCAATCCCTGTTCGGTAATATTGCATCTATAGCCGTTCTCCTGACTCTACCACCCTATTTTTACTCGGCACTCAACCTGCTGCGCCGCTATGGATTCCACGCCAAGAAAGCATGGCTGCAGATCGTATCATCACTTCTGGCCTGCGCATTCTGCCTCATAGCACTTTCCGGTGCAGCTAAGGACGCGCTTATCGGCTGCATGATTGTTATGCTCTGCACCTTCATATTCTACGTGGGCAAGGACCGCACTGAATTCGAACGAAAGATTCGGGAAGACATGTAAATATGTGAACCATACTCATCCTGCTACTGGAGAATATCCATGACTCTACCTCCACTTCCGGACCTTCACGCACTGGCAGTATTGGTTTTGACGGCTGCTGCATTGGTACTATTCAGCAGAAAAACAATTCCGCTCGAAACTTCAAGCCTGCTCATCCTCCTGATCCTGACGGTTGGATTTCAACTTTTCCCCTATATGTCAAATGGAGAACCCTTCCACGCAGCAAACTTCTTTTACGGCTTCGGCAATGAGGCCCTGATTGCAGTATGCGCACTCATGATTGCCGGACAAGGAATTCTGCGAACAGGCTCACTGGACCCCATGGGCCGCCTGTTAGCGCGGGCATGGAAGAAAAGCCCTTCCATTTCATTTCTACTTACCCTGCTGTTGGGAGCATTCATCAGCGCCTTTATTAATAATGTTCCCGTAGTGGTTCTGCTGCTGCCTGTCCTTATAAGCGTGTCCTTAAAAACAGGTGCGCCTGCCTCATCTGTATTAATGCCCATGGGCTTTTCCACCCTGCTCGGCGGAACTGCCACAACTATCGGTACATCCACAAACCTGCTGGTTGTCACGGTCGCAGCAGATATGGGCCTGAAACGTATAGAGATGTTTGATTTTGTACTACCGGCAGTTATCGCCGGAAGCATCGGAATTTTTTATCTTTGGCAAGTCGCCCCGCGCATCATCCCGCAAATAGAGATTACCCTTACAGACAGTTCTCCGCGAATCTTTACCGCTCACTTGGAAGTTACCGAGGGCAGTCCTCTGGAAGGAAGTCCCCTTTCAAAAGCATTTGAACTGACAGACAATGCCATGAAGGTTTCAGCCATTGAGCGTGGAGAAGGAAAACCGATATACCTGCATCCGGGAGCCATTCTACAGGCCGGGGATCATCTGGTCATTAACGACACCCCTGACCAATTGAAGGAATTCGAAAAAATCCTGCACGGAACGTTGTATCCTGTAGGATCAGTAGTTCCGTTTGATGCCGAACACCCCTTTGAAGCGACAGATCAGCAGATAGCAGAAATTGTAATATACCAAGGCTCACCGCTGAACGGGACCACACTTAAAAAATATCATTTTGCAGAACGTACAGGCATGACTCCGCTAGCTATCCACCGTTCCGGCAAAAAGCTCAAACGCTACCTGGATAAAATTAGCGACATAAAACTGGAACTAGGTGACATTCTACTCGTGCAAGGTCCAAGACAAAAAATATCGGAACTCAAAACGAACACCAAAGTGCTGGTTCTGGATTCCGCAATGGATCTTCCGTATTCCCGTAAGGCTCACCTGGCTATGAGCATCATGCTGGGAATAATACTGACCGCCGCATTCGGCATATTGCCAATAGCCATCAGCGCACCATGCGGAGCATTGTTCATGATCCTGACCGGATGCATAACGTGGAGAGACGCCACAAGGGCCCTCAACGTGCAGGTAATTCTGATTGTTGTAACCAGTTTGGCCCTCGGCAAGGCCATGCTTATAACAGGTGGCGCAGACTTTCTGGGTAAGCTTTTCGTGGCATTGAGCGGTGATGCCCCGGCAGCCATGATTATCAGTGGCCTCATGTTGCTGATGGCCATCTTCACCAACATCATCTCCAATAATGCGACAGCTGTAATCGGCACTCCCATAGCATTATCCATTGCCCACCAGTTAAACCTTCAACCGGAACCCTTCGTATTGGCGGTCCTGTTCGGTGCCAATATGAGTTTTGCCACCCCTATGGCCTACAAAACCAATCTGCTGGTAATGAACGCCGGTGAATATTCATTTACGGATTTCTTAAAGGTCGGCACCCCGCTGGTAATTATCATGTGGATTACATTATCGATTGTTCTGCCGATGATTTATCTGTAAAAAAAGCAACTAACTTTTCCGAATCTATAATACCCCCATTGACAAATTTGCCTTATTAACGGACTTCACATCGAATTATTTTCAGACAAAACAAAACACCATGGAGTTATTATGTGTAAAAAGTTGCTTCTCTTTTCAATTGTAATTCTTTCCATCTTCTGCCTCAGCGGATGCTCTACCCGTACCGTGACACCCCCAACACCTTTATCTTCTTTCAATCCGACTCTTGGCTCGTTTAACGTTCGTGTCGTTCTCTTCCAGTTGAAAAAAAGCGGCAGCCCAGAACGAGTCGAAACCGGCTCACTTCCTATTGCGCAGAATATGATCCAGACGTTAGCCGGGATGGGCTATAAATATCAGCCTAACGGTGAAGTTGATTACCTTATTGAAGCCCGAGTTGGCTCCATTTCCCCGAAAGTTGCCGCCCATGGCGCACAGCAACAAGTCGGATTCAGCGATTCTCTGACCTATGGACCTTCATTCCGTAAATATCCGGTGATGGTGAATACCTGGTCACCTCAAATTGAACGCGCTAAAAGCGGCCCGAACACCTGTTTTCTGGTTGTGGAATTGCTTGTAGAAGAAAGTAAGGGACAGGCAGGAACAGTTATATACTCCGGCTCTCCTGACCCTATCGAAGTTCCTTACGAACTTGGCTGCCCGTTTGCCAAATGCGGTCAGGGCGTAAATCAGGGCCTCAGCGACTTTCTAAGCAAACGCTTTGCACCTTCCGGAAACTAACCTGACCTGCTATTCCAACGGATATTAAATATGAAAAGAATTATTACTCTTACTGTGTTGTTAATGGTTCTCGGTGGTTGTTCCTCTTGGCATAATGATAACTACCCCGACCCGGCTGTCGCCAAATCAGAATTCAAAAAAGACAGAAAAGAATGCGAGGAGCGTACAACAGAAAAGCTCCAAATGGGTAAAGGAGACAGATCAAGGACAATGACAACCAATAGTGCCAGATTTTCCGCTAATTACAGCAGAACCAAAGAATTTGACAAATGCATGAGGGCTCGGGGATGGGTTAAGAGATAGCCGTCTTACGTAATAATAAAACTTCTCCCTTGAATGAATAATTCCTTGAAGTTACACTACCCGCAAAATCACCACTCACCTTCCAACAGTCCAAGGAGATAAGATGACATCACGCAGCACCATGCAACTAGCTAGAATAACTACTATATTAATTTTAATTTTCGCAACCCTGATCTTTGCGCCCCCAGCAAAAGCGGCTGACATTTCCGGCTCCAATAAACTTAAAATTGCGGTAATTCCGGAACGTGGGGACCTAGACTTCTGGCACCTGTTGAAAAAAGGCGCTGTCAAAGCTGCGACCAATGATGGTAATGTCAAAATTTATTGGCTCACTCCCGCGGGGCTTGGAGACTTCAGGGAGCAAAAACTTGAAATAGATTGGTGCATCAACAACAAAATGGACGCCATTGTGATTTCCCCGGTACACAGCCTGAGAATGAAAGATTTCATCATTAAAGCTATGCGCAGAGGAATCCCGGTCATTCAGATGGTCTCAAAAGTCTTCGGTAATCAAAAAACCGGATATGTTCATTCTGAAAATTTCAAAGGCGGGAAAATGGCCGCAAAGTTCCTGCAAGACGAATTGAAGGATTCAGGAACAGTCGTATTAGGTTTGTTTGTCAGAGGTAACTCTCCTGTAAATAGCAGACTTGAAGGATTTAAGGCCCAGCTTAAGGAAACTGAATCAAAACTTAAAATCAGCAAAGCTATTTATGTTGGTGAAGAACTCAAGAAAGGCTCCTCCCAAATTCGCTTAGCCATGTATGGCAATGACAATCCAAACAAGAAAAAGACTATCAATGCTGTTGTCGGCTTTAATGAAAGCAGCAGTGAAATATTACTTAAGACACTGAGAGAATTAAATAAGCTTGACGGACTCAGCTTTGTTGCATTCAACCCTGACCCGGAAATGATTCAGGACATTAAGGAAGGCAGAATTGCAGCAGGTGTAGCGCAGGACCCATATGAAATAGGAAGAGTTGCGGTGACTCAAGCTGCAATGGCAGTCAGAGACGGCAAAATACCGCCGGAAACCATAATCGATGTACATCTGATCACCAAAGAGAATATAGATGATCTCAAAATTCAGGAAGTGTTGGGCTTGAAGGAACGGACCCAATAGGTAGCGTTTAAAACATATAGCCTAACTAAAACAGCGAGGGTGAAACAGTGCGTAACAAAATGCTGAAATGCATACTGCTTGTGACTGTAATATTAACATCTTTCATTATCGGCAGGCTCTCAACTCCAACACCGGCACAAAGTGGTCCCTGTCTTCTGGAAGCAAAAGTTGACAATATGGCCTTTGTTTATTGCCCCGGAACATATTCCATAAGAATCGGCGGCCTAGAAATTAAAGATTTAAAATTCAGCAACGTAAGTTTAGTCAACGACAGACATGGCGCCAAAAAAGTTATTATCCATGTAGACCGTCGATAATACTTATAGCCTCAAATCTTAAAATCCCCTTGCCAACCTCAACATGGCAAGGGGATTTTGATTTGAACAATGCTTTCTGATTAACTACCCCGGATTCTTAATCACATAGTCCAATCCGCCCCGAATAGCTGCAAGCTGACCTTCAACGCTTTCCTCGGCTGTCATCCAGTCTCCATCAGGATATACTTCGGTAGTCGTATGAAAGCGCGCATTTGTCAGTGTGCCGCTTAATCCCAACTCACGCATGGGGTAATAAATGACTCCATGAGACACCGCAGGCTTACCGAGAATCTTACCTTCCTCGTCTTTATCTGCAATACGGGTAACCTTCTCCACCGAGCGAATAACCGCTTCTTGAAAAGGAAGTTCCGGCCTTTCTTCATCTGCAACAAGATAAAATCCTTGCGGGATTTCCTCGATAGGAATATCTACCCCGTCACGAGCAGCCAACGCCGGACGAAAAACTGTCTTATCCCTGTCTGTTGTTTCATGCAGATCAATATGCACAGCTATCTCTCCGGGAATCGTCGCCGCAAACTGTTTCAATAACGTTGATTCTTCCGCTTTATTCTCAACACAAAAGGACCTGTTAGGATCGACTGCATGTGGATTCCAACGGTTGTTGGTTTCATATCCCCAAGGACTTACACACGGAACAACCACAAGGTTAAATTTATCCGCATACTCAAGTGCAGTGGTTTCAAGAAATTCAAGGGCTGCGTATATACCGCCGACTTCGTACCCGTGTACCCCGGCTGTGATTAGCGCTGTAGGTTTACCATCAACCCAGTTCTGTGAAAGAAGTGCATATATAGGATAACGTTCCGGATCATAGGAAAGCTGGCCGTATTTTTCTCTACGGTATGAATTAGACAACGCAAAAATTCTATCCAAAACATCGCGCTGGTAGTTCTTTTCTATGACAGCCTGTTCAAGCCACTGCTTTTTTTCTTCCGGACCCCATTTTGTTATTTTCATAATTCCCCCTGTATTTGCGAGCCATCCTCTTACTTATCATGCTGTAAATCAAGGAAAATAAGTTCATATTATGAGATCTGAAACTGAGTAATTACCCCCCTATTTCCTGTAACCCAAAATAGGCGAGCATTGCATTTAGTCAAGTACATACCTTTAGGTACAATACTTATCTTTCAACCAGCATGAAAAATATACCCCCTGACATTTCACTATGGCAGGGGGTATTTCAGTTTCTTCGTATGAAAAGGGTTATTTCATACTACGCTTGGAAGCCTTAAGGGGGTTGACCATCTTAGATTTGCCGGCAGTTACAGTCTTGATCAGGTGCTTGTTCTCTTCAAACAACTCAACGGTTTCAAATCCGTTTTCTTCCAGCAAATCCCAAAAGACACGGCGATCAACACCGTACCTGTTAATGTCTGCCTGCTTTTTATCAACCCGACTTTGATCGGTTAAATACAATCCTTTGTTATCTATGGCTAAAAGTTTCTTTTCTCCATCAAACTCCACTTCCTGAATAATCATATCCGCTGTTGTTCCAAATCTGTTTACTCCGTCAAGCATGGGAATTTCTCCTAATTTATAATTTGAACTAATTTATGAAATTGAATTTCAAACTCAATTACATTGGATAGTTTGAAATTGTCAAACGTAAAATACATAAAAAGCCCACCGAATTTATCCGGTGGGCCAACATATTAATAAACCACATGTTCTACGTGTGTCAGAGTTGGAGAATATGAAATTTCAATAATCCCCTCCCGACTTCCGCCCATAGCGTGCATAAACTCATCAAAAGCCACCCTACTAGCAAGTACAGCCCGTTTCCCTTCCAAATATCCGGGGTTAGTTCCTGTCAGCAGACACCCTTCAGTATCATCAACAGTATTCCCTTTATGGATTCTAACATACGATCGACCCGGCACACCTTTAACAGTCCATAGCTTACATTTCTTTGAAGGCGAATATTCTAGTCTCAAAGAATATCGTCCTGCTGGTATACACGAAACGTCCTGACAGTTTCCGCGCCAAGGCTCTTCAAGTGTCCAGCATATGGATTTCCCGTCCACCAGCAGCCCTCCAAGGGTTGCCTCATCGGTCGCTTCAAGACGTATCAATTCCACTTTCCGCATAATATCATCCTCAAAAAGTTAAAGTTAAACTTGAACAAAGTTCTTTACTCACTTCCAAGCTTATCTTCATATTGATGCTAAATGCGGTCAGCGCCCAGCTTGACAATGTCCCCCACTACGCAAAACGAGCAACATACTGCAATTTAAACACCTTATAGATATTCAATCTTAAGCTTGATTACGGGGAAAAGTTCATTGACAAGCCACAAAATAGAGGTATTTTATGAATAACCATTAAGCAATAATAAGTGTTCACTAAGCGATTTAGATAGGAGGTTTTATGGGAGTCTCATCAAAAATTTCAAAGCCAAGCTTCTGGATAACAGTGTTGGCTATTTTACTTTGCGCAATCCCAGTCTTTGCCGCAAATGCAACTCAACCAGCAACAACAACTACTGACCAGCAAGTATACGACCAAGCCCTTACCTTACTTTTTAAAACCTTCATTCTCGCCACCTTCATAGAAGTATCCTTCACCACCCTCTTCGACTGGAGATACTTCATCAAGCATACCTATAACAAAGGCTGGAAAACCCCCATCATCGTCATCACCCTGTTCATTTTCTGCAAATCTGCAGAGCTGAACATAGTTCAAAAGCTGGTCGCCATACTCTTTGGCGAAGGACACTCTGTGAATGCTAATATTGATTACTTCCTGACCTCCATGCTCTTAGCCGGAGGAAGCGGCAGTATGAATTCCCTCTTCGAAAAGCTTAAATTGCGTGATCCAAAACAGAGAGAAAAACGTTTTCTTGAGGCTCAGGGAGAAGACAATTTAAAAGCAGAAAATGAGCGTTTGAAAGAAGAAATCCGCCAACTTAAAGACGATTCGGAATCAACACCAGCAACACCCGACGGAGGTGCATAATGATTATGGATACCGCAACAATAATTATCTTCGCCATACGGGCTTCCATTAAAATCGGGGATGCCGGGTACAAGAGTTATGTGGATATTACCCGTAACCGGGAACTGGTGTTGCCGCTGCCTGATTTGCCAACTGAGATGACAAAAGCTGACGCTTGGTTATTTTTCTATGAAAATGACAAATGTCCAGGAGCAAAATTTGCGAGAAAAATTGAAGGAAGCGACATAAAGCCATGGCCGAGGGTCGTTAGGCTCGATAAAGAGCTAACTGATATGTCTGACGCCGAAAAAAAGGAATTAGTTGCCTTGGCCATACAAGCCCAGAATCAATTAATGCTCTGGGCAGGATCACAAACAGGAAAAGAGTATGACCCTAGCACTAGAGAAAGCACAGCAGCACTATACACAGTACAAGGTTGGGAAGACGGAACATCAGTTGCCACATCTCTCCAAAGAGTTGCCGGCTCACTGATAGAAGTTGGTATTGATTTCCTGCAATTGAACCCAAAACTTTTCAACACCAACACAACTGAAGGCAAACTAATTAAACATTTTATCAATGAACTTGATGAAATAGAATTCTCAACTAACTCCTTGGATAACCTACCGATTATCTTGTTTACTGCAACACTTGACACAGTCGGTGCAAATCCTCAAATTTTTGGAAACAATACAAACGTCCATCTACTAATCGGAAATTCAGCAAAAAAAGTTGCAACCCTTGTTAATGCTAAAAACAATGCAATCAATCAAAGCAGCAAAACCGAAACCATAAAAAGAAAAGAACGTTTTGAAATGGAAGCATGGGGGGAACTCATATTCCGTGGAATACTTGACGCAGCCGGACATACAGCCATATCGGATCCCGGAAGTTTCCTCGGCATACAAGGAGAAGGCAGCCAACTCCTAGCCCGGAAAGTAGGAGAAGATGTGTTGGATTTGATGATTGGGAATGACACCATTAAGTTCAAACCCATATTCAGCCAATCAGGGGCAGAAAGACTAACTAAAACAGCTCTTGAAGTGGTTAGCAAACACCCCAAATTAATAACCCAAACTGATGACAAGATAAACGGTTTGCTCTCCGAAATAGCCAAAGGAATAGCCGGCACTAATATGCCGTTATTTGACGATACAATGCTACCGGAAGTGGCTCGTATAGTATTAGAAAAAACAGGTGAAAATCTCGATTTGGTTTGGCCGGAAGCTCAAAATAAACCAGAAACAAACATCCTCTTTATTGCCACAAAAGCAACCCTAGAAGCTCTTTCAAACACCGACACTGGTTTAGCCCCAGAGAATACTTCACCTTATTGGAGACCGGACTTCACCCACACCGAAATGCTCATGGTTGTTGAAACTATTTGCGACGAAATTAAGAAGAACCCGTCTTGGATTTTTGCTTGGACTTCAGACAATTCTAAAAATCCCGACAATAAATACTATGAAAAAGCTTTAGCTATAGCTTTAGACCAGACAATTGCCTGTCTTAAATCCCGAAAAGCAGAAATTTCAGCCGAAACCTCTGCTCAAATAATAGCTGAAGTAATCAAAGGAATTGCCCTGCGCCAAGAGCTACTTACCGAAACAATATTCGAAGACCAAAGCCATAAAAATATCGCTGCAGCTGCAATTGATGCAATCTTATCCTCAATATTCGACTGCCCGGACGATTTGGTAAAATGGCGCCTTTGCCGGGATGAGATATTACAAGAAATAGTAGCTATTCTTATAGCTGAATTGACTGAATCAAATGCAGCACCCAAAGCAGTTGACGCCTTGAATGAAATTCTGACTGATTTCATCACTGAGATAAAAGACGGCGGCAAAATAGACCTTGTTAAATTGAAAAAAGATGCTAACCAAAAACTTCAAGACATAACTTAGGGGAAGAATATGCTAAATCGCAACAAACGTTCAAAAATAACATTTCTATTAATAATAATTTCAGTTTTTGCACTATGCGGATGCAAAACTGTACACAAACTAAGAACAGCACAGGAGACATTCAATAAGGCGGCCGAGCTGGACAATTTTAAAGCCCACAACAACCATTTTAACAATATTACTCCTGATAATTTTTCAGCAACACTAATAGAGACACAAAACACATCGAAAATACTATATTATGAAACATTGGAATCACTCAATAGCATTGGAGAATCAGGAGAGACTACATTAAAAAACAACAAATTATACGGCAACTACTTGATACTTAAGGGGTTAACTTTATGGAAACTTGGCAAAAATAAAGAAGCATATGAGACAATTGATCTAGCCCATGAAAATGCTGCGAATCTGACCAATCGTGATAAAAACATACTTGAGATTATGCCCAGCATAATTGCGTTAAACGAAGCCAAACAATATTATACAAACTCATCAGAAGACTTTGATAAAAACTGCTACAACCTTAAAAAAACAGATAACATTTTATCAGAACAGAACATAAAAACTCTTAATAATGCAATAGAAGATCCAAAAACCCAATTACCTCTAAAAATATATGCGACAGAGTGCAAACTACTTACGCACTTTTATCTATACAAAGGTTATAAGTACGCCTTAAAAGGCACTCAAAAAAATTGCACAGCAAAATACACCGGAAGATATAACAATGCCACGGCAACAGCAAAACAGGCAATATCGAATCTTGAAACAATAACCAAGAACAGCACTGAAGCCCAAGAGGTAATAAAATTTTGGAAAAATAAATTTGAACTAAATCAATAACCCCCAACTCCCCGCCCTTCAAACCGAAAGGCGGGGAGTTTCATTCAAGCTTTCACTCTGAACAAAACCAGAGTTGCAATAAAGATAAAAATACCGGCCACTCCAAATAGACTCTGCATACCATCCACGTAAGCCATCACCCTTATCCCGCTACCCCACAGAAAAATAGTGAATGAAGTCAGGATCAACATACTCCATGCGCATATAGGATTATCTGCAGCAAAGAAGTTTTGTAGTCTCGGCAAACCGTATCGGAAGAGCAGCCAAATCAACCACGTCAGAAAAGCTCCTCCCAGCAGGAAAACCCACCATGGGGATAGGTGAAGACCTTGATTGAATCGCCCCACATCACCGTAGTCAGCAAAGGCACGCATGTAGATGTATGCGACAAGCTCCATCAGGTTGACCACTGCAAGCCAGAAAGCAATATGATACGCCCACTTCCCCCGTAATCGGCCTCTATTCATCAGGAACAAACATATCCCGGTCACAATTGAGTGCATTACCAGTGGGCTGAATCCTATGGCCGCTGCATGCCAATCGTTTCCTTCGGCAAAAATACGCGTATAGTTCACTCCTTCATCCCAGCCGGTCATCATGATCGGATTGCCCCAGACTATCCCCAGAGGGCTTTTCATCTCGCCCAACAGATAAGCCATGGTGCTGTGCGTGAATTCATGCACGACAACCATGCAGGATTGCAAGGCCAGAATGCTTAAAACGGTTATGCCCAGATAACGAACGGTCTGTGTGTATTGGTGGGAGTTTTCCATTACTTCATAATACGCAATCCATCTAAGAGGGCAACAAAAAGCCCGGCATTTCATTCCGAAATACCGGGCTATTTAAATTTATCCGCAACTAACTCTACCACTCAACACGCCTGACCCGTGCTTCCCCACGCTCAATAGTGCGCTGATACTTAACAGCAGGCTTGCCGAAGAGCATTGCATAACCAAGCTCATGGTCTTCGGGAATACCAAGCCGTTCTTTCAAGTCCGGAAGGATGGACTCAATTACACGCTTAAGTATCCCGTTCCAGAGAGTACCAATTTTCATGGACTGAGCCATAAGCTCAAAATAGGAAAGAAAGATCGTCATATCCGCAACTCGGCTGGGTGCGCTTTGCGGTGCGGACACAACTACAAAATGAGGCGCATCACGGAAAAGCACATCAATATTGCTTTCCTTCATCTGCTGGCAGACCATCTTGAACAAATTCACTACATAAGGAATCTCTGAAGTCCCCTTCTCAAGGGCATCTTCAAGGCGATCGTAAACTTCATCACGAAATTTCTTTACCGACTCAGGATCATCCATAAGGGTGATATGCACGCAACGCGAGTTGACACCTGTGGGAGCATGCCATGCAACATCAAGCAATTTCTGAATTCTTTCAGGCTCCAGCGGTTCCGCCTTGTAAGCACGAATTGAGCGGCGTCCTTTAATCAATGTAGCTACCATGTCCTCATCTGCGAGACTCCCTTTAAGCGGAATGGAATCTTCCGGAGAATTACCCAGAATGGAGATTGCCCCAGTGGGACAGATTGCAAGACAGTGCTGACACTGAAAACATTTCTGTTCATCAGTAACCCGTGGAAACTCATCCAGTTCAATGAGTCCGTAAAAACAGTCCTGAGCGCAGAGGCCGCATTTAACACAAAGCTCTTCATTTACCGAAAAGTTCAACATGTCTACCCCACAGAATTAACTGGTTACATTTGGATAACTGAAATAGAGGCGCCCTGCCCTTCCCGATCTGACAAAGAGATAGGCTGAGTCTCAATTGCTGGCGGACGACAATTACTTCTAAAACAAATACCCTTTACCCAGCTGCCAGTGATCTCAGCCATGACAAAGGATGAATCTTCAAGATCTATAACTTCATATATCCGACACTCAAGAGCCAGCGGCGCATCTTCGAGCAAGGGAACATTTCCAAGGTTCCCATAAAAGCTGACACAACGACAATCGGTGCATCCACCTTTTTCCGAAAGACTGGGCAGCAGATTAAGACAACTCAAAATTTTACCGGAAAAAAGATTCAGGCTGAATTTGCCCTCTTCCAGAACTTGGGCATGTAGTTCGCTGCCTTTTTTAATCTCAATTGCGGCAAGGGATAACTTGTTGTTAATACGGGGGTCCGCAATCAAGGGGAGGTAATCAGGGCGGCCATCAACATGGCCGCCAAGTAGTGTATGAGAAATTCCCATTTAGAATCACCAATTATTCCATAAATTTCTTACCAATCTTAAATCCACGACCTAGGACATCGCCAAGAGCCAGATAATCAAGGCTGCTGTGATCGTAGATAAAAGGATTAACCTTGTTAATCATAGGCTTGCCCTTCTCATCAAGAATGCTCTCATCAGCCTTGATGCCGACAATTTCACCCACAAACTGGGTATGCAGCCCCAATTCGATTGTCTGGGCAACCTTACATTCAAAAACAAAGGGGAACTCATCCACGTATGGTGCATCCACTACATCAGAGCGTACCGGGTTAAGACCGGAAACAGCAAATTTATCCGCATCCTTACCGCTGGCCATGCCAAAATAATCCGCTTCAGCAGCATGCTCTACGGACGGGATGGAAACAGTATAAGCTCCGCGTTCCATAATGGAGCCATAAGTATAAGTAGCCTTGCGCAGTGAGATGGTCAGCATGGGAGGTGCAGAGTTGCAAATGCCGCCCCAGGCAATGGTCATAACGTTGGGCTTATCGTCTTTATCGTAGCTACCGACGCACCAAACAGGAGTCGGCATAGCAATGGTATTAGGCTTAAGAGATTTCTTCATTTAATCCTCCTTAGGATTTTTCAGCCAGACGCGCTTTTATCTCAGTAACAGTTTCACCACCCATACCAAGGCTGTTATCAGCGTATTCCTGAATAAGAACAGTCATAAACTGGGAAGGAGTACCTGTTACTTCGGAAGCTGTTTCTGTAAGCTTTTTAATCAATTCTTCTTTCTTTTCATCGGGAAGTTCAGCTCCCGCATAAGTAATAACCGGCATTGCTATTCTCCTGTTTTTTCAAGCATAGTCCAGAACTTTATTTCAACTCCGGCTTCAGTGACCCCGGCGACGGCATCATAAACCTTACGAATTGGTTCACTGTCCATATGCATACGATATGATGCTTCAGAACTGAAATGACCATAAAACAAAAATACTGCAGGATCATCTTTGTCTTGATGCAAATTGTAAATAAGCAGACCTTCCTGCCCGACACATTCGCGCACTCCCGTTTCAAGGACTTCCTTGAGCTCGCCCTCTTTTCCGGGCTGAGCTTTTAAACGGGCAGTCAGAATAAAATTATCCCTACAAAACATGATATTAACCTTTAAAAGTATCCTTGTGGACACGTTCAGCTTTAAAGCGATTCACAGCCTTGTGTGCTTTTTTAGGATGTCCGAGCACAACCAGTGCCATGGGTACAATGTTATTAGGCAAGTTTACCAACTCCCTGAATTTTTCAACCCGGTCTGTCATGGGATAAATTCCGGTCCAAACAGCGCCAAGTCCCATGGCGTGGGCAGCAAGCAAAACATTCTGAGTGGCTGCGGAAACATCCTCAATCCAGTAGCCGCCGAATTTATCACGATTCAGATCACCGCAAACAAGGATGGAAACCGGGGACTTGGCAGCATATCCGGCATACTTGTTGATGCCTTTAACCTGAGAAAGGATAGCTTTGTCGCGGATAACAACAAATTCCCAAGGCTGCTCGTTTCCTGCACTGGGAGCACTCATGGCTGCGCCGAGAATTTCATTAATCTGACCTTCACTGACATCCTTGGAAGTATAAGAACGGACACTGCGGCGAGTACGTATTGCGGTCATGGCGTCCATGGAAGTAGGAGTCCACCATTTCTTCGCTGTATCAGCCGCCTTCGTGGGCAAGGCTGAAAGAATGGATCCGCTTGCAGCAAGTGCAGCAAATAACTTCATAGCCGAACGTCTGGATTGCTTTTTCATTTCTACTTTCCTTTTATATGAGTGGGTTAATTATCACTTAATTAGGAAGGGCTTTCGGGTTCACCCTCTTTCATTGCTAATTATATAGTCAAAGGAGTCAGCACCCCACATCCACAGGAAAGATGAACATACAACCGTAACATCCACGACATTTGTCGTAGAAATTACAGGTTAATATTCGATCCCCTCTCATGTGAAAAACATGCTTGAATGCACATATGAAGATTAACTGTTGCGATTGTTTCTGGACTTGCTATTCTTGCATTGAAATGGAGAATAAGATGAGGATCAACTTTAAATATTTGCTAAAAAATATATTCCTGCTCTGTGCGATTTGTATGATTCCCGAACCGATACTGCACGCCAAAGAAGCTCCTATGATCATTACATACAGTGATTTCTGGCCACTTTTCAAAACTGAACAGAACGGGACTATGTCCGGTATATTTTATGAAATTGTATCGGAAGCCATGACAAGAATAGACGTAAAGATTAAATGGGAATCTTACCCTTGGGCTAGGTGCCAGAACTACGTGAAAACAGGAAAGGCCGATGGAATAATGACTGTCCCTACAAATGAAAGAGCTGAGTACACCGTAACCCACCCAACCCCTTTCTACCATCAGCATCTCCAGCTATTCACCTATAAAGACAATAGCAAAGAAAAATTCATAGATATGGTGAAAACGCCGGAGGACATACAAAGAGCAGAACTGTCAGTAATTACCTATGTCGGGAATGGATGGAACAAAGACAACATTCAATCCTTGGGCATCATAACACATGAAGCCTCGAACCCTGAGACTATATGGCCTATGCTGTCACACAAAAGAGGCGATATAGTTATTGAATGGCCCATTGCGGCATGGCTGGAAATCAAAAGCCTAAATCTCTCACAAAAAATAGTGCAAACAAATGGGACTGTCGACTCCATACCTTTCCATCTGCTATTCAGCAAGAAAAGCAACTATATCAAAATACTACCCAGATTCGAAAAAGCTATTCAAGAAATGAAAAATGATGGGACAATAAAGAGCATAATCAAAAAGTATAAGCAGTTAGTACTGAAAAACAAGTGATCCGCTATGACAACACATCATAGCGGATCACAAATATTCTTAAGAATCTAAAAGCTTAAAGCGATGCAATACCCTCACGAAGAGCGTAAAGAGTAGCTTCAACACGGTTGGCCAAATGCAGCTTGGAAAGAATGCTGGTCATATGAGTACGCACTGTGGCTTCACTGACGAACATTTCCGCGGCAATGATCTTGTTGCTCTTACCCTTGGCTACCAGCTTGAGAGTATCCAGCTCACGCGGTGTAAGCGGATCAGGTGTGGGAGTTGTGGATTCCTCACCGGGCTGGGAAAGTTCGGAAAGAACTTTGCGGGCAATATCTGGAGCAAGGGAAGGTTCACCGCGATGCACCCGGCGGATGGCTTCAAGCAATTCATCCGGGGTGGAATCCTTGAGCAGATAGCCCATAGCACCGGCTTTAATTGCCGGAAAAAGCTTATCATCAGTAGCAAAGCTGGTCAGGGCAATGATCCGTCCCGGAAGCTTGCGGTCCCGTATTTCGCGGATAGCCTGAATCCCGTCCATAACCGGCATAAGCATATCCATAAGGATAATATCCGGAAAAAGTTCAGCGGTCATCTCCACAGCTTCCTGACCGTTGGCAGCCTCACCGACTACCTCTATATCGTCAAAACTGGTCAGAAAACTACGCACGCCAATACGTACTATATCATGGTCATCAACCAACAAAACTTTAATCACATTACTCATCTCCGCCTCCGCTTCCTTCTACATCAAAAACTTTCACAGTCAGCACAGTCCCTTTTCCGGGATCGCTGTTTATATCAAGATCGGCATTAATCCGCTCTGCTCGTTCACGAATACCGCGTAGTCCCATACCGCCAGTGGGCAATGTTGCGAGATCAAACCCCTGCCCATCATCAATGATCTGGACAATTGCCTCACCTTCAGCAAAATCGACTTTCACAGTAACAGATTCCGCCTTGGAATGCTTAGTGGAATTGTTCAAGGCCTCAATGGCAATACGGAAAAGCTCCTCTTCCACGCGCAGAGGCAGACGTCTCTCGTCTCCCTCCACAAAAAGGTCAGCACCAAGACCGGAACGGATTTCCACGGAATTCAAGCGGGCCTGAATGGCCCCCACCAGTCCTTCACTTTCCAGTTCCGGCGGATGCAAATCAAAAATAAGAGAACGCATATCACGCATACCCTGCTGAGCCATACCCTGCAAAGCCTTTAGCTGTTCAATGGCTGCATCTCCCTTGCCGGATTCAAGTGAACGGACTGCAGCATCGGAACAGAAAGTAATGGCGTAAAGGGCCTGAGTAACTGAATCGTGCAGTTCACGAGCCAAGCGCTGACGCTCACCCTGCACAACAAGTTTTTCGCTCTGCTCAAACATGCGGCTGTTACGCAAAGCCAGAACAGCCTGCGCCGCAAACATTTCCATGATGCGCTTATCTGCATGGTCAAAACCGCCGCTCTTATTGGAAACCATGAGCAAGCCAAGCTTTTTATCACCTTCCAGCAGGGGGACAATGATCAGGGTACGAACTTCGTCACTACGCTCGGCTTCAGGTATTTCGCTCTGGGCATCACGGACAATTGCAGTTTCACCAACCTGAAAAACACTACCGTAATAGGTGGAGTCTACGGGGTAGAATTCCATGGGAGGACTAGGTGCTCCGGCGCCGCATACATAATGCAGAGAATCGCCCTCAAGAAGCATCAGAGCACTCCCCATCCCGTTAACAATAGTCCGGGCCTCGTCGGCAATAAGGCTAAGCACAGTGCCATTCTTGCCTTCAGGACTCTGCAAGAGGACGTTAGCCACCCGGCGTAAACTTTCACTCTCCATGAGCTGACGCTTGGTTTGACGGGCAGCTGCGGCACTTTCAATGGCAACTGCCACAGTATTCAAAATACCGCCGATTAGTTCAGTGATGGCATCGTCAAAAGTAAATCCGGGCTGGTCCGAAGAAACAAGAGCAACCCCGACCATGCGATCACTGTTAGTGATATGAAAAAGAGAAGCACTACCGGAGCGAACAGCCTCAGGAAGAATATCAGCAAAAGACAAGCTGGCTTTGTTGGATGAACAAAATCCGTAACTCTTACCATCCACACCGCTAAGAGCATTGCCGGATGGACAAAGTCTTAAGCCCTGCAAAGCACTCTGGCATTCCTTGGAACCGTAACCATATCCGGCACAAGGAGCGAGTCCGCCTGTTTCCGGGTCGACCAGAAAAATAGTGCAGCAGCCCTCGCCCACAGTCCCGGCCAGAACCTCTGCAAGTCTGGTCAAGACCTCATCCGGATCAAGGGCACTGGTTACTGTCCGCGAAGCTTCCAACAAAAGCTTATTGCGCACATGTTCCGCATTCAAACGCGAAAGCAGCATCCCGGAATAGCGGTCAGTGGTCAGGGTCAGGACTTGAGCAAAGTAGTCCTCAAGCTCCCGCAAGAATTCAAGGAACGCATCCTGATCTTTGTAGAATTCCATTCCTGCGGCAATAAAGGATTGCTTAGCAAGCAAGGTTCCTTCAACCACATCACGGATACCCACGCCGCGATCCAGCTTAATTCCGGCGCAGCTCTTGAAATAATTTTCCAAGGGAACAAGATCACCACGGGTAAAGCATTCAAGGTTCATGTTCACGCCGTAAGTGGCGATCCTCTTACATTCCTCAAATTCCATACTCGCATACCAGCGGGGCTGATGCTCTATCAACAACTTGGCATGCCTGCCTGCAACAAAATCTATCTTTCCAAGCAGGTAAGCACCAATTTCTTTTAATCTATCATTCTTCATATCTTTAATCTTCGCCCTCAACCGCTCTCCCGGTCAGGCCCTGAAATTCAATTCTTAATTCATCTGCTAGCATAGTCAAACGATCGGGAGATCAGATAAAAGGATGATTACCTTGATTTTCAACAATGTTTAAGTTTTACTGACTCGCCTAAACTTAAAGTATCACTTCAAAAAAGGAATAAATAATGGAAAATAAAACTGTTCTGATTACCGGCGGCAACAAAGGGATCGGCCTTGAGCTGACAGAAATGTTCATTGCAGACGGAGCCAACGTAATTGTCGCGGCCCGCGATTTCTCTAACTTCAAGTATAACCAGCACCCGCAGGTTAGGACGGAAACCTATGACTTCACCAACGTAGCAGGAATTCCGGATTTCATTGAAAGCCTGCCCGCAATTGATGTGCTCATCAATAATGCAGGGGTTATGTTTGCTACTCCGTATGATGAATACACTGCAGAAGATGTTGACAGAGTCCTCAAGATCAATATCGAAGCTCCGGTGGCCCTGATTACCGCAGTATCCAAATCAATGAAAGACAACAAGTATGGTCGGATCGTCAACAACGCATCCATTGCCGGACAGATCGGCCATCCTGACGTCTGGTACGGTATCACCAAAGCCGGAGTAATCAACATGACCAAGAGCTTTGCCAAGCTCCTAGGACCTCACGGAATTGTAATCAATGTTGTAGCCCCCGGCCCCATTGAAACCGACATGCTGCACACAATTCCCCAAGCCCGCCGTGATGCGGTCAAAGCTGCGGTCTACACCGGACGTTTCGGCAAACCCGAAGAAGTTGCTTCCGCCATGCACTGGCTGGCAACAGACTGCCCTGAATACATCAACGGCACCTGCATTGATATCAACAACGGCTCCTTCCCCAGATAATTAAAAATCCGGGGAGATTTAACAATCTCCCCGGAGCTATTCAATCTAAATTCGAATCTTCATAAGCACCACTTCCGGTCTGGCAGTCGTCCGTAGTGGCGGTCCCCAGATTCCGACCCCGCAACTGACGTAATACATGGTGTCTCCCTTCTGGTAAGTCCCGTATTCTTCTTCATAAATACGCTTCACTACCAGATTAAATGGGAACAACTGCCCATTATGGGTATGCCCGGAAACCTGCAATGCCACATTGTTCTGCTCAGCTTCTTCAAGCTCATGCGGAGTATGGTCCATAAGAATAATCGGCAGCTTATTGCCTTCGGGGATTACATTTCTTAACGCAGCGCGGGTGAGCCCCGCACCGCGTATGTTTGCAAAATCATTGCGCCCCACCAGCAAAAACCGGTCATCAACCACAGTAGAGCTGTCAGCCAGTACTTTCACGTCCTGCTCTTCCAGCATACGCCGGGACCAGCCGTTGCCGAGGTAATACTCATGATTACCCAGCACGGCAAACTTGCCGAGGGGAGCCTTAATCCGGGCCAGCTCTTCCACCGCCCCGGTCAATTCACTATCATGATCATCCAAGACATCACCGACCATAAGCACAATGTCCGGGTTCAATGAATTGACCATATTTACCACCGCGCCGACACGGTCACGGGTCATCAGCTTCCCGGCATGCAGGTCAGAGAACATCACCACACGGTATTCTTTGGCATCCTTACTGCCCTTGGAAAGATTAAAATCAATTTCCTTAACCGTCGGGGAGGTGGCGTTAATATATCCGCCTACGGTCATCACAATTGATATCAGACAAAGCACACCAAAAATCTTCAGCCGCGGAACCTTAATCCCATTACCAAGAATCTTCACACCCCAACGGATCGGCTCAAAACAAAGCCCTACCGGGACCATACAGGCAATGATAGCAGCCCAACTGTAACCTGCCCCCTGCATAAAAATTTTGAGCAGGTACGGCAGGTGCTCTGGGAAGAAAACCGTAATCGGCATAACCAGAGTCATCAAATCTGTAGCGACAAGCACAGCGCGCTTGATCTTGGGGTTATCAACCAGCAATCTGCAAATCCAAAGCCGGATGTACAAATAAAACAGTATATAAGTAATTGTAGCTCTTACATAAAAAGACATATTCAACCTGATGGATTAAAATTTATATTTTTAGATTAAACCAACTTTATACTAAGTATAGGCTGCTGTAAAAACATCAGACTTTGCTCGTATTCATACAAGAAAGGCTGCACCGTTACGGTGCAGCCTTTCATAATCAACTTTAGCAGATGGTGCTTTATCGACGATCTGGATTAGACATCCAGCACGTCAGACATATCATAAAGCTTGCCGGGTTTCTGGCCTGCAAGCCAACTTGCGGCACGCAGGGCGCCCTGTGCGAAAGTTTCACGGGAATGAGCACGGTGAGTAACTTCAATGCGTTCGCCGGGTCCGAGGAAGTATGCAGTATGGTCGCCCACAACGTCACCGCCGCGAACTGCCATTACGCCAAGTTCATCCTTGGTTCTTGCACCGATGATACCGTCACGGGAATGCTTTTTAACTTCGTCATAAACAAGACCGCGTGCTTCTGCCATGCACTGGGCCAGCTTAAGAGCAGTTCCGCTGGGGGAGTCAACTTTCTTGTTATGATGAATTTCAGTCATTTCCATATCATAAGCATCCCCAAGCATACGAACCAGTTCGGGCAGAACCTTCAGCAGCACGTTCACGCCCACGCTCATGTTCGGAGCGAGGAAGACAGGAACTTTCTTGGCGAATTCTTCCACCTGCGCAATCTCTTCATTTGTCATGCCGGTGGTACCGATAACAACCGGGTTGCCGGTAACAGCAGCGATTTCCAGAAGTTTCAAGGTCGCTGCAGGAGCGGTAAAGTCTACCACAACAGCACCCGGAACTTTGGTCAGTACTTCCTGAGCATCAGTGCCGCAAACACAGCCCAGAGAATCAAGGCCTTCTTCGCAGCCGGAACGTTCCATGACTGCTGCAAGGTTCAGATCTTCGCTCTGCTGTACGCAGCGAACCAGTGTGTCGCCCATGCGACCCTTCGCTCCAATAATTACTACATCAGTCATAGTTGGCTCCTTTTGCCTTCGGCGACCCTGCCGGGGGCCTTAAACCCTTTTGCAAAAGGGTTTAAGAATCCCAAAAACTTTTATTAGGGCTTCGCCACTGTTATTTAAATTTGCTCTAATTATTAACAATATCCATGTATTCGGCTTCGGTCATGATCTCCACGCCCTTGGACTTGGCAGACTCAATCTTTTTAGCTCCAACTTTGCTACCACAGACGAGGAAATCTGTCTTGCCGCTAACTGAAGTCTGAACCTTTGCGCCAAGTCGTCTTGCCATAGCCTGCATGTCTTCGCGACTGCCCTGCTCCATCTTACCCGTGAAAACAATACCTTTTCCAGTGATGGGGCTTTCCATGGCTTCGGTCTCGGAGACAAGTGGAGTACGACGCAAGTTGAAATCAAATTCCAACATGTGCAGGATGGTTTCTTTGATCGCCGCGATCCCTTCGGTAACGGAATGACTGGTGATATCGCCGAAACCATGCAATTCAATGAGCTGCTCCTGTTTGACGTTAACAACGTCTTCGAGCTTGAAATGGCCCAACAGCTTACGGCTGTCCGCCTTGCCGAGATCAGGGATACCGAAGGCTGCCAAGAAGCGCCAATCATCGGTTTCCTTGGTCTTGCTGATATACAAAGCTTCAGCAAGGTTGGTGGACTGCACCGGACCGAAGCCCAGCTTCTGAAAATCATCTTCGGCCATGGTGTAAACTGATTCAAGAGAATTATGCCCGGCCTTAACCAGCTTGGCGATAGTCTTCTTACCAAACCAGTCAGCATTGCCGAGGGTCTTGAACCAGTATTCCAAACGCTGCTCAACACGGGCCGGACAGCTGAAATCAGAACATTTCAGAAAATCATTCTGCCAGAAAAGTTCCGCGCCACAAGAGGGGCATTCAGCGGGCAATTGCACTTCCGCAGCAGGCTTGATTACTTCTTCCAGCTTGGGGATAACCTCACCGCTGCGAATAATGCGTATAGTCGCGCCGATACCGATGGATTGATCACGAAGCATCCCGGCATTATGCGCAGTAACATTACGGATGGTAGCGCCGGAAACCGACACAGGCTTAACTTCCATGACCGGAGTAACTGCGCCCATACGCCCAACCTGCCAACGGATACCTTCAACTTCAGTCACCGCAGACTCGCCCTTTTTCTTAATAGCGATCTGCCAGCGATAGTGATGGGCAGTGGCTCCGAGACGTTCCTGAAGCGCAGTATCGGTCACTTCGGCGACCATGCCATCCAGCGGGTAATCAGCTGCTTCCCAGAGTTCGTCGGTAATTTTCCAGACGCGGCTGACAAGTTCTTCGCCATTCACAACCTTCTTAGGCAAGGTACTGTAAGGAACAAAACGCACTGCTTCGTCCTGCAAGGCCTGCTTGGAAGCCTCATTCACCTTGTCTGAGGTAATGATCCCCACGACCATGTTACGCGGGTGTTCGAAAGAGTTTGCCAAATGCTCGTCAAAATATTCAAGGCTACAAACAATCTCACCAACACCTTGTCCGCGACCGCCAACAGCAACCACGCCCTTGGCAAAGGCACTGGAAATTTCATAACCCACTTCACCGTTACCGCGGGTAGCGAAAACCTTTCCGTCATCACGGGCAGCAAGGCCGTCCAGCTTGGGAGTTATCCTATAGGTAACCTCTTTAATTCCCATAGCCTTGGCTTCTTTTTCCACACGGCTGACAAAACGTTCAAGTTCTTCGGTAGTATACGCTTTCTCAGTGGATAGCATAGGCCGAGGATGACGCACCTCAACCTTTTCGCTGAAATTCTCAGGCTCAACATTAGTCAGGAACGGGTTTTCAGGATCAAGGTCACGCAGCTGTTCAGTCAACTCATCATAACGGGCATCACTGATAGTAGGCATGCCGCGACGGTACGCTTCGTTATGCTTCTCAAGAAGCGCAACTAAATCTTTAATTTCTTTATTTTTATTTTTCACTGTAAACTTTATTTTTAATGGGAATTTTCAAAGTAGAATGGCGAAGCCCTAACAAAAGATTTTGGGATTCTTAAACCCTTTTGCAAAAGGGTTTAAGCCGCCGGAGGGACTCTCGGTAGAGCCGCCGGAGGCATTCTTACAAAATCTTGCTAATAGCAGAAAGATCGGAAATCTTACCGACTGTGAGCAGAGTATCACCAGCTTCGATGACTTCTTTAGGACCGGGATTGAAGACCATTTCGCCGTTTCCTTTACGGATGGCAATGATTATCAGGTTGAATCGCGGGCGAATCTTGGATTCAATCAAATCCAGCCCCACAAGCTCGGAAGCATCGGTAACGAAAAGTTCTTCCATCTGCAAGTCGATATTTCCACGCATGGCAATGTCAAGAAAGTTCGTTACTGTGGGCCGCAGTGCAGACTGAGCCATACGGATTCCACCTATTGTGTGCGGCAGCACAACTCGGTCGGCTCCGGCGAATTCAAGCCGGGAAATGCTTGCTGTATCGTTACCGCGGGCAATGATATTCACATTGATATTAGACTGCCGGGCAATCAAGGTCACGTAGACGTTCGCCGCTTCATCAGAGAGTCCGGCAATAAGAGTTTTTGCATTTTGCAATCCAGCCAGCTTGAGAGTCTCATCGCTGGTGGCATCACCTTCGATACAGGCAATTCCGGCAGCTTCCATCTGGGAGATCAAGTCCGGGTTGTTCTCAATGACAACTACATCCAATCCCTCATCCAAAACTTCTTTGGTAACGATGGCACCGATCCGGCCATACCCGCAGACAATAAAGTGATTCTTGAGTTTTCCGATTGTCTTCTGCATCCTGCGTCTCCCTAGAATTGCCTGCAACCGCCCTTCCACCAATAACTGTGAAAAAGCACCGATCAAATATGCAAAACCACCTACGCCACCGAGAATGAGAATGGAGGTAAAGAGCCTGCCCTGATCAGACAGGGGCAATACTTCCATGAATCCCACAGTGGAAAGGGTAATCACAACCATGTAGAAGCTGTTCAGTAAATTCCATCCTTCCAGCCACATGTAGCCTATGATCCCGCCGACAAAGACAAGAGTCATGTAAATGAAACCGGAGATAAGTCCCCAGAACATTCCGTACTCCCGTCTCAAACGGAGCAGCTTTACGAATATGGATTTGGATTTCATTCCTGACAGTCCAGGTTGATTGTTAACCGACAGTATTATCCGAGACTGAGAATCTTCTCCCGCAAACTCTGAATGCGGTCGCGCAGCTCGGCAGCCTTTTCAAATTCAAGCTCTGCCGCATACTTGCGCATATCCTTTTCAAGCTTGCGAACTTCTTTTTCCATTTTAGCGGGATCAAGCCCATATTCGGCCACATCTTCAGCCGCAATCTTGACCTCACCTCCTGACCAGTTATCAGAGTACAATGTTCCCAGCATATTATCCAGTGATTTAGCAATGGTCTGAGGCACGATACCATGAGCCTCATTGTACTCCATCTGTTTGGCGCGGCGGCGATAAGTTTCATCCATGGCTGTACGCATGGATTGGGTAACATTATCCGCATAAAGAATAACCCGCCCTTCGGAGTTACGGGCAGCACGGCCAAAGGTCTGAATCAATGAACGAGTGGAGCGCAAAAAGCCTTCCTTGTCCGCATCCAGTATAGCGACAAGGGAAACTTCCGGTATATCGAGACCTTCCCGCAAAAGGTTAATACCAACGAGAGCCACGAATTCTCCGGCCCGTAAAGACTGGATAATCGCCATACGCTCCATGGTATCGATATCCGAGTGCAGATACTTGGCTTCCACACCCATCTGATTAAAATAGTCAGTCAGGTCTTCGGCCATGCGCTTGGTTAAGGTGGTGATTAAGACACGCTCGCCACGTTTCTCACGCTCTTTGCACTCGGCAAGCAGGTCATCCATCTGCCCTTTGACCGGACGGACCTCAATTTCAGGATCAAGCAGCCCGGTAGGACGGATGATCTGTTCCACCACCAGCCCTTGCGCCCGTTCCATTTCCCATGGCCCGGGAGTTGCGGAAACATAAACGGTCTGCCCTATTTTGTCGAGAAACTCCTCAAAGCATAACGGCCGGTTATCAAGCGCTGAAGGCAGCCTAAAACCGAAATTTACCAGTGTAGTCTTACGGGAACGGTCACCGTTATACATGGCTCCCACCTGCGGCACGGCAATGTGCGACTCATCCATGAACAGCAGAAAATCGTCCGGGAAATAGTGAATCAGGGTCGCCGGAGGATCACCTTCCTTGCGCCCATCCAAATGACGGGAGTAGTTCTCAATACCGTTACAGTAACCAATCTCCTCGATCATCTCCAGATCATACATAGTGCGCTGCTCGATGCGCTGCGCTTCGATCAGCTTGTTGTCATTTTTATAGCTGATCAAAGTTTCGGTGAGTTCGTTACGAATATCCTCCCGCGCACGCTCAAGGTTATCCTGATCCGAGACAAAGTGACTTGCGGGATAAATAACTGTCTTGCGCCTGCGCCCGGTAACTTCCCCGGTCAGAGGATCGGTTTCAAGAATGGAATCAATCTCGTCACCGAAAAATTCAATGCGCAAAGCCTGCTCTCGGGCGTAGGCCGGGATGATTTCGATAACGTCGCCACGAACCCGGAAAGTCCCGCGATGGAAATCATAATCGTTGCGCTCGTACTGTACTTCCACCAGTTTATCCATGAGGCTTTCCATGGACAATTCCTGTCCCTCTTCCACCGGGATGATCATCTTGGCGTAGAATTCCGGAGAACCAAGACCGTAAATGCAGGAAACAGAAGCCACAATGAGCACATCGCGCCGGGTCAGCAAAGCGTGGGTGGCGGAATGACGAAGTTTATCGATGTCATCGTTGATGGATGAATCTTTTTCAATGTATGTATCAGAATGTGGAAGATAAGCTTCTGGCTGATAATAATCGTAATAACTGACGAAATATTCAACTGCGTTATGAGGGAAAAGGGCCTTGAATTCATTAAAAAGCTGGGCAGCAAGGGTCTTGTTGGGAGCCATGACCAGTGTTGGCCGATTAAGCTCCTTAATCACATTAGCCATGGCAAAGGTTTTACCGGTACCGGTAGCACCGAGCAGAATCTGATCCTGAACGCCATGCTTAATATTTTCGACCAGTTGCTTTACCGCTTCGGGCTGGTCGCCTTTAAGGGTATAATCACTTACAAGCTCAAAATTGTTCGCCATTATGATGGGTTCCCGACTTGTGCTGTTAAATTAAAATAGTTATGAGAAGAAAGTAACAAGCTGACAAGCTCATTAAAACATTCATTTTGCGAGGTAGCAATGATTCCTATAATCCAGATTGAAAACGGAGAAATCCCCAGCCCGCGCGGATACGCAGTATCCATGGTCATCAAGAGCTTCAAAGGTCGCCGCGATGTTGAAGTACACCTTTTCCGTCCCGAATGGGATGAAGCGGACGAAAATGAAATCAAGTGGGATAATCTTTTCGGAAGTCCGGCTACACTTGATGCCATTCCCGACGAGAAGAAAGACCGTAAGATCGTCCTCGAATCCTTCACCATGGAAGAACGCGACAAGGTTGTTGATTATCTCAAGGAGCATTACTCCTCAAGGCTGGAGTCCATCTTCTCCACCCCCATGGAATTTCCCGTGCCTACCGGATTGCCGCCTCTTTCATCCATCACCGAAGGCAAGGATATCGGACTGATAAAATTTGAAAAAGTACCTCACTTTGACCTGCCCTTCTCCCTGCGCGGCCTCTACAACCTCGGCGCTCACCGCCCGCTGGTTGAAACCCGCGAAGGTGATGATAATTAATAAATTAGGTCATCGATAATTTGTATTAAAAAAGCGGAGGATTCTTCATGAATTCTCCGCTTTAATCATTCTAGCTCAACACTTCCGTTATCATCTCATACTCCCCTTCCATAAACTCCCATGTTCCTCTCAAGGCAGGGTGTTCAAGGGCCTCATCAAGCAACTCCAAAAAATGCTCCCTGCTGACTTCTTCAGCCCCTAAGGATTTGAGATGATCCGTGGGCTGCTGACAGTCCACAAAATGAAATTCACGGTTCTTCAACCATTGTACGAGATATGAAAAACCGACCTTGGATGCATCCGGCTCAAGGAAAAACATAGATTCACCGGAAAACACCTTACCAAGCGATACTCCGTAAAGCCCACCGACAAGACTGCCTTCCCGATTCCAGACTTCCACACTATGCACAAAACCGAGCTTATGCAGCTTCACATAAGCCTCGATCATTTCAGGTAGAATCCAAGTTCCGGCCTGCCCCGGACGAAATTTGCGTGCGCAATTGGCGATCACGCTTTCAAAAGCACGGTCAAAGGTTACAGTGTATTCTCTTTTCCTGACCTTGCGCCTTACACGGCGGGAAATATGCAGCTTATCAAAATTAAGTATCAAACGGGGATCAAGCGACCACCAAAGAATCGGCGAACGCTCATCATACCAAGGGAAAATACCAGAGGCATAAGCAGAGAGCAGCCGTTCCGGGCTTAAATCGCCCCCTACCGCAAGCAGTCCATCCGGCTCCGCTTCTTCAGGATGTGGGAAAATGGGGTCTTCTATCAATCTGTAAACAACCATAATAATCCTTTGGTTTTCCGCCTATACTTAATAATAAACGATTATTATGATTTGGCAATAGAGTTTGGCTTATAATATTGGCTAAGAATTTTATAACCTGCCAAGTAAAAAAGGAAGCTCCATACCGGAGCTTCCCCTTCTAATCTTATTTATGAATTCAGCCTAACAACCTTACTTCTTAGCCGAAGTCTTAAACTTAAAGCTGAGCTTTGCGTCATCGCCCTTACCCTTGGTGGTAACCTGAACAGTTCCACCCTTGACCAGCTTACCGAAGAGGATTTCATCAGCGATTTCATCCTTGATAGAAGTCTGGATCAAACGAGCCATGGGTCTTGCGCCATAGGCCGGGTCATGCCCCTTTTCAGCCAACCAGCGGCGGGACTTCTTGTCCAGCTCAATGGTGACCCTGTTGTCGAGCAGCTGACCATTGAGTTCCTTGACGAACTTCTCAACTATGAGCTCCATGACATCAATCTGCAGGGAGTTGAACGGTACGATTCCATCGAGCCTGTTGCGGAATTCAGGGCTGAAGATCTTTTCAACCGCCTTGAGACCGCGCCCCTTGTCTTCGCCGCCCTTCACGCTGGCACCGAAACCGATTCCGCCCTTAGCCATTTCACGCGCTCCGGCATTGGAGGTCATAAGTAGGACAACGTGCCTGAAATCAGCCTTGCGACCATTGTTGTCGGTCAGGGTGGCGTAGTCCATAACCTGCAGGAGGATGTTGAATACATCCGGGTGAGCCTTCTCGATTTCATCAAAAAGGATAACGCAATGCGGGTTCTTGCGCACACCTTCAGTAAGCAGACCGCCCTGATCAAATCCAACATAGCCCGGAGGCGCACCGATCAGGCGGGCCACCGCATGCTTCTCCATGTACTCACTCATGTCAAAACGCATGAAGTGTACACCCATGGTGGAAGCCAACTGACGGGCCAGTTCAGTCTTACCGACCCCGGTGGGTCCGGTAAGCAGGAAGGAACCGGTGGGCCTGCCAACCTGCTTCATACCTGCACGGGAGCGCAGGATAGCCTTGGTGATCAGGTCTACAGCCTCGTCCTGTCCGAAGACAACAGACTTGAGGTTGATGTCCAGTTCCTGCAAGCGGGAACGGTCGGACATGGTGATACGCCTTGTGGGGATGCGAGCCATCTTGGAGATGACCTTTTCCACATCAGAAACCACAATGCGGTTGTCCTTACGCTTACGCTGGCTGAGATTATAAAAAGCCCCGGCCTCATCAATGACGTCAATGGCCTTATCCGGCAGGAAACGCTCATTGATATGCCTGCCGGAAAGCTCGGCAGCGGCCTTAATTGCTGAAGGAGCATAAAGCACGTTGTGGTGCTCCTCATAGTAAGGCTTGAGGCCCTTGAGGATTTCTATGGTTTCTTCAACAGTGGGTTCACTGATATCGATCTTCTGGAACCTGCGGGAAAGTGCACGGTCCTTTTCAAAATGGTTCTTATATTCCTCGTAAGTAGTGGCACCGATGCACCGGATTTCACCGGATGCAAGGAACGGCTTAAGGATATTGGAAGCATCCATGGAACCGCCGCTTACTGCTCCGGCTCCTACTATGGTGTGGATTTCGTCCACAAAAAGGATGGCCCCTTCCTTATGCTTAAGCTGAGCCAGCACTCCCTTGAGACGGGATTCAAAATCACCACGATACTTGGTCCCGGCCAGCAGTGCGCCCATATCAAGTGCGAACACATCGGTGTTCTCAAAAGACTTCGGGACATCATCCTTGGCAATGGCAAGGGCCAGACCTTCGGCCATGGCAGTCTTACCCACACCGGGATCACCCACGAAAATGGGGTTGTTCTTACGCCTGCGAGAAAGTACCTGCAAGGTCCGCTCAACCTCGCTGTCGCGTCCGATAAGCGGATCAATCTTGCCGTCCCGGGCACGCTGGGTAAGATTGGTAGTGAACTCTTCCAGCGGGGACTTCTTATCGTCCTTGCCGCCTGAAGGCTTACCTTCGGGAGAAGCACCGCTTCCGCCCTGCTGTGGATTAGGACTGATATCCAGCCCGTCAGTCCAATCGTTCTCAGTCATTGAATGGGAAATATATTCAAGGATATCAAGACGTGAAATATCGTGGGTCTTCAAGAAGTAGACTGCGTAAGAATCTTCTTCCTCAAACATAGCGGCGACAACATCCCCCACTTCCACGGTATCCTTGCCTGCGGCCTTCTTCTGCCAGATGGCCCGTTGCAGGACACGCCTAACCCCCAAAGTCTGGATAACTTCGGTATCCACACCAGTGGGCAGAGGTTCGAGGTTTTCATCAAAAAAACGTTCCAGCTGGCTGCGAAGCTTGGAAAGCTCTGCCCCGCACCCGGCGAGAATGTCTGCACCCATCTCCTCCTGAATTATCGCATACAACAGATGTTCAAGAGTGAGGAATTCGTGATTTCTGAGCCTGACTTCATTAACCGCAGAAGTCAGTGCCTGTTCCAATGCCTTACTGAGCATACTAGACCTCTTCGATTGTGCATTTCAGCGGATAGCCTGCCTGCTGCGCAAGCTGCTTGACCAATTCAACGCGAGTTTCAGCAACTTCTGCCGTGTAAACTCCACACACCCCGACCCCATCATTATGGACCTGGAGCATTATTTTCGTGGATTCCTCTTCTGTTTTCCTGAAAACCTGCATGAGCACGGCTACTACGAATTCCATGGAAGTGTAATCGTCATTGTGCAACAGCACCCGAAACTTCCGCGGTTCCTTCAGCTCGTCCTCCAGCAGTACATCTGACTCAAAATTTTCTTTATATTCAGCCATTTTTTTAAACTTTAAATATTTTTATGTTCTACTATAGTTAACAATAAGAATAATTTCCCCACCTGTCGAGGAAGATTTATTTATTTTTGTGCTATAAAAAACCTAAATAGCTATAAATCAAACCTTAAAGTAACCCTTGAGCTTCTTCAGGAGTAAAAACAAAATTTTCGTCCGGCTCTAATCCGTGTTCCTTCCTATGGTCGCGGTTTAACTCATGATACGTCTTCTTGCAGGCATCATCAGAACTTAATTCCAATTTATCAGCACAAGACAAAATTCCGTCTTCAGTTCCTTCAATTTCAATAAACGGGCCAAACGGAAGCAAATCCAAACAAATATGACAACCTGCGAATTCCCACTCCTCGCGTATTTTCTCATACCGAAAGACAGGGGCATAACCAAGGACCTGCAACGCCGACACGGTCTCATCAAAATTCGAAACCTCTGTCTCGTGCTCAATATAAACCTTAGCCTTTGATGAAACAGGATCGGCAGGTATACGTTTAACAGTCATGGTAACCTTCTCCGCCTGTCGCACGCGCAGCAAAGCCGATCTTTTATAGAGTGTACGCCCCGGGTCATCGAGCACGACATTCCGCTCATAATGCCGGGTAAGCAGTTTACCACCCTGCTCTTTCATAATCATCCGAGCTTTGTCGTGGTCGGCATCCAGATATTTCAATTCAGTTTCTAGGGCCATTTTCCTTTTCTCTCTTAACTTGAAGTGCTACAAAATATTAATAAATGAACGGTACTGAAGGATTTTGAAATGCATAAATATTTATACATCGCGGCAGGCGGAGCAGCCGGAAGCCTCTGCCGTTATCTTGTTTCCGGCATCACCCAACGGATGTTTGCCACATCCTTTCCCATCGGAACATTTTCAGTGAATATGCTCGGCTGTCTGTTTTTCGGACTGGTTACCGGACTATTTGAAGAACGTCTCGGTTTCCCACCGGAAATGCGACTCCTTATCCTGACCGGATTCATGGGCGCATTCACAACATTTTCAACCTATATGTTTGAGTCAACCAACCTGATTAAATCAGGCCAATGGGCCATGACTGCCCTAAACATCGGCGGTCAGAGTATACTTGGGTTCGCCTGCATTGTAGGCGGGCTGGCACTGGGCAGATTGATTGTCTCCTGATTTCAAGCAACCATTTAATACGGAGAACTCACCATGACCTTAACGGAAAAAGCTGTAAGACTCAAAATCTTCACCGGAGAGGAAAATAGAATCAAGCACCGCCCACTTTACGAAGTAATCGTAGAAGAAGCACGAAACCAAGAGCTCGCCGGAGCATCAGTATACCGGGGTGTGATGGGCTACGGGGCCAACAGTCAAGTCCGCACAACCTCTATCCTCAGGCTTTCAGAAGACCTGCCCCTGATCATTGAGATCATTGACAGACCTGAAAAAATTGCAAAATTTACGGAATTTTTAGACGAAAACATGACTGAAGGACTGGTCACCTCCGAAGAGGTGAACGTAGTCATCCATAAGCACAATAAAGGCGAAAAGCTGTAAATATATCTTTAACGATTACAATAATTAACCACTGCTCCGGGGATATTCCTGAGCGGCATTATCTTATCCACCCCACCTAGCTTGATGGCTTCCTGCGGCATACCGAAAACAACGCAGGAGGCCTCATCCTGTGCGATGCAGTATGTTCCGGCATCATGCATTTCTTTCATACCTTTTGCTCCATCATCACCCATTCCGGTCATGATCACACCCACGGCATTTTTCCCGGCACTGGAAGCACCTGAACGGAAAAGCACATCAACAGATGGCCTGTGACGGCTGACCAAAGGACCATCCTTAATCTCAACATAGTAACGCGCACCGGAACGCTTGATTAACATATGTTTATTTCCGGGTGCTATCAGCGCCTGCCCCCTCAAAATACTGTCGCCGTCCCGGGCTTCTTTAACAGTAATACGGCAGATGGTATCAAGCCTTGAAGCAAAAGCTGCTGTAAATTTTTCCGGCATATGCTGAACGATGGCGATTCCCGGAGAATCAAGGGGCATGCTTTGTAAAAAGCTTTGAATGGCTTCAGTTCCTCCGGTAGAAGCACCCACAAGTATTACTTTCTCAGTAGTTTGCAGGGTTGTTGTTCTAGGTCGGGACTTAGGCAGGACAGCATCGGCGGAAAGCTTGGGCTGAACAGTCATGGGCCGGGCAGAAAGCTTGCGTGGTCTGGTCATGGCAGCAGCTTTGACCACATCGCAAACCCGGATGCTGGACTCTTCAAAGAACTGCTTAGTACCTATCTTCGGCTTGGTAATTACATCAACCGCCCCGTATTCAAGGGCTTTCATATAAGCATCAGATCCCTGTTCAGTGAGGGTAGAACAAATTACAACAGGAATTGGATGCTGGGTCATCAATTTACGCAGAAAAGTAAGGCCGTCCATTTTAGGCATTTCAATATCAAGGGTAATTACATCCGGAACAATCCTCTTCATTATTTCTGCTGCAGCAAAAGGATCACCGGCACTGCCTACAATCTCTATACTGGAATCAGTGGCAAAAAGTTGCTGTAATGCCTGACGGACCAAAGCGGAATCATCAACAATCAAGACCTTGGTTTTCTTATTCATATCTAAACCTTTTGATAAACAGTGGGTGCAATCTGTCTGACCGGAAGTTCCATTCCTGAAATACTTTCCGAATGCCCGATGAACAAATATCCGCCTTTAGACAACGTGGAGCAGAACTTCTTGAACAGGGTGTACTGAGTAGCTCTGTCAAAATATATGACAACGTTGCGACAGAAAATTATATCTTTTTGATCTTTAAACGGAAAAGGTTCCATAAAATTAAGCCGCCGGAAATCAACTTTATTACGCAACTCCGGGACCACCCGGACCAATGGTTTAGCTTTATCCTTACTCTTAAGCAGGTACTTTTTCTTCATAGCCATAGGGACTACGTCTACCTTGCTCATAGGATAAACTGCATTCATAGCCTTGCGCAAAATATCAGTCGAAATATCCGTGGCCATCAAAGAATATTTGAAGCTGGGATTCTTTTGGGCAAACTCATTCAGGACCATACACAAAGTATAAGGTTCCTCACCGCTGGAGCACCCCGCAGACCAAAGTTTAACAGGCCTGCTGTTGCGCTGACAAAGATCAGGCAACACAGTGCTTAGCAATAATTCAAAGTGCTTAGGTTCCCGAAAGAAATCTGTGGTGTTCGTTGTGACTACATCAATAAGCTGTGTAAGTTCCTTTTCAAATCCCCCGGGGCTGAACAGGAAATCGCAATACTGTGAATGACTGCTGAAACCAAGAGCACGTAATCTTTTCTGAAGACGAGCCTCAAGCATTGTCTTCTTGGAAGGCGGCATCTTAATTCCAAACTCCTCCTTAATCAGCTTACTGAATTTACCAAAATCAGACTCAGTCATCTTCGGGGTAAGCGATACTGTGGCCTGCTCCCCTTTCTTGGACTTTTTTTTGTCCTTCTTGTCCTTTTTGAAGACCATCAGCCAGCCGCCTTTATTTCAGCCAAAACTGTCCGAAACAATTTCGGGATATCAAGGATTAATGCAAGGGTTCCGTCTCCTTTGATGGTAGCTCCGGAAATGCCTTCTACATCACGGTACACACGTCCCAGACTCTTGATTACAGTCTGATGCTCGCCGATGACCGTATCCACGACAACCCCGATCCGGTTGCCATCAAGTCCGGTAATGACAATCTGCTCAATGGGCGGGGATTCTCCCTCGACCTCGAACCATTCACGAATCCTGATATACGGAACAATCTCTCCGCGCAGATTCACGAACTGCTGACCATTGGCTTCTTCTACATCCTTGCGGGTAAGCTCAACACACTCTTCAACCAGGGAAAGCGGAATCACGAAATAATCATCACTGACCCGGACCTGCAAGCCATCGATAATTGCAAGGGTAAGCGGCAACCTGATGGTTATGATTGTTCCCTTGCCTTCTTCACTGGTAATATCAATGCTTCCACGCAGGGAATCAATGGCACGTTTTACAACGTCCATCCCCACCCCACGCCCGGAAACATTGGTTACGCTCTGGGCAGTAGAAAATCCGGGTTCGAAAATAAGATTGAAAACTTCCTTATCGCTAAGATCCTGGTCAGCAGAAATGAGTCCCTTCTCAACCGCTTTAGCCTTAATGGCTTCCTTGGACATGCCCTTACCGTCATCTTCGATAAGAATCATTACATCGCCACCGGAATGCTCTGCGGAAAGAGTAATGGTTCCCCGGCGCGGCTTGCCTTTTGAAACACGTGCTTCAGGGCCTTCGATGCCGTGGTCGATTGAATTGCGCAAAAGATGCACAAGAGGATCACCGAGACGCTCGATAACTGTCTTGTCCAACTCGGTTTCCGCTCCGTTGGTGTTGAGATCAATTTCTTTTCCGAGATCTTCGGAAAGATCACGGACAAGACGTCTGAATTTGCTGAAAGTTGTCCCGATGGGCAGCATCCTGATTCCGAGGGTACTGTCCCTGAGCTCATCGGAAAGACGCTCAAGTTCCTCAGAAAGAGCGGTCAAAGCCGGGTCAGCCTTGGAGCTAACCACCTGACTGATCTGGGCCTGAACTATAACCAGTTCGCCCACAAGGTCCACCAGATAGTCTAGCTTCTCAGCGGAGACTCTAATAGACGAAGCGGTGTCAGCCTTTTTACGTGACTGCTTAGCTTGCGTCTTAAATTCTTTTGTCGCACTTTGCTCTGCTAGAGCACTTTCCACTTTTTCCTTGCTGACTACCCCTTTTTCAGTGAGCAATTCACCTAAAGGTTTCTGGTCAGCCAAAACCTCAGCAATATCTTCGGAAGCTACATCTCCGCGCTCCACAAGAATTTCACCGAGCTTTTTGGTTGGTCCTGCTGAAACGGCAAAGTCCTCACCATCGCCATCATCGTCTGAAATATCAAGGACATCCGCAACGTCTTCCCGTGCTACTTCGCGCACATTCACGGTTACCGGAATGTCGGTAAAAAAGAAAATTTCCTCAATGGACATAGAATCCGCATCGCTCTCAAAAATGACGTCCCACCAGAATTCATCATCCCTGTGCAGGACTTTTGAACGGACAACACCAATCCGCCCGAGTTCCGCCAGCAATGGATCAAGGTTTTCCTCTTCAACGTCATTACCCGGAGCAACCTTAATTACAATCTGATAAAGACTTTTCAACGACTGGTCAGCTGCAGACTCTCCAGTATTAACAGGCGGGACTTCTACGGCCTCTGCTTCCTCGGCTGTAGCAATAACAGGTTCATCTTCAATCTCCGGTTCGGTTTCGCCTCCGTCAGCTGCAATATCTTTTAAACCTTCGAGAATACCATTACCAACACTGCTATCCCCTTCACCGGACGAGGATTCCAGCATGGAATAAATATGATCTCGTGCAGAAAGAGAAAGACTCAAGAGATTCTTGGTTATCTCAAGTTCCCCATTCCTGACCTTATCAAATATGGTCTCCACTTCATGGGTAAATTCAGCAATGGCTTCAAAGCCAAACATAGACCCGGAACCTTTAATCGTATGCAAGGCTCTGAAGACACGGTTGATTATATCCATATCCTCAGGAACATCTTCAAGCTCAAGCAAAGAGGTTTCAAGCTCACCAAGTAGTTCGTACGCTTCTTCCTTGAATACTTGAGTTGTCATATCATCAGACATAAAAAATTCTCCAAGTCATTTGAATAGGCTGATAAACACTTCTATTTTTAAACATTTAATCAGTTTCAATCAAGCAGTATCATTATCAAAGGCGTAAAAAATACAAAAAAGGCCCTTTGCAACCAAAGGACCTTTCTTAATTATCACGAAATCTCACAAAAAGAAGCAACTTTCGCCTATGCACGACAATAGAATCGGTAAATTCACAATTTCTTCCTACGGGCGAGCATCCGTAAAGTTTTACGCCTGCGGTAACGGCGCACAAAATAAAGAGCAATAAAATAGGAGAGTATCCCCATAGGAATTCCAAGAACAACTCCACCGAAAATGAGGATGGTTACCCCCTGCCAACCGATTTCCATAAAATCGGCAACCTGCCATTTGGCCGGATCAAACTGCACATCGATAGGTAGCAGAAATGTACCGATCTTGAACTGCACATAATAAAACAGCAGCCAGTTAAATGGATTGGAAACCCATGTAGCAATGGCCGCGGCAATTTTGCTGCTGCGGGTAATGAAAGCCATTACAACAGCGATTATCGTTTGCAGGGGAAGCCCCGGAATAACGGGAAAACACCCTCCGAAAACACCGCAAGCCACCCCCATGGCAATGCTATGCGGTGATCCGTTAATACGCATCAATTTAAGGTAATATAATTTGAGAAGTCTTTTAAACTTCTCCCATCTGCTGAAATTCCTCTGCATCAACTTCCCTTTGTTGAATTTAGTCCAAAACATCAAAGCTGTGGAACTTCATGGCAAAACCGGCCCGTCCCTGAGTAGCCGATCTTAAATCAGTTGAAAAACCGAACATGTTCCGCAACGGTGACAATGCTTGAACAATCTTCTGACTATTTCGGTCGAGCATATTTTCGATGCGCGCGCCCTTAGCCCCAAGCAACCCGATAACATCACCGACAAACTCTTCAGGAACCGAAACCTCTACATCCATGATCGGTTCCATCAACTTCGGCTTAGAAGCAGCCAAAGCTGCCTTCAGAGCCTTGCCGGCTGCCATATGATATCCCGGAACGCTTGATTCCCCGTCCCGTTTACGCAGTTCAAGAATACGTACTTTCACATCCTGAACCGGAAATCCCTTTATAACGCCGCTCTGCAAGCCGTCATCCACTCCTTCCGCAACCGCGTCCATCCAATCGGAAGACCATTCATCAGGGTCAATCTCAAATATAACATCCCGACCGGAACCGCGTTCCTGCGGCTCAACCGCCAGACGCACGTACCCGTAATGCTTATCCTCACCAAGGAGCTTATCAAACTCTTCCTCGGCTTCTGCATTGCCACCCGGTACTTCCTGATAAACAACCTGCGGCTTACCGGAACGAGGTTCAAGCTTGTATTCCCGACGCATGCGATCCAGAACAACCTCAAGATGAAGTTCTCCCATACCTGAAAGAATAATCTGTCCGGTATCCTCGTCGGTCTTCAGAGTAAGTGTCGGGTCTTCCTGCAGATATTTATCCAGAACCTCTTCCAGCTTTTCGGATTCATCCACATTACGTGGTTCGATAGCCATGGAGATTACCGGTTTGTACATTTCGATCTGTTCCAGAACAAGCGGGGTTTCAGCAGTGGAAAGCGTATCTCCGGTGCGGGTATCCTTTAAACCGGCAGCCCCTACGATATCACCGATTCCAGCCATATCAAGACGTTCTTTACGCCCTGCATGCATCTTGAAAAGACGGGCAATGCGTTCATCTTTACCCTGTGTAAAATTTCGCACGGTATCCCCGGCCTCTATCTTACCGGAATAAATACGCATAAGCACCATCTTGCGCCCGGAATCCATTACCACCTTGAAGGCAAGAGCCTGAAAGGGACCATTGGCAGAAGGCTCAACTTCCTGCCCTGCTCCGGTCTGGGGATTTATCCCGGTTACCTTATGGGCTTCCAACGGGCTGGGCAGATATTTTCCAACTCCATCCATCAAGGGCTGAACGCCGACATTCTTCAATGCTGAACCGGAAAAAACAGGTACCAGCTTAAGTCCGAGAGTCGCCTTGCGGATGACTTCATCAATATACCTGGGATCAATGTCATCCTCCAGATACCTTTCCATAAACTCGTCATCTATCTCGGAAAGGGTCTCGCACATACGCTCACGCCACGGTGCAACAAATTCATCATCCTGATCATCAAGATCAAGCACATCAAATTCTTCGCCGTTGCTGTCCTGATCAAAGACCAGCTTTTTCATACGGATGAGATCATAAACAGCAGAAAACTCATCTCCGGCACCGTCCGGAACCTGAACCGGAAGGCTTTTAATGGAAAGTTTGTCAGTCATGGATTCTAGCACAGCCTCAAAATCAGCACCCAAACGATCCATTTTATTAATAAAGACCAGTTTGGGAACGCCATAAGCCTCGCTCTGGCGCCAGACTGTTTCCGACTGCGGCTCTACTCCACCAACAGCACAGAAAACACCGACCGCTCCGTCCAGCACACGCAAAGAACGCTCCACCTCAATGGTAAAATCCACATGCCCCGGAGTATCGATAATATTAACTGTTTTATCTTCCCAGTAGCAGGTGGTTACAGCTGAGGTGATAGTAATCCCGCGCTCCTGCTCTTCAGGCATGTAATCCATGGTAGCGGTTCCTTCATGAACCTCACCCAACCTGTGAATCCTGCCTGAAAAATAAAGCATACGCTCGGTAACCGTGGTCTTACCGGCATCAATATGAGCAATAATTCCAATATTGCGTATCTTTCCAATACCTTTTGTAGAGAAATCAGGCTTTGCATTCACAGGTCACCTTCCCGGTAAAAATACTTATTCAGCCACAGCTAGAGCTACAGATTCGCGCTTGAAAAAAGAACTGTTAAAGCCGTTCCAGAGCCAGCAACCTTCCTGCCCGTGAGCCAACACAATATTATAATTCATCAGCGCATCGCCGACAATCTCAGCAGGAACAACCGCAGCATCGGATTGAGCATCTTCAAGGGAATCCTCATCCACTTCAACAAATTCAACATCAGGATGAACAAAGGAAAGTACATCCATATCAGGGGAATCTTCTTCCTTACAGATTGATATACTGGAAATTTCCGGTGCACGCCAGTAACGCACACAAGGACCGCACGGTAGAAGTACATGACTTACCCGCAAATCAAGAATTGCACCGTCAACACCACTACGCATGAGGTGATCAAGCAACTCTTTAACCTTATTCTGAGGCAAGTGAACCACATCCTCCTGTCCGGCAAGCTCAAATCCTGCCAGTACGGACTGTGAAATGTCCCCTTCGCCGCTGTATATTGCCAAGATATTTTTAACCCCGGCGGCAAGGGCCGGGACCAGCGCAGCCAGAATCCTGACCGGTGAAACCGATTTTTCATCCAGCAGCAGAACGGTCCATGCCAAAGGTGCGGTAGAGACTTCCGTCTCAAAACCTCCGCGCCATGTATTCACATTCCAGGTTTTGCTCGGCGCTTCAGGGGAATTAATTCCGTAAACCTGCGCAATGGTCTTTTTCAACCAAGCACGCTGGGGCGGCAAGGTAGCTTCATAAGCTTCACCGAAAATTTCGTCGTCTATCTGGTAATCCTGCAACCAAAGCGGAAATTCAAACATATCTGCCTCCAAGGACAACTTCACTATATAAAAGCCCGGCAGACCTACGCCTACCGGGCTTTGCTTTTTAACATGGGATAAAAATTAGAGCCAATCGACCAGCTCTTTCCAACTTCCCTGAAGACGCTCACGTTCATCTTGAGAGAGTGTTTTCTGATATTCGTAGTAGGACATCTCCGCCTGCTTCATGGCGTATTTACGCACTTCCGGCAGATCCTTAAAGTTCCTGACCACGTACGCATAACGCTTCCACGCAGAACCGAACTTTGAAGATCTCCAGAAGAAATCCGCGATATAAAGCTCATGGTCAGCCAATGCACGGCGGCATTTGATGATATATTCCTTGGAAGACTTTGCATACTGAGTATCGGGGTATGCTTCCTCAACCCTGTAAAAATATTCAAGCGCCTCAGTAATATTGCTTTGCGGCCTGTCAATCGAGCTAAAAAGGTTATAATTACTCAAGCCGATCTGGTAAAGAACATAAGGAATCTCTTCATTACCCGGATGCAATGCAGCAAATTCTTTATATGCCTCTGAAGCATCAAAGTATTTCTCATCAAGGAAATATGCATCTCCAAGGCTGATCTCAGCTTTCACAGTATACGGGCTAAAAGGATAACGGTCTTTCAACTTGGAGAAAAACTCAGCTGCATCGTAATATTCTTTATCCTTCATAGCCTCCACACCGGCTTCAAAGAGTTCCTGTGCGGTATCTTCCGGCTTGGGAAGGAAGTAGTAGTCAATAACTCCACAGCCAGTCAGGCTGATAAGAAGAAAAGAAGCTAAAAAAATAGAAAGAAATTTATTTCGCATTATTTATGTTCCAGATACGCATACGCGGCCGTGGCGGCTGTAGCGCCGTCACCTACGGCAGTGACAACCTGCCTGCATTTCTTAGAGCGGATGTCACCTGCGGCGTATATTCCGGGAATACTTGATTCCATTTCGCAGGTTGTTTTTATAAATCCATACTTATCGAGTGCCAGCTCCTTGGGAAAAAAGCTGCACACGGCATCAAAGCCGACAAAAATAAAAACTCCGTCCACATCAAGGACGGAATAATCTCCGGTAGCTACACTCTTAAGCTCAACACCGGACACTTCGGTATCACCGACAATCTTCGAAACAACAGAATTAAGGACCGGCTCAATCACCGGGTTTGCCAGACATTTATCCTGATAGACCATGTCCGCCCTGAATTCTTCCCTGCGATGCACAAGGTAAAGCTTCTTTACAAGCTTGGAAAGATAGATGGATTCCTCAAGCGCGGAATTACCGCCGCCAATAACAGCAACAACCTTGTCGCGGTAAAAATGGCCGTCACACAGGGCGCAATAAGACACCCCGCGTCCAAGCAGTTTTTCCTCGTTGGGAACTCTTAATTTTCTGAAAGTAACCCCGGATGTGATTATAACAACCTGAGTTTTTACATGATCACCGCTCGCAACCACAACTTCATGAAACTCTTCACCGGGAATGATCTGCAGCACCTCATCATAGACATGGTCAAACTTGTAATGCTTAACGTGTCTGTCCATTCTGTCGGCCAGCTCGTACCCCTTGATTCCATCAGGGAACCCGGGAAAATTCTCCAGCTCATCGGTCAAGAGCATCTGTCCGCCATGGGACAACTTTTCGACGGCAAGAAAATTAACTCCTGCCCTCGCAAGATAAAGGGCGGCCGCCATTCCGGCTGGGCCGCCCCCAATTACAACGGCGTCATAAGACTTCATTATTTACAGAGCCTTGCTGCTGATCATTTCCTTAATGCTGCTCTTGGAAACTGCACCAGTGGTCTGGTCTACAACTTCACCATCCTTGAAAAGGATGAGGGTCGGGATAGCACGGATGCCATACTTTCCGGGAGACGCAGGGTTATCATCTACATTCATCTTGCAGATCTTAATCTGGCCGGAGAATTCTTCAGCAAGCTCGTCAATCACAGGGCCCATTGCACGACAGGGTCCGCACCACGGAGCCCAGAAGTCAACCAGAACAGGCTTATCACTATTGAGAACTTCTTCTTGGAAATTGGAATCGGTAACCTGCAAAGCCATGTTTTTCTCCTTGTTACAGTATTCAGGTAGCTGTGCCTGAGAACAGACACATCAAATTGTCTTCGTCCGGATTCCACCCATAATAGTGGAATTCAATTTTTAAAATTTAATTCCCGTTGCTCCATGTGTCAAGGTGAACAGACACAATGGTTTAGCAACTATCAAAATAGATACTACCCACCCTTCAGGGCAAAGGCAACACCCGCTTAACTAAATTAACCTTCACAAATCCAGTCCGAAGGCACTACCCTACCCCGGGGAATTGCCTCAAGATCGAGATCATGCCTGCATCCGGCACTGGCCATAAGATATCCGGCATAGGCAATCATTGCTCCGTTATCAGTGCAAAGATGCATGGAAGGTAAAACCAGCGGTATGGAAATTTTTGCAGCAACATCAGCCATGACTGAACGCACAACTGAATTCGCTGCAACACCGCCGGCCACAATAAGGGACTTCACACCACGGTTACGCTGCAAGGCCCTTTCGACCTTAACTTCAAGAGTGCGGCCTACAGTATAATTGAAAGAAGCCAACATGTTCTTGCGTTCTTCGGAAATCACAGAATCTTCAGCACCATCTTCCGGCACTCCCATAACATCAAGACGCAATCCGGAATGCTGATTCACGTAGTTAGCCACCGCAGTCTTCAAACCGCTGAAACTGAAATCAAGATTGTCGTTATTAATATAAGGTACGGGAAAAAGCTTCTTATCTACAACACCCTGCCTGCCCAGATCATCAACAAGCTTACCGCCGGGATATGGAAGATTCAAAGACTTGGCAGTCTTGTCAAAAGCTTCCCCGGCAGCATCGTCAAGGGTTCTGCCAAGCAAGGTAAATTGCGAGGGACTTTCAATAAGGTAAATATGGGTATGCCCACCGGAAACCAGCAATCCCAAGGAGGGGAACTGCAAATCCTGCTCAAGTCCGGCAGCAGTCAAATGCGCCCAAAGATGGTTGACTCCGATGAGCTTGGCCCTGCTGGAAAGCACCAGCCCCTTGGCAAAACTTAATCCCATGAGCAGACAGCCCAGAAGCCCCGGCCCTCTGGCTACGGAAACAACATCGATGTCATCAATGGTCAGATTTTGCTCTTTCAGCAATTCACGCAGAAGCACTGGCAGGACACGTAAATGCTCACGGGATGCGATTTCCGGAACCACACCGCCAAAGACGGCATGCACATCAACCTGCGAAGCAAGTTTTTCAGCAATCAGCTTTCCGTCCCGGACAAGGGCAAGACCTGTTTCATCACAGGAACTTTCAATACCAAGACAGAGCATTAGCCCTCGTGCTCCTTATAAATGTCACAGATAGTCTCTACCTCATGACGGGAACCGATAAACAAAGGCACGCGCTGGTGCAGATCATCAGGGACAATATCAAGGATACGCTGGGTTCCATCAGTAGCCCGCCCTCCGGCCTGCTCAATGAGCATAGCCATGGGTGATGCTTCACAGAGCAGACGCAGCTTACCGCGCGGCTTTGCAGGATCACGATGGTCTGCCGGATACATGAAGACACCACCGTAAATTAAATTGCGGTGAAAGTCGGCAACAAGGGAGCCGATGTAACGCAGACTATAAGGTTTGCCGTGAATGTTATCTTTGGATTTAAAATGACCGATGACTTTCTTCGTCGCCTCAGACCAATATGGCCAATACCCTTCGTTCACGGAATAAATATTACCGTTATCCGGAATCTTCATGTTTGGATGAGACAAGAGAAATTCACCAACACCGGGGTCCATAGTAAATCCATGAACCCCATCACCGGTAGTAAAGACCAACATTGTGGACGAACCGTAAAGAATATATCCGGCTGCCACCTGCTCACAGCCCGCCTGAAGAACATCAGTAGACTGAACAGGAGTGCCAAGTTTACTCTTGCGGCGAAAAATGGAGAAAATAGTTCCGATATTAACGTTCACATCAATATTGGATGAACCATCGAGGGGATCAAAAATAATGATATAGTTCCCCTGAGGAAGACCGTGCGGAATCTCAATAATATCGGCATTCTCTTCAGAAGCCATGGCACAAAGTACGCCTGAACGGGCCATGCGGTGAATCAGAATCCGGTTGGCGTATTCGTCAAGCTTTTTTACTTCCTCACCCTGAACATTAACTTCACCCGTGAAGCCCAGAACATCTACAAGTCCAGCCTTGTTTACTTCCCTGGAAATAATTTTTGCCGAAAGAACAAGTTCGTTAAAAAGATGTGTAAACTGCCCGGTAGCTCCGGGTATTTGTTTCTGGTGCAGTAACAGGTGTTCAGTAACAGTAATCTGCTGGGTCATTTATCCTCCTTCGGAATGTCCCTGCTGCGCGATTTTCAGAAAGAATTAAGCTTTAATACCAGATTTTTTGAATAAGACCTATAAATTTAGAAAAAGAGTATGCCATCATCCTCATCTTCTTTTGAAACAGCTTTAGTCATGTAGACAATCTGGGTGTCACCAACATAGCGAGCCAGCCAGACATATCGTACTCCGGCTACAGAGACGACACCTCTGACCTGATTATCAAGGAGCTCATCCCAATCGATTTTAAGGAGAGCTTCTTTGTCCAGATCTTCAGCTCCGGTCCAGACACCACCGCCATCAGGCTGCATAATTATCAACTTTTTGGGGTCCGGACAAAAATTCAAAAGAATCCGGGGATCAAAATGGACGACAACAAGTCCTTTAAATACGGCATCCTTGAAGAAAGGAGTTGCCAGATACATTTCAGGACCGAATTCAGAATAGCTGACAAAAGATTTCAGATTGATCTCATTCCAGTCCCCTTCGTACTCAATGAGCGGTCCGGGCTTAAATGGCTTGATCTCGGCCTCAGGCAGTTTGACAAGAATACTGGCTTCATCATCAACAGTTAAGACACCGCTGATCCATGGGAAACGCATAAAAAGTAGTTTAAACCAGTTTTCATCGGGGTGAGAATCAACAGTTGAAAGAATCTCACAAAGAGAAAGAATCTTCGCATCCACGGGGGTAAAGAGAAGAGCCAGCTTATTCTCATCAGGATTTTTAATCCCACCGTGCTCAAGATTGATTTCAGGGTTGGGGTCTACAGTCTGCTGCGCATCGTGCCATACCTTACTGCCGTATTCACAACCTCCGGCACAGAGCATACCCACCAAAAAAACAAAAAGTGCGACAGAACGCACAGAATTTTTTAATTCCATATCTCATACCCGGATTCCGTGCATAGTCAGCACGAATCCTTCTGTATATTATTAAGTTATATCTTTAAATAAGACCGAAAATCAGGATAATTCTTATCTGGTCGCCCTTGCCTCAAGACGCTCGGCAAGAAGTTCAAGGGTACTCATCAATTTACTTTTAGCGTGTTTAAAATAAGGATCTTTGCTTGCGTCATCGCCAGCCACATCCTCCATCGGAGTCTGGCTGATACGACTTGAAATATCGGCCATAAATGACATCAATTCCTCTTTATCCTCGTCTGATGCTTTGCAAAGCAGGTCGCGATAAATTTCAAGGGCTCCCTCAAGATCACCTTGTGAAGCAAGAACTTCTGCCATGGTCTTGGTCTTGAGATTGTCCATGACAACAGGACTAGTCAAATCTTCACCGGAATCGCCATCAAAATCAACGAGTGCGGCGGCTTCGGAAATTTCATCAACCAACAATGCGCTTTCTTCTGGTGCAGGGCGAACAAAATCACCTGGAGTGTCATAACTGTCTTCAGAAATAACGGACTCTGCCTTCTGCACCCGTTCACCAACAGAAACACCGGTAAGTTGCTTAATGCCCTCAGCCATGACGTCAGACCATGACATAGGCGAACCATGGAGAGCGGAAAAAAGAAATGCCATAGCCCCGGCTACATCATCATTGCCTTCAGAAACAGAAGCACCCCACATTTTCCAGAATGAGGGGTAGGATGAAAAAAGTCTGGTCAGCGGAGCAACAGCAGCCTTTGCTTCAGAATCCCGGTCAAGTTTGGCAAGGGTTTCAACCAGCAACAGGCGGGCTTCAAGATAGTCAGGATGACGATCAAGTCCCATCCTGAGAGTGGTTACAGCCTTTTCATGATTACCCATTTCTACATAAAGACGGGCCAGAGGAAAAAAAACTTTCGAGCTGGGCTCCAGAGCCAGAACTTCCTGATACCACTCAATCTTGCTTTGCATCTGTACCTGCTCCCTGAGTCTTTAGCTCCCCAGATTTGGGGAAAATATATAACACTTCATTTTCCTTAACGTAATTCATCCTGCTGCGAATGACCTTCTCCTGATAAGCCTGATCAGTCTTAAGTCTTCTGATCTCTCTACTCAATTCGAGAGTCCGGTTGTCAGCAGCTTCAATTTTCCGTTCAAGCTCCTGAACTTTGTCATCAAGTTCAAGGTAACCGAAAAATCCCTGTTCACTCATCCCGAGCCGAATAAGCAGCACAAGGTTGATTACCACCAGTAAACCCAGCAAGACTCTACGTCGCAGCATTAATCAAGCTCCTACTGAAGCCGGGTAAATATTTTTCTAGGAGACTCAACCTGCCCCAGCGGAACCCTGAGTTCATGCAGAAAATTATCAGTAGCGGACTCAATCCGTTCAACTTCGGCTTCGCTCACCCTGATTTTTTCCATTTTACTCATAAACCCTTTAAGCACTTCAAGTTCTTCAATAAACCTGCTGTTTAAGTCAAGCTTTTCAAGCTCCTGCTCCATCTCAAGAATTGTTTCAAGACAATTATTGAGCCTTAGCACAAGATTCTGTCGGTCATTGCCGTTCATTGATTGTCCTGTCTGTGACATTTTCTAATAAATTTTTATTATTCGCTAGTTAACCAGACTTTATGCAAATTGTACATATAATTAGCACCGGAAAACACAGTCAGGAAGACAGCCACGTAGAGAATCCACATTCCCAGCTGGTGCATATCAATTCCGAAATAGGGATAATGCAGGAGCAAGGGACCAAGCGCGAAACTCTGGACAACAGTCTTAAGTTTTCCGAACTTGTCGGCAGCAAGCACCAGTCCCATATCCACTGCAATAGCGCGGAGTCCGGTAACAGCCAGTTCACGGCAGATAATAACTACAGTAATCCAACCGCTTACATGCCCCATATAACTGAGCATGATTAAGGTCGAACAGATAAGCAGTTTATCAGCCAGCGGGTCAAGGAACTTGCCGAGGTTGGTAACCTGATTGCTGCGACGGGCGATGTATCCGTCAAAAAAGTCGGTCAGCGATGCCAGAAAAAAGACAAAGGCCGCCAAAAACATGGTCAATTTGTTCGGGTAGTAAAGAAGAACAACAATTAAAGGTACAGCAAGAATGCGTCCAAGAGTCAGGGAATTGGCAAGGTTGAACATAAGGAGTCCCGGGTCGTGAAATTCATTTAGTCAGAGCAATTGCCCTGAAGCCTGCAAGCCTTTGTATAATGCAGGGAGCCGCAAAACGGCCCCCTGCAGGAACTGCATGATTCTGTGCCGAGGCGGACCGTATGTCAACCCGGCAATGGAATTACGCCCAAAAAAAGGCGTTTTTTCTTAGGTATGAGTGCTGGAAGCAACCTCAAAACTACTTTCAGCTGCGTCAGCAATCTCATCAGCTACTTTACGGAAAGCAAGCTTGGCCGGAGAATCTTCATCAAGAAGAACCACAGGCTTACCGAGATCACCGGCAACAACAGTAGTGGGGTCAAGAGGAACCGCACCGAGGAAAGGCAGGCCGTATTTCTCAGCAAGTTCTTCACCGCCGCCCTTCTTAAAGAGGTCGATGTTCTCGTGGCAATGAGGACAGATAAGTCCGCTCATGTTTTCAACAACACCCATGATATTGGCCTTGGCGTACTGCAGAAAGTTAATAGCCTTTCTTACGTCGGCAAGGGAAACTTCCTGAGGAGTGGTTACAACCACAGCAAGGGATTCGGGAATAGTCTTAAGAACGGTCATGGGCTCGTCACCGGTACCCGGAGGGGAATCGACTACGAGGAAGTCAAGCTCGCCCCACTGAACGTCGGAAATAAACTGCCTGATAGCGGAAGTTTTCATGGGACCGCGCCAAAGAACGGCCTGATCCGGGTCCTTGAGCAGGGATTCCATGGAAACAACGTGCAGGTTGTCGTTTACCTTTTTGGGAACAACGAGGTTTCCGCGCTCAACATCAAGCTGACCGGTAATTCCAAGCAGGTGGGGAACACTGGGACCATGGATGTCAACATCAAGGATACCGACCTTAAAACCCTTGTCAGCAAGAGCTGCGGCAATGTTGACCGCCACAGAACTTTTACCAACACCGCCTTTGCCGCTCATTACAAAAATTTTGTATTTGATCTTCTGCAGAGTTGAAGAAATCAACTCATTCTGCAGAGCCTGGGCAGCACTCGCTTTCTTGTCCCCGCCCTTCTGAGGAGCAGAAGAACAGGAACTACATGATGAACTCATATCAATGCCTTTGTTGTATATTAAAAACTTGGGGACCCTCTCCCCAGTCAACTTCAGCTGTCTTTGGCTGAAGATACCCATTCCAAGATAATCACTGCTGCGAATCCGGCAACCATCAACAGCACGGCACTCGCAAATTCTCCGTCATAAGCGGGAGGCAAAACATTTGCCTCGCTAAGGACATGAGTCTTACCCCGTATCACCACAGAATCAATGACCTCTTTCCATGGCCAAATTTTACGCATGGCCCCGGCCATAAAGCCGGTCAGCAGGCTCACGGTCAATGCATGGTGTTTTTCCAGCAGAAAATGCAGGACACGGGAAAAAAGAGAAATACCGAAAGCACAGCCACAAACAAAAGCCATCAGGATAGCCCCGTTTTCAAGGGTTGTGGGATTACGGATGGCTCCGGTAATAAATTCATATTTACCCAGCAACAAGAGAATAAACGCGCCACTGATACCGGGCAGAATCATGGCGCAGATAGAAATCGATGCACAGATGAAAACAAACCAGAGAGTATCTGGTGTTGTTACAGGGATAAGTCCCACCAAAAAATAACTGAAGATAGCACCGATGACACCGGAAAGCACATTCTTGACCGAAAACTCCCCGACCCTTCTACCTACAACCAGAATGGATGCGGCAATAAGTCCGAAGAAAAGGGACCAGACCTGTACCGGATGTGTACCAAGCAAGGTATGGATGACACGGGCCATGGAAACCATGGCCACCACAATCCCAAAGAGGAGTGGAAGCAGAAATTTAAGGTGTGCCTCTGCAACAGCCCCGGTCAGGTCAAACTTAAGGAGGCTTTTGATAAACTTTCCGTTGAAAGAACGGATCGAATCAATGAGGTTGTCATATATTCCGGTAATGAAGGCCATGGTGCCGCCGGAAACACCGGGGATAATATCGGCCACCCCCATACAAACCCCTTTGAGGATAAGTACAAGGTAATCACGGATTGATTCCGGCCCCGGGCCATTCTTCCAAGCTTGGATAAAATTCATTGTGACCTACCAGCCCTGTTTACCCACCAGATCGACAAAGGCACATCCGCCCATGTCGGTGGTTTCGATTTTACCGTCTGTTTTAGTGACCAGCATAAGCCGCTGTACCCGCCTCTGTCCGCCAACGGGAATAACCAGTATTCCGGGGTCAGCTAATTGGTCTATGAGATATTGAGGGATTTCCGGCCCTCCGGCGGTAACAATTATACGGTCATAAGGGGCATTATCCGGCCAGCCCATTGTTCCATCATCCAACTTAAGCTGGATGTTGAAATATCGCATATCGAATAGAAGTTTGCGAGCAGAAATGAACAGTTTGCGAATTCTTTCCACAGAAAACACTTCCGCCCCCATTTCAGCAAGTACGGCAGCCTGATAACCGGAACCGGTTCCGATCTCCAGAACCTTATGTCCCGGCTCGATCTTAAGTAGCTCGGACATAACTGCGACAATATAGGGCTGAGAAATGGTCTGCCCTTCGCCGATAGGCAGGGCACTGTCAGAATAGGCACGTGAAGCAAGGGCGTCCTGTACAAACATGTGTCTCGGAACTCTACGCATGGCATCAAGAACATTCTTATCCGCAACGCCGCGGGCTGCAATCTGTTCTTCCACCATCTTTAATCTGGAACGCTTTGGGTCTATACGCACTTATCCCCCGTCAGCCGAAAACCGATTATGGCAAGGCCTGAAAATTTATTTTTAACTATGAATTCCCGAACAAATAAGACAACCGGATTAATTCATTGTTTGCAGTTGAAAATCAGATTTTAGCGGCCAAGTCAACCAGAATGGCATTAATTGGCATTTAAAGCTGTTTTTTCCACATACATCTTGACACAAAAGCTACATAAAGAGAGATTATAGTAAGGACAAAAGGAGGACCACATGCTGAAAGTCAATGATCTCATGACTACGGAACTTTTCACCCTAAGCGAATCTGACAACTTAAAAATGGCCAGATCACTTATGGACCTGCAACGCATCAGACATATCCCCATTGTAAATGACAATAGAGAATTCATTGGACTTGTAACCCACCGTGACATCCTACGGGCCACAATCTCCCAACTGGCCGACATTGACCCCGCCACTCAAGGCGAGATTGACTCGGGAATTCCGGTCGGGGAAATAATGCGTACGGACATTAAAACCATTTCAGAAGACACTTCCCTAAAAGACGCAGCCACACTTCTTCTGGATCATAAATACGGCTGTTTTCCAGTGGTCAATGAAAAGAACGGATTAATCGGAATCCTGACTGAAGCAGATTTCCTCAAACTGACCATCAGTCTGATGGAAGCACTGGAGCAAAGCGACGACTAAAACACCCTCCTCCTGAAACTTCAGCGCACTCCTTTCTGTGCTGACTTTTCTCGCAGCAACCAAAAAAGGGATTGAGTGCCACACTCAATCCCTTTTATTTAGAATAACTCTCTATCCAGCAGCAGATGTGAAAAATACCCAGTCACAAAAGCAACATAATACGGCAGTAAAGTCGGAAACGGTTGACCATATACATAGTATGGCAGAATCAGCATCGGCATAGGCACCATCAGCATGGCCCACCATGTATGAGTCCAACCTCGATGAGCGCTTATTCCGGGAAGCATTGCCAGAATACCCAGATATGCCGCCCACTGAAAATGATCGAAATAGATCAGGGTCAGGGACAACAGCAGCATACCTGAATAGTAAATTCTCTTTCCCTTTGAATCCGTATCTATATCCGGAAAAAGCGCGCCCAGAACACAAAGCACAAACAAGGCCACAACCTGCTGCGGGTCAATCACATACAGCCCAAGATTCAACAATCCCAAAAGAACCAACAACCCGGCCACAATAGAGCCGCTCACATGAACCTTATATCCCGGCATTTCATAACCACTTATTTTTAAAAGACATAAACTTAAAGTAAAACCTAAACTTTCTGTTCCTGCGTATATAAAATTACGCAGTTATTGTCTATCCGCAAAAAAAAGAGTGCCCTTCCCTAAGGAAAGGCACTCTGTATATTGCATATGCGCAAAAGCTTACATAGCGTCGCTGGCGTCAAGTTCCTCGATCTGCTTATCGATTTCTTTCTGCAGCTTTTCAGGCAGACCCATGATGTCTACGTTCAGGAAGCCGCGTACGATGGTTGAGGTTGCTTCGTCCTCGTCCATTCCGCGAGCCATGAGATATTCAATCTCTTCCTGAGCAATCTTACCGACTGCAGCCTCATGAGAAAGCTCAACGCCTTCCACGGTAGCTTCCAGTTCGGGAACAGCATGAATGCGTCCACCACCGAGGATAAGGCCCTGACACTCAATGTGTCCGCGTGCGGGAACATTATTACCCTGAATATGACCACGGGAAATAATGGTACCGCCAGTGGTAATGGTACGCGAAATAGTCTCGGCTTTGGTATCAGGTGCATTCTGGATGATCCGGGTTCCGGTATCAATGTAGGAACCTTCAGGAGCGACCAGTACAGAGTTGAAGCGGGCAACCGCGCCTTCACCGTTCAGGAAAATGGTCGGGTAGGAATTGAGGTCCTTAACCTTTTTCATGAGCACGTAGTTGTTGATGAGGGTTCCGCCCTCTTCTACAACACCCATGGTGCTGGGACGTACAACGGTATTTTCACCCCAGTTGTGAACCATGGTAAAAGTCAGCTTACCGCCCTTCTTGACGTAAATTTCAGAAAGTCCGAAATGGCCGCCGGAAAACTTTTCGTGCGCAGCGGCACAACCGGTGATGATGTGCAATTCGGAATTTTCTTCTACAACAACGATGTTGTGGATGTTCTGACCGGAATTTTCAGCTTTAAGGAACAGGCAGGACTGGACGGGTTTTTCGATCTTTGCACCCTTTTTGGTGCGCACAAAGTAACCGCCGTGCAGGTTGGCTGCAGCATTGCGGGTGAACTCGTCCTTCTCTTTATCGATGAGCTTGAAATAGTAATCAGGCAGGCCGTCGTATTTTTCAAGGGCCTTCTTGATGTCCATTACTTCAACATCTTTATCGTTGGTACCGCAGTGTACGTTGGAGTGGTCCACCTGCATAAAGGTAGCACTGACATCCTTGGAGTCCACGTCCACACCGGCCATGATCAACTGCTCTTTCTCATCAGCTTCAATTGAAGTCAGATCTTCAATTACAGCGTGTTCCAGACCTTCAAATTTAAAATCGTTCAGATCAACTTTCTTCATGATATTTCTCCGTGGATTTACACTGCTAGTTCAAGCATTTCACGCATTCTTTATATCCGTACTTACGGATGTGCTCCAGAATGTCGCGGGGCCTGGCTTCACAGCAGAGATGTCCATTGAAAAGAACCTGTCCACGGTCAGCATTGATGTAATCCAGAATGTGCCCGGTATGGGTAATGATCAGGCCGCAAGTATTTGTGCCCTTTTTCATCTTCTGCTCTTTCATGCTCAAGTCAATGTTGGGCTTGATTTCGCCATCGAGCAGGGTGCGGGCCATTTTACCGATCAAGTGCATATTTTCGAGGTCAACGCCGGATTCTGGCTCATCGAAAAGAAGCAGGCTGGGATTCTGGGCCATGAGCTGAAGCAGCTCTGAACGCTTGATTTCACCACCGGAAAAACCGGAGTTGATGTCACGGTCAAGAAAATTGCTCATATTCACGCGCTGGGCCAACATTTCAACGTCCACATCAGAACCGTTGCCACACATCTTTACCAGATGGCGGGTCTTCAGGCCGTGAATGGTCGGGGGACGCTGGAATGACATGCCGATACCGAGACGGGCACGCTCATAAATGGGGGCGTAGGTGATGTCTTCACCTTTGAAAGTAATCTTGCCCTTGGTAACGTTGTAGTTACTGAAACCCATCAGGGTCATAAGCAGAGATGTCTTACCGGAACCGTTGGGTCCGAAAAGAATGAAGGTCTCACCTTCTTTTATATGCAGGTTGAGGCCTTTGATGACCTCCTTGTCGCCGATACTGACGTGCAAGTCTTCTATTTTAAGCATTGAAATTCCTCACTTTATAAGCGAAAAGCCAAAAATGGAGTTATTTAGTCGAATTAAGTACGCCTTGAAGAGCTAATAAAATTCACTTTTCAAGTCCAGAATAAATAATGATTAATTTCACAATATCCTTACCCGGAATCCTCGCGCACGATATGAAAAATGGTAATGACTCCGGAAAAGTCAAGGCTCAAAACAAAAAAACTCAAATTTCCTGAACACAAAGATTTACTTCGCACCGGATAATGACTAATTTGATAACTCATTTTTTTCAGGAGATTTTTATGGTTAAAAAGAAAATGAATTCCCTTTCCGACCTGAAAGGTTTGAAATTCAAAAAAGATAAGAAAGAAGAACATGTACCCAAGGCGGTCAGAAAAGCGCTTGAAGCTGTGAAAAAAAAGCCCGCCCCCATTGAGCCGGAAGAAAAGGAAATTGAAGTGGACGATGATCAGGCCTTCATGGACGCCATGGCTGGGGTCGAGCGCATGGATCGCTCCACCGTTGCCCCCAAAAAGAAAAAACCTACACCGGCCCCCAAAATGACAGAAGAAGATGAGGGCAAGGAATATTTAAGCAGCCTTGTTTCCGGTAAAATTGAATTTGAACTGGAATATTCTGATGAATTCATGTTCGGCTATGTGCGCGGAACAGATTCCAAAGTTTTCCAGAAGCTGAAACAGGGAGCTTTCAGCTACGAATCCCACATCGACCTGCACGGTATGAATTCCGAACAGGCTTTCGACAACCTGCTCTTTTTTATCCGTGAATCATTCCTGCAGGGCAAGCGCTGTGTATTGGCTGTTACGGGACGAGGCAAGAACTCCCCCGGCGGTCACTCCGTTCTTAAACGCGAAATTCAGGAGTGGCTGACCCGAGATCCCTTCCGCCGTGTAGTACTCGCTTTCTGTACTGCCCAGCCTAAGGATGGTGGTGCCGGAGCACTCTACATCCTGCTGCGCAAACAAAAAAAAGTTCAAGGCAAGGTCAAATGGGACAAAGGCATTAATTGGGGAAAAGACATTTAAATGGAAATATTTGATAATCCGGATCGCATAAAATTGGCTTTTGGAATCCCTTTTTTCAATATGGATTTCAATGAGCTGATGCTGACCGTGGGAGAACGGGCTGGCGCAAAAGAGAAAACCATGATCTTTGCGCCCTCATTCCCTTGGCTGCTGGATTATGCAAAATCTCCCAATATCTGCCCGAGCTGTGCAGACTTCATCCTTCCGACGGATTCGGAAATCATCAACTTGGCCCAAAAAGCGGAAATCAAGTTGAAAATGCCCTTGGAATATTTTGAATTCCCGGAACAGATCGCCCGCATCTGCGCCCATTACGGATTCAGCCTGCTTCATGTTTCAGAAAGTGCCCTAAAAACTGACATCCTGGTCCGCGATGGATTCGTCCCACTGTCTTGGGACCTCTTCACTCATTTCAAAACTACGGGTGATCTGGACGAAATCGATATTCAGTCGATTGTGGGCAGCGCCAATAATCTGCACCCGGACATTGTGCTCATCTCCGCCCCACCGGAATCCATCAGCAGTTGTATTCCTAAAATCTATGAGCAGTTGCCTGACTGCGTATTGATCTGCATCCCACAGGATGTGGACAAGAACAAGATTACGGATAAGCTGGACAATATATTTATTCCGCTACTGCTTCTACGCGAAGAAATGAATTTTCATGAAGAGATTAAACGTACAGCCTCAATGGCCCTGCCCTCTTCTGTAAGCCATGACGAAACCAGCATCCCGCCCAAAATTGAAATATCAGGCACTCTCGATGCCGGAATAGTCCCTGACTTGATGAGAACCGGAAGCCGCATGTTGGAAAGGAATTTCATCCCTGCGCTGGATTTATCCAATACTAACGCAGCCTCGATAAAAGGAATGGAAGCACTCTGCTTTCTAAGCCGCAAATTTCGTGAAGCAGGGAAAGATATCGCTATAAGCGAAATCTCCAACAACCTGCAAAACACCCTGCACCGTTCAGGTGCCATGAAGTACTTTGAAAATTATCCGGGAATCCAAAACGAATTGTAGTTATTTCATAAGCTCATTTTCCGAATTTTAATTCGAAGCCAACCTAAACGCGCTACTTGCGAAGCATATTGAAAATTCCCTTCCCCAGACGCCAGAGGCTTCTTACAACATATTCACCGGATCAAGATCCATAGTAATACGGATTTGCTTCTTATCGGGATTGCGGCGTAATATCTGCGCATAGAGTTCGCGAGTCTTCAACCAATCATCTGATTTGAGCAGACAATTAAAACGCTTACGCCCGCGCAACTGGGCCAGCGGAGCGGGAACAGGCCCCATAGCCATGATCCCGGCCTCTTTTGCAGCCTCGCGGATAATACTGAAAAATTGCGGACAAAGATGCTCTCCCTCCCAGCCCATGGGATGACTGATGCGGATCAGGGTCAGCTTGGTAAACGGCGGATATCGGAACCTGCGCCGCTTCTCAATCTCCTTTTCAAAAAAAGTCTTATAATCGGCGGAAGTAACCGCAGACCAGATGGGATTCTGCGGGTTACGGGTCTGGATAATGACCTCACCGGGCTTCTCGCCCCTGCCCGCACGACCGGAGACCTGCACCAGAAGCTGGAAGGTACGTTCTGCTGAGCGATAATCAGGCAAATTAAGCCCGAGATCGCCCTCGGAAACAACCACCAGGGTCACGCCGGGAAAGTTGTGCCCTTTGGAAAGCATCTGGGTTCCAACCAGAATCTGCGCATCGCCACGGGCAAAACTCTTCAGGATTTCATCCAGCCGTTCCTGCCTGCGAGTGGAATCACGGTCCATGCGTAAAATTTTCGTTTCCGGCGGCAAGGCCTTGGCAACCTGCTCCTCAAGACGCTCAGTTCCACCACCAAGAGGTAGAAGATTGCTGCCCCCGCAGATGGAACACGGCAAGGGAAAATGATAGGCATTGCCGCAATAATGACAAATCACCCGCTCACGGCCCTTATGATAAGTCATGCTCACATTGCAATGCGGACACTTAAACGGTTCTTCACAATCTGTGCAATAAATAAGCGGAGAAAAACCACGGCGATTAAGCATGACCACAGCCTGCTCACCTTTCGCCACCACCTCTTTCAAACGGACTTCGGTTTCCGGGGCAAAAGGCTTTTCCGGGTCTTTGATCATGCTGGTATCGACCACCTTGACCGCCGGAAGCACGGATTTACCAACCCGTTTTTCCATGGAAATAACTTCAAATGCGCCCTGCTGTGCAGCGTGGTAAGTCTTGATATCTGGTGTTGCCGAACCGAGCACCAGCAGACTTCCTGTCATATGGGCCAGCACATAGGCCACTTCCTTGGCCTGATAGGGCAACCGCTCTTCCTGCTTGTAGGATTCGTCATGCTCCTCATCCAGAATGATCAGTCCGGGATTGCGCACCGGAAGAAATAGAGCTGAGCGAGTCCCCACGATCAGGGCCGGACTATCATCCTCTGCAAGGGCACGAAAAATCGCCTCTTTGCGCACCGGGGTCTGATAACCGTGATAGAGATATTTGCGGGTATCAGGGAACAACGGACAAATGCCGTTCCAAAGGGCGTAAGCAAGGGCTATTTCCGGAACCAGAACAATTACAGACTTCCCCTGCTCCATGCACTTGCGGGCCGCAGTCATGTAAACGAGAGTCTTACCGCTCCCGGTAATCCCGTGCAGAAGCTTAACCGTGCTTTTCGGTTCGTCGAGAGCAGAGAGCAATTCATCAATGGCTCCCTGTTGCTGTTCGGAAGGCACAAAGTCCCATTTCGGTCCGGTTGCTGAACATTTCTCAGCCGGATTACGCTCTTCCTCAGGGGGAGGCCCGATCTTGACCAGCGAATCGGAGTGAAGTTTCTTGATCACCCCGGTGGTCCAGTCACCCATGATATTTTTCAAGAAACCTTTTTCACGCGGGCCGTTTTCGAAAATAAACTCCAGAATCTGCAACTGGCGGGCGGCGTTGGGACGCACAGGCCATGGAGGATCGGAAGTCAGGCTGACGTACTCTTCCTTTTCAATGGAAGCAGGCAGGCTGACATTCATCCGCCCCTCGTCGTAAATCCTGACCAGTTCCATACGCTTTTCAGCGGGCATACGTCCTATATCGAGAGCTTTCAGCCTTGCAGGGAAAAACCGATCTGCGACCTTGAAAGAAACTTTTGCACTGCGGAACCGCTTAGGCACGACATTTTCCAGCACCTTACCCAAGGGCTGCATCTGACGTGCGCCGATATTGCGATATAACTTGAAATGATTTGAATTTAAAAGCGGATCACGCTCAAGGGGCCAGATAATGGACTTAAGTTCCACCCCTTCCGGTGGAGTCTCCACTGTTTCAATGAGGAAAGCCACGCGCACAGAACGGCCCAAAGGCACGAGAACCCGCTGTCCTTCTACAAGTTTAGGAAGGTCGGCGGGTGCTTCGTAAGTATAAATTGAATATGGTGGGCTGGCGAGGCAGGCCTGCCAGAGAGTAGTCATTTTTATTCCGATTTATTAAGTCTGAGACATTTCTTCAAAAATTCATACACCTGTCCGGAAGGAACTCCACATCCCTTGGATGTCTTAATAGCAACCGGAGAAAAAACAGCCGGAGCCATTTTCTTACGGATACTTTTCCACTGGATATTAAAATCAAGGACTTCTTCGCCCATTTTCAGGGTCCCGGTATGGGGCAGCATGAACCCGGCAAACTTGGAATAAGTACCGAAAGTTATTTCCTGCTGTGGACCGAGCACTATCTTGAGCGGTGCAAAATTTTCATTATTAAACCAGATCTGGGGGGAAACATCATCACCCTGCTCTGCGCCGAAAACAAAGGCCGGGGTATCTTCATGGAAGCCGTAGCTTTTAGTTGCATTGGTCATACCAATAGACATCCAATCCGAAACAGGATCATCTGGGGCCCATAACTGGAGCATGGACACAGGCATTTCCGCAGTGGCAGGACATTGGGCAATGGTCTTGAAATACTGCCCGACAGATTTGGCCTCAACGGTGGCATTACTGCCCGCCTCGGTAAAAATCTGCTGCCAGTGATCATGACCACGCTTGATGACAAGCTTAGCTCCCGGTTCTGAGGGGAAAGTCAATTCCGCTTCAAATGAAGTCAATGCACCGTATTTCTTGTACATTGTTTCATTGATTCCCTCGTCAGACGGAAAAAAAGCCCTTGCCGGGCTGCTGAAAAACAGACTCACGGCAAGGACTGAAAGTATCACATAAGTATTTAAATTCTTTACGAACAAGACAAAAGCTCCCGCAATCTGGATACAACATCATCACGCAACCCTTCGTCCTGAAGGGCAAAATAAATATTTGCGGTAAGATAATCTACCCAGTCTCCGGCGTCAAACCTTTGTCCGCGAAGTTTCACGGCCAGCAGTTTGTTATCCTGAGCAAGGCCCTGCAGAGCATCTGTGAGCTGAATTTCTCCGCCCACACCCGGCTCAAGGCTTTCCAGATGATCAAAAATCTCAGGCAGCAGGACATAACGTCCAACAATTGCCAGCCTTGAAGGAGCCTGACCTATGGCGGGTTTTTCAACCAGAGAACGAACCCGGTACATACCTGGTGCGAACTCTTCACCCTGAATGATGCCGTAGCGGTCAACCTTGTTCTCGGGAACTTCAATAACCCCGACAACAGCCATGTTCTCAGTGCGGGCTGCATCAATAAGCTGCTTGATGCCCGGCTCCAGACCGAACATGAGGTCATCACCGACCATTACGGCAAAGGGGTCATTCTTGCAGACTTCCTTGGCACAAAGAACGGCATGGCCAAGTCCGAGCTGCTTTTTCTGGCGCACGGAAATGATGTTAACCATTTCCGCAACCTTACGAACTTCCTCAAGAGCTTCGGTCTTGCCGCCGCGCTCAAGCACATCTTCAAGGGAGAGGTTGTAGTCAAAGTGGTCTTCAATGATCTTCTTGTTCTGGTTGTTAATGAAAACAACATCGGTCAGTCCGCTGGACATGGCCTCTTCCACCACATGCTGCACAACCGGCTTTTTGAAAATAGGCAGCATTTCCTTGGGAATATTCTTGGTGGCAGGCAATGATCTTGTACCCCATCCAGCAACCGGAACAATAACTTTCTTGATGACCATTGATCACAATCTCCTTATGATATTCAGCACTTAGTCAGCGACTGAAAGAATTATCAGCGTAAATGTTCTTCCAAAACTCCTGCAAGTTCGGAAGTATAAAGTTCAACTTTGGAACTGTCTTCCGCTTCAACCATTACTCTGGCTACGGATTCAGTCCCGGAATAACGCAACAGGACACGTCCCTTACCGGCCAGTTCCTGCTCAACCTGCTTGAGAGCATCCTGCACAGCAGGAACCTCTTCAAAAGGCCTTTTCCGCTTAACGTGAACATTCTGTAATTTTTGCGGATAAAGTTCAAGCAGTCCGGAAAGTTCGGATAGCGGCCTGTTCTTCACACACAGTATACGCAATAACTGCAAGGCTGCAAGCAGCCCATCACCTGTGGTGCTGAATTCTTTGAAAATAAGGTGGCCGGACTGCTCTCCGCCGAGGATTGCTCCTTCACGACGCATGGCCTCAACCACGTAACGGTCACCGACCGGGGTACGCAGCAAAGTTCCGCCCCTTTCCTTCATGAAAATTTCCAAAGCCATGTTACTCATTACAGTAGACACCAGCATATTATGGCTCAGCTTTCCACGTTCCATAAGATCAGCCGCGCACATGGCCATAATCACGTCCCCGTCAAGGACCTGCCCTTTTTCATCAACGACAATCAGGCGGTCGGCATCACCGTCGAGTGCCAACCCGAGGTCAGCATGCTCTTCCACAACCCTTTGACCGAGGAGCCCGGGGTAAAGGGAACCGCATTTATCGTTAATATTGAGACCGTCAGGCTTGTCACCGATATGTACTACTTCCGCACCCAACTCTTCAAACATATGTCCGAGGCTGTAGGCTGCACCATTTGCACTGTCCAGAACGAGTTTAACACCGTTCAGAGTCATATCCTGCGGAAAACTGTATTTGAGATAAACAATGTAACGTCCGCGAGCGTCTTCAATCTTATACGCACGCCCCACTTTTTCAGACTGCGGATAATCCCACTGGGTATCCTGAGACAAAACCATAGCGGCGATTTCATCTTCAACTGCATCGGGCAGCTTGTAACCACAGGAATCGAAAAATTTGATGCCGTTATCCATGAACGGATTGTGGGAAGCAGAAATCACAATCCCCAAATCCGCACGCATGTTGCGGGTAAGGAAGGAAACTGCCGGCGTAGGCATGGGGCCGACCTGAAAGACATCCATACCCATGGCGCAAAGACCGGAAGTCAGCGCTGATTCAAACACATAACCCGAAAGGCGGGTATCTTTACCGATAATAACTTTATGGCGCTGTTTTCCGTTTCTGAAATAAGAACCGGCAGCGAGGCCCATCCTCAGAGCCACTTCAGCGGTCATAGGAAAAATATTCACCTGACCGCGTACGCCGTCAGTTCCAAACAAACGTTTACTCATCCATCTCTCCAAAAAAATGCAGGCCGCTTAAATTAACTACGGCAGCTGCCTCGATATAGTTACAGTTATTGCTTCAGGTTTTCTCTTTGTTACTGAACAGCCTCTAGGCAGAGCAACATCATAAGGAACAACGTTATCACCCGCAGGAATCGTTGCATTCAAATCAATTGAAGCAGTAATCTCATCTCTGAATCCTTTCTTCCTGAAGAAGGGTTTCGGCCCCTCCACAAGCAGCCTGACGTAATTCTGGCTGGCCGCAAAGTCAACATCATCAGGCCCTAAAATATAAAGTGGCACCTTGACCCACATCTTTCCTGAACGCACAGCAAAATCAAGCCCAACGCTGACCAGACCGGGATTTGACTCCACAGCCTCCGGTAATTGCAGGGGAACTTCTCCGCGCCAGTTACCCGGAGAATCCGTATCAAGCATGATCCGCTGGGTTTTAACCTGCTTAATCTTTTTTAAAACAGAAGCAGGACCACGCAAGGTCACTTCATCAGGCGAACTGTATTTTTTCTTTAAAGTATAATCGCGATGCAGGTCACCATCCCATGAGGGAATCACCCGGACCCGCTTCTTCACGAACATATCCATGACCAGATTTATATGCGAGGGACTTATCTCCACAACTTCGAGAGCACTGCCCAAGCCTAAATTTTCCGGCACAATGGTCACCGGATTGTTCCCTACTACCAGATGCCCGGTATCAAGGGAGTATGCAACTTTTTTGGTATCAAGATTGCGGATCAGGCCTTTGGGGCCGCGCAAACGCACCGAGACCTTGCTAATCATACCATCACGGATGATCATACCCTGCGGCGGGTTGATAATCTCCAGCGGGAACTCCACCCATGTCTCAACCAGATCTCGCCCGGTAACCAGATACCAGGTCAACATGGCCATCATGAAGGCGGTTGCTGCTATTTTCCAATGTTGTACTTTCATACCATCAAGTCAAAACGTTTTTCAAAACCCTTTTAAGGCGGACAATATCGAGGCTGGTGGTCAATTTACCACCGATTGCCGCAGACATTGTTCCTCGTTCTTCGGAAACAACAAGAGCAATGGCATCAGTTTCCTCACTGATGCCTAAAGCCGCCCTATGACGGGTTCCGATGGCACTCTGGCGGGTTGAAACCTGAGCCAGAGGCAAAATACAGGAAGCGGCAACAATTTTATTTGATTTTATGACCACAGCCCCATCGTGTAACGGGGTATCCGGCCAAAAAATATTTATTAGCAACTGCTTGCTGACCCGGCCATTAACCTCAACGCCCTTCTCAAGGATATCTCCCAAGGGGACATTTTTCTGAATAACCAGCAATGCCCCGATTTTCTGGCGGGCCATGGAATCCATGGCTGCACAGATTTCATCGATTACTGCAATCTCAAAATCCTGTTTACGCCAAAAACGGCCTGCTCCCATCTGGGCCAGACCTTTACGGATATCCCGCTGAAAAAGGACAATAATTACAAGGAAGATGGAACTTAAGAAATTGGTCAGCAGCCAATTGAGAGTGTAAAGGCCAAAAACATCGGAGAGGTAGTAAACTAAAAGAACCAGCAACAACCCCCAGATAACAGCAGCCGCACGTGTTCCGCGCACCAGCAGGATGATGTAGAAATAGACAATCGCCACCAGACCGATATCCAGCAGCTCTTTCCAGGAAATTTGAAAGCCCAGAAATTCAAACATCAAATATCTCCGCCGATCTCCTTCACTATTCTCAAGGTCTGGCTGGTCAAGCCAACCTCATGTACCCGGTGGATAGGAACTCCCCGGGCCGCCAGAACTGCTGTAGCTGCCTGAGTGGCATTTTGTCGCTCATCAGCTTCCAGTCCCAGCAACTTACCCCACAGGGATTTATTGGAAAGGCCCATATAGATGGGAAATCCCAAATCCATAAAGCGGTCAATCCTGCGTAAAATATGAAGATTGTGCTCTAGGGTCTTCCCAAAACCTATACCGGGATCAAGTACTATACGATTTTCCGGTAAGCCTGACTTTACGAGTTTTTCAAGACTTTTTTCAAAAAAACTCAAAATATCTTCTATGACATTATCATAACTCGGCGACAATTGCATCTCTTCAGGTGTTCCCTGACTATGCATCAGCACGTAACCGGGCTTGAGATCGGCCACAACATCCAGAAGAGCCGGGTCCTGAGCAAAAGCTGAAACATCGTTCACAATTGCCGCCCCGGCCTCAACAGCCTGTCTGGCAACTTCGCTCTTCACCGTATCAACCGACACTACATGGTCACGGCTGAGCTCACTGATAACCGGAATTACACGTAAAAGCTCATCATCGAGAGAAACGGGGTCGGCAAAAGGCCTTGTACTCTCACCGCCGACATCAAGAATATCAGCACCCTGAGAGGCTAGCAGGCGACCATGCTCTACAGCCTGCTGAGGATCATAATTCTTTCCCCCATCATAAAATGAATCCGGGGTAACATTGACAATACCGGCAATAAAAAAAGGGGCAGGGCCTAACACCCTGCCCCCCTTAACGGTCCATGAATAACTTCGGGACATAAATCCTGATTCCTTATTCGGAACTCTTTTTATCTTCAGAAGGCTTGGCCTCTTCAGCCTTAGCTTCTTCGACTTTCTCTTCTTTTACTTCAGGCTCTTCAGTATCTTCTGAGAGCTTGAATTCCTCTTTCTCTTCAGGCTGCTCATCAAAGGAGAAATCTCCTTCAGCTGCGTCCTCATCCTTTTGGGATTCGGAAACAGGAGTGTACCCTGATTTACCGGCAGAACCGTAAGCCCGTGCCGGAGAAGAAGGCTTCGCCTGAGCAACAGTCTCAACTGGAGCAAGTTCACCGCCGTCCATGAGAGTATCAATATCATCACCGCTAATAGTTTCACGATCCAGAAGGGCATCGGAAACGCTGTGCAGGAGATCTTCATTTTCACTGAGCAGCTTATTGGCTGTTTCATAAGCAGTGTCGATGATTCTTCTTACCTCGGAATCAATGAGGCGGGAAGTATCTTCACTGAAATCCTTATGCTGAACCAGTTCCTTGCCGAGGAAAACCTGATCCTGACTTTCACCGAAAGTCATGGGACCGAGCTTCTCACTCATACCCCACTGGCAAACCATGGAACGGGCCATCTTGGTAGCGCGTTCAATGTCATTGCTGGCGCCGGTAGTGACCTGATCAAGGATCAGTTCTTCAGCCACACGTCCGCCGAGCAGCATGACCAGAGTATCTTCGAGGTATGCTTTATTGTAGTTATGGCGATCATCCACAGGCAGCTGCTGGGTTACACCCAGAGCGCGGCCACGGGGAATGATAGTAACCTTGTGTACGGGGTCACAGTTTTCAAGCAGCTTGGCAATAAGAGCATGACCTGCTTCATGGTAAGCAGTAGTCTTTTTCTCTTCATCAGTAAGAATCAGGCTGCGGCGTTCGCGACCCATGAGGACTTTGTCTTTGGCTTCTTCAAAATCAACCATCTTGACGTAGTCCTGATTATTTTTCGCAGCGTACAGAGCAGCCTCGTTAACGAGGTTTTCAAGGTCTGCGCCGGAGAAACCGGGAGTACCGCGGGCAATAACATCAAGATCAATTTCACCGGCAAGAGGAGTCTTGCGGGTATGAACCTTAAGGATGTGCGCACGTCCCTGAACGTCAGGAGTAGGCACAACAACCTGCCTGTCGAAACGACCGGGACGCAGCAGCGCAGGGTCGAGAACATCAGGTCTGTTAGTTGCGGCGATGAGGATAACACCTTCGTTAGACTCAAAACCGTCCATTTCAACCAGCAACTGGTTCAAGGTCTGTTCACGCTCATCGTGTCCGCCGCCGAGGCCAGCGCCACGCTGACGGCCAACAGCATCAATTTCATCAATAAAAATCAGACAAGGTGCATTTTTCTTACCCTGTGAAAAAAGGTCACGCACACGGGAAGCACCAACACCGACAAACATTTCAACAAAGTCGGAACCGGAAATGGAGAAGAAGGGAACACCTGCTTCACCGGCAACAGCGCGGGCAAGCAGGGTTTTACCGGTACCGGGGGGGCCCACCAGCAGCACACCCTTGGGGATGCGTCCGCCGAGGCGGGTAAACTTCTTGGGTTCGCTGAGGAACTGAACGACCTCGGAAAGTTCTTCCTTGGCTTCATCAACCCCTGCAACATCTTCAAAGGTAACCCGGGCAGTCTCTTCATTTATCATGCGCGCACGGGAACGTCCAAAGGACATGGCTCCGCCACGGCCTCCACCGCCACCTTGCATTTGTCGCATGAAGAAAATCCAAACCCCGACCAGAAGCAACATGGGGAACCATGATATAAACAAAGTCATATACCATGGGGCCTCTTCTTCAGGCTCGGCCACAACCTCGATTTTGTTTTTCAGCAGATGCTGGACAAGGGCCGGATCATCAGGGTTGAAAGTGACAAAACGCTTGTCACCGACCATTACCCCGCTGATTTTCTGCCCCTGAATCTTAACTTGAAGGACTTCTCCTTCATCGACCCTGCTTAAAAAGTCGGTGTAGGAAAGTTTGAGCTGGGAAGTCTGTGGCTGATTAAACAGATTGAACAACACAATCATCACCAGCATGATGGTTACCCAGACCAAGAGATTCTTGGCAAAACTATTCAAAGTCAATCTCCTTGGATATGCGTCCGGCCTGCCTAAACCTGTCAATATGCGGCAAGCATCGGACTGTATTTACATTTTTTCTTCAGTTTCAATCAGCTATTAATAAGACTAATTTGGCAAAAGGCAAGTCATATTCAAAAATATTATTGTACTTGCGCTTTGCCATCAAAATTGTTAGCAAACTCTTCTTCGACGCGGAAGTGTATCGTAACCGGTGTTGCGCCTGGACTTCAAATCCAGTGGACGGGTTAACCCTCGTCGGTAGGTTCGACTCCTATACACTTCCGCCACTTCTTTTTTACCAGCCTAATTTTTTCTCAATATCTTTCAAATAATAATCGCTCTGGCACTTTCTTGGCAACAAGAAAAAGGCCGGAACCCGATAGCATTGCTAGCAGATTTCGACCTTCAAATAATTCTATGTCGAATAAAGCTTAGCTATCCAGCCATGCCTTCAGTTCAGTAATCTGCGTATCAACGGATTCCGGTCCGGTACTGCCGGGGGAAACCCTGCGTTTTACAGCTGCTTCGTAGGAAAGGACCTCAAAGACATCTTCTTCAATTTTATCAGAGAAAGTCTTCAGTTCTTCAAGGCTCATATCTTCAAGGCCCCTGCTCTCCTCTTCAGCCTTGGCAACAGCAGAACCGGTAATGTGGTGGGCTTCGCGGAAAGGAATGCCCTTACCAACGAGGTAGTCAGCCAGTTCAGTAGCGTTTAGAAAGCCTTTCTTAAGCGCGGATTCCATATTTTCGGGGTTGAAACCCATGGCATCCATCATATCAGCCATGATGACCACGGAAGCATGCACGGTCTTATCACAATCAAAGAAAGGCTCTTTGTCTTCCTGCATGTCACGGTTGTATGCCAGCGGAAGTCCTTTGCAGGTAGTCATCAGTGAAAAAAGATCACCATAGACACGCCCGGTTTTACCGCGCATGAGTTCGCAGACGTCCGGATTCTTCTTCTGGGGCATGATGGATGATCCGGTGGAGAATTCATCAGGCAACTTAATGAAGCCAAAGCAGGGATTGGCCCAGATGATCAGCTCTTCGCAAATGCGACTCAGGTGGGTCATAATCAAGCTTCCGGCGAACATTGCTTCCATGACAAAATCACGGTCGGAAACAGCATCAAGGCTGTTGCGAAAGGTCTCTTCCATGCCGAGATATTTTGCGGAAGTTGCAGGTTTGAGCGGATAGGTGGTTCCGGCCAGAGCCGCAGCACCCAACGGGCAGACATTAGCTCTGTTGATACAATCCACTACCCTGCTGTGGTCGCGCTTGAACATCCATGCATAAGCCAGCATGTGGTGCGCAAGGCTGACGGGCTGTGCGGGCTGCAGGTGGGTGTAACCGGGCAGCAGCACTTCTCTGTTATCATCTGCCTTGGCAGTAAAAGATGCAATCAACTTTTCAAGGGCAGTCTTCCATGCTTCAAGAGAACGGAGCACGTGCAGGCGGAAGTCAGTGGCAACCTGATCGTTACGGCTGCGTCCAGTATGCAGTTTACCGCCCACAGGCCCGACGATATCAGTCAGCCTGCTTTCGATATTCATATGGAGATCTTCCATCTCCTTTTTCCATTCAAATTTGCCGGATTCAATCTCTTCCAGCACCTGATCAAGGCCCTTGACCAAAGTTTCGGCTTCTTCAGCGGTCAGCACGCCCTGCTCTGCGAGCATCTTAGCATGAGCCTGAGAGCCGGAAATATCTTCGCGGTACAGATTCTGGTCGTAGCTTACGGATTCAGTGTAATCTTCTACGGACTGAGCTGTCTTGGCAGCAAATCTGCCGCCCCATAATTTATTATCTGCCATGTTTTGATATGTTGCGCTTCGCGCTCTTGATATGGGATTTCGCCTCCGGCGGCCAAAGGAGCTAAGCCCCTTTGGAATCCCTATTAGTAAAATCCCGGACGAACTCGCGTCCGTCCGGGCTGTAAAAACAAACTTAATCTACGTCTTCGACGTCGCCTTCTTTGATCCATTCAGAGCCGGAAGAAGTCTTGCCTTTCAGACGCAGGCCCACCAGCTTGATGAAGCCTTCAGCGTCTTTCTGGTTGTATACTTCGTCTTCTTCGAAGGTAGCGAGATCTTCGCGGTACAGGGAGTAAGGAGACTTACGGCCTTCGGGAATTGCGTTACCCTTGTAGAGCTTCAGTCTTACGGTACCGGTTACGGTCTTCTGGGTTTCATCGATCATTGCCTGCAGCGCGATACGCTCAGGTGCGAACCAGAAACCGTTGTAGATCATTTCAGCATACTTGGGTATCAGGCTGTCACGCAGGTGCATGACTTCGCGGTCCATGCAAAGACCTTCGAGGTCGCGGTGCGCGATGTGCATGATGGTTCCACCGGGAGTTTCGTAAACACCGCGGGATTTCATGCCCACGAAACGGTTTTCAACCATATCCACACGGCCGATACCGTGCTTGCCGCCCAGCTCATTAAGTTTCTCAACCAGAGCTGCCGGGGAATACTTGGTACCGTTAATTGCTACAGGGTCACCTTTTTCAAAATCAATAGTGATGATTTCAGGCTCATCCGGTGCTTCCTCAATGGGACGGCAGTAACGGTAAGACTCAGGGGAAGGAGCATTCCAAGGATCTTCAAGCTCAGCACCTTCAAAGCTTACGTGCAGCATGTTGGCATCCATGGACCAAGGCTTCTTGCGGGTGGTGGGAATTTCAATATCGTTAGCTTCCGCGAACTTCATGAGATCAGTACGGGATTTAAGATCCCATTCACGCCAAGGAGCAATATGCTTCAGCTTGGGGTTCATGCCCATGCCGCCCAATTCAAAACGAACCTGATCGTTACCTTTACCGGTAGCACCGTGGGCCAAAGCCTGTGCGCCTTCCATTTCCGCAATCTCAACCATTCTTTTGGCGATCAGCGGACGTGCGATGGAAGTTCCGAGCAGGTAGCGGCCTTCGTAGATGGCACCGGCACGGAATGCAGGAAAAATGAAATCACGTGCAAATTCTTCACGCAGGTCTTCAACGAAAGCCTTGGTTGCGCCGGTCTTGAGGGCCTTTTCCTCAATACCATCCAACTCTTCACCCTGACCGAGGTCAGCAGTAAGGGTAATAACTTCGCAGTTGTACTCCTGCTTGATCCATTTCAGAATGATGGAGGTATCCAGACCACCGGAATATGCCAATACTACTTTATTAATCTTACTCATTTTCTATAAATCCTTAAAAACTATATTTTTATTATTCAATAGTATGCATGTGCGGGACAGCCTGTACGGGGCCGAGCAGCTTTTCTACTGCGTCGTAGTCCACTTCAATGCCGTTAACAGCCCATTCGAGGATTGCTTTCTGCATGTGCAGTCTGTTTTCAGCCTGATCAAAGATGATTGATCTGGGGCCATCCAGAACTTCAGCAGTAACTTCCTCACCACGGTGTGCGGGCAGGCAATGCATTACCTTGCAATCTGGATCAGCATGCTTGAGAAGCTCGTCATTCACCTGATAAGCGGCAAAAGCCATTTCACGCTTCTTCTGCTCTTCTTCCTGTCCCATGGAAGCAAAAACGTCAGTATTGACGTAATGCGCCCCTTTGACGGCTTCAACCGGATCATGGCTCAGATTGATCTTTGCTCCCATTGACAGTGCGCGGGAAAGAATATCGTGATCAGGCTCATATCCTTTAGGAAATGCAAGAGTCAGGTAAAACGGAAAGTAAATGGCGGCATTGATCCATGAATGGGCCATATTGTTGCCGTCACCAACCCATGCCACGTGCACGTTCTCAAGATCAGGAGTTCTCTCATAGATGGTCAGCATATCGCTCAGCACCTGACAGGGATGATATCTATCAGTCAGGGCGTTGATGACCGGGACAGAACCGTGCTCCGCAAGAGTGCGAACCTTCTGCTGCCCGAAAGTACGGACAACAAGTGCATCCGCATAGCGGGAAAGAACCTGCGCAGTGTCTTCCAGCGGTTCACTTCTGCCGAGCTGTGACTCAGCCGGGGTCATAAAAATGGAATGACCGCCGAGCTGCTCAATAGCAACGTCAAAAGAAACTCGTGTACGGGTGGAAGCTTTTTCAAAAATCATGATAACGGTTTTCCCTTCAAGGGCGTTATTCCTAATTTTATTATCTTTCAGCTCTTTTGCACGCAGCAGGAGCTGGCCGAGTTCTGAACGGGGAACATCGTTGATTTTGAGAAGATGTCTGATCATCGTAAAACTCCAGAGATATTTGAGGTGAGCCTTAACTGACAATGAAAAATTGCAATCGGGAATTATTGCCTATAAGACCCGCCATTGTAAACCATAAATACATGTTCATGGTCTAAAAAAGAGGACAAAAACGGGATTTGCTCATGCGCAGCATATGGACATTCCCGACCGGGAACATGCTGCAAGGAAACGGGTTGGCTTTAAGTTATTGCCAACCCAAGGTTCGCAGTCGAACCTCAGGAGATACGGATTCAACAGCAGTGTCAGTGAGAGAATACATTTCAGGACCGTGATCATACCCGGCAAGGTGCAGCATTGCATGCGCAAGCAACCTTACAGTATGCTCTTCCGGCTGCTGACCGTAGAGTCGGGTTTCACGGGTAAGTGTATCCACAGACAAAACTATCTCTCCTAAAAAACTGTTCTTTTCCAGATCTGGTGTCTCGGAAAAAGGGAAACTGAGCACATTGGTAGGCCCTACGCATCCCAAAAATTCTTCATTAACTTCAGCAATGGCGGCATCATTGACTATTTTTAAATCAAAGTCAAAGCCTTCCAGCCCTAAAACCTCAAGCAACATGTCCGACATGCGATATAATTCCCGCTTAGCAAGAGGGAAATTAGCATCCGGCATGCATTCTATGCTCAGGTTCACGCCCATTACTTTCCGCCCTTACACTCATAGGAATCGTAAGCCTTAACAATCCGGGCCACCAAAGGATGACGGATAACATCGGAATCTTCAAATTTAATAAAGCTGATTCCGCGCACATCATGCAGGATATTTATGGCATCCACCAACCCGGAAGGCTCACGGTTAGGCAGGTCAATCTGGGTAATATCTCCAGTAACAACTGCCTTGGAACCAAATCCCAGACGGGTGATGAACATTTTCATCTGCTCCGGAGTGGTGTTCTGGGCTTCATCAAGAATGACAAAAGCATTGGAAAGAGTACGCCCGCGCATGAAGGCCAAGGGTGCGATCTCAATGATATTTTCTTCTATCATATCCTGCACTTTGCCCATATCGAGCATATCATACAGGGCATCATAGAGAGGCCGCATATAGGGATTGACCTTATCAACAAGGTCACCGGGCAGAAACCCCAGTTTCTCCCCTGCTTCTACAGCAGGACGGGTCAAGATGATCCTGTTGACCTCTTTGCGCTGCAAGGCATAAACGGCCATGGCAACTGCCAGATAGGTTTTACCTGTTCCGGCAGGACCGACAGAGAAAACCATGTCATTTTCACGGATGGCGGAAAAATAAGCGCGCTGAGTAAGCGTACGCGGTGTAAGCGATTTCTTGGGCGAAACCGCAAAAAGCTCGTCACGGAAAATTTTGATCAGATCTGCTTTCGGATCACGGCAGAGGATACGGTAAGCGGCTTCCACATCCTGCGGAAAGACCTCTTTACCGGACTTGAGCAGCTTGTAGAGCTGGGTAAAAGACTTTGCTACCGGATCTATGAGTTCTTCATTTTCAGAGATAAGATGCAGGGAGTTCCCCCTACTCTCTATCCTTACACCGGACTGGCGTGAAATGAGATCAAGATTTGAATTCTGGGCACCGAACAGCACACTGGCCAGTCCCACATCATCAAATTCAAGTTTAACCTTAAATGTTTGTTTATCTGCCATTAATTATTTCCCGTTCTTTTTTTGAAAGATGGAATACGGCAGGACGAGCGAAGATGCAACCAATTAAAAACAAGATTAAATTATGATCCGAGAAGGTCATCAATTGCAGCCAATATGGCATTAGCGTTAAACGGCTTGGTGAAGGTGTATTTCACCCCGAACATCTTAATCCAATCAAGCGAATCATAATTTGCTGAAGAGCTGCCACCGGACACTGCGATAATCTTTACATCCGGGTTTTCCTTCATTAATTCCCTGACAGTCTGTACGCCTTCCTTCTCCGGCATGAAAATATCTGTGATAACCAAGTCGATCAGATTGCGGTCGTACCCCTTTACAGCCTTGACTCCATCTTCGGCTTCCGTAACAAGGTGCCCTTCTTTCTCAAGCATTGCTTTAAGAACCTGACGTGAAATTGGATCATCATCTACGACGAGAATCCGGGGCATAAAAATCTCCTTAACTTCCCAAAATAATTACTCAGATAATATATTGATAGTTGTTGCAGGCATCACTACACAGCTATCACGCTAGGAATTAACTTCTATAAAAATTATTTTCAAGACTTTAAAGAAAAAATCTTAGAAGCGTGACTTACGGCTGCCCTTGAAAATTTCGAATTCCAGCAAACGGCATTCAATCTTGGCATTATAAAAAATCAATCTACGAGAGGATTTAAGCCCGATAAACTTTGCCAGTTCAAGATTTCCGGTGAAGATAACCCCCTTGTAGCCCTGACACTTGTTCTTCAAAAAATCACCAATAGCGGTGTAAATCTTTTCCAGCTTGGTTCTACTTCCGAGACGCTCCCCATATTCCGGGTTCATAATGACTATGCCGCCTCCGTCAGGAACCTGTGTCTCACGAAAATCACACACATCAAATTCAATATGATGCTCAACCCCGGCAGCACGGGCATTCTTTCTTGCCGCCTCTACCACTTCAGGATCAATGTCGGTAGCAATAATCTTACCTTCGATAGAATCGCGTTCCCTGTCTTCGGCATCAATGCAGAGATTGTCCCAGTATTCAGGATTATAGCCGGGAAGATTCATAAAGGCATAATTATCACGCATCAGCCCCGGAGCACCATTCAAAGCCACAAGAGCAGCTTCAATGGCAAGGGTTCCGCTACCGCACATGGGAGAAACAAAATTTCCACGTCCGTACCATTTGGCAGCCCGAATCAGGGTTGCGGCCAGAGTTTCCTGCAAGGGAGCCTTGGCGGGAAACTTACGGTAACCACGACGGGAAAGAGGTACACCGGAAGTATCAAGATAAACAGTACATTCGTCATCTTTCCAGTGCAGAAAAACAACAATACCGGACATATCAGGACCAGAAGAAGGACGCCTGCCAGATTTCTCGCGAATACGGTCAACAATTGCATCCTTGACCTTCACATTGGCAAAACGGGAATCATTAACGGTTTCAGTACGCACGGAAGAAGTAACAGTCAGATAATCATCCGGTCCGAGAATCTTTTCCCAAACCATATCCTTGACCTGCTTATACATCTGGTCCGGAGTATCGGCTTTGAACCTCTTGAGCTGGTACATAACCCGATGTCCGCAGCGCACCCAGAGGTTGAGACGCATACAATCATTTAGAGATGCCTTGGTCTCTACCCCGGCAGGCAATTCAGCCCGGATTTTATATCCCAAACGCCCCATCTCTTCAGCGAGATAAGGACTGAAATTCTTAGGACAAGTAACCAACACAATACTTTTGCGTTCAAAATCCAACATATAAACCTCACCGGGCAAATGAATGCCCTAAAAATATATTTGATGTGGGGTGCAGATCAAATTCCTGCATACACCCTTTAGCTCAATAAAAAAAGGCTCTGCCAAGACGGCAGAGCCTTATAAACATAACTAAGCTAAACAACAAGCCCTTATTTCTTAAGAATAGCTTCCATTTTATCAAAATCAGCCAGAATCTGCTCGTCCTGCTGGGGAGCAAACATATTCACAGCCATGATGGTCAGGAAGTTAGCAACAAATCCGGGAACGATTTCATACATTGTTGCACCAAGACCGGCATCTTTCCAGAAAATCAGAACAAGAGTTCCGACAATCATACCGGAAAGTGCTGAAATCCAAGTTGTTTTTCTGCTAAATAGAGAAAACAAAACGACAGGACCGAATGCAGCACCAAACCCGCCCCAAGCGTAAGAAACGAGTCCAAGGACAGTGTTACCCGGTGTCAAAGCCATGCTCATGGCAATGATGGAAATGACCAGAACGCAAAGACGGCCTACGAGCATGAGTTCTTTTTCAGAAGCATCGCGGCGCAGAATCTTCTTATAAAAATCCTCGGTCAAAGCGGATGAGGAAACCAGCAGCTGGGAATCAATAGTAGACATGATCGCGGAAAGGATCGCTGCCAGCAGCACACCGCCGACCCACGGGTTGAAGAGCTTGGAAATCATGTAAATAAAAACTTTCTCCTGCTCACCGCCATGCAGACCATCAAACATGGGGATCGCGACCATACCGACAACAACCGCACCGGCAAGGGAGATCACAACCCAGATAAGGGCAACAGCAGTAGCCTTGGGCAGTTCCTTAATGGAGCTGATTCCCATGAAACGGGTCAGAATATGTGGCTGCCCAAAGTAACCCAGCCCCCAAGCCATAGTGGAAATAACCGCAACTATGGAGAGAGGTGCGCCAGCACCGGTGTGAAAAAGACTGGTAGAAATATGCTTGGCCGCCATTTCAGCTTCGATAACGGAGATGCCACCGTTATCAATTGTTCCAAGAATCGGAACAAGGACAATAGCGAAGAACATCAAGCCGCCCTGAAAGAAGTCAGTCCAGCATACAGCCATAAACCCGCCAAGGAAGGTATAGGAAACAATTACGACTGCCCCGGTGATAACAGCCACGGAGTAATCAATATTGAACATGGACTCGAAGAGTTTACCCGCAGCAACCAGACCGGAAGAAGAATAGATGGTAAAGAACATCAGAATAATGACCGCAGAACCGACCCGCAGTAGGCTGGTTGGATCATTAAAACGCTTTTCAAAAAAGGATGAAATTGTGAGGGTATCGGTCATCTCGGTATAAGCACGCAGACGGGCGGAAACAAAAATCCAGTTCAGGGCAGTACCCACGAACAGGCCAATGGCAATCCAAGCCTCGGTCATACCGCCGAGATAAACAGCACCAGGGAGGCCCATGAGCAGCCAGCCGGACATATCACTGGCCTGCGCGGAGAGAGCGGTAACCCATCCGCCGAGTCCACGCCCGCCAAGGATATAGCCTTCAATATTAGAAGTACGTTTGTAAAAATACCAACCCACCGCCAGCAGGAAGACCAGATAAACACCAAAAGTAAGCAAAGTCTCAGTCTGAATCACAATAAATCCTTTTTGAACAAGTAAAGAAAACAAAAACAACCTAAAACGTAAAAAGGGGCTACTATTTAACCATCCTGAGCATTGTGTACAAGATATTTTTTTTCAGCGTTGATTGTACGGCTATCTGAGCAATACAGATTAAAATATTCAGTTTTTCATTCAAAAAGTTCATTATTTTCATTTGAAGTTCATTACAGACGAAGAGTATCACTCAAAACAGTCGCTCCCCAAAAAACATTATTCATAATTCTCAACACGCCCTACTCAACTTGACACTTTCTCCCTCTTCACAGAAAAATAGAACATGTAAACAACGAACAAACGAGGTTAACATTGACCACACTCATACTCGCCGGACTCACCCTGCTGAGCATTATCGGAATATCATTTTATGCAAGGAAGAAAGGCCATAGCGGACTAGGGGTTTTCTTTGCGCTCTACTGCATAGTTTCAATCATCGTATATACTGTAACCCTACCCGAAGGTAAGCCGTTCATGCTGGTCGACATCCTCGGCCAGATCGGGGTGCTTACCACTTCCATCGGCGTGATTATAGCCCATGCCAAGGGAGCCAAAAGATTCTTCTACATACTGCCCGGGTTGATCATCCTCGGAATCTCACTATCAATCCACATGAACAGAGTCCCACCTCCACCACAGAATGGGACCGCAACAAATCAAACAATCATCATGCAATCAAACCAGACCCAAGAATAACTATTAACTTTAAACAGAACGTAGAAAGCGGCCAGCATGAAAATGCTGACCGCTTTCTATATTAAAGGCCTATAAAAAAAAGAAGCCGTAACATCCTCAACACTCTATTATAATTCTATATATTTCTTTTCACCGTAGCTCGTTTTTAAAGACCATGGTGTTGCTTTGCCATTTTTCAAACGATATATGGCAAGAACATCGTAACCGCCTTTTTCAATAAGACCGTTCAGAAATGGACGCGTACTTACGACATTTTTCTTCACTTCAATATCCTCCACCAACTCGACTTCTCCCGAAACACGTACCTGATTTTGCCCTTTGGAAGTATAGAAACACATTTCTATAAGGGGATTCCGGGCAAGCTGTTCATATACATCCTTATATTTATCTGTACCAAACAATATTTGCTCATCGCTGGCTTCAATTAACGTCATTACCCGGACACGTGGCTGTGTACTTTCATTTGTGGCTAAAAAGAAAAAAGGGTTATCGTTAATAAATTTTAAAATTTCATTCTTTGTCATAATTAATTCTCCCTTGTTTTTAGTGCTCTCTGAGAGTTTCTACCAATCTAAGAAACTCCCGCTCAAATTATGTGAGACAATTAACTCACCTGCTAAAGCGTGTGTAGTTAGTTACCATCTCAAGCATGGATAGATGAGACAGGACTTCCCTTTATAGCTTTGAGCGGGTAACATTAGGTAATGCCCCTCCGTAAACTTTGCCTCGGATTATTGATATATCCCAAAGCAAGACTATTTCGGGAACAAAAGGAGAAAGACTATGGCGTTACACTTTGAACAACTATCTGCTTTTGCGAAAACGGCAGAATGCGGTTCTTTTTCTGCTGCTGCACGCGCTCTAGGTAAAGTTCAATCAGCCGTAAGCACGGCAGTCATGAATTTGGAGATAGATTTAGGAGTGGAACTTTTCGACAGGTCCGGAAAATACCCGCGCCTTACCCCAGAAGGAGAATCGCTCCTAAGAGATGCCCGAACACTTCTCGCTAAGGGGAACGATTTTGAAGAAAAGGCACGCAGCCTATGCATGGGGATTAAGCCAGGACTCACGCTTGCTCTTGATGAAGCTCTACCTAAAGAACGAATTCGGGCCCTTCTTAAACAATTTGGTGACGCCTATCCTCTAGTAGATTTAGAACTTCTCAATGCTTCTCTAGGTGACGCACAAAAAATGGTAAAATCGGGCAGAGCTCATATTGGTATAATTATTCCTTTTTACACTCCTCCCTTAGAGGAGAACATGAAACACATCGGCAATATGCGCATGTACCCAGCAGCAAGCCCAAGCCATCCTTTGGCGAATCTTTCCAGTATTACATTAGAAGATTTATATCCGCATCGCCAATTACTACCTACCAGCAGAAGCGGAGATAAAGATCCAGAAGAATTTGTACTAAGCAAATCAGCATGGTGGGTGGAAGGAGTGCATGTTGTCCGAGATATGATCCGGGAAAATTTGGGCTGGGGGTTTCTTCCAGAGCACCTTATTCGTAAAGGCGAAAAATCAGGAAAACTTGCCCGCCTATCTCTTATTTCTATGAAAACAGTTGCGCAGGTTCCCATAATTCTCACATGGAGTCCTTCAGAGTCCCTTGGCCCCACAGGAAAATTCATTACAGCCGGATTGGCACAAATAAATGAGCTGTAACCTGACACGTTAAAAATGGAAATTTTAGTCTATAGACCCCAGTCAACTATATCTATTAATATCTACTGGATAACCCGCTGTTCCGGATTCATCTTCTCAATCACATCATAAATCATTTCCGCAAACTTCCGCAGCCTTGCGGCATACTGTTCATCCTCGACTACAGCAGCATCCTGCTCCGCAAGAGTTGCCACTGCCTGCAATTGAACAGCCCCTTGAGCCATTGTCATGTGCCCAGCCTTCATCTCATTAGATATGAATGTCACTTGGTCTGCATATTTCTTTAGGTGATTCATGGGGGGTATGGATACATTAGGTTGGGGGAAATGCAAGGGAGGAATTGTTGTTTTCAAAATAATTAGATACAAAAAGCGAGGCTCAATAAAACTATTTCGAGGGTATCACTAATGGAGAACAAAGACTGGATACTGCTGGGACTCGCATTTACCCCACTCGTTCTTGTGTACCTATACTCATACAATTACGAAGTTTTTTACTTTTTATATAACTACTCTGGAGCACGGGCTATCAAGCAGCTGCTTTCTCCCCCACCCAAAAAAGAACTCGACGATGCAAACTACAGAAGCCCCAGCACCTTTATACTATGGATTGTTAGTATTTATGTTGCAATATTTGGGCTTGCTTCTAATCGGTATGAGGGAGCAGTAAATACTTACGTAATGCAAATTTCCAATTTTCAAAATCAAATGACTTCTGAATATAGAGCTGTTGCGTGTGGAGATTTAAGTAGGCTGCAAAGCATAAAAACTCCAATTAAACCTGAAATTTTCGATGTTTTTTCTACAATTAACTCCTTCTTCTCAAAGGAGGAATATGCGGAAGGTCAAAAACTACTTATTTCTACAATAGAAATGTATAAATATAAACTTTCAAGAGCGTTTCTCATAAAGGCCAACCTCTCGAGAATAAACTTCTGGAGAGCAGAACTAAAGAGAGCCAACCTAAAGCTTGCCAGGCTCAACAAGGCCAACCTCTCATATGCCAACCTCCAAGGAGCTAACCTAAAAAGCGCCAACCTAAAAGAAGCCAACCTCTGGAGAGCCAACTTATCAGGAGCTGGTCTTTCAACAGCGATACTCCTAAAAACCAACCTTACCAAAGCTAACCTCAAAAAGGCCAACCTCACGCTTGCATGTCTAAAAAAAGCCGGACTCACGGAAGCCGTCTTAAATGGAGCGGACCTCAGAGGAGCAGACCTTACCCGTGCCAATCTTGAAAAAGCTGATCTAAAAGGAGCTAATCTCAAAGGAGCTTGTCTTATAAGAGTTAATCTTTCGGAAGCCAAACTCCATGGTGTTGATTTAACCAAAGTTAGCTCTCTGTATAAAGCTACACTCCCTCCTGAGACAGAAAAGTTACTCCAAAAAACGCAACCCCAACTTTTCGTTAAACCAGACTGGTATACAGGAAAAGAATAAACAAACAGAGGCGCTGCCATGGAAACATACATCACATCCCACATAGGAATTATAATTCTGATCCTGATCTCGAACTCATCCAGACCGTTTTACAACCTATATGAATACTCCGGCGCACGTGCGATCAAACAGCTGATCCGGCCTCCGTCTAAAAAAGAGCTTGAGGATGATAACTACAGAAACCCCAGCACCTTTGTGCTCTGGATCTTCAGCATATATATTGCGATATTTGGATTAGCATCTAATAGATATGAAAGAGCTGTAAGCACTCATGAAATGCAAATGGCATCATTTCAAACACAAATGTCAACGGACCTTAAAGGATACTCTTGTGCAAAAATACCTAAACTTCAAAAAGCAACAATCCCTCTTGAGCCAAACCTATTTAACATATGGCAAACTATCCTTTCCTTCTTTAAAGTAACTAAATACAAGAGAGGACAAACATTAATAATCGACACTCTAGAATCTTATAAAAATGTTTTAACCAGAGCTAGACTTTCGCAGTGCGATTTATCAAATGCAGATTTCTCAAATGGAAACTTAGCAAAATCATCCTTTTATCAATCAAATTTGATAGGCACATATTTCTCATGGTCGAATCTTGAAAAAGCCAGTTTTGTCAAAGCTAACTGTACTCAAATCCATTTTTTTGGGACAAATCTCAAAAAAGCAACCATAAATAAAGCAGACCTTACAAGTGCGATTATAGTGGGCTCCAACTTATCTTATGCGCAGCTAAGAAAAAGCAAAGCGGCAAATGCAACAATAGTAGCAACAAATTTTTCCCATGCAAGGCTTGACCAAGCAAAGATTAGTTATTCTGAGATGACAGAGTGTGATTTTCAATTTGCAAACATGAAAAATGCCATTTTTCTTGGAACAAACTTGCGTAAATCAGATTTTATTTCAGCAAATTTAACAAATGTTACTTTTGTTGAAGCAGACCTTACTGATACAGTAAACCTTACACCAAAACAGCTTTCACAATCAAAAACTCTATACAAAGCTAAACTCCCAAAAAAAATTGAAAAAGAACTAAGAGAAACACATCCACACCTATTCAAAAAACCAGACTGGTACAAAGAGGATGAAACCTAACACCTAAACTATCCAGCTAGAAATAGGTTTAAAAAAACAAAAACAGCCCCTTACAACATCTATGCGGATGATGGTGTAAGGGGCTGTTTATATTTGCAATGGTGCGAAAGGAGAGACTCGAACTCTCACGGATTAACCGCTGGATCCTAAATCCAGTGCGTCTACCAATTCCGCCACTCTCGCAACCAAATATTATGGGCTATTTATTGGACTTTGCTCCTTGTGGATTAACCCAAACAAGGGCGCTGTCCCGTGCAGCCGTTGCGTTAATATAAGCAGGGCTATCGCTTGTCAACAAAAATCGCAAATAATTCTATAGAAACGGCAACTTCTATTAACCGGACATGGCCGCAAGCAGCTTTTCAAGCTTAGCCTCCATGTCCTTGAAATCCTTTGCAAGCAGGCGCAGACAGGGCTCTATGCCCTTTGCTCCGGAATCACAAACCACATCAACCATCTCCGGATCGGGATGTTCGGACATAGCCTTGCAAGTTCCCCACTCAAGGGTATTCTCCTCAGTTCCGGGAACTTCCCCCGGCTCGTCCGCCCGGTCGAACCATGCTTCAACAAATCCGCACTCAGCAACAGAAGCTATTATGCGTTCATTGAACCTTAAACCTGCAGCGCAGCCTACTTCAGGGTTTGACTTGCGCGCACAGAGCAGCACCTTGGCAATATGGCTGGAAGCACCGAATTCTGGGTGCCCGCAAACCATAACTTCCCCTTTGCGCGTACAGGAAACCCTGCCGCTGAATGCAGCAACATCATCGATATCCCCGGCATGCGGTAGGGCTGCAGCCACATTCATACGCACTTCCGGAATTAATTCATTTAACCCCTCCATGCACTCAAGGCGCAACCCGAATTCATGCAGCTCTGATAAAATCCCCTGCTTCATCTGTTCAATCAACATGGGCGCAAGGTGGTTAGGCGGTCCGCTGCCCTCACCGAGATCAAATCCGGCCCGTAAGGCAAGATTAAGGTATTCCTGAGCCTTACGTACGGCGGTAACCATATCATACCCTTTTGCCAATCCAGAAGCGATAGTAGCAGAAAGAGTACATCCGGTCCCGTGGCTGTTCTTGGTCTTTACCCTTTGCTGCATGAGCGGGATAGGCTGCTGTCCCTTGATGCCCAACCAGTCAGTTGCGGCTACGGAATCAAAATGCCCCCCCTTTACCAGTACGGCTTTGGGTCCCATCTCAAGCAGGATTTCGATTGCCCTGAACACATCTTCACGGCTCTTGATTTCCATACCGGTAAAAAGCTCCGCCTCAGGCACATTGGGCGTAAGCAGATCTGCCAGCGGGAAAATTTCCTTCATAGCTTCCACTGCATCGTCTTTAAGCAGCTTCGCCCCACTGGTTGCCACGCATACAGGATCGATTACCAGCGGAATATCCTTATCTTTCAGGATTTCGCCAACCGCTCTAATGATGGGTGCTGAAAAAAGCATCCCGGTTTTAGCGGCCCGAACTTTAATATCTTTACAAACCGTTTCAATCTGGAGGGCTACAAACTCAGGAGAGACAGCTTCAATTCCAGTTACTCCGGTTGTGTTCTGGGCGGTAAGCGCTGTAATAGCGCTGGCCCCGTAACATCCAGCCATGGAAATAGCTTTGAGATCGGCCTGAATACCGGCCCCTCCGCCGGAGTCAGAACCTGCAATAGTTAAAACGCATGGAAGCGGTTTCATTATGCCTCCTTGGGCAATTTTTTTATTTTTGATTGAAGAATTTTACCCACGCCCCCGCTCCGGGTCAACATGTGCCGTTTAATAATTGGATTAAACATATAATCTGGACAGGAAAGCCACCCTATGTTTTATTTAAATTGAAAAAATTTTATAAAAAACACTTTTCCCCACAAGCGAAAATGAAAATATCACTCCTAGAAAACTGTTCTTCAGAGGCAATAAAGAAGAAGCTCTCCGGACTCCTGCTCAAAGATCTAGTCAAACTGGATGAATTGCAAAATATGCTTGATGTCAGCTACATTGCCACAGAAATGCCTTCCGGAATAATTGATTCAGTTACAGGAGAAATATATGCCGGTGCTGGCTGGCAGAAAATATGTACTGATTTTCACCGTGTACATCCGGAGACCTGTGCCAATTGTATTACCAGCGACACCGCCATTACTGATAAAATCCAAAAAGGAGAACACTACGGCTACAAGTGTACTAACGGTCTTTGGGATATCGGAGTACCAATCATGTGTATGGAGCAGCACATTGCTACTTTTTTTCTGGGTCAGTTTTTTTATGAAGGAGAAGAACCGGACCGCGATTTTTTCGTTAAGCAAGCAGACAAGTACGGGTTTGACCAAAAGGAATACCTTAAGGCTTTGGACTCAGTCCCCCGCTTTTCACGCGAACGGGTTGAATTAACTCTTAAATACAACATTGCCCTTGCGGCCTTTCTCTCTGACTCTGCTTCCAAATCCATGAGTAATTTTTACGAAATCGAACAACGCAAGGAAGCAGAAAAAGAGATAAAAAGCCTTCGTAACTATCTCGCAAATATTATTGATTCCATGCCCTCTGCCCTGATCGGGGTCGACCCGGAGGGAAAAATCACCCAATGGAACAAGGAAGCGGAATCAATATCAGGAATCGGACAGGACAAGGCAATCGGGGCCAAGCTTGAAGACACCATCCCCACCCTTGGATCGGAAATGGACCGTATCCGCAAAGCAATTAACACCCGCCGCAAGCAGGCTTACATAAACAGACCCGGACCGGAAGAGGACAATGCAACATGTGAGGATGTGACCATCTATCCCCTCATTGCAAATGGAGTACGCGGCGCGGTTATCCGTATTGATGATGTGACAGAACGGGTCAACCTTGAACGCATGATGCTCCAATCAGAAAAAATGATGTCTGTGGGCGGATTAGCCGCAGGCATGGCCCATGAGATTAACAATCCTCTCTCAGGGATCATGGGACATGCAAGCAACATAAAAAAACGCATTTACGAAGACCTCACCCCTAATATCTCAGCAGCAGAGAATTGTGGCATTACCCTTCTCGACATGCGCAATTATCTGGATCAAAGAGACATCCCCCGCATGCTGGACGGAATAAGTCAAGCGGCAGAAAGAGCGGCGATAATAGTCCGCAACATGCTTACTTTCAGCCGTAAAAGCGAACAGAATTTCACCCCACAAAACCTTTCAGAACTGCTCGACAGAACCATCGAGCTTGCGTCCAGCGACTATGACTTGAAGCAACAATACGATTTTAAACAGATTGAAATTGTAAGAGAATATGAGACCAAAACAACTCCGGTATATTGCGAAGGGAATGAGATTCAGCAGGTTTTCCTCAACATCCTAAAAAATGGTGCTGAAGCTATGATGGAATCACCGGCCCCATCCCGCTTCATATGTAAAGTCTACGAAAAGGCTGGCAAGGCTGTGGTTGAAATCATAGATAACGGACCGGGTATCCCCGAAAACGTGCGTAAACGCATTTTTGAGCCATTCTTCACAACAAAAGAAGTAGGAAAAGGAACGGGACTGGGTCTTTCTGTTTCATATTTCATTGTCACCGATCAGCACAACGGTTTCATGGATGTACAGTCCGTCCCCGGAGAATGGACAAGATTTATAATTAAGCTGCCCTTTAAATAACAAATTTAAAGCAGACTTTTAAGAAAGTGCCAGATGCTAGGCGCAAGAAAAAGGCTGGAACGACGCGTATACTATATACACGAGTTTCAGCTTTTTATGCAGCACCCCACAGGGGTAAGGTCTTGTAAGCTCTAAGAAACGCTAACAATTCACTTTACGACGCAGATGGTGCTTTATCAAAAGTCTGCTCTTGCCAGCTGCGGGGTTCGGCTATATGTATGCCCCATGACAAAAAGCATTATCGCAAAAAAGCAGCCCCAGCCTAAATTCCTGCCCATGACCAGAGCGGAAATGGACAAGCTGGGCTGGGACAGACCGGACATCATTCTTGTTTCCGGCGACAGCTATATCGACCACCCGAGCTTTGGCATTCCTCTTTTGGGACGCGTTCTTTCCGCACACGGCTTCAAGGTAGCCATAGCCTGCCAGCCGGATTGGAATGATCCCAAGGCACTGGAAAAACTGGGCCGCCCTCGCCTTTATGCCGGAGTATCCGCCGGAGCGCTGGATTCCATGGTCGCCCACTACACATCTTTCCGTAAAAAAAGAAGCGATGATGCCTACACCCCCGGCGGCAAGGCAGGAACACGTCCCAACCGGGCCTGTATTATTTATACCAACCTGATCAAAAAAGCCTTCAAAGGCCTCCCGGTAGTTATCGGTGGGATTGAAGCTTCGCTGCGTCGAATCTCCCATTACGATTTCTGGACCGATAAAATCCGCAAGCCCATCCTTATGGACAGCAAGGCCGACCTGCTGGTCTACGGCATGGGTGAACGGGCCATGCTCGAAGCGGCTATCCTGCTTTCACAAGCTGAGGAACCATCCGCATCTGACCTCAAGGGTATCCCCGGCACAGCTTTCATGGGCACTCCGGAAGACGTTGAAGCCGGCGCAAAACTAACCGAACTCCCTTCCCATCAAGAAATCGTTGATAAATCCCGGCAATTAATGACTGCTACCCTTGCTCTTGAAGAACAAGTTCACTTCGGGGACTCCTGGGCCATTCAACCGGTCGATAAAAGGCACGTTGTCATCACTCCGCCCTCAAAACATCTTTCCACTGAAGAACTGGACTGGCTCTACAGCCTGCCCTATGCCCGGTTGCCCCACCCCATCTATAATAATAAGGGGCGCATTCCGGCAGCGGACATGATCGAATTCAGCATCACATCTCACCGTGGCTGCGGCGGAGGTTGTTCCTTCTGCTCAATTGCCATGCATCAGGGACGGCACATCCGCTCCCGAAGCAGGAAATCGATCATGAATGAACTTAAACGCATGCAGGACCATCCGGATTTCAAAGGATCTGTTTCAGATATCGGCGGTCCCAGCGCCAATATGTGGAACGCACACTGTTCACTGGAACGGGGCAAATGCAAACGCAAAAGCTGCCTTGTGCCCAAGGTCTGCCCCAATTTCAAATATGACCAGAAAGCCAACCTCAAACTTTTACGTGATGCGCAAAAGATGGACGGCATCAAACACGTGCGGGTTGCCAGCGGTGTGCGCTATGATCTCGGGCAGAAAGACAGAACCAGCCTTAAAGATATTTTCAAGGAATTCGTCGGCGGCCAATTGAAAGTGGCCCCGGAACATATTGCGCCTTCAGTGCTCAAGCATATGCGTAAACCGGACCTGCCGATATTCGAAAGCTTTCTGGAAATGTTCGCCGCAGAGTCTAAAAAAGTAGGCAAAGAGCAGTATGTCATACCATACCTGATGAGTGCCTTCCCCGGGTGCACAGATAATGACATGCGCCATCTTGCTTCATGGCTGGCTGCAAGGGGCTGGAAACCGCGTCAGGTCCAGTGCTTTATTCCCACTCCGGGGACCGTTGCAACAGCCATGTTCTATTGTGAGACCGATCCTGCAGGCAATAAAATTTACGTAGCCAAGACAGACGCCCAGCGTTTGAAGCAGCACCGCATCCTCATACCTGATCCGGGCCGTGACCCACGAGCAGGTAAACAAGGTGGTAAGCAGGGCAAAAAAAAACCTTCTACCGAAAACCGCCCCGCTTCTGCACCCAAAGGGAAAAAAGGCGGCAGAAAAGGCAGAAAGCCGGAACAGGAGCATAGCGGCGGAAAGGGAAACAACAAGCCCAAAATTTTTAACCGTAAGGAAAAAGGAAAGAGCTTCACAAGGAAGAAAAAAACGAAGTAATTCCTGTTGGAAACAGAAGGCAATTAATATAACATACGCCTTAACCTGAACTTCAACAGCGGATTACTCTATGAGCTCAGAATCATTTGCCAACCTGTGTATTTTTCACATTATGGACGGACTGCGGGATGGACTTTCCCACTTTTCATCCAATAGCCGTACAGCCCTGATTTATGCAGTGACTCCTGATGATCCGCTGCGTATCTATGATCCTCAGGACCTGCTCAGGGAGCACCAGCCCAAACTCAAGGAGTATTATCTTGACTCTGAGGACTGGCGCAAAGGCGGCAACCATGACGACAACACAAGACTCATAGAAGTAGTCCGCACCAAAGATCTGGCCCTTGCAGGGTTAATTACCTGCAGTGCCCGCTCCAGTAGTATCTTCTACCAATGCTGGTTTACTGAGCAGCACCCGGACATGTGTTCCATCGGCCCAACTGAAAGCTGGATGGAATACGCCGCCCTATTGCTCTCTCAGGATTTTGCCACCCAGAACATTCTGCGCATCGACAGTTCAGGCCACCTGCTGCGCGAATATTCCACTCACGCAGTGCGCGACTATATTGTGGACCAGCGCAACCGCATTATGGGCTGGGATACACAGTTGCGGGTTTACCCCATACTGGACGCGGTACTGGGAATTTCCAAAACCAGAGAGGAAGGCGCATGGGCCCGTGGAGAACTGATCTTCATTGAACCTTCGGAACTTGATTCAATCAAGTACATGGCCAAGTTTCCTGAAAATGAAAGGCCTTCCCTAAAGAATCATAAACACGTCCGGAAATTGTTGCAATCCGTTGAAAGCTCTAGCCGCAAACTTGTTTCTGACGGCAAGTGTGTAGTCGGGATTGCTTCTATCCCGCCCACAAACAACTCCATCTCCGTTCAGTTCAAGGGAGATTGGGGAATGGTTTATCTCGGAACGGAAGCTGTATGCAGTTTTGCTGACGCCAAATTTTCTTCCACCAACTACAAGCCGAACCTTGTCCATCTGGAAGAATACCTTCTGGAACTGGATTTGAGTGCAGATATACGACACAGCCTTTTCCAGTTGGTGATCCAGATGATCACCACGGCCAATCACCGTGCCCATGGTTGTACACTTGTCCTCGACTTTAACGATGAACCGGTCACTATTGCCGGACAAACTATTGAAGAACCTCTGGACCTGCGAGAACCTGAGATTCGCGGACTCGCCCGATCACTCACCAAACTAGATGGAGCTGTCCACATCTGTAAGGATTTAAAGCTGCACGGCTTTGCATGCCTACTGGACGGTAAAGCTGTATCAGGAGAAAACCGGGCCAGAGGTGCGCGCTTTAACTCCGCCCTACGATTCACCGCCAAGCATGACAACCTGATCGTAATCGTTGTTTCAGCCGACAAGCCTGTTTCAATTATTCAACGCGGAGTCGAACTCACCGCCATCTGCGAATGGAAACAACTTTTTGCCTGCGTCAGCACTCCCCCTACCTTTCAAAAATGGAACGAAGAATAATTTAAAATCAGCAACATCGAAATCGGCCCCCTATTATTATGTCAAAATAGACGCAATATACTTTTTGTGTTATATTGCGATATAGTTGATTAAATTAATCTCCATAACTAAATTTAAAAAATTATTACTTGATTCTCACAAAACATTGGTGCAAAACCAAAACCAATTAAGTTATAAAACCATTAAACGGAACCTAAAAAATTTATCAAAGCATTTTTGAACAACACATAATAGCTTAAACAAATGAGCAGAAATCGCGCGCCCATTATATTTACCGCAGCTTTCCTTCTTGCTGTGACCTACACTTTCCCGGCACTGGCTGCGGAAAAAATGCTCGTTGCGGTTGCCACAACCAAAAACGCAATCGAAAAGTATGGCAATCTGCCAGAATCAGCGAAAACAGTTCCACTTTCCGACCAGAAACTTCCCCCGGAAATAAAAACCAGATGCATTGCCAGCCTGATGATCTTGAAAAATGCACTCAAACTGGGTGGAATCGACGCACAACTAAACTTTATGCAAGCGCCCAATGTCAGACGAGAAGAAGATGGACTGCTCAAAGGATACGCAGTTGTAAGCTCCCATCTCTTCAACCTCAGCTCCATTGATCAGCCTAAATATAAAGATAAAATATATGTCAGTGATCCGGTTATTAATGACGGAGAATTTGAGAAAGGCGTCTTCTGCCTTCCAAGCAACCACAAAGTCATGAACGCCCGTACAATTGAGGACTTAAAAAAAGCAGGAAAACCCTTAATTGGAATCCACTGGTCCAATGAATGTCAAACCTTGAATAATTTGGGGATAGAAACAATTGAAAAAGGCCCCACCATAGACTGTCTGTTCAGAATGATTAAAGCTGGTCGCGCGGATTGGATTCCGCTTGGTTTTCATAACTCAAAAGACCTAAGTGTCACTCGAAGCGGAATAACTCTCGTTCCCGTAAAAGGGATCAAGTTTTCATTAACTGAAAGTCGACATTTTATAGTTTCAAAAGAACACCCCGATGGTGAAAAAATATTTGAGGCTCTACAAAAAGGCATCAAGATAATGCGTGAAAAAGGGGTGATTAAGAAACTTCTAACCCAAGGTGGATTCTACTGCAGAGCCACAAAAGATTGGACGATACTCAACAGTGACAGTTTTTTAGTTGATAATTAAAAGGGGCCGAATTAAATCCGGCCCCTTTTATTTTATTAAAGCTGACTGAGAACATCTGTAAGCGGATGGCTTTCAACCTGTTCCACCTTCAACACATCGTATAATTTTTCCAGCTGCAGCATAATCTGCTCAAGCTTGCTGTCATCAGCAACAGTAAGAATCATTCTACTCTGCCCCCCATCTCCCACAGGACCGCAGATAATTCCCTCAAGGTTAAAATTACGACGGGAAAAAAGCCCGGTAATCTGGCTCATAACTCCAGCATGGTTGCGTACCTGCAGATCAATAACAAAATTATGTTTACACATGGCTAGCCTCCTATCATTTCCCTGTTAGCGCACTCGGGCGGAACCATGGGAAGAACCTTGTTTTCAAAATTAATGGGGATATTGATTACACAAGGACCGTCCTGCCCCAAAACCTTACGCAGAAAGAGTTCAGGATTTTCCTGCTCACCAAGATCAAATGAGGGAAGCCCGAACCCTCTGGCGATTGACGCGAAATCAGGATTGCTTTCAAAAGTGGAAGCAAAGAAACGCTCTTCAAAAAACAATTCCTGCTGCTGGCGAACCAAGCCAAGGCGATTGTTGTTCATAATTAAAACCTTAACATTCAAACGCTGCTCAGCAAGAGTAGCGAGTTCCTGAATATTCATCAGAAAAGAGCCGTCCCCACTTACACAGACAACCTTTTTATCAGGCTTGGCCAGCGCCGCACCAATGGCATTGGGAAGGCCGAAGCCCATGGTTCCGAGACCACCGGAAGTCAGCAAGGTCCGGGGCTTGCGGAATGGATAACCTTGAGCAACCCACATTTGGTGCTGCCCTACGTCAGTAGTAATAATGGCGTCATCAGGGAGAGTCTCGCCCATTACCCGAATCAGGTTAAGCGGATGAAAGGTATCCTGCTCATCAGGACGAACATCGGGATACATCATGCGAATGGAAGCGATGCGCGCACTCCAGCCAATCCTGATAGAAGCCTCAACCTTCTCAACCAATTCGTGCAGAACATGCCCAACATCACCAACGATGGAAAGATTCGATGACTTGATCTTACCGATTTCAGAACGGTCGATATCAATATGCAGGATGTCAGCATGTTTGCAGAATTCACAGGCTTTACCGACAGCGCGATCATCAAAACGTACACCCAGTGCAATGATCAGATCCGCCTCTTCCATAACCATATTGGTGGAACGGGAGCCATGCATACCGAGCATACCCAGATAATTTGGATCGCCATGAGGGAATGCGCCGAGACCCATGAGTGTGGTTACAACCGGTATGGAATTCCTGCGCGCGAATTTAAGCAGGTCAGCAGAAGCATCAGCAGCAACTACCCCGCCCCCGGCATAAATAATGGGCCGGCGGGCCCCGTTAATCATACTTACAGCTTTTCCGATCAGTTCCTCATCCCCCTCAATAATCTCCGGCTTATGAAAAGCAGCACCTGATATTTCTGAGATCTCAATAATTTCCTTCTGAACATCCTTGGGGATATCAACGACAACAGGACCGGGCCTGCCGGATTCCGCAAGCCTGAATGCTTCAGGTATAATTTCCAGCAGATCGGCTGCGGACTGAACCAGAAAATTATGCTTGGTGATAGGAATGGTCAGCCCATAGGTATCAACCTCCTGAAAGGCATCTGTGCCGATAAGGGTACTAGTTACCTGCCCGGTAATGGCGACAACGGGAATGGAATCAAGCCTTGCATCAGCAATGGCGGTGAGTAGATTGGTTACTCCGGGACCGGAAGTGCCCATACAAACGGCAGCCTTTCCAGTAGTCCGAGCCATGCCCTGAGCCATAAATCCCGCACCCTGTTCATGACGGGCAAGGATATGCCTGATCGGGCTGTCCCGTAAGGCATCATAGATGGGCAGGTTGGAACCGCCGGGGATACCGCAAACAATATCAATCCCCTGTTGTTCCAAGAGTTTAATAACCAATTTAGCACCGCTGATTTCCATTTTCGCACCCTCACAATTTCCTGATGATAATAAAAAACCCCCCACTGGCTGAGCCGGCGGGGGGTTACAACTACACTTTGTGAATGTAAACTGCTGCTTACAACCTTCCCTCCGGCTCACTTAAGCCTCGCACGACCACGACAGAAATCACGACCATCACCACGTTGGTGACGGATGCGACGACTGCATTCATATGGTCGAGGGTAGATAGTAGCATTTCAGTTCTTCTCTAAAAAATCCGTAAAAATTTAAAAACGTTCAAAAAGCAATAGTCCAACTAAAATCCATACGCAAGCACTTTTTTAAATTAGCACTAATTAAGAGCGCATTTTATATAGTCCTATCCATGCACTCTTGTATCCTAGCAGGGAAAAACTAATCTTAAACAAGGCCGCACTGATCAGATTAAAGAGAAGCATTGGCAGATCATTCTTCTTTAATAGTAGACTGCGGTCATTTTTAACCCGCAAAGGACTTTTACGAAAGCGGATGTCCTTAAGCTTGAGCCGATAATTTGAAGTAAAACCTACCTGCTCATCCGCACCACTGTAAAAATTCTTTATACCTTGCGGGTAATACGGCTTCTGGTGATCCAGATCGAGCCAAAAATGAGGATGCAGCATAGGAGTGGCAATCAGCAACAGGCCGCCCGGTTTCAGATGAGCCAGATAGCCGTCAATGAATTCGACAAGTCCTGCAAAATCAAAATGTTCGATTATATGAGAAAGTACTATAAAATCAAACTTATCCTCGCCATGTTTGTCAGTAAATTCATCAAGAGTAACCACGTTCAATCCGCGTTTACAACATTCCCTGACCTGAAATTCATTCTTTTCAACGCCAAGAATATTATTGAACCCCTGTGACTTTAAAAAATCAGTCTTACCTCCTCGGCCACAACCAACCTCAAGGATACTCATATTGCGATCGAGGGGAGCAAGAATCTTGTCCCACTGCTTCATTTCGTGACGGGAGAATTCCTTGGTCAGGACGCGCAATTTTTGCCGTAATTCGGGACTAGCGGTCAGCATCACAACCTCCTGCGAGCTCCGCCAGATAACGGGCTGCGTTTTCCGCACCATTTAAATTTATGACCGATTCATCCACTTCTGCTTCAAGACATTTAACCAATGACTTCCGCAACTCTTCTACTGTAACAGTTTGATCAGCAAGAACATTCTGTATTACTGAAGACTTATCGGCCAATACAGCAGCATGATCCTCCTGCTCACCATCCTTCATGCCACGCAGCAGAACAACAGTAGGCACAGCGCAAACCATTACATCTGTCAGGCTGTTGTATCCACCGTAAATCACCGCGCTACGGGAATTGCGTAAATCGCTGAGGAACTGCGGTCCCACCTGCTCAAAGCTGACATGCTCAAGTCCGCTGAAATTTTCAACAGCTGTCACAGTTCCAGACTCACGCAGGTTCATAAAAATTTTCCATTTTCCATATGAAGCATCGATCCCGCCGAGGGTTTCTGCCAATGTATCCATGAGCACAGCCGTGCCTTCACCTGACCACGGAATAGAAATAACTCCGGCCAGCCGATCACCCTGCGCATTATCTTTGTTCAAAACCTGCAACTCAGACAAACGTGAGACATACCCGGCTTCGTGGGGCGCAACTCCATAATGACCGGAAAGCCGTTCAAGCTCCCCTGCCCCGGCTACGGATGAATCGCCATACCAGAGGATATTGGAATATGTTCCGGCAAATATTTCGGAAGAAAAATCAGACCAGACCTTGCCAACTTCTCCGACAACAGCACGTATTCCCAAAACACGTACAGTCTCCGGCGAAACATCATGGGAAGGCAGCAATTCCTTATGTTTGCCCTGCGGTGTGTGATCTGCGAGAAAGACTTTCGGTTTATAAGCCGCTACAATATCACGGATGTTACGTGCCCGAAGCTCCCCAAGCAGCTTGTCATCAATATTGGAATCACCCTTCACTCCGGAAGATTTTCCGGCAGTGACATTGGTTTTATAAGACGGCAGCTTGATCCAATCCAAAGAACCGTCACCGATCAGTTCCGCCGTAGTTGCACATCCTGTAACCAGAAGCACCGAAAGTTCTGGAAACAATCGACGTAGAGCCAACCCGATTCCCACACTGCGACTCACATGCCCTAGGCCACGACCATCATGGGCATAGATCAAAACATCCAAATTAGAATCCATCAGACACCTTTATAAAAATTAATCACAATAATTACAGACAAATAAAAACTATTTCTCATATCAACAAAAATACAGAAAAGGGATTGCTTCTAATTAAAAAAAATAATAGAAATTAGCACGCATGCATTCGTCGCGTTTAAGGATTTACATAAATTATCCTTTCCGCTAGATATGCCAACGGCTACGGCGATGCAACATAATTCCGCCTTATACGGAAACTGTTTAACCCCTGAGAATCGGTACGATAAATGGACAAGACATACAACATATTAATGTACTCCCACGACACTTATGGTCTTGGGCATATCCGTCGTACAATGGCGATAGCTTCACAGCTGAAATGCAAAGGGGTAAATATACTCATCCTTACAGGCTCCCCTATCGTGGGTCGCTTCGAATTTCCCGAACAGATTGATTTTGTCCGCGTGCCCGGAATGATCAAAAGGTCAAACGACCTTTATGTTCCGCATTCCATCAAGATCGAACCTGTTCATGCCATGTCCATCCGCCAGTCCATCATTGATGCTACTGCCAAAAGTTTCCGCCCGGACCTTTTCATTGTTGATAAGGCCCCAAAAGGGATGAAGCATGAAATCATGCCCACCCTTGAATGGATGAAACAGATCGGCCAGACCCGGACCATCCTCGGTCTGCGCGACATCATGGACGATTCAGAAAGTACCATTCAGGACTGGACAGACAAAGGCATCTACGATGTTCTAGAAAACCTGTATTCAGAAATATGGGTCTACGGACATCAAGAATATTACGATCCCATCAAGGAATACGCCATCCCCGAATCCATCAGTAAAAAGATGGTTTTTACCGGCTATATTCCCCGTAAAATCCATAGCCGCTCCTGCCCGGAAAAAAGAAAGAACGGCAAGAAGCTGGTTGTAATCACTGCCGGGGGCGGCGGTGACGGCTATCCCATGATGGATGCCTACCTGAAAGCCCTTGAAAAATATAATCCGCAGGACTTCAGGACTGTAATGGTCACCGGACCTTTCATGTCCAAGGAGCAGCGCCTTGATCTTTCCAAAAGGGCTAAGAATCTTTCCGTTACCTTCTACCATTTTTATAGAAGGATGGAGAAACTTTTCAGCAATGCCGACCTCGTAGTCAGCATGGGCGGATACAACACCATCTGCGAAATTCTTTCACACAAGCAGGTGAGCCTGATTATCCCCCGCGAGACTCCGCGCCTTGAACAGACTATCCGAGCCAATGTCTTGAAAGAGCAAAATCTTGCCGATTTTCTCCCGTGGCACGAACTCGGACCTGACGCAATTATGGAAAAGGTCAACCACCTGCTGAATAATTCAAATTCCATCCGGGAAGCCATCAAGAACTTCAACTTCACAGGCCTTGAGGTCATGCATGACCGCGTGGGCTATTTTAAAGACAACTGCTAATGACAAATTCTACCCAGCCCGTACTTGCGATGATCCTCAAGGGATATCCTCGTATCTCTGAGACTTTTATTTCCAATGAAATCAGACTCCTCGAACAGCGGGGCGTCAAGATTCATATCATTTCCATGCGTAAACCGCGTGAGAGCTTCACCCATAAATCCATATCTGAAATCAAGGCTGAAGTTTCCTATCTGCCTTCCACAGTTGAAGGATGTCTTGAAGAACTTTTCGGTTCCACAGATATGGACGCTGGCCTTAAGGATGAACGTTACGGTAAAGACGAAGAATTTACAGCGCGCATTGATAAAATCTGGAATGTCTACCGCCAAACCGGAAGCGAAGCGTCATTCAAGCACATGCTGCAAGGCGAATACATTGTGGAAAAAATCCTGCCCGGATCAGATATTTTCCACTTCCATGCCCACTTCGCACATTCCCCCTGCTCCGTAGCCAGAAACGCAAGTCGTCTTTCCGGTCTGCCCTTCAGTTTCACAGCGCATGCCAAAGATATTTACACCCAGAAGCCGGAAAAGATCACCGCTAAGATTTCCGAAGCCAAGTTCGCCGTTACCTGCACCGGATACAATTGCGATTACCTACAATCCATTGCCCCGGAAGGCAAACCGGTCCACAAGGTTTACCATGGCATTGATCTGAACCTGTTCAGCTCCGACAAGGAATTCACCTGTTCCGGTCCTTATAAAATTTTCACTGTAGCCCGTTTTACCACCAAGAAAGGTCTGCCCACTGTTTTCAAGGCCCTTAAAAAGCTTGAAGAAAAAGGTATCGACTTCAACTACAACATTGTCGGTGACGGAGACGAGCGAGAAGAGACCCTTAAGCTGCTGGATGAACTGGATCTAAACGGCAGATGCCATTGGCTGGGTACAAAACCCCACGAGGAAGTGCTTGAGCATTACCGCACAGCCGATCTTTTTGCCATCGGCTGCGAGATCGCTCCCAACGGTGATCGTGATGGCATCCCCAACGTACTGGCTGAAAGCATGGCTATGTCCGTACCTGTTGTTGCCACCACAGTTTCCGGTATTCCCGAGCTCATCGAAAACGGCAAAACCGGGTTGCTGGTTGAACCGGGTGATCCTGAAGCCATGGCCGACGCCATGGAACGCATGCTCACCGATCAGGACCTGCGCAAGAGCGTCATTCCTGCAGCAAAAGAAAGAGTCCACGAAATCTTTGACAACCGCTACTGGATCAACAAACTGGCGGATGTATACGAACAATACGGTATTAAAGCTTAAAATTACCTTCGGCGACCCTGCCGGGGCCTTACCCCCTTTTGCAAAAGGGTTTAAGAATCCCAAAACCTTTTATTATGGCTTCGCCGCTTCGCATCAAATTTATTTTATAAAATAAAAATTAACTAATAGGGATTCCAAAGGGGATTATCCCCTTTGGCCGCCGGAGGCGAAATCAAATCGTCTCAAAGCGCGCAGCGCATCATATAATTGAACGGGAGCTATGCAGATGCGAATTGCTTTTTTCGCACCCCACAAACCCATTGATCATCCGCTTCCTTCCGGAGATTTGATCATCGGGAAGACTCTGCATGACTTCCTGCGTTCCCAAGGGCATGAACTGCTGATTGCCAGTCATTTCCGGCTGCGACACATTACAAACAAGCCGCTTAAATGGCCTACCCTCTACCTTGAATTCAAAAATACCCTAAAGCGGGCTGAAAAATTCAACCCGGATATCTGGCTGACCTACCACAGCTATTATAAATCCCCGGATCTGCTGGGACCGTATATCTCCGAAAAACTCGGCATCCCCTACGTTATCTATCAGGGAGTCTTTGCCACCAAATACCGCCGCAATTACAAAACTTGGGCCGGCTACATGTCCAATAAACATGCTCTGCTCCATGCCGACCATGTTTTTGCCAACAAAGACATCGATTTCCATAATCTCTCACGAATCATTCTTCCGGAAAAACTCTCGCGAACTTACCCCGGAATTGAACCGGACAACTTCAACTATTGCCCGCAAGGCGCGGAAGAGGTACGCAATAGATACGAGCTGAATGGGAAAAAGGTCATTCTCAGCACTGCCATGCTTCGTGAAGATGTTAAGGCCGAAAGCATCACTGACTTGATAGATGCTTTTGCCCCGATTGCTGCCAAAAAACCTGAAACTAAACTTCTCATCGCCGGGGACGGTGAAGCCAGACCTCGTCTTGAAAATCTGGCTGCAGAAAAAGCCGGAGATCAAATAATTTTCCTCGGTCGGGTCAAGCAGGAAGAACTTTACAAATATTACAGCGCCGCAAACTTTTTTGCCTATCCCGGAATTAATGAAGCACTGGGTATGGTTTACCTTGAGGCCCAGTGCGCAGGACTTCCGGTTGTAGCTTACTCTACGAGAGGTCCAAAAGAAGCTGTTATCCATAGTGAAACGGGCTTGCTCTCCCCGGAAAGAGACATAGCAGCCATGTCTGCTAACCTGATCAGACTTTTGGAAGACGAAAGCTTGCGGAAGCAAATGTCAGAAGCGGCTCCAAAGCACATAAGGAATAATTTCGATCTGAATAAAAACCTTCAAGATGTTGAACATAAACTTAGCAGTATCAGCCATTGGAGATAACGATGAAATTAGTAAAAATCGCATTTATTCGCCACTCAGTAACTGAGTGGAACGAAGAAGGACGCATTCAGGGCCACTTTAATTCCCCTCTGACTGAGCATGGTCGGGAATTGGCTGCCGGATGGAAAAATAAACTTGAACCGCAAACTTTCGATGCAGTGCTGACCAGTGATCTTGGCAGAACGATCGAGACCGCCAACATTATCACCGAAGGTCTGGAACTTCCCACGATCCACCTTGAAGGACTGCGCGAACAGGATTGGGGAGAATGGTCAGGGCTGACCATGGATGAGTTGCATGAAAAATTTCCCGGCAAGCTTGATGAAGAGGTTGCCAAAGGCTGGGATTTTACTCCAAGCAATGGTGAAAACCGTACCGAATGCGCCGCACGCGGACTCAAGGCTCTTGAAGCCGGAGTAAGCGAGATTCTTAAGTCTGTAGACAAAGATGAAATCAAGATTCTGGCAGTTGCACACGAAGGCGTTATAAAATCCGTGATCTACAAACTGTTGGATCATGACTTCATGCCCGAAGAAAGAAAACTGCTTAAAAGACGCAGACTGCACTGGCTGAACTGGGATGGGGAACTTTCCATTGAAAGGTTAAACGACGAATTATGAAAATTGTTCATTATTGCCAGCACGTGCTGGGCATGGGCCATTTTTTCCGCAGCCTTGAAATTGCCAAGGCCTTGAACAAGGAAGAAGTTCTTTTCGTAGCCGGAGGCGAACGCCCGGATCAACCATTGCCGCCTAATGTGGAATACCGCCAGCTTCCAGGCTTGTGCATGAATGAAAATTTCGGCGGGCTCATGCCCACCGATAAAGGTCGCGAGCTTGAAGAAGTCAAAGAGGAACGTAGCGCTACTCTTTTTAAAATATTCGAAGCAGAAAAGCCTGATATTTTTCTCATTGAACTTTTTCCTTTCGGACGTAAGGCTTTCCGTTTTGAACTACTACCCGTCCTCGATGCAATCAAAGAAGGTCAGTTCGGGGATGTAAAGGTTGTCTGCTCCCTGCGGGACATCCTCGTGGAGCGGAATGACGGCGGCAAACACGAAGCCCGGGTCGTGAAATACTTAAACAAATATTTCGATCTGCTGCTTATCCATTCCGACACCAAGATTGCTGCACTGGATGAAACATTTCAAGCTTTCAAGCAAATTCAGATTCCTTGTGAATACACCGGATTTGCAGCCCGTAAACCAGCTAATAATGTAAGGGATAAAATCCGTACAAATTTAGGTGTAAACAAGGATGAAAGACTACTCATTGCCAGTGCCGGGGGCGGCAAAGTCGGCGGTCCACTTATGCAGGCAACTCTTGAATCTTTTATCCATTTACAACCGCGAGACACCAAACTACTAATGCTCAGCGGACCGTTTCTTGATAAGAACAAGTTTGATGAACTCTGCGTCACAGCTAAGGTAAATGAATGCGTAACCGTCCAACGCTTTGCCGCAGATTTCACAGATCTACTCACTGCCGGGGACGCAATGATCTCCATGGCCGGATATAATACTTGTATGGATATCCTGACCTCATGTATCCCGGCAGCAGTACTGCCCTTTGCCCAAAATCATGAACAACGTATGCGCGCGGAGAGGCTTGCCAAACACATACCGCTGGAAATTCTCGACTCAGCAGATCAATCAGCAATAACCTCAACCATAAGCACCCTGCTCAACCAAAGCCGTAACACGACCGATCATGGCATTGATCTGAACGGCGCGAACAACTCAGCAGAATCAATTAGAAATTTAAGGAAAATTTAATGCCCAGCAGGCCCGTTTCAGCAATCTGGAAAAACAATATTTCCACCCTTACCGAATCTTTTGATCTCTGGTGGGATGATTTCAGCAGATCCATCCCGCAGGACGGTTGCGATGTGTTCTTCAGGGCTGACGATATAGGCTATCCGGGCAGACAGTTTTCCGCCATGATTGAAATCTTAAAGGAACACAACACCCCTCTGGCTCAAGCGATCGCCCCGGCATGGTTAAACGAACAGCGCAGGGACGCGCTGCTTGAAGAATTAGGACCGGATTTAAAGCTGTGGTGCCTGCACCAACACGGATACCGACACATAAATCACGAACGAACAGGCAAGAAATTCGAGTTCGGACCCTCTCGTGAGAAAAATGTAATCGCCGCAGAACTGGGCCGGGGAAAGGGCAAACTGACAAAACTGCTAGGCGCCCACTTCAGTCCTATATTCACCCCGCCATGGAACCGCTGCTCAGCAGTAACAATGGATTGTCTTGTTGAGCTGGGCTTCAAAGCCATCTCACGCAGCACCAATGTTTCCCCGCAGCCACCGCAGGAACTGCCGGATATTCCGGTAAATATCGATCTGCACACAATGAAAAATCCTTCGTCTGAACAAGGAATTAAGACCCTGCAATCCTTGATGGAAGATGCCGTGAAGTCAGGCATCGCAGGATTCATGCTCCACCATCAGCGTATGAACAAAACTTCCCAACTCTTCCTTCATTACCTGCTCGCTAAAATTAACAGCACTCCCGGACTGCGCGTAAAAGACATCCGGGACATGCTTCCATAACTTTTTCCTAATCAAATTCACATCACTGTAATGCATTAATGGCACTTTTCGCTGTATATCCTTCTAAATTAGGATTTATAACGGTGAAGTAGTGCCAATCTTTGCATTTTCCCTTTGCATTTCAGACCGTTTCAGTTATTTATAAATAGCTAATCGCTAATTATTCACTCATGTTTCACGGGGTCGAATCATGAGATGCAGATACATTCATATCTACCGAGCAAGACATGTCGAAAAAGAAAATTCCATTCCAAGATCAGAACGCTCAGCCGGACATTGCGGCACAAGTTGTTCTGCCCTTTAAAAAATCCTTTGAAATCAGTATAAAAAGCCTGAAATCACGCTTCTTACGAAACATGGTCACCGTGACCAGCCTGATTCTGGCGGTATCCTTTCTGGCTTATGTTCTAGTGGGTGCGGATATTTCCAGCGGCCTTTATCACTCCGGAGACCCCAGCCTGATCAAAGCACTGGACAAGACCGGATATGAACCGGGCGGTAGTGCCAAGGAACGCTGGATAGTCATTCTTTCGCTACTGGTTTGCACCGTGGGAATCATAAACGCCCAGCTTATGGCCGTTACCGAACGTTTTCGCGAAATCGGTACCATGAAATGCCTCGGCGCACTGGACAGCTTTGTGCTGCGCCTATTCCTGCTCGAAGCATCCATGCAGGGTACGACAGGAGCACTGCTCGGCTCCATCTTCGGAGCTATCATCGCAATCCTCGTGGGCATGCTTAGATTCGGCTTCGATGCTTTAACTATGCTCCCCCTTGATGAAGTCGGCGTATCACTCCTTTATTCCATAGGCGTAGGCTTCGGCTTAAGCCTTTTAGGCGTACTTTATCCGGCTTTCATTGCAGCACGGATGCGTCCCATTGAAGCCATGCGGGTAGAAGAATAAATTCCAGACAGACGAACAAATTTCAAACAGAACACCAACTTTAATTATATAAAAGGCGAGAGATATGGCCGACCAGCACACAATAGTCCGGGTTACCGGGGTTAAACGTAATTTCAAACTCGGCAGCACTGACGTTCAGGCTCTGAAAGGCGTGGACCTTGAAATTTTTGCCGGAGAATACCTTTCCATCATGGGGCCTTCCGGCTCCGGCAAGTCCACCCTCTTCAACATGATAGGCGGGCTGGATAAACCATCCGAAGGCAAGGTCTACATCGATGAAGTGGACATTGCCCAGTTGGACGCCTTTGAACTTGCGTGGCTCCGTAACCGCAAAATCGGCTACATATTCCAGACCTTCAACCTCATTCAGGTTATGACCGCGCTGGAAAACATCACCCTGCCCATGATTTTCGCCGGGGTGCATAACGACGCTGCGGTCGCCAAAGGCATTGAACTGCTCGATCTCGTCGGGCTCCACAAACGCTACAACCATAAACCGCAGGAACTTTCCGGCGGTCAGCAGCAGCGCGTCGCCATCGCAAGGGCACTGGCCAACGACCCGGCCATCATCCTCGCTGATGAACCAACCGGGAACCTCGACCTTTCCACCGGGGAAGAAATCATCAAGCTGATGAACGAGCTGAGCAAAGAGCGCGGCGTGACCATCATCACCGCAACCCACGACTACAAGATGCTTAACGCCTCCGACCGGGTTGTCTGGATCGAAGACGGACTGATCAAAAAAATCGAACACCGTGACCAGCTCAACATCGACGTGGGCTGTATCCGCATGGCTTGATCCCCGGAGGCGCCCGTCAATGTCCATACTGTCATCTGAATACAGATTTCCACACCAACGCAGCAGGATAACAATATTCCTGCTGGCCGCGCTTCTTCTGCTCTGCGCAGGAGTTCCCGGTAAGGCATACAGTTCCGCTGAATCCATCCAGCAGACAATTACCGACCTTGCCTCCTTCGGCGACCGTTCTTTCGGTTCCCCGGGAGCAAAAAGAGCTGCAGACTATATTGAAATGAAATTTGAGGAACTTGGTGATTTCAAAACAGGAAAACACCTTTTTCTTGCTCCGGCCATGACTGCTAAAGATACTGTTTTCAGTATTTCAAATGGAAAACAGATCAGCATCAAGCCTGCTAAATTAAATGCTATTTCTCCTCCCGCTACTCCTGTTGAAGGTCTTAGCGGCCCGGTTATATACGTAGGTAAAGGCAGACTCAACGATTTCAACGGACTTCCGGTCAAAGACGCCATTGTGCTCATGGACATGGATTCCGGTAAGAACTGGCTCAATGCGGCCAGCCTCGGAGCATCCGCCCTTATTTATGTTGATAGCGGACCGACCTTAAAAGGCTTTTTCGAAGAGAAACTCGAACTTTCTCCTCTGGATTTCCCCCGCTACTACATGAGTGCTGAAGACGCACAGGATGAACTGGGTTTTGAAGCGGGAATAGGAAACAAACTCATTGCCGAATCAGGGAAGCTTGAATCCCAAAGCAAGTGGAAGCGGATTGAAGCGGAAAACGTCTACTGCATGATTCAGGGCAGTGACCCGGAAATGAATGAAGAGCTGATCGTAATTGATGCTTTTTACGACAGTTCTGCCTACGTTATGGGCAATTCTCCGGGTGCAGACGAAGCCCTGTCCATTGCCTCACTCCTTGAGATCGGCAAAAAAATGGCAGCTAATCCGCCCAAGCGTTCAGTGCTGCTTCTGGCAACCACCGGACACGGACAGTCCCTGCGCGGCATAAGAGAATATGCTTCCGCAGTTTCCGGAAAGAGCAAGACCCTTAAAAAAATCAAAGTCGAACTGCGCAATAAAAAGAATGACGCATCCAAAATCCTTGATGGCCTTGAGCTCGATAATCCGCTCGCAACTGAACTCGCCACTGAGAATCCGCAACTTTTCTCTTTGCTCTATGAAACCCTGAAAAACCAGATCAAAGATGAAGTGGACATTGTCAGCAAAAAACTCATGCAACTCAGGTTGCAGGAAGACGCTGATCAGGACGCCATCACCAAGCTGGATGAAAAGCGCAAACTCCTGCGCCGCATTTCATGGAAAACTGATTACTCCACCCTGCCATCCGAAGAAATGGCAGCGGTAAAAGACCTTTTTCCGCAGGTAAAAGAGAAAGTCCTCAACACAAAACAGGACATCAAGCAACAGCTCACTGCAATCAAAAGTGCCCGTGAGCTGCGTAAGATCGTACGTTCAAAGGAAATGGTCTGTGCTGTTTCCCTACACCTTTCCAGTCATGGAGAGGGAGTCGGAGCCTTTAGTGAAGGCTGGTTCTACGAACTCCGCCCCAGTATCAATCTTTCACGCACATTTTCCCGAATCAACGATATCCTTGAAGACGCTGTTCCGGAAGTGGAAAAACTGACCGGGACTGACGGGATGTACAAAGATACCCTCCGCCAGGACCGGACCCGCCCTTGGCAGACATGGTTACTCGACCAACCGCAATTCAGCAGTGAAGTCGCCACCATGTCCGGAAAGCTCGGTTTCACTTTCGCCACCGTAAACGATGGTCGCGAATACTGGGGAACACCTTTTGATACTGTTGAAAATGTCAACTGGGATAATATCGAAAAACAGGCTGAACTAACAGAAGGTTTGATCCGCAAAATTTCAAACAGCGAAGGTCCCCTAACCAGCAAGCTTCCGCGCAAAGGCTACGCCATGGTTAACGGCAAGGCCCGCTTTATCCGTCAGGGTGAACTTTTTGCGGACCAGCCGGCTCCCGGAGCCGTATTCATGGCTTTTCAGGGCAAAACCAGATTTTACGCCCTTTCCGATTCCGAAGGGGATTTCAAATACAAAGGGGTAGCCTCTAAGAAGCTGGTCCAGTCCAAGCTTATCATTGAAGGCTATAAATACAATGATGACGGCAGAATTGTCTGGGCCATTGATAAAGAACAGACAGGTAAAAACGCTTACAGACTGAAGATGCGCAGGCTGGACATGGAAACCAAACTGGTTATGTTCGGCTGCCGACAGACCACACTGTTCGACCTGCTCACTCCGAGAACTTTCCGCTACATGACCAAGGTGGAAGTACTGGACGGTACCCGAGATGCAACACCTATGCATTACTGGTACAGCCGTATTGATACACGTTCCTCGACCATTGCCAGTGTATTTCTTGAGCCGGATGTTCCGCTGAAGATGACCCTTTCGGATACGGTTCTGAACCGAAAGATGATCCTCATCAAGTCCAAACCAAATGATCCGGCAGGCAAGGGATACAACCTCAAGGAATGGCCCATTATCCCGGCTACCGACTATCGCGCTGCAAAGGATATGTGGACCCTGCTTGATCCACGCATAAAGAACCTCGAATCGCACGGCATTGTAAACCAGCAGATCAGGCATCTGGAGCAGAAAGGCACCAAGGCCCTTGCTGAAGCGGAAACCGCATGGAAAGAACGCCGTTACGACGACTTCATGACCAATGCCCGCAGTGCATGGGCGCTGGCCTCCAAAGTCTACCTTGATGTGGATCAGACCCAGAAGGACGTACTGGTAGGTGTACTTTTTTACATCGCCCTGTTCATTCCCTTCGCCTACTGCATGGAACGGCTGCTCTTTTCTTTCGCAGATATCCATAAACGAATCATCGGTTTTCTGGCCATCCTTTCAGCGGTTATAGCAGTTATCTACTCTGTCCATCCCGCATTTGAGCTGACTTACAGCCCCATGGTTGTAATTTTGGCCTTCTTTATTCTCGGCCTCTCGGTCATGGTTTCGCTGATCATTTTCTTCCGCTTTGAAAAAGAAATGATCCTGCTCCAGCAGCGGGCACATAAGACCCAGACTTCCGAGATCAGCAAATGGAAAGCTTTTACTTCCGCATTTGTCATCGGGGTCAGCAACCTGCGCCGCAGAAAACTCAGGACCTTCCTGACCTGCCTGACCCTGACCATCCTGACGTTCACCATCATGAGCTTCACCGCAGTGAAATCACTGCGCCAGCACACCTACGTGAAATTCAGTGACGCCATGCCCTACCACGGCCTGTTCATGAAAAATCTCGGCTGGCACGATCTACCCCCTGAAACACTAGGCATTGTCAGCAACGACTTTGATGAAAATGGTATTGTTGTCCCACGCGGCTGGATGGAGCTGAAAGATAAAACAACCTCAGCTATCACTCCAGTAAGTTTCGGTGGCAAACAGGAAGAAGTTAAAGGTCTTGTAGGTCTTGGAACCATGGAGCCGCATGTCAGTGGCATTGATAGTATTCTCGTAGAAGGTAAATGGCTCGCTCCAAACAAAACCAATCAGATTCTGCTTTCAAAGGAAATGGCCTCCCGTCTCGGTGCATCCGCCGGAGATGTGGTAAATGTCTGGGGCAGCCAATTCATGCTCACAGGCATCTTTGACGGTAATAAATTCAGCGAACACACCGACCTCGACGGGGAGTCTATGACCCCGGTTATTTTCCCTTCTGCCGCAGCGCAGGAACTGAGTGAAGTTGAAGCTGAAGCTATTGAATCCGGAGAAGATATCGATACCTTTCAGGGCCGTTATACCCACGTTCCCGGTGAGGTTACCGCCATTATCCCCTATGAAACCCTCATGGCTATGGGCGGAAACCTCAAAGCAGTAGCAATCGCACCAATATCAGGTAAGTTCTCCACGGAAACAGTGGATAGCATGACAGACCGATACGGACTGCCCATATTCGCTTGCGACACGAGTGGTACATATATTTGCCAAGCCTCGGACACTATGAATTATTCGGGCATGGGCAATATCATGATCCCGCTGATCATTTCAGCACTGATTGTTCTTAACACCATGATTACCAGTGTTTACGAACGTAAGAAGGAAATCGCAGTATACACTTCAATCGGTATGGCCCCGACCCACGTCTCATTCCTGTTCATTGCCGAGGCCATTGCCTTTGCAGTTATCAGCGTTGTAGTCGGGTACCTGATTGCCCAGACGGCCTCAGGCCTGCTGGCCGGAACACCGCTTTGGGCAGGCATGACCGCCAACTATTCATCCATGGCTGGTGTTGCGGCCATGATTCTGGTCATTGCCGTAACACTTATCTCGGTAATCTACCCCTCAAAGGTAGCGGCAAACATTGCCATCCCGGACGTCAACCGTTCATGGAAAATGCCCGACACCGACACCAACACCATCGAAGCTACCCTGCCCTTCCTGCTCAAACACAAAGAACAGCAGGACGCCGGCGGTTTCCTGCTTGAATACCTTGAATCACATACCGAGGTATCCCACGGTCTATTCTCCACATCTGAGATCGAGGTTAACTTCAGTCAGGAACATTTACCGGAATCGGTCTGCGACCTGCTGGAAGGCTGCCCGGACCACATTACCTGTTTCCGGTTTAATGTACGGGTCTGGCTGGCCCCCTTTGACTTCGGGGTCAAGCAGATGGTCGAACTCCGCTTCCAGCCTGCCAAGGCACATCCGCAATTCCTTGAAGCTGTGCTGTTCATCACCCGCGAATCAGGTGAAATCGGAGCATGGAAACGTTTGAATAAAGACTTTATCAACGCCATCAGAAAACAATTCCTGATCTGGCGCTCCCTTGACCCGGAAAAACAGAAGAGCTTCCGCGAAAAAGTACCGGAAATGATGGCTTTCGGTTTCACCGGACTCAATACTAGCAAAAAACTTGCAGACCTTTAAATATAAGGATTCCACAGATGCATGGAAAAATAAGGAAAAGAGCGATTCTGCTGGGCACCCTATTCGGGCTGCTCATCTGCGCTTTCACGCCTTTCAACAATGCCTACTTGAATGCGACTCCATTGGCCGGGGGACATTTCCCGCTGGCCCCGTTCTTCATACTGGCCTGGCTTACTGCAATCTGCGGACTGCATCGTAAACTCCTGCGCTCGCATCCATTACTGACCGGACTGGACCTGATGACCATGTGGATTCTTATGGTCATTGTCTCCGGTATCTCCTACACCGGACTGGCCCGAACATTTTTCATCAACCTGACCGCCCCCTTTCACTTTGCCACCATCGGCAACAGGTGGAAGGAGGTGCTTCAGCCGCTGTTACCTGACGCACTGCACCCTACCGATCCCAAAGCAGTGGAACAGCTTTACAACGGCATCAAGGGCGGTCCATTCATGGACAACCTTGAAATATTCAGCGCCATTCCTTGGGCTTCATGGTTGACCCCGCTCATGTGGTGGGGAGCCTTCATCCTGCTCTGCTACTTTATGATGCTCTGCCTGACCAATATTTTCAGCAGACAATGGGTAGAGAATGAACGTTTAAACTTCCCGCTCCTGCAGTTACCCCGCTTCATGGAAGAAGCCATGGATCAGGGCTTGTACGGCTCATTTCTCGGCAATAAATTCTTCCTGATCGGCCTGATATTCTGTATCTGCCTGCATCTGATCAACGGGTTGCACTTCTACATCCCCTCGGTACCGGAGGTTCCGACCCTGATTCTGGCCGGTAAATACTTTGCGAAAACCGGCTTATTCTCAGGCTTCCATAAACTTAAAATTTACTTCTACCCTGCGTTTGTGGGCTTTGCATTTCTGGCCTCAAGACAGATTTCATTCAGCTTCTGGTTCTTCTTCCTGTTCGGCGGTCTTTTTTACGGAATCCTGAGTGCTTCCGGCCTGAACATTCCTGCCTCGGCACTGGGTGTAACCTTCGGCCCGACCCTGACCCGCCCTGAGGAAACCCAAATGATCGGGGCTTACCTCGTATTCTTCATCTTTATTATCTGGCTGGCCCGCCAGCATCTCAAACAAGTCATTAAGGAAGCTTTCGGTGCCGAATCCACACGCGGAGAAGCCGAATGGATGTCCCTGCGTTTCTCTTTCTGGGGACTCGCTGTTTCCGGGCTGCTGCTCACCGCATGGTGCATGTACTTCGGTATCCCGCTTTTAGTAGCTGTAGTGGTCCTGTTGGCTTTCTTCATCTTCACGCTGGTAGCATCCAAGGCAATCTGTCAGGGCGGTATCGCTTACTTCACCTTGACCGCCGCGCCCATCGACTGCGTAACCACAATTTTCGGATCAAAATTCTTCGGTTCTGTCGGTATCGCCATAACCGCCATATGCCAAAAAATACTTTTCGTTGACCTCAGAGAATCACTTATGCCCTCACTGGTGCACGGTTCCAAGATCAATGAATGGATCAGGAATAAACGCCTGTTCCTGATCGGTATAACCATCATCCTCCTGCTGGGTGTGATCGTATCTTTCGGGGCCATGCTTATGGTCTGCTACAAATACGGTATCCGCGAATTGCAGCTGGACTGGGCGACCCGCACATCCATGAATGTCTATGATAACGTAGTACGCGTCATTCAGGAACCTGCAGCAGCTTCGCACTGGGTAACCACCTTTGCCACTGTAGGCGCGCTGGTCATGTTTGCACTGGTGGTAGCCTATAACAGACTGCCATGGTGGCCCCTGCATCCCATCGGATACCTGACCGCCTACAGCTCTGCTATGAAAATTCTCTGGTTCAGCTTCTTCCTCGGTTGGATCTGCAACCAGCTGACTCTGCGTTATGGCGGGGTCGGATTGTTTAAAAGGGTCCGTTACCTGTTCTTCGGCCTGATCATGGGAGATTTCCTCATGGGTGGAGCATGGGCTCTTTACGGTCTCTACGCAGGACAAAGTTATCAAGTACTCCCCGGCTAGTCATTCCAGTTAACAAGCATAACGAGATACACACATGCATAATGATAAAGAGCTACAAGAATATCGGGACCTACTAAAAACCCCGACCCATTTTGAAGAAGGCTTTGACTGGAAAACCGTTGTCGGTGCCATCTTCATCGGCTTCCTGATGATGCCTGGTAGTATGTACCTGCAACTGGTCATCGGTCAGGGAATAGGTCCTGCTGCCCGCTGGGTGACCATTATTCTTTTCGCCGAAATCGCAAAACGTTCCTATACCGAGCTGAAACAACAGGAAATTTTCCTACTATACTACATGGCCGGGGCGGCACTTGCCTCGCCATTTTCGGGATTGCTATGGCAACAGTATTTAGTGCAATCAGACGCAGCACGAATGCTGGGATTGACCGAATTCATCCCCACATGGATTGCCCCGCAACCGGGTTCTGATTCGCTCATTGAAAGGACTTTCTTCCACCGCGACTGGCTCATACCGATTTTGCTTCTGGTTGGGGCGCAGATTGTCCAGCGAATTGACCATTTCGGATTGGGGTACGCCCTTTATCGCATCACTTCTGACGTGGAGAAACTGCCCTTCCCCATGGCTCCTGTCGGTGCTTTAGGGACCATGGCTTTGGCTGAATCCACCGAAGAGAAAAAGGCCAGCTGGAAATGGCGGGTCTTCTCTGTAGGGGGAGTTATTGGTCTGGCCTTCGGAGCTATTTATGTACTATTACCCGCTGTTTCAGGATTGCTGTTTACCGAACCGATCAGGATCATTCCCATCCCATGGGTAGAACTGACGCCGTATACGGAAAAAATACTCCCGGCAGTTGCGACCGGTATCCAGTTTGACCTCGGACTGTTCTTCATCGGTATGGTCCTGCCATTCTGGGCTGTTATCGGCGGGCTGATCGGCATCATCATTACCTTTGTTGCCAACCCGGTTCTTTATGAGCACGGCATCCTGCACCGCTGGCATCCGGGCATGGAAACCGTAGAAACAGTTTTCGCCAACAACTTTGACTTTTACATGAGTTTTTCCATCGGCTTAGGTCTGGCTATCGGTCTGATCGGTATCTGGTACGTAGTCAAATCCTTCCGTGGAGAGCATGCCAAGCATCGCGAATCATGGAGTAAACTTTTTGAACCGCCGGAAGGACGCGGAGACATCAACTTCTGGGTCTCCATCGCCATCTACGTATTCTCTACTCTTGCCTATGTGGGTATGAGCCTGCTGCTGGTGCCCAACTTCCCGTGGATTTTCTTCCTGCTCTACGGCTTTATCTACACCCCGGTGATCTCATACATTACCGCGCGCATGGAAGGTATTGCCGGACAGTTCGTCAGCCTGCCGCTGGTACGTGAAGCAAGCTTCATCGCCGGGGCAAAATTCTTCGGCTATCAGGGTATTGAAATCTGGTATGCACCGATTCCTATCCACAACTATGGTGAAGCCACAGTCCATTTCCGTGAAATCGAACTTACCGGGACATCAATCCGGGGTATCATCAAAGCGGAACTGGTGGTTTTCCCGGTTGTTATGATTGCCAGCCTGCTCTTCTCGCAATTCATCTGGCAGCTTGCACCTATTCCGTCTTCAAACTATCCATACGCGCAGGAACTCTGGCACTTGCAAGCCCTGAATACCCTACTCATGCAGACCTCTACACTTGAAGGTAACTCTCTGTTCTTTCAGGCCCTGAGCGGCCCGGTAGTCATGGGCGGAATAAGCCTGGGACTTGTGCTCTACGCCATACTGAATTCACTGGGATTACCGGTCCTGCTGGTATATGGTGTTGTCAGGGGACTTGGGCAAAGTACACCCCACGGATTTATTCTGGAAGTTGCCGGGGCATTGATTGGCCGCTATTTCTTCCAGAAAAAATATGGCGCAATGTGGCGCCAGTATGCCCCGGTCCTGCTTGCAGGTTTCTCCTGCGGCATGGGTTTAACCGGTATGTTTGCCATGGGTTGCACCCTTATCCTGAAATCATTAGGCAAAATGGCTTACTGATCCAATAGGGCTCTTTGTTTAGAACAAATCTGATTAAGAATTAAAACTTTGCGGATGGCCGGAAAATGTTTTAGGTAACCTTGCTCCGGCTTGATTATCCGCATTGTATTTGCGGCAATATGATTTATTCGGCTTTTCTGCTAATCAGGAGAAGCCTTTCCATAAGGAACTAATAATGGATTTTAAGAATATAGCTTGGGACGGCATCAGCTTTGAAGTCCCGTCCAATTTCGAGGTGAGTGGAGTTGATAAAAGATTCCTGCAGCTCGATAACGGAGAATATCCCTGTATTGAGCTTCGCTGGTATGACGCAGGTAGGATTTATAAGGAAAAAACATACTTCAGGCAGCTTGCCAAAAAGATTGAGTCTGCTTCCGGACTTAAGATAGAATCCACAGTTCTGCCCGCTTCATGGAAAGCACCGCTGGAGAGATACGATACTACCGCCTTCTACTGGCAGTCGGACCTCGCCACTGGTCGCGGGGTCATGTTTTACTGTAAAACAGCTGCCAAAGTCATGCTGATTCAATTTATCGGTAAATGTGACAATCAGATCGACAATGCTGCTGTAAAGCTTTTTGGCAGCCTGCAATTCCACGACTCCGAAACTGAGCGACTCTGGCAGATATACGACATGAAAGCCGCTCTTCCCGGTTCAATGGAACTCGAATCATTTGAATTCAAACCGGGCAGATTCAATATCAGTCTCACAGACCAGACAGATACTATAGAACTTTTCCGTTTCAGTCCTGCCGATGTCATCCTCAAGGACCGGAATCTGGGTGATTTTTCCAGAGAACTTTTCAAAGAGGATATTAAAGCACTGGGACTTTCCATCGCTGAGCTTGAATACGACAAAGGTTCCACCTGTATGTTCGGTCAGGAGAAAAGCCCGTCAACCGCCAAACTTGCCCTTGCAAAGTTAAATTCCAAACGTCGTCCATATGGACAGATTGAAATCCGCTACACACAAGAAAGCAACCGTATTCTGGCTGTACTGGTTAAATCCCGCCAGCAGATTCCAGAAGACAGGGCAAAAAATATTTTCAAAAATTATGAAATTATTCAGTAAGAAAAAAGCTGTTATCCCGGAAATGACCAGGGGCGAAGCCATGGCCTGCAAGCCCCTGAAGAACCGGGACATAACAGAAACTCGCATGGATAATGGACTGGTAATGCTATCCTATCCATTGCGGCTGAAACCGCTTTTCGCTGATGTGGCAAAGAGATTCGGGATGTGGAAAGACGAAAACCCACCCATCAAAAAACTGGAACTTGATGAAATGGGAACTCTAGTATGGGATATGATCGACGGAAGAAACAGCGTCCGCAAGATAGCGGCAGGTTTTGCAAAGAGATATCAGGTCCTGCCCCGCGAAGCTGAAGTAGCTACAGCTTCATTTCTGAGAGATTTAGGTAAACGGGGACTTGTAGCTTTCAGCAACAAAAACACCGAAGCAAAATAATTCCGCCCGGAGAAAAAACAAATAGGTCTAAAACAATTCTTAACCGCAAGTCAGTTTAATATATTCCTCAAAACTGACGCCATTCCAGACTTTACTCACCCAATAGGCGGAAGCCCAGATCATCAATGCAGTAGAATGCACATCTGAAAGGCGTTTCAACTTAGCCTCAAGATTAGGCCAGCTCACACCGTGATTATTGTGAACATTCTCTGTTTCACAAGCTTCCTCAACCTGCAAAAAGAGATACGCTCCCTTGCACTGGTTGGGCAGAATTTTCACACCCTGATATGCCTCCAAAACTGTCTTCAGTTCAGCAACATTTAATTCCTGCGCAACTGCGCGCATGGACTTAAAAAACATATCTACAGCCCAAGGCAGAATAAACTCCGCTCCTGCACTCTTGGTCTTGAAATAATTCTTAAGCCATTTCTCGTGATCGTGCGTAATTCTAGCTGCAACCTGCGGCATTTTTTCCTCCTAAGACTACTCCTCTACTGATATCACTCACTTAATAACTATATTAACCAAATATATCAAGACTTTTTCTAGAAAAACACCAAAACATTTTAACGATCAAAACTTTCGCGTATCTGTTTAAAAAGACTAAATAAAAGAGCTCCGGGAACGGCCTTTCCATTAATTTCCATACTATCAATGCGAACGACAGTGTTATTGTTAGGTGTAACATTTTCTTCGGTCACAAGCACAATTTTTTTCTGTGATGAAACTTGTCCTTCACTGGCATCAATTACAAGAGTCCATTGCCCACCCTTCTCCTGCCACTCAAGGTCCACACTTCTATGTGAGTTTATACTGTTCTCGAGCAGTTTAACAAAATCTTCCAACGAAAAATGCTTGCGCCCCTTACCTGCAACACCAAGATACTCTCCCTCTGAATTACGAATAACTAAAGGACGTTCAAGATAATCAGAAGCAGGAAAAGAGGACTCATCAGGCCCGGATTCCCCAGCTCTCAGCAAACGGAACAACTCAGCCCGGTCTCGCTTTAAGCGACCGATCTCCATGGCCATGTCCATGATCCGTTCATTTGTCTCTGCGGAAAGCTTACGCTTTTCAGTCCTGAGAGTAGACACTTCTTCTCGTAAATCACGCAATTCAGCTTGAAAAAGAGCCTGATTGGACAACAGATCTGAAACCTTGCCTAATACCGAAGACAATCCTTTAATAACTGTCTCCATGTCCGAGCTGGACTCAAGACCGGCCCCATCGATCAACTGTTGATCATTTTTAATGTTTTCAACTAAAACACCGAACTTTAAGCTTAATTCATTTTCAATTTGTTCAGTTGTCCAATTCATTCCATACATCTCACGTATCCTCCTGAAAATTTCAACAACCTCTACAGAATACTTCTGCCTACGCCCCATCCCGCCTGTTGACGGCAGGAATTTAGAGTACTTATCCTTATAATAAACCACGGTTGACGGAGGAATACCCAACCTCCTGCCAACCTCTCTCAAACTTAAGTACTGATTTGACATATCCCCTGCTCACCTGTTGTTCATTTATCACCTTGATCAAACATTACACCCTATAAAAAAACATGTCAACAACCAATTGATCAACTAAACGCTCAAAAGAATAAACAAATTGATCAATTGAACAATACAATTAAACACTCTGACTGACAATGTAGACAAACCAAGTTTAGTGATTAATTTAATATATAGATGGGAAGAATCTCGACGGAGGGTATGTGAAAATAGGATCTAAACAAAACACAATATGCGAATTGAGTCGCCTTTCTGAAAAAAGATTGTAGTGCGTATAGTGACGGAGTAACATCCCACAGCCACGTAGCGTGGCATGCGCACTTTTCTCTTGCCCTGCTTAATGCTTAAGGTGTACTTAACGTTGAGGAGAAACGGGCATAATCCCAGCCCGAAAGGATAAAGCACTACAAGATGTTAGAAAAAATCAAGACCACAAATCTTCAGGAAGGTATGTTTGTCGTATGTTCTGCAAACGGCTATTCCAGCCTGCCACCGGAACTTTCCAACCATACAATTTCCTCTAAAGCAGATATTTCCTCTATCCTTCAGCTCAACATCAATGAAGTCCTGATTGATTCTGACAAAAGCACTGTTACAAACTCATTTCCCCAGACAACCTACTCTGAAGAAATTCTCTTCGCCCGCGAAGCATACAATGATGCCCTCAACTACGTTCAAAAAATATTTGAAACCGTAGAAAAAGAAGGGGCACTTGAAATCACTGAATATCAAGAAGGCGTAAGACCGCTAATAGAATCCATCGATAGAAACAACAGTGCCGCAGCAAGCCTTACTGTGCTCGCTAGAGCTGACAGGTACCTTTACACCCACAGCCTGAACACAGCTATCCTCAGCGCTATACTTGGTAGATATATCGGACTTTCACGCGAAGCAGTCGAAGAACTTTCCTTGACCGCAATGCTCATGAACATAGGTCAACTTTGGCTGCCAAAGAACCTGATGAATAAGAGGGGGAAGCTATCCAGAGAGGAGTTCCAGAAAGTTAAATTCCACCCCTTAAAAGGTTGTGAATACCTTGCCGGACAGGACTCACCTCAGGCTATAATCGACTCAATAAAAGCACACCATGAAAAATATGATGGCTCCGGATATCCGCAAGGCTTGTCCGGGAACGAAATACCTCAATTTGCGCGCATCATAGCAATATGTGATTCCTATGACGCACTAACGTCTGATCGCCCTTATCGCGAAGCCATGACACCGAACTCGGCCATTAAGCACCTATACTCCATGGCCAATACATCGTTTCATCCCAGATATCTGGAAAGCTTCATTAAATGTGTGGGAATTTATCCGGTGGGCTGTTTTGTAAAACTTTCTGACGGACGCTACGGAGTGGTAGTAACCAACACCCCGAAAGCCCCGCTTCTGCCACAGGTGAAGGTTGTATTCAGCAGTAGGTTCAGGGCTATTCATCCGGAATTTATTGACTTAGCCAAAAGGTCTGCCGACAACCAAGGCAATAATCTTGAAATTATCGAATGCATTCACCCGAAAACATTCAAACTGGAACTGGACCGGTTCCTCTGGTAAACCTGCCAGCTATACAAACTCCACCTCTACACGATCGACATAATCTTTGAGCGCCTCAAGCTCAGCATGGACCTTTTCAAGCTGGTTGCGTTCTGCACTACTTTCTATTCTCCGCCCAATGCCACCAAGCTGCAAAAAGCCATAATTCAAAGCTGAGCCTTTGAGATTATGCCCGATACGTGCGACCACAGCCATATCCCCGGACCCCAGAGCCTGTTCTAGGTCCTTAATCTCTTTATGGGTAATCTCCATAAAGCCCGGGATAAGACCCTGTAGATCTTTATCTATTTTCTCAATAATTTTAAAAACCATACAGTCCCTACCCGTACATGTCGCTCCAAAGCAAATAGCTTCCACAAATCCCAATAAATGGAAAAGGGTACCGCTTTTTCAGCGATACCCTTACCTATTATCAATTAGAACAGCCGCATGCAAAAACTAATTACCAAAAACGACTGATTATTTACAGTTACTATTCTTCAAGTTGTTGAATGCCGTCCAGCTTCCACATACCTTCAGATACTACAGGCTTTACAAAGTGCCATACTTCACGCACTTGAGAAGGCTGGGACTGAGAAGATTCTTCACGCAGAAGGACATCATAGTAGACAGTGACATGAGTAATGCCCCCCTCTTCCTTGACCTCCAGTAATCTCGCGTTGACCATCAGCACGTCAGTCTGGGACGGACCGGGATCTTCCTTGGCCTGCTGCTTGATCTCATTCACCACACCGGCAGTAGCAAACTGCTCAATGTCCGCCATATCACGGTTATCCCATGATTTCTGGAGGCGGGTGTATACGGCTTTTGCACCTTCGAGGAACTCCTCTTCATCAAAACCGGCAGGAATATTCACAGTAGGTCCGCTCTGCTGTTCTGCGGAACCTGCTGCCTGCTGAGCAGAAGGCTTGGAAGAGAGATGATCCCATGCATTCTGGGCAGCCTGCTCCCTGCGGACGTAGGGATCAGCATTAGTGTTGTTACGGCTAGGCTGGGAGTAATCCGGGCCGCGCTGATAATTACCCTGCCGATACATATCGTCCGTCCCACGGCTGCGGGACTTGAAAAATTTAAATCCGAGATAAACAAGCAAACCGATGATCAGGATGTTAAAAAATCCACCACCCATTCCACCGAAACCGCCTAACATTGAGCCGAGAAAAGTACCGGCCAGCAGACCGCCAAGGAGGCCCATACCGGGACGGGCAATACCGCCCTGCTGTTTGTTGGCACCGCCTGCCTGCTTCTGGGAAGTAGCTGTTGATGTCGGTTTATTGTAAGTCTTTGAAAAAGATGGCTTGCTGCCGAAGGATTTTCCCCCGCCCATTCTTTTCGCATCTGCATCACCAGCCATCACGGCCAGCAGGCAGACAACGGTAAGGGGAAGAACCAAATACCCGAGTAGTTTCATCTAATACCTCATTTACTTAGGTTATAAAAAAAGACCGCGACCGAAGCCGCAGTCCTTTAGATAATTACGCTAACGCCACCTGTCCAGTGATATCGGACTTATTCAAGACTTTTTTTCAGAAATCCGAGATCAACCATTGCCTCCCGTATCTTTTCCACATCAAGGGGCTTGGTTAGATAAATTGAGGCTCCACCTTTATAGTAAGCTTCAATAACGTTGGATGGATCACCAAGGGCACTGGTCATCATAACCTTGGTTTCAAGATTATGGGGAATGTTGAATTCTTTTTCGATCTCACGAATTTCCTTTAATGCCTCCTGCCCATCCATTTCCGGCATCATAATATCCAAGCAGATCAAATCATAACGGTTCCCGGACTCCAAAGCCTCAGTAAAAGCCTGAACAGCTTCGGCTCCATCCTCAACGGCATCACATTCACCATAACTCGTCATTACATGCGTAAGAAATTTTCTGCTCGCGAGTTCATCTTCAACAATTAAAATCCTCATATTATCTCCTAATCCCTTAGTGTACTGCTTTAGCTCTATATTAAATCACACTGGGATTATATATGCAATTATATACACAAAATTATCACTTCCGGTTTATGTTGCGCAGAGTTGAAATGAGGGGTAGTTATTCACAAAAACATAACAGGAAGTATTCATGATCCAAACAATATCATCCATATTTTCATTTATATCAGGAAAATACGAAAGCAACCCGCACTGGGACCACTGGCCGTTCGGCCCCGGTTACGGAGACTTCTGGGCTTCTGTTACAAAGATGCTTTTCGTCGCAGCCATACTCGGTGTAATTGTAATTTTCCTGCGCTTTCTCTTCGGTCCTAACGGAAAATTCAGAGACCCGGATCTTGACCGCGAAGCAGCGGAAATGCGTGAAAAAGCCCTCGCACAACTTGAGGAAGACTTGAAGGCAGGCAAAATTTCCGAAATCGACTATAAATTCAAGAAAAAAAGAATCATGCTGTAGACAGATGGAACACTTAAAAGAAATTTTCAACGAATTTGTCAGCCCTTACCTGCAAAGTGCAAATGACAGGGAGCGGCCTGATATTCAATTGAAAATTGATCACTCATTTGATGTTTTCGAAAACAGCCGAAACATCTGTAATTCCCTGCAACTCTCAGCGGAGTTGGCCGAGACAGCCCAAATAGCGGCTATCTACCATGATACCGGTAGATTTCCGCAATACCGTGCGTACGGAACATTCAAGGATTCAGAGTCCTGCAATCACGGGACACTGGGAGCGAGAACGGTTTTAAAACATAACCTATTGAACGGCCTTCCCAAAAAACAACGTAATACGGTCCTCGGCGCCATAGCCCTGCATAACCGCAGCGCATTACCCGCGTTCATCTCTGACGAACTCAGGACTTGCACCGAAATCGTTCGGGACTCAGACAAAATCGATATTATCAAGATTCTGATTCCGCATATGACCGGAGTCCAGTCAGGCAACGAAGTTCCACTCATGGGACTGAAAGAAAAACCGGGCGAAGTGACTCCTGCCGTTCTACAAGCGGTGAAGGAAGGAAGGCAGGGAGCCTATCAGGCTATGAGCTGCCTGAATGATTTCCGCCTACTTCTGCTCAGCTGGGCTTATGACCTCAATTTCGAATGGTCACGCAAGGAAATGCTTAAACGTGGATACGTTGACACACTCATGAATCAGCTTCCTGACACAGATCAAATACATGCGCTCCATACTCCGATAATAGAACAACTTAACTCTTGATCAATTTTATGGAATAATGAAATTCAAGATCTCTTGTCATTCGTAAATTTAAACTTACCTTTTCAAGTAGACCTTAAAAAACACAACAACTTACCACGGACAGCTAGAATATGACCGAAACCAATTACGACATTATCATTCTGGGAGCAGGACCTGCGGGACTGCAGGCTGCCATTCATTCAGCAAGAAAAGGACTCAAAGTACTTATCCTTGGTAAAAACGACAAGAGCAGCCTCTGGTGGGCGCACATTGAAAACTTCTGCTGCACACTGGAAATTTCCGGTGAACAGATTCTGAGAACAGGTCAACAGCAGGCCGAGAGCTTCGGTGCTATTTTCTTCAACGAAGACGTACTGAAAATCAAAACCCCGGACCTTATGGACCTCAGCGGCGGCGGTTTTACCGTGACCACCGAGACAAAGGAATTCAAGACCAAAGCAATCATCATCTGCACCGGAACCACCCGTAACAAACTGGGAGTTCCCGGCGAAAAAGATCTTTTCGGAAAAGGCGTGAGTTATTGCGTGGAATGCGACGGCAACTTCTTCCGCGGTGAAGAGGTTGCAATTGTCGGTGGAGAAAGTGCCGCAGCAGGTGGAGCTCTCCATCTCGCTCACCTTGCATCCAAGGTTCACCTTGTTTCTAAGGAATTCAACTTTGCTCCGGAACTCATGGAAAAGCTCAAAGCCGAAGACATCATCATCCACGAAGGTGTTGAGGTTGAGGAAATCACCGGCGGAAGCGGTGTTGACGGTCTGGTGCTCAAGGATGGCAACAAGCTTGATGTAACCGGTGTATTCATCGAACTGGGCGCAAAGGGCGTCATGTCCCTCGCCGCAGAACTGGGTATCCAGCTTGATGAGTCCATGAAATTTATTGAAACCGACAAGCAGCAGCGCACCAATGTTCCCGGAATATTCGCAGCCGGAGATATCTGCGGGCCGCCGCTCCAGATGGCTAAAGCCGTTGGTGAAGGATGTGTGGCAGGTTTAAGCGCTGCCAAATACGTCCGTAAGGCTTAAGAACTGATGCGCTAGGCGCTTTGATGAACTGATTTCGCCTCTGGCGGCTTAAACCCTTTTTAAAAAAAGGGTTTAAGAATCCCATAAACTTTCAATAATTTTAAATCAACTAAACATAAAAAAGCCGGGCTAACCTTTTGGGCAACCCGGTTTTCTTATTTAGCGTTCTGAATAAATATAGTTGGGATATAATACCGCTTTCCCGGCAAATTCACCCGAAACATCCTCCGGTAACACCCCGATGGTGGCGATAATATTATAGCCGGCTCCCTGTAAGCCCTTGCGCACAGCCTCGCAATAATTCAAATTTTCTGGATAATTAGATGGCAACATGAACAATTTTTGCCAGCCGGAAAATCCGGCCTTGGATAGATTCTCCATGAGCGGAATCCGGAAGCCCTCAGCCCTATAGGAAACAAGAAAAACCGGAATATTCCTTTGCAGCAAAAACTCAAAAAGAACAACAGAAGGTTTAACCGCTGGAAGAGAACTCAAAATAACATTAGACTCTAAAACTGTATGTGCAGCATTATTATCTGAAAAACCCTGCTTCCTGCGCACTTCATAGGTGGAAAGCATAACATCTTCCACCACCATCACTACTGCAGGATATTTCACTTGCTCCCGAATAGCCTTGACCGCCAAGTCCGCAACAGACTCCGCCTTGTGAGAAACATCTTCCTTATACTTACCGCTCCCGTGATAAGCTACAATCCGCTCCCGAACATCAGGCAGGGAAACCATCTCCACAGGAGCCTTAATCTTGCGCTTTTTTGAAGCAACACACCCGCTGACGCAAGCCAGCATCAAAATGAAACAAATCAACCGCAACTTCAAATCATTCCCTCCAGCAAATTTCCTATTCAAGGGGAATTAGCACAAGTAAGTCACAGCCGACAAGTCCGTCCTGTTGAACTATTTGTTTTTCCTTATAAAAACAAAAGCTCCAGCCACGGCGGTAAAGGGAGCAACAGTTACCAAACCGAAACTGCCTACCAAAGTCTTCAAAATTTCAGCAGAAACATACACAAAATTGAAGGTATTTATCAGTGGTACTCCCTGAGCCATGAAAGCCATAAGCAAGGTAATAAATCCACCGGAATAGGCCAACAACAAGGTAGTGGTCATGGTTCCCACAACCGCCCTGCCGACTCGGATACCGGAGGCAAGGGCCTGCATGTGACTAATTTCAGGGTTAGCGCGCACCACTTCATCCATACTGGCCGCCACATCCATGGCAAGATCCATAACAGCCCCGGAACAGGCCAGAAAGACCGCCGCAATGTAAATACGGGTCAAATCAAGATGCCCGAACCCGGAATAAAGCAATGTCTCGGCAAAAGGCATCACAGCCCCATGCAGATGCAACTCTCCGGTAAAATATATCGCCAGCAGGCAACTGGTGAAGACCCCGAGAAATGAGCCCAGAAAAGCAACCACACCCTTACGGTTAAACCCGGCAACCATAAAAATTATCACCGCGCAAAGTCCTGCCACTACTCCTAGAGTAATCCAGACCGGATCAACTCCCTTTAAAAGAGCCGGAACGAGCAGCTTCCAGAGCACCAGTGCCGTGAACATAAATGAGAATAAAGCCTTAGCCCCGGTCCAGCCTCCGAAGACAAGTAACAGAAATGAAAACAGCAACAGCATGGTCAGTTCAAGATCAATACGGTAATGATCCTGAGGCACTGCAAACATGGGCTTACCATCTGCATCATAAGTAATCACCGCAAGAGCCTCGTCACCGGGAACAAAGAACTTATCCTTATCCATCTGACCTAGAAGTTCGTTGGTCCCCGTAAGCACCTGCCCCTCAAACCGTCCTTCAAGAACCTTCATGGTCACAATTTGCGGGCCGGTTTTTACCATACCGAACTGGTCAATATCCGAATTATCAACCGAAACAACTTCCGCACGACATCGTTCAGCATTTTCAGCAACACGCTGGTCAAATTCAGTGGGGATAAAATAAAGAATGGCAGTCAAAACCGCGAACACCGCTACAAGAATGAATTCTCTGTTTTTAAATAATCCGGACATGATCTCAGGGGTTGGAAATTTATCATATATGCTAAAGGCGGGACATCGAGAGATGCCCCGCCCGAAACAGCTAAAGTACGAAGGGTATGCTATTTGACAGCAAACTCAGCGTTATTGATGCTGGCATGAACTTTAGGAGTCATGCCCATGATAGCCATAATTTTGTACGCGATATCAACATTGTCGTAGTAACCGTTGAAGGAAGAAGAACCAACGCCCATTGCGGAAGTCGCAACAGGAACACCGGTGTGCTTGTAGGAAGTCCAGCCAAGACCGGCGTTGTTGTTCAGTACGTGGGTAATAGTCACGGTCAGGGGATCATAACCACCGTAGAGGTTGTAAAGTTCGGGATTCTTGAACTTTTTCTCGCCCTTCATGGTGCGCTCGTAAGCTTCCTTGAGCATTGCAAGCTGGTAATCCTTTACAACAAGGGGATTCTTCTTGGCGTCACCTTCGAACTCAAGGCCGAAAAAGTGAGTGATGGTGGGCTGGAAGTCTTCAAAACTTGCATTGCCTTTGTGTTCTTCTTTCCAAAGTTTAACAACTTCATCAGAGAACTGCTGGAAGGAAATAGTCTGGGACTTAAGAGCATCGTAGTAGGAACCGTACTTGGTACCTGCGAAACCGAGAGTAAGACCACCACACTCGTGGTCACCGGTTACAACGATAAGGGTTTCTTTGGGATGTTTTTTGGCAAACTCAACAGCTTCTTTGATGGAATCATCAAAAGCGATGGTGTTTTTAATAAAAGCGGTAGCATCGTTAGCGTGGCAGGCCCAGTCAATCTTTCCGCCTTCAACCATAAGAAAGAAACCTTCAGGGTTGTCGAGCATTTCGATTGCCTTGGAAGTGAATTCAGGAAGAGTGATATCCTGAGGACGCATATCCATGGCGTAAGGCAGAGCCTTGGAATCCTGCAGCCATGCGTTCCAGGAAATAACTTTGCCGTCAGCAGGCTTAAGGGCCATGAACTCTTCTTTGTCAGTAACTACTTTGTAACCGGCTTTCTTGATCAGTTCGAGAGCGTTACCTTTGTAGTTTTTAGAATTTTTCTTCTTATTGGTAATGTCTTTCAGACCGCCACCACCAAAGAAATCAAAATCACTTTCGGAGAGAGCAACGTCGATGTCGTAGTACTGTCCGCGGGTGGGAACGTGTGCATAAAATGCGGCAGGGGTAGCGTGGTCAATGGATACACTGGAAACAATACCTACTTTCTTGCCGTCAGCTTTAGCCATTTCAGCAATGGACTTAACATGCTTCTGGTTAGGAGCCATGCCGAGCATACCAATGTTGGTTTTCTGGCCGCTGGCAAGTGAAGTAGCGGAAGCTGCGGAACCGGTAATAAATCTGTCGGCAGCGTAAGTGGTGGTCATTCCCTGTGCGGGGAAGGTGTTCATGAGGAGCTGTTCGCCGGTGAATGCTTCGGTAGCGCCCTTCTGAGGCAGTCCCATACCGTCACCAATGAAGAGGAATACGTACTTGGCAGGCTTGCCTTTGTATACACGGACCATTTTGGCCTTAGCGTATGCAGGTGCTGCAGCCACAAACATGGCACAGACCAGAAGAGCCATCAATACTCTGAGTTTGTTGGAAAATCTCATCACTTTCTCCTGATAATTTATTTATTTGAAAAACGGGAATAACGACCCATTTCACAAGGGGAGTCTTATCAGTCGAATGTGTCCATTATGTCACAGCAGAAAGGATATTATGCAAACCCTTGTTTAACCCAGTTGCATTTTACAACTAACAATTACACTTCTTAATACTAGACAATTCCAGCCTCATTAAGTATATAATAGACAGTTAATATTGTTTAACAAAACAAGGACAACCCCGGTGCGTAAAAATTTTATTCCCATCTCAATTATACTTACAGTTCTCTTCGGGCTTGCTGTCGCAGGTTATGTCTCTCCTGAGAAGAAAGAGAAAATCCCCGTCCGCATTCTATTCAAGAACAGCGGCGGTAAAGTAATCTTCACTCATATACGCCATCACCGGGATTACGAAATCCCCTGCGACAAGTGCCATCACGAGCGAGAAACCAGTGATCAGGAACCGCTCCCCTGCGGATCATGCCATCCGGAAGCCTTCGACAAAGATTACGTGCGAGAGCATATCCGTTCCTTCCCGGACACCAGTTATTGCGTGCAGTGTCACCATGCTGAACTCGGCAAACTTAATTTTGATCATACTGCTCATGAAGAATATGCGGACAATGATTGTCAGGCCTGTCACCATGACACTGACATAGAAGAAGAACCGCAGAAATGCGGCAATTGCCACACCAACGCGGGAACAGCAGAGATACCAAGCGTAAGGGATGCTGCCCATGACCGCTGTATTGACTGCCATGACGACATGTTTGAGGCAGGTCTTAAAGGCTGCACGCCTTGTCATAAAATGCAGGATATGAAGGAATACTCAGGAGACTTCACCGCTTGCGGCCAGTGTCATCAGGAAAATGATAAGGATCTCGTGCTCAACCGAACCAGTGCTTTCCATGACCAATGCATGGACTGCCACAAGAAACTGCAACGCGGCCCCTACAAAGACAGCGACTGCTCTAAGTGCCATTTAAAATAAAGGAATATTAAATATGAATCCTCTATTTTCACTAGTTCCATCTGAACGCGGCCCCATAGTCAACACATGGGAGCAGGATCTTGGCGGCCCGTTAGAAATATCCCTTGAAATCACCGGGCTTGAACCGCTTGTGCAAATCAATGAGCAGGTAGCAAAAGCTCAACCCGTGGCAGTAGATCCGGCCGGTAGCAGGCCGACAATTCACAGTTCTATCTCCGGCACTGTGACCGATATCAAAAAAGACTTTATCACTATCAAGGAAGAAGGCACCCGCGTTGCCATACCATCAGAATTTCCCGCGACAGGTTTCCGGAAGATGCTTAACGCACTGCGCGAGAATGGGATTAATGTCCGGGGACTAAAACAAGACTGCACCCTGATAATCAACGCCATGCCCCATGAAGTCGGTATGGACGGGCACCGTTATCTGATTGAAGAATTCAACGATGTCATGGTTACCGGGCTTAATTATCTAAAGAAAGCACTCTCCCCAAAGGCATGTGCATTGGCCTACCCTACCGGAATGGATTGGACCATTCCCGGCGGCACAGGATATGATATCAACCCGGTTTATCCCAACAGCCTCCCGGAACTGCTTACCAAGACCATCACAGGCCAAGAGCTGCCTTCCGAAGTCTGCGTAATTGATGCAACAACCCTTTACCGTATCGGAAGAACCATCCACGGATGCCAGCCTGTAACCCTGGTCATTGTTAAAGTAGGTGCCACAGCTTTCCTTACTCCGGTGGGCACACCCGTGGGCATACTTCTCAAACTGGCCGGATTCCGGCCCGCCGAACATGACCGTGTCATCCTCGGCGGACCGCTGACCGGAGAAGCTGTATACAGTCTCAAACACGGAGTAACCCCGGAAACACAGGCCATAACCATCCTTAAGGCAAACAAGGGGCCAACAGTAAAAGACAATCCCTGCGTGGGCTGTGGAGAATGTGTCATTCATTGTCCGGCCCGGCTGGAACCGAATATGATTTCCCGGCACGCGGAATTCGGACTCTTTGAAAATACATTGGCCTACAACATCGCCTCCTGCATTGAATGCGGACTTTGCGGATACTGGTGCAGGGCCCAAAGGCCGCTGCTGCAATACATCCGACTGGCAAAAAAAGAACTGGCGGCCCAGCCGATAATCGAAGACCTCAGGGGGCAGAAATGAAGCCATTAAACGGGTCCCCCGTACTGACAGTCTCCATTCCTCCCCATGCCCATTGCGGGAGGACATTCAAGCAGGATGCATTGGAAACAATTATTGCTCTGCTTCCTGCTGCGGCCTTTGCTGTCTGGCATTATCAGATGCTGGCTGTTCGAGTACTGGCACTTTCCTGCTTTACGGCGGTAATTACCGAAACCATATGCCTGTATTTTATGAAGAGGGAAATTGAAGCGGACAACTACACAGCCCTGCTTTACGGCCTGTTGTTCGGTTTTCTTATTCCTCCGGCAGCACCATGGTGGCTGGTGGTCTCAGGAAGCTTCATCTCAATTTTCATGGGGCGCATGATTTTCGGAGGCCTCGGCACCAACCCGCTCTGCGTCCCGCTGGTAGGTTGGGCTGTTCTGGTTGTTTCATGGCCGGACCTAATGGATTTTGACATGACCATGCTTGCTTCAGAACTGACCTACCCATTAAGCCAATTGAAAAACTTCGGTCCGGAAACACTGGATGAATATTCGCTTAAATCCCTGCTGCTCGGCTTTCAACTGGGCGGAACAGGAGCGACTCAAGCCGGCGCGGTCATACTAGGCGGAGCTTATCTTCTGGGCCGCAAAATTGTCCGGCCCGACATTCCGCTTGCATTCATAGCCGGAGTTGCAACAACCGCAGCAATTTACTTTTTTATTGATCCTCTGGAATACGCTTCCCCTGAATACCACCTGCTCTGCGGCTCTACCCTGTTCGGGGCATTCTTTCTGGCAACGGATGGACCTTCTTCACCTGCAGGGCATATTCCCATGCTCGTCTACGGATTCATCGGCGGAACACTGGTTGTCATCATCCGGGTCTATGGCATTTACCCGGATGGAATACCCTTCGCCATCCTGTTGGCCAACCTGATGACTCCGCTGGTTGATAAAATCAAGCCCGGACCATTCGGCGGCATAACCAACATTCACCTGCGGAGACGGTCATGAAAGAAGGTTTAAAAATGATCGCTGTGCTGACCCTGATCTGCGGGATGTTCAGCGTAACCCTCGCCAGCTTGAAAGAAGTTACTGAAGCTCGCATTGAAGAACAGGTACTGACTTATGTGCAGGGGCCTGCCATCAAGCAAGTGCTCAGCGGGTATGACAATTCCCCGGTAAAAGACCGTAAGAAATTCACCATTCACGGCAGCGAAAAGCAAATAACCGTCTTCCCAGCTTTGAAAGACGGAAAGCTGCTCGGCGTAGCTCTTGAAACTTTTGCCAAAGGTTACGGCGGAGATGTGGGAGTTATGGTAGGGTTCAACTTAAGTGAGGACAATCTGTCCGGCATCGGAATTACCACCATGAAAGAAACTCCCGGTGTAGGTTCCAAAGTTGCCGGACACGGTTTCACCAGCCAATTCAAGGAGCACTCCATGGCTGTTGAACTGACCTCCAAAGGCGGAAGCATAGAAGGCATTGCCGGGGCGACCATTTCCTCCACTGCTTCGGTTGAGGCCGTCAAACAGGCTGTCTCCATTTTCCAAAAAATCAAACCGCAGATAACTCAAGCTTGGGCACAGGGGTCATAAGATGAGCAGATTATGGAAAGAATTTTCAAAAGGACTCTGGAAGGACCTGCCCCCGTTCAAGGTAGTGCTCGGCCTATGCCCGGTGCTGGCAGTAACCAAGACTGCTGATAACGGTTTCGGCATGGGCATGGCAGTAATCTTTGTACTGACCATGTCCAACATCCTTGTTTCCATCTTCCGCAAGATCATTCCGCCTAAGGTGCGCATTGCCTGCTTCATCGTAATCGCTGCCTCGCTGGTTGTTTCGGTGGAGTTGCTCATGCAGGCCTTTGCTTATCCGCTCTACCAGCAACTAGGCATCTTCGTGCCGCTCATTGTGGTCAACTGTATCATTCTCGGTCGGGCGGAAGCCTTTGCCTCCAAAAATCCCATCATTCTTTCCGCTGCGGACGGCTTGGGAATGGGTATCGGCTTCACCATTTCCCTGACCCTGCTCGGCGGACTGCGCGAACTTTTCGGTTACGGGACCATTTTCGGCAATCAAATTATGCCCGCCAGTTTCAAACCGTTTTCATTTATGGTCGAGGCCCCGGGGGCCTTCGTCTGCCTCGGACTTATGCTCTCGGCCATGAACATATTCACCAGTTGGCAGGCTCGGAGAAAAGGACAGGCTATACTGGATAATCCCGGCCATGACTGCAAAACCTGCGGTATTTGTAGCCGATAAGGAGAATCTGCCATGAAAGAATATTTCCTGCTCTTCATCTCGGCCATATTCGTCAACAACATTGTCCTTGCCCAGTATCTTGGTAACTGTCCGTTCATCGGAACTTCCAAGAAAATATCCGTGGCTATAGGTATGGGCAGCGCAGTTGTCTTCGTCGCCACTATGGCAGCATCAATCACATGGGCTGTGCAGGAATACCTGCTTGATCCGCTGGGATTGCAATACCTCCAGACCCTGACCTTCATCCTAGTCATTGCTTCACTAGTCCAGTTCGTAGAAATGTTCCTGAAAAAGGCAGTACCTCCGCTTTATAAATCGCTGGGTATCTTCCTGCCGCTGATCACCACCAACTGTGCGGTGATGGGTATAGCCATTATCTGCCAGCGGGAAGAATTCACTTTCATCAAAACCGTGACCTTCTCCTTTGCTTCGGGGATGGGTTTCATGCTTGCGCTGATTGTTCTTTCAGCCATCCGGGAACGGATTGAAGTCTCCCGGACACCCAAATCCATGAAAGGAACGCCCATTGCGCTGGTCATGGCAGGCTTGATGTCACTGGCATTTTTTGCCTTTAAAGGTATGATTTAAATTTAAACAGAATCCCTATCAGTTTAAAAAATAGGCAAAGCATATGATTCTTAATTCACTTCTTGTACTCATGGGACTGGGTTTTACTGCCGCAACCATTCTCGCTGTGGCCTCCAAAATCCTGTACGTAAAGGAAGACCCGCGTATTGCGCAGGTTGAAGACGTACTTCCGGGGGTTAACTGCGGCGGCTGTGGTTATGCCGGCTGTAATGGTGCAGCCAATGCAGTGGTGGAAGGTAAATCCGGGGCCAATGTCTGTGTCATCGGCGGCATTGAAACTGCGCAGGCCGTAGGCGCAGTCATGGGGTTGGAAGTATTAGAAATGGAACCGGAACTAGCCTTCCGGGATTGCACAGGCGGAGAACGGGCCGAAGAACTTTTTAATTACGAAGGTGCAAACAACTGCCGCGCACAGGCCCTGCTCTATGACGGAGCCAAGACCTGCCCTGAAGGATGTCTCGGGCTTGGAACCTGTGTAGCTGTCTGTCCTTTTGATGCTATCCACATGGGACCGGAAGGATTACCCGTTGTCGATCCGCTGGCCTGCCGGGCCTGCCGTAAATGTGTTGAAGCCTGCCCGCGCGGAGTTCTTTCCATTGTTTCTATGAGTGCCAAACTACTCCACGTGGAAGAGGTTAATGATTGCCTCGCTCCCTGCCAGCAAAAATGTCCCGCTAATATCAACATTCCCCGCTATATCGAAGCCGCCAACAATGGAGACTACGCCGGAGCGGTCAACATCATCCGTGAACGCAACCCTCTGCTACTGGTTTGCGGCCGGGTCTGCCCGCGTCCCTGTGAAACCGTCTGCCGCCGTACCCATGTGGATGAACCGGTAGGGATCAACATGATCAAACGGTTTGTGGCTGACTGGGAAATGAACAACAACCTGCGTTTGCCTATCCCCTGCGCCAAGGAAACCGGACGCAGGGTTGCCATCATCGGCGGCGGTCCCGCAGGACTTTCCTGCGCCAATTACCTTCGCCGACTCGGACATAGTCCGACCATCATCGAAGCCATGCCTGAACTGGGCGGACAGCTGCGCTATGGCATCCCGGAATACAGATTACCTAAGAAGGATCTGGCATGGGAAATCCAAGGTATACTTGATCTGGGTGTGGAAGTACGCACAGAGCAAAAACTGGGTACGGACTTCACCATTAATGACCTTGAAGAAGAAGGATTCGAAGCCTTTTTCATGGGTATTGGAGCATGGGCCAGCGGGACCCTGCGTATTGACGGAGAGGACGCCCAAGGAGTGCTTTCCGGAACTGAATTTCTTACCGCTGTAGGACTGGGTCAGACACCCAGCATCGGGCCCAAAGTCATCGTTGTCGGAGGCGGAAACACCGCCATCGATGCGGCCCGGACCAGCATACGATTAGGATGTGATGTTACCTTGCTTTACAGAAGAACCCGTGACGAGATGCCTGCCAACACCGAAGAAATTGAAGGAGCAGCGGATGAAGGAATTAAGTTTGTATTTTTAGCCGCTCCCACCAAAGTCATCATTGATGATAAAGGCAAAGCCACCCATCTGGAATGCATAAGAATGGCACTTGGTGAACCGGACGAATCCGGGCGGCGCCGCCCTGTACCGGTAGAAGGAACCGAAGAACGTTATCCTGTGGATACAATCATTTCCGCTATCGGACAGAAGCCGCAGCTTTCCTGCTTTTATACCGATGGCGAAGAGCAGTGCAATATCGACTTCACCCGCTGGAGGACCATCGACGCAAACCCGGACACCCTGCAAACATCAATACCCTTGGTCTTTGCCGGTGGTGATGCTGTTTCCGGACCTGATCTGGTCATATCTGCAGTAGGAGCCGGAAGACACGCTGCCCGTTCTATCCACTATCTACTGACCACAGGTGAGATACCTATGGCCGACAACACCATGCGCGATCTGATTCCCTACACCCTTTTTAAGGATGTTGACGGCTGCAAAAACAAAGTACGTACAGAGATGCCCCACAACTGCACCGGAGAAGACCGGACAACAACCTTCAAGGAAATTGAAGGCTGTCTCAATGAAGAGGAACTGCGCTACGAAACATCTCGCTGCCTGCGCTGCGGGCTGATCTGCTATGACCGGGATGTTCCGCTGAAAAACATATTTACCAATCGGGTCGGGGAAAAAGTAGAATAGATCTCAGCCTGCTAAAAAAGATCAGCGGCTCAGAAAACATCAGATGCAAGACGCAAGAAAAACACTGGAACAATGAGCATAAAAAAAGGCGCACCGGGAATTCCCGGTGCGCCTAAACTTTGATCGCTCAAAGTTATTATTTCTGGAGGCCGGACTGTACGTCCTTGAGGAGCTCCTGAACCTTTGCAAGCTTAGCCTGCTCTTCTTCGCTGAGCTGAGCTCCAACGTAAGCAGCTTTCTGGTTCATTTCTTCAATAATGCCGTCCATAATAATATGTCTGGTTTTAGTGGGAAGTTTTTCGAGTTCAACCAGTCTGCCGTCTACAACAGCCATCTGGGAATTCAAGGCTTCCACGTCACCGCGTACGGTCTGCAGATCTTTAACTTCAGCGGTAAGGCTGGTCAGATTCTGGTTCAGGCCGTAGAAAAATACTACGAGAAGAACTACTGCCATGAAAGAGATGATAATTGCTACCTTACCCATGTCTTTCTGAGCAGTTTCGCTGACGCCTGCTGCGACGTCCTCAGCCAGCACTTCTTCAGTCTGCTGGTAATCTTCCATCTGATGCACTTTTTCAGTTGCTGCGCTCATTTTTTTCCTCCTAAATGATCGTGTTTATAACGAAAAAGGACTATACTGCAAGGACGATTTCAAATCAAGAATTTAAACCTTTTTTAAAAATTTTGATCCATCCTCCCTGTAAACACTCCGTGATTCTCACAAATATCCAACCAGCGCAACCATGTTATTTCCAAAACATTCACTTTAATTTTTTAACCGCAAAAAAATCCCCGGGCACAGCCACTTACCGGAACACCCTGAGCTTTATAATCACATCCCGGCACAATATTTGCTTTTCTTTATAAAAATAAATTTACGGAAAAGATTTCCTAACAATACTCTCAGGAGCCTGAAATGTTCACCAGCTCAGTTTTAAGTGGATCCAGCACTGCCGGAAGCTATTTTTCAAACATAGCCAACAACTCTCAAAGCGCAAGAACTCCTAATATCTCAAGCAACTTAACGCCTTCACAGATACGCAGACAATTGCAGATGCAGTTTGCAACCATGAGCTTTGGACTGGACTCCAGTGAACAGCAGCAGGTGAATGGATACTTCTCACAGCTGAACAATATTTATGGTGTCAACGATTCGTCTATCCGCGAAGAACAGGAAAAAAAATTCAAAGAACTGAAAAAAGAACTGGATGAACTTTACGGCCTTGATAAGGAACCCAAAAAACTCACTTCCGAAGAGCAAAAGAAAGTAGACGAAATTCAGACAAAACTGGACGAACTTTATGAAATCGTTCCCACCAAAGATCCTCAGGGCGCAGACCGCCAGAGGGCAGAAAGTCTAAAATGGGAACTTAAAAAGATGTATTACCCTGAAGGCAAGGTGCTCTCCGCTGCGGAAAAGAAGAAGGAAGCTTCCATTCAGAAGGAACTGAAAGAACTGTTCGGCATAACCGGCCCCAAAAACTTGACTAAAGAAGAACAAGCCAAAGCGGATGAGTTAAGAGCTCAAATAGACGAGATTAAGGGGACCACTAAAAAGGAACTCAATGAAGAGGAAAGCAAACGGGCGGAAACGATCCTCGCTGAAATGGAAAGAATCGCCGGAAGTCTGGTAACCCACGGTCTCAGCAATGCAGAAAAGACTCTTTATTATAAGCTAGATGACCAATCAGATGCTCTTAAAGCAAAGGCCAAGGAGACAGGCCTTTCTGACGAAGAGCAGGACAAACTTGCCAAAATCACAAATAATATCAACACTCTGCTCGACAAAGCAGCTGCAATCCAAGAACAGCAGGATAAGCAGGCAAGTCAGGTCCACGGACAGTTGAACGGCTTCTTCTCACAATTGGGAATGATGGGTGGCGGCACCCTGCTTTCAAGAAGCATTTAGATTTATCTTGAAAAGCGCGTCATTTTTTCTTACCCCTAAGTCCAGCAGCAATTAAACGGAGCAATGCTCCCTTACATATAATTTCAGGCCGAAAGGAGTAAGTAGATATGCCGATTTATGAATTTAAATGCCCTAAATGCGGTAAGGAATTTGATGAGCTGGTTATGCCCGGCAAGGAAGCCAAGGCTGACTGCCCCGAATGCGGCCAGAAAGAATGCGAGAAGCTACTTTCCATGGGTAATGTCCGTCCCAACGGTATCCCCAAAGGAATGGGCGGATACAAAGAGCCGTGTAAAGGATGTAACGGCTGCGGCTAAACAATCCAAAATTTATAAAAATAAGCCCTCGGAAACTTTTGCTTTCGGGGGCTTATTTTTTAAAATTTAAGTCCGAATATCAACGGATTGCGCATCACCTGATCGACGGTAGGTAAAGCAGGTATTTACATCAATGCCTAGACGCTCGTGGAGTCCTTCCAGCCATTGCGTGCGCCCAAAAGCATGAGTCGGCACAAAGATCTGAGGCTTGACCGCCCGTGCAAGCTCTCCACCTCCGGCGAGACTTTCCAACCTTCTATCCACATTGGAGAAAGCGATCTGAACACCATAATCAACAACCCTATCCACTGCAGAGCGGAAAAATGAGCGGGTAAAATCGATTTCATTCTGTGACGCGGTTTCCCAATCCCAACAGGCCAGATCGCCTCCATTATATATCCTCAGACCTTCAGGAGTGCTGAAAAGAAAGGCTACTCCCAGATCATTAGACATGAGGGTTTCGATTTCCAATCCATTGAATTCATACTTCTCGTCCGGTTCAACGATAAGAGCATCACCGAAATCAAGGTCGGGATACATTTCTTCAATATCATCTGAAATCACAGCCTGTAACGAAGCTGCCTTTACGCAGACATCACGGTAGTCCGGAGCAAAATGATCGAGATGGCTGTGAGAAAAAAAAGCGGTCACCTTTTTTCCGGCAAGAACATCCTGCAAAACGGACAAAACCTTTTTACTTCTGAATCTCTCTGCCGGAATATCAAAAACATAACTGTTTTCTCCAGCTTCAATCACAAAACAATTGTGGAAAATGTGAACAATGCGAACCTGCATAAAACTACTCGGCTTTTGCAGCTTCCTGCCCTTCCATAAAAGCACGGCTGACCGGAAGATAGACATGAGACCATGAAGTCAGATGGCCTGCCAGATATTCCGCCTCAGGGCCGGAACCGCAAAACAAATCTACCCGTGTACCTTTGATAGCTCCACCACGATCCTGAGCCATGACAATTTTAGCGAAAGGAGTCTTACTATTCGAATCCTGCTGAGGCAGACGGGTGGTCAAAAGAGCCAGAGAGCCAAGTGGAAGGACCTTACTGTCCACAGCAACACTGGCCATGGGAGTAAGCGGTGCCCCCATGGAACCGAACGGCCCTTCGTCATCTATTCTAAAAAAGACATAGCTGGGATTAGTGGTCAGCAGTTCCTTAACCAGATCAGGATTGGCATCAAGAAAAGCCTTGATCTTCTGCATGCTCATCCCTTCTTTAGGAAGAAGCCCGCGCTGAATCAGAACTTTACCAAGTGAAACATATTTCAATCCGTTTTTACCGGCATACAGCACATGCTTCACACTTCCGTCCGGCAACACAAGACGTCCTGAACCCTGAATCTGGAGAATGAACACATCAACTAAATCTTTGACCCATGCTATTTCAAGCCCCTTGCCCTGCAAGGCGCCTTCAAAATCGATATCCTCGCGATCGTAATATGGGTGAACTTCACCATTTTCCTGTCGGTAAATAAGGTGCTGCCCTCTCCAGCGATGATGGAATTTCCCGAGATCCAGAGTCTGGAGGTCGCTGGGAATGCTGTAAAGAGGGTATGGGTAATCCGGATGCGGAACCAATGAAGCTTCCAGATACGGTTCATAATATCCGGTCAATAAAGTACGTGGCGCCATGGAATACCAAACAAACTTCTCTTCCAAAAGCTCCGGTGATTCCTTAAGCAAAGGAAGAAGGCTAAGCATTTCCTCATTGGTACGCTTGAGCATTCCCCATGTTATCTGCATGCGTCCGTACTTTGCAGCCACAGCTTTCTCAGGTTTACGGGATAAAAAACTGATATTCCGTTCAATACCATTTTGCAGATCCAACCATGAAAAATCATCACCGCCCTGATATTGTAAACGATTTATAAGCCCGGTAACTTGAGCATCATCTACCTTGTTAAACCCCTTAGTAGGAGCATCTATGCGCACACTATGAGTCGAACAACCACCCAAAAAAGTAAGGAAAAGTATCCCACAAAAAAAGGCCGATAAATATTTTCTAAAACTCAAAAACAACACCTAAACCCGCCTTATCTGATGATATATTATTAACGATTAGACTGGAAAAAAAACTGATATTGGCTTACATAATCATAAGTATACACGTAATACATGTTGTCACTCACAATCCAATAAATAAATGTCACTGCCAAAGGAACAAATATGCGTTTCTTTCCTATCATAGCAGCTATCATTGCCATTTTGATGACATCATCCCCCGGCTTAGCAGACCGTTGGGACCTGGTGATTCTTACTACCTCCGGCCTCAACGGACAATTGCTGCCAGCAGAAGAAAAAAATGAGCAACACAGTACCGGCATGGTACGTACTTTCGGAGGATTTGCAAGAATTCAGTCAGTATTTGAATCATATAGAGCCAAATATCCCGGAGCCACAATCACCGTGGCTACCGGCGACGACCTCATGGGGGAATCCCTGACAAACGAAAAGGGAAAGACCGTTTTTGAAGCCATGAACAGGATGGGATTCGATATTTCCACCCTTGGTAACCATGAATTCAACAGAGGAACTAAATTTCTGGTCAATTGCCTGAAAGCAAAAAAATTCCCGACAGTATGCAGCAACCTTGAGATAGCCAAAGGCAATCCCTTACGCAATTACATCACCAATACAGCAGTACTTGAAAGAAGTTTTGTTAAAGTCGGTTTCATGGGTATGATTCTGCCTGAACTCAAACTCATTTCCAACCCCGGTTCGGCAATTTCGATTCCTGCCGACTATATTAAATCCGCCCGAAAAACAGCGCAAGACTTGAAGCAAAACCAAAAGGCAGACCTGATTATCCTTTTGAGCCACATGCCTCTGGAGACACAAAAAATCATCCTGCAGGAAGTCCCTGAAATTGACGTTATCTGCGGCGGCCAAAGCTACAAGGACATACTACCCGGGCAGGAGATTATCGCCCGTGATGCTGCGACTCCCGGACTGATGGTTCAGTGCGGAAGTCAGGGACGCTATGTCGGAGTTTTAAAAATCAACATGGATGATAAGTCTATCCACAAACACGAATGGACAATTATCCCGGTAACAGACAAGACTCCAGAAGATAGCCATATAAAAGCATTTCTCGCTTCAAAGGTAAAAGACAGCACAAGTGTTCCTGTCGCCATTTCTCCGGTTCCTCTTGACACTCGCGCAGCTTCCATACGTACAAGCGAAACAATCGCCGGAAGGCTGGTCAGTTCCATCATGCGGGAAAAGTTCAATACTGACATCGCATTCCAGAATGGTGGTGGATTCAGAGGCGACAAGGTTATTCCAGCGGGTCCGATAACGGATCAGGATATCAACACCATGTTTCCCTTTGGAAACAAGATGACAGTCCTTAAAGTTTCAGGAAAAACACTTAAACAACTTCTTGAACGCTCAGTTCACAAACTGCCCGCTTCTTCAGGGGCATTCCTTCAAATTTCAGGCCTTAAATTTACCCTGAATCTTAATGGACAGACACAGGAACTGGAAATAAACAGCAAAGGTAAACCTACTAAAATAAAAACCTCCGGTTCACGGGTTTCCAACATTAAAATCATGGATAAATCCGGCAACTACAAATCTCTTAACGAAACCCGAAAATATTCCATTGCCACCAACTCATACCTTGCAAGGGGCGGCGACGGCTACATCATGCTTAAAGACGTGCCGGAGAAAGTCGCAACATTTGTAAAGGTCAACGAAGTAATCAAGTCCGGCATGCTGAAAATGGAAACATTGAAAACAGACTTCCCGGCGGTAATTTATACTCCGGACGGATCACCTTACAAAAAATAGCTTGCACATCCTGCCTACAGGCAGGACAAAACTCTCATAATAATAAACTCAAAGAAATACTTATTTCTTGTGATTCAACACGTCCTGAAATTCAACACCATAAATGTGAAGCATAACCATCAAGAAAGATAAAATCAGCGGACCATACAAAATTCCTAAGGGCCCAAAAGCATTAATACCACCAAGAATGGCAAGAAATACGTAAATGGTTGAAACCCGTGAAGCTTCACGAACAATCATGGGCCGGAGCACCGTATCAATACCGGTTACCAGCACTCCGCACCAGAGCAGCAGAAAAATAGCAACTTTCAGTTTACCCACAATCAACAGGTAAATAGTGGCCGGAACCCAGATCAATCCGGTTCCCAAAACAGGAATAAGGGAAGCGAAACTCATCATGGTGCCCCAGAAAAGAGCCGGAATACCAGCTATTGCCAGCCCGATTCCGCCGACAATACCCTGAAGAAAGGCGATAAAAAGACTTCCAAACAGAACAGATTTCGAGACCTTTCTAAGGCTTTCAATAATAAAATCTTCCTGTTCGGCTCTTAAAGGAGAAAGATATCTTACCCGATCAATAAACCTGTCCCCGTCCTTTAAAAAGGAAAAGACCAGAAAGTTCATGATCAAAAAATGAGCGACAAGGCTTGCCATGTTAGCGGCTAACCATGTCCCGGAAGTCAGCATTGCCTGCCCAAAGCTTCGGGAAATTTCGAGCACTCTGGCCTGAATATCGCTGGAACTGATCTCAAGAAAAGGAAATTTCTGCTCAACCCATTGCAGATATGTATTGTAATGCTGTGAATCAAAAAGAGTTGAGAAATCCGTAGTACGCAACCATTCGTTAATGGCTGTAACAGAATCAACCCCTTGTCCGATCAGACCGAAAAAGAAAATAACCGCCGGGATAATAATGGCGAAAATGATAATACAAACAGTCAAAAACGCACCAAGGGCAGGCCTGCCACCTAGCCGACGACATATTTTCCTGCTCAAAGGATAAAATATCCCGCTCAAAACAACTGAAATAATGATCGTATTAATGAAGGGCTTAATAACAGAATATCCCAGCGCAATAGCGGAGATAAGCAATAGAATAAGAAAAAAAGTATAGATTGCGGGGGATTTGATTATTTTGCCATCGGGGGGAGTCATGAACAAGTCCTTGAATCTGATTAATTATGCTGAGGGATGCCCATACTTCCAGATAAAAAACGCAAGCACAATTAAAATCAGGTCGATTTGAAAATATAATCGGACATTACCTCAAAAGTATTATCTGCCTCTTTCTTCATCCGAGAAACCAAACCTTCCACAATCTCCAATCTTTCATGCTGGAGATATTTTTCAATCTCGCTGGCTAAAGCAGACAGCTTATGAGCCCCGACATCGAGAGACAATCCACGCAATAAGACCACCTCAGTCTTCAGAACCTCCAGATCAGTGTTAGCAATGGCAGCGTCCACCTTGGCAAGATGATCCGGAACAAGCTTTAAAAAATGGCGATAAATCTCACGGACAAGCTTATCATTACCATCAAGCCGCCTGATCGTGCCCTTTAAATCAAGGTTGGAACCCTTTTCAATCTCAGTATCCTGTTCAACCCGTACCGGATCGGCACTGCCCCCCCCTCTCACAACTGAAAGCATTGCCTGCATCAACTCACTTGAATTAAATGGTTTGGACAGATAACCATTCATGCCCACTTCAAGGCATCGTTCCCGGTCTCCTTTCATAGCATGGGCTGTAAGCGCCAGAACAGGGACCTGCGGATCAACATTGTCTATGTATCCAGTACGAATCAGCCGGGTAGCTTCCAGACCATCCATAACCGGCATCTGAATATCCATAATTACCAGATCAAAAGGATTTGTAGCCAAGAGACTGATTGCTTCCTGACCATTCTCAACCATCTCCAACTCACAATTGGCATCTTCAAGAAAAGCAGAAACAACCCTACGGGTAATAATATTGTCATCAGCGAGTAGAATCCGCTTAAAACTGCTGAAATCCATACATTCAAAAAGAGATTCCGGATGCATATCTTCCAGTTTATCCGTTATCGGCTTGAACACAGCGGTGAAAAAGAAACGACTGCCCTGCGCCGGTTTGGTCTCCACCCATATGGCCCCTTGCAGCATATTGACAAGGTTATGGGTAATCGCAAGGCCAAGCCCGATACCTCCATGCTTGCGGGTCATGTAATCTTCAAGCTGAGTAAAACTTTCAAAAATGGTGTCAGCCTTGCTGCGGGAAATACCTACCCCGGTATCGGAAACAACAAAAAGCAATCGAACGCAACCTGCGGGATATGGGTCTTCCTCACAATTATCCGGCATAACCTCAATCGTGATCCCGCCTTTTTCAGTATATTTTATCGCGTTGCTGACAATATTATTCAAAATCTGGGTCAATCTACCGGAATCCCCCTGCAATTCACCGGAAATTTCCGGATGGATAAAACACTCAATGTTCAATCCCTTATTAAGGGCATTCGGATTATGCGAATTCATAACCAACGATAAGATCTGACGGATATCAAAAGTTCCTTCCCGCAATTCCAGTATACGCCGCTCAATCTTAGAATAGTCGAGCATATCATTAAGTACCCGCAGCAATGAGGAAGCGGAACCTTTGATCAATTCAACATACTCCTGCTGCTCGGTACTAAGCCCGCTGCCCAGCAGTATTTCACTCAACCCCAAAATTCCATTCATAGGGGTGCGCAATTCATGGCTTATGGTTGCAAGAAAGGAACTCTTGGCCTCATTAGCCGCCTCGGCATCAGCCACAGCCTGACGATACTCCTGCTCCATAGCATGTTTATAGAGGGCAATTTCAATAGACGAGCGCAACTCGCGTTCTTCAAATGGCTTCAGCAAATAGCCGAACGGGCCTGAAAGCTTAGCCCTGCATAGGGTCTTTTCATCAGAGAAAGCAGTAAGAAAGACAACAGGGATATCGTACGTTTTAATAATAATATTAGCAGCTTCAATTCCATCCATTGCCCCCTGAAGCTTAATATCCATCAAAACGAGGTCTGGACGGGTCGCACCGGCTTTATCAATTGCTTCATCTCCGGTTCCGGCATCACCGGCTATAATATAGCCTAAGCGCTTTAATGTCGCCTGAATATCGAGATTAACTATCTTTTCATCATCAACAACCAGAATCCGCTTACCAGCCATCAACTCTACCCCATTAGCATTCATTTAAAAATAAGGATCATTCACGGTATAATAAATATTTACAGAATTGAAAACACATTCTGTTTATTTAATAAACAAAAAGCCGCCCCTGAATATTCAGAGTCGGCTTTTTGATACGTGGATTTAAATACGTCTTTACAAAATCTGATCCAAAAACTGCTTCAAGCGCGGATGATCGGCACTGCTGAAGAACTCCTCCGGCGGTGCACAAGCAATAATTCTGCCGTCTTCCATGAAAACGATCCTGTCCGCAACTTCACGGGCAAAGCCCATCTCGTGGGTTACCACGACCATAGTCATACCTTCGCGAGCCAGATTCTTCATTACATCCAGAACCTCCCCGATCATTTCCGGGTCCAGAGCGGAAGTCGGTTCATCAAAAAGCATAATCTTGGGGTTCATGGCCAGCGCACGGGCAATTGCCACACGCTGCTGCTGTCCACCGGAAAGCTTGGAAGGATAAACATTAGCCTTCTCGCGGATACCGACCTTCTTAAGCAGATCAACCGCAATAGCCTTGGCTTCTTCCTTCTCCATGCCCTTGAGGCGAATCGGAGCCATGGTCAGGTTTTCAAGAACAGTCTTATGAGGAAAAAGGTTAAATGACTGAAACACCATACCCAATTCCTGACGGATGGTGTTGATGTCGTTTTCCTTGTCATGCACATCAAGGCCGTCAACTATGATGGAGCCTTTGTTGATTTCCTCAAGGCGGTTGATGGAACGCAGCAAGGTACTTTTACCGGAACCGGACGGCCCGATGATAACAACCTTTTCGCCCTGCTTGATATCAAGTGAAACATCACTGAGTGCAGCCAGATCGCCAAAGAACTTGTATACATTCTTGATTTCAATAATGGGATTAGCGGTCATAATGGTTCAACCTCTCTTCCATGTGGCTCACCGCTCTTGAGAGAATCAGAGTAATCAACAGATAAACAAGCGCGATCATTGTATAGGTTTCAAAATACTGGAAACTCTCAGCAGCAAATTCACGCCCGCGCCTGAGGATATCAGCAACGGCCAGAATGGATACGAGAGAGGAATCCTTCAAAAGAGCAATAAATTCGTTACCGACCGGGGGCAGGATAGTCCGCCATGCCTGCGGGAGGATAACCAGAAACATTGTTTCTTTTTTACTGAATCCGAGAGATCTTGCGGCTTCGGTCTGTCCTTCGTCAATGGACTCGATACCGGCGCGGAAAACTTCACCCATATATGCACCGTAACAGACACTCATGGCGATAATAGCCGAAAGCATGTCCGGGACCTGCAGTACCCGGCCCATTGCATAATAAATGTAAAAAAGCTGTACGAGAAGCGGAATACCCCTGACAACTTCAACATAAGTAGAAGCAATCAGATTGATAAATTTATTACTTGAAATTCGTCCCAGCCCGGTAAAAAGGCCGATAATCAACGCCCCGAAAATGGAACAGATGGTAACCTCAAACGTAACAACAATTCCATCAGGAATAAAAAGCAGGATATCCCTATAAGGATCAGGCTTGGCGATGATCAGATAGGTTATGATACCTACGGCACCGATAAAGGAAACCCACCACGCATTCAGCAGACCTTTATCACTGCTGTCAGGAATGCTGGCCCCGTCCGTAACCTCAATCTTAACTTGTTTTTCTTTCATATATAATATCCGGGCTGCATGAAAATGCCGGGACCGGCTAAAGTCCGATCCCGGCCATTTGTTTTCAACTCAAGCCTGCTGGTCTGGGCAATTAGTTGCTGCCGAACCACTTGGCTTTAATTTTATCGTAAGTACCGTCTGCTCTTACAGCAGAGAGCCCTTTATTGATCATGTCAAGAACTTCGGAATTACCTTTCTTAACAGCAACACCGAGGTATTCAGCTTTGTCGCTTTTTACAACAAAAGCAATTTTGAGCTTCTTGGAGTATTCTTCCTGCTGAAGAGCAAAGTCAGCTGCGATCGGATCATCACAAACAACCGCTGCAAGGCGACCATTGTACAAATCTTCCATTGCGAGACCGATTTCATCATAAGATTTGGGGGTTACACCATCAACCGCTTTGATTGCAAAATAACCGGTGGTTCCAATCTGGGCACCGAGGTTTTTGCCTTTGAAATCTGCAAGAGATTTAGCAGTGGAATCCTTTGCGGTAACAACTGACTGCTGAACCTCAAAGTAAGGAGCGGAAAAATCCATTACTTTTTTGCGCTTTTCGTTAATTGTAACTGAAGAGCAAATGGCATCGTATTTTCCGGCAGCAAGACCAGCAAAAATACCATCCCAGGCAACGTTCTTGATCTTTACATCGTAGCCAGCTGCAACAGCACAAGCTTTCATAAGATCAACGGAAAAACCAACGATCTGTTTATCTTTATTGACGAACTCCATGGGGGGCCATGTGCAGTCAGATGCTATGTTAATCACCTTTTTTCCGGCAAGAGCAGGTGTTACAGCAAGAATAGTCAACAACAGAGCAACTATAATCCTCTTCATAAATATTCCTCCAATAAGTTAAAATACCCTCTAAATAACAAACATGAAAATTATACAAAAAAGTAACCGTGTCAATAACGGTTTCCATGGACAATATTGTTTTCTTTGAATTATAAAGCATGTAAAAAAATGTTTTCTTGAACTTTATTCAAAAAAAAGTTAATTTTCCAGATTCTTTTTTTCAAAGGGGCATTACTCATGAAAAACAAAGTCAAAGAAGAAAGGCAGGAAGCCGTTGAGGTGATCTGCCCCAAGTGCCGTGAAACACGTATCGTCTACTTTCCTAAGGAATCAATGCCGACCTGCCCTGTCTGCAAGGTTGAAATGATTGTTAAGGAAGTACTTACTGAAGGCAAATACGGTTGATCGGTATTTCCCACAGGTATTTTGACTTAATTGCAGACAAGGACTTTAAAGGAGACAGCTATGAAAAGAATTTGCATGATGCTGATCATGGTGCTGGCACTCGGCTTTGCAGCCACTGCCAATGCATCCGACATCGATCTGGCCAAGAAATCAACCCTCAACTCCATCCTGAAAAGCGGTGAACTCCGCTGCGGTATCGCTTCCGGCTACATCCCCTTTCAGATGACTGACAAAAAAGGCCGCATCGTCGGTTTCGAAATCGACCTTGCCCGCGAAATGGCAAAAGCCATGGGTGTTAAATTCGTTCCGGTCAACATGGAATTCGACGGCATCATCCCCGCTCTCCTTACTGACAAAATTGACATCATCACCGCTGGTATGACCGTCAACCAGGAGCGTAACCTGCAGATCAACTTTGCAGAGCCTTTTATGGTTGTAGGTCAGACTGTTCTGCTGAACAAAAAACTTGAAGGCAAAATCAAGTCCTACAGAGACCTGAACAAGCCTGAGTACACCATTGTTTCCAAGCTCGGTACCACTGGCGAACAGGCTGCAAAACGCTTTATCCCTAAAGCCAAATACAAGTCTTTCGACCTTGAAACCGACGCTGCTCTTGAAGTTCTCAACGGCAAAGCTGACGCTATGATCTACGACCTGCCCTTCAACGCTATCTTCATGGCTGAGCAGGGCAACGGCAAGCTCGTATTCCTCGATAAGCCTTTCACTTACGAGCCTCTGGGTTGGGGTATCCGCAAGGGTGATCCCGATTTCCTGAACTTCCTCGGAAACTTCCTGCACCAGATCAAGAACGACGGACGTTACGACAAACTTTACCACAAGTGGTTCGAAAGCACCTCTTGGCGTAAAAACATGTAGTAACACCCAGGATTTTAAAGAGGGGCGGTATATCCGCCCCTTTATTCAGATTGTTGACAAAGGGTCGATAGCGCCATATTCATCGACCCTTTCCCGGCAATCTGAATTTTTTGCTTTTTGTAGTAAGAACATAAATTTTAAAAATCGGCTTATATTATGAGTGGAACATCAATGAGAGCTCCCGGCAAAGGCCGGAACTACGAAATTTTCTGGAAGACTGTATTTTTCATCGGCCTGTTTGCCACCATGTTCGGTCTTTACTGGGCAACACAGCAGGTTGACTACGTCTGGCGTTGGGAGCGTATTCCGAACTACTTCTACTACCAGGATGAAATCAGCATCAATACAGATATCGAAGGCAGTATCACATCCATTAAGGAACAGGGTGATAACGCCATCGTTACTGTAACCGGGGAAAACCACGAATCCGAGCAATATGAAGTGCCTGCTTCCGGAGTACGAGTTTACGAAGATGATACTGTTTTTGTCGGCGACACTATCGGAATCGAAAAAGAATGGAAGCCCGGTGTTATCCTCGACGGTTTATTTGTAACCCTCAAGGTAAGTGCCATAGCCATTGTTTTCGGTATCCTGCTCGGCCTTTTTACCGGATTGGCCCGTATTTCACAGAACCCGGCATTGAGGCTTTCCGCAATTACCTACATTGAACTCATCCGCGGCACACCGCTGCTGGTACAGATGTTCATATGGTATTTCGTGCTGGGAACTCTGGTCAACAACATGCTCGCAAAATACGATATATCCCAGATTCCACCGCTCTGGTTCGGTATCGCCTCACTCGCTATTTTCGCGGGTGCTTATGTTGCTGAGATTGTGCGTGCAGGTATCCAGTCCGTGCACCGCGGACAGATGGAAGCAGCCCGCTCACTGGGGATGTCAAAATACTATGCCATGAAGCACATCATCCTGCCTCAGGCTTTCCGGAGAATCCTCCCCCCGCTGGCAGGACAGTTCATCAGCATGATCAAGGACTCCTCGCTGCTCGGCGTAATCGCCATCAGGGAGCTGACCAAAGGCACCAGAGAAGCAGTTTCCACAAGTCTGCAGCCTTTTGAGCTGTGGTTCCTCTGTGCTCTGCTCTACCTCGTGCTGACTTTTGCTTTCTCCATGTTTGTACAGTACCTTGAGAAAAGAATGGTGCAGAGATAATGATTGAAGTAAAAAATATATACAAAACTTTCTATGTTCCCCATGAAGTTCAAGCCCTTTCCAATGTTTCCCATACCGTGGACAAAGGACAGGTCGTAGTTGTTATCGGACCTTCGGGCTCCGGGAAATCAACCTTCCTGCGCTGCCTGAACAGACTTGAATACGCTGATTCAGGCCACATCTTCATTGACGGCATTGATATCCTTTCTCCCAAGACAAATATCAACAAAATCCGCGAAGAAGTTGGCATGGTATTCCAGTCCTTCAACCTCTTCCCGCACAAGACCGTGCTGGAAAACCTGACCATCGCTCAGACCGTAGTACGTAAAAGGTCTAAGAAAGAAGCAGGTGAAGTGGCTATGGAACTGCTCAAGAAAGTAGGCATCCATGACAAAGCTGGTGTCTATCCCACCCAGCTTTCCGGTGGACAGCAGCAGCGTGTTGCCATCGCCCGTTCTCTGGCTATGGAACCCAAGGTCCTGCTTTTTGATGAACCTACCTCAGCTCTTGACCCTGAAATGGTCGGCGAAGTTCTGGATGTAATGAAGACCGTTGCTAAAGAAGGTATGACCATGGTCGTGGTTACTCACGAAATGGGCTTTGCCCGTGAAGTAGCTGATGAAGTAGTTTTCATGGATCAGGGCATGCTCATTGAAAAAGGCAGCCCGGACCACTTCTTCACCAATCCTGAATCAGACAGAACCAAAGCTTTCTTGAGCCAGATTCTTTAGTCTTTGTGAACAAATTAATAAAAAAGGCCGTTTCCATATGGAAGCGGCCCTTTTTTATTAGAAATATGTAAAAATTTAATCTTTTGTATCACGCTTATCGCGAACATTCTTCATGGTTAATCCAGCAACGCAGCCCACAAGCATTCCCAACAATAATGCCCGCTGAAGGTCCATGAAAAACCATCCCGCAATGGCTCCTACTGATCCACCCACAAGAATCCCGCGAGCCATGCATTCCAGCAGTCTCTCAAAATTCTTATCTTCTTTTAATTCACCCACTTCACACCTTCTTAGCCTGAATTAGTTCGTCAAGCTGGTCAGCCTGTTCCTCAGATAAAGACAAAAACCTCAACCCGACACCGGGCATCTGGGATTTTACCCCCCAAGGCACACTCCACAAGACTTCCGACTTAATGGGAGTTTTATCATCCAACTCCATAAACGCCACCCAGAGGGTATCACCCTTCTTCCACCTTGAAACAGAAAACAAGAAACAGCCTTCTGCTGAAAAGTTTAAGGCTACACTTTTTTCCATCTGGCTTTTTGAAGACCTGATATCCCTGTTCAACAAGACATTTAAAACCCTGTTGGCCCTTTTGGTGCCACGTAAAGACCTCGCTGTAAAGTTCTGGCAACTTTCCCTGAAGAACTCATCCAAGGAATTCCCATGCCCTGAAAATTTACCTGTCGGTATACAACGAATTCCCTCAGCAGCTTTATAACTAAGCCGCATAACTGGAAAATTGTCACTCAAAAGATTTGCCTCTGCTTTATCCGCTGCAGTAGAGCGAAGCAAAGTCGGAATATCAATCAAGAACCCGTTATATTTAACCTTATTGTGCTTGATAGAAATCTCATGAAGGGATTCAGCAACGTCGCAATCCAGATCAAAGCTTTTCAAAGCCTGAATATATACCCCCCGGTTATCCCCGGGGGCTGCAACGAGCAGGATTCTCATTCTGTCCACCCTTAGTTACCCTCCATAAAATAAAATCCGCTTGGCTTACAGCCATTAACAATATATACTCACAAAATCAAAAAATACACAGTTATAAAGGTTTTCAGGCATTAATATAACTTAAGCTCATACTTCAAACAACCAACATCTCAGACCATAAGACAGCATATTTATAATTCAAAAATCCACCCAACTCTAAATCGGATACTGTACATGAGTGAAACTCCTAAAATATTGACCATAGATGACGATGAAAGCGTACGTCTATCTATTGCCCACTATCTTGAAGATAGTGGGTACGAAGTACTACAGGCCAGCAATGGACATGAAGGATTAAGAATATTTCACGAACAGGAACCTGACGTGGTCCTTCTTGACCTGAGAATGCCCGAAATGGACGGCCTCTCCGTTTTAAAACAGCTAGGGCAGGAAGCACCTCAAACCCCGGTAATAGTAGTCTCCGGAACAGGATCGTTTGAAGATGTTATTGCCACGGTAAGACTAGGTTCATGGGATTATATCCCAAAGCCGATTACTGATCTTACTGATTTGGAGAATGCCATTCTGCGGACCCGGGCTAGAGCGAGACTCCTTGTTGAAAACGAACGCTACAAGGAAGAACTTGAACGCAAAATCCGTGAAAGGACCGAAGAACTCCAATTAATGAACAAAGTCCTTTCGGAAGAAATTACAGCCCGTAAAAAATCAGAAGGTCTGGTCCGGGCCTCCTTGGCAGAAAAAGAGGTCATGCTTAAGGAAATCCACCATAGGGTCAAGAACAATCTGCAAGTTATTTCAAGCCTGCTCAGCCTGCAAAGCGGCTACACAGACGATGATGAAGCAAGCAACCTGCTTCGGGAATGTCAGCACCGGGTTCGTTCCATGTCAATGCTGCATGAAAAGCTTTACCGCTCTGAAGACCTTTCCCGCATCGACATGAATGAGTACGCTCTGACCCTAATAAACTTCCTGCTTCGCTCGTACTCTGTTGATGGCAAAGTCAGCCCCACCTACAACATTAATGACATCCACATGGGCATTGACTCTGCCATCCCGTGCGGATTGATCATTAATGAACTGGTTTCAAATGCCTTAACCCATGCCTATGAAATGAATTCAGGCGGGGAACTGAGAGTCTCCATGCACAGGGATAATGAACAAATTAAACTGGAAGTATCTGATAACGGTGTCGGTTTACCTGATGATTTTTCCATCAGCGGTTCAAGAACTTTGGGTATGACCCTTGTGGAAACACTTGCGCAGCAGTTAAATGGAGAAGTTCATTTTTTTAATGACAATGGAGCAACCTTTCAAATCAGTTTTCCGGGCTAAACTCAGACTTGATTGAAATCAAAAGGCGGTGTAGCTTGCTACCCGTGATCCTTGCAATAGAACCACAGAAGAAGGAAAAAAAATGGAACTCAGCTTTAAACAGATAGATGAAATTACCGTTGTTAAAATTGAATCCCCGGAACTGAATCATGTTGTAAGCCATGATTTTCAGCGCCAGATTCAGCCTATTTTTGAAGAAAAGCAATTCAATATAGCACTTGATATGGATAGTGTTGACTTTATGGATAGTATGGGGATCGGAACCCTGATCACACTGCGCAACAAGCTGATGAAAGAAAAAGGCAACATCGCCATGTTCAACATCAGTGAGCGGGTAAAAAAAATCATCGACATCGCCGCCCTGCACAAAGTTTTCGATCTTTTCGAAACAGAAGATGATGCTGTGAACGGCCTGAAAGATAAAATGCTGGCCTAACTGAAATTGATATAAAAAACCGGGCAGGCTGAGAGGTCTGCCCGGTTTTATTTTTTCCATCCTCCACCATCCGCAAATATGTCTCTCAAAGAAAATCTTATCCAACCTGCTCTCGATACTGTTAAAGACGCTGCCCGTATCAGCCTTGACCTGTTCAAGATTATGATTCCGGTAGTTATCGCTGTTAAAATCCTTCAGGAGTTCAACCTAGTAGGATACCTTGCTGCTCCTCTGGCACCGATAATGAAACTGGTAGGTTTACCCGGTGAAATGGGCCTTGTCTGGGCTACTGCATTAATCAACAACATCTACAGCGGGCTGATTGTCTTTCTGAGTCTTGCTCAAGACCAGCCACTCACTGCCGCACAAGCAACTGTGCTCGGCACAATGATTCTTGTTGCCCATTCAATGCCTGTAGAATTGCGAGTGGTCCAAAGCTCAGGCCCCAAGCTAGGCTTCCAGCTAATGATCAGAATGGCAGCTGCCTTTCTGATGGGCTTGGTACTTCACTTGATTTATCAAAATCTCGACGTTCTGCAGGGACCGGCGAACATCCTGCTGACTCCGGACAATTCCGCAGTCGAAAAAACGATTCTGGAATGGGCCTTAGGTGAAATCCGTAACCTGATTTCCATCTTCGGCATCATTTTCTGCCTGCTGGCGATCATGCGTATCCTGACCAAAATACGGGTTATTGCAGCAATGGATTTCCTACTACGTCCTTTCCTGACCATGATGGGAATCGGCACCAAGGCTTCCGCCCTGACCGTAGTAGGCCTGACCATGGGTCTTTCTTACGGAGGCGGCATGATCATCCATGAGACAAAATCAGGGCGCATTGATAAAAGAGACGTCTTCTATTCCCTGACCCTGATGAGTATCTGCCACAGCCTGATTGAAGACACCCTGCTGCTTATGATGATCGGCGGACACGTATCCGGCCTATTCTGGGGACGGCTGATCATGTCCTGCCTGATAGTCGCCGCACTGGTCCAGATAACAAAATTTATTCCGGACAGCTTTGCGGATAAATATTTATGGGGACTCCCCAAACAATCTTAAAACAAAAGGAATGGTTATGATCGTTACTACCGTAAATACCGAGAATGCTCCCGCAGCAATCGGACCCTACTCACAGGCCACCATCTATAACTCACAGGCTTTCCTCAGCGGCCAGCTCGGGCTTATCCCGACAACAGGTGAGTTTATTTCCGAAGACGTACAGGAGCAGACTAGGCAGGCCCTTGAGAACCTCAAAGCCATTCTTGAAGCCTGCGGAAGTGCATTGACCAAAGTCATCAGCGTGGACGTCTTCCTGACCGACATGAACGACTTTGCCAAAGTAAACGAAGTCTATTCCGAATTCTTCGCCAACCACAAACCCGCCCGCGCCGCCATCGAAGTAAGCGGACTGCCCAAAGGCGGACTTGTGGAAATTAAGTGTATTGCTGCTATTTAATACATCTGGCAGTTCTTAGAAGAGCAAAAAACGTCCCCACCAACTGTTATTAGTTGGTGGGGACGTTTTTTATGTAGCTAACTATAGTTGCCCACTCCTATCTCATTTCTCGAACCTGTTGAGCATAAAATTCACCATACATTTTATTTTTAAAGTTGTTGGTAATTTTCAATTTTAAACCCATCATCTTTTGCTGATCCTTAATCCGACCATTTAGCTGCTCAAAATAAGATGATTTTCTTATCGCTTCACTTTTATACGAATACTCCAAAGCAGAAAGAATCCCCTGAGAAGCAGAAGTTAAAATTCCAATTCCTGGAACATCACCACCTACACCATCAATAATAGAATTAAAAGATGTCATAAGACTTTTTATAGCTTTCATTGACTCGTTAGAGGATTGAGCATCTTTATATTCACTATACACTTTAGCATAAGATTTAAGGTCTTTCCCGATTGGAGTCCATCCTATTTCAGAAACTAAACTACTAACAGCTGTTCCTATTTCAGACTTATGTTTTTTGCCTAAAGAATCAGTCAGTATAACAGCTCCTTTAGTTTTCATATATAATATGTTGCCCGCTGACTGTATCGACATTTTAAGATTTCTATCATTCGTTAACTTAGCGAGACCTTCTGACACTGTCACCATCTGTTCTAAGGCTAAATTTGAATCATTATCTTTAAGACTATTAATAGCTTTAACAAGACCAAGACCAACAGTTAAAATACCTTCAATTTTTTGAGCTCCTGCGACATCATGAATCCCCGCAACTGAAGCAACTTTCTCAGCAGCTGCAATATCCTTTTCGTTTTTTGGGGCGTCACTTGCTAATATTTTTCCAAGCTCTGTAACTTCAACAATACTTTCAGAAATCTTATTAAACCCAGTACTACTTAGAACAGGAAGGCTGCTTAAGGCTTTCTGAGTAGAACTGAGAATATCTGAGGTGGTCTTCAAAAGAGCAGCTTGATCTTCTAACATTGCTTTATCAATAGCATTAGCTTCAAAAGAAAATGAATCATTTTTCAATTTCTCCATAGAAGCGCCATGATTCTTTAATAAATTCTTTATCCACACAGGCAGAGTATTTGGGTTTGCCTTTTTTAAAACACCAATAATAGTATTTCCATCACTCAATTTTAAATTATCAAACTGACTATCCCGATAAAAGGACAACAAAGAATTCTTAATTAAGCTAGCCAGCACTTTATCATCTGTAACTTTACTATTCTCGAGCAGAGCAAGATTCTTTTTGGTTTTTGAAGACATGAATCTACTGATATCATTAAAATCATACGGCTTAAAATTTAAAATCTTATCAGCAAATTCACGTGCCTCAGACTGACTAAGTCCATAGTCGGTTAGAACATTAGTGACATCATTTGCCATCTCGTTTTTGATCACGCCATTATCCAACAGATCCTGTATCAAACCACCATCCGCTTTAACTTTTATTACCTCTTTTTGGACTGGAGTAAGCTTGGGTTTAGAAGGAATATTTCCCCCCACATAAGCCGAATTATCATCAGCATCCTTCACAGGATCTTTCTTACCTGACTGGGGGGTGGAGGTGGAAGAACCAACATCGCTATTGGCATTTGAGTCTGATGGATGAGTCACATAAGTATTCAAAGTTACGACATGATTTGGCTCAAATAATTCATTATATGAAACATCCCGAAACCCATCGAGTTCACTCCATAAATGTAAATTATCGTATCCGTAGAAAGCCCCACCGTTAGTACTAATATCAACTCCATTGAAACCAATTGTATCCGCATCAAAATTTAAATTTAACCTTCCAGAAGTCGATTTTATATCAATTCTACGTCCATTCTCAACCAATAAACCAATAGCAACGTTAGGTCCGGTTTCTCGTAGACTACCAAGTATCATCAGCCCCGTGGCTAAAGTTAATGTCGCATCGCCACCGCTTGTTTTTTCAATAGAATCCATGACCTCCAAAGTTCCGTCCACCCCACCAGACGTACGAATTGTAACGTTAATTCCTTTATTTAAGTACTTTTCTACTTGAGAACTTTTAATTATCACTCCTATGGAATCTGCAATATTATCGTTTTCCAGTAAACTAGGGGAACCAAAGCTATATGGATAATTCCACCTATTACGTCTCCCAAAAGCTTTATTATAAGCTCTTGTACTTAGAATTGTTACAGACAAAGGATCAAACAAAACAGTCCCCTGCTCCCCACTCACGGAATCAGCAAACACATCCAACCCATTAATATCCAGAAATTTAGCCCCGGAGACCTCAATGAAGCCACCGTCTCCTCTATTGGCTGAAGACGAAATATCCCCATAAGCAAACATATTGTTATCCGCCCAGAGAACTATCTTACCGCCATCTCCGTCAACAAGAGAATCGGACTTGATAACAACAGAATCCATCATGGCGACATTTGTGGCTGTATCAAACTCATAAAGCTCGCGACTGATACCAAGACGCCTGTAGGTATCATCTGAAGCCCTGCCACCCAGATAGTCACCGCCGATCAGAACGGTTCCGCCATCTCCATAACCGGAAGCATCAATCAGGGCATTTTCGAGCCAGATGTAATCCCCCATGAGATGCACGCGCCCGCCGATCAGGCCTGTTGCATCAATGTCTCCTGAGAGTTCAACTTTCCTGGCTTCGATATCTACAAATCCAGCCTGATCATTCTCTGTCTCACCGGAAACATCGAGCTTTCCCTTGATGATGACCTCGGTATCCTGATTCCTTTCACCGCCAAAAATGATGCGTCCATTACGGCGTTCAACAGTCTTCGCTTCGACTACTCCGGTATTACTAACAACACCTTTAACAATCTTGCTGAGCTGCTGGGCCTTGAGCAGGACGACTCCGCCGTCTGCCTTGATATGACCGTCGTTGTAGACTCCTGTTTCTTTGAGGAGGTTGCCTTCTGTATCGTAAAACTCACTAAGTGTTTCTTCGGATACGGCAAAGTTGATCAAGTTGTCGCCGTATCCGTCGAACTGAAATTTTTCTCCAGACGCGAGTGCTACACGGGAATAACGTCCGGCAATGATCCCTTCGTTACGCACAACCGGCGCAACCAGAGCAGCAAAGCCGCAATCAGCCACATTTATTTGCCCTCTATTGATGATATGAGCTCCGGCAGTTCCGGGAATATTGAAATCCATATTCCCTTTCATGAAATCATCGTTGAGGATATCGCTGGTGGTGGCCATGAAGCCAGAGGTATCGATTCTGGCACTGTCCCCGAAAACAAACCCATCGGGATTGACCAAATAGACCTGCCCGTTAGCCTTGAGGTTACCAAGTATCTCTGAAGGTGCTCCGCTCCTGATCCTGTTCAGAACTGCGGAAGTAGCTGAAGGCTGATTGAAAATGACAGACTCATGCTTGCCTATATCAAAAGACTTCCAATTGATTATAGCCCGATCAGAATTCTGCTGGATATTCATTGTATTGCCTGAGCTGCTAATATTTGCATCTCCACCGACAACCTGACCGCCCTGCGGATTAGCCGAAACTGATACGGGAACAATAAGAAGAAGCTGTAAAGTCAGACAAATAAAACACAGAAGAAATGAGCTGGATCTCTTAAGCATATCAACACCCATTAAAATGAATATGTGAAGTTGAAGAAGATATTATCTACGAGATGAACACCCGGTAATTTGACCAATGGTCTGGCCCACTGCACATCCAAATAAATTCGGTCATCACCAAGCATTGAAGGAATTGTCGGATAAAAACGCATTCCGGCCCCAAGTGACGCAAGGTCGGATTCCTTTTCTGTTCCTGCGGCAGGCTTCACATTTTTTACCCAACCCCAATCCATAAAGGCATAAGGCTGAATGGTAATCTTTTCATGGAGTTGGAAGTTCCTGCGAATCTCACCTATGGCTGAACAACCGACTTCACCACTGATTGCTCCGGAATCATAGGCCCGACCAAAACCAGTGCCACCAACGGCAAATTCCTCCCCTGAATAAAGAGGAACTTCAGCCCACTGCGAATCTACAGCGGCATATAAAGAAAACTGATAGGGAAGATTCTGCGTGCGTGACGCATAAAGATTGAATTTAAAAGAATTTGCCGGGACATTACTACGTGAAGAACTTGGAGAAAAATTTGTAGCACCGAAGACATCAAGCCCAGTGGTAATTCCACCCAGAACCTGAGTCATACCTCCAGTTGAATCAATGGCATCCCAGTTGAATCCAGCACGCAGTTTACGCACACGATCTTTACTGTTGGTTTCGGAAAGAATGTAGGAATAACTGTTACGGGATTCGAAATCCAATTCGAAGGAAAGGTTCTTTTCCCGCTGACGGATAATCGGATAGCTCAACCCCAACTTCAAGGTTTCACTTTTACTCTCATAGTCAAAAATTTTGGTAAAATCGTTGTCCAGTTTGTCACTGGCACCATAGGCAAATGAGCCATAAAGACGGGTACCGCTTTCAAGCTGATGCGAGTGCTCATAAAAAATATTTAGATATTCTTGCGCCTGATCAGCCTGCCTGTAAGTAATCCTATCCTGACTCCCTACTCCGGTGAGCCCATTAAAATTAAATGATGCGGTATACTGAACAGGACCAGCTGAATCCGTACCTCGGTTATCGACCTTTGCAGAACCATCTACATATTTCTGCTCAAGCCTAATGGTAAGATTGGCAGCACCGGAATGAGCCTCTGATGCAGATAAAGTCGACGACAGTTTTAAGCCGGGGATATCCCGTAAAATAAGTAATGCCCGTATTACTTTACGAACGTTTGCGGGCCTACTTGATATGATCTCATTCTCAGCATATTCGAGCCGGCCCTGCATCTTCGCAAGCAGCTCTTCGTCCCCTTCATAGTCTACATTATCCACGTAACCTTCAGTAACAATAAGCTTAACGACCGCGTCTTCCTCATCAACATCCTGACGAGGAACGACAACATTTGAAAGGACGTAGCCAGCTTTCCCATATTTTACTGTCAGCTCTTGAGATATTTCAAAAACCTTTTTCGCAGGGATCTTCGTATTAAAAAGATTTTTATAAGGAGCAAGTAGCTCTTCAGTTGTGAAGACAGTATTTCCAGTAATCTCAATCCGATTCAGAAAAATAAACATCCCCTCAACTGAGGGCGGAGCTTTTGTCCCTTTCATCTCAGGAAAGACAAGCTCCGGACTGGATTTAGGCTCAGGGACTTCAAAAACTCTATCCAAATTATCAATACGGTCTCTGGAAGGAATGGGGACAGTTTCAGCATGACTAACCGAAACAATGCAAAACACGCCTAATAGACACAAAAAGAAGAACAACCGACCCTTAACAGACACTGCAACCAACCTATCCCTACAAAATCAATATGAGAACGAAAATTCTTGCAAACAACCTCAGCTAGAGCATCAACGACAAGACTCAACAATAATTAAGTTAACTTAATAAGACTGCATTTCGTTATATCATTAATTAGTATAGCGTCAACTAATTGCATGCATATCTGAACAACATACTGTTTTGATCGCGTTTATTTATCTTTTATTCATAACAAGAAGAACAAGCTACAGAAACGCTGACTTTGAAGCCCTATCCCTAAATGGAGCCTTGTTTGATGCCGACCAGTCTCATTTCCCTCGCAGTCCCTTTTTTCTTCCTACAATTTTGTATTTCAGCTTTGACAATTTCATCAAAATAGCTGCCAAAAATCCGTCTATTTTGTGACAACTCAAAGCTCCTCCAAATCCCTTACTCCACATTCCAAATAAAAAGATTCACCATTCGAAGCAGTTACTCACTACACATAAAATATGGCACGCATTCTGCTAATAAATAATCAAGACGGACAAAAAGAACAGACTAAACAAAATTAAATTTCAGGCAACAGCCATTAAACATACGAGTCGTTCTTCACCCCATCTTTAGAAAAATGTTCTGGACTGATAGGCGAGTGCAGGAAACGGTAGAAACGAACAGCTTAGAAAAGAATTATATACAAAAGCGATTCTGCCTCCCTCCCGCGATTGATCCGGACATTTTTTTATGCCCGATTTTTAATCCCGATTGAGGGATTGCCCTAAGCATATTCTCCTGCTATCGATTCCAGCCATGACACAGGAAAAATTTACTAATCCTTTCAGTATAGTTCTCTTTGAGCCTGAAATTCCACCCAATACCGGAAACATTGCAAGACTCTGTGCCGGAACAGATACCCAGCTTCACCTTATCGAGCCGCTGGGCTTTTCCATTTCCGACAAACACCTCAAACGAGCCGGGCTGGACTATTGGCCCAAAGTGAAACTCTTGGTTTGGAAAAACTGGCAGGAGTACAAAGAGAACGCAAAGCCCCAAAGATTGGTCACCACCAGTGCCAAAAGGGGAACTCATCTTTTCGATTTTAAATTCCTTCCCGGGGACCATCTTGTGCTTGGCCCGGAGACGCGTGGCTTGCCGGAATGGATGTTTGATGAATTCCAACATGCTGTGAACATTCCCACCACTGACAATGTGCGCAGCCTGAACCTTTCCACATCTGCGGGGATCATTCTCTACCAAGCTTTATCCTGTCTGGATGCAGAGGTTTCCTTTAAATAAACACCGTCACTGCACATCAATTTGCACACTGCACTTTCTTGCATAACACTGCGGCAACAGGTATGTTCGCCCTTGAATTTTAATCATCAGCGGAGAATCTATGCGACTTCTTATTACCGGTGGATGCGGTTTTATCGGGACCAACTTTATTTACCTAATGAAAGAACGGCATCCAGACTGGAAACTGTTCAACCTTGATAAGCTGACCTACGCCGGAAACCGCAAGAACCTGCTTGAACTGGAGCAGGATGATGAATCCGGCTACACCTTCCTTCATGGTGACATCTGCGATAAGGAATTTGTAACCTCCGTGCTGCACGACTACAAAATTGATGCTGTGGTCAACTTTGCGGCTGAATCACATGTAGACCGCTCCATCAATGATCCCGCCCCCTTCCTGACCACCAATACCCTTGGTGCTCAAAACATGATGGAATGCGCGCGCAATGCCGGAATTGAAAAATTCGTCCACGTCTCCACTGATGAGGTATACGGCACCCTCAGCCCTAACGATCCGGCCTTCAGCGAAGAGAATCCCCTCGAACCCAACAGTCCCTACTCCGCCTCCAAGGCCGGAGCGGACCTCATGGCCCGGGCTTACTTCGAGACTTACAAATTTCCCGTTTCCATCACCCGTTGCTCCAACAACTACGGTCCCTACCAGTTCCCGGAAAAGCTCATCCCGCTTATGTTTATTAAAGCAACAGCAGGTGAAAGCCTGCCCATTTACGGGGACGGCTCCAACATCAGGGACTGGATCTACGTTGACGACCACTGCACCGGAGTGGAACTGACCCTAGTCAAAGGGCAACCCGGCAAGGCCTATAACTTCGGTGGGGCCGCCGAGAAAACCAACCTTGAGCTGGTCAAAGAACTTCTGACAATTCTTGGAAAAGATGAGTCACTCATAACTTATGTCAAAGACAGGCCCGGACACGACATGCGATATGCCATGGACTATTCACTGGCTGAAAAAGAACTTGGCTTCGCCCCGGCAGTGACCTTTGACGAAGGAATCCGCAAAACCATCGAATGGTACCAGACCAACGGTCAATGGCTTGAAGACGTGCGCAGCGGAGCTTACCGCGAATTCATGGACCAGTGGTACGGAGAACGAAAATGATTGATTTAGCAGGTAAAAAAGCCGTAATCCTCGGCGGACGCACCGGACTTCTTGGACAAAGCCTCACTGAAAAATTGCAGACTCAGGAAGTAATAACTGTTCCCCTGTCCCGCTCCGACTTTGACCCCCTGAACGAGGAATCCCTAACCGCGCTGCTGGAAAGGGAAGAACCGGACTTCATCTTCAACACTGTGGCCTACACCATGGTCGATCTTGCTGAAGACGAAGAAAACAACGCCCACCTGCTGAACACCACCCTGCCCGCCACTCTGGGCAGACTCTGCAAGCAATTCAATATCAAGCTGATCCACTACAGCACTGACTTTGTCTTTGACGGTAAAAAAGACTCACCCTACTCGGAAGAGGACCGCACAAATCCTCAATCCGTATACGGTGAGACCAAACTGGCTGGCGAAGAACGACTAGGCGAGCTTGATTACGATGAGATCCTGATCATCCGCACGGCATGGCTCTTCGGACCGCACAAAACCAATTTTGTACACAAAATCCTGAACTTTGCCAAAGAACGTGAAAGCCTGACTGTTGTGCATGATCAAGCCGGTTCTCCGACCTACACCCCGGACCTTGCTGATTACTCTATTGAGCTGCTCAAGAACGAAGCCAAGGGAATTTTCAATGTAGTCAACTCCGGCAAGGCAAGCTGGTGCGAACTGGCCACCGAGGCCATCAACAGCTGTGCCATCAATTGCCGGGTCGACCCTGTCCCCACATCCGCCTACCCCACCAAGGCCACCAGACCGCCCTACTCAGTCCTAGACACCTCCAAGTTCACCGAGGTAACCGGGACAACCCCGCGCCCGTGGGTACAGGCTCTTAGGGACTATGTTTACAACGACCTGAAAGACCATCAGGAAGATTAATCTTCCCGGCAAAGGAAAAATGAAAAAAATATCCCCTGAACTGCTGCGGGATTCCATTCAGTGTGCCATGACTCTGTTCTGCATCTGGGTGGGATACCGCTTTTATCTTTTCTACCAATGGATGATCGGCAATTCAGACATTGCCGTGACCAAACCAGGAGCAGTTGAAGGCTTCCTGCCCATCAGCGCCCTGCTTTCCCTGAAACAGCTCTTCACCAAGGGCATATTCGATGAAGTCCACCCCGCGGGACTGACCATCTTTATTGCGATTCTGGTCATGAGTTTAATCGTTCGCAAGGGATTCTGCGGTTATCTCTGTCCGGTAGGATTCATCCACAACCTGCTCAACAAAATAGGCCGCAGAATAGGCAAGACCGTCACAATCAAAGGCAAGATTGAATTCGGGATGCTTATGCCCAAATACATTGCCTTAGCCTTTTTCGTGATTGCTATTTTTAAAATGGGCGGGCGTGAACTCGATGCCTTTATCCATTCCCCTTACAATTTCACAGCTGAAGCAAAAATGATGCTCTTCTTTATTGATATGAGCATGACTGCGGCCCTGATTGTCGGGGCTATATTGGTATTGGGTATCTTCATTCCCTATTTCTGGTGCCGCTTCCTCTGCCCTTATGGGGCTTTGCTGGGAATTCTTGCTAAAGTATCCCCCATCGCTATCAAACGGGACGAAGATAAGTGCATCAGCTGCGGGAAGTGCAATAAGGCCTGCCCCGGCGGAATTGAAGTAGACCTGAAGCAGACCATAAATTCAGCAGAATGCGTGGGCTGTACACAATGCATCAACGCCTGTCCCGTGGATGGGTGCCTGAACGTCACCGACCGCTTAAGCAAGGTCAAACTGCCGTGGTATGTAATTGCAGCCGGATCATTGGTGATCCTGTTAGTCTACTACGCAGCGGCCAAGTTCACCAACCACTGGGATTCTCCTTACCCGCTGGAGATGCTCCGCAAATATTACATGATGATGTAGCACTACAGCAATAATTCAAGATGTATAACGGCACCTCACAACCACTATGGTTGAGAGGTGCCGTTTTTTTATTGTTGTGCTATATTGCGCATAACATATATCTACCGAGCAAATCCCAGCACACCGGACTTAACCTGATTCAGGGGACAAGCATGAACCGCAAAACAGTCTTCAAATTACTTTTCACAGCTCTATTTCTTCTCTTTGTATATTGGATTTCAACATATTTTGCAGCTTACACAGATGACGCGTATCTGGAAACAGACATCATCCGCATGGCTCCACGTGTGGAAGGACATATCCAGCTTATACCCGTAAAGGACAACCAACAGGTCAACAAAGGCGATCTACTGGCTGTCATTGACCCTACACCATTTCAAATCAATCTTAGCAGTTCGCAAGCAAGACTGGATCAGTCCAGATCAAAACTGGCGGCACAAAAGAAAAACCTGAATGCGGCAGAAGCAATATTCAAGGAAAGCGAAGCAGCCCTCACACTGGCTAAGACGACAGAACAAAGATTTCGTAAACTAATCAAATCAAGAACCGTCTCACAACAGGCCTACGATGAAAAGCTGGAAGCCTATCGCAAAGCTTTGGACAAGCATAAAGAAGCAGAATCAGAAGTTGATGAAGCTAAAGCTTCCGTAGAGGCCCAGACACATGATGTGCGCCATGCACAGGCCCAATTGATATGGCTGAATTCCAAACCGAACACACCAGACTGTATGCGCCAGTAAACGGCTTTATCACCGCCTTGGACATTAAACCCGGAGATTATGCAAAAGTCGGCCAGCCGATCATGGCTGTAGTGTCAGATGAAGACTGGCGGGTCATTGCCAATTACCGGGAACAACTGGTCCGGCACATCAAACCCGGACAGCATGTAACCGTACATCTGGATAATTATCCATGGAACCTTTTTGATGGCGAAGTTCAAGGCGTTGCCCGCGGAGTTTCACGCAGTCCGGTTACCGGTAAACTGCTGCCTTACGTAGAACCGAAAACAAACTGGATCAGACTGTCCCGCCGCTTTCCCGTACGCATCAAAATCAAGAATCCACATGGAGCAAGACTGCTCAGCGGCTCCGATGCCCGGACTGTTGTTTATTATTGAGGTCAGCAATGCACGCCGCCATAGTCATCAAAGAATTTAGGCAAGGAATTGCCAAGGAACTACAAAGTTTCAACAAAGAACAAGCCCGCTGTGCACTTGGGGCTGCCTCTGCAGCATTGGGGGCAGTACTGATCGCCAACTGGCTTAATCTGGATAAGCCGTATTGGTCCGGAATTTCAGCACTGGTGGTTTCACGCTCCAGCTATGATGCATCCCTAGTCAAAGGTGCGCTACGCATAGCCGGAACTATCGGCGGATGCATACTATCCTTGATTCTACTCGGAACATTTATTGACAATGTCTTTGCTATCCTGTGCATTATCTTTTTTACTTCCATAGCTACGGTAATTGTATCCGATACCAGAGGCTGGGACAGCTATGCATGGGTAATGGCCGGATTTATGATTGTACTGCTTTCCATTGCCGGGCTGGTAATACCGGAATCAATATTCAACTTTGCTTTTTACCGCACTTTTGAAATCAGCCTCGGGACAATCATGGCCATCATCATGAGCGCCATTGTTAATCCCACATCACCGGAATCAGTTAAACCGACCACGAATAGCCCCACTAAAAGTAAAATGTCCCCTGAACAGGAATCAGAATTGGTCAAACAAGCCATAAGCCTCGCCTTGGCTATGGTTTCAGTGCCGCTGATCTGGAAATGGCTGGACCTGCCGGGAGTACTGCAGATCGGAGTAACTTCGCTGATCCTGCTCCAACCTGACCCTATGCAGTCATGGCACAAAGGTATTCTACGTATAATAGGCTGCACAACCGGGGGGAGTATCGGACTCATCCTGCTTGGAAGCCCTGCAGGACATTATCTGATTACGTGGGGTGCACTTTACTGGGTCCTGATCTTTATCTTTTCCTACATCGACCATGGAGACCCGCGATGCTCATACATGGGGTTACAGGGAGGCATAGCCCTCACTTTAACACTCGTGCAGGGTCTTGGACCGGGAACGGAACTCCAACCGCCTATTACCCGTTTATGCGGCATCCTTGCCGCGCTTATTCTCTGGAACATAATTCATGCACTCTTTGAAAAAGACGACCCCACCCAAAAACAGCCAGAATAAGAACATACAGGCTCAGCGCTCTTTTAATTTTACAACCAGAACTTATATTATGAGTAGATATTAATTCCATTTCAAAAAATGGAGGTACATATGTCAGTGAAAACTATCCTGTGGCCAACGGACCTGTCGCGCTACTCACGAGAATCAATAGATGAAGTGGTTTCCCTGTCCACCCTTTACGGGGCTAAGGTTGTGGTGCTCTACTCCACAATTGATCTTTGCTCCTACTTTCCCGCATACGGTAACTACCCTGATCAGGACAGGCTTAACGACTTCCGGGACTGGGAAGTTGAAAAGGCCAGAAAAGCCCTCAATAAACTCTGTGAAGAAGAACTGCGCAGCTGTCCGTTGATTGAGATACGGTTAACTCTGGGTGATCCGGTAACAAACATCATCAAGCATGTGGAAAAGGAAAATGCAGACCTGATTGTCATTTCAAGCCACGGTCTGGGACGCGAGAAGAAAAACTCCGCTCCTGATGTTATTGGAAGTGTTGCAGATCAGGTAATCAAGCAGTCCCCGGTTTCAGTACATGTAATCAAGAACACATAAAAATTAAGCCCGGCTGAGAATTTCTCAACCGGGCTTAACTCATTTCTTACTTTAAGCAGCTTTAGACTTTAGCAGCCTGAAGTTCTTCAACAGTGTATTCCCAGACAGTGTCATGGGGCTCAAGCTTTTCTTCGCTGAAGAAACGGGGCAGCTGGTCGTCGCTCTTGGTGAAGCCGGCCTTGCGGTTGAACTCAAGTTCGTCCTTAAGGGTGTTCACGCCGAGGGCGATGAAATCATCAGCGGTGAATTCGATGCCGTGTGTTGCGGCAACGAGGTCACACATGCACTGAACTGCATCTTCGGTATCCAGAACTGCGAATGCTACGAACAGACAAAGGCCGAGACCGTCAATAGTTGCGGTAGCAATCTGGAGGTTCTTGGAAAGTTCGATCTGGCCTTCCTTGGAAAGGGGATCAACATCACCACCAACCTTGAGGATGTTGGTAGCTACGGCGTAACCGGCAGTGTGGTCACCGCCCATGGGGGTAGTTGCGTAGGTAACGCCAACACCCTTTACGGAGCGAGGATCGTATGCGGGCAGCCCCTGACCTTTAACAGTGGGAATACGGTCTACGCCGAAAGCCTGACCTGCGAAGTCAGCACCGTTACCGATGATGCGGCCCATGGCATCGGAAGAACCGATTTTCTTGAGCAGCTCGATACCTGCTTTACTGTCGCCCCATTCGAGAACACCGCCATCCATTGCAACAGCCATGGTACAACCCATTTCAATGGTATCGATACCTTTTTCGTCACAGATACGGTCCATGGTGGCGATATCGTCAATGTCTTTGATCAGGCAGTTTGCGCCGAAGCCCCAAACGGTTTCGTATTCAAAACCGGAGGTCAGGTAGTTACCGTCTTTGTCATTGTAGCGCTGCGAGCACTGGATAACACAACCAGTATGACAACCTTCTTTGGTCTTACCACCACGGGATTCGATAACTTCAGCGATTTTTTCACCAGAGATCTCTGCAACATCGTCAAAACGACCATAGCGGAAGTTCTTGGTGGGCAGTGCGCCTGCTTCGTTAATGATGTTAACGAGGATAGCGGTACCGAATGCGGGCAGACCTTCGCTGGTTACGGGGTGGCCCATGAGGATTTCGAGCCAACGCTTACGTGCAACCTTGAAAGCATCTTCATTAACAGGCTTGATGCGGCCTTTAGCTTCAGGATCAAGGACAACAGCCTTAACCTTTTTGGAACCCATGACCGCGCCCATGCCGCCACGACCTGCGGAACGTGCAGGATTCAGATGAGGATCGGAAAACTGGATGGTGGATGCAGCGAGACACTGTTCACCGGCAGGTCCTGCCAGAGCGGTAACAGCCTTGTCGCCGTACATTTTTTTGAGTTCTTCGTGTGCAGGATAGTTGTCCATGCCTACGATGGGAGTCGCGTCTTTGAACTCTACACGGTCTGCGCAAATTTCAACAATAGAGAAAGGAGCGTCCATTTCGGGCTTGTCTTCGAAGACAATTGCCAGAATATCAAGACGGGGCAGAACCTGTGCGAACTGACCACCGGAGTTACTTTCTTTGATACCGCCGGTCAGGGGAGACTTGGCACCGCAGGAGAGTCTACCGGAATTGGCAGCACCGGAACCTGCGAGAATACCGGCAGCCCATACGAGCTTGTTTTCTGCGGAAAGAGGATGACAATCGCCGGGAACTTCTGTGTTTACGACTCTGGAAGTAAGGGCGCGTCCGCCGAGACCTGCGTAATCACCGAGTTCTTCAAATTTGAATTCTTTGGTGCGAGTATTAATTCTGAGGATTCTTGGCATAATAACCACCTATAAATTTTGAAAAATTAGTAAAAACAACCTTCGTTCTTAAATAAATCCATCTTGTTAATAAGTGGACCAATTATATACCTGCGCGCATTCTTGTCAAAGATTTTAAATTATATCCCCCGAAGCACATAACTTATTATTATATCTTTTTTGACATATTTAGTTATTTTGTTGCAAAAAAGCATCAACATCTTTGACTACTACATCACCACGACAACATAAAACAATCTCACTACATTAAAATTTCGCCATTAAGTAAAAATTACACAAATAAAATCTACAACATTATAAAATTGCATTTTTTCATCAGAGATTGACGAGATGCTCATCTTAAGAATATTTTCGGCAATAATAATCACTGATCCCACCCAACATTCGTTATGAAGGAAAAATTATGAGCATCGAATCAAAGATAAGGGAAGCCATAGCAGAACCTGAAACTCTGGAACAAATCTATCGAGACAACCCTAAGCACTTTAAAAAGGATTATCAGGAAGCATTTGCTGATCAAAAGGACTCACTCCTGTTTCGCGCATGGCAGGCACGCCTTGAGTACTCCCCCCCTAAAGCCACCACCCTCTCCACTATCGATCTGACCATAATGCTCCTACTCTGCTTTCTGGCCGGAACTCTATTAAAGCTTCCGGATTGGACTAATCGGGATAACTATGAACTGCTCGGCTGGATGGTCTCTGTAATCCCGCTGACAGCCATGTTCCTTTATACCATGCACATGCGCAACTGGCCTCATAAGCTTGCTGTAATCGGACTTGGAGTCAGCGTTGCTCTGGGTTTAATCATATTTTTAATCCCTAAAGGATGGGACGACACCTATGCTTTGGCATGCTTGAACCTGCCACTCCTACTTTGGACTCTTTACGGACTCAGCCGTACGAGTGAGGACTGGCGTTCCACAGAACAACGTATTGAATACCTGCGATTCAGTGGAGAATGGATAATTCATTCCGGATTATTATTTCTTGGAGGGGGGATACTGCTTCTGCTGACCTCCGGTTTGCTGGACATACTGAACCTGAATAAAAGTTGGATAATTGAAGATCTGGCTATATACGGCGCCGCATCTATCCCGCTTGTAGCAGCTTGGGCTACGGACACCTATTCAGCAGCCCGAAAACTGGTTCCCCTGCTAGCCCGAATATTCTCACCGCTACTACTGGTACTCATATTATGCTACATGGGAGCGATGGCTTGGAATACTGCTGAGCTATTTCAGGACCGGGACACCCTGCTCACCTACAACATCCTGCTACTCTGCGTTCTGGCAACGGCCATATTTACCCTGACCGGACGCGGTGAGAAGGAATCCGGGAAATTAACAACAGCTATAATCAGCCTTATGGTTGTGGCAACTGTAATCCTCGATATCTTAGGCATTTGTGCCATCGGCTGGCGAGTGTTTGAATTCGGTCTGACTGCAAACCGTCTAAGTGTCCTTGGCTCCAATCTGGTTACTTTCGGCAACCTTGCAGCTATGGGGCTGGGCTACCTGCGCTACCATTCCGGCAAAGGATCACTGGACGATATTGAAACAAGCCTTGCCCGATATCTGCCATTCTACGCAATATGGACCGGATTCTCGGTCATCATCCTGCCTTGGATTTTCCGCTACTAACAAAAAAGGGCCCCAAACGGGCCCCTTTTTTTTATGCATGAACGTAGTTTGCGAGAATGATCGCCATCCCGCATAGAAAGCTGGCAACAATTGCCGGACGCCCGCCAAAAGCCCTGAACTTCTGATTCAGCCCTGCCGCGCGCATTTTCCAGATCATAATACACGGAAGCAGAACCGCGATAACTGTGAATGCTGCCCCTGCATGCGCCAGTGCGGCAATGAAGCCGTCCGGAGCCATTAAAGATGCTATTAGCGGCGGGACAAAGACAATCAGACTGGTCCCGGTGCGCCCCATGCTGTCATCTTTACGCTTGAAGGTTTCGGCAACAAGGTCAAAGAGACTCAATGAAACACCGAAAAAGGATGTTACCAGTGCAAGGGTCGCAAAAACAGAAACAATGGTTTTGACCCAGCCGATTCCACCACTAATCAATTCCACCAAGGCATCAACATTGCTCATTGCTGCCAGTTGAGCCGGGGTTGTACTACCCAGCGACAATAACAGCCAAAGGAGGTAACATAAGCTGGGCACGGCTCCACCAATAACCAGAATACGAATAAGGCCCTTCTTGTCCTCACCGATATAGCTCACAATACTTGGAATACAAACATGGTAACCGAAAGAGGTAATGAGAACCGGAAGAGTAACAAATAAGGCTGCTGGAGTAGGATTCCCCTGAGACAGATAGTTCATATCCATATGACCGCCCAAAGCAACAAAACTAGCCAGCATTGCAACGATCATACCAATGAAAAGAAACTTATTTGCCTGAACCACAAAATGGGTTCCAGCGACAAGCACAACAATACTTATAGCCGTAAATATGGCAGTCCCCATACGCGCATCAAGCCCTGTTGCGTTGGAAACAAGCCCTCCCAGACCGCTTAAATAAGCGACAATCAGACAATATAATAAAAAGAATACACTCCCGGTACCTATCAATTGCCCGGTGCGTCCGAGAATTTTACGGGTCATGTAGTTAAAATTAACTCCCTTCCCAAACTCCAGATTGATTTCCAGAAGCATCAAAGCGGAGTAAGAAGCCACAATCCACATAAACACGAGCGCACTTGCCCCGGTAGCAAAACCTAAACTCCCAAGGGTAATAGGCAGGCCGAGCATACCTGCACCAATAGAGGTTCCGGCAACCACACTAATGGCACCGATCATCTTAGTATTCAAAACAATCTCCTTAAAAAATGAAACAAAGAAAGCCCCGCATTCCACAAGGAAAGCAGGTAAAAAGCCGATTATGGCTATGAACAGAATATATGCAGACGGGTAGAAACAAGCACGCAGGACTAAGAACGGAGTATGAATCTAAACCAGAAATTAAAAAGACGGACTGTTGCCGTCATCCCCTTACGGGAAACCATACTCTTATCGCAATAATTTGCAATATATTTAAGAATAGCAAAATTTAATGATGCAAATTTTAATAAATAATCAATAGCAACCGAATTACAGACTAAAAAAGGGAATCCCCAAAAGAACTCCCGTTAATAAAAACATTAACCAAACATAAAAAATCAAAGCAAGTTATCTAAACCCAGATTCTATTTGCCATAAATGAAATCTTCATCATCTTTATTCTGCTCCATAAGAAGCGCAGCTATCCGCTGGTAACGTTCATTCATTTTTTTAAACAAAGACAGCTCACTCTTAAAATCATCACCCAATTCATTAACCCGCTGCTCAAAGAGCTCAACAGCAAAATCGTAAAGCTGAATATCCTGACTGTTATACTCTTTGATAACAGCAAGTTCTTCCTCGGTTACTTTGCTCCGCTTCTTCCTAACATTATGCTTTTCATACAAAATATTCTCAAGATTCATCATCCTTTTCAGCATCAGCAGGCTTTCGTCAAAACGTTCAGTAAGCCCAAAAAGGTGCAATCTCTGCAAGTTCTCCATTGCCCGCTCAAGCATGCTTCTACCGTCATCAACAGCACCGCAAAGAGATCGGGTCATTAAATTCTTACCTCTATATATAAGCTCAGGGCGCTGGCTGCTGACATATTCGGTCAATGAAACTTTCTCATCATTCAAATAACGGTAAAGATGATTATCCGGCCAGGTCCGCAAAAAGTTATATTCCGAAATGACCCGCGCAACAGGATCGCGAAGAAATGTAAATGCATATTTGCCCAAAAAACCGGAGAAAAACTCATCGAAATCATGAACAAAAATATGCCCTTGAACAAGCTGGATACGGTCCAGTTCTTCAGCACTGATATTCTTTAAGAACTCATTCTCTTCTTTGGTGTATACAGAACAAATTGATTCTTCGGGAAATCTGGCTGCAAAGATGTGGTTTAATGTCGTTCCCGCAGTTTTGGGAATATGCAAAAAAAAGAATGGGCTATGCAAAACAACTCCTCAGCTCACTTAAAAGGCATTCCTTAACGACTGCCAAAATTAACAAAACCAACCCACAAGATCAATTCACAGAAAATGATCATAAAAAAAGCGGGAACGGCCTAAACCGTCCCCGCTTAAATAAGCAATCTGAAAGTATCTGAAACTATGCAGCTTCAGCTTCTTCCACATCATCTTCAATTTTGCTGGGGCCGAATCCGAGAAGGATGGGGCTGGCAACAAAGATTGAAGAATAAGTACCGACACCGACACCGATGAGCAGTGCAAGGGCGAAATCGTGGATAACGCCGCCGCCCAGAGCAAACAGAGCCGCAACAACCAGCAGGGTTGTGCCGGAAGTAAGAATGGTTCTGCTGAGGGTCTGGTTGATACTGATGTTGATGGTATCAGCAAGGCAATCGCTGATCTTGCCGAGCAGGTTCTCACGGATACGGTCAAAAACGATGATGGTATCGTTAAGGGAGTAACCGATGATGGTCAGCAGGGCTGCGATGATGGTCAGGTCAAACTCCTTGCCGAGCAGGGAAAAAATACCCACAGTGATCATAATATCATGGATAAGTGCCACAATAGCACCCAAAGCATAGTTCAACTTCAGATACCAGCACAATCCAATAGTAATGAACAGCGCGCCGAAGATGAGTACGGTGGTCGACATACCGAGCATCTGCAGCAGAGTGATCCCGCCGAAGAGACCACCGGCCATGATTGCTGCGGCAAACCAACGCTGCTCAAAACGACCGGAGATGTAGATGGCAATCAGCAGAACTGCAAAGTACAGAGCTTCAAGAGCCTTTGTACGCAGGTCAGCACCTACTTTAGGGCCAACCATTTCCAGACGCTGAATTTCAAATCCGGTACCATCCATACCGGATTCAAGTCCGGTGGAGATTCTATCCCTTACTTCGGAGGAACTGATATCGGATGAAGAAGTCCTGAGCAGGATCTCATTATCATCATCATGGCCGAAGCTCTGAACAACCAGTCCGGGAAGCTTGGCTTCCTTGAGAGCACCTTTAACGGCCTTCACTTCTACTTGTTTATCAAACTTAACCTGAACCACAATACCGCCGGCAAAGTCGATGCCGTACTTGGGGCCGCCGTTCATGATCAGTGAGCCGAGTCCGAGGAGAATCAGCACAGCGGAAATAACGAACGCCTTGGCCTTGAATCCGATAAAATCGATCTTGGTATCGGGTTTAATTATCTGCAATCCCATTTATTCACTCTCCTTAAATGTTCAGCGGCGCATCAGCGGCACGCTTGGAGGTGTAAAGATCAAACAAGATGCGGGTCACGAAAATAGCGGTGAACATGGAGGTAATAATACCCAGAGTAAGAGTTACCGCAAAACCGCGCACCGGCCCGGTACCGAACTGGTAAAGAATAACCGCAGCGATCACAGTGGTGATGTTTGCATCCAGAATGGTCAGGGTCGCTCTGCTGTAGCCTTCAACAATAGCGGCCTTGGCAGTGAGCCCCCTTCTGAGTTCTTCACGTATTCGTTCAAAAATGATGACGTTCGCATCAACAGCCATACCGATGGTCAGGATGATACCTGCGATACCGGGAAGGGTCAGGGTTGCGCCGAAAGCTGCAAGACCAGCGAGGATCAGGACAACGTTAAGCACCAGCACCACGTCAGCAACAAAACCGGCAAAGCCGTAGTATATGAGCATGAACACGAGCACGAGCGCACTACCTACAACAGCAGCGGAAATGCCCTTATCAATGGATTCCTGTCCCAAGGAAGGACCAACTGTTCTCTGCTCAAGGATTTTAACCGGAGCAGGCAGTGAACCTGCGCGAAGGACAATGGCGAGGTCGTGAGCTTCTTCAGTAGTGTAACTACCGGTAATGGAAGCGCGTCCACCTGCAATCTTATCCTGAATGGTCGGTGCGGAATAAACTTTTCCGTCCAGAACGATAGCCATGCGTTTCTTGATGTTCTCACCGGTGACGCGTTCGAAGATTCTTGCGCCCCTGCTATTGAAGTTCAGAGTGACGTAAGGCTGGTTGAACTGGTCAAAACGGGTCTGGGCATCGGTGATGTATTCACCGGTCAGCATAGCGTCTTTTTTAAGAACAATGGGCTTTTCAACGTAAGAACCGTCGGGGAGTCTGTGCATGATGATAGTGAGTTCACGACCAGGGGCAACAATGCCCTTCTGCGCTTTTTCAATGTCAGCAACTTCATCCACGAGTTTGAACTCGAGGTGAGCGGTCTTACCGATGATTTTGATAGCTCTTTCGGGATCCTGCATACCGGGCAGCTGCACCTGAATGCGATTGCCCTGCTGCTTACGGATATCCGGCTCCGCCACACCGAACTGGTCAATACGGTTGCGGATGGTCTTAATTGCCTGATCCATAGTCAGCTTGGTCAGGTACTTTTTGTATTCCGGAGTGGGAGCAAAAACGTAAGTGACTTTGCCGTCAGGCTGCACTGCAGTACTGAGGATGGTCAGGTTGCCGAAGGTGTCTTTAACAAGCTTTTCCAGCTTGTCCTTCTGGGCTTCCTTAAGAAGAACCGCTTCGATTCTCTCACCCTTGAGCACTTTAGGCTTCAAAACAATTACACCTTCCTCACGGGCAACGGCCTTAAGGTCATCTCCCATACGAGCAAGGTTGTTATCCATGGCTTTATCCATATCAACACCAAGTGTGAGGTGGATACCGCCCTTAAGGTCAAGTCCCAAACTGATTTTGTCATCAGGCAGGAAGCGAGCCATTCCCGAATTCTGAACACCAGGCAGTGAAGGAAGGAGGTAAGCAACTCCAAGCACAACAACAAGCAGGGTCAGGACTATTTTCCAACGAAGACTCCCGTTCATCTCCTCTCCCTTTATAAATTCAACTAGGATAGGTTACAAAAACACTAAAAAGGCAAGCACTTACGGACTTATCCGAAAAGTGACTTGCCTTATAGGCTTCACTATACAAAAAGATTACTTATCTTTCTTTTCTTCTTTTTTCACAGGGTTGGCGAGGTTGGAAACAAAAGATCTCTCAACCTTGACCTGCATGCCTTCAGCAAGCTCAACGGTCAGCTCATCGCCATCCACAGCAGTTACTCTGCCGTAGATACCGCCTGCGGTAAGAACACGGTCGCCCCTCTGGATTGCATCCAGCATAGCTTTGTGCTCTTTAGCTTTTTTCTGCTGCGGTCTGATGAGCAGAAAATAGAAAATTGCAAACATGAGGATGAGGGGGAGAAAAGAACCAAGTGCGCCCATAGGCCCGCCCTGAGCCTGCTGTCCGGCTGCACCCATCGCGTGTGCGACATCTGCAAAAAACATTACGTCCTCCTGAAAAGACTGTGTACGAATAAAACAATCCGCCTATTACACGGGAACATACATATTCCCGTACGGGCGGTGTGACCGAGGCAGAAGCTTCATAAAGTCTGAAGCCATTATGCTTGCCGCATCCACACCGATTTCCTCTGAATAATCCCGGACAATCTCGGCTATTGCCTCAAGATCGCCTTTATCCACGGGTTCAACCTTTATTTCATGGCCGACCATATCTTCGGGAACATCTCCGCGCACGTAGATCACTCCACCGTGCATCCCGGTTCCCAAGGACATTCCCGCGACGGGAGCATCTGGTTTACCAGAAAACATGCCAAGAAGTAAAATCACTCCTCCGGCCATATATTCGCCAAGAAAATCACCGGCCTTACCGCCGATAACAATCACTGGCTGCTGATCCATATAAGACTTCATATGGATTCCTACCCGATACCCGACATCGCCCTGAACGTAAATAGTCCCGCCGCGCATTGCGTATCCCAGAACATCCCCGGCGAGTCCCTTGATAACGATCCTGCCGTCATCCATGGTGTTTCCGGTGCCGTCCTGCACATTGCCGTTCACAACTATTCTCGGCCCCTTCATAAAAGAAGCCATGTCCTGACCGGGCGTGCCGTTGACTGTGAAAGTCAAATTCCCTTTAAGGGCTGTAGCTATGTACCTTTGTCCAACAACATTGTCGAGAACGAATTCATCAATTCCGTTGCGAACATTTTCCCGTACGATCTCATTGAGTCTGCGGTAGTCCATATCCGTAGCATCTATCTTAAATGATCCTGCCATATCAGCACCCGTCCGCCTGAACTATTACCGGTTCTCCGGCTTTGGGCATCCAGATCGCATCAAGATCGGGACAAACCAACCGGATAGCGCTTTCCTCACTGGACATGAACACCCGGTCATCCTTCTGGGCTACTACAAGGGGCCGCAACTTGATACGGTCATTCAACCCCCAAAGGCTGTCGGAATCCGCCACCAAAATGGCAAACGGACCATTTAACATTGCACTTGCGTATGTGGTTCTAAGTGCGCTGTAAAGCTTTTTCTCCGGCTCATCCATTTTTTCGATTTCCTCCCAGAAAGGAGGTGCAAAAACAGACGAAGCCAGTTTTCGGCTCAAACCGTGCTTACGTACCAATAAATCAATTAAATATGCAACAACTTCCGTATCGGTATCCATGGTACATTCATACCCATGGGTACAAAGGTACCGCCTGTTGATACCATATGAAGAGATTTCCCCGTTATGCACAATGGACCAGTCCAGAATGGTAAACGGGTGCGCTCCACCCCACCAGCCCGGAGTATTGGTCGGAAACCTGTTATGTCCGGTCCAGATATAAGCCGCGTATTCATCCAGCCTATAAAACTCCGCGATATCTTCCGGGTAGCCAACGCCCTTAAAAGCGCCCATATTTTTACCACTGGAAAGAACAAACGCGCCCGGAACCTCTTTATTAATCTTCATGACCACGCCGACAATATAATCGGATTCACTCCCACCGCTGAAATGAGACTGGGTCCGCAACTCTTTAGGGTAAACAAAATAGCGCCAGACAACAGGCGGGTCCGGGATGGTCAGAACTTTCCTCGTCCTGATGGGTTCGGCCTCGTAAATATCAAAGAATCTTTTGATGATCACTTCAGCCTTATCAAGTGCCTGCTGGTCATCGCAGAGTAGTTGCAGGCAATATTTATCGGCCAGTTCCGGATAAATACCATAGGCCGCAAAGCCGCCGCCCAACCCGTTACCCCGATCATGCATACAAGCCATGGCCCGGATAGGAATATCACCGGGAATGCATTCACGGCTCTTGCTGATTACACCGAACACACCGCAACCGGATATGTCCTTCTCAAAATCATGATAATTTTCTGGTGCTTTCATATGATGCCTCCGGCGGGCTACTCTGAATCCGGGTTCCATGCTTTGTTGAAAAATTCATCCGGCCACATGAGAACGTCCGGTTCACCTTCACTCAAACGCTTTCTTGTATGTGCGTCCACTTTGAATTTGAACTTGATAAACGAAGTATACATACCTGCAAAATCAATATCCCCTACCAACACATAGCCGACAAGCCGATCTATTTTGAACACCAGCTTACGGTAACTCTGCTTGCGTTCATCAAAGAAAGTATAGATTTCATAATCAGAATTCTCAGCATCGGGATTGACCTCACCTACAGATATTGTGGGCAAGCCGAAAAAGCTGATCGAACTCATGGACATGGTTCCGGGATATGCGGATTTATTTCCAGCCATATTTCGTCCGGCATAGTACCCCTGAGTATAGGCATTGGACCAGATCGGAACGACTTTATCTTTATCAAAAATCACATCCCGGGCCTGCGCCACATCCCCTGCAGCGTATATGCCTTCTTCACCGGTAAACATGTTGTCATCCACTACAACGCCCTTATCAACTTCGATTCCTGCCTGCTCTGCAAGCTCAGTGTTGGAAACCACACCGATAGCGATAACAATGGCATCAGCTTCAAGAAAACTTTTATCATCCAGCAGGATTCCACGCAGTTTACCCTGCTTATCACGCACAATTTCCTTAGCGCTCACCCCACAACGGATCAGCATTCCGGCCTCTTCAACCCGCTTGCCAATTAACCCGGCAGCTTCGTCGTCATAAGCGAGCGGCAGGATGCGTTCCCGCTCCTCAATTACAGCAACCTCCACTCCCCTATTGTACAATGACTCCGCAGCCTTAATACCGATTAAACCACCGCCGATAACAACCGCCCGCTTTAAATCTTTAACCGATTCAATCAAACGGTAGGCATCCTTTGCAGCGGTAAAATTATATACGTCGTCTCCTTCAAGTCCTTTAACCTGAGGAACATATGGCTTCCCGCCTGTAGCAATGAGAAGCTTTTCAAACGAAATATGTTCACCTTCGCAAGTCTGTAACTCCTGAGATTCGAGATCTATCCTATCAATATATGTAGCCAGCTTGAGGGTTACATTCTTGCCCTTGTAATAGTCATCAGGCCGCATGGACAGCCGTTCCGGACTTATCCTCCCGGCAAGTAAATAAGAGGTCAGCGGCTTGCCATAGGCAGCAGTATTCTCGGCCCCAATCACTGTAATCAGGGTTTTGCGGTCATATTTCCTGATACCGTCAATGGCTCCAAGCGAAGCAATGCCGTTACCGATGATCACGTATGCCATGGCTACCTCTCCTCATATTTTAAAGCCCGGTTAGGACAGGCTTCCACGCAGGCCGGACCGTTCTTTCTACCCGCGCAAAGATCACACTTGATAATCATATTATTATACTTGTCACGCTGGATAGCCCCGTACGGACAAGCCATAATACAGGACCAGCAGCCCACGCATTTATCAGCATCGTACATTGTGATTCCGGTTTCATCATCTTTGCTCAAGGCCCCGGAAATACAAACCGGTACACATTCCGGTTCCTCGCAATGCCTGCAACTGATGGCAACACACACTTCATCATCTTCAATTAACCGTTTGCGAGCGACTAATCCCTTGGCTCGCTCTTCCTTATACGCAAGGATAAGATCATGTGATTTGGAATGGGCAGCGAGGCAGCCCAGCACACACAGCCCACACCCGATGCACAACTCCCTGTCAGGATAAATACGTTTCATATTTTACTTACCGTCCCGCATGTTTCACACCCAGAATCTGCATTTCAGCATCAGTCAGCCCTACAGCTCTCAACTTATCCCTGTTACCACGCAAACTTTCAATTGAGTTAAGCCCCATGCCGCCGAGCATTTCCTCAATCTCATGGGACCAGCCGCGCACAAGGTTAACCAGCCGTTCCGCAGCAACTTCCGGATTCTGTCGCTTGGCCAGTCTCTTATCATTGGTAGCGATACCCCACGGACATTTTCCTGTGTAACAACGTCCACAAAGGGTACAGCCCACGGCAATCAGAGCTGCAGTACCGATATTGACCGCATCCGCACCAAGAGCAATGGCCTTGATGACATCTCCACTGCAGCGGAATCCACCCCCGGCAATAATCGAAGCCTTGGAACGGATACCCTCATCACGCAGCCGCTGGTCCACGCTGGCAAGAGCCAACTCAATGGGAATCCCCACATTGTCGCGGGTCATGGCCGGAGCCGCACCGGTTCCGCCCTTCATACCATCAAGGGTCAGGATATCCGCCCCTGCACGGACCACGCCGGACGCGATGGCCGCAACATTATGCACTGCCGCGATCTTAACCGCCACTGGAACCCGATATTCTGTGGCTTCCTTAAGCGCGAAAATAAGTTGCAACAGATCTTCAATGGAATAAATATCGTGATGAGGTGCGGGTGAAATTGCATCTGAACCCGGTGGGATCATACGGGTTTCGGAAATCATACCGTTAATTTTCTCACCCGGCAGGTGTCCACCGATTCCTGGCTTTGCCCCCTGTCCGACCTTAATTTCAATAGCTATTCCGGCATTCAAATAATCGCTATGTACGCCAAAACGCCCGGAAGCCACCTGCACAATAGTCCATTGCCCGTATTCGTAAAGCGACTTGTGCAGCCCTCCTTCCCCGGTATTGTAAACCGTACCGAGTTCCTTGGCTGCCATAGCCATTGCCGCATGCAGGTTGTAATTAATAGCTCCGAATGACATACCTGCAAAGGTGATCGGAGTAGCCAATTCTATCTGAGGGGTCTGCTCGGTTTTAAGTTTCGGATTACCGTCCGGGTCAAATTCAACTTCAACCTTATCCGGCTTGGCACCGAGGAAGGTTTTCAATTCCATTGGTTCACGCAAGGGATCAATGGATGGATTGGTTACCTGACTGGCATCAAGCAGCAGACGGTCCCAGTAAACAGGAATATCCACCGGGCTGCCCATGCCTGCCAGCAGCACACCCCCACTCTCGGCCTGATTATAAATATTGCGCGCAAACTCAGGACGCCAAGTAGCATTGGGCCGAAAATCAGACTCATTCAGCTTGATGGTCAATGCCGCAGTGGGACACAAAGCCGCACAACGGTGGCAGCCTACGCACTTACGATTATCATGGGTTACTTTTTCACGTGCGTCGTCCCAGAAATGCGCTTCATAAGAGCACTGTTTGATACAGACCTTACAGTCGATGCACAGGTCCGGGTCACGCACAATGCGAAATTCATGGAACGTACTGGCAAATTTTCTGAAAAGCACTTTATTGCCTCACTTTACTTAACAACAGGCCAAAAATTTAAATGCCTTGCTGGTGAGTAACCATCATAAAAGGCTTCGCCGAGATTGGAAAATTTCACTTTATTTCTCCAACTGATCTTTTTGGCATATCTATCACCGGTAAGAAAGCAGCGACGGCTGTTTTTATTACCTACCCATGGTTTGTTGTATTTTTTTAGCTTGCCGATAAATGGCCAGAAACCTTTCTTTTCATCATAGGCTTTTCTCTGGGCTTGGAGAAGTAATTTCTGTTTGCCCCTATCATTTCCCTTATGGAAATAAAAAAATGCCGCACCGTTACGGATCATTCGTTTGTTTACAAAGACATCATCCACATAGACCCAGCCGATTATACGCTTATAACGATCTGTCCCTTTCCCGGCATATTCAATGCGCACCCGCTTGCCGAGGATCAACTTGTTCAACATGGATTTCGCCTGCTGGGCATAGTACTGATCAGGTTTGCCATCCCGCCCTATTTCCGGGGTATCAATCCCGGCAATACGCACATGCTTGTTATTAGCGAGAATGAAGGTGTCGCCGTCTATTACATAACGAACTTTAGCTTCGAACGCTGATACAGTTGCCGCACTGAATAACAGGCTGCAAAACAACAAAAAGAAAACGGGGCCCTTGAGGACCCCGCTTCGTGACTTGATTATTTTAATTTTTCCTTTCGGCATCTAGTTCCTTTTATTGTGCCCAATGGATCAGTCCAAGAGAATGAGGATCAAGCAGGAGTTCATGCTTGGGCAGGATACGCACGGTATAACCGAACCTTCCGGCCTCATGAGGCATAACCTCGCCCTGATAGACATGCCAGCCTCCACCCATATCTTCTTCCGGAGTCATAACCACGGTGTTGCGGCGGGCGAACTTGCCATCCTGACCTACAGGTCCGGCATAGATTTCCACCTGAACATTATCCGGGGTCAATCCGTTGAGAAAGACCTCTGCAGTAATAATGATCGGTTCCTCAACATAAACATCGGTATGAGTTTCTGAACGAATGTTGCGAACCTTCAGGCTGGACCACTTGGTCATCACTTCCATTCTCCATGCTGCCAGATCCTTGGCACCCTGGAAGTCATCCTTATGCATGGTGGCGTAGTTACTGTATGCAGGCTGATAAGCCTTTTCAGTGTAATCTTCCACCATACGGTTAGCATTGAATTCCGGTCCCAGAATTCGTAGCGCCTTCTTGACCTTGGCAATCCAGCTGCGGGGAAGGCTGCCGTGGCCTCGGTCATAGAATTCGGGAATTATGTCATTTTCAAGTACTTTGTAAAGAGTCTGACTCTCTACAAAATCCTGATATTCATGGTCATTGTAGTCTTCGCCACGACCAATTGCCCAGCCGAGGCTGTTATCGGGCAGATAGGCTTCATCCCACCAGCCGTCCGGGGTGCTGAACTGGAGCACACCGTTTGCCATGGCTTTCATGCCGCTGGTACCGCAGGCCTCAAGAGGACGTCTCGGAGTATTCAGCCAGACATCACAACCTTGAACCATGTAATCGGCAATTTTCATGTCATAGTCTTCAAGAAAGACAAGACTCATGCGGCATTCTTCACGACGGCAGAACTGAATAAGATCCTGAATGAGTTTCTTACCTTCGTTATCCTGCGGGTGTGCCTTACCGGCAAAAATAAACTGCACAGGCTGCTTGGAATCGGAAATTATCTTGAGCAGACGTTCTTTATCCTTAAACAGCAATCCGGCACGCTTATAAGTGGCAAATCTGCGCGCAAAACCGATGGTCAAAGCGCGAGGATCAAGCACTTCATCCGCAAGCTCGATTTCCTTGCGTCTCGCACCGATATTCATAAGCTGTCGGCGTAGACGTTTACGCACGAAGTCCACCAACCGTTCCCTGAGCCGCTCATGGGTACGCCAAAGCTCAGCATCGGGAATATTATCGGTCTGTCTCCAAACCTTTGCGCAATCCGGGTCCTCACGCCAGTTGGGGCCAAGATAACGATCAAAGAGCAAAGAGAAATCAGTTGCAACCCATGTCGGCATATGCACGCCGTTGGTAATAGCGCCAATAGGAACATCTTCCACCGGATACTGCGGCCAGACCTTCTGCCACATATTACGAGAAACATGTCCGTGAAGCTTGGATACACCATTGTTAAAACGGGAAAGCTTCAAAGCCAGCACGGTCATGCAAAATTGTTCCGCATCATCACGGGGGTCTTCCCTGCCGAGAGACAGAAAAACTTTGTACGCAAGTCCCATGGTCTGGGCATATGGTTCAAAGTAAGGACGCATCAGGTCTGCCGGAAAACGGTCGTTACCCGCCGGGACCGGGGTGTGCGTGGTAAAAATACTCGAAGAGGCAACCATTTCCATAGCCGCTTCAAAGGAGAGACCGTGCTCAGTCATAAAAATACGGATACGTTCCAGCCCTGCAAAAGCGGAATGTCCTTCATTCATATGAATAACACTCGGCTCGAGGCCAAGAGCGGCAAGAGCCTTAACGCCGCCGATGCCAAGCAGGATTTCCTGCCAAAGGCGCATTTCAAGATCACCACCATACAAACGTGCAGTGATTGCCCTGAAATTAGCCGGGTTCTCCGGGATATTTGTATCAAGCAGGTAAAGTGTTACGCGTCCGACCTCTACGTACCAGACTTTTACATGAAGAGGCTGACCTTTCATATCCAGAGAAAACATCACGTCCTTGCCGTCTTTATCCTTTGCCGCCTTGATGGACATTTCCTCGAAATCATGGCTGGGGTACCTTTCCTGCTGCCAGCCGTCCTGAGTCATATACTGACGGAAGTAGCCGTGCTGATAGCAAAGACCGATCCCAATCAAAGGAATGTTCAGGTCACTTGCTGACTTGAGATGATCACCTGCAAGAATACCGAGACCACCGGAATAAATAGGCAGACTGAGGCCGATACCGTATTCAAAACTGAAATAGGCTACGACAGGCTGGTCTTTCTTGGCACCGTCAAATTTGTAGGAGCAACCTTCACGTGCAAGGTAATTTCTCTGCACCTTGGCGGCTTCCTTGAGACGCTGCACAAAAAAATCATCGTTAGCCAATTCCTCAAGCTGCTGCTGAGGCAGGCTGTTCAGAAACTTCACAGGGTTCTGCTGGCAATCCCGCCAGAGGACCTGATCAATGGAAGAAAAGATACTGGCAATGTCGCTGTTCCAGACAAAAAGAAAGTTATATGCCAAGTCCCAAAGCTCTTTCAGCTGACTGGGCAGACGTGGAACGACGCTATAAACGCGAAGCGGCTGCATAGTTATCTCCTTGAATATTGATTCGAAACGGGGTGATTGGTCGAATATATCAGAAACCCCGAACCTTTTACACTCATTTTTATTATTTGCCTTATTCAGGTTAACTTTTCAAGACAGTTTAGCAATAATCTGGATAGAAAGTTGACACATTAGCCTTACAAGAGCATTCTGCCTCTTCAAAATATCACTTGTTCAAGGATAGAAAGATGAATCCCACCCAATCCAATCCAGTTGAAGTAAAAGTAAAATTCCTCAGTGAGACAGCCAGCGAAGGCGGTCTGGACTACGCGACCCCCAACTCCGCCGGAGTGGACCTGCGTGCCTGTATTGAAGAGGATTTCGTGGAAATTGAAGCAGGCGGCAGGTACGCCTTCCCCGCCGGAATCGCCATTGAAATCACTTCTCCGGGTATTGCCGGGTTTATTTATTCCCGCAGCGGACTGGGCACCAAAGACGGCCTGACCGTCAGTCAGGGAGTCGGAGTAATCGACCCTGACTACCGTGGAGAGATCAAAGTTTCCCTACTCAACACATCGGGAGAGAAGCGACGAATTGAGCGTGGACAGCGCATTGCACAGCTCGTTTTCATGCCCTACTGCCATGCCCGGCTGACTCCCAGCGAAGAACTTTCCGACACAACCAGAGGTGCCGGAGGATTCGGGCATACAGGAAAAAAGTAATCTCCACTGATATAAAATAATACCATGAGTAAACACGATACACTTGTAGCCGCCGAACAGAAATCCATCTGCAACACCTACGGCAGATATCCCGTAAACGTTAGCAAAGCTAAAGGTTCCAGACTGTGGGACCTTGAAGGTAAAGAATACATAGACCTACTTTCCGGCATTTCCGTGGTCAACATCGGCCACTGCCGCGACGACCTCGCGGACATCATGGCTGAACAGGCCCGCAAACTGGTTCAGGTCAGCAACCTTTTCTATCAGGAAGAACAGGTCGAACTAGCTGAAAAGCTCCTCGCCACTTGCGATGCTGACAGAGTATTCTTCGCCAACTCCGGTGCAGAAGCCAATGAAGCAGCCATCAAGCTGGCCAGAAGATACATGCGCACCGTAAAAGAAAGGGACGCCTTCGAAATCATCACCCTTGAGGGTTCCTTTCACGGACGGACCATGGCTACCTTGACCGCCACCGGGCAGACCGGCCCCATTAAAGACGGCTTCGCTCCCCTGCCCGAAGGATTCAAATACGTCCCCGCAGGCGATGCTGAAGCCCTCAAATCCGCCATCACTGAGAAGACCGCTGCGGTCATGATCGAGATGGTACAGGGTGAAGGCGGTATCAAGCCCCTGCCCGAGGAGTACGTCAAGGCAGTAACCGAACTGGTCAAAGAAAATGACATTCTGCTCATCGTTGATGAAGTACAGTCCGGCCTGTGCAGGACAGGCAAATGGTGGGCACACCAGCATTACGGAGTGACCCCGCACATTTTCACTTCCGCCAAGGCCCTTGCCAATGGACTGCCCATGGGCGCCATGCTAGCAACCGAGGAAGTCGCCAAGGGTTTCACTCCCGGCAGCCACGCCACCACCTTTGGCGGAGGCGCACTGGTTTCCAAAGTCGCATCCAAGGTCATCGATATTATGACCGAGGACAAACTTGATGAACGCGCAGCCGAACTGGGAGATTTCTTCAAAGCCGAGGCTGGCAAATTGCAGGAAAAATTCCCCGGCAAAATCAAATCTGTTCGCGGACTCGGTCTGATGCTCGGCGTGGAACTGAACTTTGACGGCAGTGAAATCTTCACCGCCCTGCGCGAAAAAGGTTTTATATTGAACCTGACTAAGGGAACAATACTCAGACTGCTCCCTGCTCTGACCATTGATAAAAAAGACCTCGTTGCATTTCTCAATGCGCTTGAGGGATTGCTTGCCGAGCAGGCATAGCTTGACCAACAAGCCATACGGGCTTATCTTTAATCTATGGATGATATTGCACTTGCCACACCAGTACAAGGCGGTGTTCAGGACACCAGCATTGAGCCTTGGCAGCCATCTGGAAGACTGGCTGAAATGCCGGACGCAGTTCCGGACTCTATTGATGCGTCCACTTTGCATCTGCATACAGATGAACAGCAAAAAGTTGTGGATCAGGCAATACACAGCCTGACCGGCAAGGGTAATCTCATTGACCGTATTGTCTAAAACATACGATTCTTCCCTGCTCGACGGGGATTAAGCAAATAAACATAAAATGCTCAGGTACTCGGTGGAGTATCTGGGCATTTTCATGTACTGCTATCTCGAAAACACTGACCATTAATTAAACAATCAAACCAGATCTCAATATAAGGAACACCAATGCCTAAACTGCTTAGAATTCAATTCACTCTTTCCGAGCTTGAAAGCGATGAATGTCAGGTTTACCTCGGCACACGTGTAGCTCACGGCTGGGAGGAAAAGCCACTTGATGACGATTCCATTTTTTACACCATCCATCTGGAAGACCATCCTCTGGGCATGGAAATCGTGGAAGAGATCAAAAAACGCTGGCCTAACGCCGGATGCGTGGGCGAAGAAATCGAAGACGAGAACTGGGGACTTGCATGGAAGGATTATTTCGAACCCGTAACCTGCGGACAATTCGAAATCCTGCCCCCGTGGCTGCTAGAAAAGAAAACCGAAGGCAAGGACCACATCATCATTGAACCTAAAATGGCTTTCGGCACAGGCAGCCACCCCACCACTGCTCTTTGCCTTGAATTGATCAGCAAACTGGCTGAAGAAGGGAAACTGAATGCGGATATGGAATTTTTCGATCTCGGTACCGGTTCCGCGATCCTCGCCATTGCCCTTGCCAAGCTCGGCCTGAAAGGTGTCGGTGTAGACATTGATCCGCAGTCCATCGTCTGTGCACAAGAAAACATCGATAACAACAATGTAGGCGGCATCATCCTTTCCGTAGGCAGTGCCGATTCCATTGACCCGAAACTCAAATACGAGCTGGTGGTTGCAAACATCCTTTCCGGACCACTCATCGAGCTTTGCCCTGATGTCACTGCACGCCTGAAAGATAATTCCATCCTGATCCTTTCCGGTATCCTTGTGGAACAGGCCGAGAAAGTAGCAGCAACCTACATTGAAGCAGGACTGCCCGCCCCGGAAATCTTCACCATTGGTGAATGGGCCGGACTCCTCTGGCGCGATGTCAGTGCAGACTAATTTGATGCGCTTCGCGCTTTTTGATTAAAAGATATAGCCTCCGGCGGCTTAAACCCTTTTTGAAAAAAGGGTTTAAGAATCCCAAAAACTTTTACTAATGCTTCGCATCTTTACTTAAAATGAATCGTGAAGATATTCTACTTAATTATTACAAAGCCCTTTCCGAAAGGCTGGGGCCTTGCCATTGGTGGCCGGGTGAAAGCCCGTTCGAGATTGCCGTGGGAGCCATTTTGGTCCAGAATACCAACTGGACTAACGTGGAAAAGGCCATCAATAACCTGAAGGAGAACGACGGATTAACTCCACAAGGCTTACGTAAATTCTCCATGGACGAGTTGCAGGAGCTGATCCGGCCTTCGGGATTTTTCCGTATGAAGGCGGTAAGACTCAATAATTTCCTCGATTTCCTTGACGAGAATTCAGCAACGTGTATCACGGACTTGGAAGAAGTAGAGACCTTTGAACTGCGCGAGAAACTGTTGGCAGTCAACGGAATCGGACCAGAGACAGCAGATTCCATTCTGCTCTATGCATTGAACAAACCTGTATTCGTGGTAGATGCCTACACACGCAGGATTTTCAACCGCCACATGCTGATCCATGAGGACATCGACTATCATGAATTGCAGGATTATTTCATGGATGTGCTTGATCCCGACGTAGAAATGTACAATGAATACCACGCGTTGATTGTACGCGCAGCCAAACATTGGTGCAAAAAATCAAACCCTGACTGCGAAAACTGCCCTCTGGGTAAATTTCTGGAAAACTGATTTCAGCCTATGTCCCGAATACTTACCAAAACATCCCTGATCATCGTGACTTTAGCATTGCTGTTGCTTTGCGGTGCTATGCCCGCTTCTGCGGACTCCACGGTAAACAGGCTTAAGGAAGAAATTCAGGACACCAGGCAGACCGTTAAAGCTCAGAAACAGGAACTGCTCAAACTTACCCGTGAAGAACGTTCAATGTTCGGGGAACTTGCTGCCATTGAGGATCGCATCAGTGATGTGGAGCGTGAGCTTTTCCGTCAGGAAGACGACCTCGCGGGCATCATGGAAGATGAACAGGCAGCCAAGGCGGACCAGCGCGTTCTTGAAGATGAACTGGCAGAAATAGTTGATAAGCTGAAAACCATGCTGACCAAGCTCTGGCCTGTCCATTCGCGCAAGCTTGAGAATAGGTTCGGATCATTGGATGACTGGGAAAAGGCTGACCGTAATTTCGTCTGGCTGGCTTCACTCTATAATGACACCAAAGTTGAATTAGACAAGGCACAGGAAAAAGCAGACCAAATCGCCGCCAACCTTGAAATCCAGAAAGATTTGCGTCTGAAAGCGCAATCCAAGCTTTCAGAAATCAACAGCACCAAAGATGGATTACTCAAGGATAAACTCAGCCTGCTGGCCGGAATCAAATCCATCCGCGCCCTGAAAATCAGCAGAGAGCAGGAACTGAAAGGTCTCCTTGAAACAATCAACAAACTGAATTACAGACTGAAAAGCCTGACAAGCAAAAAAATTGCCAATTTTAAAGGGTCCTTACCCCGCCCATGCGAGGGGGATACCAAGGTCCGGTTCAAGCCTTCCGCCAAACCGCCTGTACGCGGTATCGGAATCCAGACCACCGGAAATGTTGATGTTAAATCAATCTTCTGGGGAAAAGTCGTGCACAACGACACCCTCAGGGGATTTGGGCGGGTTGTGATTATTTATCACGGCTACAACTACTACTCCCTTTACGCCTACCTGGCCGAAAGTTTCGTTAAAACCGGGCAGGAGGTTGAAAAGGATGAAATTATCGGTAAAACAGGGTATTACCCTAACTTGAAAGAAACGGGACTCTATTTTGAATTGCGTTTCCATCAGAAACCCGTTAACCCGCAAAAATGGCTTGCCCGAAACTAATGTACAATAACTTGAGCAAGATACAGCACCCACCACGCTGGAGGAACACATGAGAAAAACCTTGTGGATGATTGCGATCATCTCTCTTTTCGTAGTCTCCGTTGCACCGGAACCGACACAAGCCGTTGATGAAAACCGTTTTGAACCCCTGCGCAGATTTTCGCAGGTATTAGATCTGGTGGAACATAATTACGTTAACGACATCTCCCGCAAAGAACTAGTTGATGACGCAGTAAAGGGCATGCTCGAACAGCTTGACCCGCACTCCACTTTTCTTTCCACTGATGATTTCAAGGAAATGCAGGAATCCACCAGCGGTGAATTCAGCGGCATCGGTATTGAGATCAGCATGGAAAAAGGTCGCCTGACTGTTATTTCCCCCATTGAGGACACTCCTGCTTACAAGGCTGGACTCAAAGCTGGTGATATCATTCTTGAAATTGACGGTGAATCCACCCAGTCCATTTCCCTTATGGAAGCCGTAGGCAAAATCAGGGGTAAACGCGGCACTGATGTTATCCTGACCATCCTGCACAAAGATGCCAACAAACCTGAAAAAATAACCATCACCCGCGACACCATTCCCATCATCAGCGCAAAGAGCCAAGAACTGGAAGACGGTATCCTCTACCTGCGACTGACAAGATTCAATGAAAACACTACTCGTGAAATGCATAAGGCACTTCGCGAATACAAGAAAAAACATACCCTCAAAGGTGTGATACTTGACCTGCGCAACAACCCCGGCGGACTGCTCACACAGGCAGTATCCGTTGCTGACACCTTCATTAACGACGGTCTGATCGTCTACATTGAAGGCCGCAACAAAGCCAGCCGCAAGGATTTCATGGCAGGAGAACAGGCCACTGACGTGCATGTGCCCATCGTGACCCTGATCAACGCAGGTTCCGCATCAGCTTCCGAAATCGTAGCCGGAGCACTCAAGGATCATGACCGTGCCCTGCTGCTCGGTGAGCGCACCTTCGGTAAGGGTTCCGTACAGACCATTATTCCCATGGCTGACGGTTCCGGTATCAAACTGACCACCGCCCTTTATTACACTCCCAGCGGCCGCTCCATTCAGGCCGAGGGAATTGATCCCGATATCATCTACCCCTTTGTTCCCCCGGTGGAAGACAAAGATAAAGATGACCGCTTCATCCTGCGTGAAAAAGACCTCAGCCGTCACCTTGAAAACAACGGCAAAGACAAAAAAGACGCCATGGTACAGGATGACAAAGCCAAAAAAATGCTTGAAAGGGACAACCAGCTCAGACTGGCCCTGCAGATGGTGAAACAGCTTCCCCGCCTGAAAGAAATCAAGTAACATTAAGGTTTAAAAAAGTGGATCAAAACAGCTCCGAACAAAACAAACAGCCCGAAATCCCGGAAACCAAACCGGGATTTCGGGCTCATCTTTCCAAGCCTCTCACTATTGGTGCCCTGACTGTTGTCTTTGCGGCAGCCTTATGCCTGATAATTGCTCTGGTCGTTGCACCTTCACCGGAAAGCAATGCTTCCAAGAATCCCTCCGATGAAAATCAGGCTCTCGCTGAGCAGACAACTTCTCCCCAGCTCTACGAAGAGCCCATGGAAGGCGACCTTGATGATCTGGTCAAACAAATCGACTTAAGCCTGATCAATACCCTCAAAGCCGCCAAAATCTCCATGAGCGATCTGCGGCTGGAAGATGTATCCCTGAAAAAACATCAGGGACGCGATTACCACTTCCAGCAACTCAGCTTTCCCGTAGCAGGCGATAAAAAGGCATTCCTTGCCGACATTGAGAAGGGACTGGAATACACTGCGCTTAACGCCAGCCTGCACGAAGTTGCAACGGACAAATGGCTGATCAGCATCAACGGTGTCCCCACTCACAAATTTTCCATCTTTACCCCGGTAGTAAAGACACAGAAACCAGCTCCGGTTAAACTTGATCCCAATGCTCCCAAGCTGGCTATCGTAATTGATGACATGGGAGAGGATCTCAGGCTCGCCAAAGGGTTAGCCGCACTGGATGCAAAAATTACTTTTTCCATCTGGCCCAACAGTTCCCATGTGAAGAAGACTATCGCCATCGCCAGAAAAAGCGGCAATGAAATCATGGTCCACCTGCCCATGCAGCCTAAAGGTTATCCCAAAGTCAACCCCGGTGCTGATGCCCTGCTGGTAGGTATGAATGCAGACAAAATCAGCCAGATAACCCTTGCAGCTATATCCAAAGTACCCGGTGCCACCGGACTGAACAACCACATGGGCTCAAGCTTCACGGAAAACTACAGCGGTATGCTTGTTGCCCTGAAACAGTTGCACAAAAAGCACCTGTTCTTCCTCGACAGCCGCACAACCCCCAAAAGTGCGGGACGCCGAGCCGCCTCCAAAGCTGGTGTAACCTTTTATGAACGCAACATATTCCTTGATAACGTCAAGGATGTTGGTGCTATTAAATACCAGCTTTCCAAGGCAGCCAAAATCGCCCGCAAAAAAGGACAAGCCATTGCTATCGGACATCCGAACCACGAGACTCTCAAAGCCATCCGCCAATGGGTTGCTGAAAACAAAGGTAAAATCAGGATTGTTCCGGTAAGTTCGTTGCGCCCCAACAGCTAAGCCCGGTGCCATACAGCTATTGCAGGATTGCCATGCAGCCGGGATTTAAATCTGCGGCTAAATCTATAATTATAAAAAATAATTTTGATCCTGTCTTGACTTAAGTGTCATTTTAAGGGCAGATTCTTTTTATTAAATAATTTTTCAATAAAGGGTTGTATCAGGATGAAAAAAATCCTCCTATTTCTCGTACTTCTGTTCATGGTGACGGTCCCCGTCATTCACTCCGCCCAGACTTACACAGTCTCTATTTCCCAGATTGTAGAACATCCCTCCCTCGATGCCATGAGGGACGGTTTTAAGGATAGACTCAAAGAAGCCGGTTTCGACGTAATTTACAATGAGCATATTGCTCAGGGTAATCAGGCTACCAACATTCAGATCGCTAACCAGATCAAGGGTGAAAATCCCGATCTGGTCCTGACCATTACCACCCCGTCTTCACAGGCCGTAGCCCAGAAGATCAAGGATATCCCCGTACTCTTCACCGGAGTTACTGACCCCGTAGCTGCTGGTCTGGTAAAAAGCCTCATGCTGCCTGGGAAGAACATATCCGGCATGACTGACATGAGTCCGGTTCTGCGTCAGGTTGAGCTAATTAAAGAATTTATGCCCGATGTTAAAACCATCGGTACCATCTACAATGCAGGCGAAGCCAACTCCATCGTGCTGACCAACCTGCTCAAGGAAATCTGCAAGGATTTCGGAATCAAAGTAGAAGAAGCATCCATTGCCAACTCCAGCGGCGTTTATCAGGCTGCTAAGAGTCTTGTAGGTAAATGTGAAGCAATCTACATCCCGCTGGACAACACCGTTGTTTCCGGCCTTGAAGCAGCTATCAAGGTCTGCCGCCAGAACAAGCTGCCTATATTCTCCGCAGACACCGATTCCGTTGAACGCGGAACCGTGGCTGCGCTGGCTGTCGACTACTACCGCATGGGTCTGCAGACTGCAGACATGGCTGCCCGCATTCTCGGCGGCAAAGCCAAGCCTGCAGACATGCCAGTCGAAACACTTCAGAACCTACGCCTCTTCGTAAACGAAAAAGCAGCAGCTAAAATGGGAGTGAAAATTCCTACACAAGTTATGAATCGGGCCGACAAGGTTATTAAGTAAACACTTGCACGACATAAAAATTTAAAAGGCGCGGAAAGTTCCGCGCCTTTTTTTATGAAAACTATTTTGCAAACAGCTCTTTTAGTTTTTCATAATCATTTCCGTAATTCGCCAGTCCAAGTATGAGCAGCAATCTGGCTTTATGTCCTTTAAGATTTCCGGCAAGAATACAGCCGTTATCAGACAATGTCTTCCCACCTCCCGGACCGCCGTAAATCGGCTCAACCGAACCGAAATAAACAGAGGAAGAAATCACCACTGCTACCTTTTTGCTTAGCCCGTATTTAATGGCCTCATAAACATCCTTATTCACATTTCCTGCTCCAACACCATCAATTACCAGCCCCTTTGCACCGGAATCAACAGCATGGCGCACAAGCGAACCATCCGCACCAGCATACATTGATATATAAACTACCTTCGGCAACTTTGCGGGCAAAGGCAGATGCCGCCGATGCACCCGCTCATTAATACGGTAAATTTTTTTTCCAGAAATATATCCCAAATACCCTTTTTCGCCAGACATAAAGGTCTGCATGTTTGTTGTCTGGGTCTTACGCACCGTCCGTGCAGAATTGATGTATCTGTTCAGGGTGACAGTTACACCCCAATTCCGGGCATCAGCAGATGCAGCCTGAATCACGGCATTCATAAGATTTCCGGGACCGTCAGGATCAGCACTGGAAGCATCATTCATGGCTCCGGTAAATACCACCGGCTTATTGCTTCTAGTCGTCAAATCCAGAAAGTACGCACCTTCGGCCATGGTATCCGTTCCATGAGTCACAACAACACCGTCAACATCCTTATCAGCCAACAGCTCATTAACCTTTTGGCTTAACTCCGCCCAGATTTGCGGACTCATCTGGGAACTATCAATATTGCATAATTGATGAACACTTATCTCGGCAACAACAGCCAACCCTGGGACAGCAGCAACCAGTTCTTTCCCGGATACAGCTGGAACCGCTCCCCCAGTATGGGAATCTGTCTTCTCAGCAATGGTTCCTCCGGTGGAGACAACAGCAATACGGGGCAACTCTAACTTCAATCCATCTCCGGCCCATGCCAAGGGCAGAAACAGAAGAACACTTAGGATACAAAACGTAATTCCAATCCAAACACAGTTAAAACTCCTTCTGCCCGCATATGCTCTACTCAAATTCATGTTTGCTCTCCTTCATTCAGCAACTACATTTCAACCGGAACTTAATTCAATGTAATCCAATTAAACAATCTTTGCATCAGCTCAGAAACAAAGCTTGATTCTCATTTAAAATTAACCCTTATTTACCCTTGTAAAACCGCTGGATTTTGATTTACATAATGCCCCGACGGATTGCAGCGGACAATTCTTCACAACCGCTTATAATATCATCCATAGACATTATTTCGTCTTTTTACGTAACTTTTTCATTTCGGGCCGCCGGAGGCGGCATATACTCATGATCAGTTTATATGCATTTATGGGAGCTATTGAGCAGGGGACTGCTTTCGGGCTCATGGTACTAGGTGTGTACCTGACATTTCGGGTGCTGGACTTTCCTGACCTTACTGTAGACGGCAGTCTGCCGCTTGGGGCTGCTGTATCGGCGGTTGCCATCAGCAATGGCTATCATCCGCTTGCGGGCATGGCCATGGCTGTAGGGGCCGGATTTATTGCCGGGGCAGTAACCGGAATCCTGAACACAAAGTTCAAAATACTGCACCTGCTGGCTTCCATTCTGACCATGATCTCCCTTTACTCAATAAATATCCGCATTATGGGCCGGCCGAACATGACCCTGCTTGGCGAAGACACCCTCATTGACCAGTTTATTGAACTTAGCGGACTGGCACCCCACTTTTCCACTCCCATTCTTTTCGCACTCATTTCCGGTGCAGCCTTGCTTGCATTGATCTGGTTCCTGAAAACATCTTTCGGACTGGCAATGCTCGCCACCGGAGACAACCCCAAAATGATTACCAGCCTCGGCGTTAACCGCGATATGATGATCATCTTCGGTGTCGGCCTTTCAAACGGTATGGTCGCCCTCTCCGGCGCTCTGGTAGCTCAGAACCAAGGAGCAGCTGACGTCAACATGGGTATCGGTACCATCATCGCGGGCCTTGCTTCAGTTATCATCGGGGAAACCCTTTTCGGCAAACCCAATGTTACACGGGCTATGCTTTCCGCCCTGCTCGGCTCCATTGTCTACCGCATCGCCATCGCGCTGGCTCTTGGCGTACGTTTGGGCGACTTCGCATTCACTCCCAGTGACCTGAACCTCGTGACCGCAGCGCTGGTCGTTGTGGCTCTGGTCTCCCCGCAGATTAAGAGCGGACTGCTCAAAAGGAGGGCTGCATAATGCTTAAAGTTGTAAAAGCAGCCAAGACCTTCAATCCGGACAGCGTCAATGAAGTACAGGCTCTGCGCGGAATTGACCTCACTGTTAATGCCGGAGAATTCATTACCGTTATCGGCTCCAACGGGGCCGGAAAATCAACTTTTCTGAACTCAATTGCCGGAACCTTCATGCTCAGCAGTGGCTCCATTTCCATTGCAGGTAAAGATGTTACCCGCTGGCCGGAACACAAACGTGCCGCCAATCTGGGTCGCGTATTTCAGGACCCGTTGCTTGGCACTTGCGGCTCACTTTCCATTGAGCAGAACATGGCGCTGGCCCTCAAACGAGGCAAACGCAGAGGGCTGGGTTTGGGCGTAAAAGCACGTGACCGGGAGCTGTTTCAAGAACAGCTTGCGACTCTCGGACTTGGGCTTGAAAACAGACTTGCGGATAAGGTTGGACTGCTGTCCGGTGGACAAAGACAGGCTTTAACCATGCTTATGGCAACAATGACAAGGCCGGACATTTTGTTACTGGACGAGCATACAGCCGCGCTTGACCCCAAGACAGGACGCAAAATTCTTGATATAACCGACGCCGTTGTGCGCCGTGACAACCTGACCACGCTTATGGTTACCCATAACATGAATCAGGCCATCAACATGGGCGATAGATTGATCATGTTCCATCAGGGCATGATAATTCTGGATATTTCCGGGAAGGAGAAGAAGGGGCTGAAGGTAGAAGATCTACTTGATCGATTCTACTCCCTTCGCGGCGAGGATGTTGCCACGGACAGGATGCTTTTTTCCTAATCGCAGCAGCATGAACTTCCCGATTCAGGGTAAAACCTGAGAAATGCGAAAATCCGCAAAAAAGAATACACTTGGAGGACTTAAACAATGAGCGAACTTACTTTTTCCATCATCAAGCCTGATGCAGTTAAAGCCGGCAAAATCGGCGACATCCTGAAAATGATCACCGACGCTGGTCTGAAGATCAAGGCAACCAAGATGATCCACATGACTCAGGCTCAGGCTGAAGGTTTCTACGCAGTACACAAAGAGCGTCCCTTCTTCGGTGAGCTTGTTGAATTCATGATTTCCGGCCCCTGTGTTGTTTCCGTTCTTGAAGGTGAAGACGCCATCAAGCGTTACCGCGACCTCATGGGTGCCACTAACCCCAATGAAGCAGCAGAAGGTACCATCCGCAAGGCTTTCGGCGCTGGCATCGAAGCTAACGCATGCCACGGCTCCGATGCTCCCGAAACCGCAGCTATCGAAGTACCCTACTTCTTCAGCAACCTCGAAATGGTAAACTAATATGACTAAAAAAGTTGGATTTATCGGCACAGGCAACATGGGCGCCGCCATAATCAGAGGAATGGCTGGCGATGACAGCATCAACCTGCTTGGCTCAGACCTGAACAAAGCGGCACTGAAAGCCCTTGCTGAAGAGACCGGACTCACCCAGTGTGAAAATGCCCGCGATCTTGCCAAGGAATCCGACTTTATCGTGCTGGCGGTCAAGCCCCAGCACGCTCCCGCAGTTCTGGAAGATATTGCTCCCGAGCTCAACGAGACAAAATGCGTCATCTCCATTGCCGCCGGACTCACTGTGAGCCAGCTCAGGGAATTATGCGAAAACAGATGTGCAGTGGTGCGGGTTATGCCCAACACACCTGCTCTGGTTAACGCAGGGGTATTTGCTGTCTGCCTTGACGACACCCATCTGAGCGAAGAGCAACGCTCTTTCACAAGTGAAATGTTCACTCCTCTCGGCGATGTCCACGTACTCGCAGAGAGCCTGTTTGACAGTTTCACTGCTGTTATCGGCTCCGGTCCCGCTTACGTCTTTTATTTCATGGATGCCATGATCGAGTCCGCAGTTGAACTTGGCCTGCCCCGCGACCTTGCTCGCGGCATGGTGGAGAAACTCTTTGAGGGTTCAACTACACTGGCTCAGGAAAGTAAGCTTCATGTTGCACATCTGCGCGAAATGGTGACCTCCCCTGCGGGAACCACCGTTAAAGCTCTCGTGCATCTGGATCGTACAGCCACCCGCGGCAATATCATTGACGCGGTACGCAAAAGCTATGAACGCAGCATAGAACTCGGGAAGAAATAGATTTGCCTCCGGCTGCTCTCCAAGGGCAAAAGAAACTTTTGTAAAAAGTTTCTCTCGACTATACTAAAACTTTTAATAGTTTTGGCTTGAGCTAGTTTGGGAAGGCAGACATATTAAATAGAAAAAGGAGACTTGAATTATTCAAGTCTCCTTTTTTATTGGTATGAAAAAACCGGAATCCCGCAAAGCGGAACTCCGGTTCGTTGTCAACTTGAAAGCTGATTAATTTCTAGTGAACTGCGCCGGATGCCCAGACCATTACAAAATAGATGTCGAGCAGAACAGCGGAGAAGATTGCGGTGGTCATTACCAGAGCACCGAGTCTCTTCAGCTTCAGGGAAGTCCATTCACCGCCTTCAGGGCCGAGAACGGGCTTTTCTTTTTCTTCACCGAAGTATACAGCCTTGCCACCCATGGAAGCGCCGAGCAGCCATGCTGCGGGAGCCATGGACCAACCAGCGTTGGGGCTTTCGGTCTTGTTGGCATCAGTGATGAGATTATCATAAGCGGATTCCCAATCAAGCTTCATGATACGACCAGCAGCCAACATCATAAAACCGGTGATACGTGCGGGAATGAAAGCCAGCACATCGTCAGCCTTAGCTGCGTAGTAACCGAACTCCTTAAATTCTTCATTCTTGTAGCCCCACATGGAATCCATGGTGGAGATGGTTTTGTAAACCCACATACCGGCAGGACCGGTTACTACGAGGTAAAAGAAAGGAGCAACGAAACCGTCATTCAGGTTTTCGCTGGTGGATTCAGCAAGCGCCTTGCGCAGACCGTTTTCATCCAGTTCGGATACATCACGGCTGACCAGTTCGGCAATTGCCTTACGGGCATCTTCGGTTCTACCGCTGTCCAGCAGGGCTGCAGCATTCTTATGTTCATTAAGCAGAGAGCCAAGAGCCAGACCTGCGTAAGCAAGATACAGTCCGATCAGCACACCAATGAAGGGAATTGCCAGAAAAATCTTGAGCACACTCCAGACCACTATAGCGAAAGCCAGTACACCTACGCCGCCCATAATTTTACGGGACATGCCGGTGGAAAAAACCCAGTTTTTGTACTTGTCGAGAGCCATCCCGATGTAGCGTACGGGATGGGGGAACCACTTAGGATCTCCTAAAACGAGATCAAGGACAAGTGCGATAACAGGTACAAGAAACAAAACAGTAGAATTGTCCATCAGATATTTATCCTCAAATCTTAAAGCGTTTGGCCGGGCTGGCTAGCACGACGAACTTAAAATAAATCCGCAGCACCAGAGCCGACACACAGGGACAGCCGGAGCCGGAACCTCACTATTCCTACCTCGCGTAAAGGTAAATAAATGCCCCGCATCCGATCCTTCCCACAGAACCGGAAGCTTGCTGTCTCTACATCATATAAAAAAGCGGCACGGACAACAATCCGTACCGCTCTCTTATTTTTAATTTTCGTAGTAGGAACGCAGTAGTGCGCTGCGAACAGGATGACGCAACTTTCTCAAGGCCTTGGCCTCAATCTGCCTGATACGCTCACGGGTAACGTTGAACAGCTTACCAACCTCTTCAAGAGTGTGGTCGGATTTCTCGCCGATACCGAACCGCTTACGCAGTACCTGTTCCTCACGGGGGGTAAGGTCGGAAAGAACGGTCGCAATCTGCTCGCCGAGTTTGGTGCTGACCACCTCTTCAGCAGGCGCTGCGGCCTTCTTATCTTCAATAAAATCACCGAGACTCGAATCCTCTTCATCACCGATGGGTGTTTCAAGGGAAATGGGTTCCTTGGCAATCTTAAGTACTTTCTTAACTTTTTCCAGCGGGTAATCCATACGTTCTGCAATCTCTTCCGGGGAAGGATCGCGTCCCAGTTCCTGTACGAGGTAACGGGAGGTACGAATCAGCTTGTTAATAGTCTCGATCATATGGACCGGGATACGGATAGTACGGGCCTGGTCCGCAATAGCGCGGGTGATAGCCTGTCTGATCCACCAGGTTGCATAAGTGGAGAACTTGTAACCACGCTGGTATTCAAACTTATCAACCGCTTTCATCAGGCCGATGTTACCTTCCTGAATCAGGTCGAGGAACTGCAGGCCGCGGTTGGTGTATTTCTTGGCAATGGAAACAACAAGGCGCAGGTTAGCGCGGATAAGCTCCTGCTTAGCACGCATAGCACTGCGGTTACCGTGCTTGATACGCCAGAGCACTTCCTCAAGCTCATGCACATTGTGGCAACATTTATCCTGTAAGCGGACAAGAATTTCCATCTTACCGGAAATCATTTCCTTAAAAGAAAAGAGCTCATCCACTGTCATGCCGAGTTCGTCAGAAGCGGCAACAGGATTGATTTCACGCTCGTCGATCTGTTTGAACAGATCTTTAATCTCCTGCTGGGTTTTACCAGTGGAGAGAATGTACGCGGAAAGGTCACGCTGGCAGTTATGCATCTGCCTGACGTAGTCACCCACAGTTTCAATGATCTGATCGATGAGAGTCTTCTCGATTTTAATGTCGCGAAGTCTTTCTACAATTTCAGTCTTATAGTTTACAATCTCGTTCTGCTGCTTGGCGACCTTCTTATCAAGGGTAGCGCAGTCATCGAGCTTGAAGTACAGGTCTCGTTTTTTCTCGTAAAGCTTCTTAACTTCATCCAGCAGAAAAATAACACGCTGGCGCTGGTTCATCTCATCTTCGCTGGGGTCGTCTTCCTCAATGGTTTTAACGACGTCCTTCAGCTTAATACGAGATTCGTCAAGATCTTCACCGACGCTGATAAGCTCTTCGATTGCAACCGGGATTTCAACCAGTGCATAAAGAACATCCATCTCGCCGTTTTCAATTTTCTTGGCGATGACAACTTCACCCTCACGATCCAGAAGACCTACCGCACCCATTTCACGCAGATACATGCGCACGGGATCGGTGGAACGGGAAACGTAATCTACGCTTTCCTCTTCGCTTTCAGTGAGATCGATCTGGTCATCACTATCAACACCCGCGTCCATAATTTTCTTACCGTCTTCGGGTGTATTGACGATCGCAATATTCAACTGGTCGAAAATCTTGATAACGTCATCAAGCTGATCAGCCTTGTTGAACTCGGCAGGCAGAGCCTTACCCAGCTGTTCAAAGGTCAGAAACCCCTGTTTCTTACCCTCGGAAATCAGAGTTTTAATCGCCTGAATATCCTTAATGTTGCTCATCATCCCTCCATACAGAGTCGTTCAGGACTTTGAGGTACGCGTTTACGCGTTCGGTATCGCCTTGAGCCTGAGCACGGCGCAAAGCATCGGTGAGCTTTTTTCGGCCCATATCGTACCGTCGCCGGGCAATTACCTTACAGACATGTCGCCATTCATCTTCCAGATCTTCACCGGAGAGAGCTTCCTCCATCCGGCAACCGGCATAGAATCTTTTTTCAGAATCATCGAGTAACGGGATGATGTCCTGCCCGCTGTGAGCCGCAATTTTAGACCACAGTGTTTTGCCCCAGTGCGAGGTCAGAACCTGAGCTACTCCCCTTTCCGATAATTCGACGACATATTCCGGATGTTTTACCGCATACCTCAAGAAATATTTATCATCTTTAACCTGTCCCCCCACCGGAGCCGCCACGCGATGCTGTTCCTGCTGTACAGGATTCTGCTGCTGCGGGACCGGGGCATTGAGGGCACCGGAAAAAACCGACCTTAATTCCGCTTCTGCCACTCCAAGGCCGCTGGCGACCTTAGGCAGATAAAACGCACGCAAGGACGCACTGGTCATCCTCTTCAGGAATCCCTGCGCCCAATCCATAACTTCACGGGGTGAATACCCCTTCTGCAATGTTTCCAGACTGAATTCCAGACCGTCACGGGCCTTATCCAGAAACACTTGAAATCCTTCCGCCCCACGGGCCTGAAGAATGCTATCCACGTCCTCCCCGTCGGGAAGGACAACGACACCGCAGGAAACTCCCTGCGTAAGAATCATTTCCGTACTGCGCAGGGCCGCTTTCAGCCCGGCAGCATCCCCGTCAAAAACGAGGTCGATTTTAGAACAGAACCCGGAAAGGCGTTTAACCTGATCCGGAGTCAGTGCCGTCCCCAGCACCCCGCATGAATTTGTATACCCGAACTGGTGCAGGGAGATTACATCCATGTACCCTTCGGTAAGCAGGGCCCGCTTGGTTCGGGCTATGGAGTTCCTAGCCGTTGAAAGGCCATACAGGTGCTCCCCTTTCTTGTAGATAGGGGTGTCACTACTGTTTAAATACTTTGGTTCTCCATCTGTAATTATTCTTCCGCCAAAAGCAATAACCCTTCCCGATAAATTTGTGATGGGAAAGATCAGCCTTGCGCGGAAACGATCATAAGTGCGCCCCTTGGCATTCTGGGAAAGAAGTCCGGCTTTGACTCCCTGCTCGGCTGTATAACCTTTGGAAACCAAATACTTTTCCAATCCCTGCCAGTCCTCGGTACTGCACCCCAGACCGAAAGATTCGACAACAGAAGCATCCATGCCCCTGCCTTCGATATATTTTCGGGCTTCACGCCCTTCAGGAAGCTTGAGCATACGGCTGAAATACTTTGCCGCATGTTCATGCATATCCATGAAAATTTTACGTTCAGAGCTTCTCTTGGCTGCCTGCGGATCCACTTTGCCCGGAGTAAGCTCCACCCCGGCTTCTGCTGCAAGCTGTTCAAGTGCATCTTTAAATTCCACCCCGTTGATATGGGAGTAGAAATCAAAGATATCCCCGGAAGCCTGACAACCGAAGCAGTAGAAAAAGCCTTCTTCCCCATTAACGCTGAAGGAAGCTGTCTTTTCATTATGAAAAGGACAAAGTCCCATCCAGCGACCGGACACAGGTTTCAGTTCTACATACCTGCGTACGATATCGACTATGTCAAGGCGTTCTTTGATGGCCTCTATGGCAGCTCTATCCAAAGAATCCTCCGTAACATCATCGAAACAATTCGAAGCAGTTGAAATAATGCACAATCATTGCAGCCTGAACATCCATAGCACGGCCTGCAATAATTTGCACTATACTAATTCAACCTCGGTCATGCCGTCGCCGCCACGGTCTTCCGGAGCAAGGCTGTACCCGGCAACCGCCGGATTCCCGTCCAGAAAAATATGCACTTCGCGACGCAAGGCCCCGGTTCCGCGACCATGAACAATCTCAAGTTCAGTAGCCCCGCGCAGCAATGCCTGATCAAAGAAACGTGCCAGCTCGCTGATAGCCACATCGGCCCGCTTTCCGCGCAGGTCGATCTTAAGGGTCATTTCACCCTTGGGTGCTTTCTTGTCAGCTTTCTCTGCAACCTGACGAACTTTTTCCTGTACGGCTTTCTTGCCCACAGGTCCAAGCTGATCAGCAGGAATCCACATGGCTACGCCATCCATATCAACCTTGACCCGCTTTTTGCGCTCATCTTTTTCAATGACCACACCTTTACGGTTCCAGCTGATATTCAAAATCGGCTTGCCGACCTTGATATCATCAAAAGAAAACGGCTTAACCTCGGCCTTGGGCTTTTCATCCCCACCGATAGTGGAACGAGCTTCGGAAAGCTTTTTCAAAGCCTGTTTACGCCCGATCTTGCCGTCCTGCCATTCCTTGAGCACGTTCTGAGCCTGCTTTTTGACATCAGCAAGCACAGTGAGACGTTCTTTTTCAAATTTTTCTTCCAGCTTGGCGCGCTTGGCTTCCAGTTTGGCTTTGATACGATCCATTTCTTCAAGCTCTTTCTCACGGCTTACCGCAAGCTCATTGAGCCTGTTCATGACTGAACCGGAATCAGAACCATCTATAAGCAAGTATTGCTCGGCCTTGTTCAGCAGGGATTCAGGGAATCCGTGCTCTCTTGCAACATCAAGCGCAATGGAAGCCCCAACCTGATCATAGGCAAGGGAGAAAAGAGGCTTTTTGGTGGAAGGATCAAAAAGCACGCTGGCTGCACGTACTCCTTCGGTCACCAGAGCATATGTCTTAAGTGCCGGAAAGTGCGTTGCTGCAAAACAGGTCACACCATTTTCAAGCAAACCGTCCACCACAGCCTGTGCAAGCGCCGCACCCTGTGCCGGGTCAGTACCGGCCCCGAATTCATCGAGAATAAACAAGGTTGAGGAATCCATGGAATCCCAAATACGACTGATGGACTGAATCTGGGCGGAAAAAGTACTTACGCTTTCTTCAAGGGACTGCTCATCCCCCATGATAACGAAAATTTCCTTGAACAACGGCAGCACAGAACCTTTCTCTACCGGAACGGGAATTCCGCTGAAAGCCATGGCCGAAAGCAAGCCGACTGTCTTCAAGCAGACAGTCTTACCACCGGCGTTACCACCGCTGACAATAAGGACCTTCTGCTCAGTGGGCAGCTCGATATTAAGCGGGTTAACACCACCCTCGGCAGCAGCGAGAAGCGGATGACGCGCACCGCGCAGATCAAAGCCGGAACCAGACTGCACATCGACAGCAACAGCTTTAACGGCTTCGGCAAAATTTATCTTGGCCTGCAAAACGTCATATTCAACCAGAAAACCGTATGCAGCCTCGCACTGATCATATTCGGAACGAACCAGACCGGTCAGGTAGGTCAGGATCTTGAGCTCCTCGGTCCTTTCCTGCTGCTTGAGTTCCTGCATGGTGTTGTTGAGCTCCACGAGGAACATGGGCTCGAAATAGCAGGTCTCACCCGTATTGGAATAATCGTGAACAATCCCCTGCAAACGGCCTTTGAAATTTGTTTTCAGCGGCAGAACATAGCGGTCGTTGGTGATGGTCATGAAATCATCCTGCAGAAAACGGGAAATGTCTTCACCGTGGATGAAATCGCGAACTTTCTTGGAGCAACGCTGGTGCAGGGAACGGATGGACTGGCGAATATCGTAAAGTTCGGGAGAACTTTCGTCCTTAATGTTACCATCCTGATCAAGACAACGCTTAAGGCCGGAAAAAGTCTTTTCAGGCCAGCTTACACCTTCAAGAAATTCGATGATGGTATCCCATTCCCGCTTTTCAGCGATCTCGAGTGCTTCCTTGAGAGTACGGGCCTGACCGAGGGTCTGAACCAACGCGTAAAGGGCATCAGCATCAAGTACATTGTTAGGCTTAACCAGATACTGGAATAATCCTTCCAGCGGAGGGAAAGAGCCGAGCCTGAATCCCGTTTCTTTTGCGAAATTCTGGCCCTGTCTGAAAAATTGGGCTGTGGAATTAATGGAACCGGCATCATCCATGGGAGACAGGGCAAGACAAGCCTCTGCACCGGACGTGGAAACACAATGGCCGGAAAGGACATTAAGAACTTTCGGAAATTCAAGTAGCTGGAGAGATCTTGGCTCCATGGGATTCCAATGTAGAAAAGTGTTAGATCACGCATCCCGCATGAACCGGGACACCAATACAGAAAAAACGGCAAACAGCCCCGGAGAAACTCCGGGGCCTGCCGTTAAAATTCAGCTTTAGCTGATGTCAGGAGAGACGGGCACGAACGAGGCCACTTACGACCTTTCCGTCAACCTGTCCTTTATAGGCTTCAGTGATGGCTTTCATCACTTTACCCATATCCTGCATGGAAGATGCGCCGAGATCGGCGATCGCTTTATCAATAGCAGCCGCAACTTCCTCTTCGGAAAGCTGCTCCGGCATGTAGCCGGAAAGAGCTTCGACTTCAACAGCCTCAACTTCGGCCAGCTCGGGACGTCCAGCAGCATTATACTGCTCAATAGAGTCCTTGCGCTGCTTGATCTGCTTTGCAACAAGATCAAGTACTTCGTCGTCAGAAAGGGTCTCCCCTTTCAGTTCAACAATGCGATTCTTGATGGCAGTCTTGAGGTGTCTCAGAACCGCCTTCTTGACATCATCCTTGGCCTTAAAGGCCGCAATGTAATCTTTATCAATCTGCTCAATGAGACTCATATACTAACCCATTGACATTTTGCGCATTTTTTTGATGAGCCTTTTGCGGGCAGCAGCTTTTTTCTTCTTGCGCTGTACGCTGGGCTTTTCATAGTGCTGACGCTTTTTGAGTTCGGAAAGAACTCCAGCTTTTTCAACCTGCTTCTTAAAGCGGCGAAGAGCTATTTCAAAGTTATCAGAATCTTCGAGATAAACACCGGGCAATCAAATCACCCCCCTAAATTAATCTCGCACAAAAAATGTGCGGAAGAGATTTTTATTAACCTTAAATATTGCATGGAGTCAAGGGCAATCCCCAAAAAAAATGTTCAGCATCCGCATACGCAGATGCTGAACAAAAAATTTCACCCGAAAGTGATACTAGTGAGCGGCGGTGTCCTTTTTGGCATCCATCCATGCTTTAACAGCACAGTAGGCCATACCGGCACCAAGAAGACCGATCACAATGTAGAGGACGCCGAAGAAGATAAAGTGATCAGGCATCCACCAGGGAAGATCCATAGGAAGAGGACTCTGAACGGTTTCACCATGCAACATAATTAAATCTCCTTAAACTACTTTACAGCGTCTTTCAGAAGCTTACCGGGGCGGAATTTTACAACCTTGCAAGCGGGAATCTTGATTTCTTCACCAGTGCGGGGGTTGCGACCTACGCGCTCTTTTCTTTCGTCAACCTGAAAAGTACCGAAACCTGTAAGGGTCAGTTTTCCTTCGTTAACGAGGGTTTCTTCTACTGTATCCAGAAAGTAGTTCAGGCAACGTTCTGCATCAGCTTTGGTCATTCCTGCTTTTTCAGCAATCTTAACAACGAGTTCAGCCTTAGTCATCAGTCCTTCCTCCTTGAAACGGAAAATGATTATTGCGGCACGTTATCGCGCCTGCCATTAAACTCACCCTGAGGCGAGAGTTGGGTTCATAATTTTACCGACAGGTACCCCTGATCAGTAATTCGTCTAGCTAACACTCAAAACCGTTTAAAACAAGCCCCCTACCCCGCATTTTCTTTGAAAAACCAAGCGGGGATGCCTGAACAAACGACCTTGATGAAAATCTAAAACAAAATTTTCGCCAACAAGTCAAGAGGGAAAATCGTTTTTAACGCATTTATAAAGGGTCTGAAATTGCAGTGGTGACAAGGCTTCCGGGCGATCTTTGAGCGAAACACCCTCATCTTCGGCCCACTGAACAACCGCATCAGAAATGAATGATTTCAGTATCTTACCTAATTGTTTGCGTCTATACTGAAAACAGTATTTGACCAGCTTAGCAAGCCCTTCAATATCACTGGGTTTTTCTTCGTCAGGAAGTGGAAAAAATTTTATTACTGCGGAATCAACTTTAGGTTTCGGCTTAAAAACTGTCGGCGGGACCTTGAAAAGGTAATCTGTCCGACAAAAACTCTGAATCCAGACACTGATCGCTCCGTACTTTTTTGACCCCGGTCCGGAAGTTACCCGCTGGGCTACCTCATGCTGAACCATGAAGACGCAAACAGCATTACACTGTGCCGCAATATCCCACATAATTTTAGAAGCCACATTGTATGGCAGGTTGCCTACGATCTTCCAGTTTTTAGCGGGATCAAGACCGGCCCAATCAAATTTGAGGGCATCTTCCAGTTCTACCCGGACTTCCGGATATTCAGCTTCGAGAGCCGGAGCGAGATCGCGGTCCTTTTCGACCAGCGTAAGACTTTCCGGCCCGGCTTCGAGAATAAATTTTGTCAAAGCGCCCTGTCCGGGACCGATTTCAATAATCGAATCTTTTTCCGTAATCTTAAGACTATCTACAATCTTACGTGCTATATTGGCATCTTGCAGAAAATTCTGCCCGAGGCTCTTTTTGGCTCTGTGTCTTGTCTGCACAAAAACTCCACTTTGTATATTTAAAAAACCAACCATAACTTCACTGTAACCGACTAGGCAAGTTCAAGGTTGCCCGCCTAAAGTTTATATGTAAGGCTTTCGCCGCATATTTTCCTGATATGCAAATAACACCTCAGGAGATACACATGAGTTCTTTTTTGGACAACTACTTTGAGATAACCGAACGCGGTTCCACTGTCAGCCGCGAAATCATAGCCGGGATGACAACTTTTGCCACCATGGCTTATATCATTATCGTTAACCCCAAAATTCTTGAAGCCGCAGGCATACCCTTTGGCCCCAGCATGGTAGCCACCATCATCAGTGCGGTATTCGGAACCATGGCTATGGGACTCTACGCCAAACGTCCCTTTGCAGTAGCCCCATACATGGGAGAAAACGCTTTTATCGCCTTCACCGTAGTCAAGGTAATGGGCCATACATGGCAAACCGCACTGGGCGCAATCTTTTTCGGCGGGATACTTTTTATTCTGTTCACTGTTACTGGAATCCGCTCATGGCTGATCCGGGCAATCCCCAAGAACCTGAAAAATGCTTTCGTAGCCGGGATCGGGCTTTTTCTCGCATTCATCGGCCTGAACACCACCGGGATAGTATCTGTAGGCGTGCCGGGTGCCCCGGTTCATCTCGGTGACATGAGCAGCATCCCGGTCCTGCTGGCTATCGGCTGTTTTTTCCTGACAGCAATCCTTATGGCCCGCAATGTCAATGGCGCCCTGATCATCGGTATTCTGGCCACCTCAGCAGCGGCTATGTTTTTAGGCGTTGCCCCCATGCCGGAAAAAATATTCAGCACCCCTCCTTCACTTGAACCGATCCTTTTCAAATTGGACATCATGGGCGCGCTCAACTGGGGCTTCATCTCCGTAATCCTGACCGTATTCATCCTTGATTTCCTCGACACCATGGGAACCCTTTACGCTGTATCCCACCGGGCCGGACTTCTGGACAAAAACGGCGACCTCCCGCAGATCGAACGCCCGCTTATGGTTGATGCTGTCACCACTGTTCTGGCATCACTGCTGGGAACAACAACTACCGGGGTATTCGTTGAATCCGCAACAGGAATTGAAGCCGGAGGACGCACCGGACTGACAGCGGTAACCACCGCCCTGCTCTTCCTCGCCGCCCTATTCCTCGCTCCGCTGCTGACAATGATCCCGGCCTGTGCATATGGTCCCAGCCTGATTGTCGTGGGCATGCTCATGCTCGCTCCCTGCAAGGAACTTGAACTGACCGACATCAGCGAACTTGTGCCAGCCTTTCTGGTGATTACCCTGATGAGCTTTACCTACAATCTAGGAATCGGCATGACCGCCGGATTCATCGCCTATCCGTTAATGAAAGCCGTTACCGGCAAACTCTCCGAAGTATCACCGGGCTTGTGGATCCTTTGCGCACTTTCCGCTGTATTCTTCCTCACCTGTCCGCATTAAAATAAAAATAAACAAACAACCCTAAAGAAAGCTAAAAGTCCGCCGATATGGAAGTCGTATCACGCTTATAACTCTAAAAAGAGGATAAAAATATGAGTTTCGACTTTCGTATCGGCGGTGACACGCAGCAAACATACGCAACGTCAACTGCCAAAAACAGTGCGGCAGAGGAAACTGAAATCCAGTCAACCAGACTTACCATGGGCAAAAGCGCAGACGGAGACACTGTTTCCATTTCTCAGGCAGGTCAGGAAAAGCTTGCCGCTATGACATCCATGAAGTCTGGGGCGGAAGCAACCGAAGAAAGCTCTGAAAACACTTCAAGCATTGAACAGCAAATTGAAAAAGTTAAAGAACAGATAAAAAAGCTCAAAGAAGAGATCGAAAAACTGCAAAAAGAGCCTGAAAAAAACAAAGACCAGATTGCCGCAAAGCAAAATGAGTTAATGCAGTATCAGGCGCAACTCACAGAACTGCAGGACCAACAGAATAAAGCCAACGGCACCAGTTCCGGCGGCGGAACCCGGGCAGAAGGAATGAGTAATTCCCTTACCTAATCAAACCTATCTTTCAAACTTCAAAGCTGGAGTTGGCCTACACATATACCGACTCCAGCTTTTTTAGTCCCAGCGCCTGCGTCTTCGCTTTGACAACAGCCCGGAAAGTATTTAAGCAAATTTTATTAAATAAATCCGATGGAGGAACTTCATGAACCTGAGGGACTATATCCGCGATATCCCCGACTTCCCCAAAGAAGGTATCGTATACTTTGACATCACCCCGCTTCTGGCTGAGCCTAAAGCATTTCAATATACTATAGATCAGTTGGCTGAACGCTTTGCTGATTACAAAATAGACAAAATCGCTGCGGCCGAAGCTCGTGGTTTCATCTTTGGTGCACCGCTGGCTAACAAGCTTGATATCGGCTTCGTGCCTATCCGCAAGCCCGGTAAGCTGCCTTACGAAACTATTTCCGTAAGTTACGACCTTGAGTACGGCACCGACAACCTGAGCATGCACATTGATGCTGTCTCCAAAGACGAAAATGTCCTGCTCATTGATGATGTTCTCGCTACCGGCGGAACTGCTGAAGGAATGGTTAAACTGGTTGAAAAAGCAGGCGCAAACGTTTCTGCCATGGGTTTCATCGCTGAGCTGACTTTCCTCGACGGTAAAAGCAAGCTGAACGGCATTGATACTACCAGCCTCATCCAGCTTTAAATCAAGACAAGTCAAAGCTCCTGCTGCAGATCACTGATCACGGCAGGAGCTTTTTTCTTTTTCACCTTTGCAAACAAGGAAAAGCAATCATGGCAGTAATTGGAATCATCGGCGGCAGCGGACTGGACAATCCCGACATCCTCAAAGATGCAAAGGACTCAGACTATAAAACAGTATGGGGCGAACCCAGCTCTCCCATCAAGTCCGGCAAAATCGCGGGTAAGGAAGTACACATCATCGGCCGCCACGGACGCGAGCACACCATCCCCCCGACCTACGTCAACAACCGGGCCAATATTCAGGCTCTCAAGGATCTCGGCTGTGACTGCATTCTTGCTACCACCGCAGTTGGTTCTCTGCGCGAAGAGATCGACCGGGGACACTTGGTAATCATTGACCAGTTCATCGATTTTACCCGCAAGCGCGAACTTACTTTTCATCAGACCTTTGCTCCGCACGCACCGGTCCATACTCCCATGGCAGAACCCTTCGATGCCGACCTGCGCGCCAAGATGACCGCAGCCTGCAAAGAACTCGGCGTTACCGTTCACGACAAAGGAACCGTAGTTACAATCGAAGGCCCTCGTTTTTCCACCCGCGCTGAATCACACATGTTCCGTGCATGGGGAGCAGACATCATCAACATGTCCACCGCGCCTGAAGCTATCCTCGCTAACGAGGCCGGAATTCCCTACGCAGCAGTTGCCATGTCCACCGACTACGACTGCTGGAAGACCGATGAAGCGCCTGTCACATGGGACGATATCCTCGCTATTTTCAAAGCCAATGCCGAGAACGTCACTTCCATGCTGATCAAGACTATTGAAAATATTTAGGATGTAGGCCTTCGGCGACCCTGCCGGGGGCCTTAAACCCTTTTTGTAAAAAGGGTTTAAGAATCCCAAAAACTTTTATCGGGGCTTCACCTCCGTTGCCCAAAAATTGTGCGGGCTATTCATGCAACAAACCAAATGCGATCTAATCATCAAAGGCTCTTATATTCTTACCCAGAATGACGAGCGGGAATTAATTGAGGACGGGGCTATTGCTGTCAGCGGAACAACTATTTCTGCTGTGGGCAAGTCTGCTGACATTGAGGCAGCATGGGTTGCGGATGAAACCGTTGATTGTGGTAAATCCGTTATCCTGCCCGGTTTGATCAACTCCCATACTCACGTGCCTATGACCCTCATGCGCGGGGTTGCGGATGACCTGCCCCTGCTGGAATGGTTGCATAATTATATGTTTCCCATCGAATCCGGGTTGACCAAAGATCTGGTTGAACTAGGTGCGCGGCTTGGTTGCGCTGAAATGATTGCCAGCGGGACTACAGCCATATTTGACGGTTACATGTATGAGGATGTGGTCGGAAAGGCGGTTGATGAAACAGGTATAAAAGCAGTGCTCGGAGAAGGTTTTTTCAAGCTCCCTTCACCCTTTTTCAAAACCGCACAGGATGCATGGGGTGTCATAGAAGCTTTGCACAATCAGTTTGCGAGCCACGAGCGCATTAAAACGGCGATAACACCTCACGCAGTATTTACTACCGATCCTGATCAATTGGCCGAAAGCATGGAACTTGCCGAACGGCTTGACCTGCTCTGGCAGATTCATGCAGCGGAATCCGTGCCGGAAACAAAGCTAACTCTGGATACTTTTGGCAAACGGCCAATTGAAATCCTTAAAGAGTATGGCTTGCTTCGCGAACGCACCCGTCTGCATCACTGCGTTGATGTCACAGACGAGGAAATCAGCTGGATACGGGAAGCCAAGGCCATGATCGCCCACAACCCGCAATCAAATCTCAAGCTGGGTTCAGGAATCTGCCCGCTGACAAAATTTATTGAGGCCGGGGTGACTACCGGACTGGGCACAGACGGAGCAGCCAGCAATAACAATCTGGATATGTTCGATGAAATGCGCACCGCCGCCATGCTCCAAAAAGGTTTCCTGCAGGACCCGGAAGCCATGCCCGCACAGGCAGTTCTTGATATGGCAACCGTCTCAGGTGCCGATTTTCTTGGTTTTGGAGACAATGGAGCAATTAAAGCGGGAATGAAAGCGGACATCATTGCTATAAATATGGACAAGATGCACCTAAAGCCTGTATACAACCCCCTCTCGCACGTTATTTACTCCGCCGGAGGGCAGGATATCAGCCTGACGGTCTGCGATGGACAGGCTCTCTACCGAGAAGGAAAATTTTTAACCGTGGATGTGGAAACTATTTCACGGGAAGCCGAAAAGGCCGTAGAATGGGCCTTAAAGCGGATTGAGAACCGCTAAATGGATATGTTTTTTGAAATCTTGATTCAGTTTTTTCCTTGACAACATAGGGGAAGACTGCATATGGATTTGTGCTTTTCCAAGCAAAGCAATTTAAGATAAAACTAACGCTTGTTCGCAAGCGACTTGCCAAACAGGAGGCGCTACATGGCTAAAAAGAATGCAAGAGTACACGCACTCGAAGGTGCAGAAATGACTGCTGAAGGTCTTTCTTACAAAGGCGTAATTCTCGAAACCGTTGTTGAAAAATGTGACGGTTGTGAACGCGCAGTTGAATTCGAAGGTTCCAAATACTGTCCCAGCTACGCTCAGCCCGCTAAAAAGTGGTCTCACAGCGTATGCAACTTCGCCACCCACGTGCGTGCCGGTGTTGACAAAGAAGGTAAAGTTAAAGTTAACCCGCTTAAAGCATCCAAGCGTGCTGCACGCGGTCGCTAGTAGAGCATCAGCAAAATTATTCATTAATTTTGCTCGTAAAATGAGTTCAAGCTTATTTTATGAGTACGATGCCAGTTGCAAGCGAGCACTGTCTTTTCAGGCAAGTCGTTAACTGCATATTACCTGAAAAACATTCTCACGAGTGTTTTTCAACCGATTCATTTCGTGTATCATGGGAGCCGGACTTGTTCCGGCTCTTCTCTTTGGTACGCCTGAACACGACCGGATTTTCAATAACCCTGTATCTGAAGCATAACCGGAGAAATACCAATGCCCACTCAGCTTCTTTCAAAAATTGATGACATGAAAGACGCAGCTCTCGACCTCCACGCCAAGCTGGTTGCCATTCCCGCCATCGGCCCCACCAACAACGGTACCGGAGAAAAGGCAAAAGCGGACTTTCTGACCGAATATCTGAAAGAAAACGGATTCGGCGAAGTAAAATCCTACAATGCACCGGACGATAGGGTTGAGTGCGGCTACAGGCCCAATCTGGTTACTGTTATCCCCGGACAGGATCGTTCCAGAACCCTCTGGATCATTTCGCATATGGATGTTGTTCCCGTAGGCGATCTCAGCCTCTGGAAAACCGATCCGTTCAAGCTGGAACAGGACGGCGACACCATTTACGGACGCGGTGTTGAGGACAACCATCAGGGTCTGGTCAGCTCTGTAATCGCAGCAAAAGCACTGCTGGATTCCGGCCTGACCCCGGGCATCAATATCGGTCTTATCTTCGTTTCCGATGAAGAAACAGGCTCTCATTACGGTCTTGAATACATGGTAAAAGAGCACGAAGACCTGTTCAAAAAGAACGACCTCTTCCTCGTGCCTGATTCCGGTGAGCCTGATTCTGCGCTGGTTGAAATCGCAGAAAAATCCTCTGTATGGTTCAAGGTAACTGTTGAAGGCAAGCAGTGCCACGCTTCCACCCCCGAACAGGGCGTAAACTCCCTTGTGGCTGCAGCCGCCATGATCATGGAAGTTCCGGAACTGAAATACCATTTTGATGAGGAAGACGAACTTTTCTCCCCGCCTTACTCCACTTTCGAACCGACCAAGAAAGAAGCTAACGTAGAAAACATCAACACCATTCCGGGTAAGGATGTTTTTTACATCGACTGCCGCGTGCTGCCCACATACGACCTCAAAGAAGTCATTGACCAGGTCAAAGGTATGGGACTTTACGTTGCAGAAGAATACGGCGTAAAAATCACTGTGGACGTAGAAAGTGAAAGTCAGGCTGCACCGCCCACCCCGGCTGATGCCGAGATCGTGGAAAAAGTTGTTGACGCAGTCAAAGAAGTATACGGAGTAGACGCCAGAGCAGGCGGTATCGGCGGTGGAACCGTAGCCGCACACCTGCGTGAACGCGGCTACCAGACCGTTGTATGGTCCACCCTGCTGCATCAGGCCCACCAGCCTAATGAAAAAGGCTCCATCAGCAACACACTCAATGATGCAAAAGTAATGGCACTTCTGCCTTTCTAGTAAAATAAGTTAGTATCATGATCAGAAAACAGCCGCCGCCGGAAAAATTCGACCTTATTGTCGCAGGTGCGGGCCATGCTGGCTGCGAAGCCGCTATGGCTGCCGCAAACCTTGGCCTGAAAACCCTGCTTTTGACCATTAATGTAGATCGCATCGGACATTTATCCTGCAACCCTGCCATCGGCGGGCTTGCCAAGGGACACATGGTCAAGGAAATTGACGCGCTGGGCGGCTACATGGGCATCTGGTCTGATAAGGCCGGAATCCAGTTCCGTATCCTGAACACCCGCAAAGGTCCTGCTGTACGCGCCAGCCGCGCCCAGATGGACCGCAATGAATACATGCGCGTGGTCCAAAAGGATATTTTTTCACAGGAAAACCTCTGGGTACGGCAGGCTATGGCTGAGTCGCTGATCATCGAAAACGACAAGGTTGCCGGAGTTGTGACCCAGATCGGAGAGGAATTCCATTCCCGTTCAGTGATGCTGACCACCGGAACTTTTTTGCAGGGATTGATGCATATCGGGCTGGAAAACTTCAGCGGCGGACGCATGGGCGACCCTGCTTCCGTCGGTATGTCCAAAAGCCTTGAAGAGGCCGGACTTACACTGGGACGACTCAAGACCGGAACCACTCCCCGCCTGCTTAAGGATTCCATTGATTACGACAAGCTGGAAGAACAGCGCGGCGATGATCCGCCACAGCCGTTCAGTTTCCGGACCAAGGAAATCAGCCTGCCGCAGGTAAGCTGTCACATAACTTATACCAATGAGAAGGCACACGAAGCCATCCGCAGCGGCTTTGAACGCTCTCCCATGTTCACCGGAGTGATCAAGGGAACCGGAGCGCGTTACTGCCCTTCCATTGAAGATAAGGTAGCAAGGTTTCCTGAAAAGGAACGTCACCAGATTTTCCTTGAGCCTGAGGGCTACGACAGTCCTGAAGTCTACCCCAGCGGTATCCCCACCAGCCTCCCGTTGGACGTGCAGAAACGCATGATCCACTCCATCGAAGGTTTGGAGCAGGCCCAGATTGTACGTCCGGGCTACGCCATTGAATACGATTTCGTACCGCCAACCCAGTTATTGCCGACCCTTGAAACCAAGGTGCTTCCCGGGCTCTATCTGGCAGGACAGATCAACGGTACTTCCGGATATGAAGAAGCTGCGGCACAGGGACTCTGGGCTGCCTGCAACGCATTCTGCAAACTGACAGGACGTGATCCTTTCCTGCTTTCCCGCGATCAGGCATACATTGCCGTGCTGGTGGACGACCTCGTCACCAAGGGAACACTGGAGCCGTACCGCATGTTCACTTCCCGTGCAGAATACAGACTGCTGCTGCGCGAAGGTAATGCCGATCTACGTCTGACTGAAATCGGACGCGAACTGGGGTTGGTCAAAGACGATCATTGGGCGCTTTATTCTGCTAAGAAGAAAGGTCTTGATGAAGTTCTGGAAATGATGAACTCCACCCAGATCAAACCGGACAAACCGACCCGCGAAATCATCGACAAAATAGGTGGAACCGTACCTAATAAGGCAGTTTCACTTGCGGCCATACTCCGTCAGCCCGAGCTTTCCATCGCAGACATGACTAATTTCAAGCCTGAGCTTGAAGACTATGCCGATGACATAATCGCAGAAGCGGAAACCCAGATAAAATACGAAGGTTACCTTGTACGCCAGCAGGAGCTGGTGGATAAGTTCCGTAAAATGGAATCCGTCTCCCTACCTGAGGATATTGATTATTCCGCAGTAGCAGGACTGACCCGAGAAGCGGTTGAAAAACTTACAGAAGTCCGCCCCCTAACCCTTGGGCAGGCCAGCCGGATTTCCGGAATTACCCCAGCTGCAATTTCATCAATTGAAATTCATCTGAAGAAGATCGGTGCCATTTAATTATTAGGCTTGTTGGTTAAAGCATTTACTTTTCAAAATAATAAAAAATAAGTATAAGTAAAAAAAGAGCTTTAACACTTAGACAAGGCTAACCAATGGCAGTAGATCAGGAATTTTTATACAAAACCCTGCGCGGATTCGGCGAGACAGGACTCCCACAGCAGACAGTCAATATGCTGATTGTCGTGGGATTCTGTATTGTCGCCATTGCTGCCGCTGTACTCTGGTATAACAATAAAGAATTGAAGAAAAAACTGAACGTTGTCCCCACAAGCTGGATAACCGACAGAGAGCAACTTGATAAAATATTTGAAACGGCCCTTGTCTACCGTTCCAAAATTGATCTGAGCTTTTATTCCAAATCTGAAAAACGACGTACTATCGCCTGCTCCATTGAAGACATAGAGAATCAACTTATTCTCGAAATGCCGGCCGATGGGAATGTTGCTAAAACATGGGTAGGCCGTGAGGTAACAGGCTTCTTCCATGTCCCTGCAAAACAGGCGGGCATGGTCATTTTCTATAACTTTACTTCAACAATTGTCGAAGTAAAAGCCAAAGGATCGCAATACTTCAACCTCTTCCTTAGCTTGCCTGAGCACGTAGAACAAACTCAGAAGCGGGAATTCCTGCGGGTATCCCCACCCTCACGCCACTACGACTACGCAAACGTAATCCCGGATACCAAGCAAGGCTTGAATGCAGGTCTAAAATTCATCGCCACAAATGGCGAATATAGCCCCGGGCATATGGGAGGTAAGGATTCCAGTGTGTTTCTCTCCGATATTTCCGGAGGAGGCCTATCGCTCGAACTGACCCATATGACAACCAAACGGGCTTCCCGGTTCAAACTGAACAAAGGCAATAACTTTCTAGTGTTGCTCAGCCTTGTGGACTTCGGTGACAGGGGTATTGTTCGCCATCTTTTTGTTTGTAAAATCAGACGCGTATATATCGATCCCACTCAAGGGCGGGCACAACTTGGGCTTTCCTTTGAATCTAAATTCATGGGTTTTGACGAAGACACCAAAAGGCCTAAGTGGGAAAAAGTCGATCAAAACGGTTGCCCGGAGATGGACGACTGGACCTATAACCTTTACCTTGAACTTTACAGGGAAGGTAACGAATAATTAAGCTTGTTGACACGAACAGCACATAATAAGTAGATATAAACATAAACCTGATTTCTATTTACTTATAAAATTGGATCAACCGCAAAAAGGAGAATTGAATTGGACGACGGTTCTGAAGGCCGATTGTGGGCCAAAATGGTCAATATTTTTAAAAAAACCGACTCTCCTCTTGAAGAGCACATCCTCGAAGCAAGTGAAGACGGCGAAATCAAAGATGAAGTCGTTTCCATGCTGCTCAACGTCCTTGAACTCAAGGACACCGAAGCCCATGAAATCATGATTCCCCGCACAGATATGATCGGTGTCGAAGTAGGCGGCGGTCTGGCTGATGTTGCCGAGGAGATCATTGAGCACGGGCATTCCCGCATTCCTGTTTATCAAGACACAAAAGACCGCATCGTAGGCATCATCCACGCCAAAGATATCATCGCACCGCTGCTTAGAGGTAAGAATGATACCCCCCTTGAAGAAATCATGCGGGAGCCTTTCTTTGTTTCCGAACACATCAAAGTAAAAACGCTACTCAAGGAATTCCAGACCGGACGCATACACATGGCCATACTGCAGGATGAGTATGGCGGAACATCCGGCCTGATCACCATGGAAGATGTCCTTGAAGAAATTGTCGGCGATATTTCCGATGAGCATGACGCTGAACGCCCTTCAGACTTCAATGAACTGGAAAACGGAAAATTCCTCATCTCCGGCAGGGTCCCCCTGACCGAAGTCTCTGAAAAACTAGGCCTAAGTCTCGATTCAGAGCATGTGGAATCCATCGGCGGATATATTTCCGAACTTACTGGACGGATTCCCCATGTTGGAGAATTCATTAATATTTCAGGTTATAAGTTCACCGTTCATGAAGGTGATGCCAAACAGATCACTTCAATCCTCATAGACCCGCCAACCGGTAACTAGAATGCATCCAGCTGTTCCGATTCTTATTGCAATGCTGTCTGCCGGGCTTGGTTATGCCAATCCCCTGCTCCACCTTCCTGCTGCGATACTTGCGTTTCCGCTGGCACTGGGGATGATAGCCTTCTCGGCTGCCTCGCCACGCAAGGCCCTGAAACGCGGCTGGATAGCCGGATCACTGGCCTCTTTGGCCTGTATGTACTGGATTGCTTATCCCGTAGGAGTTTATGGCGGTCTTCCATGGGCCTTGGCCATACCATGCCCCGTACTCATCGCTATGGCGCTAGGCGCATATTATGCCATCTACACCTACATATTAAACCTAGCTGCACGAGCCTTCCCCCCATTTGCACTCTGTATTTTCAGCGGTCTGCTCTGGACCAGTATGGAAACAGCACAAGGCTATTTATTCTCAGGTTTTCCGTGGATGACCTTATCTTCCGCTCTGGCTTTCAGACCGGAATGGATTCAAGGAGCTGCTTTTATCGGCGCTTACGGGCTTTCCGGACTGCTGGTATCCGTTGCAACGGCAATCCTGTGCTGCAAAATTTCACATCCGGCTAAGATTTGGACTATAGCTGTTGTCGCAGTGATCATTATACTTGGCGGCCTGCGCACCACCCAGGAACAATTTTCTAATCTCACCAAAACCGGAGAGACTTCCATCGGCCTTATTCAGGGTAATATTGATCAGGCCAAAAAATGGGATGCTAAGTATAAAAAAACCACTTTTGAAAAATACATCCGCCTAAGCAAACAGGTTGCCCACAAAACCGACCTCATGCTCTGGCCTGAAACCGCCATGCCATTCTACCTTCAGGATGGAGGAATAATGCGTGCGGAAATCATGCATTTCGCGACTGAGACCAATACCCCGGTCCTGACCGGAGCTCCCGGATACGTACTGCACAGTAAGGGTGATTTTTCACTCTACAACCGGGCCTATCTTATCTCGCCGAACAAGAAGTACATGGATTGGTACGACAAATCACATCTGGTGCCTTTTGGCGAATACATGCCCTTTAAAGAATACCTTCCGCTCGGTAAGCTGGTACAAGGTGCCGGTGACTTTATCCCCGGTTCCGACGCATCTCCGCTGAAAAGCGGCGACCTTGCTATGGGTATGCTCATTTGCTATGAAGGAATCTTTCCGGAACTGGCACAGGAACGGATAGAAAAAGGTGCCAACATACTGATAAACATCAGTAATGACGCATGGTATGGTGACACGTCCGCACCACGACAGCACCTCAACCTTGTGACCATGAGGGCTGTTGAGCAAGGGCGCTACATGCTCAGGGGAACCAACACCGGTATTTCAGCCTGCATTGACCCGCTGGGCCGGGTCAGCCACGCAACCGAACTCTTTGTTGATGCGGCTGTAGCAGCCGAAGCCGAACTGATTAGCGGCAACACTTTTTACCACGCAAACTACAGAGCAATAACCATAACCCCACTGGTTATGACCCTGCTCGGTGCAATATGGATAATTATTAACCGCCGAAAGAAAAGGGCGGAAATTCAAATATAAAGGAATAATTTCAAAACATGCTTCAATTTTCAGACCTCAGATCCAAGGCTTTAACCTGCATAGATAAATACCAATCCCTCTGGGGGCGTCTTTGACCACGCACAAAGCAAAGAAAGACTTGAAGAAATAGAACACGACCTGAGCAAACCCGGTGCATGGGATAAGCCGGACGCGCTGACCCCTGTCCTGCGCGAAAAATCCATGCTCGAAGAAAAGGTTACTTCATATGAAACCCTTTCCTCCAGTAAAGAAGATGTAGAAGAATGGCTGATGATGGCCTCGGAAGATCAGGATCAGGAAATCCTTGAAGCCCTTTCCGAGAACGTTGAAAAGCTTGCCAAGCTTGTAGAACAGACCGAGCTTGCCGCCCTGCTTTCCGGGCCGGAGGATAAAAGCACGGCTATTCTTGAAATTCACCCCGGAGCAGGTGGGATCGAATCTCAGGACTGGGCGGAAATGCTGCTACGCATGTATCTGCGTTGGGCAGACAAAAGAAACTGGAAAACCAGCTATCTTGATTACCAGCCTGATGATGAAGCCGGCATCAAGAGCGTGACCCTGCGTATTGAGGGACTTTACGCCTATGGTTTCCTCAAAGGTGAAGCCGGTATCCATCGTTTGATCCGTATTTCTCCTTTTGATGCTTCCGGCAGACGACATACTTCCTTTGCCTCGGTTGACGTTTACCCTGAAATTTCACAGGATATTGAAATCGAAGTCAAAGACGAAGACATCCGCCTTGACGTTTTCCGGGCCAGCGGTCCCGGCGGGCAGCACGTCAACAAGACCAACTCTGCGGTACGCATCACCCATCTGCCCACCAACATTGTTGTTCAGTGCCAGAATGAAAAATCACAGCTGAAAAACAAAGAAACCGCCATGAAAGTCCTCAAGTCCCGGCTTTACGAGCAGGAACTTAAGAGACAGGAAGAAAGCAAGAGAGCTGACTACGCCACCAAGGATTCCATCGGATTCGGCAGTCAGATCAGGACATACACTCTGCAACCTTACCGACTGGTCAAAGACCATCGCTGCGGAGCCGAAGACGGCAATGTCGAAGCGGTTCTGGACGGCGAGCTTGACGGCCTGATCAGAAAATACATGCTTGACGCATATGGCGGAGAAAATGAGCGCTGAGTACATCGCTGAAAATGAAGCCAGTCTTCTTGAAGAACTGCTTTCCGTGCGGGACAGGTTCTGTAACGAAAAAGGGGTCTGTCACGCCCACGAATGCCCGGAAGGACTTGCCGTACTGCGGCTCTGTCCGGGAATGACTCTCGAAGCCTGGGAAATCCTTGCGGAGAGGCACGGTTTGAACGACTGGATGACCGTTCCCCTTGACCGGGACATGGCCCCGCATTTGATCCATGTGCAATCCGTTTTACAGGAACTTTCCTATAAAACCGAACACGACCCGCTAACCGGACTTTCCAACCGCAGGGTCTTTGAAAGAACCCTTGATCAGGAAATAGAAAGGACCAGAAGAAGTAAAACCCCTCTGACACTGGCTATACTTGATCTGGATAATTTCAAAAAGATCAACGATACGTGGGGGCACCTGAAAGGAGACGAAGTACTCATTGACTTCGCCGATCTCCTTTCCCAGAACTCTCGCCGCTACGACCTCGTAGCCCGCATCGGCGGCGAAGAATTTGCGATCATCCTTTCCGGTGTAGGTCTGGTTAAAGCCAAGCAACTGCTGGAAAGACTACTGGATAAAATCCGCGGGCTGACCTTCACCAAGCCGGGTAGCAATGAAACTTTTTCCGTAACCTGCTCCGCCGGAATCTCCTGCTTCAAAGGCATGGTGGATGTTGAAATGCATGAACTGATAGGCAAAGCGGATAAGGCTCTTTATGATGCCAAAAAGGCCGGCAAAGATCAGGTCTGCTCTGCCGATATTCTTGATTTTGAAACAGTGACCAAGGAAACCCTTGTGCACGCCAATGAAAAAAAATTCTTATTCACTGGGAATTAAAGGAAAAGATAAGACATGATCAATGCCAATAAAACATTAAGCCTTGCTATCATGAGCGGTAAGGGTGGAGTCGGTAAAACCAACCTATCCCTTAATCTTTCCTACGCCTTGAACACCGGGGGCAACAGCCTGCTGCTTATGGACTGTGACCTCGGACTGGCCAACCTCGACGTTCTGCTTGGAATTTCTCCGGAATCGAATATGCAGGACCTGCTCACCAGCGGTGCCAAGCCGTCCGATATTGTCATCCCCATTGAACAGGGAAAGAAATTCGACATCCTGCCTGCAGCTTCCGGTGTTCCGGAACTGGTGGAGATGGATGAAGACATGCAGGATCTCCTGTTCAGCAAGATCACCGAACTTGTAGGCAGCTACCAGTATCTGGTGCTAGATCTCGGAGCCGGAATCAACGGAACCGTGCTCTCTTTTGCGGCCATGACCCAAATGAGAATCGTGGTCATTACCCCGGAACCGACCTCTCTGACTGACAGCTACGCCTTGATAAAGGTTCTTCATTCTCAGCACAATGTCAGTGATTTCAACATAGTAGTAAACCAAGCTTCCAACGAAAAAGAAGCGCGAGAAACTTTTGATCGCCTGAATATGGCCTGCGAAAAATTTCTTAATATTAAGTTGAAAAATATGGGCTATGTGCGCTATGATCCTGCGGTAACAGAAGCTGTAAGACGGCAGATTCCTTTCATTAAGTATGCTCCCAAATCTGAAGCAAGCCGGGATATCCTGAATATTGCGGTCAAAATTCAGAAAATCAGAATGGAAAATATGGGCAGACTCAGCGAAAGACCTGTCATGAAAAAATTTCCGACACTGGACGATTAATTATGCTTGACGAAAAGGGTAACTTTTCGGCATAGTTGTATTAGAAATGGTAAAACACTAGCTTGTCACACTCAACACGATGTGGGAGAGGACATGAACAAAAGCGAACTGATCAAGAGTCTTGCGGAAGAAAAAGGTCTCCACGTGGATGAATCAGCCGAAATTGTTGATGCATTTGTAGATGCCATCAAAGAGGCACTTGTTCGCGGCGACAGAGTTGAAATCAGAGGATTCGGCAGCTTTAAGATGAAGGAATACAAAGGGTACACCGGCCGCAACCCTAAAACAGGTGCTGTCGTTGACGTTACCCCCAAAAAACTGCCTTTCTTCCGTCCCGGTAAAGAACTGAAAGAATATTTGAACGCTTAATGCGCCTTCTCATATTTGCTTTTCTTATCCTTGCCAGCATGGGAACCTCAATTTCCCACGCTGGCAAGGATGTACTATTGTCTATTGCAGACACCGCCAACACATTCGGGACTGTGAATCCCTGCCCCACCTGAGGAAACAAAACCCTTGGTGGACTGGCCCGGAGGGCCGGTTATTTAATGGATCTGCGGGTAGCACAGAAACATGACGTCCTGATACTGGGCGGTGCTTTTGAATTTCTGCCGACTTCCGGCAAAAAAGTTTCCGATAAAAAACGAAATGCGCTGACTGAAGCTTTCCAAATCATTAATTATGATTTAGGAATTCTAAGTCCTGCTGAAATGAGTTTTCTGCAAAATTCACCTAAAGGAATTCCGGAAAACTGGATCGGCAACATGGAAGCACAGGTTACTTACAAGCCTCTTGCTAATGATAAGAAGGCGGCAATAATCGTCCTTCCATACCTTGAAAAAGGATCTGACGACCTTCCTGATGATCTTATTGATGAATGCGCCACACTGATCAAAGAAAGCAGGAATAAAGCTGATCTGGTAATTGCCATGAGTTCATGGGGTTACTTCAGGGAGAAAAAATTTCTCGCCAATCCGGTCATTGGCGAGGCTCCCCCGGATATTCTCCTCGGGAGCGGTGACGGACCGGGACTTTCCGGCAGCCTTACCGCAAAAGGTAAGACCTTGTGGGTTCGCAGCTACCCTACCGGAAAAGCGGTCAACAGAATCGATATTTACGACTGGCCTTCCAGAGATGAAGACTATAAATGGTCTTCGGGCCAGAACGTAAAATGGTTTCTGCAGACCTTGACTGAAAAGCTTCGTGAGGAGCCGGAAGTCTTAAAGCTGCTCAGTGGTATTTCGGATGATAAGTAAATTAAATTTGGAGGCTTAAACATGACATTCCAAGGAGCATTCACTGCTCTGGTCACTCCGTTCAAGAACGGAGAGATTGATCAGGACGCATACCGCGAACTGATCGAGTGGCAGATCGAACAGGGAATCGACGGTCTTGTACCTTGTGGTACTACCGGCGAAGCGGCAACACTGACCCATGAAGAACAAGGTGAGGTTATTAGAATCTGTGTCGAGCAGGCCAAGGGACGTGTCCCGGTCATCGCTGGCGCGGGTTCCAACAATACTAAGGAAGCCGTAAACCTGACTAAGCTTGCTAAACAGGCAGGCGCAGACGCCACCCTCCAGATTACCCCATACTATAATAAACCGACTCCGGCGGGCTTGCTGGCGCATTTCAAAGCCCTTTCCGAAGAGGCATCCATGCCCTTCATCCTTTATAATGTGCCTGGAAGAACCGGACTCAACTGCATGCCGGAAACCATCGCCATGATCGCGAACGAAGTTCCCGATGTAGTCGGTGTAAAGGAAGCAACCGCCAATCTCGGTCAGGTTTCTGATGTAATCGAAAAATGCCCCGAGGGATTCACCGTACTTTCCGGTGACGACTTCACTGTACTGCCCCTGCTCTCTCTTGGTGGACACGGCGTAATCTCCGTTGTCTCCAACATCATGCCTAAAACCATGTCTGACATGTGTGCGGCATACCGCGCAGGCGACATGAAGAAAGCACAGGAACTGCACTTCAAAATGCAGCCTGTGAACAGGGTCATGTTCGTTGAAACCAACCCCATCCCGGTTAAAACAGCGCTGGGCATGATGGGTAAATTCGAGACTTCCTTCAGGCTGCCACTGGTTCCCCTAGCTGATGCCAGCAGTGCCAAACTGGAAGCCCAGCTTAAAGAAAGCGGCCTGATCTAGATTGCTTTTCAGCATTACAAATAAAAAAAAAGTCCCCGCACGCCAACCGTGCGGGGACTTTTTTTTATTCACTCAAGATAATCTATTAAAAAAATATTATTTAAATACCTCCGGTGTATACCCTTCTGGGAGATGGGCTGTGCCCTTAGTTACGGGAATTCCTGCCTCCGCTGCCGCATTAATTGCCAGAGCATCAATGTTTTCGCAAAACCCGTTACCGAGTTTCCAGCCCTCCTGTTCTTTTTTAGAAAAGGCGCAAGTTACAACGTGAACAGATTCCGCGCCTTTGGCTTTTAAAATCTTGACCATATCCGTGAAGTTATCGCCGGGACAACGGCAGGTAAAAACTCCTGCCAGCGAACAGACATCATACCCGCTGAATCCCTGAATTGTCTGGTCATGACATTTAATACAATTGGTCAGAGGACATTTATTTTCATTCTTTTCACAGCGGATCATTCCGATTTTAGTCATCCTGAACCTCCTGTAAGCTAATACTGACCGCCGCCCATACCGCGACCGCCGCCACCCATGCCACGGCCTCCGCCGCCCATGCCACGACCGCCACCAGCCATGCCCATTCCGCGCCCGGTTCCGCCCATACGACGACAACCGCCACCAAAACGACTCAAGCTATTAGGAGACCTTTTAAGATCTGCAACGGGCTGACCTTCACCACCGAATTCAGCCACATAATTCTCGGCCAGTTCACGCACGGTGCCGGACTGGACTGTAACCATTTCAATACGTCCTGCCTGCAAAGCCTGCTCCGCCTTAGGACCAAAAGTGCCAGAAATAGCAACACTAACACCCTGATCAGCCAATAACTGTGCAGTCTGCAATCCGGCTCCACCAGCAACCTGAGCATTACCGGAATTATCCACAAAACGACTTTCACCTGTTTCGCTATCAAAAACAACGAAGCCCGCAGCCCTGCCAAAACGAGGTTCAAACGGGCTGTCCACATTAGAGTTATTTGCACTTACAGCGATAAGCATACTGCCTCCTGTTCTGAAATTAATTATTCTTTTCACTTAACAGTGCATAAAGGAGGCCAACAAATTCAATACTATAAAAACAACCGATTATCAGACACTTAGTAACACATCGCTAAAAACCCTTGACGCACAACGAGCCCAAAAACACAATTTGGGATAATTTTAAGCCCTACGAAGTCTATTTATGACCGCTGCGTTTCAGCCCAATCAGCCTTTTGTAACCGATAGAGAAAATGCTCACGCAAAGGATTGCCAGTAGGGACTGACGGATGCTCAAACGTTTCACTTTCACGACTCATGCCGAGTCTTTTCATCACAGCCTGTGACGGTTTATTTTGCGTGGCAGTAAAAGAAACAATCTCTTCCAGACCAAGATCAGTGAAACCATACTCCAACGCAAATTGTGCTGCTTCAGTAGCGTAACCATGACCCCAAAATTGTTTATCGAGACGCCAACCGATCTCAACACACGGAGAAAACGGAAGTATCACAGAAGGAATATGCAGCCCCACAAAACCGATAAACGGTGCAACTTTCGGAATTTCGACCGCCCAGAATCCCCAGCCGCGCTCACCAATCAAGGCTCTCATGGTATCTGCGTTAGCATTACTTTCCGCTTCAGAAAGAGGTGCCGGGAAATAGCGCATAACATCAGGGTCCGCGTTAATACGGGCAAAAGGAGCATAATCACTGTCCTGCCATCCACGCAAGACAAGTCGTTCGCTTTTGAATTTAATCATAATAAACAGGATACAATAGAATTAAAGGCTCTGTAAATTTTCCAACGCAAACACTAACCAAACAAAAAAGCAGCCCGGTCTCAATTAGACCAGCCTGCTCAAAAAACACAACTACCTTCAACCAAAGACAGCCCTAGAAATCTATATGCGCAGCTTATTAAAAAGTTTTGAAGGGAGAGTCCAGAGAGGTAAACTTTTCCCAAAAGTTTACCTCTCTGGTCGCCGAAGGCATTACAAATTCTTAATAACGGCTTCACCCATTTCGGTGCAGCCTACGAGCTTACCGCCCTCATCCATGATATCTCCAGTACGGAGTCCTTCAGAGAGGGTCTTCTCAACTGCGGCTTCAATGCAATCTGCTTCTTCTGCCATGTTGAAGGAGTAGCGCAGCATCATAGCAATGGAGAGAATAGTTGCCAGCGGATTGGCTTTGTTCTCGCCTGCGATGTCCGGTGCGGAACCGTGGATGGGCTCGTACAGACCGGGATTGGAAGCACCCAGTGATGCGGAAGGCAGCATGCCGATGGACCCGGTGATTGCCGCAGCTGCATCGGAAAGAATATCACCGAACAGGTTTCCGGTCACGATCACGTCGAACTGAGAAGGATCGCGCACCAGCTGCATGGCAGCATTATCAACATACATGTGGCTCAGCTCAACTTCGGGGTAATCCTTGGACACCTCGATGACGATCTCACGCCAGACACGGGAAACGTCCAGAACGTTGGCTTTGTCTACGGAACACAAACGTTTGTCGCGTTTCATGGCGGCTTCAAAAGCAACCTTGGCAATGCGCTTAACTTCGTGCTCGTAATAAACCATGGTGTTGTAGCCCATGCGCTCGCCATTTTCGGTCTTGGTGCCGCGCGGCTCACCAAAATAGATACCGCCTGTCAATTCACGCACGACCATGACATCGAGGCCGCGCTCAACGATATCAGCACGCAAGTAACAGGCTTCTTTCAGCTCGGAAAACAGCGCTGCAGGACGCAGGTTAGCGAACAAGGAAAGCTCCTTGCGAATACCGAGCAAGCCACGCTCAGGACGGATAGCCGGATCAATGGTATCCCACTTGGGACCACCCACAGCGCCGAGCAGAACAGCATCAGACTCTTTGCAAGCCTTGATGGTCTCTTCTGGCAAAGGGCCACCTGTAGCGTCGATGGCTGCGCCGCCGATCAGTGCTTCGGTGGTTTCGAATTTATGACCGAACTTTTCGCCGATTACGTTCAGGACTTTAACGCCCTGCTCCATGATTTCCGGCCCGATACCGTCACCGGGCATTACGCATATTTTCATTTTGAAATTCCTATATGATGCGCTATCGCGCTTTATATTGATGATGCCTTCGGCGACCCTGCCGGGGGCCTTAACCCCTTTGAAAAGGGTTTAAGAATCCCAAACTTTTTTAATATGGCTTCGCCACCTTATATGATCAGAACGCGCTCTATACACAACCTGACCTGCATCTTGATTAGATCTATTTAGAGAGACGATCTTTAACGTATTCTACCAGTCCGCCACAATCGAGGATGCCCTTCATAAACGGGGGAACCGGAGCACAAGTGATGGTTTCGCCTGTGGTCACGTTTTTGATTTCGCCCTTTTCTGCGTCAACTTCGAGCTGGTCGCCATCGCCAAGATTTTCGAAATCATCGCCTACTTCAAGGAGAATGAGACCCATGTTGAAGCCGTTACGGTAAAAAATTCGGGCGAAGCTCTTGGCAACTACGACCGGAATTCCGGCACCGAGAATGGAAATGGGTGCATGTTCACGGGAAGAACCACAGCCGAAGTTCTCATCGGCAACCATGATATCGTTCTTTTTAACGCGCTTAATCCAGCCTTCTTCCAGACCTTCCATGCAGTTCGCACCAAGTTCATCAGGATCGGTGGTAACCAGAAAACGAGCCGGGATGATAGCATCAGTATCAATATGTGCCCCGACTCTGTGTGCTGTTCCTTTGATAGACATATTTAAATTCTCCTATTCTTTATAAGGCTTCGGGGTCAGTGATGATACCGGTGATTGCAGACGCTGCTGCTACTGCGGGGCTGGAGAGAAAAACTTCACTCTCGAGGCTACCCATGCGACCCTTAAAGTTACGGTTGGTGGTGGCAATTGCTCTTTCACCACCAGCAAGAATACCCATATGACCGCCGAGGCAGGGACCGCAAGTTGCGGGACCTACGATTGCACCGGACTCCATGAAAGTTTCGATGAGACCTTCACGCAGAGCCTGCTTCCAGATATTCGGGGTAGCAGGCAGTACGATCAAACGTACATTCTTATCAGCTTTGCGGCCTTTGAGTACTGCTGCTGCTTCACGCAGGTCTTCGATACGTCCATTAGTGCAGGAACCGATGACCGCCTGATGAATTCTCATATCCTTGACTTCATCAACGGGCTTGACGTTATCAGGCAGGTGCGGACAGGCAACCTGAGGTTTCATGCTGGTTACGTCGATCTTGACCACACGTTCGTAATTTGCACCTTCATCAGCGCGCATTTCAACATCACCAGTACGTCCTGCGGCCTTGCAGTATTCGAGGGTCTTGGCATCAACCGGGAACAGACCAACCTTACCACCAGCTTCGATTGCCATGTTAGCAATGGTCATACGGCCTTCAATGGAGAGATTGTCCACAACGGAACCGCTGAATTCCAGAGCCTTGTAGAGCGCGCCGGATACGCCGATAGTACCGATGAGATTGAGGATGTAATCCTTTGCACCCATGTACTTGCCAGGAGTACCTTCGATCTCGACTTTAATAGTCGGGGGAACCTTGAACCAGGTTTCACCGAGAGCCATCCCGCCTGCGATATCGGTAGAACCCATTCCAGTTGCAAATGCACCGAGGCCACCATAAGTACAGGTGTGGGAGTCAGCACCGATTACGATATCGGAAGGACCTACGAGTCCCAGCTCGGGGAGCAGTGCGTGCTCAACACCTACCTCACCGCCTTCATAATAATGGGTGATGTTCTTTTCATGAGCGAAATCGCGGACGACCTTGACCTGCTCTGCGGAATCAATGTCCTTGTTAGGAGTGAAGTGGTCACAGACGAGGGCAACTTTGTCCTTGTCGAAGACCTGATCTGCGCCCATGGCCTTGAATGATTTAATGGCAAGAGGGGCGGTAATGTCGTTGGCCAGCACCATGGAAACATTACAGCGGACAATCTGGCCCGGCTCTTTCACTGTTTCATCGGTATGAGCCTGTAAAATTTTCTCAGCTAAAGTTTTAGGCATTATCTTTCTCCTGTTTCATGCGTTCAGCCCTGTTAATTGCGTTGACGTAAGCCTTGGCACTGGCGACGATGATGTCTTCGTCAGAACCGCGCCCGATTGATTTAAAACCGTTATCAGTAATATGGACCGTAACCGCACCCTGCGCATCAGTACCGCCGGTAACCGCGTTTACGGAATAAAGTTCCAGTTTAGGTGTTCTGTTGACCATTTTATTAATAGTAGAGAACACCGCGTTGATGGGACCATCACCAAATCCGACTTCCTGAATGGTATTCGGATTTTCCTTATCCTTGCTGAAGTCTTCCAGCACGATTGCTGCGTGCGGAGAAACTCCGGCAGTACCGGAGAACACAGAGAGTTCCTTTACCCGGTACAAGTCATGGATACGATAAGCCTCTTCCAGAACGAGAGCTTCGACGTCCTCATCAAAAATTTCTTCTTTCTTGTCAGCCAGAGCTTTAACCGCAGAGAAGACCCGTGCGATCTGCTCATCATCCAACTGGTAGCCCATTTCATTAAGCTTGGAACCCAGAGCATTACGGCCGGAATGTTTACCGATAACAATGGATGTGCCCTTCTTACCGATGGATTCCGGAGTCATAATCTCGTAGGTCTGACGGTTCTTGAGCATGCCGTCCTGATGGATACCGGACTCGTGAGCAAATGCGTTAGCACCTACAATTGCCTTATACGGCGAGATGGGCTGACCGATGGTGGTCGCCAATCTGCGGCAGGAGGGGAACAGCTCTTCGGTGAGGATGGAAGTTTCCACATCATAGTAGTCCTTGCGGGTATGCAAAGCCATGATCACTTCTTCTAAAGCGGCGTTACCAGCACGCTCACCGATACCGGAGAGAGTCACTTCCGCCTGACGCGCACCGGCCTTGATGGCTGCCAGTGTGTTGGCACAGGCCAATCCGAGGTCATTGTGACAATGTACGCTGAAGATTGCCTTATCGCTGTTAGGTACTTCCTTGATCAGGTATTCGATCAGTTTACCAAACTCGTCAGGCTGGGCGTAACCTACTGTATCAGGAATGTTGATGGTCGTTGCGCCTTCAGCGATAGCAACCTCAACAACCTGTGCGAGAAAATCCCAACGGGAGCGGGATGCATCTTCAGCGGAAAATTCAACATTGGGAGTCAGGGATACAGCGTGGCGCACAGCCTTGCGAGCCATTTCCAGAATCTCTTCTGGTTCCTTGTTGAACTTGTGCTTCATATGGATATCAGAAGTAGCAACAAAGGTATGGATTCTGGGATTCTTGGCATGCTTGACTGCATCAAAAGCGCGATCAATATCAGCTTTCAATGCGCGACAAAGTCCGGCAACCTGAATGTCGCCTACAGATTTTGCGATCTCAGTTACAGCTTCGAAATCGCCCTGACTTGCTGCGGGAAAACCAGCTTCAATAATGTCTACACCGAGTTTTTCCAGCTGACGGGCCATAGTGATCTTTTCACCCATGTTCATGGTTGCACCGGGGGACTGCTCGCCATCACGCAATGTAGTGTCAAAAATATAAACTTTATCAGACATTTATCTATCTCCTGAAGGAAGCTGCAAGTACAGAATATTTGCAGTGTATAATAAAAATAGGGAATAAAACAGTGAAACAGGTTAAACTACTTAGTAATTTACCGTCCCCTAAAGAATTTTGGTACCGTACAAGCTTATTCTGGATGTAGTTGTGGAACTACCTTGGAAAAAGCTTATGACAATTCTTTGGAGGACTTTCCTAGTAGCTTATTGCTTCTGCGGGATAGAATAAAAATGGTGTAGATCGGACCGGAAATAATGTATCCGGCAAAGATCACGAAACCCAGAAATTTGGGCTGAGAGGCAACCATGGTAAAGAGCGCAATAACGGTAACCATGGAGCTGAAGGGATGAGCTTTGAATACGCCGAATTCTTTGAAAGAATTATAGCGGACAGTACTCACCATCAGAAATGCGAGACAATATACAAGCACCAGAGTGAACATAGGCAGTACACTCTGTGCGATATTTTCAGGGATATAGGGGGCAAACAGAATCAGGGTGGACAGGGTACAGCCAGCCGCAGGGATGGGCAGACCGATGAAATGAGCCTTGGAAGTAGTCGCAGCCTGAACATTGAAACGGGCGAGCCTGAGCACACCGCAAGCCATCAATAAGAAGGCCGCCAGCATACCCAGTCTTCCGAACTGGTGAAGTTGCCAGTGGTAAACCATGAACGCAGGAGTAACACCGAAAGCAACCGCATCCGCCAGCGAATCGAGCTGTACGCCAAATTCACTGCTGGTTCCGGTCAGCCGGGCCACCTTTCCGTCGAGACCGTCAAACAGACAGCTCACCAGAATGGCGACAGCACTCATTTCGTATGCACCTTCCACAACCCAGTTCATCGCGAGGAACCCGCAAAACAGGCTCGACACGGTGAGAAGGTTGGGCAGAATGTATACGCCCTTGTGCTTCGGTATTCTTTTTTCCTTTGCCATGAGAAATACTTAAACTGATTTAAAAATAAATTCCAGTAGAATCGTATTAGATTTTTAACTTCACGTTGCCCCTTGAGGACAAAATGTTCGGTAGGCAACAAGCCTGTAACCGCTTTCAGGAGTTAGTTACTACTCTCCTGCTACGCAAAGGTCAACCCGTGAATTGTAAATTATTTATATATCTGTTTCAGAATTGGACTACAGCCTAAGCCCCGCAAGATATAAGGCTTCCTCAAATTAACTGAACACTCACCCAGCAGCATTAAATTAATCCGGAATGCATATGCCCCACAACACAGCCGGCTGGAGCAAGGAGTTCGTTAGAGTACTTTTCTTTCAGAAGTGAATACATTATCCGCAACCTGCCGTTACGGAAAACGAGATCATCAAACTCAAATCCCAATTTCGATGCCACACGCATGGAACCACGATTAGCAGGATGGATAAGGGCTTTTATGTCCTGAAGGTCTGTTTTGAAATAAGCATAATCAACGAAAGCAGAAGCGGATTCAGTTGCCAGTCCTGCTCCCCAATAATCTTTCTGAAAAACCCAGCTTATGCCGACTTCACCGTGCAGAGATTCGGAAAAATCTTCCAGCGGTTGCACCCCGCAGTAACCGGTCAGTGCTCTACTCCCCTTCATTTCCACTCCGAACAGGCAGTAGCCCTGTATGGCAAATAACTCTTCCTGCTTTTGCAGCAAAGAATCTATCTTACCTTCGGACCACGGCTCCTGCTTAAGAATATAGCGATAAACATCAGGATCTTTCATCATACCGGAAAGAAATCCGGCATCACTTTGCTTTAGGGGCCTTAAAACAAGTCTCTGCGTCTCAATAAACACGGCGCGTATCTCCCGGGGCTATTCCCGGATGATACCACCTCCGAGCACAGCGCCCTCTTCTGTATATACAGCCACAATCTGTCCCGGTGTGGGCCGGGAATGCGGCTCAATGAAATCAAATTTTATGCTACTGCCAACCTGTGCGGCCCTTGCGGGCTTGGATCGCTGTCGGTAGCGGGTCTGAATGAACACGGTTTCAGGCCAGCGCTCAAAATCGACCAGAAAATTAAAGTTGTCGGCAACGCACCCCTCTGCATCAAGTTCTTCACGGGGGCCCACAATAAGTTGGTTGCGCTTCATGTCCTTATCCAGAACATAGAGCGGAGCCTTCCATGAAATACCCAAGCCTCGTCGCTGGCCTTGGGTGTAGCGCCAAAGACCTTCATGCTTTCCGACTTTTGTACCGTCAGAAAGAACTGCTACCCCCGGCCCGGGAAGCTTAACTTTGCGGTCAATCAGGAACTGGCGGTAATCATCGTCAGGGACAAAACAAATCTCCTGACTTTCGGAAGGTAACGGAATCTCTACACCACGCTTATCCAGCTCGGCATAAGTCTGGTCCTTACTGTGGGCGCCAAGGGGAAAGACTGCATTCAGAACGGATTCGCGGGGAACGAGGGAAAGAAAATAGCTTTGATCTTTACCCATATCAGCACCACGGGCCAGCACCTTTCCATAATTTGCGTCTTCGGCAATACGCACGTAATGCCCGGTTCCAAGCAAATCGCAGTCAAGGTCCTGCGCAGCCTTATAGAGCACACCGAACTTGATCTCAGGATTACAAAGAGCACATGGATTGGGGGTATTTCCCTTAAGATATTCCTGAACAAATGGCTCGACCACCAAACGGTCAAATTCGGCTGTCAGATCAAAGACATGCAGCGGCACATCCAGCTCCGCACATCTCTTCTCCAGCCCGGTGACAGCAACCTCGGCCTTTTCTTTACCAAGGAAACAACCGTGGACCGCCACAATATTCGCCCCGCTCTCTTTGAGCAGAACCATAGACAGCAGGCTGTCCGCACCGCCGCTGACTGCCATGGCAACTTTTCGCCCAGCTGCCAGTTCTTTCAATTCAGGATATTTAAACCCTGTATCCATTCCATTCTCCGCAAATTACTTATTATTTGTAACAGTATATCAACCGTAAAACTTCGTTCCGGTTACAAACTACAGAGCAGCTCTTTCCCCAGCAAGTAAAAAATGAGAAATGCCCGGACACCCCCGATGGGTCTCCGGACAAGTCTCTCACAAGTCAAACCTATACAATGCCGGACCACTCCGGCTTATTGCTATTCTTCTTTCTTCGGCTGCGGCAAGACGAGGTTCAAGAAAACACCGAGGATACCGGCAAGGCCGATTCCGCCGAGTCTGAACTCATCGCTGAAAGGTGTCGGCAGAGACATACCGCCCACACCGAAGATTACGATCAGAGCCACGATAGCAAGGTTGCGTGCTTCCATGAGATCTTCACCGGCACGAACGAGAGTATTCATACCAACAACCATGATCGCACCGAAGAGCAGAACCATGATGCCGCCCATTACCGGAACGGGGATGGTGGAGAGGAATGCACCGACCTTGCCGCAGAAGGCGAGGGACATGGCAACGATTGCAGCCCAAGTCATGATCGCAGGGTTAAAAACTTTAATCAGGGCAACGGCACCGGTAACCTCGGAGTAAGTGGTGTTCGGAGGTCCGCCGAGGAAAGCCGCGAGGGAGGTAGCCAGACCGTCACCGAGCATAGTGTTCTGGATACCGGGCTCTTTTACATAATCCTTGTTGGCAACGGAGCTGATGGCGAGAACATCACCAAAGTGCTCAATGGCAGGAGCAATTGCTACCGGAACAATAAAGAGCACGGCTTCGAGGTTCCATTCAGGAGCGGTGAAGTTGGGAATTGCAAACCATGGTGCAGCAGATACTGCATCAAAATTAACCAGTCCCATGAAAAGGGAAGTAATATAACCAGCTGCGATACCGCAGAGGATAGGGATCAGCTTGAGCCAGCCTTTACCTAAGAGCGAGACTGCAACGGTAACAGCGAGGGAAACCATGGATACGATCAACGCGGTCTTTTCGGGAACCAGCACAACAGCACCATCGCCGGTTTTACCGACTGCCATGAATACTGCAACCGGAGCAAGGATCAGGCCGATAACCATGATGACCGGACCGGTAACAACCGGAGGCAGGACACGCTTCAGGACATCGGTACCGCGCCAGCGGATAAGAAAGCTGAGTACAACGTAGAAGAAACCTGCCGCAGCCAGACCACAGAGAGTGGACGGAATGCCCCAAGTCTGAACACCGTAGATGATGGGTGCGATGAAGGCAAAAGAGGATGCCAGAAATACGGGAATCTTACCCTTGGTAACTACCTGAAAGACCAGTGTACCGGCACCGGCGGTAAAAAGGGCTACGTTGGGATCAAGCCCGGTCAGCAGGGGAACAAGGACAAGTGCGCCGAATGCGACGAAAAGCATCTGTGCGCCAAGGACAACGTCTTTTGCCCTGAAATTATATTCAGTACTGGATGTGCTCATTAGTAATCTCCGTTATATTTTTCCCAAAAAAAAGGCACCGTATTTGGTGCCTTTAAAAACATTTACTTAGTGCCGAATATCTTATCGCCCGCGTCTCCGAGACCGGGGAGAATGTATCCTGCATCATTGAGTTTTTCGTCGATGGACGCCGTGTAAATATCCACGTCCGGGTGAGCTTTAACGATTTTCTCGATCCCTTCGGGAGCTGCTACAAGGAACAAACCTTTAATATTGGTACAACCGGACTTCTTGAGAAGATCGATTGTTGCCATCAGGGTTCCGCCGGTAGCGAGCATGGGGTCAAGAATAAGAGCGATACGCTCATCAATGTTGCTTGCAAGCTTGACGTAATATTCGACAGGCTGCAAAGTCTCTTCGTCACGGTAAAAGCCGACAACACTGACACGGGCACCCGGAACCATGTCCAGAACGCCGTCCATCATACCGAGGCCGGCCCTGAGAATAGGAACTACGGTGATTTTTTTACCCTTGATTTCCTCAACCTCAACTTCACCGGCCCAACCATTAATGGTTTTAGCTTCGGTTGCGAGGTCTTTGGTTGCTTCATAAGTAAGCAGCCTGGAAATTTCCTGAGCCAGTGCGCGAAAACGGCTAGTGCTGATGCCGTCTTCACGGAGAATGCCGAGCTTGTGTCTTACCAAAGGATGGTCTACCACATGTACCGCCACGGTGCCTCCTTGATCCCATGTTATTTGTTATAAAATCCGAAAAGTCAAAACTTCGTGTTTCTATAAGACACAGCTTTGACAGTCAAGCAAATTTTAAATTATTTTCCAGTTAAACCATATCTACTTGGCATAACTGAAAATTACTAACAAGCAGTCGTTTACTGAATACGAATATAACCCAATATGGAATAAATTACATGTGCAATAATGAAGATTTTCAAGAAAATGAGAACCAGCTTCTGTGGACAAAGAACGCAGAATTTTCAGATCGAAACACCCGGCTTGATAAATTCTGGGGAAGTGCTCTGGAAGAAGAAGGGATTTCCCGGGGCAAAGTAAAAGACTGGATCAAAGCCGGATTTGCTGAGATTAACGGCAAGGTCTGCAAAAAACCGAACCAGAAATTGATGGGAAATGAAGAACTTATCCTCAAAGGTGAAGCTGAACTCACCTCGCTGGTCCCCGAGGACTTGCCGCTGGAAATTATATATAATGATGGGAAAATCGCAGTTATCAACAAACCTGCCGGACTGACCACTCACCCAGCGCCCAGCTGCCCTACCGGGACCCTTGTTCACCGCATGATCCACCACTTCCCGGAAATCCGTGACATGGACGAATGGCGTCCCGGAATTGTGCACCGTCTGGATAAGTTTACATCCGGCCTTATTACCGTGGCCCTGAATGAACATGACCGTCTGGCCATGTCCACCGCCTTTGCCGAGCGCGAAGTCAGCAAAGCTTATCTGGCAATTGTGCACGGTGTACCTGAACGGGAGTTCGGTGAGATTGACCAACCCATGGGCCGACACCCGGTACATAAAACCAAGATGGCCGTAGTGCTCAAGGGCGGACGCGATGCCCGTTCCGAATACGAAGTTCTCTGGTCCGATCCCGCCGGACGTGCCAGCCTCGTTAAGGTTCAAATTTTCACCGGGCGCACCCACCAGATCAGGGTCCATATGGCTCACATCGGCCATCCGCTGGTAGGCGATCAGGTATACGGTTCCATGCCTCATGCACGCTGGGAACAGGAACAGCCGCAGCTGGCAAAACTGGCCGAACGTCAGATGCTGCATGCCTACTCCCTTTCATTTGCGCATCCGGAATCCGGCGAAGAACTCAGCTTCACCCAAGCCCCCCCGGAAGATTTCATCACTATGCTTAAGGCACTTGATAAGTCCGTACAACGCGTCGGCTTGATCGGCATGCCCTGCGGCGGAAAATCAGCAGTGCTCAAAATCCTTGCTGACAAAGGTATACCGACCTTCAGCTCGGATGAATCCGTAGCCCGCTCATATGAGAAGGATGGCGCAGGATGGGAACTGCTGCGCCAGAGATTCGGTAACCGCTTTCTCAACAACGAAACCGGAGACATCGACAAAGCCGCCCTCTTCACCGCCATGCGCGAGAACGAAGACCTGCGTCGGGAAGTAATGAACATCATCCATCCCATTGTGCAGCACGATGTAAAAGAATTCTTCAAAATCAACACCAACGAACCGCTGGCTGTGGCTGAAGTACCCTTGCTGCTGGAAGGCGGCTGGCATACTAAAAAGCTGGTCGATGCGGTAATCGGGATTCGCACGCCTGAAGGCAAGAGAACCGGTGAATTGCGCGAAAAACGCGGCATCGACCCTGAAATGCTCGCTGTTTTTGATTCATGGCAGTGGGACGAAAAGTCCAAGATGGATTGCTGCACCGCCGTCATTGAAAATGACGCTGAGCTGACTAAACTTGATTCGGAAACAGACAGGATTCTCGAAGTTCTGGCAGGCCTGCGCAAGGACAAGGAAACATCATTCGAGAACTACCTCGAAAAGCTGTTCAACCCTGATGAAAGCTAGCTTTTCACAACTGTGAGTATTGACTTACCCGCCCCATGTGTTACTTTATAAGTGAGACCTGAGGCGAGTGGTCAGGACCGTAGTCGGAAGAATGAACACAATTTAATTGTTAGGATGCAAGTCCATTATACATAAAAGAATTCTACGCAAGGTCCAACCCCGCTTTCGGCATCAGGTTGTGTTTAGGGAGTGAGTACCCCTAGTTTACCTACCAACTCAATCTCGTCACGCCCCCGCGGCTCTAAGCTGCGGGGGTCGTTTTTTATAATCTTATCCCCATGGAGATCATGATCTTTTTCTGTTAAGCTTGAATTTAAAGTCATAAATCTCAAGCTCCAACAAAGGCGAATTCCCATGATCCCAATCCGCGACAACGTCCCCTGCCTGACTACTCCATACGTACTGCGCGGAATCATGATCGCGAACATCATTGTCTTTGCGTTTCAGCAGATGCTGACTCCACAAGGAAGGTTGACTCTATTCCATCTGCTGGGAGTTGTCCCGGCAAGATTCTTTCATCCTGAATGGGCAGTCGCCGCCGGGTATCCCGATGCCGGGGTGCTGCCGCTTTTCACCTACATGTTCCTGCATAGCGGCTGGCTGCATATCATTTTAAACTTATGGATGCTCTGGATTTTCGCAGACAATATCGAAGACGCCATGGGACATGGGCGATTCCTCATATTTTATCTGGTCTGCGGGATCATCGCCATTGCAGTACAGATGATCATCAATCCATCTGCCAGTGCGCCCGTAATAGGTGCATCCGGTGCAGTTGCGGGGATTATGGGAGCATACATGCTTTTGTACCCGCACGGGCAGGTGTTGACCCTGTTTCCTGTAATCATCATCCCGTTTTTCTTTAAGATTCCGGCATCACTATTCCTAGGACTCTGGTTCCTGATTCAAGTATTCTCCGGTGTATCCAGTCATTTTGCCGAAGGAACACAAAAGGTCGCATGGGCCGCCCATGTCGGTGGGTTTATTGCCGGGATGATATTGATTCGTTTTTTTGTGAAGAAGGATCGGTGTGTTTATTGTTATGTACCTGAGAAGAAGGATTATGAGTTGCCGGAGGATTTTTAGGAACTATTTTGAATTTTCCAGCTTAGCTTCTTTCTCCATCCCCTCTAATATAATAACAATTACTAAATATGTTGCATATAAAGAAATAAAGAACAAAGAGACTGCAAAATAATTTATATCCAGCACAACAACCTTTTCTTTAAACAACTCAGTAAAAAACTTGGACCTTGCACCCAAATATACAATTAAAATTGTAGCCATAGCAACTGAGTTTATACAAACAATAAATTTATAATATTCCTTAACTGTTTGCAAAATACGCTGTGTTTTAATTTTCGGATCAACTGTATCATATAAATAAACAGACAACTTTGACCCAAACAAAGTTGAGACACCAAATGTGCAGCAAGCAAACGATATGGAATAATACACTGCAAGAAATGATAGTACAGAGCTATCAATCTTAACTTCGAAATAAATTTGCCCTATTAAAGAACAAACAAAAAATAATAAAAATATAATCTTATGCTTCGCGTACATTAATACTTTTAATTTGTGTCATAATTTTATCTCTTACTTCAGAATCTAAAAACAAGCCATTCTCTCCACGTTCTGCATCTACATTTAATTTCTGCTGAAATGTTTTAGTATTAAAAGTAAACTCAAAATCCTTTTCATCTTTACCAATACACACCAGCCCACTATACTTTAAATTATCTGTGGAAAAATTTTTCATAAATTCTTTAAATTTAGAAGTAAGCGGAGCATTAAACTTCGCTGCTACTCTTGCCTCTACTGGCATCCCAAGGCCAAAACAATCAAACTGAGACGAAAACACATCTTCCACTGAATTTATTAAATTCTGCTCTCGCGTAAAAGCCATTTCCTGTACTATTTTAATCTTTTTTAAAAACTCATCAATAGAAATAAGTATGCTTTTAATTTCGACAGTTTTATCAGACTCTCTTTTTAATAGTTCCTTAAAAAAGCCCTTTTTCTGCATATTAGACAAATACAATCTCATAAAGTCAGAATCATAAACAATAAAAAATTGGCCTTTCAACTCAGACTGATCAATACTTCTTGGATTTGACTCCATATTTCCGGTCTTTCGATTATATACATCATCCGAACGCGGACTAGATTTACCATATCGAATGTAGAGCCACATAAACCTATCATCTTCAAATGAAAGACTATCAACGTAATAATCAGTATCTTTGATAGATACTAATTCATCACAGAGTCCACCAAGACATCTTAGATCCTTAATCTTAGCAAATGAATCGCCCATAAACAGTTGAAACTGAGAAAACTCCAAGCCCATTATCCACCTCACGTAAGCATCATAATTATTACTCTTTCAACCTGATGTGATATAAAAAATATTCTTTCTATAAAAGTCAACGCAAAACTTATATTTATGGTTTTCTCGAAACTTTTCCTCACCCAAATTTCAATTATTACGCTTGACTTGCGCAAACTCTGTTTTATTCTGGTAGAGTGGCGATGAAAAAGTTGATCGCCCAATCACTCAAGGAGTAATTACAAGATGAGCGTGAAATATAAGGACTACTACAAACTTCTGGGAGTTTCCCGGTCCGCAAGCAAGGATGAGATTGCCAAGGCTTTCAAGAAGCTGGCACGGCAATACCACCCGGACTTGAACCCGGATAATGCGGAAGCTGAAAAGAAGTTTAAGGAAATCAACGAAGCTTACGAAGTTCTAAAGGACCCGGAAAAGCGTAAAATGTACGACCAGTTCGGCGCGGACTGGGAGCACGGGCAGAATTTCCGTCCGCCTCCGGGCTACGAGAATATGAACTTCGGTGGTGGCGGCGGATTCGGAGGATTCGGCGGTGCTGGCGGCGGCGATTTCAGCGACTTTTTTGAAACCATTTTCGGCGGTGGCGGCGCACAGTTCGGCGGGGCCGGAGGATTCGGCGGTGCGCAGGGCTTTGGCGGTGGAGGTTTTCACCAGCAGCGTCCTCGCAAAGGCGAAAACTCTGAAACCACCCTGCTGCTGACCCTTGAGGAAGCATATAAAGGCGGTCCTAAATCCGTGACCGTGCAGGAAAAGGCAACCGGACCGGGCGGTCATCCTATGGTGCAGTCCAAGACTCTGGATGTTAAGATTCCCGCAGGTATCAAGGAAGGCCAGAAAATCCGCCTTTCCGGTCAGGGATCACCCGGACCGCATGACGGTCCTCGCGGTGACTTGTACTTGAAAATCAAGCTTGCAGCGCACAAGGATTTCAAGGTTGAAGAGAGCAACGTTATCCTCGACCTGAAACTTGCCCCTTGGGAAGCTGCGCTTGGTGGAAAATTCAAGCTGCCCACCCTCGACGGTATGGTTGAAATGAACATTCCCGCTGGTCTTGGTAGTGGCAAGAAGCTGCGCATCAAGGGCCGAGGACTCGGCACCGGCGCCAAGAAAGGCGACCAGTTTGTGCGCATCATGATTCAGGTACCCAAGGCAGAGACCGACGAAATGAAAAAACTCTGGGAAGAACTGGCTGAGAAGTCCGACTTCTCACCCCGCTCATTCTAAAGGAGGCCCGCTATGGACATTAAAGAACGTACAGAAGCGCAGCCTCCATCCAGTTCCAAACGACTGGTCATCACTCAGGTTATGGAAATGACCGGACTGAAAGAAGCCGTGGTACTGGAACTGATCAGCATGGAATGGGTGCGCCCCGGAACAACCGGAGACGGACATTATCTCTTTGAAACACGCGATCTCTATCGCATGACCAAGCTTTCAAGGCTCTGCAAGGACCTTGATGTAACCCCCACAGGCGGATCTATCATTGTAGACCTGCTCGATAGGGTCGAAAAACTTGAGTCGCAAATCGAAGAAATGAAAAAGTTAATTTAAAACCGCAATGACTTGCGAGTTTAATAATAGATTCAAACTCCTGCCTAATACGCCGGATAACTTCAGGGGGAGGGCTACCCTCTCTCCCTGAAGAACAGTAAAAGTGCGTCCAAAATTCACCCAAGCGGGTTGAAAAGAGTTGTGAATCTGAATGCAAGTCAACTAAGATAAAGCAAAAGGAGACTATATATGGATCCGAACAAATTCACACAAAAAACCAACGACGCAATTGCTGCGGCACAATCTCTGGCTGTTAAAAACGGTCAGCAGCAGATAGAAGTGGAACACCTCCTCCTCGCTCTCATCGAGCAAGAGAAAGGGATTGTTTCCAAAATTCTCGAAAAATCATCCATTAATCCCGCAGACTATAAAAAAGCTGTCGAGGATGAAATCCGCAAACTTCCGCGGGTCAGCGGCCCCGGCGCACAGCCCGGACAGGTCTTTGTTACCCAGCGGTTGAACAGGATTATTGTGGCCTCTGAAGAAATCGCCCAGCGTATGCAGGACGAATTCATCAGCGTGGAACACCTTTTCCTCGCCATCATGGACGAGCATGGCTCCAGCGGAGCAGGCAAGGTCAACAAGACCTTCGGCCTGACCAAAGACAAGGTACTGGAAGCCATGACCTCAATCCGCGGCAACCAGCGCGTCACAACCGATAACCCGGAAGCCACCTATGATGCGCTCAAGAAATACGGACGCGATCTGGTAGAAGAAGCCCGCAAAGGCAAACTTGATCCAGTTATCGGGCGCGATTCCGAAATAAGGCGCGTAATCCGTATCCTTTCCCGGCGCACCAAAAACAACCCCATCCTGATCGGTGAGGCCGGGGTCGGTAAAACCGCCATCATCGAAGGTCTAGCCCAACGTATCGTCAAACAGGACGTGCCTGAAGGTTTGAAAGATAAGACCGTGTTCATGCTCGACATGGGCGCGCTCATTGCGGGTGCCAAATATCGCGGTGAATTTGAGGAACGCCTCAAAGCCGTACTCAAGGAAGTTCAGGAATCCGAAGGCCAGATCATCATCTTTATTGATGAGATACACACCATTGTCGGCGCGGGTAAAACTGACGGCGCAATGGATGCAGGGAACCTGCTCAAGCCTATGCTGGCCCGTGGTGAACTACACTGCATCGGCGCAACCACCACTGACGAGTACCGCAAATATATCGAGAAGGACCCCGCCCTCGAACGCCGTTTCCAGACCATTCTGGTTGAGGAACCGACAGTCGAAGACACCATCTCAATCCTGCGCGGCCTGAAAGAACGGTTCGAAGTACACCATGGCGTGCGCATCAGCGATAGCGCACTAGTGGAAGCTGCTGGACTATCTGATCGCTACATCAGTGACCGCCAGCTGCCGGACAAGGCCATCGACCTCATTGATGAAGCCGCAGCAATGATCAGGACCGAGATCGACTCCCAGCCTTACGAGTTGGACAAGATCAACCGCCAGATCCTGCAGGCTGAAATCGAGCGAGAAGCTCTACGCAAAGAAGATGATGCAGCATCCCGTGAGCGTCTTTCCAAGCTGGAAGACACTCTCACCGAAATGAAGATCAAGCAGTCTGAACTGGTTGAGCAATGGGAAAAAGAAAAAGGTTCCATCGATACTGTACGCGACCTAAAGGCCCAGATCGAGAAGACCAGAATTGACATTGAAGAAGCCCAGCGCAAAGGCGACCTTGGACGAGCATCGGAGTTAACATACTCCGTGCTGCCCGGTCTGGAAAGCCAGCTGGAAGCTATCTCTAATGATATCGAAGGCGAAGACGACAAAGTAACTGCGGACAGCAAACGTCTGCTCAAGGAATTTGTCGGCCCCGATGACATTGCAGGGATCATCTCCCGCTGGACCGGAATTCCGGTCAGCCGCCTTGTGGAAGGTGAACGCGAAAAACTGCTGCGCCTTGAAGAAATACTGCATGACCGGGTAATCGGTCAGGATGACGCTGTCCGCGCGGTATCCGAAGCAGTCCTGCGCGCCCGTGCCGGATTGAAAGATCCTTCACGGCCCATCGGTTCATTTATCTTCCTCGGCCCCACCGGGGTTGGTAAGACCGAGCTTTGCAAGGCCCTTGCTGAAGCGCTCTTTGACAGTGAAGAAAACATCGTGCGCATGGACATGTCCGAGTACATGGAAAAACATGCGGTCGCACGGCTCATCGGAGCTCCCCCGGGCTACATCGGCTACGACGAAGGCGGTCAGCTTACCGAAGCCATCCGCCGCAAGCCCTATTCCGTAGTGCTCTTTGATGAAATCGAAAAAGCGCACAGCGATGTTTTCAACGTACTGCTGCAAATCCTCGATGATGGACGGATCACTGATTCACAGGGCCGCACCGTGGATTGCAAGAACACCATTATCATCATGACCTCCAACCTCGGCTCCCAGCTCATGCTTGAGGGGATTGAGGCTAACGGAGAGTTCAAGAACGGTGTGCAGGACGGAGTAATGAACGTACTGCGCGGACACTTCAGGCCCGAATTCCTGAACCGCGTGGACGAAACCGTGCTCTTCAAGCCGCTGCTTGAAAAAGACCTCGTCCAGATCGTGGACCTGCAACTGGCAGGACTGCGTGCGCGTCTTGAAGAGCAGAAGATGTCCATGGAAGTCACCGACAAGGCCAAGGCATTCATCGCCCATGCGTCCTACGATCCCATTTACGGGGCAAGGCCGCTGCGAAGATACCTGCAATCGCACGTGGAAACTCCGCTGGCGAAAAAGATCATCGGCGGGGAATTACGTGAGGAGCATGTAATTAATATTGATGCCGGGGATGATGGCCTTACTTTTAGCACAGAGTAATAGTTAAGGCCTCCGAGAGCCCTGCCGGGGCCTTACCCCTTTTTGCAAAAGGGTTTAAGAAGCCCAAAACCTTTCAGTAAGGTTTCGCATATTAGCGAAACACCACCGTTAATTATAAGCCCGCATGAAAATCTCATGCGGGCTTAATTTTTGTGTTGACAGCAAACGCAAACTTAAATAGTAATAATTACCAACAGCAACAAATAAGGAGATCCCAAATGCAAGATAAAGTACTTGAAGCAATGAAAGAAGCAGGTAAGCCCGTTCGTCCCGGTGATGTAGCCAAAGCAATTGGCGAAGAATCCAAGGACGTTTCTAAAGCCATTAAGGCTCTCAGAGAAGCAGGCAAAGTTCACAGCCCCAAACGCTGCTACTACGAACCTCTTTAAGATGTTTTAGTCGCCTCATTATACCACTCACACCACACGCAAAAAGGCGGAATGTTCGTTACCACCCGAACATTCCGCCTTTTGCTATTTTCTATATATTTTCTATAATCAGACCAGCAAATTGCCTACCTGATAAATAATCACTGAAAGCGTGTAGCCGAAAGCAAGCGACCCGAATACCGAGAATGTTGCCCACTTCCAATTGGTCTCGCGGGCAATAACTGCCACAGTAACCATACACGGCACGTAAACCATCAGGAAGATAAACACCGACCAGATCACCGGAGTAGTCCAAGCCTTGTCTGCTGCAATCTTCTCACTAAGAGAAAGAGCCTCTTCCGGGTCTTCGTCACCAAGGGAATAAGCGGTAGACATGGTGGACACAAAGACTTCCTTGGCTGCAAATGCACCGATAAAAGCGATATTAGCCTGCCACGGGAATCCCGCGACATCGGTTACAGGAGAGATAGCTTCGCTCAAACGTCCTGCATAGGAATGCTTGAGGGCTGCTTCACCTTCGTTATAGCTAATTTTCACAAGTTCCTGCTCAACTTTATCTTCTTTTTCCTGCGCTGTACCGGACCATGAAGCACTCTGCTCCACAACCTGAACGCGCTGGGTTTCGAAAGCCGCAACACGTTCGGCCGGTAACTGCGGAAAAGTCATCAGAGCCCACATCAGGATAGAAATAGCGAGAATTACGGTACCGGCTTTCTTAACGTATTCCCAAACACGATCCCAGGTATGGATAGCCACCCCGTGCAGAGTCGGAATACGGTAAGGCGGCAACTCCATCACAAACGGAGTGGACTCACCTTTAAGTGCTGTCCAGCGCAACAAACGCCCGAAGCAAAGAGCCAACAGCCACGAAACAAGCACCAGACAGAACATAACCGTGGTCGCATTGTCCGGATAGAATGCGCGGACAAGCATAAGGTATGCGGTTGTTTTAGCGCCGCAGATCATGAACGGAGCGGTTATGATAGTAGCAATACGTTCCTTAGGACTGCGCAGGGTACGGCAGGTCATAACCCCGGGGACAGCGCAGCCGCCCGGAAGACCACCGGACATAATAAATGGCATAATCGACATTCCATGCAGTCCGAACGAACGGAAGACACGGTCGACCATGTAGGAAACACGAGCCATGTAGCCGAGGTCTTCCAAAAAAACGAGCATGGCAAACATGATCAGGATCAGCGGGGTAAAACCCATGACTGCTCCAACGCCGTCAATGACCCCGGATGTGACCATTGATTTGAGCAAACCGTCCGGCAATAGCGAGCCGACAGTATTGGAAAACCATGCAAAACCGTTTTCAACCCAGCCCTGCGGCACAGCACCGACATTGAAGGTAATGTAAAACATGCCATACATGATCAAAAGCATGATCACCGGGCCAAGAAATTTGTGGGTCAATACAAGGTCAATTTTATCGGAAAAGTCGAAGCGCAGGTCATCTTCACGGCTGATAACCCCCTGCTTCAGGATGGAGTTGATGAAACCGTAACGGTAATCAGCAAGAACTGCCTCAGGATAAGTGTTCAGGGTTTTCTGAATATGCTCGGAAACCTTCTGAACTTTCTCTTCGAGCTGCTCCGCAAGAGGCCCGGCCTTACGACCGTTTTTCATAACAATTTCATCTTCTTCGAGATACTTAACCGCCAGCCAGTGAGGATCGTAGCGGTCGGTCATGAATTCATTTTCCTTGATCATCGATGTCATCTCTTCAATAACCGGATCAAGGTCGTGACCATATGAAATATTTACCGGATTCCATTCCCCCTTGGTCTCTTCTACGACCTTCTGAACGGATTCCATGAGTTCGTCTTTACCGACTCCCCGACGGGCAATACACTCAATTACAGGAACGCCCATGAGATCGGAAAGCTTCTTGGTATCAATGCGGATACCTTTCTTGCGTACCTCGTCCATCATATTCAGGCCGAGCACAACCGGAACACCGATTTCCATAAACTGAACAGCAAGATAAAGAGAACGCTCAAGGGAAGTAGCATCGAGCATGTTGATAACCACATCCGGCTTCTCATCAACAATCACATCACGAGCGACAACTTCTTCCATGGAATAGGAAGTAAGGGAATATGTACCGGGAAGATCAACCAGATTGGCACAGAACTCGGGAGTACAATAACGACCCTCAGTGCGGTCTACAGTAATCCCCGGGTAGTTACCCACCCGCGCAGTTGCCCCTGTCAGGGCGTTAAACATGGTACTCTTGCCACAGTTGGGCTGACCTGAAACAGCTACAAAATATTCCTTACCCATGTCCTAATCCTCCGGCTGGACTACGATGTAATCAGCTTCGTTATTACGCAGGGTCAGTGTGAAGCCCTTCATACGCAAGGCAACAGGATCTTCGAGGGGCGCACGGCCCACGACCATAAACTCAGTGCCGGGGACAAGTCCCATGTCGCGGATACGGCGGCCTAGTTCACCGCTGGCGTTAACCGCAACAACAATACCTTTCTGGTCCTTTCTCATTGTTCTTAGTGATACAGACATAACTCCCCTTTACTGCCTTTGCTCTATATCTATGTACATGAATATGAATAGCATTTTCAACAGCGCCCAGTCTACTTTAACGCTGAGAGAATTGAGTTTCATAGACACGCAGACGATTGAAAGTCAATCTCAAACTATACTAATTTAATATGAAACTTTTGACATATAAAACTTCATACTATTTAAGTATGCATTGTACCATGTCAACCTGATGTGACAATTTTAATTGTGGATTAGATTGAGCAGAACCTTTAGACTGAATAAATCAATGACCCTTCTAACCCTTCAGACTTTTATATGAAAAACTTATTCTCTTACGAAGACCTGCGCCAATATGCAAAAGTTCTTTACTGGGCATTGGATAGCCAGAAAGAAAACGGACTAAACAACAAAGACATTATCATTATTAAATATGACTATCTGGCAACACCGCTGGCAGAAGCCCTATTTGCCTTGCTCATAGAAAAGCACCTGCACCCTGTCATGGAAACCGGACTAACGCCGGCCATGAAAGCGGAACTGTACATAAACTCCAGTTACGGTCAGCTGACCTTCCATCCTCCAGGTAAAGAGGAGCTTTACGCGAGCGCAGCTGGCGTTGTGCGCATCCACGCCCCGGAAGAAATAGAGGCCATGACCGAGGTCGACCCGCGCTCAATCATGGAAAACCGCAATGGCTCACGTCCTTTTCGGCAATCCATTGAAAAACGCAAGCTGCACGGCAAGCTGGCATGGACCGAATGCGCCTACCCCACTGCGGCACTGGCTGCAAAGTCCGGTCTTTCCCTCAAAGATTATACCACCCGGCTGATGCGGGCCTGCTACCTGAACATGCCCGACCCTGCCCGGGAATGGCAAAAAATTTCAGACAAAACCAACGAGATTGCCCGCTGGCTGACTTCATTGGATATAAAAACCATTCGTATGCAGTCAGAACTCTGCGACCTCTTTTTTTCTCCCGGTGAAAACCGGCGCTGGAAGGGAGCCGCCGGAGACAATATCCCGGGATATGAAGTATACGTCTCTCCCGACTGTCGAACCGTAAACGGAATTTATTACGCGGACCTGCCTTCATTATATATGGATAAAGCTACCTACGGAGTACAGATTGAATTCATGGACGGCATCGCCATGCGCGTAAAGGCCATGGGCGGGGAGAAATTCCTGCTCGACCAACTCCGGGCGGACGGAGGTGCACGTAGGGTCGGCGAATTCTCACTGACCGACTCTTCCATCTCACGGGTTGACCACTTCATGGCCCAGACCATCCTTGATGAAAATTTCGGTGGAGATCAGGGCAGCTGCCACATTGCTTTGGGGCAGTCCCTGAGCGAAACATTTGCCGGCCCTCCGGAAATACTCGACAAAATGATGATGGACTCGCTGGGATTCAATACCTCCTCAATCCACTGGGATCTCGTGAACACAGAAGAAAAAATTGTTACTGCAAACCTTGCCGACGGCAAAAAAGTGACTATTTACGAGGACGGACGATTCAAAATGCCGTAAAACAGCATGAATTGAAAAAAAGTTCCCTTTGATCCCCTTTCATGTGTTGACAAGATATGCGGGATGCTTATTTGTCTAATTGTGCGGTCTGACTGTCCTTTTTCAAGGTTCTCAGGCCGCTAATTCATGACACCGGAGAGTCCATGTCTGGAAAAGAAGATAATAAAGAAATGAACGAACAGGAAACCGCAGCAACTGAAGCAGAAGAAACTGCGGAAGCTGAGAATGAAGTGACTTTAAGCGAAGATGAACTCAAAGCCCTCTGCCGGGAACACGTATGCCCCGCATGCGATGTGATGGGAGAAGCCAAGGAAGAAAGACTCCGCGCACTTGCTGAAACGGAAAACATCAAAAAGAGGCTCGCCCGCGAGACTGATGAACTGAAAAAGTTCGCGGCAGACTCCATCCTTTCCGACCTGCTGCCAGTGCTCGACAACCTCGATCTCGCCCTTGACCATGCCCAGAACCTCGATGCCTGCAAGGACTTCGTAATCGGCGTGGATATGACCAGAAAGATGTTTCTGGAAACCCTTGCTAAGCACGGCCTTAAAGCTGTGGGCAAAGTCGGCGAAGAGTTCGACCCCAATTTTCACGAAGCCATGGGAATGGCACAGGTTGCGGATCTTCCCGACAACTCCATCGCCCAGATCATGCAGCGCGGCTACGTGCTTAAAGAACGCGTCATTCGCCCTGCAAAAGTAATGGTGAACAAATTATCCTGATTTTTATAGCCTGACCTCTTTACAAGCAGAAATCAGGTCTTAAATCATAATGCAGTAATTTTGAAAATACATCTGGAGGAATTTATATATGTCTAAAATCATCGGAATCGACCTCGGTACTACCAACTCCTGCGTTTACGTTATGGAAGGTAAGGACCCCAAATGTGTTACCAACGCAGAAGGCGGCCGCACCACTCCCTCCATCGTAGGCTTCACTGATAAAGAACGCCTCGTTGGTGAAATCGCTAAACGTCAGGCTGTTACCAACCCTGAAAAAACCGTATTCGCTATCAAGCGTCTCATGGGCCGCCAGGCTAGCTCCCCTGAAGTAAAAAAATGGGCTGACCACTGCCCCTACCCCATCGTAGACGGTAAAGGTGGCGATGCTTGGGTTGAAATCGAAGGCAAAAAATACAGCCCGTCTGAAGTTTCTGCAATCATCCTGCAGCAGCTCAAGAAAGACGCTGAAACTTACCTCGGCGAATCTGTCACTGAAGCAGTTATCACCGTACCCGCATACTTCAACGACTCCCAGCGTCAGGCAACCAAAGATGCTGGCCGCATCGCTGGTCTTGAAGTAAAACGTATCATCAACGAACCTACCGCAGCATCTCTCGCTTACGGCTTCGACAAGAAAGCCAACGAAAAAATCGCGGTATTCGATCTCGGTGGCGGTACCTTTGATATTTCCATCCTCGAAGTTGGCGACAACGTTGTTGAAGTTCGCGCTACCAACGGTGATACCTTCCTCGGCGGTGAAGACTTTGACAACGCTGTAATTCAGTACCTCGTTGAAGAATTCAAGCGTGAAAACGGCATCGACCTTTCCGCTGACCGTATGGCTCTGCAGCGCCTGAAAGAAGCTGGCGAAAAAGCTAAAAAAGAACTTTCCACAGCAATGGAAACCGAAGTAAACCTGCCCTTCATCACCGCTGACCAGAATGGTCCCAAGCACCTCATGGTCAAAATTTCCCGCGCCAAGCTTGAAAAACTGGTTGAAGACCTTGTTGATCGCACCAAGGCTCCCTGCCAGAAAGCACTGAAAGATGCAGGCCTGACCGCAGCTGACATTGACGAAGTTATCCTCGTCGGTGGTATGACCCGTATGCCTCTGGTACAGCAGAAAGTTCAGGAATTCTTCGGCAAAGAGCCCAACCGTTCCGTGAACCCGGACGAAGTTGTTGCAATGGGTGCATCCATTCAGGGTGGTATCCTCGCCGGTGACGTTAAAGACGTTCTCCTGCTCGACGTTACTCCCCTGTCTCTGGGTATCGAAACCATGGGCGGTGTTTTCACTAACCTGATCGAAAGAAACACCACCATCCCCACCCGTAAGAGCCAGGTGTTCACAACTGCGGCTGACAACCAGCCCTCCGTGTCCATCCACGTTCTGCAGGGTGAGCGCCCCATGGCAGCCGACAACATGACCCTCGGCCGTTTCGAGCTGACCGGACTTCCCGCAGCTCCCCGTGGCGTACCCCAGATCGAAGTTACCTTCGACATCGACGCTAATGGTATTGTAAACGTATCCGCTAAGGACATGGGCACCGGTAAAGAACAGTCCATCCAGATCACCGCTTCCTCCGGTCTTTCCGAAGAAGACATCGAGAAAATGGTCAAGGATGCTGAGTCCCACGCTGAAGACGACAAGAAAAAGCAGGAACTCATTGAAGCTCGCAACCAAGCTGACTCCCTGATCTACACCACTGAAAAATCCCTGCGTGAAGTAGGCGAAAACGTGGATGCAGAACTTAAAGCTGACATCGAAGCTAAAAGCGAAGACCTCAAAAAGGTTCTCGAAACCGAAGATCCCGAAGCCATCAAGCAGGCAACTGACGCTCTGGCTCAGGCTTCCCACAAGCTGGCTGAACAGCTCTATGCACAGCAGAATGCAGGAGCCGAAGGCGCAGCAGGCCCTGAGGGTGCAGCTGATGCCGGTGCAGCAGGCGCAGACGAAGATGTAGTCGACGCAGACTTCACCGAAGTTAAAGACGAGAAAAAATAATTCCCGTGCAAGCTTGCATAGCTGATTAGTAAAGTATAATTTAATCCGGCCTTCATTAATTAATGAAGGCCGGATTTTTTTTACCTTCCCTTGACGAATTCACTTTCATGGGCCACAAACTTTGCATGGAAAAATCAATGAATAGAGATAAGGCCACACGCCTTTCAAACCATATTTTTGCCATCGTCATTTTGGCGGCATTTATATTTGCCGCAGCCGGCTGTGTTTCGCTTCAGAAGCAGCCCGTTAAAATGCCGACCGTATCCACTGAAATGATGACCACTCCTGCCCTTGTCAGCGAAGCAGACAAGGCTTGGCGGACCAAGGACTACATCACCAGTGAACTATTCTATACCAGACTGCTGGAACGCACCGACATTCCCGAGCGAGTAATCCTCCCGGCCACGGAAAGGTTGGCGGTCAGCTCCTTTAAGTCCGGTCATTACCATGAAGCAGAAGCCCGTCTTGAACAGTGGCAGAAGCTTTCCGAAGATGCCATTAGCTCACCGGTCTGGCAGGGTTACTATTACGACACCCTTACTGCCATCAAAGATTTCCCCAAGCTGAGAACCCATCTTTCCCAGACCATGGAAGATCCTTTCCTGCCTTGGGAAATCCGCTCCACTGCAGGTAAACGACTGTCTTCCATGACACAGGATGCCGGGTCTCTGGAAGCGCTTGAACGGCTCTACGCAATTGCCCCCGAAGAAAGCAACAAGCAGGAGCTGGAGCAATGGTTCATGAAAGGTCTTGAAGATAAGAGCAAGGCCGAGATCGATGTAATGAACGAACTCGTTCCAAGCGGCAACAATCTGAAATTTCCTTACGAACTGCTCGTCTTCGAAAAAGCAGTTCGTCAGTCTGAAGACATGGAATACTGGCCCATGTCATGGCGCACCATGAGCGGCATCATCCAGAACGGCCAGATCGCAGACAAAACTTTCTTCACCGGAATCCTGAACAAGCTTGAAGGAGAATACGGTATTCCGCGCGTGGGCATCGCCCTTGTGCTGCCCATCTCCGGGCGCTTTCAGGAATACGGCTGGAAAATCGTACGCGGTGCCGGAGCTGCGCAGTGGGAAATGACCAAGGCAGGTCTCGACGTCGATGTGCAGGTCATCAACACTGAAGCACCCGACTGGCTGGAAAGGCTCCAGAACCTGCCCCCATGGTACACCACCATCGGCGGCCCCATCAGCGTTAAAGCTTTCAAGCAGCTGGAGCAAGCCGGAACTTACGCGGACAAAGTCACCTTCTCTTTCCTTGCCAAGCCCGGCAATCTTGAGGAAGGCAAGCAGGCTTGGAGATTCTTCTCCAGCCCTGAAGACCAGATCCGCTCTACCCTCGACCTAGCAGTCAACGATTTGGGGATCACCAAACTGGCCGTGCTTTATCCGCAGGAAAAATTCGGCCGTCAGATGTCCAAGAAATTCTTTAACATGGCTTCCATGCGCGGCGCGAAAATCACCGGCATGGCATCCTACCCACCGCGCGACTTCCCTAAATGGGGCAAGGTGGTCGGCAATCTGGTCCGCGCTCCCCAGAAAAAAGCTCAGAACGAGGCTGAAGGTCTGGGCGAAGATGCGCCCCTGCCGGAAACAGATTTCGGTGCGGTATTCATCCCGGATACATGGCATCAGGCACAGCTGATGATCCCGCATTTCTTTTTTCATGAGGCAGACACCCTCGTTTTCCTCGGCCCTGAACTCTGGAGTCAGGCCCTGAACTCCGCCCGTGACGTGGAAGCGCGCAACCTGCGCCTCACCGTTGCCCCCGGAGCATGGTGGCCTGCCAGTGACGGTGCTTCACGCCTCAAAGAGGTAATGAACCGTGAAGGTCTCGGCACTCCCGACTTCTGGGTTGCGCTGGGTTACGACTTCATCAAGTTCGCAGGCAAGCTCGGCACATTCAACGAAGCTGGACCGCTGAAACCGTCAACGCCCGCATCAATGATGCCCAGCACATGGATTTCAGCCTCGCGCCCATCAGTTGGAATGCTGAAGGTCAAGCCAGTCAAAAGCTCTACCTGTTCCGTCCCGAGCAGAACGGCAAGACCCGCATCGATGCAGAGCTGGTCAGCAACACCCTCGCCAAGGCTAAAGCCCGTCGCGAAGCACGTGTGAGCGCTTGGGAAGAAAAGCAGGCTGAACTGGAAGCCAAGAAAGAAGAAGCTGCCGCTTTAGAAAATACTGAACAATAGATTGCCTCCGGCGGCCCTGCCGGGAGCCTTAAACCTTTTTTGTAAAAAAGGTTTAAGAATCCCAAAAACTTTTAATAGGGCTTCGCCGAGCGTAGTATCTACACCCCACCCAGCACAATTGGCCGTGGGGATAATGGATTGAATCAAAAGCAAATATTCTGTCTCCTGCGGCGAAGCCCCGATAAAAAGTTTTGAAAAGGGGAGTCCAGAGGGGAAAAACTTTTCCCAAAAGTTTTTCCCCTCTGGCCGCCGGAGGCAAAAATAAGGAGATAAAAATGAGTGATGAGAAACTCAATTTAGAGGAAGTTGCCCGTGTGGCGCGCCTTGCAAGGCTGGATCTTTCAGAAGAAAAAACTGAACTCTTTGCAGGACAGCTCAATAACATCCTCACATACATGGACAAGTTGAACGAAATCGACACCAGCGAAGTGGAACCCATGTTCAGCCCGGTGGAACACACCACCAGACTGCGCAAGGATGAGGTCAAGAAAGAACACACCCGTGATGAAGTTCTTTCCAATGCCCCGGATTCTGACGGCAAGTACTTCGTTGTACCTAGAATTGTTTAATTAAAATACGCAGAGATATAAAATGTCCGCACTCATAGAAAAATCACTCACTGAAATCCACGCCATGCTCATGGCCAAGGAAGTGACCGCTACTGAAGCCGTCAAAGCCTGCCTTGATCAGATCGCCAAAAGCGAACCCGAAACCAAAGCCTTGCTCCACACCTGCAACAAGGAAGCCCTCAAGCAGGCCGAAGAGCTGGACGCCGCTGGTCCTGACGCATCCAAGCCGCTCTGGGGTATCCCGGTTGTTATCAAAGATGCACTGGCAACCAAGGGCGTACCGACCACCGCTGGTTCCAAAATCCTCGAAGGCTTCACACCCTTCTACGATTCCACTGCAGTAGCCAAACTCAAGGAAGCAGGCGCTATCATCGTAGGTAAGGCCAACATGGACGAATTCGCCATGGGTTCCACCACTGAGAACTCCGCCTACCAAACCACCACCAACCCTTGGGACGCCAGCCGCGTACCCGGCGGTTCTTCCGGTGGTTCTGGTGCAACCATCGCCGCAGGCCAGTGCTACGCAGCACTCGGTACCGATACCGGTGGTTCCATCCGTCTTCCCGCATCTTTCTGCGGCTGTGTAGGTGTTAAACCTACTTACGGTCGCGTTTCCCGTTTCGGCCTCATCGCATACGGTTCTTCCCTCGACCAGATCGGTCCTATGACCAAGACTGTCGAAGATGCCGCAAGAGTACTCAACGTAATCGGCGGTCATGACCAGCGTGACTCCACTTCCGCTGAGCAGCCCATGGAAGATTTCGTAGCCGCTCTCGAAGAGCGCAAGGACCTTTCCGGCCTGACCATCGGCCTGCCCGAAGAATACTGGGGCGAAGGTCTTTCCGAAGAAGTCAACGAAGCCTGCCGCGCAGCGATCGCCAAGGCCAAAGAATTGGGCGCTAAGACCGTTCCGGTCAAGCTTTCCATGACCGAATACGCCATTGCTACCTACTACATCATCGCAATGGCTGAAGCCAGCTCCAACCTGTCCCGTTTCGACGGCGTACGCTACGGTCACCGCACTGAAGACCCCAAGGAACTGGCAGAGCTTTATACCAAATCCCGCACCGAAGCTTTCGGTGACGAAGTACAGCGCCGTATCATCATCGGAACCTACGTACTTTCCGCTGGTTACTACGATGCATACTACCGCAAGGCCGCCCAGATTCGCCGCCTGCTGCGCGAAGACTTCAACAAGGCCTTCGAGTCCTGCGACCTCATCGCCGGCCCCGTATGCCCCACCACAGCCTTCCCTGTAGGTGACCTGACTTCCGATCCCCTGCAGATGTACCTGCAGGACATCTTCACCATTTCCCTAAACCTCGTGGGAATGCCCGGTATGTCCCTGCCCGTTGCATTCGGCAAGGAAACCAACATGCCCGTAGGTCTCCAGTTCATGGCTCCCGCCTTCGACGAAAAGACCATGCTGCAGGCTGCACACGTACTTGAAAAGAACCTCCCCGAGCTGCCTAAAGTTAAGCTCTAGGAAGTAATTCAATATAAATAGTTAAGCCCCGCACTCGTATAGGTGCGGGGCTTTTGTTTGCTCAGAATTTTCTATTTTCTATCTAAGGATTTTCACCTTATTTTTAAATAACTTATATGCACATTCTAGTCTAAATGCACATTATATGCACTTTCTTGCCCGGTATTACTTGACTTTAGATCAAAAATAGTTGATTAAACGATCAATACATACCAGCCGTACCCGTGAAGGCACGGTCAGACTGTGACTAGCGCTGGTTTAAATTGAACATGTCTATCGAGGAGCCGAGTACGCATCTTGTACGCGGCCCTTTTTTTTGGTGCACGGGCACTAATATACTTTTTACTTTTTTTGGAGAATTTAGAATGTCTAAGAATATCTACGTTGGTAACCTGCCCTGGTCCGCTACTGAAGAAGAAGTCCGCGCTTCCTTTGAAGCTTACGGTGAAGTTGTATCCGTTAAGCTCATCGAAGATCGTGAAACCGGTCGCCCCCGTGGTTTCGGTTTCGTAGAAATGGACGACAACGGCGCTATCGATGCTATCGAAGCACTCGACGGTAAAGACTTCGGCGGTCGTAACCTCAAGGTTAACGAAGCACGCCCCAGAGAAGCACGCCCCCGCTGGTAGTCTTTTCTGTAAGTCGTAAAAGACTTTTTAACGCCCGGTTCTCTTTTGAGAATCGGGCGTTTTTTATTTGGTGCGTATACAGTTTTACGAGAATCCTTCCAGCCCGCTCTTTTACGCTGGATTAAACGTAACCTTATAAGATATAAGACCACCACTTACTGAAATTCGTCATTCAAAAGAGGTACTCATGGGCTGCTGCGTTGGGGCTGATCATAGTAATTGGTGTGAAGATTACGACATCGTTTATATTGATGCTGAGGGGAAAGAATATTGTATTTTTCATGCTCCTGCTGAGTGTAAATTTGTTGAGTTGTATGACGAGCGGGAAGGCGGCAAGAAGCCTGCTTTGATGAGGGCGGAGCAATTTAATGGGTTGGTATTTGCGCGAATTGATGGGGTTATTGAGGAGGGGGAGGATGAGGAGCGGGATGAGTGGGACCCGTTTGACTGGAATCCTAGATGTAATTTTTCAGGCACTATTATTCCTTACGATATTTCATTTTCACAATATAGTGGACAGAATGATAAATCCTTACCACCAATAAATTACAGCGACTCACAATTTCAAGGGCTAGCTGATTTCAGTGGATCACAATTCCAAATGGATTCGTCATTTCGTAGCGCACACTTCTACGGGACAGCTGTTTTTTACGAAACACAGTTCAATGGAGATGCAGATTTCGACGAAGTGTTAATAACAGGGGGTGCTGATTTCAATGAAGCAGTATTCAACAAAAATACAAACTTTTACGCCTCTAGGTTCAACAATGACGTGGAATTCAACGAAGCAAAATTCACCTTTGACGCGGATTTTAACGAAGCAAAATTTAAAGAAGAAGCTTATTTCAATGAGGCACAATTCAAGGGGAACGCTTATTTCAACAAAACACAATTTATTAAAGACACTTCTTTCTACGGTACACAATTCAAGGGCAACGCAGATTTCTTCGGGTCAAAATTCAGCGAGGAAGCCTATTTCAGAAGTTCAAAATTTCATGAAAATATCTTTTTCTCGTTTTGTTACTGCAAAAATATAAATTTAATCAAAGCTGAATCATTGAAACAAGCAGACTTTAGTAATTCCAATTTTTTATATTCATTCTTTGACGAAATGCTGTTCCACGGATCTGCTTCTTTCAATAATGTTACATTTGAAAAGCATTCATCGTTTCGGAAAACAATATTCCACGACTATTGCAACTTCGAACAGTCAAAATTCAAAGAGGGCGCTTATTTTCGTCTAACTTTCTTTAAAGAATGGTCATACTTCCGCAAAGCTACATTCGTTGAAGAAACAACTTTTACGGGAGCAATATCAAAAGAAACAATCCTTTTTGAATCAGTAAACCTTTCAAACCTCAAATTCACAGAAACAAACATCGAATCTTTCAAATTCATCGACTGCAACTGGGGCGAAGAAAGATTTGCCCCCATATTAGATGAACGAGAGCAACAGGCTCTCGGTTGCACTAACACCACCCTAGCAGAAATCTACCGCCGCCTAAAAAGAATCGCCCGCGAAAGTGCAGACGAAGAACAGACCTCACACTGGCACTACCGCGAAAAAGAAATGACCCGCAAAAGCTTAGACTGCGTTAGTTCAACACCATTCTGGAACGTACTGATCACTGCGATTTTTATGATTCCAGCCTGTGCTTTCTTCCTAAAAATGCAACACGAATATTTGCTCAATTTTGCTGTAGGACTTTCACTTATACTGACAGCAACAGGAATCGGCTATAATGATTTCAAAAAGATAAAAAAAGACATCAACAAAGTAGCATCTAAACTCTACCTCAACACATACAAATTCATTAGCGGCTACGGAGAAGAACCAATCAGAGCTGGAACAATCTTATTTGTACTAGTTTTTATACCTATTCTTCTTCAGTTCATTATAAGCCTCACCCCTTGGGCAAACAAAGACTGGCTAAAACACGCAATGTGGTACATGCCCTTAATTAAAATTAGCCTGCCTGACTCCCAAGGTTATCAGTACCTCCTAAAAGGCATCTCAGTTACGTTCATAACCCTCCAAGCCGCCCTATTCGGTTTCGCCCTGCGAAACAAACTACGCCGCTAACATAACGCTAAGAAAACGCTAAAAAGCCCCGCGCTCATATGAGCGTGGGGCTTTCCACTATCTCATAAATTTATCCTACAACATCACCCCAATTCAATCTCCATGGCCCTCACTACTTCTTCAAGCACGGCAATAAAATTGTAGATTTTTTCCACACCGATTGTAAGAGCTGGGTGCATCCGTAAAGCATTGGTTCCAAGACGATGATCCACTATGAATCCCCGCAAAACCAACCGCCTGTGCAGCTCCGCCACTTGTGAAACATCCACGTGATCGGCCATAATAAGAATCGCCATCAGCCCCCGACCGCGTGCACATTCGATCAAATCTGATCCCGCAGCGACTCGCTGCAAACCATCCATAAGAACATCTGAAAGAACTTCAGCATGCTGAATCAGATTATGCTCATTAATCTCGTTAATCACTGCTTCTACTACAGCAGCGCCTAAAGGATCATTGAGGTGGGATTGTCCATAGGCAACGGCATCAGGTCCAAGCAGGTCGACAACACGACTGTTGAGCGAAACAGCGCTTACGGGGTAACCATTTCCGATGCCTTTTCCCATAGCGACAATGTCCGGCTGCATCTCATAATGCTGAAATCCGAACCATTTTCCAGTCCTTCCAACGCCCGTGGTAACTTCATTGACCATTAACAATCCATCAGCGGCAGATACGTCCTGAACTATGTTGCTGATCAATTTTGCAGGCGGCAAACGGACCATCCCGGACGAGCTTCCGGGTTCAAACAGAAAAGCCCCAACATCATCAAATGGAATGGCGGAATAAACAGAACAATCCTTGGAACAAACCTCATGAGCACAACGCTCACATTCGCTCCAATCAAAGAGAAACCACTTGTCGGAATCCATTGCAGACGCATCACCATAAGCGCCGAAATATGAATCTGACATAGTCATGATCCGCTTCGATTGCAGCAGCGAGCGGAGCACGCGGACCCCATATTCTACGGATTCACTTCCCGAACAAAGGAAGGAGCATCTGCCGCCGACATGGTCCACGAGTTCAAGCACCGACCCGGCAGCTCGCTCAACAACATTAGAGCTATAGCAAAAGCCAACATGCGAAATATTATCTATCTGCGCAACGACAGCATCCCTCACTGCCAGATTAGCATGGCCAATGCTGGTGCACCATATGCCCGCTTCCAGATCAATGTACTGATTGCCATCGGCGTCAATAAGAGTGCAGTTATCTGATTTTACAATCTCCGAAACCAACAATTCTCGGCCGGGAAAAGCAAAAGTATTTTTCATCCAAAAGCCTCTCTTATTTTTTATCTAACTGACAACCAACTAACTTAGTTTAAATTTACTGGCAACCAATTTTCATATGATTCATTTTTGCGACTGCGATCAGTTGTTCGAAAAATGCAAAAAAGCCCCGCACTCCTCAGAGCACGGGGCTTTTCAATTCAATTCTATAAAACAGAAACTACTTAACTTCGCCAGCCTCAAAACCGATCTTGGTAATTGCTTCCTTGACCTTGGCTTCGTCTACCGGAGTAGCTTCTTCATAAGTTGCGCAGGAATCTTCAAGGCTGACTGCGATATCAGTAACGCCTTCAATGGCACTGAGAGCCTTCTCAACAGAACTTACGCAATGCATGCAGCTCATGCCTTTTACTTCTACTTTTTTCATGATCAATCTCCTTCATTTATTCTGGATAATAGAATTCTTAGGATGGCAAACTACTGTCCACCAATTGAAAATGACTATCATGTAGTTTCAGAAGCAGCAAGCCTTGTTAGTTATTCTCAATCCATTCCATGGCTTCAGCGAAATTGAGAGTCCCGGTATAGATAGCCTGACCGGAAACCGCGCCTTCGAGGCCTTTAGATACCAGCGGCTGGAGGTTGATTACATCCTCAAGGGTTGCAACACCACCTGCTGCAATAACAGGAAGCTTGGTCTTTGCGCAGAGATCAGCCATGGCATTCACGTTTACACCGGTCTGCATACCGTCACGGCTGATGTCGGTATAGATGATGAATGCTGCCCCGGCTGCTTCGATGCGGGGGATAATGTCGAAGATGGAGATACCTGCATCTTCCACCCAACCGCGAGACTTGAGCTGTCCGTTAACGGCATCAAGGGAAACACCGATCTGACCGGGAAACTTGGCGCAAAGCTCTGCGAAAGTTTCCTCGTCCTCAAGGGCCATGGTACCGATGATCAGACGTCTCACGCCTGCTTCAAGGTACTTGGATGCGGTTTCAATATCACGGATACCTCCACCGAGCTGCACCGGAATGCTGAGCTGGCTGCAAATATCCTTGATGAGGTCAAAGTTCTTGGGCATTCCGCTGAATGCGCCGTCAAGATCAACTACATGCAGATATCTTGCGCCCTGATTTTCCCAGTACTTGGCCTGGGCAACGGGATCACTGGAAAATACGGTGACAGCGTCAGCCTGTCCCTGTGAGAGGCGTACGCATACGCCGTCCTTGATATCTACAGCGGGAAAAACGATCATAAACCAAGCTCCATAAGTCCTGTCTCAAGAGCTTCATCAGCGAGTTGCATTGCGGTAACCCATTTGCCGCCACGTTTGAAGAAAGTTTTGGCTTCCAGCACATTCTCCATAAGAGTCTGCTGGGTTTCATCGTAATGAAATCTTCTGATGATGCGCTTGTTGTTAACATCAATAAGATACAGATCAATAATTACAGATGCGGGCTGGATGTTGAAATCAGCCTTCTGCATGCCGCGCAGGTCCTGCCAGAAGAGAATCTGGGGAACCAGAATGTAGTCGGCGCTCATGCACTGACCGACCTTCACCCAATAAGCAAAAGCGGCTTCGCGGCGGCCGCCCAAATTTTCAAAAACTTCGATTTCCTGACACTGGCGGGTAATCGCGGGACGCGCAAAAGCGGTTACACCATGCTTGGAAAGCACTCCAACCATCTTGGCATCAAGCTGCTGTAGAATGTCTTTATTAATGGGCTTGCCTTCGTGCGGCAGATAGCCCGCCAGCAATTCCCAGTTAAAGACAGGGTTGGTGAACCCGGCTACGGCAATTTTTCCGGCAGGGCGTGGGAGTTTGACAAGATCGCTCTTGGTGGCACAGCCGCTAAGGGCGCCAAGGGCGAAAACACAGAGAATGAGCAGAGGGAAAAGCCGTTTCATTAATCGAGACTCCCTTTTGTACTGGAAACACCTTGTCTTTCAACGGACAGAGCATTGCGGAAAGCAAGCCCCAGAGCCTTAAATGCACCTTCGAGCAGGTGATGGCCGTTGCGTCCGTATTCAAACTTGATGTGCAGGTTCATACCGGCCTTGAAAGCCAGTGACTTGAAAAATTCACGCCAGACGTCCCTTTCATCCCCGGCAATAATCGGGGGCAGGATGTCGTCATCATACACAAGATAGGCTCGTCCTGAAAGGTCAATTACAACTTCCACGAGCGCTTCATCCATGGGCACCTTGGCAAAACCTATGCGGTTGATGCCCTTTTTGTCGCCCATGGCCTCGGACAGAGCCTGCCCGAGAACGAGCGCAATATCTTCAAGGGTATGGTGCGAATCAATTTCGAGGTCGCCTTTGCACTTGAGATCAAGATCAAACCCGGCCCAAAAGCTCATCAGGGTCAGCATATGGTCTGCAAACCCAACTCCGGTATCGATATTAGTACTACCTTCACCATCGATATTAAGCTTTAAAGAAATATCGGTTTCCTTAGTGGTACGGGTAATTGCTGCGGATCTCTGTGACAAAACCAACCTCTCTTATGGTGCGGCCTGCTCAAGGCCATTACATTTCAATCAAATCTTCGTCGTAACCTGAGTCAGTCGCCTTGGACTTCTTTTTCTTTTCAGACTCAGCTGCCTCAGGCTTTTCTTCTGCGGGGGATTCAGCTTCTGCGTTTTCAGCAGAGCTTCCGTCATCAGGACCGGAATCATCCGGACCATCATTTTCCGGATCAGCATTTTTGAGTTTCCTGCCGCCGCGCTTACCAAAGAAATAAGCAACCCAGATACCGATTTCATAAAGGATAATCAGCGGTCCGGCCATCAATGTCTGAGTCATGACATCCGGCGGAGTCAGAATTGCAGAACAGATAAAGCAAACAAGAATGGCGTACTTGCGCTTGCTGCGCAGACCTTCAGCAGTTACCACGCCCAGTCTGGCGAGGAAAAAGATGAACAACGGCAGCTCAAAAATAATACCGAAAGCAAAGAGCAACTTGAGCGAAAAGCCTAAGTATTCCCGCAGGGTCGGCATGGGTTTAATGAACTCATCAGCAAAGCCCATGAAAAATTCACAGCCGAAGGGGAAGACCACGTAGTACCCGAACAACGCCCCGCCCACAAAGAAAAATGCGGATAGGAAGGCAAGCGGGATCATCCACTTACGTTCATGCTCATAAAGTCCGGGCGCAATAAAGCCCCAAATCTGGGAAAATATATAAGGAGATACAGCAAAAATACCGGCTACAGCTGCCACCTTAAGATAAGTAACAAAACCTTCGGGCAGGGAAGTAAAAATCAATGTGGAATCAGGCGGTAGCACTGCAACCAGCGGTGCCATAAGCAGGGAGAAAAGCGGCTTTGCAAAAGAATAGCAAGCCAGAAAACCGATACCGCAGGCAATAAAAATCCTGACAAAACGGCGGCGCAGTTCTTCCAGATGCTCAAGAAAGGTCATGGGAGCTTCTTCTTCATCAAGCTCGTCATCACCTTCCTCGTCCTCTTCACCGTCAGAATCTTCTTCAGACACTGCGAGTCCGTCCGCATCTTTTTCAGCAGGCAGTCCGGCTTCGGACTCAGCTCTTTCGGCGGTTTCCTCTTCGGGATTCAGGGATTCTGCGGCAGTCTCTTCAGCCTGCTCTTTTTCTTCAGGACTCTCCTGCCCTACTTCACGCGAATCTTTCTCCGCTGAACTCATGCTTTCTCGCTCTCGGTCTTAGGTGCTTCAGCAACTTTTTCAGTCTCATCAGCGGCCTGCTGTTTCTCAGCTTCAGCCTGACGAGCTTTTTCCATAGCTTCTGCTTCAGCTTTCTTGCGTGCAGCCTCGCGCTCCGCCTCTTCCTTCTGTGCCCTTTCTTCATCAGCAGCAGAAATTTCAGCATCCAGAGTGCTCTTTACGTCGTTGGACATTTTCTTAACTTCGGAAAGGCCTTTACCAAGATTCTTGATAAGTTCCGGCAGTTTCTGGGGTCCAATGAGAATAAGGGCTACAACCAAAATTACGATAAGTTCTGTAGAACCGATACCGAACATATTAATTCCTTCTTCGTTGCGACAATAAAAACACGCTAACGCGCGGAAAGCCGACACAGGCCCGACTGAACTCTGCACAGGCTTTTTTCAAAATTTGCTGACGTCTTGTAACCGATTTCGAAAACTTTATCTACGTCTTATCTCCACAGAAATTCAGTGTAATCGGCTATCTCTTAACTATTTGCAAATTAACGCCAAAAGAAACATAGCGTACAATTGTCCTGATTTAATAGAACTTCCTACTTATCTTGTGTTCTGCATCGCAGCTATGGGGAAAATCATAAAAAAAGTGCCTCCAACATAATGTCGGAGGCACTTAATTAATTCAGCATAAAGTAGGAAATTATTCCCACTCGATGGTTGCCGGCGGCTTGGAGGAAATATCCAGAACCACGCGGTTAACACCTTTTACCTCGTTGATGATCCTGTTGGACATGCGGGCGAGGATATCGTTGGGGATGCGGGACCAGTCAGCGGTCATTGCATCGATGCTGTCTACGATACGCAGTGCAATGACGTGCTCATAGGTACGGTCATCGCCCATTACACCGACAGTCTTGAGGGGCAGCAGAACAGCGAAACCCTGCCATACCTTGCGGTACCAGCCGGAAGCATGCATTTCGTTCTGTACAATCTTGTCAGCCTGACGCAGGATTTCAAGACGCTCTTCAGTGATTTCACCCAGAACACGGATAGCGAGACCCGGGCCGGGGAAAGGCTGGCGCCAGATAATGAACTCGGGCAGACCCAGTTCGTAGGCAACCTTGCGGACTTCGTCTTTGAAGAGTTCGCGCAGGGGTTCAACCAGATCGAGGTCCATATCTTCGGGCAGTCCGCCAACGTTGTGGTGGGACTTAATGACCGCGGAGGGGCCTTTGAAAGATTCGGACTCGATTACATCGGGGTAAAGAGTACCCTGTGCGAGGAATTTTACATCCTTGAGTGCACCGGCTTCTTCGTTGAAAACATCAATGAAGGTGTAACCGATGAGCTTGCGCTTCTTCTCGGGATCTTCAACGCCTTTGAGCTTGTCGAGGAAGAGGTCTGCGGAATCAACGCATTTAACGTTGAGTTCAAAGTGCTCTTCGAGGAAGCCGATAACTTCTTCACGCTCGTGCATACGCAGCAGGCCGTTATCTACGAAGATGCAGTGCAGACGTTTGCCGATGGCTTTGTGCAGAAGAACAGCAACAACAGTGGAGTCAATACCACCGGAAAGACCGAGCACAACCTGGTTGTCACCGATCTTTTCGCGCATTTCCTCGATGCAGTTCTCAACGAAAGAAGACATGGTCCAGTCAGCTTTGAGGCCTGCAACTTTGAAAACAAAGTTATTGATGATGGTAGTACCGCTCTCGGTGTGTGCCACTTCGGGGTGGAACTGGAGGGCGTACATTTTCTTTTCTTCGTTAGCCATTGCTGCGAAGGGAATGGACTCGGTAGTACCGCAAACCTTGAATCCCTCGGGGATAGCTTCAACGCGGTCACCGTGGCTCATCCATACGGTGAGCTTTTCAATGTCTTCAATTCCTTCAAAAATAGTGCAGCTGGAATCGCCTTTGAAATCCGCACGGCCGTATTCACGGTCTTCGGAAGAAACAACGCGACCACCGAGATCGTTGGTCATGAGCTGCATACCGTAGCAGATACCGAGTACGGGAATGCCCAGCTCCAGCAGAGAAGGATCAAGTTGCGGGGATTCATCTTCCAGGACGGAGGAAGGTCCGCCGGAAAGGATCAGTGCACCGGGCTTGAGATCCTTAATCTTCTGGGGATCAACATTACAGGGGTGAATTTCAGAATATACACCCGCTTCACGGATTCTACGGGCAATCAGCTGAGTAAACTGAGAACCGAAATCCAGAATAATTACTTTATTATCGTGCTGCATGACGACTCCTGATTAATAGGAATCAACCCGGTAGTTGGGTGCTTCCTTGGTAATAATTACATCGTGAACGTGGCTTTCTTTGAAACCGGCGGCAGACATGCGGGTGAACTGTGCTTTTTCAGCCATTTCAGCGATATTAGCACAACCCACATAGCCCATACCGGAACGGAGTCCGCCGATCATCTGGTAGATGCTGTCGGATACGGGTCCTTTGTAAGGAACGCGTCCAACGATTCCTTCGGGAACCAGCTTGTTGGTGTCCTTCTGGAAGTAACGGTCAGAGCTACCCTTCTTCATTGCGTCAATGGAACCCATGCCGCGGTAGAGTTTGTAGCTACGACCCTGATAGAGAACTTTTTCACCGGGGCTTTCATCAGTACCAGCGAACATGGAGCCCATCATTACGGTATTTGCACCCGCAACCAGAGCCTTCACAACATCACCGGAAAACTTGATTCCACCGTCACCGATTACGCAGATGCCGCGTTCCTGACAGGCACGGGCTGCTTCCATGATAGCGGTGATCTGCGGAACACCAACACCTGCAACAACGCGGGTGGTGCAGATGGAACCGGGACCGATACCAACTTTAACAGCGTTTACACCTGCATCGATGAGGGCCATGGCGCCATCGTAAGTTGCGATGTTACCACCGATGATCTGTACATCGGGGTAGCAGGAACGGAGTTCCTTGATTGCTTCAAGGATACCCTTGGAGTGACCGTGTGCGGAATCAAGAGTCAGGAAGTCAACGCCTGCAGCGATCAGTGCGGAGCTGCGCTCCATGAGATCACGGCCAACACCGACAGCGGCACCTACACGGAGGCGGCCCTGAGAGTCTTTGGCTGCATTGGGGTACTTCTTGACCTTATCAATATCCTTAATGGTGATCAGGCCGGTAAGCTTGTTTTCCTCGTCAACAACCAGCAGTTTTTCAATGCGGTTGGTGTGCAGGTGGCGTTTTGCTTCTTCGGAAGAAATGCCTTTCTGCACGGTAACGAGGTTGCGGCTGGTCATCACTTCGGAAATGGGCGCATTGCGGTCGGTGATGAAGCGGACGTCACGGTTGGTGATGATACCTACAAGGTGCTCACCTTTAACAACCGGGAAACCGGAAATTTTAAATTCAGCCATGAGGTCGAGAGCCTTGCCCACAGTGTCATCGGGATGAACCACGATGGGGTCGGTAACCATACCGGACTCGGATTTTTTAACCCTTTCAACTTCACGGACCTGATCGCGTACGCTCATATTTTTATGAACAACGCCGACACCGCCGTGACGGGCCATCTGGATCGCCATCTTGGACTCGGTGACAGTATCCATTGCGGCACTGACCAGTGGGATTCCAAGAGTGATCTCTTCGGTGAGTTTGGCGGATACGTCCACACTATCGGGAAGAACTTCCGAATAGGCGGGCAAAAGCAGAACATCGTCAAAAGTCAGAGCCTGACCTACTACCTTTTCCATATTGCCCTCGCAAAATGATTTGAAATATTAGCTAAAAGAAAAGAGAAATCATTACATATGATTCCTCTCAAAGGCCCGCTCCGGTCGTTTGTTGGCGATCTACCGGGCAGCGGCACCATCAGTTTCTCAGGGGTTTTGGCAGGTTCTTCCCTGCCGGGAGTTTCAATCTTTGATAAACTGATTATATACTTTTTTGTCCCGGACTCAAGGCCGTAACAGAAAAGTTGTTAAAAGTGTTCGGCACCGCATATTTGCAAGGCCGACTTTTGTCAACACTTATGTGTCTCACCACAATGCAAATGCTTTTTTTCACATACACATATCCACCACAACTCAAAGATAATATTAATGAAAAACTAATCCCCCGACATTTCTGCCGGGGGATTTTAATTTATGGAATTAAAGTCCAAGGTATGCTTTTTTGATATCTTCGTTGGCGAGAAGCTTGTCACTGGTATCGGAGAGGATAATTTCTCCATTTTCCATTACATAGCCGCGGTGGGCAGTCTTCAAGGCAAGGTTTGCGTTCTGCTCTACTAAAAAAACAGTGGTGCCGCTTTCCTCGTTAATCTTTTTCACGATCTCGAAGATCTGGCGGATAATAAGTGGTGCGAGACCGAGGGACGGTTCGTCGAGAAGAAGAAGCTTGGGGCGGGCCATGAGCGCACGGGAAATTGCCAGCATCTGCTGTTCTCCACCAGAGAGGTTGCCGCCAAGCTGCTTGCGCCGCTCATAGAGAATAGGAAAAAGCTCGAAGACATGATCCATATCAGCCTTGACCCCGCTCTTGTCGTCACGCAGGAACGCACCCATATCAAGGTTCTCGGTGATAGTCAGGTCCGGGAAAATCAAACGCCCTTCCGGAACTTGTGAAATCCCCATCTTCACGATCTTATCCGGCTTGGTCTTGTGAATCGGCTCTCCGTTGTATAGCACTTCACCGGTGCGAGGCGGGACAACACCGCTGATGGTCATCAGCGTGGTGGTCTTTCCCGCTCCGTTGGCCCCGATAAGGGTGATGATTTCGCCCTGCTCTACCTCGATATTGATATTACGCAGGGCCTGAATATTTCCATAAAAGGTATTTACATTTTTAAGTTTAAGCATCGACGAGTTCCTCCCCGAGATAAGCCTTGATTACAGCGGGGTTCTCGCTGACTTCCTGCGGTGTGCCATGAGCAATTTCACGGCCATATTCCAGAACAAACAAACGGTCTGACAAAGACATGACCATTTTCATATCATGCTCGATGAGCAGGACTGAAATCTTATGCTTATCCTTGATGGAGACGATGAGTTCCTCAAGTTCTGCGGTTTCCTGCGGGTTCATACCTGCTGCCGGTTCATCCAGAAGCAAGATAAATGGATCAGTTGCCAATGCGCGGGCAATTTCCAGCCTGCGCTGCGCACCGTAAGGCAGGTTACGGGCCAATTCGTCCGCAAACTGCTCAAGTCCGAGTTCCTGCAAGAGTTCATAACTCTTAAGGATGGTCTCCTGCTCTTCCCTGCGGGTCCGCGGATCACGGAAGACCGCGCCGAGGAAAGTTGCCTTGGTCCGGCAGTGGCAGCCGATCATGACATTTTCAATAACCGACATGGACGGGAAAAGCCTGATGTTCTGAAATGTACGAGCCATTCCCAGTTCAGTCACCTTATTTGGCTTCATACCGTTGATACGCTTGAAGCCTTCGCCATACGGATCAATATTAACGTCACCCTCAGTAGGATTATATATTCCTGTGATGCAGTTGAAGAAGGTGGTTTTGCCTGCCCCGTTAGGTCCGATAAGAGCGACAATCTCCCCTTCCTTTACATCAAGATCAACATCATCAAGCGCGCGCAGACCGCCGAAATCCTTGCTGACGCCCTTAACCTCGAGAACTGTTCTTCTTTCATTACTCATGGGCGCCACCTAAAGCCTTTTTCACTGCGCTGATATCAATTTTCTTTCGAACATCGCGAACAAGCCCCTGAGGTCTAAAAACCATTACCAGAACCATGGTCGCACCGAAGATGAGCATACGGTATTCAGAAAAGTCCCTCATATATTCCGGAAGCAGGATCAGCACCAGTGCACCGAGGATAACCCCGAGAATGGAGCCCATACCGCCGAGAACAACAATGGACAGAATGATTGCCGATTCAAGGAACGTGAATGATGCCGGGTTAATAAAGGTGGTCTTGGCCGCGAAAACAACGCCAACCATACCGGCCCATGTAGCACCGAGCGAGAAGGCCATCAGTTTGGTCTTCATCTTATCGATACCCATGGCCTGACAAGCAATCTCGTCCTCACGCAGGGCCTGCCATGCACGACCGATACGGGAATTCTTAAGCCTGTTAACCACAAAGATAGTAAATACAACCAGCACCAGCATCAAATAATACATGAAGTTGATCTGAGCCAGAAACCCCTTGGCAAGACCGAAGAATTCAGGACGGGCAATATTAGAAATACCGGACGGGCCATGTGTAAATTCACCCCAGTTTTCCAGCACAAGGCGAATAATCTCACCGAAACCAAGGGTTACGATGGCCAGATAGTCACCACGCAAACGCAAGACCGGAAAACCGAGAATGATACCGCAGATGGCTCCCAATAATGCTCCAAGCGGTAACGCCACCCAGAAGCTGATTCCCCAATACATATTCATAAGAGCGTATGAATACGCACCCACAGCATAGAAAGCCACAAAACCGAGGTCCAGCAAACCGGCCAGACCGACAACAATATTCAAGCCCAGCCCCAACACCACGTAAATGAGTGCGGAGGTCATGACGTTGACCTGATACATTGAAAACAGCTTAGGAAATGCGACAGCAAAACCAGCCACTGCAATTACTGCAGGCCAGTAGAATTTCGGATTAGCCAGCAGCTTGTTAAGAAGCGTGACTTTTTCAACACTGGACTGCTCTTCCGCCTTCCTGCCCTTCTCCTTGCGCTCAAGCATAAACCGCCAGAGAAAGGAAAGGACAAAGGCTGCCGCCCCCACATATAAAACCCGGTCCAAATGCCAGGTAACAGACTTATCAATGGTGTTCACGAAGACCCCCATAATGGGCAGGGTCAAAAACATGAACCACAATGAAGCCAGTATAGATTTTTTCAAGCCTTCCATATTAAAAGATATCCATTTTTATCATTTTCAATCAGCGGGAAGCGATTCCCGCACCATCAGCCTAGCTGTTACACCTTCTGGGTCTTAGCTTTTCCAAGCAGCCCGGAAGGCCTGAAGATGAGGATAAGGACCAGCAATGCGAAGGCGAAAACGTCCTCGTAATCACTGGATACATATCCGGTGCAGAAACTTTCGGTCCAGCCGAGGATAAGGCCGCCCAGCATAGCGCCGGGAATAGAACCGATTCCGCCGAGAACAGCGGCTGTGAAAGCCTTGATACCTGCGATAAATCCAATAAAAAAGTTAATCTGCCCAATATGTGAGGCGATCAAAATACCACCAACGGCCGCAAGCGCGGAACCGATAACAAAGGTGGCTGAAATTACCTGATCAACATTAATACCGACGAGCATGGCCATCTTACGGTTCTGAGCCGTGGCGCGCATGGCCTTACCCATTCTGGTAAACTTGATGAAAAGGTTAAGGGCAACCATGACCACAGCAGCAACGACAATAATAACAAAGTCAGATGAGCCGACCATGGATTCGTATTTCCCGAGAAAATGAAATTCGGGAATCAGGTTGGGGAAGGAAAGGAAATCAGAAGTCTGGGACAGCATCACATAGTTCTGCAGAAAGATGGACATACCGATTGCGGAAATGAGCGGAGAAAGTCTCGGTGCATCACGCAGGGGACGGTAAGCAATCTTTTCAAGGGTAAAACCATATGCAGCTGCGTAGATAATCGCCGCGATAGAGGCCAGAATAATGATGGAAGCCGCGGGAAATCCGAAACTGGTCAGGATTCCTGCAACAACAAGCCCAACAAATGCCCCGATCATATAAATTTCACCGTGGGCAAAGTTGATCAGTTCAATAATACCGTAAACCATGGTGTAACCGAGGGCGATAAGCGCATAAATGCTCCCCCTGGTCAAACCACTGAAAAATAATTCCAGAAAATATTCCATTTGGACCCTGCTGAATCAAGACTCAGGGGACAGGCAAAACACCTGTCCCCTGAACCGGAATTGCTAAAAAAGAAGCTTATTTAACTTCTACGTACTCGCCGTTTTTCACCTGATAAACAGAAAAACCTACACCGATCGCATCACCTTTGGCATCGAACTTAATCTTACCAACAGGAGTTTCAACTTCGTTGGTGCGCAGAGCTTCAACGATTTTTTCGTAATCAGTGGACTTGGCGTATTCAATAGCCTTGAGCAGGGCCAGAGCTGCGGAGTATGCTTCAAAATAGAAAGCACCGGGTTCAGCGCCGTAGTGGGAATCTTTGTACTGTTTGAGGGCAACCTTATACATAGGGTTACCGGTAATGTCCTGAGGACCGGTAGCGTATACGCCTTCAGCAGCGTCGCCAGCGATGTCGATAAAAGTCTGAGCCTTAACACCGTCGTCGGAGAGGAAGGGGATGGTCATTTTCTTTTTACGCATCTGGGAAACAACCTTGGATGCTTCAGGATGGTAACCACCGAAGATAACGCCGTCAGCGCCGGAAGCCTTCACTTTCTGCACAACTGCAGAATAGTCAACAGCACCGGGGGTTACGCCTTCGAAAAGAACAGCTTTTACGCCTGCTTCTTCGAGATATTTCTTGGTCCACTCAGCAAAGCCTTTACCGTAGTCGCCCTTGTCATGGATGATAGCAGGCTTTTTGAGGCCGAGCTTTTCAATAGCGAATTTGCAAGCCAGTGCGCCCTGAGCATCGTCAGAAGCAATGGTTCTGAAAAAGTTGGGGTAGTTGCCGCTCAAGGTAAGCGCGGGGTTGGTTGCGGAAGGAGACATGCAGACCAGATTAGAATCCTTATAGATAGGAAGAGCTGCTTTGGTCGGGCCGGAACAAATGTGGCCGAGAACAACATTTACCTGATCGGAAAGAAGTTTCATGGCCGCGTTGGTGGCGAATTCAGGTTTGCACTGGTCATCCTGAAGGGAAAGCACAACCTGCTCACCATTCACACCGCCGGACTCGTTGATAGCCTTAACAACAAGCTTGGCAGCTTCAACAGTAGGAAGGCCGTAGGAAGCGAGGTCGCCACTATGGGCACCGGGAACACCGAGAACAATTTTGCCTGCTGCTGCAGAACCGAAACTACCGATGGTCATCATAGCTGCGACCAACAGAACCAGCAATGAACGTTTCATCATAACACTCCTTGACTGCGTTGATTTGGGCCGTTCGAGCCCGGTTACCGTATTCACCTGCGTAACAACTCGTGATTCGCCACAAGAAGAAAACGTGAATAACCCTATCATGTTAATACAGCTGTTGAAAACAACTGACTACGAGAATTCATTGATAAATCCCGCTTGATGTCCAAATCCGGCAAGACGGACATGCTAGAATTGCGGGAAAATCAATTTGTCTTGAGTATTAAGTACCCGGCATTGAGCAAACTTGTCAATGTTTGGCTGAAAATCACGAATAAAGTAAGCCAAATTCACCTGCTCGTAAAAAAATAGTCTGTTTCTCTACTATTTTCACGGCTTAAAAAATACAATATTCGGAGTAAATACTCACTGCTTGCTTTTTGAGCAAAATTACAACCAGCCAGACTGCAAACACAAAAAAAGGGAACCCGTTTTTTACGGATTCCCTTTTTTGCTTATTATTTACCAAAACTATTGCTCAGCGTGAGCGTCCCGTTTCAGTTCCTCTTCAGCACGTTTTCTCATTTCGTCTGAAGATTTGGGATTGTCTATTATCTGCTTCAGCTGAGCATCAGCCTCTTCATGCTTATGCAGATAATATTTTTTCACAACGGCGGCATTAAACAGCGCCATGGAATCGTCAGGATTGATAGCCACAATCTTATCAAAAGCCTCAGCTGCCTTATCGAACTGTTCAGCCTGATAAAAACACATGCCCAGTCCCATCAGGGCCTGCACATTTTCCGGCTCAACACTGACCACTTTTTCAAAGAAAGTCTGAGCGCGCCCATAAGCCCGAATCATCATAAAGGAGTTGGCAAGCTCAAGCTGGATTTCCATGTTATCCGGCTCCTTGCCCAAACGCTCCATAAGTTCTCGTACATGTTTCATGGCATCTTCGCTCATGCCGCCCATACCACCGGGCATTCCGCCGCCTTTGCTCTGCTGCTGGAATTCAACCTTATTGCCGGGATGGCTCATGCGGTATGTAAGAGATGAAACAAACAATGCAACAAGAGCTAAGCCCAGCAACCAGACGACAGCTTTCTGTCCTCCGCTGAGGGTAAAGTCTTTGATAGATTTACTGGTCATTATCGAGCATCTCCATCTGCCTGATACGGCGGTCCATGGATGCCCCCTTAGCCGCTATAAATGCCAGATAACCGGCAATAACGGCCCAAACAGCAACATTAGCAATCAGAAGATATGTTTCACTGTTCATTATATATGTACTCCTCGCCTCCGGCGGCTTAAACAATCTAAAAAGGGTTTAAGAATCCTAAACTTTTTCAGTAAAGGCTTGCCGCATCGTATGGCAGTTTAGTCATTTAATATTTAATCTTGGTCCCAGACCATTTTTGCATCGAGCTGACCGGAAAGCCTTACCTGACGGTAACGCACCAGCAGCAGGACCAGCCAGAACAGACCGAATGCAGCCAGATTAACCAGCAAAGTGGTCAACATTTCAGGCTCCATTCCGCCGCCCTTAGCACCGATTACGTTGGGGTGCACACTTCTCCAGAGTCGCGCAGAGTAAAAAACGAGAGGGACATCTACAAATGCGACAACTCCGAGAACAGCACAGACAAGGGAACGACGTTCAGCCGACATGGGTGAAGTCCTGAGCACGAGATAAGCAGCATAAACGAACCACATAATTAATGTAGTGGTCAGCCGCGGGTCCCATGTCCACCAGACGTTCCATGCCGCCCTGCCCCAAATGGAACCGGTTACAAGAGCCAAACCGCTGAAAACAACTCCGATCTCAGCTGCTGCTCCGGCAATGTAATCAAACTTTATATCACGTTTCAGCAAATACGCAGCACTTGCGAGAAAAACCACGAAAAAACTAATCATGGCCCAAGCCGCCATTGGCATGTGGACATAAAAGATCTTCTGAACCAGCCCCATGGTCATTTCAATAGGTGCATACATCCAGATTAGATACTGTCCGGCACACAGTGCTACACCAGCCAGCAGTGCTGCGATTGCAAGGTTCATTTATAAACTCCGTAAACTATATTAAACGGCCAGCCTACTGCTCGCCGCTGTATACAAAAGGAAAAAGGATCAGGCCTGCACCACTGAACAGAGCCGAGGCAGATACAATAATACCCATCCACGAACTCTCATCCATAAGGTTAACTCCGGAAAATACCGAAGTCATCAATTGTATCGCCCCCAGCAGAATGGGCAGCATCAAGGGGAAAAGAATCACTGAAAGCAGAGATTCCCGTGCAGCCTGCCCTTGAGAGATTGCACCTAGCAATGCTCCAAGAGCAACCAGTCCCCAGTCCGCAGCCAGCAGGGTTGCAGCAAAAACCGCAAATGAACCCTTCATATCCTGACCGAGAAATACAATTGTAGCCGGAAGAAATACAAGCTGAGAACAAAGCAACAGCCCGAATCCTGCAAGGCCTTTTCCGAACCAGACAGCATGCAATGGAACAGGCGATGAAAGCAGTCCCAAACGCGCTTCGTTTGATTCTTCCATTGAAAACAAAGTATTGAAAACCAAAACCAGCCCGAAGGAAGATGCCAGCCAGAAGATGGCTGAAGCTGCCTGCGGTTCAACCAACTGCCCTGCCGGACGCGACAAGCTGAACACAAAGATCAGCAGTAATCCGAGAAGAACAGCCTGAGTCAAACCTTGGCCCCCGCCAATGGAAAGGCGCAGGTCCTTGGCCGCAATTGCCAGTCCACGCTTAAGCATTCTCCCCTCCCAATACGGTTTCAGGGTCGAATTCAGAAGCAACGCCAAGGTAAGCCATTTTGCGTCCAGCCAATCCGAGAACCCGGTCGGCCAAAGCAGCATCATGGTTCACATCATGGCTGATCCAGACAATAGCGGTTCCGCGGTCACGCATGGCGACAACCTCATCACGCAATAAAGTGAGTGAAGCCTGATCAAGCCCTGTTCCCGGCTCATCCAGAAAAAGCAGATCCGGATTTACAAGGAAAACACGTGCCAGATTCAAACGCTGAGCCATACCGCGTGAATAAGAACCGGCCTGTTCTTCGGCTGCACGTTCCAGTCCGACCCGTTTCAGCAGAGCCATCAGCTCTTCGCGAGAAGGGGACAAACCGTACATGGAAGCCCAGAATGAAAGGTTCGCCACCCCGCTGAGACGCGGATAAATAAAGGTGGAATGCCCGAGATAAGCGGTCTTTTCCGGCTCAGTCAAAATCTCCGCAGCCCCGGCCGAAGGCCTTGAAAGCCCGGACATGATCTTGAGCAGGGTTGTTTTGCCCGCACCGTTGCGCCCTACCACGAGAAGAATCTCCCCGCGGAGAACATCACAACTGACATCCTTGAAAATCAGCCTCGTCCCAAAAAACTTGGCTGCTTTTCTAACCTTAAGCGCAATACTTTCATTCTCAGCCACTTGAGCCCGCCTAAGTAAGTTTCGGTTTTCTAAAAGCCATGAATCCAAACAGGCACATCAAAGTACCTCCGATCCAGAGCCAGTTAATAAGCGGATTAAGGCTCAACTTAAATGTGGCATTGCCCTCAGCATCCACACTCAACAATGTTGCATATATTTCGCTGCCGAGGCTGGGGATAACCGAAACTTCAGCAAAAGGCTGATCAAAGTTACGGTAGAGCCTACGCTCAGGAGCGAGCAGACCGACAGGCTTACCGTTCTCAGTAACTTCCACGAGTGCGGTAATCTTTGCCATTTCGGGAGTCTGGCCTTCGGTCAGTTTTTTATAAGTCATTGTGTATGTTCCGAGCTGGACGCTTTCGCCCTGCTTTATCACATACTGATGTTCGATTTTATTAGGTCCGGACCAGGCCACACCGAGGAATACAAGCGCAACACCGAAATGTAAGCCGTAAACACCGATCATGGAGCGGACTTTACGCAGCTGCGGGATGAAGGCGAAAACGCCGAGAATTCCCACCAGAGAAGCGATAGCCGCAGCACTGGTAATCAGTCCTAGAGGATTGTGCAGACCGAAGGCGTAACTGGTAACACCGCCGAGAATAAAAGCACCTCCGACCAGATACAAGCCCCATTTATTAAAGATACCCTCTTTCCAGTTATACCAAGGGCAAACTGTAAAGATGAGAATGATCAAGCTAAACAAGGGCAGACAAACCCGGTTATAGAACCGAGCATCAAGGCCGATTGGGTTCGCGCTCCACATCTTGCTGATTACCGGCCACATGGTTCCAAGTCCGACCACAAGGCCGAGACCGAGGAATGCCCATGCTGCAATAACCAGCATGCCCTGCCTGCTGTTCAAACCTGAAAGGGTTCTGAACTCAGGACGGGGACCGGCAAAAAGCACAGCCAGCATGATACCGAGAAAAGCAAGCTGAAACAGCAGCAACGGCAGGCCGACTCCATTCTCACCATAAGCATGCAGGGACTGTACTACTCCGGAACGCACCAGATAGGTAGCAAAGATACAGAGCAGCAGAGTCAGGCTCATGAGGAAAACGTTAGTCCGCTGAAGAGCCTTACGCTTAATTTGAATAATGGCTGTATGCATGAATGCGGAAGCACTGAGCCACGGGATGAGGGATGCGTTTTCAACGGGGTCCCATGCCCAGTAGCCGCCCCAGCCCAGTTCCATGTAAGACCACCAGCAACCGAGAACGATTCCGGCAGTCAGGAAAATCCAGGCCAGAATGTTCCAGTTACGACAGAAGGAAACCCAGGATTTGAACTCACCAGCAAGATATGCCGCAAGAGCCAGAGCTGCTGGGCTTGTAAAACCTGCATAACCGAGGAAAAGCAGCGGCGGATGAAAAATCATACCGGGGTTACGGAGCAGAGGGTTCAGACCGCGTCCGTCCGCAGGGGTGGGCACAAGTTCCATAAAAGGATTGGACCAGCTAGTCAGCAGGAGCAGGAAAAAAGCCTGCACCGCCATAAAAAATAGCCAGTAGTAAAGCCTTGTTTTTTCAGAAAATTCCTTAAAAAGAGGAAGTCTCGAAAAGATAACACCCATAATCGCAATGGAAAGCATCCAGAAAAGCAGGGAACCGTCGGCTCCGGCCCAGAATGCTGTAAGCGTATAGAAAATGGGAAGGGTATTATCTACGTATTCATAAATGTATTTGAATGAATAATCCCTGTTAACAAGGCCGATGGTCAGAATAATGCTTGAGCCTGTAACCAGACCGGCAATGACCATGTTCGCCTTATCAATCAGATCCAGCACGCTGCGCTTGCCCGTGAGCAGGGCCAAGCATGCATAAGCACCCGCCCCCAACGCCGCAAGAAGGGCGATGAGGAGCAAAAGGTTAGCAAATAGCTGCATATTATATTTACTCCATAACGGATAAAATCTTTATAAAAACGGGAACTTCAAAGCAAAATCTTTGAAGAGCAACCGCAGGGATCAACCCTCGCGATTTTCCTTTTCGTACTTGGACGGACACTTGGTAATCAGGGAAGTTGCCTTGAACATCTTATGTCCACCGACAAAATTACCTTCCACAATAACCTCGACCCCTTCCTTGAACGTATCAGGGACGGCACCGCTGTAATCAACGCGGATAGTCTGGGTATTTTCCTTCTGATCTGTAAGATCAAAAGCAACCCCGAGCCCACCAGCTTTAGACTCAATATTCTGAGGCGCAACCTTGCCGAACAGCCTTGCCTGTCCAAGCTCAGACTCTTCCATGGCAAGTGCCTCTGAAACATTAAGAAAATACACGCTGTCCTGAGAAATACCTGAGTAAATCAGGTAGCCCAGTCCACCGAGAAAAAGGATCAAGGCGGCAATATAAACGCCTTTTCCACCTTTCTTGGCCATCTCGTACTCCGTTTTATTTCGAAACGTCAGCGGAATCATCTTCCTTGCTGACGACCAGTTCTTTTCTTCTCCTGCGGGCAAGTTCACGCATGTCCACGACCTGATCGGTCTCGTCCACGATCTCGCTACCAAGGATCTCTTCCATAACATCTTCAAGGGTTACAACCCCTGACATTCCACCGTACTCGTCAAGCACCACAAAAAGATGCATGCGGCTTTCGAGGAATTTTACCAGAAGCTTATCCAGCGTGATGTTTTCCAGTGCAAAACGGACCGGTTTCATCAGTTCAGAAAGCTTCACATCGTCATGGTCATCCGCAAGCGCTTCAAAAACAGAACGCCTGTAAATAACGCCGACAATGTCTTCAGGATCATCTCCTTCATAAACAGGAATACGGCTGTGCGGCCATGCACTGTACTTGGCATGAGCCTCGGCTACGGTCATCTCAGCAGGAAGAGAGAACACAACAGTCCGGGGGGTCATAATTTGCTCAACAATCTTGTCGTCCAACGACAGGATGTTAGCAATTGAGAGGGCTTCATACGGTTTAATCGCCCCGGATCTCCTGGTCAGGCTGACCATAGCACGTATATCTTCTTCCGTGGCCTGCGGTCCTTCACAGCTCTTGTTTCTATTCACAAGGCGAGAGAAAATACCGCAGATCCAGATAACCGGAAGGAATATCCAAATCAAAATCTCCATGGGCCGGGCCAATACCCGTCCCAGAGGTTCACAATAAAGAACGCCTATAGTCTTAGGCAGAATTTCAGAAAGAATAAGAATGACAATAGTGAAGCCAAGCGTGAACCAAGGCAGGGTTTCCGCACCGTAAACAGAGGCCCAAGCAGCACCTGCAAAAGCGGCACCGGCAGTATGGGCAACGGTATTGAGGGTCAGGATTGCAGTAATAGGCCGGTCCACATTGGCGCGCAGTTTATGCAGAATCGCCCCGGACTTGTGTCCTTCCTTACGCAGGGTTTCAATCCTGCTCCACGGAAAGGAATAAAAAACGGCTTCACTGACAGAACAGTAAGCGGAAATAAGTGTGGCTACACTAACGGAAAGTATTAATTCCAGCATTAATTTTTGAGTTAAAGTTATTAAATGACGCCATCCGGCATCTATTTGATACTGGCATCAGTATCAGAAGGCAGATAGTGGCGCAATAAAAATAGGAAGGCCCAAAGCCTTAATCCCTACGATTTTGCTACAAAATAAATTCATAAGATAAAATTAGCAAGAGTTCAAACGGTTAGAGCGAAAAAAATAATCATTACTCCCCCATTCAAAACACCCTAAAAAGGCATTGACCTTTTGAGTTTCGCCATTAAAATATGCGCGCGATGACAAAAACAAATCATAAAGTAATATTCAGACTCAGCGCCCTTGGGGACGTAGTCCTGACCACTGGAGTAATCGAGTATTGGGCCCGAAAGTACAACTGCACCTTCACCTTTATTACCAAAACGTCCAGCAGCCCTGTATTAGAAAATAATCCTCATATCAAAAATGTCATCAGCCTTGATAAAAAAGACCTTGGCGATCTAGCATGGGTAAAAAAGGCCGGACAAATTGCTGCCGAGTATGAAGGTTGCGAACTCATCGACCTGCACTCCACCTTGCGGTCAAGAATTCTCAGCTCTCGCTGGAAGGGCAAGGTCTCACGATATAACAAATTTTCCCTTGAACGCCGTATGTTCAAGCTGACCCGCTCCGCCAAGCTGAACAACAAGCTTTCTGAGCTGCGGGTCACTCAGCGCTACGCTTCAGCCCTTGAAGAAGATATCCCGGCAGCATCTGAACTGCTGCCTCATATCTATCTGAATGAGGATGAAAGAAAGACCGCACAGACACTGGTCGATGAACACGACTTGGGTCAGGATTTCATCACCCTGCACCCCTACGCCACCCATCCGGACAAAGCATGGCCAGAAGAGAGCTGGAACACACTTATTGAAAAACTGGATGAGGCCAACATAAAATGGACCATCATCGGACTTGACGACAATATTTTCGAACCCAAGCAGTCAGGCTGCAATTTCACCAGCCAATTACAGCTACGTGAAACATGTGCACTGCTGGAGAAATCAACATTGCTGATCACCGGAGATTCTGGCCCCATGCATCTTTCCGCAGCTGTAGGAACCCCGGTAATCACCATGTTCGGCCCCACTTCCAAGGCTTGGGGATTCCACCCCGCCGGACCGCGAGATGTTGTTCTGGAATCTGATATGGATTGTCGCCCCTGCTCACTGCACGGCAAGAGCAATTGCAAAAAGGACCGGGAATGTCTTAGAAAAATCACCCCGGGAGATGTGTTTGAGAAAATACAGGACCTGATGCGCTAACGCGCTTTTAAGAATGAACGAAGTTCGCCTCCGGCGACTTAAACCCTTTTTGATAAAAGGGTTTAAGAATCCCAAAAACTTTTGTTAGGGCTTCGCCGTTGCTAGCTCCAAAACTTTGCCAGTCCATCTGTATGTTCTGCCATACACTTGGCAACAGCTTTCGGGACCAGCCCAGTGACATCCGCACCTTTTTTCCACTCTTCACGAACCAATGTGGAACTGATTACAAAATCAAAATCTCCGATAATGTAAATCGACTTTCCGCCCTTTATTTGCCAGACATTCTGGCCGGTTTCAGTCAAATCAGGGAAAATACGTTTAAGTTCATGAGACATTGCCCCGTGGTCAGCTTCTGCCCGACTTACCGCAACAACATTGGCTAACTCTGGAATCTCCTGCCAATCCTTCCAAGTGGTAAAAGTCTCCAGCGAATCCTGCCCCATAATAAAGTAAAGCTCAGCATCAGGATAACGGCGCGCTGCCTCGCGCAGAGTGTCGATAGTATATGTGGGACCGTCTGCAGAAATATCAATATCGCTGATATCCAAACCGGAACAGCCCTGCACCGCCTTTTCTACCAGCTCATAACGCAATGCTGCAGGAAGCATTTCGCCCTGTTCTTTATGATAGGGATTACCCGCCGGAACAAACAGAACCTTATCAAGCCCGAGTCGCGTCCGCACCCCTTCTGCAACATCAATATGTGTCATGTGAACAGGGTTAAAGCTTCCACCGAAAAGACCAATTTTCATATTTCAAACCTAAAAAAATTCCCGGCAAAAGAAGAACTCTTTTACCGGGACTAATTTACTCAATTAAATTCTAGTTACGGACATCCCAATTGCCAAGCAGTACAAACTTTGTGCTGGTAAGCTCAGTTGCGCCCATGGGGCCGTATGAATGGAGTTTGGAGGTGGAAATACCGATCTCCGCACCAAGTCCGAGCTGACCGCCATCATTGAAACGGGTGGAAGCGTTAATACCTACCATGGAGGCATCCACTTCACGGATAAAACGCATAGCCCGGTCATGGTTCTTGGTCAGGATTACCTCGCTATGGTTAGAGCCATAACGGGAAATATGATCCTGTGCTTCGTCTTGAGTGGAGACCACTTTCACGCAGAGAATCAGGTCCAGATATTCCATACCCCAGTCATCAAAATCAGCGGCAATAGCCTTGGGTCCCAGCAAAGGCATGGCCCGGGGGCAGCCCTTCAAGGTTACACCGGAAGCGCTGAGCAGAGTTCCGAGCGAGGGAAGAATCTCCTTGGCAATATCTTCGTGAACAAGCAGGCACTCAAGGGAGTTACATGCTGCGGGCTTCTGGGTCTTGGCATTCTTGATGATGTCCATAGCCTCAGGAATTTCACAATCCTTGTCCACGTATATGTGACATACACCCTTGTAGTGCTTAAGTACGGGCATAGTTGCCTGTGAAACAACCGCACGAATCAGCCCTTCTCCGCCACGGGGAATGACTACGTCGATGTATTCATCCAGCTTAAGCAGTTCGCTCACAGCTTCACGGTCAGTCACCTCCACAACCTGTACTGCTTCAGCAGGAAGATCCGCTTTCCCAAGGGCCTTCTGCAACAAGGAAGCAAGTGCTAGGTTGGAGTGGATAGCCTCTGAGCCACCACGCAGAATTACTGCGTTGCCGGCCTTAAGACAAAGCACGGCAGCATCAACTGTAACATTGGGGCGAGACTCAAAAATCATCATAATTACGCCGAGTGGTATGCGCATTTTGCCAACCATCATGCCATTGGGTCGACGTTCCATCTTCTCAATTTCGCCAACAGGATCAGCCTGTCCGGCAACCTCGTTGCAGCCCTGAATCATATAGTCAAGAACCGCAGGGGTAATTTCCAGACGCTGCAAACGGGCCTGATCAAGACCTCGCTCTTTTGCTGCATCAAGATCTTTCTTGTTTTCTGCAAAAATAAATTCTTTTTCCTGCTCCAGCAAAGCAGCCAGCTCGATGATGGCTGCGTTCCTTGCGGTGCCGTCGGCACAGGCGATTTTTCGGGAAGCTTCCTTGGCCTTGGAGGCCAAAGCTTTCATTGCTTCAGAATGGCTCATTATTCCACCTCAAAAACATTTATATTGACTGAAATATCATTTTTTCCGCCGATTGATTCTTTTTGGCTACTAAGGATATTGCAAAAAAGTCAACTACCATTTACCAATGATAGCCATCGGCAAGGGGTTTTGTTGAAAAATATGTGAAATTATTTTTTCTTTTTTTGTCATCTTTTTCAACCACTTTAGCATTAAGTCAACATTTACGGGATGTTATTTTAAGCTTTCGCTTTTGACCTTTTTGTCAGACTGCATTATATAGCGCACTTCAACTTTGTATAAAATTTTCATGGAGGCTTTCCTTTAAAATGGAAGAACAAAACAACACACAGGACATTCTGAATCAGGTTCACGAATCCACTCCCGACACCCTGCACCCTATCCTCGACTACATCATTAAGAATGGAAAGATGATTGCAGCAGGTGTAGCAGCAATTATTCTTATCGCCGGTGGAATCTCCGGGTTCAAATATATGAACCAGCAGAAACTGATCAAGGCCCAGAGCGAAATGGGAACCATCCTGATCAAGTACAGCGGAGCAAAACAGGCCGATGCGCTGGCTGCTTTTGAAAAAGATGCTCCTGCATCCATGAAGCCCGCAGTACAGCTTGCCCTTGCCAAGGCATGGATGGACGCTGGACACTATGCTGATGCAAAAACCGTATGGGCTGCTATTGCCAAGACATCTCCCAAGCTCTCAGCTGTTTCCGGTCTCGGGCAGGCTAAATGCCTGATGCTCGAAGACAAAGCAGGTGAAGCTGTTACTGTTCTTCAGAAACTGAAAGAGAGCGTAGACGCAGTTTACGCAGCATCCATCAACAGACTGCTGGGCGAAGCTGCTGAAAAAGCAGGAAACATCCAGGTTGCAATACAGGCTTACCAGGGATTGATGACCAGCTCTCCCCAGGAAGCTTCTTTCTTTGAGTTCAAAATCAAGGAACTCAAGGCTAAACTCTAAATTTAACACAGGCTGATCATAAGTGTACGACTGTACACGAAAAGCCACAGAACGGGGCTCCGGCATTAACCGTAGGGGCCGGATCCCCGCTGAGACTACCCAGTCGTGCGTTTGTGAACATTCTGTTAACCCCATGACCTAAGGAGCACATTCATGGCTCACCCACTTCTCAAGGACAGTCCGGGCATGAAAAAGCTGCTTCTCGGCAATGAAGCCATTGTCAGAGGCGCAATTGAAGCCGGTATCCAGGTAGTGACCTGCTACCCCGGCACCCCCTCCTCCGAAGTTCCGGACACTTTCTTCCGCCTTTCCCCTGAAGGCGACTTCACTTTTGAATACTCGGTCAATGAAAAGGTCGCACTGGAAGTTGGCGGCGGCGCCACTCTCGCAGGTGCAATGACCCTGACCACCATGAAGCATGTCGGCGTAAACGTTGCTGCCGATCCGCTCATGACTCTGGCCTACACCGGCACCCCCGGCGGTATGGTTCTGCTTTCCGCAGACGATCCCGGATGCCACTCCAGCCAGAACGAACAGGACAACCGCTACTATGCTCGCCTTGCCGGCATGCCCTGCCTTGAGCCTTCTACAGCTCAGGAAGCAAAAGACATGACCCGCGACGCACTGAACATGTCCCGCGAAATGTCCGCTCCGTTCCTGCTGCGCACCACCACCCGCGTCAACCACCTTCGTGGTCCGGTTGAATACGGTGAAATCACCAAGCTTGCTCCGGCTGAAGGATTCAAAAAGAATCCCGCTCAGTTCGTACCAATTCCGGCTTTCGCCCGCAGAATGCACGTAGACCTTCTCGAAAAACTCGAAAAACTGCGTGAAATGGCGGAGACATCCAAGTACAACAAAATTTCCGGTAATGGGAAAATCGGTATCGTAGCTTCCGGTATCTGTAGAGCTTATCTCGCAGATGCACTGGCTGATACCGGCCTTGCCGACAAATTTAAAATTCTTGAGCTGGGCTTCACTTATCCGCTGCCCACCAAGATGCTCACCGACTTCATATCTTCCGTAGAGAAAGTCGTTGTTCTGGAAGAACTTGAGCCTTTCCTTGAGAACGAACTCAGGGTTCTGGCCCAGAAGAACTCCATTGCAGTAGAAGTAATCGGTAAAGATAACGCCTTGCTGCCGCTCAACGATGAATACTCCACCCTGAACATCACCGCGATTATCCGCGAAGTTCTGGGCATGGAAATTGAGAAGATCGAAAACTGTCCCGCAGAAGAGGGACTGCCCATGCGTCCGCCGAACCTCTGCGCCGGCTGTACCCACCGTGCCGCTTACTACGCAGTGAAAAAGGTTTTCGGTCCCGACGCAGTCTGTTCTTCCGACATCGGCTGCTACACTCTCGGTATCCTGCCTCCGCTTAATGCTGCTGACTTCCTGCTTTGCATGGGTTCCTCCATCTCAGCAGGTTCCGGAGCTGCAAGAGCCGCAGGTCAGACTGTTGTCGGCTTCATCGGCGACTCCACCTTCTTCCATTCCGGTATCACCGGACTGGTTAACGCGGTTTTCAACCAGCACGATATCCTGCTGGTCGTCCTTGACAACTCCACCACCGCCATGACGGGGCACCAGCCCCACCCCGGCGTTGAGACCACTGCACTGGGTTCCAACCCTGCGCAGGTCGACATCGAGTCCATCGTCAAGGGTTGCGGCGTTAACGAAATCCGTACCGTGAACCCGCTGAACCAGAAAGCCCTCACCAAAGACCTTGAAGATCTGAAGGCTATGAAAGGCGTGCGTGTCCTTATCGCTAAGGCCCCCTGTCCTCTCTTCGCCCGCAGAACCCTCAAAAAAGCACCCGGACAGACAGCTTACGTAGCTAATCAGACTGACGAAGTGCTCAAGGTGATGGAAGAACTGGCCTGCCCCGCTTTTGAAAAGACTGCGGAAGGCGTTGAAATCAACGAAATCCTTTGTTCCGGTTGTATGCTCTGCCTGCAACTGACTAAAGATATTAAAGCCCGGAAAAGGAGCAGCTAATGAGTAATAGGTTGCGTATATTCATGACCGGGGTCGGCGGACAGGGCACCCTGACAGCCACCAACCTCCTCGCACAGGCGGTTCTTGACTGCGGTATTGATGTCACTGCCGGCGAAATTCACGGAATGGCCCAGCGCGGCGGTGTTGTTGAATCAGCACTGCTTATCGGACTGGCCTCCCCTAAAATCGGACACGGCGAAGCAGACGTAATCCTCGGCTTTGAGCCTCTGGAAACCCTGCGCGCCCTGCCTTACCTCAAACCCGGCGGCACAGTGCTTTCCAGCACCGAATACGTTCCGCCTCTTTCCGTATGCACCGGAAAAGCAGAAAACACTCCCCTTGAAATTATCAAGGAAAAGGTTGATACCTGCGCCGGAAAAGCATACTACCTCCCCTGCCAGTCACTCGGCCTTGAGGCCGGAGCTGTGCAGAGCGGTAACATTGCCCTGCTCGGAGCTCTCTGTGCCACAGGATGCATTCCCCTTAAACCGGAACAATTGGCTGAAACAATCAAATCAGCCATGAAACCGAAAATTGCGGATATCAACCTGAAGGCTCTGGAACTCGGAGTAAAGGCAGTATCATAAGTAAACAAATCGACAGCCGCATGTTATCATGCGGCTGTCGACTTTAAAGAACAGTATACCAGATCGGGAGGATACTCCCGATGCGCCAAACAAAATTTTAGGCCGGAACCACGGAGCAAGTACGCTCCGGCAAAGCTGAAATCTAAAAACAGCCTGGACGGCATGAGTAAAGAAATGACTAGAAACGGACTGACGGAACGAGTGGACAATATCTATCTTTCAACTTTGAGTGAAATTCTTGATTCTGTAGCTCCCCATCACGATTTGGAACCCAGCCTCAATGCTATTCTTGAAGTTCTGTCCAAAGACCTCCACTTCCCGCGTGCATTCCTGGCCATTATGGACCCGGAATCGGAAAAGCTGAAGCTTTCCATTACCCACAGCCCAGCAAAAGACTACACTGCCACTTACGCACCGGGCAAAGGCGTTGTGGGTAAAGTATACGAGACGGGTGAATCTGTAATCATCCCCAGAATGTCTGATGATGATCAGATGCTCAATAAAGCATTCAACAGGTCTGAGGAAGAGCAGAGAGGACTTTCCTTCATCTGCGTCCCTGTAATAAGGACTGACTCCGACGGCAATCAGGAAGTTATCGGCGCGCTGAGCGTTGACTCCCCCATTCTGCCCATGGATGACCTGCACGAGCATAAACATTTCCTTGAGGTGGTAGCGGCCCTTATTTCCAATCAGGTATCACGCTTACAGGAAGAAATGTCCCTGCAGGCCCAGATGCTTTCTCAGGGCATGATGCCCGGTGCGGTGGATGTTCCCCCGCCGGCTGACTTCGTGGCTACTTCCAAGAGCATGAAGCAGGTACTGAGGCAGGCCCGTCAGGTCGGCCCCAGCCGAGCAACAGCCCTGCTGCGCGGTGAATCCGGAACCGGTAAGGAACTCCTTGCCGAAGCTATCCATTCATGCAGCCCCAGAAGGGAAAAACCGCTGGTAAAACTCAACTGCGCGGCCCTGCCTGCGGAACTGGTTGAAAGCGAACTTTTCGGACACCAGAAAGGTGCATTCACCGGTGCTTACCAGAACAAACGCGGTCTCTTTGAAATCGCCAACAACGGTACACTCTTCCTCGATGAAATCGGTGAACTTTCCCTTGATGCACAGGCCAAGGTACTGCGCGCCATTCAGGAAAAGGAAATCCAGCGGGTCGGCTCCGAGCAGCCCATTGCTGTTGATGTCCGCCTGATCTGCGCGACCCACCAGCCCTTGGAGCAACTGCTGCGTGACGGCAAATTCAGGGAAGACCTTTTCTACCGCATCAACGTCTTTCCCGTCTTTATCCCTCCTTTACGCGAACGTCGTGAGGACATTCTGCCGCTGGCCGAAAAATTCCTCGACATGTTCTCCGGGGAATACAACAAGGAAATCAAGCGTATCTCCAGCCCTGCAATCGATCTCTTCACCCAGTATCACTGGCCGGGGAACGTACGTGAGCTGAAGAACTGCATTGAACGTGCAGTACTCATCTGCGAGGAAGAGGTAATCAGGACTTACCACCTGCCCCCGACCCTGCAGACAGCAGAATCCACCGCTACTGATACCTCCCTTTCCTTTGGTGAAGCTGTGGCAAAGTTTGAACAGGAACTGCTGGTTGATTCCCTGAAAAAGGCACGCGGCAACATGCTGCAGGCCGCCAGAGACCTGCGTGTAAGTTACCGTATCGTCAACTACAAGGTTAAAAAATACAATATTGACGTCAAGAAATACGCAGGCGCGAAAAAGAAAAAATAAAACATGCAAGTTTTGAAGCACGCCGCAAAAGGTACTTTTAAGCCTTTCCTTTGCGCAGCTTTAAGTCTGCTGGCATTGATTATTACAGGTTGTTCCGGTGCTAAAAAAGCACCGGAGCAACCTTTTATCATTCCGTTTGATTCCGACCATATTACCACCAGAAAAACCATTTCTGTATCGACAGCCTTAGCCCCTGACGGCAGCTCGGACCGGAATTTCAAAACCATAACCCACCAGCACTACTACTTTGAAAGCAAAAACTGCACAGCTGAAGTAAGGATGCTCCTGAACCGCAAGGCCACAGTAGACATGCCTGAAATCGGGGACTGGTCAACCGTATCCATCGGCAACTGCTTGAGTGATGAGCAAGGCGTAAAATGCTACACAGCGCACATCGACTGCCATCTGGTACGTATGACCTTCATTCCCACCGGAAAACGCAGTCTCGCTGTTATCAGGGTTCGCAACCGGGCCCGCGAGCCGCAGGAACTATGCAAACGATGGGACCCGTACAATCTTACTCCCGACCAGCAGGAAGAAGTGGAAACTTTCAATCAGACTTCAGATTCATTGTTTAAATTTAAATAAAAAAACTCCGACCAAAGGCCGGAGTTTTTTTATTAGTGCTATGCCAGTCAAAGGCTAAATGGAATCGTATTCATATTCCTCGTCAGAAACGATTACTGAATTAGCCTTCCAAAGTTCTTCGGGATCTCCGAAGTTCTTCTTAGCTTCACGAAAACCCATGTTGAATGCCTTGACGTTGATGTCCCTGATCTTTGCAGGCAGGACTTCTTCAAGGTTCTTGCGCATGGTGCGCTGCTGTGCAAACGGCAGCAGGTAAGTTGCAGCACCGAGCACAATAGTGTTCATAGCCTGAGGCAAACCCAGCTTATCCTTGGCAAGCTTAGTAAAAGGCAGGCCGATAAACTGGTTTACCGGAGGCTGTTTGACCAGATCGGTTTCAATCATGAGCAGACCGCCGGGCTTCAGGTTACGGTAATACATGTTACACGCTTCCTGACTCAGGGCGATAAGCAAATCGAGGGATTCAGCTTTTGGATAGCTAATCACATTGGACGAAATAACCAGATCGGAGCGACTGGCGCCGCCACGTGCTTCCGGGCCGTAACTCTGGGTCTGGGTAACAAAGTATCCATGCCCGAGAGCCAGACCGGACCCCATAACCTTACCGAGAGTCAGGATACCCTGACCGCCGAGACCGGAAAGGCGGATTTCAAATCTGTCCAGAGGTTGATTTTTCATTACGCACCTCCCTGACATTTTGCAGCCATTTCATAGAATTTTTCTTCCAGACCGGGCTCATCTTTCTGGACAAACACGCCGGAGGGAACCTTCTTGGCTTTTTCCGCCTCGCTCAGCTTTTCATAACGCTCAATGTCTATGACATCCTTCTTGAGCATTTTATACATGTCCACCGGAGTCTTGTACTTGTTCTTGCGTCCGTACTGGGTGTGACAGGGAGTAAGGATCTCTACCACGCCGAAACCGGGGTTACTGATACCGTCCATGATCATCTGGTCCAGCTTCTTGACATGGAAAACAGTTCCACGGGCCACATAGTTGGCTTTGGCAGCGGAGCAAAGCTCCACACAATCAAAACTCTGCTCCATCTGTCCCAACGGTGTGGTCATGGAGAAAGAACCGGACGGTGTGGTCGGTGAGCACTGCCCGCCGGTCATACCGTAAATGTTATTGTTGAGAATCAGAGCAGTCACGCCGATATTCCTGCGCGCTGCATGGATCAGGTGGTTACCACCGATAGCCATGGAGTCACCGTCACCCATAACAACGATAACGTGCATCCCCGGTTTGGCCATCTTGATTCCGGTAGCAAAAGTCAACGCACGGCCATGGGTGGTGTGGACAGTGTTGAAATCAACATATGCCGCCAGCCTGCCGGAACAACCGATACCGGCCACCACGCAGACCTCATCTTTCTTGAGGCCGAGACCATGGATTGATCGGATCAGGGAACCGAGAACGATGCCATGCCCGCAACCTGCACAGAAAACATGCGGAAACTTCTTGTTATGCCTTAAGTACTCATGAATGAGCTGTGTACCTTTCATATCAACCATGACTACACCCGTGTTAAGACTTTAAGGATTTCGGCGGGGGTAATAATCTGCCCATCCACCTTATTGATGGTCCGCACGCTTACCTGACCGTTATTTACTCTTTTCACTTCCCTTGAAATCTGCCCCATATTCATTTCAGGAACAACGAGAGTACTGGCCTTGGCCATAACCTTCTCAGTTGCTTTCCTTGGATAAGGGAACAGGGTCGAAAGCTTAAGCAACCCGGCCTTTACACCCAGATCGCGAGCCTGTTTAACTGCAAGCTCAGCAGAACGGGCCACAGTGCCGTAGGCAATGACAACAACATCCGCATCCTCGGTGTCCACTTCATCAACCAGTTGCACATCATGGAGAAACTGGTCAATTTTACGGAACAACCTTTCGTTCAATTCACGAACTTCATCAGGCCGGGATGTGGGGAAACCGTTGGTGTCATGAGTCAGCCCGGTAACGTGAAAGCGGTAACCGGAACCGATAGCAGGCATTGGCGGTACGCCGCGCACAGTCTCTTCGTAAGGTTTGTACCATTCCGGAGGCATGGTCGGAACAATGCGATTAAAGACCTCATACTCATCCGGGTTGGGGATGATGATCTTCTCACGGGTATGGGCAGTAATCTCGTCAATAAGTAGGATTACCGGAGTGCGGTATTTCTCCGCAAGGTTAAATGCCTCAATGGTATTATCGAGACATTCCTGAACATTGGAAGCAGAAAGAACTATGATGGAATGATCACCATGGGTTCCCCAACGGGCCTGCTGCACATCGCCCTGAGCTGGGGATGTGGGAAGACCGGTACTGGGGCCGCCACGCATGACGTTAACAATTACCAGCGGAGTCTCGGTGATACATCCATATCCCAAATGCTCCTGCATGAGGGAAAAGCCGGGACCGGAAGTAGCGGTCATGGCTTTCCTGCCTGCCAGTGACGCACCGATAACCGATCCAAGTCCACCGATTTCATCTTCCATCTGGATAAATGAACCGTTAGGAATCAGTGGCAATCTCTGAGCCATTATCTCCATAATCTCCGAAGAAGGAGTAATGGGATACCCGCCGTAAAAGGTACAACCCGCCAGAAGCGCACCTTCAACAACAGCCTCGTTGCCCAGAGCGAAAATCTCTTTGTTTCTTTTTTTTCTAGGTCTGGCCATGGAAATTCACCTTATCCCTTTTTTTTACCGGAACCGGTTTTTTCCGCAGCACCGCCGGAAGCGGCAGGCCTGTCGGCTTTCCGGGCGGCCTTTTCAAGGACTGCCCTGCATACCGCAGGAATCTCATCATCAACCTTGGGACGAACCATAATCGCGAAATCCGGGCAATGCAGCTCACAGAATCCGCAATTTATACATTCTTCCTCCCGGATGACGACCGCCTTACCCTGATCGTTCAACTCCATGACCTTAGCCGGACAGAAGGCTGCGCAGATTCCGCACCCCTTACACCAGTCCGGAAAAATCGTAACCGTGCTATTTCCCTTACGTTTGACACTCATAACCTGATCCAGGTTGAGGGTGACTCAAATAATCCGTTCTTCTTCTCCCCTTGAACGGACCAACCTCGCCGACAGCTCCGTAAACTTTTATTTTTACTGGGCCTAAATTCGGCCCTAGCATGGTAATTCCGCACATGCAACAGGAATCGGAACTTTTATGGCAATATTATAAAATAAGCACAACTTAATTGACATGAATATGCTTTGTACATAGATTATGAAAAGATGGACTACTGTATTGCCAACGGCTTTTGATTGATTATACAATCACATTTTTTGCCCAAAAAAAAGAGTCGGCCAAATGCCGACTCTCCCAAATTTCTTCGCCAATACATAAAACTGACTGAAATTTCCAACACACTACTTACGGATACATATGCAACATACATTTCCCAAGTTTCGGAAACACAGTCGATAAAGAATCAATTCAACTTAATCTCATCCTTAAAAAAGGCTTCCACCTTGCCACGGCTGATTGGCTTTGAGAACAGGTATCCCTGCCCGAATTCACAGCCCAGATCGCGCAAAGTATCCTGCTGCTCAAGCTCTTCCACACCTTCAGCAACAACATTTAAGCCGAGGTTGTGGGCAAGGTTAACAATTGCCCTGACAATTTCAAGGTTTTCGGAAGATTCATTCATCTTACGCACAAAACTGAGGTCAATCTTCAACTGGTCAAGCGGAAATTCCTGCAGGTTACTCATAGATGAGTAGCCTGTTCCGAAATCATCAATGGAAACCAGAACACCTGCAGACTTGAGCCTATTGAGCATATCAACGGACTGTTTAGCCCGCTCCATAATTGCCGTTTCAGTAATTTCAATTTTCAAATTCTGCGCAGGAAGATCAAACTCATTGAGCTTGGAAAGAATATTGTCCACAAGTGCAGGTTGAGAAAACTGACGTGGAGAAATATTAATGGACATCATCATATCAGAAGCGGAATCATAATTAGCCTGCCAACTCTTCATCTGACGGCAGGCCTCACTTACAACCCAGCTTCCAAGTTCAAAAATAAGCCCAGACTCTTCAGCCATGGGAATGAACTCACTGGGCATAACCAGACCGCGTCGGGGATGATTCCAACGGATCAATGCTTCGAACCCGACAACACTATGGTTCTGCAAAGAATAAATAGGCTGGTAATCCAAATAAAGTTCATCACCTGAAAGCATTGCCGCACGGAGGTCACTCTCAAGCTGCATGGCCTGCACGGCCTCTTCCAGCATTCTTTTGTTAAAGACCTTAATTCTATCCCTGCCAGATTCCTTTGCCTGATGCATAGCAACATTGGCATTCTGGATAATTTCTTCCGGCTTGTCGTACTCAGTGGGGCTTAGCAGCACGCCGTAACTAGCGGCAACATTGATCTTATGTCCTTCGATTACAGCAGGACCGTTCAGACAATCCCTGATACGGCGGACAATACGTATACCTTCACGCGGGGAAGCAAGCTCTTCGAGCACAACAATAAATTCATCGCCACCGAAACGGGAAACAGTATCCAGCTCACGAATGGTTTTAAGCAATCGTTTAGAAACTTCTACCAGCAACTTATCACCGATATTGTGGCCAAGGCTGTCATTGATAATCTTGAAACGATCCAGATCCATAAAAACAACAGCAAAATAATAATTGTCCCGGCGGCGCGAACGTTCCACAGCCTGAAGAATACGGTCACAGCACAAAGTGCGGTTGGCAAGACCGGTAAGCGGATCATGCAGGGCTTCGTACTGCAGCTGCTTCTCCATAAACTTACGCTTGGTAATATCACGCAGGGAGATCCTTAAACCGAGCGAGGTACCGTCATCAGCAAAAACCTGATGACCGGTAAGAGAGACCCAACGCAGCAGACCGTCACGACGGAAAAGGCGCATATCCGTTCCATCAGGAGAAGGAAATGTCCCACGCAAAGCCTTCTGCCAAAACTCACGGTCATTCTTATGCAGAATATGCTCTACCCTGACCGGACCTTCCATGAAATAAGCTTTGGGGTAACCGGAGATACGTTCGCACGAGGGGCTAACATACTTTACCGCCCCGGTAGGCCCAATCCACATTTCCCAGTCAAATGTATACTCGGCAATGGTCCGGTACTCTTCCTCTGAAGCGCGCAGAGCCTTTTCCATCATCTTATAACTGGAGACATCAGTAACAAATGCAAAAGTCAGTTTTACATTATCACTTTCAAATAGATTAGTTGCATTGATGAAAATATCAACTTCACGGCCATTAGTGTTCACAAAGCTAAGCTCAAACTTGTGGGCATGACCATCGTTATTCCTGAACCGCTCAGCAGCAAGGCTTCCGAGAACCGACTCGACGTCACCACCCAGAATTTCTTCCCGTGTAAGGCCGATCATGGTGCAAAAGGCAGGGTTTACATCCAGCAGAATCAAGGATTCATCAATCATGAAAAAACCTTCAGCAGTGGTTTCTACCAATGCCCGGTAACGCTTTTCACTCTTAACAAGTGAGCGTGCAGCTTTCTCGCGCATAAGGATTTCGCTCTGCAAAACCTTATTCACTTCCTCAAGCCTGCTTTCACGGCTGGCGATTTCTTCAGTCATGCGGTTGAATCGGGAACCGATCTCCAACAATTCTATGTACTGAAACTCATCAAATCGGTAAGAGAAATCCCCCATGGCAACCTTATCCATCCCCTTGCGCAATCTGGCTATGGGGTTACGGATAAAGTAGTCTATGAGAAAGCCCGTGATTATATAGATGACTGCCACAGAAGTGAGGAAGGTCAGACTTGAAACAAACAGAATCCAGTCAAGGTTGCGACGATAAATCCTGCTGCTCAACTCCATACGGATGGACCCGATTTTTTCCTTGGAAATATACAGATCACGCACACGGACAATGGGGTTGTCGTCTTTGTCGCCGGGGCGCACAAAGTTAAACAACACCTCACCGTTCATATCGACAATTTTAAGTTTGGAGAACTGCTCGTTCTGAGTATAGGCACTGCAAACATGCTTGAGCGAGCCCATATCAAAGTTCCAGATAGGAAACGTAACGGACTTAGCTAACTGTTCAATATAATTATCAGCTTTATCCTCATATTCCTGACGCAACATCTTCGAACGACCAATATATTCATATGCCGTCACCAAACCGATAATTATAGCTAGAGCAAAAACAAGACAGGCTGAAAGATCACGGGAAATTGATCTCTCACCCTTTTTAAATTTTAAAAATGATCTATTCGAAGCGGTCGTATTCTCAGACATACCTTATTGCACCGGAACTAACATTAACACTCGAAAAACAAACAGAATTGATTGCAATATTGTTTTCACAATTAACTTTCAAAGTCTATAATAATTAATCTGTAGCTAAAAAAAAGATCATATTTCGCCAGAGAGATTACGCTCAGAAAGAACAACTTCAGCGAGAGCATTGATTACACATGCCGCAAGCGCAGAGCCACCTTTCCTACCCTCAATAGCTATATAAGGTATGGATTCGCAATTCATCAGCAGGGCCTTGGACTCCGCAGCATTCACAAACCCCACAGGCATACCGACAACCAACGCAGGAGGAGCCATCTCTCCTTCTTCGATTAAATTAACCAATCTGATAAGCGCTGTTGGTGCATTACCGATAACGTGAACAGCAGGCTTCAAAGAAGATGCAGCCAACTCCAGTGCAGCATGCGCACGCGTGGTGGAATTCCTCTTTGCTGACGCAATAACTTCCGGATCATTCATCAGACAACGCACTTCGCAACCCAAAGGGTTCATCCTGCGCATAGGAATTCCACAGCGGGCCATCTCTGTATCCGTGACAATAGAACAGCCGGACCGCAAGGCATCAAGGCCGGAAGCAACAGCATCCGGATGAAAACGCACAAGGTCGATCAACTCAAAATCTGCGGTAGTATGGACCATGCGCCTTGCGATCTGCCATTCAATACCGTCAAACCTGCGAGGTACCGGGACTTCGGAATCAATAATTTCAAAAGACTTCTTTTCAATATCACCGGGCTTTGCCACGGCCATGAGTTCTACTTTCCCGGACAAAAAATTATCTCCTTATTATAGCAAGGGAAGAGGAAGTTCCTATCCTGCTGGCTCCGGCCTGTAACAGTTCCTGAGCCTGTTCATATGTCTTAATTCCCCCGCTGGCTTTTACGCCGATGTCATCGCCGACAACAGAACGCATGAGCTTGATATCTTCCACACAGGCACAGCCGGGAGCAAATCCGGTGCATGTCTTAACAAAAGAGGCTCCTGCTGTCACCGCAAGATCACAGGCAATCTTTTTCTGTTCATCATCAAGGAGTCCTGTTTCAATAATTGCCTTTACCGGAACCCCGCCTGCTCCTTCCACGGTCATAAATATATCATTCAAAAACGCTTTGCGGTCACCGGCTTTTAGAGCTCCAATATTGACCACCATGTCCAATTCCTGCGCTCCCTTTTCCACTGCACGCATTGCTTCAAGCATTTTTACTTCCGTTAAAGTTGACCCCGACGGAAAACCAATTACCGAGCAAACAACCGGCTTTTCACTTGCCAGCAATTCAGCAGCACGGGCTATATGAGAAGGATGGACACAAACAGATGCAAAATCGTACTCAACCGCCTCCCGGCACAATTGCTCAATATCTGCAGGAACTGCTGATACCTTTAACAAAGTGTGGTCAATGTACGAAGCAAGTTTCTCTATTTTGTCCATGTCGGTCTCCCGGGTTAAAATTGAACAAAGTCCGGCTCCAATCCCGCGTTTCTCTTTGCAGGTCGAAACTAGAGCATACTTCCCATTAGAACGACTTTAATCCAATATGAAATTTCGGTCAAAATAAAGTTACAAATGCGCAAAAGAAAACCCCTGCCTCAATATGAAGCAGGGGCTAACCATTTTATATACATTAGGAAAACTAGCGATCTCTAGCCTGATACTTGGCCATATGTGCCTCCATGCGGCGGCTGGCCCAAGTCAGCACATAGCAAACGACAAAATAAAGGATCGCAATAGTAATAAAGATTTCTGTAGGCGCTGACAAGGTTCGGTTGTTAACCTGTGTAGCAGTACGAGTCAGCTCGTTCACACCGATGATGTAAGCAAGCGAGGTATCCTTGGTCAAAGAAACGAACTGGTTCACAAAGGAAGGGATCATGTTGCGCAGAGCCTGTGGCAGAATTACGTACCGCATGGCCTGTACATGTGAAAGTCCTGTACCCCTTGCTGCTTCCATCTGACCTCTGGGCAGAGCAATAACTCCAGCTTTGACGATTTCACCGATATAAGCCCCGGTAAAAACGATAAAGGCAATTAAGGCACAGTGGAATTCCGGCAGGGATTTACCAAGCACAACCGGAGCCAGAAAATAGAACCAGAAAATAAGCATCAGCAGGGGCACCCCACGGATAACCTCAATATAGACAACAGATATGGACTTAACCACCCTGTTGCGGGAAAGACGCATCAACCCCGCAGCCAGACCGATCCAGAAAGCACCGAAAATACCAAGCAGAGCAAGAATAATACTGGCCGCCAGACCGCCGATAGGTCCGTCAGGAAAGGCGCCCCAGAGAAAATAATCAAAGTTGTTCCAAACTACATCCCATTGCACGAGACGCCACTCCTAATATTTAATTTGCAGCAGGAAATGCTTGTTATACATATTGATCATGAGTGACACGATCAGCGAGATACACAGATAGATAAGGGTCGCCACAGTGAAAGCCTCGAATCCGTGGAATGTATAGGATTCGATCTGACGGGCCATGTAGGTAAGGTCCATAACCCCGATAGTCATGACCAATGACGAGTTTTTAATAAGGTTCAACGACTGTGAAATAAGTGGTGGTATGATGATTCTGAAAGCCTGCGGCAAAATAACGTAGCGATAAGCCTGCAGGAAGGAAAGTCCGGTCGCACGGGACGCTTCCAACTGGTTCTTGGGGATGGAGTTGATTCCGGCCCTGATTTCCTCAGCCACGAATGCGGCGGTATAAACGGTCAGGGAAATAACCCCGGCCGCAAATTCGAAATCATGGTCATAAAGCCATTCGTTTACCGCATCAGGCAGAATGGAGTAAGAGCCGAAATACCAGAAAAATATCTGAATCAGCAAAGGCGTATTTCTGAAAAACTCAACAAAAGCAAAGCTGAACCATTCGAAGGGCTTAAACTTGGACATACGCATTACTGCGACAATAGTCCCAAGAAGCATAGTGAATACGATGGATACTGCGGAGATCTGAAGGGTTACCTTGACCCCGTCGATAATCCACTGCCCGTATTGTCCGCTAAGAACCAGATTCCAATCAAACTGATAATTCAAAACATCTATCCGTTGTTTTCGGGAAGACCGCGCACGCACGGCCTCCCCGTTATCTTACAGAACTAAAACCTCAGGCAGTCGGCTTAGGGCCAAACTTCCATGTTCCAGGTAAGGGGCAGGTAGTACTTGGTGTCAGGACCGAACCACTTGTTGTATGCTTTCTTGTAGTCGCCGGACTTCCACATTTTGATGAGAGCCTGGTTAACTGCATCGCGGAAGTTGGACTCGTTCTCGGGAAGACCGATGCCGTAAGGCTCGGGGGAGATGAACTCACCTACGATTTCCCACTTTTCGGGGTTGGGGTCGGAGTTCTTGAGACCGAGAAGGATGGTTGAGTCAGTGGTAACAGCTTTAACTTTACCCTGCTTGAGAGCGAGCATTGCCTGGGGGTAACCTTCGAAGGAAAGCACTTTACAATCAGGCTGTGCAGCCATGATGTTCTGCTCGGAAGTGGAACCTTTAGCGGTACCTACTTTTTTGCCTTTCAGGTCAGCAACGGAGTTGATGCCGGAACCTTTTTTAACGAGCAGCTTCTGACCGTCCATGAAATAGGTGATAGAAAAGTCAATGGTGTCGTCACGGGCAATCTTGTGGGTCATGGTAGCAGCAGCAAGGTCAATGGAACCCTGAACAACCATGGGGATACGGGTGGCGGAAGTTACGGGCTTGAACTCAGCCTTTACACCCAGTTCCTTGGCGATGTAGTTACAAATATCGATATCAAGGCCGACAAGCTTCTTGGTGTCTTCATCAATGTAACCGAAAGGAACAACAGCATCTTTAACACCACACATCAGAACACCGCGGGCTTTAACTTCCTGCAGTTTGTCGGCCATTGCAGCAGATGCGCAAAGAGCCATCGCCAAAACCATAGCAACAATAATTGAGAGTCTTCTCATCAGGGTCCTCCTGAAAAATTTAAGGTTACCTACCAATATCGCCGGCAAGAGCGATAATTACAATATCTCCTTCAAGAACATTTTTGCTCTTTCATGCTTGGGATTGCTGAAGAACTCCTCCGGGGGAGCCTGTTCAATAACCTCACCGCCATCCATGAAAATCACACGGTCCGCCACTTCACGGGCAAAACCCATTTCGTGGGTCACGCAAAGCATGGTCATGCCTTCGCGGGCGAGGTCTTTCATTACGTTGAGAACTTCGTTGATCATTTCCGGGTCCAGCGCGGAAGTAGGCTCGTCAAAAAGCATGGCCTTGGGCTTCATGGCCAGAGCCCTTGCGATGGCAACACGCTGCTGCTGTCCGCCGGAAAGTTCTGCGGGATACTTATGAGCCTGATCGTGAATTCCTACCCTTTCAAGAAGGTAAAGTGCTGTTTCCTCAGCTTCGGCCTTGGGTACATTACGTACTTTCAATGGTGCGAGGGTAACGTTGTCCAATACGGTCAGGTGGGGATAAAGGTTGAACTGCTGGAAAACAATACCTATTTCAGCGCGCAGCTCATTGATATTTACACTCTTGTCAAGAATGTCTTTATCATCAAAAGTAATTGTCCCTTTCTGGTAGTCTTCGAGCCTGTTGATGCAACGGATAAAAGTACTCTTACCGGAGCCACTGGGGCCACAGATTACAAGCACTTCACCTTTGTCGACATGGTCGTTGATACCTTTTAAAACATGAAAATCCCCGTACCACTTGTGGAGATTCTTAATTTCAATCATTGCCATAATGCTTAACTCCAACTCCCGTACTGTTTATTAAGTTCAGGACCGGCCGTGATAGTAAAAAACGCGTATATTGATGATTACGGCCGCCATTCTCCAAGCTAGTATTAATATCGCCCAGAATTCAAGAATGAGAGACTTTTATAGCCTAAAACAAAGAAAAGTCAAGGAATTAACCCCTTTTTTCCATTTATGTAGAATTCCAAAAACTAATTGCCGAACATGCAAAACAGCCCCATTTTTAACCACCTCACTCATTCACTCAAAATTGATCATTTCGCGTAACCACGGGCATCACAGATTTTAGACAACACATAACACCTTTAATCACACAAGGGAAATAAATATACAAAAAAGATAAATGTTTTTTGCGGAAAAATGAAATTTAAATATTTTTTTTCTTTTTTAATAAAAATTTATCAAAAAACTCTGCACAAAGCAGCCAGCACCCTCAACAGGAGAACACAGCTCCTTCCAACTTATCGCTGAATTTGCGGTATGAATACCTGCAAAGCCCCAAACAAAGCCACTTGAGTCACAACACACCACCTTTCCCGCTCAGCATGAAGCAGTTGCCATAGTTGTAAAACTCTTGATTGATCAAACAATCTACCACAAAAAACACAAGCCAGGCATGATGCCTAAAGCTTTTTATTGTCTAAAAATCCACACCAAACCCAAAAAAAAAGCGGGAACAGGTAAAACCTGTTCCCGCTGAATCAGCTTGTATAGAATATTCAGAACTATTCGTCAGTGATGAAAGCCACCGCACATGCTCCGGGTCCGGAATGTAGTCCCAGCACAGGAGAGGCCTCAACAACAAACTCCGGCTCTGCGCCGAACTCGGCTTTGAGGACGCGTCTGAACCTTTCTGCGGTCTCTGGAGTATCTGCGTGAGAAATGGCGTATCTGAAATTACCGCGGCCGTAAGCATTATCCTTAACCAACTTGATCAAGGCATCTTCCTGCCGTTTAACACCGAAAGACTTCGCAACAACCTTGGGATGACCTTCTCCGGCAAACTGCAGGATAGGCTTGATGTTCAGAGCCTTGGCAATCATGCCCTGCCCCTTGCTCAAACGTCCGCCACGCACAGCATAGTCAAGACAGTCAATAGTTACGAAAATTTTGACGTTCTCCACAGCCCGGTCAGCAACCCTGCGGACTTCAGCTGCCGAAGCACCTTTCTTGGCTGCACGGGCAGCTTCAAGAACGGGCAACCCAAGTCCGATAGTCAGCATCTTACTGTCAATGGCGGAGACATTATCAAAAGGACTGCTTACGGTCAGGGCATTCTGAAATGTTCCACTGAGCACTTTTGCAACATGCAGAGAAACAACATCTTCGTAATCAGAAGAAACCTTGGCGTAGGCACGTTTCATGTCGCCGGGAGTCGGCTGCGAAGAAAGCGCCCTCTTTGCTGAAGGAAGAATTTTATAGAACTCACTGGAACTGAGAGTCACCCGATCAATGAAATCTTTATCATCAATGGATAAACGCATGGGAACCACGCGAATATCGTACTTTTCCAGCACTTCATCAGGAAGGTCGCAAGTACTGTCAGTAAGAATACCTACAGTGCGGTCATCAGCGAGGAGGCGTTTATGCTGAACCAGCATATCGTCAACCTTGCGCTTAACTACTTCACCGTAACCATTGACTATTTTCTCAACTGCGTCGGGATCGTTGGTATGGATATGAATCTTCACAGAAGCGGGAGTTCCGGCAACGATCAGACTGTCACCCATCTCGCAGATAGAATCACGAATGGCTGCGCGATCAATGCCCTCACCCTTGAGAAGAAATTCAGTACAAAAGCGAAAATCAAGAGATTCAACCGCCACCTTATCCTGAACATTAGCAAAGGACTTGGAGTTACGTGCATCCGGCAGAAAACTTTTTTCAATCTTGCCGTTCTCCAGCAGGTCCACAATACCTTCAAGCAGATAGACAAAACCCTGCGCTCCGGCGTCTACAACCCCGGCAGCCTTAAGTTCGGCCAACTTTTCAGTGGTGCACTTTGCGGAATTACGTGCGTATTCGAGAGAATCCGAAAGAAGATGATGGAAATCGCGATAGTTGTCACCGTTAGCATGCAGGTGAGCAGCCCAATCACGGATAACACTAAGAATGGTTCCGTCTTTGGGGTCAGAAATAGCCTCACAGGAACGCTTGGCAGCCAAGGAAGCAGCCTGAGCGAAATCTGAAGGAGAAAGTTTAGGCATATCTTTCACGCCCTCAGCAAATCCACACAGGAACTGGGCCAGAATAGCACCGGAGTTTCCTTTGGCCCCGTCAAGGGCGGATTCCGCAATCTGGGCGGTCATTTTCTCAATGGAGCGCTCCACAGTTTTACCGGTGGAACTTACTATGCTGCGCATTGTGCCGGCCATATTGGCCCCGGTATCCCCGTCGGGAACCGGAAACACATTGATAGCATCCAAATGTGGGGAATTGGCTATCAGTTTGCTTGCGGCGGCCACAACTCCCCTCCTGAAGCGGACACCGTCAACATAGTCAATTTTTACAGTATTTGCTGTAGTCATATATAAAAAGAGCTAAATATTTTTTTCAAAGTGGCAAAATAAACGTTGTAACAATCGTCACAAAAAAAGCAGTCTCTACCTGCATGTTATATGAGCAAAAATCAAGTTATTATACAAATAAATCCATCTGTGTTTTTTTCAAATAAGCAGAAATAAACACATACAGCCTTTTAAGCAGCAATAATTTAGGCTATATATCAATTATATTTCAGCAGTAAGGAGATTTTGCCCATGCCTCGGATCAAACCATCCCCCGCAGTACATCATGTCCCCCACTTCACGCTTCTATTGCTCACCCTGTTTTTTTGCTTCCTGCTTTCAGGCTGCAAAGATGATAAAGCTACTACTGGCGGCTACCCACCTGCGCCAGTCACTGTCACTAAAGCTGAATTGAAAAATACACCTTATTATCTGACCGCTATCGGAACAGTGAAGGCAGTAGACACCATTACCGTGCGCTCAAGAGTTACCGGATATCTAAGTAAAATTTTCATCAATGACGGACAGTACGTAAGCAAAGGCGAACAGCTGTTCACCATGGACCCTTCTCCTTATGAAGCTTCAATCGGCCAGCTCAAAGCTGAACTTGCTTCCGATATTACAAAATATGAACAGGCAAAAAAAGATTACAACCGCTACCGTGACCTTGTAGAACGCAAAGTAGTCAGTGAAGAAAACTTTGAAGAAAAGCGCCTGGACATGAAGACAGCCAGTGATGCCATTGCCGTGACAAAGGCAAAGCTCACCGACGCCCGCAACGATCTCAATTACTGCTTTATCCGTTCCCCCATTGACGGCCTTGCCGGGTATGTAACACCCACCGAAGGCAATCTCATTGAGGAGAACAAAGACGAACTGGTTGTTATCAACAAGATTTCTCCCATTGCCGTAAATTTCTACTTACCGCAGAAATATCTGGCTGAAGTGCAGAAATACTCAGCCAACAAAACACTTGAGGTACTTGCCATTACCGAGGGCCGCGACAATCCTGAAAGCGGAGACCTGACCTTCATCGACAACAATGTAGATACCAAAACCGGAACTATCTGGATGCAAGGCCGTTTTGCCAACACAAACAAAGCGCTCTGGCCCGGAAACTATGTTGAAATCCGTCTCAAACTGTACGATGAAAACGTCATCAATATCCCCATGGAAGCGACCTGCACAGGTCCGGAAGGTAAATTTGTCTGGATAGCGAACAGCAACAATACTGTTGATATGCGCCCCATCATGGTCGATCGCAGGGCCGGAAAAATGGATATAGTCAGTGGGGGATTGAAAAATAAGGAAACAATAGTCACAGACGGACAACTACGACTCTACCCCGGCGCAGTCATTGCTATCAAAGGGAAATCTTCGAATTACACTGCACCAGCTGCTCAGACCAAGAACGGTGAATAGCCATGAACATCACCGAACTTTTCATCAAGCGTCCGGTCATGACTTCTCTGGTGGTCATCGGCATGGTCTTCTTCGGAATCGTCGGCTATTTACGGCTCCCGGTCAGCTACCTGCCTGCGGTTGAATTCCCGACATTGCAGGTGACTGCAACTCTGCCCGGAGCCAGCCCCTCCACCATGGCTTCATCGGTGGCTACACCGCTGGAAAAGGAATTCACTTCCACGCCGGGACTGCGCTCCATGAGTTCCGTTAACTCACAGGGGCAGACCCTGATCACCCTGCAGTTCGACCTTGACCGCGACATTGACGGTGCGGCCTCGGACACTCAGGCTGCTATTTCACGTGCCAGCGGCAACCTGCCCACCGACCTGCCGCAGCAGCCCTACTATGAAAAATTCAACCCCGCCGATGATCCGGTTCTCTACATGGCAATCTGGTCAGAATCTCTTCCATTATATAAAGTTAATGAATACACCACCACGTTTCTGACCGACACCATCTCCATGGTTAACGGTGTCTCCAAGGTTGAGGTATACGGGGAGTCCAAACTTGCTGTGCGAGTACGAGTCAACCCGGAAAAACTAGCCGCTCGGGGCATGAACATTGACGACATCCGTCAGGCCATTGCCGACCAGAACGTGAAAGAACCGGTCGGTACGCTGGACAACAAAAAGCAATCCGTAACCGTAGAAGCCACCGGACAGCTTAAAAATGCTGATGAATTCATGCCCATGATCTTTGAATCGGAAGGCGGCAGGACGGTACGCCTCTCCGAAGTGGGCGAAGTCATCAACTCGGTGCAGTCAGACAAATCCGGTTCATGGATTGACGGCAAGCGCGGTATTGTCATCGCCATCAAAAAACAGCCCGGCTCGAATACAATTCAGGTATGCGAGACCATTAGGGAAATGCTTCCTACCATCCGCAACCAGATCCCTGCCGGCATTCAGATGAAGGTCCTCTATGACCGTTCCGAGCCCATCAAGGAAGCGGTTGATGATGTACAGGTCACCCTGCTGCTGGCTATATTCTTCGTTATCTGCGTTATCTTCTTTTTCCTTAAAAACCTTTCCGCGACCATTATCGCATCCGTAGCGGTCCCGGTCTCCATCGTCTTCACCTTTGCCATCATGTATGTGCTGGGCTATTCGCTGGACACCCTCTCGCTACTGGCCTTGACCCTGTCCGTAGGATTTGTGGTCGATGATGCCGTGGTCATGATCGAGAACATTGTCCGCCATCTGGAGATGGGCAAGAAGCCTTATCAGGCAGCGCTGGACGGAGCAAAACAGATAACCTTCACCATTATTTCAATGACCCTGTCGCTTGCGGTTGTTTTCATCCCGCTCATGTACATGTCCGGGATTATCGGGCGTATCCTGCACGAATTCGCCATGACTATCACCGTGGCAATCCTTGCCTCGGGCGTGGTCTCATTGACCATGACTCCTATGCTGGCCAGCCGCATTCTCAAACCAGGCAGCAAGCTTTCCGAATCCGATCCCATATTCGACTTCCTGCTGCGCATGTACGATCGTTCCCTGCATTTTGTCATGCGCCACCGAGCGTGGACCATGGGGGCGGCTGGGTTGATCCTGCTGGCTACCATCCACTTTTTTATGGTTATCCCCAAAGGATTCCTGCCTACTGATGACATGAGCTATTGTCAGGGATTTGCACAGGCCAAACAGGGTATTTCCTACCACGCCATGAAAGATCATATCAAAAAGCTTGAACCGATCCTCATGGATGACCCAAACATTAAAAGTGTGATCACTGTAGCCGGAGCGCCCATCCAAAACCAGGGATACGTCTTCCCCATGCTGACATCTCCGGGTGACCGCGACATGACAGCAGATCAGGTCGCCCGCCAGCTCATGTATAAACTGAACAACGAACCGGGAATTATGGTCTGGATTCAAAACCCGCCCATGATCCGCCTGACGGCAAAATCAACTAAGAACCTTTACCAGTATACGGTACAAGCGCCGGATCAGCAGGAGCTGTATTCAATCGCACCGAAATTCGAAATGCAGATGCGCCAGATACCGTTCCTGACCGGACTGACCTCAGACCTGCTGGATCAGAATCCTGAGCTTTGGGTCAAGATAGACCGTGACAAGGCTTCCTACTACGGAGTTACCGCCCACGACATTGAAAACACACTCAACTCCGCCTACTCCGAACGCAAAGTATCGACCATTTACGGAGATACGGACCAGTACTGGGTAATCCTGCAAGTGCTGCCCTACAACCAGCGCGACCCGCGCGATCTGATGAAGCTGCACGTTGCCAACAAAAACGGCGACTTGATCAGGCTGGACACCCTTGCCAGCTTTGAAGAGAAACCCGGTCCCATGCAGGTAAACCATACCGGAATGCTGCCCTCAGTAACTTACTCCTTCAACATTGCTCCGGGCTATTCCCTAAGTGATGCAACGTCGGCCATTAACGAACTTGCCCTCAACAATCTGCCGGACACTGTGGTTTCCAACTTTGAAGGAACAGCCGATGAATTCCAGAAATCCATGGCCAGCGTCTATTTCCTGCTGGCTATCGCGGTTTTTGTAATCTTCATGATTCTGGGAATTCTCTATGAAAGTTACATCCATCCCATCACCATTATTTCCGGCCTGCCATCGGCAGCAATCGGCGGACTTTTAACCCTGACTATTTTCGGCAAGGATCTCGACCTGTTCGGTATTGTGGGGGTCATCATGCTTATTGGTATCGTTAAAAAGAACGCTATCATGGTGGTAGACTTCGCCCTTGAGGCTGAGGAGAAAGAGAATCTTTCCCCGGCAGAAGCGGCCATGAAAGGATCGCTGGAAAGGTTCCGCCCGATTATGATGACCACCATCGCAGCCATTGCCGGGGCCATGCCCATCGCGCTCGGACTCGGTGCCGGGGCACAGGCCCGTCAGCCCATGGGACTTGCCATTGTGGGTGGCCTGATCCTCTCACAGGTGGTCACCCTATACCTGACCCCGGTATTCTATACCTACATGGATTCGTACCAGAAATGGTCCTACGAACGAGGAAGAGCCAAACGCGAACTGCTCGGCATTCCCCATAAGAAGGAGAGTTGATGCGCTAAAAACAAAACCCCGGCCCTGAATGATCAGAGCCGGGGTTTATCAGTACATTTGAAAAAGGACTTTACCAATCCATCATCTGCACTGCCTGCTTCATGTCAGGAGCGAACTTGAGGAAACGATCCATGTACAACATCTTGAGGTTCTTCATGATCCTTTCCTGAACATCGGTAAAAACTACCATTCCGCCATTCTGGTCCGCTGTCTTGTGGGCATTAATGAGCATTCCAAGACCGACACTGTCTATCAAGCTGGCATATCTGAGATTAATTATGATCTTGCAACCCTGTTCTCCGGCTGCGTTATAAATCCTTTTCTTAAAAAACTTCACAGTAGAATTACTGATCCGTCCCTTGGGGGCAAAAATGATAAATTCACCCTTCTGCCGCTCAATAAAATCAAACTGAGTATCAAATGCCTGATTTATAACAGAGTCGAGACTCTGCATAGTGTCAGAATTTTGTCCCCCGACCTTTTCCTTTAACTCCAAGGCATTGGCCCCGAGACCCATGCGCTTTATACTGTCATTTATGCTAGTCATGAACTGTACAATGCATCATAGATGCCAATATCCGAGCTAACGTGTTATAAATTTTGCCAATAAAAAAAGCGGACCAGAAAATCAGGTCCGCTTGTAAAAATAAACATACTCCAAAACTACCAATCAAACTTCGTCAAAGCCGAGTCAACATTCGGGCTAAAATTAAGATACCGATCCATGGTCAGCATCTTCATATTCTTGGTAATCATATCGTTAAGGTCGCTGTAAACAATCATTCCGCCATACTTATCACAGTATTTATGGGCATGAACCATTACTCCCAGTCCGGTACTGTCAATGAAATCCACATCCTTCATACACATGACAATCCGGCAACCGTCCTCACAACAATGATTGTATAAACGGTCTCGGATTAAACCAACCGTAGAATGGTTAAAACTACCCTTAGGGCACAAGAGGAGACAATCCTCACGCTCATCTTCAGTAAAATCAAACATACTTTTCCCGACCTGATTTGCTGATTAGTAATTGCTCACAGCAAAGTAAAACCGGAATTCTATTCAGTAAAGAGGAAATTTATTCCGCAATACACTCGCGCAATAGGCAATAATCTTCACTTCCCTTGGCCGGGAGAACAACTCCCTGCGAACTGCGACCATCAACCTTGAGTATTACCGGAGCGGGCAAACGCAAATGGCTTATGAATTCGCCCTTTTCAATGGTCGGCTGATTTTGAAACCATTCCCAGTTCATAAGATCACCCGGTTTATCAAGTACCATCAGGTAATTAATCCCCAAGGTTGTAATATTATGAAAGAAATGTGACCCCTGTGAAGGTTCAACTTTGAGCTCTTCGCAAGAAGTTTCAATAATTGCCGAAACATTTGAAATATCGGGCCATTCAACCGGAATACCAAGCCAATGATCTGCCGATCCCCAACGCCCGGGTCCGGCAAGCAGATACTTACGCTCCTGTTTGATGAGACGGCTGTTGATCGCAGAAATTTCCATGGCAATCTGCCGGGTCTTAGACACATCAAATGAATCCGGCCGGACGATCAGCAAATCGACAATATCATCCTTTTCCGCATTGCCTAAGGCATGGCTGGAAACGCAGACTGCATCCTTCAATTCCTGCTCGGATATATCAATTCTATTGAGGTCGGCGCGGGCACTCATGGGCCGAAGCTGCAAAAGGTTAAACTCAGGTTTGCGGCCGTCCTCAAATATATTAATACAGAATTCCATCTCCACCGGACCGCCCATACCATTTTCAGCAAGCTTGAGCACATCGGTCAGCACGCCCGGAAGCGGAAGAAGCTTATGTTTCAAAACCGGAGCGAAAAGAACAACCTTAGGACCGGGAATTGCCGCAGTATCCCTGATCCTACCCTCTTCTGCCAGATAGGTTGAAGCCAGCCTGCGCACTGGAACCGAATCTTCAAAATCAGCAATATCCAACTTCTCAAGATTGGCATCGCCATGAATGTCGTAAACCTCACCATTTCCCATGCGCAGCCCGTAAAAAGAAGTTTGGGCATTTTTGAGTGAATCCTGCAAAGTCGGACACTGGGGCAGAATCTTGGGATATTTAGGCGAGAAGCGGATACATTGCTCACCATCCACCACCGACTTACCGATACCCAACGCAATGGTAGCCACACCGTGTTCCGGCTTCATCTTACCGAAGGGGTAATAGTTGTAGGACTGCCCCACCCCGGAGATGGCCGGGAAGTAATAATCCCCGTATTGCTGTCCGGCGACCTCCTGAATAATGACCGCCATCTTTTCCTCATCCGTGCGCTGGTTAACCCGCTGGGAAAAGGACTTCGGAGCCTTGTAATATGTGGAAGCCCAAACCAGCTTGATAGCATCAACCAATTGTTTCAACCGCTGTTCAATGTCCGGGTGGTCATTGGGAATCATGTAGGTCTGATACAAGCCTGCATAAGCCTGATACTGGGCGTCCTCCAACAAACTGGATGAACGGATGGAGAGCGGATACTTGACTTCCTGCAGATATGCCCAGAGCTGGGCCTCAATCCATCCGGGAAAAAATGCTTCACTAAAAATCTCAGCGACCTTTGCATCTTCAGGGTCCGTGGTGGCAAGATAGGAAAGATCATTCATCTCCATAAAATCATCAAACCCCGAAGTTCCAATGGTCAGTGTTCGCGGTGCGGTGATGACGATATCTTTGTATTTATCGCGCAGCCATGAGTTACGGGCCAGCATAGAACAAATAAAAGCCATACCACGAGCCTTACCGCCCAGTGATCCGGCCCCGATCTTCAAAAAATCTGTATCCGGGTCAAAGTCCTTAGGGTTAAAGGAAACAATAACCCCCTGCTGACGCTGTAAACGCCTCTCCCTGATCAGGGTAAGCATATGCTTACGGTGAGTTTCCACATCGGGAAAATCCTTCTCCCGTAGAGGCCGGATTGTGTTGGCGAGCGCAATTTCTGTACGGGCATAGAACCAGCGTGAAAAATCATTAAGCTGGCAATGGCGCATGAAAATATCCTGTGGAATCTTGCGCAGAGTTTTTTCAAGTGAATAAAGACTGGAGGCCCTTGCCACCTCATTGTCTTCAAGATCGCGAAAAATAAAATCCCCGAAGCCCAAATGATCCATTACAAACTTACGGACCTCGGACATCAGATCAGGTGAATTCTTATCCACAAAACACGCCGGGACAGCCTCAGCGCGTTCTTTGTTTTCCGGTTCATTACTGGTCAGCAGCAAGGGAATATCATCCCTTCGCTCCTTAATACTTTTCAGCAATTCAATACCTGAATTACCGTCCAGAATGCCCATACGTGGAAAGCGCACATCGGATATTACACCGAGAATATACGGTTCATACTTCTCGAAAAGGACCATGGCCTCTTCAAAGGTGCGGGCAGTCAGAATCTTGGGCCGCGCCCGCATGGTCAGGAGACGATGTTCGGAGTTCAAACCCTCCTCAAGCACGGCCTGAGTCTGGCGGACCAACTCTTTATAGAGGATAGGCAAAAAAGAAGCCAGATAGCGCGGCGAATCCTCAACAACAATAATAACCCTGATTCCGACTTCGGAAGTATCATGTTCTACATTAAGCAGGTCTTCGAGGTTCTTGACCATGGCTACCAGCAATTCGGCATCCCCGGACCAGACAAACTGACGGTCTGTGCCGTCACAAAAGACCTCATCGGTAACTTGAAGTTGCTTATGGGCCAGCATTGCAACCGGGATACCCGGAATCTTATCCTTGATACGCCGCCCCATATCGCAGCAGTCCATATTGGTAAGGTGGGGCATGATGATGACAAGGTCAAAAAAGCGCACATCAAGCAGTTCTAATGCTTCATCAATATTGGAAACCCATGTCAGACGGGGGGGACGACTTAAGTTCAGGCCACGGTATTCACTAACAATGCGTTCGGAAATACGGCTATCTTCTTCCATAACCCATGCATCATAAGGACTGGAAATTAACAGAATATCCCGGACCTTAATCTGCATCAGGTCATGGTAAAGGCTGAATTTGCGGCTCTGCCCGCCCAAAAATGTCATCTTGTCTGTCATAAATGAAGCCCCGCAACTGGATGAATTCCAAAAAAGGCGGACAGCGAAATCATCGCAGTCCGCCTTATTGGTCAGATTCGTTATATTACAATATAATATGAAACTGTTTTATACAACACCCTGATCTAACATGGCTTGTGCTACTTTTACGAAACCTGCGATATTCGCGCCGTTCACGTAATTAAATGGGGTTCCGTAATGTTCGGCAGTATCCATGCAGGACTTGTGAATATTATGCATGATGTGCTTGAGGCGGTTATCAACTTCCTCACGGGGCCAATTGAGACGCATGCTGTTCTGGCTCATTTCAAGGCCGGAAACAGAAACACCGCCAGCGTTGGCAGCCTTACCCGGTCCGTAAAGAAGTCCGGCATCGAGGAAAATCTCGATACCTTCGGGCATGGTCGGCATATTTGCGCCTTCGGAAATCACGCGTACGCCGTTGGCTACAAGATTTGATGCATCCTTGCCGTTAATTTCGTTCTGGGTTGCGGAAGGAAATGCACAGTCGGCCTTGTGATTCCAGAGCGGATTAAAATCCAGATCAGGATCAACCGGGGTGTAGACTGCTTCGGGGTACTTCTCGACGTATTCCTTAACCCTGCCGCGACGTACGTTCTTGAGCTGCATGATATATTCAAGCTTTTCGCGGTCAACGCCCTTTTCATCGTAAATGTAACCGGATGAATCGGAAAAAGTGACCGGATTACAGCCGAGTTCAAGCAGTTTTTCCATGGTGAACTGGGCCACATTACCGGAACCGGAAACAAGGGCTGTCTTGCCTTCAAAGGTCTGGCCTTGTGCGTTAAGCATCTCAGCGGCAAAATATACAGAACCGTAACCGGTAGCTTCCGGACGTATGAGACTACCGCCCCAGTTTAAGCCCTTTCCGGTCAGCACGCCGGTAAATTCATTACGAATCTTCTTATACATACCAAAAAGATAACCAATCTCTCGTGCGCCAACGCCGATATCACCAGCGGGAATGTCGGTATTCGGGCCGATGTGCCGGGAAAGCTCAAGCATGAAGCTCTGGCAGAAGCGCATCACTTCCATGTCCGACTTGCCCTTGGGATCAAAGTCGGACCCACCCTTACCACCGCCCATGGGCAAGGAAGTCAAGGCGTTCTTAAAGACCTGTTCAAAGGCCAGAAATTTGAGAATGCCGAGGTTTACTGAAGGGTGAAAACGCAAACCACCCTTATACGGACCGATGGCACTATTCATTTCCACGCGGAAACCACGGTTAACGTGTACATCACCGTCATCGTCAGCCCACGGCACGCGGAACATGATTACCCGTTCCGGCTCGACAATCCGTTCCATAATCCCGGCACTGCGGTATTCGGGATTGCGGTCAAGAACAGGCTTGATAGATTCAACAACCTCACTCACAGCCTGATGGAATTCACGTTCATTGGGGTCCCTGTTTTTGACCAGTTCCAAAATTTCCATGCACAGCCTCCTAATCGGCCTTAAGCAGTTGATATGAAATTAACATCCAATATTTTTTCAATTCCTTTATTCCACCACTAACCAACTAAGTCCACACATCTTTTTAAAAAATCATAAGAAATTTCCATCTTTTTTTTGCTAATTTTGTGTTTTTTGATCCATTAATCAACGCCATTAGAGCCTAATTGTAACACAAACAGGTTGACAGTGAGTAAATGCTTACTGTAGAAAATAATTCATGAACACCAACAAAGCTCTATTCTTCTTTTTTAACTTTTTTAGCTTTACCAGCCCTGTGGTCTGGAGGTGTTCACTCGCATAAGCGATAGTTGAAAGAGTTTTCTCCCAGGCCGCAGGCAACCAGCCCGCGGCCTTTTTTATTTCCTGCCCCGGGTTTCCGCAAACCGCCTGCTCCTCCAAAAAACTCCGTCTTTTCAACTAAAAGCTACAATTTTACAAATTTAACCATTTTTGAAATCTGGAGGCTTCAAATGATGTTAGGACTTGGAAGCGTTGAGATTGCAGCAGTCTTCTGGCTCTGTATTCTCTCTTCGCTCGGCTGTGTGGCTTATGGAATCCTGAACTGGAATAACAGAGGCAAACCCGATGCCACCGCGCTGAATGTGGAAGTAAAAGGAAAAGGGGATAAGTAATGGTTACCAAGATCGTCATTACCTGCATCTACCTTTCCGTAATCTTCTATCTCGGTTTCAAAGGCTGGCAATCCACCAAAAAATCCACTGACTACATGCTCGCCGGACGGCAGATGAACCCGTTCATCATGGCTATGTCCTACGGCGCAACTTTTGTTTCCACATCCGCAATCATCGGTTTCGGCGGAGCGGCAGGACTGTTCGGATTCCCCCTGCTCTGGCTGACCCTTGCCACAATTGTGGTCGGTGTACTCATCGCCATGGTCTTTTTCGGCAAGCGCACCCGCAGAATGGGACTGGCCCTTGAAAGCCACACCTTCCCGGAACTGCTGGGTCGTCGTTACGACTCCAAGTTCATTCAGGGCTTTGCAGGCGGGATAATCTTTCTCTTCATTCCTGTTTACGCTGCTGCGGTACTGATCGGCATTTCACGCATGATGGAAATTTCCTTCGGCCTCCCCTACGACACTGCCCTGCTGGTGATCAGTTTCATTCTGGCCGGTTATGTCATCACCGGCGGCATGAAAGCGGTCATGTACACTGATGCTTTTCAGGGGCTGATCATGGCCATTATGATGATTATTCTCATTGTCTCCACCTATTCAATGCTCGGAGGCGTAACTGAAGCGCATCAAGCCCTGACCGACATGGTCAATCTCATGCCTGCCAAGCTCCAGAAAGGAGGCATGATAGGCTGGACCCAAGGCGCGAAATTCGGAACCCCACTCTGGCTGGTTATCTACACCACTATTGTTTACGGCGTGGGTATCGGCGTACTGGCCCAGCCGCAATTGGCAGTACGTTTCATGACTGTCCCCTCTGACCGCGAGCTTAACCGCGCGGTACTTTACGGCGGAATCTTCATCCCGCTCATGACCGGGGTAGCCTTCCTGACCGGAGCACTTTCCAACGCTGTTTTCTATAAAGAGGTAGGGAAGATCTCCATTGCCGTTGCTGGCGGAAACATGGACAAGATAATTCCCATGTACATCGAGCAGATGATGCCTTCATGGTTCTCCGCTCTCTTCCTGCTGGCAATGCTTGCTGCCGGGATGTCCACCCTGTCCTCCCAGTACCACGTGGGCGGGACCGCTCTGGGCCGTGATTTCTTCGAAAGATTTGTAAATGTCCCGGCTGAAAAATCCGTAAAGATCACCAAAATTGGAGTCGGTATCACCCTGCTGGCTGCAATCCTCTGGGCATGGGTTCTGCCTCCGTCCATCATTGCCCGCGCAACGGCCTTCTTCTTCGGACTCTGCGCCGCATCCTTCCTGCCCATCTATCTGCTGGGCCTGTACTGGAAAGGCATGACCAAGAAGGCAGCAAAGGTATCCATGGTAGGCGGCTTCAGCTCTTCCATGTTCTGGCTGCTGTTCGTGCATGCCAAGGAAGCCAAGGCCATCGGGCTCTGCAAGACCCTGACCGGAATGGACACCCTCGTATCCTCCGCCGCCAAAGGCTCATGGCTCTGGCTGCTGCAATGGGTTGACCCCAACGTGGTAGCCCTGCCCATCTCGCTGGCACTGGCTATCGGGGTAGCGACGATTACACCAAAGATGAACAAAGAACATCTGAAGCTTTGCTGGGCTAATATCTAGAGCAACTGAAATGAGTAAAAATCAAGGGCGTAACCTGTACTGGTTTACGCCCTTTTTTGTTTAAGCAGGGGTTTGACGCGCTAACAACAAAGTGGATATAGAACTTCTATTAGTTAGAAAATAGAACTTGTCCCAACAAATTGAGTACATCCTGTCCCTAAGGGATGAATACATAATGAGTGAAAGTAGTGTTCAAATGCCAAACAGCAGCAATGACAATATCAACATCTGTGGAGATAGGAATTCTCTTGAGTACGAAAGTCCAAGTATATCTCGAGCAAGCATAGACATTATAGGCAATGATAACACCATTAAAATCCACCCCAGCGCCCGACTAGGATCAGTAAAGATAGTTCTACGTGGTGATCATCATCGCCTTTTTATAGGCAGTGATGTTCGAATGGACGCAGGCCTTTTACGTCTTATCCATGGAGGAGGCCTGATAGCGATAGGAGCAAGAACCGTAATTGTTGATGCGGAGTTGATTTCATCTGAAGTCGGCACCAAACTCGTTATCGGCGAGGATTGCCTCATCAGTGACAGAGTACATGCATGGACCGGAGATGCCCACTCGATTGTTGACGCCAAGACAGGAAAGCGTCTCAACTATGGCCGGGATATAACCATCGCCAACCATGTCTGGATTGGCTATGAGGCAGTGCTGTTGAAAGGGGCAACAATTGGGCGCGATTCAATAATTGGAGCCCGGACTGTTCTCAGTAAAGAACTTCCGCCACAGAGCCTTGCTGCCGGCAACCCCGCAAAGGTGATTAAGAACAACGTAACATGGACTCCCGATGTGTTTTACGAAGAAGGGATCAATCCCTTGGTAGACGGGTAATATTTAAATTTTACGGTTGAAAAGAATAAAGCCCGCAATGACTAAGATGTCATAGCGGGCTTTATTCATGAGTAAATTTGAAAACGGATTACAATCCATAATCCCCTTTAATCAAAACCACCGAAATCCTGCCCGCAGGCCAACTCTTCTCGGTAATTGTCCAGACATTACAGATACGCTCCGGACTGTTGCAGTCCAGACACTTCCCGGTCTTGGCGCAGGGAGTCTTGCAATTGTGCCGGGCAGCATTCTTCGGTGCGGCAATCTCACGGATACGTGACATGGCTTGATCGAGGTCTTCAACCAGCTTGTTGGTACCTATAGTCAGCACCACATGATGTGGCCCCCAGACAATCCCGCCGACGCGATTGCCAACCATATCGAGGTTGACCAGCTGGCCTTTGGCGGTCAGGGCATTACTTCCGGTAAAGAATATATCGGCCTGCAAGGCATCACGCCGTCTTTGCAATATTTCAGCCCGCTCTACGCCTTCTTCAAAGGTATCAAGGAACTGCCAGCCGTCTTTACCGGACATGGCCTTGATTTCTCCCAGTGCCCCGGTATCGAACAGAGTTTCAGAGTCTCCGTATGAAACCAGACCGGGACCTATTTCCGGCAGGACTTCATTTATGATGATACCTTTAGCCTGCTCTGGATCATCAGCAACATAAACTTTGAATTTATTCTTTTTAAGTGACTCGACGGTCTGCTCTAAAAGCGGATGGTCCATAGAGTATTCCCCTTACTTCTTAGGCGGCAAAGAACAGGAATCGCTACAGCAGGTACCCTGCAGAAATCCAGTGTAAGTATAAAAGATACGCTCAATCTTGGTTCTTTTTTCTGCCGGAAGCGGTTCACGCTTGTAGTCAGCGGTCATCTTCAGCAGTTCTTCATAGCTGGGCACGGACTTCATGCCGTGAGCCAAAGTCTTACCTGAAATGGCATCCAGCAAAAATGCATCCATGGAATCTGAGATAACCACGTAAGGAACAGGCCCGCCCTGAAAGAGTTTACCCGCACAAACGGCTTCACGTTCATAACTGCCCACATCCCCGGCGCAGAACATGACCAGCATAATCGGCAGGCCGACTTTATCATGGATGACAAGGTCCATAGTACGGCACATTTCCTCGCCGTCTATCTCGAAACAAAGATCAATCTTGGCTTTCAGGGAATCCTTGGGATAACCCAGCTCTTCCACCAGTAGCTTTGCCAATGCCTGACGAAATTCCTCGTAAGTGGTTTCTTCAATCTCTTCGCCACTCAAGTAATCACGTAATGTTCCACCCATACTTACTTCATGCATATTTGCCTCCGGCGGGCCTACCGGCGGTCCCTCCGGGGCTTAAACCCTTTTCCAAAAGGGTTAAAGAATCCCAAAACGTTTTGATAGGGGCCGTCGGGTTTTAGTTAATTTGTTCACGAATTATATAAGCATGCTGGGTTGTTGTGCAAGTAGTCAAAAAAAGAAAAAGCCCTGCCCCCAATATTGGGACAAGACTTTAGTGGAAGAAGGTGAGGGAAATTTAGAGTTCTTCGAGATTAACCCCGCTGGTTTCAATACGAAAAAGCCAGGTAACAATGGCCCCAAGAAAGGAACAGCCAACCAGAAATGTCAAAATTAGTCCTGTACCGAAATCCTTAAGCAATACTGGGAAAAAGAAAGCTGTTGCAACCGCACCGATCTTGGCAAATGACGCCGCGAAACCTGCCCCCTTACCCCTGATATTTGTGGGGAATACTTCCCCGGCCAGCAGGTAAGTGATAGCATTTGGCCCCATGTTGGTCATAAAACTGAAAAGCATGAATCCGCTGAACAGCAAAGTCATGGACATGGATGAATCTGAATGAACGGTCATAGACATGGAAGCGAGAAATAACCCGATTGCACAGCCGATAAATCCGACTACCTGAAGCTTGATACGCCCCACTTTGTCAGCCATGAAAACAGCAGCAATAATTCCTACCAACAGGAGCACATCAATAAAAGCTGCACCCTTGGCTGCCAGCATATCATTATGAATCAGATCAGCCACATTTCGCTCATAAACGGCTTTTGCTCCGATTACCGAACCGAGAATAGTCGGAGTAAATATACCGATTCCGTATGTCCCCAAGTCCTGCAGAAACCATGGAACCGAAGCAAGAATTGTAGACCGTATATTTTTACCTTTAAATAGGTCAGCGTAAGAACCCTTGCCATTCTCCTTTACATAACCGTTGCCATTCTCAACCGGCGGTGCAATCTTAATCACTTTAGGATAATGCGGTTTGCGATGCAGCAAACGGCGCAATGCTTCTTCGGCTTCCCTGATGCGGCCTTTGGAAACCAGCCAGTGACTACTGTCCGGTATGTAGAACCTGCCGACAACCACAAGGATCGCCGGGATAATCGCCGCTCCATACATGTAGCGCCATGCACTAAGCTCAGGAGCTTTATGAAGGATGAGGTAACCGATGGCCGTTCCCACAAGAGCGCCGATGGCCTGAAAAGCGAAAGCACTCAGTACCAACCTGCCGCGATCATTACTTGGAATGGATTCAGAGATAACCATATGCGCAGTGGGATAATCGCACCCCAAAGCCAAGCCCATACCGAACAGAAACGTGACCAAAAAAATATAATTTGGACTGAAAACAAGGGCTACCAGACAGGCCACAAAAAGGACCATTTCAACGATAAACATATTCTTGCGCCCGTAATGGTCAGCCAATCCACCGAGCGCAGTGGCTCCGATCAATATCCCGAAAAGAGTTGCAGCACTGACAGTTCCCTTTTCCATGGCTCCTAAATTAAACTCGCGGACAATCAGCGGAAGGGCTACCCCGGTCATGAAAACGACCATGCCCTCAAAAAACTTCCCGGCAGAAGCCAGAAACCAGATTCGCCACTGCATGGCGGTCATGGGCGAAGACGGAGCAACAGTTCCATCTGCCCAATACGGAGTTTCGTCTATATAATCCTGCACTGATCTGGCAGCCACTTCACCAGATTCATCCATAACAACCATGCGGCCTTCTCCCCGATAAAAATTCATATGTTCTCCTTCCGATAGCATGATGGAGGCTTGTTTGTCTTTAAATCGGAGGATTACATAATGAATTGTGATGCTTCATGGCGGGAAGGTGACGAAACAACTCACTCTCAACAAAAAAAAGAAGGGAGGACGACCTGCCGATCAGGTCGCCCACCCTTCTCTATCCTTGAAGCAAAACTCCCTATGAGTTCTGCATCGCTTAACATAGTAAAATCTTTAGGCAGCTTTCGCAAGTTTGTGAGTTCCACTGATTTTTACACTTCTGAAAAGCAACTTTATTGAAAATAATTTTCATTTTCCTCTTGACCTTACATTCACCAAAGCATAGACATTAATCGATTTTGATTCTCAATCTTCATTTCAATTAATTACTATGGCAAAAATGCATATCATCATACGCAGCTCAATTCTGGCTCTTATCATCACGGTCCTAATTACACCGTATGCGGACAGCCACGAGCATTGCCACGTTTTCGGAATAGAAACTGTCACCCATAGTCACCTTGGTGGCCCCATCGCATATCATTGTAATGAAGATTGTGATTGTGGAGTCCATGACACAGATGACTACCCCCACTGTGATGAGCTTCATGGGCACTTCAGCCATCATGAGCATGACGGCCCTATCGAGTCATCTAAAAATGTAATTTCACACCCAGAGTGGCACTGTGAAGGCAAGCACACTCATTTCCATTTTCTGGATAATCTCATTCCCGGGGATACCATAAGAGAAAATTTCGACGAAAACTCTGAATACATCTTTTACGCTGTTATCTGTAATCCTGCCAGCGGCCCCGGTTTTGAATCTGCTATCCAGTATCTTAAAAAATCTGACCTTTCATCATCATCTAACCATATAAAATGGTACATATTAAGCTCCACCGATCTCCCTCCTCCGTTTTTTTAATTGAAAATTAATTTCATTTTCTACTTGACTCATATTTCATACCTAGCTAGTCAAGAATTCGGTTGACAATGATTTTCAACCTCCAAGAAAGAGCAACAGTCATTAACAGGGAGACACAGATGACTAAAAACATAAATCTATCCAATATACTGACCGGACGTACCTACACTGTTCTCGGCTTTGAAAGTGAAGCTTCGGAATACTCACAAAAGCTCCGTAAAATGGGCTTTGTAGAAGGCACCAAGATAACCCTCGCACCTATTAAAATCTCTGATCCCATGATTTTTGAAATCCGCGGCAGCCGTGTGGCCCTGCGTAAAAATGAAGCAGATCAGGTTAAGGTGGAGGAAGTCTAGTCATGCATAAAATCGAAAGAATCGCCATTGCAGGCGTACCCAATAGCGGTAAAACCACACTTTTTAATGCCCTGACCGGAGCGCGCCAGAAGGTCGGCAACTGGCCCGGAGTAACAGTCGAAAAAATCGAAGGTACATTTTCACTTTCCGGTGCCAAGGTTGAGCTTGTAGACCTTCCCGGAACCTACAACCTGAGCCCTGATACCGAAGACCAAAAAGTTGCTGAGCGCGTGATCCGCAGCGGCGAATATGACATGATCGTAAACGTTGTGGATGCCACCAACCTTTCACGCAACCTGTTCCTGACCATGGACCTAAAGGAACGCACTGACCAAATCGTTATCCTGCTGAACATGCTTGATGTTGCGGAAAGCGAAGGACTTGATATTGATGTCAACAAGCTCAGCAAAGAACTTGGAATTCCGGTAATTCCCGTAATCGCCGTGGACAAGGATTCCGTTGCAAAAGCAGTCGAAGCCCTTGGCAAAGAATCACAGAACCTTCCGGAACACGACTCGCACCCTACCCGTCAGGAAGTTATGGATACGGTTGAAAAATACAACCATATCGACAACATTTACTGCAAAGTTCTCAAAGAAAAGAAAGACCGCAGCCAAAACTTCACCAACAAGGTGGATAATATTGTCATGAACAAGTTCGCGGCTATCCCTGTGTTTCTTGTTTCCATGTTCCTGACATTCTGGTTCGCAATCGGCCTCGGTTCTGTATTTATTGACTTTTTCGACATCATGGCCGGACTGGTATTCATCGACATCCCTGCCGACCTACTGAGCAAGATCGGCGCTCCGGAATGGATCACCGTAACCCTTGGCGGGATCGGCGCGGGTATCCAGACAGTTGCAACCTTCGTCCCGGTTGTCTTCTTCATGTTCCTTGCGCTGGCAATACTTGAGGACTTCGGTTACATGGCCCGTGTTGCAGTTGTTGCTGACCGTTTCATGCGTAAAATCGGCCTGCCCGGTTCCGCATTCATCCCTATGGTTGTAGGCTTCGGTTGCACCGTGCCTGCGGTAATGGCAGCCAGAACCCTGACTTCCAAGCGAGACCGTTTCATGACCATTTTCATGGCTCCGTTCATGTCCTGCGGTGCACGTCTGCCTGTTTACGCACTGTTCTGCGTGGCCCTGTTCGGTGCATATTCCGGTCTGGCAGTATTCCTCATCTATCTCTCCGGTCTGGCAATGGCTATTTTCACCGGATTTCTGCTTAAAAACACCCTTTTTAAAGGCTCTCCGTCCCACTTTGTAATGGATCTGCCCCTTTACCACATTCCCAGAATCAGTGCGGTTTTCAAAAGCGCATGGCTACGCATGAAAGGCTTTGTTAAGCGTGCGGGTGTTATCGTTGTAACCGCTGTATTCGTACTCTCCATGCTTAACTCAGTAGGTATCGACAACGGCAAACTGACTTTCGGTAACGAAGATTCCCAGAATTCCGTACTCTCCATTGCCGGGAAGTCCATTTCCCCAGTATTCAAGCCCATGGGCATTGAAGAAGAAAACTGGCCTGCCTCCGTGGCCCTGTTCACCGGACTCTTCGCCAAGGAAGCAATCGTCGGTACCGTTAACTCCCTATACGCATCCATGGATGACGCTGCTACTGCAGAACCTGCGGCAGAAGGAGCAGAGGAAGAGGGTGGACTCGATATCGGCGGAGCGGTTAACGAAGCTTTCGGTACTGTTATTGACGGTCTTGCAGGTGTTGTTAGTTCCGTAGACCTACTCGGAATCGGACTGATCAGCGAAGACAGCGCAACCGTATCCGAAGAAATCGGCGCTGATGCCTCAGTATACAAGCACCTTGCAGCAAACTTCACCGTATACTCCGCGTTCGCATACCTGCTCTTCGTACTCATGTACTTCCCCTGCCTTGCAGTAATCGGCGCAACCAGACAGGAAATGGGCGGCTTCTACTCCGGTGTTATGGCAATGTATTGCACCGCTCTGGGCTGGTCTGTAGCAACCCTGTTCTACCAGATAGCTGAAGGAAGGAACCCTGTTTACGCAGGGATCGCCATCGTCATCCTCGCTGGAATTTACGCGACTCTTAAATATCTGGGCAGCAAGGAATCAGAAAAATTGGATGGATTGCAGCCTTTGAATCTGTAAAACCACGTATCACAACACCATTTAAAAAAGGCGGGGAATCGTTAAGATTCTCCGCCCTTTTCTTATTAGGTTAGCGAGGTGTCACATTTTCAATGTCTTGCGACTTCTTTTTATCCAAGGCAAAACGCTTAAGTCCTGACTTGGACGGTGAAAAATTTATCTTTTTGAGATCAACCATGCGCACTCTGCGATTATGCTGCGTGTGGTAATATAATTTGAGATTCTTTGTATCAGCGACAGTTGTCCAAATTGTCGAACTCCTCATTCCCTTCAAATCACCGGAAGTTGTATCCGAACCTTCAGCCGCCCCTAGCGGAAGGTTAAAATTGTCCAAAATTCTAAATACTTCATAGACAGTTTCATCTCCATTCGGAGTCTTACGTGCGGTCTGGGTATACACCACAGCACGAACAAAACGTGAAGGAGGAGTAAAGTCTCCCGGAAGACCGATGAAGCCACTTCCGGCCCCGATAGGAGCAAAATTGATATTCTCAATTTCTTTTGCAGAATGTGCTGCAGCCGAAAGACCAAGATAATTACGAAGATTAATCATATGCCAATCAAAAGGAGGTGCGTTGGTCAGGACACGAAGCGGATTGTCAAAAATATTAAGTTCGCCATCAAGATACTGAATAACTATAGCTTTCCCGCTCTTATCTATCACCGTGAAATGGATTGGCACTTCACCGCCAAATGTTGGCTCCGGTATGGATACTACGCGAATCTTTTGCACGCCCTCACGCACCTCATCAACTGTTGCAAACCGGGTAAGCAAATAACTACAAAGATCCAAAGATGATAAAGTTTCTTGAGCCTTAGCAGGATCATACGGATGAAACTTCGCAAATCCCGGCAGATACAACACCCCAACGACCAGACCCTTTTCGTTCATACCATCAGTAAGGTAATCTTTTTCAATCGCATCAAGCGCCACGGCTCCATACTTCGCCTTCCAACTTAATCCGGACTTTCCATCAGGAGTATGACCTTTAAATTCATAACCACGGGGAACCACCACAAGCCTGGAGTTCAAATCAAAAGCCCCCCACTCCATGGTTCGCCCGTAAACGAAGGCTCCATCCTCTGCCTCCAAAACTAAACTGGTACATGCTTTGGAATATTCAGAACAGAGCAAGACACTCACAACCAGTGCAAAACAAAAAGCAAATAAACGATTAACAACCTTCATATGATTCTCCTTTGCAATTCTAGAACATGAAAAGTAGATACTGGAACCACTATTACGCGGCAGGTTATTTTTGGTCAAAGGCAATTTAATAAAAAAGCCCCTCTACCATCCGGCAGAGGAGCTTACAGTTAATATTAAGTCATTACGTACTTGTTTTACGGTACAACAGCCCCCACTTTCAAAGCAAAATCAAACACGCCCGCAGGCATCATGCCCAAACCGAGTACCAGCAGGGAAAGCAGAGCCGCACCCGCAAAACTGAATGCGGAAGTGTCCGGTAACGGAGTACCTTCGACCGCATCCTTGGTGTAGGCATGGCGGACCATTCCCAGATAGTAATAGATGGAAATGGCGGTGTTAATCCCGGCAATGATGATCAGCCAGTTGTAGCCGTGGTTCCATCCGGAGGAAAAGAGGAAGAGCTTGCCCATGAATCCGGCCATTGGCGGCAGACCGACCAACGCAAATGCTCCCACAGCCAGTGCAAAAGCAAGGGCTGGTGCGCGCTTATGCAGACCGTTGAGGTCGTCCAGTTGCAGGTTGCGGCCATCCACGGAAACTCTGCTGACCACCCAGAAGCAGGTCAGGTTCATGGCTACGTAGGCCAAAGCATAAAATGCAGCAGCCGCCAAACCTTGCGCAGTTCCGGAGATCAAACCGATCATGATATAACCTGCATGGGCAACGGATGAATAACCGAGGATGCGCTTTACATCACGTTGTGCCAACGCAGCAAGGTTACCGAAAGTCATGGACAGCGCACCTAGTACGGCAATCACGGTGGTGATATCGTAACCGGGCTTGAACATGGCTGCCAGACGAATAAGGATTACCACCGCACCAAGCTTGGGCAGGGTTGCCACGAATGCTGCGGTTTCATTGCTTGCCCCCTCGTAAACATCCGGGCACCAGAAATGGAACGGAAACAGAGCCAGCTTGTAGAACATGCCCAGCAGGAATAAAGCCATACCGGTCACGGCCATTGGTGCGGCCTCAAAGGACCATGTTTTCTGGACCAGTTCCGCAAGGTAGGTAGTATGCATTCCGGCGAGGATGTAGGAAAATCCGTACAAAGCCACAGCAGTGGAAACCGCACCGAACATGATATACTTAATTGCCGCTTCCGCCGCCCCCTTATCCTTGGCTCTTAAGGCGATGATCGCATAGAGAGCATAGGAAGAAAGTTCCAGCGCAAGGTACATGGTAATCAACTCCACGGATGAAGCGAGCATCATCAGACCCCAGCCACTGATGGCGAGGAAGAGGAAGTAATCGGACCTCTTCTCATTCAGCAAAGTGGGCTGGCGGGTGGCATTAAATACAGTCACACTAAAACCGATAGCAATAGCAACCTTGAAAAATTGCGAAAGCGGATCGACCTGATAGGCCCCATGGAAGAACAAACCTTCCTGCCCAAGCGAAAGCAGCGATACAACTATGGGTAACAAGGACGCAATCGGAAGCCAGACATCGACCTTGTGGCGCATACGCTCACTGCCCACCGCCTGCACAAACAACAGGGCAATAATCAGGAACATGGAAAGTTCCGGCATGAAAGGATATGGATTCACATTCATTTCAATATCTCCTGTTGCTTACTTGATGATTCCCTTAAGGGAATTAAGGGCCACTTCAGCAGGCTTTTCCTTTTCCATGGCAACAATCTTGGCTCCTTCCTTCACATCCTTCTCCAACTTCAACAGCGAAGCATCCATAACCTTGAAACAAAGTCCCGGTGCAAGGCCGATGTAAAGGACAAAGACTGCCGGAATGACCAGATAAGTCCATTCGCGCAGGTTGAGATCAGGCCATTCCTTCCATGATGTCGGGCGGCCCCAAGCCAGCTTAAGTGAAACCCGCAACATATAGGCTGCAGCAACCATGGCACCGGGCACCATCAGTGCCCCAATCCACGGATTCTGCTCAAATGCTCCGACGAAGACGAGAATCTCACCCACAAAGCTGTTGGTTCCGGGGAAGCCGAAGGAAGAGAGTGCGAACAGTCCCCAGAAGAACATGTAGGCAGGCATATATTTGCCGAGCCCCAGGTTGTCATCCAGTTCACGGCTGTGGCTGCGCTCGTATACAGTACCGATCATCATAAACAGACCACCGGTGGTGATTCCGTGGTTGAGCATCTGGAAGAGCGCGCCTTCCAACCCCCGTTGGTTAAAGAGGAATATGCCGAGAGTGACAAATCCCATATGGCCTACGGATGAGTAGGCAATAACCTTTTTGATATCGTTCTGCCCGAGAGCCACAATTCCGCCATAGAGAATTCCGGCAATGGATATGGCAATCATAAACGGGGCAAAGTATTCACTGGCTGCCGGGGTAAGCGGCAGGTTGAAGCGAAGAAAGCCGTAGGTTCCCATCTTCAGGAGCACGGAAGCCAGAATTACCGACCCGGCTGTGGGAGCCTGTACGTGTGCGGCAGGAAGCCATGTGTGGAACGGGAACATCGGGACCTTGATGGCAAATGCCAGAGCAAGGGCCAGAAACGCCCAGAACTGGAAGTTGAAAGCAAAATTATGCTCCATAAGTTCCGGTATGGCGAAGGTTCCACCAACAATTCTGAAGGCAACGATTGCCACCAGCAGCAGAGCCGAACCAGCTAAAGTGTACAGGAAGAACTTGAGCGATGCGTAACGCTTCTCAGGTCCACCCCATACAGCGATGAGCAGATACATGGGCACCAGCATTGCTTCCCAGAAAACATAAAAGAGAACCAGATCAAGAGCGGTAAAGACTCCCACACAGGCTGCGGTCATAAACAGCAGACAGAAGTGAAATTCCTTGACTCGCGTCTGGATGTAGGTCCACGAACAAAGCACGCAGAGCGGCAGCACCGCGATGGTCAGCACTACCATGAGGAAGCTGATGCCGTCGGTACCGAGATAATATTCAACACCCCACTGTTTTACCCAGTCCATGCGTTCCACAAACTGGAAAGCTGCGGATTCAAGTTTGAATCCGGCAAAGAGCGGGAACGAGAGTGCCAGCTCTACAATCGACACGCCCAGTGTATACATCCTGATGGTGTTGTCGCCTCTCAGAAAGAAAAGACCAACAGCCGCCAGCAACGGGAAGAACACGAGGACAGTCAGAACAGGATAAGCGAATTCTTGCATTGTATTCTCTCCCCTTTATCCGAAGTACCAGACTAAACCGTAGACGCAGAGCGCGATAAACACAGCCAGCCCAAGGTAATCCTGTAAACGTCCGGTCTGAATCTTGGCCCCGGTTCGCCCGATATTACGCACGGTGTAGGCAGTACCATCCACCACGGTATCAATACCTTTACGGTCGAACCATGATGACCCGGCAGCGGAATCCATCAGCCACTTGAGGCCGATCACCCGGTAAACCGTAGTCCAGACAGAATCCGCCCAAGCTATGGGACGGCAGACAAAAAGCAAACCCATGTTACCGATGAAACGGTAAAGCTTATCGAAATCAAGGTTACGTCCGTGATGCGGCACGATGACCTTGCGCATGAGCCAGAACCCGGCCCCGGTAAATGCCAGCAGCATGGAAGCCTGCAAGAGGTGCCACGGGGTGTAGGGATGGTATTCCACCGGGAACGGCAACAGCTTATAAAGCATCTGCGGATAAACACCCTGCGCAAAGCAGAGGAAAGCCGCGATACCCATGGCTACATACATATTCTTGGGAATGGGATTAAGCTTGATGTCCGTCTTTGCGGGTTTATTCCAGAAGGCAAAGTAAGGAAGCTTGATACCAACCGAAAGAAACGTACCCACGGCGGCGATTTCAAGACCAACGGCTAGCAAAGTGTGGTGCGATTCCGCAGCCCCGGTGATGGTCATGGTCTTGGAAATGAATCCGTTAAAGAACGGCATACCGGAAATGGAGACAGCCCCGACCATGTAGAGAAGCATGACCACCGGCATCTTTCCGACCAGCCCGCCGAGGCGATCCAAATCGGCAGTTCCGACAGCATAAAGCACGGTACCCACACTCATAAAGAGCAAGCCTTTATAAAGGATATGGGCGTAGGCATGTGCCACAGCACCGTTGATACACATGGCAGTACCAATTCCGATCCCGGCGACCATGTAACCGACCTGCGAGACAATGTGGTAGGACAGAATCCTGCGCGCATTGTTCTCCATGGACGCGTAGAGTACGCCGTAGACAGCCATGATTGTTCCGGCCACAGCCAGCGCATAGACTCCGGAGAATCCGCGGGCCAAAACGTAAACCGCAGTCTTGGTGGTAAAGGCACACATGAAAACTGCGCCGGGAATGGTTGCTTCGGGATAGGCATCAGGCAGCCATGCATGTAGAGGCACCACAGCGGCGTTTACGCAGAAGCCGATCAGGATCAACCAGTCGTAATATTGCATACCTTGCGGGTCCACAGGCAGGAAGGCGAAGGTACCGATCTCGGAATAGCGAAGCAGCAACCCACCGAGCAGGAACAAACCGCCGAGCATGTGAAACAGAAAGTACCTGAAACCAGCTGCGCTGGAAGTCTTGGTGCGATGCAGCCAAACCAGAAAGGTTGAGGCCACAGCCATGAGTTCCCAGAAGATAAACAGGGTCAGGTAATCACCGGCAAAAACACAACCGAATGATCCGGCAACGTAGAGGGCAGCCGAAGCATGGTGCGCCTTATCGTCCATATGCAGGGCGTAGATCATACCTATAAGCGACTGGATGGCGAAGACGTTGGCAAAAACCAGCGAGAGCTTATCCACCCTGCCCAGAACCAGCACATTGCCGAGATATGGGATGACCCCGAAATTACCAAGTGTAGCAGTAAAAACCACCGCAATGGCAATCACAGGCGGAATGAGAAGAAACCATTTCCACTGCTTGCCGCGGAAGAAAGGCAAAGCCATTGCCAAGGCTATAAAAGCCAGTGCCGGATGGAGAAAACCGTTAATGGTCATTGTTTCCTCCTTCTGTATAATCCTCGCCTTCTTCCGGTCCTACCAGAAAAGGCTGAATGAGTACCTTCATCAGGAAGACCATGCCCACAGAAGCAACAAGGGCGAAGATTTCCCAGAATCCGGGGTAACCGTCATAGTGATATTCCACATGATGCGGATGGATGAAGAAATTCAACACCACCAGCAGCACAAGGAATCCTGCGAAAAGCAGTTTCCAGAACTTCATATTCTGCGTGCGCTGGGTTTCGAACCAGTTTCCAAGTTTTTCTATCATGGTGGTTCTCCTTAGAATTTACCGAACACGTTGATGAAGTTCAGGAAAGTCTGGGGATAAAGTCCAAGCCAGACTGAGATCAGGGCCGTGGTAAAGAGCGGAATAACCATGCACAACGGAGCCTCGTTATATTGCTCAATATTAGCTCCCTCTGCCGGAGCTTTGAAGAAAGCCCGATAGACGATGGGGCCAAAGTATCCGGCATTAAGCAAGGTACTTGCCAGCAAAGCGATCAGCAGTCCCCATTGCCCTATACTTACTGCCCCCTTGACCAGATACCATTTGGTAGCAAATCCGCAGACCGGAGGAACCCCGATCATGGACAGCGAAGCAATGGCAAAGGCCCCGAAGGTCCAAGGCATGCGCCTGCCCAGCCCGTCCATGAGGCTGATCTTCTTAAGGTGGGTTGCCACATAAATAGCCCCGGCCCCGAAGAACAAGGTAATCTTGGAGAAGGCGTGGTGAGCGATATGCATCAAGCCGCCCTGCACTGCATCCGGGGTCAGCATGGCTACACCGATGATGATGTAGGACAGCTGGGAGACCGTGGAATATGCCAGCCTTGCCTTAATATCATCCTTGGTCAAAGCGATGAGCGAGGCGACGACAATGGTAAATGCCGCAAGATAGGCCGTCGGCAATCCCAATCCCAACTTGTCCATGAGATCTACACCGAAACCGGAAAGAATCACACGAGAGACGGAGAATACCCCGGCCTTAACAACAGCCACCGCATGCAGCAGCGCGGAAACCGGAGTAGGCGCGACCATTGCTGAAGGCAGCCAGTTGTGGAAGGGCATGAGAGCCGCTTTTGCCAGACCTGCAATGTAAAGAATGTAGGTGATGGTCACCAGAGTGGGGTCGGCGTCTGCCGGGAAGATTCCCTGCGCCACATCGCCAAGGTGAAAATCCAAGGTTCCGCAGAGCACATAGGTCATGACCATGGCCGGTAGCAGGAACAGTTTGGAAGTACCCATCAGGTAAACCATATATTTCCGTGCTCCGCTGAAAGCCTCATCATCCTGATGGTGCGCAACCAGCGGATAAGTGAATACGGAAATGATTTCATAAAAAAGATAGAGGGTGAAAATATTCGCCGAGAAGGCAACACCCACGGCGCCGAATATGGCTACAGCAAAACAGAAATAATATCTGGTCTGGGCATGCTCGTTGAGGGTGCGCATGTAGCCGATGTTATAGCAGGTGGCGAAAACCCAGAGGAATGATGCGATTAGGGCGAAGATAAAAGCCAGCCCGTCCGCAGCGAATGAAACATTCACACCCGGAAAAAGGGTGAACAATGTGTACTGTACAATCTTGCCTTCCATTACATCCGGGACCATGGAGGCTACCGAAAGAAAGGTCAGTATACCGGCCCAGATGGATACGGCCTCGCGGCGATTGATGTTCTCCCGGAAGAACCAGATGAAGAACGGTGCCACAAGGGTGATGCCGAGCGGGATCAGGATTCGCGCGCTGGTGATGAATTCAGTGCTAACTGTCATACATTTACCCTTTCAGCCTTGTTATTGCGTCGGTCTCAACGGACTTAAACCGTTTTGCCACCACAATGATTATTGCCAGCACAAGGGTCGCTTCAGCAGCGGCCAGTCCCATGACAAAAAGTGCGGCGATCTGTCCCACTGCGCTTCCGGCTTCGGTAAGCTGTGTGGCGGAGACAATGGACAGCCCTGCGCCGTTAAGCATCAGCTCCACGGAAATGAGCATGCCTACCAGCGATTTACGCCAGACAATGCCATACAGCCCTATAGCCAGCAGCAGGAGCGCCACCAGTTGGTACATTAAAAGAGGACTCATTATGCTTTCCCCCCTTTCTTTTCAAAAGCCAGCAGCACAGCCCCGGCCATTGCGGCCAGCAGGACCACCGAAATAAGCTCGAAGGCCACCGGGTAATCTTCCAGCAAACCTTTACCGATCTGGACTAGCGGAACCTCAACCGGAATGTTAATTGAAGCAGGCTGGAATTTGACCAGAATGAATCCGATCAGAAACACCGGAGTGATGAAGGTCAGGGCCGCCAGTGCGGACTTAGCAGGCCTGCGGCTTCCGGCTTCCACCCCATGGTCATCTGCTTGAGTAAGCATGATGGCGAAGAAGATGAGCACACAAACCGCACCCACGTAGATAAGAATCTGCATGAAAGCCATAAACGGTGCGGCCATCAGCATGTACATTCCGGCCACGCCCAGCAGGGATGAGATCAACCCCACCATGGCCCGGACCAGACTGTGTGCGCCCACGGCTATGCACCCGCCGCCGAGAATCAGCAGCGTGTAGACAGCGAAAGCGATTTTAGCGAGCGTTTCCATCATGATTCAGCACCTGCCTCTTTTTCAGTGGTTTCAGCTTCAACATTTTCGGGAACTTCCACCGCCGCTTCCTCCGCAACAACCTTGGCCTGAGCACTAAGACGTGCCAACAGGTCCATCTTAAGTTCCTTGCGGTCAGTGACGGTCAGGTACACATTTGAAGAGTAACGCAATGCCTTTGCGGGGCAATTCTCAACGCATGACCCGCATAGCGAACAAAGCGAGAAGTCGTACAAAAATTTAGCAGGCTCTTTAGGTGCCTTGGGCTTCTTGACCTTTTCGCCGCGCTCTTCCGCTTCCTTCATGGCCTGAAGTTCAGCCTCGGTGGGCTTGGGAGCCTTGGCCTTAACCACGGTAATGCACTTACTAGGACAGGCGGTGACGCACATCATGCAGGCGATACATTTAGGTTTAGCCGGGTCCTTGGGTTTACCGATGAGTTCCAACGGCCCCCGGAACCCTTCCAGCTGCCCGGAAGTCACTGTCTCGCGCGGGTAATGGAGGGTCACGTTTTTATCGACAAAATTTTTACCCGTGACTTTCAGCCCTACGATCAAGGACCAGAGCGAAGTCACGTCGTCCCATATTTTTTTGATTACACTCATTAAAACGCCCTCCTACAACTTCATCACAAAAGCGGTGATAAACAGGTTCAACAACGCTAAGGGCATGAGCCATTTCCAGTTAATATTCAGGAGCTGATCGAAACGTACACGGGGATAAGTCCAGCGCAGCCAGATCATGACCAGCAACAGAGTGTAGACCTTGGCAAGAAACCACCATGCGCCGTCAAAGAACGGTCCCTGCCAGCCGCCGAGAAACAGGGCCGCAGCCACAGAGCAGACCACGATCATGTTGGCGTATTCAGCGAGAAAGAACAGCCCGAACCCCATGCCCGAATATTCGGTGTGGAATCCGGCGGTAAGTTCACTTTCCGCTTCCGGCAGGTCAAAGGGCGCGCGGTTGGTTTCGCCAAGCGCACTGACAAAATAAATGATGAAAGCCAACGGCTGCAAAAACACATTCCACTGCCAAGGCCAACCGCCCTGCCCTTCCACCACTGTGGTCAGGTTCAGGCTTCCGGTCATAAAGGCAATTGCCAGTACTGAGAGCAAAAGCGGGATTTCATAGGCCACGGACTGGGCCACTGCCCTTGCCGCACCGAGGATGCCCCATTTGTTATTCGAACCCCAGCCGGCCAGACACAGGGCGAGGACATTAAGGCCGGCAAAAGCCAGAATGAGCAGCAGGCCGAGGTCCATTTCCATTCCGGTAGCAACTGGACCGAAAGGAATAGGCAGGAAGAGTAAAAGTACGGGCAAAAAAGATAAGACCGGAGCGGTCCAAAAAAGCAGTTTATCCGCACCGCTGGGAGTGAAAAGCTGTTTACCTATGAGCTTTACGGCATCAGCCAGCGGCTGTAACAGCCCCTGCGGACCGACTTCATAGGGACCGGGCCTGCGCTGAACAAATCCGGCTACCTTACGTTCAAGGTAAACCAGCACCAGCCCGTTCAATCCCACAAAAGCAGCTATCGCCACCAATGCGATGATTAATTTTACGAGTTCTACAGGAATTTGAGACATATGAAGCTCCTGACTACCTGTCAATTTCCGGGATTACCATGTCCAGACTACCAAGAATCGCGACCGCATCTGCCAGCATTGTCCCCTGCGCACACTCTGCAAACAGGGAAAGGTTGGAGAATCCCGGTGCGCGCAGCTTGATCCGGTACGGGGTCTTGCTGCCATCACTGACGATATGAATTCCGACCTTACCGCGCGCACCTTCAGTACTGAAGTATGCTTCACCTGCCGGAGCTTTCCACGTAGGTTTAGGAGCTTTCTTGATGATGTGCTCACCTTCGGGAATCTGCTCAAGGGCCTGCTCCACAATGTTCAGGCTCTGCTCGATCTCTTCCATACGCACCATGTAACGGGCCATGGCATCAGCTTCGTAATAAACCGGAACCTTCCAGTCGAAACGATCATAAATGGAGTAAGGCTCAGCCCTGCGGGTATCATGCTCAACACCGGCACCACGAATCAGGGGACCGGTCGCGCCGTAGCGGTTACACATGTCCGCATCCATATAGCCGATTTCCTCAATACGTTTGCGCAAGATAATGTTGTCAGTGACCAGATCCTTATACATGGGCAAGCGATCACGTAGACGTTTGATAAATTCAGTACACTTGTCCGCGAAACCGTCATCAAGATCATGAACAACCCCACCGAAACGGAAATTACTATAGGTAAGCCGTGCTCCGGTTACCTTCTGCATCATGTCCATGAGGATTTCACGGTCATCAAAGCCATACATAATCGGGGTAAATGCGCCGAGGTCCAAAAGATATGCGCCCCACCAAAGCAGGTGCGAAGAAATACGGTTAAGCTCGGTGAGGATAACCCGGATATATTCAGCCCGTTCAGGGACTTCGATCCCGGCCAGTTTTTCTACCGCCCCCACATAAGCATGGTTCCAAGCAAGCGGATGCAGGTAATCCACACGCCCCATATTGGGGATGAACTGCACCCAGGTTTTCACCTCGGCCATTTTTTCGTGCATACGGTGCAGATAACCAAGTACTGGCTCTGCGCGAACGATATATTCACCGTCCAGCTCAAGGATGACCCGCAGAACGCCATGGGTGGAAGGATGCTGCGGTCCCATGTTCAGAATCATGGTGTGGTCATCTGCACCCTTCTCAAAATGATTGGTGTAGTAATCACCTTCGGGAAATGTGTTCATGATGCAGACTCCTCTTCCGGTTCCGGTTGCTCTTCATCAAAGAGGGTAAACCCTTCACCTTTGAAAACAATCTCGCCGGGGTTGAGAATCTCACGCAACGGCTTGCGGCTCTTTTCATCTTTGAGCAGCACCCCATTGGGTGTTTCGGGATCAAGCAAAAGGGGCAACAAATTGGGATGCCCTGCAAACTTTACCCCGTGAAAATCATGGCATTCACGCTCATGCCAATCCGCTCCCTGATATATGGAAGAGATAGACGGCAGTTCTGCTTCGTCCCGGCAGACCAACACTCGGTGGGCAATACGTCCCGGCTTGCTGAAATGAGCGTAATGGTAGGAGATTAAAAAACCTTCAGCCACATCAAGGGCATCTATGTTTTCCAAATGATAGGCCTGCTTAAGCATAGCCTCAGCAGCCTGTATGATGTCATCGGATGTGAGGAAGACATTCATGGTCACCCCTGAGGTCTGGACACTTCCCTTGCCGACCATAAGCGGGGTTACCGGTAGACTCAATTGACCATCCATAACTTTGGCACCCATCATAAGGCACGCTCCTTCTCTAAATCCTCAGGCACAGGCCACCAACGTTTACCAGTCACCTTTTCCTGAATCTGGAACAGCCCTTCAAGCAAAGCTTCCGGGCGCGGCGGACATCCGGGCACATAGACATCAACCGGAATAAGGTTATCCACGCCTTCAACAATTCCGTATTGCCCTTTGAATTTGAATGGTCCACCGGAGATAGCGCAGTTCCCAAGAGCAAGCACCCATTTAGGCGCAGGCATCTGCTCATAAAGACGCACAACCGCAGGAGCCATTTTCTTGGTAACCGTCCCGGCTACAATCATCAGGTCCGCCTGACGGGCAGAAGGACGGAAGACCTCAGCTCCGAACCGGGCCATATCATAACGGGCCATCCCTACAGCCATCATTTCAATAGCGCAGCAGGCCAGCCCGAAAGTCATAGGCCAAAGCGACATGGATCGGCAGATGTTCATGGCGTCTTCGGCAAGTTCGAGGCGGACAAGGCCGTCCTCTACTACATGCCCGCCAGGGGTCAGGAGATTTTTCTCGGCCATGTGAACACTCCTTTCTTCCAAAAATAGATAATCGCGATAGCAAGAACAGACAGGAACCCGGCAACTTCTATAAAATAGAACATCCCTTCGGTGTGGGGATACCAGACAGAAACCGGGAAGAGGTAGAGAACGTCAACGTCAAAAGCTAAAAACAGCAAGGCATAAACATAGTAACTGATACCGAACTGATTCCATGCCCTGCCGTGCGGTTTCATCCCACACTCGTAAGGGATGCCCATATCCCCGCCTTTAGCCCGAGGATGAATAAGGGCGGACAGGATAAGGGGCCCGCCAGCAAAAAGAAGCCCCCCTATCAAAAACAGGAAGATGGCGAACTGGAGCCAGGAAAAAACCATTCTCGCACCTCTCTTACGTTTTTAAAATTAGTAACACAGAGCGGACACTAATTGTTTTTTTGTTAAATTGCAAAGAGTACGTTGGAAAAAGTCTAAAAAAATTCTGAAGATAGTTTTTTACTAAATCTATCTCACCCGACCATTCCTGTGTCAAGGAAGCCTATGCGTTTTGCAGGTTTAAACTACTATTAAAGCTTAGATAGTTAAATTAATCACAAAATAATCAACTTTAATTTCAAAGAGTTGAAAAGAAAACAATGATGTAAAACAAAATTTTCGCTTAGTAATAACACAAACTACAACATATTCAATACAGTTTTTATAAAATATTTCGACACACAAATCCGCATGGCACATAAAACTAGAGAACATAAGGAAGTAGAGAAAGAAATATATTTCACAAACTAAAACCACAGCCACATATAGTATCAAAATGACACAGAGCAAATCTTACCAACTAGCAACACATAACTACTTGACAAAAAAGAAGGTGTTTCCGCTCCAAGCGAGCGAAAACACCTCTCTGCTAAAACTCATCCGTGACAAAAAAGCTACAATCACAGTTCAGCGGATCAATTCTCAGCAATAAAAACAGTATTTACGATCCTTTTGTTCTTTAACCCGGTACATAGCTTCATCTGCCTTTTTCACTAAGTCATCAGCTTTAACCCCATTTTCAGGATATATGCTGATGCCGATAGAAGCACCGATCGAACAACTAATTTCATCGAAATCGAATGATGCAGTAAGACAATTGATAAAATCCTCAGCAACCCGTGCGATACTCTCCCTGTCCGCTGGGCGTTCAAGCAGAACACAAAATTCATCACCACCCAGACGTGCGAATGTGTCTGAGGACCGCAGGCGCGATTTCAGCCTTGCTGCAACCTTGGAAAGCAACATATCCCCGGTATGGTGGCCATACAAATCATTCACCCGTTTGAAGTCATTCAAATCGATAAATAAAAGAGCCAATTTTTCACCGTACCGCCCAGCATTGGCAATGGATTTTCCTAAGCGGTCAAAGAAAAGATAACGATTTGGGATTCCCGTTAAGGCATCAAGGGTAGCCTTTTCCTGAAGCTCAAGCTCGCACAGCTTACGATGCGTAATGTCTTCAACAACACCCTCAATATAAAATTCACCGCCTTCTTCAAACAAACGACAGCTTTCCGATACCCAGATCACAGAACCGTCCTTGCGTCTGAAGCGAAGCTCATAGTCGCTAAGTGACTTTTCCTGCATAAGTTTCTGCAGAAAAGCTTTCCTATCACCCGGATTTTTATAAAGCCGATCCGTGTGAACCTTTGCCACAGCCTCTTCAGGGGTATCATAACCCAGAATGCGCGCTAAGGCCGGATTGATTTCCTCAAAATCACCATCAAGGGTAGACCTGAAGATACCTTCTACTGCCCGTTCAAATATGTTGCGGTACTTCTCCTCCGCAGCTCGCAATGCCTTTTCGGTTTTGATCCGTTGCGCGATCTCCCGCTCCAGCCTGTCCTTCTGTCTTTTCAACTCCAGAAAAACACCGACCTTTCCCCTTAACGTCGGCGGATCAATAGGCTGTGTGAGAAAGTCAACTGCACCGGCCTCATAGCCCATGCGGGCATAAGCAGGATCTTTATAGATTGCAGTCAGAAAAATGATCGGGATAAGACGGCAAGACTCTATGCCTTTAATCATACGAGCCGTTTCATAACCATCCATCCCGGGCATCTGCACATCGAGCAGAATCAGGGCAAAATCATTCTCTCGGCAAAGCCCTATTGCCTCCTCCCCATCCATAGCCTTGTACAACTCAGCCCCTTCATTGATGAGCAACCGCTCCAGAAGAGTCAGGTTGACGGCATTATCGTCCACCAGCAATATTTTCAGGCTATTTTCCATGCTTCAACCAATTAATACAAAATGAAATTTTATAAAACCCATAAGATCAGAAAAAACAAAACAGAAACAATTCACTGAACACTACAAACTCAATCCCCTTCAAAAGCAAATTTAATTCTGAAAATTATCTTGAAAGATAATTATCAACAGCAAAGCCCGAACCCTCGTCAATTGATACTGTAAAAGTATCAAATAGGCATAAATTATATATTAGACATATAGAAAGCCGTTCCATATAAACGGATCAACGAGGCACGGGAAGGATTCCTCCTCAACAAAATTTTACTTTCACTCTTTGTTCTTCACCGGACAAACACCCTTTCTTCCAGACGGCACAAGGGAGGTTTGGCGCAACCTGACCCGAACGCCGCAAGCCCCGCTGACGAGGATTTCACCCCCTCATTCAGCGGGGCCTTTCTATTTTGTATCACTTTTCCACTTGACAAACGTATGGTGTCCATACGATGAAGCAAACATGAATCCGATAGTAGAAAAATACATGATGCTGGTTGAAAAGATCTCCAACACTACAAAGACGTACAAATCTTTTGGCACTGACGTGAACATTTACCGCAGCGAAATCCACATCATTCAGTTGATTGGAGACCGTCGGGGCGTCTATATTTCAGAGATATCCCGGCTGGTAGGCGTAACAAAAGGTACGGTTTCTCAAATTGTAAGGAGACTGGAAAACAAGGGGTTGGTTGAGAAAAGAACAGACGAAAGCAACAATACCCGTCAAATTGCCACTCTCACAGAAAAAGGCATGACCGCTTATCAGGCTCACGTGGAATACCATCAACATAAGCATAAAGAGATGGAAAACTTCTTAGCCTCTTTAAGCGCCGAAAATAAAACAATTCTCGAAGGTTTTCTTGATAAGGCATACGATATGATCGAAGATCATTTGTAATTTTTTTAATCTAAACGTATGGACACCATACGTCTATTCGGAGAAATTAAAATGAAACAGGAAAATAGAATTATCTGGGTAGCGGCAATGATCCAGCTGCTTAATGTTATCGATTTTATGATGGTCATGCCCTTAGGACCGGACATATCCAAAGACCTACCTGTGACCAACCCCGACATCGGTCTTATTTGCGGCTGCTACACACTTGCAGTAGGCTTTTCAGGACTTGCCTGCGCAAAATTTCTGGATAGATTTGACCGCAAAAATGTTGCTGTTGTCACTGTATTCGGACTCGCATTCGCAACCCTATGCGCAACTTTCTGCTGGAACCTTTCAAGCCTGATCGGAGCACGTATTCTGGCCGGATTATTCGGTGGCCCTGCGGCGGCAATTGCATTTTCCATGGTCTGCGATGCAGTCCCACCGGAAAGGCGGGGAAAAGCAATGGCAATTGTTATGGGAACATTTTCCGTCTCCGCAATCGCCGCGATCCCTTTCGGTCTGGAATTGGCAGAATGGGGTACTTGGAAAACTCCTTTTTACGCCATCTCAATCCTTGGCTTTATCCTTCTTTTCCTGATCGCTAGATACACACCATCCATGAAGGAACATCTTCAGGCTAAAACCACAGAACTTTCACTCGGACAACTGTTATCCAATAAAAAATACCTGCTGGCATTCTTCATGATGATAACTGCAATGATATCATCATACGCCATCATTCCCAATATTTCCGCTTACTTTCAAATTAATCTAGGTTATCCAAGATCCTCGCTTGGCTTCCTGTACCTTGTAGGAGGCGTTTTCAGCCTGATTCTTATCCAGATAGGCGGCAGAGCCTCAGACAAAATAGGTCCTATCCCGACCAATATTATAGGCACTGTTTTACTGCTTATCTTTCTCTATGACGGCTTTATGCGCTCCCCCAGCTCTCCCCTACTGGTCATCTTTATTATGTTTATGGGTATGGTCTGCTTCAGGAATGTTTCGGCAACCACCGAAGCTTCAAAGCTTCCGGCCCCTCATGAACGGGCAGGATTCATGTCCCTCTACTCATCCGTCCAGCACATAGGTAACGGAATCGGCGCACTTGTGGCTTCGGTAATTCTAAGCACCGGCCCCACAGGTAAACTGGTCGGCATGAAATGGGTAGGCCTGCTTGCAATCATACTGGCTATTTTCCAACCCTTAGCCTTGATAGCCATCCGGCAACCAAGCCCAACTAACGATGAACTATTTCAAAAGACGGGATAATTTCGTATTAGCCACAGCTACCCCCGTAAGCCCCGCTCCCTCAATCAGCGGGGCCTTTTTTATAGCTGAAATATTACAAATAGGTCACCTTTGCTGGTCAGCCTTGACTTTTCCATTATTGGCTGGCCTTCTGCTCGCATATGATAGTGCAATCCAAATCCAGAAACAGACACGGCAAACAACTCTCCTCATGGGATGTTAAGAGGGTTATGCGTTTTCTGCGCTATACCTGCGTAGGCGGCGGAACATTTCTCTTTGATCTGGCTATGCTCTATCTGTTTACCGATGGTTTCGGCTGGTCCCCGGTTTTCGCGGCAGCTCTCGCCTTTTTTATTGCTGTTTCCATAAACTATCTCATCAGCCGCAGACTGGTTTTCAAAGGTACCACCCGTGAATTCAAGCAAGGTTACCTCGGCTTTCTGCTCATAGCCGGAACCGGACTGGTCATTGTTACCGGTGGGATGTACATAATGGTCGATATCCTACAATGGCAGTATCTCATTTCAAGAATCCTCGTCTCTCTAATCACCGGTCTTTGGAATTACCTGCTCAATCTATATGTAAATTTCCGCGTTGCCGGTAAGCCCTTGCTATAAGCCCCTTGCATTCAGCACCATAGCGGACTATTTTCCCCGGATGAATCTATTTGAATATCTAGAATTTCAATATCGCAAATGGCGTTTAAAACGGAAAAGACAAGCGGTAGTTATTCGCGGTTCCTGTAAATTATGTGGAAGCTGCTGCCGTTCCATATGCCTTCATGTTGGTGGTAAATGGCTGAAAAGTGAAAAACAATTTCTGAAAGCCATTGAAGAAGACGAGCTTTTGTCCCGTTTTGAGATATGCGGAAAAACTGAAGAAGGTTACCTTAAATTTTCCTGCACCAGCCTTACCGAAGACGGCACTTGCAGCGACTATGAAAATCGGCCTCAACTTTGTCGCAACTTTCCAAACCCCTCAATTTTCATGCAATTTGGAGAACTACCCGCTAGCTGCGGTTTCCGTATGTCCACTGAAGTCGATTTTGAAAAAGTATTGCATGATGCAATGCAGGACGATGACAGTATAAAATCGGGCCACATCCCGGACGGCAAATAAAACCTGAAGACGTATTTCCCCGTTTTACCTGCACAAAAAGCATTGATTTTTCCCTGCGTAACGGGCTAACTTACATCGCTACCGCAGCACTGTGATTTTTCTCAACATTTATGACGAATTGGAGTCATGATGAATAATGAAATCAAAATTGAATTCGGCTCAGGCCAGAAGCTTTCAGCTGTCAGTGATGATTACTGTATTGATGTTGATATGCCTGTAAATGAAGGTGGGGAAGGTTCTGCACCGGAACCTACACATCTTTTTCTGGCTTCACTGGCAACCTGTGCGGCACACTATGCCCGCAAATTCTGTGAGTCAAAATCCCTGCCCATGGAGGGTCTGGGACTGAAAGTCAGATACAAATACAATGAACAAGGAAACCAGATAGCCAAGTTCACCTATGAACTGACCATCCCCGAAGGTTTTCCTGAAAAATACAAAGCCGCCCTGCTCCGGGCACTGGACCTCTGTCCCATCAAGAAACTGCTTCTGAGTCCACCGGCTTTTCAGCTTGAAATAGTTTAAACAAATTTTGCGAACACATTGATTCAACGCTAGCGGATAAGAGTTAAATCTTGTCCGCTTTTTTATTGCACAAAATACATTCACAAGATCGTACAATACTGCTCCTCCTGATCCCGCTTATAAAACGGCCAACACCAACATACAGGAGGACATAATGACTACTGAAGAATTCCCCATCCTTGCCGCAAACGGCACAATTGAAACCGCAACCGGTTCTATCCAGTGCTCAAATCTCGACTGGAACCCGCATCCCGCATTCGAAGGAGTTTACCTTAAGCACCTTATCACCGGAGACAAAACAGAAGGACAATTGAGCTGCCACATTGTCAGAATTGATCCCGGCTGCACCCTTGAAACACATATCCATGAAACCCAATGGGAATTACACGAAATCATTGGCGGAAGCGGAAATGCCAGCCTTGCAGATAAATCCACCGCTTATCATCCCGGTAAATTCGCCGTTATCCCCAAAGGGAAAGAACATAGTGTAAAGGCCGGACCGGAAGGTCTGACTCTGCTTGCCAAGTTTTTCCCGGCTTTGATATGAACTTAAACAAATGACGAAGCAAAATACAAAACTAACCTTCCATGAACTGGAAGAACTGCCTGAGGCAGTACTTGTGAAGGCGAGCAAAATCGCAAACCGCTTTCCGCGTCACGTTCATTCCAGTTACATATTCAGCCTGATAGATCAGGGTGAACGTAGGGTCTGTATTAATTCCCAAACCAAAACATATCGTGCCGGGGAGATGTGCATACTTCCCCCCGGCACATCTCACAGTTGTGAATCTATCTGCGAAGATGAATTCGGCCCCCACTCATACCGCGCCCTATGCGTCACCCCTTCATATATGAAAAGTATTGCTGAAGAGATTAGCGGTAAAGCATGTGCCGACCCGCATTTTGACCCTGCTGTTGTTTACAAAGATTTTGACAGGTCTTCATTTAACGAGCTGTTCTCACTATCGAAAACAACAGGAACAACACTTGAAAAACAAGCAGCCCTGAACACATTTCTCTATCATGCTCTGGAAAATTTCAGCAGTAAGCGAATCATTCCGGAAAAAACCGGACCTCAACATGAAGCCTTAAGCAGGGTAAAAGAATACATCGACAACAATTTCAGACACAAAATAACTTTGAACAAGCTAGCGGAAACAAGTTGCCTCAGTCCGTTTCATCTTCAGAAACTATTTGTAAAAAAATTCGGACTATCACCGCAAGAACACATCATCTCCCGCCGTATTCACGGAGCCAAAGCCCGGATTCAGGCCGGGGAAACACTTATCGAAGCAGCACTTAATTCCGGTTTTTCTGACCAAAGTCATTTTTCCCGCCACTTCAAAAGGGTAATAGGTATTTCACCCGGACGTTTTCACCGGGAGAACAGATAGCTTAAAGCCTACCAGCAAATAGGATTTTTAAATACAAAACATGCGCATTCAGAAGCAGAGCAAATAGTGAACTTTTTTTTGCTCTATTCAGGTTGACTTACCTTGTATGAGGGCTATTCTGTTAGAAAACCAACCTCAAAAGGAGAAAATAATGCTTAAGATCACAGAGAAAGCGAAAGAAGTTCTTGATCAGCACTTTGAAGAAAAAGACAAAGAGCCGATTCGCATATACATCGCCTCCGCATGCAGCGGCACACGTCTGGCACTTGGAATTGATTCCGCAAAAGAAGGTGATGAAACCATCAATCTTGAAGGCTACGACTTTGTAGTTGATCAGGAGCTTTTCGAACAGGCTAAGCCCATGGTAATCGACCTTTCCCCCATGGGCATTGAAATCTCTTCCTCCCTCGTCTTCGAAGAAGCCGAAGGTGGTTGCGGTAGCTGCTGCGGCGGTTGCGGCTAATCATGACGCCAATAACACACCATTTGTACTAAAAAGACCGGGACCTTTATGGTTCCGGTCTTTTTTATGCACAAAGAGTACATGAACCAAAAATCAAAATTACTGAGAGTTAAAACGAAACAATCTTAGGAAAACCATAGCTATCATGAGCCCACTCTCGGAAGGTCATGTATTTAGTTCCATATTTGAATCTCTTACTAAGATTCAATCTATCTTTATTTACAAGGATAGAGTGATCCATGTGAAAATCAGGGAAATCGTACATTATTGCTTGAAAGTAATGCTCCTTTAAGACAGTTGTCCCTGTATCACTCCAGCCTTTAGAATTTCGATTAAACGGCAACACATCTTCAAGATCACCAAATACTAAATCATCATAGGCAATGTGGCGCCCTGTTTTTTTATCAAGGTAATATACATTAAAATCTGGATCCCAAGATTCCCACTTGCTTTCATGGTCATTCCACACTTCTATTATTTGATGTCCTTTCACTATTTCATAATCGCTAGTATAAACTTGGAGCAATTTAGATGTAATATTATACATTCTCAAAATATCATACATCAGCCGCGCTCTAGGTCCACATGTTAAAAGAGGCTTTTGTTTATCAGACGAAAGTGCAGCCAGCAAAAGTTTCTTAACATTGAGATCATGCCTAAAGTGATATTCATTATCTGGATCTCTGCCATGTACTGAATTAAAATGCACAAACTCCTGCACACTTAACACCAAATCATGCATATCCCTAAAACTGCTACCTATAATATGGGCACAACGCAATAAATCCTCATTGTACATTGCATTTTTATTCACAATAAATCCTCCGACAGTAATAATGATCTGATAATTTTGCGAACAGTCATCAATACTATCTTCGGTATTATATATCCAATATTAATGTCAATAAAGACACATTAATACAGCAAGAAAACACAGGAATTAATGCTTATCTGAAAAACAGAAGACTACTTATCCTTAAATATGGCTTTGACACTGATTAACCGGATGAACCATTTTTACATGCCACGGACTATATGCTAAACCAATCCTCATGCTGGCACTCAAGAACTTACCATATATTATCACCGCGACTTTTCTCTGCATTTCCCTGTGCGCCTGTTCAACTAAGAATTTTCAAGAGCAACTTTCGCCCTACTCCGACTCAATAAAAACCATACTTGAAACATCAGGCAGCAACCATGCTGAATTAGAAGACTTCATTTCCAGATATGATGAGAAACCGGAAAGACGTCAGGCCGCGCAATTTCTAGTCGCCAACCTGCCCCCTTCAGACCGGGCCGGCCTTTCTGCTGATGAGCTAGCCGAAAACCTCGACTATGCCTTCCTTGCCCGCAGATCTACCCCGTGGGGGAGAAACGTTTCTTGGAACGATTTCCTGCACTATGTATTGCCTCACCGCGTGAGTCAGGAAAAAGCGGTCAGCTGGCGCAAACAATTTTATTCTGAGCTTCTCCCTCTGGTTACTGAGTGCACATCAATGGAAGAGGCTGTACTCGCCGTAAACCAATGGTGTTTTTCCAAAACAGGGTTCAAGTCCACTCAGCGCTGGGACCAAAACCCGCTTATGACCATTAATAGAGGCTGGGGAAGATGCGAAGAAGCAGTAATTCTCACCGTCAGCGCACTGCGCAGTGTAGGCATCCCCGCAAGACAGGCCATGGTTCCGGCATGGCAACACTCCAATGACAACCACACTTGGACAGAAGTTCAGGTAGATGGGAAATGGCATTACATTGAATCAGCCAACCCTGATTACGGACTTGACCATGCATGGTTCAGCGGTTCTGTCCGCAAGGCTCCGCTGGTGGTTTCCTATGCATACGGCAATGCAAGCTCAACAGATTACCCGATTCTGGGCCGTGCGTTCGGCTGCACTCTGATTAACACCACTGCCCGTTATGCCCCGGCAAGCAGAGCTAAAATTCTGGTCACCGATTCCAAGGGCAACCCTCTGCCTGAAACACGAATATTTTTTTCAGTCCTGAACTATGCCTCGTTTCGCCCTGTTGCCGGAAAAACTACCGACGCTGAAGGCAAAGCGGAAATCACATTGGGGCCGGGGTCTGTACTTATCTCTGCATCAAACGGTGAAGATTCCGCATACACAGGATCAATCTGGATTCCGGGAGAACAACCCACGCGTCCTTCTGTATTGCTCAGGATGCAGCCTAACAACAGACCAGAAGGCACAATCAGCTTTAAATTTGCCTACAAGGACACCTTGAATATCCCAACACCGCCCAAAAACTCAGAAGGAACCAAGAAGGCGGAATTTGATTCTATAAAAAACAAACGCCTACAAATGCTGGCAGGCATGAAAAACGGAGCTGAAATCGCAGCCCCTGATAATGTCTCTGACATTGCAAAATCCGGGCTGAACACCCCGCAAGTATTGCAGGCAATTGCCACCTGTCCGCCTAAAAACAGCGACTCACTGCTTAAATTAATTTCCATACTGCCTGTGGCAGACTTGTTGACTGTTAATGGTTCTGAATTGATTGAGAATGCTCAATTCGCTGATCTGGCAAGAAAAGAGACTGAATCAATAGGTCTAAAATACGCTGACAGCATTTTTGAAGAATACATCCTCAACCCGCGCATAATGTACGAACAACAAAGCAATTGGCGTAAAATCCTGTATGAAAAATTCAACCTTAATAAAGTGGGTGGACTGAAAAAACTATTCAAAAAAATTGAGACATTAAATACCGGAATATCATCAGTAAAAAGTGGCACAATGGGGAATGCACTCACTCCTATCCAAGTACTGGATACCCGCAAAGCATGCTCATTTGCAGACATCTGTATATTAAATACCGCAATCATGCGTAGTGCCGGAGTCCCGGCCCGTTACCTAGATGAACTGGGCTGGATAGAATTCCATGATGGCGAAAAATGGCAGCCGTTTTACCCGCAACTTCCGGGACAGACTGGAAATAGAAACGCAACAGCAGAAACTCAGGCTGTCTATTCAAAATGGCAGAGCATTAAATTTAGCCTTCCTTCTTTTGAAAAAATGAAGCGCAGCCCGCAATACTTCAAAGATTTTTCAATATCCAGACTAATAGACAAGACTAAATTCCAAATTATTGAAAAGACTGTTCGGGGTAAAATGGTTCCCAACAGTAAAACATGGGAAATAGCAACACCACATGGAGAATATTATTTGATCAGCGTGCAACGTAACAAACAGAACGAACCGACTATTTCTGTCCACAAAATCGGAAAATAAGGTTACTATGGCGCAAGGTTATGATATTTCAAAAATGAGACAAGCTGACTTGCAACTCAACAATTATTAACGTATCCCCATACTACGATGCACGAATTGCTGGAAAAACAACTAAAAGACACCATCGGAAGTCAGTCTACGGATTTGGCCGATGAGTTGAATGACTTCATAAATCTGGTCGAAAAAACTTACTCCGGCCTTGATGCATCGACTCTCATACCGAACTCTCCCGCCGTAAGCATTTTGCAGTTCATTCCGGATCCTGCGTTCATAATTAATGAAAACGGGATCGTCGTTGCTTGGAACCCTGCACTTGAAAAACTCACGGGCACTAAGGCTGAAAAAGTCATAGGCAAAGGCGATTTCGAGCACATCAAACTCATTCACGGAAAAAGGACTCCCGGCCTGATTGATCTTGTCAGCGGCTGTGATGAGCTGGGGGAAATTGAATACGGTGCCATCAGTCGCAGGGGAAAAGCTCTTGCCGCTGAAATCTGTATTCAGAACCTTGGCAACCGTAAAAGCACCAACCTATGGGTTCAGGCTGCACCTATACAGGATGCAAACGGTAACACAATCGGCGCAATTGAATCCCTTCGCGATATTTCAGCACGAAAACAGACTGAAAATATCAACCTGATTTTATACAAAATTTCATCTGCTCTAAATTCGACTGCAGACACACCCATCTTCCTCAAGCAGGTTCACGAAAGCCTCAAGCCGTTCATTGAAGCTGAAAACTTCTTTGTCGGACTATACGACGAAGAACAAAAGACATTAACTTTTCCCTACTACGCTGACGAAAAAGATTTCATGGCACCTTATACAGTCCTGCCGATGATAGAAGGTAAAAGCCTGAGCGTAGAAGTGATCAAGGCAGAACATCCTCTGTTGCTTGATGAAAATGACTTCCGTGACCAGAGGACCAACAGCATTAACCATGTCGGCTCCCCTGCGAAATCATGGATGGGCATCCCCCTGAAATTCGGGGGGAAAATAATGGGTGTAATGGCAATCCAGTCCTACGAACGTAGCGGAGTCTACAACTCTAGGGACATTGACCTGATGGTGGCTATATCCGAACAGGTCGCAGCAGCTCTGTTGCGCAGACAAGCAGAGGAAGCCCTGCTGGAAAGCGAAAAGAAATTCCGCTCAATCTTTGAAAACGCCACCGTTGCCATTTTCCAGATATCTGCTTCTGGAAAAGTTACAGTAGCCAATCCGGCATTGGCTGCAATCATGGGATATGACAGCGTAGACGAAATGCTGGTCGAAAACGATCAGGCCTCAAGATTTCTCTATAATCATGAAGGACGTCGAAAATTCCTGAAAAGGCTACTCTCCGATGGAGCGGTCAATGGCATGCTGCTACGTGTAAACCACCGCCACGGGAAAGAAAAATGGGTTACCGTTAACGCCCGCACTTCCTATGATGCTCAAGGAAATCCCGTCCTGTACACAGGCACCGCCTTCGATTCCACATTGGAAATTGTAGCCGAGCGCAAAATTTTCAGACACAAATCCCGGTTCATGCAGCTATTTGAAAGCTCTCCGCAGGCCATAGCATTAACTGACTCTAAAGGTAATGTGGTGGACACAAACAGGGCCTTCAACAAACTGTTCGGCTACTCCACTGAAGAAATGGCACCCTGCTGTGAGAACCTTTCTCCGACCAACACAGGTAAGATCAGAGCAAACCTGAAAAAAATCCTCGGCGGAGAGACATACCGGACCGAAGATATGCGTCGCCATAAAAACGGCAGACTGATCCCGGTTTCAATTCTTGGGTACCCCTTTCTCTACAATGATGAAATTTCCGGAACATTCATAATCTACGATGATATTTCCCAACGTAAAGAATATGAACGCAGGCTTTCTTACCAGTCCCTGCATGACTCCCTGACCGGGCTGCCCAACCGCACGTTTTTCCTTGAACGCCTGGAAGAAACACTGGACATGTCCCGCAAAATACCTGAAAGGACTTTTGCTGTCCTGATGCTCGATATCGATATGTTCAAACGCATTAATGACAGCCTCGGCCATCAGGCAGGTGACGAACTGCTCATTGAAGTAGGTAAAAGAATCAAGCATTGCCTGCGTCCGGTTGATACCGTGGCAAGGATGGGCGGTGATGAATTCGCGGTACTGATTGATGATTTTTCCACTCCCCAGATGGTCATCCAGATAATCCGCGACATTCGCAATGAAATCCGCAAGCCGATGAATATATCTTCGCGGGAAGTAGTCATCAGCTCCAGTATCGGCATTGTTTTTAAGACCTCCAGTTATGAGCACCCCGAACACATCATCCGTGATGCCGACATCAGTATGTACAAGGCCAAGGAACAAGGGGTGAACAAGTTCAAGGTCTTCAACAAAACCATGCACGAAAAAGCCCTGCAGAGCCTGCTGATAGAGACCGAAATAAGGCAGGGCATTCCTGAGAATGAATTTTTCCCTTATTTTCAGCCTGTTTACAGCATGCAGAACCGCAATCTGGCCGGTTTCGAAGCACTTGTGCGCTGGAACCATCCGGAACGTGGCTTCCTGACTCCGGACCAGATTATTCCTGTTGCAGAAGAAACAGGATTGATCGTTGAACTCGACCGGATCATACTTTTTGAAGCATGCAGATTCATGTCTTCTTGGATCAGGCGCTACCCCAATGCCAGTGACCTTTTCCTGACCGCGAACCTTTCTCCCAGCCAGCTTTCCAAACCGGATCTGGCTGAGACGATTCAGACAATTGTGCGGGAAACCGAGATTCCAGCTGACAACCTCAAACTGGAAATAACTGAATCCGCGATCATGGAGCGCAATGCAGCCTCCTCCCTAAACTTGAAAAAAATAGGTGAAATGGGAATCAGACTGGCTGTTGATGACTTCGGTACCGGATATTCATCATTGGCCCAGTTGCAACGCTTCCCTGCTTCCACTGTTAAGATTGACCGTTCCTTTGTCAGCCACATGGCCGGAGACCACGAATCACTTGAAATTGTCCGTGCAGTAAATGCCCTGGGGCACAGCCTGAGCATGGATGTCATTGCAGAAGGTGTTGAAACAAGGCAGCAGCTTATTCTGCTCAAAGATATCGGCTGCGACTACGTTCAGGGTTATTACTTTGACAAACCCCAGACCAAAGAAGACGCGGAAAAACTGGTCAAGATGCGCTCTGAAGGCTTCTGCCCTCCCGGATTAACTACAATTTAATACCGCCACCCCCTCCTCCTCTTTTGCTGTCCCGCCTTGTTCACGGATAGTTTTGCGTGTATGCTCCAAGAAAAAGAACTGTCATTTTCAGGAGTAAAGATGAAACATACCATATCCGCACTTGTAAAAAACAAAACCGGGGTTCTTGCCGAATCATCAGCCGCCTTTCAAGATAATAAAATCAACATCACTTCCATTTCCTGCGGTGAAACAGAGAACATGGATGTGTCACGCATGGTCATCTGCGCCGAAGGCAGCCGGGAAGAAATAACCAAGGTCACTGAAGAACTCAAAGCCATGGACTTTGTCATTCAACTGGACGACCTCGCCCGCAAGGAATTTGTAGACCGCGAGCTTGTGCTTATAAAGGTTGAAGTAAACAAAGATACCATGTCACAGGTGATGCAGATTTTCGAAGTCTTCCGGGCCGATGTTGTCGGTATGGGCCAGAAAACCATTACTGTAGAACTCAGCGGGGACCAGGAAAGGGTTGAAGGCCTTATAAAGATATTGCAGCCTTTTGGCATAAAAAGCCTCTGCCGTACCGGCATGATCGCACTCAAACGTGGTGATGAATAACGCTTAACTATTGCGGGATTGATCTAAAACCAGACGGAACTTCCAGACCGTAAAAAGGTGCGCACATGACCATAACATCCTTAGATGAAATCATTACAGCAGTTCGTAATCATGAACGGCCTGCGCGAGTGGCAATTGCCCCATGCGCTGAAGAATTTGTTATCCGCTCCGCCCTCACAGCGCATAAAGAAGGTATTGCCGAGCCGATATTCATCGGCAACAAGAAAAAATCCATTGCTGTAGCGGAAGAACACGGATTGAACATTGACGGATTTGAATTCCACGATGAAAGTGATGATGTCGAAGCAGTAGCTGTCGCAGTATCATACTTCAAAGAAGGCAAGGCCGACCTGATCATGAAAGGGCTGGTCAGCACCAGCACAGTACTCAAAGCCATCCTCAACAAACAGACCGGAGTACCTACAAAAGGTATCATCAGCCACGTAACTGTATTCGAAGCATCCTCCCAGCAAAGACTTATCCTGCTGACTGATGCCGGGGTCAATATTAAACCGAACCTGCAGCGCAAGGCGGATATCCTGCGCAACGCCCTCGATGTTGCGCGCAGCCTCGGTATGGAAAAGCCAAAAGCGGCCATCCTCGCGGCCACAGAAAAAGTGAACTATCCGGCCATGCCCGCCACACTAGATGCCGATATCCTTTCGAAAATGGCAGCAGAAGGCGCTTTCGGTGATGCCCTCGTTGCCGGACCGCTGGCTCTGGACCTGGCCATTTCCACAACAGCGGCAACCTGCAAAGGAATCGACGATCCTGTAGCCGGATGTGCTGACATCCTGCTCACCCCTGAAATTGAGAGCGGCAATATCCTATACAAAGCACTGGCTACCATTGCCGGAAAAACCATGGCCAGCGTGGTTGTAGGCAGTGAAGTCCCCATTGTTGTCTCATCAAGGGGCGATTCCGACAGCTCAAAATTCCATTCCATAGCACTGGCCTGCTATCTTTCGGGAAAGTGAGCTTATTTATGGAGACAGGCTCTGTAAGCTGATAAAATAAATGCTGTAAAGGCAACGGTCGAAAAAGGGGGAGCATGAAAAACTTATCAAAATCGATCATAGTCATTTTGATGGCTATACTATTGTCCCCTGCATATGGATTTGCAGCCAGACAGCTGACTTTTGCAACCGACCCCTTCCCTCCATACTACTATGAAGAAGATGGAACGGCTAAAGGATTGCAAGTTGAATTAGCAAAAGTGGCTTTTGGTAAGATGCATACGCGGTTCGAAGTCCAATTCCTTCCTTGGAAAAGAGCACTACTCATGGCTGAATCGGGCAAAGTGGATGGTATTTTCGGCCTGCGCAAAACCAAAGAAAGGCAACGCTGGCTGATCTATCCCGATGAGCCGCTCATGTTCATAACATCTGTAATATTCAAACGCTTTGATGATCCTTTTGTGTACACCGGAGTCCCTTCACTTAATGGCAAACACATCGGTACAATAAAAGGTTATACATACGGAAAAGAATTCGACAACAGCACAATGTTTCATAGGGATGAGGTTAAAAATTTACGTCAGAATTTCCTGAAACTCATGGCCGGACGAGTTGATCTTGTTGCCGGATACCTTACGGTGGGCAACCATATTTTAGATGGCATGAATCTGGAAGATAAGATTGTAGCCAGCCCTGTTGCGATTCACGTGACCCCACTTTATATCGGATTCACCCGCAAACCGGGCAGTGGAAAAATTAGCCAGAAATTTTCACGCTTATTAAAAGAATTCAAAGAATCAGATGAATGCGAAGAAGCCATGCACCGAATTGGCATTAAAATGAACATGCTCACTCCGTGCTATTGATAATGACACATAACCTATCAAGCATGCCCTGACGAACACAAAAGCCATACTCCGGAACCGATCAACAATATCCCAAAAACGGATGTAATTGATATGTGCTCCCTGTAAATCAAAGCTCCAAGAGGGATAAGACATGCCATAACCACCCCGTTAACCAGAATCGGCAAGGTGTTTACATTGGCTCCGGCTTTGTAAGTCAGCAGTACACCGATTTCGATACCGAAGACCGCTAATCCCAATAGCAAAACCGGCCAGTTCTTAAAGCTTATAATATCCAACACTTCTATCTTTCCGGTCTGGAAAAACATTCCCGCCAGACTAAACACCATGGCTATAGCATAAGCAAAAGCAAGAGAACCGAAGATAGAACCGCCCCCGGCAATACTTTTTTGAGCAAGGTGATAAATCACGGAAGAAGCCACAACAACCGCGATAGAACCATAGAAAGCAAACATTTAAATTTCCCCTGAAATAAAGTATTAGAGATGTATGTGAAGGCATAACTACTCCCGCTTATTAACTTTTACCACTGAAAACTATTCATTCCCTGTATGAGCAAAACTAATCCGTCCAATCTTGACCTGAACCTGCTGGTCATACTCGATACGATATTTACCGAACGAAGCCTGACCCTTGCCGGGAACAAGCTGTTCATGACCCAATCTGCGGTAAGCCATGCTCTTTCCAAGCTTCGCCACCACTTTGATGACCGGCTATTCGTCCGCAGGGGCAATATCATGGAACCTACTCCCCTCTGCAAAACAATACACCGAAACATCGCTCCCAGCCTGAAAACAATAAACCAGTCACTTGCCGACCGGGGAGAATTTGATCCCTCTTCATCCAAACGGACATTCAACCTTGGACTCAGCGACTATCTTTGTCAGCTGCTACTCCCAGGCATACTAAAGATCATTGAAGCCAAAGCTCCGGAAATTTCCATTCGCATAATGCAAACCACCTATGAAAAACGGACAGAAATGCTTCAAAATGGCAAGTTGGATCTGTTTCTTGGCTGCCCCAGAGATTACGGAGCCGGGGTACTCAAGGAGAAGCTGTTTGAAGATAGGGAGGTTTGCGTTGTCCGCAAAGACCACCCAATACAAGGCAGGGTAATGAATGAAGAAGAAATGGCCGATAGTGAATTTGCGGCTCTTTCCCTTTCAGAATCAGGACTGGGCTTTCTTGAGGACTACCTTTACCGCAAAGGAGTGCAGAGAAAAATCAAGATTGTATTGCAACAGGAGACAGTTATTCCTGCACTGGTAGAAAATTCTGATCTTGTCGGCAGTATGGCCCAACGTCTGGCAGAAATATATGCAGCAAAGGGACGATTACGCATAGTCAGGATGCCGTTGGAAAACACAGAATTCGAAGTGTCTCAGCACTGGCATTCCTTGAATGACAGTGATCCGGCACAGCAATGGATACGCTCGGTAATTAAGGAAGTTGCAACAGCCCTACCTCCGCTGGGACTGACGTGATGAGGAAAAACAGTCATTTAATTTACAACTCTGCGAAAATGATGTTATTTTTTTCAATGGAAAGCAGTTTTTGTCTGTAACATGCTTGCGCAATAAACTTTTTTTATTTTATAAGAATAGTTAACGAACCAGAACAAGAATTTCCCGCAAAAGGAGAAAACATGCCTGAGAAACTGAAACTGACCTTATCCATAGTTGTGATATTCCTGATGGCCGTTGCTTCGGTTGTCATGGCTGCTTTTTTCCCGGCTGCTGAATCTGGAATTTCCCTCTCCCAAATAATTATTCTCTGTGTTGCCATTGTTGCAACTGTGCTGGCGTTTATCTCCCTTAATTCAGGACTCAGCAATCAGCAGGAAACTCTGTGTAACTATCTTGTTGACCTGAGCAAAGGCAAAACAAAGGCTTCCATTCCTGCCGGCCTTGATGACGAGGTTAATGAAACAGCCCAAAAAGCCGGAAAAACAATCCATGAGCTGGCTGAAAACTTCAGCAAGGCAGAAGAGGAAGCAGACAATCTGCGCAGCAGGGTAAATAAAGCAGAGTCAGAAGCTGAAAATGCCCGCAAGGAACTTGCTGATCAGAAAGAAGCACTTGAAGCTATCAACAAATCCGCTGTAAATGCCGGCGGCATTTCCGGAAAACTTTTCGCAGGGATTGAAGAACTCAGTGCGCAGGTCAACCAGGTAAGCGCCGGTATGGACCTGCAGCGCGATCGTGTAACCGAAACCGCAACTGCAATGGAAGAAATGAACAGTACAGTTCTGGAAGTCGCCCAGAACGCCAGCCTTGCCGCTAACAGCTCTGCCCAGTCCAAGGACAATGCAGTCCATGGCGCAAAAGGCGTAACAGAAGCCATCCAGTCCTTTGAACAGATCAAGGACACTATCCTCAACCTCAAGGAAACCATGGCTACTCTGGGTGAACAGGCTGACAACATCGGCCAGATCATGACCGTAATTACTGATATCGCTGACCAGACCAACCTGCTGGCCCTGAACGCAGCAATTGAAGCAGCCCGTGCCGGTGAAGCTGGACGAGGATTCGCAGTTGTTGCTGACGAAGTCCGTAAGCTTGCTGAAAAAACCATGGACGCCACCAAGGGCGTTGGCGAGGCTGTCTCCAAAATTCAGGACAATGCACGCGAAAATATCGCTGCTGTTGAATCTGCTGCAGAGGATATTGTTAACTCCACTGAGTCCGCAGCCAAGTCTGGTGAACTCATGGAAGCAATTGTGGGAATCGTTGACGAGACAAACACTCAGGTTGAATCCATTGCTGCAGCAAGTGAAGAACAGTCCGCAGCATCCGAAGAAATCAACATGGCCATCAGTGATGTGGCAAGGGTTGCATCCGAGACCTCGGAAGGCATGTCCGCATCCGCCCACGCACTCACTGAAATCGCCAGTGTTGTCGAAGAACTTGATTCAATTGTACAGGGAATTTCAACCGGAAGAATTGTGGACACCAGCTCCGGCAAAATCGTTGAGTGGTCAGATGATCTTTCAGTTGACGTGCGCACCATTGATGAACATCACATGACACTTCTGGACCTGATTAACGAACTTTACGGAGCCATGCGCCAGCGCAAGGCCGACACAGTAATTGGCGAAGTGGCTGAAAGACTCCTTGAGTACACCATTTACCACTTTGGATACGAAGAAAAGATTTTCGACAAGCATGGCTACCCGGAAACAGCACCGCACAAGAAGCTGCATAAGACTTTCATCGATAAAATCGCTGAATTTAGAGACGATGTTGCTGCAGGCAAAGTTACCGCCTCTACCGACATTATCCGCTTCCTCAAGGACTGGCTCATCAAGCACATCATGGTTGTTGACGCCAAGTACACCGACTTCATGCATGAGAATGGCTACCATTAAAATCAGCCAGCCACAGATACTGAAAAAGGCCCTGAAACCTAGGTTTCAGGGCCTTTAATTTTAAATGGAATTAACAACTATTCTTTACTCAGAAAATCCTTGATGCCAGCACCAAGACGCTTGATTCCTTCTACAATGTGCTCTTCGTCAGAGTTGGAGAAGTTAAGGCGAAAGGTATTCTCGCCGCTGCCATCCACATAGAAAGGACGTCCGGGAACGAAAGCCACCTTGTTCTTAATGGCCTCATCAAAGAGATCCATGGAAGACATTCCTTCCGGGAGTGTTACCCAGAGGAACATACCGCCCTCAGGACGGGTAACTTTTGCCTCGGCAGGAAAATACTCTTCAATGGCCTTAACCATTGCCGCACGCTGATTTCCGTACCGTTCACGGATCTTTTCAATATGGTTATCCAGCGGATTATCAATAACATACTGATGCATAACCCGCTGAGCAAATGTACTGGTATGCAGGTCGGAAGCCTGCTTGGCGATGATCAGCTTATCCCGCATTTCCCCGCCACAGACCATCCAGCCAAGGCGGAATCCCGGAGCAGCAACCTTTGAGAAAGAACCGAGCAGAATGCCGTTATCTTCAAGGTAACCGCGCACAACAGGTTTCTCAAAATCACCCATAAACCTGAGTTCACCGTAAGGATCATCCTCCACAAAAAGGATATCACGATCTTTAAGAATATCTGCCACGCCCTGACGTTTTTCCGCACTGTAAGTCAGCCCTGAAGGATTCTGAAAATTTGTTACAGCGTAAAACATCTTAGCTTCGTTCTCATCCAGCACTTTTTCCAGTTCGTCAAGATCAGGACCGTCGTGCTCAAGACCTACAGTAAGGAAATTTGACTGGAAAACCGAGAAAGACTGGATCGCGCCAAGATAACCGGGCCGTTCGATAACAACGTTATCCCCAGCATTAAGAAAAACCTTGCCCAGCAAGTCCAGACACTGCTGTGAACCAGAAGTTATCAAGATTTCATCAGCATCAACCTCGATGCCTTTTTTCTCCTTATAACGATCTGCAATATACTGCCGCAAGGGCTGGAAACCTTCTGTTGTGGAATACTGCATGGACTGCGGTCCGCTCTCCCGCATAACTTTAACCGCAGCTTCCTCAAGGTCGGAAACAGGGAAAAGTTCAGGATTGGGTAAACCACCGGCAAAAGAAATAATTGAAGCATCTTCAGTTACTTTCAGAATTTCACGAATAAAAGACCTGTGCACTGTAGACATGCGGTCTGCAAACTTAACGGGCATATGAGCCTCCTTGAGAATATGTGATGCCGAAAGAAATACATAAGGAATTACGCCACGGCCAAATATAGCAATGGATTTTCGGCAGTTCGTTGCTTATTTTCGGATAAAATAAAGGGATGCGAACGTTGGAATGGAAGAAAGCATACTGATTTTTATTTAGAACACAAGTAGCAAAACAGTTTTTTTAATGCAGTACAAAAAATGCAGCTTAAGCTAGAGCTTTCAAAATGGAATCCCCGGTAATCAGGGGCATTGTAAACGAAAAGACAGCACCTTCTCCCAGAACACTGGAGACACAAATTTCACCGCCCATAACCTTTAAAACACGCTTACAAATCGACAGCCCCAAGCCGGCCCCTTGAAAGCTCCGCTTATAACTACCATCTCCCTGAATGAATGGCTCAAAAAGCTTCTCCTGCATGTCATCTGAGATACCGATTCCAGTATCGCGGACTTCAAAAAGAAGTCCTTTTGAATAGTCTTCCGCCAGAGCTACTCCAACATCTACTCTACCCTGTTCGGTAAATTTTAAGGCATTACCTACAAGATTAACAAGGACTTGCTGCAACCGCAGAGCATCGCCATCTACTGTTTTCGGAACCTCAGGACTGATATCAAAATTCAGGACCAACCCTTTGTCACGAGCCTCCTGCCCGAACAACTGATTAACCGAATCTAAAGTCTCCGCTATTTCAAAAGGCGCAATCTGCAATTCAAGCTGCCCCGCTTCAACCATAGTAAGATCGAGAATATCTGTAAGCAATGAACTCAGCCTGCTGCTGGATTTCAAGGCATAGTCAGTATACTCCAACTGCTCAGCATCAAGGTCAGTTGTTTTCAAAAGTTGAAGCATACCCATTATTCCATTAATGGGCGTACGTATTTCGTGACTCATATTTGCGAGAAACTCAGATTTAACCTTGCTTGCCGCCTCAGCCTGCTCTTTGCTTTTTAGCAGAGCATTGCACATAATTTTATGAACAACAGCATCAGCGACAGTAGGTGCCAACTGATTAATTACTTCCGTATCTTTTTTAGAAAAAGGCCGATCCTGTTTGCATAAACCCAGAACAGCAAAAACTTTACCTTGATACATTAGAGGGGTGATTAAAAAGTATTGCATAAAATCATCTTGTAAATCTTTACGCAAAACACCTTCCTCAATTGTTCCATTATATATTGAACAACATTTTTGGTAACACTCAAAGCACCAGCTATCCAGCATGTAAATATTCTGAATCTTTCTTTCATACTTTTTTCGTAACGAATAATTCAGTTTAAACAGATCTTCAGCGTCAAGAATAAAATCATTGGACTCTGCAAAACGGAAAAACGCATAATTACTGCAGGTAAACTTTTCTACATCTTTAAGAGTACGGCTTATAATACTATCTACGCTGTGTTCAATGGCATATTCACGCAGCATAAGCCGTGACTGAAGTAACTGCTCCATCAGTTTGCGTTCTGTTGTGTCCTGACCAACGGCTTGAAAACGGACCGCCTGCCCCTGATCATCAAAAAAAGCTCGATTCGTCCATTCATGCCAATAGATCTCTCCATCCCTGACCACTTCATGCACATGGGTTTGAATCGGATTTTCAGGAGTAAGGGTCAGATATCGGCTTTTGACAGCATCTACAGCATCTTCAGGTAGGAACTCTAAGAATTTGTAGCCTACTAGCTCATCTTCATTTTTTCCAAAATACTCACAATATGCCCTGTTTACATACGTAAGGGTACTATCCGGCAAAAACTCGCAAATCATTGCAGGCAGAAGTTCACCAAACTCTTGGTGGTTATTCATTTCAGGCATATGTCCCTTCCCATCAAAAACAATACAATTGCCTTCAGTACCCCTTATTAAGAATAATACCACAAGAGGACAATTAACACACAACAAAAAGTGAGGGGGACAGACTGGTAGCCTGTCCCCCTGCGGGTTAGATGATAAGGAGATGGGAACTAATTATTCATCTGCGATTCGATCCATTCTCTTACTTCGGCGTTTACGGGATAGTTACCCTTAAGGTCGCCGACCGACTTCCTGAACCTTTCAGCAATGTCCTTGGGCAGTTCAATGCTCATCAGTTCACGAGCCTCTTCCGAGTTCCTGCGTACGAAGAGCACTCTCGGCTTATCGTCCCACAGATAAACGGTGAAATAGTTTGTATAGTCATTCTTGGAAGTTACCGGAGCAAACTTGGAATCCCAAGGATGGTTTCCCCACTCAAGGTACAGGGTTACGGCATCTTCAGGAGTCATTTCCCAATCAATGTCCCAATTCTTGTAATCTCTAAGGCTTCCCATAATTATCTCCTTACTGTCTAAAATATCCAAATTAGTTGTTTTCCCATCAACCTTGATTAAATAATAACAATTCCTATTACTGAGTCAAGAGATAAATTCCTTTAAATTTAAATTTCTGTGCTGTATGAATTAACCTTACGGATAACAAACAAGACAAAATCAATTATATCAAGCAGTAATCTAACATGGCTAATCAAGCATATCCTGTCCCCAAAAAAAGCATCCGCACTGAGGAAACGATTAAAAAAAGTCGATTTATATGTGACCTCAAGCCTGTACAGACTCGTGAAGAAGCAAAAGAATTCATAGCAGCCATAAAAAGCGAATTTCCTGACGCCCGTCACCACTGCTCCGCTTTCATAGCCGGACCTCCCCAGACCGGGGACATGGGCATGAGCGACGACGGCGAACCGCAAGGCACAGCTGGTAAACCCATGCTGCAAGTATTACAAGGAAGCGGCATCGGGGACATCGCCGCTGTGGTGACAAGGTACTTCGGAGGAATTAAACTCGGAACCGGAGGGCTTGTGCGAGCCTATTCAGGTGCAGTGCAACAGGGATTGGAAGAACTCGAAGTAGTCATGAAAGTGCCCATGCGCATACTGACACTTGAAATTTCGTATGCGCAGGAAGGAATGCTGAGACGCATGCTTGGCGAATACCGGGCAGAGATCGAAGAGCAATCCTTCGGAGCCAGCCTGATGTTTACGCTGATCATGCCCTCAGATCAGGTGGAAGATTTTTGCGCACGGATTGTGGAAGATACCAACGGCACAGCTGAGATATTGGTAGAAGAGGAAGATATTTGGAGGTAAATTAAAACCCCCTCACTTCATGAAGTGAGGGGGTTTTAATTTACCTTACGGCTTTACGGTCAAAGTATATTTATTGTCCCAGTCGATGTATTTGTTAATCAACTCGCGGACCTGAGCGGCATCAGTCTTGGAGGCCTTCTCGATTATCTTTTGATCAAGGTTCGGCTCAAATCCCTTTACGATCAGGCTGGCAGCTTCCCGGCTGCGGGAAAGCAGGCTCTGGTGTTCCTGATAGTACTCACCGCGCAGGATATTGCGAGCGCGCAGGATTTCATCTTCCGGCAAATCCTTCTCCTTAAGCATTTTCACAGTCTTGTCGAAGCCAGCCATGGCCTGTTCAAGCTGTTCCGGCTTGGTACCGATGTAGAAAGCCATGAATCCGGTCTTGGGTGCCTGCCAGAGGAAGGCGGTCACGGTGTAACCAAGCCCCTGCTTGTCGCGCAGATCACGAAAAAGCAGTCCGCTCTGCCCTGCAAGGGATGCACGAAGCAAAGAAAGCCCTGCGGTGGCCTCTTCATCCTCCATACCCGGTACCGGAAAAATAACCATCAGATGAGCCTGATTACGATCCGGCAGGGTCATGGTCAAATCCTTTTCCGCTCCCCAATGAGGGGCAGGCACTGACACTGCGGTATCCTTCACGACAAGTTTGCCGTCCAGTTCCTTTGCAAATGCAGCAAGTGCTTCACGATCATAATCACCGCAGATGGAAATTACGAAAGGACGGGAAGACTGCTTTTTCCAATAGGCAAGAATATCTTCACGGGAGAACTTCTCCACATCCTCGGGCATTCCAAGATGGAAATAGGAATAACTGCCGTCTTTATAAAGGAAGGGGAACATATTCCTAAATGCAAGGCTCAAAGGACGGTCTTCCTTGCGTTTAATGGCAGAAACCTGATCCTGCTTTGCGCGGTCCAGCTCTTCAGGAGCAAAGCGCGGGCTGGAGATCACTTCACTGATCAGCGGCAACATATCCGCAGTGAAACGAGACGGAAACTTTGCATTGATAGCGAAAACTTCACGTCCGGCAGTTGCACCAAGGGATGCAGCTCTATCCGAAACAAAATCTTCCAGCTCAGTGGCATTCAAACTCTCGGTTCCACGAGTCAGACTCTGGGAAACCATTGCCGCAAGCCCCTGCTCTTCGGAAGTAAGGTCAGCATCACCACCTACCCAATACATGGACATGGCAGTGTAAGGCAGGGTTTCGTCAGGAATAAAAACCAGCTTGCTTCCGTTTGCCAACTCAATAGTTGCAGCTTCGCCCGGGCCTACGTCATCAGACTGTGCTGCGGCCTTTGCTTTTGCGGGCCAGTTAGCAGCAACGGCTTTTTCAAAACTTTGCGCGTCAGCTTCTACGCCTTCGGGCATAAGCATGCAGGCGGCCAACTTGGTAGGATCAAAATACTCATCATAAAGCTGCTGCAACTGATCACGGGTGATGTTGCGCAGATCGTAGAGGTAATTTTCCTCGGCCTGCTGCCCACCTTCAAAGAACTGGAAGTAACCCAGCTTGGAGGCCAGCCCGGAAAGGGTTTCCTTGGTCAGGAATAGGGAATCCTCAAGGTTGATGACCACCCGGTCCATTTCGCGGTCAGTAAAATCGTTGAAATCAACTGATGAAAGCTCAATCATGAGTTCTTTCCAGAACTCTTCAACCTTATCAGCATCAAGAGTGGCGAAGACGTAAAGCATCCCGGCCCGCTCAAGAGTAAGGGAAGACACGGAGATGCTATCCACCATGCGTTTTTCATACTTGAACTTACGGTACAAACGGGATGTTTCACCGCCACCAAGAAGCTCACACATGGTTTCAAGTCCGGCAATCTGAGAAGAACTCAGGCCGGGAATGGGGAAAGCTGCACCGATATAAACTTTATTCCACTTACCGGGGACAACCTTAACAGTAGTCTTGCCGGAAGCAGGAACAGGGAACACAGTTGGCGGAACAACAGGGTTAACGGACTTGCGGCTGCCGCAAAGTCTTTCCGCTTCCTTAACCACAGCCTCGGGGTCAATCTTACCGACAACACTGAGCAGCATGGACTGCGGCTGGTAAAGGCGGTCGATGTATGCGTGAATATCTTCGGATGAAATTCCTTTCACAGTGTCACGGTAACCGATGATAGGCCACTGGTAACTGGTATCCTTCCAGACTATGGACTGCAGAGTTTTGAAAATCCTGCTACCGGGGTTGTCTTCACCCCGCTCCAGCTCGGAAAGAACAACTTCGCGCTCAGACTTGAGTTCTTCGGGATCAATCTTGGCGTTGAAGGTCATGTCAGTGACGATGTCCATGCCCAGCTTCCATTCATTCTCAGGGACTTCCACGTAATAAACAGTGTAGTCAAAACTGGTTGCGGCATTCATATCACCGCCCACAGACTCGATCTCACGAGCAGTCTCACCGGGACCACGGGTCTCGGTACCTTTGAATACCATGTGCTCCAAGAGATGGCTGATCCCGGCCTGCTCAGGTTCTTCGTAAGATGATCCGGCATGGACGAACAGACGCACATTAACCAGCGGAAAGCGGTCATCCTCTTTAACAAGAATGGACATACCGTTCTTGAGCTTGATCACGTGCGGCCCTTCGCCGGAAGCAAGAGCTTTCTTAATTTCATCGCTCAGTTCAGCGGATGCGGCTTTTTCCGCATCGGAATCAGCAACGGGCTGAACTGCGGGAGCGGCCCCGGATTCACTATCAATCAATCCGGCAGCCACATCTTCCTTTTTATTGGCATCTATTTTTTCAACTTTGCATCCGGAGCTCATTAGGAGCACCCCGCAAAGTAGCATGAAAATACATATTTTTTCAAAATCAAATCCTTTAACGGCTGCTACAGCCTTCACATTTTGTTGAGGGACCATGTCTCTTTAACTCCGGTATGTCAATCAGGTTTGAAGTACAAATTATCGTAAAAATAGAGGGCGACTAACAATATCCCATGAACACTGCAAAATAAATTAAGCATGGGTTTCGCCAAGGTCAATGTAAAGGAATAAAAAGAAGCCAAAAACCATCGCCAGCACCACACAATTACGAAAAACGTAAACCAATCCTCCATCCCCATAATTCCAAGTGCTTACCTGCAACAAACAATGTTTATGTTGATTGACAAAACAACATCTGGAGGACATTATCTCCGGCGCGGAAAATACCAGTTGCGAGGTATTTTATTTCAATTATTATACGGAGGTGCTGATGTCTTTCAATGCTACTGTCGCTCCTGTCAAGCGGGGCAAGAGTGACGCGATTCTGGACTGGCTCCAGATGTTTTCAGGGGTGGCTCTTATCATTTTTGTATTTATGCATATGAGCCTTGTTTCAAGTGTGATTTTCAGTCCGTCCATCATGGACACTATTGCCCACACTTACGAGGAAAACTATATGGCCCAGATCGGCGGCCCTATCCTTTTTCTCCTTTTCCTCTTTCATTTCTACCTTGCTGCACGCAAAATCCCCTTCAGACTTGAAGGCCAGAAAACAATCTGGAAACACGCCAAGATGCTCAAACACCGTGACACATGGCTTTGGGTTGTACAGGTCGTTTCTGCCATGCTTATTCTGGTTATGGGTGCCATCCACATGTGGGCAGTACTCAGCGACCTGCCTATCACAGCGGCCCGATCAGCAGAACGCATCCAATCCGGACCTTGGATTTTCTTCTATCTTGTGCTGGCTCCGTTAGTTGTCATGCACGTTGTGGCAGGCCTCTACAGAATTGCGGTCAAATGGGGCTTCATCAAAGATTACCAGCGTGGCAGACTGAACAAGTTCGCCACCGGGCTGGCTGTATTTTTCATCTGCATTGGTCTGGCCACTTTGGCCCGCTTCATGACCTTAAGTACTTAAAATTTAGCTGCAACCCTACGCAGAACAGCCGTCTACCAATAGTAGACGGCTTTTTTTTGATCTTGATTATATTGCTTGATTTCTAAATCAATGATATTGGTCAGACCAATTGTTCAAAATCATAAATTGGTAGGACCCATTATGGATTCAAAAAATCCAGCCAAAACAGTGCACCAATCGGTGGCACGGCAAATTGCCGAGCTGATTGAATCGGGCAATCTGAAAAAAGGCGACAAACTGCCTGCGGAAAGGACGTTAGCGGAAAGGTTCAAAGTTTCAAGAAGCTCAATCCGGGAAGCAATCAAATCACTGGCCCAGAAAAATCTGGTTGAAAGTCGCCGCGGGGATGGCACATATATCCTTGCCGACATGGACGCAGATATCTTCGATGCCTTCACCACAGCTTTCAGCGACCAGAAAAAAAGAATCAGTGACATTTTCCAGTTCAGAAGAGTCATTGAACCGGAAATCGCCGCACTGGCAGCTGCTTCAATGGACGAGGAAACGCTCAACCGCTTAAAGGTCATAGTCTGTGATCAACAGATGAAAGCCCAGAGCGGCAAGAACACCAGCAATCTTGACGCCCAATTGCATCTTGAAATTGCCAAAGCTACCGGAAACTCCATTTTTCCGGAAATGATGCAGGCATTAGATCGCATCATGGAAGAAAGCCGCAGTGAAATCCTGCAACCGCCTAAACGCCAGCAGGCCTCCATCACTGCGCATTTCAAAATTCTTGAAGCGTTTGAGAATCGTGATCCAGCTCAGGCCCGTGAAACCATGCGCAAGCATATTGCTGAAGTCGAAGAAGCGGCAACAGGCCGTAGTTCATCAGAATAACCTGTAGCAAAAGTAGAGGAGGAACGGATGTTCTCTACCTTACTGATTTTCATTGTACTTGGTATTTTCGCCGGAATTCTGGCCGGATTGCTCGGCATCGGCGGGGGGCTGGTCATTGTACCCATCCTCGTCTTCACTTTGCCCCCGCTGGGCATCCCTGAAGTACACCTGATGCACATTGCACTGGGAACCTCCCTCGCAAGTATCATCTTCACTTCCATATCCAGCATGCGCTCGCACAATAAACGCGGGGCTGTGCGCTGGGATATTTTCAAGACCATCACTCCGGGAATTATCCTCGGAACATTTCTCGGTTCTCTGTCCACCTCGTTCATGAATACAAATTTCCTGAAAGGCATATTTGTAGTCTTCCTGTACTACGTTGCCTCACAGATGCTTTTCGGGCTCAAACCCAAAGCTTCGCGGCAGGTTCCCGGCTCCAAGGGAATGTTCGTGGCTGGTAACGTGATCGGTATATTTTCCAGCCTGGTCGGTATCGGCGGCGGAACCCTTTCCGTACCTTTCCTGACCATGTGCAACATCGTCATCCATACCGCCATCGGCACTGCTGCTGCAATCGGCTTACCCATCGCCATTGCCGGGACTGCCGGATACGTATGGACTGGAATCGGCGTGGAAGGACTACCCTCCTACTGCATCGGCTATGTTTACCTGCCCGCCTTGATCGGGATCGTTTCAGCTAGTATGCTTACCGCGCCCATCGGTGTCCGGCTGGCACACAGCCTGCCTGTAGATAAGCTCAAGAAAATTTTCGCAGTGCTGCTCATAATCGTAGCAACCAGAATGCTGATTACTATTTTTTAATATATTTAAGGAGAATCCACATGAAAGAAGTACGAGATAATGCTCGTGAATTAATGAAAGGTTATTGCAAAGTCTGCCCTGTCTGTAACGGTAAAGCCTGTGTCGGCGAAGTACCTGGCATGGGCGGACTCGGCACTGCTTCCAGCTTCAAAAATAATGTAAAAGCCCTTGAAGACCTCAAGTTAAACATGCGCACCATCCATGAATTCAGCGAACCGGACACCTCGGTAAATGTCATGGGTATCGACCTTGATATTCCGGTCATTGCCGCACCCATCGGCGGAGTTGAATTCAACATGGGGGGCAAGGTCAGCGAGCTTGATTACATCACCAACAAGCTTAAAGGCTGCAAAGAAAAAGGCATCATCGGCTGCACCGGAGACGGAGTACCGCCCTTTATCCATGAAAGCGGCTTTGCAGCGATCAAGGATGTTGATGGACACGGCATTCCCTTTATTAAACCGTGGGAAGACAAAGAACTGAATGAAAAGCTCCAGAAAGCCGAAGAAACCGGATGTAAAATCATCGGTATGGACATCGATGCTGCCGGACTGATCACCCTCAAGAAAATGGGACGCCCGGTTACTCCGAAATGTATGCGCAAACTGCGTGAGATCATTGAGTCCGTAAACGCTGACTTCATCCTTAAGGGCATCATGACCCCGGACGAAGCACGCATGGCCATAGATGCAGGCGCAAAGGGTATCGTAGTTTCCAACCACGGCGGGCGTGTACTCGACTCCTGTCCCGGCACAGCAGAAGTGCTATTTGAGATCTCCCGTGCAGTTGCAGGCCAGTGCTCCGTAATGGTCGATGGCGGCGTGCGCACCGGCATCGACGTTCTTAAGATGTTGGCCCTTGGTGCAGATGCAGTCATGATCGGTCGCCCCTTCTCTATCGCCACCGTGGGCGGCTTGCAGGAAGGCGTGGAAAAATACATCGACCAGCTTAAAGCAGAACTCACCTCAGCCATGGTTCTCACCGGAACTGAAAAAGCAAGTTTTGTGGATATCAGGGTTTTATATCGTTAACCTATCCGAAACTCAACGAGGTAAAGATTCCAAGGAATCTTTACCTCGCTTTTTTATTTGCCCATCGATCCGAATTTATTTGCCTTCTGCTGAGTAACGATAAAAATATATTTTAGGTATTGACGCGTGGCTTAAGCGGAGTTATCTTTAAGTCAAAGGCAGAGGTAGTTGTACCAAGGCAACTCGTTACCAACCCTCAGACGGGAGTGAAATCAATTTGATTGCACTTTCTAAAAACGAGTCTCAAGTCGAGGCTCAATTCGAGGGGAGCCTACCGCGAGAGTTCTTTTAAGACCTCCAACGGGCCCACGGAGAGATTGGAAATAGCCGGTTATCCCGGCAAGTGCGAAAATGGACCCCCTCTTCTACGGCAAAACGGAATTATTGAAACTTTGTAACAAACCACTAAATCGGTTTAGACGCGTTGAGAACAATTTCATAACAACCGCTAATCTTGGTTGATACGCGTAATTTAGGTAATACTAAAAGCAAACCGTTAACATTTGGTTAGGACACGTTACTCAGTAATCTGTGCAACATGTATTTAAAGCCCCCGGACGGAACTTCGGTTCTGTCCGGGGTTTTCTTTTGTCCTATTTCTGACTGTCCAATAGACAGGCACAGCTATACGTGTTATCACTACACCCATCTTAAATATATTAATCTGGTAACTTACGGCAAATTAACAGCAACAAAAGAGATGAATAACTGAAAGAGATATGACAAAGAACCTTTATCTCATACTCACACATCTTACTGTAATATTTTCAGTTATATTTTTAATTCACGATACAGCCTATGCAGAACAACTAAAAATTGGCTATATAGAACTTCCACCCTATTACTATACAAACACCGCCCAAAAACCAGAGGGATTTTTACTGCATCTTACTCAAAGAATCATGAACAAAGCAGGATGTAAATGCAGTTATATCAGCATGCCTTCCAAACGCATATTGCACACCATCAAAAAAGGAGGCCCTTTTGCCTCCATAGGTTGGTTCAAAACAGCACAACGCGAGAAATACGCTAAATTTTCCCTGCCTATTTACGAAAACAAACCCATTGTCGTGCTCGTAAAAAAAGAAAACCGTGAACTATTCGCAAAGTACAACAAGCTTGAAGAAATTCTGGCGCAAAAAAAATTCAAAACAGGATATATCGCAGGACATTCCATGGGAGGATATATTGACTATTTACTGGAAAAATATCCCGAATCCTTTCATGCCCTATCCGGGACAACTCAGCAGCTGGTAAAAATGCTGCATGACGGACGCATTGACTTCTGTCTTCTAGCACCGGTTGAAATTGTTAGAATAGTTAAACAATCAGACTACAAAGAAAACGATTTCTACTTCATGTCCATGGAAGATATAATAAAAGGCAACACACGCCATCTAATCTTTTCCAGAGATGTTTCAGATGAAACAATTATAAAAATCAATGCCGCCATACTTGAGATTAAGTACGAGACCGAGCTTAGCCGGTATGCTGAGCATTAATAAATGCTCGCTTTATCCGCCCACGCTACGATAAAACACCTTCTTAGCATACTCTGCTCCAGCCACGTAAAGACCTACAATCACCCACATTGCGATCAAAAATCTTAGTGACAACGGCTTAAATCCAAGAATTCCAGCCAAAGGACTGAATGGAATCAGATGTACCAGCCCGATTACACCCAAAGTAGCCCAGACAAGATGCTTACCCGGCTTACTCTTGTAAAAAGGCAAACGGGTACGAATCACCAACACGATCAGCGTTGCTGAAACAATGGATTCCAGAAACCATCCAGTACGGAATTCTTCAGGGGAAGCATTCAAAAGAAAAAGCAAAACACCGAAAGTCATGTAATCAAAAACTGAACTTACTATACCGAAAACAATCATGAATTTCTTGATAAAGGAAATGTTCCAACGTTTAGGCTGATCAATATAGGAACGGTCCACATTGTCAGTGGCAATGGTCATTTCCGGAAGATCGGTGAACAAGTTGGTCAAAAGGACCTGCTTGGGAAGCAGTGGCAGGAAAGGCAGGAATAAACTTGCTCCGGCCATGGAAAACATGTTCCCGAAATTGGCACTGGTGGCCATAAATACGTATTTAAGGGTATTGGCAAAGGTCTTGCGACCTTCGACAACTCCGTGCTCCAGTACACCAAGATCTTTTTCCAGCAAAACAATATCAGCTGTTTCCTTGGCAACATCAACCGCGCTGTCCACAGAAATGCCCACGTCAGCCGCACGCAGGGCCGAAGCATCGTTGATACCGTCGCCCATGTAACCAACAACATCCCCGGCATGCTTCAAGGCCAGCACGATATCTTCCTTCTGGTTAGGTTCTATTTCCGCAAATACATCCACACTTCGGACTCTCTGCACAAGTGCGTCATCGTGCATGCGGTTTATATCTGTTCCGGTAAGGATAACAGGATCTTTCAAGCCGATTTCATGCCCCACCTTAGCGGCAATATGGCGGTTATCCCCGGTTATAACCTTGAGGGCTACACCCATATCCTTAAGTTTTGCAACAGTCTCAATGATTCCGGCTTTCGGTGGGTCCCAAAACGCGAGGAAGCCACGGAAAACCATGCCCGACTCATCTCCCTTCCCCACCTGTGCGTCAGCAGGCAAATCGCGTGTAGCCACTCCAAGAATACGAAATCCCTGTGCACTGAACGCCTCAAACTTACACTGCACGTTATCAGCTACTTTATTGATCTCAACCACACTGCCGTCAGGAGCAACAGCAGAAGTACAGCAATCCAGTATATTACTCAGCGCACCTTTAGTTACCAGCCGAGAATGATCATCGCTATCTTTCCTGACCAGCACGGACAACCTTTTGCGAATAAAATCGTACGGTATTTCATCAGTCTTGGTGTAATTGGAAATATCAAACTTACCGGCATTACGGATGGCTTCATCTATAGGACTCAAGAAGCCTGTTTCAAGGCTTGCATTAAGATAAGCCAACTGCAGAATATCTGCACTATCATCGCCATGAATATCAAATGCGCCCTTAAGTCTTACTGTACCGTCAGTAAGTGTCCCGGTCTTATCCGAGCAGAGAACATTCATGCTCCCAAAATTTTCAATGGATGATAGACGGCGCACGATAACTTTGTGCTGGGCCATCTGTTTGGCGCCATTGGCTAAATTTACACTGATAATTGCAGGCAGGAGTTGGGGAGTAAGCCCCACAGCCAAAGCAAGGGAAAACAATAATGAGTCGAGGATCGGTTTATGAAAAATTACATTACAGCCGAAAATGAGCACTACCAAGACAAGGGTAACTTCCATGAGCAAATAACCGAATTTACGGATACCGCGCTCAAATTCAGTTTCAGCAGGGCGAAGACGCAAACGCCTCGAAATCTTGCCGAACTCGGTATCCAGAGCAGTTGAAACAACCACCGCTTTCCCTTTGCCGCTCACAACATGTGTGCCCATAAACAAGGTATTGGTCCTCCCGGAAAGAGGGGTATCATACTCACAATCTTTAGCATCCTTTTCCACCGGGAAAGTTTCACCGGTAAGGGCAGCTTCATTGACAAACAGGTCACGGGATTCAAGGATACGACAATCACCGGGAATCCCCTTCCCGGCATGGAGTTTGATAATATCTCCCGGAACAATCTCATCCACGGGAACCTGAAGGTGTTGACCTCCGCGCAGCACATCGGCCTTGGTTTCCACGGTTTCCAGTAATGATTCAACGGCACCTGCTGCTCCTTTTTCCTGCCAGAAGCCGAGCAACCCGCTGGCAAAAATGATTACCATGATGATTATAGCATCGGTGCTGTCACCAAGAGCGACGGAAAGCAAAGCTGCGGCAATCAGAATAATGACAATAGGACTTTTAAACTGGGCGAGAAACAGAGAAAGAGAGGAATGAGAAGCCTGTTCCTTTAAACTGTTGGGACCAAACCGATCAAGCCTCTGAGCAGCCTCCCCTTCAATTAAGCCGTCAACACAAGTACTTAACTCGCGTAGGACAGTATCAGAATTCTTGCTCCAGAAATTTTTGCTGCCTATATCCATAACCATCTCCACTCGTTGACAATCAGAACGGAAAAACTCCACCGATCCCATATTATAGAATGAAAAAGGCTTAATAAGTCAACTTCGAGAAAGTTAATTTATGGAAACGGGAATCGAAATAGCACTTCATCGTTGATATTTGCCATCCTCTCGATCTTTATATTTAATGGTAATACAGGATGCGGAAGCGGATACAGCTACAGCCACCATCCATTTATTAAGCCTGAAAAAGAAGACTTTAGTGCCCTAAGCTGGACTCAAGCGTACGATTCACTTCATGAATTACTGCAACAACAATATGCGTTTGGGGAGTGGAAAAACATTGACTGGGTATCTTTGAACAACACTATACGCCCTAAAATTGTTCTCGCTGAGGCAGGAGGTAATGCAGATGATTATATCACTGCACTCCTTGAATATACAAGGTCCACACCAGACGGACATGTTACTTGGGAGCCAGATGAAATAGATCTCATCATGAAAAACACAAACGGGACGTACGGACTTGGTATTATTGGATTAGATGATGGCAAAGTTATCGCTAACGTCCTTACAACAGGTGGCCCTGCTGATATTGCAGGAATAGATTTAGGTGCTGAAATTACCCAATGGGATGGAGTTCCCATCTCAACAGCTGTGACACAAACATCCACCCTATGGCGTCCTGAACCTGCTTCTATAGCGACCAATGAACACACAACCCTTGAGCAATATCGAGCACTGGCACTTGATCCTGTCGGTGCTGTCAGCAATGTAACATACATGAAATCAGACGGCACAGGAGCATTCGTAGCCGCATTAACTGCCACCTATGACAATGGGACGATCCTCAGAAAAACAGCGCCTTGGAATAAAATAAATCCTTTTGAGCCCATCAAGTATGAAGTCCTATCCAGCGGATATGGCTATATACAACTTGGCACGCTGGAAAGCCCGATAATCTCAACGGATCAGCTTTACAATAAATTTAAAGAAGCAATGGAGTTTCTGACTGAAAAAAATGTTCCGGGATTAATAATCGATCTTCGGGGCAATGGTGGAGGTTCTGATGAATTAGCAGCCAGAATTTCAGTTTTTTTTTACAAAGACATTTTTTTTATGAATACCAGAACATTTACAATGCCTACACTGGTCAACGCGAGATCCTGCTCCCAAGCGCTGATGACTCTTACATAATCGGTTGGGATATATCCCTGAATATTGCGCCCCAAACACCCTATTTCGGAGGACCGATTGTCGCCCTAGTGAATCCAGAAAGCATCAGTTCTGCTGAAGGGGTTGCTATGACCATACAAAACCTCGACAACGGATACATAGTCGGCTTTTACGGAACGAACGGATCATTTGGATTGACAGGGGGAAAAGCGAAAATGCCGGGAGATTTCGAAATACATTTCCCAAACGGACAATCACTCAATGAGTACAGAGAAGTACAATTGGATAGCCGAAATGGGATTGGCGGAATTTCTCCTGATGTCCGCATTCCCAAAACTTCCGCTAGAATGATCAGCTATGCCATGGAAACGGATGTTGAGCTAAGTTATGCCGAAAGCTTTCTGCAATCGCTGTAAACAAGTTTACATTCCCGATTTAAGCACATACTTCATCGGCACAAATCGAATGCCGTTCTTAAGCTGCTCTTCATTTTGTGCAGTAAAGCCACAATTTTCATAGAAGGTCCGGGAATTGGGCGATGAATTGACGGTAATTTCACTGGTTCCAGCATTCCGGCAGTGATCAACTACCATCTGAACCAAAACCTTGCCGATGCCTCTACCCTGCTCTGCAGAATCAACAAAAAGCAAACACAGATGTTCAAAAGAGCGGATTTCAGCGAGCCCTACAAGGTTAGTATCATCCCGCGCAGCAAGAATAAACGCCCCTTCTCCAACTCGTTCACGTAAGGCTTCGGGTGTGGCAAAAGACTTAAACTCTACACACCCTTCCTCCGTAAAACACGGAGCAACCTTTTCATCGAAAACTTTGAAAATCAGTTGCGAAGCACGGTCTTCTTCACCCGGTTGTAATTGATCATAATGGATTGAAGAGTCCATATTCATCTCCTCCCAACTACCAGCTTGATTAACCGTACTTACCAGAGGTGAATAAACTAGAAAACTTCTAAATGACAGAAAAAAACAGCCCCATCCTACCGTCGCTTTTTAGGCATTGCAGCAGTGCAGACCCAGTCAAGAACCAGAGGCGGGTTTACGTTGTAATTGAGGGACTCCTGCGCCTTTCCAAGCACAAGGTCAAGCCTGCGCAAACCTTTGGGATCGAACAAACCGTAGAGCGCATTAGCTGCGGAAGTAGCTTGAGGATTCACGAGCGCGTTTTTAAGTTCACGCTGACAGCCCATGACTACCTGCAAACCCATTTCTTTATCCAAGGCTCCCTTGGCGGAAGTACGGGCAAACCAGCCCTGACCTGATCTCCAAAATTTAAGCATGGCATTGACCCAATCAGCCACTTCAGGGGAATTCTGCTGATCTGTAGGCCAGGCAAGGGTGACAACCCAACTGCGGGACACAAGGGTTTCAAGCAACCGTTCTCGCTGTGGTGCAGTAAGAACAAAAACATTGCCCGGACGAGGTTCCTCAAGGGTCTTTAAAAGCGCGTTGGCAGAATTGCCGTTAAGGTGCTGCGCTTCGCGGACCACGGTGACACGAGTTCCACCGCCATGAGGAGGCTGTCCCCAGACAGGAAGTAATTCACGAATTGAATCTACAGAAATGTCCTGCTTCAATCCGGTGCCGCTGTCATTCTCTTCGCGGTCGATGAGCAGAAAGTCATTAAAGGCATTCTCTGCGATCTGCTGGCAGGATTGGCAAGAACCGCACGGGTCCTGACCATTCTCGCAGTTGAGCACGCAAGCCCAGTAGCGGGCCATGTCCATGCGCTCGTCAGCGCTGCCGCCCTCAATTAACAAGCATTGAGGAGGCTTGGCAGCCAATTTGGCAAACCTTGGCAGAACCAGACTCTGTCTGGAAGCAGTTTCTTGAATAGATGTGAACATGGTGTGCCGACAGCGAAGCCTGATAAAATATTCTGAAAAGATAGAGTCTGGTGGAAGTAGAGATTTGCAAAAATCTACTTCCACCAGACAAAAGTAACTAATATTATCTTACAATAGTCTGAGCGCGGTCGGGACCGACAGAGACTATGCCGACTTTTACGCCGGAGAGTTCTTCAATGCGTGCAATGTAGTTACGCGCGGCTTCGGGCAGTTCATCGTAAGAAGCAGCCTTGGTGATATCTTCATCCCAACCGGGCATGGATTCGTAAACGGGCTTGACGTGAGCCATGCCGTTCTGTTCCTGCGGGGGATAGTCGACTTTTTCACCGCGGTACTCATAAGCAACGCAGATTTCGATTTCTTTCAGACCGGAAAGGACGTCCAGCTTGGTCAGGGCGAACTCGGTGAGATCGCAGAGTCTTGCGGTTTCGCGCAGGACAACCATATCCAGCCAGCCGCAGCGGCGCTTACGTCCGGTGGTTGCACCGAATTCATGGCCGTTTTTCTGCAGGGTTTCGCCGGTTTCGTCGAACAATTCGGTGGGGAAAGGGCCGGCACCGACGCGGGTGGTGTATGCCTTACAGATACCGATGATACGTTCCAGCTGACGAGGACCGCATCCGGCACCGGCAGCAGCGTTACCGGAAACAACATTGGAAGAGGTAACGAACGGATAGGTTCCGTGGTCGATATCAAGGTGCACACCCTGTGCGCCCTCGAAAAGCACATCCTGACCTTCTTTGTTCACATCCTGAATAACGGATGATACATCAGCAAGGTAGGGTGCCACCCTTTCAGCGATGGGCAGTATTTCCTTATATACCTTTTCAGCGTCAAGAGCTTCAACATTGAAAAGTTTTTCGAAAAGAACGTTCTTTTCCTGAAGTCCGGCTACGATTTTTTCGCGCAGCAGTTCAGGATCAGCGAGATCGGCGGCACGAATACCGCAGCGGTTCATTTTATCTTCGTAGCAGGGGCCGATACCACGACCGGTTGTACCGATCTTGCTATCAGCGGATTTGAGAGATTCGCGGCAATTGTCCATCAGCTTGTGGTACGGCATGATGATCTGGGTTTTCTTACTGATCATCAAGCGCTCGGGAGAAACGTCCACGCCTTTTTCGGCAAGTCCGTCAATCTCCTTGAGAAAAACCTCGGGGTCGAGTACTACACCGTTACCGATGAGGCACTTTTTACCCTGATGGAGAACCCCGGACGGGATGAGATGCAGGATACACTGCTCTCCTTCCACAACAAGGGTGTGACCTGCGTTGTTTCCACCTTGGAAACGTACAATCGCACCTGCTTGTTCGGCGAGCATATCAACGATTTTGCCCTTGCCTTCGTCCCCCCACTGGGTTCCCACGATTACGGTATTAGCCATTACTAATGTGCTCCTTCTACAGTATTTCCGCATGCCTTTGACTTAAGGCATGGAATTCTTGCTGTAATTTGATTACTTGATAGCGGCACTGCGTCTGACGTATATTAACAGGAACGAACCAGTCGTTCACAAAAATAAATCCGTTAAGGCCGCTCAAGAAGATCCGCTTACCTGCTTTTGATACCCTCTTTAAAAAGGGTACGCCAGCACTAAGCACGGCAGACGGGTTTTAATGCGTAAAAAATCTTTCGGGGATATGTCAATACATCAAAGTAAATTAAATGACCCCAAAATGGGCATTTTGATACTTTTTTCACAACATATATTCAATATTGTTGTGTACTTGGCGCTATTCTCCCTTTTTTATTACATTTATTCAGTAAAATATGAGATCCCCCTGCCCGGCACTATCAGAGTCGCCGCAGTGGACATTGAGCGCGTTTTTCCCAAGCTTTCCCCATGGGGCTCCGGATTTGAACGTGAGCTAGTGGATGAATTCGTAGAATACGCGGGGACAGGTCTTGATATCAAAGCCTACCCCACCCACGACAAAGCCTTTGAAGCCCTGACCAAAGGTAAGGCCGACATTATGCTGGCAACCGGATATAATCCGGATTTAACCGCCACAACCACCCCTTTACTCAAAGGCCCGATATACGAAAAAAGCCCTGCAGCCATGTTGCACCATGTCCTCAGGTTTGAACTGCGTACCCCTTTTGAGCTCTGCGATCAGGAAGTATTTGTTCCCGCCCACTCAGGACTTATCGAGACATTCAACAACCTCAGCACACAGCTGGACTGTTCACCGACGATGCTCAGCGGAACCAACTCAACCCACCTTGGCCCGCTGCTCAAATTCAACGAGAACAAAAACGTCCGTTTCCATCTAGTGGAATACGGCGCCTTCAAACCTATCAGGCCATTTCTGCATAAACTGCGCATTACAGACTACTTCGGAGATGAGCAGGAATACAGATGGTATTTACGCAAGGACGTCCATGGCCTTGGGCAGACATCAGAAGACTACTGGCATCTGGTAACCACCAACGGAACCCTTGAAGACTTGCAAGAAAAATATTTCGGTTTCATCCCTGAAGAAACAGACTTTTATGACCTTTACTCATTACGCAAAGACATCAGGGAAAAACTGCCCCGTTACCACAAATACATTCTCAAGGCCGCTAAAAAATATGACATAGACCCGCTGCTGCTCACTGCGGTCATGTATCAGGAATCTCGTTTTGACCCCCTTGCACGCAGCAAGACCGGAGTTCGCGGGCTCATGCAACTGACCAATGACACCGCTCAACTTTTAGGACTGACAAGCAGGCTTGACCCGCAACAGGCCATTAACGGCGGCGCACGTTACTTAAGATTTATCTGGGATAAACTGGAAAGCCGTGATGTAGATGGTTGGGACCGCTGGCTGTTCACCCTTGCGGCTTATAATCAGGGATTAGGGCATGTTTACGATGCCATCGACATTGCCAAATATACGAGCAAGCATCCGGGCACATGGAGATCACTCAAACAGGTCTTCCCGTTGCTGACCCGACCGAAATATCATTCAAAAACAAAATACGGCTACACACGTGGGTATGAAGCCGTAGATTATGTCGATAGCATTCGCTACTACTATTATATTATGAACGGTTTAGCTATCCTTCCGGGGCTGGAGTCTGATTACCTTGCTCCCCTTGCCACTGCCAGCGGAACCGCTTCCGATTGATCCGCCGGAGCCCTTAGGCTTTGAGCCAAAGAGTTCATCCTCACCTTTGCCGGGAATAAAATCCGGACGCGGAGACATGGATTCCGGACCGGCTGTCTGAGCCCAATGATAATTAAAAAGCTGGTTTTTAAGCCGCACAGCCTGTATCATTCCGAACACTACCGCGGCTTCTTCCCACTTGCGGGTGGGCTCGAAATTGGCCACTTCAGCTTCATACTTATTCCATAATTCCGTAAGGGAAGCCTCATCGTAGGCGTTGAGCTGCTTTGCCAATTTCAACAGGGCCTTTTCCATATAACCTTCTGACATATATTCTCCCAGTATACTGCTGGCGACGGGACTCAGAAAAATTGAGCATTTCCCGCGCACTTGATCAAAATTAACCTACAAAAAGATCGCTGGTACCGCAATTCAAAATTGCCCACCGGAAAAGGGTGTGCTATGAGCGGCATACCACAAGGCAACAACTCACGGAGAACAACTATGAGTGATCTTAAAAAAATGTACAAAACCCTGCAGCAGGACCCCTTTCCCGCTGATATGACCGTCACCCTCGGCGACCAGAAACTGACCTTCAAAAAAAGGACCTGGGAAATCGACGGTGAAACAAAGGGCCTTCGTTACGGCGAAAACCCTGACCAGCCCGCAGCCCTTTACGAGCTGGTATCCGGCGGTCTTGAATACGACGGAATCAAATTTCGCGGCGAAGGACAGGGACTTGTTTCCGCACTCACCGAAGAACACATGATTCAGGCTGGTAAGCATCCCGGCAAGACCAACCTGACCGATGTGGACAACGCCCTGAACATCCTGCAGTACCTCACCGCCAAGCCTGCGGCTGTTATCCTCAAGCATAACAACCCCTGCGGCGCGGCATGGTCCGAAGAAGGCGTTGGCGTAGCACTTCGCAATGCTTTTCAGGCTGACCGTATCGCAGCTTTCGGCGGAGCTATCGTAGTCAACCGCCCCTTCACCATGGAAGCGGCTGAAGTTGTCGACAGTGCATATTTCGAAGTTGTTGCGGCTCCTTCTTTTGAAGAAGGAACCCTCGAAGTCCTCAAGAAGCGCAAAAACCTACGCATTCTCCAGATTCCCGGCATTGCCGATCTGAAAAAAATGCTCGGCCAGCCTTTCCTTGATGTAAAATCCCTCATGGACGGCGGCATGGTTGTGCAGTTTTCTTTCCGCAACCGCATCCTCGATTCAGAAGATTTCATCCCCGCCACCGCAGAGAAAGACGGTTCCACCTTCTCCTCCCGCGCTCCTTCCAAACAGGAAATGGACGACATGCTCTTCGCATGGGCAGTTGAAGCAGGTGTGACCTCCAACTCCGTAATTTTTGCCAAAGACGGCGTAACCACTGCCATCGGTACCGGTGAACAGGACCGCGTAGGCTGCGTTGAGCTCGCAGTAACCAAAGCCCGCATCAAGTACGCTGACGGACTCTGCTTTGAAAAATTCCAGATGTCCCTTTTCGAACTCAAGCTCAAAGCGCTCAAAGATGAGCAGGCTGCAAAAGATCTTGCTGAAATCGAGCAGGCCGCAGTTGAAGCCAAGGGCGGACTCAAAGGTTCCGTACTGGTTTCCGACGGCTTCTTCCCCTTCCGCGACGGCGTGGACCTGTGCATGGCTCAGGGCATCACCGCTATCGCCCAGCCCGGCGGTTCCATCCGTGACCACGAAGTGATTCAGGCTACCAACGAAGCCTCACCTCAGGTCGCAATGGTCTTCACCGGCCAGCGTTCTTTTAAGCATTAAGACAAGAAGGCCTCCGGCGGTCCTGCCGGAGGCCTTAAACCCTTTTTGTAAAAAGGGTTTAAGAATCCCAAAAACTTTTATTAGGCTTCGCCGCTTCGGAAGATTATTCTGTAAAAATTTGGGTGATGCCTGCCATTTCAATAATTAAACATTTATGTTAAGAATGCCCGGATGTCTTGGTGAGACATTCGGGGTTTATTTTTTTTAAGACTTAGCAAGTTAGAACATTACTTCCGCTTGATAGCGAGCAGGCGGAATGCGGGAAACGTTTACTGTATCGGCAAACACAGCAGTTCCCGGAAGGATTTACATGTCCCTATTCAAGGAAGGACGTTACGTAGCGCCCGGAAATATTGTAGAATTCATGCATGGCAATCAGCCTCAGCTGGCTTTTGTCATGGAAGAGCAATCCGGAAAGCTCAAGCTCTATACCATTAACAAACGCGAAACCAAGATGCCCGCAGCACGGGTGCTTCCCTGGATCGGACCGCAATATTCCGCTTCGGCTTCCCGGCAGGAAATGCTCGACCACATGGTCGCCCATCAGGAAAAAAGAGGCGAACTCCAAGCCGGACTTGATACCATGGAAATCTGGGATCTCGCTCAGGGGGAAGTTGAAAAAGCCCCGCTGAACTGGTTCGCCGGGCTTCTCTGGGAAAACCCGGATGCCGACCAGATTTCCGCCCTCGGCAGGGCCATGATTGCGGCCAAGACCCATTTCAAATTTCAGCCGCCCGAATTCATCATCTACACTCAGGAAAAGGTCGAACTTCGTCTGAAACAGCAGGCCGAAGAAAAAGCGCATGAAGAAATCATGAGTGTCGGACAGGACTTGTTCAAGAAAATATGGACTGCCCGCGAATCCGGCGGAAAAATCAGACAGGACCAGATTCCAGCGATGTCTGACGATATTGAGGAAGGCTTGAAATCCTTTCTCATGGACAGAATTTCCGGTTTGAACGAAGATAAGTCCAACAAAATGTGGTCAGCCCTGCGTAAAGGTCTGCCTGATCACCCTCACCTGCCACTTTTGCTTGCTCAAGGCTGGGGAATAGTCAATCCGCACCACAACTACCTGCTGGATGAAGCTGAATATATTTTCGATGACAGCTGGTCCGCTAAGCATAACATCGAAGTGGATAGGCTGGTTAAGGCAGTGGAGACAAAGGCCGGCGATCCCTGCCCCCTGCCCATGCGCAGCATTGACTCCGCCACCACCAAGGACATTGACGATGCGTTCAACCTCAAAAGACGGGAAGACGGCGGATACACCCTAACCATAGCTCTCGCCCGTCCCTGTATGGACTGGGATTTCGGCTCTGCTCTTGATCAGGCAGTCATGAACCGCGGAACGAGTGTCTACCTTCCTGAAGGCACCAGCCATATGATGCCGGAAGCCCTCGGTATCGGTGCATTCAGCCTTTTTGCCGGGGAAGTACGCCCGGCACTGATCACCACTTTTGAACTTGATGAGCACGGAATCCTGCAATCGGTGACACCGCACAACGGCTGGGTAAAAATCACCGACAACTCCACCTATCTTGCGGTGGAACAGATGCTTGAAGAAGGCAGCGATGACGAAATGGCGCTTGCTTTTGAGCTTTCTGAAAAACTTTTGCAGGAGCGTATCAAGCACGGAGCAATTGTCATTCGCAGGCCTGAACCGGAACTTTCCCTTAAGAACTGGCCGCAGCAGACCAAGGTAATCATGTCTGCCAAAGAGAAGACTACCCGTGCGGATCAGATCATCAGTGAGTTCATGATTCTTGCCAACTCCGGTTTGGGCAAATTCGCCGAAGAAAATGATTTTCCCCTGCTCTACCGCACACAGGATATTGCCCTGCCATCCGATCTGAGCGGGATCGTCACTGAGCCTCACGAAATTTACATGCGGGTGCGTCAGATGGTTCCCCCGCAGATGGATACTACCCCCAAAAAGCACGCAACGCTGGCTGTGAGCGGATATAGCCCTATCACTTCGCCCCTGCGTCGCTATGCGGACTTCATCAACATGGCTCAGCTTTGCCATTATCTTGTTGAAGACCAACCCAAATGGGATGCCGACGAGCTGAAATCACTTGCGGAAAACCTGCAACTTCGTTTGCAGTCGGTCATTAAGATCCAGAGATTCAGACCCCGTTACTGGAAGCTGCTCTATCTGGCCCAGAACCGGAAAGGCTGGCACCATGCGGTTGTGGTAGACGACAACGGCCCTCTTGCCACGCTGGCCATGCCTGAAATCCAGATCAATGTCAGGGTTCCCCGGCCTATGCTTGGAGACAAGCTTTATCCCGGACAAGGATTTCAGATTCGCTTTAACAAAATCGATCCGCTGACCAACGAACTGCGGGTTGTTGAAGCCATGGAAGAATAAATTTCAAAGAGAGGTAACGCTTATTTCCGGTTGTTATTTTGGCTGGAATTAGCATATATGTAATTTCGGTTTTTAAGGCAGCACGAAGCTTTAAGAACTGTCATCAAACGGAAACTTACAGGTAGCCCGGACCATCCCGCAATGGGGAAAAGCAACGGGATGGACCACCGGCAGACCTGAAACGGAAAAAGACTTAAAGGAGTTAGCGCATGCTCTGGATATTCTGGCTGGTTTTCGCCTATTTTCTGGGATCAATTCCCTTCGGACTTTTCATCGGTAAAATTTGCTGTAACTGCGATATCCGCACCGAGGGCAGCAAAAGCACCGGAGCCACTAACGTGGCCCGCCTCTGCGGATTCAAATATGGCGTGGCTGCACTTATTCTTGATGTTGCCAAGGGCTTTGTTCCCGTTCTCATGGCCTGCCAGTACAGCCATAACTGGATTTTCATCTCTCTCGTAGCCGCAGCAGCAGTGCTCGGTCACGTATTCTCCATCTTTCTTGATATGAAAGGCGGTAAAGCTGTTGCAACCACTATCGGCGTATTTCTGGCGCTGGCCCCGGTAGCAACCATTTATTCCATCGTCTTCCTGCTGGCTGTAATCGCCCTTTCCGGATTCGTATCCATGGGCTCTCTCACCTTTGCAGTGGCCCTGCCTTTCTTTAGCCTGGTAACAGGCTCCATCGGCATGGTCCCGCTTGCTTGCGGTATGACCGTACTTTTGTTCTGGACCCACCGGGACAACATCAGGCGCCTTGCTAAAGGCCAAGAAAATTCTTGGAAGAAAAAGAAATAACCCCAAAAAAAGGGGAGCCGCTTGGCTCCCCTTTTTTATTACCTAAAATTCGTCTTTATACTTTTCCCTGATCGCCATAATTTTATCTAGATTCTCAAAGAAAAGATCCACCAATCCGGGATCAAACATGGTTTCCCGTTTCGATTTGAGAAATTCCAAGGCCCTTTCAACTTCCCACGCCTGCTTGTAAATACGGTCACTGCACAAAGCATCAAAGACATCAGTAATGCAGATAATACGTCCAGCTATACTGATTTCATCACCCTTTAAGCCTTGAGGATAACCTGTTCCATCCCAGTATTCATGGTGTTCATGGGCAATGGTAGCCGCAGCCTTCAGCAATTTTCGATTGCTGGCCCGAAGTATATTATAGCCAATTTCGGTATGGCTGCGCATAATTTCCATTTCTTCCGCACTAAGCTTTCCGGGCTTAAGCAGGATGGAGTCAGGAATACCGATTTTACCGACATCATGCATGGGAGAGGCATAGTAAAGTTCATCGACCTGAACAGCATCAAGGCCGACAGCCATACCAAGAATTCTGGCTATCTCTGATACCCGGATAACATGAAAAGCGGTTTCCTTTGAGCGAAATTCTACAACTTCGCCCAGCATACGCACAATTTCCTTTTGTGTATCCAGAATTTCCTGATTCAAATAGATATTATCAAAAGCTACGCCTACGTTATCAGAAAAAATCTTAAGTAAATCCTCGTCCTGCTCACTGAATTCACTTCCACAGTTTTCCACATAAAGAAGATGCGAACCTTTCTGGTGGGTTGGCAGGTAACCGATGTAGTCATTATTTGTAAAACAGCCACATCCCTTCTCACGCACCATTTCCAGCTCTTCCTTAGTCTGTTCAGAAATAACGCTGCATTCTTCAATTGACGAATTACAAACAGCATACTTCCCAGTTGAGGCAATGATCCTCATGTTTTCTTTATCCGGACTGGAAACCGCTACACCGTCCCCCTCCAGATAAACCGAATCCCGCAAACCGATCAAAGAGATAACCTGAGTGAGCACACCCTGCGCAAGGCGTCCCACCGACTGCTGTTGAAAAAGACTTCCGGAGGCTTCAATAATATGCTTCAAACCCTTGCGGTTCTGCTCAATAACCTGAAGATCCCTGTAAGACCGAAGTGATGAAAGGACAGAAGTAAACAGACGCTGGGCTGTCAGCTCAGCCTTATGCTTATAGTCATTAATATCATATTCAATAATGACCTGCCGTTCCGGAGCCTGTCCGGGTTGCCCGGTGCGCAGAATGATACGGACCAGAGTATTCTTCATTTTTTCGCGGATGGTTCTGACCAACTCCAATCCGGCATGGTTGGTTTCCATAACCACATCAAGAAGAATTACCGCTACATCAGGATGCTCCTCCAGTACGGAAACCGCCTCTTCGGCGGAATACGCACTCAAGAATTCGAGTCCGGCGCCTTCAAAGGAAAAATCATCAAGAACGAGACGGGTTGTGCTATGAACGTCATCTTCGTCATCAACAATAAGAATCTTCCAGCTCTTTCCTTTCACTGCTCCTACTTCTTCAGGAGTCTCATCGGCAAAGAGAAGCTCATCATTATCAACCGGATTAGAACCATCTACCATACACTGACCTCGCTTGAATATCACAAGGGGATTTCCACCGTAAAAACAGCCCCCCCTTCGTCCGAACAGGAAACATCTATGCCCCAGTTATAACCACTGGCAATTCTATTTACAATACTTAATCCCATTCCGACAGCTTCGGGGCGAGTCGTAAAAAAGGGATCGAAAATATAAGGTAAATCCTCACTTGAAATACACTTCCCGTTATCAGAAACTCTGAGCTTGCAAACATCACCCTCAACACTCACCTCGATACTGACACGGGGCTGCTGCGCATCCGCAAAAACAACAGCATTAGAAACAAGCTCAACCATAACCTTCGAGAGTAAATCAGGACGAGAATCTATATCCTGCTCTACAAAATCAATATCAAAATGGACATCCCTGCCAAGTTCATCTGCGATTCCCTTACAAACATCAACCGCCTTTTCTCCAACCTCCTTAATATCTGCACTGCAGTGATCACAACGGTCTATCGCTGCAAATTCAGATACACTGTTAACAATATCTTCCAACCTGGCAGTCTCATGGGAGATGGTTTCAAGATACTCCATAGCCTCGGAATGCGGTCCCAGCTTACGGGAGGCAAGGTTTGCAAAACCGTTAATAGTCATGGTCCGGTTACGGATTTGGTGAGCCACAGACTTAGCCATCTGCGCCAGACTTTCACGATTCAGCTCAATCTTACGCAAGTCGCGGTAGGAACGCAGAGCTGTGGTCATGGAAGTGGTCAGCCTTCTGGAGGTCAGCTCCGCCTTCTGCCAATAATCGTTAATGTCCAACTCAGTAATGACCTTGTGCTCCGGGGCAAATCCGGGCTGCCCGGTACGCAGAATAATCCTGATAAACTGATTATTAAGGTCACTCCTGATCCTGCGCGCAACATCAAGTCCTGCTGTATTTGTCTCCATAACAACGTCAAGCAGAACCACTGCAAAATCAGGATTAGACTTGAGTATATCTAATGACTCTTCCCCGGAATGGGCACTGACAAACTCAAGCGGACGATCTTCGAATGCAAAATCCCCAAGAACCATTCTGGTCATGGAATGAACATCCGGCTCATCGTCAACTATAAGCACCATCCATGGTTCAAGATCATGCTCCGTAGACTCTTCAGTTTCCTCTCCGGAAAAGAGCAATTCATCATCTGCGAACAGATCATCACTATTCATGCAAGTCCTCGTGGAATAACCAAAGTAATTGAACAATCTTACCAATAGATTATCCCAGATAAAAAAAAAATCAAACTGTATTATGAACTTAGTCAGCTATTTCTTTAATCTGTAACGTACATTATACATTATTTTAAACAGATAGCTATTTTCACTTGAACATGAAGTCCATATAAACTAAGGTTCCGATAATATATACACACAGGGACGAATTGGAATGACGGAATTACTTGTCGCATCAATTGCACTCATCATTTTTGCCTTCATTATTTACTCCTCATACTCTGCACAAAATGCAAAATATGCCCAGAGGAAGAAGGCATTCGAGTTGAAAGAACAGCACATGGAAAAAACCATGGAAAAGATTCGTTCTGAAATCAACTTGATTGAAAAAGAAGTAGCAGATACTCAAGAAAAAATTGATGAGTTGGATATCGACTCAGTCGAAGATGATGTTAATTCAAAAGACTCTTAACTGCTCACACGGCACTGTAAGATTTCAAAAGCAATGACATTTTCTATTATATTTGTCTTATTCGGCACCATAGCCACAATAGTTGCCTGCAAAACCATTGGCGGCAATTTTGAGCTTAAGAATGATGCTTTGGCAAGAAAAGAGAAAAATCTTGTTGAAGCTCAGCAAGAGTTGCAAGGAAGGCGCAAAGAACTTTCACGCAGATTGGAAGAATTAAAAACATTTCAAAAAGCCGGAATTAAGACAGAAGCCGCTTCAAAGCCCAAGGAAGAACCCACAGACTTAAGAGGCTGGCTTGTACATCGGGGCATACTGAGCGAAGCACAGTTTCTATCTGCAGAAATTTATGCCACTGAAAAAAATATTGATGTAATAGGAGCCCTTTTGACTTTGAATATGGTCTCCGTTGATATTTATGAAGAAGCAAAAAAATTAAAATTGATATAAAAAAAACCGCACTGGAAATCCAGTGCGGTTTTTCTTTTGCATCATCACAAGTATTTAAAATTCATTCTTATAAGTCTCGCCCCGGTGGACATGATACTTCAAGTCATACGTTTTTTTCAGATGTCTGACCAAAGACTCAACAATATCATCATCAAGCTTCTGAACCCAGACAAACACACGACGAGATCCCTGCTTCACCCCCTCATAGGAAGTAAAAACAGTAGAAAGCCTTACGCCCCTTGCCCACATGTCGCTCAGCAGATCTTCGAGAGCGCTCGCTGTATCCTCAAGCACAAAAGCAAACTGAGAACTACCTTTGCTTACACCGGTTACAGTAGTTAAAAAGCGGTAGATATCTACTTCAGTGACAATCCCGACCAGACCGAATTCGTCAACAACAGGCAGGCCTCCGATTTTCTTTTCCAAAAGAATCTCAGCAGCAACCTCCATGCAGGTGTCCGGAGAAACGATGTAGGGATCATGAGTCATAATGTCTTTGATCTTGAGCCCCATCAACCCGTCACCCTTTCCTGCGGTATTGTCTCCGGGCAAAAACTTAGAAGGCATTGCGTCACGCACGTCCCTATCGGAAACAATACCTACGACAAGACCTGAAGCCTCTGTCACCGGAATCTGCCTGATTCCGGCATCACGCATCATTTCCATGGCGTCGATTATTGGTGCACCCGGCATAAGGGTCAGCACCTCTTCTGTCATCCAGTCCCCTACTAGCATATTTTTAACTCCTGAATCTCATCATTAATCTTACGAAGAAGTTCGTATTGATCAGCAAAAAAGTCAAAGGTTAACTGCCTGCCTCCACAGAGGCAGCTACAATTTCCGCCCGTAAGCAAGAAAGACCCTGTAACTGGCTTTTATACCTGATTCTCCCCTGTATAAATTCTCGTACTCTTCAACAAACCGGCGATACTTTTCACGCCCCCATGAGATATTCTCACTGGAAGCAACAGCTCCGGTCATTTTATGCTGCTTCAGGAAATGTTTTACGGAAGGGAAGAACACCTCATGCTCCTCACTTGCGTAATCCACCTTCAGCCCTGACATATTGTCAAAAAGTTCCTTATAAAAAGAGTATGGTTTAAGTTCCTTAACTGAACCAAATCCGGTCCTTGCACTAACATCGGCCAGTTCCGCAAGTGTTCCGTGTGTGAAGATGGCTATGGCGAAACTTCCACCGGACTTCAAGACCTCAAAGCTACGCGGAATGGATTTTTCCGGGGCAGCATACCATTGCATGGCAGAAGAACTTACCAGCAGATCAAAACTCTCACCGGCAAAAGGCAGCTCTTCACCATCAGCAGCAACAAGAGATGCTCCGGAATTCTTTTGCTCCATGAGCATAGGCCGGACCAGATCAAGTGAAATATAGTTCCCGTAGGAAATGCGCTCCTTTAGTTCATCGTGAAGAAAACCGACTCCAGAACCTATATCCAATACAGTGCGAAATTCATTTTCCGGACAAAGAGCAGCACAATTTCGAGCAACTATGCGCTGCACGGAAGCGGCCTTGCTATAGCTGGAAGCAGCTTTGCCGAAACACTGGCGAATCCTTTGTTTCACGTAAGTTCTATCCCTTGATGATACTCATTAATTGTGTTTCAGAAATTTTATGGCCGCCTTCAAAATTAAGGATTTCCGCCTCCTCAATTACTGCCGTAAGCTTTTCAAAAGCCTTACGACGGACAATGCGGTCCTTTGAACCGTGAGCAATAGTGCAATGAGATAAATTCATAACTTCGTCCGGTTCAATCTTTGAAGTAATAAGATATTCAAGTCCGGCAATCAGGAAGTCATGGTCTGCCGGATCATATGCTGGCGGCTTAGTCTCACCACAATTTTCATGAAACGAACTGACCACCGCCGCAGGATCACTCTCCATTCCGGCTATCATACCTTTAATCAATCGTGTGGGAAAAGAGTCGGTAAACGATAAAAAGGGAGCAATCAAGAGGACCTTTCCATATAATCCGAATAAATGGCGGCAATCCTTCAAAAGCATATGTGCTCCGGTAGACCATCCCACCAGCACATCGCCCCCGCGACCAATCAATTCCGGCAACTCATTCGGCTCAAAGCCCGTGAACGGCACCAAAAAACGGGCAGACTCGGACAACAAAGGATATTGCTGCCTAGAAGTAGCCCACCCGCCGACAAAAACTATACACATTCTTCCAACTCCACCTTCAACCCGGCAAAAGCATCCTTGATCTTCTGCAAATCTGCTTCAGTTAAATCTGCGCGCAGGGAAAGACGCAGTCGTGCAGTCCCTTCGGGAACGGTTGGAGGACGAATGGCAGCAGCGTAAATTCCCTTTTCAATAAGCCTGTCACGGGCAATGAGTACAGTTTCATTATCGCCAATGATCACCGGGATTATCTGGCTTTCGGACTGACCACAATCAAAACCGCAGGCTTCAAGGTGACCTTTCAACTCCCGGCTCATGCGCAAAAGTTTATCCCCACGAGACGGGTCCTCGACGACAAGGCGCAAAGCGGCAAGGTTTGCGCCGATAACAGCAGGCGGCAAAGCAGTGCTGAAGACAAAGGAACGCCCTTTGTTGCGCAGGTAAGAAATCAGATCCTTACGCCCGGAAACAGCCCCGCCAAGAGAGCCGAAGCCCTTGGAAAAAGCCCCCATATGTAAATCCACGCGTTGGGCAATCCCCCGTTCATAGGCTATGCCTTTACCCGAACCGAAAATTCCTTCAGCATGGGCTTCATCAATAACCAGCATGGTGTCATAAAAATCGCAAAGGTCGGCAATCTCTTCAAGATAGGCCAGATCACCGTCCATGCTGAAAATCGTATCCGTAATAAGGATTCTGTCTTCCGCGTCTTTTGCGGCTTCCATCCGCTTCTTCAAATGAGCAATATCATTATGGCGATAGCGAACCTGACGCGCACCGGACATCCTGATGCCATCCAGTATGCTGGCATGGTTGAGCTTGTCTGAAAAAACAACACTGCGCCGCCCGGCAAAACTATCCATGATAGCAAGATTGGCAGCATAGCCGGATGTGAAAAGCATGGAATCTTCCTGCTCTTTGAAAGAAGCAAGTTCACGCTCCAAATCATCATAAATACGGAAATTACCGGTCACCAACCGGGAGGCGGCAGAACCGCAGCCGTATTGTTCCACAGCCTTAACTGCAGCGCTGGTAAGCTGGTCGTCATTGGCAAGTCCGAGATAATCATTGGAGGCAAGGTTAAGCAGTTTTCTGCCCTGGAAAACAAGTTCCTTATCTGCACCGCAATCCACTTCGGGAATTGTTCTGAGCAGAGAGCTGTTCTCAAGATCAGCCAACTCGCCCTCAATACGGCGATAAAAACTCTTTGGAGTCATAAAAACTAAATCCGGCAGTAAAAAATAAAAGGAAGTTTTAAATGCTGAACAGGAAAAATAAGACTCATGGCCCAGAATAGCAACCATGTTTTTCAAGTGAATAAAAATTTTAAGATCTCAAATGTGCAAACCATATATTCCAACGCAGCAAAACCTTCAACCCGGCCCGCATCGTTGACAGCATGAGGACTAAAACTATAACTGTTATACATCATCTTAGAAGGAGAAAAGACATGTCGATCAAAAGGCTTGCTACCTATTTTATTCTGCTAACCATGGCCGTTGCCCTCTGTGCCTGCAACATCAAAAACACAGCACAATTACCGGCCGAGCCCGACTACTCTAAAGATAAATTCTGGTCCATAAAAGACGAGAACATTAAGCATAAGGTTGATGTTTTCTTTGTACACCCCACAACATACGGTCCGCCTGCAAACGGTCGCCTGATCGCTGACTTAAACGATCAGAAGCTCAATCACGTAACTGACCGTGATACGGTTCAATGGATAACAGCCGCCTATGCCGGCTCCTGCAATGTTTTCGCCCCCCGCTACCGCCAGATGAATATTGAAGTGCTTCAAATGGACGATCAGCATCTGCAGGAATACTTGAAGACCCCGGTTGCAGATATTGAAGCCGCTTTCAAATACTATCTCAACAATTTAAATAACGGGCGCCCGTTCATTCTGGCCAGCCACAGCCAAGGCTCTTTTGTTCTGCAAACACTGCTGCGCAATAAACCGAAGCTATTGGATAAGAACAAACTTGTTGCTGCCTACATGCCGGGATGGACCTTCACAAATCAAGACCTCCACGACCTCGGTCTTAAGCTGAGTGAAAAACCGGAACAGACCGGATGCTTAATCACTTGGAATACAATCGGCCCCGATGGAATCTCTCCCACAATAAAAAATGGAGCGCGCTGCGTGAATCCGCTTTCGTGGAATACTGCCACAGATGAATTCCCGGCATCCATGAATATAAAAGCTAAAATATTCCTCAGTCCCGGCAAGAAATTACTCATCAAAAATTTCACCGCTGCGCGCATAAATGAAGCAGGGGCGCTTGAAATACCAACTCCCAAAGGAGAAGTGGCAAAACAATTAAACATGTCACTGGGAAAAGAGGTCTACCATCGATACGATTACGATTTCTTTTTCTACAATGTGCAAAAAAACGTGAAGCAACGTTGCGAAGCCTATTTAAAAAGACACAAATAAGCTAGGGGTTGGTGACCATTATCACCAACCCCTAGCTTATTTATTATTGCAAAATTTCACTGACTACGCTCCGGCCCAGCACGGATTCAAACACATGTCTGTAATCATCCGGTGAAGCTGAACCATCCCTGCAAACCCGGCTGAATGCAGCCCGGGTTTGCAAACTCATCTGCCCGATATCAAAATCTTCATGACTTCTCTTTGCCGGAATTTCGCGATGAATAGAGACTCCGGACTGTTCTTCTACTTTATGAATCATTTCGCTCATTACAATTTCTCCTTGATATAAATTTTACCACCCTTGAAAGTGACCCCGTCCCCGCTCACAGCCATTGCCAGCCGCTTGATATTAGGATTATCCTCCAGCGCAATTTCTGTTCCGGTAATTTTGAGGTCGTCGCCGTCAAAGGCATGAGTATAGCTGTCCGGGGTCAGGGTGCAGCGGTTGGGAATAGCAATCTCTGTGGCATCAGTCGGAGCCTGCGCCAATGCGGTTTTCAGGGTGATGGTGACAACAGTTTTAGTAAACTCAGCTATCGGAATTCTCCGACAGGGGATGACCCAATGACTAACGGTTTTGGTCTGTCCATCATTGTAGCCATCCGGCCTGTATCTGTAGGCAGTATCTGCGCCCTGCTCGGAGGAGGACCAAATATATTCCCCGACCAGACTGGAAAACTTATTGCTGGTGGAATCGTCCTCCGCATCTATCAAAGCATGGTTGGACACAATATCTGCAAGCTCCTGCCTATTAGGTAGGAACCAGTCGGCTTTTCCTTCAAGGGTGAAGGCTTCACAATATGATGCAGCTGCGCACTCAAGCCCCGCTTGGATTCCGGTATTATATACGCCCGTATGGGAATCAACACCGCCAGAGGCAACAACATTATCCAATTGCGACACATCGGTACCAGTAGCCCCCCATGCACGCTGCACACGCGCATCGCCCAACGCGACTACAATGGCGCACTCTACGCCGTCAGCGTCAGTTAACGGGCCAAAGGCTACACCGCCCCATCCCCGCGCTGCGGTGGATTCAGTTATGGGAGTCTGGGCTTCCTCCACGAACTCAACTTCGACCAACTGACCGCCAATCAAAAGGTGCTTATGAAGACCTCCAAAATATTTATCTTTGATGGATTCGTGACTTTCAACAACAATCTTCGCATCTGAGCTTGCTCCACTTTTTAGCGACAAGGCTTTCTTCGGTCCCAGATACTCACCTACTGCGCCTGCACCTACCCTGATCTGCATAGGCTGCTTCTTCACTGCCTTTGTCGGGACCCCGGTCAAGGGCTGAACTAGTGTGGCGGCGTATTCAACCGTTGGTGAAGACATCACTTTCATGGCCCACACGCCGGACATTCCAGTGGCCCGATAACTAGGCGGTGAGGTTGCATCGGGGTTGCTCCAGAATGCGGTGTAATTCGTTCCAGTATTCTGCACCATTGCCCAGTATTTTGTTCCGGCAGTCAACTCCACAGCAGGTACAGACATTTCACATAATTGATTGGCTACAGGGAGCACTACTGGACCATACCCGGACAGATTCACACCGGGAACACCGTTATTGTCTGAAAAAATAGCTACTGAGCACTGGGCATCAGTATTAACAGAGGCCCCAGCTTTTAACGTAACTGTATCCACCGTGTAATTTTTCGTAGGGGTAAACTGGGTCCCGCCGGGGCTGTATGAGCCATGAAGACGTAATCCGTCGTCTCTCGCACCCTCAAATGTATCAAGCAATAAAGTTGAGGGATCGCCGGAGGCTTCAACACTAGCTACGACAGCCTCGCCTTTGTCGGTGATAATTACATCACCAGAGGCAACTAGTGTTGCCAACCTGAGAACGGATTCGGTTGTGCCGTCCAGTATAACCAGCTTGCCGCTGGTTTGGAGGATTTCCGGTTTGGCGGAAACAATCTGGTGCGGGTTGTCACCAACGGCAGAATGGGCCGGGGCATGGATACTGGCAGAATCAACAGTTGCACCGGGATAGCCAGCAGTTGAATCGGTAAAAACCATGGTCGCACCGTCCTGCACAGGAATATCCTTAACCAACATCTTATGCGTAGCTGTATCGGAATAGAGTTCTCCCCGTCGTCTCCTGATGACTTCAATGCTTTTAGTAACATCAGCAGCTATGGATTCAAGAACCCAGCTAATGGTGTTCCCTGAAATTGAAATAGAACCGAATCCGAAGGTATTAATTTCATACGAAGTGATCCCATCGTCGGTATGGTCGGTAATTACAATTAAAACAGTCGTGCCTTCCGGGGCCTCAGCCGGAGCGGACAGCACAGGGGGGGAACTCCGTAAAGGGCTTAAATCACCCACGGCAATCTGGATGGCAGAATCCCTTGCATCTTCTGCTGCCGACTGAGCCAGCAAAGCTGTGTCACGGGCTGCTTCTGATCCGTTTTGCGCCACTTGCGCATCAACAAGCATCCCCCAGGCATTACCTTCAGCCTCTTGGGCACCGCTACGAGCGACTACAGCTTCATCCCTTGCATTGGTAATGGTCTGTACCATTTCCTGCGGGGTAAAGCGCTCTTCTACGGGGGTTGAAATGTCATATTTCAAGGCCCGGTCAACCTGCTCCTGCAACTGCTGGTCACGCATCACCCCCCGGTCAAAAGCTTCATTTAAAAGCTGTGCGGAAAAGGGATCATTATCCACCAGTTCCAATTCCTGCGTGTAGGCAATTTCCCGGTAAAAAGTGATACTTTGCCCTACGGGAAGTGGTTCTCCGCTAATCGGGTACTGCGCCCGACCTCCCGAATAACTCCCCACACCAGAAACAATCTTGAAATCACTGCCCAACATCAGCCGCTCTTCCCTGCCTTCGCCATTACGCAATACAGCGCAAAGGTCCTCAGCCCTGAAAATACGAAAGTTAAAGTCAAAAAAACTCTGAACACCGTCTCCTGCAAAAGTGATAGTGTTCCTGCTTGAAACCACAGTCATAAATTACTCCTGTTAACATTACTAACTTACTCAAAAACCTGCCTTCTAGTTATAATTTAAAAAGAAAGGCGGACCTGAGTAACCTGACTCAGGTCCGCCCTAAAACTATGCTGGAAAAATTATCCGCCTATCTATGAACTCAACATGCTCCCGGCCATGCTCATCCCCTGATTCAAAAGCGAACTGTTTACTGATGAATCATTTTTATTTGTAATATCCTGTGTAGCATTGGAGTTTAAAACCGACCTGCTGTGTGCGGACCAAACCGACAGGTCGCCACGCTCAATCATCCTGTTGGAATTTATTTCCGCCTGATATTTCACAATTTCAGTATCATAAGCGGCCTGACGAATAGTATCTTCGCGCACATCCACAACAGAACCGGAATCCAGGCGCACGCCCTTATGCCCGGCAATAGAATGGTTGCGGCGGTAAAGCTCGCGTCGCAGAGTCGCCAGCTTGATTTCAGCATCCTGCTTGATGAGCTGAGCTTCTTTGTAACTGACACTGCGATTATATATACCCTGCTGCATCAGATGGTAATTATTCACCTCAGACATCTGGGAATTGTATTGCACCTCGTTACGCACCTGACTTCCACTAAGAACAGATTGTCCAAACTGGGTCATCATACCCAAGTAGCTTGATCCGCCCCCACCGCCAAGCAGGCTTCCACCTGCCCCGGCAGATGATCCAGAGGTTGCACCTCCGGCGCCGGAGGTACTCCCCGTACCAATCATATTGGAAAGCCCATGCCCCGTTAAACCGCTAAGACTCCCACCGGACATTCCACCGTTACCAAAAACACCACTCAAAGCATCCGAACCGACATTACTCCAAGAAGTTCCCTGACCTGAAATTCCTCTTGTGGCTGCTCCCATGGCCATATTGCTTGCGGCACCTGCAAGCATTTGCGAGCCATAATTATAAATAACGCCCATTGCCATCTTAATTCACCTCCATCTTGCGTCTTGCTACCCGACGAAAGGCATGGAAATACTCATCCCTGCCCAGCCGAACTTTTTCCTTTTCAAATTCAAAACCACACCAATTGTGCCAGAGCACACTTTTTGTGTTTTGTGCACAAAACCATGTATCCAGCTGAGGGAATGAACGCTGGAGCATATCCAACAACCTCCGGGATGCCCTTGCAAACGGCAACGGACTCTTATCCACAGCAGTACTACCAACAACCCACGGGGTGCCGACTCCGAACGACATGGGTATGACCCCGAAAATTGCCTGAATGTCCCCATCACGGAACAGCCCGTAAACAAACTTCGAATACTCCACATCACCCATGATGATTTCGCGCACTGATTTTCCGGGGTGCAAACCTGCCATATCCCGGCGATCGCTTTTACGAATATTAGCAGCCACAAAATCGACATCTTCCAGAGTGGGAATACCCAGCTTTAAAGATGATCCATTATCCAAAGAACTCATGAGTACACTGAAACTTCCGGTATCAAGGCCAGAACAGAGAGCGGCAAGGGCTGATCCTGCCGGATATAGATTTGCCCGTCACGGTCATAGCCGCGGTTGAACTTGACCTCATAGTCTCCGGTATACAAAGCCGGAGCACCGCCTACCTTATCCGCCGAGGTACGGAACGGGGCACGCTCCAGATGCTCTCCGTCATACCCGACCTGCAGACCCAAGGATTGAAACAAGCGCACAATGACATGGGAGATGCGTTTCTTACGCCCCTGAGCTGTACCGCCGGACATTGCTCCACCCTCAAGACGCAGAGTCTTCATATTTGAAACATAGGGAAGCCCGGCATGGACCACCTTGGCAGGAGCAGTAAGGGTAATAGAACCGTCTTTAACCACAACATCCGGACGCACGGCACCGTCAGCCAGTACGGAAACGGTTTTCCCCTCTAGATGTTCAAGGCCGCTGAAAACCGTATCTGCTACTCCTTGATCATAAGTCAGCCCAGAATCAACAAAGAAGGCATCAACCGAACCTTCACCGATAAACTGGTTCTCCATGCGCTCAACATATTTACGGGCAATACCGCCGACCTCCCGTTCAACAACAGTCCAGACTTCCTCCTGCGTTGGGCCGGGGATGGTGCATACGGAACGGAATTTTCCATCTGTGGAATGACGGTGAAAGCCGACTACTTCATGTTCGCGCTGATAAGTCAGGCCAACCATGGTACCGTCATCACGAATCATCCAGATTACTGAATCAGGCGACTGCTGGTAAGCCCATTCAGTTATAGAATTAGAGCGGGTCAGGTGTTCAGCAAGAATAGTCAGATCCGGGGCTGTGTAGCCGTCAGCCTCAAAGGAATAGGAAAGTTCCCGAATAGTACGTCCTTCGCGCTGCAAGAAAATCATCACTCCGCCCACAACTACCGGGGGAATTGACGCCGACCCGTGGGTCGTTTCGCGACGGACCATAACCGAGTTAGGCGTAACCGCGTCCGCACTGCTCCCCCCGGAAAGCCACCATTCCCCGCCGGAAGTACCCATAATCAGCTTCTTGGAACTGACCATCCAGCGGATAGCATTCACCTGATCTGCTGAAAGGGTGTAGGTACAGGCATCATCATCCACCACAGGAGCAGAAACCCCGAAATCCTCATACGATCCGGCTTTACTCATCCAGATGGTCTGGGGACTGGACGGACTGGCGGCAAAACAAAGGCGTTCTTCAAAAAATGTCACGCAAGACGGAAACCCCTTATCGCTGTTCCAATCTCCCGGCGGGGAACTGAATGCGACAAGCTCCATCTTCCAATCAACATGGGATGTGCGTGAAAGCTTGTAAGGCTGCACTTCGGGATGGACCAGATACATCACATCGGCAGACTGGGTGAAACGGATTCCCGGCAAATCGCTTTCAGTGTATGGGCTTCCTACCTCTACAGGATCGCCCTGCTCGTCCACGACGATTCCACCATTCTTGAAAATACGAATATTGTGGTCGGTAAATTCTAGTACATAAGCCTGCTCAGTAGAAAATTCAAAAGGGATCAACCGAGTCTTAGGGTTGATTTCCCGGACCTGCACAGCCTCAAGAACACCCGAAAAATCCGCATCAGCGATAATGGAAAGTAATCCGTCTGCATCTGCCTTGGACCGAAAGGCATAATTTCCGCCTGCAGACACAAATTCACTCAAACTCCCGCTCCCAGCACTGATACTGATTGAACCGGACTGGTATACGCTAACCTTAAAACTGATCTCATAAATGCGGTCCGCAACAAGCTTCAAGTCCCTGCTGAGTATTGATTTAGCAGTCTGGGTTCCGTCACAAGTAGCTTTGGCGGAAGCCACAGTCCACCCACTACCCACGATCCAGCCTGTCGCGGAATTAAGAGTTGTAGAGGGAAGCAGGTTACGGCCCATGACCTCACGGATAAAGCGAAATCCGGTCCTCCGGGAGGCTCCGCCGTGAGGATGGGTGAACATATTCTCAAGCTCGGCAAGCCCGTTGGCATACTTGGCAAGATCTACCCTGCCGCCCAGCCGGGGTGAAAGTTCCCCGGCACTAAAATTAGTCATGATAAGGGAAACTGACATGGTTACGCCCTCCAGACCGGGGAATCCATGCCGTGAATTCCCCTTGCTTCCAACCACGGATCATTGGGGATGTTATCCTCCCTTCCTTCAGCTGAATCGGCCAAGCGCGCAGACTGCATGGCATTAAGATATAGGGTCCACATTTCCCGGGCCTTGGTTGTGGAACCCGTAATGTCGTCAGCCATTTCCGCAGCAAGACGAGCCGCAAAAGCCATCACAAACGAGGGATCAAAAAGGACCGGATTGGTCACTTTCATGGTGTAAACAGCCGAAGCCCCGTCACGGTCGGTAAGAATTTTGTCTCCTTCAACCACAAAATCATCATCCGGGGAATTAAGTTGCCTGAGGTGCAGGCAGTCTGAAGGAAGCTGATACTGATGGGCAAAGCCGAAAGCCGGATTATCTGCAAGCCTAGCCAGCCGTGTACGCGAGGCCGCAAAATTCCATGGATGCTCTCGAAGCACCGCATCACGGACCTGATCATAAAAAAGATAACAGGTAACAGCTTCCTGCGAACTGTCGCTCAATGATTCGATAAGCCTCGCCCCAAGTTTTCGTAAGGCAAGATTGCAGATTTTAACCTCTGAAACAGCCATATTTTCTCCTGATATGTTTAGGAAATACGATTTATTTCGATCTCCTTTGCATAGTCAGGATAAAATTGAGGGCGGACCTGAGTAACCCGACTCAAGTCCGCCCCGATAGCGATTTAGTTGTGATTTCTTTACGTCTGATCATCCATCATGAATAGGAAGACGGATAACAAAACGAGTTCCCTCATACGGTTCGGAGAAAACCTCCATGGCACCACTATGACGTCTTGTTACGATAAAATACGAAATAGAAAGCCCCAGCCCGGTGCCCTTGCCAACCGACTTGGTAGTATAAAACGGTTCGAGTATCCGCTTGCGTACCTCTTCGTCCATACCGGGACCATTATCCTCTATCTCCAACACAGCTGAGGATTCATCCTTATAGATACGCAGAACAAAACTTGGCCCACCTTCTTCATAGGACTTCTCACCCATGGCCTCAGCGCCATTCTTCAACAAATTTAATACGACCTGCTGAATTTCGGTTTCATCACATTTTACCAGCATGTTCTGTGAGCTAAACTTCTTAATTATTTTTATTTTCCTAAAATCATAATTTTTACTGTAATCAAACCCCTTCATAACCAAGCTCAGAGTATTATCCACGATTGAACTTAAATTATGGGGCGCAAATTCACTGCCGCTTTTACGGCTAAAGCTGAGCATTCCACGGACAATCGTCGCTGCCCTGATTCCTGATTCGTAAATGCCATCCAGAAATTTCAAACAATCTCTTCGTTCAAGATATTCTGTTATTGCTGAAAACGATATTCCGCATTCTTCTGCAATCTTAGAATTCTTTTTGCTCTCCCGGCCCAACCGCCTTTGCAGGTTCTGGACAGAACCTACTATGGCGGCCAAAGGATTATTAATTTCATGTGCCATTCCGGCTGCAAGGCCACCGACAGACATCATTTTCTCGGACTGAATTATACGTTGCTCATTCAGCTTCCTTTCAGTCGTGTCCACCACAGAGCCTTCAAAAATGACCTTCCCATCCTGATCAGTAGTCTTGCGGGCATTCATAGTAATCCAGACTATCTCACCGTCCCTGCGCTTCATTTTCACTTCAAAGCCTGTAAGTGTTCCTTTCTCCCGCATTGCTGTAAGCAGAATATTACGATCTGCTTCTTCAAAATATAATTTCTTCCCGACACTATCCAATACATGGAGAGCTTCTTCCGGAGAATCATATCCAAAGATTTCAGCAAAAGCCGCATTTGCCGCTAACACTCTACCTTTAACACTGGTCTGAAAAATCCCCTCCTGAGCATTATCAAATATGGAGCGGTACTTAAGCTCTGAATGTCCAAGATCTCTACGGGCTTTTCGCAAGGCCAAAACATTTTTGATCAGGACAATCACTAGAAGAGTCATTGCGCAAAAGACAAAAACAGTGCTCCAGACAAGATAAAAATATTCTTCATAGAACGAAAAAGGCTCATTGAGGATAACACTTTCTTCCGGGAGTAACTCAATAGGAATCCCGTATTTATCAAGTGACTGCCAATCAAAAATAAATGCATTGGCACCGATCTTCATAACTGGGATATCATCGGCATTTTCACCCGCAAGCACCTTACGGGCCACTTCACTCATCATAACGCCCTGATGATATCCACTGATGACTTTACCACCTATGACATCATCACGAAGATTAAAGCGCAGCAGGCAATATACCGGAACCGGGCTGTCTTTTGTAAGCATACTACCCAGCTTCTCGTATGTTACATATTTACCGTCCCGATCTGAATAATAAACCCCCAGCAGGACAACACTGCCCGCCTTCATGGATTGAATCTTATCCCTCAAACCGCCAATGGTAAGATTCTCATTGTATTCAATACGGACACTACCTTTAAAGGATGTAAGGTTCCGTTTAAGGGTAGCCTCCCAAGCCCGCCCTGTTTTGAGGTAATCATTGATTACATAAATGGATTTTGTCTCCGGCAGCTGTTTGAGTATGACCTCAACGGTTTCCCGCGAAGACATTATTTCCGCTACTCCGGTAAACTTTTTCAGCCCCTTGATTTGCTCGTCCGCAAAATTATTCACTCCACAAAAAACCACCGGTGTTGCTGGAAAAAGTTCGTCCCGGTTCTCACGCAAAAAATCATAGGCATTGTTATCCGAAGACATGATCAGCGATAAATTTATATTTGCAAACTTCGCCCTGAACATATCTTTAATTCGTGCGTAGTGCTCAGAGGAATGGTACCGTTTGGTATCCATATATTCGATATGGAGAACAAGGTCTTTGTAGGGAGGGACTAAAAGGGTATCGCGAATTCCTTGTTCAATATTAGCGATCCACGACATACCTGAATGATAAGAATGCAGCACCAGCACATGACGCACCTCGTCAGCACGGACAGGTAAAGAAAAAAAAAGAAAAATACATACAAGTCCGCATAGCCGCATAAAACCAGCGCATACATATTTGCATAACACTTTTGCCATATATATTACCTAGCACAGTTCAGAGGCTAAATCTACGCAAGGCATAATGATAGCGACCAATCCAGTGTAGCGTTACTTTCTGCAAAATTATAATTCACCCCCCTGTTTTTTATATATGTTACCTGCTAAAGTGCAATAAAATGTCCTCCTCCATTCTGGCTGAGGTCTGCACAGTTTTTTTAAAATAAAAGAGGATAGCATGATAAAAAAGATACTACTTCATCTTGGTACGGATATAGACACTCCCCTTATTAAACACACCCTTGATTTTGCAGACAAAAGTGGAGCAGAACTTACCGTTCTTCATGTTTTTGAAAATCCCAAAACATCAGTGCTGGACTACTTCAACACTCAGGGAAAAGACCTAAAAAATTATATCCTCGACGGACACAATGCCAATCTAAGGGCTGCTCTGGAAAAAGAAAATATCGAACAAAACCGGATAGGATTCTCAACCCGTTGGGGCAAAGGGTTTATTGAATGTATCAAAGCGGTCAACGAAGAAAAATACGATCTGGTCATCTGCCCCCCGGCTAAGCAGGACAAGGCCCCGGACAGCACGGTTATGCACTTATTGCGAAAATGCCCCTGCCCGGTCTGGGTCCACCATGGTCACCTCTGGCGTGGAGCGGTGAGAATTCTCGCCGCAGTCGGACCATTTGACAATTCACCGGGCAACGAGGCCCTAAACCGCAACATCCTCGCACATGCAGCAGAACTGAATCGTGTTCTCGGCGGTAAACTTCATGTCATGCACTGCTGGAAAGGCTATCTCGAAAGTGTCACGGCCAACCCGTATTTTTCTGAATCAGAAGTGGAAAAATATCTGGACTATGAAAAAAACAGCAGCGAAGAAGCTTTCAAAAATATCTTTGACGCTGCTAATTTTCAGGAAAAACCACGTAAAGTAATCATGCACGGTGACCCCGGAACACTGATTCCTGAATACGCACTGGAAAAGAAAATGGATATAGTTGTCATGGGTAGCGTGGCCCGCTCCGGCATAGCCGGACTACTCATCGGCAATACCGCGGAAAAGGTAGCCATTTCTCTCACGGAATCATTGCTGGCCATCAAACCGGCCGGTTTCGTCTCTCCTGTAAAATGATTCTACCCCAACAAAAATCACCCCCCGATTCGTAAGAACCGGGGGTTTTATTGTCGAAATCAAGAACTACTTGTCATTCATCTTCTTGCCACAAACAGTCCTTTTCACAACAGGCTTGGATTTTACACCGCCCATCGGTTCAAAATGCTCCGCAACTTCTGCTCCATCAGCATAATCAACACACATCCCGACCTTGAAATGCTGCAATTTACCCTGCGGATTCTTCACATAACAATCTTTCTTACAAACGTACTTCAATTACCCACCAGCCTTAAATGTTGGTCTGATCATCCATAATCAGGTAGCCGCTAACCTTTCCGGCAGTGGCGTTGCTTCCGCTCACAGTAAAGGAAAGTCTCAGAAATCCCTTGTGCGATACAGGGAGGGAAGGCAGAGGAAAACTATAGCCCTGCTTAAGCTCTGCCACAGGAATGGAGCCGGATTCAAACAGGGTATCAAAAAGGGAAAAATCCTCAGCACCGGAAGCCTGCACACCCACGCGCAGACTGGTCAGGCTAGCAAAATCCTCACCGTCAACCATAACCTTGAGCCTGACATTACCGCCGGAGCCGCAATCCTCACCTACATTGATTACATTCTGGGACACCGCGCTTGCAGAAACGGCCTGCTCCTCACAAAAACAAAGTTCTTTATCAAGGTACATATTATTTACTCCTTTTGGTTATGCACTAATAGCTGCTTCAGTGTTGAGAATGGAATCCACGCGGCGCACAGGGCAGCCCCAGAAAGTGGTTACGGGCTTGCCTTCCCAGTTCTCGGTCTTAAGCATGACGTTGTTTTTGTCGGACGCTTCAATATCGAGCTGGGTTTTCACAGTCTGGTTGCAGTAGATGGCAGTCCGGCCCATGTTGGTATTGGGGATCATGTTCAGACCTTCGATCAACGCATGGCGCAGGGAATTGGAACCAAGGTTCTTGGGGTCAATGGAGGCAATACGCACCACATAACGCCAGTCACGGACTACAAGGCCGGGTGTCCACTTGTAATGGGTACGCAGCCCCTGATACTTGCCTCCGTTGGCATCTTCGAGGGTAACTTCACCGAGATCCTTGTGGCTCAAGCCATTGGAGCTGCCTTTAGGGAAAGTAAAATGCACAGTCTGATCCGACCAGCACACAATCCAAATGGATGTGCAGTTGTTACCTGTGCCGCCAAAGTTGATGACATTCTTGTCCTCAAGGGAATTGAAACGGGGCGCAAGACCAAGAAATTTTTCAGGCTCCAGCGCGGTATCACCATACACAAAGGTATCGGCAAATTCCTTGTTCATTGCTTCAAGGAAAGCACGCTCTTCGGAAGTTCGAAAATTGGAGGAATGACCATTAAGATCGGAAAGAGCCTTGTCCATTTCCGCATAGGATTCAAGCATGCCGCAGGTGTCATCGATCTGTTTGGTGCGCGACTTACTGGGCTTGATGCCGTAGTTAAGCTTACGCCAGCTTACGGTAGGAAGGTCGGTACGCACAGTAGTACGGTGACCGGTAGGCAGGTTGCCCTCGACCCATGCTGCATCATCAAGAATTTCATTAGTATGGGCCAGAACTTCGGTGATCTCGGAGACCTTGCCGTTAGGATCAAGACGTCCGCCCCAGTCGGAAAGGGTAAGTGCGTTCATACCAAGAGTTGCCATAATTAATTCTCCTTACGAGATTCGGCCCTCTTGGGAGCTCTTGATGTAATGGACGCTTTGAGCGTTCAGAAATATAATACGCTAAGCGTTTTGGTTAAATGGGTTGGTTGGGATACAGGATTTCCCCGATAGTTTTCTTGCGGGGAGTGTTCCTGTTGCTGTCCACATAGGAGTCTTCGGTGAGCCGCCTGCCGACATTGTAAAATGCCTTAACCACTTCAGGGTGACAGGAAAATCCGGATTCCCTGATCATCTTCGCAAGGGCCGGGGAAGCAAAAGCCTGCAGGGCTTTATTGGCTACCCCCATATTCTTGCGGTAATTGTTGCCGTGCCAGCCGGGTAGTGCGCGGGTCTGGCGCTCCCATTCACCCGTCTGGGTCTGGTAATCATGAGACCGGGCTGCTTCAAGGGAATTATGAAAATCCACCAGTTTCTGGGCCATCTCACCGCTGACCCCGTTCTCGTGGGCAAACTGCCGGAACTGATGATCCACATACGGATCAATCCCATCCGGCATTCCGTAATCCAACTCATACGCTTCAGGCGCACCGGGGACCGGACTTTCAATCAGCTGCTCGGCTTCTTCAATGACAGCCCCCTCCTGTTCTTCAAGGGTCTCATCATCCTGTAAAAAATCTCCGCCGAGAACAGGTTCTGCCACCTCATCTTTCATCTTTGCCTTTGGAGAATAATGATCCGGCTGCGGATCATCACCAACCGGAAAATCCATCATTTTATTTCCTCCTCTTCATTTCTCATTTGCTCAGCCCGCTCACGAATGATGGAAAGGTAGATTTCCTCATCAGCAGTGATCACCGGACCAAGAACATTTTCAATCACAAAATCATGAACAGCCACATTACGGTAGATATCTTTCTCACTGGCGAACAAGATAGCATTCACTCCCCCCTGTTCCAGCAAAAAGGTGAAGACCCTCTTGCCGTGCGGAGTGTTGAATGTGCTCCGCACATCGGAGAGAAACTGTTCGTTGATCCTGCGCTGCTCATCACAGACCTTTTCAGCCGCGCGCTGCTCATCCTCCAGAAAACCGGAGTCCGTTGTCATTAAATCCTGCCTCCTTATTCAAAATAGACTATATTTCTAAGGTGATGCGGTTCGTGAAACAACCTCATCCGCCCCTTCGAAATACATAATATGCATCAGGGCGGACCTGAGTCAGATGACTCAGGTCCGCCCTGTGTATTTTCCAAAATTTCCCCCCCCTCAAAACAACCAACCATATTGGTAGGATTTTCTCTATTAATATGGTTTTATAATTTAATTTCCCGTAAAATAATAAATAATGACTTCCAAACAATCCATCCGGAGAAACAGTGAGTCCAACTAAACACCCCCACAAATCCTTAAAAATCGGTCTGATCACTGGCGGAGTCCTACTGATTACAATCGTCTGTATATCTTCCTTTTTCATGATCAAGCAATACCGAGCTGAATTTGAAAAAGTGCGCCAGCAGAATATGTTCATTGCCAAGCTTGTCGCCTACCACACCATTGATACTCTGGAAGGCATCAATCAGATGCTGCACACTATTCACAACGCTATAAACATTGCCCTTGATGACCACGCTGGAGATATCGACGACCATCACTCTCACGACTATATTGTTGAAGATCTGCTCCAAAGAAGCCGTAAATTCAATCCTTTCGTATTAAACCTGATTATTTCGGACATTAATGGAAACATACTGCACAGGGCAGGTAAACCCACTCCATCCGAAATCATCGAAGAGATAAAGATCAAAACCCATATACCTGACCTGCAGGAGAACAACTTCTATGTCAGCGGAATTTTCCACAAGAATAGACAAGAAGAGAGCCCTTACTTTGAAGTAAGCGTTGGATTTAAAAACAAACAGGGAAAACTTGGACTGATCTACACAGCACTCATTGATTACAATCACTTTAAAAAAGACTTTGCCCAGCTCGGAATACCAGAAGGGACCACCATCGCACTGGGGACCTGCGACGGCAATATTCTAATGCGCCTGCCGGATACCGGCATTGCTCTGAAGAACTACGAACCTCTTAAAGAACTCTGGGCCAGCTGCAAGGACAATGGAACCAACTCAATAAAATCTCCCTTCGATAAAAAACAACGGGAAATAGTTTTCACACGTGTAGGGGACTACCCATTTATTGCTTTTGCCTCTACCAGCGAAGAAATAATCCTTGCAGAATGGTGGCTCTATTTCTGGATCATGTTAGCCGGTCTGGCTATTCTGATAATCTTCTCAAATGTAGCCTTTACCCTTTTCGCTAAGCACCAAAAACAGTCAATTCTCTATCAGGATCTACTGCAGGAACAGGCTATGCTGGACCCGCTCACCAAACTACCTAATCGGCGTAAATTTACTCCCATCTTGGAGCGTGAATTCAGCCTTGCCCGCAGGCACTCACGTCCACTGGCCCTGCTGATCGTAGACATCGATCATTTTAAACTGATCAACGACAAACATGGTCATGACCGCGGTGACATCGTACTGGTCAACGTAGCCGAAACAATGCAGCAGCTCTGCCGCCAAACAGATATCTGCTGCCGGCTGGGCGGTGAAGAATTTGCAATGCTGCTGAGCGAGACTGATTACAAAGGAGCTGCCAGCACAGCGGAAAAAATCCGAAACTCCATTGAGCAATTACAGATTAACGCTGATGGCTTACAGCTCAACGTCACGGTTAGCATCGGCGTCAGCTGTTATGAGAATGGAGACAACCAGCCGAAAGAGATTATGCTCCGATCTGATGCAGCCCTGTATAAGGCCAAGCATATGGGCCGCAACTGCTGCTATACACAGACCCGTAACGAAACCATGAAAATTTAAGTCTAACTCCATATGCGATAGCTGCGGTTGTTTACGCAGAACTCCGTCTTGTACCTTCCAATAAAGATGTGGCATATGTCTATTACGACATTAATTACATGCAAAGTGAGCACACATGTTTATTGAAAATGAAATTAGCTTTGAAGCTATCAGCAACCTCTTCGGCAATGCCGACAATGAAGGCCGCGATTATCTTTTTGAATATGAAGTATACAACCTGCTGGCCAACTCCGGTGCGGAGACACCCCCGGCCGCTAATCTGCTCCCGCGTGGTGCACGGTTTTCAGATGAGGAACTGACCTCTATTCCGGGAGAAAAAGCAGTACTGAAAATAGTTTCCCCGACTATCGTCCACAAAACGGAAGTTGGAGGAGTACGCATTGTAAAAAAAGAACCGTCCAAGATCCGCTCCGCCGTTCGCGGCATGATGTACGAAGTACCCGAAAACTTCGCCGCATATATTGAAAGAGATCCAGACCACGCCCCGGAAGAATACAAAGGATTACACGGTGAATCCCTGATCAAAGCCATCAGCCGGGACCTCAAGGGAGTGCTGCAAGTACAATTCATGCCACCGGATTCCGATTCCTTCGGGAATGAACTGATTGTAGGACTCCGCCGGACCCGTGAATTCGGCACCATCATCAGTGCTGGGCTTGGCGGAACAGACACCGAACTTTATGCCGAACGGTTTCGTAAAGGACAGGCTATTGTTGCCGCATCCGTACAAATGGTCGATGGGCAATCCTTTTTTCAGCTCTTTAAAAATACCATCTCATATAAAAAACTGGCCGGACTAACTCGCGGACAACGCCGGATAGTTACGGATGAACAGCTCATTGAATGCTTTGATTCCTTCATTGAGATGGGTAAATATTTTTCACCTTCCAATCCCAAGGCAGAATTCGTCATTGATGAACTGGAAATCAACCCCTTTGCCTTCACTGAATACCTCATGGTTCCACTGGATGGATTGTGCCGCTTTTCAAGACCGGACAAGATGCCATTGGCCCGTCCGGTCAAGAAAATCCATAACCTGCTCCACCCGAAGAAAATCGGCATCATCGGAGTTTCCTCTACCCGCCGGAACTTCGGGCGAATCATCCTCGATAATGTTCTGGCAGAAGGATATGCCAAAGAAGATGTGGTCGTAATTCGTGAAGGATGCGAGGAGGTAGACGGCGTGCTCTGTGTTCCAAGCCTTGACGCACTGGACTACCAACTTGACCTGTTCGTGGTTGCCATTGCTGCCCAGTATGTCCCAGACCTCGTGGATAAGGTAATTGAACTGGACTGCGCCAAGAGCGTCATGCTCATCCCCGGAGGCATGGGTGAAACTGAGGACAGCAAAGAACGTGCGGAACAAGTAATAACCAGCATCAATGAAAAACATGCTGAAGAAGACGGAGGACCGGTATTCATCGGAGCGAACTGCATGGGAGTGGTTTCCCGCCCCGGCGGTTACGATACATGGTTCATTCCTGACGAGAAACTGCCCAAAGACCGCAACGCTCCATACCAGCGCGCAGCCCTGATCAGTCAGAGCGGGGCCTTCATGGTCTTCCGGTCCAGCCAATGCCCGGAACTGAATCCTGCATATATGGTTTCCATGGGTAACCAGACTGACCTGACCCTTGGAGACATGGTTCATTACTTTAAGGATTCAGAAGAAGTGGATGTCATTGCGGTATACGCTGAAGGCTTCAATGACCTTGACGGTTTGGAATTCTGCACGGCCGTACGTCAGGCAGTAATGAACGGCAAGGAAGTAGTCTTTTACAAGGCGGGAAGGACCCCGGAAGGCAAAACTGCCACCAGCGGACATACCGCATCACTGGCCGGAGACTACATGGTCTGCGAAAGCTGCGTACGTCAGGCCGGAGCAATCGTGGCTCGTACTTTTCAGGAATTTCAGGACCTGTTCATGCTGGCAGAAAAACTGAGCGGTAAAACCATTTGCGGCGACAGGCTTGCAGCAGTCAGTGGAGCCGGATTCGAAGCTGTGGGCATGGCCGATTCCATCCAGTCGGATGACTATGATATTGAATTGGCCCGGTTCAGCGAAGAATCGGTCAAAACTATCAACGAAATTCTGGAAGCTAAGAAGTTAAAATCACTGGTTACCATCCAAAATCCGCTGGACCTGACCCCGGGGTCAAACGACATGATCCATGCAAGTATGGCCGAAATACTCGCCAAAGATTCGGCTGTGGATTCCATTGTTATCGGGCTGGACCCGCTCTCCCCGTCCATGCACACCTTGGCCGAGCCGACAATTCCCGCTTTTTCAATGGAGGATGAAAATTCCCTCGGCAACCTGCTCATCCAAATTGTCAAAAAAAGCGACAAGCCGGTACTTGCTGTGGTGGATGGAGGTAGACTTTACGATCCATTAAGAGACAAGCTGCTTGAAAACGGTATTCCGGTCTTTCCGGTCTGCGACCGCGCTGTAGCGGCAATAGCCTTATATTCCAAGGCACGTATGCGTGCTGAAGTAATCCGGTTAGCGCACGGCTGCGATTAAATAGCACTAAAAAAGACAGGCCGTGGCTCAACAACGAACCACGGCCTGCATCTCTCAGGAGGAATGACTATCGAAATATGTTAATACTTATCGTTGTAACGATTGGATAGTTTATTTTCACGGCTGGTTTTTTCCACAACAACACAAGCCTTTTCAGCATTAGCAAAAAAGACATCTTCAACAAATCTTGCAATTCCACACAACCAGCACATAAACATAAAAACGCTCCTACAACTAAAAGTACAGTCAAAAATCATTTTTTAGATTTCTTTTTAAGAACTTACTTTCAGTGTACGCAGAAAAAACACCTCGTCAATGAGATTCAATTAATTCTTTTTTTCACATTTTATATTCACATTCATTAAACAACTGCAAGACATTAAAATTAAAAGCAAAACAAAACTGAATACTAATTCAATCACGTATAAAAAAGACCTATCAACAAAATAAGATGTGCGTCATTCCCCCAAGCCTAGTGAATTATATTCATTATACAAAAAACATCAAATTGCCCTATTCTCTATTCGACGCTCAAGCAATCCAGCACTCAATGGAATGATCAGAAAACCTGCCAGAAAGATGATCACCCCTTTCCAGCCCGCATATTCATATGCAAAGCCAGCTCCGGTAATACCCAGCCAGCCTCCGGTGTAGTAAAACAAAACATACAAGGCATTAGCTTTGCCGTGACTGCAGGTCAGCTTGCGGTTCAAAAGCACAACCGCCACGGTATGGATAGTAAAAAATCCCGCACAAACTCCCAGCAGACCGACAACAACAGCTGTAATTGACGGTAACAAAAGCAACATAAGCGAAGCTCCCAGAAGTACTGAGCTGGAAAGCAGCATCACTCCTCCCCCAAAACGGCTGCTGAGTCTGCCGGCAAGGGGGCCCAAAAAGATACCGAGGACATAGACTAGATAAACAAGAGTAATTGTCTCAGTGGAAAGGTCGAACGGAGATTGTGAAAGCCTGTATGGCAGATAGTTAAAAACAGGCGAAAAGATGAGCAGACTTCCGGCCCCGCATGCATAGATCAACAACAATTCTTTACGCTTAAACAGTGAAAAATACGTTTCCTTGCCATTGCTGGAGCGCACATCGGCAATCTCTTTCTCTCCGCTCGCTGGCAGGATAAGCACAGCCATTACAGTCGTGACCAAAATTAGCACAGAAGCTGTGGTAAACGCATATCTCCAATGCAGAGGAGGATGAATCCAACCTCCAAGAAGCCTGCCTCCCAATCCCCCCAGAATGGTGGCCGATACATATGATCCCATAACCACGCTTAATCGCTTGGCCGGAAGAGTTCGAGCCAGCCATGCGGCGATACTGGTAGTCAAGGCAGGAATGAAAAGTCCCTGCACCAGCCTTGAGCCTACCAACACAGTATAGTTATGAGTCAATGAACAGATGAAACCGCCAGCAGCAACAAAAATACCGCCAACAACAATTATAGGCTTGACCGGATATCTATCCGAAAGATAACCGAAAAACAGGTTGGAAAGCACAATTCCCAGAATGACAAAAGAAACAGCAAAAGAAGCTTGCACAGGACTTATTTGAAATTCTGACTGCAGAATCGGCAACACAGGTTGCGGAAGATAGATATTGGTAAAAGACGCTGAAACGAGAGCAAAAACCGCAAGTTGTATCTTAAGAAGAGTTTTCATCAGAGTTTCCTTCCCGGCAGAGGTGCTATCATCAAATACGCACATTAATTACACCTCTTATCATTGCTCCGCAAACAAATTCTCAGCTGACAACACAAATCCCCACCCAGAATACAGGGCGGGGATTTGTGTTTGAAACCAAAACTATTGCGATCTATTAATGCAAAATCAATTACTCCGTCCTGACCAAACGAAAGCCGTAAAAATACTCATGAGAATAATTGGGATGTCCGTAATAGCGAGTAAAAACGAAACCGCTCTTTGGACCGTCATCCCAACTCCCTCCACGGAGCACGCGTTTCCTGCTGGCACTGTTTGCAGCCAAAGGATTCTTTTTTGCATGCTTAGAATAGGCATCCTTATCATACCAATCCGCACACCACTCCCAGACATTGCCGCTCATATCATAAAGTCCAAACCCGTTTGGCGATAAGCTTCCCACATCATGGCTACGCCCTCTGCTATTAAGGTGGTGCCATGACACCAAATCCGGCTTATTTCCCCCAGCATACCAGTAATTATGTCCACTCCGGGCCGCATACTCCCACTCAGCCTCGGTAGGCAGGCGGAACTTCCCCTTCCCTTTACCTGACAGCCATTTTGCAAAAGCAGCAGCACTGTTCCATGAGACATTAACCGGCTGCTTGGCTCCATTTAAGTTTTGCCCTTTAAAAGCAGCACTGAAATGACCCGAACGATATTTCCTGAACTGAGCATTGGTGACTTCATATTTACCCATCCAAAATCCGTCTAAACAAACCTTGTGAACAGGCTTACTTCCTGCCCTTTCTCTTCCCATCATAAAACACCCATCCGGCACCCAGACAAACTGCATACCCGTTGTCGGTTCGGTCCAGACCTGCCCTGCTTTGGGAATCATGCCGTATTTAGATGGCTTAGCCGGAGACTCGGCATGCTTTTTCTTCTGCGTTTGCTTCCGAAACTCAAGATTAATGTATTCGTCGGGATTAGCCGCGAGGACAGGAGTTGCCAGAGAAAATAAAATGATAAGAAGAAAAAAATTACGCAGCATTTTACTTCGCCCTCACCAATCGAAAGCCAAAGTGATAATTACGTGCATCATCGCGGTCACTGGCATAACGCGTTGAACATTTTGAATTATCATATACATCGCTCCAACTGCCGCCACGCACAACGCGTTGCTTGCCCTTACCTGAATGCAGCGGATTAATCCGCGAATGTCCTGAATAAGCTTTGCGATCGTATGTATCTTCGCACCATTCCCAAACATTACCTATCATGTCGTACAGGCCATAACCGTTGGGTTTGAATTGTCCAACAGGGGCCACAAATTTATATAAATCATTACAAACACCCAAATTGCTGCGTAATGAAGATTCGTCAATTACATTGGCGTAAATACAGATAGACTCATTGGAATCCCCCCAATACCATTTCCCGGTCATCCCGGCACGAGCCGCATATTCCCACTGGGCTTCACTGGGTAGGCTAAATCCACCCCGCCCCATTACATTAAATTTTTGAATAAATTTTTTGGCGTCATTCCATGAAACCTGCTCCACAGGATTCCTATCCCCTTTAAAATATGCCGGATTATTCCCCATGACTTTCTTCCATTCAGCCTGAGTAACTTCATATTTACCCATCCAGAAACCGTCCAAGCAGACCTGATGCCTAGATGTTTCCCAGCCTGCCTCTTTCTTATCGCCCATCATGAAACAGCCGGACGGTATCCAGACAAACGTCATACCCGTTACCGGATCACTCCAACTGGTTCCGGGCTTAGGTTCATTTCGCTGGGATGCGAGCCGAAAACCTTTCGGTAAAGATATCGTCGATGGTTTAGCTTGACCGGATGTCGACAATTTCTCCTTCTCCCGCCCTTGACCGTCCAATCGGAACTTAAGATCAATAAACACATCCGGCTCAACCGCATGACCCGGAACAGCCATGAAAAGCATCAATACAAGCAAAAACAGGGTACGCAGCATATCACTTCACCTTACAAAGCTTGACCTTGGTCTTTGTGCTGACCTGCGGATTCTGGTCCAGATCAAGGGCTTGCAACTTAGCCTTGGCGTAATTAAAAGCTTCCAGCGTATCCACCCAGCCGCTACCGTCACTATCCCCCTCGCCAAGCATTGCCTTCATGAAAAAATAGCTGAATGCCCCCTGTCTGCCGGACGGATACTCTTCAGCAGGACGGTCCGCTGCGGATGCCGTAATGACCTGCTTCTTTGAAGAGAGAAAAGACTTCTTTACCTTTGGTACAATTAACTTCATGCCTGTTGCCGACTTAGGCCCCGAGAAACAGGCATCGATAATCATGACCACATTCCGGTTCTTGATGCGGCCGAACTGTTGATCCAGCTCCTTCATAGATATGGCGGTACGGGAACTAATACCCGAGAGAATAGCTTCACTGGGTACTAACAGCCCATCTGCAAAACCTTTCCTGTCCGCAGTCAGTACAGGTGAACCGTGTCCTGAAAAATAAAAAACGATCTTTGCACCGGGATTTAGCCTTGCCTTTTTATCCAGCCAATCCACAGCATTTATAATATTGCCGTAGGTAGCTTCACCATTTAAAAGCAATTTCACGTGCGCACTGTCATTCTTGAACCCGGCCTTACGGGTCAGCAGATTATACATCTGCTTCGCATCATTATCTGCGTAACGAGGCCCCTTTATATTCCGGTATTTACGGATTCCTACGATCACGGCATAGGCTTTGTCTGTTGTTTTTGCAGTCTGCTTTGTTCCCCGAATCTTCAAAGCCTCTGAATAAGTACCGGCTACGGCAGAAACTCCGGCCCCTTGCGCACTGGCAACCTGATCGGGAAGCGGTTCCGGCAACGGAATCAGCGAATCATCACCAAGGGCAACGGCCATTTTGGAAACCTCTTCGCTGAACAACGGTACTCCAGAAAATTCATGAGAAAGTTCAGCCATCCCCTGCAAAGCCAATTCCTTGTCACCACGACGGAACAATTGCCACTGCTGCTCAACCATATACCCGGCTGCTTTCTTCTTCTCACCGGACAACAAGCTCTGGCGTGCGGAGACATACTTCATGGCTTCGCGATATTTCCCTTTGCGATAATAACATTCCAATCTGAGACGGGCTGAACTTTTATCCTTGCCCCCCGCCTTAAGGGCCCATTTTTCAGCAAGATCATAACGCCCAAGTTTGAAGGCCAGCCAGCCAACTGTGGCTGCATCCTTTGCAGTTCCGGACTTTTCTGCCAACGGAGCAAGGATTTCATAGGCTTTGTCCGGACGTTTGTACTTGTAATACATGACTCCCAAGTTATAGCTAATGGCCTTATCATCCGGGCACATCTTGGAAGCCCTGATCATGCTGGAAAGTCCTTTTTTCATATCCTTCTGAAAAGTTTTCACAGCAACATCAGCCAATGTCCTAGCCCCAAGGCATAGATCTTTAGCCAAAACATTTCCTGACATAACGCCTAAGATCAAAAAAGAAATCAAAACGATACGCATATGTGACCTTCCGGCTTAAATCGTGATCAAAGAATATAAATCCCTACTGTTATCCTACCTTAATCATCACGATTAAACACGTGTTTTCTGCCGGAGTACGCCATAAACACAAAAACCCCGCTCTGTTGCCAGAACGGGGTTTTTGAATTTGGTTTGAATTAATTCTTGATTAGACTAGTTCAAATCAAATGCATCTTTTTTAAAAAAACAGTAAAACTCATCATCATTACGATAGAATTTCGCTATCTTATCCTTTAAAAACTTAAAAACACCATTAAATCTTTTTGATTTAACTAAAACATTATCCTCAACATACTGTTCTGCTTCAGCTATTGCGTTCACAGAGACGAAAAACAATAAAGTTAGTGCGAAATACAATTCAAGTGCCATTTCTTAGCTCCTTTTCAAAAGACGTTGAGAGAACCATACGCCTAAAAGTACCCTCGTCAACACTTTTTTATTAATTCTTTTTTTCACATTTAAATTTCATTTACGCCTATTTTCACAATCTCTATTTATTTTACATTTTGAAATAATAATTCCGTAATCTTTAAACACAAAAAGCCGCCACCTAATAGGTGACGGCTTCATATTTCAATAAAAACAACCTGCTATTGTTCTTTTTTTAACAAAGAAGCAATTCTAGTCCGGCCTTCATTCACAGCCTTCTCATAAGGCGTAAATCCTCGATTGCTCCTAATACCCAGACGAGCCCCACTTTCGAGCAACAGCTTGGCACCCTCATAGTTATTAGCCCAGACAGCGTCATGCAGAGGGGTAAAGCCATTTGAAGTTCCTTGGGCATCAACATCATAACCAGCTTCGATCAACAGCCTGATGACTTCGATATCATCCTGGAACATGGCTGCATGCAGGGCTGTTCCACCGAAGGAATCACGCTCATCAAAATCTACTCCATTTTTGAGCAAAATTTGTACCCTTTCAATCTTTCCCTTATATGCAGCTTTATGAATAGCATCCCCACTTTGAGCGGGAAACGGATAAAAGACAGCTGCACAACACAGAGCGAAAACAAATATAGACGCTAAAAATATTCTAATATTCATAGCCGACCTCTAGCTGTTCAAGCGTTTACCGAGTTCACGGGCCTGCTCAAGAGCCTCTTCCATACGATTTGCTTCAGGGAAAGCAATAGGATCACCGAGCCCGCGAATTGAATAAACTTCCGAAAATCCAAGATACTTAAAAAACAATGGATAGCGGTCCTGAATATCCGCATACATATCTTCCATCACAGCTCCCTGCGAAGTAATAAAGACAAACTTTACCCCTCTCTTAAGACGACTATAATTCCTCATCTTCTCTTCAATTACTCCGCCTTCAGGATCAAAGCCCTCGTGAAAGTCAGGCGCAAATAAATGATAGAGACGGTCAATAAAAATTTTAGCCTGACCACTCACATCTCCAAAATAGACTGGACTAGCCAAAACAAGCACATCACTATCGTGTATCTCTTCATAAACCGGGGCGAGGTCATCTTTAATGACGCAGCGCTCTGTTATACCCTTACATGACATACAGCCGATACAACCGCTGTTTTTCATTTTAGCCAATTCGTAAGTTTTGACTTCTGCCCCTTCTGCGAATCCATCACACAATGCATTAACTATGGCGTGGGAGTTCCCTTTCTTCCTGGCACTTCCATTGATTACCGTCACTTTCATTGCATCTCTCCTAAGTTTTGCTCTTATATGTGTATATACAAATTAAAAGTTACTTTTCTACCGAACCTGTGAAAATAGTCCTAACTTAACCACTTGAAGCTGGAATCAACCAAAAGTATGAAATGACATCACACAATTTTCCGAAGCAATTTTACGTTGACTTTATCAGTCCAGTCAGTAGAGCTTTGCTGACTTCAATAATTAAAGAGGGCTGCTGCCATGAAACAGGTAAAAGTACAGATCAAAATTAATCCCGGCCAGATCAATCTTCCCGATGCCATTCGCAAGGAAGCATTAAAAGCTGCCGGACTGCCGGATGATAAAAATATTTCTACTCGCGTGCTGCGCCGATCAATTGATGCGCGCTCCCGAAAACCGCACTTTGTACTTCAAGTTGCCATCGGCGACCCTGAAACAGTGGAACCGCATGAATCTGTATTTACTCCCCTGCCCCTGAACGACAAACAGGTCGTTATTGCCGGGGCCGGGCCAGCTGGATACTTTGCAGCCCTGACCCTGCTGGAGCACGGTATCAAGCCCATCATTATTGAACGCGGACGCACCGTAAATGACCGCCGCAAGGACCTGAAAAAGATTTACACCGAAGGACTGGTCAATCCGGACTCCAACTACTGCTTCGGCGAAGGCGGGGCCGGAACCTATTCCGACGGCAAGCTCTACACCCGGGCAACCAAGCGTGGTAATGTGGGCCGCATCCTTGATCTGCTCATTGCAAACGGAGCCCCCGGAGACATTCGCATCGACGCTCACCCGCACCTCGGCTCAAACGTCCTGCCGCGCATTGTAAGTAAAATGCGTGAAGACATTATTTCATGCGGCGGTGAAATTCACTTCAACACCCGTGTGGACTCTTTCATTCTTGAAGGTGACCGTATGGCCGGAGTCATTGCCGGAGGTAATGAAATCAAGGCTGACGCTGTAATCCTCGCTACCGGGCATTCAGCGCGGGATATCTTCCATGCACTTGCGGATCAGGACATTAGAATCGAAGCAAAGCCTTTTGCACTGGGCGTTCGCATTGAACACCCCCAGCCACTGATTGATAAAATTTTCTACCATCAGTCCCCGCGCCATGAGAACCTGCCAGCTGCCAGCTACCGCATATCAACACAGGCCATGGGGCGTGGAGTTTTCTCCTTCTGCATGTGTCCGGGCGGCTACATTGTCCCGGCCTCTACTGCTCCGGGAGAACTGGTATTAAACGGTATGAGCCTTGCCGCGCGCAATGCTCCTTTTGCCAACGCCGGACTGGTAGCCGAAGTTAGAATCGAAGATCTTGAAAATCCCGGAAATCCCTTCTGTGCACTGGAATATCAGGCCGCTGCAGAAAAAAGAATGTTCTCTGCCGGGGATGGCAGAACCCAGCAAGCACCAGCGCAGCGGGTCAATGACTTCATTGCCGGACGCGTATCTGAATCAATCCCCAAAACATCATATATTCCCGGAGTATATTCCGCCCCGGTACACGAACTACTGCCCTTCATCCAGTCAGAGGCATTGCGTAACGGACTTAAAGCGTTGGGCAAAAAATTCAAAGGATTCGATTCAAATGAAGCCAAAGTACTAGCGGTCGAATCTCGCACAAGTTCTCCAGTGCGCATCCCGCGTGACCGTGAAACATTGGAGCATGTGCAGATTAAGGGACTTTTTCCCTGCGGTGAAGGAGCAGGGTACGCAGGGGGAATCATTTCCGCTGCAATGGATGGAGAAAAGTGCGCACAGGCTGCCGCACGGCTGCTTGGCTAAAAAGTATTACTAAATCAACGAATCACCCTGACCAAATATCCCTTGGAAGTAATTGTGTCGGGTAATTTTATTTTCCAGCGTTTCATTTCCGGAGCACTGAAAAGCAATCGTCCATTTCTTCCAATTACTGGAGGAATGTTCTCAGTCTTTTCCCCGGCAAGAATCGTTTTAACAATTTTTAAAGCTTCACGACCCTGATCAACACCGGAAAGGACATAACCGCCAACGGCCTTGCCTTTTCCGACAGAAAAAGACCAGAGTCCAAAGACTGGAACAGATGAAAATTTTGACGTCCAAGCAAGGACTTCATCACTGGGGATATGACGCCCGTGCTCATCTCTGAAAATATGATAAAGGCCGAGAACAATACAGGGGTACCCCTCTGACGGAACAGCCTTTACTGCATCTTTCCAGTCTTCAAAAGATTTAATTAATTTAATATCTGTATGCACCCCAGAAACATCAAATGACAGTTTACCTCGCATATTCTCTTCCACAAAGACCCGCGAGCTAAGGCTGTCATCCATGAGAACCAGACACTTATCCATTTCCGGCCCAATAATTTCCTTAAGATACAAAATCGACCGCTTAACTAATGGCCGCTCCAATACCCCGGTAATCTTTCGAACATTATCCACATATCCCCGGGCATTACCGTTAATACCCAAAAAGACCACCGGGATATCACGATCTACAAGAAATTGTCCTAAAGATTTCAATGCGTAATCATCTGTGAGCACCACAACTTCAGGCTTTTGTTCAGCCAGAATAATTTTGACCGCCTCAACATTCCGCTCAGCCTGTTCTTTGCTAAGTCTTTTGAAATCGAGATAATGAAAAAAAACGTCTGCCTTGCCTGAAAGGCCTCTCTTTAAAATACCATTGTGTTCTTCCACCCATTTAAAATCACGATTATAACTGTTGACCACGACAACGGCCTTATTGCCGGCAATTGCTGAATCATACGGAAGAGCAAGAAATAACAACAAAAGAGCAAAGACTAAAAACTTAAGCCCCGACTTAATCTCCAAAAACATATTATATATATTTCGCACAGACATCACGGCAGATGTAACATAGCTTTAACCATCATTACAACCCACCGCTCTTACAGGTGCAGCTATTACAACTATTCCAATCACACCTTAAAAAACAGGCGGTCCGTTTCTTTTAAAACGGACCGCCTTTCAGTCAGTAAACACAGACTGCTGTCTGTTCAGGAGCGTTAACTTCCCCAAGTTACGCAAATATATTAGATGGAAGCTTTACGGCTTTCCTCAATATAAACTTCGCTGAGACGCTTAGTTACAGGGCCGGGTGTACCACCGTTAAGTTCCACTCCGTCAACTTCAATAACCGGAGTAACAAAAGAAGTAGCAGCGGTCATAAAAGCTTCAGCTGCATTCTGGGCTTCTTCAATGGTGAATGGACGTTCTTCAATTTCAACATCCAGTTCCTCAACAAGACGGAGTACGGACTTACGGGTAATACCGGGCAGAATGGAATTGGAAAGGTTACGGGTGATAATCTTTCCTTCCTTGGTAACAATGTAAGTATTGTTGGAAGAACCTTCGGTAACAAAACCATCTTCTACCATCCATGCATCATCCTTACCTTTCTTCTTGGCTTCAGTCTTAACCAGAGAAGCAGCCAGAAGCTGTACGGTCTTGATGTCACGACGGCCCCAACGGATATCAGGAACGGAAATTACACGCAGACCGGATTTTTCACCGGTAAGCTTCTTGGCCTGAGTAAAGAGAACCACAGTCTGCTCAAGACCTTCGGGCATAAAAAAATCACGGTCAGTAGCCCCGCGTGTAACCTGCAGGTAAATTGCACCCTCTTCAAGATTGTTGCGCTTGACCATTTCGCGATGAACTTCAAGAAGCTCGTCTGCGCTCATGGGCATCACCATACCGATTTCACCGAGAGAACGCTCAAGACGGCCAATATGACCTTCCCATTCACAGATTTTTCCATCCACAACAGCGGTCACTTCGTAGATACCGTCTGCAAACAGAAAACCGCGGTCAAAAACAGAAACCATTGCCTCTTCTTCAGGCACGTAAGCACCATTTACGTATACAATACGACTCATTTTATTCACTTATTCCAATATGAGAGATTAACTATTAGCCCCACAAAGCACTCTGCGGGGGAAAGACAAATTTGTCATCGTATTTTAAAGGTGACTCCCTGTCTTCTGCCAAAAGTAAAGGTCCGTCAAGGTCTACTACAGCGGCACCGCTCGCCACCAGCACAGCAGGAGCCATTGCCAGAGAAGAGCCGACCATACAGCCGACCATCACCTTATACCCTTCAGCTAAAGCAGCTTCACGCAACTTAATAGCCTCGGTCAAACCTCCGGTCTTGTCCAGCTTGATATTGATCATATCATACTTTCCCTTAAGAGCAGGAAGGGATTCACGATCATGGCAGGATTCATCAGCGCAGACAGGCAGAACCCTTTCAATATCCAGCAGGGCATCATCATCTGAGGCAGGAAGAGGCTGTTCCACCATTTCCACACCAAGCCGAACCAGCACGGGAGCCATTTCACGATAAATTTCAGCAGTCCAGCCTTCGTTGGCATCCACGATTATACGGGCTTCAGGAGCTCCGCGGCGCACAGCCTCAATACGGGCAATATCTTCAATCCCGCCGCCAAGCTTGGTTTTAAGCAACGGACGGTTTGCATTTTCCGCTGCCTGCTTTTCCATCTTCTCAGGCGCATCAAGGGAAAGAGTATAAGCTGTCACTTCCGGGGTAGGCTCGCTGATTCCAGCCAGTTTCCATGCCGAAACCCCGGCCTTCTTGGCTTCCAGATCCCAAAGGGCGCAATCCACGGCATTACGAGCCGCCCCGGCAGGCAGTGCGGATTGCAATTCTTCACGGGTCAAGGGAGTCTTCAGCCCCTCAATCTCTGCGGTTACTGAATCAACGGTCTCGTTGTAGCGGGCGTAGGGAACGCATTCCCCACGCCCGGTAAAACCGTCTTCTTCAATCTCGATCCGCAGCACAACAGCTTCAGTACGAGAACCACGCGCAATGGTAAATACCTGCGCCAGCGGGAAAACGTCTTTTCTTACCGAGATTTTCATTAGCCCAGAGCCTCAACAAGACGCTCAGCACCCTGACGGAAAGGATCAACAGCGGGAATTCCCATCTGTTTTTCAACTTCAGCAAGATAAGTAAGAGCTTCATCTTCAGACATATGCTGGGTATTAATAGAGCAGGCAACAGCCTTACAGTCAGGGTTAACAACCTTGGCAATAGGCAGAACCATTTCACGAAGCTCTTCAAGAGAAGGCAGGGTGTAATCAGGCAGGCCGCGCATGGTTTCACGGGTGGGCTCGTGGCAGAGAATCAAGACATCAGGCTGACCGCCATGAATCAGGGCCATAGTTACTCCGGAATATGAAGCATGAAAAAGGCTGCCCTGACCTTCAATGAAATCCCAGTGGTCTGCATCGTTTTCAGGAGTGATGTATTCCACGGAGCCAGCCATAAAGTCGGCAATTACCGCATCAAGAGGCACACCGTTACCTTCAATGAGGATACCGGTCTGTCCGGTGGGACGGAAAGTGGATTTACGGCCCTGCTTTTTCATTTCGCGATCCATAGCAAGTGTGGTGTACATTTTACCAACAGAACAGTCAGTACCAACAGCAAGGCAACGCTTACCACTGCGTTTCTTACCATTTGCAATAGGATACTTAACAGTGGGAATACGTACATCGTGCAGAGAACATCCGTTCTTCTCAGCAGCTTCAACAAGCTCCGGCTGATCACGCAGCAGGGTATGCAGCCCGGAAGCGATATCCATTCCGGCTTCAAGGGCTTCCACAAGAATGGATTTCCAGCCTTCAGAGATGATACCGCCACGGTTAACAACACCGATTACAAGAGTTTTTACTCCGGCTTCAGCAGCTTCCTTAATAGAAAGATCCTTAATTCCGAGGTCTGCGCCACACTCTTCCATACGAAACTGTCCGGCAACAGCTTCAGGTCTCCAGTCATAAATACCCTGAGCCATTTTTGCAGCCAGAGCATCGGGAGCATCTCCGAGAAAAAGTAAATATGGTGCTTCAAACATGGTTACTACCCCTTTATCTTATGTTTTTTATTTGGCTCTGCTATTAATCAAATTGCATGCCACATCCTGCTTAAAACCAGATAACACCTCAGAATGATGACAATTTATAAATCACAAAACCAAATCCCTCTAAAAAACGCAGGCATCAGACACCCGCAAATGCATAAAATTGTCTAGGAAGGAGTTTTACCAGAGCTTACGTTCAACAAAAACGTTATTTGTTAAATTTAATTCTAAAAATTTACTCATTTTTTAAATTTTATACGTTTTTTACCCTCAAAAACAGAAACGATTTCAAATGAATTTTACATATTTGTACACTGGAGCAATCCAAGGCAACAAAAAAGGGCTTCCGACCAAGGAATGCCCTTAAAAAACAATCCCCATACAACCGGACCGCAACTACCAGGAAAGATCACGCAAACTATAAATACGCCCGCTCTCACATCTTAACTTGTTCACCATCCTTCCAAGGCGCTAAATTTACATGCTGTCGACTTAATTACATTAGCTAAAAAAACAATCCAAATTAACAACATCGACACTATTAAAATTCTGATCCTGCCTTCCCAAAACATCAAAAACTAACACTCAAGACACAATATTCTCAAATTCGCATGGCAATCCTCATTTTCTGTACTGACATAAAGACTATAATTTCAAAACCTTAAAGACTACACAACGCCCCCTCTTGTGAAATATGGCACATTTGGATTGACAAAACACAAATCCAAATATTAAAAAAGGCTCATCTTTTCTAAAAATGTCGACATTATACAGTCGCCATTTAGACAAGAAAAAAAATTATTCAAAAAGGACAATCCTTCTGCCGCTCAACGCTAACGCAAAGAACGCACCACTAAGTGCGAGCTTTAAATATAGGCAGCGGTTTTATTCCGGGTCGCCAAATTCATTTATCCGGCAATTAAAACAGCACATTACTACTTTACCGCCAAAATCAAAACTGACGGTCACAGGAATGTAGACACTCTAACTTTTTCAGGAGATTACAATGAAACTTTACCACAAAATCCTATTAGGACTGATACTCGGAATTATTGCTGGTTTGGTCCTGGGTGATAAAGCTGCATACTTAAAACCGATAGGAGATATATTCATTCGCTGCCTGAGAGTTATCGTTGTCCCCCTGATCCTTTCCACATTGATAACAGGGGTTGTTAGCACCGGAGATGTTCGAAATTTAGGAAAACTGGGATTCAGAACTGTCGCTTACTTTATGGGAACAACAACAGTAGCAGTTGTTATCGGGCTCATTGTTGCCAACTTTGTACAACCCGGCACAGGACTCTCCCTTGGTGAAATTGCGGCAATCCAGCGCCCTGAAACCGTAGGACCGATGGAAATGATCGTCAGCATGTTCCCAATCAACCCAATGGAAGCACTTGCCAAAGGACGCGTGCTGCAAATCATTGTTTTTGCACTTCTCTTCGGAGCTGGCCTGTCAATGACCGGAGAGGCCGGAGAGCCTGTCAAAAAATTCTTTGAAGGCATCGCAGAAGTTATGTTCAAAGTGTCGGACATTGTAATCAGCTTTGCCCCTTATGGCGTTTTTGCCCTGATCGCATGGACAACCGGCAAATTCGGACTTGATATCCTTATGCCAATGGCCAAACTGATCGTGGCAACCTTCCTTGCCTGTACTGCTCATATCTTATGCACATACACAGGCCTGATTGCCCTGATCGGCCGAGTCTCTCCCATGGACTTTCTCAAAAAAGTCATGGAACCCGCTCTGGTTGGTCTTTCCACATGCAGCGCAGCTGCAGCATTCCCCTTTTCCATGCGTGCTCAGAAGCAACTCGGTGTCCCTAAAAAAGTCTTCGGCTTCACCATGCCCATGGCCCTGACCATCAACATGGACGGCACAGCATTGTACCAGTCCGTAGCAGCCATGTTCGTTGCCAATGCATTTGGCATTGAACTGACCCTAACCCAGCAGGCAACCATTGTCCTTACCGCAGTACTGGCTTCAATCGGTACTGCCAGCATTCCCGGCGGCGGACTGATCATGCTGACAATGGTACTTGAATCCGTTGGACTTCCGCTGGAAGGGATTGCCATCGTAGCCGGCATTGACAGAATCCTTGATATGTTTAGAACAACCACCAACATTTTCGGCGACAACTCTGCCGGTGTTGTAGTTGCTTCGCTCGGCGGAGAACTTGACCGTGAAGTTGCCGCTACAAGCCTTGATCAGCTTGAAGAAGTCGAAACGCATAAGTAAACTAAAGACTTACCCCCTTACCAATTCAAACCCCATAGAAGTCGACATTAAGCTTCTATGGGGTTTTTAATTGCTTCATCCCTAAAATACATTTGTGATCATTTGTTGTTTTATCACTTTTTCTTAAAACATCTATAACTTTTCTCAACTAAGAATTTGCGTTTATTTCTCAGATAGATACTTTTTTCCCTAACTGAGAGATCCCAAAAAACAGATATTCTAACATAAAGACATTCAAACATAACAGACAGTTAACAGCACTAACCATAAAACATTTGTGAAATTGAGCACATTTCTATTGACAGCAAAGATGTCGACATATAGAAAGTACTCACGTTTTCAAAATGTCGACATTAGACAGTCGTCATTTAAACAAATCAATTGAATTTCAAATGGAGAAAATTCAAGATGAGCAAAACTATCATCGACACCCCTAATGCTCCCGCCGCAATCGGCCCCTACTCCCAGGCTGTGGCCGCTGGCGACTTTCTCTTTACTTCCGGCGCTCTGCCCATCGATCCGGCAACCGGAAAAATGGTTGAAGGCAGCATCGAAGACCGCGCTGCTCAGGTTTTCAAAAACCTTAGCGCAGTAGCAGAAGAGGCAGGCACCTCTCTGGACAATGCTGTTAAAGTTACCGTTTACCTCGCTGATATTGCTGACTTTCAGGCAGTAAACGGCGTGTACGGCGAATATTTCAAAGAGCCTTTCCCTGCCCGCAGTGCCTTTCAGGTAGCAAAGCTGCCCCTCGGCGCGGACATCGAAGTTGAATGCATCATCAACCTTAAATAATTAAATAGAGGAAAATATTATGAACCTCGCTAAATTTCCCCGTCGTGGCTATGTCGAATCCGCAACCCCCATCGAAGCAGTTCCGGCTTTCTCCGAAGCTCTCGGCGGAAAAGTAAACATCTTCATCAAGCGCGACGACCTGCTGCCCGGTTGCTCCGGCGGTAACAAAACCCGTAAGCTCGACTTCTGCATCGCTGACGCAATCGAAAACGGTGCTGACACCATCATCACCTGCGGTGCTGTTCAGTCCAACCACTGCCGCCTGACCCTTTCCTGGGCAGTTAAAGAAGGCATGGACTGCCACCTCGTTCTTGAAGAGCGCGTAAAAGGCAGCTACAGCCCCGAAGCTTCCGGTAACAACTTCCTGTTCCAGATCATGGGCGTTAAATCCATCGACGTAGTTCCCGGTGGTTCCGACATGATGGGCGAAATGGAAAAGCTGAAAGCAAAGCTCGAAGCTGAAGGCAAAAAGCCTTACATCATCCCCGGCGGCGCATCCAACACCATCGGTGCTACCGGTTACGTAGCATGCGCAGAAGAAACCCTGCAGCAGCTCTTCGAAATGGGCCTGAACATCGACCACATGGTTGTACCTTCCGGTTCCGCTGGCACCCACGCTGGTATCGTTGTTGGTATGCACGGCTGCAACGCAAACATCCCCGTATCCGGTGTTAACGTTAGCCGTCCTAAAGACGTTCAGGAAGGTATCGTTCACAAGCTGGCAGTCGAAACTGCTGAGCGCGTAGGCGTTAACGGTGGCATCCCCGCTGAAGCAGTTGAATGCTTCGATTCTTACGTAGGCCCCGGCTACTCCCTGCCCACCGATTCCATGGTTGAAGCTGTTAAACTTCTCGCTTCCACCGAAGGTATCCTGCTTGACCCCGTATACTCCGGTAAAGCAATGGCCGGTCTCGTAGACCTCGTCCGCAAAGGACACTTCCCCGAAGGTTCCAACGTACTCTTCCTGCATACCGGCGGCTCCCCCGCTCTCTATGCATATCTGGATACCTTCCGCGACTAAAAAATAAATAAGGCCCGCGCTTTTTTCAGTGCGGGCCTTTAGATAATGGCTTAAGGTTATTAGGTATAAGGTTCTGAAATGAGAAGCGGCACGACTCTTGTTGAATCGCTTCCGTAAATGAGGAGAAATCAATGTCTCGTATTTCCGCAATGCTGATCGCTATCGTGGCTGTTCTGGTTATGTCCACCGCCGCGTTCGCAGGTCCCACTGTAATTAAACTGGCCCACCCCAACGTTCCCCAGCACCCCATGGGTCAGGCTTTTGAAAAATTCAAAGAACTCGTTGAAACCCGCACCGACGGTAAATTCCGTGTCGACATCTACGACAGCTCCAAGTTCGGTAACTTCGACGCAGTTGTTCAGGGCCTGCAGTTCAACATGTTGCAGATGGGTTCCGCTTCTACCCCGAACCTTGCTCCTTTCTCCGATGATTTCCTGATCTTCGACCTGCCTTTCCTGTTCCCCACTTACGAGTCTGCTGACCTGATCACTGACGGTCCTATCGGTATGACCGCTGCTAAAGCTCTGGAAAAAACCGGCATCATCGGCCTCGGCTACATTGAAATCGGCTTCCGTAACCTTTGGAACAACCAGCGTACCGTTAAGACCCTCGAAGACGCCAAGGGCCTCAAAATCCGCTCTACTCCTTCTAAAGCTCACATCGCTACCCTTAAAGGCCTCGGCATCAACCCCACTCCTATTTCCTGGGGTGAAGTATACACTGCCCTGCAGCAGAAGACCGTTGACGGCATCGATATCGACCTCAACCTCGCATGGCACAACAACTTCCCCGAAGTTAACAACAACCTGACCATCGTTAACTCCCTGTACTCCCCCCACCTCGTAATGATGTCCAAGCGTTTCCTCGATTCCCTCGACGATGCTGACAAAGTTATCATCCTCGAAGCTTTCGAAGAAGCTAAGCTGTACGAGCGCAAGCTTATCCGTGACGGCGAAAAAGAAATCATGGCTAAACTGGCCGACAAAGGTGTGACTGTTTACACCCTCACTCCTGAAGAACGTGCTCGCTGGGCTGAAGCCACCAAAGGCGTATACTCCCAGTTTGAAAAGCGCATCGGTAAGGACCTGATTGAAAGAGCTAAAGCTACTATTGCAGCTGGTAAATAAAACATACAGCGGTCACCGGAACAACCTTTCCCGGTGGCCGCTGTTCAAAAAAGCGTGAGCGCCATGAGTAAAAATTTATTCGATAAAGTCGAAGGGGTCGTATCATCCACCTGTCTCGCAGGCATGGCCCTGATCATCGCAGTTCAGGTCTTCATGCGCTACGTCCTGCAAAGTTCGCTGGACTGGTCTGAAGAACTGGCCCGCTACCTCTTCATCTGGTCCGTCTATGTAGGTTGCAGCTATGCGACCCAGAAAGACCGCCATCTTGAAGTAACCATTCTGCGCAGCTTCGGCCCGAACATTGCGAAATACGTGACTCTGGCGGCCTATATCTGCACCATCGGATTCTGTGCGTGCACTGCTGTATGGGGCTTCCAGATGGTTGATTTCCTCGCCGGTACCGGACAGAAGACTCCGGCCCTTGAAATCCAGATGTACTGGGTATTCCTCAGTGTTCCCGTCGGCATGGGCCTCATGGGCATCCGCACCGCGCAGCGCGTGCTCGCCATTATCCGTGGAGATATTAAATTCGCCTCCCCGGTGGAAAAATAGAAGGTTTATATAAATGGATACCGCAATCGTCCTTACATTTCTTTCACTCGCATCATTTCTCTTCCTGAGCGTGCCCATCGGCGTCGCCATCGGAATGAGCGTAATCGTGGGTATCTGGGCAGGCGACATGCTGCCCTACGAATTCCTGATTCAGAAAATGGTCACATCTCTTGATGTATTCCCGCTCATGGCTGTCCCGTTCTTCATTATGGCGGGTGAAATCATGCAGAAAGGGAGTATGGCTCAACGTCTGCTGACCGTTTCTAAAAGCCTTGTCGGCCACATCACCGGCGGTATGGCGCATATTTCCATCCTAACCAGCATGTTCTACGGAGCATTGTCCGGTTCAGCACCTGCAACCGTTGCGGCTGTTGGCGGAATCATGGTCCCCTCCATGAAAAAAGAAGGCTATAGCACCTCCTTCTCTACTGCCGTCAACACCGCAGCGGGTTGTCTGGGCGTTATGATTCCGCCCAGTGTACCGCTGATCATCTACGGTACCACCGCCGGTGTTTCTGTAGGTGACCTGTTCATCGCAGGTGTCATTCCCGGTATCTTCGTTGGTGTCTGCCTCATGATCTGCAGCTACATCCTTTCCAAGAAACACGGCTACACCGGTTCCGGTGAACGCGCCACTTTCAAGGAAATCCTGACTGCACTCAAAGATTCCATTGTTGCACTGATGGTTCCGCTCATTGTTCTCGGAGGGATCTACGGTGGTCTGACCACTCCCACCGAAGCAGGTGTTATCGCAGTTCTCTATGCCTTTGTTGCTGAAGGTCTCGTACTGCGCACCCTGAGCTGGAAAAAGGTAACTGAAATCTTCAAGGGCACAGCCCTGACCACCGCATCCATTTTCCTCGTGGTTGCCACTGCGACAGCACTTGGTCAGATCCTGCTCTTCTACAATGTACCCGATATGCTCGTTAACTTCCTCGTGGGAGTATCCGACAACAAGTACGTTCTTATCCCCATCATCCTGGTATTCCTGCTGATCATGGGCACTTTCATGGACGCATTGGCAAACATCCTGATCCTGACCCCGCTGCTCCTGCCTGTGGTTAAGGTACTGGGCATGAACCCGATCCACTTCGGTATTGTCATGATCGTCTGCGCTTCCATGGGCTTCCTGACTCCTCCGGTTGGTGTAAACCTCTTCGTAGGTTGCAGCATCGGTAACATCAGCATTGAGAAACTCAGTGCCGCAGTTATGCCCTTCCTGTTCACTATGATTCTGGCACTCCTCGCCATTGTCTTCTTTCCGCCCATGGCACTCTGGCTGCCCGGGCTGTAATAATACTCTGCCCGCCGTCACCCTCCAGACGGCGGGCAACTTTTTTCGGAGCAACACACATGCAGATCACTCCTAATCCAGAAGGGAAAAGCATCCTCGGGATTTCCGGCCATGCAGGCGTCGGACACGTGCACAGCCATTGCGGTTTCGTTCAGGATGATTCCGCCGGATTCGCCGCAGCCATTGAAATCATAAAAAAAGCATACCCCGCCGACACCACCATTGCAGAAGCAAAAGTAGACCTTCTTTCCGGCGAAGTGACCGTTACCACTAAAGACGGCGGAATAGGCAAAGCAACCGCACGCCGAAGCTTCACCCCGCACGAAGCAACACTTGTCGCATCCGCAATAAATCTGGATGCAACCTACAGCCAGTCCGCTGCATTTCAGGCCTTCGGACGTATTTACGGTCAGGGAGTACTCGAAAGTCCGGTAGCGTTTCAAGCCGCCTGCTGTCTGGCTGTGATGGACACCTTTGATAAGAAATTTCCCGGCAGCTTCATTCGCGGCAATGAAGACATGCCCAATAAAATCGGCGGCTGCATCGGCACCCGCCTGCTCATTGATGAAATTCCGGTCTCCGTAATGGCACTGGTAAATGCCAATGACGGAGGCCTCGGCCCTGACGAAGACCTTGAAGGCAACATCGCCCTAGGTGATAAAGGCCGAACCATGAAAGACCTCGGTCTTGACCGCTTGCCAACCATCATCCTTGAGAGTAAAGCCTATGTGCCTTCCATATGTGAAGGAGTTGATCATGACCGCATGTGGGTGCGCATCAACGCTGAAGCTGACAACCAATACGTATACGAGGCCCTGCTTTCCGGTATTGAAGCAGCAAAACTGCCGTATCTCAGTGCAGACACAGCCTACCCCCGTCATACAGGAGAGCTCAAGGAAGCCGTGCAGGCCCTTGGCAAACGCATCTCCGAGATCGGCAACAGTTTTACCAATGCGGCAACCTCAGCAGAAAAGGTAAAGCTCATCAGCGAACTGGCACTAATCGTAAGCCAGGATGCTGGCGGCGTAACTTTCATGAGCGCACACATGCATGATCAGGTCGGCGGCGGAGGCATTATGCCCGGAACCAGCGCAGTCCTATCCATGACGGTATCCGAAGACTACATCAAAGAATGGAAAATTCCGGCATTCACTACCGAGGACGCAGCCAAATATATGGACGTCATTTTCAGGGCCCTGCCCTCACTGGCTGAAAATGCCGAAAAAGCACAAACACAACTGGAAGAACGCTTTTCATTCAACAAAGCTGAACACGATTTTTTATTCTAGTAGATTGTGCAACCCAAAGAGGCAGGCCTCCCGCCGGGAGGTCTGTTTCTGCTTTTTAAACAACTAACATTCGGGATTGTATTAATATTTATCCAGAGAATTACGCGTGCTTGGAAATATTATTCCGCAAGCATTCCTGCTGGTAAGACTCGACAACCCATAAAGTTCACGATATCTCAATGACACAAATATTTAAAAAAATACTAGCAGACATACGCGACCCTTTCAGTACTGGAGATTCCATGGACGGCATCAAAAAACTAACTTACAGCGAACAAGTCGCTGAATATATTAAGCAATCCATCCTTGAGGGGGAGTTGTCCCCCGGCGACCAGGTCAAAGAAGTAATGCTGGCCGAAAAACTCGGCATCAGCCGTGCACCCATTCGCGAAGCTTTGCAGATTCTGGCCCGGGAAGGACTCATTAAATCCGAGCCGCAAAAAGGCAAGCATGTATCAGCCCTCACTGCCAAGCAGATAGTGGATAGTTACTTCACCGGCGGAGTACTCGAAGCCGCTGCAGTAACGCAGGCCATGCCCCTCTACACAGATGAAGATATTTCCAATCTCGAACAGATCGTGGAGCAGATGCACGAGGTAGCCGAGTCCGGGGAGGATCACGAATCCTTGACCCAACTGGATACCACATTCCACAACATTCTCTTTTCCCGCATAGACAATGAATTGCTCATAGAACTCTGCCGCCGCTCCTGTCAGGGCATCTCCAAGTTTCTGCTCTACAAGCGCTGGATCAACCTCTACACTCCCAAGCAGGTCTACGAACGCCACCTCGTTATTCTGGAAGCCCTCAAATCAGGACGCCCTTCCAGACTCGAAAAAACCATCCGCAAGCACTACACCGATTCCGGCAAGCGCATGTCCAAGTATGGAGTTGATGTCCATAAGGGATAAATTTGTATAGTTGATTAAAACTTTTGGTAATTTAAAAGGGCTGGCTCTTCTTGGGAGCCAGCCCTTTTCTTGTTTAGGAAGGAAAGTATCGGCAAAAAACTAGTCCAACCTTTATTATCATTCCAACATATAGTAAAAGGTACTTATTTAACGCAAAATTTAATCGGTTTTTCCTAGCACTAGTCTTTTTATTAAAATTCAAGAGGTCGCTATGATTAAACGTTTGGTTACGATTTGCCTTATCCTCTTCATCTCTTTTGCCCCAGCTTTATCTCTGGCAGCAAACCATAAAACCAGCCCAAATTATACGAAAAGCTCATCAACCATTGTAAAGATGTCAAAATCTGGGATTTGCCATACTTCATCTTCTAGATACTACTCTCGTACAAAGCATTACACTCCATTTAAATCACTAAAAGCGTGCTTGAATGCCGGAGGGCGGTTGCCTAAAAAATAAAGCTAAAACGATGCAACACTAATCTTAAACAATAATATAAATCCTATGTCATCAAACACATTAGTAGCAATATTATGCAGTTTACTTGGAGGCTTGGCAGGGGCACTGATAACTTTACTCTCATCATACCTAATAGCCAAAATAAAAATTAAACAGGAAGCTAAACTTTGGGAGAATGAATTCGCAGTTAATTATTCAAAACTGCTTGTAACAGACCCTGAAGCAGCTAAACTTCTCGCAAGGCAATTTGCTGTAGGGCTGATTATCATCAAAGATTCTGACAAAGAGACAATCAGCAAGCACTTCATACCCTACCAATGCAAAACATCAATTGGGCGTCACGATGACAACGACATAATATTAACTGATCCCCATGTTTCCAGAGACCACTGTATTATCTATCAAAGAAACGGCAATATGTTGATACAAGAACTTTCACCCAAAAACGGTACATATGTTAATAGCGCAAGAATCAACAAAACCCATATCCTAGAATCAGGTGACATCATACAGGTAGGTGGGATTGAACTTAATTTTGAAAGCCTTACCTAATCGATTTTAATAAAAGACAGAAGCCACCTATCCCAGAATCACTTTTCCGCATCATTACACCCGTGTAATTTTCACGCAATCCACACGAAAGTTAAATCCTGCAATATCGGGCCAATCAATGTGTTAAGCGATGACCACACCACAATCTCAAACAGGAGAATAATATGAAAAGCATTATTGCGGCACACTTGAAACCTGAACTCCATCCTGTTGCCCTGCTCCGGTCAGATGAACGTCCAGACGAAGCCCTGCAGCCCAAAGAAGGAAAATATGTCTGTATCATGACCATGTTCGCGCAAGTAACCGCGCATGGCAAAACAGCAGTTTTTGATCGCAAGACATATGGATGTCCCGGAGCTTCGGCCGGACTGGGGTTCGGGTCTGTATATCCATCAGCAATGGGCGGTCTTGATACGTTTGAAGCATTTTTCTCCAAAGGTATCTACTCTGCAAAGACCCCGGAAACATACCAGCAAATAATCGACAATGCTCCCAAGCACATGGTCAACAAACTTACAGTAGGCGAAAAATTCCACGCTACCCCGGAAAAAGCCCGCCGCTGGATGACCGAAGAACTCCCTTTGTACAATTTCAAAGAAAAATACCGTATTTTAAAACCTCTTTCCGAAGTGACTGAAGCAGAGACACCTGAATCGGTAATTTTCGTTGTAAACCCACTCCAGCTCTCAGCCCTCATAACTCTTGCCGGATCAATCCGCGATGGTCTGCTGGATATTATGGCCCCGCAAGGAGCGGCCTGCCAGATGATGGGAGCATATGTATTCCAACAGGCGGAATCTCCCCAGCCACGTCCTGTCCTCGGACTCACCGATCTTGCAGCCCGCAAACACACACGCAAGACAATCCCCCCTGAATACCTGACTTTATCCATGCCTTGGAATCTTTTCCTAGAATATGAAGACGCAGCAGAGGACGGAATATTTTCATCCCCGCTCTGGGAAGACATGCTATAGAAAATGAGGAGGTGTTAATGGTGTAAAAGCTAGAAGGAAAGGGTTTCAAAAACGGGTTAACCATTTCTTTTGACTCATTCTGGCTCTAGAAAGCCAATTCACTCCATAGAAGGGTCAGCTTTTCAAAGCTGGCCTTTTTTATCCCCCTACTCCGCCCCTATATTAATAAAAAGACATATGCTATCGAGCACACGGACTTAAACTCGACTACTAATTCTGAAATGTGAGGTTCCTGTGTTCTCCCTGCCACCCCTTGAAATGATTGGAAATGAAACGGTTCTGCTGGGCAGTGCTCTTGGCGGGCTACTGCTTGGTTTAAGCATTGCTGCCATTTTCGGCAAAAGACGTCTTGCTGAAGAAAAGGAGAAGAGTGCCGAACTTCAGGATCATCTTCAGGAACAACTCCAGCTCGGTGCCAGACTTGAGGAGCAGGCCTCACAATTACCTGAACTTAAAAAGGAACTGGCGCAGGAGCGAGCGCAAAAGCATAAACTGACCACTGCATACTCAAACCTGCACAGCAAATACAAAGTCGCCGAATCCAACCTTGAAAATGAGAAGAATCAGGGCCGGGAAAAACTGGCTCTGCTTGAAGAAGCCAAGGAAGAACTTTCCAATAGATTTAAAAATCTTGCTGGGGAAATCCTCGAAGAAAAGTCTAAAAGGTTCACAGACCAGAACGCCACAAATATTAAACAGATTCTTGCCCCACTTGGAGTAAAAATCCACGAGTTTCAAGAACAGGTTGAAAAAGCCTATTTTCAGGAAGGCAAGGACAGGTCCGAACTGGCTGCTCAGGTCAAACAACTGATGAACCTCAACCGCCAGCTTTCCGATGATGCCCACAACCTGACTAAGGCTTTGAAAGGCCAATCCAAGACCCGTGGAGACTGGGGGGAACTGATCCTTGAACGGGTCCTTGAAGCATCTGGGCTTCGCAAGGGCCACGAATATACGGTGCAGGTCAGCCATACCCGTCAGGATGGAACCAGAGTTCAGCCAGACGTGGTCATCCATCTCCCGGAAGAGAAGCATCTGGTGGTGGACTCCAAGGTTTCACTGACCGGCTACCTAAAATACACAGAGGCAGAAGACGAAACCCAGCGCGACCTTGCCTTAAAGGGACATATCAACTCCATCAAGGCCCATCTCAAGGATCTGTCAGCCAAAAATTATCAGGATTTGTACGGCATTAAATCACCGGACTTCGTGATCATGTTCGTGCCTATTGAACCAGCCTTTGCACTGGCAATCTCTAATGATGTTGGCCTCTGGCAGGAAGCTTGGAATAAAAACGTACTCATTGTCAGTCCCAGCACCCTGCTCTTTGTAATCAGGACCGTTGCCCACATCTGGCGGCAGGAACGGCAAAACCAGAATGCGCAGGAAATCGCCAACCGGGGTGCAATCCTTTACGATAAATTCAGAAATTTCGTGAATGATCTGGAAAAAGTGGGTGAACGAATCCGTCAAACTCAGGATTCATATGACAAAGCCCGGATAAAGCTCTGCAACGGCTCCGGCAACCTCATTCGTCAGGCTGAAATGCTGAAGGAATTGGGCGTTAAACCCAAACGTTCCATCAAGAAAGAATTGGCCGAAGAAGCCTTGAACGGCAACGAATTTCAAATGCTGGAAAAAGGAGAAAAGGACGGCTAGGAGGGTAGCCGCCCTTTCCATGGGGCATTCTCATCAAGGGAGTGATGACATGTGGTTCTGTTCTGCTTTTGGTTATGTTATGCAAATTTGCAGAAAACATAGCGAGGGTAAAAATTCAAAATTTCACCCTACCCTTTTCAGTAGACAATCAGATCAATAAGAAAAAGGGCCTGAAGTTTAGAACTTCAGGCCCTTTTTCTGCGCAAATTTACCAGCAGCTTATACTTGCGAAGACATCAATACCGCTCAGTCCTTTTTCAGACAGATAAACAGCAGATAAAGCAGCCCGACCACCGGAATCAATGCCGCCATAAGTAACTTGGGATTGCGTCCCAGCGTATTCAACCTGCGCACGAAAAGCGCAATACAGGACAACGAAGTCCCGATCACGAAAAGACCGCTCACAGTATTAATCACTTTGTGAAAAAAAGCGTGCTCGATGGCAAAGCCCAGAAAGAACAGCACAGCGATAATGCCACAATGAAAAAGGAGAAAATGCACGAACTCCCTACGGCTGGCATTACCGTGAAAATCATTAAATTTCTTCAATATTTCAACATAATATTTCATTTATCTTCTATCGCTCCCCGGCATATAGGCCGTTTTTCTCCGCTGCTTATTCAGGTCAAATTCAATTTGTGTCAAGGATTTTAAAAAAAACTGCCAGCAGAATTCACGACAATTTTACGTAGTTTTACACGCCGCAACATACCCGAAAATTCACCCAATTTCAGACCTAAAAAATCCGGAATTATCTAGCTCAACTTTTTAAAAACACCCCTTGACGGAATGTAGATTAATAACATACCTATCGGGCAGGTATAAAAACCTATCTGTTGAGGAGGTATTAATACCAACCCGATGGATGGGAAATGAGGCGCACCGGAACGTTTAGAAAAGTTATTCTGCAAAAACGGCTTTCCACGGAGGAATAAAAGTCGGGAATAATTATAAAAAACCGACCGGAGCAACAAAGGTCTGGAGTAAGAGGCTCCATGGCTAATTGCATTGAGAGGGGATCCATATCATGGCAAACGGAAAGAAACTATTGCGATTGTCCGGTATCCTGATCGTCCTGGCCGGGGTGCTCGGCTTCCATATGGAAGCACTGAGCATGGTCGGAACCCCGCAGGAAAACGGCAACAAGCGTCCTGATCTGATCATGATCGACACTATTGCCGCTCAGGAAGAACTGGAACTGCCTGCCGTTGCGTTTCTCCATGAAACACACGCAAAGGCGGTGGCCGAGCAAGGCAAAGACTGTACTGCCTGCCACCAGAAAAACGAGGGAACTGTATCCTACAAGTTCAATAGACTTGAGGACGGAACCCCTGAACAGCTCAAAGAAATTTACCACAACGGTTGTATCAGCTGTCACGCTGCCGACGCCAAGGCCGGAAAGAAAACCGGACCTCAGGTTGGTGAATGTCGCAGCTGTCACGTTGCTGACCCTGAAATCAAAGCTGAGCGCGCTCCCGCAGGCATGGAGAACATCCTCCACTACCGCCACTGGGACTCCAAGCTCATCGCAAAAGATGAAGGTCAGGACACCAACTGTGGAGCCTGTCACCACGTATACAACAATCTTGATAAGAAGCTTGAATACGTAAAAGGACAGGAAGAAAATTGTGGCGTATGTCATACCGCCAAGCCCACCGGCAATGTTAAGCTCAACACTTCTGAAGCTTTTCACGGTCAGTGTGTATCCTGTCACCTTGAAATGAAAGCTGCCAAGGCTGAAAAGACCGGCCCTGTCGACTGTGCCGGTTGTCACGGCCTGAATCAGGTTGCGGACATCAAGGAAGACAACGCTGCAGTTCTGCAAAAAATGGGCGGCACCCTTCCTCGCCTGCCCAGAAACCAGCCTGACGCTGTTCTGCTTACCGCTCCGGTACAGGACAACGTTGCAGTAAAAGCTACCATGGCTGGTGTTGCTTTTAACCATAAAGCTCACGAAGGCTACACTGACTCCTGTAGCTCCTGCCACCACGATACCATGAACAAGTCATGCTCCTCATGTCACACCGTTCGTGGTTCCAAGGATGGCGGATTCGTTACTCTCGACAAGGCCATGCACAAGGCCGACAGCACCAGATCCTGTGTGGGCTGTCACGCCGTTAAACAGAAAGACCCGAAATGTGCAGGCTGTCATGAACTCATGCCCAAGAATGTAATCCAGTCCAAGGAAACCTGTGCTGTTTGTCATAACGGCCCCGCTTCCACCTCCAGCGAGCCCGTCAAAATGGATGCCTCCGCCAAGGCAGCCATTGCGTCCAAGCTGATTATGGAGCGTCCTACCTCCCCGGTACTGGTTGCTGAAAAGGACATTCCCGAATTCGTGACCATCAACGTCCTCGAAAATGAATACAAGGCCAGCAAGCTGCCCCACCGTAAGATCATCATGACTATGGTCGACGGTATGAAGGGTGACAAAATGGCTAATGCTTTCCACAGCACCCCCCTTAGTGTGTGCGGAAGCTGCCACCACAACAGCCCTGCTAGCGCTACTCCGCCGAGCTGCGCAAGCTGTCACGGCGGTAAAGTTCAGGACGGACGTCCGGCCCTCAAGGCTGCTTACCATGTTCAGTGCATGACCTGTCATGACGCTATGAACATCAAGAAGCCTGCTTCAACTGACTGCACCGCATGTCACGCGAAGAAATAGTAACGGATAGCCTGAAGGAGAACAGATAAATGCAACGCAGAACATTCCTCGGAATGCTTGGCGCAGCCTGCGTGGGAGCAAGCCTCCCCGCAGGAGCCGAGGCCGCAGGCAAAGAGTTCAAGGGATATCCCGGAAGCAAGGGTGTACTCTTCGACGCAACCCGCTGCATCGGCTGCCGCAAATGTGAAGCGGCCTGTAACAAGGTCAACAAGCTTCCCGAGCCCGAGAAAAAATTCGACGACCTGTCCGTGCTGGATAGCAAACGCAGAACCGACGCCAAGACCCTTACTGTGGTCAACAAGTACGCCGGACCTAAGAACCCCGTGTTCCGCAAGTCCCAGTGCAACCACTGTCTTGAGCCCGCCTGCGCATCCGCATGCTTTGTTAAAGCATTCAAGAAACTGCCCAATGGCGCAGTTGTTTACGATGAGTCGGTTTGTGTAGGTTGCCGCTACTGCATGGTGGCCTGCCCCTTTGAAATCCCGACTTACGAATATGATGAGCCCCTGACTCCCAGAGTCATGAAGTGCACCATGTGCGCACCCCGTCTGGCCGAAGGCAAACTGCCCGGCTGTGTTGAGGACTGCCCCAAGGAAGCACTTGTTTTCGGTGAAAGGGAAGAACTTATCACCATCGCCCGCGAGCGCATCCGCCGCACCCCCGACCGTTACGTTCACCACATCTACGGTGAAAAAGAAATGGGCGGAACCAGCTGGATGTACCTTTCCGGCGTGCCTTTCAACGAAATCGGCATGCGTGAAGACCTCGGCACCAAATCCGCACCCGAACTGACCGCCGGCGCACTGGCAGCAGTTCCCATGGTTGCAGGCCTCTGGCCCGTACTCCTTGGCGGCATCTACGCTGTAAGCAAACGCAACAGCAAGATCGCCGATGAAGAGCGTGAAGAAGCAGTAAAGAACGCACTTGCCAAGGCAAGCTCCGAAGCTGAAAAGACCCTCTCTGATGCACTTGAAAAGGCTGATGTAGCCAACAAGCGCAAGATCGAGGTCGAGGTCAAGAAAGCCGTGGAAGAGGCCCTGAAACCTGCTGAAGAAGAGGTTGAAGAGGCTGAAAACAGCGAGAAGGAGGAATCATAAATGTCCACTCCCGCGAACAACGGCCCTAAATCGGCCTTCAATACCTTCAATCTGGTGGCCGGCGCCATCCTCGTAATGGGTCTGGTGCTCTCCGTACTCAGATTCACTCAGGGGATCGGTCCCGTTACCAACCTTGATGACAACAACCCGTGGGGAATCTGGATCGGATTCGACCTGCTCTGCGGTGTTGCCCTTGCAGCCGGTGGATACACCACTTCCGCAGCCTGCTATATCTTCGGACTCAAGCGCTTTCACTCCGCTGTACGTCCGGCAATCCTGACGGCTTTCCTCGGCTACGCTCTGGTTGTATTCGCACTGCAGTACGATCTCGGACGTCCTTGGAGACTGCCTTACCCCATCTTCGTTTCTCAGGGTACCACCTCCCTGCTCTTCGAAGTTGGTCTGTGCGTTATGCTCTACCTGACTGTGCTCTTTATCGAGTTCACTCCGGCCATGTTCGAATGGCTGGGCTGGAAGAAGATCCGCAAAGTGGTCGTTAAACTGACCCTGGTGCTGACCATCTTCGGCGTAGTGCTCTCCACTCTGCACCAGTCTTCTCTCGGCGCGCTGTACACCATCGCACCGTCCAAGCTGCATCCGCTCTGGTATTCACCCTACATGCCGCTCTACTTCTTTGTTTCAAGTATTGCAGCAGGTATGTCCATGGTCATCTTCGAGGGCTCCATGTCCCACAAGAAGCTGCACCGCATGATGGACGAAGAGTACCTCAAGCATCATGACGGCGTGGTATTCGGCTTCGGTAAAGCTGCATCTCTGGTCCTCTTCGGCTACTTCTTCATTAAAACAATGGGCGTAGCTTACGACAACAACTGGCACTACCTGGCTTCAGGTTACGGCCTGCTGTTCCTGACCGAAATGCTCGGCTTCGTAGCCCTGCCCTGCTTCCTCTATGCTGTGGGGGTTCGCGACAGAAACCTCAGCCTGATCAAGAAGGCATCGATCATCACCGTGCTCGGTATCGTCTTCAACAGGTTCAACGTTTCCATGATTGCGTTCAACTACCATCTGCCCGCTGCTGACAGATACTTCCCCAGCATGACTGAAATCGGAATCTCAGTATTCATCGTTACTCTCGGTGTTGTGATCTTCCGTTTCATCACTACCCGGATGCCCATCTTCTTTGAGCACCCCGACTACAAAGGCGACCACTAGGCCGTCTGTACAGGAGATAGTAAAATGGAAGCACATAACCTTCAGGAATACTACACATTCACAAAAGGTATCATGTACCTTCTGATGGGTGGAGCACTGGTCGGCGTAACCCTGTTCTGGCAGTTCCTCATGGGCGGGAAAGCCTACCGTGATGAAAACAAAAAGAACTACGGCGACCACCACTAAGCCGGATGTGAGGAGATAATATCATGTATGAACTTCTGACAGGGCCATTGATGTGGCTGGTTTTCGCAATCAGCTTCGGCGGCCTGCTGGTGCGCGTAGTGCTCTACTTCAAGGGCCTGAGCCAGCAGCTCGACCGCGTGGCATATAAAGCCCATCTGTCCTACGGACTGAAAGGCGCCTTTAATTCAATATTCAGCTGGCTGAACCCCGTGGGCGCTCGCGCATGGAGAAAAAAACCCGGCTTCACCCTTATATTCTTTGCATTCCACATCGGACTGCTCGCTACCCCCATCTTCCTCGCAGCACATAACATCATGCTGCAGGAAAATCTGGGATTCGGCCTGCCGCAGATGCCCGCTTTCTTTGCGGACCTGCTTTCCTGGACCGTAATCGTAGCTTGTGTCGCAATCATCCTGCGCCGCATCGCACTCCCGGAAGTAAGAATTCTGACCACAGCATACGACTATCTGATGCTGCTCATAACCGTAGCTCCCTTCGTAACCGGCCTCATCGCCCGTTACCAGATGGGTGACTACCAGTTCTGGCTGCTGGCACATATTATTACCGGACAAATCTGGTTGCTGTGCCTGCCTTTCACCAAACTCAGCCACTGCGTGCTCTTCTTCTGTTCCCGTGCACAGCTCGGAATGGACTACGGCATCAAGCGCGGCGGCCTGAAAGGCTCCACCTTCTCCTGGTAACAGGATAAAATACAGCCAAACAGGAGTAAGAAAATGCCTCAAGGTAAACTTTGTAACAGACAGCCGATCAAAACTGATGAGCAGCTCAAGCTGACTCTTTCAGATAAGAGCGGTAAGCAATACTACGCTGAAATGGAAAAACTGGATGTGGATACCAACGCTCTGTGGGCCACTATCCAGAAAACCATGAAGTCCAGAATCAAAACCTGGCTCGAAATCTGTGCCCACTGCGGCATGTGCGCTGACAGTTGTTTCCTCTATCAGGTTAACGACAGCGTACCCGAGCAGGTACCCTCATATAAAATCCAGTCCACTCTTGGCCACATCGTCAAGAAAAAAGGACAGGTGGACAACGAGTTCATGCGCCACTGCATGAAAGTTGCCTGGTCCCAGTGCACCTGCTGCAACCGCTGCGGTATGTACTGCCCCCACGGCATCGACATGGGTGTTATGTTCTCCTACCTGCGCGGACTTCTTTACTCTCAGGGCTTTGTTCCCTGGGAACTGAAAATCGGTTCCGGCATGCACCGCGTTTACCGCGCACAGATGGACGTCACCACTGAAGACTGGGTTGAAACCTGTGAGTGGATGGCTGAAGAGACCGAGGAAGAATGGCCCGGTCTGACCATCCCTGTGGACAAGCAGGATGCCGACATCATGTACACCTGTAACGCCCGTGAGCCCAAGCACTACCCGGAAGATCTCGCTGAAGCTGCGATTCTCTTCCACGTGGCGGGAACCAACTGGACCGTGCCTTCAGAAGGCTGGGAACAGACCTCCCTGTCCATGTTTGCCGGTGACTGGGAATGCTGCAAGGACAACGTCAACCACGTCTACGACGCGATTGAACGTCTGAACCCTGCACGCGTAACCGGTACCGAGTGCGGTCACGCTCACCGCGCAACCGTAATCGAAGGCCCCTACTGGGCCGGTCGTGAAGACGGTCTGCCTCCCAAGCCCTACATTCACTATGTTGAATGGCTGGCCGAGGCACTGCGCGAAGGCAAACTCAAAATCGACCCCGCAAAACGTATCAAAGAGCCTGTAACACTTCAGGATTCTTGTAACTACGTTCGTAACCAGGGTCTTAAAGACGTAACCCGCGAAATTCTGAGCTACATTGTTGAGCCCGGATACTTCGTGGAAATGGCACCCAACAAGGAACACAACTACTGCTGCGGTGGTGGTGGCGGATTCAACGGAATCGGCCTTTACCGCGAACAGCGTAACGTAGCCCTGCGTAAGAAAATGGATCAGATCCTCGACACCGGCTGTAAGCTGGTTATTGCCCCCTGCCACAACTGCTGGGATGCAATCCGAGACCTTGAGGAAGAATATGAGATCGGTATCCGCTGGTCTTTCCTTAAGCCCCTGATCATTGGTATGCTGGACGTTCCCGAAGGCATGCGTGTCGAATGGTAGTAGCCATCGGCCCTTCGGGGCCGATGATTATCTGATATTGTCCGCAACGAACGAGGTGTCACATGTTTAAGAAAATCCTTTTGGCGACTACCGGCTCCCCTGCGAGCTTCGGAGCCGCCCGCGTAGCCTTCGACATGGCGAAACGCTACGGTTCTGAAGTAACGATCTTCCATGTTGTGGGTGTGCCTACCAAGGCATTTTCCCACGTTGTCAACGACGTTCGAACCGGTGAAGAAGTTGAGGTTGACGAAGAATACCTCTCTTGGGTTGAAGAAGAACTCAAGACCACCTTCGCCAAACAGTTCGAAGGAGCTGACAACGCCAAGATCGTTCTGACAACCGGTGTACCTGCCCGTGAAATCCTGCGCGAAGCCCGCAAGGCTGACAGCGATCTCGTGGTTATGGCTGCTAGCTCCGGCGAAAATGCATCCTTCCACAAGGGTTATCCCGGATCTACCCTGCAGAAAGTGGCTAAAGCCGCCCGCTGCCCGGTACTTTCCATACACCGTGAATCCGCATCCTACTGGGGCGGGTTCTCCAATATCCTTTTTGGTACCGACTTCTCCAAGCAGGCTGAGAGCGCATTCAAATTCGCTCTGTCCACTGCCCGCGAACTCGACTGCGACCTGACTATCTTCCATGCCCTGGATATCAGCGGCAAGGTTCTGGACCAGAACGAAATCGAGGAAAACCTGATCACCGCCCGCAAGCGCATCAGAGAAACCTATGTCCCGCTCATGGGCGATTTCAAAAACTACGACATCGAAGTATGGGAAGGAACTCCCTACGTCGAAATCGTCAAGCTTGCCCGTGAAAAGAGCGTGGACCTTATCTGCCTCGCCCACCACACCAATGAGCTTGATCCGGAAAGAGCACGTATCGGTTCAACTGTTGAGCAGGTCATCTTGAGGGCAAACTGCCCCGTGGTCAGCGTCAGCAAACCCGATAAAGTTTAGGCTGTAAGCATAACTGAATCTGATTAATCGATACTCCCGGCAGCCGAACACCTTCAAGCTGCCGGGAATAACGAAGGGGAAAGATTCAACAGGAGGAGTTATTATGTCTAAGAAGATCTTAATTATAGATGACGATCAGGATATCCGTTCTTACTTGAGCGAACTGTTCACCGATAACGGTTACGAAACCGCCATGGCTGAAGACGGCTCCGTTGCTATGGAAGCCGTGGAAGCTGAGAAACCCGACCTTATCACTCTCGATCTGGAAATGCCCGGTGAGTGGGGTCCCCGTTTTTACCGCAAGCTTTCTCAGAACGATGAGTTCAAAAGAACTCCGGTTATCGTAATCAGCGGTCTGAATGCTAATAAGTACGCAATTCCCAAGGCTGTAGCCACTCTGACCAAGCCCTTCGATGCTGAAGAGCTGATCAGGATTGTGAAGGACACAATCGGCTAAACCACGGGAATCCATATCGGGCCGGTCGGTGTTTCATACACCGGCCGGCCATTTTTTTAACTTGAAAGAGTATGCAGGCTAGGTGTAGGCTTCATCCCACAGGGAAACATAACCCCTTAAAATCATTGCATAGGTGAAAAAATGCCAAAAAAAATAATGGTTGTGGATGATGATCCGTACATTGTGGATTACCTCGTGACGGTATTCGAGGACCACGGTTACCTTACTTGCCGTGCTTCTGACGGTGTATCTGCCTTCGATGTGGCCATGGCTGAAAAACCGGACCTGATCACCCTTGATCTGGAAATGCCCCATGAGTGGGGGCCGCGTTTTTACCGCCGTTTGACCCTCGAAGAAGAATTTTCCAATATCCCGGTTATCGTCATCAGCGGTCTTCCGGGAATTCACATGGCGATCAAAAGGGCTGTGGCAACAATTAAAAAGCCTTTTGATCCCACTGAAGTTATTGAGATAGTTAGAAAGGCTCTGGGCGAGACCGACGACTAGCTTGCTTGTCGACGGAGGGGCCTTTCTTACTTAATTTTTTCCGGCATGCTTGCCGGAACTGTGTCATGAATTTGCAGGGGTGCGGTGATGAGTGACAATAAAATAATGCTTGTTGATGATGAGGAAGGCCTGAGGCGTTTCCTCGGACTCACTCTTATGGATTTTGGTTATACGGTCGAGACAGCGGAAAACGGGGTCGAGGCACTTAAGCTGCTTGAAAATTTTCACCCTGACATAGTCGTCACCGATATCAAAATGCCGCGTATGGACGGAATTGATCTGCTAAAAGCAATCAAAGACGACCATCCCCATATTGAAGTAATCATGCTCACCGGGCATGGCGACCTTGATCTGGCCATTGAATCCCTCAAGAACGACGCTGCCGACTTCATCACCAAACCCGTTGATGATGATGTGCTTGAGCTTTCCCTTGAGCGGGTAATGGAAAAAATTCAGCTCAAACGTCAGGTCCGGGAATACACTGAAAATCTCGAAAAAATGGTCGAGGAAAAAACCAGCCGTATTATTGAGCTGGAGCGTCAGAACGCCGCCTGTCAGGTTGTGGAAGGGATGAGTGATGCCCTTTCAAATGCTGCCCATGAAGTAGAATCCGAAAGCAGCATGTTTAACGAACTGCCCTGTCTGGTTTCCATTCATAACCGCTATCTCGAAATTGTCGCCACCAACAAACTTCTCAAGGAACGTCTCGGAGACGTGGTCGGCAAAAACAGTTTTGACATCTATTCCGACCGCAATTCTGCCGGGAACGCCTGTCCGGTTCAGCTGACCTTCCAGACCGGGAAAGGCCAGCGCAGCAAGGAAACTTTTATCACAGAAGACGGTGAAGAAATTCCTGTAACCGTCTATACCGCCCCCATCCCGGCCAAGAATGGAGAAATCGAGCTGGTCCTCGACATTTCCGTAGATATGACCGAGCTGCAGCGCTTGCGGGATGAACTGCTTGAAACACAGTCCAAATTTCAGCGCCTTTTTGACGAAGCCCCCTGCTACATATCAGTACAAAATAGGGATTACACCATTGCGGAAGTCAACCGTCGTTTTAAGGAAGACTTTCTGGAACCCATAGGGGACACCTGCTACTCCTCATACAAACACCGCGACACTCCCTGCGATGAATGTCCGGTTCAACGGACTTTTAAAGACGGTGAATCCCATCAAATGGAGACTGTAGTTACCACCAAGAACGGCGAACAGAAGAACATGCTGGTCTGGTCGGCTCCCTTGCGCAATGCCTACGGTGAAATCAAGCAGGTAATGGAAATGTCCACTGACATTACTGAGATACGCCGTTTACAGGATCACCTGACCTCACTGGGATTCATGCTCGGTTCCATGTCCCACGGAGTTAAGGGCATGCTCACCGCGCTAGACGGAGGATTGTACCGTCTTGAATCAGGGCTGCGCAAGAACGACTCCACCCGTGTTGAAGACGCCACCAAAACATTGAAAGATGTCGTCGGCCGGGTCAAAAAGATGGTACTGGACATCCTCTACTACGCTAAGTCACGGGAAATCGAGACCGAAACAATATCCGCCGGCAATTTCCTGAATGACACCGCCGCCCTGATTGTGCCCAAAGCCGCAGCAGCCAATGTTTCCTTCTACATCGACATCCCTGAAGAACTCGGCACAATTGAAATTGATACAAGCTCCATGTCCGCAGCATTAGTAAACTTTCTCGAAAATGCAGTAGATGCCTGCGAGCCTCCACTGCCAGACAAAGAATACGCTATCAATATCTCTGCTAAAGAAATAGCAGAGCAGATTGAAATCAAGATCAGCGACAATGGTTCGGGTATGGATCAGGAAACCCGTGAAAAGATTTTCACCCTCTTCTTTTCTTCCAAAGGTAAACGGGGAACAGGAATAGGCCTTTTCATTTCCAACCAGACTATTGAACAACACGGCGGCAAGATAACCGTGGAATCGGAACCCAGACAAGGAACTACTTTCACAATTCTATTGCCGCGCAAAGCTGAAATTAAGAAAGAGCCACGTCCCTGCCCCTGTGCATAAGTTACATTTTACTCCGACTTTCAATCTTGACGGCATCCTGCTATAAGAGCTTAACAAGCTATAGGATATCCTAATAATTTTAAACAAATACAATTAATTTAATGAAACTTACCACCCGCTCAAGATACGGAGCACGCCTGCTGCTCGACATTGCCCTGCATTCTGAAAACGGCCCGGTTCCCAGTAAGGATTCAGCACGCAGAGAAAATATTTCCCTGAAATACCTGGAAAAGATACTTAAAATACTTAAAGAATCCGGATACATCAAAGGAAAACGCGGCCCTAATGGCGGTAATGTGCTGACCATGGCTCCTGAAGATATTTCACTTGGCAAACTTACCGAAGCCCTTGAAGGCGAAGACAAGATACTCGACTGTGATGGGGATATGACCACCTGTACCCGTGCAGCTGTTTGTTTACGTCGCTCCATCTGGGATGACGCAAATCAGGCCATGTACAAAATGCTGGACTCATACACGCTTGCCGACCTGATCAAAGACGCCCGCCTCTGTCCCATGGACAGGCCGGAATAACGTATAAATCACAAGACGCAGGATGTTGAGTGTTTAAAAAATACCGTCACACCCTGATCATGAAAATGCTCCTCTCCGGTGGGGTCACCCTGCTTTTAAGCGTGATCCTCTGGACGAGCTTTAATGTGGTTTTCTTTAAGAAGAATGTCACCGGCAATATCCAGTCTGATATTGCCATGCTCTCCGACACTGTTCTGCTGAGCTTACATCACGCAATGATGCTCGATTCCAAGGAGTTCATCCAGAACGACATCAACAACATCAGCAGGCAGGGCGAAATCAAATCCATCCGGGTCATCAATAAAAAAGGCCAGATCATCTATTCAAATGATCCGGATGAAATCCACAACGTCATTGATATCAAAAGCCCGCCCTGCTGGAACTGCCACCAGTTGGACAATCCGCCGGCCACCATGAGCCTTGAACAACGCACACGGATGAAAACCATCAATGGTGAAAAGATCATGGGCATAATGACGCCCATCCCCAACTCTGAGGGCTGTGCTCCCGGCCCCTGCCATGTCCATTCTGTAGATGAACAACTGCTCGGGCTGCTCGACCTTGAAATTTCCACTGAAAAAAAAGACTCCATCCTAGCTACTTTTGAAAAAGCCAATTTCGGCATAGCGCTGGTGGTCTTTATCGCCACCTTTGGCGCATTGTTTGTTTTTGCCTATAATTTCATTTTTAAACCGATCAGAGCACTGATTACTGCCACACGTAAGTTCGGTTCGGCTCAGGATTTCGTAGAAATCCAGCTCGCCCAGACCGATGAAATTGGTACCCTTGCCGATGCCTTCAACATGATGGGCAGGCAGGTTCAGGAAAAACACCGTGCCCTTCTGGAACAGAAAGAAGAATACCGGGATCTCTTCGACAACGTCCCCTGTCTGGTTTCAGTTGTTGATCTCAACTTCAAAGTCATCCGCCATAACAAAGCCTATGAAAAACATTTTGGCAAACCGCGAGGCAGGCAGTGCTACCAAATCAACAAAGACCGGGACCGCAAATGTGAAGAATGCCCGGTAGAAAGAACTTTTTTTGACCTGACCCCGCACATGAGCGAGGAATCCGGCCTTTCCAAAGATGGTAAACCCATCCACTGGATAGTATACACCTCCCCTATCAAGGACCGTGAAGGCAAGATCGTCGCTGCCATGGAAATGATGCTTGATATTACCCGGCGCAAGGAACTTGAAGAAAGCCTTGCTGCCTCCGAGCAACGCTACCATGCCATCTTCGACTCCATTCCTCAGGCAGTTTTCGTGCTGGATGCTGAAAAACTGACTATCCTTAACTGCAATGACCCGGTTGAGGAGATATACGGCTATTCACGCGATATGATTCTGGGAAGCTCCTTCCTTAAGCTTTTCCGGGAAGAAGAGCACAATGATTACGAGCACCTGCTCAAAGTAAAAAAAGAAATCGGCCCCTGCTCTCATCTGACAAGATCAGGCAATACAATTTACGCCATGCTCAGAATTTCACCGGCTGAGTTCGATGGCAATCGCACCCTAATCGTCACCTGCAGTGACGTTACCCGGAAGCTTGAAGCAGAGCAGCAACTGATTCAGGCCAGCAAGATGAGCACACTTGGAGAAATGGCATCCGGCGTGGCCCATGAACTTAACCAACCGCTGGCAATCCTTAAAACCATCAGCAACCTGCTCATGCGCAAGGTTACAAGAAACCAGCAGGTTGAACCGAAAGTTCTCAAAGAAATGGCAGAAGGTGTGGACACCCACGTCAACAGGGCCAGCAAGATCATTGAGCACATGCGTGAGTTCGGGCGCAAATCCGACATGAAAACCATGCCTGTGCAGGTCAACGAAGTTTTAAGACGTGGCTTCGATTTCTTCAGCAGACAGCTAACCCTGCGCAACATCAGCGTGGAATGGAATCTCAATAGCCATCTCCCCATAATCAAGGCTGATTCCAACCGTCTGGAACAGGTGGTCATAAACCTACTGATCAATGCCCGTGACGCAATTGAGGAACGCTGGAAAGACAGCGTGCCCCTTGCTGACGACAAGAAAATTTACATCACGACAGACTTTACGGATGAGCATGTAATCATTGAAATATGCGATACAGGACCGGGAATCCCGGACCCCATTCAGGCCCGTCTCTTCGAGCCTTTCTTCACCACCAAGGACGTAGGCAAAGGAACCGGACTAGGTCTTTCCATATCCTACGGAATAATCAAGGATTACAACGGAACCATCTCCGCCTCCACAAAAGAAGACCTCGGAGCATGCTTCACCATCACTTTCCCGCGCGGAGATGTTGGTGAATAAATTCAGGACTACTCCAAGTCGCTACGCCATGGATTAAATTCACCGGCCAGCCAGCTTGTTTCAAACGCATCGTATGCCCTCCGGGCCGCCAGCCAATCGTCCATGGTCCATGTGGGTAGTTGCGAGGTGACTTCCTGATATTCCTGTTCGGTAAATTCCAAACCCGCCTCTTTTGCAATCCCCACACGCGCCTCTTTGCTTCCTGCATTGTTGATTAATGCGCTGAACGCACCGTCCGACTTGACCTTTTCGATAAATGCTCTAGCGTTTTCAACAGACATACCTGCTCTCCAACGGTGTTAAAGATTACACGATCATGCCTGATATTAACTTGGCCAACGACTTAGAGCAAGGCATGACAAATTATACATGTGTTGCACGTTCTCATTTTAGACATTCATTGAGTTGAAACATTCCGCATAAAGATATAATTACTTTTTTATGCAAATTAGAATTAAATTTTGGAGGGATAGACAGTGGCAACATGTGCATTTCTTGTGTCTGCGATAGAGCTCAGTTATTTTGAAGGGTTAATCAAGAGCTTTCCTCCTGACTTTATAGATATACTCGTTGGCGAACATAAACTTGAATGGCAGCAAAACTTGTTGCAAAGTGGCCAAGTCTCAGAAGATTTTTATCATACCATAGCCTCACTCCGTGAATCAGGTTTTAATGTAACTATTGCAACTAACGAGAGCTTAAAGAACTATTCTGGAATCCTCGCTAGTGCCGGCTTACTCGTCTACAAGGAAAGCCCTTGGATAGATATTGAGCTGCTAAAGACCAAAAGGGTATTGTGGTTGTATCATGCCAGTGACCAAAGTGCATATCTAGAGCCCCCTGCACGCTATGTTATCGGGCAATTTCAACGCAGCCTTGAAGCACCTGAAAATGGAAAAGTATTAAAAACTGACGATCCGGCCCTCTTCAATTCTATGACCGCTCTCCCGGAATCCCAACGTGGAGAGTATACATACACTGGGCCTTACCACCTTGGTGAATGGGAGCAAAAAAGGCTTGAGCCTAAATGTGAACTCAAAAAAGAATTATGTGAGTATCTAGGAATCGACATACCAGATAAGCCCATAATCGCTTTTTTTAAAGACGAGTTTTGTTATGAGCCGGAACTGGCAATCGGACTTAAAGCTCTTTCAAACCACGTGACCGTAATCTATAAAGGTTATGAAGGTCTGGAATACGACAAACTATATCCCAGCATTAAGGATTGTGTGATACGTTGGCCGTCAAGGCGCATGGCTCAAAACTTACTACGTTTTTCGGTAGACATGATTTTGTCTGGCTATCAGTCTGGGACCATGACTTCGTCGGCTATGCTGGGCATTCCTATGATTGCATGCCACACTACACATGTTCAACCCAAGAAGAGAAGGGATAAACTTATTTGCAAATTTACACCTGAGCATATTACCGGCAACAGTGTGACCCAACGAATACACTCTCATCTGGATGTCTCTTATAATATAAACAACACAGAAGGAATCTTAAGTTTTATTGAGCAGAACAAAGGATTTTCACACACCAGCGATGAAGAAAACATAGCTAAAATGCGCCCTGTCTTTGGTGATTATTGCATATCAGGAGCAGCACAAAAAACTGCAATTTTGACTATTAGAGCTTTATCAAGTGGAAGTTTTGGTAAAGACACTTTCGCAATCAAAGACTTGTCGGCTTAGCAAACGTTCTGGCTTTCTACGTCTGTTTGTAAAGACTGAGAGGACATGTCACAAATAACGCGCAAATAACATTTGTTATTTTTTACAAATAGTTAAATAAAAAACACAAGGTTCGTACAGCAAGAAAATTATCTTAACTTGTATACCTCTTGTTGAGATTGGAACTTTTCTTGCTACCAAGAAGCAGGAGGACAAAAATATGAACCTTGAATTCGGAACCAAAGCTGAAACACTGGAGATTCTTAAAAGAACCGGTTTCAATGTACCGGATTTATACTATTTCAGCATCGAAGAATGGCTTGATGATCCTGAGCTGGTTCTGGCTGCTGTTTTGAAACGGTTCAGCGAACATGATAAGATTATCGTTCGCAGTAGTTCTCAGGCCGAAGACGGCAGCGCTATTTCCCATGCAGGGGCCTTTGAGTCTATTCTCAATGTAAATATAAAAAGACCTAAAGAACTGCGGCAGGCAATCAGTACCGTAGCTTCTTCATTCAAGGGCGATAAAAATGACCAAATCCTGATTCAGCCCATGATCGGCATGATAGAAGTCAGCGGAGTCATCATGAGCCGTTGCCTTGAAGATGGTTCTCCATATTACGTGATCAACTACGATGACGAGTCTGGAAAGACAGATTCTATTACCGGTGGAACCGGCGTCAGTAAAACCGTTTTCATATACAAGGGCGTTAGTCGTCATGACTTTGACTCTTCCCGCCTGCGCAAGATGGTCGACCTTGTATATGACCTTGAAAAAGCATTTCCAGATACCCCGCTTGATATTGAATTCGGATTGGACAGCAATGGTATTATGCACCTTTTCCAGGTTCGAAGAATCTGCACAACACAAAACTGGAAAAGAAACGTTGAAAATATTGTTTCCCAAAAAATTTCTTTTGTTGAAAGTTTTGTGAACAATTATATGAAACGCAGAAGTGGCATTCAGGGCGAAAGGACTATTCTTGGCGTTATGCCGGACTGGAACCCTGCTGAAATAATTGGAGTAACACCCAAGCCGCTCGCCGCTTCACTTTATCGTGAAATAGTGACCCGTAAGGTATGGAGTCAGGCAAGGGAAGTTATGGGATACCGCCGCATGCCGCCCGAAGAATTGATGGTACTCATTGCCGGCAGGCCATATATAGATGTACGCAACAGCTTCAATTCTTTTCTACCTGCCGGACTGCCCGCAGAACTGGAAGAAAAGCTTATCAACGCATGGATTGAGCGTCTTGATGAAAATCCACACTTCCACGATAAGGTTGAATTTGAGATTGCATTCACTGTTCATACTCCTGACTTTGAAAAATTATTCCACAAAAGGTATCCTGACCTGCTTACTACAGAAGAATTTAAAATTTTCCGTGAAGCATTGCTGGATCTGACAAATAAGAATCTGGCTATGAAATCATCACTGGATAAGGCTCTTGATGACATTGAAGAACTTCGCCAGAGACAAGAAAAATACCAGTTTTTCTCAGAAGACATGGAGAGTTTTGATGTCCTATCGATGATTAAAGAGCTTGTAGCTGACTGCTGTGAATATGGCACACTACCGTTCTCCATAATCGCAAGGCACGGTTTCATTGCCGAATCTTTTTTCCGTTCACTTGTGGCAGAAAGTGCAATCAGTGCCGAACGAATCTCTGATTTCAAAAAGTCAGTGGAAACCGTTTCCGGCCAGATGAGCAGTGATTATCGTCAAGTCTGCCTTGGGCAGAAAAATGAACAGTTCTTCCTTGAAAGATATGGCCATCTGCGTCCCGGAACCTACGACATTCTTTCACCCCGATACGCTGACCGCGAAAATCTTTTTGCTGGAGCTTCTGTGCCAAATGAAAGTGAGCATGCAGATAGATTTGAACTCACTGAGTCAGAAGAAAAAGCTATAAATAGAGTACTAAAAGAATCTGACCTTATGAATTTGGAAGCCCATGATTTTTTTGACTATGCGGGCAAGGCCATAGCTGGCAGGGAGTACGCTAAATTCGTATTCACCAAAAACCTCTCAGACGCCCTTGAAGGCCTGGCCTTATGGGGAAAACTGAATGACCTTACGAGAGAACAGATATCTCTGCTTAATTTCGGAGATATTATGGAAACCCTTTATTCACAGTTAGGCAATAAAGTTCAAAAACACTTCCATTATCTGGCTAAAAAAGGACAAATGCAATGCGAATTAGCAAGTTCTTTTAAACTGAGTTACCTGATTCGTTCAGCACGTGACGTATACATCGTACCACAGCACCGCTGCACCCCGAACTTTGTTACCGCAAAAAGTGTTGAAGCCCCTATTGTAAAAATTGATACCCATTGTTCTGAGAATATCAACCTTGAAGGTTTCATTGTGTGCATTGAAAGTGCTGACCCGGGCTATGATTGGGTTTTTACCAGAAATATTGCAGGTCTGATCACCAAGTACGGTGGAACAAACTCGCACATGGCGATACGTTGTGCCGAATACGGACTTCCTGCAGCCATCGGTTGTGGCGAAATGCTTTATGAAAAAATCTCTGGTTCATTGCGATGCACACTTGATGCCTGCCAGAAAACAATCACTCCGGAAAATTCCGGATCAGGATTAAACTAAGCATGTATTCAAAGTTAAGAATCGGAGTCACAATGAGGCGTTCTGACGCCTGTGACTATAACGAACCCCGAGACGGACTAGCCCTTACGTGGCAGTCTTTTATTGCAGCAGCCCTGCCCGGATCTGTGTGGTGCGCTTTACCCAATATTGGTAAGGACATAGTTAACACAGTCAAAGCCTTCGGGCTTAACTGCGTAATTCTCTCTGGTGGAGAAAGCTACAGTGCTTATCCTGAACGGGATGAGACAGAATCGACCTTAATCGACCTCTGTATCAAAGAAAAAATCCCACTCATCGGTATTTGCAGAGGCTTTCAAATGTTGCACACGTTTTTGGGAGGCAGAACAGCGGAAGTCTCACCTGATAAGCATGTTGCTAAAAGGCATTCGGTATATTTTAAGAAAAATCCTTTTGTTCCAGCTGGAGAAGCTTCGGTGAACTCTTTCCATTCTAATGGTATCAACCTTGATACTCTGATTGAACCTTTTGTGCCTTTGGCACTTGACGCAGAAGGATTTGTTGAAGCCGCATATTCTTTAAATTATAAACAGATCGGGCTTATGTGGCATCCGGAAAGAGAGGAGTCTTTTTCGGAAACTGATTTCGCTATTTTCAGATCATTATTCAAAACAATTTAAAGTACGGTCAAACTATGAAGGCAATCATTTTAGCGGCTGGTCGCGGATCACGGATGAAAGAGAGAACTGATGATCAACCGAAATGTATGATCAAACTCATGGACAAGCCTCTGCTGCATTGGCAACTTGGTGCCCTGCGTAAGGGAGGAGTCGATGATATTCTTGTTGTTCGTGGTTATCTGGCAGAGAAACTGCAAGGTGATTTCAGCACTATTGATAATCCATACTGGGATAAAAGCAACATGGTTGAAACCCTCAGGCAGGCAGCACCATGGCTGACTGATGAGCCCTGCATTGTTTCCTATTCGGATATTGTTTACCATCCGGATCATGTCAAAGCCATTTCGGAAAGCGAGTACGACATTGCCATGACTTACGACACAATGTGGCGTAAACTATGGGAACTAAGGTTTGCCGATCCTTTAAGTGATGCCGAAACATTTTTCCAAGAAAATGGAACACTTAAAGAAATTGGGCAAACTGCCTTAGATTATTCACAAATTCAGGGACAATTTATGGGTCTTATGCGCTTTACCCCCAAAGGCTGGAAAACAATTTCAGATCTCCTCGATACTTTGGGACGGGATAAAGTTGCCAAGCTGGATATGACCGCGCTTTTCAATCTCCTCATTAAGGAGAAGATAAATATTGGTGTTATAGCTGTTGAAGGCAAATGGTGTGAAGCTGATTCCGCCAGCGATATAAATGCTTACGAAAAACAGATTTTGAAACATTCGGCCAGCCATAGTACTTGGAGTCATGACTGGAGATAACCAAATATATATGGGAGTAAAGATGAAACATGGAGATTTTTCCGGGTTGGCAGAGAACTACAGCAAATACAGACCCGGTTATTCTGGTATGGTTGTTGACCTTGTATGCAAAGCTGTTTCCAACAGTTTTCCTGAGACTGAAGCCATAAGAGCTGTAGATGCCGGGGCCGGAACAGGAATCTTCAGTAGAATGCTTGCCAACAAAGGCATTAGAGTTACAGCTGTTGAACCTAATGAAGACATGCGAACTCATGGAATTGAAGACTGCAAGGACACAAACATTTCATATGTTAATGGCTCTGCGGAAGAAACAGGCCTTGAAGCCAATTGCTGTGAACTCGTTACAATGGCTTCTTCTTTTCATTGGCCTGATTTTGATCGGGCTACCACAGAGTTTTCAAGACTTCTTAAATCAGGTGGTTATTTTCTTGCCTTGTGGAACACTCGGGCAGTAGAACGAGATCCCTTCACCAAAGACGTAGAAGAATACCTACATAAGCTATTGCCTAACCTTAAACGAAAATCCTCTGGCCGATCCGAATTTTGCGATAATTTGCACTCCCGCCTTTCTGAATGCGGTTGTTTCGATGATGTGGTTTATCTGGAAGGTTTCCACGTCGAGCAGCAAAGTCAGGAAAGATATATCGGACTCTGGAATTCTGTTAACGATATAAGAGTTCAGGCCGGTGAAGACCGATTCAATGAATTTATGACTTACATCGGGAAAGAATCCAGCAAAATTGATCATATTAATGCCCACTATCAGACAAGGGCTTGGCTTGCCAGATGCAGGTAATCTAGTATGGGTAATTCTGGAAAAGTGATCTGGCTTACCGGCCTTTCCGCGTCTGGTAAGTCAACCATAGCAAAAAAAATGCAGGAACTCCTCCGGGAGAAGGGAAAAACGCCCCTTCTCCTGGATGGAGATCAGTTCCGTGAGGCTGTTGCTGACCATAATTGTGGGCACGACCCTGAAAGCAGAATACTGAATGCTTATAGAATAAGCAGATTTGCCAATATGGCCGCAAGGCAGGGGCTGGTCGTCATAGTTGCCACGATGTCCTTGTATCACGAAATCCATGAATGGAATCGAAAGAATTTTCCTGATTATTTTGAAGTATGGATCAGGGCGGATTTAGATACACTGAAAAAACGGGATCCCAAAGGACTATATAAACATATAGCCACCGGCGATGCTGAAAATTTACCCGGAATGGATTTAACGCCTGAATTTCCCAAAAACCCAGAAATGACCATTTTCAACAACGAAGACTTAAATGACGTCAGCGAAGTGGCTCTTGATATTTTAGATAGAGCGACAATTTCAAATTTTAAATAGCTCACCCCCAAAAGCTGCTCCTTACTCCGATTAAGGGGCAGCTTTACCCTCATCAAAGATACAACCACACGAGCCTTAAATTCTATCTGGCCTGTTCTCCCACATTGATTTAATTCATATAAGAATTGTTTTAAGCAACAAACTGAACTATATTCAGATTAAAGTGTACAATGTCCGTGGCCTAGACTGTATACATGAGTGCACTTTTACCCCTATTATTTCTGCACACTAAGACGAAACATTTCTTCAAGCACCAGGGGGGGCAGATATGGTTAATCATTCAAATAAAATTGATAGATATTTGTTTGTCATTGGATGCTCTCTGATTATTTTCATCTGCTTTATGTTCATTTTAAATCTATATTTGTCGTGGAAAAATTATTCCATTGGCATCTCTCTGGCAGAGACATGCAGTGAAGGGGCAATTCAATCGACACTTATTTTATCCAGAGCAATGGATTTTGCATTTACTAAACTAACAGTAATATTTCTTGGTTTCATACTTGTTTTCATTGGAACACTTTATGTCCTCAGATTAAGTCAAGAAATGTACTCCCTCGGCTTGGAAAATGAAGACACTAAGGTCAGATTAGAAACAGCATCGCCGGGACTTGTATTAGCAACACTAGGAGTTGTACTTATAATCTTTACATTTCAAGAAAAAAGTTATGTAGAAATGTCTGGCCCTGTCACGCCTAAACAAACGCCTTCTTTTAATATTGAGAGTGCTATTGAAAAGATAAAATTTAAACCAGGAAGCCCAGAACTAAAAGAATCAAGCTTGATACATTTGAAACAGCTTTGTAACTTTTTTACTCAACAAGGCATAAATGATATTACAATTGACTTACTCCAAAATGACTGCTCAAAATCTCAACCGGAAGCATATTGTGCATCTTTACGCGAGAGACGATTAACAACTATTCAAAAATACCTATCTTCACATTGCTCTTCAGGTCCAAACATAGAAGTAATCGGCTGGGGTGAATACAACCCAAAATTCGGCATAGACACTAACAATATTGATCATAAGCTTATCATTAACTATTAATTAATTTAACTATAACTTTTCCCAAAATGCAGATCCTTCGTGAGTTATTATCACCTCACACTACGGACTAAGCATTATACAACATTAACTTTGCGCTACCAAGTTTCCTGATTAAGAAGCGATGATTTGCTGATGTATATGGAGCAGATCTAGTTGTTTTTTAATACTATTTCAGATACTGCGCTATTTCGGATACGACAAAAGAATCTCAAAAATTGATAAAGGACAAATCTCCATGGTTTATTATCTTGGGATGCTGGGAATTGTAGCATTTTCCGTAACTGGTGTAATTGCAGCAGGAAAGCGGAATATGGATATTTTCAGTATCGTTTTGCTTGGGGTTGTAACAGCACTCGGCGGCGGGACATTAAGGGACATGATTCTCGATGCTCGTCCGGTATTTTGGATAGCAGACCTGACCTACCTGTGGGTGGCTATAATCGCTGCGATTATCACATTTTTTTGTGTTCGCCATGTTTCCCGTATCCTGAAATTGTTCATCTATATTGACACATTCGGCATGGCCCTTTTCACTATAACGGCCATGCAAAAAGCCCTTAGCCTAGGCAACAATTATACGGTTTCAGTACTGATGGGGCTTATCACCGGCATTTCAGGAGGCATGCTTCGAGACGTTCTTACCGGAAGGATGCCCCTACTCCTTGGGAGAGAATTTTATGCAACCCCTGCCCTTTTAGGAGCAATCCTGTATGCACTACTCGACCGTTATTTCCCGGCTTTCAGCAGCTCATGGCTGTGCGGTGTCGCCACGATAATTATTTTCCGTCTTCTCGCGATTCATTATAATTTATATTATCCGCGATGGTTGACTTATAGTGGTGATGAGGAAGCTGAAAACTAGTAGGATTACTGCAAGTCATCTAGTTGACCAAAGGTATGAATGTTTTCACGCTAAGAACCAAAAAGCAATTGAGAGCAAAGACTATTTAGGATAATTATTCTACCAACGATTTCAAAATCTTAAATAAACAGCATCCTAGACCGGACTAATTAATGAAATTTCCCCTCAAGCTAAAATTGGCTGCATGGCTTATTTCTAATCAATTTAAAAAGAAAAAAAATGAATTTGTTCCCAATGCAGATCACAATAAAGCAATTAATGACTTTGCAAGCGCAACCAACAATCCTGCTATAACAACAACTCATCAACAAAAAGATGGGAAAGTTCATTTTTCCTTCGCTGGGCACAAAAATCACAAAGACAAGTCAAATCCTGACCGTAAAACTGTATTCAGATGGTATTCGATAACAAAGACTTTCACAGCCATTGGTATAATGCAGCTACGTGAAAAAAATCTGCTTTCACTTAACGATAGCATATCTAAATATTTAGATTTTCCGAATGGTGACAAGATAGAAATCAAGCACCTTCTAAACCACACATCAGGACTTCCGCAAGAAGGCCCAGAACTATTCTCATGGAGTCATAGTTCAAAAAAGAATTATATAGGCACGCAGTCCTTTCTTAAACAACAGCTCCACTCTTTTAAAAAAATTAAGCACCAGCCCGGTACTCATTATGGTTATTCGAACTTCGGATACCACTTGCTTGGAGCGATCATAGAAAAAGTATCTGGTCAGAAATATGATGAATATATCGTCGCCAGTATAATCGAGCCCTTAGGACTGAAAAACACTTTTTTCTATCGGCCAAAAGAGCAAATAAACTTCGCTGAAGGTCAGGTTGAAAGTTCCAGCCTATACAAACTACTTACTGAACATTTCTACCCAAGCGCACTTGAGCAGGCCATTCCTCCGACGTCTATTAGTTACTTTTCACCTTTTGAGTTTTATCCTAACACTCTCGCAGCTTCCGGACTTTTTGGAACAATTGAAGATTTATACATCTTCGGAAAGGCACTGTTGGACGGTTTTTTAGGCCAAGAGAACGGCCTCCTCAAAACAGATTCCTTTTCCCAAATGATTGCCGGAACCACCGCCATGACAGGTTCATCCCAAAAGTGGGAACTCCGCTCAGGAATGGGACTAAAAATAGGCAAGAGCAATGGTAAAACTTTTATTATGACTGATGGCTCTGCACCGGGATTCAGTTCAGCTTTGAGAATATACACAAAAGATAAAGACATTGCGGCTGTTGTAACCAACAGATCCCCAATGCCTATTTATCAAATTCTTGATGCAATTGGATAATTAAACAGAGACATCCATTTCTCTTAACGAAATGGATGTCTTAACTGAAACTCTATTTATACTTAAATGCTAACTCTTAATCATCTTAAGAACCGAAAATATTAAATTTATTTCTGCTGCATATGACCTTTCATAGTGTCTTCTTCTTGGGCTGCTCTTTTTCTCCTTTGTCTGACATACTCTAATGAACGCCAATCTTCTCTATACTTCCCGCAAAAAAAATACTCAAAAACTGGCACACCGGCTCCTGCAGCAAAACTTATACAAGAACTAAGGGGATCACCATCTACTGACTGAACCGCTCCCCCCCCCCAATACCCCAGGAATGAGTGCGCCGATAGCATTCCTTTTCAAATGAGATTCATTAAATACTCCCCAGTAAGAATCTCCATTAGAACTAATCTTGGTAAAAAAACCATGTGGTTCAACATACTTACCCAGATTTTCATAAAATGAATTCATACTTTTAATCGAAATATCATCATCAAAATAATTCTTATATTTCTCTGCATCTTTTATAAACTTAGTTCTTTTCTCTGCATAACGACTAACAAAATCTTTGCTATCCATTGTCTCAAATATACCTTGCCAATTATCGCTCCACTCCTTCCTAACGACATCGTTTCTATCCGTTTCCTCAAAAAGCCGACGACTGAATTTACGTGCAAAAATATCAAAATCATCACCTTTTTTATTATTATCACCCCAACTCAGAGCAACAGAATTCTTAACAACGGGATCGATTTTAAACAAATACTCATCTTCGATTTTAGTATTTATACAACCATGAAAAAAAGAACTGTAATCACAATTAATTTGCTCTGCCAGTGAAGAATGAAGTATATTGCGCCCGATGTTTTCTATAAAAATCTTTGCTTGGCTGGTATAACCTCCTTTCTGAGAATGCCACCAAAGCATAAGGAGTTCCCCGATAGGGATATTATGCTTATCCTTTGCAGTTCTAAAAAACAGTTCCAGTTCCTCATAAATTTCTTTTTCATAACTATCATTAGTAGCGCTCGGAACGCACTTGGCACGGACTTGTCTTAACTTGTTCTCAATTCCAGCATAATACTGAGATTTGTCATAATAAAAATACATTCTAGGGCTTTTCTTTGGATTCTCCGGAAAACTATTGAAATAACGAACGATATCTAAAATATACCCAGCTATTTTACCATTACCTATAATATCTTTAAGCTCATCACGCACGCCCACAGAATCAAACTGATATCGCTTCTCTGTGTCAAAAAAATTAATAAGTTCAGATCTAGTACTCGCGTTTTCTTTATTGTCTTCAAGAGAAAGTTTAGGCGAAAAGCATAACCTATTATTTCCTTTGAGACGTTTCAAAAAGCATGAAACATAATGATCCATTCCTCCAACACCAGAATCTGAAAGATAACCAATAATAAAAGGAGGGGAGACTTGATTTTCAGATGACTCATTTTCGGGGTTTTGCCTATATTTCAAATATCCCCGGGTAACCTCAGAAACAATTTTCAAACAAGTAGCTGACGAAGACATCCACTGTTCGGGTATGACTATCTGTTTCCCACTTAACAAAGCCATAACAATTTGAAGGCGTATTGTATTTTCAAGATGAAGAAGTTTTTCATTCACCCCACCTTTTACGCCATACTCTTCAGGAAAGTACAACTCATCATCAAACAGATCTATATACTGAAATGCCATATCTTACTCCTATCTTGATTTACCGATTAATAACCCCATTTTCTTTCTAACTTCAAGTGTAAACATAATTACTTCTTAATCAGCAAATAGCGAGGGTTAAATTGCTCTCAAAAAACCTACGCACCAAAATTAATCTAAGTCATTACCGTAAATTTCGAGCATGGATTCGCTCCATTATTGAAACGCTTCTTCTACCCAAAAAACTTAGCTATCCGATGTCTAACCCACAATCTAAAGATTTTGCCGGACACTCAAGCCACACAAAATCCCTTACGGAGCATTTTTTATTCTTCAAAGAGTAGAAAATTTAAATTTTCATAAATATCAAGACGGATGTTTATGACTATGTCGGGCTACCGCCGTTTCTAACATATGAAAACTGGCCGCTGCATACTTGCAGTTTTCGCTTTGTATTGATAGAGACTTTCATAATCAAAATCACTTTAACCAAAATATGAGTTTTTCCATGCTTAAATCGATAACTCTTGGGGCACTGTTGATGCTCACGCTGACAGCGAATGAGTCAGGCGCAGCATCACAACCAGCCTATGAAAAGGCCATCTCTGCGCTGAAAACGGAAGCCGCTGCTTCTGAAGAATATCAGAAATGGGATGACGAAAAAAAGGACCTAGCCGCTGAAATCACAAACATGAAAATGCTTGATGACTGGATGACCTTCCAGAACTCAAAGTATCAGCGCTACGTCCAAAGGCAACAGAAAACCATAGCAGAATTGAAGCGACGTAAAATCGAAGCTCAAAAAATCAGCATGGAACTCGAGCCTTTTCTCGAAACAATTGTCGATAGGCTGGAGGAACAAATCAAAGCCGACCTGCCCTTTCTGAATAAGGAACGGACCCAGCGCATCGCATTCCTGCGAGACTCCCTTGATGATTATCATCTTGAGCTGAGCGAAAAACTCCGCCGGGTATTTGAGGCCCTGCAGATAGAAACAGAGTACGGACGCAATGTTGAAAACACTTCCGAACAGATTGAGCTGGGCGGTATCCCGACCACTGTCTCAATTTTCCGGCTGGGACGGACCGCCCTCTATTATCAGACTGAAGACGGTAAATCTTCCGGCTACTGGGACCGCAACAAAAAAATATGGGTCCCGGTTAGCAGTGAATTTTCCAGAGACATTCAAAAAGCCAAAGATATGGCCTCGCGCAAACGGGCGGTTGAGCTTATCTCTCTGCCTGTTGCCCAGCCTGCCGATAATATCTGATCAGGAAAAAACATGAAAAAAATTATAATTACATTGCTGGCTATATTGACTCTTGCCGCTTCAACACAGGCTGCCGACTTGGAATCGGTATCCCAGAAAGTTAATGAAAACTACAAAACCGCTCGAGCAGAAGCTGCACAGACCCGCCGCAGTATCGCTGCCCAAAAGAAAGAACTACTTAGCGAATCTTCAGCATTAAAAAAATCCATTGCCGGAAAGAAACAAAATTTCAAGGCATTAAAGAATCAGTACGAAGCACTTCTGGCAGAAGAAAAAAAACTGAAAGAAGAGCTGGCGGAACAGGCTCATGAGCTGAAAACAATTGACGGCGCAATACGTACCTCTGCCAAACAGGCTGGCGATTTTTTCAGTGAAAGCCTGACCACCCCCGACCACCCGGACCGCCAGCCTGTGCTTGAATCCATACTCAAGCCGAACATTTTTCCCGGCATGGAAAGCATCAGAAATCTCCTCCATCTCTATCTGGATGAAATGCGTGCAGGAGGAGAAATAAGCCATAAGGACACCAACTTCATCACTGAAGACGGCCGCAAGACCAATGGCGAAACCATCCGCGTCGGTACTTTTGCAACCGTTTTCAGAACTCCTGACGGGGAGCTGGGTTTTCTGCGACCAGACTCGAACGGCAACGGGTTAAAGGCTGTTGCGGGGAAACCGGGCTGGCAGCTATCCGGCACAATCAATGACTTCTTTGACGGGAAAAGCAATCTTTTCCCCGTGGACATATCTAACGGCGCGGCTTTGCAGCGTCTGGCTCAGACGCAAAAAAGTTTTACCGAATGGCTTTCTGCCGGAGGTATTCTGGTTTGGCCGATCCTGCTTGTAGGTTTAATTGCTGCCCTTCTCATTATTGAACGCTTCATTGCCCTGAGCCGAATCCGAGCCAATTCAAGCAAGAACATGAGCCACATCATTGAAATGATTTCTCAGGGACAATGGCCCCAGTGCCGAGAATTCTGCTTACAGAAATCCAGCTTCCCCACCTGCCGCGTTATCAATCATACCCTGCAATACGCCGGAACCAGCAAAGAAGTCCTCGAAAATGCTTTTCAGGAAGGTCTTCTTAAAGAAATGCCCTTACTTGAGAGATTCCTACCAACCTTGAACGTGCTGGCCGCAGTGGCACCTTTATTGGGGCTGCTCGGCACAGTAACCGGCATGATCAACACTTTCCAGATTATTACCATATACGGAACAGGAGACCCGCGCATGATGTCCGGAGGAATTTCCGAAGCACTGGTCACAACCCAGCTGGGTCTGGCAGTAGCAGTACCCATCATGCTCTTACATCATATCCTCGACCGCAGGGTGGATAAAATTGTGGGTGATATGGAAGAAAAAGGAGCCAGCATTGCTGTTGCCCTGATGAAAAAGGAACCAGCCACAGAAAAGGGCACGGTGTACGGAGATGTTGCATAGCATTCTTGAGCAATGGCTGTTCCATATCCAAAACGGCGGGGAAATCATTATTCCCATTTTCCTGCTCTCTATTGTGATGTGGACTTTGATCTTCATCAAAATCCGTTTCTTCATGCTCGTCAAAAAAAGTGAAAAGACAGCAGAGTATGCCGGATGGCAAAAGGAAATCCACACCCAGTACCAGATGCAACGATGCAATAATGCGGAATTAAACCAAAAGGCCCTGAATTCAATTCAAGCCGCCCAACAATCAAATGCCATGCGCCATATCCGCACCATCATGGTCCTTGCGGCCCTTGCACCTCTGCTGGGTCTACTGGGAACAGTAACCGGCATGATTTCAACATTTGATGTGATCGCTATATCCGGCACCGGTAATGCCAGAGCACTTGCTTCCGGCATTTCCGAAGCCCTGATAACCACCCAGAGCGGGCTTATCGCCGCTGTGCCGGGAATGCTTTTTGGAGCAATCCTCTACAGCAGGGCTGACAAACTCAGTAAACGGATAGAGCTTTTCTGCATCGGACTACAACACGGCACAACCGGAAAAACAGCCTCCCGCCCCGGAGAATAAGGACATGATGAACATCCGCCGAAACAGAAAATTGCGCAGCAGTTCATGTGAAATAAACATGACCCCGCTGATTGATATGGTTTTCATTCTTTTGATCTTTTTCATCGTCACCACCAGCTTTGTGCGTGAAGCCGGAGTGGAGGTGGAGCGTCCCTCGGCCCAATCAGCCGAAACCAAGGCTAAAGCAAGCGTAATCCTCGGGCTGACCGCCCAAGGCCGGGTCTTTGTTGAAGGCCGCTCTCTGGATATCCGCTCCGTACGTGCTTATATGGAAAGATTCCTCGCAGAGACACCGGACGGTTCCGCCGTTGTTGTTGCCGACAAAGCCAGCAACACAGGAACACTGGTTCAAGTTCTGGATCAATGCCGTCTGGCAGGAGTTAAAAATGTCAGCGTTGCCGCGAGGAAACCGAAATGAGCACCCGCAGTGTCGGCGCATATTCTCTGTGCCTGCTTCTCGCTCTGTTCATGGCTGGAGGGATAAGCCTGGGTATGGTCTGCCTTACGGAAATAGACCGTCCCCAAAGCATGCCCGAAATCGAAGGGGCAATCCGCTTGGCTGCCCCGGAACCGAAGCAGGTTATTGAGGAAAAGATTGAAAAACCACAGGATGAACCGGAACCACCCAAAGATCTGGATCTGAAATTCACGGCCAAAGCCGCTCCTAAGCAAGTTGCTCCGGTTATGCAGATGCGGATGCCCTCTTTTGATGCAGATATCCACCCATCACTCAGTGGAGGGATTTCCCTACCTGCGGGCTCTCTGGGTGACATGGGCTTCAATATTAATGAGGTTGATGATGTTCCGCAGGTCCTGCGCAGTGTTCCCCCCGAGTACCCATACGCTGCAAGGCGTTCCCGGACAGAAGGAAAGGTGGTGCTTAGGCTGCTGGTCAGAAAAGACGGCAAGCCTGACAATATCACAGTCCACTCTTCCTCGCCTGTTGGGATTTTCGATACGGCAGCCCTGAGTGCAGCCAGACGTTGGCGTTTCAAACCCGGACGCTATGCCGGGAATGATGTGGACACCTGGGTCCTGCTTCCCTTCAACTTCGAGCTTACCAAATGAAGCATACAATTTTCATAACCGGAGTGCGGGTTCTACTTTGCACGGCCATCATCCTTTATGGGACTATCGCTTTTGCAAAAGATTTCCCGCCACAGGCCAGACATGCCCTAATCCAAGCGCAAAATTGCATCAAAAATGAAAAATTGGCTGAGGCAGATAAAATCCTCAGCCAATATCTGCAAAGCACAAAAGAAACAGTACCTGCGGAAGTTTTCATCATGCAGGGTGGAGCAAGGAATGACACCGGAGATAAAGCGGGCGCCCTTGAAGCTTTCATGAGCGGCCTGAAACTATACCCGGAAAATAAACCGCTCTGCCACAACAGTGCAGTGCTCCTTTATGGACAGCAAAAATACGCACAAGCGGCCAGTTTGTTTGAAAGAACGTACGAACTGACTGATCCCAAAGAACCCCGCATGCTCTACCATGCCGGAGCGGCCTTTTACGAGGGCGAAAAATACGCCAAGTCCGCACGGGTGTTGTCCAGATTGCTGGCATCAACACAAGGCCCTAAAAAAGAATGGATAAAGCTCGCTGTGCATTCATATCTGCAGGCAGGACAACAGAACAAGGCCCTGAGCTACCTTGATACATTACTCAAGAAATTCCCGCAGGAAGCTGAATACTGGAAGCTGCTGGCAAAAGTCGAAATGGACCGCAACAGATATGTTCAAGCTGCGGCGGCGCTGGAGATGGGCTACAGCTTCATCTCTCCCACGGATCAAGAGAGTCGACAGCTGCTCCAGATCTATAAATACATTAACGCCCCGCTCAAAGCCGCAAATGCAATGAGCCGCCTATATGGCAGACAACTAACCCCAAAACAGGCTCAGGAACTTGCCCTACTTTATGACAGGGCAGGAAAACCTCAGGAAGCCCTCAAAATTATCAACAGGTCACTGAACAACGAACCAGAAGGGACTTCTTTTCAACAGCTTATGATAACTAAAGGCAAACTGCTTTACTCGCTGCGCAAATATGGCGCGGCAAAAGCGATCTTTTCACTCTGCCTGAAAAAAACACCTACACCGGAAGCAAGGCTATACAGGGCTCTTTGTTTTTGGGAGCTCAAACAGTGGGAGTTTTCCCGAAAAGATTTTCAGCAACTCACAGGACTCAAAAAATACAAAAGCAGAGCTCAAAGTGCCTTAGCCGCACTGGATGACCTTGAAGAAGCCAGAGCGGAAGCAAGTAAAGGATAAAGCAATGAAAAAAATATGCCTGATTCTGACTATGATTATTCTGCTGGGAACAACGGCTGTTCAAGCCCACACCCTGTACTTCACTCTCATGGACAACGAAGACGGAACAGTTGATCTGGCCGGTATGTACTCCACCGGAGAAGCACCCGTAGCAACTCCGGTCAGACTGATCAACACACTGGATAACAGCGTTATCTGGCAAGGCAAAACAGATGAAAACGGTGAATGCACCTTTAATAAACCGACCGTTCCCTACGAAGTTGAGCTGGATGCCGGACCGGGCCACACCGCCAGAGAAGACGGGATTTAAACCAACAAGAGGATATTATGAAAACACAAACAGCTATACAGAAAGCATCATTATTTGCCGCAACCATGCTTATCGCGGTATTCATGACTGCTCCCAAGGCACAAGCCCACTCTTTTTGGGTCAACCTTTTTGAATCCAAAACCCACGCTCCCGGGCATGTCATTTCCGCATTAGGCTGGGGACATACTCCGCCCCTTGATGACCTGATCAGCTCAACGGAGGGCTCCGTAAATCTTGAAACTTATGAACTGGTCACTCCGGATGGGAAACGCATATCATTGGGACTACCACAGACCGAAACCAGAACAGACAAACACGCCTCCTATGCAAACATCATCAGCGGAGATGCCGGAATAAAAAAGATATCCCGTCTCCCTGACAGCAAAGCTGGTGTTTATCAGGTCTGTGCTACATGCAAACCGGGATTCTTCACCCGTTACAAAGACAACAAGGGTAAAATGCGCATGGCACCCAAACCTCTCGACGAATTGAAGGACGTAGAGCAGGTCTTTGAAAGTTTCCGGTTTAGCATGAATGCCAAATCCTTCTATGCAGTAGAAAAGTGGCAACGCCCCACAGCTATGGGCTATGATCTGGAAATAATCCCTGAAACGGACCTCAGCTCTATGCAAACCGGAGAGATCGTTGAATTCTCGGTTAGCTTTATGGGCAAACCGGTCACTACCAACAGCAACGGCATCAACTACATGACTCTCATGAGTGATACCTTCGGCACTCCGGACGGCTTCTTCCTTTCAGCGTATATCATGGATGGAAAAGCCCAATTCAGAATCCCCACCGCCGGACACTGGGTGGCAAACGTTTTACTGCCTCAGGAAGTTACTACAAAAGGAACTATGAAAAAGTACGCAACCAAGTGCCGCAAAAATTTCTCAGCAGCCTCAGTAAGCTTCACCGTCAAACCATAAACAGACCATTCCACAAATAAAGGAGTCGGAACAACACTTCCGGCTCCTTTTCTAGTAAATCATTCAGCAGGGAATACTCAACCTGCCTACCCAGATGATAACGACTTGCAACTTCACCTTCATACTGTTAGTGAATACCCGCAAGGAGTGAATATGGTCACTGTTGATGTGAATACATGGAAAAAACTTTCCAAAATGCAGGAAACACTTTTCCCCGAAACCGAAAAGCAGATTGTCTGGGATGAATACCTTATTCGCCACGGCATAAAACTGTTGGTGCAAAATTCCCCGCCAGTAGCTAAACACCTAAGCTTTAATTTCAAAATTGAAAAATCTCCGGTTGAATTCTTGTACTGCCTCTCCGGAACCACAACAAATATCCTGCGTGACAGTTCCGGCAAAGACATAAAATTGAGCACAAAACCGGGCTGCTGTACATTATCCTATCTGCCAAATTCAACCGGAATATCGCATATTGAACCGGAAGAACCGCTTCAAGCTGTCGGCTTGCAAATTTCATTGGAAATATTTCAGCAACTGGCCCAGCAGACAGATTGCGAAATTCAGAAGCTGACTAACGGCGATGCTGGAAAAACCTTCTTCATGACTTCTGCCCTGCCATTCCCCTTGCAATTGACCGTGAAACAAATAATCGACTGCCAGCTGGAAGGAACGCGCAAAAAAGTATTTCTCGAATACAAGGCCATGGAGTTGCTTTACACCCAGTTAGGCACATTGGACTCGGCTCTTAATGCCAGCAAGGGAATATCTTCCTTCGAACATGAAGCCGTACAAAAAGCCCACGCAATCCTGATTGATGATCTTGTATCTCCTCCGTCATTACAAGAATTAGCCCAGACGGTAGGACTTACCCATACAAGATTGAACAAGGTTTTCCGCTCTGTATACGGCAACACGGTCTTTAATGTTCTGCGTGAAATACGCCTTGAATGCGCGCGAAGGATGATTGAAGACGGTAAATTCAATATTGCTGAAATAGCTTATGAGTGCGGATTCTCCAACCCCAGCCATTTTTCAAGGGTTTTCAGTTCAACATACGGTACACAACCCAAAAAATATCAGTCTGAAATATTGGCAAAACAATTGTTCAGCAGTTCATAAAAATTTTCCATACCTGCCAATCTCCCAGAAAAAGCAGTCCTGTATTTACAGGGCTGCTTTTCTTTTCAGCTGCAGTGCATTCTTTTTTAGCAAATATTCATTCAGCAGATGCAAGAATGAAATTGAAATTCATTTTAAATACAATTCTGCTTTTACATATGAATACAACATTATGGAGTGTAAAATGGCTAAATGGAGTAAATTTACAGGAGCTTTGCTTGCTCTGTTGATTGGCTTTCCTGCAGGGGCATATGCGGACGGCAACTCAACAGACTACCAGCTGCAACCGATAACCATAACCGCTCAGAAACGAGGGGAAAACATTCAGGAAGCCCCCACAAGCGTCAACGCTTTCTCTGAGATAGAACTGGATGAACACCATATTGAAAGGTTTCACGACCTGATCGATTATGTACCCAACCTTTCCATCCGCAAAAACGGCCCGGAAAACAAAATCGTAATCCGCGGTATTTCCTCTTTTGCAGGTGGAATGACCTCTTCCACCGGATTTTATGTTGATGGAATGAACTACCCCCTGCATCAGATGCAGGACCTTGATTTTGTCGACCTTGAAAGGATTGAAGTCTTGAAAGGACCTCAGGGCACCCTTTACGGGCGCAACTCGGAAGCGGGTGTAATCAACGTTATCACCAAGCAGCCCACTAACGAGTTGGAAGCCAAGATTATCGCCGGTATCGGCCTATGGGACGGCGATGACCTTAATCCCATCTATAAGGGTGGATTCTCACTCAACCTGCCCGTTGCCAAAGACACTCTGGCTATGCGTTTGACCGGACAGATTGAATCCTCCGATGGCTGGATGGAAAACACCTATAAAGATGAACCAGCCAACAAGGTTGAGCATCTTACAGGAAGAGCCATTACCCGCTGGACTCCCACTGACGACACAGCCGTATCACTTACCTTAGAAGCCCGCGATAAAAGCGACGGCATGGCTGAATACCGCTTTACCAGCGGCGATTCCGCCACCAAACGCAACACCCTGCAATGGGATGGTGCAAACCGAAACAATGTAAACGCGGACATGGAACTGCTCAAAATTGAGCATGACATGGGTGACTTTGAAATCACCTCCCTTACCGGGCGTCAGGGTTACCTGCAAAAGTTCTCCAATGACATGGACATGACCCCGCAACCGTTCGGCAATTCCAACGGGGAATACGATGTGACCATCTACAGTCAGGAACTGCGTTTCACCTCTCCCAAAGAAGAAGGCCGGACTATTGACTGGCTTGCCGGACTCTACGGATACTCAGAAGATATTAATACCATATACGAAGCCGGAATGATCCATAACACCAAACAGGATAACTGGGGAGCTGCCGCTTTCGGTCAGGCCACATGGAATATAACATCCGAATGGCACCTGACAGGAGGACTCCGCCTCGACTCCACCAGCCTTTCAGGTAAACAGGATTACGACAACGGTATAACCGTTGCGCACTTCGACAAGGATCTAAATTATCTTGAACTTCTTCCGACCGCGACTTTGGCTTACAATATTACCGAAGACATAATGTCATACGCAAAAGTAGCGAAAGGCTATCTTGCAGGAGGTTTTGACTATTCCACTGCTGAATCACAGGAGCAATTCTCTTATAATCCTGAATACAGTTGGACATACGAACTCGGCATAAAATCCACCCTGCTGGATAAAACAATGACTGCTAACTTCGCGCTCTTTTTTATTGATGTTCAGGACAAGCAGGTCGCACAGATGGAACCGACTGCCGGAAACCCGGAAGCCCGCAAAATTGTGAATGCCGCAAAGGTTCAATCCTACGGCGCAGAACTCGAAATCAAATACCAACCCATCAAACCGCTGACCCTCTCCTCTTCGCTGGGCTACTTGTGCAGTGAAATGAAAGACTGGGAAACCACCGGAGCAGACCCATATAATTATGACGGCAAAACAACCCCCGGCTCACCGGAATGGAGTTACGCCGTGGGTGCGACCTACCGCTGGGAAAATGGTTTTCTTGCCGGTGCCGACGTTGTTGGCAGCAGCTCATACTACTCCGACACTAAGAACCTGCAGAAAAACGATGCCCGAACTCTGGTTAACACCCGTTTGGGCTACGAAAGCGAGGACTACGATGTAATTCTCTGGGCTAAAAACGTTTTTGACGAGAACTACACTGAAAACAAATGGGACTGGGGTGGCCCGACCCTGATCCAGCAGGGCGCGCCACGTTCCGTCGGCCTTGAACTGACAGCCCGTTTCTAATCATCCATCAGCAAAGGGCTTCCCTTTGCGGGAAGTCCTTTTTTAGCCCTCAACCACGTGAAGAGAAAAATGAATCGACCTGCTACTGATTTTCTAAAAATTGAATCACTCATGATGAACGGTGTTGTCTTTCGTACTATTATGGAATGTCTGAAAATAAAGCTCTTTGATGATTTCGAGGAGCATTTTTTTTCTTCTGGAGAATATGCAAAAAAAAGGGGATTTAAAGAGCAGCCAACCACAGCCATGCTCGAACTGCTCACAGCCAACGGCCTGTTAATCAAGACAGCTGAAGGCTACACGAACTCCCGGCTATCATCCGAACACATGATCACGAATGCGCCACACTACCAAGGTAGTCTGCTCAAGATTAACTGTCACTTCAACGAGTCCATCAGCAGCAACCTGCTTACCACCCTGAAAGGCGCAAATGATTCCAGAGAGAACTGCGATGAAAGCTGGGCCATGGAAGAATCCATTAAGGGTTCTGCGGCCCATGCCCGACTTGGAGCTTTGCAGGACACCACGGAATTCATATATTCCCTGCCTGAATTTCCACAAATGCGCACAATGTGCGATATCGGCGGCTGCCACGGAGAATTCACCATGGCCCTGCTTGATAAAAACCCAACCCTGTCAGGTGAAATTACCGACTTCCCGGAGGTCTGTGAGGTTGCGGCAAAGCACATCCCGCTGCACAAATATCAGGACCGGATAACGCTCATTCCAAGAGATCTCCGCTCAGAACAGCTTTCCAAAAAGCACTACGACCTGATCATTGCATCACACGTGCTCTATGCCTTCATGGACAAACTGGATGAAATCCTAAACATGATTCACAATGCCCTGAATAGTGGAGGCTGGTTCGTAACCCAGCATATGGATAAAAACGGCAGCCTACCTCCAGACTATGCAAACACACTCGAATTCATAACCAGAATGAGCGGATACGACACACATTTCATCGACACCGCTGAACTGATTGCAAAATTGGAAAAAGCAGGCTTTCACTGCCCGCCCCCGGCTTCAGCAGGATACAACGGGATCGGAGCCATTGTTGCCGGACAAAAATAAAGCCCCGCCGCACAGACACTGCGCAGCAGGGACAAAAAAGGTCACCGTAAGGTGACCTTTAAATTATCTACCGCAAAACGATCAGACAGACTCTTCTGCCAGTGTTTCAGTTTCCACCTGTGCCACAACTTCCGCACCCCAGAAACTTCGCCTTACACGTACAAAGAGTAACATTCCGGCCAATGAAATAGACACAATCAATCCTATCCACCACCCCTGAACTCCCATCTGTGGGAGGATGCCGGCGGTAAATTCTGTGCCCTCGGAAAGTATGTATCCAAGAGGAATACCTACTCCCCAGTAACTGGCGGCAGTCAGAATCAGGGGAACCGTAGTGTCATGAATGCCTCGCAAAGCCCCTGAAAGGCCGATCTGAATGGAATCTGTAAGCTGAAAAAATGCTGCAATAGTCAGCAGAGCACCAGCCAGATGCAGCACATCAGGATCATTAGTATAAAGAGTAGGAATCCATGTTGCCATAAATAGCAGCAATACAGTCAAGAAAACTCCAATAACCGTAGACATCAACATCCCGGTACTAACCATGCGCCGTTCAAGCGCTGTGTCCTGTGCACCACGAGCTTGTCCCACGACAATGCTGATAGCTATAGAAAGTGCCACAGGCAGAGTAAACAGCACTAATGAGAAGTTGTAGGTAATCTGATGGCTGGCAACAGCAACTGTTCCAAGACGTCCGATCATGAGTGCAATGCAGGCCATGACCAGATATTCGGAAAGAAATGCAATGCCGATCGGCAGCCCGACACGAAATAGTTGTACAACTGAAGTAATAGCCGGTGCAAACATGGTCTTAAAAAGTCTGCTCCCGGCAAACCGAGAAGCAACAGACACATAAACAGCCGCGGCAACAAAAGTGAGAACCCAGCACAGGCCGGTCGCAATACCGCAACCCTGCAATCCGAGCGCAGGCAATCCGAATCCGCCGAACATAAGACCGTAATTAAGTAGAATATTACATCCTACCGCACCGATGGAAATGGCTGTCACCGCTTTAGGAGCTCCCTGCCCTTCACAATAAAAACGCAAGCTGTAAAACAAGCCGCAAAACGGGAATCCCCAAGCCAGACCACGCAAATATTTTTCAACCATGGGCACAAGTTCCTGCGGCAACCCTAAAACAGTTAATTGGGCTGACGCAAAATAGATGAGTACCCCCATAACGCCGGCAAGGACAACCCCAAGCCATGCGGCCTGTTGCGTGGTAAAAGATACTTCCGACTCTTTGCCGGCCCCGCAAAGCTGAGCAAGCTCCACAAGAAGACCGTAAAGAATACCTATAAGGAATGCCTGCATGGGAACCCAGACGGCAACTCCAAGTCCAACCGCTCCCAATGCCTGAGCATCAAGCCGCCCGCACATAAGAGTATCCACCACCCCGTTGGCAATCTGTGCGTACTGGGTGATAAGTATCGGTCCCATAAGAGCTGCAATACCAGCCATATCTTTCCATAAAGAACTGCTTTTCATGTACTTTCCTTTTGTACAGGGTTTACGATTTTACTAATTCCACAATACAGTTCTCGGAAGGCTGGGAACTGGAACGAAACTGCCATGATTCTGTTTGATACTGGAGGTTCCAATGCTTATAATATAAGCCCTGCTTGCCCATAAGTTCTTCATGGGTTCCCTGCTCAATGAGACTTCCCTGATCCAGTACAAGAATCTGGTCAGCGTCACATATGGTTGCCAGACGATGGGCAATGACCAAAACGGTTTTGCCGATCAGGAGGTTATTTAGGGCAGACTGCAAAGCCAGCTCATTTTCAGGATCAAGGGCGGAAGTGGCCTCATCAAGCAACACAATCGGGGCATCTTTAAGTATGGCCCGGGCAATGGACAACCTTTGACGCTCCCCACCGGAAAGCCCGGAACTTATCCCGCCCACAACAGTATGGTAGCCTTGAGGAAGATTTTCGATAAAATCATGGCAACACGCCGCCTTTGCAGCGTCCATAACTTCCTGATCTGTTGCATCAGGGTTGCCTATCCGAATATTGTTGAAAACAGTATCGTTGAAGATATAGACATCCTGAAAAACAACACTGAGCTTGCTTAGCAACTCTTCCGGCTGCAACGAACGGATATCTACTCCGCCGATAAGAATAGCCCCTTCCTGCACATCCCAGAATCTGGCCACCAGACTGGCAATAGTAGTCTTGCCGCCTCCCGAAGGACCGGCCAGCGCTGTTATGGTTCCTTCAGGTACCGCAAAACTGATATTTTTTAATGTCCGGGCATTCTCTTCATATGAGAAAGATACATTTTTGAATTCGACCGTATTACCGAACGGAGTTTTATCTGACATATTCACCGGAAGCGGCTGCTGATCCATAACATTTGTGATTCTTACGGCAGCAGTGCCCATTCCCTTAAGTTCGGCAAGGAAAGCACCTATGTCCCGTAACGGATCAAAGAACTTGTATCCAAGCACAAGAAACATGACGAAAACACCTTCATCAATGTGTGATGAAGCAATGAGGCCGAGACCAACCAAGAACATTATAATGAAACCGAAATCCAAAAGAGCGGAATAAACGAGAATCGGTACCACGGAGCAGATCTCGAAGCGCATCAAGGAAGTGCGTTGACGTTCAAGAGCCTCAGCCATGGGCTTGAAGCCCATCCCGGTAGCCATGCTGGATCGAAGTTCACGGATACCGGAAATATACTCCATAATATAAAGGAAAACTCTGTTGCGGGATTCAACATGCTTCTGCCCGTACTTCTGAACTGCTGTCCGGGCGAGCTGTAATACAGGAAACGCCAGAACAAAGACCATGCAAAGGGGTAATGCCAATCGCCAGTCCACATTAAACATCAGATAAGCGAAAACCAGCGGCAAGGTGACTGAAGCAACCAGTTCCACGAAGAACTGGCTGAAAACATTCTCCACACTGACCATATCCTGAAGGATATAGGCGGTAATAGTCCCGGGGTCTTTGCGCTTAAAAAAGGACAACGGCAAACTCTGCAGATGCTCCCCCAAACGGACTCTAGCCTTTGCCACCATATCGCAAGCCATCAGCGTAGAATTCAAACGGGCATTTGTTGCAGTAGACACGTAACCTAGGCCTAGGGCTATCAGGACAACCACGCCTACCCACAAGCCCGTCCCGGAATAAAGCCAATTTCCCCCGGCACTCCAGGCAACAGCAATGTAGGTAAGCGCGAACAGACATGTGCCCAAGGCCGAGAGAAAGACAGGTTTTACAAACCGGGTTCCACTGCCGGAAATTCTGAATATGGATCGTACGACCTGAGCAACCATCATGCTACCACCTCCTGCTCTTTTATCCCTGTACCGATTTTCCAACTTTTTGCTGCCAGATGTGCATTCCACATGGCTGCATATGTATTATCCGTCTTAAGGAGTTGGGTATGACTCCCCTGTCCGGAGACACAACCTTTGTTAAGCACAACGATGTGGTCTGCTTTTTCCACAGTATTGATTCGGTGGGTGATTACAATGACAGTTTTAGACTTGGTAAATCGCGACAAAGCCTGCTGAATTCTGGACTCGTTTTCTGCATCCATTGCGGCTGTAGCCTCATCCATGATCAATACGGGGGCATCCCGAAGAATACAGCGGGCTAAGACAACACGTTGTTTTTCTCCACCGCTTAACTGCACTTGCCCGCCCTCTCCGATAACGGTGTCGTACCCATCCGGCAAAGCAAGAATACGCTCATGGCATTGAGCTGTTCGGGCTGCTTCGACGACACTGTCCATGTCAGCATCAGGGCAACCCAGTAAAATGTTGTCACGGACTGATCCGGTAAAAACAAAAGAGTCCTGAAGGAATACACTGACTGCCTCAGAAATCTCCTCAAGACTCATATCTGACATGTCCCGTGAACCGAAATGAATAGAACCGAACTGAGGCCTTTCCATACCGGCTAGTAACGCTGCCAGTGTGCTCTTCCCACTTCCGCTCAAACCGACAACAGCCACAAGACTTTCAGGCTCGATAACCATGTTGATGCCATTCAGAACCTGAGACTCTCCATAAGAAAAGCAAAGATCCTTAACAGTAATCGTATTGTTACCCTCAACCCGAACTCCTCCCTGCTCACGGCAAACCTGCCGATCATCAGCTTCTTCTGCAAACAACGCATCCATACCGGCCATAATCTCGTTCAACTGACTAAGTATCGCGCCGATACGCATCATTTTGATAAGCGGAGCAAACAGCATGGGCCCGAGCATGAGGAATAAAACAAGCTCAGCAAGCTCTATTTTTCCCTGCGAGAGCATCCACAATCCGAAAATTCCAAGTGGAACATGACACAAGGTAACGAGCGCCAGAAATGTTCCCCAACGCCCGGTAAGCTTCTTAATGAAAGAAGCCTGCATGTCCCTGTATTCAGCCACACTTGAACTTAGTTTGTCGCAGGACTCATGGTTGCGATTAAAAATTTTCACCACCGGCATTCCCCGGACAAACTCGATAATGGTGTTATTCATGCGCTCTTGGGCAGCACCATATGTAGCCATAAAATTATCCTGCTGGACGATCTTTCCCGAACCAACCTGAACCCACATGGCGAACGGCAACGGTACAAGGACAGCTAAAGCCATGCGCCAATCAATCAGAAACAAAGTAAGGCCGATCCCCAATGGCATAACAATCGCTGAGATAAGATCAGGTAGGTGGTGTGAAACAAACATGTCGATCTGATTCACGTCCTCGGTAAGCATCTTTTTCATACGTCCCTGAGAGACAGAAGAAAGGGACCCGGCTCCGAGACGTCCCACTTTTTCAAGTATTGCCTCACGAAGAGAAGTAGCCACTACATTACCGATCTTGTGACTCATGAGCCCTGAGCCAAGTGCGAGAACATAGCGCAATACCATTGCTATTGCAGTTAACAAACCGACAACAAAACACCACTGGCTGTCGACTTTTCCTGTAGATACTGCCTGCAGCACCACGAAGGCTGCGATAGCTGGGGACAGTGCCAAAACAGAACTCAACAGGGAGCATACGATAGCGGGAATTAGAACGACTGAGCGCCCACCGGAATAATGAAACACATTGGAAACAATTTTTAGCAGCATGGAAATCCTTCTCAATCACCGGTTACCGGGAAACATACAAAAGAATAGAAACAATTCAGGGTTGATCATCCTGAAGATACTCAGTTGAACTATTTGCTTGGATCAAAGAATTAGCGCTACCTGTAAAAGGATCATCCATGCTCAAAAATTAAATTTTGTGACATAAGCAGAACTTCTCTTGAATTTGATTTTGATTTTCTATATCAATAACCAACAAACAAGAGACTACTGATTTTACACAACAATCAAGGAGATATTATGACCGGCACTATTGATATGGTCGTTCAGCCCAATATGGACAGCACCTTTTTCGGTGCCCTAGAGCGTTTGAATTCCAAGGTATACAATTCCTTCACCCGCTCCCTTGATGTATCTCATACCAACTATGCTCAGGGCATATGCGAACTGACCCTAAATTCAGGATTCAGCATGGTCATCGCTGATAATGTTGCCCCTGACCCGGAGCCGAAATCTTTCTCGTTCAAGAAATCTCCTCTCGTTTTTTCCGTATCACTATCAGGACACGGCATTGTCAGATTTTACGGTGATTCCGTTAAAGAAGTTCATGTATGCGATAACGACCTCTACATTGGGTACGCACCAAACAGCTGCGGTGAAACCATATCCATGGGAAACCAGAGCCACAGCAGTGTGATGCTCATGACCGACCCACAATTCCTGTATGACCTCTTTGGTACCAGGCTGGTACAAAGCCTTCCGGCCAATTTTGTAGATATGATCTTAAAAAATAACGAAACACTTCACGCAGAAAGCCTTCCAGCTCCCCCGCAAGCCATTGCTCTGGCTGACCGGGTAATGCGGTCCACCATGGACCCTGATTTGGCTAAGGTCTTTGCTTGCAGTGCCGGTATGGAAATGCTTTGCGTCATTCTCGACCATCTCCAAGAAAACAGGGACGGAAAGAAAATCTCTATTTCGCAGGATGACATAACAAAACTGCATCAAGTTCGGATGCTCATAAAAAGTAATATCGTAACCCCTCCCTCACTTCAGGATATATGCCGGGAAGTAGGGATCAACGAATTCAAACTCAAACGAGGATTTAAACAGGCCTTCGGCACCACAGTATTCGGTTACCTTCAGAAACAACGAGTAAAAACAGCGTACCTATCCATAATAAATGAAGAAAAAAACGTCAGTGAGTGCGCCTGGGATGTGGGCTATACAAATGTAAGCCACTTTATTACCGCCTTTAAAAAACACTTCGGGGTTACTCCGGGAGCTGTTGCCAAAGGATATCGCCTCCCTGCTCCAACAAGTCTTCAAAAATAAATAAAGCGCAGTCCGCATAAACGGACTGCGCTTTTTTCATGCTTATAGTTTTTTATTAGAATGTCAGTTCAGCTTTAATCCCAAACTCTGTGGGGGCACCAACGGTACCCATATCGGAGCTGGCACTATAGTAACTCAGGTAACGCTCATCAAAAACGTTGTTTCCGTAGATGAAAGCCTTCCAGCTATCAGCTTCGTAGCCTACCTTTGCGTTGGTAATAGTCATATCACTGCGAGAAGATGTGTTCGCATCATCCCAATATAACTTACCGTAATTAAGAACCTCACCACGAATGAATATACCGTTATCAAACCTGTACTGTGCAGCAGCACTTAGAGTGTGTTCAGGTGTCAAAGGCACTTTGTTGCCTTTATAATCAAAGGCACCAGCAGCATTCTCACCCGTATATTTCTCGAACTCTGCCCTTGTAAAAGCTGCGGAGAACTCAAGGTCCAGCCCCTTCATCGGACGGGCAAGAACTTCAAGCTCACCACCCCAGCTATACGCTTTACCGGCGTTCTGTGCCAGATAGGACAGTGTTGCGGCATCATAGGAAATGGTCTGCAAATCTTTGATATCCGAGTAAAACAGGTTGGCATTGACCATAAGTTTATTATCCATAAACATAGACTTTGCGCCGATCTCATAATCCCATGACGTCTGTTCGTTGAAAGTATGCTTTTCAGGGTCTATGTTGGTACTTGACCAGTTAAATCCACCGGGCTGAAACCCTCTGGTAACACTGGAGTAGGCCATGATATCATCAGTAAAATGATAAGAAAGCCCCAAACGCGGCAAAACCGCAGCCCAGTTATCGCCGGTGCTTTCCTGGTTACCCGGAATGATCACGTTATTCATAACTGTGTAATGCTTAAAATCAATATGCTTTTGCGTGTATTGGAGACGCAGGGCTGTGGACAGCTCAAGCTTATCTTCTAAGAATGGAAACACGACCTGACCAAAGGCAGCAAAATCGTTAGCAGTCTCTTCGTTGGGACTGTGCGATTCCATATTAAGGGCAGGGATGGTAGAATAGACTTTCTTCCTGTCATGATTCTTATGACTGCCATAAAAGCCGGTCAGCCAGCGTATGCCATCCTGATCCTCAGGAGACTTTAAACGAAATTCCTGGCTGAACTCCCACTTATTAACCTTACGCCCGGAATCCTTAATTCCAGCAAGCTGCAGGTAAGTCATGTCCTGAGTGTAATCAACTGAATCCTGACGGTAAGTAGATACGGACTCAAACTTACTCCAATCCGTAGTATAATTCAGGGCAAATGCAGTATTAAAAGCATTACCAATGGTTCTATCGTCCGGGTTAAGCTCACTGTCCAAGGTAGGATTTATGCCTTTGATATTAGCTTCCATCCCTTTATATTCAGCCATGTAGTCGGCAACCAGATTCATCTCAAGCTGGTCATTAGGGATCATACGTAGCTGCCCCTTAACACGTCCCGTATCCCTCTTGTTGCTTTCATTGGAATTGTTATTATCCATATATCCGTTAGTGCCATCATACTGAGCGGAAAATGAATAATAAACCTTGTCTTCAACAATGGGTCCTGTAGCCAATCCGCCTAATTCACGGCTAAAGTAACTACCAACAGAGCCATAAGTAGTAATCATTTGTTCATTGGTCGGCTTTTTAGAAATAATATTAATAACCCCACCCATACTACTTTTTCCATACATGACACTCTGCGATCCACGCAAAATTTCAATACGTTCAATATTCAACAAGCTGGGGTCGGTATTTAGAAAAGAATCCATAGGAATGCCGTCAACATAAACAATAAGTGGGTTGGCTTCGATAAAGCCCATTGTGGTTTTCCCACGAAAAGACATAAAACGGTTATTACCGACAGTTTCCCCTGTATACAGGTTGGGAATACGGTCAAAAACATCTTTAAGTGTCTTGATTCCTGCATCCTCAAGCTTATCCATATCCATGATTGTCATGGAGATGGGCACTTCCTGCGCACTCTGCTCACGCTTGTTTGCGAACACCTTCACCGGTTCGAGCACATAATCTTCTGTGCCATTTTTTTCCTCTTTCTGATCCTGAGCATGTGCGGGGAATATTCCCCCAAGCACAAATGCCAAGGCAACCGCCATCAGCAAAAGAGTGCTCCCCCGCATGGTCCTCAATACAATATTCATTCTTCATTCCTTATATATGGTTGAATTTTATGGATGTCAGTCAGCCCCTTCAAATGAAATTGATTACTAACATCAAGCAAACACATATTCTCTCCCCTCAGACGGAGCTTCGATACCCAAAATAAACAAAATAATCTCAGAAAAAGAACAACCCAGACATCATAACCAACTTAAATAATGGAAAATTAAGCTGAAAAGACCTCATTTCACCATTTTCTGCCACCTTACCTCAGTATCAAGAGTTAATTTTACTAACATCTTGAAAACTATACCAAACAGACTCATCTTGAAATTAATAATCAATTTCACAAAAACGGGTATTCATACTCCTTTTTCGAGCAACATACCCAGCCTTTCCCCATTAGTGTTTTGCCATCACAGGGTCAGCAGCCTTTTATTAAAACAATATAATTAAGGAGATATCTCAGATGATTAAAATGATTAGAGCAAAACTACACGGTATAAAAGTTACCGACAGCAATCTCAATTACAAGGGTTCTATCACCCTTGATCCCCTGCATTGCAAACAAGCCGGGATCTATCCTTTGGAGTACGTTTATATCTGGAACAAGACCAACGGTGAACGAACTTCCACCTACGTCATCTTTGGCGAACCGGGCTCCAATTGCTGCGTCCTGAACGGAGCATCCGCCCGCCGCTGCCAGCCTGGAGACGAAGTCATTATCGGTGCTTCCGAATACGTCAACTCTCCTGATGATCTGTGCAAGGTCAAACCGACCGTGCTCCTCTTCGACGACGACAACAAAGTCACCGAAGTTCTCAAATATGACGCCTATAAAGACGAAAATGACGACTTCAACTTCCAGATGGTTCCGGCAGAGTAAGCTCTGCCGGAATCCTACAGGCAACGATTACGGCTGCGGAAACATAATCCAGTTTCCGCAGCCTGATCGGGCTAAGGGATCAACAGCAGAACAGCAGGGAGCGGACACTATCGATGTCTGGCTGGCAAACGCACGAAACTTCATACCGCCTAACAGCTTTCCATCAGAAACAGTGCTTTCAGCTGTGGAAAGAGAACGTATGAAACGCTTCCATTTTGCAAAAGATTCACTGCTCTATTGCACGGCCCATGCAATGAAAAGAATTTTGCTCAGCAGCTATGAACCGGTCTGCCGCCCGCGACAATGGAGATTTATTGAAAACCCCTATGGGAAACCCATGGTCAGAAGTACGCCGAGCGGACTCCCTCTTCATTTCAATCTATCTCATTCATGGCCCATTGTGGCTGTTGCAATTTCCAGACGCTACTTATGTGGAATAGATGTCGAATGTTCCAATGACTTCACCGTGCAACATGAAGAGATGCAAGCGGTGCTTCACCCTGCAGACCGTGAAAGAATTGCAAAATCCACTGAAAAAAATCGTTGTTTTCTAGATATCTGGACTCAGAAAGAAGCTGCCGCAAAGGCTGTAGGGTCGGGACTTTCATGGGATTTCGAATCATTCCATGTCTGCCCGGAATCCGGTCAGGTGCATTGCGAACCATCCCTGCATATTCCAGTAACGGCCAGAAGCATACCAACAGGGCACAAACAATTGCTCTTAGCCGTCGGATGGATCGGAAACTGCGGAGACCCGAAGCTCTCCACACCCAAATGGCTGAGCTGGCCCCCAGACTCACAACATAGTTCGAACAACGGAATAAATACGGAGCAGTAGCAATGAAAAAAAATATGTTCGATCAAAAATTATGCGACAGGCACAGCTCCCCTTCCCTGTTGCAACGTTTCAACCACATTGTGGAACGACACAGCCAGCAAACGGCCTGTGTCTTCAACGACTACAGCTTGAGCTACATGGAACTGGATAAAGCTTCCGATGCAATGGCCCGTATTCTCCAAGCCCAAGGCCTGGGTCCTGAAAAATCTATTGGAGTACTCCTTGAGCGCTCGCCGGAAGTCATTGTGGCCTTCCTTGCTGCAGCCAAAGCCGGAATTCCATATGTCCCTCTGGCCCCGGACTGGCCTGAACAACGGAGCAGCAATATTCTGAAAAGATGCAACGCACCGCTGGTGCTCATCGCGCCCTGCGACAGACAGAACAAAAATGGATATTGCGGTCTCCCCACTCTGCCGGTGAGTATTTCAACCAAGTCCCCTATTGAATCCGTTGAAAGCCCGGAACGCCACGCAGAAGAGCTGCCGCTATACATACTGCATACATCAGGCTCCACCGGACAGCCCAAGGGAGTGGTGGTTTCCCATGCAAACGTGCTGCATTATGCCACAAATTTCTGCCACGAAGCACTCTTACCCGGAGCCCGGGTGGCTTTTTGCGCAGCACTTACCTTTGACGCCACCGTACTGGAAATATGGGGTAGTCTTTTGAACGGCTGTACCATTGTCGGTGGCAAGACCAGCGACATACTTGATGCTGCCCGCTGTAAAGATTTCCTGAAAAAAAACAATGTCAATTCCCTGTTTCTGGCAACAGCTGCCTTAAACGCTCTGGCACTTCAAGATCCCCATGTTTTTGCTTCTTTGGATTACCTTTTCATGGGCGGCGAGAAACCGACCATGGAAATACTGCACGCTGTCTTTGCGGCAACTCCTCCCAAACATTTTTATCATTGCTACGGCCCCACCGAAACCACAGTCATCATCAGCAAAAAACTGGTCAAAGAAGTAGCAAAAAATACAGAGTCCCTTTCAGTTGGAAATGCTATTGGGCAGACCTTTATAAACATTTATGACAACAATGGCGCCCCCTTGCCTCCGGGCGGAACCGGTGAAGTGGTTTTAGGCGGGCCCACCGTTTCCATGGGCTACCTGAACGATACGGAGCGTACGGCAAGAAGCTTCATTCCCGATCATGACAACCCCGGCAAGACTCTTTACCGCACGGGGGACCTCGGCTGGCTGACCCCGCAAGGTGAACTTACCCTGCTCGGACGGATCGACGATCAAGTCAAAATTTCCGGATACAGGGTCAACCTCGGAGAAATTTGCTCCACCATCGAACTTATTCCTGAAGTTGCCACTGCTCATGTGGGAGTGATTCACAATCCGGGTCCGGAACCGGTGGCTTATGTGGTCAGCAAACCAAAATCCGGTCTGACAAAAATATCCCTGAATAAATTTATCGCGAAGCGTCTCCCGAAGTACATGCTCCCCAACCATGTAATTTTCCTTCCTGAGATGCCGCTTAATGCCAACGGTAAGGTAGACAAAAACCGTCTTCCCGACCCGTTGATCAACATCTCGGAGCAGTCTGATTCAGATACGGTGTTGGATTTATTCCGCCAGACTCTGGGCAGCACAAACTTTCAAAGCGGAGATTCATTCCTCGCCCACGGAGGTTCATCACTTAAAGCCGCGTCACTTATCGTTTCCATCAGAAACACCACGGGCATCATGATCCCTCTGGATCTATTTTACCAACCCAGAACCGTGGAAGGGATTGAAATGTTTATTTCCCTTGCCGCTGAAAAAACGACCCCACTTTCTTCCCCGCAGAATAGCAACGCCTATGACGAGGTGATCATCTAATGACTACTACACATATTTTTAAGGACCTTATCTTTCTTCAGGAGCTGAAAGAGCAAGGGATCACCCTATGCGCAGGCGAACGGGGCCTTGTCTGCAAGGCTGAGCCGGGTACTCTCACCCCGCAAATCAGGGAACGGATCACAAAAGCCAAGCCTAGACTGCTCAAACTTCTGGAAGGAATGAAATCAGAAGAAGAACTTCCCCGGTTAAAAGCTGATCCAACCAGAAGAAACCAACCTTTCCCTCTTACAGAGAATCAGGAAGCATATTGGCTTGGCAGGGGAAGTGAGCAGGACTCCGGGGATGTCGGAATTCACATCTTTTTCGAAGTACAATGCATTGACTTCGATACAGAACGTTTCTGTGCAGCATGGTCAGAGGTTGTCAAACGGCACGATATGCTCCGCGCGGTAGTTCTCCCTGATGGGACTCAGATGGTACAGGAAGCCCCGCCTGAATTTATAATAAAAGAATACGACCAGCAAAGTGAAGGAGTGAAAAATTGGGAACTGAAGCTCAAGGATTCGCGTAATGAGCTCTCCCACCAGTGCTACAACCTGGAAAACTGGCCCCAGTTTTCTTTTAATATTTTCCGCACTGGAAGAGATGCTCTGATAATGGGAAGTCTGGACTGCTGGGCCATGGATGGACGCAGTCTTCAGATTATCTTCAATGATCTGGAAGCAATTTACTCCGGCAAACCATTGGAGCCACTTCCTGAAGTCAGCTTTCGGGACTACGTACTTCATCTGGAAACCATACGCACTTCAGCCCAGTATCAGAACTCTTGGAAGTACTGGCAGGAACGCATCAAAAAGCTTCCTCAGGCACCGCGTCTGCCGCTGGCGGAGTCAAGTAGCGATCAAGGCCCGTCCTTTTCTCGCAAAAAAGCGAAAATATCAGCCGACCAATGGAATTCCCTATGCGAGGAAGCCCGAAAACGGGAGTTGACCATGGCCAGCCTGTTACTGGCCTGCTATGCAGAAACATTGTCCAAGTGGTCCGAAGATAAACATTTCACTATCAACGTCCCACGCTGGAACAGACTGCCTGTCCATCCCCGCATCAATGATATAGCGGGTGAATTTGCAAGTTTTTCCCTTATGGAAGTGGACCGCAGGCAGCCACTGTCCTTTGCAGAACATGCTCATATTCTACAACAGCAGGTCTGGGACGACCTCAGGAATGGTCATGTTTCAGGCGTAAAAGTCCTTCGCGAATGGCGCAGGGAACTAGGCCTGACACCCGGCACTCTGGTTCCATATGTATTTACAAGCGAGCCGGAAGCCGAGAACGGTCAAAGCGGATCATGGGTCAGTTCCCTTGAACGGATCGGACAAGTCAAAAGAACCCTGACCCAGACTCCCCAGGTCTGGATTGATAGCCAGTACGCAGTTGTGGATGGCAACCTGTTTCTGTTCTGGGATGTTGATCAATCCATGTTCCCCTCCGGTATGCCGGATAAAATGTTCGCAGCTTACGCTGATCTTGTCCGCAACTTAGCAGAAAAACCGCAAACATGGGAAAGCATTACCCCCGTCCCGCTTCCGGAAGAAGAACAAATCCGCAGGAAAACACTGGTTGGACAACGAGTTGCTGTGAACATGGATCGACCATGGGATAGGCTCAAGAAAAACGCCGCCGAGATTCCTTTAAAGAAGGCAATAAGCGACAAAGACGGTTCCTTGAACTGGCAACAATTCAAGGATGAAGTGTTGCTATGGCAGGATAGATTATCGCACATGGGCGTCAGTGCGGGAACTCCCGTAGCTTTAGCCTTATCCAAAGGCCGTCTCCAGCCGATCGCGAGCATGGCAATCCACGGGCTGGGCGGAGTCATCATCCCGCTTGATCACAATCTCCCGCAATCACGAGGCCTAGGAATCTTGGAAAACAGTGGTGCGCGTCTCATGCTCACAGATGGAGCCACTGAAATTCGACCAGAAGAAACAGGCGGCTATGCTCTGGATATGACTGCGGATTGGGATAAATTAGACCTACCCAAAAAACTCCTGTTCAACGAAGCATTGCTCGATCCTTCCCTCTACTGCGTCATCTACACTTCCGGCTCCACCGGCACTCCCAAAGGAGTTATGGTCCCCATGCGCGGTATCCTGAACATGATGCAGCATACTCTCGGCACCTTCAATCTTGGCAAAGATGACGCTGTACTTTCCCTGTCTCCCCTTCACCACGATCTTGCACTGTTCGATGTAGTGGGAAGCATTTCAGGCGGAATACACATGGTCTTTCCAGACCCTGATCTTTTGCGTGATCCGGGCCATTGGGTACAATGCCTCACAAAACATAAGGTCAGTGTTTGGAACACGGTCCCAGCGATGATGACCATGCTGCTGGACTTTCTGGACTCCAACACAGAAGCCCCCCGTCTCCCAGCTCTACGTATTTCCATCCTCGGAGGAGACTGGATACCCACAGACACTCCTCCACGCCTTGCCGAACATGCCCGGAACTGCACTCTGATTTCCAGCGGCGGCCCCACCGAGACTACAGGCTGGAACATCCTTTATCCTGTTGAAGAATATAATCCGGCATGGAAAAGCATCCCATACGGACGCCCTATCCAAAACGTTACATACCATGTCTGGGACCACCATTTACAGGACTGCCCGGAACTTGTTCCCGGAGAACTGTTCTGCTCGGGAGAAGGAATAACAGCTGGCTATCTCCATGATGAAGGGAAAACCCGCAGATCCTACCTTAAACACCCCCAAACCGGGGTACCGATGTTTCGCACCGGCGATCTGGGCAGGCTGACACCTCACGGCCACATAGAATTTATCGGCCGCAGGGACCATCAGGTAAACCTCAACGGCTATCGTATTGAACTGGGTGAAGTGGAAGCGACCTTGAACCGTCACTCACAAATAAATCAGGCCGTGGCAACCATCCACAAAAACGCAGGTGGCAACGGCTTCATCGGGCTTTGGTGCACCTGCCTCCCCGGTACTCAGGAGCCTGCTGAAATAGAGCTTAAAGCATATCTCAAGGAATTGCTGCCCCGGCATATGCATCCCCGATTCATCGGTGTTGTCCAGAAATTCCCCCTTAATAAAAACAACAAAATAGACCGCCAGACCATAGCTGAATGGGAAGCGCCTCAAACTGAATCCGGCATCATGCCTGAAACAGATATGCAAAGAGAGGTCGCCTCTGCCTGGAAAACAATCCTTGGTCAGCAGTCTCTGCACATTGACCAGAACTTCTTTGAACTGGGCGGAGACTCCATTGCTGCAGTCAGACTTTATACATCCCTGCTTGCTGAAGAATATCCCGGACTGCATGTTTCCACCATATTCTCCAACCCGACAATCCGGGAACTTGCCCGGGTCATGGAGAAAAACGAACAGCAAACCGCCGATTCAACACAGCTGCCTACAATAAAAAAACAGTGCCATAACAACAAAGTCCCAGCCACGAGAGCACAACAACGCCTCTGGTTTGAAAGCCAAAACCGAAACGACCATACTCATCACATACTTCACTTCAACATAAAGATCACAGGCGACGTGTCTCCTTGGGCAATACAGGAAGCCCTTAATTCAGTGATTTCCCGTCACGAAGCTCTTAGAACCAGCCTGATCTTTCATGAAGATAAATTGATTCAGCAGGTAAACCCACAAGTTGAACTTCCCCTAGTTGTTGAAGACCTCCGCGCGGATCACCCCCAAAAAGCCATGACAATCTTTGAAGGACTCCGTCAGAGTAACGCACTTAAACCCATCAGCATGGAAAATGCTCCTATGGGGCGGGCCTCCCTAATCTTATTAAACGAGAATGAAGCCAGACTGCTTCTGGCTTTCCATCATGCAGTATTTGACGGCTGGTCCATGGGAATTTTCATGGACGATCTCAGCAGCGACCTTAGAGGAAGTACTCTATCCAACCCTGAATATTCTCAGGCAGATCTTGGCTGTTGGGAACAGGACCCTCAAACGCTTCAGGCTATTCAGGCACATATTGATGCCATGAAACAGGAATTCCTGAACGAGGAAGCTGTAACAAGACTTTGGAGCACTAAAAAAGATAGCGCAGGCAACTCACTTCCGAACTACGACAGCGTCAATATTGAAATATCCAGAGAGCTTGCCGAGGACCTGTCTAAACTTGCAAGCAAGGCCGGAGTCACCGGATTTGCCGCCACATGCACCCTGTTCGGACTGACCCTTGCCCGGCACACCAATTCACAGCAAGTCCGTATCGGCACCTACGCTGCCACACGGGCCATCCCCGGCCTGGAGTCCATGATGGGCATGCTGGTCAACCCAGTCCCTCTGAATCTGGAATACGGAACAGACAGTTTGCTGGATACACTGAAAGACAACAGCCGCCATATAGCAAAAGCGCAGGAAAGGGCGGTGGTCCCGTTCGATATTCTGGTTCGGGAACTGGCTCCTGCTCGAACAGCAGGTGAACATCCACTGTTCACCATTGCCTTCAGTCAGGACAACTCTCCGGCCCGGATTTACGAAGGCGGCGGTATGAGCCTGCAACTCCTTGCAGGCAAACAGCACAGCACCGCCTTGGACATGGAGGTTTCACTGCTGTCTCAGGAAAACGGTTCTCTGCTGGTCACCGCGACATTCAATAACAGCCGCTTCAGTTCCAGAGCTATCACCGATATCCTGAAACGTTTCCGCTTTGTTGCAGAGCAAGCAGCACAACACCCTAAGACAGATCTTAATGCGCTGGAGATTAGAACCCCCAAGGACATTTCACTTCTGTCCGCATGGAATAATACCCAGAAGAACTTCCCGCATACCCAAAGCCTGCTGGCACCTTTTATGGATATGGTCAGCCGAACTCCCTTGCACTGCCCGGTTTCTGGTCAAGCAGTGTTAAGTTCAACAGAACCGACCTACAAGGAACTTTTACAAAGCATCGAAGGACTTATCAGAGTCCTGAGAAATACTGATATTCAACCGGGAGATTTCGTAGGACTCCACCTTTCCCCCGGAATTGATACGGCCATCGCCATGCTGGCCTGCTGGGGATGCGGTGCTGCCTTCTTCCCGCTGGCAGAGAATCTTCCTGCTGCACGCTTAAAGCAGCAGGCAAAGACCGCTCAGGCAAAACTGATACTTACCGAAGAGAAAGGTGTTAAATTATGGAAGGGGGTTGCAATTCCGGCCCTTTCCCTTGAAATCATCCGCACACACCCCTGTTTCCCTTCTCATGAAGTGGAGCATGTAGAATTTTCCCGGAATGGGAAAGACACCGTGGCCTGCCTCTACTTCACTTCAGGGTCATCCGGCACCCCCAAGGCGGTGCAGCTTTCCCACGGCAACCTACTCAACAGAATTCAATGGCTTTGGCACGCTATTCCGCGCGAGTCGCAAGAAAAATGGTGCGCCAAAACATCCATCTCATTTGTGGACAGCCTGTGCGAATACCTTTGCCCTCTGCTCTACGGTGGCGATCTGTATATTTGCTCCACCAATGAAGCAACAAACCCGGAGAATCTGCTCAACACAGTGATTGAACAGGAAGTCACACGCTTAACAGTAGTGCCGACCCTCTTGGAAGCCATGCTTGATTTGCTGGAAAAATCGCCAAAGGACGTTTCCAAACTTCACCACCTGACCACCAGCGGTGAGCAGCTATCCAGACATTTAGCCAGACGCTGCAATAAATTACTTCCCCATGTGGCTCTGTACAACTTCTACGGTTCCACGGAAATAACCGCCGATGCTACTTGGCACGTCGTCGATCCCGTGAGCAAAGGGCCGGTTCCCATCGGTAAACCTATTGCCAATATATCTGTTGCGGTTTTGGACGAAAATCAAAGGGAGTTCCCTCACGGAATTCCGGGAGAAATATGGATTAGTGGAGCCGGAACGGGCCTCGGTTATGTCGCTCCTGAAGATAAAGGATTCTTCATCCACAACGGCGCACCCAGCTTTGCTACAGGCGATCTGGGCATGTGGACTCACGAAGGCGAGCTTCTCTATCTCGGCAGAAAAGACAGACAACTCAAGATCAGAGGCCAGCGGGTGGAACCTGCTGAAACTGAATATGCCTTGAAGCAATTAAGAACAGTCCGTGATGCTGCCGTATTCGGCATGTCCATGCAAAACGACATCATCCTGGCTGCGGCAGTCGTCCCTTTCAAAGGCGAATCAGTCACTCCGGAAGGAATCAGAGCTTCCCTGCTTTCCATACTGCCTTCGGCAATGATCCCTTCCATCTTTCTGACAGTAGAAGAAATACCTCTGACGACCAGCGGCAAAGTCGATGTGCAGACTTTAAAAAAGATGGCTGAAACGACTGACCCAAGCCAAGCAAAAGACATTGACGGCGAGACTCAAACAAAACTTGCCCGTCTTTGGAAAGATCTTCTTGGGAAAGCTCCAATATCACCCGCTGCAGACTTCTTCGCCTCTGGCGGCCACTCCCTGCTGGCCACCAGACTGGCCACACGCATCCGGGAAGATTTCAATGTGACCATAAAAACCAATCAGATTTTTGAAATGCCAATACTGGCAGATATGGCTTCGGCCATCGATCTTCTTGCATCAAACACCCATGAATATCGGCATGATGAAAACGAATGCCGCGAAATGGAGGAATTCTAAAAATGACTGCACTCGATGTCCTGAAACAGTGCCGGGATAAAGGCATAATCCTTGCCGCAGACAATGGTAAATTAACTGCCGATTCTCCAGCCGGAGCCATGGACAACTCCTTGCGCAACGCCATCAAAGCTTCCAAGGAGCAACTTCTCGAACTTCTGAATAATCCTTCAGAATTTCCGCTCCCCGAAATCCTGCCGGCAGAGTGCGCCGTTCCGTTATCCCCATATCAGGAAATCCTGTGGGCTTCGCAGACCAGCGATACCCCGGACCACTCCATGCTCAATCTGGTAGGAGCCTTCGACCTCGAAGAAAAAACATCTTCCCACCGGCTGGAAAAAGCATGGAATATCCTTATCGAAAGACACCATGCCCTGCGCACATGCTTTCGGACCGGAAATTCAGGAATTGCAGAACAGATAACGGCTCCAGCCAAGCACCTGAAACTGCAGATTGCAGCCGTCCAATCACAGGAACAACACAACACGGTCCTCCAAGAAATGGCCGCAGAATTCCAGAACACCGCATACGATCTGCAGGACGCTCAACCCATCCGCATCGGATTGGTGCAAAGCCCTAAAAAACAAACCATGGTCCTCGGCGTACACCACATTGTGGCTGACGGCTGGTCTGTCGGAGTTCTTCTTCGCGAATTGTTCTCCCTGTTGGAAAAGGATGACATTTCTGAATCAATTTTACCGCCGCTTGCATTCCAGCATCGTGATTACGTTGCCTGGATGCTCGATACGGTCATGCCGAAGCTGAACAAAAATCAGTCTGTTTTCTGGCAGAACAAGATTAAAAAAATGCCACCGCTGCATTCCCTGCCCACAGATTATATCCGCCCGGAATTTCGTGAAGAGAGAACAAGCCGTATTCCTTTCATATTAAAGAAAAGCGAAATAGACGCACTACAGGAAGTCGCCAATATAAGCGGGACAAGTATGTTTATGATCCTTCATACATGTTTCCGTCTGGCTCTGTATCGGTTTGGTCATGAACTTGAACCAGTGATGGCCGTTCCTTCTGCCAACCGCCAGACCAGAACCGAGCAGGAAGCTCTTGTGGGCTGTTTTGCCAACAAAGTGCTGCTTCACTCCAAGCTGGACTTAAATAAAAGCATCGCAGAAGCCATTGACGCCGGAAGGCGCTGCCTGCTTGAAGCTATGGAAAATCAAGAGCTTCCCTTTGCGCGATTATTGGAATCCCAGCCAAGAGTACAAAGCTGGCAACCGCTGAGCCAGATCTTCTTTTCATACAACAAACTGGACCTCTTAGGACTTCCTGTCATCCCGCACCCGTTACCCATAGCCGGTGTGAACAATGATCTAGCCCTTACTCTCTGGGATGTCCGGGGCGGCGTGGAAGGAATATTTGAGTATGACACCGCCCTGTTTTCGCACAACTCCATGGGTTCATTCACGGACCTATTTCTCTCCATATGCAGAGCCCTGCCGGAAAATCTGGATAAAAATCCTGCAGAACTTACTCTGAATACAAGCAATGTTTCAGATGATACTGCCAGCGAAAATGCCGAGGCCCTGCCGGAAATAAAAAAGACTGACACAATTCTTTTCCTGAAAGCCAAAGAAGCACCTCTGGCAAAATTGCTGGCTGCCAGAGCCGGAGGACTGCAAGCCGCCTGCAAATGGGCAGATACACTTCCCGAAGATATCACAGAGTATTCCATCATCGTCACTGCGCTTCATCCGCAGGATCTGCGCGAAGCACTGGAAAGCGGAAAGCTCAAAAACATGCACACCTGCTTCCTGAACACACTCTGCCATGCCCATAACTTAAAATGGCTGCAGCGATGTGGAGCAAAGGTCTCCCTGCTTCTGGAATATCCCGAAGATCAGGGAAAACACATCTTTATAAATATTGAGGAGATGGAAGAGCTTCAGGGCAATGAATGCTTCATCCCCGTCACGTTCTCAAAGCAAATTAAAGGCAATCATAGCGGCGAACTAGTAGAATATATTCCGGGACTGCCCGGAAGATTTGCTGAAAACAGACAGTTGCTTCTGCCTTTGCCCAGCCCCGAATACCGGACAGTATGGACTGAAGGTAAATGCCTTAATCTGAATACTCTGGCGCGAAGTCTTTCTAGTAATATGGGAATTAATCTTGTTCTTGGAATGATGCCCGCTCCGACACCGGGACAGTTGCCTACAGGGCATAAAACCGAACAATTGATCGCCTGGTATACAAGCGAAGATGATGCATTGCCGGCCGGCACAGGAACAATCATCCCTGACCACTGGGTAAAAGTCAGTTCCATCCCCCTCACGGAAACGGGTGATGTTGATTTCACAATTCTCTCAAGACTGCCCGTGCTCTCGAAAAAAGCACTGGAAAAACATCCTCATGCGACATTGGTTCCGGCTGCACATTCCCTGCCGATGCTGCACCATTCCGATGCAGCTAAACCGGGTGTGCACTGCCCCATCGAGCCACAATACACAGCCATGGGCATGGAAATGCCTGTTCCTGAATCAACACAGGATTTCGGTCGCATGTCGCAGGTGTATGGAGGTGATCCAGACCGTGACCCGCAATCCTTTTCCTTCATACAAACCATTGAAGATGCTGCTGACACAGAATTTATTTTCATCGGACAAAAAGGGGGACAGACCTCACTTCCGGGCAGCAAAGTTATGGAAAAGGCGAAACAGTTCCTCCATGGCTTGCAAAACAATGGAATGCAGCACGGAGACAAACTTATCACCTATTGCCCGGACCAAATTGATATCCTGCCTTTATTCTGGGCTTCGCTGCTAGGCGGTTACTGCCTGACCATATTCCTACCCCCGGTGGAAGGTCAGGCACCGGAACCAGTTCTCCAGCGCCTTGAATACATTCTGGAATCTCTGGATCATCCGGCACTAGTGACCACACGTGACCAGAAACTACCCGAAAAAACGGGGCAGGTTCTGTTTGTTGAGGAATTACCCGGAGACGGCAAACAGGCGGAGATCGCACCGGCAGCCCCCGATGAACTCATCTATATGGCCTTCACTTCCGGAAGTACGGGAAAACCCAAAGCTGTGCCACTCATGGCCCGGAACATCGCATCTATGCTCATTGGCAAATCACAATGGCTCGGTCCGCTGGAAAATGAAACTCTTCTCTCAATGACCTCATTGGACCATGTCGCATCACTGTTTGCACACTGCACTCTAGGCATCCTGCGCAAAGCCCGCCTCGTGCTCTGCCCGGTGCAATATATTCTAGCCGACCCATGCCGCATTCTGGATCTGACAACTGAATACAGAATCACCCGCACATGGGCCCCGGAATTCCTCTGGAGACAACTGCGCAGTTCTGTGGATGCCTTGGATGACTCCAAAAAGAAATGGGATCTCTCCAGTCTGACCCACGTTTTCTCCGGAGGAGAACCCACAAGGGAAAAAACCTTTGAGCGATTGGAAGAAGTGCTCCTGCCATTCGGCATGAAACGGGGAGTGCTCGCCAATGCATGGGGCATGTCCGAGACTTCCTCCTTTTATACCATCGCGCGCCCATGGTTACCCGGGTCGGGGCAGGTATTTGCAAGCATAGTGGACGCCGGCGGACCCATCCCCGGAATGTCCATGCGCATTGTCAATGCTCAGGGCGAGGTTGTTCCGCAGGGAGAAATCGGTTCCATGCAGGTAGCAGGTCCGGCTGTAATCCGCGGCTATTACAATAACCCCAAGGCCAACGCCAAAGACTTCACCGAAGACGGCTGGTTCAGCACAGGAGATCTGGCTCTGATCTGCGATGACAAAATCATTCTTTACGGTCGTGAAAAAGAAATTCTCATCATCCGAGGTCAGAACATATCTCAGGTGGAAATAGAAGGAGCGGTGGAAGCTCTTCCCGGTGTAGTTCCGGGATTCACCGCAGCACTTGGCTGCCGCGATGCAAAGACCAAGGTGGAAGAAGTATTACTGTTCTTCTCCACAGACCTGCATAACGCTAAAGAAAAAGCAGCACTGGTAAGCCGGATTCAGACCGTTATCTCACAAGGTTTCGGAGTCGTACCCAAGCATGTAATCCCTGTGCCGACAAGGGATATTCCCAAGTCTGGACTGGGCAAAATCCAGCGGGCAGCGCTTATCAAACGCTTTTTGGAAGGCGGCTTTGCAGATGCCATCCGTGACGTTGACCTGCTCGTCAATAATGAACGGACTATGCCTGACTGGTTTGCAACAAAACGCTGGGTACCTGAAAACCTGCACCGAAGCGATAATCAAACACTGGACTCATGGACAATGTTCCTTGTCGGTCCGGACTACGCGCTGCGTACACCTCTGCAACAAGCACTTGAAGCAAAGGGAGCAACGGTGGTTAACACACTCACGGACGAGTCGAAATTTAAAACAGCTGATCCCGCACATTGGACCGAGCTGCTGAAAGATCATTCTAAAGAACATAAGGTAGGCATCATATGCCTGATTCCGGATGCCCGGGATAGTTCTTCATGCGCTGCGGAACAATTCGAAAAATGGCAGGCCTCAGCCATCTCCCCGGTTTTTGATGTCACCAAACATCTGGGTTGCAAGGATATCCCTGAACCTGATCTGCTTTGCGCTGTTACCGTTAATGCTCAGACTGTAGATATGGCAAAACCATGCTCCCCCGGAGCTTCCATTGTTAACGGCCTGCTCAGTGCCCACCGCCGCCAGAACATTAACCACAGGGTTCTACTTCTGGATACTGAAGGAACAGATCTCACTTCCGAAGCTGAAGCTATTGCCACAGAAATATGCGAACCAACCGCACACTCCACTGTGGCCCTGCGTAATGGCAAACGTTATGTGCCCAACCTGAATTCTATCGACTTTGCACCCGTTCCGGCAAATACCGAGTGGGAAAAACCGTTCCGCAGTGACCGTTTCTGCGTCTGCACCGGCGGCCTTGGAACTGTAGGCTCCGGTCTGCTTCCCCAGATACTCTCCTCCACAAACGGACGGTTGCTCATAATCGGACGCAGCCCGCAACAGAAGGGTCAAAGCGCACTCAAAAAACTAACTAAAAACATCGACACAAAACGAGTGCTCTATGCTCAGGCCGATCTTGCTGACCGGGATGCACTGGACATGGCCCTAAAAAAAGCCTGCAACCATTTTGAGTGCAAGCCCGGTGGCATCCTGCATATGGCTGCTGACACCAGCTCTCACCAGATACATGAACTCAATTTTGATAAATTCTCGGAAGCTACAGCGACCACCCTGCGTAACCTCCAGAATCTGGAAGAGTCTTTCAAGTCCCATCATGGAGTGGGACCGTTTATCAACTTCTCCACGGTTTTCGCCCATTGGGGAGAACGAGGGTTCAGTGTCTACGGGGCATGCAGCGCACTCAAAGAGTCCTTCATCCACAACATGGCGATACAGGGCCCCGGCACAGGCTGCAATCTAAGTTGGTCCCTGTTCACTTCGGACACAACTTCTCAAGAAAGCATTATGCAGAGCAGCTTCCTTGCCAAACGCGGATTCCTTTCCATCACTCCTCGTCAAGGTTTCATCAGCATGCTGGGCATGCTCCAGAGCGGCCTGCCCGCAGCACTGATTGGTTTAGACCGTACCAACCCGGGAATCTCTGCGGATTTCCATTCCAAGGTATCCAATGCTCAAGCCATCAGCCTAACCAGCAACAGCAACTTCACCCCCAGCTACCCGCTGATACACCCGCTGTGCCCTAAACTGCCCAACGCACTGACGCAAAAGGAAACAGGCAACAAAGGTAATGCGGAAAAATCATCCTCTACTTCTGCCACAGAACAACGCATGGCAGCAGTATGGAAGGAGGTGCTGAACCTTGAACATCTGGATGTCGAAGCCAACTTCTTCGAACTTGGCGGCAGTTCAGTACTACTGCCAAGGCTCAGGGTTAAGGTGGATGAAATATTTGGAGTGGACATCGGCAGCACGGGAATATTCCAGCACGCAAGCGTGCGGGAAATGGCTCTGGCAATAGACGGACAGATCCGTCCGAAACAGGATAGGACAGATAGCTCCCCAGCCGATGAAAAAACCGACAAAAGGGCAGCAGCCCAGCGCGCGGCCCGCCAGAAACGCAAGAAACAGGCCGCAAAATAACGAAACACCCAACCCCTGACAGGGCGGAGAACAATCATGTCAGCAGACAACAAATGGGAAAGGGATGAATATATGAACGCCGTGGCTGTAATAGGCATGGCCGGACGCTTCAGTCAGGCCGATGACCTGGATCAGCTATGGAGTAATCTTGAAAACGGCATGGAACAAATCCGTCCACTGGGGCCGGAACTTCTTGATGAGGCAGGATGCCCCGAACACATCAGGAAACACCCATGCTTTGTGCCCATGACCGCGCAAATGGAAGGCATTGAATATTTCGATGCAAACTTCTTCGGATACACTCCCGCAGAGGCCCGTAACATGGACCCGCAATTGCGGCTCATGCTGGAATGCTCATGGCACGCCTTTGAAAATGCCGGATATATTCCGGGATCAGATTGCGGACTGACCGCTGTCTACGCCGGGGCACAATTCAGCCTCTACTGGCCCTGCAATGTGCAGCCCGATTATCAGGCCAACCAGTGCCTCAATTACCTCCAGCCGGCTCTCTTCAACGGGCAGGATTTTCTGAGCACATGGATCTCATACAAGCTTGGCCTGTGCGGGCCCAGCCTTAATATCCAGACCGCATGCTCCACCGGGCTGGTAACGGTAGCCACCGCCTGCCAGAACCTGTTGGACCATAGCTGCGACATGGCTCTGGCTGTGGCAGGAAGTGTCAGCTCTCCACGTAACTGGGGCTATCTGGCTGAACCGGAAAGCATTCTTTCCCCCACGGGCCATTGCCGTCCTTTTGATGCTCAGGCCTGCGGAACCATCAGCGGGGAAGGCGTGGGAGCCGTACTGCTTAAACGTCTTGATGACGCCATTGCTGATGGAGATTCCATTCAAGCCGTAATCCGTGGCTGCGGGGTCAACAATGACGGAGCAGCACGTCCCGGTTACTCCAGCCCCAGTATCAAAGGACAACAAGCGGTCATTCGCAATGCTCACAGTATTGCCGGTGTTCGCAGTAGTGAAATCCAATATGTTGAAACCCATGGCACCGGGACAGCACTGGGCGACCCAATCGAATTCAAGGCATTGCAATCCATCTTCAAGGATGACAAGCGAAACATGCCCTGCGTGCTAGGGTCGGTCAAAGCCAACTACGGACATCTCGGAGCAGCCGCAGGCATGCTCTCCCTGATCAAAGTAATCCTGTCTCTCAAGAACAAAACCTTCACTCCCCAGATCAACTACGAGGCCCCGAACCCGGAAATTCCGCTCCATGGCAGTGACTTCCGTATAATTACGGAAAAGACACCGTGGCTTCAGGATTCTGCGAGAATAGCGGCCGTCAGCTCTTTCGGCTTCGGCGGAACAAATTGTCATGCTGTGGTTGAAGAGTGGCCTGCCGCAGACACAAAGCACAGCAACCGGGAAACTGAAGGTACCCATTGTATCTATCTCAGCGCAGCCAGCCGTAATTCACTGGGTGAACTCTGCCGGAAATGGGCTGATCATATTGAAAGTAACCCGGATATTTCCCTGCAGGACCTCTCCATCCAAAGCCTCGCCCACCGTAAAACACTCCCGTGGCGAACAGGAATCTGGGCTTACAATCCCGGACAGCTTAAGGACTCCCTGCTCAAAGCGGCAAACACACTTCCCGGCAAGCCTGCCAGCAAATCAACCAAAAACCTTGTGGCTGTGTTTTCAGGACAGGGCGGTCAATATCCCGGAATGGTTAAAGAGCTCTATCGGGAAAATTCCGTGTTCAGGAACAGCATTGATAAATGCGGACTCCTCATAGAAAGATATACGGGTAAAAATCTCATGGCTTCGGCCCTTTCTCCGGAAATCAGCAAAGACGAGTTAAGCCGCACAGACATGGCCCAGCCGGTCCTCCTGGCAGTAGGCTACGCTCTATACAAAACCTTTAAGGCACAGGGGATCAAACCTGATTCTGTCATGGGACACAGCCTCGGTGAATATACCGCAGCCTGCATTGCCGGGGTTTTCTCTCTGGAAGACGCATTAAGGCTTACCTGCGCACGAGGCAGGCTGATGGCAGGACTGCCTGAAGGGGATATGCTGGCTGTCGCCGCAACACCGGAAACACTTGGCCAATACCTCAACGCAATTCCTGAAAATTCCGACCCTGCTCTGGTGATCTCCGCCTGCAACGCTCCGGAACAGACTGTAGTATCCGGAACACCGAACAAGATCGAAAAGCTCAAATCAGTATTGGATAATCAGGGAATTCGCTGCACCAGACTTGATGTTTCCCATGCATTTCATTCCCCGCTCATGCAGCCCATGATTGCTGAATTTACCCGTGAACTGGAGAAGACGAATTTCAACTCGCCGGAAATGCCGATCATTTCCAATGTTACAGGCAAGGCAGAAACAACCCTGCTCACATCACCTGAATACTGGCTGGACCATACCCTTAATCCGGTTTTGTTCAGTCAGGGACTGCTCAATACAGCTCAGAACGGAGAGAATCTTTTTGTGGAAATCGGTCCGCGCCCGGTACTGATCGCCCCGGCTGTTCAAACCTTAGCCTCCCTGAATACGCAATGCGCATGGATACCGCTGCTGGATTTCACAAAACAACAGGTAGACACCGACAGTCAGGCCGCCGCACAGGGACTCATCGAACTTTACAAACAAGGGATCACCCCGAAACCTGAAGAATCTTCCGGCCCCTTACTTTCCCTGCCTCTATATCCATTTGCCCGGGACCGTCATTGGCTGGACATAGCAAAACCCGGCACATCGCTTGGCGAAGTCTGCCGACCCGCCGAACAGGATACATTGGAACTAAGCAATGAACAGGAAATGAGCTTAGGCGAGGCTTTAACAGCAATCTGGACTTCGATTCTCGGCATTGAGGAGCTGGGGAAAGATGATGATTTCTTCGCATTGGGAGGAACTTCCATCTCAGCTATCCGCATCATGACAACCATTCAGACCATGATGGGCGTTACTGTTTCCCTCGCAGAATTCAGCGATATGCGTACCCTGCGTGCCCTTGAAGAACATGTTGAAGCCCTTCTTCGAGAACAAGAAAACGAAGAATCCAGCCCACTCGCGGCCTCCTAAGACAGAGTCTTTCGCTCCCTTTTGAACCATGAGGAAACCATGACTAAAAAATTCACTTTTACCAAAGCTCAACTCAATAAAATCCTTGCTCCCGAAAAAGAGCAGAACCATCTAACCCCTTCAGCAGAAGACAGGTACAAGCCCTTTCCTCTCACCGACCTGCAACAGGCCTACTGGATCGGCAGGAGCAATGAACTTCAGGGCGGCACCGGAATGCAGATGTATCTGGAATTCCGCTGTCGAGACTTTGACCGCAACCGCTTCACCAAGGCCCTCAACCTGCTGGTGCACCGTCACGATATGCTGCGTTGCGTCATTCACGGAGACGGGCAGCAACGGGTTTTGGAAAACGCCCCTGCCATGGAAGTGAAATATGAAAACCTGACCGGATTCAATCCCGAAGAACAAAAGAAAAGACTCGAAGTGATTGCTCTGGAAATGCAGGAAACTGTAGCCGATCTGGAAAAATGGCCCCAGAGCCAGTTCCGGTTCAGCGCCACTTCCGGTCCGAATGACGGACACCTGCATTTCAAATGGGATATGTGGTGCTTTGACGGTCGCAGTTTCCAGATAATTTTTGAAGATCTGGCAACATTGTATCGCGATCCGGAAACAGCTCTTCCCGACCTGAACCTACGCTTCCGGGATTATGTTCTGGCCCTTGAAAAATTTGAGCAAAGTGAAACGTACAAAAATGATCTGGCCTACTGGCAGGATAAGCTGACAACTCTACCGCCTCCACCGGCCCTGCCCCGTCCTCCGGCTAAAAAAAAATCAGCTGTTACGGGCTCAAAAGGCTTTGTGACCTTCACCCAAACACTCAACCCGCAACGGACTAAGGCGATTCAACGTATATGCTCATATCATGGCCTGTCCCTGACCTCATTCATGGGAGCGGTCTACAGCGAAGTAATCGGGCTTTGGAGCGGCATGAAGCATTTTACACTCAACTTCCCACGCTTCAATCGCAATCTGGACTGGCATTCCGATGTATCCGACATAGTAGGCGAATTTGCTTCCTTCACCCTGCTTGAAGTGAATCTTGATTCCGGAGAAACATTTCTGGAACGAGCAAAGAATCTGCAGCAAAGAATGTGGACCGATCTGGAACATGGCAGTGTATCAGGCCTGCGTTTACTCCGCGAACTCACCCGCGAAAAAGGAGCACTGGAAATTCAGGCCATGCCGGTGGTCTTCACAGCCATGCCCGACAGACGAACCACAGGTAAGGCACTGGAACAGGCTATCGATTCTTTCGGCGAGGTTCTTTCCACCAAAGGCGAAACACCTCAGGTGCAACTGGACTGCCAGTACTTCCTGCTGAACGATGGACTCAAGATCAACTGGGACACTCAAGCTGACGCATACCCTGAAGGACTCACTCAGGACATGTTCGAAGAATATATGCGGCTGCTGGAGCTGTTTGCTGACAGTGAAGATATCTGGCACGCAAAACATCCCGCGAGTGCCCCGCAAGCACATCTTAACCGCCGTGATGATCAGAACAACATTCCGTTGGAACTTCCGGATACAACGGTATTTGAGCTGTTCACAAACAAAGCAACCGAACATCCGGATAAAATCGCCGTAGTCAGCGGTAATGAACAAATTTCCTTCAGCGCTTTGCTGAATCACGCCCGCACCATCGGTTCACGAATCCTAAAGACTATGGAAAAAGGCGAGACCCATGCCGATCCCGGCCCAACGCCGGCAGTGGGCGTGCTGCTTAAGCGCGGTTGGAAACAGGTGGCGGCGGTTCTGGGCATTCAGGCTGCAGGATTTGCATATCTTCCGTTAGATACTGGAAGTCCAACGGCAAGACTGCAACGCATCCTGAGCGCAGGCCGCCCCCATCTGGTCATTACCGAAGACAATTTCATGGAGACAGGCAGTAACAGCGCAACTCCTTTTTTCCATATCGATGAACTGCTTGTTCCGGACACAAATCTGCCTTTGCCCCGCGGGGCGCGAAAAGACGACCCCGCATACATGATATTTACATCCGGCTCCACGGGAACCCCCAAAGGAGTCACAGTGGGACAGAAGGCTCTGCTCAATCTGGTGCTCTACACCAACAACCGTTTCAATATTGATGAATCGGACAATATTCTGGCCGTGACCGCCCTGCACCATGACCTCTCTGTTTTCGACATATTCGGGGCCGCAGCCTCCGGGGCCACACTCGTGTGCATGGATCAAGACAAAGCATTGGACCCGGGCCACTGGGCAGACCTCATGCAAAAAGGAAAAATAACCTTCTGGAACAGCGTCCCCATGCTCATGGAACACCTGCTGAACCAATGCTCCGGGGAAACACTCCCAGACCTGCGTCTGGTGATTCTCGGAGGCGACTGGCTTGATCCCGGACTCCCGGAACGTCTGACTGCAATGGCGCCCAACGCGCAATTGATTTCCATTGGCGGTCCCACTGAGACTACCGTCTGGAACATAATGAACGAAGCTTCCAAAAAGCCGGATGGCTGGGACAGCATACCTTACGGCAAGCCTATCGATAACAGCAGCTACTACATATTAACCACTGAGCATCAGGATGCACCGGACTGGGTAAGCGGTGAAATGTATTGCGGAGGAGTCCCGCTGTGCATGTGCAGCAACACCGACCCGGAACTTGATGCACAGAATTTCATCAAGCACCCCCGGACAGAAGAACGGATCTACCGCACAGGAGACATGGGCCGTTACCGTCCGGAAGGACTAATTGAGATTCTTGGTCGCAAGGATTTTCAACTCAATATCAACGGGTATCGCTTGGACCCGGCAGAAGTGGAGAAAGAACTCAACCTGCACCCCTGCGTTCAGCGCGCAGTGGTCAGCGCTGTAGGCGAAAGAGGGAGCGAAATTCTTGGTGCATTCATCGTCCCCGGCGAACAGAGACTTGATGCACGCGAACTACGCACCTGGTTATTTAGCCGCCTCCCATTACAGATGCAGCCCAAGGCAATTTTCGTACTGGACGAATTCCCGCTTACCGCCAACGGCAAGCTGGACCGAAAAGCCCTACAATCCACCCCATTGGATAAGGCCGTACAAATTCAGGAAGAACAACGTGCCCCGACCAACGCCATGGAGATGTTTCTTAAAGAATTATGGGAAGAGGTCCTTGAGTTGGAAATCAACGGTGCCATGAGTAACTTTTTCGAACTGGGCGGCAATTCATTGAAAGCCATGCAGGTGCTGGCGCGGATTGAAGAGAAGCTTTTTATCAGACACCCTCTGGCTTCCTTCTTCTCCGCCCCCACCATTGCAGAGCTTGCAGACGCCCTACTGGAACAATTAGCCCAAGCCGGGCAGCAGAAAACTGCAGCAGGAGGCCAGTAATGAATATGGACAAAACTGGTCTGGCAGAGCTTCCATTAGAGGAACTGCTCAGCTTTGCAAAAGCACAGGCAGAAAACAGACAGGAACAGGAAAGAGCATCCGGGCCGGAAGCAGTCACAGTTACTGAACCGGAACTGTCCTTTGCTCAGGAACGCCTCTGGTTCATGGACAGGCTTTCCCCGAACAATCCATTTTACAACATACCGTTCTGCCTCGAAATCACGGGAGAACTGGATCAGAACGCACTGAGCGAGGCATGGCGGATAGTTATCGAAAGACACCACTGCCTGCGTAGCTGCTATCCCGGAGATAAATCAGGAAAACCTACGGTAACCCTGCTGCCCGCCGACAATTTACCCATGCACAACAAGGATATTTCTACCCAGCCAATGAACGAACAGAAGAAAATCCTTACAGCGGCAATGGAGTACGAAGGGAAAACCGGTTTTGATATGGCAGAAGGTCCGCTCATGCGCGGCACTTTGATCAAGCAACAGGAAACGCTCCATACTCTGTTGGTCACCTTCCATCATATCATTTTCGACGGCTGGTCAGTAGCTGTGTTCTATAAAGAGCTGTTTGAAATTTACGATGAACTCAGACAGGGAAAAGGTCCACGACTGAAGAAAGTTGAAGCCACTTATGAGCAGTACGCGCTCTGGCAACGGCAACGCCTGACTCCGCAATACCTCAAGCAGGAATGCCAATGGTGGAGTAAGCAACTTAAAGATATGCCGGAACTGGAACTGCGCACAGACACTCCGCGTCCCGAAACTCAAAGCTTTGCGGGAGATACAATTGAGTTCAGCGTACCTCTTTCCGTCTCCCAAAAAATGGACACTCTCGCCCAGAAGCACAATGCAACTCCGTTTATGGTCTGGCTGACCGTATTCGGACTAATGCTCTCCCGTTTTTCCGGTCAGACGGACTTTGCCGTAGGATGCGCGGTTGCCGGACGCAACCACCCTTCCACCGAGGGAATCATTGGATTTTTCCTCAACAATCTGGTGATACGCAATAAACTTGTCGAGAACATGCCTTTTGTCGAACTTCTGGAACAATTGCGCAATACAGTGCTGAGTTCCATGGAACACGAAGAACTACCGTTCCAAATTCTGACCGACGCAGTAAACGAAGAACGCAGCCTGAACAAAAATCCGCTCTATCAGGCTGGATTCATCTACCAAAACACTCCGGCTTTAGAGAGCATCGGCGAAGGACTGACCCTGCGCTCCGTTCTGGTCCCCATGAAGACCACCCACTTGGACGTGGAGCTGCTTATCTGGCCGGAACAAGAAGGCCTGCGCTGCTATCTGGTATATGCTTCAGACATCATAAGTGCCCGCAGGGCTAATGATATGGCCGAAACAATCCAAAAGATAAGCCGTATAGTCAGCAACACCCCCGATATCCCTATCCACGAAATCCTGCCTCATGAAAATGAGAGCATCCTTCATGGACAAGAACAGGAACACAAATTCCAGCCACCTTGGAATCGTCTTAAAGATCAGCTGGAAAAGGATGCAGCGGCAACAGCACTCATTGTTCCCGGAGAATCCGGCAAGAGAGAAGATTCAAAAAATATAAGTTACGCCGCACTGCACGAGACGGCCATGGAAATGGCAGCTCGCTTGGAAGAGCATTCCATAAAGCCCGGAAGTACCATCTCCATCATGCTTCATCCCGGACTCCAGCAGACTGCGGCAATGCTTGCAGTCTGGCGACAGGGTTGTGCCTGGGTGCCTCTGGACCCAAACCATCCGGCATCCATGAACCAGTGGGTGATTGAAGATTCCGGTTCCTGCTGCGTAATGACCGAAACCGTATTGTGGGAAGAACACAGCAGGAAAACCGGAGAAATAATAACTCCGTGTTTGCTGGATAGTCCTGTCAAAACGAAGCCTTCCATGGCTCAGAAACCTGCTGCCGATTCTACGGCCTGCATTCTCTACACTTCAGGTTCCACTGGTCGTCCTAAAGGCATTGCCCTTTCACACGAAGCTATAAATACCCGTTTATGCTGGATGTGGCAGGAACTGCCGTGGAAAACAAACGATGTGGCTTGCCAAAAAACATCGCCTTGCTTTGTGGACTTCATCTGGGAAACATTCGGCGCAATTCTAGGCGGGACACCGCTGGTCCTTACAGGCCCCAACCCGGCACGGGATATAAACCGTCTGCTGACCATCACTCGCGAGCACGGGGTGACCCAGATGGTGCTTGTTCCATCATTACTGAGGGCAATGCATGAAATAGGACAGGGGCTGAACATAACATTTCCCTGCCTGCGTTCCATCCTAAGTAGCGGTGAAATCCTCTCCCCCGAGCTGGTCCGGAAAACCCGTCAGGCCCTTCCTGAAATCCGTATTTTCAACCTTTACGGTTCCACAGAAGTAATGGATGCCACATGGCATGAAGCTTCAGTGCAAGACACAGAAGCAATCCCCATTGGCTCTCCCATTCACAATACCATAGTGGCTGTTCTGGATGAGGCCATGCGTCCTGTGCCTATAGGTGAAGAAGGAATTCTTTATGTCTGCGGACCAAGCGTGGCCCATGGCTACCACGGTGCGGCGCGTGAAAAGAACAATCTGTTCAGCACACCCGAGATACCGGCCATGAACGTTCCTTCTGGCAGGTGGTTCTGCATGGGTGACCGGATTTCACAAGGCGCAGACGGGCTGCTTTACTATCACGGACGTAAAGACCGTCTTCTCAAGGTCCGCGGAGTGCGCATGGAACCAGAAGCAATCGTGAACATTCTGGAACAGCACGAGCTGGTTAAGGAGGCTATCGTCACGGTACTTCCCGGCCCGGAAAGCACCAACAGACTGGTAGCCTATCTCCTGCTCAATACGGTGGACAGGAAATACTCCCCGCCGGAACTAGCCGGGGAACTGCGCCCCCACATGCACGATAAACTCCCTGCGGCCATGGTTCCGGATATGTTTATCCCCGTATCAGAATGGCCGAGAACTCCCTCCGGTAAAATCAGTACACGGGAGTTGCCCAAGCCGGAGACCATGTTTCGTAGCTCCGAGAAAATACAAACCACGCCCATTCAATCGGAGATTCTGAATATCTGGAAATCAACGCTGGAAATAGGCGGAATCGGAGTCCGCGACAACTTCTTTGAAGTAGGCGGGACATCTCTACTGATTGTCAGCGTTCACGAACAGCTGCAACGCGCGCTGAAAAGGAAATTCCCGCTGACCGCATTGTTCCAAAACCCAACCGTGGAAAGTATGGCGTCATGGCTCGACAATGAAAATAAGGACGCAGCAATGTCGCGACCGACAACGCGACGTACTGCACGGCAAAACACAATACAGCAACAACGAAAAGCACGAACAAGATTCAGATCATAAACAGCTGAGAAAACAAATGAAAAAGATATACGACTATACGGATTCCTGCATCGCGGTTATCGGCATGGCTGCACGGTTTCCGGGAGCAGAAAATATTGACCGGTTCTGGGAGAATCTGCAAGCCGGACGGCAAAGTATGACCACTCTGGATGAAAGCGATCTGGAACAAAGCATACATGCCGCCTACAGCAAAGATCCACAGTATGTACCTAAGTGCAGCGCAATCAACGGATACGAATACTTTGATGCAGACTTTTTCGGTATTTCACCTCATGAAGCAGCAATAACCGACCCACAGCAACGTTTGCTGCTCGAATACGGTTGGAAAGCATTCGAAAATGCAGGGCATGTTCCTGCCGACACTCAGGAAACCATCACCGGAGTCTATGCCAGTTGCAGCATGAGTTCCTATCTGCTCTCAAACCTGTACGGGCACGTCATGGCCGGAAGGCTGGATATGACGGAGGCCCTGCTGGGCAACGACAAGGACTATCCGGCAACACGACTGGCCTACAAACTGGGACTACGCGGCCCCGCCATGACGGTGCAGACCGCCTGCTCCTCTTCCTTGAGCAGTCTGCATGTGGCCTGTCAGTCCCTGCTGGCCGGGGAATGCGATAGGGCGCTGGTTGCATCAGCAACCCTGCTCGGAGAACCGCTGGGCTACATGTATCTGGAAGGCGGCATGCGCTCCCCAGACGGCTGCTGCCGCCCTTATGACGCAGAAGGCAAAGGAACAATATTCGGTTCCGGTGTAGCCACAGTACTCCTCAAGCGTTTGGCTGATGCTCAAGAAGACAACGATCACATTATGGCTGTGATCCGCTCCACTGCAATCAATAACGATGGCAATGACAAGGTCGGATTCACAGCCCCCAGCGTTAATGCACAGGCTGCGGTCATTGCCGAGGCCCTGCATCTTTCAGGAATTGACCCGTGGGACATGGATTTCATTGAAGGACACGGCACAGCCACCCCCATGGGTGACCCCATTGAAGTCGCAGCCCTGCATCAGGCCTATGTGGAAACTGCCCAAAACAGTTCGCCAGCAGGACACTCTATCCTTCTGGGATCGGTCAAAAGCAACATAGGCCATCTGGATGCTACAGCTGGGCTGGCCGGTTTTATCAAGACCGTATTAAGCTTACACCATGGCTATGTCCCGGGCACTGCCAACTTTAAACAGCACAACCCGCTGTTTGGTGCGAGCATGGCCCCCTTCGAAGTTCGCTCAACAAGAACTCCTCTGCCCGAAGAAAGCAATGCAAGACTGGGAAGCGTAAGTGCCTTCGGAGTTGGCGGAACCAATGTTCATGCAGTACTTCAGGGTCCTCCTCAACAACCGGAACCGCAAAATGAGCATAAAGACGCACACCTTTTCCTGCTTTCCGGACATGATACGACCGGACTTTTCAGGACGCAGGAGAATTTAGCTGAGCATCTTGAATTATCAAAAGACGTACCACAGGATATTGCGCACACCCTGCTTCACGGACGCGCAAAACTTCCGGCACGAAGAGCTGTTGTAGCCGCAACAATCGAAGAGGCAAGAGTTGCCCTGTTGAACAAGCTATCCCCACCCCGCTTGGTCGCTCAGGGCGAAAAACGCAAGACTGCTTTTATATTCTCAGGACAGGGATCACAGCACCCGGAGATGGGCAGACGCCTCTACAAAAATGAACCAGAATTTAAAACACTTTTCGACCATACCGCCGCACTCATACAAAAGCACTGCGGCCCAGACCTAAACGCTCTGATGAAAGCCTGCTGGAACAAAGACAAAACAGCCGCTGAGCACATTACCAGCACAGAAGTTACTCAGCCCCTGCTCTTTACTTTGGAATATTCTTTAGCACGTCTGCTCATGAAAAACGGCCTTGAGCCGGAATATCTGCTCGGTCACAGCATAGGTGAATATAGCGCCGCATGTCTGGCTGGAGTCTTTTCCGAAGAAGATGCTGCAAAGCTGGTGGTGGCACGCGGTAAATTAATGCAAATGGCACCCGCAGGAAAAATGCTTGCCCTGACCATAGGTGAAGAAAGCCTTTCCATGCTGCCCTCAGCACTGCGCAACGCAGTGGAGGTTGCAGTGGTAAATACAAGCCAGACCTGCGTTATCTCCGGACATGAACATGACCTGCTGGCCTGCGCCTCAACTCTGAACGAAGCGGGAGAACATGCCACCATGCTCAAAACATCCCATGCCTTCCATTCTTCATTCATGGACGGTGTGCTGGATTCATTCAGAAACGTGCTCCAAACCGTACCCATGCAGGCACCGCAAATACCTGTAGTCAGCAACCTCACCGGGACATGGGCCGGAGAAAAAATGGGGACACCGGAATACTGGGTAAGCCAGTTGCGCAACACAGTACGCTTTTCCGACTGCCTGCAGACTCTGTTCGCACAACCATGCATTGGAGTTGAAATCGGCCCCGGCAAAGTGTTGTGCACATTCGCCAGTCAGGAAATGGAAGCCGAAGGTATAGCTGTCCCTGCTCTGGGAGGACGGGGCGAAGATGAATCAGGTTCAATTCTGGAAATTCTGGGTAAAGTCTGGGTTTCAGGCGGCTCCCCGGATTGGGATAACTGCCCAGCCATAAAAACCGGCAGTAAAATTCCTTTGCCCGGCTATGCCTTTGAACGCCAGAAACACTGGATTGAAAGCATGCACAGTGATGTGATCGCAACACCGCAATTCCTTCCTGCAGAAGACATTCAAAAGGAAGCCCCAGCACAGACTTACGGTGGAATCCGAAAACAACCCAGACCGAACCCAGACAGCTATGTAGCCCCTTCCACCACTCAGGAAATGCTGCTGGCTACGATCTGGGAAGACCTACTGCTAATCGAACCTGTCGGTACTCAGGACAACTTCATCGAATTGGGCGGTAACTCCATGCACGTACTGCGCATGGTGCGTATGGCTGCGGACCACGGCATGACCTTCAGCATCAAGGATGTGTTCAAAGCCAAAACCATCGCCGCCTTGTGCAACATTATAGCCGAGAATCAGGAGCTCTCCGCCCCTGAAGACACAGCCGGGGCAAAACCAAACAGCCAAAAGGACTCTTCGAATTTTGATGAATCCGAAATATCCCAAACCGATCTTGAGGCCATTTTTGCCGCTACAGGAGTATATCAATGACCAAAACCCCAAAAGGCATACAAAAAATATTTGCTCCCACACCCCTCCAGCAGGGAATGCTCTTCCACGCCATACAGGCCCCGGAAAGCTCGGAATATATTCAGCAATACAGCCTGCACGGACAAGGACGCATGGACGCCAGAATCTGCCAAAAAGCATGGGAGGCAATTGTTCAACGGCACCCTGCCCTGCGGACCTCATTCCACTGGGAAGGACTGGAAAAACCATATCAAGTCATTCAAACACAGGTGGAGCTACCATTTACCCATGAATCCATCGCTCACCTGAATGAGACAGCGCAGGATGAACATCTCCGGGATTTCCTGGCAGCGGATAGCAGAAAAGGGTTCCCCCTCTCCAAAGCACCGCTTATCCGCATTGCCCTGCATGAACTCGGCAAGAACCGTTTCAGAATGACACTGACTCTGCATCACATCATTGCCGACGGCTGGTCTATCGGCATTGTCCTGAGCGAATTTATTGCGGTATACGAACAGATTTTACAATATGGAGCAGCAGAACTCCCGGAAGCGCCATCGCTTAAAGAATACGCTGACCACGTAGCCGCCAAACCGAAAGAAGAATCACTTAAATGGTGGGCGGAACAGCTGGAAAACGTATCCCCATGCATGCCGCTGTCAGAACTTCAAAAAAAACGGTCTGTGGATACGGCTGAAACATACGCCGCACAAACTATATCATTATCCGCGCAGGAAACAGAAGCGGTGAGCAACAGCGCAAACCGTGTAGGCGTGACTCTCAATACTCTGTTTCTGGGAGCGTGGTCTCTGGTGCTGGCGCAGTATTGCGGCAAACGAAAGATACTTACCGGCGTCACCGTGGCTTCCCGTCCTGCTGAAGTTCCCGGTATTGAAGAAACTTTCGGTTTACTCCTAAACATACTTCCCCTGCATCTGGACTGCACGGGAGATACAAATATTGAAAAATGGCTCCATTCCATACAGGACTATCTGGCTGAAGCATCTGAACACGACCATCTGCCTCTCAACAGCATCCGCAGCTTATGTGCCAAACCGGATGAACCATTTCTGGAAACTCTGGCAGTATTCGAAAATATGCCCATGGCAGAAGCCGACACCACACATCTCGGATTCACCTTCAATGATGTCAGCAGCTTCGAAAAAACAAGCTATCCCCTGACACTGGTAGGTTTTCCCGGTAAAAAACTACGCCTCAACCTTCAATACAACAAAGACGAATTCGGATCTCCGGCTGTAGCGGAACTGCTTGCAGCCATGCGTCAGGCTCTGCTTTTCCTCACTGAGAATTTTTACGGCACCCTGCTCGACTACTTCACCCTGCATGCCGATTCCAACCAAACAATACAAGGACGGGAAGCTTCATATCCCCTGCTGAATCCATGGGAAAAACTGGTAGCGCTTGCAAAGGAAAAAGGAGGAGATAAAGCACTCATCATACCGGGAGACACAGAACGGATTTCCTACCGGGAGCTTCTGAGAAAAGCACAAAACATTGCCATGGGTCTGCAAGAGAATAACGTCCGGGCAGGTGACCTTGTTGTCCTGCGCATGGATGCAGGACTTGATCTCGTGGCTGCGATGTTCGGTGTCTGGCAATTAGGCGCAGCCTGGACGCCGATGCCGACCTCCTATCCTCCGGGACAGGTGGCTAAACTTGTACAACGGGCTAAAGCCGACTGCATTCTTACCTCCCCGGAACACAGGACTCCCGTAACAGAACTCATCGACCAAAAGTTGAACATAAACACTGTCTATATCGATCAACTTCGAAGTGACTACGCCGGGGTTGATATTCTTCCTGTCCCAAATCTGACCCCGGAGAAGCGGGCATGCATGCTGCATACCTCAGGGTCCACAGGACTCCAAAAAGGAATCACACTTTCATACAGGGCTTTGGGAAACAGACTGCACTGGATGTGGGAAGAGCTTCCATGGCAACCGGGGGAACGGGCCTGCCAGAAGACATCACCAGCCTTTGTAGACTTCCTCTGGGAAACTTTCGGAGCCATTCTACAGGGAGTACCGCTGGTGCTGTCCAGCCCTGACGCCTCCCGTGATCCACAACAACTGTTGGATATTTTGGAGAAACACAAAGTCACCCGGCTAATAGTAGTTCCCTCCTTGCTCAACGCCATACATATCACTGCCAACGATCTTCAAGGACATTTGCCGGACTTGAAATACCTGACCTGTAGCGGCGAACCTTTGGGACCGGAACTGGTAAACAAAACCAGAAAGTCACTCCCCCATGTGCAAATCTTCAACCTCTATGGCTCCACAGAAGTCATGGGTGATGCCACATGGCATGAAGTCTCGACTGATGCAAAAGATGCTGTCCCCATTGGGCAGCCAATTGCCAATACCGCAGCGGTGATCCTTGACGAAAACCGGATACCGGTTCCCAAAGGAAAGGAAGGTGAGTTGTACATCGCAGGCCAGAATCTGGCCTCAGGCTACAACCATAATCCCGAAGCAACCGGCAAAGCGTTCATATGCGCTGAGTTTATGCCCTTCGACTCTCCACACGAAATCTGGTTTGCCACCGGCGACCGGGTCTGGCTGGATAAGGATAATCGTATCCACTTTGCAGGGCGCGCTGACAGCCAATGTAAAATACGCGGAGTACGCATCGAGCCTCTGGAAATACGGGAAGCCCTCATGAGTCACCCTAGTGTGTTGGAAGCTGTTGTTGTTACCCCGGAACACAACAAACAACAACGCATAGCTGCTTATGTCCAGACCGCTGAGTCTGATAAAGATATTCAGGACTCTCTGCGCAAGGATATTCATGAACACCTCAAGAATAACCTTTCCAAGGCCATGCAACCCCACGCAATTATCTTCATTCGTGAATGGCCCACCACACCGTCCGGCAAGATTCATCTTCGGGCACTGCCGGAAGCCTTCACACAAAATTCTGTCGAAGACGGTTTATTTCAGGGAAAACTGGAAACCGAACTGGCCGAAATCTGGAAAAAGACTCTGGGACAAAGCATCCCACATCGCGAAGCCAATTTCTTTGAGCTGGGCGGAGATTCTCTTTCCATCACTCAGCTGGCCTTCAATCTACGCAAGTCACTTAAAAGGTCTGTAGCCATTAAAGACTTATATGCTTATCCGGTTCTCAAAGACATGGCCGAATTCATCGTCTCAGTAGATCAGGGACAGCACAGTCTTCCTGAAATTCCACAAGCAATGGAAGACAGGACACTGGCCGATGATTTGAAACCGAAAAACTTCCCGCCCCCTGTTCCGGCACTCAGTCCCGGACAACATGTACTCGTTACCGGAGCCCCCGGTTTCATAGGGCTTTGGATTCTGGGCACTCTGCTCAAACGGGGGGACCTGCACATCAAATGCATGGAAACCTGCGAAAGCCCGGATGAAGGTATGGCAAGCCTGCAAAACAAACTCAAGGAAGCAGGCTGCTGGAAGGAGTCATACTCTGAAAGATTGTCTGTGATCAGTGCTGCTCTGGATAAACCCAACTTGGGACTCCAACAGAATCAGTGGGACAATCTGGCAAATGAAACGGATATCATCGTTCATAGCGGATTCCATGTTAATCTGGCCCAAAGCTATACGGTACTGCGTCCAAGCAATGTACTGGGAACACGAGAGGTGCTGCGGCTAGCCTGCGAAGGAAGTATCCCGATGCACTACATAGGCAGCACTTCCATTGTCGATTTCGTGACCAGAGCCCACGAAACAAACCCAGTACAGGAAGACGATCCTTTCGCAACCTGCACCGGCATCCAAACCGGATACATCCTAAGCCGCTGGGTAGCAGACCACATGATCCGCCGTGCCGGAGAACGGGGACTGCCTGTAGCCATTTACCGCATGACCACAGTGGGTGGTGATGCTGACAGCCTCTACTGCGACACGGACGAAATTTACTGGCGTCTGGTAAGGGTTTTCACCCAGACTGGACTTATACCGCAAAGCAAAAGGGTAATTGATCTTGTGCCCGTGGATGAAGCCGCCATGGCCGTAGTGACTCTGGCATCACAAAAGGACTCCTATGGTCGAGCCTTTCACATGAACAGCCCGCGAAAGCTGCCTTGGGAAACCATCCACAAATACCTGAGCAACGCAGGCTACAACATCACAATGACAAGCTCCGAAAAATGGGCCGAGCACTTGAGAAATCTTAGTCCTGAAAAAGTGGATGGCAATGTCCGAATCCTGCTGTCCATGATCAATGATGACGGCTATGACGCAAACACATCCCTGACCATGGGCTGCGATGCCACTAATATGACACTGAAACAATTAAACTGCGAAATCAATCCGGTATCCGAAGATCTTTTTCAGGGCTATCTGGACCACATGGTCAAGCAGGGCTGGCTTGAACCGGCACAATAAACAAGACGAGGTACACTATGCAGACTTGCACACACAATACTCCTTCCTGCCTGCCGCATCTTCCTGCCGGACCAGAGAGCATTCCCCGAATGTTCTGCTTTCCCTTTGCCGGAAGCAGTGCGGAATATTACAGACAGTGGCAACCTGAACTAAAAAACAACGTCAGGATATGCCCGGTCGAACTGCCAGGAAGGGCTTCCCGTCATAACGAACCCTTGGCAACAGAAATGGACAAACTCATAGCCGAGTTAACCGATGCACTGCAGCCGTTAACCGATGAGCCATATATCTTTTTCGGACACAGTCTGGGCAGCAGTATTGCTTCCCTGGTTGTCCGGGAATTCCACAAAAGGGGGGCCGCACTGCCAAAACTATTCTTCGCATCAGGACGCTTCCCCATTCACCTCCAGCACGCAAGACGCATCTGCCATACACTTAGCGATGATGGCCTGATCGACGAGATACGCAGACTGGGCGGAACACCGGAAGAAGTGTTGATTGATCCTGCTTTCAAGCAATTCTTCCTGCCTGTCGTCCGAGCAGACTTTCAAGTTCTGGAAACCTACACTCCCCTCCCTCCGGCAGCCCTAGATGTTCCCATAAGAGTTCTCGGCGGAATTGATGACGAGGATTCTCCGGAATGGACAATGGAACACTGGAAGGAGCTCAGTTCATGCCAATGCACCATCCGCATGTTCCCCGGTGGGCACTTTTTCATTGATGAAAACCGTGAAAGCATCTTTGAAGAGATACGGGAACAGATAGACAACACGTTATAATATCAGGAAAGGGAGCAGAATTTATTATGCTCCCTTCCTCTAATCAATGCTGGAAATCGATTCCCCCTAACCTGACCTTACCAACCAAAGTCATAATTGTTTTTAAGAGCGACTCCAGATCCACCGGCTTTGCAAGAAAACCGTCCATCCCGGCTTCCAGAAATTCATCATCACTATTTTCAGTGACATATGCAGTCACGGCAACGATAGGAATGTCTGCATTTTCAACACCCGCCCGGCCCTTCCTTATTTCAGCAGTGGCTTCAATACCGTTCATGAGCGGCATCCTTACATCCATCAGGACCAGATCGTAATCCCGCCTTTGCAATTCCCGTAAAGCTTCAATACCGTTTTCAGCAGTGCCTACCTCGAATCCACCTCTTTTCAGCAACGCCTGCATGGTAATCATATTTATGGTTTCGTCCTCTACCACCAAAATGGAATACCTTGACGAACCGGGAGCAAACAAATCACCCCCTTCCGCAACTTCAACAACAGGGCTGTTATCCTTTTGAAAAGGGATGGAAATGTAAAATGTCGACCCCACCCCCAGTTCGGTGGCAACACAAATATCTCCGCCCATAAGAAACACAAGCTGCTTGACGATTGCCAATCCCAGCCCTGCTCCCTGATACAAACGCTGGAAGTTTTCCTCAGCCTGCGTAAACATATCAAAAAGCTTCACGATATCATCTTCATGCATCCCCATGCCAGTATCGGAAACCATGAACAGGACTCGATGAATATCCAAAATTGTCTCGGGCAGGAGGAACGCACCCACTTTAATGGTACCGCTATCCGTGAATTTCACGGCATTGCCCACCAGATTATTCAAAATCTGCCTGACACGTAAGGAATCACCCAAAAAGGACGACGGAATGGATGAATCCCAAGTTACCTCCAGCTTCAATCCGGCCTGATCACATGTCGGCCCGAACAACTGCCTCAGAGAGTTCAGCACTCGCCGGAGCTCAAAAGGCTGCTCTTTTAGTTTAATTTGACCGGACTCAGCCATGGTCAAATCCAGAATATCACCAAGCAAATCAGTCAGCCTTTTGGCGGATTGGATGGTCAAATCCACATAACCGTCCTGCTTTTCATCAAGGCGGGTTCCCTTGAGCAGCTGATGCATTCCAATTATGCCGTTAAGCGGAGTCCTCAGCTCATGGCTCATGTTTGCCAGAAAAGCGGACTTGGCCATATTTGCAGACTCGGCCCTGACCTTCTGCTCCTTAAGCTCACTGTTTTTGCGCAAAATCTCCTTGTGCATTTTATCAAGACTATGGGCCATCTCGTTGTATGAGTGGGCCAGTTCCATCATTTCTGCCGGGAAATTATCCGTTTCAATGTAAGACTCGCACTCGCCCCTGCCCAGACTGGTGAATGCTTCGCGAAAAATACCCTTGGCTGTGGTGATCAGTTCTTTTACGGAGATTACGGTCAGGCAGATCCAGCCCATGGAATTTATCGTCTGCCAGTGCACCTGATAGGATTCGCTTTCGGAATCAAAAGTGCCATAACCGCTTACGGATTCGAACAGATCCTCCAGTTTAATATTTTCGAAGCACTCATGGATGTCATTGAATTCAGTAAGAGCAACCTCTCCCTTATCCATTTCCGTGATTGAAACGCCCTTGCTTCTTGCAACCAGCGCTCCACTTTTGTCCACAATGCAATTCAACTGGCTTTTGCGGTTTGCAGTCAGTACATCATGACGCACCAGCCCCTCGACCTTAACGTCAATGCTCCACAGTCCGACAAATTCATGCCCGATATAGACCGGAATGGATGCAGCAACGATCAGGCCGCTCCCGGCATAATCGATATGCGGGGCAGACCATCGCACTTCCCTTTCAGGATTTACGTCCGGATTAACCGAAGCAAAAGTATGGTAGGTGGACCAGTCAAAATCGGGCGGAATTGCTTCAATCTGGTCAATGTAGGGAAATTGCAGTGCCGTGTTGGTGACGTCCTGATAGTACATCCAGACCGAACTGGGAATCCTCTCATGCATTGCAGAGAAAATGTCTCCGATATTGTGGAGACAATACAGGTGAAATCTGGCAACCGGGTCATCAATCTTCTCTGGAGGCCATGAAAAACTTACTGCGTCCCCGGCCAGCTTTCCTTTCCTGAAAGCATCCAGCTGGGGAATGCTTAAATAGAATCCGTCACTGCCCACGGCAAATTTATCGTCACTCAGCCATTTATCTATGGCAGCGTCGTTTCTTTCTGTCTCGGTGAAAAGTTTACAGGTCAGCGAATCGAGGAAATACAGAAAATCCTCTACACGTTCCAACTCACAGGATATGACCTGGACAATAGATCTTAGCTGGGTCTGGATATTTTTATATTCCGGCATAAAAACCTCCCCACCTACCACTTGTCACATTATAAGCAAAATACTCTTTCTGAGAGATATTAACAAGAGAGAATGAAAAAAAGATGGTTCAAATGCCTATTTGCCTGTTCGGTCACATCGCTTAAGCTTCCGTAAAAATGAAAAAGGAGGAAATCTCCCTATACAAGAAGTACAATGAGGTTCATGGCGATTAAATCACTTTAAAAAGCACATATCCCTCAACCTGCTTGAGGGATACGTTGCTAATGATTTGATACCGATTTTCCTGTTCCCCGGACTGACTAAAAAATAATTTTCTCAGGAGGGCGGCGTTCAGGAACCGCCTGCTTTTCAATCTTGCATTCATTATATTCTTCACTGACATAAAGGGTGCAATAACAAGCACCATATTCCTTAACATCTTCCTCGCGGTAGACACAGGGACAGATGATGTCCTTATCATTTTTTTGTTCCCCGCTTGCAAGGCGACAAGGGCATGACATGTAACCGTAGCGTTCCTTATTCTTCAGGAGCGATTCCAGAAGCGGCATGGTAGTGTCCATGTCGGAGTTAAAAGAGTACCCCTTGGCCTCTTGGAGTTTCTTCAAAGTCTCATACAGCTTTTTGGCATCCATTATTCTTTCCATTCCTTGGTAAGGACTTCGTCGAGTTCTTTCTTATTATAGCCAACGAGCACAGCATCTTTGATCATAATTACGGGGAAGGACAAAGAAGGATTGTGTTCCTTAAGTTCCTGTATAATTCTCGTTCGATCCTCACCAGTAAGCTCATCGACATAAACGCAGTTATATTTCACGCCACACTCATCAAGGTATCTCTTAGCATTCCTGCAGTGAATGCAGGTCGAAAGAGCATAAACTCTGATATCTTCCATATCAAAAGACTCCTTATCAAATATAGCTTTCTCTTCTTGTGTTGTATCATTTGCTGCCGAAGCAGAGGGCTGCTCCTCATTTTTACCGTCAAAAATGGATTGAAAATAATCTTTGATATATTTGTACACTTATCAGCTCCTATAAAGATTGCTACCCAGCACTATAACTAACCAGTCTTATACAAAAATTCATTATGTACCAACAGAATCCGAACCTATATTTATTGAAATTTAGTTCAGTAAATGCTGAATCTGGAATATCAGTTCTGCAATGAAGATCACAGATACAATAAAATGATAATTGATGTGAGGATAAACCATCCAAACAGTGCTGGCAATGCATTCTGAAATGTCTGGGGATGATCATAAATATTATTCGATATGATCGGAACGAGCGTAGCCATCATCCGGGTTAAAATACGCAGTATATTATTATATAATTCTGGGAATTGAAGGTTATTTTGATTGGTTTGATTTGGGTGCTGGGGGGGGTGGGGAGCAGATGGAGGGGCTATTCTGGTGAAGAATTCTTTGGTGCTTGCAATGTTGCGGTTGCTTCGATTTCTTCGATTGACCGAATCGAATTACGTCAAAGTAAATCACTCTTCACCTATAAGATTTCCCAATACCACCTTAGGAGTGTACAATCTTTTAGGAGTAAATTCTGAATAATCAATATCAAAGCAAGAAGAGCCACTACTTGGACGAATTCTGACCCATTGATCACTAATTTCTTCTTCAGAAAAACAAACAGGAGCACTTGAATCAAAAGGAGTTTCATCAATGGAAAAATCTTCTTTACCAAGTTCACGTATTTTGTACCCATTAGAATATATACGGATGAAACAAACTTTTTCTGCAAGAGATTTATTCAACATAAATATAAATTTAGCATTATCCAAATCACGCACACTGTAACATGGCTTGAACCGTATAAAACTATCCTTGTTATGAGAAATAATCAGTCGTTCAACTTTATTATGTCCAATTGAGGAAGAACTTCCTACTTTAGTATAGTGACATTCTTTGGCTTCACCACCGACTTCTAAATTCTTTTCCCATTGTCCACCAGAAATACCATATTTTATACCAGATGGTTCTTCTTCATCTTTATCCCCATCAACCATCCTACTCGGCTTATCCGATGACCCAAAAAATAGCTGCCAGACATTATTCTTGGGCTCTTTTAAAAACATAGAGCAGAAAAGCCTAAAATGACCAATTTCATCTGCGTCATATACACGATCGAATTCAAATAAAACATTAAAATAACGAAGAGGCTCTTCTGACTCTTGCAAGAATAACATTCTATCCAAAGTCTTTTCAATTTTCTGAAATCCAGTTGAAATTACGGATTGAATTTCATCTCCCCACTGAGCAAAAAAAGAAGATTGCTCTGCCTCAGAGAGAGGAAGATTAAGATATTGAAACCTTATCGCTAACCCAAATGGACTATCCAAAGAAAGTCGCAATCTTTCACGATCAAAAATCTCACAATGTTTGAGATTGGTAGCCAAGCCAACTTCTGCTAGTTTGTTTTTTTCGCCAAGAGTCAAGTTAACATTTGTCATGAAAACAAATACTTCTAAATCATTCTTGGCTTTGAGAGCACTTTCAAGGTCGCTACAAAACTTATCTTTTATCTTTTTCTTCTGTTCATCTGAGTCATTCGCATGATTCACAAAACCCACTGCACCAAATGCAACCTGTTCGCCAGTAAAGATGGCTTGAATATCTCTTCCTCCATCAGGTCCACCATGCGGATGCCTAGGGTTTACTTCCGAAAAACGTTTATCGGTTGCTAGAATAGCCCTGCACATACGCTCTCGACTGAGCTGATTTGAATCCAAAAAAGCTTTCAATCTCTCATCTGTTTGATACGGCTGCACACTATACTCCAATGATATAATTCAAATCGTTGCGTAATTACGACAAATGGCTCTAATTCACTTAAATCTAATTTCTCGATGAACAATTTGAGCAATTAACCTGCACAGTTCATTCGTATAAGCATCAAATATGGGAAGATTCTTTTCCACCTCATCGTCAACAATGATATTCTTCCAACTTTGATCATATCCATCCAATGCATCTGATATTTGAGCGTATTCCGAACTAGTTGGATCAAAATAAAGTCTAAACTTATTCAATAGCAATCCATGTTCATAAATTGCCTTAACAGTCTCATGCTCATGTTGTTCTAAGTATACTGTCTCATCTCGTCCTTCAGTTACGGCTTTCCGTACTAGATATTTTAGCCCCATCCCACGTTTCATCATTTCTCTATTTTTGGCATCAAATTCGGCAAACACATCAATCAAATTATTGGCCCATTTCTGATTAGTTGCTGATCGCAGCTCCAGTTGAGCCTTTCTCCAATTATACCAAATAGCTAAGACTGCACCAACAGAACTAATAGCAGCAGAGAGAGCACCGATAACAGCAACAATTAACTTCCAATCCCACACAGAATTAGTTTGATTTACAATAGCTTGCGCTATTCCAGCTATGGTCGCATTATCCATTACGTTATCTCCACAAGAGCGAGTAGTTATCAATAAAATACGAATAAGACTCAATTAAACAACTTGAAACTATTCGGTCAACCTAACTAATTTACACGGACATTTTACTATATACACAATCATGACACTACCCCCCCCCGGTTGGCACCAAAGGTTGGCAGCACCCTAAAAAAACACAAATAAACGCAAAAAAGGGTTAACTCAAAAACGAGTTAACCCTTTAATATTGTACCTTACTGTACACAAGTGGTGACCCCGGCAGGAATCGAACCTGCGGCACCAGGATTAGGAATCCTGTGCTCTATCCTACTGAGCTACGGGGCCACTTTATGTGAAAACGGCTGGAGAACTTTAGCGCATTTCTCCGTCCGAGGCGAGCATTAATATCCAAAGCGGTTTTTGATTGCAAGTCCTTTTTTCATCTTTCTCCTTATTTTTCGACGCAATCCGATTAAAACAATCAGGCTTCAAAGCCTTATGTGAAAAAGTGCATACCCAGTGTCACATTTTGTTGACAGGCGCATACATTCATGCCAGAACGCTTGACAGCTTAACACTGTTAAGCGCAGGAGAATCAACGATGAATACTACTTCAAAAACTATGGATGCGCCGCAGCAGCCCTTGCGTATGCTTATACTGGACGCCGCCCGCAAGCTCTTTGCAGAGCACGGTTATGCGCAGGTTTCCATGCGTAAGCTGGCTACTACTATCGGCTACTCGCCCACTACTATCTATCATCATTTTAAGGACAAAAAGGAACTCTTCCTCTGCCTGACAGAGGAGACTTACCGGGATTTCCTGCACCGTATCAATCGCATTATAGCGACAACGCCTCCCCCGCGTGAAGCCCTGAAAGACATACTCTATACCCTTGTGGATATGGGACTTGAGAACCCTAACGCATACAGAGTCGGGTTCATGATGGAAAGCGACCTCTGGAATGATCATAACTCACACTTTCAGGATAATCCGCTGGGCAAGACCATGTACAACCGCATTAATGAATGTGTTAAGGACTGCCTGCCAGCCAACGCATCTGATGAAGACATTCTGGTTACCGCAAATTCGGTAGTGGCCGCCACCCACGGGCTTACCTCCCTTTTAATCACCTACCCTACTTTTGAATGGGGTCCGCTGGACAGGTTAAAAGCGCAGGTAATTGACTCCGCTGTTGACGCCATCGACTGATTACTATAATCGAACAAATCTTTTTTCGCACGGGTCGGATAAAATAATCCGTTTATATAAGGAATTTCACCATGAACAAAAAAAGTGCCATGAAACTCAATAAAAAGGCCAAAAATCAAGTTGTCTCGCTGCTGCAGCCAAAGGATGCCCTGAACCGGCTCATGAAAAGGTTCCGCTCCCTGCAATCCCCTGAAGGATACTGGGTATTTGCCCTTGAAGCGGATGTAACCATCCCTTCAGAATATATCATGTTCAACAGATTTCTGGGCCGCAAGATGGATAAGGGCCTTGCTGAAAGGCTTGGCAACTACATCCGCGCCAAACAGATGCCCGATGGCGGCTGGCCCCTGCATGACGACGACGGCCCGGTAAACATCAGTGCATCCGTCAAAGCCTACATGGCTCTTAAGATGCTTGGTGATGACAAAGACGCTGAACATATGGTCCGTGCACGCCAGATCATCCTTGCCAAGGGCGGTGCTGAAACAGCTAACGTGTTCACCCGTATCTGCCTTGCTACCTTCGGCCAGATTCCATGGCACTGCCCTCCGGCTATGCCCATTGAAATCGTTCTGCTGCCCAAATGGTTCTTTTTCCATCTGGATAAGGTTTCCTACTGGTCCCGCTCGGTCATTTATCCGCTGCTAATCATCTACGCCAAGCAGCCGGTCTGCCGTTTGCGTCCTGAAGAAGCTGTACCCGAGCTTTTCTGCAAGCCTGCGGAAGAGCATATCCATATAGATAAGTACCGTGACAAGGGCTGGCGCAAGAATCTTTTCATCCTGCTGGACCGTATACTCAAGCGAACCATCCATATGGTACCCAAATCCATCAACCGGAAGGCCCTGAACTTTGCAGAAAAATGGACCCGCGAACACATGGCCGGACGCGGCGGCATCGGTGCAATTTTCCCGGCAATGGCTAATGCTGTTATGGCTCTGAGCCTGCTCGGATACGATGAATCAGATCCGGATTTCGCCCGCGGCATGCAGTCTGTGGACGATCTCATGGTCGATAAGTTCCACGTGCCTGAAAAATCCCCTTGGGAACACACTGTAATCACTGGCGGAGCTGAGCTTTCTGCTGCACCGGAGCTGGATATTTCCCCCGGTCACGGGACTGCCGAGAACCTTGAGCAGGCCATGTGCCAGCCCTGCAACTCTCCCATCTGGGATACCTGCCTGACCCTTTCTGCCATGATGGAAGCAGGCGAAGATCAGGACAGCAGAAGCACTCAGCAGGCGCTGAACTGGCTTTGGGATCAGCAGATATTCTTTCGTGGTGACTGGATTTCCAAGGCTCCCAAACTCGAAGGCGGCGGCTGGGCATTCCAGTTTGAAAATACTTTCTACCCCGACCTCGATGACACCGCCATGGTACTCATGGCCATGTGCCGCGCCGGGGTTCTGGACCAGCCTGAACACCGCGAAAACTTCGTTAAGGGTGTAAACTGGCTCATCGGCATGCAGTCCTCCAACGGCGGCTGGGCAGCATTCGACATCGACAACTGCGCCGAATACCTGAACGACATTCCCTTTGCGGATCACGGTGCCCTGCTCGACCCGCCCACCTCGGACCTGACCGCACGTGTAATCGAGCTACTGGGCGTACTGGGCTACGATAAGAGCTTCCGCCCCATCAAGGAAGGCATTGAATTCCTCAAAAAAGAACAGGAAGACGATGGCTCATGGTTCGGTCGCTGGGGTGTTAACTATATTTATGGAACATGGTCCGTGCTTTGCGGCCTGCGTCAGGCTGGGGAAGATATGAACTCTTCCTACGTTTGCAAGGCAGTGGAATGGTTCGAAAACCACCAGAACAAAGACGGCGGCTGGGGCGAATCCTGCCTGAGCTACAACGACAAGAACTACGCCGGACTCGGTGACTCTACAGCATCCCAGACCTCATGGGCGCTACTGGGCCTCATGGCTGCCGGACGGGTCCACTCCAAGGCTGTCAGCCGAGGCGTCCGCTACCTGCTGGATACCCAGAAGGAAGACGGCAGCTGGGACGAAACCCTGTTCACTGGAACCGGATTCCCCCGCGTTTTCTACCTGCGTTACCATGGCTACTCCCAATACTTCCCCATGTGGGCACTAGGAGTCTACCAGCGCTTTTCCGCAGATGAAGACACAAAACAGATCATGATGCGCCGCGACACTCCCCTTGACCTCGGCAGGAAGTGGTAAAAATGAACAACGATTCACTTTTGATCAGCAACACGGTCCCGGCTTACGAGACGGGACCGGATGACCGCATGCACTGCCACTGGCTCATGTGCAGGCTGCAGGAAGCTGCCACCGCCCATGCGGACTCACTCGGCTTCGGCATTGAAGATATGGCACAACTGGGCTGCTTCTGGGTGCTGACATCCATGCGCATTGAGATTGCTGAACTGCCCTTGCGCGAAAAGACTTTTGCTTTGACCACATGGTCTCGCGGAGCCAAAAAGCTGCGTGCTTTCCGTGATTTCTCCGGCTGTGATGAAGACGGTCGAGAAATTATCCGTGCCACCTCAGAATGGATGGTGCTGGATTCCGAAACTCGCAGGCCCATCGCCATTGATCAAAAGCTGAACTTGCATGCGCAAGACCGCTGCGTTTTTCCAGACGCAATGAAACGGCTGCGCCCCGGCACACCTGAAAAAGAACTCCGTGCCCTGAATGTCGGCTACAGCTCCCTTGATGCCAACGGGCACGTCAACAACACCGAATACCTGCGCTGGTCCTTTGATGGACTGCGTCCGCTTGGTTTTGACCAGAACAAGGTAAAATCCATCCGCATCGCCTTCCTTTCTGAAGTTTTCGAAGGAAACTCCATTAAATTGATGGATTGCGATTGTGATGAAGGCGGTTTTGAATTGATCGGTCTAAATGAGACTGAAGGAAAAGCTGCTTTTGCTTTGAAAGTGGAATAATCCAACAATATATTAAGTTTCGATTAAAAGCTCAGGATACGGAGATCGTATCCTGAGCTTTTTTAATGCAGACATCGCCATGCACAGATGATAACTGTAAATGATGCGAAAACCACTGCAAACGATCCTGATTAAACCGGCGGGCCCGGACTGCAACATGGGTTGCACCTATTGTTTCTATTTGGAAAAAGACTCGCTCTTTAACGAAACCCCGGTCCACCGCATGTCCGATGACATTCTTGAAGAGCTGATTCAACAGGCGATGAAACAATCCGCAGATCAAATCAGCTTCATCTGGCAAGGCGGTGAACCCACGTTGATGGGATTGGACTTTTACCGCAAAGCCGTTGAGTTGCAGCAACGCTTCGGACACAGCCAAATGGTTGGCAATGGTCTGCAAACCAACGGACTGCTCATCGACAATAAATGGATTGATTTTCTCAAAGAATACAATTGGCTGGTGGGCTTATCTCTCGACGGCCCTAAACACGTACACGACAACTACCGCCGAAGCCGCAGCGGAAACGGCACTTGGGAAAAAGTAGTAGCCAATGCCGAAAAGATGCTTGCCGCCGATCTGGCTGTGAACGCACTTATTGTCGTAAACGACTACTCCGTCAGGTATCCGGACGAAATATACCAATTTCACAAAAATCTCGGCTTATCCCACATGCAATTTATCCCTTGCGTTGAAACTGCCGGAGACAATTCCTCACAACTATCTTCATTCTCAGTGCCTGCAGAAGAATACGGACATTTTATCTGCCTGATTTTTGACCTCTGGATGAACGATTTTTCAGGACTCACACCAACCACTTCCGTACGCCTGTTTGACTCTCTGTTTCACATATATATGAACCACCCTGCTCCTGAATGCACCCTGCTGGGGGAATGTGGAAACTATGTGGTGGTGGAACATAGCGGCGATGTGTTCTCCTGTGACTTCTTTGTCCAGCCTAAATGGCACCTCGGCAATGTTATGGAAGACAATCTCACCGAGTTGTTGAATTCCCGGAAACAACAAGCTTTCGGCCTAAGAAAAGCCAATCTGGCTGCCGAGTGCGTAAATTGCCGCTGGCTTGCATTATGCCGGGGCGGATGTCCCAAGGACTGGATTATGGGACACAACGGCGACAGACAGAACTACCTCTGCCCAGCCTATAAAATATTCTTTGAATATTCTGACACAAGATTTCGCCAGTTAGCCCAAAAATGGAAAAAACAATATTCTGCCATGCAATCAAAACACCGACACACAGAACAGAATCCCAAGAGCAAACCCGGAAGAAACAAACCCTGCCCCTGCGGAAGCGGAAAAAAATTCAAGCGGTGTTGCGGCGCATAATCAATATTCTTGCACCTGCTCGTACTCTTCACGTATAGTGGTTCTAATTGCATAAATCGGCTTATTGCGTACTCCCATTGCGGCTTTGAACCCAATTTGTCGATTTGCTGCCAGCGGCAAGCACGATACTCCCAAAATAGGAGCAGGCAATGAAAGAAAAGACCAGACGTGAATTTCTTAAAAACGGTTTAGCATTAACAGCAGGAGCTGTAGCCTCCGGTGTATTGGGGAGTTCTACTGCAAAGGCTAAATCCAGGGCCATAGCCCCTCCGCAAATACGAACCGGGAAGAAACCGCCCAACATCCTGCTGATCATCACCGACCAACAAAGACAGGAGCAGCACTGGCCCTCCGGATGGCTGGAGAAGAACATGCCCAGTATGGCCCGTTTGCAAAAAAACGGAGTCACCTTCAGCAACAATTTCATAGCCGCATCTGCCTGTTCGCCCAGTCGAGCAACCTTCCTGACCGGAGTCTATCCCAGTGTACACGGCGTAACACAGGTTCCTCCCAACCCTCCCCTGCGCAGCGATATTACGAATATATTCAAGATGGCTGAAAAAGCAGGATACGACATCGCCTACAAGGGCAAAATGCATCTATTCACCCCCCAGAGCAATCCCTCCACAGACAACTTCACAAGCTACGACATCAAGTGGGCCGCGGACAACTACAGTACCCACCGTTGGAATCCACCGGACTGTGCGGTAGACATCGGCGGCAATCCATGGATCGGCGGAGGCGACCCCAGTAACGACCAACGCTTTGTAGACGGCGTACCGGAAACCTATAACCGCATGACCCCCGCCATAACAAAAGGGGAAACCATATTTGAATATCTGGACAACCATGACCCTGAAACGGATAAGCCGTTCCTTATGGTTGCCTCTTTCGGTAACCCGCATGACATAAGTGCATGGCCGGATCAGGATAAATGGGGCTACAACAAAGCTGATTATGCAGATCTCGATGAAATCAACCTGCCACCAAACTACAACGATAGTCTGGATGAAAAGCCCTCGGCCCAGAAGGAATACCAAAAACTTTGCGACAAGGTATCCAGCTGCCCCACTGAAAAAGACCGGATTGACTTCTGCCGTTTCTATGCCCACCTGCATAGAGTGGTCGACAAACAGATTTCAGCAGTGCTGGACAAGCTTGAAGAACGGGGCCTCACCGAGGAGACTGTAATCTTCCGTTTCGCAGACCATGGAGAACAGAGCTGGTCTCACATGATGATTCAGAAAGGAGTCAACAGCTATCAGGAAACCATCAATGTCCCGCTGATCATTTCCAATCCGAAACTATTTCCTAAGGGCAGGAAAACCGAATCCTTTTCTAGTCTGATCGATCTTGTTCCCACTATTGCAGAACTGACCGGAGCCGCGACTCCGGAAGAATTGAAGGAAGCAGGTATCCACGGCAAATCCCTTGTTCCTATTATGAATGACCCTAAGGCTAGTGTCCGTGACAGGGCCTTGTTCTTCACCGATGACTGCGAAACACTCTTTGCGGGACTGCTGGGAATGCAAAACGTCTATGAGACAATACCGGGGAAAATCCGCAGCATCCGCTACAAGGACTGGCTGTATGCCGTTTACTTTACCAACAAAGGCACAAGGCTCGAATATGAGTTATATAATCTGGCAGAAGATCCGGGGCAGATGGTCAATCTGGCATGGAGAGCACGGGCAAGAGCGAACTCAGCCCAGATGCAGAAGCTGCATGACATGCTGACTGCAGAACTGAAGCTATACGATGCCTTCCCGAAGGGCTTCGAATGGCCGACAAAAGCAGGTGTGAAGTCGGTATAAATCACACTTAACAAAAAATATAAGCTCAGGAAGAATAATTGCTACCTGAGCTTTTTTCTGTCGCTAAATATTACACTTCATTCGCCAACACACAACCATCATCATCCAAAGACAACTCGACATCCATGGTTCCGGCCTCAACAGCTACACCGCCGACCTGAACCTTGTGCGGTAGGCCGTCTTTACGATGCACGGTGACTTCAATCTCACCCTCTTTACCCATGGCAACACCCTGCTGTCCAAAATAAGAAAACACTGCCTGATCAGGCAATCTCCCATACTTGGATAAATATGCACCGCAAGGTCCATTACCATTTCCGGTTACCGGATCTTCATCAATACCGATTGCAGGGGCGAACATTCTCCCACAGGTCAGATACCTGCTTTCCGCTCCATTAATTGCAAAGACAAAAAAGCCGTTGCAATTCATCAAACGGCTGCACTCCGCCAGAGCTTTCATGTCCGGGGTAAGAGCATCAAGCTTTTGAACAGACCGAATCGGAACCATGACTTTGGAATGCCCGGTGGAGACTTCCTGCACTGGAAGCCCGGGTTCAAGATCATTAAGAGTGAGACCCAGTGCAGACAGAATTCGAGAGGTCATGGCTTCCTCATAGGGTTCGCTAAAAACAACCGCCCCTTGAGTCATGACTATTTTCATCTGATCACCGGAACCAACTATATCAACCGGCAACGGTCCGGCACCGATGAGAGCAGTTACTGTTGTATCAGCTAAACCGAGATGTATTGATCGGGCATAATGCGCTCCGACAGTGGCGTGCCCGCAAGTGGGTACTTCTATAGAAGGAGTGAAGTAGCGAACCTGCAGCTCGTGCCCGGAAGCTTCCGGGGTAGGAATCATGAAAGCGGTTTCGGAAACATTTACCAATGCTGCAATGGCCTGCATCTCAGCTTCGTTTAATCCGGTTGCATCCAACACAACCCCCGCTCTGTTTCCCTTGTCGGGAGTGGAGGTAAAGGCATCAACCAGCAGTACTTTAAGTTGCTTTTTCATGCTTGGAACGATAACTTACAAGCCAGATGTAAACAATAGACGAATTATAAGCTTAAAGTTCACAAAAATCTTTCTTTTCTCCGCTCTAAGCCCCGACATTGCTTGACTTCCCATCATTTGTCAGCTAAATATACCGCCTTTCGTGCAGTAATATTATTGCGCGATCTTTATGATGTTCTACGTCTTCGATCCTTATGAATTCAAGGATAACGGTGAGTTGCAAAAGCAACTTTTCCATCAGAATGAAGACATTTTTTAGTTGTCCGAAAAAATCGGACATAGAAACAATTTTTCCGCAAAGAGAGAATGGATTATGCAAGTTGCAGGTAAAGAACTTGAGGTTCAGCAGGGTGCGCTTTGCGGCGAGGTTCTCAAAGAGGCCTTGTCCAAGAAGCAGTTCAAGAACGTTGTAGTTGCCAAATGTGGCGATACGCTTCTTGATCTCACCACCACCGTGCCTGCCGACTGTACCGACCTTGAGCCGGTGATGGCTGATTCCGCAGAAGGTCTGGAAGTAATCCGCCACTCCACCGCACACCTTATGGCCGAAGCTGTGAAGAAGATCTTCCCCACAGCCAAGGTAACCATCGGCCCCTCCATAGCCAGCGGCTTCTACTACGATTTCGACTACGAACGCCCCTTCACACCTGAAGATCTTGAGGCCATCGAAGCCGAAATGCTGCGCCGTGTGGGTGCCAACGAAGAATTTACCCGTGAAGTACTTTCCAGTGCTGATGCGCTGAAAAAGTTCGAAGACATGGGCGAGGACTACAAGATCGAGCTGATTAACGATCTTGGTGAAGACACTGTTTCCGTTTACACCAACGGTGAGTTTGCTGACCTCTGCCGTGGCCCCCACGTGGCGCGCACAGGCATGCTCAAGGCTTTCAAGCTCCTTTCCGTTGCAGGTGCATACTGGCGCGGCGATGAAAATCGCCAGCAGCTCCAGCGTATCTACGGAACAGCTTTCCCCGACCCCAAGTCCTTGAAGAAGCACCTCGCACAGCTTGAAGAAGCTAAAAAGCGCGACCACCGTAAACTGGGAACCCAGCTTGACCTTTTCTCCGTAAGCCCCGAAGTGGGTGCGGGTATGACCATCTGGCATCCCAAAGGCGCGCTGATCCGTGCAATCCTTGAAGACTTCGAACGCAAGGAACACCTCAAACGCGGCTACCAGTTTGTACAGGGCCCGCTGATCCTCAAGCGTGAGCTTTGGGAAAAGTCCGGTCACTACGACAACTACCGCGAGAACATGTATTTCACTGAGATTGACGACCAGTCCTACGGCATTAAGCCCATGAACTGCCTTTCTCACATGCTGGTATTCAAATCCAGACTGCGCAGCTACCGTGACCTGCCCCAGCGCTACTTTGAGCATGGAGTTGTTCACCGCCACGAGAAATCCGGCGTATTGCACGGCCTGCTCCGTGTGCGCACCTTCACTCAGGATGATGCACACCTCATCTGCCGCCCGGACCAGCTCCGCGATGAAATCATCGGCGTTGCAAAGTTCGTAGGCGATGTAATGGGCCTGTTCGGATTTGAATATGAAGCAGAAGTCAGCACCAAGCCCGAAAAGGCTATCGGTTCTGATGAAGATTGGGATAGAGCCACCGAAGCACTCGAAGGCGCACTCAAAGAAATGGGTATGGAATACACCATTAATGAAGGCGACGGCGCGTTCTACGGTCCCAAAATTGACATCATTATTAAAGATGCTCTTGAACGTCGCTGGCAATGTGCTACAATCCAGTGTGATTTTACCTTGCCAGAGCGGTTTGACTTAAGCTATGTGGGCGAAGATGGTGAGCGTCACAGACCTGTAATGCTCCACCGGGTTATTCTCGGTTCCATCGAACGTTTCATCGGTGTTCTGCTTGAACACACCGGTGGCGCACTGCCTGCCTGGCTGTCCCCTGTTCAGGCAAAAATTCTCACTGTTACCGATTCTCAGAACGAATTTGCACAAAAAGTCTTGCAGTTTCTGCGAGAAAAAGGCATTCGTGCCGAGGTTGACGATCGCAATGAGAAACTGGGCTACAAAGTTCGGGAAGCCCAGCTTGAAAAAATCCCGTACATGTTAGTAATTGGCGACAAAGAAGTCGCTGCGGAATCGGTCAATGTAAGGGCCCGCGACGGGGAAGACCCCGGACTCAAGTCACTTGAAGAAGCGGCAGAGCTTATTTCGACCGCCATTGACGAACCATTCAAACGCGGAGGCATGAGCTATAGCTTTTCATAGAGACGGTAGGCGTCCCTATCGCAGGGATGACGGTGCCCGCCGAAACGAGCGCATTAGAGTTCCCAAGGTCATGGTTATTGATGACGAGGGTAACCAGTTGGGAGTACTTCCCACACGTGAAGCCCTTGAAATTGCACAGGACCGGGGTCTTGATCTGGTTGAAGTTGCAGAAAAGGCTGACCCGCCTGTTTGCAAGATTATGGACTATGGTAAGTTCAAATATCAGCAGCAGAAACGTAAGCAGGAAGCCAAGAAGAAGCAGACTGTAATCCAGATCAAGGAAGTCAAGTTTCGCCCCAAGACAGACGAGCACGATTACCAGACAAAGCTCAAGCACATCCGTCGGTTTCTCGAAGGCGGCGACAGGTGCAAAGTCACTATATTTTTCAGGGGCCGAGAAATTGTCCATAAGGACAGAGGGTTGGCAGTTCTGGAGCGAGTCAAAGAGGAAACCATGGATATCTCCAAGATGGAGCAGGCTCCAAGGTCCGAAGGCCGCACCATGAACATGATGTTGGCTCCTATTAAAAAATAAGGTTTTTTCCGACTTACGTGTCGGTATTTCCCAAGGAGGATAAAAAATGCCTAAAATGAAAACCAGAAGAGGCGCAGCAAAGCGTTTTGCAAAGACTGGCAGCGGCAAATTCAAACGTCGCAAGCAGGGTCTGCGTCACATCCTGACCAAGAAGAACGCGAAGCGTAAGAGCAGACTTGGCAAGAGCGCAACTGTTGACAGTGCGAACATCGGCCAGGTTAAGCGTATGCTTCCCTACGCATAATTGCTTCATAAGAAATAGCTTACTTGAGTAATTAGCACTTTATTTGAACACTCCTGTCCACGGAACTACGTTCGTGGCTGGTTTTAGAGAAAATTCCCTAGGAGGAATAAATGAGAGTAAAACGTGGTGTCGCCGCTAAGAGGCGTCATAAAAAATATTTGAAAATGGCCAAGGGTTTCCGTGGTTCCGGATCAACCCTTTACCGCACCGCCAGAGAGCGTGTTGAACGTTCCCTCTGCATGGCTTACGTTGGTCGTAAGCTCCGCAAACGTGATATGCGTAAACTCTGGATTCAGCGTATCAACGCTGCTGCACGCCTGAACGGTATGTCCTACAGCCGCCTCATTCACGGCCTGTCTACCGCTGGCGTTGCCCTGAACCGTAAAGTTCTCGCCGACCTGGCAGTTAACGATGCTGCTGCATTCGCCAAAGTGGTTGAGATCGCAAAAGCTCAGGTAAGCTAAATGTCGGACGTAAAGTCCCTGTTACAGGAACTTGAAGGCCTGGTCCCGGAGTGCTCTGCACGCCTGGATCAGGCTTCTTTGTCTGAACTGGAAGACATCAAGATCGACATGCTCGGCCGCAAGGGCCGTGTTGCCAAAATCATGTCCGGTCTGCCCTCACTTCCTAACGAAGACAAGCCTGTCGCAGGTAAAAAAGCCAATGAAGTAAAGGCCGCTCTCACCGAGCTCATCGAGGGAAAACAGAGCGAGCTTGAAAAAGCCGCCACCGCTGAGAGCCTCTCCCGTTTCGACCCCACCATGCCCGGACGCAAACCTGCTGAAGGTTCACTCCACCCCGTTACCCTCGTCATGGACGAGATCTGTGACGTTTTCATCGGGCTGGGTTTTGAAGTCGTAACCGGACCCGAAGTTGAAAACGACTGGTACAACTTCGAAGCACTGAACATTCCGCCGGAACACCCCGCACGCGACATGCAGGACACCCTGTACATCTCAGACTCCATCCTGCTGCGCACCCACACCTCCCCCCTGCAGATCCGCACCATGAAGGACAGAACTCCTCCGCTGGCAGCTATCGCACCGGGTAAGGTTTACCGCAGGGACTCCGACCTGACCCACACCCCCATGTTCCACCAGATCGAAGGTTTTCTCGTCGATCAGAACGTGAGCATGGCGGACCTGCGCGGAACACTGACAGCATTCGTCCACCAGCTCTTCGGACCCAAGACTGACGTACGTTTCCGCCCCAGCTTCTTTCCCTTTACCGAGCCCAGCGCGGAAGTTGATATCTCCTGCGTAATGTGTGGTGGTAAAGGTACCATCGACGGCAAACCCTGCCGTGTGTGCAAGCAGACCGGCTGGGTGGAAATCCTCGGCTGCGGCATGATGGACCCCAACGTAATGAAAGCAGTTGATTACGACACCGAGAAATACTCCGGTTTCGCATTCGGACTCGGCATTGAACGTGTAGCCATGCTCAAATACGGCATCGGCGACCTGCGCATGTTCTTTGAAAACGACATCCGTTTCCTCGAACAGTTTTCCTAATATATACGCAGTAAATACTGCTGGAGGCTCAAATGCTTTTAAGCATGCAATGGCTGCGGGATTTCGTTCCTTATGAGGGCGAAGTTCAGGAGCTTGGCGACAGGCTGACCATGCTCGGCCTTGAGCTTGAAGAAATTTTCAATCCTTTTGAAGCGATCAAAGACATCGTTGTCGGTCACGTTGTGGAGTGCGGCAAGCACCCCGAAGCCGACAAACTGTCTGTCTGTAAAGTAGACGTCGGTGACGGCGAGCTTCTTGATATCGTTTGCGGCGCACCCAACGTGAAGCAGGGCATAAACGTGCCTGTTGCTAAAGTCGGCGTGACCATGCCCGGTGATTTCAAAATCAAGAAAGCTAAACTTCGCGGTGTTAAATCCCACGGCATGATCTGCTCCGAGCGCGAGCTGGAACTCTCCGAAGAGCACGACGGCATCATGATCCTGCCCGAGGGACTTACCCCCGGCGCGAAGTTCACCGAAGCAATGAACATGGAAGATACGGTTCTGGATCTGGGTATCACCCCCAACCGTGCCGACTGCCTGTCCATGCTCGGTATCGCCCGTGAAACCTCTCTGGCGTTCGACCTGCCCATCACCATGCCCAAGCTCAACCTTGTTGAGAACGGCGGTAATGCAGCAGACATGCTCAAGATTGAGATCGACGATCCCAACCTCTGCCCGCTCTATCAGGCCAGAATCCTGAAAGGCGCAAAGATCGCACCTTCCCCGGACTGGATGCGTTACCGTCTCCTTTCCGTGGGTGTACGTCCCATCAGCAACATTGTTGACGTGACCAACTACATCCTTTTCGAACTGGGCCAGCCCCTGCACTCCTTTGACGCAGACCTGCTCAAAGGCGACAAGATCCGCGTCGGCCTTGCTCCTGAAGGAACCAAATTCACCACCCTTGATGAACAGGAGCGCAAGCTTATCGACTCCGACCTGCTCATCTGGGATGCCGAGCGTCCGGTTGCGCTGGCCGGTGTTATGGGCGGCATGAACTCTGAGATTCACGACGGTTCCACCAACGTGGTCCTCGAATCCGCTGTTTTCCGTCCCGGCCTCATCCGCAAAACCGCCCGCCGTCTGGCCCTGCCCTCCGAAGCTTCCTACCGCTTCGAACGCGGCGTGGACCAGCAGATGAACACCTTTGCCATGGACCGTGCTGCTCAGCTCATGAGCGAACTGTCCGGTGCTAAAGTTGTTTCCGGCGTGGCTAAGAACGAACCCACTCCGTGGCAGGACCGTACCCACGATTACCGCCACAAGCGCTGCAACAGCTGGCTCGGTCTGGACCTCGAACCTGAATTCAGTAAAAAAGCTTTCTCCCTCATGGGACTGGAAGTTAATGATAGCGATGCAGACTGCTGGAAGGTATCCACTCCCTCCTACAGACTGGACCTCGAACGAGAGGCCGACCTGTACGAAGAAGTAGCCCGCTACTTCGGCATGGATAAAATTCCTTCCGTACTGCCCCGCATCTCCAAGACCTTCGACGCTTCCGTTATTGCGGAAACCCCTTACGGCTTTTACCGCCGTATCAAGAACTGGGGTCGCGGCGTAGGTCTGCACGAAGCAATCAACTACAGCTTCGTAGGTGATGATGATCTCGACCTCTTGGGCCTGCCCAAAGAAGGCCGCGTGAATATCGCCAACCCCTTGAGCGAAGACCAGAACGTAATGCGTACCGAGCTGGCTCCCGGCCTGCTCAATACCGTGCGTCACAACCTCGCACAGGGCAACACCCACATCCGTGTCTTCGAGATCGCCAAGAAGTTCATCAAGGATGAAACTTCCGATACCGAAACCCGCGAGCAGTCCCGTCTGGGCATCATGCTCAACGGCCCCCGTTCCGGCGCTGAATGGCCCAACGAGCACGGCGACGCAGACTACATGGACGTGAAAGGTCTGGTCGAGCACCTGCTGGCTGACCTCAAACTTGGCGCAGCAACCTTCTCCCTCGCAGAAGACCACAGCTACCTTGAGCCCTGTGTGAACATCACCCTCGGCGAACAGGAAATCGGCTTCATGGGTATGGTAAAGGCAGACATTGCCGACAAGTACCACGCCAAGAAAGAAGTATGGATGGCTGACCTCAACGCTGATCTGCTCCGTGACATCGTCATGGCTCACAAGATCAAGTTTGAGACCCTTCCGGTATTCCCTCCGTCCAGACGTGACGTGACCGTAATCGGTCCCGTTTCCCTGCACGCGGAAACCATCAAGGACGCGATACTCGGCCTTAAGCTGCCGCTGATCGAGTCCGTAGAGTTGGTTAACGTATTCGTACCTGAAGGTCAGGAAGACGAACGTAACCTCTCCTTCCGCATCACCTACCGCCACGGCCAGAAAACCCTGACCGACAAGGCAGTAGACAAAGAACACAAGAAGGTGCTCGCAGGACTTGAAAAGTCCCTGCCCGTACGTTTCTAGTTCTGGAAATGAAGTGATTTAAAGGCCCTGTTGAACATGTTCAGCAGGGCCTTTTTTATTCCCTCTCCAGCCGCAGGCTTAAACAAAACATCTCTAATTCCCCTAAACATACACGGCTGGACTTTCTGCCACTCAGGTTGTAGTAGATAAATGTTAAGCGAGTAAGCTGAATTAATGAGAAAATAAGCAAAAAAACAGGGACAGACATGGCTAGAAAGACCAAAGAAGAAGCAGAAAAAACGCGGCAGGCGTTGCTTGCCTCAGCCTTCAAGGTATTCAACGAAAAAGGATATGCCAAGACCACGCTGCAGGATATTGCTGAAGACGCCGGAGTAACTCGCGGGGCTGTCTATTGGCACTTTAAGAATAAGACCGACCTTTTTGAGAAACTCTTTGATTATGCATTCATGCCTGTTCGGGATCTCCTCTTCAGCAAATTTGAAGAAGACCTTTCACCCAAAGAAATGATTGACGGGCTGATGAAAGTCTGGCTTGAGCATGCAGGAGAGAATGACAATTTCCGGGCTGCTTTCGGCATCATGTTCAATAAAACCGAATGGTCTGAAGAACTCATGCCCTTTAAACTCAAGTTCAGGGAATATGAATATAAATTCATCAAAAGAACTGAACAGATTATTGAGCAGGGCCAGCAGGACGGTGTCTTCAGAGAAGAGTTAAAGCCCTCTGTTGCTGCAGCTCAGTACTTTTCATTATTCTTGGGTCTGGCCCAATACTCTCAGTTCTTCCCGGAAGAAGTAAACATCCATGAAGAATCCGAATCTTTAATCGAAATGTTCATGCATTCATGCTTAAAAGAAAATTAATCATATTCATTACCAGCCTGCTGCTCATGGCCAGTTCTGCCTTTGCAGCCGACAAGGAACTCTTCCCCACCAGCGAATTCAAGCTCGGTTACCAAGGGATGTACATGTATTACGATGAACCCAATGTGATGCATGAAAAAGGTTTCCTTAACGGCGGTTTCGGTTCTTGGACCGGATATTTCACAGACTATAACATCATGCTCAACGCCGAGCTTGAAGGGCTTGCCGGATCACTGCGCTACAGCGGTAAATACAGTGACGGCACCCCGCTCAAATGCGACACTGATGATTACTTCATCAGCGGACGCGCCACCATCGGTATGGGCATCGACTACGGCCACACAGGGGTAACCCCCTATCTCGGTATTGCTGCACGCTACTGGAATGACGACATCAAAGCCACTGGCGGATACGAACGCCAGATCAAGCAGCTTTACCTGCCTGTGGGCGTTAATATCGTCACCCGCTTAGACGAAGGCTGGTCCATTGGCGGAACCCTTGAAGGCGACCTGCTGTTGGGCGGTAAGGTTAAAAGCAAGCTCTCTGATGTCGGTCCTGCTTATGAAGACGTCAACAACACACAGGAGTTCGCATCCGGTGGCGGTGGGCGTGTCTCAGCTTTCCTCGAATATGATTTCGATGACTACGCGCTGGGAATGGAGCCTTACTTCCGTTACTGGCACATTGAAGACTCAAAAAAAGACACCGTAAGTACCGGGACATACATGGAACCCAAGAACAAATTCTACATGTCCGGTCTTCGTTTATATGTGAAGTTCTAGATTCCCACTTCAATAAAAATAGAAATCCCCTGCTGAGATGTTCAGCAGGGGATTTTTTTTACGTCTTACGTAAAGACCGAACCGGACTTAATGCCCTTTGCAAACATGTTTGCTGGGAGCCCAACCATCCATGTACCATGCCCGATCGCCTTGTATCTGCAAGCCATGCACACGCACATACTCAAGCTGCTCTTCAGAATAGGTATGACCTTCAATAGGCATAAGAGCATCAACCTCAGTGGGGCCGTAAGCCTTATCGGAATCTTCAGCCACAAACACGGGCTTACCCATGTCCCCTTCGGGATGTTTAGTAGTCAGCTTTCCAAGTCCAATCCCCTCTGCCATGCATGGCACATCTATGTCATGAACAATATCCATTTTGAGTCTCCTTAAATTTAGTGAGTGAAGCCAGATAGTACTAATCGATGAAATATGCTGTCATATTAAGCATAATATTCTCGTATGGACAATATGGGGGTTCTGCCTAGGAGTATGGCATTCAAATAGATTATCCTCCCTAATCATCGTCAGCAGCGAGCATCTTTTTGAGCAAAGTTGAGTATCCCAAAAACTTCTCCAGAGACCATCTCTTTTTTGCAAACCTTATAAGCTTACGTTCCTGACTGTCATTTAGATCTCGATGAATACTCAAATAATAATTTTTCGCACGTTTCATACCTGAATATGCTTTCAAAATTTTCTTAGCCTTGTTTCCCATACTGCGAACATGAGTAAGGTCTGAAGGCGGCTCTGAATTCACTCCTTTTAGATAGATCGGCAACTTCTCATCGAGCCACAAATTATCCCCTTGGATATTTAACCTCAACTCAAGCAAGACAAAATTCCCTAATCGTCTTTTCTCAAACCGGTCTACTATACGATTATTCTCACCCTCATTATTCCTATGCTTATCAGCCCAAATATGTTCAACAGATAAATAGTCAGCTGATTTGCCTTCTGCCCGTTTCAACAAAATTTTATCAATCTGAATACTCTTGTTAGGCTGTAATGATGCTTCATAACTCATCAAAAAAAAGCGCAAGCCACTCCACTTATAAAAATCATAAGGAGATCCTTGTTCAAGAACGAATGACCCCAAAAACCTCTCATCTATAGCATAATCAAGAGTAAAATAGACTAGACAGTACTCTAATGCATCCTCTTGACTCTGTATTCTTCTTTTTCCAACAACCCTTTTTTCTTTACAAAAATCATCAAGAAGCTCGTCATGATAAAAGCGTGATGCATAGTAATATAAATCTCCTTGCCCAGAATCATTACGGTTAGTTATATTTCTAGCCATATAGACACGGAAATTTAATATTTCCAGTAACCCCAATAAATGCAGCCTTTGATCAGCATGAAGACCAGACTTTACTACCAAAGATAAGAATAAAGGCATAATCGAAGCATGTCGATCCTGAGCCCGAATCTGATCTAATACACCACTCAATTCAGAATCTAGCCCATCATGCAGTCGACCATACAGACGGGCATACCAGATCGACGATTTTTTCATAAAACGCATAAAATCAATAATTTTATTTATAGCCTCTTTCTTTTTTACTTTATTCGAGAGAGCATGATCAATATCTATTATCTTCTTTAAAGATGCATACCCGTACTGACTATCAGTTTTGTTGAGCTTAAAGTGAACAGCAACACAGTAACGCAGAAATGCACCTTCATCAGCTGTAGTAGTTTTTTTAGCGAAGGTTAGGTATTTTAAAATATCTGTCCAATCTTCATTGATCATATTGCGCGTTGTCCGAGCCTGTAGTTTAACACAACAGTAAATAAGAAAATTTTTAACTTTTTCAAGTTCACTGAGAGCTTTTCCACGATTATTAATCACTTCAAACATGATACCAGTCTCGGCATCTTCCTTTGGGGCATAGACAAGAAAACCCAACTCTGATTCGATGACTGATAGGATATCTTGAGCTTGAACACCTGAACTCAATCGTTTCTTCAACCATTTTTTGACAACTGCACGTGCTGAAAATAACCGTTTGTGTACTTCTAAAACTGCTTGTTCCTCAACATCATCCCCATCACCAAGAATGACTCGATCAAAATATAGCCTCGAATCAGAGTTGACCAACAAAACAGCACGTTCATTTCCTAATTCACCACGCTTTAAATACCGCTCCCTTACAAATTGAGTCTCACTGGGAATATAATCCATAAGTACCCGCATAATAATTATCAATGAAGTCAAACGCTGTTGACCATCAACAATGTGGAACTCTCCCGTCTCAAGCCCAGCAGCCTGACTCAACACGATAGTCCCTGTATAATGTCGAATATTAACATTATCACCCACTAAATGATCAATATCTTGAAGTAACTCAAAAACCTGTTTTTCGTCCCACGAATATCCACGTTGGTAGTCAGGAATTATAAATAAATTACCATCAAAAAGATCAGGAAGAGATACCAGTTCCGTTCCAAAAGTAGCTTTATTCATTATATCTCCGGTAATTATGAACTTAGACTGAGAACATAGCTAACCATTTAACACAAATCAATAACCTATAATATTGCGCTGAAACAATATCACAAGCCTAGCTAGTTAGCCCTCTTCGCCTTCGCACTCCGCAACAAACTAAGAAGATAAAAAATCCGGTCCAAGCATCATGCTCGGACCGGATTTTCTTTACCTAATCAAAACCCGCCCTCCCATATTTTATGAATAAGTTTTTAACTTTCTTCAAACTTTGTAACACTCTTTCTTGACTAGTAACACATAATCACGTACATATTTCTCAAGAAAAACGGCCCCAGTCCGGGATGCCGCTACTGCTCAGCGTGCTTTCCGGCTTCTTGATTCCACTCAAGAAGATCTACCTCCATCCCCGGGGCGTTCAGTTTTTCAAATCCCACGGCGACTCGGACCTTACTACCTCTAAATTCGAGCGCGGGCCTGATAGCGCCTCTCCCTGCTATCAGGCCCGTGGGGATACAAAGGACATAAAAAAGGCCAGCGTTCATCTCTATCAAAGACGAACGCCGGCCTTAACTTTTTGGGACAGTATTACAAATTGAATGGACTGATGACCCGATCAAGCACTCCTTGTACTTTGGATATTGCCACGCCGTAGTTTGTTACCGGAACTCCGCTGCGCTGGCACTCCTTGATGCGCCGCAGCATCTCACTACGGTTGAGCATACAGGCCCCGCAATGGATTACCAGCTTGAAGCGCTCCAAATCTTCCGGGAAATCATGACCGGAATACATGACAAAGTTGATATCCTTACCTGTGTACTGGCGAATCCAGCGCGGAATCTTGACCTTTCCGATGTCATCGGCAACAGGGTGATGGGAACAGGCCTCACCCATCAGGACAGTATCTCCATCCTGTAAAGTATCAATGGCCTTAGCGCCTTCCACAAGGCTGGGTAAATCTCCCTTGTAACGGGCGAACAGGGTAGAAAAAGTGGTCAACGGAATCTCATCCGGCACATCCCCGGCAACGCTCATAACAACCTGAGAATCGGTTATGACCAGCGCGGGGTTACGCTTCATTGATGATAATGTTTCCTCAATCTCGCGCTCTTTTACGGTGACCCCCACAGCATCGCAATCAAGGATCTCACGCAGAACCTGCACCTGAGGCAGGATCAGCCTTCCCTTGGGAGCGGCAAGGTCAATGGGAACCACACAGACAACCCAGTCACCTTCACTAAAAAGGTCTCCGGCAAGTACCGGATCACGCTTCATCTCTTCCGGGGCCAGCGTGATGATCGCTTCCTTGAGTTCATCAATGGAACAGGCTTCCAAAACAGATGTCTTGTAGTATGGAATACCGCGCTGGCGGCAATAATTCATATCCGCCTCAAGCGGTTCACAAAGGTCATTCTTGTTGAAGGCAACCAGATAAGGAATCTCCAGCTCAGAAACCTTGTTGATCAAATCAACTTCATAATCGGTCAGCCCGTCTTCTCCCACAACAACCAGTGCGAGGTCTGTACGCATCATGACCTTGTTGGTGGCTTTTATGCGTAGCTCGCCCACTTCTCCACTGTCATCAAGTCCGGCAGTATCGTAGAACGTAACCGGACCTAAGGGGAGCAGCTCGTAATGCTTTGCCACCGGATCAGTGGTGGTTCCGGGCTGGTCGGAAACAATGGCCACATCCTGTCCGGCAATGGCATTGATTAATGAAGACTTACCGGCATTGCGCTTGCCGACAAGAGTTATCACCAGACGGACACCGCGTGGAGCCTTATTCGACATTATTCATTCTCCTTGAAGAACCTTTGGTAGCTGAGGGGACAAAACCCAGTGCACGGATTAATTCTTCAGCTCGGGAAACAGTATCGGCAACATCTACAGAAACAGAATTCTTACCGGGGTAGATATTGTAATCCTTGCGCTTGGCGGCAGGGGTAACCGAGGGCATTATGACATTACAGCCACGCTGCAAGCCCTTTTCCCTGCCTTCTGAATCAAATGAATCAAGGGCGGACGTTGCGGGAATATTGGAGAGAGGGTTTAACAAGCGGGCCAAGGCAGTAAACCTGAAAGAAAGGTCGATATCCCCTGTTCCGGCTGAAGAGAAAGGAGTGTCTGGATGCGGTATAAACGGGCCAGCCGCAATCATATCCAGCTCAAGACCGCTTAGAAAGAGTAAATCATCTGCAAGCTGCTCCACAGTATAGTCCGGCAATCCTACAATGATACCGGAGCCTACCTCGTAGCCTATCTCCTGCAGGGACCGCAGCAGGTCCATGCGTTGATAAAAATCCTCGCCACACCTGATCTTTTTGTAGATATCAGGGGCAGTTGTTTCCAGCTTGAGTAGGCAGCGATCTGCTCCGCAATTGAACCAGTGCTCATATTCTGCGGCGCTGCGGTCTCCCAGCGAAAGGGTCACCGCCACGTCATGGGATTCCTTGATCCCTGCAATGATGTCCTCAATCTGCGTGGGGGAATAGCTGAAGTCATCACCGGATTGCAGAACAATGGTACGCGCCCCCGCATCAGCTGCCAGACGGGCGGATTCAATGATGGATTCAACATCCATCCGGTATCGGCTTACCTTTGCATTCGGAGCACGCAAGCCGCAGTAATTGCATTTTTTATTGCAGATATTGGAAAACTCGACAATGGCCCGCAAATATACTTCACGCCCAAAAGAATCTTCCCGCAGACTGTCGGCTTTTGAATACAACTCAGTATCATTGCCGCCATTCAGGTAATAAATAATTTCATCACGCCCAAGCACAGCCATTTCCAACCCCTTCTATAGCTCCACTGCACTTCATGGCCCTTGAACAATCACTGACCAGCCTGAACGCTGCCACTTCTTCAGCACTGGCTCCCTGCGGCACAGTTCCAGACTCAGCCCAGCTAAAAAGCTTTTCAACATCTGCCTCTACGCATCCCCAGAATCCTTGCGGGGCATGAACACAGGAATGGGCATACTGCCCAAAGCAAATAGTGTCATCGACAATGACCAGCGGCAGACAGGGTAAGTTACTGGCAGGATAAACATTTACCTTTTCAGGATGACGCTCAGCCAATTCAGCTAAAAATGACTTTGAAAGCTCAAGTTCATCCGCCACAGACTGTCGGGAAATGCCGAACCGGAGCGCATTTAAGAATGAATTATCCCAGCCGTTTTCGCCACCGGACTGCACGGCAATGACATCAAGGCGCTTAAGGCTGGGCCGCGACAAGGCTTTTTCCAACCCTTGAATATGGACTTCTGATTTTGAAAAAGGTCCGTAAACCGCTGCATGGAGAATGATTCTTCTCTTCGCCTCGGCAAACATTGCAGGAATCCCCAGTTCCCCGACACCGCATACTAGCTTCATTATTTATTACCCCCCTTCACTTCATCCAAGGTGAACCCCTGTTTGCAAAGCCTTTGCGGAGACAAAAGTTCATCGACCTCATCCGCCCCGGCAATACCCTGAAAAATGATCTCATCGCGTAAGGAACGCCCGGATTCCCGGCAGGCATCAACAAGCTTTTCCACGAAGTCATAGCCCAGAACCGGAACCAGAACAGTTCCCAGAGCGTAGCTGGACTCCACATGCTTACGGCAGCGGTCCTCATCGGCAGATATCCCCTGCACGCAATTACGGGTAAAACTTCTAGTCGCATTCAGCAGCAGACTCAAGGAATTAAGCAGATTGTGCGCCAGAAGAGGCATGAACTGATTAAGCTCCAACTGGGCCATGGAAGCGGCAAGGGTGATGGTCTGGTCATTACCCATAACCTGCAAAGCCACCTGCGCAACAGATTCAGGTATGACCGGATTTACTTTCCCTGCCATGATGGATGAACCGCACTGGCGTGCAGGCAATTTGATTTCTCCAAGCCCGGTAGCAGGTCCGCTGCCCAGCAGACGGAGATCGTTTGAAATCTTCATCAGGTTTGCTGCATACGACTTGAGCATGCCGGAGACTTCCACAAAAGAATCGCAGTTCTGGGTAGAATCAATAAGGTTCTCCGCCCTTGAGACAGGCAGACCGCATATATTCTTCAATTCCCCTGCGACCTGAAGGATATAATCACGGGGTGCACCAAGCCCTGTTCCAACCGCAGTACCACCAAGATTGACCTTTTTAATCCTTTCCCGGCACTTGAAAATACGCCAGCGGTCACGTGCAACAGCATCGGCAAAGGCACCGAAAGTCATACCCAGAGTCATGGGCACAGCGTCCATCAACTGCGTCCGTCCCACTTTGACGACCCGCGAGAATTCAGCTTCTTTTAATTGTAATTCCTCTTGAAGCTTTGAGACCTCTTTTTCCAGATCAACAAGCAAAGCAAGAACCGCTACTTTTAGTGCCGTGGGATAAACATCATTGGTGGACTGATGCATATTTACATGATCAACGGGATGGACCAGCCCGTAGTCACCAAGATCACCACCGAATATTTCAACTGCCCTGTTGGCTATGACTTCATTGAAATTCATATTAGTGGAAGTCCCGGCACCGCCCTGATAGGGATCAACCACTATGCTGCTGTTAAATTTACCGAAGGAAACATCCCTGCATGCCGTCAGAACCGCCCTTCCGATCCTGTCATCGAGAAAGCCTAGCTTCATATTTACGGCTGCGCATGCCTCTTTTACCTGCCCGAATGCGCGGATGAACCGTTCATGGATTCGGGAATCGGAAAGCGGGAAATTAAGCATAGCCCGCCGGGTATGGATGCCGTAATACGCTTCCGCCGGGATCTCCATTTCACCCAGCGCGTCTTTCTCTATACGGAAAGCAGTTTTTCCGGATTCAGACATGTTTCCTCCGGATTCTAGTTAGATATAGAGATCACGCTCGCCTTTTTCCATACGGGCAAGACGGTCAGTCAGCAGCTTACGCCGCTCAGGATCAGCATAGGTTTCAATTTCATTCCTGATCAATTCTTCACCGACTTTCTTGGTCTCTTCAGAAGCATAATCCTCAAGATACTCCTTAAAAGTCAGCAGCCCGTTAGGCAGACAGAATTTCTGGATAAATCCGGTCTTGGCCAATTCCATGAAATGCTCACCGGTCCGGCCAAGACGGTAGCAGGCGGTACACCATGAAGGCACGTAACCATGCTCGCCGACAATGGAGCGGATGGTTTCATCAAGGGAACGGCTGTCACCGACGCAGAACTGCTGTACATCCGGGCGATCATATTCGGGATCACTGTAGGCACCTGGGTAGGTTCTTGATCCGGCGGACATCTGGGAAACACCGACCTCAATAAGTTCCTTGCGGAATTCGGCATTTTCGCGGGTAGTAAGAATCAAACCGGTATAAGGCACGGTCAGCCGGAGTACTGCGACAATCTTCTTAAAATCATGATCGGAAGACAGATAAGGAGGATTGAAGGCCAGCTCTGAATTCTGCGCAGGCTCAATACGGGGAAAAGAAATGGTATGCGGCCCTACTCCATGGTCAATTTCCAGCTGCTGAGCATGATAAAGCAGCCCCATGACCTCAAAGACCGGATCAAACAAGCCGAAGAGAGCACCCATGCCTACATCATCAATTCCGGCTTCCATGGCCCGGTGCATGGCATAAAGACGCCAGTTGTAATCTGTTTTACGTCCTGCGAGATGATATTTCTTGTAGGTTTCCTGATGGTAAGTTTCGTGGAAGCACTGGTAAGTACCGATGCCCACCTCATGCAGTTTCCTGAACCCATCAACATCCAACGGCGCACAGTTGATGTTCACCCTGCGGATTTCGCCGCTTTTGCGGGAAGTTACGGAATAGACATCTCTTACGCTCTGGGCAATCCAATCCGCATCGTACTTGGGATGCTCGCCGTAAACCAGCAGAAGACGCTTATGTCCCTGATCTTCAAGAACCTCGACTTCCTTGTGAATTTCCTCAGCACTAAGGGTCCGGCGCTGGAGGTCGTTGTTGGTGGCATTGAATCCACAGTACGCACACTGGTTTACACATTCATTTGAAATATACAGAGGAGCAAAAAGAACCAGTCTGTTGCCGTAGATGCCCTTTTTTACTTCAATGGCGGCTTCAAAAATTTCATTATCCAGCTCTTTGTCCTTATTTTTAAGCAAAACCGCTGCTTCAAAAGGAGAAAGACCTTTTTTCTCTTTGGCTTTGGCTATGACGTCACGGACAAGGGATGGTTCCGGGTCGGTAGCTTTTTCAATTTCCGACCAGATAAGCTCTTCATCGATAAATGACTCAAGACCGGTTTCAAGGGTTGCATTCTTATTCATGATTGTATCCTTTCCTACACGAGAAGTGATTTGACTTTTACGCCTTGAAGCATGCCCAGCTGCCCGGTTAATGCCCCGACCTCGTCCGTGGTTGCCTCGATAATTATACCGATGACATTCACGCCTTTTTCGCGGAAAGGAAGTCCCATGCGACCTACAATAATTTCTCCATGTTCACTCAAGGTCTGATTGACCTTAGGTGCAGATTTATATCTGTCTTTGATGGTTATTCCTATAATTCCCAAACGCTTATCCATTAAGAAGGCTCCGCAATGGTCGAAGTAAAGAAGCAGCTGACAGCTTCCGGAGCTTGCCGGAGAAACTCCTGCAGGAAGTCAGGACGGACCCTTTTCCTCGGTAATTTGCCGGTAAGAAAGACACTGGCTGTTTTCACAAAACAGCCTCCAAAACTTGCGCCAACCCTTGGGCCAGATAAATCCTCACCTCAGGCAAACGCATGCATATAATTTTCTAGAGATTCAGCTCAATGCCCTTTTCTTTCAAGGCATTAAGCTTCTTGCTGCGATCATAGTAATGAGTATGCAGAAGATGGTGGGATTCGTGTCCACAAGGACCATCATGCAGAAAACCGTTTTTGGGATCGTAAATTTTAACGATCATGGGGTTATCCTGAGATTTTCTGTACTTGTAGATATTTTTGTTCGCATCAGCCGCATAAACGGAGTTCTGACGGCGGGCAACAAAGTCCATGACTTCTGCTGCTGCTTCTTTAGCGATGTTAACGCCCAGAACCGCATAACCGGCCACCGCACCTGCGGCCTTGATGAAACTGCGTCTGCTTAATTTCATATCAGTTTCTCCTTATGCCTTGATTTTGCGGGCTCTGAACCGCTTGTTGATCTGAGCCACGGTAGACCTGAACAGGGAAGCCCGGATTTCAGGATCAAGAGGCTGTCCGCCACCGTTAACGCAACCGCCGGGGCAGGTCATAACCTCAATAAAATGATAAGGAGATTTACCCGCGCGCACTTCATCACAAAGCTTGGCAGCGTTATCCAAACCACTGGCAACAGCAACTTTCACAGTTCCAAAATTGGGGACCTCAACATCAGCGGTATTAATACCCTCGTGGGTACGGACAACTTTGATATCGGGGTTAGCAAGCTTGGTACCGGAAAGGACTTCGTAAGCAAGCCTGAGAGCCGCTTCCATAACACCGCCGCTGTTACCAAAGATGGTAGCAGCACCTGTGGATTCACCGAGAACCGGATCAGGGTCTTCATCAGGCAGGCTGTTGAAATCAATACCGGCAGCCTTAATCATGTATGCAAGCTCACGGGTATTGATGGTAGCGTCGATGTCACGGTCATATCCGGCGTCATCAAGCTCACTGCGCACACCTTCGTACTTCTTGGCGATACAGGGCATAATGGAAACAGTGTAAATCTTTTTACCGTCTGTTTTTGTTTCCTTTGCACCGTATGTCTTAGCCAAGGGACCAAGCATACCGATAGGTGATTTACAGGTAGACAGGTTGGGGATCAGGTCGGGATAAAATGTCTCCGCAAACTTTACCCAGCCCGGACAACAGGAAGTGAACTGCGGCAGGGGCATTGCGTCCTTGCTGCCCTGACTTTTCACCCTGTTGAGAAGCTCTGTCCCCTCTTCCATGATGGTAACGTCAGCAGTGAATTCGTTATCCCAGATGTAATCGAATCCAAGTTTGCGCAATGCAGCATGCATCTTTCCGCCGACATATGTCCCGGTGGGAGCACCGAAACATTCACCAAGACCGTAACGAACAGCCGGAGCAGGCATGGATACAACAATAGTGTCCGGGTCCTTAAGTTTCGCTGCAAGCTCATCCACGAAGGAAACACCCTCATAAATGGCACCATACGGACAGTTGGTAAGGCACTGACCGCAGTTCATGCAGGCAACAGGATCAACAATACGATGAATGCCATCATCATTGATCGACTGGATAGCACCACTCGCACAATACTCTTCACACGCCCCACAGCCTTCACATTTGGATTCGTCCACCCGCACGAACCTTACAGTGTCAGCATCAACTCCCACAGGAGGAGCGTAAAGACTGTACTCAACACCCTCCATTCGTTTGGCATTTTCATTCACAGCAGGCTGGACCGCTGCCACCCCGGCAGGCGGGGTCTTAGGCGCACATCCTGACATGCATGGCCTCCTTTGTTAAAATTAGTTAACAAATAATCAAACACACCAAACACAAATATAAAAAAAGTAACACTAGAGATGCACTAATACACTTCTATTATACATGTCAATTAATGATCCAAAAGCATCACTACTCTGGACAGAATAACTGCAAACTATACAGAATTATTTGGGTAGACCTTCATAGCCTACTAATTACTTTATGAAAAATTTAAAATCGTGATGGGATGTGGGAGGATTTATCAGGAGGTGGTAGGCCACCAAGGACTTGAACCAACGGATTAAGAGTCTACAACCATAGTCAAAAACATATGTCCTGAGTAAATCGCACACTATTTAAGAGAGGCAGATGTATTTTTAGAGAAAACCACTTGCAAAAAAAGAATTAATTTAATATCTAATAAGAAATATATTAATACAGTAATATGCATACTACAGCTATTAACTGCGCACATATAAATACCAAAAGTTAAAAAAGAAGATGGATAGCAAGCTGCTAAATAGTATAATAATCTCCATTGACGGACTAGATGGAACGGGGAAAACGCCAATAAGTAAATACTTAGAAAATAAGTTACAAAATAGCGTTGAAATCAAGCGAATTATAGGAGTCCCTGACAAATACGTTGACAAACTAGCGTACAACTCATTTTCGATTGATACACAATACCTATATTACTTAGCATCATTCGTTGACTCGATGATGAAAGCAACAAAAAAACACACTGTCGTCCTTCTTGATAGGTCTTATTATTCAACTATGGCATACCACACGGCCTATGGCTGCAAGATTGAAGTTAGCAATATTTTTAATGCGTTTCGAAAACCTGATTTAAGTCTATATCTTTCGACGGATGCAAAAACCATTACCTCACGCTTACAAAAAAGAGACGAGCTAGATTGGTATGAGAAGCAACTCATCAAAGAAACCGCCCTTGGATTAAGAATTGAATCCATTTACGAGTCTTTCGGTTTACAAAAAATTGACTCAACCAATATTGATGAAGCTAAAGTTCAAACATTAGACATTGTCCGTCAGTATTTAAAAACAGCAAACCAACTAAGATAAGGAAATATTATGAGCAATGAGAAGATCGAGATTTTTGATGACAATTTTAATTATTTAGGAATTGAGAGTTCACACAAGGCTCACCGCAATGGTTTATGGCACAAAGTGGTTCATTGTTGGCTCGTTGACACAAAAACTCAAAAGATATTGTACCAACGACGAAGTGACAACAAAAAACTATACCCAGGCATGCTTGACGTAAGTGTTGCTGGACATTGTGATCCGGGGGAATCTTACTCTGAAACAGCCAAGCGAGAATGCTTCGAAGAAATTGGAATCGATATCGATACAAAGTCAATTGTAAGCTTAGGCCTCAGAAGGGACTGCTTTTTAAGTGATGACATAGTCAACAGAGAATTCCAAAAAATTATCATTGTTGAACTCGACATCGATTTTTCCAAACTCAAAATTGAGCCCAATGAGGTAGCGGAAGTTGGGCTTATAGCTCCTGATGACATATTAAGTACATACAACTCAAACATCACATTCGATGCTGTTTTTTATAACGGCGAAGAGACTTACTCTAAATCCATATCTGCGGAATCTATCATTCAATCAATTGACAACTACAACTACAAGGTTCCAAAACTCATAAAGAAATACCTTTCTGGCGATGAACTCCTTTTTGTATAACAATAGAAGCATTAAAACGTTTACCTTTAACACTGTTAAAGATTTGGAACCATTCCTTGATCAATGGTCAACTTTGAGTACCCGTGAAGGGTTCGCGCCTTCATTTGACCCTAATTGGCTCCTTTCATGGTGGGACTCTTATGCAGACACAAAATTCCAGCTGTTAGTCTATATGACGTTTGCTAACAATCAGCTTATTTGTGTCTTGCCACTAATGACTAAGCGCTTAAATCACAAAACAATTCTTAGCTTTCTAACAGATTCCTGCAGTGATTACTTAGGCCCATGCTTTACCAGCAGTGGTATCAAACACGTCACGCCTCTCTTAGAAAGAGCTATAACGCAAACCCATTGGGATAAATGTAATTTTTCCAACTTATCAAAGGAAAATCCTGCATTTCATTCGATTACAAAACTAGCGCAAAAGCACTCACTACGTGTAACAACCAGCAAGGGGTCACCGATAAAAAAGACCATTCTCACAAACAGTTGTATACAATCATTTAAAGAAAGAAGCAGATGTAATGAGTATGCGTATAAAAAACGCAAATTATCAAGAATGGGTGACTTAAAGTTCATTATATGTGAGCAATACAACAAAACACTCCTAAATGAACTCTGCTTAATCCACACAGCAAACTGGTGTAAACGAACTCAAACCCCGCAATTTGCAGACCCTAGAAGGGTTCATTTTTTAAAAGAAATAACAAAAATATTTTCTAACACTGGCGAGCTTACAATATTTTGCTTAACACTTAATAACATAATACTATCATATCGATATGGTTTAATAAGAAATAGCATTTATTACGACTGGAACACATCATATGACACAACAAATAGAAAGCTTTCACCGGGGAATGTTCTATTACAAGAGATCATTCAACACCTGATCGACTCAGAAATCACAATATTTGATTTTATGAGAGGCAATGAAACGTATAAAGACTACTGGTGTAATTACAGAGAAAATCTTTATAATTTAGAAATCACAAGATAAGAACGAAAACACCTGTATCTATGTGAGACATGAGCATGGTAAAAGCTAAACTATTTATAGAATTCAAAGGACTAGACGTAGAGTCTGGTGTAGAAAAATTTTTGGACAAGCTATCTGGTGACTTTGATCAACTATCCATAAAAAGTAAACGTGAATGCACTTGTGCCAATGGTATTACTATCGAGTCCCAACACCAAGTAGAATTAGGTCAAACAATTATAATTATCAATATTCCGAAATGTATTTCTGGTGAAAATACTGGCATTCCAGGAGTGCTAAATTCCCTTTTTTACATGTCGGTTTTTTCCTTTATTAGCAAGTTCTATATCCTTGAAATAGACCTCCCAGATTCAATTTTAGCCACCTACTCAGGACCGAGATTTGGTATTGATGGCATACGAAATACCTCTGGTGTCTTAGAGCGCCCAATTCTAGGTTTAATTTTAAAACCAAGAATGGCCCTTAATGTGGAAGCTGTCCCCCTTACAATAAAGACGGCACTGTCTTCTGGAATTGACTATATCGTTGACGACGAACTCAATACAAATTCAAACTGTCAACCTATCCAAAATCGCATGAGTGTTATCCAGTCGGCGATTGACGAGTACAATAAAGAGCATGGCACGAATAAATTTTTCATTGCTAACGCAGTCGCTGAACAAGAACAGGCCATAGAAATCATAGAAACGGGATTGAAATACAATGTAAAAGGATATCTATTAAACACGATCACTCAAGGTTTTTCTAGCGCCAAACATATTATTGACTACTTTGATGGTAGAGCTTTTTTTATCATCAACAACATTGGCAAAGGCATAGTCAATAGAATGTCCGACTTTCATGTTTCCGACGCTGTGTACTGCAAACTGAATAGGATGATAGGCGCTGACGGAGTCTACACAGGGCCTTCACAAACCGACTATGCTTTTAACGAAGCACAGTTAGATACGGTTCTCCAAGCAATGCAAGGCGACTTTGCACATATAAAAGAATCAATGTTAGTTTCATCTGGAGCAATCACTACAAGAGATATCGTTCAAAACCACGAGGAACTTGGTGATGACTGTATGCTCCAACTTGGAAGAGGACTACTAAACAGTAAAATAGGCTTTCAAAAAGCATGTATTAAAGTCTACTCAATTACTGAAGCTATATCTAGTTCAACACAAAGAAGAAAAGTAGAAAAGAACCACCACATGAAAAAAGAATCTTTCACAAAGTCTATCTCTCAAGGGAGAATTTCGGACATAAACAGCAATATTTACAAAGAATATCAGATTATTAAGCAACTTGAAGATCAACTGAGACTAGAGAACCGTGTTATTGAATCTGAACAAATTAAAGAAAACATTTCTCAATGCAGAATAAGGATTGAACAAGCATTACTTGAGATTGATGACATAAAACAAAGAGAACAGCTAAGTGAAGTTGAACACAACTTCTGGAATGAAGACAAAAATAAAATACTAGACTACGCTATTAACAATGTTGATAAGTATCTTAGCGACAAAGAGGCAGAGAGCCTAGCCTCTGAAATTTTAGCTGTACTTAGCCGAATTGATACGAAACCCGACATGTCCTCAATACCACGCTTTAAAATTGAATCCACTAAAGCTCAGGCAACTAACCCTGAACTCAACGCCAAAGACAAACTCAAAATCACTATCCCAATCGTTCCTTACATTTTTAGATATGAGAAAGAACTTTCATTAGATATGAAATTTTCGCTTAAACATGTATGGTCATCACTTATCAATAAATTTAAATAAGATAAGTGGCACACCCATTTAATTCCTGATTTGTCTCAGTGGGCGGTTGAATCAAGGACTTGAACCTTGAACCAACGGATTAAGAGTCTACAATCTGAATGGGTAACCCACTTAAATAACAAACTAAACAAACACAAAAGCCCCCTTCTGAGACCTTAAAAGGTGAGTAAGGGGTGAGTAGAAAACAACTAAAAATCCCCCGCCCGGAACAAGTCAGGACAGGGGATAAAAACACGTCAAAGAACGCGCTTAACTTCTCTATCAAATTATCTATTTCAGAATATCAGCAACAACAGCCCTTCCAAGGATTGATTCAAACATATGCTGATAGTCTTCCGGTGTTGCAGGCTCTGAAGATTTGCCACAAATCCTCTTAACAGCCTCTTTAGTTACCGGGCTAATCTTTCTTACATCGTAATCTTCTGATTTCCTTTTGGCTGGGCTTTCCCTATGAATCCCGCCGCCCTTCTGCTGATCTACAGTATGGTTCATTTTAGCCATTACGGTTTCTCCTTGATATAAATTTTACCACTCTTAAAAGTGACTTCATCACCGCTAACAGCCATTACAAGCCGTTTCGTTTTCGGGTTATCTTCAAGCGCAATCTCCGCCCCGGTAACTTTCAGGTCGGAGCCGTCCAGAGCGCAGGCGTAACTGTCCGGTGACAGTGTGCAGCGATCCGGAATGGCGACTTTACCATCTATTGTGGGAGGCTCTGGCAGTGCTGTTTTCAGGTTGATCGTTGTTGTAATAACTGCCCGTTTCTGCCCATACCACCGAGCATGATAAACAACCCAGCCAACACCCGTAGTATCAGCTTTAGCTATACAACGGGCATAGCGCGCAGTGAATGGAGTGTTCAGGGTCAACACATTAAGATTATCAGTCGCAACAGAAAGCCCTGTAAACAACTGCTGATCTTGCCACACAATGCCGTCGCTAGAGGACTGAATCATCGCAGAGGTGACACCATATTGAGTTGTTGCATGCTGGAAGAAGTTCAGCCCTGTGATTTTTGTCTCAACAGGAAATTCAGCCCCAAACCAAGCGGCATCAGTCTCAGGTGTAGCATTATAATAGAAGCCAAACGAGCTGGTGTCGTTGTCAGGATTGGCGAACGGGTTGCTAGTACTTGATGGGTATTGAGGTGTAGCGTAAATGTACGTCCCTTGATCCTCAAGTTCCGCCCCCGAAACAACCGCCAGTAACTCCATGCCAGAGATTTCAAGACTAGCCCCGCCTGTTGCAGTGATGTTTATTCTGTACTGCGAATAAGTAGCTACATCTGCGAGTTGAAACTCTTTCTTTTGAGTCATAGACCAAGTGTGCCCGGACTGTGTATCAAGTACTGTCCAATTGGAGCCATCGTTTGAGCCTTCAAAAGTCCAGTTTTTCGGCATCTGCGATGGGCCGCTTGATGCATTTCTACAAGTAAGAGTATAAGCCCAGATAGAAAAGGGAGAAGTTTTTACTATTTTGAGCCATCCGGGCGTATTAGTAAGCCAAAGACTACCAGAGCTGCCGTCAAACGCCTTGTAGGGAAAGTAATTTGCAGACGTGGAAGCATTTGACTTAACGGTATAATTCCCGGTGGTTGTGCCCGACATAATCGGAACGGCATTCTTATTGGTATTCGTGATTGTTGGCATTACAACGACAGATTCACTTACCCCGTTAACAACGACATTACTTCCGTCCACTATAAGATTGTTATGCAAGCCACCAGCAGTGAAGATCTGGTCCTTGATGGATTTATCACTCTTAATAGTAATCTCTGTCGTGCTAGAAGAGTTGTCATAGAACAAAGCCAGCTCACCGATTTCGCGGTATACAGTCCCGGACTCTGTCGCGGTGATGTCCAGCCAGTACTTCTGGTAAGTTGTGCCGTTCGAAAATGAGAATGACCTTTTCTCTTCTGACTGCCAGCCAACTTCTCCGGTTACAGCTTTCAACGTAACCCAAGAGTTGCCGTCGTACCCTTTAAAAGTGAAGTCCTTAGGCAAACGTTTCAGCGCAGTTGCGGTTGCGGCTGAGCGGGCCTGAATATCAATTCTAGTGACAGGGTCACTGAAAGGTCCGCTTATTTCAATACCAGCATCCCCCGTTCCGTCAGAGCGCTGCCAAACAGTGGCAGGATCGCCGTCAGCAGCATTCCAAGCTCTCCAAGGTGCAGGCGCATCAGTACCGGAACCAGTCTGTGACATCGTAAAACCGCCTGTTGTAGTATCTGTCATTACCGGAAGCACTTTACTCTCCACCAAGACTAATTCTTTCTCCGGCCCGAGATATTCGCCTGCTGCACCTGCGCCGACTTTGAGGGTTAACTCTTTCTTGCGCGCCACATAGGATGGAGCGGAAGATAAGGATTCGTGGGTAAGGTCGGTGTTGTAGCGCATGCTCTTGCTTTCTTCAGCATAAAGCTGTGCGATCTCATCTGCCGTGCACTGTCGACTGAAGGCACGCACCTGATCTATATAAGAGTAATCATTCTGCCCACTATAAGCACTACCAAAGGTATATGGCCCTGACTTTGTGTAATCCTTTGCAAATGTATGAACAAGAACTCCGTTATTGTACACTTTTTGTTGAGCAGCAGAAGTCACAATACACATATGATTCCACTTATTTAAAGTTGTATCAATAAGCTTCTGATCAAAAGCAACATACCCAGACCCACCACAATACATATAACCACCAGTAGACTGAGGCCCCCACCCAAGACCTTGAACCTGATAGTTTGCATTAGCAATTTTGTACCAGTAGGAAATAGTAGAATCCGCATAAGGGATTTCCAGAGACTCACCGTCAGTGAATGAATGACCACCGCCTGTAATACATCCACCGAATTTGCCGGAAGAATTGTATGCATAGCCATGTGCATTAGGCTGCATTGTCTTGCCTGAGACGGCATCTACAAGAGAATTGTTAAACTGGAAAAAACGAACGGCAGAACCATCATTAAAAAAATCTGCTTTATCTACTCCAGAAGCAGTAAGCATTTCTTCAGTCACCGCCCCTGCCGTAACCCTTTCAGGAACAAACAACGTCTCCCCTTCTGTAACCTTTTCCGCAGTGATTATAGAAGTTGTGGTAGCAGACTTGAGGGTCAAAGGTTCTTTATATGGATTCTTGAACGCCTTGGTCGGTACTCCGGGCAGGGCTTCGGCAAGAGTTGCGGTGTACGAGTCCAGTACTTTAAATGCTACGAAAATCCGGGCTTCGTTACTTGTCGGGAAAGTATATTGTGTTCCTTCGACAGGAGAAGCTTCTGTCATGGAGTATACTCCACCGCCTACCCCATCCGCTTTGTACGCGTTTACTGTGTTACTGACACCAACGTAATACTCACCAGAACTGGGAACTGCATACGGTTTATCCAACGCTAGATAGTTATAAACACCTCCCGGAGTGGTAGCCACACCAGACACAAAAGCAACAGGTGTGAATTTATTAGTGTCATCCCGGCGATAAATCCCAAGTCCGCCAATTGTTGGGGTAGTGGAAGTCTGTACCCCAAGCTCTGTGACCGTTTTACCATTAGGTATGTGCGCATCCAGCATTACACGTGTATTATAAAGAGTAACGCCGTTGCTGGATATCCCGTCAAAAGGCTTCGTCTCAACAACACCACCTCCTCCAGCTATACTAACAATATCCCCTTCGCCCTGATCGGTAACGATTGGACCTTTGTAGGCTACATCTAGGTCAAAGCCGGATTCGGAAACGTTGGAGATATTCAGCCTGCCGCTGGTCACCATGATCTCAGGCTTGGCGGAAACAATCTGCTTTGTGTTGTTCAAGCCTACAGAATGCGCAGGGGCGGAAACAACTCCATCAGTTACCGTCGCACCGGGATATCCTTCAGTTGTATCCGCAAAAATCATGGTCGGTCCGTCCTGAATGGGTACATTCTTAACCGACACAGTTTTTGTCACTGCGCTTGATTGCTGGAAGCCCAGCTTGGAAGCGTATACGGTCAGGATAAAATCTGTATCAACTTCAACGGAAGGCAAGGCCCAAGTTATGACGCCATTTATAGCGCTAACGGTACCGCCAGTTACTGAGACCTGATATTCAACCTCCTCCTTATGGTTGGTGACGTTGAAAACAAGGTCCTCGCCCTCATTTCCAGACACGTCACCAACCAGCACAGGTTCGGGAGTAATCTTCAAAGTTTTAGCAGCATCAACAGCAATATCTTTAGCAGCTACAGCCTCATCTCTGGCCTGCACGGCCTCGTCCCTTGCTGTTCTGGCCTGATTTACGGCCAGATCACCCTGATTTTCCACCCATTCACGGGTGACCGGGGCAGTCCCGGCCGGCTCCGCTGAATAGGTAATGACCGGATCGACAAAAGTCTTGTTGGTCAGGGTCTGCTCATCGTCAACGCCAACAATAGGCGAGGTTGTACCGTGGGAGTCGGTGCGGTTTTTATGTGAATTCAGGAGGGTTAAGCTCTGCTCAACCCTTGCCTGATTCTTCTCCAGAATGGAGCTTTTTACCGAGTCACCACCGGGCGTGGTATCGATACTCGGCGCATCATAAATGTAATCGTTTTCTGCCATTATTCACATCCTGTGAAATGTTCACCGAGGGTGAAGCTACGCACGTCTTGTGCTTTATTTATCTGCTGCCATTACAGTTTCTCTTTGGTATAAATTTTCCCGCCCTTGAAAGTAAGATCATCACCGCTTACAGCCATAGCCAGCCGTTTCAAATCCGGGTTATCTTCCAGCGCAATCTCCGCCCCGGTGACTTTAAGGTCATCACCGTTGAGATCGCAGGTGTAGCTTGCCGGAGCCAATGTGCAGCGGTCCGGGATAGCAACCGAAGTAGGAATCTGTTCCTGTTCAGGAATGTTAATCGTTGTTGTAAATTTGTTTGCTGGGGTGCTGTAGCAGAACATCGGCGTGTTACCGTCAGAGACAACGTTGGGGGTAAACGTAGTTCCCTCAACAGGAGAGCTTTCACTGAATGAATAACTCAATCTGGCCTTATTGCTTGTGTAATTTATGTATTTTGCACTAGCTATATTTGCAGCCCCTATGATGTAACCGGAGTTTGAATCAGCCTGATATGGTGCGTCAAACTCTACAGTTTCAAAAGCTTCTCCCCCACTATGAACCAGCGGAACACGCTTAACGAGCGTCAATGTCCCATCATCAGTGTTCTCTCTGAACAAACCAAGATAACCGTCACCAGACACCATTGCGTCTTTGGACTTAAGACCAATGCCGTTGATAACTGAAACTCCGGTTATTCTGTCCGACTTGTTCATATGCCAGCTCTGAAAACCAGAACCGGGAGTTGCCCCTTTAATTTCTCCGGGAAAATCAATTTCCTTTAAATACGCGACGACAGCTTCTGATGCTCCAGTTGCATTAACATTTTTTCCATCCACCAGCAGATTGTTGTGCAGCCCGTTTGCGGTGAAGATCTGGTCCTTGATGGAGTCGCTGGATTCAACGACAATAGCTGTTGTGCTTAAAGAACTATCATAAAACAAAGCCAGCTCGCCGATTTCGCGATATACTGTCCCTGCCTCTGTCGCCGAGACATTTAACCAATACTTCTGATAGTTTGTATCGTTTGAAAAAGAGAACGATCTTCTCTCTTCCGACTGCCAACCTGTTTCTCCGGTTACAGTTTTCAACGTAACCCAAGAACTGCCGTTATAACCTTTAACTGTGAAATCCTTAGGCAGGCGCTTTAGCGCGGTAGCTGTTGTATTTGAACGGGCCTGAATGTCAATTCTAGTAACAGGGTCACTAAAAGATCCGCTTATTTCAATACCCGCATCACCTGTTCCATCGGAACGCTGCCAAGTGGTAGAGGGATCACCATCAGAGGCATTCCACGCAGCCCAAGGCGCAGAAACCACAGTCCCACTTCCAGTCTGAGACATGGTAAATCCGCCTGTTGTGGCGGCAGTCATTACGGGTATGGCTTTTGATTTCTTCAATTGCAGGTTTTTCTCCGGCCCCAGATATTCCCCGGTAGCACCTGCGCCGACTTTTAATGAAACGCCAGACTTTTTGTATGCTACAGTAGGAGGCACGGAGAGATTTGCGGAAGATATGTTAACTTCATAATTTCCAACTTCAAACCTTGAAGTGTAATAGCCAGTAGTAAATGTCGCTAAACCAGAAGTTACAATGGTATGTCCATTATAGGCCATGTTGTATGACAATCCACCTTCAGAAGGTAGAGCAACGGTCTCAACAGCACCCGTGTGTACATTTATTTTAAGGAGCTTACTGTCACTACCGCCAGTGAAAATATAATCCCCTACCATGACAGCTTTGTACGCATTACTGGTAAGAACCGAGCTATCATAAAACATTGTCCAAGAGTCTCCGTCATTTGTAGAGACATATATATTGGTGTAGGCCATTGCGAACAGCTTGCCGCTCTCATGGTGTTCCAATATCTGATGTAATTCACTGACTTGCGTAAGCCCTGTTGCCGTGTCTGTTGACCAATGGGCTCCTTTGTCGTCACTGTAAATCATAGGTTCTTCTGCGGAATATCCACTGAAGCCCATGACTCGACCTGTACTTGAAATAAAGACACACAGGCAATGAGTCGGAACATTTTGTGTAGACGAAGCGAAGGTTGAACCGGAGTTATTGCTGTAACGAATTGAGCCTCCAGATAAACCGATGTATATATTCTTATAGTCGTCGTCACAATCCATACAATAAGCTGCTGCGCCAAGCCCCGCATCAGCAGTAAGAGTCGTGAAGCTAGAGGCACCCTCCAGTAGAACAAAAACGCCGGGGTTACCTGCACAGACTAAATGTCCAAGATTTGTTAATTTTGCAGCATTCCCACGTGTTGGTTCCGGCATAACACACACAGCATCCCAAGTTTGGGCGTTGTCTGTAGATTTATACAGAGTAGTATCCGCTGTAAAAGAACGAAAAGCATACATTTCAGAGCGGTTAGGATTGCTGATGATATTCATGCTGTACCAGCTATCACTGGGAGTCAAAGGTGTTACTTCTGCAAGTACATTCCACTTATCTATCATCCCCCCGGTAACCGCCCCTGCCGTAACCCTTTCAGGAACAAACAACGTCTCCCCTTCTGTAACCTTTTCCGCAGTGGTTATAGAAGTTGTGGTAGCAGACTTGAGGGTCAAAGGTTCTTTATATGGATGCTTGAACGCCTTGGTCGGAACTCCGGGCAGCGCTTGTGTCAACGTTGCAGTATGGGTTGTATTAACCTGATCCAAATACACGAAACCCTCAGGATTGACGTATGTAGCTTCAACAAGATTCGTTTTTATTGTCCCTACATAACCATCACCTTCAAGCAAATAGCAAAATTTTAAACTTGTACCAGGAGTGAATGTGAACGTTGGGTCAGCTCCAGTGGCAGGATTTCCGCCACCTTCCCATGTGCTGTTTAGTCCAAGCCAGCCCTTGCCAGCAGCTTCATCAACGGCAGCCATAAACGTGGATGTTCCGGGATTTACTGCGACTCGAAAGTATACCCCATCTGTACCCTGTGCCGTGGCCTGCGAATACGCTGCTGTAGTTAAATCAAGGTCAGCTGGACAAACACCTATACCCATATAGTATGAACCCAAAGACGCTCCAGTAGACTTAAGTTCAGCATAAACTTTTTTGCCAGCAAACTCTGGAAGCATACTACCCCATTTGTAACCAGCAGCGTTTGAAGTAGCTACTTTATTTGCAATAGAGATATTAGCATGCTTATCTGTTGTATTCAGCAATCCAACAGTAGGATTAGATTCAACACTAGCTATGACACACTCACCCTGATCAGTGATAAGGACATCCCCGGCAGTGACCTTTGCAGCCAGCTTCAAGACTGACTTACTAGTGCCCTCAAGCAGGTTCAACTTACCGCTAGCCACCATGATTTCAGGCTTGGCGGAAACAAGCTGATCGGTGTTGTTCAGGCCGACGGAATGCGCAGGGGCGGAAACAATTCCGTCAGCAACAGCAGCACCGGGATATCCCTCTGTTGTATCCGCAAAAATCATGGTCGGGCCGTCCTGAATAGGTACATTCTTAACCGACACAGTCTTTGTCACTGCGCTTGATTGCTGGAAGCCCAGCTTGGAAGCGTATACGGTCAGGATAAAATCCGTATCAACTTCAACGGAAGGCAAGGCCCAAGTTATGACGCCATTTATAGCGCTAACGGTTCCCCCTGTTACGCTGGCCTGATATTCGACCCCGGCCTTATGGTTGGTGACGGTGAAAACAAGGTCCTCGCCCTCATTTCCAGACACGTCACCAACCAGCACAGGTTCGGGAGTAATTTTTAAAGTTTTAGCAGCATCAACAGCAATATCTTTAGCCGCTACAGCCTCATCTCTGGCCTGCACGGCCTCGTCCCTTGCTGTTCTGGCCTGATTTACGGCCAGATCACCCTGATTTTCCACCCATTCACGGGTGACCGGGGCAGTCCCGGCCGGCTCCGCTGAATAGGTAATGACCGGATCGACAAAAGTCTTGTTGGTCAGGGTCTGCTCATCGTCAACGCCAACAATAGGCGAGGTTGTACCGTGGGAGTCGGTGCGGTTTTTATGTGAATTCAGGAGGGTTAAGCTCTGCTCAACCCTTGCCTGATTCTTCTCCAGAATGGAGCTTTTTACCGAGTCACCACCGGGCGTGGTATCGATACTCGGCGCATCATAAATGTAATCGTTTTCTGCCATTATTCACATCCTGTGAAATGTTCACCGAGGGTGAAGCTACGCACGTCTTGTGCTTTATTTATCTGCTGCCATTACAGTTTCTCTTTGGTATAAATTTTCCCGCCCTTGAAAGTAAGATCATCACCGCTTACAGCCATAGCCAGCCGTTTCAAATCCGGGTTATCTTCCAGCGCAATCTCCGCCCCGGTGACTTTAAGGTCATCACCGTTGAGATCGCAGGTGTAGCTTGCCGGAGCCAATGTGCAGCGGTCCGGGATAGCAACCGAAGTAGGAATTTTTGAAAGTTCGGTTTTCGGGGTGACGGTGGTGGTATATTTAGTCCCTTGAATTCCAACAACATTCACTCTTGGGAGCTCATTCCCAAAAGCATTTGACCAGTTCTGCGCCAAATCAAAAACACTTATGGATGAATCGTAATAAGCAGCATAATACTCACCAGAATAATCATAGCTAACGGTTTCTACAAACCAATCGGCTGTTCCAGAAGCAGTCCTAAAAACAATCCAATATTTTGAACCGACAGTCATATCTACCTGAGAAGAAAAGGTAAACGTATGTTCAGCTGGTGATGCCAACTGCACTTGATTTGTAGACCCCAGAAGTGTTTCCGGCTTATTTTCACTATTAACCGTATAAACCTCGGCATAAACAACACAGTCTGTCGTATCGCGAGCATGCTTTAAGGTTACACTGGTAAGTTTATCGAAGGATGCAGTAAAAAAGAATGCTGGAGTTCGAAGAATACCACCGCCAATACTACCCATTTGCCGATCACCATTAACAGTAGAATTCCAAGATCCTTCGTTCTTGGGCAGCTTTGTTGAAGAGGTTTCACTAACCGATTCAACCTCAACCAGCTGACCATCCACCAGCAGCTTATTATGCAGACCGCCAGCGGTGAAAATCTGGTCCTTGATGGAATCGTTGGATTCAACGACGATCTCATTGGTTGTTGAAAGGCTGACCCTTTTATACCCTACTGAAGCTGCATAACTGTTCCAAGACAATGTTCCCACAGACTCGCCAGCAGCAGGATATCCACTTATGCAATCATTTCTGCCGCCCGCTTCGCCCGCTGTGCAGCCAATTGCGGCAACATAATCCGGGGAGGTGAAGAGAATCCTATAGTCTCCACCATCATTGGGAAGCGTATAATTTTCACCCAAGTCCATATATTCAATACTTGAAGAACCTGTGTGAGAATAACCAGACCACCACTTGACAACTTCATAAGCATCGGCCCCGGTACGCTTAACAATTCCAATTTTTTCATTAGTTATTGCGTGAGCATATGTTCCCTTGGGGTTGCCTGCTCCAAGCTGTGAAACTGTTGTCCCAGCAGGAATCGCCAACTTGCTGATCAGGAGAGCGGGATTACCATTGCCAAGTTCTGTCCCGGTCGGAATGGGTGATTCAACTGGTTCTCCCCCGGCGAGTTGCAGTTCCTTCTCCGGCCCCAGATATTCCCCGGTAGCACCAGCGCCGAGCTTGAGAGCTATTTCATTTTTCTTAATAGCGGAGGTGGGAACTTCAGTAAGGTTTTCGTGAGTGAGGTCAACAGTCTTACAACCACCGGTGTTCTTGAGCTTGTACTTATAATTATCAATACAAAAATAGTTATTCTGGACCGCAACATTCGCTGATGTTTTTTCACCCACTCTTGAGATGCCGGACAGGTAAAGAACTTTACCAGGACAAGCATGAATCTTATGCCAAGAATCAACAGCCAAAGCTAACACACCTACATAATATTTTAGCCCATCATTGGGAATTATATAGGGTTCATTTAAAACCAGCTCCTCTATGCCGGAAGCAGACTTGTTGCGAACTGTACCTGCCGCCACAAGCTCACCTGTGCCGTTGGCATTGATGCGGCCCACAGCAGCCACAAAAGTTTGAGCGGCCCTAGGATGAATTCTTACGGAAACAATACCCCGCCCAGCAGGAGTTTCTTCCCCGCCCCAGAGCAGAACATCAAACCCACCAGTAACCTTACAGGTACAACTAGCAATGGGAGCAACCTGCGTGTTTCCAAATACGTCGGGCATATTCGTTACAGCACCGGCGGAAACTTCTTTCTCAGGTAAACGCAAGTGCATACCTTCAGTAACCGGAGCATCCTTTGATAATTTTAATGATGTAGTGGTTGATCCTTCCTCAAGCTCAAGGGAAGACCAGAATGGAGATTTCGCAGCCTTTGTTGGAACACCGGACAGGGGTTGGGCGAGGGTGGCCTTATATACACAGACATCATTATATATCTTCTGAACTTCATCAGAAGTTAATGCCTTATTAAACACACGCAGCTCATCCAGAGCTTCGGAGGCCATAATGCTGGTCTTAGTCATCTTGTGACTTCCAGTGGGCGGGGTAAACGAATCAGTATGGTAGTATAAAACCCCATCTACATATACGTGAATAGAGCTTGCTGAGAAAGTAAACACCACATGGTGGAACTTATCATCGTCCACTATGTGGGAAAGGTCGCCAAACTCTGTTTGATATCCAGCCTCATCCAGACCATAGATGTAATAATTCGAAGGATTCTTAACCCAGTTCAAGCCTACGTTACCTGCTGAAGTAGCAAATACGGAGTAAAAATGAGCCGTTGTGAACTTGACCCTCCATGAGAAAGTAACGCTGGAAGGATCGAATGGAACATTCATGTCGGTAACATTCGTGGGAAAAATTGCGGCTTGTCCACTATGACCTTCGGAATATGTGGCTGTGGCGCTGATGTGTGCAGCATTGGGACCAAGGTCATTAGCATTACCGTCAAAGGGAAAGTAGCTCCTGCATGATCCGTCCCCCAGAATGTCCACAACGTTAGTTGCCTCCCCGTCTTCACTGCAACTGATGACCTCCCCTTCGCCCTGATCCGTAATCACCGGTCCGGTATACTTCTCACTAAGCTTGAGCACACTTTCGGTTGTGCCCTCAAGCAGGTTCAGCTTACCGCTAGCCACCATGATTTCAGGCTTGGCGGAAATAATCTGGTGCGTGTTGTTCAGGCCGACGGAATGCGCGGGAGCGGAGATAATTCCATCAACCACAGTCGCGCCCGGATACCCTTCAACGTTATCCGCAAAAGCCATGGTCGGGCCGTCCTGAATGGGAACTTCCTTTACCGACACAGTCTTTGTCACTGCGCTTGATTGCTGAAAGCCCAGCTTGGAAGCGTATGCGGTCAGGATAAAGTCCGTATCCGCATCAACATTTGGCAAGGTCCATGTAATAACGCCATCAGTAACGCTGACGGTTCCCCCTGTTACGCTGGCCTGATATTCAACCCCGGCCTTATGGTTGGTGACGGTGAAAACAAGATCCTCGCCCTCATTTCCAGACACGTCACCAACCAGCACAGGTTCGGGAGTAATTTTTAAAGTTTTAGCAGCATCAACAGCAATATCCTTAGCTGCTACAGCCTCATCTCTGGCCTGCACGGCCTCGTCCCTTGCTGTTCTGGCCTGATTTACAGCAAGGTCGCCCTGACCTTCCACCCATTCACGAGTAACCGGGGATGTTCCTGCAGGTTCAGTTGAATAATTAATGACCGGATCGACAAAAGTCTTGTTGGTCAGGGTCTGTTCATCATCCGTACCCACAATGGGCGAATTAGTCCCGTGGGAGTCGGTACGGTTTTTATGAGTGTTCAGGTGAACCAAAGATTGTTCTACCCTTGCCTGGTTCTTTTCGAGGATTGAGCTTTTTACCGAGTCACCACCGGGAGTGCTATCGATGCTGGGCGCATCATAACTGTAATCATTATCTGCCATTTTTCACGTCCTGTGCTTTAGTTTAAACTGTAACTACAGTTTCTCTTTGGTATAAATTTTCCCGCCCTTGAAAGTAAGATCATCACCGCTTACAGCCATCGCCAGCCGTTTCAAAGCCGGGTTATCTTCCAGCGCAATCTCCGCCCCGGTGATCTTGAGGTCATCACCGTTGAGATCGCAGGTGTAGCTTGCCGGAGCCAATGTGCAGCGGTCCGGGATAGCAACAACCGTGTCAATAGTGGGGGCTGCTGGCAGTGCTGTTTTCAGGTTGATAGTAGTCGTATAGGTTGCTTTGTCTGCTTTCGGCCACATCTGAATTTTGCCAATTCCGATCTGATTATCTCCAGCTTGGTTATTTGAGCATCGGACCCGATATTTCGCGTATGACTGAGCTGGAGAAATGGAGTATTCCCTTTTCTCGCTAGGAGTCCAATTAGGCTGATCGGCCTTGTTATCGACTGCCTCCCATGTCACCCCATCAGTACCTAATCCAGTAATTTCCCATGTTTTGGGGTGGTAATACTTTGCGTTAGTGTCATTAGAGGGGGCGGTAAGAGCATATTTTGCTAGCCGAACAGGCGCGGGGAATTCGATAAACCAGTCCTGCGGTGCGGGGTTATCAGGAATCCAACCCGTGCTTCCAACCGAACTTGCAGTCGATTTGTACGGTGGGTATGGCGCAGATGAATTAGACGCCGAAACGGTAATTCCATCCTGTGTATTAGAGGTCATAACCGGAATCAGCGGTTCCCCTGCCACCTGAGTAGTCTCAACTTCCTCGGCTACAGAATTAATCTCAACCAATTGTCCACTAATCTCTATTTTGTTATGTAGACCACTGGGCTTTAAGATTTGCTCTTTGACTGTTTCGGCAGAGGTGACAACTATTGATGTGGCTGAAGACAAAACCTCGCCAGCCTCAAGAAGCTCAAAACCCGTTAAACAAGCGTTTTGATATCCTCTGTTGTCTTTTGTTACCCGAAGGCTAAATTCATCGTAGTTGCCTGCCGGGAAATCCCACTCTCCCCAATAATCGTTTGAGCTGGGATAATTTTTTATATAATCCGCTCCGACTACATCAAGGAGCGTAACCCACTCCCCGCCTTCCAGCCTCGCTTTGAGTGTGAAATCCTTTGGCACAAAGCTAATATTTGTAACATATGGCCTAAGCCTAAGCCTTGAGGTTCCTTGTGCAGAAGGAGCTTTAATATTTAGAACCGGGATTGACGGGGCGTTGTTGCCGTTATAGGCGAGCCACTGGCCAGAATCATTTCTTCCATCTGCAACCTTCCATCCGGGCCAAGCCCCACTTCCATCTTCGTTTGCAGAGATAGTCCACCCACCGGTTGTTTCGGCGGTCATGGCTGGAATGATATTACTTCCCGGATTGGAAACGGCTAGAGTTAATCCTTCCCTCGGTCCCAGATATTCCCCGGTAGCGCCTGCGCCAAGCTTGAGAGAAAAGTCACTGGGTTTTGCAACTGCGGTGGGAGTAGAAGAAAGATTGGCAGCAGTTAAGTCGGTAACAGAGCTAACGGGGCCTTCTAGCACCACACAATCGGTATAATCAGGGCATGAACCGGGACCGCCAACACACATGCCCAGTTCCAATGATGACTGGATCGCGTAACTATCAATAACCACACCATCCACTAAAACATCTACAGAATCACCCGTTCTACGCAAGCCATACTGTGAAGCTGCGTTATATGTAAGCTTGACGGGATCAGCATCAAACAAACGGTATCCAAAGGCGTGGGTGTCGTATCCGGGTGCGAAAATTATACTGCCAATTTTAGCAGCCTCACCATCAGGTAGTGCTCCCCCCCCTGAAGCAAATGATGCATTCGCTGTATAAAAGCTAAGGCCTATAGATTGCGCGTTACCCATCTTAGCCCTTAGTTCTTTATGGTCACTATTGATGGGGGATCTCATGTGGCTATTAAGCGAGCTGACATCCTTGATTGTTGTGCCGGACAGACTAAATTTAGCATATCCCGTAGCAAAGAAAGTTAAATCACTCGCAATTTTATTTACTCTGTTATCGTTCTTAGTGACTGTCCCGGCTGTTACTTCATTCCACACACCAGAAAGTCTAACAAATAAAGTTTCACCCTCAGTCACCTTTTCCGCAGTAGTTATTGAAGTTGTGGTAGCTGAAATAAGAGTTAGCTTTGATTTCAGAGGGTCTTTAAAAGCCTTGGTCGGAACTCCGGACAGGGGTTGGGCGAGGGTGGCGGAATGTAAAACTCCCGAATCCGATGCGTATCCCACAACAGGAGCACCAAAACCGGGGTCCGGCTGGGTGGCTACAGCAACACCAAGGCTAGGGGTAGCAGAGTATACAGCGTTTTGATAGTCAACGTTATTTATTGCTACAGTTTCAGAGCCAGACCCCCACACGCCGATATAATATTCTCCGGTGTCTGGAACGATGTAATCTATATCAACCCAGTTCATACCAACAGAAAGAGACGAAAGTGGAGATGTGGCAACCATTGTGTATGTGGTCGCAGAATCTTTTCTAAACACACCAAGATTCCGACTAGAAGTATACGCACCACCGGATTTTAAACCTAGCTTGGTCAACCTACCAGTGGGCAGCGTTGTTGAAATATTAATACTGTTATATGTGCTGTTGTAGACAACAGCCCCATTAGCATCTTCAACGGGGATAAACTCCTGATTGGTTGTGGACTGATCCACACTCGCAACCATACACTCACCCTGATCAGTAATAATTACATCCCCGGCAGTGACCTTTGCAGCCAGCTTCAAGACTGACTTACTAGTGCCCTCAAGCAGATTCAGCCTGCCGCTGGGCACCATGATTTCAGGCTTGGCGGAAACAAGCTGGTCGGTGTTGGTCAGGCCGACAGAATGGGCGGGAGCGGAGATAATTCCATCAACCACAGTCGCGCCCGGGTAGCCTTCAACGTTATCCGCAAAAGCCATGGTCGGGCCATCCTGAATGGGTACATCCTTAACCGACACAGTCTTCAGCACTGCGCTGGACTGCTGGAAACCCAGCTTGGAAGCGTATGCGGTAAGAGTGTAATCTGTATCCACATCAACATTTGGCAGAATCCAAGTAATAGTCCCGTTTGTGACGCTGACGGTTCCCCCTGTCACTGAGACCTGATATTCGACCCCGGCCTTATGGTTGGTGACGGTGAAAACAAGTTCTTCGCCCTCGTTTCCAGAGGCGTCACCAACCAGCACAGGTTCGGGAGTAATCTTCAAAGTTTTAGCAGCATCAACAGCAATATCCTTAGCAGCTACAGCCTCATCTCTGGCCTGCACAGCCTCGTCCCTTGCGGTTCTGGCCTGATTTACAGCAAGGTCGCTCTGACCTTCCACCCATTCTCGGGTAACCGGGGAGTTCTGATCCGGATCACCGGAATAGGTAATGACCGGATCGAAAAGAGTCTTGTTGGTCAGGGTCTGTTCATCATCCGTGCCGACAATGGGCGAATTAGTCCCATGGGAATCGGTACGGTTTTTATGAGTGTTCAGGTGAACCAAGGCTTGTTCTACCCTTGCCTGATTCTTTTCGAGGATTGAGCTTTTTACCGAATCACCACCGGGAGTGCTATCGATGCTGGGCGCATCGTAACTGTAATCATTATCTGCCATTATTCACGTCCTGTGCTTGTGCTAATTAGCTGTGATAATTTAATTATTTATGAAAATAACTAAAACCCCGTCCTTGGGGTATTTGCTGCATGCCTATTTACTGACTTCCAATTTAAAAAAGATTGCCTACCCAGTTGCCGAACCAATCAGAGCCACCTGAGCCAAGCCAGCTATTGCCGCTGGTGGTGCCGCTGGTGTTCCTGATCGCGTTGACATTCTTGCCTGATGCATACTGATTTACCTGAGACTGCATCTGGGTACTTGCGGTGGAGCCTCTACCGCTGGCAAGGTTTGCGGCATTATCGAAAATACGCTGCTCCCCGGCCTGATCATAGATGTTCTTAGCAAGGTCATAAGCAGCCTTGCTGTCGATCTGGCCATTATTCCAGTTACGCTGGCTTTCAGCCTGACCGTAATTCCATGCCAGCTTGCCCTTGTTGTACTCGTTCTGCATCTGGGTATTCATCAGACCGAACTTGGCTGCGTTCTCGTTTTCCTTACGCATGCGGTCCATGTCGGCCTGCTGCATCTGGTAACGCTGGGCAACAGCATTGGACAGCCCGTTATTCAGCTGCTGCTGGTTGTAGCCCATGGCATCGGACATAAGGCCGTTGCCGACTGAACCGTACATACCGTTATTGCCGAACACGTTCTGGGTATTGGCTGTGGCCTTGTTATAGGCATCGTAGGCGGGCTGCTCGTAAGCCTGCTGGAGCTTGTCATAATCACCATCCATAAGCGCACCGGTAGTCTGGTACTGCGGTGCCTGAGTATGCTGGTAATAGTCCATCTGGGCCGGGCCCTGTTTCTGGTTGCCCGTATAGGTGGGGTACTCCGGGGTCTTCATCCCGTTGAGAGTAGACTGGGCCTTGTTCAAGGCTGAGGTTACGACATTTTGCGCAGAAGCATTGTTGCTGCCGTAAGCAGTGTAGGTATCTGCCATGATTCACTTCCTGTGAGTTATGCACGTCCTGTGCGGTTGCAGAAATATGGTTTGGAGGGTTTGTAAAAGCCCCTGCCGTCCTAGCTGGGGCTATTGTTTCTTATATAAAATGCCACTTCAAAGCCCGAAGAACCATCCCATCTAAACCTCACGCACACTCGCGCTAACCGAGTTGATTGCCAGCCGGCATCCTGAGTGGGTTCTGATCTGGAACATCAAGCCTCTGGCCCGGAACCGGGAGCGGCAGACGTCCTGCCCTGTGGTTGAGGAATCAAGGCCGTAAGTCGCATCAACAACGGCTGTATCTGCATCGTAAAGTTCCTGCTGGGCTGAGCCGCTTAATGTATCAAACGCCTGCAAGAGAACCTTGTTCTCAGCGTTCCCGGCGTAGACTTCAAGGTTATATGATCCTGAAGTGATGTAGTCGACATTGACCTTTGTCCCGGCTTCAAGGAAAAGGTCTTTCCCGCTGCTCGATTCAAACAGCTTGAACCGGGCCACGCCCCAGATTTCGCGCACGTCACCGGGAGTTACCTCGTCTGTTCCTGCGGTATGCATCTGGTAAAGATGGCCGGAATCGGAGCCAAGGTAGATCCTTCCCCCGGATTCACACACGCAATTCAATCCCTTGAAATCTGCGGCCTCCCATTCGGTAAAGCCGTGGCGCGGGTTAAAGAGGTGAAAAGCCTTCACGCCGCCGCCCCTGAAGATGCAGGCCAGCGCGCCGAGAGACGGAATCCAGCTCATGGAGATGTTCCTTGCGTTCTTGCAGAACCTGCGGAACTCGGAAGCCATGGTGAAGCCAACCTCGGAATCCACGCCCACGTCACCATAGGTATCGGTAGGAAAAAGGCGGGAAAAACCGTCAGTATCCAGATAGTACACAGAGCTGCCAAGGCTCTTGATAGCATGAGGACCGATAGCGGCATTTTCAGCGGAGAGCAGCACGGTAGCCCATGCTGAAATCTCTCCGGCCATGCTCACGCCATAAAGCCTTTTCTCATCGCTGGAGGACTTGGAAACGACCAGCTTGTTATGCAGGGTCGCAAAGCCGTTGACCTTCAGCCCGTCACCGTATCCGGCAGGAATCTTGTACCCGCCAGCGTCTGCCGTCCATTTATCGTGCTGCTCCGCCGCGCTCAGGAAGAAGTAGTCCGGCATGTCCGCGCTATTGGCCACCAAGCGGTTGTTGACTTCCTTAACCGCTGTCGGCTTTGCAGGTGATCCGTCAATGACTGATACACTGGTACCGTCGTAGGCTTTCAGGCCCGCACCACCATCCGCGATAATGAGCTTTGAGTTGAAGGTGACCATCTGCGGATTATTGCTATCCAGAGTTGCCACCTCATCCCATGCCGTACCGTTCAGCTTGTACAGCTTCCCAGCAGACACGCACATCAGGTAACTGAAGGGCGCGGCCCCTGCCATGCCCCCGAAATGATGCAAAGCATCAATTCCAGCGGGAAGAGCTGAGGCGGTAACGCATTTAAAGCCGGGTCTGGTAGAAAGTTTACTTGTGCCGGGGTCGTAATAAACATTGTAACCTCGGCTGAGAGCCTTATCAGATATATTCGCAGCAGAGGCGGACTTATCCACCCCGGCTACGGGGGTCAGGTGTAGTGATGATGGCATATGTTTTTACCTTCTCGTTTTAGCGGCCAAAATATCGGTTTGTGTACATGCTATCATTCCTTGCTTTTACTGTATTATTTTTGATCATACCGAGGTCATCGACCACATGAGACAGTGTATGGATATCAGCTGTACCTTTGGCTACATTCTTTGCTGCCACAAAAGTATCTAGAGCTTTCGCAGCCTTAGCCACTTTAAAAGGGGAAGTAACAACATTATAGGCCGTCTTAGGAACGGCAAGAGCAAGACCAAGCGCATTGTAAGCAGCATCATGCGCTTTAGCTTTACCTTGCGAGTAATCATTCAAGCCTTTGACGTTTAGTAACAAACCAAAAGGAGTAAATTCCTTAAGAGCAAATCCAGTCCAGTATCCGGTCATAACAGACGGGTGGACATTACCGTACTCATCAACCGGAGTAGCGATATCAGTAGGCGTAAGCCCCCATGAAACCTGCACTCCATATTTTAGACCAGCATATGAATCGATATTATTCGTCAGAAAGTCATCGGTAAGCTCAGCCAGATCCGGGCCGTATTCACGTGTGCCTATGCCCATATACGGAGAGTTAGGATGCGGTACATCCAACTCGCCCGGCACACTATGCCCATAGAGGGCAAAACCCCGGTTAACAGCGTCGGGATCATCAGCAGGAGTCATGAACGACCCGTTCCAAAAACTGGCCTCCATGCTTTCAAGCAGGCCGTTTTCCTTCATAGGATCAGCACCGAAATTCCCGCCTATAATACCACGCTCCAAATCGAAGTCATCGGTATTTACGAGCGCTTCAACCCCAAAATTATCTATAACCTCGTTCATCCGGTCAGCACGGGCCTGATGCTTGGCAAGATCATTTCTGATCTCTGGACTCATCAAAGAGTAAGCATCCGGATTCTTAGCTCTCTGTCTAGCTACAAGCCCCTCAATCAGGCCCATTTCCCTCTGGGGAGCACCGACATTGGGTCCGGCATTCGCAACATCTCCCGGCATAGATGCTGTGCCCAAGGACGTACCTGCCTTTTCTTCAGCTACCTCTTCCCCTTTTGCTGTCTCTTTCCTTCCGCCAGCCTTGGTGGGATTTGCCTTATTGAGCTTATCGTTGAGCCTTCCCAGTGCAGCCTCAATAGATTCCTGCCCAACATTCTTAGCAGTACATGCGGGACCGTCCAGCAGACCGGTTGAAGCCTGATCATCCTGAGCAGTGGACGCGGGACCATCGAAAAGACCAGATGAAGCCATGTCCGCGACACTAGCGTTAGCCTTGTCGACGTCATTTTGAGAGCTGGCGTTCTGCCCTCCGTATTGGCCATCCATACGGCCATTTTTACTGTTATCCGGACCAGATGGCATATTGCCACGTGCGGGGGTGCTTCCTCCACAAAACCCCCTATTCGTAGGGTTATCTTCTGTCCCGCCTATGCCGTGCGGGCCACCTGCGTTATTGAATTCGCCATTACCCGACCGGATGCCGTTTACGACTGTTCCGCCTTTTATTCCGCTCCAGCTGGCTCCGGGATCAGAGCCATCAATCGACATTCCGGAATATTTACCGCCTTTCTTATTGTCTTTCTTATCTTCTTGATCGGATTTGCCGCCGGTACTGCCTGTATTATTGCTGCTCATATGATTTATTCCTTAGGATTGTGTATAAAATGAAAGGGGTGGGTTTTGTATTGGAAAAGAGAGGAGGCTATTCGATTACTAAAAATAAATCCTAGCCAGAACACTAAACAACTCAGAAGCATATTTATCTTCTGCTTTTGGAGGACTATCCCAGTTATCTGAATTAACGCCTATCTTCTCAAGATCACTGACCAGCTCTCTATCTGCCTTCTCTATTGCCGCCTTTCTTTCTTCAGGACTTAAAGACCAATCATTCTCGGCAGCTGCATACGCTTTGTCGTGTCGTTCATACGCCGCATCAGCACTATCTACAGCAGGAGCCAGCCCCATTAGGCCACCGGTGAGTCCACCACTAAACAGCTGTCCCCCCCAATTTCCGTACTTTGGACCATTAGCCCATGAACGCCCTCGCCCACCCATAGTAATTGCAGTGGGATTTATACCATTCGTTGGCAACATCCCCGATGGAGATAAACCGTGTAATACGTCACTCATAGCATCCAAAACTTCACCCCAAGAGAATGATTTATCTCCAAAAATCATTTCTCCTACATCATTCAGCTTGGCAGCTCGTCTATAGCCATCAACGGCTTTGCCAATAAAAACGTTGGCCACAGCGTCCATAATCGATGAGACAAAACTCTCTTCTTCAGCAGCATCAACACGCCCCGGATTTATAAGGCCTTCAACCCCATACTTATTTATAGTCGCGTTCATCTGCTCAGCATGAGCCGTATGTTTATCTATATCATCAAAAATAGATTGCAGCTCTGGACTATAGATGGATTCCTGCTTCTGCTCTTTCCAACTTTCCAGAGCACTTTCTACAAAATCAGATTCCTTCTGGCGCTCAAAATTGAACTGATGGTTCGCAAAATCATAAGAAAGTTCGTAGTTGTCAGACAAATTGAAGCCAGTAGAAGTTGTTGGAGCGGCAGGGGCGGCATCAGCGGGTAATTCTGCCCCAACAGCACCATGAACACCCACCTGACCAATGGCTGAAATATCGGTATCTTCTGGAGTGGAGTTATCTTTCTTTCCGGCTATAACGCCCCCTTGGGGCTGTGCCTTGGCTTTTTCCCGCACAGCATCAGCGGGTTCCTGCTCAGGCTGGCCAATGCTTGCAACCAGAGCCTCGACACTGGCGTTAATCCCGGCCAAGGATTTATTAAAATCATCCATCTGTGAGCCAAAGAGATCAGAATTGAGGCTTAAGTGATCTTCATCCCGTTTAGCGCCGAACATACTGGAATAGTCATAGCTATCCACTAAATCACTTGTCTGACTTGCACCCAGCACCGAATTCTGCAGAGCCTGCCCGCCGTTGGCTTTGGAGGCTCCTTCCTTCTTGCCGGACCAGCCAAACTTAGCCGCTCTATACGCGTCATGGTTCGGGTTCCTGGGATCATGCAGGCCATAGGAGTTAAGGGAACCGGGAGACCTGTGATGGCCCTTTGCGGTGGTCATAGTTCCGCCCAGCACAGAGGGCTTTCCGATCAGATCTCCGTTTCGACTGTATACATTCCCACTCTCAGTGACATGCTTATCACCGGATGGGTTATCTTCGTCGTCGCCCCAGCCGGAACCGCCTGCGGCGATATCTGCACCAATGTCAGCGGAATCCCTGTCTCCGCCACCGGAACCGTGTGTACTGCCTGTATTATTACTGCCCATAAAATTCGCTCCTCAAAATTGTATAAAGAATGCAATCGTGCATCTTGCCTTGATAAAGGAAATGCTCTCTGAATCGCCCGTCTTTTTTCATTCCAATTCGTAAGTCAAAAAGTCTTGCGGGCCGGTTATATTCGGGGACAACGCCTTCCAGTTTCTGGAGATCCAGCTCTTTGAAATACAAACCCAGAACTGTGCGGCTGGCAGGAATCATAATTTCGGGAGTGCGGTAATCAGGGTGGGAAAAACAATGGATGGCAGCCTTAAATCCCGGCTGGGTTCCGCACAGGTATGAACAGCTGAAGAGCTTGCCATCCATATATCCAAACAAAGGATACTCGGCATAACGCTTCAGCCAGTCCAGAAAGCTATCGGCATCAACCACGCCGCCGTCATCTCCGAAAAATTCATGCGCGCAGTCTTGGATCATCTCCCACAATGCTTCTTTTTCCGGGAAATCCGTATCGATTATGTAATCCATCATCCCTCCAGCAATGACTTTCATCTACCCCATCCAGCCCTTGCCCTTCACGACCCTTACGGACTGGGTGCCGTAGGTGCTCAGGATGTTGTTCTCGATATCCTTGAGCAGTTCGAGGTCAGCGGACGATTCGTCCCGGTCAATCTTCCTTGCCCGGAGTGACGCATATTCAAGGATCATCTCATCGAGCAGACCGCCCCAAGGCATTTCCGCGCCGTCCTGTTTCAGGGTATCAAGGTCGCATCCCTTGAAATAACGGAGCCTTAGTGTGATCTCTGATGCGGGGACGGACTGAATCACAAGGTTTGACCCTTCCAGCATGTACTGGCTGGCTTCCTGCGGGCTGGCGCTGCCTTCCCACTCTTCTTCAGAAGCCTTGGATACCTTGGCCTTTGTTTTCAGATCCCAAAGACCGATGTCCGTGAGGAAACCATCGGGAAGGGGTTTTGAAAATTCACCGGGAGCAAACACAAGGTCTGCCTTATCCTTGAGAAATTGCAGATTGTTACGCCTGCCCACATGCTGGGCACGGTTGACGGCCTGCGAAATAAACCGGATCAACTGCGCGTTGTTCCAGCGGGTGTTGTACTCGTCTGAAAGCTCCTGACGGATATTTTCAATTACTGCTGCTACTGTTGCCATGTGGACCTACTTTACGATTATTCGCCCGGTGTGCCCGGTGTCGATCTGGGTTACAGTCATGTATTCCGGGTTCTCAGCAAGAAATGATTTCAGCTGTGTCCCGGTCAACGGTTCGCCGTGTGCATCTGCCTGTCTCTGGAGTTCGAAAAACTCAGCAAGGGGAACCTCACCGATTACACGCTGGTTGCGCTCATCGGAGAAACCGTTGCAACCAGACATTTTTTCAAAATGCGCCTGCTCCATGATCGGTACGGCATCATATGTGGTGACCCGGGTTACAGTGCGCGTTTTCTCGTCAATGGAAATTTCGTTCTTAATCATGCAGATTTCCCAAGACGGGCCGCCGGAGCGGCCCTGCCTGTATGGAATGAAGGGTTACGCGACTTTTACGCGGGTCAGGTTGTCGATCAGGCCGACAGCCTTCTTGCTACGGCACTTGAGGGTCTTCTCGGTCACCAGCTGGAACTTGGTGCCGTCTCCGGTCTTGGCCAGAGTATCGCGTTTAAGACCGCGGCCCTTGAGGGTCAGGACTTCGAAGAGGGCCTTGTCGTAAATCAGCACGCGGTCGTACATGGTGCCGGATTTATCGACAGCTTCGAGGGTACGGGTGGGGATAACAGCAACAACGCCGAAGTCGGTTTCGATCAGGCGTACTGCCATGGTGATTTTTTTCTGGGATGCATTGGCATTGAAGGCGATACGGCCACCGTCAGTGAACTTGCTGATCTTGCGCTTCTGGGAAGGAGGAGCAAGCACGGTGGTGGGGGTAGCGCCCTTTTCCCACATGGACTGGAGAACATCGGTAAGAATGTCTTCGGTAATGTGGTTGGTAGCCGCAGGAGTGTTATTGAAATCGTAGTAGCTGCCGGATGCTTTATCCACCCAGCCGACTGCGCCTTTCATCTCGCGGGCAACGGAGGTATCACCGGCAACGAGGCTTTCGTTGTTCAGGGCGGCGTACTCGGTGTCCTTGGCAATTTCTTTGGTCTTCTTGCCGGACTGGTAGTTCAGCTCATCCTTGCGGCCGTTCATCTTGCTTGCCTGCATGGTGCCGGAAAGGAAGAAGGACTTTTTCAGGATCTGGGTAACGTTTTTCAGTCGCTCAGGAGTGCTCAGGGCCTCGGCTTCAGTGTCGTCGCCTTCCACGTGAGCGTTCTTGGCTGCGGGTTCGAGGTCGTCTTCCAGCCAGTCAGGAGTGGTGGTATCGCATTTCGCTTTACCAATGCTGGAAATGAAGGGAGTTTCAGTGGGTGCAATGTTAGTGATGAGTTCATCAACTTCATCAACGATAGAATCACCATAACCTGCGGAATAAGTAAGAGTTCTTACATCTGCCATATTTATACGTCCTGTAAATACACCGCACTTCCTGTACGGTGGTTAAAATTTATTCTGCTGCGAGATCGAAAAGCTGTCCGGCCGCCTTGAAATCACCAGCGGCTTTTTCCTTCAACACTCTGGCCCTTTCCTTCCTGCTGGGCTGTCCGCCCGGAACATCACTTCCGCAACGCTCCAGAATCGGGGCTACGGAAGTCTCTTTCTTGGACAGGGATTTTTTACCCTGACCAGCACCCATCAGACTGTTACGGGTCTGAACGTAAGAGGAGAAAAACAACTGCGGATCGTTGTTAAAACGTTCCCTGAGCACAGAGCCTTCGGGTGCGATTTTCTTCATTTCCGCCATAACGGACTCACGCAGCTCATCGGCTGCAATGGCCTGCTGGGCACTTTCGATTCTTCTGGCATAAGCATGCTCCAGAACCTTCTTCATCTGCTGCTGCTGGTAAACCGCGATCCTTTCAATTGTCTCGCGGATGGTTTCTTCCTTGAAAGCTTCAATCGGATCTTCCGGCAGGGGAGCTTCATGCGGGGCGGAGGATTCATGCGGGGCACATCCCTTCTGATACTGCATTACATGCTGGCGGAATGCAGGATCATTTTCCCATGCCTGCATCAGGGGACGCATTGACTCAAGACGCATACGCTCATCATTGAGATGGCGCATCTTGATGTGATAATCGTCGCCCATCTGGGCAAGACGGATCAGGTCATCCTGCGAAATCTCTTTTTCAACGCCCTGCACCTTGATTCTGAATCGGGGCTGGCAATGACCTTGGGCAAAATCGGGATCAGTTTCCGGATCTTCGTCATCTGCCTTGTCAAAGAGAGTACCGACTTCATCGGAGGCGCATTCGTTTTCAATCTCCTCCAACACTTCCTGCATCTCATTTGATTCATCGGCAGTGCCTTTTACAGGATTGCCATGTTTATCAAACTTCATTTTTTTACCTTCCTTGGTATTGGTTACGGCTTACTTTTCAGCAGTGGCCTTTGTTGCTTTGCCCTTACCTTTGGCCTTGAGCTTCCCGACCTGAATTTTCAAGCCCCTATTCTGCTTTTCCAATTCAGCAATACGTTTCTCAGCTTCCCCGAGCTGGTGCTTAAACACACCACGCTCATATTCGGCCTTCGACAGTTTGCTTTTGAGTGCCGCTATCATCCGGCAACCCTCCTGTTCGTTTTGATTTCTTCTCCCGAAAGCTGCATTTGCGCTTCCTCGCCCCGGTGAGCATCAAGAGAAATGTTCTTCTTCAAATCAGCCAACAGGTCCCGCTGTGCCTGCCGGAAGCTGAACTGGTCCCTCCGGTCTGCGGACAGAGACAGGATTTCCCCCTGTAGTCCCAGATCGATTCGATCCAGCAGGTCCGTAAAATACGGGTTGTCCAGCAGGTTCTGGGCCTGCTCCCCTATTTCCATTCGCTGGCGCAGTTCCTCCATGGACGGCTGCGAGTTGCTGTTTTGCATTCTGTAATTCTCCTGCCAGTTGCTGGCACTGATTTCTTACTTTCTGAAATTCGTTAAACTCGTCTTCCGAACACTGGAAGCCATCGACAGGTGTATCGAGCAGCTTTCCAATGGCATTCTCAATGGCGAGAAGATGTTCCGGCTTGGCAAGGCCCATCGGCAGGAGAACCTGCACAACTTTTTTGAAATGATTCTCCAGAATGCTTGCCTGATTATGCCTGTCCTGTAGTCCGATTCCGATATTCACCTTGATGTCGTAATCGTCGTTGATATCGAAATCTCCGGGCTGAATCCGGTGCTCTTGTTTCAGGCCGGGCTGGGATATTGAATTGGGAGGGAAAAGCTTGTTGATCTCCACGCAGTCCCTGAAGACCTCTTCCATGGTATCGGCAAGGACATCCGCATTGAATTTCTGGCGCTGCTGTGCTGCTCCCTGCAAGGCCATTACTCCGGTGGCAGTCTTGCCATATGAGTTGTCGTCAATGCCCTGATTGAGGCTGGAAACACCTGTCTTCCTTTCTGAACCAAGCCGCACAGCCTCTTTAGCCTGCAACAGGATTCCTCCGGGCTGACTGGGCCTTACCTCGCTGAACTTGTCAAAAGCCTGCGAGAGAATAACATCGCCTATCTGGCGGCCGGACCACTGCTTGGCGAATTCCGGATCAGAGGTAACGATGTTTCCGTAAGTGCTGTCCGCTGCGGCATCCACGAGGATACGCTGAAGGTTGGTAAGCTCCATCTGGTCATCACGCAGCACCAGCGGCAGAGGCTTGGCCTCAAAACGGTGGGCCACTTCATACAGCCTGCCGACCCTGAACGGAGGACGCTTGTAGGGGTTCTTCTCAAGCTGGAGGACAACATCACCGCAAATTGTGGCAATCACCGGTTCAAGCAGCCCGTCCTGATCAATATCCATCCTGAGGTAACATTCCCAAACGTAAACCTCGGAATTGGGAGAAATAGGCTTGTCTTCCTCGTTCATGCCAATAGACAGGTCACCTGTTTCATCGATAACCAGATCATCCGCGCCGTACAGTGCGCTGATTTCATGCTCGATTTCGCTGGATTCCCCGCCTTCCTGAATATAGGCCGCAACCTTTTCGTGGCTGCCCTTTGCGTACTGTCCGGCAACTTCCCCGCGCTTGATATCATGCAGGGTTTTCTTTTTACGGTGGGCTACAAACGGATTGGTATCGAGATCCTTATGGCCCGGAACATAGTAAAATTCAGTAGCAGGCACGCATTCAACACAGGGGCCGGCATAGTTCACTTCCCTGCGGACCGCCTTGACCTTTTCGTAATGGACCTCGGAAACAACTTCGGATTCCCCTTCCACAAGCCACTCATCCGGCCGGAGGGGAACTTCCGTTTCAACTTCCTTGTACTTGGTGATCTGAATATCAGGATCATTCACCAACTGTTCCATTTCCTCCAGACTCAGCCGCTCAAAATACAAGGTTTCAAGATCGAAGTCGGTCTTGTGGTAAACCTTGAACACGCCGTAGTGGTAAAGCAGGGTGTCGTGCAGCCAGGCACGAATTTCCCGCTTACCCTTGTTTTTGCGGAACATCTGAAAACGTACGGCCTTTTTGATACGTTTGGCCCTTTCAAGATCGTCCATCCTGATTTCAGCGAAGTCAGGGTGCGCGAAAATACTGGACAAACCGGGCTTAAGCCATTCCACAGCATCCCAGACCACAGAAGCCACGGCCTGAGACCACCCTTTCTGCTCGTTACCAAGCTTTTCCATGTGATACAGCTCAGAGCACTTTTTACGCTGCTCCGAAAGCTGTTCCTGCCAACGCTCGGCCTTAGTCTGCAAAGGGCCGATCAGTCGGATGACTTCTGAATCTTTAATTTTGATATCTTTACTCATTAAGCGCACAGCCTCGATGTTTTCTTAACCCGTTCAAAGGTCTGCTTCATTGCAATGGCACCGCCATAAAGGGATAATCCCAAAGCGTCCGCCAAGTTAGGGGATTTTCCACCGTTCTCCACTTTCTTCATCTCCCGCTTGCCCATCACCTTGATCTTGCTGGACGGGGTAAAATCATATTTTACGTTGGACAGTTCCGCCCGGAGTTTGTCAGTCAAGGCTAAGCCGGAAGGAATACAGTTTTGTTTTTCTTCAAACCATTCCCGTACCTTCCACCATATTTCATCTCTCAAGCGTGCGAACCTGTCATCCGCAGACGCTTTTTCAGCTACGTTGACACTCTGGACTGTAAGTGAAGGATACAAGCGGCGCAGAGCCTGAAAAGCTCCCTGCCCCCAGCCGATACCGTCAACCATGACCGTGAAGCATTTGTGCTCCATCATGTGGCGGTAGGCCCACCCTGCAATCTGGTCGTAATCGTCAAGCCTGACCTCTTCCATTGCCACAATCTTTCCGCCCTGCCGGATCACAAGCGCGGTAGGGTCCCCGGAAAGGGACAGGCCGACATCAAGTCCGGCAACCAGCGGGGCATTCTTATAAGCAACGGGGCGGTCTATGGCCTGATCAATAAGGTTCAGCGGAATGAGGATATCGTCAGAGCTGGCCTGAAAATCGACAAAGTATTCCTGCCTGATAAGCGATTCAGAACGTCCGGAAGCAAGCTCTTCATCAATCTGTTCCGGAGTGAGGACACCTGTGACACCAAGGCCGTTGCCTGCTCCCTGAGGGTTGAATTCCGGGTGATAGCAGGCTGCCAGCCGTTCACAATACCAGTTCGGGTTCTTCATTGCGGACTGGAATAAATCCCAGCCGTGGTTCATACCGCGCGGAGTGAAATTGAATACCGCCCAGCCGTCGTTCTCCCTTAGGATCGGGGAGACATAGTCCCATGCACGCGGGTCCTGCAGGGAATACTCTGAAAAAATACAGCCCACGGGGTTGGTTCCGACAACCGCGTCAATGTTGTCTGTACCGATGATCTGAATCAGGGAGCCGTTGACGAGCTTGACGTACATCTCGGTGCTGTTCGGCTTCCCATCAATCAACTGCTTGGGTATGTAGGAAAGAAACTGCCTTCCCGAGCCGTCAATCCCGTTCCAGATGACCTTCTTGCCCTGCTTGTAATAGGGGAAGAAGTAGTAATATGAGCCAACACGCTTGAAGGCTTCGCAAATCAACAGGTTCCATTCGGTCAGGTCCTTACCGGCACGCCTGTGCCACACCGAAACCGCACGTTTCCCGCCGTTTGCAATGTAATTCCATTTAGGAATCTGGTAAGCACGAGGAATGAAACCATAAGGTATGGTTATCTCTCGTTTCTTTGCCAAGGCTGCACATCCTATGCATTGGGGACTTACTGTCCCGCCTGTGGTTAAAAATTAGAAGAGCGTGGACAGGCTACTCATCATCCTCGTAAACGCCCTCAACCGTAATGGTCTCAATGGCCTGCACACCGGTTTTAAGTTCCAGTGGCTCCGGCCGGGCCTGCTCAGGTGATCCAAAAGCCGCGATATTCACGGTCACGCCGCCTGTCTGCTCGACCTCCTGCTTGTCTATCCACCCGCAATTGTTCTTCAAATGAAAGATCTTGCCTACGGCATTACCTTTCCCGTCGATCAGTTCCCGTTCAATATGGGCCTCGATGCGGGCTTTCGCCCTTTTGACGACGTACACAAAATCCTGCCGGACTTCTTCGCATTCGCCGCGCTCTCCCCGCTCATAATTCAACAACCCCTGTCTGCTGGAAAAACCGAGGGCAAGGGCAAGCTCTGTAACTGTGGGCGTAATATCTTCAGCTTTGCACTGCTCAAAATAGCTGTCGATTGCCGCTTGCATCCGCTTTGCGTTCTTGTACGCCAAGGGTCTGCCCATTTTTGCCATATTCTTCCCTTTCCATCCTTTGCTATCCACAAAATGCCAACCGTTATCGGGGCGGGACGGCAGGTGAGGAACACCCACCGCCCCGCGCAATAGCCAGCCAAAATGCCAGCGTTATAATAGGGGGCGACAGGCGAGAGACACCTGCCACCCCACACAGGAGGGATTATTTAAATGTGTCGTAAATGATCCTTACAACCAGGCCCGCCACCACTGTGGCTGTTCCCCAGACTGCCCGTTCCAGATTCCGGAACTTCTCAGCGTGGGTGTGGCAACGTCTGGCCCCGTTGATTTCTGCTATATCTTCCTGAATGGACTTAACCCGCTCATCAATGCGGATCAGCATGTCCCTCAGCTCATCTCGTTCGTCATTACCCACAAAGCCCCCTATGCAGTCAGGTCGTCCAGCTTCTCAATGGCTGCGGCCTTTTTCCGGAGAGCGGTGAGCCCCTGCACCTTATAGCCGGCGTTGGTGAGCTTCAGCCCCCCGGCAACTATCATTGCTACAATGGGTGCCAGTGGTGAGGCAGGTGTTCCGGTTGCGATCAGTCCGGCGAGCGCTCCGGCAACATCACCAAGGGCTTTTGCGGATTCATCAGAAATTTCGATATCTTCAATATTAAAATCCACTATTCCTGCCTCCTGATCCTGTTCCAGAGCCCGAGGGTTTCAGACCAGATTTCAGCAGCAAGAACTTTCTGGTCCCGGTACTTGAGCCGGGCTTTTTCGGTAAGAGTTGCATTCTGGCTGGCGGCTATGGTTTTCCATGCTTCAGCATTCTTCGCCAGCAACAGGGCCGCAGGTCTTGCAATGTTCATGGACCGCACAAAGGGAACGGCCTTCTCACGCTGCTCCGCAGTCAATGAAGGCTTTATTTCCAGATACTTATGGTGGGTCGCATTGTAGGCTCCCAGCAGCATATTCGCGTACTCTACGGCCTGATCCTCAGCGGGAAGGTCGGAGAGCTTCTTGAGCGCGCAGCCGGGAGCCATTATGAAGGCCAGCGCAAGGCAAATGAAAAAAATATGTATTCTACGCATTACTTGTCCCCTGCGTTCCTAGCGTGGCGCAGGTTCATTCCCAGCACGTTAACCAGCTTGACCAGCGGCTTGACAATCGCGTCATCCTTAGGGCTGGGGGTTATAGCAGCAATGGTGGCGCATACGCCGACAACCTCGGCTGCAATCTCGATAATCTGAACTATATCCATGTTCACTCCAGTTTATTTATGATGATCGAAACACCACCCGAAAAATTTTCTCGTAGAACGCACAAAAGACATCAACGGCATCCAGCAGCCTGCATTTCACATGAAGTGGATTTAAAAAATGGCGTAGTCGATCACAAAAGCCGTGTTTCATAGTGCCTGCTGCACTCCGTCAATGTCTTCGGAGTCTTCGTAAAGCTCCTGCTCTGCTTCCCAGTCCCGGAAGGCTTCAGAATTAAAGCCACCCTCCATGGCTTCACAGACTGACTTGGTTTGTTCGTTCTTCATGGGAAAGATTTATAGGGAAATTGGTGTAAACTCTGTAAGGGGCGGGAGTTTACATGTTTATATTTGGCTCAAAACAAAAACCCCCGCCTTCCAGAGATGGAAGACGGGGGGATTAGCGGGTATTGTAATGAGCAGGGGGGGCAGGCGTTATGGCTAGGAACCGCTCACTCAACTGAATATAAGCTTCATAAAGTAATCAAAAGCATTGGACAAAAAACTTTTTGTTTCATTCGGATAAAGGCCAACTGCTGTGGTCATTGCGGTGAGCACAATTGACCCCAGCACCTTAACTACCCCGCTCCCCGGCCTACTGTGTATCCGTTGCAGTTCATGAAGGACTTTCTTCTGGTCTTCGGGGTTAGGGAAATCAATATTTATCTTCTTTAGCAGGCGTCCTGTCCTTGAATTTAAATTCTCATCAACCGGGATGAGTTCAAAGGAGATCTTGTACATAGACACGCCCTTTACATACGCATACAAAAAGTAAATGGAAAAATATACAAGAAGAGACAAGTAGATGAGGCACAGAATCTTCCACCAAAAGAAGTCATAGAGACCATACAAAAAAGGATAACTAAAAAAACCAATAGCCAGAAAAAAAAGGCATGCTACCCCATATAGAATTTTAAATTTTTGTGACATTAAGACCTTTACACAATTAGCATAATACAGAAGCGAAGGCATAAATATAATTATTACACAGAGAAAGGAAAAGAATGCAGCAATTACCCTTACATCACTACTCCCAAAACTTTCCCACCCCACCATGCATTGATAATAATAAAAATTTAATATACAAATCGAAAATTGACTTATCGCATAAAACGCAAAACAAAATAAAAATTTTCTCCTTGAGAAAAAACTTATATTATATCTATCTCTAATAATACATATACTCATAGCAAGCACAATAGAGACATCTAACACTAATTGCAAGAAACGATATGTGAAGAAAAAAATAAAACCTGGAACACCAACTGTCTTACCTAAAACCAACAATGAAATATAATTAAATAAATCTAAAACAACATCTTTACTACTACCAACACCAATAACCCAAAGCAAAATCAACCCGCCCCAAACCGAGACTCCATTCATAAATGATTTTGCATTCTCTTCAGGCACTGACCAGTCAATATGAGGGGCCAATGTGTAAGCATGGGCCTTACTAATCCCCTCTACCTGCGCAAGTTCATCATGCCTTGTGAAAAAGCCGTTCTCTTCACGGTATGTAACGATCCTCTCAGCAACAACAAGCCCGACACCATACAGCTGGGATATCTCTTCAGCGTTTGCAGTATTTATTGCAACATCATAATCCAGAACACCTTGCTCGCGCATATCCCCCCCTTTATACGCATCAATAAACATAGAATTTTTGTTTTCTACAATTAAGCAAGACCAGTATAATAAGTCAAACAACCAACAAAACCCCCCGCCCTCCATCTCTGGAAAGCGGGGGGAGACTATTAATATTATCAGGCCGCAAGTCAGTTTGTCAGTTCAGCCCACTGCCCTCTTAATCTAGCCAGTTCATCCCTTACAATCTTTGAAAGAATCAACTCTGCCGGCGGCCTAGTAACTTCCCCTTCAAACGGAATTTGGTGTACCCTAATCATTTCAAGATACTTCCTGCGGGTGACGTCATGCTTAAAAGACATACAATTATCATAAACCAAGGAGCATGTGACTATCTCCGGCAAACCAAGCCTTCTCATTCTTCTTGTCTCTAGTGCTTCCTGCACATTCTGCCAAATTACATTTGAAAAAATGTAAAAGAGACTAGGAGAGGCAACCACCAGCAGGACCACACTACTAGCCATCTCGCCAAATCTATCCTCCATAAATCCGATAAATTTAAATGTAAGAAGAACAAGACCAAGAGAGGCAGCGGCAAAACCAAATGTTATTGCGAGTCCTTTTAAATTAAACTTTAAAAAGAAATTTTTAATTCTTTTTATACTCATTAATTTTAAAAGATTTTCCCAGCCAATTAACAAAAGCACATAGAAAAAGATAATAGGAACAATAGCAACATAACCGATGTATATAAAAGCCAACACAGTAGGCGCATCAGCAGCCCTAGACAAATCATAATCAGGATATTTCCAATATAAAAAATAAGTACCCATAGCTATATACATTGCTGTGGGTATTTTAACAAAAGCAATATAAGTAGCGAATTGATTTGATTGTAACCGAAGACAACTTAGCACCAAAACACAAATTAAAGACATAGCACACAAAGCCAAAAACAAAGAACTTTTAAAAGCAAGATCAAAAGTCAAGACGAACACAAAAAAGGCTGACAGCAAACCGAGTTCAACCACATCAGCCCATATTGCACGCTTCTGCTTACGAAATGCATCCGACAGACCCAAAGTAAAATTCAAATCGCTAAAATTACGGATCAACTGCAAAGAAGGAATAGAAGAAAGATACGAGCGCACCGCACGATGTGTTGACTCATTAACACTACTCAGATGTCGACATGACCTGAGTGTTGAATCACAGACCCAGCTACTTTCCGTTTCAAAAGCTTTGACGATGGCTTTCTGCTGGTCCTGCTCATTGAGCAAAAGAATACCCTCAGACCCGATCTTGGCAATCAAAAGGTCCGGGAAATCGAGCAACTCTAAAACAATTTCTCCAAGATCATCTCTGAAATCCTCCAAGGCATCAGCATCAGCACGGAAAGCATCCGCCAAAAAGCGCAGGCAATGGATCGCCTCCCTTGAAGACTCGATATCGCCGGACAGCAGGGTATCTTTTGCCGCATGTATTTCCCGCCAGCAGAACTTCGCGATGCGTTTCCGCTGCTCTAAACCGACAATACCGCAATACATGACAATGCAATCACGCCAGCGGGAATCCTTTGGAATATCCGTATAAGGGACTTCCTCTTTTTTATTATGGAAGTGATTAACTACAAAAAATTCAGCAAAACGCCTGTGCACAAAGGAAAATTTTCTACCGCCGTACCCACCGCCCCTTGCGATTCTGGAAAACTCCAAGGCATAGATGATGTTCTTTGCATCGTCTTCGCTAAACCCATTTTCCGTTAAAATCGTTTCTATCATCTCTACATCAGCTTCCAGTCCGAGGCTCCCGCTCTCATACATCCCCCTGGCTATTATGGACGCTGCTTCGCGCAGTAAGTCTACGGTGAAGCCGAACTTTCTATAGCTGGGCAAATCTGTCTCAAACCTTTTTGTTACGTAACAGTCGAATATGGAAAACATATTCTCAGGCAGATTTTCGCCGGTTTGGTAGCGGGCATATTCTGAAATCAGCTCTGCAGTAAAAGGGTTTCGCAACAACGGTACCAGCTGCGGACGCTCCCGGAACAGCCTCTTAACGTATTCATCAGTATCGAGCCCCTTACCGATCAGCCATTTCTTCATGGCCGCCCTGATCTGCTGCTCACGGAAAGGACGCAGCATCAACATCGTGCCCTTAACGCCTACCGGAGCCCTGAAAACCCTTGAGGCAACAATGGCCCTGCATGATTGAATATCCTGAGTAAAAAAACGGTCGAATGCAGCGGAAATGTCTCTATGCGATTCACTTTTATCATCGCAATCAAGCACGCTCGGCATTTCATCAAAAGAATCAATCACAAAAAAGAGCCGCCCATTTTTGCGGTATTCATCATAACAAGACTCAAGGAATGCCCTGCCGTCTTTTCCGGTCTGCTCCTGCACATTATCCCTAATGAACTGCATAAGGGTTTCTTCGGTCGGATCTATGCCTACCGGAAACTCACGCAAATTGACGTAAACCGGAACCACTCCACTGCTTGCAGCCCTCTTGCAAAGCTCGCGAACCAGCCTGCGCAAGGACACACTCTTTCCGGACCCGGGATCTCCAAGAAGAATAAAAACCTGTGATTCTTTATTCTTTTTGATGGAAGCAACAATGTCTTTCACTATTCTGGGACGATGCCTGCTTGTCCTTTCCGATTCGATTTCAGCCTCAAGAGGGGTAAATTCCCGGTCACTCCAGTTAACATCCCGATCATAACGGTCCAACGCGGCAATGAGTGCCCCAGTGTACCGTTTAAGACTTTCAGCACGGTCAGCAATGGAATTTAAACTGGAATCATCAGGCAAGTTTTCACTGGGCAGGCTTACATTTCTACGCTGGGCAATAACATTTATCACTATGACGGCAAAAAGCAGCAATGCAAAAGCTGTCAGACTGAACACCTGACTTCCGTCTACAAGCACAAATTGAGGCAGATCGAATTTCTGCAAAACCAGATTGCCAACCCCTAAAACCCAATTACCCACCTTTGTAGTAAAGGTAGTTGGCGGAGCCCAGTATAGACCTGAAGCACCAGACAGCACCACCAAGCTATACAACTGAACACGGGTCTGCCCCGACAGGCCGGGAATAAACATCCTGCGCAACCAGTAGACAACTGCCAGTATCGGTAATGTAGACAAAAACCCCCAAAGCGGACTCACGAAAATTGCGATCATGGTAGCAACAACAACCATAAGCAGGCAGATAAAGATAAAAGCTTTAAATCGATATTGAGCTGGGAGCATTATTTCAGTCCTTTACTTAGCTTGTTAATCAAAATAACTATCCAGCTACCACAAATTAAATAGCAATACAAAGCATATAAGTTAAAACAAACCCCCCGCCCTCCATTTCTGGAAAGCGGGGGTTATGCAGGCATTATAAAAAAACAGGGATGGGCGCTAGGCTATGAGCCTTTCATTTTGCCGGGTTCTTTCTGAATCTCGGCAAGCAGTTCATTGATCCAGCGGAACTGAGGCTGCTTGCGAAGGTTTTCTAACTGCTCTTTATCAACCAGTCCTATGTATTTCTGAAAATCATTGGACTCGATTTTCTTGAGGATACACTGGTCCTTGCAATCGCCGCATTTCCTTGTAGAGACCTTTCCTTCTTTGGTCAGCCTGAGCAGGAAGCACTCCGAGCAGTTCGGGGTCACCGCGATGACCCTGATATCATTTTTATCCGGCATTTTGTCCAAAGATCTTTTATTTGGCATCCGTTTTATCGCCTTGGCGATGATCTCGTCCACGCTCAGACCACCGGATTCAATGAAATCGTAATCCATGATTACAACGATTTTGTTGTAGCAGTTTCCCTTATAAAGGAAAGCATTCTGAATCACGTCCACCGGACTACCCCCGTTGCCAAACTGAGGCTTTACACTATCGAACTTATCCGGCGGATAAAAATGCGCAATCAGTTTATATAGTTCCCGGCAGGCCTGATCCTCCCCAAAAATAAGGACCGATGATTTCTGTGACTTTGCAGCCCTAGCCTTTTTACGCTCAAAACTTCTGGCCTTGCGCGCCCCCTCTCGTCTCTTTGCCATCAGCCCACCTGCGGAATCGCGCCATATTTGCCGGTAATATAGTTCATGAAAAAGTTGTCACGCTCCTTAACGTCCTTGACGTCATTAAGGGACCAGGCCTCGCTTTGCTGGGTCTTGCGGTCTTTTTCCACCAGCACGATCTGCCTCTTGCTGAGCTGGTTAATGACATTGACACTATGGCTGCTGCAAATCAGCTGTCCACGCTCCCCATAGCCCATATCTTCCCTGAAGAATTCAATAATCCTTTCCACAACAATGGGATGCAGCCCCACTTCAATCTCATCAATGATCGCAACACCGCCGGAACTCAAAGCCAGAATAATCGGGAACAGGACCTTGATCAGCTGTCTGGTTCCATCGGATTCAAAATTGATATCAAATTTGTACTCCTGGCCATCAATTTCATGGACCGCTTCACAAAAGGACGTTTTACCGGCCATAATATTCTTAAGCTGCTCAGGGGGAGGCCCCAACTCGCTGGGTATGGACTCGATAAATCCCTTGAGCAGCTTCATGGGGCTGGAGTTAAGCACATCCTCCTCAATATCAACTTGGGTATGCTCAATTCTGGAAATGCCCACATCAAAAGATTTCAGATAGCTGGAGACCTTATCGATGACCTCAATATCCTGAAATCTCTTGATAACCTGTTCCACCGGGAAAACGGTTTCGAACTTGTAAGAGAAAGTTTGAGACAGTCCTTTAAGAATTTCTTCCAGCCCGGTTTCATGCTTCAAGGATCTGGAAACAGCCAGCAGGGATTCGCTATGCTCCAGTTCACGCTTCATCTTATCAATACTGAACTTGGAGCGCCCGCCCTTGCTGATATGAATGTTCCCGGTATCGTAGTTAAGCTTTCTCCTGAAAACATACTTCCAGCGGCCGGTCTCAGGGTTGGCCTCATCAAGAGATTCATATTCTACTCTTTTCTCTTCGTGATCATAGCTGAGATAGTAGCGGTAAATAACATTTGAAACTTCAAATCTCAGTTCAAATTCAGACAGTTCTTCCGGTTCCTCGCAAAGCTTGAAGAAATCTACGGCAAGCCTGCTCTTTCTATCAATCATGAAACTAATCAGGGCGATGAGTACCTTGATCAGGTTGGACTTACCGGAGGCATTTGCTCCGATGCAGGTAATTACGGAAGGTACATAATGGTTTTCAGCCAGCTCAATAAATCTCGGGTCGCTGGCATATTTTTTATCTTTACTTTTGAAATCAAAATCAAGGCACTGTTCGCCCTTGAACGACCATGCGTTATCAAAACAAAAAGACAGAATTTTCACTTAAAACTCCTTATAGAATTCGCGCTTAAAGCCTTTTTCGGACAATATACGCCAAAAACGCCGCGAAATACACCCTAGCTGTTAGTTTTTTTTCAAATACGAGTCAACCACCACACTTGAAAATCATCAATATAGATGATCCCCGCCCTCCATTTCTGGAAAGCGGGGGTTACCAATATTATCTATTTATGATGCGGTTCACCCACACCCGTGACAATCCGACTCTTTTGGCTATGGCTTCCTGAGTCAGCCCATCCTGAAAATAGAGCTGCTCAATCCGCAGGTTCCGTTCAACTCTGGGGTCGGGCGGGGCGTTGGGCAGGATCTCCCGGCCATACTCCCTGCACAGCTCCCTTGCTTTGGCCTCCCCCAGCAATAAACGTAAATCCTCAAACTCTAAGCTGCGGTCACATTGACAATCACGATCTTCGCCGGGCCTGTCCATTCTTTAGTGGCCTCCATGAGCTTGTTGAATGCTTCACGGCTGCTGAGTACCGCCCTTTTCCCGTTCAGGTATCCGGGCTTTGTTCCGGTCAGGGGGCAACCTTCAGTATCTTCGACCGTGTTACCAGAATGGATACGTACATAAGTGCGCTGCGGCACGTCCTTGATGGTCCAGAGGGCGCGGCCCCTGCTCGGGGAATATTCATACTCAAGTTCGTACACATCCTCAGGGATGCAGGACACATCAACGCGGTTGTCCCGCCATGGCTCTTCAAGGGTCCAGCATATGGCCCTGCCGTCAGCCTTGAGCACTCCAAGGGTAACTTCATCGTCCTGTTCTACCCGGATCAGTTCGAGCTTATGCATTGATTATTCCCTCCAATCTTTTGAGCTTATAAACCTTGCGCTCATGCACCAGCCTTTCAAACTCTTCCGGGCCATGGGGATAAAGCAGGGCCACCCTTTCATTGGTGATTTCCACGTCTGCGGTTTCATCCACAACGTTGTCCCATTCCTTCAGGGCGATTCCTTTGGTTGTGGCCAGCTTCGCGCAGGCTGCGGAAAGTTCGGCGGCTTCCTCCGCGGCTTTAACGATGGTTAAAGTGGGGCCAAATTCCTGATTCGCTTCCTGACAAATGCTACTCATCAACGCCTCCGGCCCAATCCATCATATTTCCACCATCTTCAATATATTCGGGATTCTCCTCAACAAATGCGGCATATGCTGCGTACTGCTGGGAAGTGAAACGGTCCTTGTAAACACCCTGCAGGGCTTCAATCAGTCCTTCTTTCATTTTTTGCTTTACCTGTATGCTCCCCGGCTGGTACCGGGGAGGCTGTAGTTTCTTGAATGGCTCAGACGTGTTTTTGCTTGGCGGCTTGATGCGTCTGGGCTGTTCTGTTTTTGATTCCTGCCTCGGACGGATGCGCTCCGGTCATCCCAACACACCCTCATTGTGCATCCTCACAATGTCCCCGGCCCCGAAACCTGCGGTCCTGAGCTTGACCAGTTCATCAACCGGAATCGGCCCGCCGTATTCCACCAGCCCTTCAAGGTCCACTCCGAATGCCACTGTCTTGCCGCTTTCAGGATGGAAGATTTCACCGCTGCCGCTTTCCTCGTTCCGAACCCCGAACACTAATTTTTTCATTTCTATTTTCTCCTGTGCTAAGCACCCGCTTTCTTTATCAACACCTTCAGCCTGAACACTGAGCCGGATTCAATGTGTTAATGCGCTTATTGCGGGTTCTTGATATTGGTTCTGCGCTAAAACTTTACTTTCTGGCCTTTCGTGCTTCCTTCAACCGTGCTGTGCGTCTCTCTCTTTCCGCTTTTGAGAGCTTGCGGCCCGATTTCCCGGACCGGCTGGGATAGAGCGGGCAGTCCTTCACCGCGCACAGGCGGACATCGTTGCTGCTGTTCAGTTCCCCGCATTGCAGGCAGTAAGCCCGGATGGTCTTCAGCGGGGATTTTTCATAGCCTTCCTTGGGTCTCTTGCCAGCGCGGAATATCCACAACGGACATGTCTCCACCGGGCAGGACGCTACCTCTCTCCGGTTATCGCCACAGCAATCAACGCACTTGGCCCGAATTGCCTTCAACGGTGTGAGTTTCTTCATATTTATTACCATTTCGTGGAACTCAGCTCCTTGCCGGAACATCTGTTCCACCGGATCAGCAGCCATTGCCGTAGAGATCCGTCTGATCGGTTATGTATTCAGGTCCGGCAAATTCCACAGGCTTATTCTTCTCATTTGAACGCTGAAGCCATGAAGTGATGAACCTCTTGATTCCCCTTCTGGTTTTCCTCTTGCCGGGATTCCCCAGCAGCCAGCCTTTCATGTTTTTCAGCTCAGCAAGAATGTCTGTTTTCTCATAGAGAGATTTCAGTTCTTCATGAAAAGTTGAATCAACAACGAAGCTGCTGCCATCATTCAAGGGAAGTTCAATTATGGTTTTATTGTTCTCTGTACTGTTAACTGTATTGTTCTCTTTTAACTTTAGTTGGATAGGTTCTTTACCTTTTGTTAAAGGGGGTCTGTAACAAACCTTGAGCACCCTCTTTAATATTTCTTTACTACCCTCTTTGTAGTGAATTTCCGAAGTAACACAGCCCTTTTTCACAAGGGACCTGATCACCAGAGAAACCCGTGTCTTGGACAGGTCAAAGAATTCGGCAAAGTAAGCATTGGAGGCAAAACAGCCTTTCTCGTTGTCCAAGGATTCAATTTCAGCGAGGAAGACCTTTTCCTGCAGGGTCAGTTTCTTGGAAAGCCAGATTTCTCTCGGTATCCAAACTCCCAGGAACTTACGTTCGCGCTGCTCAGCCATTCCCGATTTCCTCCAAGGCCGAAAACTCAGGGCGGAAGATCAGCGGGACAACTCCCAGCGGCCCGTCCCTGTGCTTACGGACAATTACTTCTGTAGTGGTCAGCACCCCTGCCTTGTAGGTTTTGTTGTTGGTGTAGTAGCTGTCGTTGTAGAGCATGATGACGATATCCGTGTCCTGCTCCAGACTCCCGGAGTCGCGCAGGTCGGCAAGGATGGGCCGCTTGTCCGGCCGTAGCTCAACCCCCCGGTTCAGCTGCGAAAGCCCGATAACCGGTATTTTCAGCTCCCTTGCCAGGCTTTTTAACTGCCATGAGATGTGGCTTATCTGCCGTTCCCTTGAGTCCCTGTTGTTCGTGGGCTTGACCAGCCCGATATGGTCAACGACAATCAGCTTGCAGCCGTATTTCTTGACCGCTATGCGGGACCGGACCTTGATTTCCTCCACTGTGAGAATGGGTGAGTCGTCAATCCTGAGCCCCGAATCCCCTACGGCTTCACATCCGTCTGAGAACTGCTGGAACTGGGCATCATTCAGGTGGGCATCCCGAACAGCCAGAGTGTTTATGTGCTGGTCCTGACAAATCAGCCGCTTCACCAACTGGTTGGCAGCCATTTCAATGCTGAAGACCTGCGCCGGGATCCCGCCCCTGTAGACCGAGTTCAAGGCAAGTGTTGTCTTGCCCATGCCCGGACGGCCTGCAATGATGATGAACCGCTCATCCATAAAACCGCCAAGCAGCCTGTCCAGTTGCTGATATCCGGTAGGGATTCCAGTGGTGGCTGTAGGATTTTCCATCTTCTGTGTGGTTTCGTTCCAGACCTGCTGGACCACAGATCGAACGTCCATGCCCTGCTCCCCGGCTTCTGCAGTGGCTATTCCGGAAAGCGCGGTGGTGGCCTGTTCAATCAGTACGGAAGTCTCAGCCCCGGACCTTGCAGCCCGGATCAACTCTTCACCCTTTTCGGCCACGGTACGCCGGATGGCCGCCTCTTTAACCAGCCCGGCATTGTGCAGTGCGCTATGCCTGCTGGTCATGCCTCCGCTGAGTTCAGCCAGCATGACAGCATCCAGACTGCCCCTTGCCTCTGCATTGATGGTCACAATGTCTGTGGGCTTGCTCTGCTCATGCAGGCTTTTAATTGTTTCAAAGACCGACTTTAATACTCCTGCCGAGAAATCCTGCGGCTTCACGACTTCCAGCACATCATCAATCTCCACGGCCCTGTTCAGGATACCCTCAAGGACCGTCCTTTCAGACTCAGGAGCGGAAAGCATGCGTATTTCTCCTCACATGTTCAGCCAGCAGGAGAGCATCCGCCCTGCCGTGATCCTTTTTCCTTTCCAGCGGTGCCGCCGGGAAAAGCTGCCGCGCAACGGTCAGAGAAGGCTTGTCATTCCTAACTTTCTTGACCATGGAATAGCTTTTCATCCATGTTTGCGGGGTAATTGTTTCGAAGGGCAACCCGTAAGCCAGCAGCAGCCCCTGCCAGATTCCGAAATTCTCACCCAGCTTGAATGTTGAACTGACGCCCTGTCCGGGCATGGAGTGGACCCGCTCAAGCCCCACATTTGTGATCTGGTAGAAGCTGCGCCATTCCAGCAGCTTGCCGGACACCGTGGGAGCATCCACCCAGTCCTGAATTTCAAGGTCACCTTCGGCGGAGAGCAGGGCCATGGCTCCGGTCTTTCCGGGATCGATCCCGATTACAGCCTTCATGACCTTGCCCCCATAACCAGTGCCTGCTTTGCGATTTCAGAGGAGATAGGATCATCCCCCCGCTCAATACGCTGCAAGGCATTGATATACGTATTGCTTTCGCCTCTAAGATCACGGACCTCGCCTTCAAGTTCCGCAATCTTATCAATTTCTTCGTAATTCAAATCTACCTCCTGCCGGGGCCGCCGGAGCAGCCCCTGTTAAAATTTCCCAGATAATGCCACAGGGCTTCGGCAAAGTTTTGCTCAATAAGCCCCATTATTCCGCCCTATTTCCAAGAAAAAGAATTGCATCTTATATGAAGTAAGGCCTTCGCCCATACCATATTTCCCGAGCACCTTTTCACTGAAAATAAGGGCCAAAACAGGGCTAATTTGCCATTTAAGAACACGAGCACGCTCTAACCTTCGCCCAGCCAATTAAGGCAAACTAAAAAATCAAACGGACACCTATTGCCTTGACAAGTTCCGGATACGGTTTTTGTTACTGAACCGGCTCATCTTTCCCGGACTCATCCATAGGCAGGGGAACCTTAAGCTCCTCCCCTTCCATCTGACGGGACTTGTACATTTCCCCGGTATCGGTGCGGATGAACTCAACCATTCCGGTCTTGTAATTCAGCCGCTTGATGCATTCCACGTTGCTCATCATCCAGCCATCCCGGTAATGCTTGGCCGCGAGATTCAAGTCAGCCTCGCATTTATCAATCTGGGCCTTGAAATCAGACATGACCGCTTTTTTCTGATCCTCAAGCTCCGCCTTGAGTGTGGACTTTTCCGCCATTATCTGAGCCTTTTCATGCAGCTCTTCTTCAGTGAAACGATACTGAAGATGATCCATGTATTTACTTTCCTTGATGGTGGGGAATTTTTGCTTGGACATGCTTCCAACCTCCCTTAGTTATAGTTCCCGTTGTACTGGCCCTGATCCTGATAACCCTGCTGATCGTAGCCGCCGTTACCCTGCTGGCCTCCCGCGTTCTGCTGGCTGTCCAGAGCCTGAATGTTCTGGGCGTTAATCTCGGTGGTGTAGCGGTCCTGTCCGTTCTGGTCCTGCCATTTGCGGGTTTCCAGCTTGCCTTCAACCATGACCAAGCGGCCCTTGTTCAGGTACTGGCCCACAAATTCTGCGGTCTGCCGCCAAGCCACAACCCGGTGCCATTCGGTTTTTTCCACCTTCTGGCCGGTATTCTTGTCCTTGTAGCCCTCGTCTGTGGCAACGGAGAGATTTGCTACCGCCTGCCCGGACTGGGTGTAATTAAGCTGCGGGTCCTGCCCCAGCCTGCCGATAATGATTACTTTGTTCATGCTGCCTGCCATTAAAATGTTCCCTCCAGTTTCCGGTATTCATCACGGATGCTTTCCACATCCTCTCCGCAATATGCGCCTATCTTTTCAACCTGCCCCTTACGCCACAGGTCAAACACCCTGGAGCCGTCAAGCCCCTTTGTTTTCCGTTTAGTCCCAAGGAAAGCGGCTATCTCATCCTGCCTGCCCTTGGCTTGGTAATCCGCACCGTTCCAGACTTCCCTGATGTCGATAATCTGATCAGAATAACGCTTGCGGGGAATCTGGATGGCCAGATCCTTCAGCCCGTATTTAACCGCCCGGTGATAGATCCAGTTCATGTCAAAGGAGCGGTTGTTGAACCCGATCCAGCAGACAACATCCCCGTACCGGTTCAACTTTTTTATCCGTGTCCAGAAAGTACGGATCAACTGCTCTTCTGCTCCGCCGTAAAGAATCTCAACCGGATGATCTTCCACGGCAAAGGCAATGCACAGGATACGCCCCTTAAGGCTTTCAAGAGCCTGCCTGCGCCACAACTTTTCCAGCTCGGCATCGCCCTTTTCCGCAAACCACTTCTTAATGGTTTCCTGTTTCTTCATGCTGCCCGGAGGGGATATTTCGCTTTTCTTCGGCTTCTCCGCTCCGGGGATGGTTTCAATGTCGATAAATACGTTCAGCATCTATCTTCCTCCCGCCTGTATGAAGGCGCTCGCAGCATCAAAAGTCAGCTGCTTGGTTGAGTCGATGGGGTTCGGGTGATTCGGGAACCTGCCCAGCAGCCAGTTGTTGATATATTTGATCCGGATTGCCCGGTCTGTTTGGCCCAAGTCATTAGTGCAGATAATGTTTACCCGCTTAACCTGCCCTTCCTGCGCCAGCTTTTCATGACCGGTTACCTGTGATCCGGGAAACTGCTGCTGCACCCGATCCACTGCCGGATCATTTGGCGGCATTCCCTGCGGGGGCGGCCCTTGGCGCTGGTTCTGGGCTTGCGACCGGCCCTGCCGGGGTGGACGCCGATTCTGATTAGCCTGTTGCCCTGAATCCGGCGGCTCCTGACTGTCTGCGTCCTTGTTGTCGTCAATGCAGAACAACCCGTTCAGGGCATATTTCCGGGCGTATGAACTTGCAGCGCCTGTGATCTGGCTTTCGTCCATGCCCTTCTTGTTTTGCGGCTCCCTTGCCCAGCCCACTGCCGACATGGAGCTTTCCCCAAGTGTCACCTTGGCCTTGGCCTTCACATAAACACGGTCCCCGATCACCTCGATCTTGTCCGAGACAACCAGCACCACACCGTGTTCAGCAAGATGCGGCTTCACGCCTTCGAGAATGTCCTCACAACTCCGGTAATTATAGTTACCGAACTTGTTGCGCTGATTCTTGGGGCAGTTCAGCTTGGACTGGATCGCAACCATTTTGGTTTGTAGTTCCATCAAATGATTTCCCTCCGAATGAATATTGATTGAGACCTGAGTCAGCACCAGCGCATAAGCCATTCCGCCGCATGCCGTAAGATTCAATCGCGTTGTTGAGAAAAAGCCTAAGTAGATTTTACTGACCAGTCAACCACAAAAAAAAGAATTTTCTCTTCATATAGTATAGCTGCAAACCGCCCCTCCATACCCAAAAAGGGATTGCCGGAGACAAAGCCAACTGTTTAAAAAAAGTTAACTCAAAATAACCAGAGCATAAAAAAAGTCCCTGAAAAAACCGCTGTAAAATACAGCCGGGATCTTTCAGGGACCATATCCGCCCCGGGCAAGATGCCAGAAGCGAACGCGGAAGGTTCTATCCCTTCCGCACAATAGGAACTTTAAATCAGGCTTTCACCATCAACGCTCAAGAACCTCTGCGGCTTCCACAACACTGGTCAGCATAGCCAGCAGCGTATCCAGCAGTAATTCCGGATTTTCTGCTGAAGTCATAGCCTTTGCAATATCCTTGGCCACACTGCTGAGACTGATTACGGTCTCTACAGGATCTGCGCCTTCAATCAAAATCTTCAAAATTCCCTCCATGTCAATATTTGTTTACCCACGGGACTTAGCCAACACACCTTATCAACATGTTTTAGGATAAAAATGGAACACCAAACCAATTGAAGAAATGAGCGATAGGGAAACCTAGCACCCTGTTTATCTAAAGTAAACCACTTTAAACTAAAAAACGATTCGGCAACGCGGAAGCCCGCAATCTACTGGCCGTCCGAGCTTTGGCACCCATTTATAAACTGAAACTGCCGATAAGTATTTTTTACTTATTTTTCTAAATTTACCCGGCTTTATTCACCTTCTGAGAACGGAACAGTGATTAACACTTTAAGCTACTTTCTCTTGACACAAGAAATATGTAAGTTAAGTGTCATCATGTAGACACAAAAAAAACAGTGCAAAATCTGCCTGCTTTTAGTCTCGGAGTTCCGGTTAGCCACAGGGTGAAACTGAGAACTTTTTTTAGCCAGACATTTCAGTATATTTTACTTAGTCCATCTTTCTTAATCAAGTAATTTTTACTTACATATGAACCAGAAGGAGCCCCAGATGCCAAACAGCGAAGAAACCCACGACCGGGTCCTCAACTACGAACGGTGCATGGTCAGTATCCTGAACCGGACCATTAACGAGAAAGGACTAACCCACTCTGCCGTTGCGCGCGAGGCATGGCCCTACCTGAAAAGCCCTGCCGACCACTGGCGTAGAGCCAGAAATGCCAGAAAAAACGAGGCTCCGCGCAAAATGCCCCTGCGCGACCTTGTCGCCATGGCCCAGACGCTACAATTATCCTTCATTCAACTTTGCGCCGAGGTGGAACTGGAACTGAAAAAGGGATGGGACTACCACAAGGACGACACGATCAAGAATTGATCCTTCCGCCACAAAACAAAGCAAAAACCCCGGGCTATCAATGACCGGGGTTTTTTTTTAACTTCCTGACTGGCTGAGTGCTTCAAGATTCCAGCTTTTCCGCATTATCACGAATCGACTTCATTATGATTCTAAGGAAGTCTGACAATGTCTCGGGGTGCTCCGCATCTGGTATGGAGCGACATAAATCTTCGCCGACACGGGCAAGATCAATAATCACATGTAGAGGGTCCCCGTCCCCGTTTAATACCAACATATAACCTCCTCAATCACACTTTTAATTTACCCGTTTGAGAAGTAGAGAGATACTATAGCGCGAATAACTGGTCAATACTTATCTTAATAAAAAATCAACATTTTCAATAGCTTAACTAAAGGTTAACTTATTTAACCTCAGATTAATAATATATTAGCAACAACAATCACTACAGACGAATTCAAATGGAAAGAGCACTAATTAAAGACCTTCCCTTGTATGCGCTGCTATGCCGCCCTTCAGGTGAAATATCTTTCTACAACAAAGCATTCGAAAGACTTATACAAGACAACAGTAAGCCAATTAATATATCGGAAATATGCACCACCGAGTTTCAACCACTGATACTCAACAAGCTGCATGAATGCCTGGCCGCCGGCTGTAAATTAAACTTCAAATTTGAGACAAGCCTGTTCACAACAAATACTATCCTGATTACTCGAGCCATACCCCTGAAAAGCAATGATCAGGTCTGCCTGATATTCGACAACCTCAATATAAGGCACAAACTGGAATGCTCACTACTCCAGAACCTGCACACCCCTCAACACGACTGCTTCTGGATACTGAACAGCAAACTGGAAGTAACCTATATGCACCCCACCCCGGCCTGCCCACTCCAAATGAGTGCCTCCCCCTTTAATATTTACGATGCCTTCCCAGCCTCAGAACACTCCATGTTGCGTCAAAACCTTACTCAGGCCAGACTCAGCCCCTATGAACTGACCCCCGCCACCCTGACCATCATTTCCCCGGAAGGAAACATAGAGACAGAATTAAACACCCTCTACGCACCGGACCCTTTCTATAATGATCGCTACCTATGCGCCCTCAACTCCGGACACAGCACGGCACGGCAGATCATCTCCCGGCTCCGCATAGCTTTCAATGTTGAAAAAGACTCCCAGCTGGCCAAGAAACTTGGTGTCAGCCCTCCGGCCATAGCCGCAGCCAAGAAAAAAAACCGGGTGCCCGACTCATGGCTGATGAACTGCTACCGCCAGTGCAGGGCCTCGGTGCAATGGCTGGATTCCGGCAGGGGCAGCATGTACATAAAATAACCCATCTCAGTATTTTTTCAGGTTGACACATAAGTAAAATCTACTTAGCCTTTTCTCAACACGTCAGGGAAAGGCACACCGAACACGCCCGGATACAGCTTCCGAAAAGTAGGTCACTGCAAAACCCGCCAGCACGAGTTACCCAGCCGGTCGGCAGGAACGGTTATTAGCCCAGTTGTCAGATAAGGAGATGGAGAGCCGAGCAAAGCAAGGACCCCTCCAGACAGCGCTAAAGGTGAATTCCGAACCGAGGACAAACGCAGGGTTTATTGGATCGGTGCGTTAAAGGCCAGAGAACCAGCCACTCTCTTTTTTTATCAAACAAAATTTATAACCTATTGAAATTACAGGGAACTACAAAATGCCGTTTATGCTGAGAGAAAAAAATCAAGCCGCCACCAAGCTGGGCCGGAAAGAGGCCGGGCAGATATTGGAAGAGCACGGTATCCCGGCTTCAAAGCTGGACGCGATACAGGCTTTTAACGAATCCGCCCATCTAGCCAAGGGCGCAAACATATACTGGAGCAACAATGCTGGAAAGTAGACCCGTGCCGGGAACGGACTTCAACATTGATGCGCTGGGGAGGCTGAAGAACATCAAGACCGGCAACTACATGATGCCGACGACGACCAAGGGACGCTACTACTACAGCTTCTCCTATGGCTCATCTGTGAAAACCCTGATGAACAAGGTGTGGCCTGAAGCCGAGATTGATTTCGACCAGCACTGGTGGCTGGCGACACGGGAATATGCCGCAATCAAAAAAGCTCAAAGAACAGCTGAAATTGAGCAGCGAAAAGCCAGCCGCCTTGAGCTTGAGCGATCCGGCTACTGGGGCGCGGTAGTTCCCCCGCCGCCAGAGGCTGAATGGAGAACGCACCCGGAGTTCCCGAAAGTGGAACTTTCCGATTGCGGACTGCTTAGAAAGAAAACGGACAAAGCCACGGCCTACCGGCCCACGCTCAGCCAAAAGGGAAACCCTATTTTCTACGAGGGGATCACTGGTGGACGCAAGATGGCCCTCTTCAAGGCATACCGGGAAGTGTTCCACAAGAACCTGCCTGATTACATCCCCTCTGAAGAGCGCGGCCAGACTGAATTCATGTTCTCCTGTCCCTATGAACGGGGCATGGTGCAAACCCTTTACGGATCAGGCAGGCCGGATGCCCGGTTCAGCCCCCTGGACTGGTTCCATGAGCAACTTCCGGAAGCCGTGAAGATGGTCTTAAGCGACTAGAATTAGACATTGGCACTGGACGCGCTTATACTGACCTGTAAGCGCGTTCTTTGAAAATATAGAGAGAAAATTATGCCAGTTAGGAGAAATGGGAAATGGTACGGAAGGGTATCCTTGAACGGCTTGAGGAAGGAGAAGAAATTCCCGACAAAAAGGGATGCCGTGGCATGGGAAGTAGCAATGAAGGACAAGAAGAGTTCTTCAAAGTCCGGCGGTGGCATACTTCTGCATGTTTTGATCGACAAATATGTAGCTCACTGCGAAAAACTCGGTCAAAGTAAAAAGCACGTTGACGACAAGGAACGTACCTTTTTAACGTTCCTCAAAGTCAGCAGGACCGCCAGAACCTCAGTTGATGACCTTGAGTATGAAACGGTTCAAGAAACAATGAACGAAATTGCGGAAAAGATGTCTCCGCATCGGGCAAACGTTCACCTGACGCACCTTAACTCTATGTGGAACTGGGGAATGAAGAGACTCAGAATTCCGCAGGACAACCCCTTCTTAATCGAGAGATACACAACAGACAAAGCGCCTGTATATGTTCCCCCGGTTGAAGATTTCTGGAAGCTGATCGAAGTACTCGCCCCACATGAAGAAAGGCTTGTTATGGCCTTCCTTTACACATCGGCAAGACGCAATGAGCTTCTGGCCTTGAAATGGGATGCAGTAGAGCTGAAGAATAAAGTTGTGTTTCTGGATACCCGCAAAAGAAAGGGGGGCGGACTCCACAGGGACCCCATCCCCATGGCTCCGGAATTGGTGGAGCTGCTACAGGCCCAGCGGCTTGAAACGGGCTTTAAAGAATATGTCTTCATTTGCCACCGCACCGGGAAACCTTATGGCCCGACAACAAAAGTCATGAACAACTGGTGCAAAAAAGCCGGGCTGGAAAAGTCTTTTAACTTCCATGCTATCAGGCACTTGTCAGCATCGGTTTTGGTAAGTAAGGGGTATAGCTTAACTGATGTTCAGTCTATGTTGAGACATAAAAACACCACCACAACGCAAAAATATGTCCACTCTTTAGGGTTCCAAGGATTATCTCTAGAGGGAGCATTTGATGCAGTTCATGGAGAACGGAAGGTGAGCAAAAAGGTGAGTAGAACAAAAAAAAGGGTGAATGGTTAACTCCATGAGAAGAGCTAAATTAACCATAACACCCTGTATTTTCTGTGGTAGGCCACCAAGGACTTGAACCTTGAACCAACGGATTAAGAGTCCGCTGCTCTACCAATTGAGCCAGTGACCCGTGTCGTGAGAATGGGTTTAGAGATATTCACTATGGATGTCAATCGGTTTTTTATTTTTTTATTTAAAAAAGGCAACTAAATGCGCTTTAAGCTAATTTGTTTAATTTTATTGAGTTTCATTTCAACCTTTGCGCTTATCTGTCCGCAAACGGTTCTTAGTGCCCAAAATCAGAATCCCAACCTTGATACAAAATGGAAGCTCTACAGCTTAACCAAGGATGACCAGAAACAAACCGGACTGAAAACCAATATTCTAGTCGGGCTGATGCTTACGCCTAAAAACGGCTGGTACACATATTCCCACAATCCGGGCAAGCTGGGTCAGCCGACTACCCTGAAAGTCACCCTTACCCCGGACAACACTATCCTTCCGGCCATCTACCTTCCGGGCAAACTCAAGGATGATCCTTTCAACAAAGGGAAAAAGGTTGCCACTTATTCAGGGCCGACCCCGATTCTGGTTCCGGTTCCCGCGTCATTGAAATCTTTCACCCTCAAGGCCAAGCTATCCCTGCTCATGTGCTCCAAGACAGCCTGCCAGCCTTTCAGGACCGACCTCAGCTTTTTCGGTATGGCTGTATCCCCGGACAAACTGCCGCAGGCCAGCCTGCAACCATGGTGGCCGGAATTCGTGAAGATGCGCAAAGGCGCCAAGACCATCAAGATTTCCTTGAAGGATATTGCGTCCAAAGTTGAAGGGAAAAACGCTGAAAAGGCAACTAAATCCCAACCGCAAAAAACAGCTCCTCCGGTTCAGGATGTAACGGGAAGCAAAACCGACTCCGCGTTTTCATTCGATTCCCTGAAGCCCCGCTCCTTCACCCCGGGCCTTGAAGTGACTGACCTGACCACCGCAATCCTCTTCGGACTGCTGGCAGGCTTCCTGCTCAACTTCATGCCCTGCGTGCTTCCGGTGATCAGCCTAAAGCTCTCCACCCTGCTCGCCGGAGCCGGACACGAAAGCGCGGAAGAACAAAAACGCGGTTTCAGGGAACACAATATTTTCTTTGCGCTGGGCATCCTGCTCTACTTCGGGGTCCTCAGCGGCATACTCGGCATGACCGGAATGGCTTGGGGGCAGATTTTCCAAAAGCCCCCGGTAGTCATCGGGCTGACCGGGGTCGTTTTTGCGCTTAGCCTGAGCCTGTTTGGGTTGTTCAACCTACCCATCGTAGACCTCAAGCTCGGCTCCGATAACAGCGGGCCCCGCAGGCAGGCCCTTTTCACCGGGATACTTGCCACCCTGCTGGCGACCCCGTGCAGTGGGCCGTTCCTCGGCGGTGTGCTCGGATGGGCCATGGTCCAGCAGCATTACGTGATCAGCTCGGTTTTCCTGAGCGTGGGCGCAGGCATGGCCCTGCCTTACATATTAATGGCTATATTCCCGGCACTGGCCACCAAGTTTCCCAAGCCCGGAGCGTGGACCATCTGGATTGAACGGGCCGCAGGGTTCTTCCTTGCCGGGACATGCATCTACCTGTTCAGCATCCTGCCCGAGGATATGTACATCCCGACCCTGATCTTCCTCTGGTTCACTTCCGTGGGAGCGTGGATGTGGGGACTCTCCGCCGGCGCGGACAAGAAATCCGTCATGTACCTGCTGCGCATCGGCGCGCTGGCAATCTGCATCGGAGCCGGATTCTGGGCCGCGACACCGCAGGAACGCACCGCACACTGGATCGGCTTTGAGCAGCAGGATTTCACCGCCCGCCTTGGGAAAGAAGCCATGCTGGTGGAATTCACCGCCGACTGGTGCCCGTCCTGCAAGGTACTGAAACAGACCGTACTGACCCCGGCCAACCTCAACCGCTGGCAGGAAAAATACAACCTGACCTTCATAAAGGTAGACCTCACCGCGCCGGACAAAGTAGCCGACGAATTCCTGCGCGCACTGGGCAGCCGCTCCATCCCGCTGGCAGCCATATTCAAACCCGGGGATGATTCATCGTCCCCCACGGTCATCCGCGACCTCTACACCACAGGTCAGATGGACGAAGCTTTGAGTCAGACACTTAAATAGGGAAAGACCATGCAAAACGATTCATCAACACACGGATTCTTCAGCTGGAACGAACTGCTGACCACTGACCTTGAAGCAGCCAAGAAATTCTATGGCGACCTTCTGGGCTGGACATTCAAGGAGTCGAAAACCATTTACGGCGGCACCTACCTGACCGCCTTCAAGGACGGGCGCATGGCAGCAGGCATGATGCTCAAGCCTGACGGAACACCAGAGCACATCAAGGGCTGCTGGGACCCGTACATCACAGTCGATGACGTGGAAGCCTCAGCAGCGCAGGTTGAGGATACAGGCGGCAAGGTTGTCCTTCCCCCCACCCGGATTGAGAATGTCGGGCGGTTCTGCGTGATTCAGGACCCGCAGGGAATTTACCTGAATCTTATCACCTACGACAAAAAAGACTAATGGATTCAAAGATCTTATACATCTTTTCCGGCTTACCGGGATCAGGTAAAAGCACTCTGGCTCAAGGTTTAAGTTCTGAACTAAACTGTGCCTATCTCAGGATAGATACAATTGAGCAGGCCATACGTGACCTCTGTGAGTTCAAAGTCGAAGGAGAAGGATACCGCCTTGCCTACCGGGTTGCTTCAGACAACCTTAGCCAAGGTATCAGTGTTGTTTCGGACTCCTGCAATCCCATTGAACTGACCCGTACAGAGTGGCAACAGGTTGCTATCAATACAGGCTCAAAATTTATCAACATCGAAGTTATCTGCTCTGACAAGACAGAACACAAAGAAAGGATTGAGCAACGGGAGTCGAGTATTCCGGGGCTGAAACTGCCTACCTGGCAGCAGGTAGAAGCTAGAGAATACCACGCTTGGGAATCGGACAGGATTGTGCTGGATACAGCTGGCAAAACCCAAAACCAAAGCCTTCAAGAGCTGATTTTATCCATTAAGGAATGGCAAGGCAGGATTTAGTGCTGCGCCACCCTTTACGACTGGCCCGCAGTCAGTTATCACGTGGCTCAACAGCAACATTAAAACTACATATATAAAAGGAAGCGCATGCTCAATTTTCAGATATTTATTCCCACCCGTATTGTTTTTGGTCCCGGCAAACTTGCAGAACTGGGAACCATATCCCTGCCCAAAGGCAAAAAAGCCATGGTCATCATCGGTGAATCCGGTGCAATGATCGAGAACGGCTATCTCGATAAAGTACAGGCCCTCCTCGCCAAGCAGGATGTTTCCACCGTGGTTTTCGATAATATCTCCCCCAACCCGAAATCCGATCAGGTTGACGAGGCCGCAAAGATTGCCCGTGAAAAAGGAATCGACTTTATCGTTGCCCTTGGCGGCGGTTCCACCATCGATGCTTCCAAAGCTATCGCCCTTTTGACCACCAACGTGGGTAAATGCTGGGATTACATGCAGTCCGGTTCCGGCGGCGGAGTAAATCCTGAAAATCCCGCAGCACCGCTCATCGCTATCCCCACCACAGCGGGTACCGGCACCGAAGCGGACCAGTGGGCAGTGATCAACAAATCCGGCGGCATTGAAAAGATCAGCCTCGGTAATGATTCTACCTTCCCGGCCATCTCCATCGTTGACCCGGAACTCATGGTCAGCGTGCCCCCGCGCACAACCGCCTACACCGGCATCGATGCATTTTTCCATGCAGTGGAAACCTTCCTTTCCACCGCGCACCAGCCCATGAGCGACATGCTCGCCCTTGAAGCAGTGCACCTGAGCAGCCATTACCTGCCCATGGCAATTGCTGAAGGCGACAACATCGAAGCGCGCACAGTAATGGCATGGTCCAGCACTGCCGCCGGTATGTGCGAAACCCTGTCCCGCTGTATTTCCCAGCATGCACTTGAGCATGCGCTGAGCGCAAAATATCCCGAACTGCCGCACGGCCTCGGCCTTGCCAAGCTTTCCGTGCCCTATTTCAAGCGCCTGATCCCGGAAAGCCCGGAACGTTTCGAAGACCTCGCCATGGCCATGGGTTACGATACCCAGCAATTTGATGAAAACATGCGTGCTACCGTATTCCTCGAAGGACTGCGTTCCCTGCTCGAACGTGCCGGATTCAACGAGGAATCCCTCAAGGATTACGGTGCAAAAGAAGAAGATGTTGCCGAGCTGGTCGACATCGCCGAGCAGACCATGGGCAAGCTCTTCGAGTTCACCCCCGCGAAAATGGAACGCGAAGATCTCGAATGCATCATGTCCGAAGCTATTGCGGGTTAATCAGTTGTTAGCTTCGCGCTGCCAGACTTGATTATTCAAGGGGGAACTCATCTAATGGGTTCCCCTTAATTTCGTAGAAACTGCTAATTGACATTTTAGTGTGCTCTTTTATAAGTATAACTACAGACAATTAAAGAATTTTGGCATGTTTCAAAGTGTTGGTAGATGGGGATCGGAGGAAAATACCGCACAATGACTAAAAAGCAGAAAAGAATAATTCAGTGCCCGTTTTGCGATAGCAACCGCCTTTATTTCAGGCGGGGGCTGGTTGCTGACGTCCTTATTTCACTGCTCGTACCGGTCAGGTCCTACTCCTGCGGTTCATGCAGCCGCAGCTTCCGCCGCTATGGCAACTACTTCACCAGCAAGCAGGCCCTGATCCACATTTTCGGCGCATTGGCAATTCTCGCCTTCATCAATCCGCAACTGCTTCTTCCCGAAAGCTGGATGCTCCAGGAGGAACAGTCCGAAACTGCACCTGCTAAAGAAACAGAATTGATTGAAGCCGAGCCGGAAAACGAGCTTCCCCTGCTTTCCATGGCTATTGCCAATGCCACCAACAGCAGTGTTGAAGTTGAAAACGGAACTGTTGCCATCCCGGTTGCTAACGGCACAGCCAATGCAACTCTAATCAATGCCACACAGAGTAACGCCACAAAGGGCAACGCTACTTCAAAAACCATTCTGGCCTTCAACGGCACAGATGTCAGCAACGCCACAACCGCAGCTGAAAAAGCTGAAGAAGCACCAAAGCCGGAAGACGAAAAGCACGGTCTGCAGGAAGGCAAGCTCAAGTCCATCTATTTCAAGGAAGTGGACAACAAGACCAGAATCAGCCTCGATCTCGGTGGCTCGCCCCTGTCCTACACATCTTTTTTCCTGAAAGACCCCAACCGCCTTGTGGTCGATATCCAAGGCAAATGGGATTACTTCGGGCCTACCGTGCTCAAGCCGGAGAACCCGATCTTCTCACGCTTCAGGATCGGCATCTACGATGACAAAATCCGCATGGTCATGGACCTCAAAGGTCAGACCCCGGCCCCAGTTATTAACAAGACCGGAAGCGGACTTGATATTGATGTGAAGTAATTTTTACAGACAGAAGACAAAACGAATCCCCCGTAGCCTGATAGTTGCGGGGGATTTTTCGTTAGTACCGTAAGCTTATAAAAAGAAATGGATTGAACGGGTCCGCCATGTCGGGTTAAACTCGGCCTAAAATTGATACTCTTAAATCCTTAACCGGAGACAATTATGGATCACCCTATCATTAAAGACCTTAACTTTCGCTATGCCTGCAAAAAATACGATGCTGCTAAACGCATTCCAGCCGACAAAATAGCTATCATCAAAGAGGCCATGCGCTTGTCGCCTTCATCCGTTAATTCGCAGCCATGGAAATTTATTATTATCGAAAGTGACGAAGCAAAACAGCGCTTCCACGATACTTTTGCCAATAAATTTGAATTCAACCAGCCTCACGCTACGGAGGCCTCGCACATAATTCTATTCGCTTACAATCCCTACTTCACAGAAAAACAATATAAAAAAGTTGTAGATGCCGAGGTCAAGTCGGGTCATCTACCAGCGGATAAATATGACGAGATGATGGAAAAAGGGATGTTCTTTGCCGGACTGAATACTGATGAAACCGGATTCAACGGCAGCTGGACCAAAGCCCAGACTTATCTCGCACTGGGCAACACCATGCATACGATTGCGCGGCTGGGACTAGAGTCCACCCCTATGGAGGGTGTTGATTCTGAACTTATTGGTGAGACCTTCAAGAAAGAGCTTAACGGCTACGTCTGCGAAGTAGCACTGGCACTGGGATATCATCTGAAAGGCGGCGATTACAACCACGGTCAGCCTAAAGCACGGCTGGCGAGAGAAGACGTCATAACCGTTATATAAATAAAAAAAGGGTACGCAGGCAGCCAAAACCATCTGCGTACCCTTTTGATTTTTCAAACCAATAACTTACTCAATACAAATAATATCGTAATCATCACCGGTCAGGCACTCCGGCCCGTCTGCGGTGACTTCAAAAGTATTTTCCACCCCGACCATGCCTATTCCGGGAATGCCCTGCTTCGGCTCTAGGGCGAAGACCATACCTTCTTCAATGGGGATATCAAAGCCCTTGGCAATGGGTGGAAAGCCGTCCACAGTCAGGCCGATGCCGTGCCCGATAAACGGGACCTTGCATTCGCCGATGCCCATGAAACCTTCCATGAAGCCCTCTTTCTCTGCCTGTTCCATGACCTTGGCATAGACCTCACTGACCATGGTTCCGGGATAAAGATGATCAGCAGCCAGAGCCTGCATATCCTGACAAAAATACTGCGCATCCAGAACTTCCTTGGGAATGGAACTCTTGGGTCCGGCCCAGTAAACCTGTGTCTTATCGGTATGGTAACCCTGCATTACAAATCCGCAATCCACGGAAAGGGGCGCGCCCTTCTCCCAGAACTTGTCGCCGCTGCCCATAAACGGTGAAGCCGGATGCACCCCGCGCAGCCCCAGCGGACCGTTAAATGAACTGGGGTAGATACCGGAATCCCCGGCGGAAATATGACCGAGGAAAATCTCCTCATTAAAAGTCTGCATGCGCATGTGCCCTTCATGGCCCAGCTCGAAAAAGATATTCCAGAGATATTTTGCTATCTCCATCTCGCTCATGCCTGTCTCAAGCAGCTCCGGCAGGATTTCAAACAACGCGGTATGGTGCAGGTGTCCCACTTCGCGCATGATCTCCAGTTCCCACTCGGACTTCACCGCACGGGACATAGCCAGCACCTTATCGCCGGGTACAAATTTATATTCGGACATGCGGGATGTGAGCATTTCACCCAGCTGCCATGTGAGGCCTGCGGTTTCTGCGCCCATAACTTCACTCAACGGCTGGCCCATTTGTCTGGCAATGGGAGCCAGATCCTTAAAAGACTTGAAGCTGGCGATATTTTTAATGGAACTTTCAATGTTTGCCCGGTCACAGGACTTGCGGACAAAAAGAATCGGTTCCCCTTCCAGCGGAAGCCATACTGCACCGTTGACAAATGAGCCGGAGAGGTAATAAATCTGCAAACGCGAAAAGCAGAGCATGCCCCCTGCCTGTGGAGCTACTTCGGGCAGGAAACGGCGGCATTTTGCCCAGCGGGCTTCAAGCTCACTGCGCGGAACAACTACATTGGATTCCAGATCAGACATGGGCTATACTCCTTGGATGTATCGGATTCATATAAATAAGGATTCTTGGAAAAGAGAACTTTGCAAGTAACCGGGCTTTACTGTAGCATGCTGAAATCAATTGCCCGGAGAGATCAAAATATGCTTATATTTGACGGAAAAAAATTAGCCGCACTTCTTGATGAGGTCAAGGTAATAGCCGTAATCGGCGCGGTGGATAAGCCCGGACGCCCTGTTGACCGGGTCTGCCGTTATATGATGGATGCAGGTTTTGAAATTATCCCGGTTCACCCAAAAAGGGAGAATGTCTGGGGCCTTAAGACCTACAAATCCGTCAAGGACATCCCTGTTCCGGTCGATCTCGTAAACCTTTTCCGGGCTTCCCAGTTCTGCGCTGACCACGCCCGTGAAGTACTGGAGCTTGAAACCCTGCCCAAATGCTTCTGGATGCAGCAGGATATTTTCAGCCCCGAAGCACGCGAACTACTCGAAGGCAAAGACATCACCGTAATCGAAGACCGTTGCATAATGGTTGACCATAAAAATTTAGCAGGCAAGAAATAATGAGCAAGGCTTTTGAATGCCGGATGTGCGGCCACTGCTGCCAGGGCGAAGGCGGTATCATCATGACCGCCAAGGACCGTAACCGTCTCGCCGATCACCTCGGCATCTCCGAACAGGAACTTATTGAAAAACACAGCGAAACCGTAAACGGCAAAATCCGTCTCCAATCCCGCGAGGACGGATACTGTGTATTTTATAATGAAGGCTGCGGTGTCCATCCCGGACGCCCTGATATCTGTCGCGCATGGCCCTTTTTCCGGGGCAATCTTATTGATGAGATGAGCTGGGAGATGATTCAGGAATACTGTCCCGGCGTTAACAACGAAGCTGGCCATGCCAAATTCGTTGAAGAAGGCAAGGCATACATCCGCGCCGAAGGACTGCGCCAGCATGATCCTGATGTTGCACCCAACGCACTGATCACTGACGAAGACTAATAATCACTATGAACACAAGACAGGCACAGAGCATTCTAAAAGTCGGACCCAACGCCAGCGAGGAGGACATAAAACGTTCCTTCCGCAAGCTGGCCTTCAGCATGCACCCTGACTTGAACCCCAGCCCTGATGCCGCAAAGAAGTTCCGGGAACTGAACGAGGCCTACGTCTTTCTTAAAAACGTAGCCGGCAATACCGGGGCTGGAAAAGCTTCTGCGGATAAACGTTCATACACCCGCCAGAAATCAAACTTCAAATCTCAATCAGAACGCAAGACCGCCCGCGAAGGTGCCAGCGCCTACCGGGCGCAGCAATCCAAAGCCAAAACCGAAGCGCGCAACAACGGTACCTCCAGTGCCCAGCAGAGCCGCTACTTTTTCCAGAAGGAAGAAGATGTGCTCAAGGATATCCTGAACGATCCTTTTGCACGGCAGGTCTTTGAAGACATCTACAGCCAGATCAGCAAGGACAAGCCCTTCCGCAAGCCGTCCGCACCCATCAAGGAACGCAAGCTCAATGTAAACTGGGGCGACAAAAGCGCATCGGTTGATGTTTCCTCCGGTCTCGGATCAGGAATCAAGGGCTGGTTCAAGGGCCAGCTGGATGATGAACAGACTGTCTACTTCCCGGCCTCTGCCCTGCATCCCGGCCGGAGCGTACGCATCACCCTGCAACAGGGTCTCCGCAAAAAGAGCAAAACCCTTGAGATCACCCTGCCCCGCGATTTCGTCATCGGGCGCCCCATCCGCCTAAAAGGACAGGGCCGTAAACTTGGTCCTTTCAAGGGCGATCTCTATCTGCGCATAATGGCAAAGTAATCTTTTACAGCCAGCTTCTTTTTTTTTGAAAAAAATATATTCCGGTTACATTTTCACTTGTTTTCCTTCGTTTTTTTGACTAGCTCCTATATATAGAACAGAACCGTTATATACTGCCGCCTTAAGGCAAAGGCAGCCGTTCTTCCGGATACATTTCTGCATCCGGAAAATATACCCTCATTAAAGTTACAGACTTCTGCGGTTCAATAAGTATTTAACAAACAGAAGGGGGCCCCTCTCATGCTGGCTATTCTTGACTACAAGGCCGGAAACCAGACCAGTGTACAGCGCGCGCTGAACAAACTGGGCATTCCAAACCAGATTACTTCCGACAAGGAAGTCCTGTCCGAAGCTACAGGCATCATCTTTCCCGGTGTCGGAGCTGCCGGTCAGGCCATGGATGAACTCACATCCGGCGGACTGGATGAACTTCTCAAGGATCTCGTGCAGCAGAAAAAGCCGCTGCTCGGTATCTGTGTCGGCTGCCAGATCCTGCTCGACTACAGCGAAGAAAACGACACTCAGGCTCTTTCCGTAATTCCCGGTGAATGCCGCCTCTTCAATCCCTCTTGGGAAGATTACGAAGGCGTTGCCATCCGCGTGCCCCACATGGGCTGGAACCAGATTGAGCTTAAGCAGGACTGTGTTCTTTTCAAGGACATCGATCCTGAAGCACATTTCTATTTTGTACACAGCTACTATCCTGCACCCGAAGACAAATACATCATCGGTGAAACCATCTATGGCCGCCCCTTCTGCTCCCTGCACGGACGCGAAGGTCTCTGGGCCGTTCAGTTCCACCCGGAAAAGAGCGGACGCCCCGGCCTGAAGCTGCTTTCCAATTTCTACGAATACTGCAAGGAGGTTTCCGATGCTTAGTAAAAGAGTCATCCCCTGCCTCGATGTAAGGAACGGAATCCTCACCAAGGGCATTAAATTCAAAGGCAATGTTGATATCGGTGATCCCGTGGAAACTGCCCGCCTCTACTATGAACAGGGCGCGGACGAAATCGTCTTCTACGACATCACCGCATCTTCCGAAGGTCGCGGTATTTTCCTCGACGTGGTCGAGCGCGTAGCTTCTGAAATTTTCATCCCCTTCTCCGTGGGCGGCGGTATCAACTCCGTACAGGATATGCGTGACGTACTCCTCGCCGGAGCGGAAAAGGTTTCCGTCAACTCCGGTGCGGTCAAGAACCCGGACATCATCAGCGAAGGGGCCGCAGCGTTCGGTTCCCAGTGCATCGTGCTCGGCATGGATGTTAAGCGTGTTGAGAAATCCGAGAAGATTCCTTCCGGTTTCGAAATCGTCATCAACGGCGGCCGCAAGTACATGGGCATCGACGCCCTCGAATGGGCCAAGACCGGGGAATCCCTCGGCGCAGGCGAAATCTGCCTTAACTCCATTGATGCTGACGGCGTAAAGACAGGTTACGACCTCGAACTTACCCGACTGGTAGCTGAAAGCGTACAGATTCCCGTCATCGCATCCGGTGGTGCCGGTAATCCGCAGCACATGGTAGAGGCCGTAACCGAAGGCCGCGCCACTGCCGCGCTCATCGCCTCCATCGTCCACTACGGAGATTACACCATCCCCCAGCTCAAGGAGCACATGGCTTCTAAAGGCGTGCGCGTCCGCAACAGCTGGTAAAAGGCATGCCTCCGGCGGCTCTCCGAGGGCTTAAACCCTTTAAGTTGTTTAAAGAGTTGCCAGCTTGGCAGAATGTGACTTAAAAATAAAAAGGCGAAGTTGGATTTCCAGCTTCGCCTTTCTTCGTGTGATTATACTTGCCTATTTGCATGTTCGGTGAGATAAAATAGGTATGTCCTTCCTCCAGTTCAATATCAGATTCCGCAGTATAAGTTTGCTGCTTATGTTCTGCATTCTATACATTTTTTCAATGCCGCTCATTGCCTCCGGGCAGGACTTGAACCCCAATATTATTCAATACCACACTCAGGAGTGGAAAGGCGTAACCAACCGTAATGGGACAGGGCTTTATCATGACATTATGAAAGCCATCTTCACGGACAAAGGATACAAAGTTGAAACCAGCTATTTCCCTTTCAAACGGGCTTTGATGAATATACGCAAAGGCGGAGCTGATATCTCCGGCGGAATAGAAAAAACTTCGGATGACTATCTTTACAGCCGTTACCCAACCTGGGTTTACCGCATCGCTGTAATGTTCAACAAAAAGCTGCTACCCAGCTGGCAGGGCATAAAAACAATTACTGACAATATAAACCAGACAGTTGCCCCACCCATGCAAGGCAAGGAATACGGCATCAATACCAAAGAAATCCGCACCCGTTACGCTGCCTTAAAGCTTCTTTTTATGGGCAGGGTAAAATACTACCTTGATGACTGCACAATCCTTAAAGATGTCATGAAAAACAAAGGCAACGGGATTGCATTCGAGGAAGGCAAGGATGCTTCCGAATTACGCCACATGGACTGGTCACAATTTACAATTCAAGAGCTGTCCAGACGAGAATGGGTCATGGTTTTCCCGAAAACCGAACGAGGCAGACAAGTACGCGAAATCTACGATTCTGGATTCAAGCAGCTTTATGAAAGCGGCGAACTTCACAAAATGTACGCCAAATGGAATCTTCTGGATTGTATGATGCAAAGCCTTCCTGCTGATAATTCGACACTCAAAAAAACAAAAGGCGGAAAGAATTAACCTTCCGCCCTTTAATCAAGTTCGCTGTTTTTGCTCAAAGCATCTGCTTCACCAGCTTCAGGTAAGGTTCAATCCCGCACGGAACATCATCCGGCCATTTGAACGCTTCCCCACTTTTCTGCGCTGCTACTTTACTGATCATTTCTGCCAGCTTCATATAATCTGACGGATCATCAATGATCTGTTCTTCAGGCAGGAAATAGCTGCTGCCGTTATCGCGGGAACTGACTACCGGAACTCCACAGGCCAGCGCTTCGAGCACTGAGTTGGAGCAGGCATCGTAAAATGAGGGCAGCACGAAAACATCGGAACGCCCGTAAAGCGCGGGCATATCTTCAACCTTACCAAGAAAACGCACCCGTTCGGCAACGCCCAGCTCTTCGGCAAGCTTGATGTATTTGGAAGGGTTGCGGCCCCCGGCAACCTGCAAATGGTAATTAGCGGGAAGCTCGGCAAGTGCTTTAATCAGGAAAGAGACACCCTTAAGCGCAAAGTTTGTTGTCGCGGTGGAGATGAGGACATCTTTTTCAGATAATGAAAATTCTGCGCGTGCGAAGTTTCGTTCTTCCAGACTTAACGGGCTGAACAGGGACAGGTCCGGTTTGTTGTAAATGACATCAATTTTGCGTCCGCTAAGTGAGGGATGGGAATCCACCATCCAGTCGCGCACACGATGGGAAACGCAGACCATGCGACAATCCGATGCAGCCTGCTTACGCTCGATATACTTAATGAGCATATTGACCAGAGCTGTGCGGCGGCGGAACATTTTAAAGGAACGCGCAAATCCCGCAGGCCAAGCCCGTTGCGAAAGGGACCAGAAAGATTCAAGCGGTCCGCCACCAATACGCAGGATGTCCTGATTCAGGGATTTACCAAGGCTGATGGTCAGGTCGTAATTGCCTTTCCTGCGTGCCTTTTCTGCCGCCATAACAAACCAAAGCAGCTTCCCGACCCGGCAGACCCCGTAACGGCCTACTTTGATGATGTTGACGCCCTGCGGCGGTTCATCCTCAGCACGGGCACAGATAAAATCAACGGAGTATCCGGCATCAGCAAGGGCCGTGCTTAAATTATATCCAAAACGCTCCACCCCGCCGTAACGACTGAAACGAGGCAGAATCAGGGAAATTTTTTTCATTGTAATTTATATGTAATGTATATCCCTTGCGGGCTTTTACTTTTATTTATATTGATACTCGCAGACCAATAAACCATACGAGCTAAATTCATTGCAACGGACGGGGATGTTATTCGGAAACAACCGTCTTGCCAAGGAAAACGCTCATACAGGAGAAATAAGTGCCGTTTCTTACTCAACCGCTGGATATGCAGATATTCATTCTGGTCAACCAGATATTCCGCAAGCACTGGCTGGATATAGTAATGCCCCTGCTTTCATCCGCCGCCCTGCTCTGGTCCATCATTGCTGTGGTGACTATTATCGGAGTCTGGAAAAAGGGAGCTAAATTTCTGGTCATCATCCTGCTCATATCTGCCACCATGGGGCTGTCCGACTTTTCCACCAACATCACCAAAAAATCCATCGGCAGGGTCCGCCCGCTGAACTCCATCGCCCTGACCTATTTCCGCGATGACGGAATCTGGCAGCGCAGACCGCTTGACTACCAGCAGACCAAAGAGCGCGGCAACTCCTACCCATCTGCACACGCGGCAAACTCCATGGCCTTTGCGGTAATGCTCATGTTCTTTTTCCGTAAGCTGCGCCCGTGGATGCTCTTCCTGCCCATCGGAGTCGGCTACTCCCGCCTCTATCTGGGCAAGCATTTCCCCACCGATGTCATGGCCGGCTGGGCCTTTGGGGCATGTGTGGCTGTTTCAGTCTGGCTACTTTGGAGTTATTGGCTGAAATATAAATTGCCGGAGAAATACAGGCCGTAAAAAAAATCGACTTGATCCTGATGGTTCAAGTCGATTTTTATTTGGAGGATGGGGTGATGAAAAATTACCGGACTGGCTAAAAAAGTTGTTACCCACAAGACAATTTACAATAAAATTTTCAGCCAGCCCGGTTAGAAATCTTTGTCCGGGATTCCCGGGGATGCATGGAATCCCGGACACATGGGAAGGAAGGAGTTTTCAACTAGATTCCCGGAACCGGAAACCTTGAGCAGAAAGATTCAATTTCCGACCGGGTGGTAACGGCCAGATTCTTATCTTCAGGATTTTGGAGGATGGTGGTAATCCAGCCCGCCAGCTTGACCATATCGGACTCCTTCATGCCGCGGGAAGTAGCAGCGGGAGTACCAATCCTGATACCGCTGGGTTTCAGGGGCGGATTGGGATCATCGGGGATAATCTGCTTATTGGTGGTGATGGCAACCTCGTCGAGCAGCTCTTCGGCGACTTTGCCGTTAATGCCGTAGCTCTTCTCGGTATCAAGGACCATCATGTGATTGTCAGTTCCTCCGGTAACAAGGGAAGCACCGGATTTGAGCAGTTCATCCGCCAGTGTTTTTGCATTAAGCAGCACCTGCTTGCCGTATTCCTTGAATTCCGGCTCAAGCGCTTTTTTGAGAGTGACCGCAATACCGGCAATGGTATTCATGTGCGGCCCACCCTGCAGACCGGGGAAGACAGCCTTGTCGATCTTGGGCGCGAATTCCTTCTTGCAAAGAATCATTCCGCCACGGGGACCGCGCAGGGATTTGTGTGAGGTGGAAGTGACTACATCAAAACCGAAGTCAAAGGGGTTGCGAATGACATCGGCTGCAATGAGACCGCCGTAGTGCGAAGCATCGGTCATGGTAATGGCCCCTACTTCGTCGGCAATTTTCTTGAAAGCGGCGTAATCCAGATCGCGGGGGTAGGATGTGTAACCGCAAAGGATCATTTTCGGCTTGTGCTCAAGGGCTGTTTTGCGCAGATCATCAAAATCAATGCTACCGTCAACCGGATCGGTTTTGTAACGGATGAAATTGAAAAGCTTGCCCATAAAGGAAACCGGGGCACCGTGAGTGAGGTGTCCGCCATGGGAAAGATCCATGGCCAGAATGGTATCGCCGGGTTCAAGCAAACCGAGATATACAGCCTGGTTCATGGGAGAACCGGAAAGCGGCTGCACATTGGCGTGCTCACAGCGGAAGACCTGCTTCGCTCTTTCGCGGGCAATGTCTTCGATGGTATCGGTAAATTCCTGACCGCCGTAGTAACGTCTGCCGGGATAACCTTCGGAGTATTTGTTGGTGAAAACACTGCCGAGGGTGCAGAGCACTTCGGGGTAGGTGTAATTTTCAGAAGGGATCAGTTCAATACCTGCTCTCTGGCGGGATTCCTCGCCGGAAAGAGCATTGAAAATGTCAGGATCGTTAGCTTGGAGAAGATTTCGATATTGCTGCATGGGCACTCCTTGTGATTCACCCCGTGGAGGGGTAAGGATGCACGTCTTGAAAAAGACGAGGCCCAGGCGAGCGGCTGGTAAAATAAATTCCGTGTTTCCCTGTGGTTAATTCCACATTACATCGCCAGTTGCACGGAATGTGTATTCAAAAAGCTGATCTATAACTAGCAACAGATTTCAGCTCTGTAAACAAGTTTTTCAACTTAAGCTTAAATTTCCGGCTCACCGAGCTTGTAGCGGATACGCAGGACTCCATCATCAAAGCTGTGTGAAACCATCCTGAACTCTCCGATTTCATTGGTATTTTCAACATGATCACCAATACAGGGGCAGGCATCAAAATCACCGATATTGACCACACGCACTTCGGTCACTCCTTCAGGAAGGCGGGTCAAATTGAAGCGTTCATCGGCTTCTTTAAGACTGATCATCTGTTCAGTCACTACCAGATTTGATGAAATCGCCTCGTTAACGCCCTGCTCAATTTCGCCAGCCTCAGCATCGGTTAAACCGCGCTCGAAATTGTAATCGCACTTGGATTTCTTCTTGTTGATATGTGCGCTGAAACAGCGGTCACAATCAAATTTGCGCACCATCACCTGATTCAAAATATGCTCCGCAGAATGCATGCGGGGCTGATATTGTTTTGCCATGTCGAACGTCCTTTTCTTTGACTTACTTAATTATTCAACGCCAACCTATTCCAATTGAATGGAGATAACAAGGTCAAGGAAAAACTATCCCCATCCCACCGCAGCATCCTCAAGCAAACGCATAAATTCCTCCATAGCCGGGGAAAGCCATTTGTCCTTATGGTGGACAGTCTGAACCCGGATAGGGTCGAGAGATTCCCATGGAATACCCTTGAGCATGCCATCTGCCAGTTCCTTACGAACCACAACTTCGGGCAGGAATGAAACCCCGATATTGCAGAGCAGGTATTGCTTAATGACTTCCACGCTGGCGGTCTCAATGATGTTGTCAGCCTTGATATTCTTATCAGCCAGCAGTTGCTGGAAAATCTGGCGGTAGCTGCATCCGGCCTCCGTATAGAGCACCGCATGGGCCGGAGAATTGATAAGTTCGTCAGCCGGATATTCACGAGGCAGGACCACGCACATGGGTTCATCAAAGAGCGGTTTGCAGATCAGCTCTTCTTCCTCCACCACCTGATCCAGCAATACCGCCATATCAAGACTTCCATCGCGCAGCAGACCGCGCATAGCCGGACAGGTGGAATTGTGCATGATCAAATCCACCTTAGGATACATGGATTTGTACTTCTGAAGCACCGGGGAAAGCCGGTAAAGCATGGTTGATTCCGGCGCGCCGATACGTAATTGCCCTGCAGGTTCTCCCACTTCGTTTTTCAATCCGCACAGATCATCATACCCGGCCAGCAAAGGTAGAACCCTGCGGTAAAGGCGCTCCCCGAAAGAATTAAGGACCACCCGCTTACCAAGACGGTCAAAGACAGGCCGACCATAAAAGTCCTCAATAGCCCTTACATGGGATGTGACCGAAGACTGGGCATAATTGAGCACCTGCGAAGCCTTAATAAAGCTACCCTGCTCTACAATTTCCTTGAACGAAAGTAAGTGTCGGATTTCCATGCTGTCCTCCTGCCTACACTCTTATCTGTTTTAGTGAACATTTCAATCTGAATATTCAGTTTTTCAGATAACAAAATTACTGCTAAATTCAGACAATCAAATTCAGGAAGGTCTAGAAATGAAAAACAAACGAATGGGTCCCATTCAATTAGGCGGGTTGCTGGCCGGGGCCGTGCTCGGGTCGGGGGTAATCCTGCTGCCGCCCATGGCGGAGGCACGACTTGGAGAATGGTCCGTGGCAGCATGGCTGATCATTATGGTTCTGGGGGCGGTCTTTGCTTCACTTTTCGCACGGCTGGCCGTTGCCTACCCCGGATCAGAAGGGGTTCCTATTGCTATCCGCGAAGCATTCGGTGAAAAAGCCGGACAACTGGCTTCCAACTATATCATCTGCGCGGTCTGCGTCGGGCCGGTCCCGGTACTGATGACCGCAGCGGACTCCATCGCCCACACCTTCGCACTGTCTGCCACCCAGACTTCAGGAGCCACAGCAGCCATGCTCCTTTTGTGCGCCACCATATTGTTGCGCAGGGTAACCTTTGTCAGCACCATCTCGCTCATTGCCAGCATCGCCATCGGACTGATTATGATCAGCGGTAGCTTCACCACCATCAGCACCAGTCCGGTAAGCCCTCTTCCGGTTAATGCGCCGGATATCCCGGCACTGGGCTCCACCCTGTTGCTACTTTTCTGGGCCATCATCGGCTGGGAGATCATCGGCAATTATTCAATGGAAGTGCGCAACCCTGAACGGACAATCCCACTGGCAACCATTATCGGAGTCACCGCTGTAAGCGTAGTATATCTGCTGGTCGGCTGGGCCATGCATTCGATTGAAAGCAGCAAACACGGTTCTCTTAACGTTGCCCGGACAGTCGAACCATTACTGGGCGGATATGCGAACTTCACAGTCATGCTGGTTACCTGCGCCCTGTGCATCTGCACCTACCTGATGATTATCGGCGGGGTTTCCCGGCTTATCGCAACGCTAGCAGCCAAGGGTAAATTACCCTCCATTCTGGCGAAGGCCAACGCTAACAACGCCCCCTACCGGGCAATCCTGATCCTGCTCTGCATCCATATGCTAGACCTGTTCCTTATCCATACGGGAGTAGTCACCCTTGAAGATCTGGTATCATTTGCCAATGTATTCTTTCTCGCCAATTCACTGATTGCCGTGGGAGCCGCCTTAAAAATATTTGAATCGCTGGCGGTGCGCATTCCCTGCATGATACTCTGCATCGGCTTCAGTACCCTGCTGGCATTTTCATCCATCTGGCCGCTGCTGGCACTTGCCGCAATCAGCATAATCACATTAAGCTTTAACCGAAGCCAATCATTTGCATTCGCAAGAAAATAAAAAAAGCCGGAACCGCGATCACAAAAGATCATGGTTCCGGCCTTACTTTTTAACTTCAGTAGATATTAAAAGAATCTACGCTTTACGAATCCAACCACTCCAAGCCCGCCGAGCATCAGAAATGCGGCTGCAGGAATGGGGGTAGGTGCAACGTTGGATATGTTGGTAATCTTCAAATTAATTGCTGTAACCTGACTGTACTGCCAGTTGCTATCAGCATTATAAGCAGACTCGTAAATCTGCTGCACAGTATCCCCTATGCCGAGATTTGCAAAACTGGAGCCCCAACCATTCATATACACTGCTGAATTATCATTTCCAGTATAAGCAGAATAGCCATAGCCCCTATCCTTTAAGTAACCATTAGCAGTAGAGCCATAACCATTAAGTGTACCGGAATACAAAGAAGTGTAATACGAATTATTTACAGTCTTAGTTTGACCATTACCAACGGTTCTATACCCGGCCCGGTCGGTATCAATTTCAATTACATACCTTACGGTATCACCGATAGAGATTCCGGCTGCACTTGCCAGCCCTCCACCATCACTTAAGGCGCCAACTGTACCTTCAAGGGTATAATAATATGATGCAAATGCCTGTGCCGGTAAAACCATAATCACCAGCAAGGCTAATACGCTTAAAAACTTCTTCATGAGGATCACCTCCACCGTTTTCCCTGAGAAGAAAAATAACCCGGATGATAATATCAGTCAAGAAATCCAGATTAACCCACGGAAGACTTGGCTTAAACCTAACCGGCTAATAATTCGACTGTTTATTTATGCAAAAACAAGCATATATAAATTAAATATTCATTCTTCAAACAAAAACAAGTGCTCACTGCCGAAAAAGCGACAGCAAACACTTGTAGTAAGCAAACCTGATGCCAAATAAAAAGGGGTAAAAAATTCCCGGCTGAATAAATCCAGCCGGGATACTTTATTGAATAGTTATGCGGGTAAAAAGATTAAATCTGGAATTCACCGGATTTATAGATGACCACTTCACTGCCATCCTTCAATTTAGCATAAACTGTTTTATCCTGAGTATTTACCAAATCCCAGTGCAGGGCGGAAGTATTGTAGCCAAGTTCTTCTTTCATCAGTTCATTAAGCTCGGCCTGATCCCCGGCATAGGTATCAGGGTAGGAAGACCCTACTGCAACGTGGCAGTTACCGAATTCGCCACCATAGTTTTCATCGTAGAGGGTATTGGCCATAAATTTGTCAATGCGTGAAAAACGGCGGTCGGTAAGGGAAAACTCACCGAGACGTGAAGCACCTTCGTCCATTGCCAGCTGTTTTTTGACGAATTCTTCGCCTTCCTTGGCAGTGATTTCCTTGGCTACGCCATCTTCGAAGACAAGACGCACACCCTCAACATAGTTACCAGAACGGTAGGAGGGCTGGTCAGCGTAGTATACGCCGGAAGTGCCGCGCCAGTCAGGAGAGATGAAAAGCTCGAAACTGGGGATGTTGTGTCCGGAAACGCCGATCCACTGACGCAGTTCACCATGCTTCACGGTAAGATCCATATCATCGGTAACAACACGATAGGATTCGATATCCAAACCGTTCAGCCAGTTTTTGACCTCGGAAGCCTTGTCGAAAACGCCCTTCCAGCAGGAAGCCGGATCATCTTCATCAAGGTAACAGGCTTTCACGATCTGGTCGGTGAATTCCTTGATGGTAAGCCCGGCGGATTCAGCAAGAGCCCTTGTGGGGTAGGAACAGAGAGTCCAGCCCAGCTCGCCTTTCTGTTCCCGCTTTTCCATGATGTCACGCAGGAATTTACGGGCCACAGCGCATTTGCCCATGCGGGAAGGCTCAACTCCGGCCAGATGGGTCAGGGAAGAAGGTGCCAGCAGAACGATCAAACCATTAAGGCCTTCGGTAAATTCCTCTTCACCGGGAGCAATATATTTAAGTTGCTCGTCATTACCGTCCCCGTAAAAACTCTTCTCCATTTCCGGAGTCAGAGTCATCCTCGGTACGGGGTTCAAACCTTCGTCAATGAGACGCTTGAATACTGCTTCCGCAAGAGGCAGGGCCTCCGCTTCATAGCGGACCATGATCAGGTCACCCTTCTCATAGGGCTTGGTACGGGCGGTGGTAAGCCCCCACCACAAAGCATCAACATATTTATCGAGCTGTTCTTCTGTCAGCATAAAAACTCCTAAAATTATAACATCTATTATTGCGAGATAAAGTCACCTATTAATTCAATGTGCAACTAATGTCATCATCTATAGATAAGTAAAGTCCACCCTCTGGACTGAAAATCATAATCCCTGCTTGAAAATCTTAATCTAGATAATTAAGATGTTTCTTGTACTTTTTAGTACCTGCCTTCTTGACATGCGGAAGGCTTGTGGCTATCCACATTTCAATAGCCCTGAGTCGGGGGTCAAAGCTGGAATTAATCCGGCTCAATCCTAATTGTAAAAAGACTGCGTAGCCTGTAGGCTTTTGTACGCAGGCTACCAGAGGCTAAAAAATCAATCTTTTTGGAGGGTAACTCTATGAGCTACGTAATTACCATTGATAATGACAAATGTAACGGCGACGGCGAATGTGTTGATGTATGTCCTACCGAAGTTTACGAACTTCAGGACGGCAAAGCAGTAGCTGTTAACGAAGACGAATGCCTCGGTTGTGAATCCTGTATCGAAGTTTGCGAACAGGATGCTATCACCATCGAAGAGCAGTAGAAAATTCTTCATTAACGAAGTTTTAAAGGCGGGAATCAGGGTTAGCCCAGATTCCCGCCTGCTCTTTAATTAACGGTCAGCGAATTTAATATCGTTCAGTGGACCAGCCTGCCGGAGCCGGATTTCTTTTTCTCCTCCCTCTCTACTTTCCTTTTTTTATGCGCCATCCCCGGCATGCTGTCAGTGCCGATTGAACCGTCATGCGGGACCGGTTCGATAAAATCAGTAATTATTTTCACGCAAACAATTGACTGCTGAACAATAATACTTAGCTTATACGAGTTTACGCGGTTTATCCGCCAAAGCTCTGAACATATTTTTTTTACGGAGGTTTTGCTTTGGAGTTCAAAGAAATTTTTCAAAAATACGAAGCTCTTGTCGCTGAAGTAGACAAGACTTTCAATAAAATATCCGAACAGACTGAAGACGGCATCAAATGCGCCAAAGGTTGCAGTGACTGTTGTCACGCCCTCTTCGATCTGACTCTTGTGGAAGCGATCTACATCAACCGCAAGTTCAACGAAACTTACAGCGGCATGGAACGTTCCGTTATCATGCAGGATGCTGATAAAGCGGACCGCCTGATCCACAAGATCAAAAGAAGGGCTTTCAAAGCCAGCCAGTCCGGAGCCTCCACAACAGAAATCCTCAAGGAAGTATCCCTCGCAAGGGTTAAATGTCCTTTCCTGCAGGAAGATAACCTCTGTGCCCTCTATGATCACAGACCGCTGACCTGCCGCATTTACGGTGTTCCCATGAACATCGGCGGACAGGCCCACTCCTGTCAGAAATCAGGCTTCACTGCGGGTAAATCCTACCCCACCATCAACATGGACACCTTGCAGTCCAAGCTGATGCAGCTGAGTGAAGAACTTGCAGCTTCCATCAACTCTTCCCTGAAAGAACTGCCGGAAGTACTGGTTCCCCTCTCCATGGCACTGGTAACCGACTACACCCCGGAATACCTCGGCGCCAATACCGGAGACAAGCCGGAGCCTGAAGCTCCTGCGGCAGAACCTTCTGAAGCATGCGGAACCTGCGACAAAGACAAGTCCGCTTGTGCCACCTGCAACTACTCTGTTGAACTCGGCGCAATGCCCGAGAATCCTTAGGAGATAAACGTGGGCACCCTTACTCCGGAAGAAATAGAAGAACAAAAACGATACATGTACGAGAAACTTTCGCCGCGCAGGCGCAGGTTTGTCGACAAGATCGGTTACGACGAATGGGACCCCTTTGCGAAACCTTTCGATCCTATTGACCTGCGTCAGGATGTAACCGGAAGGACTTCACAGCAGCTCTGTGAAGAATTCATCCGTGAAGTCCACGTAAACCGTAACTCGGAATACGCACAGGCCGCTGCCGAGTTCGGAGTAATGCTGGTCATGAACTTTGAAAAAGTTCGCCCCATTTATGACTTTTGCGTCTGGTACGAAGAACTGCTGAGAAAAGAAGGCAAACACGTTTAGCGTGAGCCAGCGACATCGGCAGTAGACCAACAACGACAAAACTTTTGTAATATAAGAGGTTTTTCCCATGCAGAAATTTGACAACATTGATGACTACATCGAAGACCTGAAAAAGAAAAAAGAAGCCAGCCCCACCTGTAGTAACACCCGTTACAACCTCGGTGTTGCTTACCTGTCCAAAAGGGACTTCATGGAAGCTGAGCGCGAGTTCCTCGTAGCCATCGACGAATCCCCCAAAATGGCAGAAGCATACGTGCAGCTCGGCGGTATCGCCATGCAGCGTGGCGACCTCGAAGGCTGCCTGCGTTACAACATCACTGCTACCCAGCAGCGTCCTTTCTTCGCAGTTCCCTGGGGTAACATCGGCTACGTATACATGGAACAGGGCGAAACCGATAAGGCTATCAAGGCTCTGAAACGCGCCATCAAGTACGATCCCAACTTCGTACAGGCTCTTTCCACCCTCGGTGCTGCCTACTTCAACGAAGGCGAACTGGATGACTGCATCGAAGTCTGCGAAAAAGCTCTCAAGCTGGCAGACAACTTCGGTCCCGCATGGAACAACCTCGCCCTCTGCTACACTGAAAAAGAAGACTACAAAAAAGCAATCGAATGCGTAGACAAAGCTATCGAAACTGGCTTTGACGTATCCGACGACTTCCTCAAGGAACTTGAGAAGCATCGCTAAGATTCTATTTACATTAAATTTAAAGGCTCCCCGGTCTATATGACAGGGGAGCCTTTGTTTTTGCATATCCAAAATCAAACCAACACTTACTCTCGTAAATAAAAATGAATTGTGCTATTGTGCCGTAAAAGCAATTTAATGATAAAAATACGGCACGCTGAACACGCCTGCCCCTGCGACACACTCCCTAACGGCACAATCGGGTTCATATGCATAACGCAGCTGATTTACTTACCTTCAGTGGCATAGTCTGCTTTCTGATCGCCATCCTGCATATCGTGATAATTGTTGTCGGCCCCAAGGCTTACCGCTACTTCGGTGCCGGGGAAGACCTGACCTCCCTTGCGGAAAAACACTCAGTCATCCCCCCGCTACTGACCGCATTCATTGCCACAGTGATTGCAACATTCGGCCTTTATGCATTTTCAGGAGCAGGTAAATTCACCCGCTTGCCACTGCTCGGTCCCGTACTGATCATAATAGGTACGATCTTCAGCATCCGGGGCTTGATCCTGCCTGTACAACTTTTCAATCTACTAAAAAATCCGCATAGGACGGAAACAAAAGAAATCATATTTTCCGTCATCGCCCTGCTGACCGGAATATGCCTGCTCTACGGAACAGTCTTGAATTGGGACTTTATTTTTATCTCATAATAATCCAACACCTTCTTTGTCCGCTGACCAGTACTGCCCAAATTATTGACAAAAGAACGTCCATATATGCCGAGAATGATAGACAAAGGGAATATCAACCTGTTAATTGTCACACAAGGATTCCTGTCTTGATGCAGGTTACAATCAGCTTAAAAACATCTGTTAACTGTTGTTTTTTTATATTTCTTTGATATTCTTTATCGGCATTCAAAATACGGAGGCTTAAATGGCACTTAGCAAACTGGCAGGACAATTGGCTCCTGCGAACATTCTGGAAAACATACCAAGATTAGTTTCAGCGTATTATACCGTAAAACCTGACCCTTCCCTTGATTCTCACCTTGTTGCCTTCGGAACTTCCGGCCACAGGGGCTCAGCCCTTGACGGGTCCTTTAACGAAGCCCACATCTTCGCAATCGCTCAGGCTATCTGCGAATACAGAAAATCCAAGGGTTACACAGGTCCGCTCTACATGGGCAAGGACCCCCACGCCCTTTCAGAACCGGCTCAGATTTCAGCCCTTGAAGTTTTTGCAGCAAACGGCGTTACCGTGCTGCTCAACGATGCGGGCTTCACTCCTACCCCCGCAATTTCCCACGCCATTCTCGCTTACAACAAAGGCAGGAAAGACGGTTTTGCAGATGGAGTCGTAATCACTCCGTCGCATAACCCGCCGCGAGACGGGGGCTTCAAGTACAACCCGCCCAGTGGAGGACCTGCAGGGACCGCTGCAACCAGCACCATCCAGAACCGGGCCAATGAAATTCTCAAAAACGGCCTCAAGGATGTAAAACGGATTCCTTTCAACAGAGCTATAAAAGCTGACACCACTAAAGAATTTGATTTCATCACTCCCTATGTTGAAGACCTGCAAAACATCGTTGACATGCAGGCTATCGCATCCGCAGGACTCAGTATTGGTGTAGACCCACTCGGTGGAGCTGCCATTGATTTCTGGGAGCCTATCGCTGAAAGATATGACCTGAACATAAATGTGGTGAACAAAAAGCTCGATCCCTCATACTCTTTCATGCATGTGGATAAGGACGGCAAAATCCGTATGGATTGTTCCTCCCCTTATGCCATGGCCGGTCTTATTGAGCTGAAATACCAGTATGATATTTCATTTGCTAATGACCCGGATACTGACAGGCACGGCATCGTCACCAAAAGCCGGGGACTGATGAACCCCAACCATTATCTGGCCGTTGCCATTGAATATCTTTACAAGCACAGACCTCAGTGGAGCGACAAGCTCACCGTAGGTAAAACCCTTGTATCCAGTTCCATGATCAACAGGGTGGCAGATTCCATCAATCGTCCGCTCATGGAAGTCCCGGTTGGTTTCAAATGGTTCGTAGACCCGCTGCTGGACGGCACCTGCGGTTTCGGCGGCGAAGAAAGTGCGGGCGCATCATTCCTCCGCAAAGACGGTACCGTATGGACTACCGACAAAGACGGAATCATCATGAACCTGCTGGCTGCGGAAATTACCGCCATCACCGAGCAGGACCCCGGAGAGCACTACACCTCCCTTGAAAAGAAATTCGGACATCCGGTCTACAAGCGCATTGATACCCCGGCCACAGAGGAACAGAAAAAAGCGTTCAGCATTCTGACCCCGGACATGGTAAAAGCCAAGACACTTGCCGGAGAAACAATTGAAGAACGTCTCACCGCAGCCCCCGGTAATGGGGAAGCAATCGGCGGTCTTAAGGTTGTGACTGAAAACGGCTGGTTTGCAGCCCGTCCCTCCGGTACGGAATCAATTTACAAAATCTATGCTGAATCCTTTAAGGGGCTGGCTCATCTTGTAGCTATTCAGGAAGAAGCTGCCAGCATCGTTAATGCCGCTTTTGAAGTAGCCCTGAAATAGTCCTCAGTTATCCTGACAACAAAAAGGGCGGAAAGCTTTAAGCTCTCCGCCCTTCCTTATTAACTTTTCAAAAATCCGTTTAATCGGATAATTCATCACAGACTCTGCCCGCCTCATCCTCAAATCTGGCAAGACACTCTTCAACCGCCTGAGCATCTTCATTAAGCAAAGCCTTTTCAAGCTGCACAGCCGCATCCCTTGCACGGGGAGCACAAATAGCTGCACAACTGCTTTTCAAGGTATGGACGATCCTCTTGGCAACAGAAATCTTGTTGCTTTCGCGTGCTTCCTTGAATTTCACAATATCACTGGACACGTCACTCATGAACATGGAGCACAACTCATTATATAAAGAACTGTCCCCCTGATACATGGCGTTTGCTTTGTCAGGATCAAGGACCTTCACATTCGTCGAAGTTGATTCAGGAGTAACTACGGGCGCTCCGCAATTTTCACTCATAGTCCGCAGAATGACCTCCCGCAGAGCCACGTATTGCACGGGTTTGGCAATGTAGTCATTCATACCGGCCTTCGCACATCTTTCCTTGACCCCGGCCATGGCATGGGCTGACATAGCGACAATCGGAATATTGCGGGGAGCTTCCCCAGCCTTTCCGTTACGGATACTCTCAGACGCGCTAAAACCATCCATTTCAGGCATTTCCAGATCCATAAGCACTAAATCTACATCAAGACCGGAAAGCATGCTGACCGCTTCCAGACCGTTGGAAGCCACCTCAACAGAATGCCCCATCTTCTCCAGCAGACTTGTAGCGACAAGGACATTGATGGGATTATCCTCAACCAGAAGAATGGAATATTCAGCAGGGACCGCAGAAGAGTCAAGAACACAGTCAACTCCCTGCTCGACAGCAAGTTTCCCGGAATCACCATACTTGAGGACAACATGGAAAGAAAAGACACTGCCGAAACCTTCAGAGCTTTTGACTCCGATCTGACCGCCCATCATCTCAACCAGTTCCCGGGATATTGCCAATCCCAGTCCGGTACCGCCAAATTTACGGGTGGTCGAATCATCCGCCTGACGGAAACTCTCGAAAACAATATTCTGCTTCTCTTCAGGAATTCCGATCCCGGTATCACGAACTGAAACCTGAATCACAGCTTCCCCGGATTCCTTACGATCCTCAAAATTGCTGACCTGAACAAAAACACCACCCTGTTCGGTGAATTTAATGGAATTACCGATAAGGTTATATAAAATCTGCTTCAGCCTGCCCTGATCTCCGCAGACAGCCTCAGGCACATCCGCATCAACCTCAATATTTAAGGCCAACCCCTTGTCACGGGCCTGCTGTTCCATACTTCTGACCACGTCGTGCATTGCCTCAACAAGACTGAAATCAGTCTCTTCCAAGGTAAGCATACGGGCTTCGACCTTGGAAAGGTCAAGAATATCATTAATGAGAGTTAACAGCTGGTCTGCGGAAATTTTAACCAATTCAAGATTTTCAGTCTGCTTTGATGAAAGCTCGGAACGCAAAGTAAGGTCGGTCATGCCGATTATGGCATTGAGCGGTGTACGAATTTCATGACTCATGGAAGCCAAAAAACGGGATTTAAACCGGTTGGCCTTTTCAGCGACATCACGGGCCTTAATAATCTCCCGCTCCATCTCTTTACGCTCAGTGATCTCAATAAACGAGGCAACAGCACCACCGGACTCACCCTGCATCGGGGTTACTTCCAACAGATACCAGCAGGGTTCACCATCCTGCTCAAAAGAATATTCGTAGGAAAATTTACGACTCTTTCCTTCCGCCACGGAACGGACCCCATCCACCAGCTCATTAAGGGAACCACGCAAACAACCTGAAGAAAAAACGGCATCCTTGAAATCAATACCATCCATAGCTTCTTCACTCGTTCCGGGTAGAAAAATATCCCGCCACGAATCATTGGCGGCAATAACTTTCATATCCGTGTCCAATACGGCGATTTTGGCGGACATGGAAGCCAATACGGAACTGAGCTGCTCCTCACGAGCAAGCAATTTACGGTTGGCTACGTCAAGCTGGCGGGACTGCAGAAGAGTATTTTCATAAGTAGCAAGCAACAAATGAAAGACCTGACTGAAATCAGCCTTCAAAACATGCTTGTCACCCTGAAATTCAAAATCCACTTCCTGTACAGTGGATTTCTCAGAATCAAAATATTTATTCTTAAGGACCGACTCAATGCGTGAGATCAGAAAAGTTTCATCATAAGGTTTGGTTACGAAGTTGGTAGCCCCGCTCTTCAAGCCCTTGATGATATCTCCGGGCTCGGAAAGACTGGTCAGTAAAATGACCGGAACATCCTTGTAGCGGGAGTTCATCCTGATTTTCTCGCACAGTTCGTAGCCATCCATTCCGGGCATGACCACATCACTGATAACCAGATCAACTTCCTTTTCCTCCAATAGCTGGAGGGCATTATCACCATTGGAGACAAGGGAAACCTTGAATCCTTTCTCAAATAAAATATATTCCAGCTTAACCGCCTGAGTCAGACTATCCTCAACGACTAGAATATGATTGCTTCCCACTATTTATCCTCCAGCAATCCCAAAAAAATCCTGCAGAGCTCTCCCCCAATACTATCCAGCGGTAAAACCGAAACAGCACCACCAATTTTTACCGCTTCTCCGGGCATACCAAAAACAATTGAGCTCTCTTTATCTTGAGCGATAGTGTAGCCGCCATTTCGTCTTATCTCAAGCAGTCCGTCAGCACCATCCCTGCCCATTCCGGTTAACAACACCCCGACAGCGGACCGTCCGATATTACGGGCAATGGAATTAAAAAGAATCGATGCGGAAGGCTTGATACCATTGACGTTTGGCGCATCAGTAAGAACTATGCGTCTTTTGGCCGAGACTTCCATGTGCACACCTTCAGGTGCGAAATAAACCACTCCGGGCTTCAATTCATCATCCTGGGCGGCAATCCTGATATCATGCCCTGTATTGTTTTTCAGCCAGTTGACCATCCCTTCGGTAAAACCTTCCGACATATGCTGCACAATAAGAATGGGAGCGGGAAAGCCCTGCGGCACTGACATGAGAATCTGTTTTATGGCCTGCGGTCCACCAGTAGAAGCACCGATAGACACGACTTTACCTTTAGCAGACGATGGCTCTGGTCGGGATACCGGTTTTGGCGGGATAACGGAATCTTTAATGGCTTTGCTGCTGAAACGGGTCTTACGTCGGACAACCTTGACCTCGGACATTAAGCGCGCTGAGACGATAATATCCTGCATCTGGTCTTCAAAATTTTCATCTTTCAATGCAGGCTTGTTGTGAAAAGCCAAGGCCCCGGTATCAATAAGGCGAAAACCGATTTCAGCATCCGAAGCCCGGTATATAGCGCTGACAATTACAATGGGAACCGGATTCTCTTCCATGATCATTCTGGTGACCCGGAATCCGTCGCAATCAGGAAGGTTTACGTCCATGGTGACTACATCCGGATTCAACTCCCGGACCATGCGCAGCGCGGAGTAGCCGTCTTCGGCACAGCCGACTACTTCGAAATCCTGCTCGCGCTTAAACATCTCTGCAAACAATGTACGCACAGATGCCGAGTCATCCACGATCAAAACCTTAATCACTTACCCACTCCAATTAAAACACTCTAAAACATCCACACCCGGAGGTATCCTCTACACGCTAATTATCCTGCATGCAAACTTAACGCTATAATACACCAAATAAGCTCAATACTTATCTATAGTTAAGCAAAGACTAGCCAGCTAAACGCTTGATAACTTCCAATAAATTACCCTGATCAAAATTTGACTTAATAATATAGGCATCCGCACCGGCATCAACGCCACGCTCCCGGTCCTCAGCCGAACCAAGGGAAGTAACAAGAATGATGGGCAGACTTGAACTATTGTTCATTTTCCTAACTTTTGCGGTCAGGGTAAAACCGTCCATCTGCGGCATTTCAACGTCTGAAACCAGAACATCCGGCAGTGAAGACTCTATTTTCTGCAAAGCATCAAGGCCGTTAACAGCGGTAACAACCTTGTACCCGGCTGCCTCAAGAACATTCTTGAGCAACATACGTGAAGTAATGGAATCCTCAGCCACAAGCACAGTCTTGCGCTCCTGTACGCCCTGCCTGTGCACAACAGACCTGACTCTGCCCGCCACATGCATTCCCATAGCGGTACGAGCCATATCCGGTGTATGCAATATGGGAACAAGTTCTCCGGACCCCAGCATGGAAAAGCCTGAAACGTTACGCACCCTTTTGAGTAACGGTCCCATGCTCTTGGCCATTACATCCTGTTCACCGGATAACTCATCAACACTAACAGCTACGGCCTTGCTGCCTTTACCTACAATCAGCACGGGAAAAGCCTGGCTTTGATTCTTCTGACTGTCCAATTCGAGAATATCTGCCAGACTCACCAGAGGATGCGGCCTGCCAAGAACAAAGACCGTCTCCTTGCCACCAGTGTTAACAATATCAGCCTGCCGGACCAGCATGACCTTGCGCACCCCGGATTTGGGGACCACAAAGCTTTTTCCGCCGGACCCGACAACGATTCCCCGAAAGGATGTCAGGGCCACGGGGATGTTCAAAATCACCCTGAAACCTTTACCCGCCGGACTGGCTAAAACGACACTGCCGCCAAGGGACTCCACCTTATCGCGAACAATAGCCATCCCCAATCCGCGTCCGGAAATATCGGTTATGATCTCGCTGGTGGACATACCGGAAACAAAAACCAGCTCCAGTGCGGCACGGCGGTCCATCTTCTCCGCATCATCAACTGAAAGAATTCCACGGCTGACCGCAACAGCTTTCAAGCGATCCAGATCAATTCCCCGGCCATCGTCTCCATAGACTATCTTAACCACGTCTCTATCAGTCTGAGTGATAGAGAAAAATATCCTGCCCACAGGGTCTTTACCCGCTGCTATTCTGGCATCCATGTTCTCAATTCCATGATCAATGGAGTTGCGCATCATATGCATAAGCGGATCGTGCAGCATTTCAAGTATTCTGCGGTCAATGCGCACATTTTCGCCGCTGCTCTCCATCCTGCATTCCTTGCCCTGCTCAATGCTCAAAGTCCGTACCATACGCGGAAAAACATCCAGCAAAGACGAAAAGGGAAGCAGCATGGAATTTTTAAAGTCACCAAGCAGGGAATCAATCTTGGAGGTGAGATCACGCTCTGCACGCCGGGCCGAGATTGTCAGCACATTAAACCGTCTGGAAAGATCATCCAGTTTTTTATCCATGAGCGCATTCAGTTTCATCTCTTCTTCAGATAAAGAATCAATCCGTTTTTCCTGAGAATCATTGAAAAACATCTTAAATTCCCTCAGAAGGGTATCCATTTCCGAAATATCCTGTACCCGGTTGCGCTGTGAATTTCGGGAAGAAATCAACTCTTCTGTCTGCAAGAGAAGGCCAGTCAGAAAAGAAGAGCTTATTCTGACAGTATCGCCCATGGAGGTATGATTGGAAGCAATATCGTGTTTAGGCTGCTCAACAGGTTCGGTACCACTGTCCACATCGGCTCTAACCTCTGCAGCGGGAACTTCGAAATCTTTTTTATCCACAGAGGGTTCTCTGTCGGGCTCCAGAAAATTACCTTCTGCTTCAATCAGCTGCGGAGATTCAGCCAACTCTTTCATGCGGGCAATGGCCAACTGGACCTGTGGCGTGGCTCTACCATCCAGAGAATCATCCTCCTCACGGAGCATATCCTCCAATAAATCGAGCCAGCCCAACATAATTGAGCAAATTTTGCCGGAAGGTGACAGCCCATCCTTTTTCAACACCGCAAAAAAAGATTCAAAAGCCTGACAGAATTCTTCAACCTTTCCGAGGCCGACAGCCCTAGCCGCACCCTTCAGGCTATGCAATTCCCGGTAAGAGGATTCAATAACAGCAGAAAGATCTTCCTTACCGCACCCTTTTTCCAGCCTCAGAAAATCGGCAGAAAGGACCCGCATGCGATCAGTACTTTCCCCCCTGAACGCGGCCAGCAGTCTTTGCTTGAGATCACCGTCAATCATACCCACATCAACTCTCCGTGTTCCCGTTAAGACAGCCCATGCTGGCTACCGCCAACAAATTCATTGATGGTGAATGATTCTTCCCGCAACAAGGCAGCCCCATCAAGAATGGTCTTGCGATCGCCAGTAAGTCCAAGGCTGAAACTGGTCAGCTGATTTTCACCACCGGGCAGTGGCTTTATCTCTGCATCGGCAACAGGAATGACCCCGACAACCTCATCAACTGCAATACCGAATTCAGTCTCATCATTCGCCAACAGAACTACACCGGGGTTTTCCGACTCAAGCTTATCCCCGGTTCCAAGAAAAATACATAAATCAACAACGGCCCAAAGATGACCGCGCACACTCATCACCCCAAGATGGAAATCAGGGGTACAAGGAACGGAAACAATATCTTCAGGAATCATTACTTCTTTGACCGCAGAAGTCTCGAAACCGTAGGTATGGGGACCCATACGAAAAAAAACATATTCGCGCGCACCGGACTTTTGTTCCTCACCGGTTGATTCAGCAGAAATCTTCAAGGCCAGCTTTTCCGCTCTGTTACGAAGAAGCTCCCTGTCACTTTCGCGTTTGAAATAATCCAAGGTATCACTTTCCATTATCTCACCTCTGGTCAAATACTGCTAACCCAACTGCTGCTGAACTAAACGCACCATTTCCATCAGACGCCCGGCTGTTATGCCGTCTGAACATGGGACAGGCTCATCCTGATCCATTTTCTCCAACTCCTGCATGGAAATACGAAAATGCCTCGCTGCCCCATTCGTATCGTTGTTTTCCATATATATATTACCGAGCAGAAAATGAGCCATGATAAATTCACTATCCAGAAAAACCGCATTACGCATATGGGCTAATGCAGTAGCCAAATCACCCTGCTGAAAGCAAATTTGTCCGAGCAGAAAATGAGCACAAGGGGAAACCCGGTCTAACTCAAGAGCCTTGGCGCACCACTGCGCTGCTTCATCTGCAAGCCCTGAGTCTGCCTTGATCCAGGCGATTCCAAGAAATGCAGCAGCTTTGATTTCCCGAGGATTCTCCTGCTCAGCAACTCTTTTATATACGGACACAGCCTCAAAAGTATCCCCATGCATCCGCAGCCCTTCAGCCTGCTTAAGCAGGGTGGCTCCTTCATCCCCTGCTCTCGGCAAGACAGGAGGTTCCAGCACAACTTCAATCTTCGGCTCAGAAATCTCCAGTTCATCAAACCCGAAACCATCCTCAACCGGAGTAGACTCCAATTGCGCATTAAAATCAAACTGTTCTGTTACTTCTGCTACAGAATATTCGGGATCGTCCCGAAATTTAAAACCATCAAAGCCCAGTTGGCATTGCGGTTCATAATCCTCATTCTTCCGGTACAACAGAACCCCGCCAATATTAACGGGTTCAAAGCGCCCATAACTGCTGAGCAATCCTGACTCACTGGGCGTAGCAACAAGCCAACCACCGGAAGTCATGCAATCCCAGAGTTTATCGAGCACAGAGTTGACTCCCTCTGAGGAAAAATACATGAGCACATTACGGCAAAGAATAACATCCATATCCTGCAAAGCCACAGGAACAGCTGCATCCATAAGATTCAAACGGGAAAGATTGACCATCCTTTTTATGGACGAATCAATAAGGAATGAATTGGAACCGACCTTACGAAAAAAAATATCCTTAAAGCTCGTATCCTCTGAGCGGAACGACCATTTACGGTAACAGCCTTCGCGGGCTTTGACTAAAGCTTTGCTGTCGATATCCGTACCGAAGATTTCAGCACTAATTCCAGACCTGCGGCAGATCATGGCAATTGTGTACGGTTCTTCACCTGTTGAACAGGCCGTAGACCAGACCCTGACAGCACCATTCAGGCCACTGCCCTTGGCGCTCAACTTACGTAAAATTTCATATTCCAGAACTCTGAGGGCATTGGTATCACGAAAGAAAAATGTCTCGCCGATGGTCAGTCTGTTGATAAATTGCTCAAGATCTTCATTTCCAACAGTAGGCGAAAGAATGTAATCAAGACACTCGGCCGGAGTTTTAAATGATGAATCTTCCCTCTGAAAACGGACCACTGCACTGCGCAGATCCTTCCACCTCTCCGAGGCGAAATTCAGGCCGAACCTGTCACGGACCATATCCGCCAGCTCGCTAACCTTGTCATCAGTCAGAAAATTAATCATCAGCTGCGGAATCCTCCGCTTCATTCATTGCTGCTATAGCTGCAAGCAGATCCTGCTCCTGTTCCGAATCAAGGAGTTGCCCCATATCCTGAACCAACACAACATCAGCGGCCAATCCGGCAAAAGATTTCAAAAGTGAAATTCCGGGCCAGATTTCATCCGCATCACGAGTAATTTCATTCTCAATTTCAAGCACATCACTGATACGGTCCGCTAGCACCGCCATGCGCCGTCCATTGGCAGAGCTGAAAATAAGCCTGTCGCTGAGGATTACGTCACGCTCTTTTACACCGATCCTGCCCCGCAAACCAAGAACCGGTACAATATCACCACGATGATTGACCACTCCAAGAACCGGAGCCGGTGCATCAGGGACAGGGGTCAACAACACCGCACGCTCAACACGGTCCACAGCAACCGAAGGCAAGGCAAACTTACAGGAATCAACCTCAAAAATTACGTACTCAGTATTCGACATAGAAATCACTTCCCGGCAGCTGCAGATTTTTTCATCAGCGCATTATATTTCTTCATTACCTTCACCGCATAAGCCCGCGCCCGACCCGGCAGATTCTTGGGCGAACCGGTATGGTAAGCCCCGATAGCCCGCCAATTGTAGCCATATCGATCAAGGCAATACCGTAAAATCCACGCACCCAATCGTAAATTTTCTTCCGGCTCAAGGGCCTCGGCAGGACTAAGATCAAATTTCCTGATCCAGTAAGAGTTAACCTGCATAAGTCCCACGTCATAACTCTTACCCCTGTATTTTTCGATAATGGCAAGAGCCTCTTCCCGGGAATCAGGATACACACTTCGTCCCTCAATATTCAAGGCCCAAGGGTTGTAACCGCTCTCGTGGTCCGCAATGGCATTCAGGATTTCCGGATGCAGGGAAAATTCCTCGGCAACCTGTCCAAAAAGCGGTGGAACCGGAACCTTTTCACGGTCTGCAACCTTAATACGCTGCTGGACCTCATGCCGCTGTGAAGGCGAAAACTCACGCTCCACATCAAACGGAATGATCATGCGGAATACAATAGCCCCGCTGAGGATGAGATACAAGGCAACAATAAATCTGGTCATTAGCGATTAAAATCCTGTCAGAAAAAAGTACCATAAAGCAGTTAAAAATCACCTCCTCAAAATTCCACTCCTGTTCCATTATGCCAGTCAGTTGGTTTTGACCGAAACATTCAAAAAAGGAATTAAAAAATGAAGAAATTAATTATTATGTCCCTGCTATGTATCCTGCTTGTTGCTGCTTCCGCTCAGGCTGCTACCAGCTTCAGCAAAAACTCTTTCAAAGATTTCACCCTGCACACCTACGTATCCGATGACCCATTGGGCGATGTGTCCTTCATAATTGAATCCAAGAACAAACTGGTCATCCTTGAACCGCAGGCTTTCAACAAAAACATCACCGAACTCAATGAATACGCCGCCAAGCTGAACAAGCCCCTTGCTGCGGTACTCGTCTCCTACCACGCCGGCGGTGTAAATCATTATGACGGCGAAAAAATCATCACCAAGCCCATGGACGGTTTCATGCACAGCGAACACGGTCAAGGCATGGTCAGTTACTTCGGCAAGATTTTCAAAGGCCAGATGGACCTTGACCCGGCAACCTACGATAAAAAAATAGCAGCCAATGCCAAGCTGGTCATCGACGGCGTTTCCTATCAGTACTCACCCAGCGCAGTTCCCGGCATGCCCGGCTCCAACATCTCCATCAACGATAAAGTGCTCTACACCCACTTCGCCCCGGCAGCAGGCTCCCATGTTTCCGAGCACCTGATCAACTCCAAAGCTTCCATTGACGGTGCTCTGGCTGACGCAAAAATGGCTCAGCAGGGCAATTACGAAATCTATGTCGGCTCCCATTTTCCCGGAAAAGGCAACAAAGCTGACGTAGATTTCCTCGTCGGCTACCTGCAGTCCCTAAAAAAAGCAGCAGGCCAAACCTCATCCGCCTCCGACATCATTAAATACATGAACAACGCCTACCCCAATCTCGAAAACAGCGAATCACTCAACAAGATCGCAGCTTCAATTACCAAATAAGCATATAGGCCTTCGGCGACCCTGCCGGGGGCCTTAAAATCTAGATCTTACCTGTTCGGCTTCTTCGTGTTTTTCCTGCACTTCAAGAGCCTTGGCAAGGGTTTCCCAGAACTGCTGCTTGGCGGGCTTAAGAGCCGCACTTTGACGGGCCAAAACCTCAGCGACCTGCGGGTCCTCCCCGCTTTCAAGGTAAATGCGGGCCAGCATGTTCATGGCTGCGGCATCATTGTGGTTGGCGTTCAGGGCCTGATGCAGATATTCACGGGCCTTGTCCATATCTCCGCGGGAGTAAGAAATCCGGGCCAGATGACGCATGCTCAGGGCGTCCCCGCCTTTGAGCTTGGCAGCCTTGAGGTAATATTGTTCAGCCTCGTCCAGACCTTTGTCCTGTTCGGAAAGCACCCCGAGACGAACAAGGGAGAAGACATTCTCCGGCTCCAACTCTAGGCATTTCTCATAAGCCTCGCGGGCCTTATCCATGCTGCCCAGCATCTGACAGGTCCAGCCAAGGTTATAGAGAGCCATGATGTTCTTGGGAGTGATGCTGAGAACTTCCTCAAACTGCTTGCGGGCCTGCTCCGGCTTGCCTACCTGCGCGTAGCAGATACCAAGGGAGTTGCGGGCAAGGATGTTGTCGGAATCTGCCAGCAGAGCAAGGCGGAATTCCTCGATTGCGCCGTAAATATCACCGTCCACGTAAAAACGGTCTGCGGAAATGTTAAGCGATACAGAATCGAATTGAGCCACCATGGGCTTTTCGAGCATGAGTGAATGGTCCAGCCCCTTACGGCAGTTTTCAAGGATTTCACTGCGCCGATAATTAAGGAAGGGGAATGAAGCCACTCCGGCGGCAAGCTCGATTTCAAAATCGTCCGAACATTCGCGCACCAGCCGCAGGACATTTTCCATCACCGCATCGGATTCCCCGTCCGGGAAGAAGTAAATCAGGCTGTTCAGGCTGTAGCGTCCCCCCATGCAGGATTCATCAAAGAAAGTTTCCGCCCTTGAAGCCACTTTCTGAACTTGAGCGTCAGTCAACTTCTGGAAATTACCGCCCTGCTCCGCCGGATTAGCGGCAAGCCGCAGCACAGCCACGGAAAATTTATCCATATTCTGACGCATCCGGCTGTAGCGCCCGATAAATTCCTTGTAGCTGTACAGCCCGGTAACAATATCCCGCTGCGGAGAGACATTGGCCTCCGGTCCGGCCTGCGCATCAAAAAAACTATCCTTTTCATTAAGCAGGGTTAGACGGTCTCCATCAGTGACAGGCCATGCCGGATCACTTAAATGCAGGATTTCCGCAAAGGCTATCTCTTCCTGCACCTCGATAATAACAACCTCGGCCTTGTACATAGTCGGATATGTTCCGGAAATACGCTCATCCTCAGTTAGGCGAGCCTGAGTGCCGGACTGGTAATCAGGAGACCAGACCAGAAACCGCGCACCTTCACGGGCATCAACACTCTGCCCGATGGATAAAGCCAGACGCTGCAAAGGCAATACTTCCAGAACCTTGGCACCCTTCTGCAAAATATCGGAATAAGCAAAAACGCAATTACGCCCAAAATCCTTGGCTGTAGCCACAGCCTTGGCGGCCTTGCGCATGAGAATACGGGCCTGTTCGTCTGCTGAACGCTTGAAATGGGGGCCGGAAAGAGATTGCGGATAGTTGGCATACCCGGCACTTACGCTGATCTTGAGCACATCTCCGGTAACAGGGTCCTCAACCGGAAAACTTTCGACCAGTGCACGCAACTCTTCCGCCAGCTTGGCACAGGCTTTGGGACGACCATCCGGAATCAGAAAAGCGAATTTATCATCAAAAATACGGGCGCAGATTACCGATTCAACAACCACTTCATTAATACGCGCTGCAAGATCAGCGATTATGGAATCGCCCAGCCCGTAGCCGTAGCGGTCATTAATGCGCTGGAAATGATCCAGATCGAGAACAACAACGCCAACTGATCCACTAAAAGTAGGGATACCGGGGTCTTTACAACCACCAGTAGTGGGCATCATGCAGTTCTGGATCAGGTCCAGTTCCTTGTTAAGCTTGGACATGAAATAGTCGCGGGTAGCCATTCCGGTCAGCCGATCGGTAATGGAACCTTTATAGAGTAGAATCTTTTCCAGCGAGCAGGCTGCCAAGGCTTCAAGATAAGGAGGCAAAGCTTCCGGGGCTTCCAGATCCACTCCTCGAGCAATGAAGTAGCAGAGGTCCCGGCCGCGTAAACGCAAGGGAAGCATCAACTGGGCTTCCTCGGCATTGTAACTTGCCTCAAGCTTGGCCCGAAATTGTCCCTTGGCAGGCTTGGGAAAATAGAGGCTGTATGATTCGAAGGGCAGGAATTCCTGGATGAGGTCCTTAAGGGTGTGCTCGTAGAGGATCAAATCCTGCGGGGAAAGACTGATTCCGGAGGTGAAGAGGTTGTCCTTGTTCATAGGCACGGACATAACCCGCATGGGGATTCAAGACAAGCAGGGAGTTGCAGAGGCGGACTGTTTAATTAGTTTTATAAGTGCCAATTACAGCCTTTTACAATTTAAACATTTTTGTCAATAGAACCAAAACTACTTTGTAGCCAAATACAAATTTGAGATATTTTCCATTATATATTAGGAAATTCAAACTTCACTACACTTAGATTGATAATTATTTTTTTCTAATTTTGACTACTCAATCAATCACTAACCACAATTTCAAATTGCAAAAAGCACCTCTAACGGACTCTTTGCACACTATTTGCAAATTCCTACCACTAAATACATTTCCGTAGAACAAATTTATACAATTTTGAAATTATATATTTCAAAAAAGCTTCGTAAGTGAGATTTCAATGAACCCTACCTTGATCGAAAAACACTCCAAACAGCTGCTACAGGTAATGCCCGCCACTTCCAACTGCATGTCCCGCCTGACACGACTGGACAGACAGTGGACCATGGCCACCATGACCGGAAAAATCAATTGCAGTAGAATTGCCCAGACACTCATCGATTTTATTATCAAAACCCAGGAGAACTTCTCCGGCCTCAGACAGAACCTGATTGAAATACTAATCAAAGAAAACACGAGTAAAGTAGTTCAGGAAATATCTGCAGTAGCGCAGGTCGTTATCGACATTCTTAAACGAAATCTCTTCGAAAGAACGGCAGACGTCGGCTTCCTTGCCACCGACGATGACCTTGTCCGCTTTCTGTCAAACCCGGAAAGAGATCTCCATGACATATCCATAATTGAAGACAGGCTTCGTGAATACAGGGATAAATACACTGTATATAATGAAATCATCATCCTAGACACCGCAGGACGGGTTTGCGCCCACCTCGACCAGGACAACAGCATCACGAGCTCAAGAGACCCGCTTATCGCTGAAACCCTTGCAGCGAAAGACTATGTGGAAACTTACAGAACCAGCGATCTGGCCCCGGATGCAGGTGAAGTACTTATCTACTCGCAGGCCATTAAATGCCCGGACACGGGAACTGACCTTGGAATCCTGTGCTTGATATTTGATTTTGCGGGAGAAATGGAAGGAGTTTTTAAACATCTAAACGACTTCTCAAAAGACACTGTTCTAATTGTGCTCGACGAACGTGGACACGCGATCGCTTCCAGCAACACGGACTCAATCCCTGCAGGTAAAAAAATAAACATGAATCTTGATGACGATTTTCAGATTATCAGCATCAACAACACTCCCTACCTTTCCAAAACCGTCAGAACCAAAGGATATCAGGGATTCTTCGGTTTACCGTGGTATGGTCATGTACTGAAAAAACTGGATACAGCCTTCAATGGTAGCAACGACAACTCATTTGACGCAGCGGCCATCAGAGACAAAGCCCATTTTTCAGGACGGTTGACCCATGTGGAAGAAGCTTCTGAAAACGTGCTCTCCGACCTTGAGCTGGTTGTGCAGAACGGCGAAATCATGGCTGCAAAAAAATGCATTGAACCAAATCCGGTAGAACAGATGGAAGGTCGCGCACTTCCGCATATCCTTAATGAAATTAAAAAAATCGGCGATCAGGTTCAGAGCGTATTTCAGCACTCCACTGACGAACTGCTCCAGCTCGTCACAGCTTCAAGGCTGCATGACACCCAGTTCCTTGCCCAGCTCGCCATCGATATAATGGACCGCAACCTGTACGAAAGGGCCAACGACTGCCGCTGGTGGGCACTGACTTCCGACTTCAAAACCATTCTCGCTAAACCGAATATAGATGATGCGGACCGCGACCAGATGCGTAAAATTCTGGGCTATATCAACAGCCTATACACAGTTTACACCAACCTGTTCATCTATGACCGGACAGGCAAGATACTGGCCTGCTCCAATCCCGGAGAATACAACAAAGAAGGCAGGGTACTAAATGTAGGCTACGTTGCTGAGGCTCTAAGAATCACAGACTCGCAGCTCTACTGTGTTTCCGACTTCTTCAAGACCGACCTCTATGCCACCGAAGAGCAGGATCGCCACACATACATATATAATGCATCCATCACTGCGCACGAGGATTCATCCCACGTGCTGGGCGGTATAGGCATTGTATTTGATTCGGAACCGGAATTCAAAGCCATGCTTGGGGATGTACTTCCACAGGACGGTCAGGGCAGAATAATTGAAGGCGCGGAAGGGATGTTCGTTGAACCGGACGGCAAACTGATTTCCACCACCAACCCGGAACGCAAACCGGGTGATACAATAAATCTGGACCCGGATTTCACCCAGTTGAACGAAGGGGAATCCACAGTCAAACTGGTAGAAGAAGACGGATCACTCTACGCTGTTGGCTGCGCCCATTCCGCCGGTTACCGGGAATATAAGCGAGACGGCAGCTATAAGAATGATGTGCTTTGTGTAGTAAGAATATTGATTTAAAATCATAAAAAACAATAGATAAGACCTCTTGCTTTTCATTGTTGCCGGGTGTAGCGTCCGCACATCAATTAACATCGCCACAGCAATACTGCCCACTTTTTTCAGGATTTCCTTTTATGAACCTATCTCATGTTCGGGCAGTAGCAGTCCGCTTATTCCATTTTCAAAATATGTCACATGCTGTCCGCAGAGGCGGCATGAACATTGTCCGGTAAGCCATGTGTAGGATGCGGATGGTGCTGTATTTCCGACCAATGTGAAGTTTCACACCGTAAATACGGATACATGAAACGATGCCCGGATCTGTTCTGGGACGACTCTATGAATCGCTACGTTTGCCTGTTGATGAGTGATCCTAACGAAGGAGAGGACGCAAAGCGCCAGTTATTCGAAGGACTCGGCTGTTGCGCACCACTCATGACATGGCGCGACAATGTCCGTAATCGGGATAATGATTGAGAAAAAGTGTCAGCAATAAATACAATTCAAAATCTTTAGTAAATAGATTTTACTTCTTCCAGTACGAACGTACTCCGGGTGGCGTTGACCCCTCTGGTGTTAGCGAATTCTTTCATCACCACAGATGAATAGTGCTGCATGTCACGGGCAACTATCTCAACCATGATGTCAACTTCACCGGAGACTGCGTACACACTGACTACCCCTTCAATCTGAGCTAAATCTTCGGCAAGCTCCTGCCAACCTACACTTGGATTACGGAACACCCCACAATAAGCACGCACAGAATACCCAAGTTTCATGCGATCTGTCCGGGCACGGTAACCGACAATAACTCCCTCTTTTTCCAAACGTGCAATCCGGCGCGAACAGCTCGAGTGGGTAAGGTTCACCAACTCAGCCACTTCTTTATTTGAGATTCTTCCATTTTCCTGAAGCGCGGCAACTATCTGCCGATCCACATTATCAAGCTTTGTCATATGCAAACTCTTTGCGATTACAGGTTTGTTTTGAATTCCTATTTCACATCTCACGCAAATTTAGTCAAACCCATGCACACTATTTGAAAAAACAAAGCTTTTGCGAAAAATATTTGCAAAAAGATTCCAAAAAGAAGTAAATAGAAAGAAATTTCCAACATCCCGCAGGGCTTTTCACATCGACCTTCCCCGGCGATGAAGTTCTGGAATCAAAGCCGCGCAGCAGCACAAGCACACAAGATGCATTCATCCCCTTTTGCAGACAAACCTGCTGCGCGGCTTTTGTAAAAATCAGTAATCCCATCAGTCACAAATTTCGCGCCATACCTAAGACTTCTTCCCAACCTTTTGCCTACGCTTCTTTTTCCCTTTCTGATACCATTCTTGATCACCGTACATTTCATCAGCACATTCTTCACAAAGACTATGACTGAATTGTGACCCAGTATGGCTTTCCACATATGATTCGAGTTCACTCCAATATCCGTCATCGTCCCTGATCTTCCTGCATTTGGAACACATGGGAAGCAAGCTGTTCAGAGTGCGGATATCCTCTTCTTTCAACTCCAGCAGTTTCGCATTCTTTGAAAGAAGAACCCCCAGATAAATAATAGAAATAAGCGACAGAAATGTAACCGCAAAACCGGGCAGTTCACTCATAGTTTTAGTCAAGGAACTCCTTTGCAATACCCCGGTCCAAATCAGAAAAGTCAATAATTGCCTTGAAGCCATTAAAAAAAACATTGCTGCAAGAAGAAGGATCTTCCACTCCCGGAATCTGATTGCAATATACACAGCAACCCCGCAAGCAAGAACCCTTACAAAGATAGAAACAAGCAGCTCAGGCTTCGGCACCATGAACCATACCGCAACCAAGGCAACAACTGACAGTATAATGCATAGGACGATCCGTCTGGGCCATAAACTCATAAACAAACTCCGACCAGAATTTTAATTCACGTTTTTAATATATTAGCACACACTGTAAATTTAAGCAGCCATCGTCGACAACGAAATCCTCCATATGTTATAGACAGCAGGTACTGATCAGCGTAAACGGATTTCCCAGCCTTCCATATGTTAATGACGGCCTCCGGCCATCAAAACCAATTATCAGGGTTTATAAAATGGAAACAATCAGTAATCCGCAGGAACTTCAGAACTTATGCCTCATGCTTCGTGCTGAGGGTAAAAAAATAGGCCTTGTGCCGACCATGGGATATTTTCATGAAGGCCACTTGAGCCTCATGGACGCCGCCCGCAAACAATGCGACGTGCTCATCGTCAGCCTCTTTGTGAACCCCACCCAGTTCGGGGAGAACGAGGACCTCGACGCCTATCCCCATGATCTGGAACGGGACTCAAAACTTGCCGAAGAACGCGGTGTAGATATTCTTTTCACCCCGGTCCGCGACGACATGTATTTTGACGACCACTCCACCTGGGTGGAAGTGCCCGAGCTTGCCACCAACCTTTGCGGCAAATCACGGCCAGTACATTTCCGGGGAGTTGCAACCGTTGTCACCAAACTTTTTATGACCGCCCAGCCCCATGTAGCCGTATTCGGTCAAAAAGACTGGCAGCAACTGGCAATCATTAAAAGAATGGTCCGCGACCTGAACATCCCAGTTGATGTGCAGGGGCATAAAATTGTGCGCGAAGAGTCAGGACTGGCCATGAGCTCCCGCAACGTTTATCTCACCGAGAAAGAAAAATCCGTAGCCCCTAATATCCAGAAAGGATTACAGAAAATGCGCGACTGGGTCGCTGCCGGAGAGTCCGATGTGGCTAAACTGAAATCTGACCTAATTGAATTCTACACTGAGACGATTCCGACCGCCCGCGTTGATTATATCGAAATTGTGCACCCGGAAAATATCAATATCCTTAAAAATGTGGGCGAATCTGCACTTTGTGCGGTAGCATTACAACTTGGTAATGCGAGATTGATAGACAATTTGCTCATAAAAGTGTAAGGTGACTTCATTCTTATATGCAAATTTATTTATATAGTGAATTTAAACTATATATTTTGGGGCGTTACCGGGAAACGGTCTCGAACAACATTTACCCCGCCAATTAATTCCAGGAGGAACATTTAAATGATCAGCAGCAAAGGCAAGTACTTTTTTACCTCTGAATCAGTAACTGAAGGTCACCCTGATAAAGTGGCTGACCAGATTTCCGATGCAATCCTTGATGCCATTCTCGCTCAGGATAAAGATGCCCGTGTAGCGTGTGAAACACTGGTAACCACCGGTATGGCATTCATCGCAGGTGAAATCTCCACCACCGGTTACGCTGACTTTCAGCAGATCGTTCGCGACACCATTCGTGAAATCGGCTACGTACACTCCGATATGGGCTTCGACGCTGATACTTGTGCTGTTATTTCTTCTATTGACAAGCAGTCCGTTGACATCGCTCAGGGCGTTGACCGCAACACCCCCGAAAGCCAGGGTGCCGGTGACCAGGGTATGATGTTCGGTTTCGCATGCAAAGAAACTGAAACCCTCATGCCTGCTCCCATCCACTACGCTCACAAGCTGTCCCGCAGACTGACTGAAGTTCGCAAGGACGCAACTCTCGATTACCTCCGTCCTGACGGAAAGACCGAAGTTGCTTTCGAATACCTTGATGGCAAACCCGTCCGCATCGCTGACGTTGTTATCGCTGCACAGCACGATGACGGCATCGAACAGGAACAGATTTACGAAGATATCAAGCGTGAAGTTGTGCTGGCTTCCCTGCCCGCAGAAATGATCGACGATGCTACCAAAATCTACATCAACACCACTGGTCGTTTCGTAATCGGCGGCCCCATGGGTGACTGCGGCCTGACCGGTCGTAAGATCATCAACGACACCTACGGTGGTATGGGTAACCACGGCGGTGGTGCTTTCTCCGGTAAGGACCCGTCCAAAGTTGACCGTTCCGGCGCATACATGGCACGTTACATCGCCAAGAACATCGTAGCTGCCGGCCTTGCTGAGCGCGCAGAAGTTCAGGTTGCATACGCAATCGGTGTTGCAGAGCCTGTATCCGTTCTGGCTACCTCCCACGGTACCGGCGAAGTTTCCGATGAAACCCTGACTGCAGCAGTCAAGGAAGTATTCGACCTGCGCCCCTGGTACATCTCCGAGCGTCTGGACCTCCGTCGTCCCATCTACAAGCCTTCCGCTTGTTACGGACACTTCGGTCGCAACAACCCCAACTTCACTTGGGAAAAGACCGACGCTGTAGACGATCTCAGAACTGCTTGCAAAATCTAAGCAGCGCTGAATCACTCAGTATATTCAACCCCGGAAACCAAAAGGTTTCCGGGGTTTCTTTTTATTCCGACAAGCAGTCTATACGGCTAGCAAACCACTTGATTAGTTGACCCATAAAACCAAGAATGCTAGCTCAAAAATCACAACATAAATAATCTGGAGGATCTAATGAAGCATCTCAAAATTATGATTATGGCTGCTCTTGTTACACTGTTACTGGGCGGGTCTGCTTTTGCTCAAAACACATGCGGATCGTCAGGAAGCGTAATGCTGCCGCGCGTTGTTTCCCACTATGAATCACCGAAGTATCAAATGACAGCATTCTTCCTTACTAACACTTCAAATAGTGATGTTGATTGCACCTTTAAAATTTATGACCATAACGGAAACAGAGTGCGCAACAAACTTACAATTCAAACAGGTAATATTTCCTCTGCAACCTACGGCCCGGTCGTTGCTCAAAACGTTGATACCTTTACTCTCCCTGCAAAATCATCTCGGCGAGTAACAGTCAGCAACATAGGTATCCATCTCATAGGCTACGGAAGCCTTGAGTGGTGCAGCCAAGAACCGTCCCTAGCTACTCCTTTAATTGGATCATCTCAATATTTTTATAGAAATGGAGACGTAACCTTTGGAAGCGAATACCTTATTAACGATGGGAGACCATTTTAATTAAATGCATACGAGATCTCAAAACTGCTTGCAAAATCTAAGCAGCGCTGAATCACTCAGTATATTCAACCCCGGAAACCAAAAGGTTTCCGGGGTTTCTTTTTATTCCGACAAAATTTCATATTTTTTCAATCGCGATTTATTAAAAATCATGATTGAAAAACAAATCTGATTATGAGAAAGTGCGTTTCAGATAAAAACCTGAAATGCACCAACGGTGCTGATTTCATTTTCCAGCAATCAATTTATGGGTTTTGTAAGGAATTAGTTATATGCCATTTTATGAATTTGAAGGATTGGTGCCGGTAGTAGACCCCACTGCATATGTTCATCCAACAGCAGTCCTCATCGGCGATGTCATCGTCGGGGCAGGTGCATACATAGGCCCCTGTGCCTCTCTGCGGGGTGATTATGGTCGCTTGATAATCGAGAAGGGGTCCAATGTTCAGGATGGCTGCATCATGCATGGCTATTGCGATGTAGATACCATTGTCGAACAAAATGTCTCAGTCGGTCATGGTGCCGTCCTGCATGGCTGTATCGTCAAGCAGAACTCTCTCGTAGGCATGAATGCCGTGGTCATGGACGGAGCAGTCATTGAAGAAGAAAGCATTGTTGCCGCCATGTCTTTTGTTAAGGCCGGATTTAAAGGATCAGCACGGCAGTTATTGGTCGGCTCACCAGCCAAAGAACTCCGCAAAGTAACAGATCAGGATATGCACTGGCATGGATTAAACATTAAGGAGTATCAGGCCTTGGCAACACGCTCAGCACAATCAATCAAAGAGGTGCAGCCACTGACTGAGGTGGAAGCAAACCGTCCCCGTTTAGCCGGGGTTACTGATGTGCAACCCAAGATGTAGCTATAAATTAGAATATCTCATTCCTTACCCCGGCAACCTTCTGGTTTCCGGGGTTTCTTTTTAGACTTGAGGCAATTCGCGGAAGCATGTAAAGAAACTGTTCACCAACCAGAACAGCAAGTCAGGAGATATAAATATGAGCGCTTTTAAAATCGTTGAAGCAAAACCGAATCCGGATTTTAATATTTTTTATTTCGCGGAGCTACACGGAACCACTCGCTTTGAGCATTCCCTTATGGAAAGCCTCGAAAAATACTGGAACGAATGGCTGCCCTATCTCAAAGCTTACACCCTGAAGCAGCCCGAAGGAGCCAAAGGCACCGACTTCCTGCTGCTCTACCTTGAGAAGGATGTTGAAGATTCCGTTGAGGAAATCTGGCAGGAGACCCCCACCGAGGGCCTTGCACACCACAACCTCGCCATCACCCTTGTAATGTCCGCAGCACAGTCCCTTATTCCGCAGTTGGAAGAAGGTAAATGTGCACCGCTGCCCAAGCCGGGTGAAGAAGTGCTCAAAGCCTTCGAATCCCTCGGACTCACCTGGAATCAGGAAGGTACCATTAACCGCCAGTACGCGGTGTTTACCCCCTTCCCCTACTCCGGCGGCTGCGAAGTCTGTTATCTTGAGGACACCTGTCCTAAGAGCCAGACCCGCAAGCACTAAGATTTTTGAAAGACAGAAAATAAAAATAGCCGCAACATCGATCGATGTTGCGGCTATTTTCTTAGTAATAAAATGGCTCTTTTGTGTTCCAGTAACTGATGTGTAATTGCTCAGGAGCTTTCACATTCTCAATCCTGGTAGCTGCAAAGACCCAATTCTTTTCTATATCAACGTTGGGTGCCAAGTTAATCTTTTTCATATCATCACTGTCCGTCTTAATCGCTGTCACGTCTTGCCCGCCTTTTTCAAGCTTCCCGTAAACTTTGACCCATTGTCCATTTTCAAAAGATTCAGCCTTTGGAGAATCAACCCAGAACCCAAACGAAACAGCATGATCTTCACAACACCATAGGGTGTGCCTCATGAGTATAAATGAACTGCCTGTATCCTGCTGTCCCGCATTATAGACAACCCCACGCATGACAAAACGATTACCGACCAGCTTTGCATCCTTGCGTTCACAAATATCAAAAAGTTCATAGACATTTATTTTTGTATAACCAACACCATCAAAAAATTCTGTGTTGCTTTCGAAATCTTTTCCCTGCTCATGTTCGTACTTTTTCTTTTCAACGATCTCTTTAAATTTATCCAGTCCGTCATTTCCGTTTTCAGACTTCATGACTCTCGCACCAACATCTGTATCCGCTTGCTTACTTTCCAAAACAAACAAGCCAGCCACAACAGCCAAAGAGGCTACCAAAACAATCACAACTATCTTTTTCAACATAAATTGACGTATCCCCCCACAAATTTAAAAGACATAACTCATAAAAGCATAAACAGGTGGGGAGTGCCAGAATTTTGGGGAAATATGGCCTAGGATCATCAAAAACAAAAAGCCGCAGCATCAATCGATGCTGCGGCTATTTTCTTCAGACTTCAAAAATAATCCCTACTCCACAAACGCCACACTTTTTAAAAGAGTACGCTCACCAAAAAACTCTTCCAGCCTTTCGCGCTCGGATTCGAGAATGCGGATTTCGGACAGGCCGACTTCCTCTTTGACCCCGCCGTAAATTTTCAAGGCTTGGTCTATGAAACCGGATTCAACGAAGCAGACATTCATGGCATAGGTGCGGTCATTCCACTTCATGCGAATTTTTATGATCGGGTTACGGGTCTCCTGATCAGTAACAAGGTTACCCGTACGTACTAGAGTGTCGCGCACGTTTTTGGGCAACATGACCGCAAAACGGCTCAGATTCTCGGAGAATGCAGGCTCAAAGGCCACGTAATAATAGGGGTCCACCTTTAGTGCGATGGATTTGCCCGGAATGTTCAGGATAAAAGGATTTTCTACAAAGGCTTTGCCCAAGCCTTCCTGAAGGCGATCAATTCGAACTTTATAATCTTGTAAGGACATTGGTGTAATCCCCCTTTAATCGAGTTATTACACCAAGTTTTATTCCATATCAAACCGATTATTCCTTAACCTATGTCCCGGTAAACAAGGCATGATATGCGAACAGCAAAAAACAGACTAAAGCGAAAAGCTCATTCAGCGTAAACATGGTACTTCCCTCACAACTACTTCAGGTAATCATAAGGACGATCATCCATCACATTTACTCCATAACGCTTTTTCTTTACGTAGAAAGCCGTGGAAAATTCTGAAGCATCCGCTGATTTACGGAAAAAACGAATCGCAGACCAGATGGCGACAACTGCAAATATCAACTGCGCAAGCAGAACCCAAAAGACTGTCCCCGCCATGCCGTCAGAGAAAAGTACGCCTAAAACATCAACTGCAACATTGTATAATTCCATTTTCAACCTCATGATTTTTATGAATAGAATTACACGGGACATGCCAGACATGAAAAATCGTTTGATCTACGGGAATTATGAAAACGCCTTAATATACGGTTAATATTATCTAAATTTTACTATATGCAATATTTTGCACTGGTCACAAAATACATGTGCAGCCCGGCGCTCGATTTTGTGCAAAAGAAACCCCCGCAACATAAATGCTGCGGGGTTTCAGACTGCTGATAAAGCTACGCAAACCGACTTTAATCGTTGAAAGCCTGCTTCATAAGATGTTTGCCGAGTCCGCCCAGATCCTTAGGCGTATAGCCGAACACATCCTGCCAGTTTTCGGTGGATTCCATGCAAAAGTAGAGCTGCTTGCCCATACCGTGCTTGCGCAGACGGTCGACAATGAACTTGAACTGGCGCAGACGCAGAGGCCGCAGCAAGCGCATCTTATTGTCGTTCCCGGTAATGAACTCATCAAAGATGTAGGTTGTATCCGGGAAATTCTGCTCTATAATGGGCTTGAGGTGTGGCATGTGGCGGAATGAACCGAGGCTGAAATAGGCAATCTGCTCCGGCTTCACATAATCAAAAATCATATCTATGATTTCGGCGTATCCCTCACGCCAGCCGTCAAAACGGATAATGGGGTCGAAATGCAGGCAAACCCGGAACCCGGCCTCAGCACAAGTGCGGGCAGCTTCAAGGCGTTCCTTGAGCGTGGAAACACCGAACTCCTCATGCTCGTTGACGAAGGGGGCATTCAGCGACCATGCCGGGAGCAAACGGTCAGTGCGTTTGACCACATCCATCCATGAAAGATCGATAATCTTGGACTTCAATTCAAGACAGACATTGGGATAGTCACCGAGAAATTCAACCAGATCACGGCTATATCCGGTAACCGCTTCAAGAGCGAGAGAATCAGTGAATTCACCTGTACCGACACGGTAGCGAGTAGATACATCCGCAGAAAAAGCCTTGCCCAGTTCGTCGAACAGATCATTCTGGTTGGCCCAGACCTTGAGTACGTTGTCCTGAAAGTAAGCCTGCAAGATACAGTAGGAACAGGCCATGGGGCAACCTTCGCCGATGTGGATGATCCTGTATCCGCAACAGTGGTAGTAACGGGTTCCGGGGCAGAAGCGCAGGAATTTGCCCTTGTATTCTTTAAGGTACAGGGACTGCTTGCCGCCCAATTCCCCATGCGGAAAATTATCTGGATCGACAATCTCCACCGGGAGGTCGGGCATACGCGAAAGCACCCTCTCAGTAAGCGGGACCTTCTGCATACTGCGATCTATGTAGATTTTTTCAATTCCCTTTAGATGATCGGGAAGTACGAATTGTTCACTCATCTACTTATCCCTGCCTACCTCAAATAAATCTTCCCAGCCGCTGAATTTGGCGATTGCTTCCAGATCAGCCATGGCTTTTTCCATCATCTCACGACTCTTGAACCGGGTCTGAATCATAACTTCTCCAGTCTCGAAGCTGCCCACAGGCTCAACCCGCCACTTGGTTCCGGCACATATTTCGGAAACGATCTTGTTGTGGACCTTCTCCAGCTCGCTGAGGGTAGGATAGCGCAATTCCTTTGCAGCCTTGCAGAAACGGGTAACCGCATCTTTAGGTGATTCACTCTCACCCGCAGACTCAAATGCGGGAGCGGAAATCAGTTCAACAATGGACTTGTTCTCGCGGCGGGAGGTCTCGTAGAGCCAAGTCAGGAAATTAATCGCATTGGAACGGGACCAACTCAATTTCTCGAAAAAACGAACAAGCGCGGCGCGATCAGTATCATCAAGCTTAATGAGTACACCAACAGCAGCCAGCGGAATATGGCCGAGCTTGAGAAGCTCATCATATTCCAGCTCTAACTCCATCCAATCCAGCCAGAATTTCATATCCCGTGATTTGGGCTTAACACCGAGCAGCGGAGCCACTGCTTTGGCAAGTTCGGACGCTTCCATACGGGCGGCAAAAAAACGCATCACACCTAGCTTGAAAGATTCGTCTGCCGGACGAGCGCTATTCTCCTCAAGATGTAACACCGCTTTTGAAATGTCATCAGCTGCATCTATATAACGGACCAAAACGTCCATTCCGAGCTTTGCAGCAGCGGCAACCCTTGCCCTGCCTGCAATGAGCAGAGTTTTGCCGGATTCTTCCACTGCAAGCACCGGAACAAGCTGTCCGTACTTTTTCAGCGAGGGAATGAGATTTTCAACCGGGGATTCAGGGTGCAGGAGCCATGGACCGGAACAGTCGATATCAGCCGGGGAAAGGCTGCAAACATTGGGATTATTCAATTTATTTAACCTCCGAAAAACGGAATAAGGTCGTGCTCAATTATTGGTTATGCACGAAATTTAATTAATTATCTACGCTTGACATGTTAGCGAGGCTGTACCTATAGGGATTATTAGGAAGAATTATAAGTTGCACCTTTAGACCTGTACTGGCCGGGTCGTCAGGTCCCGGCTGTGAACATTCAGAGAAACGGAGTTGTTGAATGTCTGAAGCTTTACAAAACCAAAGGACTTTTGCACTTGTGGGCCACGGCGGTTGTGGCAAAACCTCTACCGCCGAGATGATTCTTTTTAATGCCGGTGTCATCGACAGACTCGGTAAGATCGAGGAAGGCACCACCGCCCTCGATACCGAACCTGAAGAAATTAAGCGCCGCGGTTCCATCCAGTCCGGTTTCGCCGGGTACAAGTGGGACAAAAACGACCACTATCTGATCGACACTCCGGGTGATGCAAACTTTTGCGGAGACCTGCCCTACTCTCTAGCCGCGTCCGACGGCGTTGTCTTTACCATTGACGCCGTGGACGGAGTCAAGCCCCTTTCGCGCAAAGCATGGGCAGCAGTTGAAAAAGCAAACCTCCCCACAGTTATTTACATCAACAAGATGGACCGAGACCGTGCAGACTTCGATTCTGCCTTCGACAGCCTGAACTCTTCTCTCGGCATCAGCCCCGTACTGCTGCATTATCCAATCGGAATCAAGGAAAATTTCAAGGGCGTAGTGGATATGCTCTCCGGTCAGGCCTATCTGTTCGAAGAGGACGGAAAGGTTGCCAAGGGTGATATCCCCGCCGATATCGCAGACGAAGTAGAAGTTCTGCGCGAAACCATGATCGAAAACATCGCGGAAAGTGATGAAGATCTCATGGAAAAATACCTCGAAGAAGGTGAACTTACCCCTGAAGAAATCGCAAAAGGCCTTACCGCCGGTGTAAAAAACCGCAGCCTGTTCCCCGTATGCGTCGGTGCAGCACTGGAAAACAAAGGTGGTTCCTTCCTTCTGGATATGATCCAGACCTACCTGCCTTCCCCGCTTGACCATGCCGAATGGCAGGGCGAAGACGGCTCAACCCGTGAATCTTCCGCAGACGGCCCCGTGGCCTGCTTTGTATTCAAGACCATTGCCGACCCCTTTGCCGGACAGCTTACCGTCTGCCGAGTTCTCTCGGGAACCGTCAGCGGCGACCTGACCCTGACCAACACCAATACCGGTGCCAAGGAAAGAATGGGCAACATCCAGCTTATGATCGGTAAGGAACAGAAGCCGCTCAAGAATCCCGCAGGCCCCGGTGCAATCATTACCCTTGCCAAGCTCAAGGAGACTTTCACCGGCGACACCCTCTGCGATGACGGCAACCAGTTTACCATGGAAAAACCGCAGCTGGCTCCGCAGCTGATCACCTTCGCCCTTTCCCCGGCGGAAAAAGGCGACGAGGACAAGGTCTTTCAGGCTATCCAGAAACTGCTTGCCGAAGATATCAACCTCAGCCTTTCCCGCGACGAGGAAACTGGTGATATCCTGCTTTCCGGTATGGGCCAGAACCATATTGAAATCTCCGTTGAGAAAGCAAAGCGCCGCTACAAAGCTGAAATAGTACTCAACGCACCCAAGGTTCCCTACCGCGAAACCATCAAGGGCTTTGCTGAAGTTCAGGGCCGTTTCAAGAAACAGTCCGGTGGACGCGGACAGTTCGGTGACTGCTGGATCAAGCTTGAGCCGCAAACCAAGGGTGAAGGCTATGAATTCGTCAATAAAATTGTTGGCGGTGTAATTCCCAAGCAGTACATTCCCGCTGTAGACAAGGGCGTACAGGAAGCAGCACAAAAAGGTATTCTTTCCGGCTCCCAGATTATTGACTTCAAGGTCACTCTTTACGACGGTTCCTACCATTCCGTTGATTCCTCGGAAATGGCCTTCAAGGTTGCCGGATCAATGGCTTTCAAGAAAGCCTGCGAACAGGCCGGGGTTGCCCTTCTTGAACCGCTGATGAACGTTGTGGTTGAAGTACCTGACGAATTCATGGGCGACATCATCGGTGACCTTTCCTCCCGCCGCGGTAAGGTGCTCGGTTCCGACTCCACCGCAGGCGTGACCGAGGTCAAAGCACACGTACCCATGTCTGAAATCCTCAAATACGCGCCGGACCTGCGCTCCATGACCGGCGGACAGGGAACATTCACCATGGAACTGTCCCACTACGAAGAATGCCCGCCGCCCATAGCGGAAAAAGTCATTGAAGAATTCAATGCGGGCAAGGAAGAATAAGACTACACTTCCATAAAGATTAAAAAGTTGAGGCCGGGACGTGAGTCCCGGCCTTTTTTATGACCATACGACAATCAATTCTTATCTTTCCAACCTAACAGACTCGAAAAAACAACTTGATATTGTGAAAACAACCAAGCTCTCATAGACTCCAATAATGGAGGTCAAAATGGAAAATCTAGAACTAGTTTTGAACGCCGTCAGTGTATACCAGGCTCAAATAGACCAAGTTGATAAAATCTGGAACTACTTCAGCGTTGTGTCTCTGACCGTTGTGGGAATAATACTGAACAGTGACAAGGCTGTACGAACAATAAAAGAACCACTAATTATTATTGGGGCCTACCTCATTTTCTGCTTTAAAAATCATGATGCATTGTTAAAATATCAAGAGCAGCTAGATCAATTAGGCAAACTTATCACTAAACTAAAAATAACAAACGCAGAGGCACTATCCTCTTTCGGAGCAGCAGGGGTTGATGAAAGCCAGAGAGCCCATATCCTTTTCACAATTGCTGTTTGCGCAGGCTCACTGCTCACGGCATGGATAAGAATAAGAAATCACAAAAAAACAATTTAACATTAACATTCTGACTTCATTGTACTTAAATCACCTCACCACTTAAGAGAACATCATGAGAAAAACAATCGCAGCCTTTCTTCTCGGCGTATTAATCACTCTGACAGGATATGTTCCGTTCTACATGCATATACGGGAAAAATGGTTCGACCTTGGAAGAAATACCGGCAAGATAGAGGGCCTCGCAAACGCCCTCGAAGCACTGAACAAAGAATTCGGACCATATGACGGAAAATCAGACTACCGGACACTGTTTTCCGTAAAGGCAACCAGTGTTGTAGTAATAGAAAAAGACGGACGAAAAGAAATCCAAATATACTAGCCATTAAAACCACACTCAAATCCAAAACCGGAAAACGATTTCTCCCGTGACTTAAACCACAAATAAGTGATATCGTGGCAACAGTCTGAAAATTCCGAATTCAACGAAACGGGAGAAAAACATGAGTGACGAAAAAAGATGTCCGGTAACCGGACACACTTCAAGTCAGGTTGCCGGTAGCGGTACAAAGAATAAAGACTGGTGGCCGAACCAACTTAACCTGAACATTCTGCATCAGCATTCAGCCAAATCAGACCCCATGGATGAGGACTTCAACTACGCTGAAGAATTCAAAAAATTAGACCTTGAAGCACTGAAAAAAGACCTTTTCAAACTGATGACCGACTCACAGGACTGGTGGCCTGCTGACTACGGACATTACGGTCCCCTGTTCATCCGCATGGCATGGCACAGTGCCGGAACTTACCGCATTGGTGATGGACGCGGCGGAGCCGGATCAGGCAGCCAGCGACTTGCCCCGCTGAACAGCTGGCCGGACAACGTTAACCTCGATAAAGCCCGCAGACTGCTCTGGCCAATCAAGAAAAAATATGGACGCAAAATTTCATGGGCCGATCTAATGATCTTCGCCGGAAACTGCGCCATTGAATCCATGGGACTGAAACCCTTCGGATTTGCCGGGGGCCGTGAAGATATCTGGGAACCGGAAGATGATATTTATTGGGGTGACGAGGACACTTGGCTCGGCGATACCCGCTACTCGGGTGACCGCAAACTGGATAACCCTCTGGCAGCAGTGCAGATGGGGTTGATCTATGTTAACCCGGAAGGCCCCAACGGCGAACCCAATGCCGTCGCCTCAGGCAAGGACGTCCGCACGACTTTCGCCCGCATGGCCATGAACGATGAAGAAACCGTGGCCCTCGTTGCAGGCGGACACACTTTTGGTAAATGCCATGGAGCCGGAGACGCAGCCAATGTCGGGCCAGACCCCGAAGGTGCGCCCCTTGAGCAGCAGGGACTGGGCTGGAAGAGCAAATTCGGCAGCGGTAAGGGTGGTGATACCATCTCCAGCGGCATCGAAGGCGCGTGGACTCCAACTCCCATCAAGTGGGACAACAGCTATTTCGAGACTCTCTTCGGTTATGAATGGAATCTGGAAAAGAGCCCTGCCGGAGCATGGCAGTGGCATCCTTCTGACCCCGAAGCAAAAAAAGCCGTGCCTGATGCACATGATCCGTCCAAAACCCATCCTCCAATGATGACCACTGCGGACCTCTCCCTACGCATGGACCCGATATACGCACCTATCGCTAAACGGTTCCATGAAAAACCGGAAGAGTTCGCTGATGCCTTTGCCCGGGCATGGTTCAAGCTGACTCACCGCGACATGGGGCCGCGCTCACGCTACCTCGGTTCCATGGTTCCCGATGAAGAACTCATCTGGCAGGACCCGGTTCCGGCTGTTGACCATGAACTCATCGACGACAAGGATATTGCAAATTTAAAGGCAAAAATCCTTGCTTCAGGTTTATCCGTTTCCAAACTGGTATCCGCAGCATGGGCATCCGCTTCCACCTACCGCGATTCCGACAAACGGGGCGGCGCCAATGGCGCACGTATCCGCCTTGCCCCGCAAAAGGACTGGTATGTCAACCAACCCCTGCAACTCTCGGAACTGCTGGGCAAACTCGAAACAATCCAGCAGGAATTCAACAATAAATCCGACAACAAAAAGGTATCCCTTGCCGACCTGATCGTGCTCGGCGGTTGTGCCGCAGTGGAACAGGGAGCAAAGAATGCAGGCTTTGATGTAACAGTGCCCTTTACTCCGGGGCGCACCGATGCATCGCAAGAACAGACCGACGCACATTCCTTTGCCGTGCTTGAACCTGCTGCGGATGGTTTCCGCAACTACCAGAAAGTAAAATACTCCGTCACTCCGGAAGAACTACTGGTGGACAAGGCTCAACTCATGACCCTGACCGCTCCGGAAATGACCGTCCTAATCGGTGGTATGCGTGTTCTGGACACCAACTTTGACGGCTCAAAACATGGAGTTTTCACTGACAAACCGGAATCATTAAGCAACGATTTCTTCAGCAAGCTGCTCGACATGGATACCGTATGGACACCGACTTCCGAAGATGCAGAACTCTTTGAAGGTCGCGACCGGGAAAGCGGCGAACTCAAATGGACCGCGACCCGCATTGACCTTATCTTCGGAGCCAATTCCCAACTCCGTGCCATTGCCGAAGTTTATGGCTGCGAGGATTCTGCGGAAAAGTTTGTGACTGACTTCATTGCCGCTTGGAGCAAGGTAATGAATCTGGATCGCTTTGACATTAACTAGAAAATTAAATCATACACGAAAAAGGCCGGAACTTTCGCTCCGGCCTTTTTTTCATACAAAGAAAATCTTACATTATAAGGACTCAATATCGCTGTCAGAAATATCTGCATCATTAGTAAAGGTTGCAATTAAAACCCCGGACTCTCCGATACCGCTTCCGTCTGCGTCATAATACAGTTTATTTACAGTGGTATCATATACAAATTGTGCCCCGGAAGCATCACCACTGACACCATCATATGAAGAGGTTTTGTACAGGTCATTTACGGGGTCGAAATTAGTAGAGGAATACTTGATCTTGTCTTCTCCAGACATAAAGTCGGTTATGGTATCTCCACACTCGTCAGAGCTGGGAGTTTCAAAATAAAACTGATCAGCCCCAGCACCACCAGTTAAGGTGTCGTGGCCAAGCCCTCCCATCAGAAAATCGTTATCGATTCCACCAAACAGAAGATCATTTCCTCCCCCACCTTCAAGATTATCATCTCCGCCTTGGCCGTAAATAGTGTCAATATTTCCACTGCCATGAATATTATCCGCTCCATCACCGCCATAAAACGTTTCAGATGCAGTAGAACCACCCATTGTATCGTCATGGCTACTTCCGATTAAACATTCGATGTTCTCTATATCAACCTGAACAGAAGTTCCATTGATACGAACATAGTCATCGCTTAATCCGACCTCATATCCTGAAGCAGTAGAAAACTTGCTTAAATCTAAAGTATCGACACCCTCTCCACCGTCAATAAAATCGTTACCGCCGCCATAGATAAAGGTATTGGCATTGTCATCCCCAGTGAGTACGTCATCGGCTCCACCTGTTATTACACCCTCGATATTGTGTAATTCATCCTGATCGGAACAGTGGTCAGCTGTAAATGTTTTCAGATTCACTGTTACCGATGTTGCGGCATCAAGAAAAGTATAGTCGGCAAAATCCACCCCATCTCCACCATCAAGGTAGTTGGAACCTGTTCCACCCGAAAGTCTATCCAGACCCTGATCACCAAACAGCCTGTCATCACCACCGAGACCATTTAATATGTCGTTGCCGCTTGATCCGTAAAATGTATCTTTTCCGGCATCACCATCAAAGGTATCACCCTGATTACTACCGATTACAATCTCAATACTCTCAAGAGAGCAATGAGCATCAGTTCCTATAATGGCGGCAAAAGAATCAAGCGAACTAATCACAAAACCAGACTCAGCGTCGAATGAGCTCAAATCCAAGACATCATCCCCGTCGTAACCTTTCACAACGTCACGACCACCACCATAGACAAATGTATTTGATTCATCATCACCCAAAAGGGTATCCGCAGCAGTCCCGGTGATAACTCCCTCAATACTACGCAGCTCGTCCTGTTCACCATTTCGGTCGGCAACAAAAGAAGCAAGATTGACAGTCACCGGAGTTGCAGCATCAAGAAAGCTGAAATCAGCAAAATCAATCCCGTCACCACCATTAAGAATGTTATTGCCGTACCCGCCATTCAGGGTATCGTTACCGCCAGCACCCAGCAGAAGATCATTTCCACCCTCCGCATTAATAACATCATTACCATCTAACCCTATAAAGGTCTGAGCGATATCTGATCCTTTAAGATTATCACTCGAGTTAGTTCCGCGGATAACAGACTGTGCAGCAGGATCAGGTAAAACGTTATTACTATCTTCCTCAGTGGGAGCAGGAACATCTGTATTATCAGATTCCGAGAGAATGAGTTCTTCCACCTGCTGTTCCACTGAAACATTTTCTTTTTCCTGATCAAGCGGCTCTGGCGGAGCAGCTATAGATAATAAACCACTGGCAGGAACTTCACCCGGCCGTATTGGCAGCCTTTCACTAGGACCTGCCGATAACGGTTCTACGCCCTTAACACTGGAATCCCCTGTAAAATGACTAGTCTGAAGCAAACTCTGATCAGAATCAACTTCACCCGCAAAATCAGGGCGAAAAATATCCCCACCTCCGGGTTCATCAGTCACATCATCAATATCTAAATGATTCAGTTGTTCGGAATCTTCAATCTGAGAATCCTGCATCCGCTCTTCGTTGATTTCCTGCTCCTGCCTTATGGCAGAAGGAGCAATTTCACGAAAAGAAACAAACTCCTGCACCGACATAGGCCGAACGGAACTCAAAGTCCCTGTGCTACTTATATCCACCAGCTCCCGAGAAGCTGCAATCATGCGAACAGAACCATCAGCCCCCTGAATAACAAGAGCCTTGCCGCTGTGGACCTGCTCAATACCGTGTTTCTCTCCATCTGCATTGATTTCGTGAACAGTCGTAGTTCCACGGATCCCGATTGTTGCCAAGGGTGTACCGACTTTAAACCTTTCGGGATTCTGTTCCGCAATCTTCCCTGTAACCATGCGAAAAGTCCCCCGAGCCATCTCAAAGAGAAGCTCAGAGGAATCGGAAGAATCAAAGACATAATCACTAACGGAAAGAATTGATTCCTGTCCTTGTGACAGGAGCGTATCGTCTTGAAATCTAACTTCTAAACTGGATCCGGCCCCTGTTACCAATTCATCATGTTGATAAACAGGACTTCCGGTTTCTAAAAGACGTAATTCCCCATTGACGACAGCGTGGACATCACCGGTAGCGGACGTAACCACACCGATGACATTAATATCTGAAGGCATGTAAACTCGTATAATAAATCAATCACATATATTGCTGATATAAAGAAAGAAGTGCTTTAAGATTGGACGAGACAGGGAAAACATACATTTCTTGCAACCACAACACCTATAGTTACAATAAAAAAACCAAATAAAAAATACATCTTCGTACGTATATTACACAGTAAGCAAACCCCACGAAGTGCTAAATTGGCAACGCCTCAACTAACTATAACCAAATTAACCCACCAAGGAGCATCAACTACGCTTTTTCCACCCCAAAATAACGCTCATTTTTATCCTGCTCTTTACCAACTTGCTTTATAAAATCAGCATACTTTCTATCTTCTTCCATAATATGATTCACCCACCAGTTTAAAGCAAATTCGATAACTTTTTCAACCTCAGTGAGAAAAACGTCATCAACCGGATCTTTGGCTTGGGCATGATAAATTTTAATCTTCCTGTTAAATTCTCGAATGACCTCTAAATACTGGTCATGTAATTCAATATGGGAAAAGACCTGAGGATATTTATACTTTGCAAGCAGAGTTTCTTCAGTAAGAAAATGTTTAAAGGCATAACTACGCAACTCAAAAATAACAAGAATGAAAGGACCAAAACGGACTTCCTTGCCAGTCCGTGCCATATCACAAAGATTCACGATCCTATTGCAAATAGAGAAATAATGTTGGTGCTGGGCATCGACCTCATCAATATCCAAAAGATACTTAGCCTTCCACAAAGAGACCTTTTCACTGACCATAAAAAATCCTCACTTAATAATTACTGTCTCAATATGTCACATAAAAAAAATAGTTCAATCGCTTTGTAGCTGATTCACAAAAATAAAAGACAACCTAAAAGCAATTAAATTCGAACAAGACGTTATTTTCATTATTTTCCCTTTCCCCTTGTCCAGCGTGAAAAATTAAACTACTTAATGGGTGGTTTATTTGTTATTAATTAATGATTGGTCGGCTGGGTTCAGAAATCCACGGCCTTCAACATATTTCTCCACAAAAACAGTTTAACCTTAATTACGATCGTGAGCCTATTTAGAACCTTATTTTTCTATCTTGTATTTTTTCCGGCCACCATTTTCTTTTCCATCGTGGCTATTATCGGACGCAACCAGACCTCCAGTCACTGGTGCGAACGGAACTGGGGCAAGCTGGTTGTCTGGCTCTGTGCCAGCACAAACCGGGTAGACCTGAGCGCGCTGGATGAAAATGAAACTTACGTGTTCATGGTAAACCATCAGAGTTTTTACGATATCCCTCTTCTTTTCAAATACCTTGCACCGTGGGAATTCAAATTCGTAGCTAAAAAACAACTTTTCGACTTTCCGGTATTCGGCCACGCCATGACTGCCGGAAATCATATCTCCATCGACCGCGAAAACCGCAGGCAGGGCATGCGCGACATTCAGAATGCCATTAATGTTGCCAACAGCGGACTTTCCCCGCTAATCTTTCCAGAGGGCACCCGCAATCCGGCCCCGGAAAAAGACGGTCTTATGGAGTTCAAGACCGGCGGAATGGTACTGGCCCTCAAATGCCAGAAACCCATTGCTCCAGTAGTCATGTATGGAGTCAACCGGGTCTGCAAAAAACACAGCCTGTGGATGAATCCTTTTCAGGAAGTAAAAATTAAGGCCCTGCCTCCCATTGATATTTCCGAATACAAAGTCCGTGACCGCGTCAAACTCAAAGAACAGCTCGAAGAAGTAATGGGCGCAGCCTACGCGGAGCTGAAAGATGAATGATCCCCAGCTTACAGTATGTCCGCTAGGGGGCCTTGGTGAAATCGGTCTGAACTGTATGATGCTCAGCACTGCGGAAAGTGCTGTAGTAGTCGACTGCGGGCTTATTTTTCCTGATGACGCCCTTTTCGGAGTGGATATCGCCATTCCCCGCTTTGACCATATCCTGACCAAGAAGGACACCCTTAAAGGGATTGTCCTAACCCACGGGCATGAGGACCACATCGGCGCCCTTCCGTGGCTGCTTCCTTATATAGATGTACCTGTCTACGGCTCCAAGTTCACCCTCGGACTGGTGGAGAACAAACTCCGCGAGCATAACCTTGAAGGCTATGTGGATCTGCGCGAAGTGAATCCCCATGACCGGGTGGAAATGGGTGATCTGGCTTTTAACTTTTTCCCGGTCTGCCACTCCATTATTGAAGGATATGCGCTGGGCATTGAGACCCCGGTGGGACGCGTAATCCATACCGGCGATTTCAAAATCGACCGCAATCCGCTGGATGGTCACGCTACCGACCTTGAAGCCATTGCAAAATTTTCCGAGCCGGGTGTCACCCTGCTTTTCTCTGATTCCACCAACGTGGAACAGGACGGATACGCCCTCACTGAGAATGAAATCAAAAACACCATGCGCGACCTTTTCATAGAAGCGGAAGGTCGTATTCTGGTCACTCTCTTTTCCAGCCATATTCAGCGCATGCAGGAAATTTTCGACCTTGCCGTGGAGTCTAAACGCAAGGTTGGAGTCAGCGGAAAATCCTTGGCTCGCAATATCGATCTGGCCCGCGATCTGGGCAAATTGCGCTTTCCGGGCGGAACACTTATCGACCTAGAAGACCTTCCAGATTATCGTGATGAAGAAATAGTACTGCTTGTAACCGGCTCTCAGGGCGAATCACTTGCCTCCCTTTCACGGCTTTCCACCGGGGACCATCGTCAGCTTTCCATCAAAGAAGGCGACCTTGTGCTTATGTCTTCGCGTTTTATCCCCGGCAACACCAAAGCAATCACCCGGGTCATCAATAGGCTGTATAAACTCGGTGCAGAAGTCCTTTACGAGAAAGTTCAGGGCATCCATGCATCCGGACATGCCCACCGTGAAGAACTACGCACCATGCTCGAAACAGTGCGTCCGAAATATTTTATCCCCGTACATGGTGAATACAGACATTTGATCAAGCATTCACGCCTTGCTGTGGAGACTGGAGTTGCACCGGAACGGTCCTTGGTAATTGAGGACGGCGAACCTGTAACCTTCCTGCTGCACGGCATACGATTTGAAGAGAATGTCCCAGTGCAGTGCACACTTGTTGACGGCAAAGGTGTTGGAGACGTAGGCCAGACGGTACTCAAAGAGCGCCAGTTGCTCGCCGGGGAAGGACTGGTCATCGTGGCACTTGTTGTCGATGTCAACACCGGGGAAATCCTGAAAGGACCGGAAGTCACTTCCAAGGGCTTTGTCTTTGAGCAGCAGTATTCCCATCTTCTGGAAGATGCCAAGTGCATTGTGCTCGATGTGTTTGAAAACATCCCTCCGGGACACACCAACAAACTCAAGGAACGTATCCGCTCCGCACTGCGCCGCTTTTTCCGCAAGGTTCTTGGCCGCGACCCCGTGGTCATCCCCCTTGTAATCTCCCTGACCGGGGATGAGGAAAAGGATATCGACGCTAAATGCGATAAATGTATGCTCTAAAAATTCAAACCCTGTTTGGCTGTTTTTTCCATTTGTGCTATTTTTATAATTGCGACTGAACCAGATCATGCCGGGAGACTAAATGAAAGTTTACAGGATAAGACATAGCGAAAAGGTGTTTTATGCAACCTTGGAAGACGGACATTTTAAAAGTCTGGTAACCGGGCAGCCCGGTTCCGAACCTATTCCGGCTTCGGACTGCACGGTCCTGCCCATCGTGGTTCCTTCCAAGATTGTCTGCGTAGGCCTGAACTACAAAGCACATGCAGCTGAACTGGACATGAAAATTCCAGATGAGCCCATGATATTCCTGAAGCCGCCCTCTGCAGTCATCGGCAACAATGATGCAATTGTCATCCCCTCCGTATCAGAGCAGGTAGACTATGAAGGCGAACTGGCCATCATCATGGGCCAGACAACCAAGAACGTACAGCCGCATGATATCGATCCCATGATCTTCGGATATTCCTGTGCAAACGATGTTACCGCGAGGGATTTCCAGCGCAAGGATACCCTGTTCACCAGAGCCAAAGGTTTTGATACTTTCGCGCCCATCGGCCCCTGTATTGAGACCGACATCGATGTCAGCGGTCTGGGCATCCGTACTATAGTTAATGATAAGGTCCGGCAGGAAGGCACCATTGCCGACATGCAGCACAGCCCCGCAGAACTGGTCAGCTATATTTCACACCACATGACCCTCAATCCGGGAGACGTCATCCTGACCGGAACGCCTCCGGGAATCGGCCCCCTCAAGGCCGGAGATCGGGTTGAAGTGGAGATTGAAGGAATCGGCAAGCTCAGCAACCCGGTTGTTGACGATGAATCGCTGAAAGCACCGGTTCAGTAAATATTTTCAAAAAAGAACGCACCAAGGGTTGCCTTTTCAGGCTAATTCCCGTAATGGTGCGTAGCCAAATCACACATTCCGGCCTCAATATGGGTGCCTGCAGCGGTTGCAGGTTCATTACCGCCGGAATGGAGGAAAAACCCTGGAGGAAATTATGGCATACGTAACTATGAAACAGATGCTGGAGACCGGTGTTCACTTCGGTCACCAGACCCGTCGTTGGAATCCCAAAATGCGTCCTTACATCTTTGGCGCACGTAACGGAATCCACATCATGGACCTGCAGCAGACCGTAAAGCTTTTCCGTAAAGCTCACGACTTCATCGCTGACACCGTTGCTAAAGGCGGTAAGGTTCTCTTCATCGGCACCAAGCGTCAGGCTCAGGAAGCCATCGCTGCTGAAGCATCCCGCGCAGGCATGTTCCACGTGACCCACCGCTGGATGGGTGGTACTCTGACTAACTTTCAGACCATCAAGAAAAGCATCGATCGCCTCAAAAAGCTCGAAGAAATGTTCGAAGACGGTACCATCAACCGTTTCCCCAAAAAGGAAATCGTAATGATGGGTCGTGAGGTTAAAAAACTCAACCTCGCACTCGGCGGTATCAAAGACCTCAACGGTGCACCCGCAGTTGCTTTCGTCATCGACCCCAAGCGTGAGCAGATTGCTATTCAGGAATGCCGCAAACTCGGTATCCCCGTAGTTGCAGTAGTAGACTCCAACTGCGATCCCGATATGGTTGACTACATCATTCCCGGTAACGATGACGCTATCCGCGCCATTAAACTCTTCGCTTCCCACATGGCTGATGCTTGCCTCGAAGGCGCTGCTCGCCGCAAGGAAGACAAAGCTATGGAAGCAGAAGAAACCAAAGCTGCTGAGAAAGCTGTAGAAACTAAAGAAGAAACTCCTCAGGAGGCAAAATAATCATGGCTATTACCGCACAGATGGTTAAGGCCCTGCGTGAGAAAACCGGCGTAGGAATGATGGATTGCAAAAAAGCTCTCGCTGAATGCGACGGCAACGAAGAAAACGCAATCAAATACCTTCGTGAAAAAGGTCTCGCCAAGGCTGCTAAAAAAGCAGGTCGCGCTACCAGTGAAGGTCTGGTTGGCACTTACACCCACAGCAACGGCAAACTCGTTGCTATGGTTGAACTCAAGTGTGAAACCGACTTCGTTGCTAAGGCTGAACAGTTCATCCAGCTGTCTAAAGACCTCGCAATGCAGGTTGCAGCAACCAGCCCTGTTTGTGTAAAGCCCGAAGATCTGCCTCAGGAAATGCTTGAGAAAGAAAAAGAAATCTACAAGCAGCAGGCTATCGCTGAAGGCAAGCCCGAAAACATCGCTGAAAAGATCGTTGAAGGCCGTGTCAACAAATACTACAAAGAAGTATGCCTTCTTGAGCAGCCCTTCATCAAGGACGACAAGAAGACCATTAAAGACCTCCTCAACGACACCATCGCGGTTCTCGGCGAGAACATGCAGATCGGTCGCTTCGCCCGCATCAATCTGGCGGAAGCAGTCGCTGAAGAAAGCGAAGCCGAATAAGACTTCATTGAAAACGGGCCGCAAGGCCCGTTTTTTTTGTCCGTTTTTTAACAAGCGGCTACACACTTACCAAGGACAAGTTTGAAACAGAAAACAATTGCTCCTCACAGCACCGGAAAACCGCAAAAACGAACCGACCTTCATAAGCGAATCCAGCGAATAAAATTGAAGGAAGTTCAGCGGTGGATATTTTTCTAAGCTCAAATCAATACGGACATGGCCGTATGGGTTTGAGCTTTTTAAAGGGGCAATTTTCACCTGATCGATTACCGGAAGCGGGATTTCTGGTAACATCGGGCAACTGAACGGAAACGGATAACAACGATTTTAATACAGCCGGAAACAGGAGGGAGTCCCCTCCCGCGCCAGTAAAATCAACTTCCGGCCAGCTTATCTACTCATAACCGGACAAGATCCGCGGAAAAACGGGAGAAACTATGGACAAATTGCGCTATTCACGGGTAATGATCAAACTCAGCGGTGAGGCACTCGCAGGTGACCAGCAGTTCGGTATCCAGCCTTCAGCAATCAGCCAGTTCGCAGGCGAAATTGCAGAAGTAGCAAAGAAAGGACTTCAGGTTGCCCTGGTCATTGGTGGCGGTAATATTTTCCGCGGCATGTCTGATTCTGCCAAAGGCATGGATCGCGCTTCCGCCGACTACATGGGTATGCTCGCAACCATCATGAACGCTCTTGCTGTTCAGGATGCTCTTGAAAAGCTGGGATGTGATACAAGAGTAATGTCCGCAATCCCCATGCAGGCCGTGGCCGAGCCTTACATCCGCCGCAGGGCCGTACGCCACCTTGAAAAAGGCAGGGTGGTAATTTGTGCAGCCGGTACCGGTAACCCTTACTTCACTACCGACACCGCAGCTGCACTCAGGGCCATGGAACTTAAGACCGAAGCTATCATCAAGGCGACTAAAGTGGACGGAGTCTACGATAAGGACCCGATGAAGCATGACGATGCAGTTAAATTTGAATCTATCACCTACCTTGAGACTCTGGAAAAGAGACTGGGCGTAATGGACTCCACCGCCACCTCGCTGGCCATGGACAACAACATGCCCATCATTGTTTTCAACCTTTTCGAAAAAGGAAACATTGAAAGGGTTGTTAAAGGTGAGCAGATCGGAACAATTGTTCACGGAGGATAATAATGATTAATGAAGTTCTTGCCGATGGCAAAAAAAGAATGGAAGGCGCGCTGACCGCTCTGGAAAACGATTTTGCAAAACTGCGCACTGGTCGCGCAGCCACTTCGCTGGTGGATAACGTTCCCGTTGACTACTACGGAACTCCTACTCCCATTAACCAGCTGGCATCCGTTTCCATCCCGGATTCCCGTACTATCTCCATCCAGCCTTGGGACAAAGGCGCTTTCCCCCTTATTGAGAAAGCCCTGCAGCAGTCCGATCTCGGCTTGAACCCAGTTAACGACGGAACCGTACTGCGCATCACCATTCCTCCCCTCACAGAGGAACGCCGTAAGGAACTGGTTAAAATCGCTAAAAAGTACACTGAAGATTCCAAAATCGCTCTGCGCAATGTTCGCCGCGACATGAACGACACCATGAAAAAGCTGGAAAAGGACAAGGAAATCTCCGAAGACCAGCAGCGTAAGGCTCAGGATGACGTTCAGAAACTCACTGATGATTACGTCAAGAAATGCGATGTAGCATGCGGCGAAAAAGAAAAGGAAATTCTGGAAATCTAATACAATGATGCCCCGACATATCGCCGTTATTATGGACGGCAATGGACGGTGGGCACAGGCCCGCGGACTTTCACGAAGTGAAGGCCACCGGGCCGGGACAGAAGCAGCTAGAAACATCGTTACCAGATGCCGGGAATTGGGCATCGAACATCTGACCCTATACACCTTCTCCAAGGAAAACTGGGCCAGGCCCAAAGATGAAATCAGCACGCTTTTCGACCTGCTGACAGTCTTCCTGAAAAAGGAACTGTCCAGCCTGCGCGAGCAGGACATACGCCTGAAAATACTGGGGGAACTCTCTGAGTTCCCCTTTGGCGTAAGGCAGGTTGTAGCCCACACCATAAAAAAAACGGAAAACTGCAAGTCCATGACCCTCAACCTGGCCCTGAACTATTCGGGACGGGACGAGTTGGTACGGGCCTGCAAAAAAATGATCTCCGAAGGTGTCAGTGAAGACAAGATTACCGAGGAATCCCTGTCCGACTATCTTTATACAGCTGGACAGCCTGACCCGGACCTGATCATCCGCACCAGCGGCGAGCAGCGACTTTCAAACTACCTGCTCTATCAGGCCGCCTACTCGGAACTATATTTCACCGATGTCTACTGGCCGGACTTCACTCCAGATGAGCTGGATAAAGCTCTGGCAGATTTTGCCGGAAGACAACGAAGATTCGGCAAAACCGGCGAACAAGTTTAAGTAAATCCCGCAGAGAAAAACTCTGCGGGATTTTTTTATTTCCTCTCTTTAAAATATCTTCCGACAAATTCATTTTTTTATCGACAAAATCAGGTAAACTACTTTATTCTATTTAGAAAATATGCCATAAAGCGAACCTTGGAATGATTTCTAAAATCGTTCAACCATATATTACTTAACAACCAGCGCGTTCGCATGAATAAAGGGAGGTATTTCATGTCATCAAGATTGGTTTCCGGCCTAACAATAAGCCTGCTTGCTTGCCTGCTTGTGGTAGGATGTGTTCCCAAGAAAAACACACAAAACAATGCGGTTAAGACAACAGTCAGAACCGAAACAGTTGTTGTAACACCTATCGTCACAGGTAATGCCCTTGTAAAAAGTAACGTTCGTGAGGTTTCTTCCTCCAAAGCTGACATAGTTGATATTCTGGCTAAGAATACTCAAGTGGAACTTATCGGCAAAAACGGCAACTGGTATAAGGTCAAACGTATGAATGGCAACGGCAGGCCCGGGTTTGTTTATCATAAACTTATCAATCTTGATTTCGGCAACTATCTCGGCACAAGAGGCAGGAACAAAGAAAAAACGGTCGTCTACCAAGCTCCGAACAAGAAATCTCCCACCGTACGCGTCATTTCTCCCCAGACTACTTTTGATATCATCGGCATTGATAACAATTTTTACCTGATCAAAGGTGAGGACTTCGAAGGCTACGCTCCAACAAAAGTGTGCGTGGCCAATCCACTCAGCCCTATTGCTAAAACAGAAACCAGAACCATCACGGCCAAGATCGTTCCGGAAGATTCCGGATCAACCAATCTTGCTGCGGCAAAACCCAGAAAATCTGTCTCCGCCAAACCCAAAAAAGAAAAAATAAAGATCAGGACCAGCACTCGAACCAAAAAGAAAACCACCGTTAAAAAAAGCAGCGGCGGACAAAGTGCCGGGGCCGCCCTGTTTGGTGCCTTCGCACAGGCCCTGCTCACCGGAGGCGGTGGAGGCAGTAGTGCAAGTGCGAGTCCAAATGCTGTTCCTGTTCAATCTTCCAACGACCAGCTCAAAGAAATTCTCAAAAGCGTAAGTGTCGGTAAGGAATTGGCAGCCAAGACAGTGGAAATCCGCGAGCAGATGCTGCAAGCCCTGAATGAAACCAGAGCACTGCAGTCATTGGTAGGAGCTACCGTTGTCGCTATGAATGACAATTACAAAATCGCGGCAGACACTGCCCGGGGTGTACAAACCACGGGAATGAAGAAGATATCCATCAAAGCCTTTATCAAAGACCTTTCATACGAACCGACTGACTCTATCGAAGGCGCGGCAGTAAAAATTGCCCAAAACGGTAAGATGCTCAGGGCCCTTGAAACCAAGATTAAATCTGAAGCTGCTGAATTTTCAAATCTGAATGCCCAACAGGTCCAGAATCTTGATTCGGTTATCAGCTCTTTCTCAAACAACCTGCACGCATCGAACGCCCTGTATGATTTCAGCATTGATAAGGCAAACAATGTTATCCTGCGAATCGACCGGGCCATTAATGCCTATGATGAAAAAGCCGGCCCCATGGCAGCAGAAGCAGCCAAGCAGGCCGGGGTAATCGCTCTTGCGACAGCTGAGTTGGTATCAATCATCAGCAATGCCCAGAATGACCCCATTCGTGCACTGACTGCCCTGCCCCGCTTGATTGAAATTCAGGAAGAGCTGACCAACCTGACCTCTCTCTTTGCCGACTTTCAGGCAGACTATGAGTATATTGAAGATAATTCAGTAGTTATCAGCGGTCAGGGTAGAGAAATCAGTAAAATTATTATGACAGCTCGTAGGAAAAACACTCAGATTACTACCATGCTTGAATCTTACTATCAAAACAAACTGGCTCTGAGTAAGCGGCTCAAAAACCAAATGGCCAGCCAGACAGCTCAAGGATTTAAAACTGTTGAGAAGAAAGCTGCCTCTGTTGCTTTAGCCGAAGACATGTTAGACTAATCGGGACAAGGAGATTGATTGATGAAAAAATTCAAAATATTATTAGTTTGTGTAGTGGCATTGCTCGCGCTTTCCGGCTGTGGATTCAAGCAGGCAGATTCCGCAAAACAATCCATGGAAGGCGTGCACCAGTCCGCAGGAGACCTTAAGGACGAAACCCAGTCAGCCAAGGATCGTACTGAGGAGATCAAGCAGGAAGAAAGCCAAGATTCAACTGAAGGGTATCAGTGGTAAGACCATGATCCGCCTACTCTGTATACTTCCGGTCCTGCTGGCAATACTGCTCACCCCGGCATGGTCCGCGGCCAAGGAGCTGTATATTATTCCTTCCGCCATCGGTAAGGTGCGCAATAAGGAAAAAGATCGCCACAAGGCTGAACTGGAAACTATACTTAAAGACAAGGAATTCAAGAAAGCACTCCGCAAAGGGGTGCTGGGATTCCTAAAACGTGCTGCTGCAAAAAATGAGGGCGTGAATATCAAGAGGGCCGGGTTCAACACAAAATTCGACCCGGAATCCATTCTCGTGCCCTTACTTTTTGTGGACAATGTGATTTCCTTTGTTGATGAATACGGTTCACAAGAACAGAGACTCAACAAAGGACGAGTCTATATCGGACTCAACTTTTTGCTTTTCCAGGCAAAATCGGAATCCTTGATATATTCGGCACCCATGCTGATCTCAGTCCCCTATCTTGATAAGACCCCGAACTTCAGCCTGAATCCGCTTGCCGGACAAATAAGGTCGGCTATCGTGGCCTTTTTCACCGACAAGAAACGGCTTAAGCCTGACGCCCAGAACGAACTGGGTAAATGCCTTGCTGATCTTGATTATCTTTTTTCCACAAAAACATGTGAAATCAAGCAAATCGAACTCTCCAAAGGCACGCAAAAGCGTATCGAGAATCACGCCAAGTACAAGTCTCTAGCCCAGATGCTGGCATCACAGGCGCTATCAGAAGAAAGCCTTGTACTGCCACCTAAGTCTCGGGGGCCTGCATTCAGGCGCGGATTGCATGCTGCGGTATCCATGTTCGGCGTATCATTCCAACAAGGAGCGGAAAAATCCGGTTTCTCTGAGCGGGACAACGTATACCAGACCTCCATGCGCTTACCAAAACCGCAGGTAGTCTACAAATTGATCATTAAGACCGGGACCAAAGACAACGATCTCGGAGCATTCATAGAACGCAACTACACGACTGCGGCCATCCTTCAGGGCGGCGGCGAGGTCATAAAATGCATCAAGGGCGTAACAGCGACCATAGCCAAACAACATACCAAAGTTTCAGATGTTAACTTATACAACAGCCTGATCAACTCCCTGAGTGATCTGGACCAGTGTAAAAGGTAAAAACCGGACCGCAACGGTCCAGATGGAGGCGAAATGAAAACATCCAAAATTCTGCTTTGCGCGCTGCTCAGTTCCCTACTTATATTGTCCCTTGCCACCTCTGGAATATGCGGAAGCAAAGACGGATACAAAATTTACAAAAAGACAGGTAAACCGACCATTGTATTTTCGCTGGTTCCACGCATCAAAGGAGAAAACCTTTCCCCGCAGGAATGCGAAAACCTGATCCGCAACCTGAACAAATCATTACAGCAGGAATTTAACGAATCCGGATTTGAAACCCACCGTGACCGCATGATCACCGGGTTCCTGCTCGACTCCTGCAAACGGTCCTACGCCACCTCGCAACAGACCGTAACCGAAGATGAAATCATCTCCATAGCCCGCGACAATTTAATTGATTACGTAGTTATCGGCGCATCTGAAGTAGATATCGAATATGATGAGGATTACGAACAGTACTCCGCACTGGTTGATATCAACGGGGATTTTCTCGGAGTAGAATTCGATCCGCCCACCTCTTACGCCCTGAACCTGACCGGGGAGTATATGCACCCCAAGAAGGACCGCCTAATCAAATTGGCAGTTATCGATATCGCCCGCAAGATTGCCCGCTTAAGAACCATTGATACGGTGCTGACCCACTGGAAAGAAAATAATAAAAAAAGATAAAAAAAGGGAGTGACTGAGTCACTCCCTTTTTTTTATTCATCCTCTTCCAATTGCGAGGGGTCAAGCTCGGACTTGGCGTAATCCAGATACAAGCCGGAATCGATAAAGAGATTACAGACATCCTCATCAATGTGCTTGTCCTTGATCATAAATCCTAAAATCTTGATCGCCTGCGAAAGCTTCATGGGTTTCTTGTACGGCCTGTCCTTGGCTGTCAGGGCTTCAAAAATATCTGCTACCGCCATGATCCGGGCCTGCAAAGGCAGATCGTCGCCGGATAGTCCATTTGGATACCCGGAACCATCCAGTTTTTCATGGTGGCCGGCTGCAAATTCAGGAACCCGGGAAAGCCGCTTGGGAAACGGCAGACGCGAGAGCATTTCATGGGTGATCGCCGCATGGCTTTCGATAACCTTACGCTCCTTATCTGTCAGTGTTCCTTTGCGAATACAGAGATTCTTGACCTCGTCCTCGGTCAGCCAATTAAAAGTCTCACCATTGCTCTCGTAAGTACGGCCCGCGATTTCCTCAACCCTTGCAATACGATCATCGGACATAAATTCCTTTGGAATATTGCAAGAATTAATGAACTGGCGGTCCTCCTCAGCCTGCTCCTGTTCAACGGCATAACGCATTTCTATTTCAACAAGTTTAGCAGGGTCAGAACCGTTTGTAAGGGCAGCAACAGTTTCCTCAAGCTGTCTGTTCTTTATAGTCTCGGAAATAAGCCTGAATCTGGCATCCACCATTTTAGAACGGTCAAAAATAGTTTCCAGCTTTGTGGATTTGTCAACCACATGCTCCGGAATAGAAATCTTACCCACATCATGCATCCATGCGGCCAGCTTCAATTCTTCCAGCTCATCATGTGTAAAATGCACATCCGCATATTTGCCCTCATGAATAGAATTGACCTTATCGGCAATCATCATGGTGATGGTCACCACCCTTTCAATATGGCCGTTGGTGTAAGGAGATTTGGCATCAATGGCTGCGGCAATACTCTGGATTACCGAATAGAGCAGATCTTTAAGACCCTGAATAAGCTGGGCGTTAGTCAATGCGATAGCTGCCTGCGAAGCCAGAGAACCGACAATATCCACAACATCAGGAGAAAACTCGATAATTTCCCCTTCTTCATCAAGGGCGTTGAGTAATTGCAAAACCCCGATAATATCCTGCTCGTGGTTTTTCAAGGCCAGCACAAGCATAGATTTTGAACGGTAACCTGTTGCTGCGTCATATTTACGCGGGCCTGTGAAATCAAACCCCTCGGCTTCATAGACATCAGCAATATTGATTGTTTCGCCGGTCAGGGCGCAGTAAGAGGAAACATTGGACTTGTTAGGAGCATTGCCTGAATTATAAAGAGGTACCGGAGGCAGGGTAATTTCATTGCCGCTGGTTCCGCCCATACGGACCTGCATGGTATCATTCTGGAGGATGGAAAATTCAAGTTTGCGGCCATCACGATCAACAATATACAGGGTTCCTGCATCGGCCCGTGTCAAAACACGCGCTTCGTCAACAATCATCTCCAGCAGTCGCTCAAGCCGGGTCTCCCCAGACAGGGCTAACCCGATCTCAGTCAACCGCTCGACAAGATCTTCTTTCGCATCTGAATCCTGGGCAAAAGCTGCTTCAATATCAAAACTCAACTGACTTACAACTTCATGACAGTCAGTCCCCTGCAAATCATTTAATGCTTTTCCCAAAATCTTTTGTAACCCTTCTGTTCCTGAAGACACTTTTCCATTCCGTGACACCATCCCCTCCCTGCAAGGATATACATCCCAAGAAACACCCACTGGATAAATCACAACTAAAGAATACAAGTTCAGAACAACATTGGTAATTTTTATACAATCACACTATATTCGCAACAAAAAACACGACTACAACAATATTTATCTACCCATAGCATAAAGAATAAAGTTCTGGAACCATTCTCCGGAATTTATGAAAAAGATTGCCCTACATGTAAATTCTTCATGACTATTGGATAATTAATATGGAAAAATAACTGTCAACGGCTTGCCCGCCAGTTATTAATGAATTATAAAAATGGAGTTTTTTGCACGATTAATCAAAATCTGCTTCAAACTGGCACTGACTTTTTACTTCTTTCGAGACATGAAGCTTCACAAACATGCGGAGAACCATCTTTCAAAAGCAGTACCTATATATTTTAATTGCATTTTTGTGGAAAATTTTTAACCGAGGATTTCATGTCCCTAAGCAGCCTTCAGAAACGAATCATCACTTCCCTGCTCCTAGTTGCAGCCCTTGCCACAGCCCTTATCATGGGGGGCCCGGTTTTAACCGGCGGGCTGGCTATATTCTGCACCATCGCTCTTCACGAATTTTATGCCATGTTCTGGCAGGACAAATCACACCTCTTATCAAGAATTGTAGGTATGGCCGCCGGAGCGGGCATAATCCTGACTTCCGCAACAGTATCCCCGGTCTGGATGCTTTTGATCATGCTGGGTGCTTTCTGGTTATTCAACTTCCGGTTCCTGTTTTCATATAGCGCCAAACCCGCCCAGGCCACCTATCTGGACAGCCTGATCCTTTTTGCAGGACTGGTTTATATTCCAGTGACCATGCAGTTCATGACCTCCATGAGCAGCTGGGAAATTCTTTTCGTACTTCTCGCAGCATCTTCTTCGGATACTGCTGCATTCTATGCCGGAACCTTCTTTGGCAAAAAGAAAATCTGGCCTCAGATCAGCCCCAAGAAATCATGGGCCGGATCAATCGGCGGAATGTCTGGTTGTATCCTCTGCTGTACCTTGTTCGGACACTTTTTCGGCCATGCACCGGTTCTTTACTGGATAGGCCTTGCGGCAATGCTCAACATTGCAGCCCAGATGGGCGATTTCTTCGAGTCTGCCCTTAAGCGCAAACTCCAGATTAAAGATTCCGGAAAAATCCTTCCGGGACACGGAGGAGTACTGGACAGGATCGACAGCCTTGTGCTCGCTCTGCCTGTATATATTCTGGCAAGACAAATTCACTCTTTCTTCTAAACCGGGCCTCAATCCCAAGCCCACAAACTAGACGGATATAAAGACTTGCAAACATATATTTCTCCATGGCCGGCAAAAGCGACATTACCGGATTTTCCCAGATCAATTTCCATTCTGGGCAGCACCGGCTCCATTGGTACCAGCACTCTCAAAGTAATTGAACAGCACCCGGACCTGTTCAAGATCACCGCCCTTGCCGGAGCAAGAAACGCAAAACTTCTGGCGGAGCAGGCTGTCAAGCACCGCCCCCAGTACTTAGCGGTACTCAACGATGAGGCAGCAGCAGAACTGAGCTGCCTCCTTCCGGCTGACTACAAACCGGAAATCCTGACCGGACCTTCCGCCTACATCACCCTTGCCGAACTGGAAGAAGTATCCGTTGTACTCTCCTCCATTGTCGGGGCTGCGGGTTTTGAACCTACCCTTGCCGCTGCTAAAAAAGGAAAGATGATTGCTCTTGCCAACAAGGAATCCCTTGTTCTCGGCGGACACATCATCCGTGAAGAATGCCACCGCACCGGGGCAACCATCCTTCCGGTAGATTCCGAGCACAACGCCCTGTTTCAGGGGCTGGCCGGACACGACGGTGAAGAAGTCAGCAGGCTGATCCTGACTGCTTCCGGCGGACCTTTCCGCGGCAAATCAAAAGAATTTCTCGAAACTGTAACCCGTGAACAGGCTCTGGCCCACCCCAACTGGGACATGGGCGCAAAAATCAGCATTGATTCCGCAACCCTCATGAACAAGGGCTTGGAATTTATTGAAGCCTGCCACCTCTACGGCCTGCCGCCGGAACAGGTGGACGTAGTGGTTCATCCCCAGTCCATCATCCACTCACTGGTTGAGTATGTAGATGGCTCTCAGCTCGGACACCTCGGTGTACCGGACATGCAGATCCCCATTGCTTTCTGCATGTGCTTCCCCCAGCGTGTACCCTTGAAACTCAAGCCGCTGAACCTTGCGGAAATAGGGACTCTGACTTTTGAAAAACCGGACCTCGAAGTGTTCCCCTGCCTGAAGCATGCAGCGGATTCCTTTGCAGCCGGACAGAGCCACCCAATTGTTCTCAACGCGGCAAATGAAGTTGCGGTCGACCTTTTCCTGAAAGAAAAAATCCGTTTTCTGGACATTCCGGCTATCATCGGCAAGGCACTGGACAGCCATGCCGGGTGCGATGTGAGCGAAGCCGGAGCAGTCCTTGAACTGGATATCAAAACCAGACGGGATGTGATGGACTCCATCGTCTAAGGAAAAATTATGTCTTGGATAGTTGATTTTATTCTGGTCCTCGGCGGGCTTATTTTCTTCCACGAGCTTGGGCACTTCCTTGCAGCACGCATGCTCGGCATCGGGGTGAAAACTTTTTCACTGGGCTTCGGCCCCAGACTGGCCGGCTTCACATGGGGAGCTACCAACTATCGTCTTTCCCTGATTCCCCTTGGCGGCTACGTCAGCCTTGCCGGAGAAGAACGGGACATGACCGAGGACAACGGATTCAATGAAAATGAACTTTTCATGAACCGTCCCCCGTGGCACCGCATGATAGTTGTTGCCGCAGGACCTTTATTCAACTTCGTCCTTGCATGGGTCATCTTCTGGGGAATCATCATCAGTCACGGCCAGATGGGCCTTGCCCCCAAGGTTGGTAAATTACAACCGGGCAGTCCGGCCCTCCATGCCGGAATAGAGGTAGGAGACAACGTCCTTTCCATTGAAGGTCACAAGATCGTCTTCTGGTCCGATCTTGCCGAAACAATCCAGAACAGCCAGTCCGACACCCTTGATTTTGTAATTGAAAGAGACGGCAGTACTAAAGAAATAGCCATCAAACCGCAGGTTCAGGAACTCAAGAATATTTTCGGTGAAACTATCCGCAGACCTGTAGTCGGCATCGTAGCTTCCGGAGATTCCAAAACAGTTGAAATGGACGGAATCGACGGTGCTGTGGCTGCAGCGGAACAGACTTGGAACGTTACCAAGCTGATCTGCACAAGTATTGTCAAAATGGTTGAGCGGGTCGTACCCATGGATTCCATCGGCGGACCGATCATGATCGCGCAGGCTATTAAACAACAGTCCGAACGCGGCCTGCTGGAACTGCTCCAGTTCACGGCCTTCATCAGTATCAACCTCGGGCTGCTCAACCTGCTGCCCATCCCTGTACTGGATGGCGGACACCTGCTCTTTTTCAGCCTTGAAACCATAATGCGCCGCCCCTTGAATGAAAAACTTCAGGCGGTTGCAACTAAAATGGGCTTAATTTTCCTACTCTGTCTTATGGCTTTCGCCATCATAAATGACCTGACCAGAGAAGCATTGAAATAAATGAATTTAGAAACAGAAAAAGAAGACCTCCTGCTGGCTATAAACGGCACAGAGGAAACCTTACAGATAATACTGGCTCGCCGTGAAGAAAGTGATGAGCCGTATTCCCTGCTTGAAGCCAAAAAGCTGGTTGTACCGGGACGCTCGGTCAACTTCATGATTCCGTCAATCCGGGATTCCCTGAAGCTGTTCGGCTACGAAGCCGGGGACATATCCCGGATTGCTCTTACAGCAGGACCGGGAAGCTTTACCGGGTTACGCCTTACCTTTGCTGCTGCAGCGGGGCTTTCCGCTGGAAACGGTTGTCCTGTAGCTGCAATGGACTACCTGCCGATCCTTGCTAAAGGAGCAGCCCTTATCAGCGGCTTGCCAGTATGGGCGGTTACCCATTCGCGTAGGATGCAGGTATATTTGCAAGGTTTTGAAGCTCTCAATGGAACCGGAGACCTGACTCCTATGACCCCGCCCCTGCCTGTTACAGTTCAGGAAGCAGTAGAAGTAATTCTTTCCTACAAACAGGAAAAGGCCGTTCTTCTCGGCAGTGGATTGCTGAAGAATAAAGCTTTCTTTGATGAGTTTCTCGCCGAGCATTCCCAGTACTCAGCCATGCCGGAAAGATTCAATGTCCCTGCGGAACAGGATATACTGGATGCTGCTGTTTCTGCTGACTATTCAGAAGAAATGCCCATGCCCATGTACCTGCGCGGATCAGATGCTGAAGAGAACCTTGAAGCCATAACCCGCAAGCGGGGAATATCCCTTGAAGCGGCAAAGGAACAACTCAAGAACATTACGCCCCGTTAATTATTTTTCATAAAAATTAATATTTGAAAAAGGGATCTCCATAAACGGAGGTCCCTTTTTTTATTAAAAAAACAAAAAAATCCTCCAAACCCTAAAGTAATCTAAGTTTCAGACGATCAGGTAGGCACGAAGGACCAGTAGAGCTTTGTGAACCTTTAGTTCCAAGGCAATGTTTTTGGCAAGGAAGCCAAAGATCACTTTTCAAGGAGGAAAACATGTCTTTAGTAATTAACCACAACTTGATGGCTATGAATGCCTCGCGTAACTTGCAGGAATCATATGGTAACCTCGGTGTATCAACCCGTCGCCTGTCTTCAGGTCTTCGCGTTGGAACCGCGGCCGATGATGCTGCAGGCCTCGCAATTCGCGAACTTATGCGCGCTGACATTAAGTCACTCAACCAGGGTATCCGTAACGCCAACGATGCAATTTCAATGATCCAGACCGCTGACGGCGCTCTCGGTGTTATTGATGAAAAGCTCATTCGTATGAAGGAACTTGCAACTCAGGCCGCAACCGGTACCTACAACTCTGACCAGCGTCTGATCATCGACTCCGAATATCAGGCTATGGCTTCAGAAATCACCCGTATTGCGAATGCTACTGACTTTAACGGCATTCACCTGCTCAATGGTAACGTATCTGGTTCTCACAGCGGAGCCGGCTTATCGTCTACTGGTAAGGTTAAGGTTCACTTCGGCGCCGGTAACGACTCCGCAGAAGACTACTATTACGTTTCCATTAACACCTCCACTGCATCAGCACTTGGTGTTGGTATTGCTGCAGGTAACTCCATTTCAACTCAGGCTCTGGCACAGGAATCCCTGGATAAGCTGAACAAGGCTATCATCTCCAAGGATAAGATCCGCGCGAACCTCGGTGCTCTCCAGAACAGACTGGAAAACACCATTACCAACCTGTCTATCCAGGCAGAAAACGTCCAGGCTGCGGAATCCCGTATCTCCGACGTTGACGTTGCAACTGAAATGACTGAGTTCACCCGCAACCAGATCCTGACCCAGTCCGCAGTGGCTATGCTCTCGCAGGCGAACAGCATGCCCAGAATGGCAATGCAGCTCATCGGTTAATAAACCGGCGCAGCATAGAACATTCTGACCAAGTCAGACTAAAGAGGAAAGCCGGGCCCGGTCCAACCGGTCCCGGCTTTCAGCTTAGCTAAGACTAAACACTTCAGAACCATTAACATTACTTAATCAATTATTAACGTTTGGCATCCTGATTGCAACGGATGAGGTGAGAATAGAACCAGGGAAAAAAATTCCCGGAGAATATTATGTCAGACTACACCTCAGGAAATATCAACTTTACCGGACTCGGCTCCGGAACCGACTTCCAGTCACTTATCGACGGGCTGATCAAGCTTGAACGAGTTCATATTAATAGACTCGAAAGCTGGAAAAGCACGTGGAGTGATAAAGTTGAGAAATTTCAGGAACTGAACACCGCTCTCCTTGGCCTGCAGACTACGCTCAAGTCCATGGATACACTTGATGAATTCATGAGCAAGACCGTAACCACCTCCGACTCCGACACTCTGACCGCCACTGCTTCGGCAGAAGCATTGGTGTCTTCGCATGCAATCGAAATCGGCCAGCTTGCCACTAACGATATTCATGTTACTGACTCAGGTGTTTCAAGCCTGACAGAATCAATTTTCAGCTCTACAGGTGAATTCACTTTTACCTACGGTTCCGAAACCATCACCCTGAGCGGCATCAGTGCCGGGACTTCTCTGCAGGGATTCGTTAACCTGATCAATTCCCATGTTGATTCCAGAGAAAAAATCAGGGCAACGACAATTAACGACGGAACCAGCTACCACCTGCAGATCTACGGTCTTGATCTCGGATCAGATAATCAAGTCTCCGTCGACAACACTGTAGGCATGGTCTTTAGCAATGCCGATTTCAATGAAACCCAGAATGCTCAAAATTCGCAAATAAAGGTGGATGGCTATCCTCCCAATCCGGGAGACTGGATAGAACGTGACACCAACACGGTAAGTGATGTTATTGACGGAATCACCCTTAATCTAAAAAAAACGAATGCCGCCGGTACGACGACCACCATCGGTATTGTTACCGATAAAGAGGGCATGAAAGAAAATGTCCAGAAATTTGTCGATCAGAACAACGAAATCCGGCAAATGATCAAGGACCTGACCTCGGTAACGACTTCATCAGACTCAGCAAAAGGATCGATCCTTACCGGTAACTACGGGGTTGAACTTCTTGTCGGCCAGCGGATGAAAGATATTATTGCCAGTAAGGGCATCGGTTTCAGCTGGTACGAGGAGCTCCCTAACGGCGACTTTACCGGCGACCGCTATTCCGCGCTTTCGCAGCTTGGGATTTTGACCAACGCAGATAGTGGCGGCGCCAATATGGGATTGCTGGAACTTGATACTGACGAGCTGAATAAAGCTCTGGATGCAGACCCCATGGCTGTGGCGATGCTTTTTGCAGCCAACTATGAAGGTGTCAGTGATTCACCTAATGTTCAGTATGTCTCACATATTAACGGAACCACCAAGGCCGGTGACTACAACGTTCAATATGAAGTGTCCGGCGGACAGATAATTTCAGCTACAATTAACGGCGAAACCGCCCTGGTCGACGCCGCCAACTGGCAGATTACCGGTGCCGGCGGTACAGATGCAGCAGGTATGGCAATCCGTGTTGAAAACCGCGCTAACGGGGTTTACGGCAACTCCAACAGTGACGCTTCAGATGCTATCAATGTCCATCTGAAACTCGGTAAAACCGGTGAGATGGTTGAAGCACTTGAAGACATGACCGGCGAAAGCGGTCCTCTTGAAATTCTTCAGGATAACTACGATACCATCATGAGGAATATCGATAAAAAGATTGCCTCAGAAGAAGACCGTATTGAGCTTAAAAAAAGAATGCTGGTACAAAAATACTCCAGACTTGATGCCTTGCTCGGTAACTATCAGGGTAAGTCAGCCCAGTTGACTGCCAGCGTGACCCAGTTGATGAAGGGCTAACTTGAATAAAAAAAAATTTAAAAAAAGCCTAAGGTTTTCGGAAAAGCCTGCCGATCAGTAAGTCAGGAGGAGCAAATATATGCACAAAGCCGCTCAAGCATACCTTTCAACTCAGGTCCATACCACTTCAAAAGGAGAACTTCTCCTTATGCTTTATGATGCTGCAATCAAGTTCATGAAGCAGGCCAAAGTGAAAATCAATGAGAAAGATTATGCTGCCAAAGGGATTCTCATTTCCAAAGCCATTGAAGTCATTTCTGAACTCACCGCCAGCCTGAACAAGGAAAAAGGCGGAGAGCTGGCAGAAAACCTCAGCAGGCTCTATATTTACTGTAATACAAGACTGCTGCAGGCCAACCTGAAAATGGATACGGAAAAGCTTGATGAAGTCATCAAGATCATTGACGGCATTGCTTCAGCCTACCGGGAAATTATCCCCACAGAAGAAGCTCAGGCCGCAGTTCCCCTACAGACAACTGCGACAGCAAACAGTGGTACTACTAACGTAAACCGCAGTTTTGTAAACGATGCAGGCTATGGATTGCCTAAAGCCCAGAACATCCCTGCCCCCAACGCTTTGCGCTTGAAAAAAGCAGCAAACGCATACGGAGGCGGAGCATAGCGAGTTAACTGAAATTTGCTCCGGCTAATTCGAATAGACAAGCCCCTGCACAAGCAGGGGCTTTTTTTATGAATTAAAACAATATAGGAAAACCTCCCCTCTTTACTTAGCACCGTGTATCTGTCATCTATTTCAATCATGGAAAGAAACAGAATCAGGGTACTTCAGGTCTCCCCCTCACTAGGCTTGGGCGGCACTGAAAAAGTCATGCAATCCTTTGCTGTCAATCTGGACAGGAAAACTTTTCACACTGCTATTTACTCTCCCTCAAACGGTCCCCGTGGTAAACTGATCCGCGAACAGGAGATAGAAACCTTTATAGGAGCGGACCTGTTTTCTATACTCGATAAATTCTGTCCCCATGTCGTTCACATCCACCGCGCAGGCTGGGCAGAACCGGGTTCCCTGCGTCCTTTAAAGCTTGCGAAAATCCCTGTACTGATTGAAACAAATGTATTCGGTCATCATGACCCCAGCCCCGAAGGACAACTGATTGACCGCCACCTTTTTGTCTCCAAATTCTGTGCAGACCGATATGCTAAGGTAAATTCCATACCTACAGTGGAACCGAAATACTCTGTTCTTTATAACCCGGTAGATACCGACTTTTTCCGTAAGAACTGTCCTATTGAACGTGAAAGGTCTGCCAATTCCTTTGGAAGGATTTCCCGGGCGGACAAAGGGAAGTGGTCCCCACTTGCTCTGGAGTTCCTGCCCATTTTAAAAGAACAGGTTGAAAATCAGCAACTAACTCCCTTCCAATACCGAATCATCGGAGGAATCCCGGAAGCTGAACAATTTGTTACAGAACACAATCTGCAAAATTTCGTAAACTTCCTACCACCGGTACTGACTGATAGCGAAATTGCAGAATTCCTGAATTCTATCAGCTTTCTGGTCCATGCCAACGACACCGGGGAATCATTCGGGCTGGTCATTGCCGAGGCTATGGCTGCCGGACTTCCGGTCATAACCCATCCCAGCAAAGAAATGCGGGACAACGCCCAATTGGAACTTGTTGACCATGGCGAAACCGGATTTGTGGCCCGCAATGCACAGGAATTTGCGCAAGCCGTCTACTTTCTGCTCACCCATCCACAAGAAGCTCGGCAGATGGGCGAAAACGGACGAGCCAAAGCAGCAAAGCTTTTTCGGGCGCAAGACATCGCCGCCAAACTGGGTGATATTTATATAGCCCTGCTTAAAATGAAAAAGGTCCTGTAAACCATGTCTCATCCTTTTAATAAATATAGCGAACAAATCCTGAGTTACCAGCTTTCAGGTCAAGAACAAGAAACTCTAAGGGTTCTTCCGTCCACACCTGAAGAAACAGCAGATAAACATCTACGTTTCGCAGCACGGCGCAATGCTGAAACCATCATTCTTTTCGGTGCTGGAGATGGGCTTCTGGGCAAGGCATTGGCTGAGAACAAGACAACCGGGCAGGAACTATTGATCTGCGATCTTTATCCTGAGTATATCCGCCTGCTGAAACAAAACGGTTTTGATAAGGTTCAAGAAGACTGCACCCTGCTGACCGACTCATCGATCTGGGCAATACTCTTGCTTCTCATTCAAAACGGATACACTGCAACAGATTCACACCTGATCCTCAATCCGGGACTGGACGGCAAAAGTAAAAAAAGACACCAAGAGCTGCAAAAACTCTTTTCCGGCAGCAAAGAGATTACCACCCCAGTACAACCTCTGCCTCGCAAAATTTCTGCAGCAGCAATCCTCAGCCCGGATGAACCTGAACTTGAAAATTTCATCACCAACTTCCCGGATTGGATTAATGAGATTATATTGGTCTGGGATTGTGAAGAGTCAGTCCCTGTCCCGATACTTCAGGAATTTCACCGGGCCGAAATTATCAATATCCGCCACCCCCTTGATGCTGATTTTTCAGCGCAGCGCAACCGCATGCTGGAAAATTGTTCCGGGGAATGGATAATTTATCTTGATGCAGACGAAAGATTAGATCCCAAATGCTGGGATGAAATAAGGTTAATGACATCCTGCCGGGAGTGTGACGGATGGTATCTTCCGCGGATGACTTTTTATCCTGATCAGGATCACTGCCGCATCGGCTATGGACTTTGGCCGGACCTGCAACTCAGGTTTTTTAAGAACAACCCGAATCTCAAGTTCGTAAATAAAATCCATGAGCAATTAACCGGACTTCAGGGAGTATCGGGAATCCTGCCAAACTGCCCGATTCAACATTTGACCCATCTCTTAAAAAGCAGGGAAAAAATTGAATCCAAACTGAAAAACTTCAACCGCTCGACCGGGGGACATTTCAGCCATAGGCTGGGCAGCGAATTCCCCCACATTACAAACAAATTGCTCAGCCCCCGAAAAGACAGGAAAGTCGGGCCGATACTGCTTCCGACTATTAGTATCTCATAATGTTCATGTACAATTGGCATTGCCTAACAGTATAAAATTTATTAGGTCTGACCGAAATATTCAGACAATCAGCTTCAAGGATTTAATATGAAAGTTACTTGTCCCGAGTGCGATTTCAGCAGTGAAATTCCGGTAGATAAAATTCCGGCAACTGCCCAACTTGCCACCTGTCCCAAATGTCAGGCCAAATTCAAATTCAGAGACCTTGACGGGGAAAATGCCCCGGTTCCGGGATTAGCTCCTGAGGATATCAGCCATCCTGCCCCGGAAGAAGACGGTTATCAGGATGCAGCAGCCTATGCGCAACAACATGCACAGGAACAGCATCCCGAAGGTTACGGCGATGAACAGCCCCAGCCTTACGATGAACAATTCAACCAACAACCTGAAACCATCCGCGAAGAAAAGATTCAGGAAGAAAAATCAGATATCTGGCAGCGCCTTGACTCCATGAAACCCGAAGAGGACCTTCATGAGGAAGAGCACGGCTATGAAAGTGAAAGCTATAGTACTGAGAACGAAGTTCCATTTGAAAATCTGGAAAAATACGGTTTTTTCCCCGGACTTTTCCTGACTATCAAGCAGGTAATCCTTTCCCCGGCAACATTCTTTAAGGGGATGCCGCTTAAAGGCTACCTGATGCCCCTGTTTTTCTTTATCATTCTGGCAGAATTTCAGGAGATCTGTAATTTTGTCTGGGCTATGACCGGGGTAGACACTTCAATGGGCGCTGATGTCGGCAGAATCATGAACGACTCCATGATTGCAGACTCCCTGCAGGATGGAACAGGTCCGGCACTCCTGTCCCTGCTCCTTTACCCGCTTATGCTGGCGGGGATCAGCTTTCCGCTGATAGGCATGACCCACATCCTGCTCATGATATTCGGAGCGGGAGAACGGGGGTATCAGGCCACTTTCAGGGCTACCACGTACTCATACGCCCCGATCATCCTTTGCATTGTCCCCATTGTGGGCGATATGATCGGCGCACTGATTAGCGTGGCAATCTCCATTATTGCCTACAAAAACATCCATAATACGACATACATGCGGGTTGTGCTTTCAATGGTAATGCCTATTGTGTTACTATTAGTCATTCTGGGCTTCTACATGCAGTTCAACCAGCCCACAATCTAGCTGCTTCCGAGGATAGTTTATGTTTGGATGGATCAAAGGAAAAGTTGCCAACGCCAAAGAGCGCGTCCGCATTGCCAAAGAAATTAACCCCAAGAGTTTCAGAATCATGGCCAGGGAAATTTCCGAACTAGCAGACGCATGTTCTCAAGTCTGTTCGCCACAAAGCGAAATGCTGCAAAAAGTAGAAAGAATAAAAGGCGAAATGGAGCAGCTTACCGAGCTAACCCATCAACCGGAGTTCAAAAAACTCTCGGTACAACGTAGAATGGAACTACGGGAAAGCATGATCCAATCCAAGGAACAAATACTTGAGTCCATGCAGGCAGCACCATCCCCGACCAAATTGATGCAATAGAAAAAGGCGGATTTTCTTAGGAAAATCCGCCTTTATTCATTTACGGTTTGAACCATAACCGATCATCATCAAGGGGAGTATCTACGGGCAGCAGAGGATTTTCCAACTCAATCATCCTCCGGTCCGCTAAACACGCCCGCTCAATATCCGCCCGGTTATACTTCTCAAAAATCTCATCAAAACTACCGTCTTCGATCATAATTCTTAGTCCGGCCTCTACCCTTCCGGCTAACTCACTGTCTTGCCTATTGAAAAAGAAATAGTAAGGCCAAGGATACTTAAGCACTATGTTTTGATCGATAATTAAATTTGGATAATCTTCCCAGTGAAGTTCAAGCTCATCAAACACTTCGCTGATCCCTCTGGAAAAAAGATCCACCCGGCCCTTATTCAACATTTTGAAAATATTTTCGTAATTGGCGGTAAGAACCTTCAATCCCGCACGTCTGAGAACTTTCACGTCCCCCCATCCGAGTCCCTGACCAATACTCAACGTCTTAAGACCATCCAGATCTCGAACCCTTGCCAGCTTATCCTGTCCTTCGAGAGTAGTTAGCATCATCCTGTAACCAAGAATCCCTTTACGTAACGGAATTCTTATTGGCAGCAAGCTCTTTTCCTTTTCTTCTGAAGTAGATCCCCAAGCGATATTTATATACTTACGCTGCTTAAGACTGTTAACCACCCGCCTCGTATTCATCACCGCAGAATACGGTGCAAGCTCATACGGTCCATAATCCTTTTCAGTTTTTGCAAGCGCAGTACGTAATATTTCAATGACATCACTATGCCGTTCATCGGCCCAGTATTCAGGTGCCGGGTAGATTACTCTTATTTCTGCCCGGAGAGCCGACACAAATAACAAGTTAAATGCACAGATCAATATGAGTATGAATGAAGCTAAACGCAGCTTATTCATGCAGATCCTCCTTAGCAAAAACAATAACTGGCAAAATTTGTTAATTTTACCATACCAGACTAATATAAAATAAAACAAGTATACCCAGCAAACAATGTTTACTGGATATAATCAATGCGAGTAGCGGCACGTAAATTGCTTTACATTGGGCACAGATAATTTTGGTCAAATTTCAGACACATTAAACCCAATCCCGGTTGCTGATATGAAAAAATATTTGCTGATCCTTTTGCTGGCTTTATCCGCCTGCACCCATTTTGAACCGCAGATCGCCACCCAGTCCGTCTATTATAAAGATGCCGAGGTGCAGCTATCGCAGCTGATGGTCTACTCAAGACCGGAAAAACCACACTACGGACCGCTTTCCGCTCTTTTCTATCCTTTTCATGTAACCCAGACCATGTACAAAGGCAGCGACTGGGGAAAACGGGTCGCCAAAGGAGTCTGGCAAAACTGGACCAGCCTGCAAATATTTCCATCAATGGTCTACGATGACAACCTGACCTACAGGGGATTGGATGAAGCCCTTTTCGTTGCCCGTTCACGCGGCTACGACCTGCTGGTAGTAGGATTCGTTCCCTACCTCTATCTGGGGCATACCATGGACGATTCCGCTGTAACCGTTCAGATTAAAATTTACGAAACCAAACGAGGGCAGTTGGTCTGCTCCTTTGAACAAGGCGGACGCATTGAAAAGAAAATGGACGACGATTTTATCATAGTAAAGCGTGAACACCGCATGCCGGATTCTGCTTTCTATAAAATAATCCAGGCCATTGCCACGGATATGGCGGTACCTCTGACCTCATGGGCACGTTATGAAAATACGAACCAGGGTATGGTTGCAGCTCTGATGCCCAATATGGTGCAAATACAGGCTCCTCCGCAAAGTGGACAGCAAACGCAACAAAACACACCAATGCAGCAAAAACAACCTGCAGCAAAGCCTGCTACTACGAAAGCTGCTCCTGCTCCCGTTCAAGCACCTGCCCAGACACCAAAAGCGCAGGCCAAACCGCGTTCCATCAACCTTGCAGTGCAATTTGATGTAGATTCATCTCAGATTAAGCCGGAATCATATTCACTTCTGAACGAACTGGGTAAAGCCCTGATCAGCGACCGACTCAAAGATAAACGGGTTATAATCGGTGGACATACGGATTCCGACGCATCCCCTGAGTATAACCTCAAGCTCAGTAAAGAACGGGCTGAAGCAGTCAAGAAATACCTGACCGATAACTTTCCCATTGCCCCGCAACGTATCGGTACTACAGGTTTTGGTGAATCCAATCCTCTGGTTCCCAACACCACAAAGTACAACAAACTGCTAAACCGACGAGTACAGGTTTCCATTGCCCCTTAAGTCCGCATAGACAAGTTATAAACAACAAATCTGACCTCTCCACTCCAATAACACACCGAGTGGGGAGGTTTTTCATTAACCATCGCAGCCAAATGATAATAAATTTCAATTATTTTTTCATACTTTTCAAAGTGTTAAATTACACCACACAAGCTATTATTTTGCCCTTTTCCCCCGCTTACATTTGTGTTACTCCAAAACTCGCTCTCTCGTTACGCATAATCGATTGATTTTCCCGGTTGACGGATTACAAACAGTAATTATTATTACTTCCAGAACACGGGGAAACATCGTTAAAACTGATAGCCTGGCGCCATTTCAGCAGCTAGGGAGGAATTTATAAATGATTGGTATTTCTAAACTTTACTGTGGTGCAGTAGAATCTTCCGACGCCCTGCGCTACGGTCGTGAGTCCGGCAAGTTGCCCTCTCACCTTCTGCAGTTTTCTAAAGACAAAAAGCCCGTAGTTGTCTGGAACATGACCAAACGCTGCAACCTGAAATGTGTACACTGTTACGCACAGGCTGTTGATCCTGACGGGAAAGATGATATTTCCACCGCAAAAGCCAAAGAGATCATTGACGATCTCGCCGCATTCGGCGCACCGGTAATGCTCTTCTCCGGTGGTGAACCGCTGGTACGTAAAGACCTCGTTGAGCTGGCAAGCTACGCCACCAGCAAAGGGATGCGTGCTGTTATCTCCACCAACGGAACCCTGATCACCAAGGAAAAAGCCCGTGAACTGAAAAGCGTCGGCCTTTCCTACGTAGGTATCTCCATTGACGGTACCGAAGAAACCCACGACAAATTCCGCGGCGTTCCCGGTTCTTACAAAAAAGCTCTTCAAGCTGTTGAGAACTGTAAAGCCGAAGGTCTGAAAGTCGGTCTGCGTTTCACCATCAACAAGCGCAACTGGACTGAAGTTCCTTCCGTATTTCAGGTTCTGAAAGACCTCGAAGTTCCCAGAGCATGTTTCTACCATCTGGTATACTCCGGCCGTGGTTCCGAACTCATCAAAGAGGATCTGAGCCACGCTGAAACCCGCCAGCTCCTCGACCTGATCATGGACGAGACCAAAGCGCTCTACGATGCAGGTATGCCCAAGGAAATCCTCACCGTTGATAACCACGCTGACGGTGTTTACGTTTACCAGCGTCTGCTGAAAGAAGATCCCGCTCGCGCCAAGGAAGTGCTCGAACTGCTCCAGTTCAACGAAGGCAACAACTCCGGCCGCGGTATCGGTTGTATTTCCTGGGACGGTCAGGTTCACGCTGATCAGTTCTGGCGCAACCACACTTTCGGTAATGTTCTCGAACGTCCTTTCTCCGAAATCTGGACTGACGAAAACATCGAACTGCTGCACAAACTCAAAGACAAGAAAAAATACGTGGGCGGACGCTGCGCAGAATGTCGTTACCTGAACATCTGTGGCGGTAACTTCCGTGCCCGTGCAGAAGCATACCACGGCGACATCTGGGCTGAAGATCCTGCTTGCTACCTCACTGACGAGGAAATCAAGAAGGACTAGGCCCGCCTGTTTTGAAAAACGTTTCAAGACGGTCGTCCTGTCGACGATAGATATTATTGAATCCCGGCGGGCCACTAGGTCTGCCGGGATTTGTCGTTATATCAATATAAAATTTTACTATAAGGAAGGCCTGAAATGGTATTTGACTTCCACCGTGGACGCAGACTCCGCAGAACACCTGTCATCCGCGATCTCGTAAGGGAAACCACCCTTTCCGCCAATGATCTTATGATGCCCTACTTCGTCTATGAAACAGACGATGAAAATTTCAAAAAAGAAGTTTCCTCCATGCCCGGACAGTTTCAGCTCAGCCTGAAACAGCTGGAACTCAAAATTGAGGAAGCTGTAGCAAACGGCCTCAAAAGCCTGATTCTCTTCGGCATCCCCGCAGAAAAGGACCCCGCAGGCACTCAGGCTTACGCCGAGGACGGCATTGTACAACAGGCCGTACGTCTGATCAAAAAACGCTGGCCCGAACTGCTGGTCTGCACCGATGTGTGCCTGTGTGAATTCACTTCCCACGGCCACTGCGGACTGGTTAAGGACGAAATTATCCTTAACGATGCAACCCTTGACCTGCTGGCAAAAACTGCCCTCTCACACGCCAAAGCAGGCGCGGACATGGTTGCACCTTCGGACATGATGGACGGACGAGTAGCCGCCATCCGCGAGATTCTGGATGAAAACGGCTACGAAGACCTGCCGCTAATGTCCTACTCTGTAAAATATGCATCCGGCTACTACGGTCCTTTCCGTGAAGCAGCGGAAGGCGCTCCCCAGTTCGGCGACCGCAAAACCTACCAGATGGACCCGGCAAATGCCCGCGAAGGTCTGCGCGAAGCAGCAGCGGACGTTATCGAAGGCGCGGACATCCTTATGGTCAAGCCCGCCGGACCCTACATGGACATCATCCGTCAGACCCGCGACAATTTCGATCTGCCCGTTGCGGCTTATCAGGTCAGCGGTGAATATTCCATGATCAAGGCGGCGGCTTTGAACGGCTGGGTAGACGAAGAATCGGTGGTCTGGGAATCTCTCATCGGCCTCAAGCGTGCCGGTGCTGATCTGATCCTGACTTACTTCACTGAAGACGTACTCAAAAAACTGAAAGAGAAATAATATGAGCGATAAAAAAATGACAGCTGGTCACCCCGGCGGACACCCAGGTGGTGGACATCCGGGAGGTCATCCCGGCGGTAAACCGGGTCATCCCGGTGGTCATCCGGGCGTACATCCCATCCCCCAGAAGAACGCTGACGGTTCACCGCCGCTCAGACTCATCGCATGGGAAATTACCCGCTCCTGCAACCTTGCCTGCAAGCACTGTAGAGCTGAAGCTCACCCCGAACCTTACCCTGGCGAACTTTCCACCGAGGAAGCAAAAGCGCTTATCGATACCTTTCCCGAGACCGGAGACCCGATCATCATATTTACCGGCGGCGAACCGCTGCTGCGCCACGATGTTTTCGAACTGGTCTCCTACGCCAACGACAAGGGTCTGCGCTGCGTAATGGCACCCAACGGAACCCTGCTCACCGCAGAGAATTCCGTTCAGCTCAAGGAAGTGGGCATCCAGCGCTGCTCCATCTCCATTGATGCTGCCGAGGCCAAATACCACGATGAATTCCGCGGTGAACAGGGCGCATTCGATCAGGCCATGAAGGGTATTCAGTACCTGAAAGATGCCGGAATCGAATTCCAGATCAACACCACCGTGACCCGAAACAACCTGCACATGTTTAAGGATATCTTCAAGCTGGCCAAAGATCTTGGAGCATCCGCATGGCACATCTTCCTGCTGGTACCCACCGGACGTGCAGCTGAACTGGGCGCGGAAGTAATTTCTGCTGAAGAATATGAAGAGGTCCTCAACTGGTTCTACGATTTCCAGAAGACCACCGACATGCAGCTCAAAGCGACCTGTGCACCTCACTACCATCGTATCCTGCGCCAGCGGGCCAAGGAAGACGGTATCCCGGTCAACTTTGAAAACTTCGGTCTTGATGCGGTCAGCCGCGGCTGCCTCGGCGGCGTAGGCTTCTGCTTTATCTCACATCGCGGACAGGTTCAGCCCTGCGGCTACCTTGACCTCGACTGCGGTAACGTGCGAGAGATTCCCTTCCCGGAAATCTGGGCAAAGTCCCCACAGTTCCTGAACCTGCGCAACCCCGACACATATGACGGCAAATGTGGTCACTGTGAATACGAAAAAGTATGCGGCGGTTGCCGTGCACGTGCCCAGACCATGGAAGGCAGCTATCTCGGACCGGAACCGCTTTGTTCCTACGAGCCCAAAAAGAAGCCTAAAAAATAAAAGGAAATATAAATGGACGCAGTAGATAAAGATATTCTCGGCATCATCCAGTCCCACTTCCCCATTGTTTCCCGTCCTTATGAAGAGATCGGAAAACTGGTGGGAGTATCCGAAGACGAGGCCCTTGCAAGGGTCAACGCTATGCGTGAAGACGGCGTTATCCGCCGCGTAGGCGCAAACTTCGGTTCCCGCGAACTGGGCTGGCACTCCACCCTTTGCGCAGCCAGCGTACCCGAAGACAAAATGGATGAGTTCGTAGCCGAGGTTAACCGCCACTCCGGCGTTACCCACAACTACCTGCGTGAAAATGACTTCAACATCTGGTTTACCTTCATCGGTCCGGACAAGGAAACCGTGGTTGCCACTCTCGATGCCATCACCGAGAAAACCGGTATCCGCGTGCTCTACCTGCCCGCGACCAAGATGTTCAAGATCAAGGTTGATTTTGACATGAAGGAAGACAAGGAGAAAAAATAAATGGCAGCTAAGGAAACCATAATTTCCCCGTCCCTGCTTTCCTGCGATTTCAGCCGTCTTGCCGATGAGCTGAAAGCACTGGAAGAAGCAGGACTCAAATGGGCGCACCTCGACGTAATGGATGGAAAATTCGTGCCCAATATTACTTTCGGGCCTCCGGTAATCAAGTCCATGCGAAAGGAGTGCAACCTGTTCTTTGACTGCCATCTCATGATCGAGCAGCCCGAACGTTACATCGATGAATTCTGCGATGCCGGAGCTGACCTGCTCTGCATCCACGCTGAATCCACCGTGCATCTCGAGCGCGCAGTAGCCGCAATCGCTGACAAGGGAGTTAAGCCTGCTGTCGCCTTGAACCCGGCTACCCCGCTGGAATCCATCAAATACCTTCTTCCGCAGCTGCACATGGTGCTGATCATGTCCGTTAACCCCGGTTTCGGCGGTCAGAAATACATCCCCTTCTGTACCCAGAAGGTACGTGACCTGCGGGCCATGATTGATGAAATGGGTGCTGACACCCTCATTCAGCTCGACGGTGGCGTGACCATGGACAACTGCCGTGAACTGGTTGAGGCTGGTGCAGATGTGCTTGTTTCCGGTTCCGCGTTCTTCAAATATCCGCCCTATGCTGAGCGGCATAAGCTCTTTCTGGAGACCTGCGCAGGCTAGGTCTTCTGAGCTGGTTAAGGGGAGTCTTATGCATAAGCTCCCCTTAACCAGCAGTAATACCGTTCCCCAAAGACCCTCTCCTTATTTTATCACACAAACATCCTTAAGACTTACGCATGATTTCAGCAGATCTCCCGGTGTGGTGAACATGTTTTCATAGTCATTCAAGTTACTCAATAATTGGGGCACATTCTCCATTGAGAGACTTAATTCCTGCCCGGTACTTGCTAGGTTATGCGCATAAGCAAACTGCGAAACAGCCTCGACAAATTCATCAGAAATGGGCATCGAAACGTCATCAGTTTCATCTAAAAATGCCTTTTGCAATTCCCTGCACAATTCTTCACCTGAAGCAAGAATCTCTTCCGGCGGTTCAAAAGTGGAAGCCAGCAATCTTTGTGTTTCCGGCAGCTCTACCTGATCCAGCTTGTCCATAACCAGCTCAATCATATTCTTAGCATTTACCGACTTTTGCAGGAGTCCACCTTTAAATTTTAATTCATACTTAGGACCTGCATTGGCATAACATTGAGCCACAAACTGTGAACAAACCATTGGAGACTTGCCGGGACTTTGATGCTTATGAATATATTCGACTATTGAAGCAGTAATCTTTTTTAAAATTTTGATCACAATCCGCTGTTTCACTGAACTGGGGGTAAACTTCCTGTATAACAGCAACAACCCTACAAAGTACAAACCGCTTTGATCGTAGGGCTCCTCATTATTCAAGTAAGTATTTGCGACATCGATGACCGGAACCATAGGCATTTCCTCTTTTAAGCGCCGGACAGTAATCTCCCTGCCTTTAAATCGATCAAGGGCATTATTAGTTGCGACCTGAGGTGGACTTTCTTCGATAATCAATTGCTTGGGAACGTCATAGAACATTGCTGCATGACTTACTGGAGCATCAGTTAAAAAAGTAATCGCCCACGAAATAAAACTGCCTTTCTCTGCAGAAAACAGCAGAACATCACCAGCTTCTAGATTTTTGATATCCATACATACTCCTTAGTTATATCCACCAAAACAAACACATAACACAACTAACGCAGTATATATCATAATCACTATAATATATCCACATACACAACCAAACATTGGAAGAAGACCCAAGCGTGTTGGCACCTTCAAACTCTCAATAAAACTTCTATCCAGTCGGTTCTGATGTTATAGTGCAGCTGAATATCCATTTGAATTTTCAATTTATACGGGAGCAACGGCAGCATGCTGTTCATAAAATCATTACTCACATTTTTCTTGGCTATCGCTATAGCTATGCCCGCACAGGCTGCCGAAAAGTGGAAAATAACTTCTTTGGACTGGGAGCCATATTCAGGCAAGAACTTACCTGATCACGGCAAATCAATTGTAAAATTAAGGCAAGCTTTACAATTAAGCGGGATAAAGCTGGAAGTGGAATTTCTTCCATGGGCCAGAGCCAAAACCATGGCGACTCAGCCTGGTTACATAGGCTACTTCCCTGCTTGGCCGGAAGAAGTAGAAGATGATTTTGTTGCTTCACCTCCTGTTGATTGGTCAAAAATATCCATCATGGCCCGCAGAAGAATCTGCATCCCGGAAAATATCGACTCATTGTTTGCCCGCCATATTGTCGGACTTGTTAAGACATACGAATACCCTGAAGAAATCGCCGAAGCAGCCAAGCGGTATAGTGATAACGTGGACCAAGCCCCGGACGAGAATTCTCTTGTCCGCAAACTTGCCCGTGGAAGGTGTGAAGTTGCAATCACAGACCCTTCAGTAATGAAATATTATGCTGCCCAAAATGGAATAGAGAACATTGTCGTACTAAAAAAACTTTTCACCACACCGCTGGTAGTGGCGATCAGAAAATCAGAATATAGTGACCGTGTTCTGGAAATATTGACTAAGGCTCTCGCGCGGCAAGAGGAGGCCAGTTCAACTAAATAATAAAAAAATGACCGCAACATCATTACTGATTGCGATCATTTTCCAAATTAACCAAATTTTATTGCCGAGCCTGTTTTGTCCGCGCTTTGATCGCAGCAGCCTTTGCCCGTGCTTTTGCCAGCCGCGCTTTCGCCTTCGCAGAATTAATTGCAGCTAAGGCTGATTCCTGAGTTGTAGGAGCGTTACCCCGCCCGCCATTGGCTGCTATATCGCGGACAGACCGGGAATTCTTGCTCCCGTTTCTGGCCTTGGATGAAACACGACTCAACCCAAGAGCCTTATCTCCTTTACCACCTATGGCACCGGGAGTTTTGGAAATTCCGCTTACTAAATCACGGACAGTCCCAATCTTTTTACTGGATGAACCATCTTTACCGGAAGCCTCCCCGGAATCTGAACGTCTGGAAGACTTTGCATCCACACTCTTTGCAGGATCAACGGTATCTCTTGAAACTCCAAGCTCACGAGCAATCTCGCCCCACTCCATCTGTTGGCTGCGCATGGATGAGATTGTTGACTGCTTAACAGCAGTTATGGTTGCCAACACTCTTGCTGCCTTGCGTTCTGTCTTATCAAGGTTTGTACGGGCAATGCTCAACCGTTCCTGGGCAGTAGCGAACATCTCTTCCCTTCCATTCCGTTCAGCAGCAACCACACCTAATACCGCTTCCCGAAACTCACCTTTGGCAGCTTTAACTTCTCCCGCAACAGCGGTAACTTCTGCAGCAATTTTTTCGGACTCGGCAACAGCAACATCGTGAGCTTCGTCATCCGCGGCATCAGCCTGCTCCGGAGATGAAAAATAGGAAATATCGTCGGTTGCTCCTGCAGCATGCAAATATGGAATTGATGAAATCAAAAACAAAATCACAACCAAAAGCGGACATACGAATCTGATCATAATATTCTTCATGATGGATTCTCCTGCTTGAGAACTGTGATGAAACGAATGGAATCGTCCAAACTGTAGGTCTGCCCTTTACGCTTAACCTTCTCCGGTACGCCGAACCAACTGAGTGGCAATCTCCCGGAATCTATGCCGGGATGGGCATTAAGAATGTGGGCCTTAATTTTCTTAGCCCTTTCTTCGGCCAGTGCGGCATCTCCTTTACAATAAGAAACAATATGAAATGCGGAATCCTTGTCAGATTCCATGATGGCCGAAAGCACCCGCAGTGAAAGATTACCTTCGAGATCAGATTTAGTACTACCCTGCCTGAATCTGATTGCCCGCAAAGTCACATTACGGTTGCCCAGAATGAAATTACGGTAAGTAAAATCACCCAAACGGTTAAGCTGTTCTGTTCCGTAAACAGCAAGGCTTCCATCCGGGTAGTATTCCAAAAATGCTTTCCATTCTTTTAGAGCGGAATCCCTCTTACCCTGTCTGGTCAGGATATCGGCCCGATTATACAAAGCCTGCGGATTATAGGTGTCCATCTTGAGGACTTTATCATAAAGGGCCAAAGCCTGATCAAGTTTACCTTCATCAAGATAACTATGAGCCAGATAAAGATTCGCTGAAATGTTATCTCCATCTATAGATAAAGCCCGCTTGTAATTTTCCTGCTCTTCCTTGAAATCATCTAAAGCCCAACAGGCAACGCCGACCCAAAACCGATAATCAGAATTATCCGGCTCAAGCTTTGCTGCAACCTGTAAGAATGATACGGCCTGCTCAGGTTCTCCAAGGGCAAGGTAATAGCGTCCCAGATAATATGCAGCCGTGGCATCTTCGGGATCTTTGCGGAGTTCTTCGCTGAGGACACTGATTCCGTCCTCAAACTCACCGTGATTTAAATAGTAAGGCCCGGCGAATTGGGCACACCCGGATAGAAGCAGAATCAAGAACATCTGCCCCAGCACAAATATAAATCGCAAGTAGACCTCCAAAACCGTAATCGCGGACTCCCCAAATCCAACTCTGACAATAACAGAAAAACACGAACTCTTGGTGGAACTATATAATTCTTAATACTAACCGACAAGAATACACTAATAGCTCAAGGAGCTAACAGAGCTCTGTTGCTCAAAAAAATCCCGTCCACAGAAAACATCTGTAGACGGGACAAACAACTAATCATTTAAGAAACTTATAACATAAAAATCACAACCTGAATCAAACCAATAATGAAACCGAGAATACCGCCGATAACTTCAATAAACTTGAACTCTTTCTTCATGATGGAAAAAAGAATGGACTCAAGCTGTTCCATGGAAAAACATTCCACTTTATCCTGAACAATACATTTGAAATCAAGGGAACACTCAAGTTGTGAAGAAGTGGTTTCGATAAGCTTGGGCAACATGGAATCAAGTTCCTGAGAAAGCATGCCCTTTACAGTCTTCATTGTCTCATCATTGAGAAACATTCCGACCATGGGATGCAGGGAAGTAAGCTTTTCACGAAAAAAGACATCCAGATACTCAAGCACAACTTCCTTATGCTTATCGATAAACGACGGATCTTGAATTACATTTTTAATATCAGTATGGGAAATAAGCTCTCTTTCGATCATTTCACCAAGGCGTAAAGCCAATTCCTTTTGGCGCTTGGGAAAGATACCCTGAATGGTAAACGGCCCGACTTTGATGGGCTTGTGCGGATGAAAAAGCATTTTTACCGCAAGAAAGTTTGTAAACCAGCCGATCAAGGCGCAAATTACGGGTGAAAGAAGAAGCTTCATTGTAATCATTATATTTTTTCCTGAATTATTTTTTCTGGTTACTCTCAAAAGAAGTGCGCGGATATATTTGTCTAAATTCTGACAAAGTGCAAGCAAATTAAGGCAAACGCCCTCCTTAAAGAAAAAATCACTTGATTAGTTCTCAAATCAACGTAAAGTACTCACCCTAATAGGGTGGAGTAAAGTAGAGGGGTATTATGATATGAAAAATTTAAGCTGTTCAAGATCGATCTATTCTGAACTCGCGGAACTCAGGGATAAGAATAAAGTCCTGAGAAATTCCCTGCTTTCCAAGTGTCCGGATTGCGGACAATTCCGGTTCCGTGACCTTTTTTCCAATGCCGCCTCTGCCATGGTGATTCTGGACAAAGACGGTGAAATCATCTTTGCCAACTCTGCTTTCACCACAATAACCTCCTATGACCAGGAAGAGGTTATCGGTAAGCTATTGAATGAATTACTCGTATCCGAAGAAGATGCCGAGGGCAGAAAATATCTGCACAGTCTTTTTTGTGGTCCTGCGGGCAAAGCCAACCTGAGCTTGGCAATTAACGATAAAAATGATGAACCTCATTTTATCGATATGTCAGTTGCTAATATTGCAGCTACTTGTGACACCCCTGAAAATTGTATCTGCATCATGCAGGATGTCACCACTGAAAAAGAAGCCGAACACCGCCGCGAAGAGCTGATTGAAGAGCTGATGGAAGTAAAAGAACTCCAAGAGGATAATGCAGCGCAATTAGCCACCCTGCTCCATGAACTTGATGAAAAAAATTACGCATTGGAACTGGAAATAGCTGAAAGAAAAAAAGCGGAACAAAAACTTAAAGAAAGCGAAGAACGATTCAAGAACCTGAGCATAACCGACCAGCTGACCGGACTTTTCAACCGCCGCCATATGCTCGATGTTGCAGAAAAAGAAATTTTCAAAAGCCGGAACACCGGACGCCCACTAAGCATAATGCTCATGGATGTCGACGATTTTAAGATGTTTAACGACACCTACGGTCATGCTGCCGGAGACGACATTCTTGAAGCCATCGGCAAAATCATCAAAGACAATATCCGAGGCAAGGACAAGGCTTTTCGTTACGGCGGCGAAGAATTCATGGTCATCCTGCCCGAGACAAACGGTCTGGAAGCCATCAAGGTTGCCGAAAACATACGTATTGCACTGGCGGCATATGAATACCAACCGAAAGAAGGCTCACCCATTCACAAAACAATAAGCATCGGTGTCGCTGAATTCTCGCATGACGAGTCACTGGAAAAAGTGATCAAGCGTGCTGACGACAACATGTACCGCTGCAAGATAAAGGGTAAAAACAGAGTTTATTTTTCCTGTGAATAACCCGCTGCGCTGTCAAAATGGTTTGCACGAACTGTTTCAGCCAAGTCTTTTTCCAGCTCAACAAAAATTTCAGTAAGCCCCTTGTTCATGGCTTTCACCAGAGCAGCAGGACCGGTTGCTCCTATTACTATGTCACGGCTGAAATCACGTGAATAAACTATGGGTAGATCAGGATTGCTGTTGTTAAGCAGGATAAACTGCATCCTGATAACCGCCTTTGGTTCCGGCCCGGAATAATCACCGTAAATAGAATTCACAACACCTTCCAGCAGCAATTCTCCAGTACCAAGACTTTCCGGACCCAATACATTGGCAAAAATACCGGAATTACCCATCCAAACCCGCAATTCCTGAGTTACCAGTGCTGCTGGCGGCACAAAAAAAGAATTGTAGTAGTCGGCCTCAAAAACGTTATCCCCCATCTTATAGACAAGGTCGCGATCCTCGTAGCGAGGAGAAATCTTGACCCGGCGCACAATAAGGTTCTTTACAGCCTTAACCTCATTCTTCTGCTTTTCAGCCCGGACAACATCAAGAGTGTAATATTTACGGTCAAGACTGGGCCTTTCCAGCTTTACGCACCCGGCGACAGCACATACTGCTACAACCACCAACAGAACTGCAAATCTACACAAATAAGACTTATTGGATTTATATTTATTCATTACTCGCTCCCCTGTTTAAGCGGAGTCTTTCTCGGCGGATCACCGAAGAGGACACCTGAAGGATATTGTCTGGCTTCATTACTGAGTTCTCGCAGATTTTCCATCAGCCTGCGTACATTATCCAGAATAGCTTCAATATTACCCTGCTGCCCGGCCACGGTCATATTCACCCTTGAAAGGGTTGATTCAAAGCGTGCGGCCGCGCCCTTAATCTTGTTAGATGCTTCACTGATATTGTTAAGGGTAGTCGAGAGATCAGCCAGAGTCTGCTTGCCTTTAGGTCCGGAAAGATACTCTTCCATGCCTCCGGTCACATTTTTCGCACTTTCGGAAGCCTTACGGATATCCTTCATTGCAGCCACAATATCCCCGGAAGAACTTTCCATGACCGTCCGTAAATTACGGGCCGCAGCAGCCACGTCAGGCATAAGGTTGTCCACTTCCGGATCAGCCAGCAGCTGATTTACCCGGGCAATAAATTTTTCAGCTTCGGTCAGGGTTCCGGTCAACCGCTTGCTGATCTCCCCTGTATCTGAATTTTTGAGGAAGTTGCTCATGCTTTTGGCCACAGAACGAACATCCTCGATTGCTTCGGAAATATTGGCCTTATTAATGTCTTCCAGCGTATCGCTAATGGAAGCAACCGCGCTCTCCACCTTACTCATCATGGACGGAGCTGAAGGGACATAGATATGCTCCGGTTTCCAGCTAATTTCCAGCGGAGGATTTTTGTTCGGATCAACATAATCAATTTCAAGGAAAAGCTGACCGGTCAGTCCGAGGGAAACAGGACGGGCGCGTAAGCCACGATCAACTTCACGTTTCAGAGCATGAACAAGTTCCTGACCTTCCTTGGTTTTAAACATCTTATGGTTAAGATCACCAAGAAGATAAACATAGCGCAAGGCACTTTGCCTTAAGTCCACATAATGATCGGTGACAAAACCGATCTGGCTCACTGTGCCGATTTTAACACCGCGAAATTTAATGGGTGAACCGACCTCAAGGCCATTCACAGATTCATTGAGATAGGTTTCCATTTTTACACTATCTTCAAAAATCTTGCCCGCGCCTAGGATTGCCAGCACCGAGACAAAAAGTATGGTGCCGATAATTATGAAAAGTCCCAGCCTGAAAGGATTGGTTTTCCGACTCATATATTCTCCGTAGCCAAGGTCTGTTCCGTGGCCTTGCCTTCAACTTCACGATGAAAAAATCTACGCACCAGTGGATGCTCCGATTCATCACTGAGCACACGGGGATCACCCTCGGCAATAATGCCGCGAGTACTTTTGTCGAGCATAATCACCCGGTCAGCAATGGAAAAAATTGACTGCAACTCGTGGGTTACAATTACAAATGTCACTCCCAGTGAGCGGGATAAACTACGAATCAACTCATCAAGCTCTGCCGAAGTGATGGGGTCAAGCCCAGCAGAAGGCTCATCCAGAAAAAGTATTTTAGGATCAAGAGCCATGGCCCTTGCGATAGCACCGCGCTTGAGCATCCCGCCTGAAAGCTCGGAAGGCATCTTATCAGCAGAAGTTTCAAGCCCTACCAAGGAAAGCTTCATACGCGCTGTATAATCCATGGCTTCACGCGGCATGGAAGTAAATTCCTCCAGCGGCAAACGTACATTTTCCAGCAGGGTCATGGACCCGAACAAGGCTCCCATCTGGTACATAACCCCGATGCGCTGTAATATTTCCAACCGCTTTTGGCCGTATGCAGAACCGATATCATCTCCATCAATGAAGATTTCACCGGATGCCGGAGGATAAAGACCGATCATATGTTTAAGCACGGTACTCTTACCGCACCCGGAACCGCCGAGGATAACAAAAATTTCTCCCTGCCGGATATCAAAAGAAATATCGTCGATGATGACCGCATCACCGTAGGCGCAGGTAAGGTTCTGCACATTGATTATATTTTCATTTGTGCGAACCAATTTATATCCCCGTAAGAAAAAAGATTACTGCAAAAATTCCGTCAAACACGGCAATGAGGATAATCCCACTGACTACGGCACTGGTGGTGGAATCACCCACCGCACTGGCCCCGGACTTGGTAACCAAACCACGCTGGCAACCGATCCCAGCCACAAGAAAGCTGAAGACCACGGCCTTGATCATACCGCCGGAAAAATCCATCCACTGCACATTTTCAAAAACACGCCCGCAATATGTCGCCAAGGGATAGCCCATGGAAAGCATGACCAATGCCCCGCCCACAAGACTCATGAAGTTAAAGAAGAGGGTCAGCAACGGAGTCATGCAGACTGTCGCCAACACCCGCGGCAGAACCAGAAAGCTGACCGGATTAAGACCCATTGTATTCAATGCATCAAGTTCCTCGTTGACCTTCATGGTCCCGATCTCGGCGGCAAATGCAGATCCCGTCCGTCCGGCCAGCAGAATGGCTGTAACCATGGGACCAAGCTCGCGGAACATGACCAGCCCGAGCATATTGGGTACAAAAATTTCAGCCCCAAAACGCATCAGGGAAACAGCGGACTGAAAAGACATGATCAAGCCCATTAGGAATCCGATCAACAAAATGATGGGCAGCCCGTCAGCACCTACTTTTTCGCAGGTCAGCCAGAAATCAGGCCAGCGCAGTCTGTTTTTTAAAGTAGCGGTGGAAAGGGAAGCAAGGACGCAGTTTCCGGTGAATTCAATCTGCTCGCGCATATCTGCGGCTACGGCCTGACCGGACAGCCCGATAGATGTTATCCAGCCACGTATACCGCCTTTACCTTTATCTTTTTCTTGAGGCGGAGCTGCTTTATCAAGATCAAACAAATCAAGAAAAGAAGCGAATTCTGAACGTAACCCTTTAATTGATAGGACTCTGCCCCGATCACGGCACCCGGCCTTCATCATAATAAAGAGTGAGGCACCACCGCCATCCAGATAATCAACTCCGGAACATTCAACTTCCGAACACCCTGCCGCCACAGCGGAACGAGCCTGTTCCCAGACTTCCCCAGCCCCTTCGGCATCCAGACGACCGGATACGGTCATGGTTGAACCTGATTTTTGAAATTTAACTTTACCTGCTGCCATGTTTCACTCTTTTACATTGATATAGCGTGATAATTAGCAGTTGCGTCCAAGAATGGAAAGCACGAATATGTTTCGAACAAAAGCAGGCCGCAGTATCAGAGAATACTGCGGCCTGAATGTTTTGATTATAGCGGAATACTATGCGACCCAGTCATCATCCTCAGAGATGGGAGCAAAGCCGCGACGCATAGTGTTTTCGCAGACAAGGCGCGGATCCATGAACTGGAGCAGGTAGTCGGGGCCACCGGCCTTGGAGCCGACGCCAGACATCTTAAATCCACCGAATGCGTGACGTTCAACCAGAGCACCTACGCTGGGCTTGTTCAGGTAGAGGTTACCGACTCTAAATTCACGGGAAGCCTTTTCAAGGTGTTTGGGGCTTCTGGAATAAACCGCACCGGTAAGCGCGAATCTGGTAGAGTTGGCGATATCAAGAGCTTCATCAAAATCCTTGGCCCGCATGATGGAAAGAACAGGCCCGAAGACTTCTTCCTGAGCTATGCGGTGTTCCTTGGTGATACCGTCCACTACCAGCAACGGAGCATAGCAGCCTTTGTCGCGGTATTCGGCAGGAGCTTCATGCTTGATGACCACACTACCTTCTTCTTCAGCAATCTTGCAGTACTCAAGCACGTTCTTCTGAGCTGCCTTATCGACAACCGGCCCCATATAATTGGTAGGATCTTCAGCGGGTCCAAGCTTAATGGATGCTGCAGCTTCCTTAAGGCGGTGGATGAAGCGGTCATAGATGGAATCAAGGACAATAGCGCGGGAACAAGCCGAGCATTTCTGGCCCTGAAAACCGAAGGCCGCATAGAGCACGCCGAGTACGGCTTCATCAAGGTCAGCATCATCATCGATAATGATACCGTTCTTACCGCCCATTTCAGCAATAACCTTCTTGCACTGTTCCTGACCGGGATGAACCTTGGCAGCACGTTCCTGAATGCGCAGGCCGACTTCCATTGATCCGGTGAAAGCAATGACTGAAACATCGGGATGGTCAACCAGATGGTCACCCATTACAGAACCACGACCGGGGCAGTAGTTGAATACGCCGTCCGGAAGCCCTGCGGCCTTGAACATTTCCACGATGCCATAACCCACTGCGGAAGAGATTCCGGCGGGTTTGTAAACAACCGGGCAACCTGAAACAATAGCTGCGGAAACCATGCCCACACTGATTGCCAGCGGGAAGTTCCACGGTGCGATAACTGCGGCAACGCCTTTGCCCTGATAAAAATACTGGGAGTATTCACCCGGAGCATTGCCCATACGTCTGGGTGCGCCGAGGCGGATCATTTCGCGGGCATAATATTCGAGGAAGTCAATGGCCTCTGCTACATCAGCCTGAGCCTGATCCCACTGCTTACCCACTTCAAGAACCTGCAATGCGCAAAGGTCATACATGTTGTCTTTGAGATACTGGGAAGCCTTGAGCAGGTACTGGGCACGCTCTTTGGGCTCAACATCACGCCACTCAAGATAAGCTTCCTTAGCGGTGGCAACAGCCTTATCGACCTCTGCCGTTCCGGCCTGACAAACAGAACCGATGATTTCAGAAGTATCCGCCGGGTTGTAAGAATCGAGAGTATCGTCGGTAACAATATCCTGTCCGCCGATATAGAGAGGATAACGCTTGCCGAAATCCTTCCTGATCTTAGCCATGGATGCGGGGAAACCGTCACGCTCATCTTTAATAGTAAAATCAGCTGGCGGATAGTTGTTGAATGGAGGCAGTTCTCCTTCAGGAGTCTTGTTGCCCGGATTGTTTTTGGGCTTGGCTGCAAGTTCACGCTCAAGGGTCAACTCAGGATTCTCAAGCAGGCGGCTTACGTCAGCTTCATCAGCAAAGGTCTGCTTAAGGAAGGATTCGTTGGCGGTGTTTTCCAGCAGACGGCGTACCAGATAAGCCATACCGGGAATAAGGTCACCATAGGGGCAGTAAAGGCGAACGCGCTTTGCAACATTGCGCAAGCCCTTACGTACAGGCTCAGCCATTCCGTAGAGAACCTGAAATTCGTATTTTTCTTCGGGAACATTCAGATCGTTGGCAACTTCCATTACTGAAGAGATGGACCGGATGTTGTGAGATGCGCAGGCATAGTGGCAGATGTCATGATTTTCCAGAATCATCTTGGAAACACGTTCAAAAGCCATGTCGGATTCCGGCTTATGAGTCCAGACGGGAACGGGCCAATCATTCTGCTTGGCGAGTACGGTTTCGTAATCCCAGTAAGCACCCTTTACCAGACGGATGGAGATAGGCAGGTTCTCGCCCCGTGCCCACTCGATCATATCGGAAACATCATCGTCTACACTGCGCAGGTAGGCCTGAAAAACGATTCCGAGATGCGGATAATCAGGATATTTTTTCCTGAACCGCTTGTACATTTCAACAGTGGGCTCTTTGTACTTAAGAGCTTCCATGTCGATACACATGAAGCCGCCCATATCCATGATCTTCTTGTAAACAGGCTCGATGGCATCCATCATACCCTGCACAGTACCTTCAAGATCTACAGGCTTGGACTGGGAATAAAAAGCGGAAGGCTTAACAGCTACGTTAATCTTGGGAGCATGACCCCAATCAAGGTCGCCGGATGCATCAAGGGCATCCCATTTCTTGTATTCTTTATCAATGGCGTCGAGGACTTCCAGATAACCATCACGATAGGCTGCAGCTTCCTCATGGGAAACGGTAGCTTCGCCAAGCAGGTCAAGAACGAATGCGAATCCGTCCTTACGCAGCTTGCGAATACCCTTCACTGCTTCCTTGGATTTCTGGCCGATAATGAACTGGCGGGCCATGCCTTCAATGTTGGAACGGATGGTCTTGTTGAGCACCTTTGCCACAAGGCCCCCGCCGAATCCGGTCTTGGTGGCACCCCATTTGAGAACATCGGGAATATTGCTGTCTTCCCCGGCAAAGTACTCTTCAATATGCCTTGAAAGAGACTCGGAGGTGTTCAGGTATGGCAGGACGTCAACAAAGCGGAACATCTGGACCTTGAAATCTTCATTTTTCATGGACCAGTCCATAACCTTACCTGTCCACCAGCCCTTGTTAAAGACTGAAGGCGCTTCACCGGATATGGAATCAAAAAACTGTTTCCCGCGTTCGATTACTTTGTTGTCCAGAGTGGAGACTTCTGCGTTCATACCTGACTCTCCTTGAGATTTTTAATGGTTCTTCAAAATCATAAATTTTGCAGACCGATCAAAAATCACTCCGACCCTGAATCAACAGGAAATTACAGGCCCACACTGCCGAGCCTGTTTACGGGATATTTTACAGTCTGCTATGATTCGTAATCTTCCTCTTCCAGAGGGATTGCCCGAGACTCCTTGATGGTGTTTAATACGATTGTTGAGTTGGTGTCCCTGACGGTTTCGATCCTTCCAATCTGCCCCAGCATAATGGCTAATCCATCAGTATCTTCACAACGGACTTTAATGAGATAGCTGTCGCGTCCAGCACAGTAATGCACTTCCAGAACCCCGGGGACACGGGAGAGCTCTTCACCGGTTGAGGTGGCACCCACGCCTTCATTTACATTCACAAAAATAAAGGCGGTGAGGGAACGCCCGACGGCCTTGGGGTTAACGATAGCTTCATATCCGGTTAGCACGCCCTTGCGTTCCAGTTTACGGACACGCTCAAGCACTGCTGAAGGAGCCATGCCGACCTTTCTTGCGATGTCAGCATTGGAGACTCGGCCACTATTCTGAAGTATTGTCAGAATTCTACGATCAGTTTCGTCAATCTTTCTCTTATTCATTTGTCTTTTAGAATAAAATTCAATTTTTAAGGTTTTGTCAAGAAGAAATCACCTAACGACACGCATCTAAACATCAAAAGTTAAGCAAAACAACAATGTAACCGAATCATTTTCTACTTACAGGCCCTTATACCTGAATTTTCGACTGCTGCACACCAAAACATGCATAACATGCAAGCCGCCAATTGATTAATTGATCAATCAAAAACACAGACATTCATCAAGTAACATACAATTTTGTAGGAAATTGATATAACAATAAACACTGAACAACACACATAAATGCTGCAATACTTAAAAACAATTAATACAAAAGTCTGATTTCGGAAGTACAGAAAGCGACTATACAAGAATCGGAGGTATTTTAGGGCCAAATGGATCTTGACGAATTAAGTTCGTATATTATGTAATAAAGCAGAACAAAGCAAGCTTCCCGAACAATCTTCGGATTTCTGAATATTGATCTTCTTTTTCACTGCATAAAACAATCATATCATTATTTACCAATACAATCCGCAATAACAGCAGGGTATTACTTTACTAAAATCAGCATAGAACATTTAAACTGGAGAAAAATCGTGAATGGGGAAAAAGCATGCCACTACTTCACCAACGGATATCTGTGTGCTGAAAGTGTACTGCTGGCTATAGCCGAAGCCACAGATATGGAGAATCCATGCATACCGGCAGTTGCAACGGCCTTTTGTTCAGGCACCTCAAGAACAAAAGGAGTATGCGGTGCATTGCAAGGAGCCATTCTTGCGATAAGCCTTACCCATGGTCGAAATTCACCGGAACAGAATATTGCCGATTGCTACAGCTTAGTTCAAAAATTGACGGATCACTTCAATGAACGTAATGAATCCATCAATTGCTTCGACATAACCACCTGCGACTTATCCACCACTCAAGGTCAGAAATATTTTCAGGAAAATAGAGTTAAACAGAACAAATGTTTACCCATCGTTGAAGAAATAACAGACTTCACAATTAACCTACTTCACAACAAAGCATAACATGTCATCACCCGCACTGCTCTACTTTAAACTTATCGGCTCTGTAATATTCTGGGGCGGCACCTGGATTGCAGGAAGAATCCTTGCCGGGGACATGACCCCGTACTCTGCAGCTTTCCTACGCTTTTTCTTCGCGACCATTTTCATGTTTTTCCTGACCTGCCGGGCTACAGGGAAAAAGCCAAGCTGCACCAAAGCAGATATTTTGCCGCTGGCATTCCTCGGACTCACCGGGGTTTTCCTGTATAACATTCTTTTTTTCAGCGGACTGCAGACGGTCACAGCAGGCAGAGCCGCACTGATAATTGCCGCCACCCCGACTTTCATTGCGCTCGGATCAGCTCTTATTTTCAAGGAAAAATTCACGCTCTGGAAAATCGCCGGATTCATTCTGGCTCTGACCGGGGTCAGCACCATCATCGGACACGGCAACCCCATCTCCATAATAACTGAAGGAACCAGTTACGGAGATTTATGTATCATCGGCTGTGTGATAAGCTGGGCGGCATACTCATTGGCAGGAAAGCCGGTCATGAAAAAAATTCACCCCATCGAGATGGTCTACTGGTGCTGCCTGTTCGGAACAGGGATGCTTTTAGGACCGGCCTTGTACCATGGTCTGGCCTCTGAAATTGTAAACGCTTCCCTCGTGGACTACAGTTGTATCCTCTATCTGGCCCTGCTTGGCACAGGACTTGGATTCAGCTGGTATTTCGAAGCAATGCAGGTAATCGGACCTTCAAAAACCGGTATTTTTATCAACCTTGTCCCGGTTGTTGCAGTCATCCTCGGAGCAATCATGCTTGGCGAACCCGTGGACCTCTTTCTCGTAACCGGAGGGGCACTGACCATCTTCGGAGTCTGGCTGACCAACCGCAACTAGACTTGTTTTTAAAAACATGGAAGATTGCCCATCCATCCATAAACGATTTTAGCCTCCGGAGGCATCAATATATGTACGACGCAGATGATTTATATAATGAGGAAGAGGAATATTCCGGTCCGAGTAGATCGCAGAAAAAGCGTGAGATGATCGCCTTGCAGAAGCTGGCCGAAAAGCTGATGACCCTTGGCCCGGAACTGGTCAAAAAGTGCGGACTCCCGGATTACTTCATTGAAGAAGTGCTGGACGCCATGGCTATCAAATCCCACGAAGCCAAGCGCCGCAAAGTCCAGTACATCGGCAAGCTCATCCGCGATGTTGATACCCAGCCGCTTATTGATTTCCTTGAAGACATCGAAACCGGCAATAAGGCCGACAATATGAAATTCCACGCTCTTGAAGTATGGCGTAGCAGATTGATTGACGGCGATTTCTCCGTATTTGATGAAATCATGGAACTTCATCCGCAGGCAGACCGCCAGCGCCTTTCCCAACTGGCACGCAATGCCAAGAAGGAAAAGGACAAAAAGAAGCCCCCCAAGGCATCACGCGCCCTTTTCAAAGCCCTGCGCGAATTATCTGAATAAGCGGGCTTGACTCGGTAAAATATAATCTTACTTTACTTATGTTGTGAATTAATTCACACTCCCGTTTCCAAGAAAACAATCAAGGAGAGATACCGTGACTTATACTTTTAGTGGTGTTGAACTGGAAGAAAGAACCTGCCCCCATTGCGGACAAGAGCTTAGCCCTTGGATTGCACCGCCGGAATCCGGCTGGGGAGTAATCGTTGTCTGCAACAATAATGAATGCCCGCACTATGTTGGTTCCGACTGCGATATCGTTAACAAACGAGACGACTCCAACCTCGGTTGCCGCTACGCGGAAAACCCTGACAACAAATACACCCCGTTCAACCTCCTTGCGTGGACACGATAGCTGACAGCTGTAACCACAATAATTAAAATCCCCGCAAGCTCCGGCCTGCGGGGATTTTTTAGTGTTGTATTGACAAAGCAAATCACAACTTCTATTTCAGGGTTCCCCTAATCTCAAATATCTTTCCCGTGAGGGTCACAATGTCCTTTCTTCAATCCCAATATGTTGCGGTTGTTGCCCTGCTCACAGCGGTGCTGCTCTGGTCCAGTTCCTTTATTGCGCTCAAGATTGCCATGGCGGTTTATGACCCCACTTTCGTAATTTTCGGCCGGATGATGCTGGCCTCTCTCTGCTTTCTCTTCTTCATTCCCAATTTCAAGAAACAGCCTATACGTAAAGGTGATTTCAAATGGCTTGTCTTCATGGCCTTCTGCGAACCGTGCATGTATTTCGTATTCGAGAGTCAGGCCCTGACCATGACATCCGCTTCACAGGCCGGAATGATCTGTGCCACGCTGCCCTTGCTCATGGCTGTTGCTGCACGCTTTATACTTAATGAAGAACTCAGCCGCAGAACTTTGGTCGGATTTACGCTAGCCGTCTGCGGAGGGATCTGGCTTTCCCTTTCTTCCGAGTCTACTGAAAACGCGCCTAACCCTGCACTCGGTAACTTCTTAGAATTTCTGGCCATGTGTTGCGCTGTCGGCTACATGACCGTACTCAAAAAGATGACCGCCCACTACTCCACCCTCTTCCTGACCGCATTTCAGGCCTTCATGGGTGCCATATTCTACCTGCCGCTCTTGGCTCTGCCATCTACCGATATCCCTACGGTATTTGATCCGCTGGCAGCAGGAAGTATCGTTTATCTCGGCATCTGCATCACCATCGGTGCCTACGGACTTTATAACTTCGGTATGTCCAAACTCCCGGCCAACCAGACCACAGCTTACGTTAACCTGATTCCGGTATTCACCCTCTTCCTAGGCTGGCTGATTCTCGATGAAACATTCACCAGCATGCAATTCGTAGCCGCCGCCCTGGTTATGGGCGGGGTTATTTTGAGTCAGGATAAAAAGAGCGGTTAAGAATGTCTCCGACGGCCCTACCGGGAGCCTTAAACCCTTTAAAAAGGGTTTAAGGCTCCCAAACTTTTTCAATAAGCTTCGCATTTAGCTTTATAAAACTACTTTCAAAGCAAAAATCGCAATATCTTTCGAGATATTGCGATTTAATTTTGGGCTATATTTAATTCATTACATATCAATAAATATGGGTATATCGGGCAACTCAATCCCGTCCAGCCTTGCAGCTTCCTGCAGCAGTCTGGCTACGGCCTGTTCACCTCCTTCACCCACATCATCAGAATAATCAGTAACGAAAGTCTTGATGTGCTGATGAATGACCTCATCATCCATTTCCTGTGCGTGTTCTTTGATGTAGGGCCATGCGGCTTCTTCATCTACGTAGGAAAGAGTCAGGGATTTACGGATGGCAGCATTGATCATGGCTGCTGTTTCCACGCCGAGAGAGCGCTTAATGGCAATAGAACCGAGCGGGATAGGCAGACCGGAAAAATCCTCCCACCACTGGCCGAGATCGGCGAGTTTGGATAAGCCAAGGGCCTCATAAGTGAAACGGCCTTCGTGAATGACTACCCCGGCGTCAACTTCTCCATTTTTAATAGCGGGCATAACCTGATCGAAGACCATTTCTACCAGCTCCACCTTGATTCCGGCTTCGCGGCACATAAGACTAAACAGTAAATTAGCAGTGGTATTGCGCCCCGGTATGGCAATACGCTTGCCATTGAGGTCCGCTATGGTGCAAGGTGCTCCGGTGAGCAGCAACGGACCGACGCCCCGGCCCATGGCTCCTCCGGCACGCAGCAGGATATAATCATCCATAATATGCGCAGCAGCATGGACAGAAACCTTGCAGATATCCATCTTCCCAGACCGGGCCATGGAATTGAGTTCCTCCACATCAGCAAGGGTGACGTCCAGTTTGAAAGGGTCTATGCTAACGGCCCCGCTGGCGAGGGCGTGAAAAATAAATGTATCGTTCGGACAGGGCGAATAGCCCAATTTCAATATTTTGCTCATGGACAAGGTTTTATATTTTTAAGAGCCGGAAATCCAGTGTTGACATGGCTGGAAGCGACTTTTATTTACGGCTGAACAAAGGTGAATATAAATGATATCAAAAAATTATTTCGAAAATGCCGGACTCGGGTCCATCCTTGACAAGGTACTTGCCGAGGAAAGGATTTCCATCGAGGACGGACTTACCCTTTTCAACTGTCCCGATCTTAACGCGCTTGGCGCTCTGGCTTCCATCCGCAGACGCCAACTGCACGGCAACAAGACCTTCTACGTAATCAACCGCCACATCAATTACACCAATATCTGTGTGAACGGCTGCCTGTTCTGCGCGTATGCACGCAAGCCGGAAGAGAACGGTTCTTTCAAGCTCAGCAAAGAAGATATTCTCAAAAAATTAGAAGAAGCGCCCATCCCGCCCCGCGAAGTACATGTGGTCGGTGGATGCCATCATGACATTCCGCTTTCATTTTTCGAAGAGACCTTCGCTGAAATCAAACAACTTCTCCCACAGGCAGTGATCAAATCTTTCACCGCAGTGGAAATTGAACATCTTGCCAGTGCAGAAGGAATCTCCACTGTTGAGGTTCTCAAACGTCTTAAAGCTGCCGGTGCAGAGATGCTCACCGGGGGCGGTGCTGAAATTTTCAATCCCGAAGTACGTGCCAAAATCTGCCCTGAAAAACTTCCCGGCAAGGAATGGCTGCGCATCCACGGAGAAGCACACGAACTCGGCTATACCACGAACTGCACCATGCTCTACGGACACGTCGAATCCTATGCCGACCGCGTAGACCATCTGGACCAGCTGCGCCGTCAGCAGGATATTTCAGGCGGATTCAATTGCCTGATCCCCCTGCCCTTCCTGACCGAAAACAGCAGGCTCAAGATCGATAATCCGCTCACTGGAGTCGATGAACTACGCACCATTGCTGTCAGCCGACTCATGCTCGATAACATCCCGCACATCAAGGCTTACTGGGTAATGCTCGGAGTTAAGCAGGCTCAAACTGCGCTTCATTTCGGAGCAGATGACTTTGACGGAACCGTGATCGAGGAAAAGATCGGGCATATGGCCGGGGCTGAGTCTGAACAAGGCCTGAGCCGAACTGAACTTGAAGAAATGATCGTCGGTTGCGGGTTCACACCAGTTGAACGCGATGCGGCTTTTAATGAGGTGTAATATGGAAAATTTAACTCAAAGCCCCGCTGAAGTTCGTGCCATCGGCGAAAAAGTGGAAGCTGGGGAACGCATCAATTTTGATGAAGCCGTAACTTTAATGGGAAAGGCTGATCTTTTTGATCTGGGTAGCCTTGCCCATTCTATCAGGATGAAAAAGCATCCTGAGCCGAACGTCACTTACGTAATTGACCGCAACATCAACTATTCCAATATTTGTGATTGCGGTTGCCGCTTCTGCGCCTTTTACGTTGCTCCCGGAAAAGATGGCGGTTTCGTAATCAGCAAAGAAGAGCTGGGCCAGAAAATTCAGGAAACTCTCGATCTCGGTGGAACCCAGATTCTGATGCAGGGTGGACACCACCCAGACCTGCCGCTTTCTTTTTATGAAGATATGCTCCGGTTCATCAAAGAAAATTATCCGGTACATATCCATGCTTTCTCTCCGCCGGAAGTAGTATACTGGAGTGAGTTGAACGGTATTTCCATCAAGGAAGTGCTTGAGCGGCTGATTGATGCCGGACTGGCCTCCATACCCGGCGGTGGTGCTGAAATTCTTGTGGATGAAGTCCGCAGCCATATTGCGCCCAAGAAATGCAACACAGCTAAATGGCTGGAAGTGATGGAGACTGCCCACAATCTGGGACTGCGCACTACTGCGACCATGATGTTCGGTCATGAGGAACAGCCTATTGACCGCATCAAGCATCTTTTCGCCCTGCGCGAAGTGCAGGACCGCACAGGTGGCTTTACCGCTTTTATTCCTTGGACATTCCAGCCGGACAATACCAATATTCCCAACGCCCGCAAAATGACCAGCGTCGAATATCTGCGTATGCTCGCAGTTTCACGTATCGTGCTCGACAACTTCGACAATGTTCAGGTTTCGTGGGTTACTATGGGACCGAAAATATCACAGCTGGCCCTTTTCTACGGTGGTAACGACTTCGGTTCAACCATGATTGAGGAAAACGTTGTAAAAGCCGCTGGAGTCAGCTTCAGACTCTCTGAAGCTGAAATCCACAATCTGATCAAGAAAGCCGGATTCGTTCCCAAACAGCGTCTCATGGATTACACCCTTGCGGAGAACGCTGATGGATAAAGTAAAAGTCGGTCGTATTTCCTATTTGAACGTTCTACCGATCTATCATCCCCTAGAAGCAGGGCTGATCGCCAACGACTTCGAATTTGTCTACGGTCCTCCTGCACAGCTGAACAAAATGATGTCTGAGGGTTTAATGCATATTGCATCCAACTCCAGTATTGAATACCTGCGCCATGCTGAGCAATACCTGCTATTGCCCGATCTTGCCATTGGTAGCCGTGGCCCGGTTCAGTCAGTAATTATGATCAGCCGCAAACCGCTGGAACAACTCAAGGGTTGTAATGTGCTGGTCAGCGCCCAGACTCATACATCTGCTGCCCTGCTCAAGATTCTCCTTTCCGAGTACATTCCTCTCAATGCAACTTACGAGACTGGTAATGCTACGGAAAGACTCAAATCCGGGGATAAACCTGAAGCGATCCTCTGTATCGGTGATGAAGCCCTGAACCTGCGTAGGCATGAAGAGTACCCGTACATCTTTGATCTGGGTGAAGAATGGATCAGGTGGACAGGACTGCCCTTTATATTCGGTATCTGGACTGTGCGCCGCGACGTAGCAGAGCGTGAAGACGTAAAACAGGCTGTACGTGATTTGATCCGGGCCAAGGAATGGGGTCAGGCAAATATTGAAAAAATCTGCCAAATGACCGCCGATAAAACCATGCTCAATCTTGAAGAAAGCCGCTCATACTATGACGGTCTGGTTTATGATCTCGGCAAAACAGAAATTGAAGGACTGAAGGTCTTTTCAAAGTATCTGAAAAAGACTGGTCAAATCGACCATATACCTGATCTGGAATTCATTGATATCTAGAATTCCAACTATGAAACAAAAAAAGGCCGGATATGCTCCACGCATATCCGGCCTTTTCAATTTTCAAAATACTAATTGGACAGGTTCTTAACATGTTCAATAAAATAACGAACCGCGGGAAAGAACTCCCTGCCCTGTAAGTGGGCGAGGTAAAAACTTCTTTCAAGATTAAGCGGCAAGTCGCTGATGTGCACAAGTTCGCCAGAATCGATGAGTGGTTGCGCTGCAAGACGTGAGGTAACACTGACACCAAGGCCGGCCCTGACGCACTGAACAACGGCTTGAGTGGATTCGACCCAGACAGTGACATTGAGTTCACGGACGCTGGTACCCATTTCAGATAACCCGGCTTCAAGAGCTTTACGGGTACCAGAGCCGCCTTCACGCATAACCCAAGGCAGTTCAGCAAGATGCTGGATGTCATCGATACCGTCATAATTGCGAACCAATACCGGGGGTGCAACAATAACCAGTTCGTCACGCATAATGGGAACAAACTCGATATTGGGAACATCCGCAGTGGCACCCACAACACCGATAATCAGTTCTCCGGAACGAACCTTTTCAAGAATTTCAGCAGTGTCACCGACAGAAAGATGTACGCTCACGTCAGGATACTTCTTGCAGTAATTATAAAGTATTTCGGGGAGCAGGTAGTGTGAAGGAATAGTACTTCCACCAATCTCCAGATCTCCGACAACTTTATCACGCAGAATGTTGATCTCTGACTGGGCTTTTCCAATCAGGCTGTAAATATCTTTAGCGTTGCGGTAAAGCACCTCACCGGCCTGAGTAGCCATAATAGACCTGCCCAGACGATCAAAAAGAGGAACTCCCAGCTCTTCTTCAAGAGTAGAAATATGGGCACTAATAGTGGGCTGGGAAAGGAAAAGCTCTTTACCTGCTTTGGAAAAACTCTTTAATTCATAAACCTTGCAGAAGGCTTCGAGTCGACGTAAGTCCATGTAATCTCTCGTATCGAAAATATCTATATGTATTTATAAAAAAAAGGGGCGGAAGAGTTTCCGCCCCTTTGGATAAGCATTGATTTATGCTTCCTGAGCTTCCTCAGCGGGAGCTTCAGTGGTTGCCGCAGCTTCTTCAGCAGGAGCTTCAGCACGTTTGGTCAGCTCGATGATGCACATGGGAGCGCAGTCACCCTTACGGGGTTCAGCGAGCTTGATGATGCGGGTGTAACCACCGCCGCCGCCTTCGTAGCGGGGGCCGATTTCATCGAAAAGCCTTTTAACAAGACCGTGGTTCTCAAGAGTCTTGTAAGCAAGACGACGAGAGTGAAGGTCGTTGCGGAGAGCAAGGGTGATCAGCTTTTCGCAAGAGCTTCTCAGTTCCTTTGCTTTAGGCTCGGTGGTACGGATATGTTCATAGGTCAGCAGAGAGCGAACCATGTTTCTCAGCATGGCCTTCCTGTGGGAAGCACTTCTGTTGAACTTTCTTCCGGACTTTTTATGCCTCATTTTTCTCTTTCCTCTTCAGCCATTCCTGATGCTTTTTATCGAAATCCTCGAGGACCATACCGAACTTAAGTTCCATGCTGTCGAGAACGCGGCGGATTTCGTCGAGAGACTTACGTCCGAAGTTCTTGGTTTTAAGCATGGTCTGCTCAGTGCGCTGCACAAGTTCACCAACAATGCGAATGTTGGCTGCCTTGAGGCAGTTGGTAGCACGAACGGAGAGTTCGAGTTCGTCGATGCTCTTGAACAGATTCGGGTTGAGATCGAGGTCGCTTTCTTTGGACTCTTCCTGCTCGGATCCCATTTCATCAAAGTTGATGAATACGGAGAGCTGATCCTTGAGGATCTTTGCGCTGTAGGCAATTGCATCCTCAGGGGTAACGGAACCGTCGGTGAAAACTTCGAGAATAAGCTTGTCGTAGTTGGTCATCTGTCCGACACGAGCCTGTTCCACACTGTAAGCAACCTTACGGATGGGAGAAAAGCTGGAGTCAAGAATGATGTGACCGATTTCATTAACAAGACCTTCATGCATGTCTGCGGGCACGTAGCCTTTACCCATGCGGATCTCGAAAGTCATCTCCATGTCCATCTTCTCGGACAGAGTCGCAATAATCTGCTCAGGATTGAGGACTTTGACGTTCTGGTTTTCCTGAATATCAGCTGCGGTGACGACGCCCTGCTTGTTTACCCGGAGGGTAAGAAACTGGGGTTCATCTGTAGTCATTGCGAATCTGATCTGCTTGATGTTCAGAACAATCTCAGTCACATCTTCCATCACACCTTCAATAGTGGTGAATTCGTGCTGAACTCCTTCGATCTTTACAGCAACCGCGGCAGCTCCCTGCATTGAAGAGAGCAGTACTCTGCGGAGAGAGTTACCGATGGTTGTTCCAAATCCGCGCTCAAGGGGTTCACAAATGAACTTACCATAAAGCTCGTTAGACTTGGGGTCACGCACAAGCTGTTCCGGCTTAACCAGCTCGGCCCAGTTGCGGGTGTTGATGAGTTTGTCACCGTCTTGAATAAGCATGCACTAATCCTTCTTATTTGGAGTACAGCTCGACAATCAGCTGTTCGTTGATAGGGAACTGGATATCTTCCCTAGTCGGCATCGCTTTAACTTCACCTTTGAAATTAGCACCGTCAGCTTCAAGCCACTCAGGGCAGCCACGACGGGCAATAACTTCCTGTGCTTCTGCAATCACGGGGATTTTGCGGGATTCTTCACGAACCTCGATTACATCACCGGGTTTTACATGCATGGAAGGAACATTAACACGTCTGCCGTTTTTGGTGAAGATACCGTGTTTCACGAGCTGGCGAGCCTGCGCGCGAGAGTTGGCAAAACCAAGACGGTAAACAGTGTTGTCAAGGCGGGTCTCAAGAAGCATGAGCAGGTTCGCACCGGTTACACCTTTCATGCCGTCTGCGCGCTTGAAGTAGCTGCGGAACTGGCCTTCGAGGACACCGTACATGCGGCGCACTTTCTGCTTCTCACGAAGCTGAATTGCGTAGTCGCTCATTTTCTTTCTCATGCGACCGGCAATACCGGGAGCATAAGGACGACGTTCATAAGAGCACTTATCAGTAAAGCAGCGGTCGCCTTTGATGAAAAGCTTTTCGCCTTCACGACGACACAGTCTGCATTTTGCTTTAGTATATCTGGCCAAGGTTATTACTCCTTCGAAATTAGACCCTGCGACGTTTCGGCGGACGACAGCCGTTGTGCGGGATGGGTGTGATATCGCGAATGAAGTTAACCTTCATACCGACGTTACCGATGGCGCGCATTGCTGCTTCACGACCGGAGCCGGGGCCTTTGACGAAAATACCAACGGTACGCATACCCTGGTCCTGAGCTTTTCTAGCAGCAGTTTCAGCAGCTACCTGAGCAGCAAAGGGGGTGGATTTTCTGGATCCCTTGAAACCGGAAGCACCGGAAGTTGCCCAGCTAATCACGTTACCCTTCAGGTCAGTGAAGGTGATGATGGTATTGTTGAATGTTGCTTTTACGTGAGCGATGCCCACGGGAACATTCTTTTTCTCTTTTTTCTTGCCGGAACGGCGAGGTCTAGCCATACCATTCTCTCCAGAATGAATTTATATCAGCAGCACGTGGGACCGTTACATGGTCTGACAACTGCGGATTATATTATTTCTTCTTCCTGCTCATTACAGAGCGACGGGGACCTTTGCGAGTTCTAGCATTGGTCTTGGAGCTCTGACCACGCACGGGCAGTCCGCGGCGGTGACGCAGTCCACGGTAACAGCCGATATCCATCAGACGCTTGATGTCAGCAATCTGATCGCGGCGAAGGTCACCTTCAACTTTGTAATTATCTTCAAGTTCCTTACGGATGGTGTTTACCTGGTCGCCACTGAGATCATCAGTTTTGAGGGTCCAGTCGATACCAACAGTATCAAGAATCTTGAGAGCGGTAGTCCGGCCTACTCCGTAGATGTAGGTCAGTGCAATATCCAAACGCTTATTTTTCGGAAGGTCTACTCCAGCGATACGAGCCACAGTTATACCTCTCTATCCTTGACGCTGTTTGTGTCTGGGGTTGTCACAAATAACCCTCAGAACACCCTTGCGTCTGATTACTTTGCATTTGGGACAAATCTTCTTAACAGATGGTCTTACTTTCATGACCGTCTCCAAATAATGCAGTTAAACAGTTTCAACAATCGGGAGCTAGCCGATTGTGGGCCTAATGCCTCAGCTACCCGGCTAAAGGGTAACCGTACCATGCCAGTCTTTCGTTGCCGCGAAATTCAAGACGTGCACAATAAAGGATGATTTCAGAAAAATCAACCCCTACTATACACTAAAAATAAAATCAGGAAAGGCTCAATATCTGAGGCCCGTCAGCTGTAATGGCAATGGTGTGTTCAAAATGGGCGGACAGCTTCCTGTCCTTGGTCACTGCAGTCCACTTGTCATCGAGAATTTCGATGTCATGCGAACCTTCGGTCACCATCGGTTCGATGGCAATTACCATTCCCGTTCTGAGTTGCACACCAGGAAGACCCGAGGGTACAAAGTTGGGAACTTCAGGCTTTTCGTGAAGATTGCGTCCGATGCCATGCCCCACAAAGCGACGCACAACTCCGAATCCAGATCCTTCAGCATATTCCTGAACTGCCCGGGAAATATCATAAAGACTGTTACCCGGCAATGCCTGCTTGATACCTAACATGAGAGATTCACGGGTAACATCGAGAAGCTTGCGGGTAGAATCAGCAATCGTGCCGACCGGGTAAGTACGGGCGGAATCCCCGTAAAACCCCTGATAAATAACGCCCATATCAATGCTGACGATATCACCTTCGTCGAGAATCCTCTTCTCAGAAGGAAATCCGTGAACAATTTCCTCGTTCACGGAGCAGCAAAGGGCAAATGGAAACCCATGGTAACCTTTGAAGGCAGGCTTAACGCCGAAATCTTCGCAGGCCTTGCAGGCGATATCTTCAAGACTCATGGTAGTGATACCCGGCTTGATAGCCTCGCCCAGCATATCCAGTATGGTTGAAACAAGACGATTGGCCTCACGCATGAGGCCAATCTCCTTGTCATTCTTGAGGTAGATACCTCTGTACTTTTTCAAAGCAATTACCTGCCCTTGACTTTGCTACCCTTACCCATGAGTCCCTCGTACTGACGAGAAATCATGTAGGATTCAATTTTACCCATAAAGTCCATTGCAACACCGACAACGATGAGCAGTGCGGTTCCACCGAAATAGAAAGGCACGTTGAACTGGGCAATAAGAATCATAGGCAGTACGCAGATAGCTGCAACGTACAGAGATCCCCAGAGAGTGATCCTGGTCAGAACGCGGTCAATGTATTCACGGGTTCTGGTACCGGGACGAATACCGGGGATAAAACCGCCCTGCTTCTGAATATTCTCTGCAATTCCTTTAGGATCAAACATGATCGCAGTGTAGAAATAGCAGAAGAAGATGATCAGGGCGATGTATACTACGTTATATACTACGGAAGATGGAGCGAAGTACGCAGAGAACTTGGACAGAATCTCGTTATTGGAGAAGCTTGCCAAGGTTGCAGGGAACATCAGGATAGAAGATGCGAAAATGGGGGGAATAACACCGGCGGTGTTGATTCGCAGCGGCAGATGTGTGGTCTGACCGCCCATCATTTTGCGTCCCATCATGCGCTTGGCATAATGTATTGGAATCCTGCGCTGTCCACGCTCCATATAAACGATAAAAGCGAGAATGGCGACCATGAATGCCAGAACAAACAGGAGCAGGAAGAGAGTAATTTCTCCAGCCTGCATCAGTCTGACGGTATTGAAAATCGCAGCCGGAAGGCCTGCAACAATACCGGCAAAAATGATCATAGAGATACCGTTACCGATGCCTTTCTCGGTCATTTGTTCACCGAGCCACATCAGGAAAACAGTACCTGCTGTCAGAGTCAGGATGGTGATGCCTCTAAAGGCCCAACCTGCATGCAGTACAACAGGAGCACCGGTAGGACTGGTCATACTTTCCAGCCCGACAGCGATGCCGAAACCCTGAACTAATGTAATCAGCACAGTGCCGTATCTGGTGTACTGGGTAATCTTCTTGCGTCCCTGAGCCCCTTCTTCTTGAAGTCGCTTAATGGTGGGACTAACCACACCTAGAAGTTGAACGATAATAGACGCGGAGATATAGGGCATGATCCCTAACGCGAATATGGACAAGTTACGCAACCCGCCGCCTGAGAACATGTCAAAAAGGCCGAAGAGAGTGTTAGAAACACTCTCAAAAAAATCGGCCAATGCTGAGCTGTCTACGCCCGGGACCGGGATGTGAATCCCGATCCGGTAGACAGCCAGAAGAAGAAAAGTCCAGAAGAGCTTTTTCTTCAGTTCCGGCAGTCGGGAAAGATTATCAACTCCAGACAATGCCACGTTTTATCCTTCCAGGGCTTTGGCAGTACCACCTGCCTTTGTGATCTTTTCAGTCGCAGATGCGCTGAAGCGGTGTGCTTCGATGGTAACAGCAGCACTAACTTCACCCATGCCGAGAACTTTCACGAGAGCACCTTTTTTGCAAAGGCCTCTTTCGTAAATGTCTTCGAGGGAGATTTCAGTTTTGCCTTCGAAGGCACCAAGAATCTGACCAACGTTAAGAGCTACATACTCTTCGCGGAAAGGATTCTTGAAACCGCGCTTAGGCAGACGGCGAGCCAGAGGCATCTGACCACCTTCAAACCAGGCGGGGACACCGCCGCCGGAGCGGGCGTTCTGACCCTTGTGACCCTTACCGGAGGTTCCACCCCAGCCGGATCCGCCACCGCGACCTACGCGCTTGCGATTTTTACGTTCCTCTTGGAACGGATATATTTCGTGCAGCCTCATGATTCAGTTACCTCCACAAGGTGCTCAACTTTTTTGATCATCCCACGTACTACGGGATTATCTTCAAAGCTCTTTTCCTGCCTGATCTTACGCAGTCCCAGCGCCTTGATTGTAGCGCGCTGTTTGGGATTGCAGCCGATCATGCTGCGAACGAGTTTTACCTTAAGCATAACTATGTCCTCCTACTTTCTGGGAGTCACAACTTTCTTCCCGCGGAGCTGACCTACTTCATCAGCGCTGCGCAGGGAAGCAAGTCCGGCGATAGTCGCGCGAAGGACGTTATGCGGGTTGTTGGTGCCGATAGCCTTAGTAAGGATATCGTGTACGCCTACAACTTCAAGTACCGCACGCACAGGACCACCGGCAATGATACCGGTACCCTTGGATGCGGGCTTGAGCATTACGCGTCCTGCACCGTAACGGCCGAGGACTTCATAAGGAAGGGTACCGTCCAGCAGAGGTACGGAGATCATTTCCTTACGGGCTTTCTCTGATGCTTTACGAATAGCTTCAGGTACTTCGTTTGCCTTACCAAGTCCGAAACCGACCTGACCTTTACCGTCACCTACCACAACCAGGGCACTGAAGGAAAACCTTCTACCACCCTTAACAACTTTAGCTACTCGGTTGAGGTAAACGATTTTTTCAATCAGACCCAGATCATTCTGTTCCATGGATATTCCCATAAGTTTAGAATTTCAGGCCACCCTCACGAGCGCCGTCTGCCAGGGCCTTAACCCTGCCGTGATAGATATAACCGCTGCGGTCGAAAACAACAGTTTCGATCTTCAGTTCCTTAGCCTTGGCAGCGATGTCTTTACCGACTTTAGCTGCAGTCTCGCAGGTGAGCTTGAGAGCTTCACCATCTTTAGCGAGTGCTTTGGAAGATGATGCGGTCACGGTTTTGCCAATCAGATCATCTACGAGCTGAGCGTAGATGTGCTTATTTGAACGGAATACAACAAGACGCGGGCGAGCTGCAGTACCGCTAATTTTCTTGCGGATGCGGATCTTTTTACGCTGTCTTGCCTGTTCTTTAGTCATTTTCATGGCTTTACCCTACTATTTACCGGACTTACCGGCTTTACGTCTGATCTGTTCATCAATGTACTTGATGCCTTTGCCTTTGTAAGGCTCCGGCGGACGTACACGACGAAGCTGCGCTGCAACTTCACCAACCAGCTGCTTATCTACGCCGCTGATGGTGAGCTTGGTGTTGCCTTCTGCGCTAGCTTCGATTCCAGCAGGCAGTTCATAGTTAACGGGGTGGGAGAAACCAACGTTCAGAACGATGTTCTTACCCTGTACGTTAACCTTGTAACCAACACCGACTACTTCCAAAGTCTTGGAGAAGCCTTTGGAGACTCCTTCAATGCAGTTGGCAAGCAGGGAACGGTGCAGGCCGTGCTGAGCACGTTCCTGACGGGAATCGCCAGACCTCTTCACCTCGACCACATTATCAGCAACGGTGAAGCTGACCATGGGGTGTACCGGGGTGGTGATGGTGCCTTTGGGGCCCTTTACGGAAACCACGTCAGCACCAACAGTTACTTCCACTCCGGAAGGTATTTCAACAGGTTTTTTTCCAATTCTGGACATAATAAAACCTCTCTACCAGATTTCGCACAAGAGTTCGCCGCCAACGTTAAGCTCTTTCGCTTTAACGCCGTCAACTACGCCCTTTGAAGTGGAAAGTATGCAAATCCCAAGTCCATTGAGGACAGAGGGAATATCTTCAACGCCTACAAACACGCGACGACCGGGTGTGCTGATTTTCTTCATGCCGCTAATGAGGGCTTTTCCATCAACATACTTAAGGGTGACGTTAATTTCATTGTCTTCAGCAGTGAAGTCAGTGATGTAACCTTCTTCCTTAAGAATCCCGGCGATAGCTGTTTTGATCTTGGACCCGGGAATGGCCACGGTCTTGTGATAAGCACCGTGAGCATTACGAATGCGGGTCAGCATATCGGCGATAGGATCGACAACAGGCATTTTAAACTCCTTATATTACCAGCTGGCTTTACGCACGCCGGGAAGTTCACCCGCAAGGGCCTTTTCCCTGAAGCAGATACGGCAGATGCCATATTTGCGCAGGAATGCACGAGGACGACCACAAATGGGGCATCTGTTATATTCGCGCACCTTGAACTTAGGCTTACGTTTCGCCTTAACTTTTAAAGCTGTCCTGGCCAAAACGATATCCTCCTATTTCTTGAAGGGCATACCAAGAAGCTCGAGGAGCATCTTGCCTTCTTTATCAGTTTTAGCAGTGGTGACGATAGTCACGTTCATACCCTTGGGAATCTCGATTTTGTCGAGCTGAATCTCAGGAAAGATAGTCAGTTCCTTGATTCCGAGAGTGAAGTTACCGCGTCCATCGAAGCCTTTGTCAGGAATACCGCGAAAGTCGCGAACGCGAGGAAGTGCAAAGCTGATCAGCTTGTCCAGGAAGTCCCACATCATGTCTCTGCGAAGAGTAACACGGGAACCTACAGGCATTCCTTCGCGCAGCTTAAAAGCTGCAATTGACTTTTTCGCTCTGGTGACTACTGCGCGCTGACCGGCAATAGCGGTCAGTTCTTCAACAGCACCGTCGATGAGCTTAGCGTTCTGGCTTGCTTCACCGAGTCCGATGTTAAGAGAGATTGCCTTAATACCAGGAATCTCCATCGAGCTCTTGTACCCGAACTCTTTGTTCAGAGCCGGGGCGACCTTGTCCGTATATATTTTTTCGAGACGTGTCATCGCAAAACCCTAGTCGATGATTTCGTTACATTTTTTACAAAAACGGATGTTCTTTCCGTCTTCGGTCTCACGTACGCCAACGCGGGTTGCTTTTGTGCAAGCGGGGCACACAACCTGAATGTTGGAGATGTGAACAGGGGCTTCTTTCTCAACGATACCGCCGGGCTGGTTAGCATAGGGGTTCGGCTTGGTGTGCCTGGAAACCATATTAACCTGCTCTACGAGGACAGTGTCCTTCTTGCGGTTGATCTTGAGGACCTTACCGATCTTCCCCTTATCCTTGCCGGCGATGACCATTACTTTGTCATCAACATGTATCTTGTTCATGCCGTTTACCTTCTTGTGATAAGGATTACAGAACCTCGGGAGCGAGAGAAACGATCTTCATGAAGCCTGCGCCTCGAAGTTCTCTTGCTACGGGACCGAAAATACGAGTCCCTACCGGGTCCATGGAGTTGTTCAGAAGAACGGCAGAGTTATTGTCGAACTTGATGTAAGAACCGTCAGGACGACCAATTTCTTTCTTGGTACGAACAACGACAGCTTTCATCACAGCGCCCTTCTTCACTTTGGAATGGGGCATCGCTTCCTTAACGGAAACCACAATAATGTCTCCGACACTGGCGTAGCGTCTCTTGGAACCGCCAAGTACCTTGATGCAAGATACTTTTTTGGCACCAGAGTTATCTGCTACGTCAAGTTTAGATTCTACCTGAATCATAGCTAATACCCCTAAACTGCTTTTTCCAGAATTTTATCGAGATGCCACCTTTTGCGCCGGCTAAGGGGGCGGAATTCAACAATCTGTACCTTATCGCCGATACCGCATTCATTGGACGGATCGTGTGCCATGAATTTGGTGTGGCGACGGATGTATTTTTTATACAGGGAATGCTTAACGAGGGTCTCGCAACGCACAACAATAGTCTTGTCGGCTTTGTCAGAGACAACCACGCCGGTCAGCACGCGCCTGTTTCCTTTCAGATTAAGCTCTGCCATGGCTTATGCTCCCAGTTCCTTTTCACGCTGCACGGTGAGGATCTTTGCGATGTCTTTTTTAACATCGGACAGTCTCTGGGTGTTTTCCAGCTGTGCAGTAGCATGCTGGAAACGAAGGTTGAAAAGCTCCTGACGAGCTTCTGCAAGCTTCTCATTCAGAGCAGCGTTGTCGAGTTCACGAAGTTCTTTGGCTTTCATTTTACAATCCCTCCTTGACTACGATGGTAGTTTTAACAGGAAGCTTGTGAGATGCACGGACCAAAGCTTCTTTGGCCAGTTCAATGTCAACGCCCTTCACTTCGTAGAGGATGCGACCGGGCTTAACCGGGGCAACCCAACCAACCGGGGAACCTTTACCTTTACCCTGTCTGACTTCAGCAGGCTTGGCAGTGATAGGCATGTCGGGGAAAACCCTGATCCATACCTGACCGCCACGCTTGATGTGACGCATGATAGCGACACGAGCTGCTTCGATCTGGTTGTTGGTAAGTTTTCCGTGTTCCAGAGTCTTAATCGCGATATCGCCGAAAGCGATAGTAGAACCGCGCTGAGCTTTACCTTTCAGGCGACCTTTCTGACGCTTACGGAATTTAACTTTCTTAGGTGATAGCATTACTGTTCCACCTCGTGGTCGAGAATTTCACCTTTGAAGATCCAGACCTTGATGCCGATGACACCGTAGGTGGTGTTAGCGCGTGCTACACCGTAATCGATGTCAGCTCTGAGAGTCTGAAGGGGCACACGGCCATCGCGGTACCATTCGGTACGTGCGATTTCTGCACCAGCAAGACGACCGGCACAAGCCACTTTGATACCCTCTGCGCCGAATTTGCGAGCAAGACCCACAATGCGCTTCATAGCGCGACGGAAAGCCACACGGCGCTCAAGCTGCTGAGCGATGTTCTCAGCAACGAGCTGCGCGTCGGTTTCGGGACGGCGGATTTCGCTTACTTCAAGAGCGAATTCTTTATTGAATTTTCTACGAAGGTCTTCACGAAGTTTTTCGATCTCAACACCTTTACGGCCGATGATGATACCGGGACGTGCAGTGTGAATGATCAGACGGATTTTGCCGCCAGCACGCTCGATCTCAATTTTGGAGACGCCTGCGTGGAAGATCTTCTCTTTTACATATTTACGAATGCTGTCGTCTTCGTAGACGAAAGCGGGATAGTCCTTACTGGAGAACCATCTGGAAAGCCAGTTCTTGGTGTATCCAAGTCTGAAGCCGTATGGATGTACTTTCTGACCCATGACACTACCCTACATTTCTTTTACTACGACGGTTATATGGCTGGTGCGCTTGCGAATGCGATACGCACGACCCATAGCCCTGGGCTGAATTCTCTTCCAGGTAGGACCTTCATCAACTTTGACGATGTCTACGCAGAGAGAGTCAACATCCACTCCGGGAATCTGCTCGGCGTTAGCCACTGCAGAGTAAAGCACTTTACTGAGCATTTCAGCACCCTTTTTGGGAGTGAACTTCAGAATGTTGAGGGCTTCCTCAACAGGCTTTCCCTTGATGTTTTCCGCTACCAAGCGCACTTTCCTAGGAGAAATGCGCATATATTTTGCAATAGCTCTTGCTTCCATTGCTCAACACCTTCTAGCGTTTGGCCTTGCTTTTCTTATCAGCAGCGTGGCCGTAGTAGGTACGGGTGGGGGAGAATTCGCCCAGCTTATGTCCTACCATGTTTTCGGTCACGAAGACAGGGATAAACTTACGGCCATTGTGTACTGCGAAGGTCAGACCTACCATTTCGGGAATGATAGTGGAGCGACGGGACCAGGTCTGGATAACCTTGCGGTCACCTGATTCCTGAGCTTTTACGACCTTTTTAAGCAGATGATCGTCAATAAACGGGCCTTTTTTCAGTGATCTTGGCATTACAGTCTCCTACCTCTGCCCGCGGCGTTTAACGATGAGCTTGGAAGAAGGTTTCTTCTTACTGCGGGTCTTGTATCCCTTAGCAGGCATACCCCAAGGAGAAACGGGGTGTCTACCACCGGAACTGCGACCTTCACCACCACCGAGGGGGTGATCGATCGGGTTCATGGCAACACCACGAACTTTAGGTCTGCGACCCAGCCAGCGGTTACGTCCGGCCTTACCAATGGTAATGTTTTCGTGATGGATGTTACCAACCTGACCTACAGTAGCGCAACAAGTTGCGAGAACCTTGCGGACTTCACCGGAAGGCATACGCAGAAGAGCATATTTGTCTTCTTTCGCGATGAGCTGTGCGTAGGTACCGGCAGCGCGGCAGAACTGTCCGCCCTTGCCGGGATACAATTCGATATTGTGAACGATAGTACCAACAGGGATGTTCTTCATCAGGAGAGCGTTGCCGGGCTTGATGTCGGCTTTCTCACCAGCGAGAATTTTGTCACCCTTGTTCAGTCCTACAGGACAAAGGATGTAGCGCTTTTCACCGTCTGCGTAGTGCAGCAGAGCGATGCGAGCAGACCTGTTGGGATCATATTCGATTGAGGCAACAGTTGCGGGAACTTCCACTTTGTTACGTTTGAAGTCGATGATACGGTACAAACGTTTAGTACCGCCACCACGACGACGGGAAGTAATACGGCCGTTGCTGTTTCTACCGGCCTTCTTGGTCAAACCCTTGGTAAGGGTTTTTTCCGGAGTAGACTTGGTAATCTCCTCAAAGGTGGAGATAGTCTGGAACCGGCGACCGGGGGAGGTCGGCTTCAGTTTACGAGTAGCCATCTCTTAAACTCCTTCGAAGAATTCGATTTTTTCGCCTTCAGAAAGCTTTACGTAAGCTTTCTTGTAGCCGGACAATTTACCGACAACACGGCCGAACTTTCTGCGAAGACCAGGTCTTTTACGTACGATGCGTACGGAATCAACCTTGACGTCGAAAGCAGATTCAACTGCTTTTTTGACTTCAGTCTTATTGGCAGAAGGCAGCACGTAGAAGGCAACCTGATTGGCTGCTTCCTTAATGTCAGTAGCCTTTTCCGATATTACCGGTTTGATAAGAATCTGAGTATAGTCCATGACTATTTTAACCTCTCCTGCAGATCCTGTGCTGCGTTCTCAAGCATTACCAGCTGACGAGCTTTCAGAATGTCATAAACATTCAGCTGATCGGCAGTGATAAGCTTAATGCCGGGGATGTTCCTCGCAGAAAGGAGGAGTTTGTTATCTGCGTCCTTAACAACGACCAAGGCTTTTTCGAGACCGAGAGCTTCAGCAACTTCTACGAAGAGCTTAGTCTTGATTTCGGGAAGGTCGATGTTCTTCACAACCATCATCTTCTCTTCGGAGAGTCTGGAAGTGAGAGCCATTCTGAGAGCCAGACGGCGGACCTTTTTATTTACCTTGAAGGAGTAGTCGCGGGGCTGGGGACCAAAAGTGGTTCCACCACCACGCCACAGGGGTGAACGTGTGGAGCCTGCGCGAGCACGACCGGTGCCTTTCTGGCGCCAGGGCTTTGCACCACCGCCGCGTTTCATACCACGAGTTTTAGTGGCATGAGTACCCTGGCGTTTGGCTGCAAGCTGGGAACGTACTACGAGATGCAGGATTTCAGGCTTGACCGGAACTTCGAAAACTTCCGGAGCAAGATCCATGCTCCCGACTTCCTTTTTAGTTTGATCATATATAGTAATGGTAGCCATTTTTTAATTCCTCTAGCTGGTCTTGCGGATCATAACGAGACCGTTCTTAGGACCGGGAACCTGTCCCTTTACCACGAGAACGTTTTCGTCTGCACGAACGTCTACGATTTCAATGTTGGAAACAGTAACGCGCTCGTTACCCATCTGACCGGGCATTTTTTTGCCTTTGAATACTTTGCCAGGGAAAGTAGCGTGGCCGATGGAACCAGGAGAACGGTGTACCTTTTCAGCACCGTGGGATGCACGGGAACCTGCGAAGTTCCAGCGCTTCATTACGCCCTGGAAACCTTTACCCTTGGAGGTGCCGGTAACTTTTACCTTTTCACCTGCGGCAAAGATGTCCACGGAGATTTCCTGGCCCAGTTCGTAGTCAGCTACAGTGTCAAGGGGAAACTCACGAAGGTGACGGAAATAGCCTTTACCAGCTTTTTCCTGATGACCTTTTGCGGGCTTGTTAACCTTGCGCTCGGGAAGAGCGTCGTAGCCGAGCTGGATGGCGTTGTAGCCTTCCTTCTCTTCGGTCTTTACCTGCATAACAGGACAAGGACCTACTTCGAGAACAGTGACAGGCACAACAGAACCGTCGTCTGCGAAGACGCGGGTCATGCCCAGTTTTTTACCGAGTAAACCGATAGTTTTTGCCATGTTGAATCCCTCCCTTACAGCTTGATTTCAACGTCAACACCAGCGGGCAGGCTGAGCTTGCCGAGTGCGTCAACGGTCTGCTGGGTGGGTTCAAGAATATCAAGCAGACGCTTGTGGATTCTCATCTCAAACTGCTCACGAGACTTTTTGTCGACGTGCACAGAACGCTGAATGGTAGTACGGCTGATCTGTGTGGGCAGCGGGATGGGACCTGCGATAGCAGCGCCGGTATTGCGGGCAGTATCCACAATCTCGGTAACTGCTTTATCAAGGATACGGTAATCGTATGCCTTGAGCTTGATCCTGATTCGATCACTAGTCATAGAAACCATGTTAATTTCTCCTAATTGAATTCAGAGACGGCCTTTTTAACTTGCAACAGTAAGAAGGAGTGTGAGGTAAACCTTCCGGGCCTGGTATGGTCGTCCGGCCAGCATGCCAAACCTTATACCTTATCTCTGTGGTTTCACGGGTGGTTCCCGTAAAAATAAGAACCTCCCGAACTCGTATGAGGTCCGGGAGGTATAGTGCTTTTTCAGCGTTGCTGTCAAGCAAATATCAAATAAAAATTAAAATTAGTTTAATTTTTATTGATCAACTCTTCAGCAATAGAAGCTGGAACAGCCTCGTAGTGGTCGAACTGCATGGTAAAAGTAGCGCGGCCCTGAGTCTTGGAACGGAGGTCGGTTGCGTAACCGAACATTTCGCTCAGAGGAACGTCACACTTAACAACCTGTGCGTTAGCACGGGCTTCCATGGAGCCGACACGACCACGGCGACCGTTAAGGTCACCCATGACGTCGCCGAGGTACTCTTCAGGAGTAACAACTTCAACAGCCATGATGGGCTCGAGCAGCTGGGGAGCAGCTTTCTTAACCGCATCTTTCAGTGCCATAGAACCGGCGATGTAGAATGCCTGCTCGGAGGAGTCAACATCGTGGTAGGAACCGAAAGTCAGGGTTGCCTTGATATCAACGAGAGGGAAGCCGGCGATAACACCATTCTTCATTGCATCGTGGATACCACGGTCAACTGCGGGGATGTATTCCTTGGGAATTACGCCGCCCTTAATTTCATCTTTGAATTCATATTCGCTTTCTTTGTTGGGCTCGATAGTAACGACAACGTGACCGTACTGACCGCGACCACCAGACTGCTTGGCGTATTTGAGATCAGACTCAACCGCCTTAGTGATGGTTTCACGGTAAGCAACGCGGGGTGCACCGACGTTTGCGTTAACGTTGAACTCGCGCAGGAGGCGGTCAACAATAACTTCGAGGTGAAGTTCGCCCATACCGGAGATCAAGGTCTGACCAGTTTCCTCGTCACCTTTGACGCGGAAAGAGGGGTCTTCCTTGGCAAGCTTACCAAGTCCCTGGCTGAGGAGGTCGCGGTCGGCCTTGGTTTTAGGCTCAATAGCAACTTCAATAACCGGCTCAGGAATATCGAGGGATTCGAGGACAACTGCGTTCTTCTGTTCGCAGAGGGTGTCACCGGTAGCCATGTTCTTAAGACCTACAGCTGCAACGATGTCACCAGCGTATGCTTCCTTGATTTCCTCACGCTTGTTAGCGTGCATCTTCAGCAGACGACCGATACGCTCTTTTTTACCAGTTGCGCCGTTAATGAAAGTAGCACCGGATTCAATTTTACCGGAGTACAGGCGCAGGAAGGTAAGGTGACCGACAAAGGGGTCAGTCATGAGCTTGAAGGACAGAGCTGCGAGAGGAAGATTGTCGTCACAGGGACACTCAATTTCCTTGTCAGTGCCAGGCTCGGTACCAACGATCGCTTTAATGTCCAGAGGAGAAGGAAGATAGTCAACAACAGCGTCAAGCAGAGGCTGAACACCTTTGTTCTTAAATGCGGTACCGCAAAGAACGGGGCAGATGGTCAGATTGATTGTAGCTGTGCGAATACCCTTGATGATTTCTTCGGGGGTGAGTTCTTCACCACCGAGGTACTTATCGAGGAGTTCTTCGTCTTCTTCTGCAATAGCTTCGATCAGTTCGAGGCGCATGGCTTCGTACTGGTCCATCATGTCAGCAGGAATGTCCTCAATGGAGTAATCCTTACCCATGACGTCGGTGTAGATGAATGCCTTACCGGTGATAAGGTCAACTGCACCCTGATATTCGTCTTCAGCTCCGATAGGGATCTGAAGGGGTACAGCTTTAGCGCCGAGACGGTCCTTGAGCATTTCTACACAGCGGAAGAAATCTGCTCCGATACGGTCCATCTTGTTAACGAAAGCCATACGGGGAACTTCATATCTGTCAGCCTGACGCCAAACGGTTTCAGACTGAGGCTCAACACCGGCTACTGCATCGAAAACGGCTACAGCACCGTCGAGCACACGCAGTGCACGTTCAACTTCCATGGTGAAGTCAACGTGACCGGGGGTATCAATAATGTTGATGCGGTGATCTTTCCACATACAGGTGGTAGCAGCACTGGTAATGGTAATGCCGCGTTCCTGTTCCTGGACCATCCAGTCCATGGTAGCTTCGCCATCATGAACTTCACCGATTTTGTGAGAAACACCAGTATAGAAAAGAATGCGCTCAGTAGTGGTAGTCTTACCCGCATCAATGTGGGCCATGATACCAATGTTACGCTGTTTATCTCTAGCAACCTTTCTAGCCACTTTGTACTCCGATTACCAACGGTAGTGAGCAAAAGCCTTGTTGGCTTCGGCCATACGATGGGTGTCTTCCTTTTTCTTCACAGCTCCGCCGCGCTTGTTGTAAGCATCGAGGAACTCACCGCTAAGACGTGCAACCATACCCTTCTCGCCTCTGGAGCGAGCAAAGTTGATCAGCCATCTGATAGCCAGGGAAACCTGACGATCGGGACGGACTTCAACGGGCACCTGGTAAGTGGCACCACCTACACGGCGGGACTTAACTTCCACGTGAGGCTTAACGTTTTCCACTGCCTTTTCAAAAGCCTTGATAGGATCTTCCTGGGTTTTGTCACCGAGGAATTCAAGAGCTTGATAGAATATATTTTCAGACACACTCTTCTTACCATCGTACATGAGTCTGTTCATGAACTTGGTTGCGAGCTGAGAACCGTATACCGGATCGGGAAGAATCTGTCTTTTGGGTACCGGACCTTTACGAGGCATATTGGTATACTCCTTGGAATTTAATGCTATTTAGGACGCTTTGCGCCGTACTTGGAACGACCCTGACGACGATCTGCAACACCAGCGGTGTCGAGGGAGCCGCGAACGATGTGGTAACGAACACCAGGTAAGTCTTTTACACGACCACCACGGATGAGTACCACGGAGTGTTCCTGAAGGTTATGACCTTCACCACCGATGTATGCAGTAACTTCGATGGCATTAGTCAGACGCACACGAGCGACCTTACGCAGTGCGGAGTTAGGCTTCTTAGGGGTGGTGGTGTACACGCGGGTGCACACGCCACGGCGCTGGGGGCAGGCCTGAAGCGCAGGAGTCTTCTTACGCTTGAGCTGCTTTTCACGCCCTTTTCTTATAAGCTGATTGATGGTTGGCATGAACCCTCCAAATTAAGTTTAATTACAAAGACCGACGCAGTTAGACTAATATTTCACAATTTGTCAAGACAAATTGTGAAATATTTGCTCCGTTGTCACTTGAGTCAGGCTGCAACCACCTGCTCTATTGACCGGTACTGCGCATTGGCGCCGGCACTATCTTTCGTTAACGAGCAACGGCTCTTCTTCCAATTCCTCAAGGAATTTATCTGCACGTTCGGGCTGATCGGGAACGATAATATCCGTGCGTGCATACTTACGGAAACCGGTACCAGCCGGAATGAGTCGGCCAACGATGACGTTTTCTTTCAGGCCGCGCAGGTAGTCCTTCTTGCCGCAGAGTGAAGACTCGGTAAGAACCTTGGTAGTCTCCTGAAATGAAGCCGCGGAAATGAAGGAGGCGGTTGAAAGAGAAGCCTGAGTAATACCGAGAACGTGAGTCTGTGCGGTAGCAGGCTTAAGTCCGTTAGCGACTGCGTCCTGGTTGGTTTCCATGAAGCGCTGCTTATCCACCTGTTCGCCCACAAGAAAATGGGTCTCACCGGGATCAACGATGCTGACCTTCTTGAGCATCTGGCGGACAATAACTTCGATGTGCTTATCGTTAATTCCAACACCCTGGAAACGGTAAACGTCCTGAATTTCCTCAACAAGAAAACGTGCGAGGAATTTCTCGCCCTTTACTTTGAGGATATCGTGCAGTTCGGGCAAACCTTCTGTCATCAGGTCACCGGCTTCAACGAAGTCGCCTTCCTGTGCAGTAATGTGGCGGCCCTTGGGCACGAGGTATTCTTTGGTTTCGCCTACCTCAGGGGTAACAATAATTTTGCGCTTGCCTTTGGATTCAGGTCCATAGGAGACCACACCATCAATCTCCGAAATGATTCCAAGTTCCTTTGGTTTACGCACTTCGAACAGCTCCGCAACTCGGGGAAGACCACCAACGATGTCTTTGGTCTTTGAGGTTTCGCGAAGCTTACGAGCGATAATCTCACCAGCATTGACGACATTACCGTCTTTAACCATCAAAATCGCGCCAACCGGCAACGGGTAGACCGCTTTCAGGGTGGATCCAGGGCGGGTCAGGGGTTCGCCGTCTTCGCCGCAGATAGAGATTGAAGGTTTAAAGTTTGTGGTACGGTATTCCTGGATTGTGTAGGTAGCCTGTCCTGTGGCTTCGTCAACACGTTCCTGGAAAGTTTTACCTTCAACGAGGTCGGTAAATTTAACAGTACCGGTTACTTCTGTGATGAAAGGTTCTGCAAGCGGATCCCACTCGGCCAGCATGGTTCCTTGTGTGATCTGCTGCCCTTCCTCAACAAAAAGTTTAGCACCAAGAGGCAGAACGTATTTTTCACGTTCTCTGCCCTGCTCGTCCACAATACCGATCTGGCAACTCTTACCGAGGACCATCTGATGGCCGTCAGCGTTACGGACGGAGCGCATACGGTTCAGGACAACGGAACCGTTATGCTGTGCTTCAAAAGAAGACTGCTGAATTTCACGGGATGCGGTACCACCGATGTGGAAGGTACGCATTGTCAGCTGTGTTCCCGGTTCACCAATAGACTGTGCAGCGATGATACCTACAGTTTCACCAACGTTTACAACATGGCCCCTTGCGAGGTCACGGCCGTAGCACATGGCGCAGATACCGTGCTTTGCACGACAGGTCAGCGGGGAACGGACAGTCATGGAGTTGATACCGTTTTCATCAATGATCTTCGCTGCTGCTTCATCGATAAGGGAATCGGCGGGAACGAGGATTTCACCGGTATCTTCCTTGACTACATCGTAAATAGTCACACGACCGAGGACTTTCTCGGACAGTCTTTCCTTGATCTCGCCACCCTTGATGTAGTGGGTAAGTTCAAGACCGTCGACTGTGCGGCAGTCATGTTCGGCAATGGTCACGTCCTGAACAACATCAACAAGACGACGAGTCAGGTAACCGGAGTTCGCTGTTTTCAGAGCGGTATCCGCGAGACCTTTACGAGCACCGTGAGTAGAAATAAAGTACTGCAGAACGGAGAGACCTTCACGGAAGGATGAAGTAATCGGAGTTTCGATAATTTCACCGGAAGGTTTCGCCATCAGACCACGCATACCTGCGAGCTGACGCATCTGGTCCTGGTTACCACGAGCACCGGAATGAGCCATCATGAAGACCGGGTTGAAGGAAGAGTTGGTTTCCTCTTTACCAGTCTTGGGGTCAACCATGACGTCAGTGGACATCTCGTTGGTCATCTCGGTTGAAACGTCGTTGGTTACCTTGGTCCAAACGTCAACAACCTTGTTGTACTTCTCAGTACGGGTGATGATACCTTCGCGGTACTGTGCTTCAATGTCTTCAACCTCAGCGTGTGCGGTCTCAAGCAGTCCGGCCTTTGCAGCAGGAATGGTCAGGTCCTTAACACCAATGGTCACAGCTGCACGGGTTGCGTGCTCGTAACCGAGGTCTTTGAGGCGGTCACAAAGAATAACGGTAGCCTTGCTGCCTGCAGAGCGGTACGCACTGGAAACGAGCTTGGCGATGTTCTTCTTGGTCATGACCACGTTTGCGAATTCGAAACCCATACCTTCGGGGAGAAGTTCACCCACGAGAATACGTCCGGGAGTAGTTTCAACCAGTTCACCTTCGATACGAACCTTAATGCGGGCGTGCATGCTGACCACTTTAGCATCCAGAGCGGCAATAACTTCCCACGGAGCAGTGAAGATCATGCCTTCCCCTTTGGAGAAAGAACGCTCAACGGTCAGGTAGTACAGACCGAGAACGATATCCTGAGAGGGGTTGATGATGGGCTGTCCGTTTGCAGGGGACAGGATGTTGTTTGAAGACATCATCAGGACACGACACTCGATCTGTGCTTCAACAGAAAGAGGAACGTGAACAGCCATCTGGTCACCGTCAAAGTCAGCGTTGTATGCGGAACATACAAGCGGATGCAGCTGGATAGCCTTACCTTCAACCAGAGAAGGTTCGAAGGACTGGATACCGAGACGGTGAAGGGTCGGAGCACGGTTGAGCATGATCGGGTATTCGCGGACTACATCGTCGAGGATATCCCAGACAACGAGGTCTTCACGTTCAACCATCTTTTTAGCGCTTTTGATGGTTGTAGCGATTTCCCTGCGCTCAAGTTCTGCATAAATAAAAGGCTTAAACAGCTCCAAAGCCATCTTCTTAGGAAGACCGCACTGATGCAGTTTCAGCTTGGGTCCAACAACAATTACGGAACGACCGGAGTAGTCAACACGTTTACCGAGCAGGTTCTGACGGAAACGACCCTGCTTACCCTTAATCATATCAGAAAGGGATTTCAGGGGACGGCCGTTGGTTCCGGTGATGGCGCGGCCACGGCGACCATTGTCGAACAGTGCGTCAACGGATTCCTGCAGCATACGCTTTTCGTTGCGGATAATGATGTCCGGAGCACCGAGTTCAATGAGGCGCTTCAGACGGTTGTTCCTGTTGATGACGCGACGGTAGAGGTCGTTGAGATCGGAAGTTGCAAAACGTCCACCATCAAGAGGAACCAGAGGACGCAGCTCGGGCGGAATAACCGGAATGACGTCCATGATCATCCACTGGCAGTCGTTACCGGACTCGAGGAAAGCTTCAACGATCTTGAGACGTTTGGTCAGCTTTTTCTTTTTGGTCTGGCTTCGGGTGGTCAGGGACTCTTCACGGAGTTCATGCCTAAGTGCGGGCATATCAATCTGGGCCAGCAAACCTTTAATAGTCTCAGCGCCCATACCCACTTCAATGGCTTCTTCGCCATAGTGGTCGATTACCTGAAAATACTGGTCTTCAGAAATGATCTGATATTGCTTGAGCGGAGTTTCACCCGGATCAAGCACGATATACGAATCAAAGTACAGAACTTTCTCAAGGTCGGCCATGGTGATATCAAGCAGTGTGCCGATCTTGGAAGGAAGGGTTTTCAAAAACCAGATATGGGCGACAGGAGCTGCAAGCTCAATGTGGCCCATGCGTTCACGTCTGACTTTGGAAGCGATAACTTCAACACCGCATTTTTCACATACGATGCCGCGGTGCTTCATGCGCTTGTACTTACCGCAGTTACACTCGTAGTCTTTTACGGGTCCGAAAATTTTAGCGCAGAAAAGACCATCTCTCTCAGGCTTAAAAGTCCTGTAGTTGATGGTCTCGGGCTTCTTGACTTCACCGAAAGACCATTCGCGGATCTTTTCGGGAGAAGCAATGGAAATCTGAATACCTTTGAGGCCGCGCCCTGCGAGACCTGCGCCGGATGTTCTACGCATAGTGAACAGTTCGTCCAGACTCATTAATATACCCCTTACATGAAAAGGTTTATTTAATCGCGGGGACCTTATAGGCCCCCGCGTTCATTATTTCTTGTCGGCAGTCTCTTCGACTTCGTCCTGAAGCAGATTAACATCGAGGCCGAGGGACATAAGTTCCTTGACCAGAACGTTAAAGGATTCAGGCAGGCCGGCTTCAAGGAAGTTATCTCCCTTGACAATCTTTTCGTACATCTTGACACGACCGGTAACGTCATCAGACTTAACGGTCAGGAATTCCTGAAGCAGGTAGGCTGCGCCGTATGCTTCAAGGGCCCAAACTTCCATCTCACCAAGACGCTGCCCACCAAACTGAGCCTTACCGCCGAGAGGCTGCTGGGTAACCAGCGAGTAAGGACCGGTGGAACGGGCGTGAATCTTTTCATCAACAAGGTGATGAAGTTTGAGGATGTACATTACACCGACGGTTACACGGTTGTGGAAAGGATCACCGGTACGTCCGTCGTAAAGGGTAACTTTACCGTCATCACCAATTCCGGTCTTGCCGACCAGATCCCAGATTTCTTCTTCGGTTGCACCGTCAAAAACAGGGGTCTTAGTGACAATTCCTTCACGGGCTTTGTTGACTGCCAGTCTGAAGTCTTCATCATCCAGTGAATCGATCAATTCGTATACGTCTTCAGATTCAAATGTGTCTTTGATTTCCTGACGGATAACGCCGAGAGCTTCACCTGTGTCGAGCATGGTTGCGAACTTCTGTCCAAGTGCAAGAGCTGCCCAACCGAGGTGGGTTTCCATGATCTGACCGATGTTCATACGAGACGGAACACCCAGAGGGTTCAGTACGATGTCCATGGGGGTACCGTTATCGAAGAACGGCATATCCTGTTCGGGCAGGATGTTGGAAACAACACCTTTGTTACCGTGGCGACCAGCCATTTTGTCACCTACGCTGAGCTTACGCTTAACAGCGATGTAGACTTTGACCATCTTGATGACGCCTGGGGGCAGATCGTCACCTTCAGTAACTTTTTCGCGTTTCACATCATAAATACCTTTGATGATGCGAATCTGCTTATCGTATTCAGCGAGCAGTTGTTTAACTGCTTCGTTGGTTTCTTTATCTGCAAAGAGACCGCCAAGCTTCTTGAGAGGAACTTCAGCGAGGATTTCATCAGTGATGATGTGACCTGCTTCGGCAAGTACCTCACCCTTCTTGCGACCCATGAGGGTCTGGGCGATCTGCTTGTTAGCGACCACGTCCGCGATTTTAACGCGGGTTTTGTTGGTCAGGGATTCGATATGCTTGCTTTCTTTCATATCATGTTTAGCAAGCTCGAAGTCCTCGATGTTGCGGGTACGGTCGTCTTTTTCACCGGAACGGCGGTTGAATACTTTAACGTCTACGACAGTACCTTCGATTCCCGGCGGCACCTTGAGGGATGTGTTTTTCACATCACGAGCCTTGTCACCGAAGATTGCACGGAGCAATTTTTCTTCAGGAGTAAGCTGGGTCTCACCTTTAGGAGTGATTTTACCGACGAGAATGTCATCGGGAGCAATGCGCGCACCAAGGCGGATAATACCGCACTCATCGAGGTTGCGAAGCATGTCTTCACTCACGTTGGGAATATCGCGGGTGACTTCTTCGGGTCCAAGCTTGGTGTCACGGGCAACGAGTTCAAATTCCTCAATGTGAACTGAGGTGAAAACATCTTCCTTAACAACACGCTCGGAGATGAGAATGGAATCCTCAAAGTTGTATCCGCACCAGGGCATAAACGCTACGAGCAGGTTCTTACCGAGAGCAAGCTCACCGTCTTTAATACCCGGACCGTCAGCAAGAACATCACCTTTGTTGACCTTGGTTCCGATAGGCAGACGAGGACGCTGGCCGTAGCAGGAGTTCTGGTTGGATTTATGCCATTTCTGGAGCTCATAGTGTTTTACGCCGCCGGTATCAGGGTATACACCGTCATCATAGCGGACAACGAGACGCTCAGCGTCAACGTAGTCGATAACACCGTCATTCTCTGCGAGAACACAGCTACCGGAATCCTGAGCAACGTTGGCTTCCATGCCGGTACCAACCAGAGGCTGGGAGGTCTTCAGCAGAGGCACAGCCTGACGCTGCATGTTGGAACCCATGAGTGCGCGGTTAGCATCGTCATGCTCCAGGAAGGGGATCAGCGCAGCAGAAACGGAAACAGTCTGGCTGGGGCTAATATCCATCAGGGTAGCATCTTCTCGGGGATGCATGGAAACATCACCGTTGAGTCGACAAGTAACCAGCGGGTTGGTGAATGAACCTTTCTCATCGATAGGTGCATTCGCCTGGGCAACAACATGCCCTACTTCACGAGTGGCATCGTAATATAAAATCTCGTCGGTCATGGTGGAGTCTTTGATTGTCCGGTAAGGACTTTCAATGAAACCGAAGTCGTTGACCTTGGAGTAAGTTGTCAGAGAAACAATAAGACCGATGTTCGGGCCTTCAGGAGTTTCAATGGGGCAGATACGTCCGTAGTGAGAAACGTGAACGTCTCGAACTTCGAAGCCTGCACGCTCACGAGTCAGACCGCCGGGTCCCAGCGCGGAAAGTCTGCGCTTGTGGGTTACTTCGGAAAGCGGGTTGGTCTGGTCCATGAACTGAGACAGCTGAGAAGTACCAAAGAATTCCTTAAGTACAGCTGCAACCGGTTTGGGGTTGATCAGGTCATGCGGCATGAGGGTAGCCACTTCCTGGAGGCTCATGCGCTCCTTGATGGCTCTTTCCATACGAACAAGACCGATGCGGTACTGGTTTTCAACCAGTTCGCCAACCGGGCGTACACGTCTGTTACCGAGGTTATCGATATCATCAGCGGGACCGTGGCTGTCCTTGAGCTTGCAAAGGACCTTAACCGCGGTGAGGATGTCCTCGTTGGTCAGGGTGCGCAACTCAAGTGGGGTCTCAATGTTGAGACGTGCGTTCAGCTTGTAACGACCAACGCTGGAGAGATCGTAGTAATCGGAGCTGCGGAACAGGTTCTCAAAGAAGTTCGCAGCAATCTCAGCTGTGGGCGGAGAGCTGGGGCGCAATCTGCGGTAGATTTCGATCTGAGCGGACTCAACATCAGTGGTTTTGTCCAGCATCATGGAATCACGCAGTGCAGAAGAAACGTCTGCACCCTGAGTGTGCAGAACTTTAACGTCCTTGATGCCCACTTCCATAATGCGTTCAAAGATCTCTTCAGTGATCTCGTCAGCTGCTTCTGCAATAACTTCACCGGTATCGGGGTCGGTAATGTCATTGAATGCGAACTGACCAACAAGAGACTTGGGATCTACTTCAATATATTCAACACCGCCACGGATCAGCTTTTTCCAGCCGAACTTGGTGACCTGCTTATCACGGGCAACAATAACCTTGCCGTCTTCGGAGCAGAGGTCTACCCAAGCATTTTCCTTGCGGTACTGGTTTTCTACAACCTTACGACGCACAATGTGGCGGTCGATCTGATATTCTTCCACGTCATAATAGTAGTCGAGAATATCCTGCTTGGAGAGGCCCATGGCCTTGAGCAGTACAGTTGCAGGCATTTTACGGCGACGGTCGATTCGCACATAGAGAATATCTTTGTGGTCGAAGTCGAAATCCAGCCAAGAACCGCGCATAGGAATGATGCGGCAACTGTAAAGAACTTTACGGCTGGTATGTGTTTTACCGGAATCGTGTTCGAAGATAATACCGGGGGAACGCTGAAGCTGGTTAACGATAACGCGTTCAGTACCATTTATAATGAAAGTCCCCTGCTCGCTCATGAGCGGTACGGTTCCGAAATAGATATCCTGCTCTTTAATGTCGCGGATAGTTCTGCTTTCAGTCTCTTCGTCTACGTCAAAGACTACAAGGCGGACCTTGATACGGATAGGGGCTTCGTAAGTGAGGCCCTTGGAGATACACTCATCCATATCGTATTTAGGCTCGCCGATGTCATAGCTGACATATTCGAGGCTAGCAGTTTTATTGAAATCCTCAATCGGAAAAACCGAACGAAAAACCCCTTCGAGACCGACGTCCGCCCGGCTTGCGGGGGCTACGCCTTCCTGAAGGAATTTTTTGAAGGAATCCACCTGCAGTTCGAGCAAGTGGGGAATCGGCAGAGTGACTTTGATCTTTCCAAATATTTTTCTGAGCTGACCCATCGTATCCTCAATCAAGTGAGAAGGTTAGGGTTGGAATGAAGCAATTTGACGAACATCAACCAATAAATAGTCAGTTACAAGTCAAAAAGTGCAAGATAAACGTAGGCGGCAGAACAACATGCCTGAAAAGAAATTTTTATAGGGTTTATTTTGATCGCGCTAAAAGATCCGGCTGCGCCTTTTCCGAATCCTATCAAAATAATTGATCAGGCAATTTTGTCAATCTTTTTAACAGCGAGAAGAGCGCAACCCCGTTTTACAGGGGTTTGCGCTCCTCTTGCATTAGCGATAAATTCGCTTGAATTACTTCATTTCGGCTTCAGCACCGGCTTCTTCAAGCTGCTTGAGAGCTTCTTCAGCTTCTGCTTTTTCTACGCCTTCTTTGATAGCTGCGGGAGCTTCATCAACTTTAGCCTTGGCTTCTTTGAGGCCGAGACCGGTCAGAGCGCGAACTGCTTTAATAACAGCAATCTTGTTGCCGCCAGCGCCTTTGAGGATTACGTCGAATTCAGTTTTTTCTTCAGCTGCTGCTTCGCCGCCTGCTGCGCCGGGCATTGCTGCTACTGCTGCAACGGGAGCTGCTGCGGAAACGCCGAATTTTTCTTCCAGTTCGGTGATGAACTCGGAGAGTTCGAGAACGGTCATGTTGGAAATGAACTCAACTACCTGATCTTTGGTGATATCTGCCATGGAAATTTCCTCCTGGGAATATACTTACTTTGATTTGCCTTGACTAGGCTGTTATGCAGCTTCTTTCTGATCTTTCAATGCAGAAAGAACGTTCAGGAAGCCACGGGGTACGTTTGCGAGCAAGCTCACAAAGTTGGTGGGTACTGCATTCATTGTACCCAGAGTTTTGCCGAGGAGCTCTTCCTTGCTCGGGAGCTTGGAAAGCGCCTTCACGCCATCTTCGTCAAGATATTTGCCCTCAAGGGATGCGTAACGCATTTCGAAAGTCTTGCTTTCTTTAGCGAAATCAGCAACTGCTTTTGCTGCAGCAACAGGATCATCATATCCGGTTACAACCGCGCAGTTTTCCTTGAATTTGTCAGCCAGTACTTCATGATCAGTACCAGTGAAAGCCAACCGGGCCAGAGTGTTCTTGACGACCTGGCAATCGACACCGACAGCTCTCAGGCTTGCGCGCAGACGAGTAAACTCTTCTACTTCGAGGCCTTTGAAGTCGGTAACGATGGCAATACTCGCCCTTTCAGCTTTTTCTTTAAGCTGCTCAATAATCTGGGCTTTTTCTTGCCTGTTCACCTTAACACTCCTAATGATTTGACCCGGAAAGCAAGTCAAAGTGTTGTCTAAGCAGGTTAATTAAGGGACCATCCCCCCTGCCGTCTTCGACTAAACTTCCCGTGTATTAATACATCAACAGCCGCCCTTGCGGGCGGCCTATGATGTTTTTAGGACTCTGAGTATTTTCTCGCTGCCAGAGGATCAATCTTGAAACCGGGTCCCATGGTGGTAGCTACGGCAACAGCCTTCATGTAGGTACCTTTAGCGGAAGAGGGTTTCAGCTTGTTCACTGTTTCCAGCAGGGTTTTAAGGTTTTCAAGAAGCTTTTCAGCTCCGAAGGAAACCTTTCCGATGGGCGCGTGCAGAACACCGGCCTTGTCGACCTTGAATTCTACGCGTCCAGCTTTTACTTCTTTAACGGCTCCAGCCACATCAAAAGTAACGGTGCCGGTCTTAGCGTTAGGCATCAGACCACGAGGTCCGAGCACACGACCAATTTGACCGACTTTAGCCATCATGTCAGGAGTTGCGATAGCTTTATCGAAATCGAGCCATCCGTCCTTAACTTTGGCAACCAGGTCATCGCCACCGACAAAGTCAGCGCCGGCTTCCTTGGCTTCCGCTTCTTTTTCCCCGCTCACGAAGCAAGCTACGCGAATTTCCTTACCAAGACCGTTGGGCAGGGTTACTGCACCACGGATCATCTGGTCGGAGTATTTGGGGTCTACGCCGAGGTTGATGGCAACATCAACAGTCTCGTCGAACTTGGCATATGCCTTTTCTACAGCAGAAGCTACCGCCTGTTCAACGGTCAGACCGATCTGTTCGGTACCTTCTGTTGCTTTTCTGTATTTTTTTCCGTGCTTAGGCATGATCTATTCCCCTTACCTATTCTGTGACTTCAATGCCCATACTGCGGGCTGTTCCCATGATGGATTTCATGGCAGCTTCAGTATCGGCAGCGGTCAGGTCGGGAGCTTTAAGCTCAGCAATTTCTTTAACCTGAGCTTTGGTTACTTTACCGACCTTGTTCTTGTTAGGCTCGCCGGAACCTTTCTGCAGCTTTGCAGCCTTGAGCAGGAGGGTGGATGCCGGCGGAGTCTTGGTAATGAAGGAAAAGGACCTGTCTTGGTAGACAGTGATAATCACCGGAATGATCATGCCCTTCTGATCCTGCGTCTTGGCGTTGAACGCCTTGCAGAATTCCATTATATTTACACCGTGCTGACCGAGTGCAGGACCGACCGGTGGGGACGGGTTTGCAGAGCCAGCAGGTATCTGAAGCTTGATTTTGCCTATTTCTTTCTTGGCCATCGCTTTATGTCCTATATTAAATTCCAGTGAGGGTACTCACTGTCGGAAATGAATATGCAGCAGTGCGGTCAGGACTACCCTTTGGTTACCTGAACGAAGTCAAGTTCCACCGGGGTCTGGCGGCCGAAAATGGAGACTGACACCCGAAGCTTGCCTTTGTCGTAGTTAACATCTTCTACAACGCCGTTGAAACCGCTGAACGGTCCATCAATGACCCTGACTTCATCGCCACGATCAAAGTTGAACTTGGGTCTCGGCTGTTCCTGACGGTCTTCCATCAGGCTCAGGATTTTGGCTGCTTCGCTGTCGCGCATTGGAGTCGGGCGGTTTTTGCCACCGATGAATCCGGTAACACGAGGAATAGACTGGATGAGATGCCATGATTCATCCTCCATGATCATTTTGATCATGACATAACCCGGATAAAATTTCCGGGTAGATGTTCTTTTTTCCCCTTTAACCAGCTCGACAACTTTTTCCGTGGGGACGACAACTTCTTCGATCAGTCCATTGTCCTGACCAGTTCTCATCATCTCACGGACAGTCTGCTCAACCCGCTGTTCAAAACCTGAATAGGTATGAACAATGTACCAACGGGCCTTCCTTCCCTGAGGTTTTTCAGCGTCTGCGTTCATGGAGCTCTTTCCTTTTCTACGGGTTATTTAAGACAGGATTGCCTCAACAAGTTTGCTGAGACCCATGTCAACAACACCCAGAAAAAGCGACATGACTACGACAAGGACCAAGACGGCGGTACAGGTCTGTATAGTCTCTTTCTGAGTAGGCCATACGACCTTCTTGATTTCGACCTTGGACTGCTCAAAGAATTCGGTAAACTGTTTAATCTTGCTACCGGCCCCCTGAGTTTCAGCCTTAGCCTGAACTCCCGCACCTTTATTTTTTTTCTTGGCCATATTGATTCCCATAAATGAAGTGGCAGGCCAGGAGGGATTCGAACCCCCAGCATTCGGTTTTGGAGACCGACGTTCTAGCCGTTGGAACTACTGGCCTGCTTATTTATAGAAACTACTTGGACTCTCTGTGAAGAGTATGCTTCTTATCGAAAGGGCAATACTTCTTCAACTCGATGCGACCAGTAGTGTTCTTCTTGTTCTTCATCGTCGAATAGTTACGACGCTTACACTCGGTGCACTGCATCTGAACTTTGACACGCATGTCTTACTCCAGAATTTCAGTAACAACTCCTGCGCCTACGGTACGGCCACCTTCGCGAATAGCGAAGCGCAGACCCGGATCCATAGCGATGGGGTTGATCATTTCAACGTTGAAGGTAGCGTTATCGCCAGGCATAACCATTTCAACGCCTTCGTCGAGGGTAACTACGCCGGTGATGTCAGTTGTACGGAAGTAGAACTGAGGACGGTAGCCGGAGAAGAAAGGAGTGTGACGTCCACCTTCGTCTTTGGACAGAACGTATACTTCTGCCTTGAACTTGGTGTGAGGGTTGATGGAACCGGGAGCGGAAAGAACCTGGCCACGCTCAACTTCATCACGCTTGGTACCACGAAGGAGAACACCAACGTTGTCACCAGCCTGACCCTGGTCGAGGAGCTTACGGAACATTTCAACACCAGTACAAGTAGTCTTAGCGGTGTCTCTGATACCAACGATTTCTACTTCTTCACCAACTTTGATTACACCGCGCTCAACACGACCGGTAACAACGGTACCACGACCGGAGATGGAGAAAACGTCTTCAATAGGCATGAGGAAAGGTTTGTCGATGTCACGCTCGGGCTCTTCAATGTAGGAGTCACAAGCTGCGAGGAGATCGAGGATGGGCTTAGCTGCATCTTCGTCTGCGCTTTCGCACTCGAGAGCTTTAAGAGCGGAACCCTGGATAACGGGAAGATCGTCACCGGGGAAATCGTAGGAGGAGAGAAGTTCACGAACTTCCATTTCTACGAGCTCGAGGAGTTCTTCATCATCAACCATGTCGCACTTGTTCAGGAATACAACGATTCCGGGAACACCAACCTGACGAGCGAGCAGGATGTGCTCACGAGTCTGAGGCATGGGACCGTCAGTAGCAGCAACAACGAGGATTGCGCCGTCCATCTGAGCAGCACCAGTGATCATGTTTTTGATGTAGTCAGCGTGACCGGGGCAGTCTACGTGAGCGTAGTGACGTGCTTCGGTTTCGTATTCTACGTGAGCGGTAGCAATGGTGATACCGCGTTCTTTTTCTTCAGGAGCTTTGTCGATTTCGTCGAAAGCTACGTAGTCGCCGTTACCAGCAAGACCAGCGATCTTGGTGATAGCAGCAGTCAGAGTGGTTTTACCGTGGTCAATGTGACCGATGGTACCGATATTTACATGAGGCTTACCGCGTTCAAATTTAGCCTTACCCATGATAAATCCCCCTAAAATAAATAGAGTTTTTAATGATTTAAAGCGTCAAAGGTCATACTACACAAATGTATGGAGCCCACGACCGGACTTGAACCGGTGACCTCTTCCTTACCAAGGAAGTGCTCTACCGACTGAGCTACGTGGGCATCCTCTTATAAACGCGCAGGTTTGGACTAGGGTAAGTACCAAATTGGAGCGGGAAACGGGATTCGAACCCGCAACCCTCAGCTTGGAAGGCTGATGCTCTAGCCGTTGAGCTATTCCCGCACCCTATGTCCGTAGTTTAACAGCAGGCCTACCTGCCTCCTACAGCGCGATTTACAAATTTAGTGGTGGTGGGGGGAGGATTCGAACCTCCGAAGGCGTTGCCGACAGATTTACAGTCTGTTCCCTTTGGCCACTCGGGAACCCCACCATTATATATGTTGTTGTCTTCACTGGAGCTGGCGATGGGACTTGAACCCGCAACCTGCTGATTACAAATCAGCTGCTCTACCAATTGAGCTACGCCAGCCCTTGTGAGCGAATCTTTCTACAAGCTCTGTTTTCAAATTGCAAGAACTTTTTTGAACTTTTTTCAAATCCGTTCTCGGCTTGAAAACTTCTTTGAACCTGTGATCCGCCGAAGCAACGAAGCGGGGTTTAAATGGAAATCGCCTTTGAAGTCAATACCTTTTTTCAACTTTTTTTAATTTTTTCGAAAATAACCTGCGACATATGTGCTATTAACGCAGGTGGGTTTTGACTTTAGAGACATTTGGACGTAATTCACTGCCCTCGGCACTTATTGCCGTACAAACAAAAGAACAATAGATTCTCAGGTGTATAAACATGAAATCACTTCCAATAAGTCCAGATAAACCTTGGCTGGCGCCCCTTGCCGGATATTCAGACCTGCCTTTTCGCATGCTCTGCCGCAGACGGGGATGCGCCGTTGCATGTACAGAGATGGTCAGCGTCAAGGGTTTAAAATATGTCGGCAAAGGAACCAAAGCCCTGCTGGCAACCTGTCCGGAAGATAATCCGCTGGTGGTCCAGCTCTTCGGTGGGGAGCCGCAGGACTATTCAGACACTATGCCCCAACTGCTGGATGAGGGCTACACTTTTTTTGATTTAAACTCAGGCTGCCCGGTAAAAAAAGTACTCAAAACCGGAGGCGGCTCTGCCCTCCACCTTGATCCGGATCGTTTAATTGAAACAGCTTCAACAATGGTCCGCGTGGCCGGTGAAGGCAAGGTAGGAGTTAAGATCAGGCTCGGTTTCATGCTGGGTGAAGACAATTACCTTGAAATTGCCAAAAGACTCGAAGACGTAGGAGTTGCGTGGCTGACAATGCATCCCCGCTATGCCAAACAGATGTTCTCTGGTAAAGCCGACTGGTCTAAGCTCGCTACCTTGAAACAAAATGTTTCCATACCTGTAATAGGCAGTGGAGATCTTTTCACTGCCGAAAATGGTATGGAATGCATCAAGCAGACGGGGATTGACGGTATCATGTTTGCCCGCGGTGCTCTTTTTGATCCTGAAATCTTCGCCCACTACCTCAAGCTGCTTGATGATCCGCAGTGCGCTGATCTGCCCCCCTTCGACCTTGGTAAAACCATGGAAGAACATATCAACATAACCCGCGAGTTTGATGGCAGCAATCGATCTTTCAGGAAGATCAGGTCTATCCTGCCCCGCTACGCTAAAGGAATGGATGGAATCCGGGCTATCAGAACCAAGCTCACTGCTTGCGAAGACTGGGAAGAACTAATCGATGCTGCGCGTGAAATATCCACCCTTACTCGGGACCGTTGCTAATCATTTATTTTTTTTAAGCGATTGTTGACGATAACACTCTTTAAAGCGTAATATAAGTGTTGTAATCGAATTACAGAATCTGAATTTAATCGGAGAGACATATGGCTCAGACTGATATTTTACTTGAAGCCGGTACTAATGAACTTGAAATCGTTGAATTCTGGCTTGAAGAAGAACCGCGCGAAGAAGGCGAAGGCAACTATCGCGGATTTTATGGCGTTAACGTTGCCAAGGTTCTGGAAATCATCAGAATTCCTGACAAAATAACAAAGCTTCCCAAGGTTGCACACCCGGCTATCATGGGAACTTTCAACCTGCGCAACAAGGTCATTCCCCTTGTGGACCTGAGCCACTGGCTCAAAAAGCCGCGCGTTGAAACTGAACCTCCCAAAGTCATTGTCACTGAATTCAACAATGTCTCTTCTGCCTTTCTTGTTTCCGGGGTAACCCGAATTCACAGAATCAGTTGGGAAAGGGTCGAAGCTCCCTCCAACTATGTCTCTACCCTTTCCGAAGACTCCATCACCGGGGTTGTTAAATTTGAAGACAGAATATCACTGATCCTCGACCTTGAAAAAATCGTTGCTGAACTTAACCCCGATCTCGGGCTGCAGCTTGACGATTCCATCGACTGGACCAACCATGCCGGGTACAAAGCAATCATTGCTGATGACTCGACCCTGATCAGAGAGATGCTTTATGAGATGATGGTCCGGGCTAAATTCTCCGTAGAAATGGCCAATACAGGCCGCGCCTGCTGGGATAAGCTGCAGGAATACAAGCGCCGCTCCATTGAGGAAGAGCGTCCCATCACCGACTTCGTAAATGTAGTTATCTCCGACATTGAAATGCCGGTCATGGACGGACATAACCTTACTGTGCGCATTAAGGCTGATGAAGTACTTAAACAGCTGCCTGTAATCCTTTTCTCCTCCATCATTACCGATAAACTCCGCCACAAGGGTGAATCTGTCGGTGCTGACGACCAAATTTCAAAGCCTGAAGTAACAGAACTGGCTCAGCGCGCCATTGCCCTGATTGAAAAATAAACCGGGCGGAAATCGGTATGGTTTCCTCTTCCGATCCCAAAACTAAGAAACGTACTGGAGCCTCGTTTAATCCGAGGGTTCAGTACGTTTTACTTATGTCTTTCTCTGTAGCCATCGGCATGGCTGCGGCAGGCGGAGCTTTCCTCTTCCGCTGGCTGATAGAAAATTTTCAGGATTTATTCTGGGCTCAAGGTAATTCCTTTCTTGATATGGCTGCCAACTCGCCTTGGTGGCTCGTACTTTTCCTGCCCTGCATAGGTGGACTTATCGCCGGGGTGATCATCACCAACTGGGCACCGGAAGCTCAAGGCCCGGGAGTGCCCGAAGTAATCAAAGCACTGGCGGTTCGGGGCGGGGTAATCCGCCATCGCATCACCTTCCTTAAAGCTTTAGTCACCAGCCTGCTCATCGGTTGCGGTGCTTCTGTAGGCCGTGAAGGTCCGGTCGTGCAGATCGGAGCCTCGTTAGGTTCCTCCGCAGCAAGAATTTTCCGCCTTGATCCCGGCATGCTTCCGGTCTGCGTTGCTTCAGGTGCGGCAGCCGGTATCGCAGCAACTTTCAATGCACCGCTCACCGGAACATTATTCGCCATCGAAATTCTGCTTTTAGATACTGAGATGTCCTATGTCAGCCATATTATCGTGGCCTCGGTAACAGCATCCGCCCTTTCCAAATTTTTTTGGGGAGACTTCCCCACCTTTGATGCGCCTAAATTCCTTTTCAGCAACTTTGAAGAACTGATCATATTCTTCATTCTTGGAATTCTCGCCGGACTAGTCTCCATTGCTTTTGTAAAAATGATCCAGCTTAGCGAATTTACCTTTGACCGAATCCCAGTTCCGGGCTGGGTTAAGCCCGGTATTGGCGGACTGATCCTCGGTGCAATGGCCCTTAAAATTCCTGCAGTACTTGGTGTCGGATATGAAGCAGTAAATATGGGGCTGACCGGGGTTCTACCCCTTGATCTGGCCTTACTGCTACTCGGAGCTAAACTTATTGCCACTTCCCTTTGTATCGGATCGGGAATGAGCGGCGGTATTTTCGCTCCCTCGCTGGTTTTAGGAGCTGCTCTGGGGGTGTCGGTCAGCTCAACCATCAATATGATTTTCCCGGAACTGGCCCTCACCCACGGACAATATGCTCTAGTCGGTATGGGAACTGTCGTGGCCGGGACCACCCTTGCGCCCATCACCGCAGTTCTGACGGTTTTTGAACTGACCTATTCATATAAGATAATCCTGCCCATGATGGTGGGCTGCATCACCAGTGCGCTGGTGGTCCGTATACTTAAAGGCTACTCTGTTTATGAAGCCAAACTCTTGCGTCAGGGCATAAATATCCTGCGCGGACATGACGAATCGGTTATGGTGAATGTCTCTCTGCAAGAAGTGATGGATACTGAATTCGATTTCCTGAACACGACCGACAGCCTCAGCAAGGCCGCTGACATGGTGCTCAACTCGGAGTTTCCCCATTTTCCGGTACTGGATAAAAACAAAAAACTTGCCGGAATCCTGACCCTGCGTGATATGCGTGCTTTCCTTAAAAATGCGCAAGATTTGAAAGGCGGAGCGGAAATAGTAGATACCTTGATGGTACGCACAGTAGTCTCACTTCCTGTGGACTCCAATTTAAAAGAAGCTATTATGACATTTGAAAGGACAGGGGTCTCCTTTTTACCCTTGATAAATCAAGACGAGACCGTAGCCGGAATAATCAAATCAAAAGACGCCATGAATATCTTCCGCCAAAAAAGATACAAGAACAAAATTCTCTCTTCCTCTCTCTAATCCTCCGCTTCCTCTTGAGGTGAATTCACATATTCTAAAACCAGAATCCGGCCCCGGCGGCTACCCTCCTTATAGTAGAATCCTGCGAGGTAATTGTATTTCTCACGACAGAGCGCATCGGGGCCACATGGTCCGGCTGCTTTTTCAAGGCCTGAATTTAAATGCACAAAAAAACATCCACCGCTATGATCGCTCCCTACTGCTGAAGGCAAAACGCGGAGCCCAAACGGGTCAGCAGCCCTTCCGGCCAGACGCTTGCTGATCTGCTTCCCGGAACTGTCCAGAATGTAAACTGAGACAATTTGCGCAGACTTTTTCAATAATTCTTCAAGAACACGGTTCATTTCCCCGTCTTCTTCCTGCTGTAAACTGGTCATGGCACTCTTCAGCAGCAGATGCGAATTCCTGAAAATTTCAGAATTTCGCTCATTTTCTTTTTTCCTATCGCTCCTTACTGACATACTGATGCGGCTAACCTTATCACTGAAAGAGTCTTCCTTACCCTCTTCATCTGCACTATCGGAATAGAAAAAACCCTGTTGCAGATAAAAACCACTTTGCATGAGAGCAATAGCTTCGGCCTCAGCCTCCACACCTTTTGCTACAGGGGAAACTCCACAAAGAGAAAAAAGCTGAGCAGTTGAAGATAATTTATTTTTAATCCTCTCTGATTTTTCAATTCCTTCATAAAATTTGCGATCCAGCTTCACAAAATCAGGTTTGATTATATGCAAACGGTCCATGCAATCTACAGAAGGAAGAACATTATCCACGGAAAGCCTGTACCCATGTTCACGCAAAGAATGAATCATATCCAATGGAGGTTTTTCCTTGAGCTGAACGGCATCCATTTCAAAAGCAATCATTCTGGGGAAATATTTATATAACGCTGCCAATTGGTGGGGACTGCGGCCTTTACTCTCTTCACGAGAGTATATTCCGCTATTAATATTAAGGAATAAAAGCATATCCCGGTACTTCTCATACAGGGGTTTGTAGGATTCCAGCCCTTTTTTTAAGCAGACTTCTTCAACTTTCAGCTGTGCTTGAATCGGCAGGGAGGAATTAAAAAGACAACCGGGAGAAGCAACTGTTTCACCATTTTCATCAACACCACGGGCGAAAGCTTCAAAACCGACTACAGTGCGGGATAAGAGAGAGACGACAGGCTGAAACAATATGGTAAGGCTGTCTTCGGTGACAACTTTACTAATGGCAGTAATACAACTTTTAATATCGTTTTGCACGCTATACCCCCTAATCTTTTTCTTAGGTATAGCATGATTCAATAAACACATCATTCCCTAATCTAATAGAAAAAAAGGCTTCCCCAATGGAGAAGCCTTTAAAATACCATATAGCTATTATTCTTTAACAGATTCTAGGCAACTGCTCCCCTTCCAGCATATTGAGCAGTCTTTTACCACCAAGCGGAGTTACCATTACAACCTTGCCCGGATTTGCATCAGTGATGGTGCCCACCTGACAGGCATCCTTACCAAGCTCGTCTGCACGCATGATTTCAAGGGCCTGCTCAGCATATTCCTGCGGCAGGATGCACAGAAACTTACCTTCATTGGCAAGATAAAGCGGATCAAGTCCAAGGAAGGAGCAGCCGCCGGCAACTTCAGGAAGAACCGGAATGCTGGATTCTTCCAGCTCGCAGCAGACATTGGATGAAACAGTGATTTCATTCAATGTCGTTGCCAGTCCACCCCTTGTGGGGTCACGCAGCACATGAATATCAGGAACTTCCTGTACAAGTTTGACCAGCAGATGGTTCAGGGCAGCACTATCACTCTTTACATTGGATTCAAGGGAAAGACCTTCACGGGTACCGAGAATAGTCAAACCGTGGTCCCCCATAGTTCCGCTGACCAGTACGGCATCACCGACAGAGGCACGGTCCCCGCTGGGAGCGGGATCAGCAATAATTTCGCCGACTCCGGTAGTATTGATGAAAATCTTATCCACCATACCTTTGGGTACAACCTTGGTATCACCGGTAACAATGTTCACACCGGCATGCTGGCAGGCTTCTCCCATGGATTTAACGATCTTTTCCAGATCATCCATGGGCAAACCTTCTTCAATAATATAAGCGCAGGTCATATACCGGGGGATAGCACCAAGCATAGCCACATCGTTTACTGTTCCGTGAACAGCCAAGGACCCGATATCACCACCGGGGAAAAAGATGGGGTCAACTGTGAAGCTGTCGGTACTCATGGAAATCTGCCCCTTCAAATTCAAAGTGGCAGCATCGTTGAGCCTGTCCAGTTCATCGTTGGCAAAATGCTTGAGAAAAAGTTCGGAAATAAGTCTCTGGGAGGCTCTTCCACCGGAACCATAGTCGAGTAAAACTTTATCTGAGGACATATTAATCTACTTTGTATTTGAAGTAAGCGGCACAGCTGCCTTCAGTTGAAACCATACAGGGACCTACCGGTTTAGCGGGGGTGCAAGCTTTCCCGAACAGAGGACATTTTTCAGGAGTCATCTTACCCTTCAAAACCTCTCCGCACATACAGCCCTTGAGCGGCGGGCATTCACCGATACTGAGGTCAAAAATTTTCTTGGCGTCGTATTTTTCAAACTCGTCCCGGAATTCAAGGCCGCTGCCGGGAATCATCCCAATACCGCGCCAGAGAGCATCTGACTCCTCAAAGACCTGATACATGACTTCCACTGCCTTGGGGTTACCATTTTCTGATACACCACGAACATACTGATTCTGAATGGCAGGATGCTCTTCCTTGGAAGCCCTGACCATCATCAACAAAGCCTGCAGGATATCAACAGGATCAAATCCCGTAACCACAGAAGGCTTGCCGTATTTTTCCCCGATAAAATCATAAGGATGGATTCCGATAACAGTAGAGACATGACCGGGCAGGATAAAGCCGTCAATGCGTGTTTCCGGATCGGAAATCAAAACATCCAGAGCGGGCGGAACCAGCTTATGAAAGGAAAGCACCTTGAAGTTATCAAGTCCCTGCTGCTGGGCCATAAGTACTGTCGCAGCAATGGTCGGAGCTGTTGTTTCAAAGCCCACACCAAGAAAAACAACTGTGCTGTCAGGATTGTTCCGTGCGAGCTCCAAAGCATCAAAGGGAGAATAAATTATTTCCACCCGCGCACCGTCGGCCTGTGCATTTTTCAGACAGTGGCCTTTATCACCGGGGACCTTAATCAGATCACCGAAAGTCGCAACGATGACCCCGTCCTTCCCTGCGAGATCCAAAAAAGCGTTCACCTCGGATTCATGGGTTACACATACCGGACACCCCGGACCGCTGAGGTGCACAACCTCTTTCGGCAAAACCGAATGCAGCCCGCTGCGAAAAATGGAAACCGTATGTGTTCCACAGACCTCCATAAACCGTATTTCCCCATCCAGCTCTTCCCGCAAACAAGCCAGCAGTTCTTTACACAGTTCAGGGTCATTAAATTTATCCAAAATCTCAAACGACAAGGAGCACCCCCAAAGTTAACATTTCCTTAAAACAGATTATACTGCTCACTCTCAGATATAACCTTGTTATTCATAAAGCTTTTGTTCTCATTATACCCATTCACGTTTAGTAACAAGCCCGTTACAGCGGATATTTTGCGCCACAAAAAAAGGCTCCGCCCAAATATGGCGGAGCCTCAGTGAAATCAATACGCAAAACCGGAGTTTCATTTCAGGCAACGGTTGATCACCTCATTGAATTCTTCCTTATCAATGGGTTTGGGTAAAAAATATGTCGCCCCAAGGGCCAACAAATTGGAAATATCAGAAACACCTACAACTGCGGACATGATAACAATAGGCATATCCATAAACTGGGAATCACCTCTCAAGGTCTGCACCAGTTGACGTCCATCCATTTCGGGCATCATGATGTCCGTAACTAATACATCAAAATTATTCTCAGCTTTTAGCGCTTCGTAAGCATGCTTACCATGAGGGCTGACAAAAGAAACATGCCCCAAGTCTTCAACGAATCTTGCGGCAAGCTTTTGGGAAATCTTATCGTCTTCAGCAATCAATATTTTATACATGAACCCCTCTTCATTTATTTATCGATTCTGTATTGCCTAAGCTAAATGAGAAGTATTTGTAAAGAACTATCCAAGATCAAAAAGAATTACATTCCAATCAAAATTTATGGACCTGAACTTTCGAATATTGTAACTTACTAGAATAAGAACTTAAACCCCTTTAATATAATTTTTCAGGAGCCACTATCATGGCAAAAACAGAAATCCTGCTTGAAACCGGCACCAATGAGCTTGAAATTCTTGAATTTTACATTGACCTACCAGAATCCGAAGACGGCCCGGAGGAAAGATGCCACTTCGGGGTTAATGTTGCCAAGGTCATGCAGGTAATCGAAAGTCCCGAGCTCGAACATCCCGAGTCGGCAGAGCATCCGTGCTTCATGGGAACAATTCCCCTCCGTAATCACATTCTACCTGTCCTGGATCTGGCTGTATGGCTGGGAATGGAACGCAAGAAACAGAAATACGACATTGTCATTGTAACTGAATTCAGCCAGACCGTATCAGGTTTTCAAGTCAGCGGAGTAACCGAAATCCATCGGGTCGGCTGGCAGCAGGTCCTTTCACCTGATAAATTCATGAGCAGCTTCGATGATAGCTGTATCGTCGGAATTGTCGAACGCGAAGACCGTTTCATCCAGTTGCTGGACCTCGAATCTATACTCGCAGATCTTGATCCAACCCTCGGTGGCGACTTTGATGCTCCATCTGCAGTTGCAACTGAAGCATATAATGCATTGGTCTGCGACGACTCCCCCACAATCCGGGCCATGCTGGAAAAGAGTCTTGAAAAAGCAAACTTCCGCCATACCATCGTCCATAACGGAGAAGAAGCTAAAAACACTCTGCTGAACATAAAACAGGCGGCCAAACAGGAAAATCGTCCGGTAAAAGATTATGTGGAAATAGTAATTTCGGATATTGAGATGCCGCTTATGGATGGATTCAGTCTAGCCAAATGGATCAGAGATGATCAAGACCTGAAAAGTCTGCCCATAATCCTGTATTCCTCTATCATCACTAAAGAATTACGCCACAAGGGCGAATCTGTTGGTGCAGATGAACAAATTTCCAAGCCCGATCTGCATCTGCTGCCGGAAAAGGCCATTAATTTAATTGAAAGCAGGAAAGCCCATTAACTGAATGAGACCAGACTTAACAGTTACCAACAAGCGGCCTTTGCATGTTCTTATGCAGGCCGTTTTTGCTTGCGTAGTTTTGAATGTGCCAATATCTTCCTTTTTCGGAATGGTATTTAATTTAGAAATTATCCCCTTCTAAGAGGAGAATTATATGGAAGACGTAAGAGTTTACGGAGATGTCCACGGCCTATCCGAAGAAGACTTTGACGATATTAAAATGGAACTGCCATTTGAAAAAATTGTTTACAAGGACAAGGTTCTGAATGTTGATTACGAAGGACATTATATCGACATTGATGATTTTCTCGAAGAAATGATCAAACGCTTGCCGCCCGAAGGCTGGGCTAAAGTCGATTTCATCGATCATGTGGACTGGAAATTGACCCGCTACGAAATCGAAAACAACAAAATGACTTCCCGCGAAGTCAACGTGGATGCGGTCCTCGAACCTACAAAGAATGAAGCAGGTCAAAGATAGTTGATGCGCTTTACGCTTTTTAATGAAACGACTTCGCCTCCGGCGGCCAGCGAAACTTTTTGAAAAAGGTTTCTCTGGACTCTTCAAAAACTTTCATTATGCTTCGCCGCTTCATTTTAAAATAAGTGCTAAAAAAGCCCGCTTGTTTTCAACAGGCGGGCTTAAAATTTATATTTACTAAAAACTAGTAATTGATAATTCGAACTGAAATAGCTTTTGGGGCCGTGTCTTCATCAATGATTTCAAAAACCACTTTTTCTCCGACATTCAAAGTCTTGAAACCGTCGCGCAGCACTTCGGAATAATGAACATAGATATCCCTTCCGGCTTCATCCACAATAAAGCCGAATCCTTTGATATCGTTGAACCAGCTGACTACTCCTTTCAAACTCATAAAACCCTCATCAGTCGGATCAAGACTGAAAGCTGCTGCATAAATTACTTCATGCGGAAGGTTATCCGCCCTCGGGTCAGGTCATATGGCGAAAGCTCCACCTTGACCCGGTCACCCGGCAGGATGCGGATGTAATGCTTACGCATTTTACCGGAAATATGTCCCAGAACCACATGCCCGTTTTCAAGTTCAACCTTGAACATCGCATTGGGCAATGCTTCCTGAACTATACCCTCTACCTCAATACCTTCTTCTTTAGCCATGGCTTCCTCCGTCGCCAACAACTGCTTCTGAAAAAAATTAGTAGTGCTGTTACTGAAACTTAATTACTAATTTACAGGTATTAATGCAATAAGGAAAGAATTTAACGGACAGGCCCGGTCTTAAAATTTATGACCGAGCCTATCGATGGCATTTAAAATTTCATCCACCAGTATATTCAATGAGCGGCGATTCACAGCACTTGAAGGAATGCCCTGCGGATAAGTATTCTGCATAAGCTCGCGCTGTTCGTCATCAAGCTTGTCCCATTTGTTGAGCACGAGGATAGTCACCACATCATCAAGTTTCATATCAGCGATAATATTATTTACTGCTGAGATCTGTTCATCCACTTCCGGATGTGATGAATCGCAAACGTGAAGCAATACGTCCGCAGCTTCCAATTCTTCAAGAGTAGCACGAAAGGCTTCCTTCAATTCCTTGGGCAGTTGGCGAATAAATCCAACCGTATCAGTCAAGATTAATTCCTGCTCCCGCGGAAAGCGGATACGTCTGCTGGTGGGATCAAGTGTTGCGAAAAGTTTGTCTTCGGCCAGCACTCCGCTGTTGGTCAGGGTGTTGAGCAAAGTTGACTTACCGGCATTAGTGTAACCGACCAGTGAGACAACCGGAACCCCGGCACGGGCACGGCGTTCGCGGGTAAATCCACGCTGACGACTGACCTTCTTAAGTTCGTTACCGAGCTTGGTCAGCTTGTCCTTAATACGACGGCGATCAATTTCCAGCTTTGTTTCACCGGGACCGCGACCACCGATACCACCCATGAGTCGGGACATAGCCCGGTTCTTACCCACAAGACGAGGCATGGTGTATTTCAACTGCGCCATTTCCACCTGTAATTTACCGGCACGGGTGGTGGCGTGTTGAGCGAAAATATCAAGAATCAACTGAGTGCGGTCAATAATCTTGCGCTCAGTCAGCTTTGCGAGGTTACGCATCTGGGCAGCAGAAAGTTCTTGGTCAAAGAGGATCACTTCCGCGTCCGCCTGCAAGGCAATAACTTCCAGCTCCGCAAGCTTACCCTTACCCATAATAAATTTAGGATTGAGTTTGCGGATACGCTGCACAAGACGCCCTTCCACCTTCAGCCCTGCTGTATCGGCAAGGTCTTCCAGCTCATCAAGGGAGCGTTCCTGCACGGACTTAGGGTCCTGCGAGACACTGACCACAATAGCCCGCTCACGTTTATCCGTGGTATCGCGGGTGCGGTCCGCCCGGCGAAATTCATCTTCGAGGGCCTTAATCTGAGACGGAAGATCCATCTCCGCGCGATCCCAACGCACCGGGGGCAACTGCTCATATGGTTTCGCCCCTGCTCCGGGAGGAAGCAGGTAGGCATACTGCACGAAATCCGGTTCGCCATGAGGGTCGGATGCCACAACAGTAACACTGTCCAGTCGCAGAAAAACCATATCCATAAGGTCTTCCTCGGACAGGTTCTCACCGGAAATATGGGTATGCAGGAGTCTTAAACCGCGCAAGCGTCCTTCGGACTGACGGGCACGGGGCAGTTCGGGGATATAGATGGAACCGGGATCACCAACCAGAATCATTTCCGGCTTGCCCTGCCTGTTTACCAGCAGACCAATCTGGCGTCCGATTTCGTGACTGAGAAAAGAAAGCTCACGGGCCTGCTCGTTGGTGAACCCGTTGGGGTCATTGTAACGGCGGTCCGCAAGACGGTTGATGCGTTTCAACTCACTGGGCTTAAGGCCCTGAGTATTACCTTTGGCTTTAAGAGCTATGGGAATTCTCCAGAGATTTTGGCTTCGCCACTTTTGAGACTGAATAGTCTTATCTTACAACAATAGAAAGCGGGATGCCATAAAAATGACATCCCGCTTTAGAAAACTAAGCGTCGTGATCTGCCAGATATTTGGCGATCATGGAGTCGTATTCAGAGACAAGCGCAAAAGTTTCCGCAGCGAGGTCTTTTCTCAGGGCGAGAGAAACCTTGCCGTCGTTCTTTTTCATGTCTTCAAGAATACGGGGGTAATGTACCGGACTGGGGACAACCAGAACAGAATGAAAATTCTTGGCTGAAGCACGCAGCATAGTAGGACCACCGATGTCGATCTGCTCGACAGCGTTCTTCAGATCCTGCCCTTCGCTAACAGCCTTGGCAAAATTGTACAGGTTAACGCAAACCATATCGATAGTCTCGATTCCATGTTCCTCGAGAGTCGACAGGTGTTCCGGATTATCTTTATCCGCAAGGATACCGCCATGCACACTGGGGTGCAGGGTCTTTACACGACCGCCCATGATCTCAGGGAAGCCGGTTACATCACTTACAGACTTAACCTCAAGTCCGGCATCAAGAAGCATTTTTCTTGTACCGCCGGTGCTGATGAGTTCCACACCGAAGCCAGCCAACTCAGCCGCAAATTCAGCAAGCCCGGATTTATCAGTAACACTGAGCACTCCGCGCTTTACAGGCAACATATCCATAACACATCTCCAGATATTGGTTTTTGTGGAGTTGTGCCGGATTTACGCCGTAAAGGCAAGTTCCGGACCGCACCTTTCTCGCCGGTAGTTGGTCCCCGCTCCCGAACCACACGTACAGGAACGGGACCAACCGGGAGGGGAGTCGGCTATATATAATGGATCTGTGTGAGCTAAATCTGGCTCATCAGTTCCTTAGCCGCTTCATTTGCGGGATCCTTTTCAAGGATCATTTCAAGCTGCTCAACAGCCTTATCCTTCTGCTCCATGCAGATATAAAGACCTGCGAGGGAGTAGCGGACTTCGTGCTTCTCGGGATCAACTTCGAGGAACTTCTCAAGGAAAGGAATAGCTTCAGCCATTCTTTCAGCCTCGTGACCAATCCTGATGATGCCGAAAAGAGCAACCATGTTGCTGATGTTGATGTTGAGAGCCTGCGAAAAGTTCTCAAAAGCTTCGTCCTGACGGGAGGTTTCCATCTGAATAAGTCCCATACCGGCAAAGCTCTTATCAGTAGCTTCTACCTGATGCGCTTTTTCGTACAGGGACATGGCAGCATCGTACTCACCGCGTTGAACTGCGATGGTTGCAAGCCCGATGTAAGGATCGGGATGTACGCCGTTAGAACCAGCGGCCTTCTTGTAGTAATCTTCAGCCTTATCCAGTTCACCCATGAACAGATAACACTCACCGAGTTCCTTGTTAATTTCATAATCTAAATGACTCATAATTCCCCTCCGGAAATTTTATTTACCGCCGGACAATCCAAAGCGGCATTTTTTTCGACCCCTAAGGGTCTGTCTGACTTAATGCATACAGCGTGCCAAAACAACAAACACTATTCCTACATTATATAAGAAGAGGCCGATTTTATGTGCCTGATTTTCGACACCTACTCTCTCAAGGCTCCCTACTCTCAAAATTTAATCTAAAATATCAAACACTTACATAAATGGAACACCTTTTGCTAACTACAAACCAAACAAAAATCATCAATTCTTTCCGACCCAGATGGGCACCGGGAATTTTTTGCAGGAGGATATAAAAATGAAAGGACTTTTCGGAAGCCACATAGAATTGACAGGCAAAGTACTCGACCTGAGACTGCAGCGTCAAAACCTCGTCTCCTCCAACCTGGCAAACGTCAACACCCCCGGCTACAAGGAAAAACGCCTTGAGTTTGAAGAAGACCTTCAAAAAGCCATGGGACTTGATGCCAAAGGCAAAATGACCAGAACCAGCAAGATGCATATCCCTACCGCCTTTGATTCCAACAAATTCGAAGGGGATGTCATCTCCAACTTCGAACCCAGAGTCATCCACGGTGAAAACCGGGTCGACATGGATAAAGAAATGGTCGCCATGGCCAAGAACACTCTTTACTACAATGCCCTCTCGCAGGTTATCGGGAAAAATTTTCAGGGCATGAGTAAGATTATCCAGAGCGGAGCAAGATAATGAACTTCTTCACAGCACTTGATATCGGAGCTTCAGGACTCAAAGCCCAAAGGGAGTACCTGAACGTTGTGTCCATGAACATGGCAAATGCCAAGACTACAAGGACAGCCGAAGGCGGCCCCTACCGCCGCAAAAGTGTTTCCATGGAGTCAAGCCCTGTTCTCTCTCCTTTTGAAACCGCAATGAACCAGCAGGTCAACCAGCAGCTCAGGGGCGTAACAGTCCGAGGCATCGTCTCCGACACCCGTCCTTTTAAAGAAGTGTATGAGCCGAACCACCCTGATGCGGATAAAAAAGGAATCGTCAGATACCCGGACATCAACGTGGTTGAGGAAATGGTCAACATGATCAGCATCAGCAGATCCTACGAAGCCAACGCGCAGGCAGTGGACTCCGCCAAAAGGATGTTCAACCGAGCACTGCGAATTGGAATGGGCCAGTAAATACGGGCTGACTTTACAAGACAGATTTCTGACATTCAGCAAAGGAGCAAAACATGTCCATCAGAAACGTAGCAATGCAGGCATACACCAATGCCATCCAAAATCAGCAGAAGTTTGACAAGAAGTTCGACAAGACTATGGACCTTAACAAGGCCGAACCGAACTCTTTTTCCGAAACCCTGACTGACTCCATCAAAGGCGTTAACGAACTTCAGGGCCAGAAAAAGCAGATGATCGAAGAATTTGCTTCCGGCAAAACCCAGAACGTTCACGAACTGATGATCTCACTGCAGAAAGCCAGTGTCGCCATGACCATGACTAGTACTGTGCGCACCAAAGTTATGACTGCCTATCAGGAAGTCATGAAAATGCCTTTCTAGACCTGACAGAAACGCTCCTTTATCTGTCTACGAATTATTGTTACCACGCCCCCCTTGCTACGAGGGGGTTCGTGGTAGTTTTCGTGCCCCCAAGCAATCGACATTTTTTTGTCACCCACCCGCTCCCCTATTTCAAGACCTCTTCCAATTACCACATAAAATACCTATTTATTTAATATTTTCATCAATGGCCCACCCTTTGCTTAAACAATTGAAAAATCGTCAGGAGTTTAAGTATGCCAAATTTCATCGCTGAGTATCTGAGTAAATTTCAGACTTTCTGGTCCGACCGCACTGTCTCGCAGAGAATTATGATCGGGGGCCTTGCTGCCACCGTCGTAATTGCCTTCATCCTCATGGTATTCTGGCTCAACCAGACCGAGTACCGGGTACTCTACACCAAGCTGTACGCAGAAGACGCTTCCCGCGTTGTCTCCATCCTGCAGTCCACTAAAGAACCCTACAAAATTCAGGACAACGGCTCCACAATTCTGGTCCCCGCTGACCGCGTCTACGACCTGCGTCTGAAAATTGCAGGAGAAGGCGCCCTTCACGGACAGGGAATCGGTTATGAAATTTTCGATGAGGTCCAGATCGGACAGACGGACTTTATCCAACGCATCAACTACCAGCGCGCCCTTCAGGGCGAACTGGCCAGAACAATCAGCGAATTCCCGCAGGTTGAGCGGGCCAGGGTTCATCTAGTACTCCCGGCAAAATCACTTTTCATTGAAGAACAGGTTGATCCTTCAGCTTCCGTAGTTCTTAAGCTCAAAGACGGCGAAAAGCTTGCTGACAAACAGATCAAAGGTGTTCTCAACCTCGTAGTTATGTCTGTTGAAGGTTTGAAACCTGCGCATGTAACCATTACTGATATGCGCGGTCAGGTCCTCTACCAGCCTGAAGACGACGGCGGACTGGGACTGAACATCACCAACAGTCAGCTTGAATACAAGTCCGGCCTTGAATCAAAAATTGAACAGCGCATTCAGCGTCTGCTCATGCCCATCGTCGGCCCGGACAAAGTTATCGCCAAGGTCAACGCAGATCTCGACTTCAGACAGCGCACCATCAAAACAGAAGCATACGACCCTGATGGCCAGGTGGCACGCTCCGAGCAGACAAGCGAAGAAACCACCCGCGGAACCGCCAACGTTGACGGCGGTGTACCCGAAGCAAACTTCAGGGGTGACGGCTTCACCGGAACAGCGACCACTCAGGACTCTTCCCGTGAAACCCGGACCACCAACTATGAAATCAACAAAGAAGAACAGCAGATCATCGTTCCTGTTGGCGAACTCAAGCGCCTCAGCGTAGCAGTTATCGTTGACGGAACTTATACTAAGGACCCTGAAACAGGTGAAATGACCTACGTACCCCGCTCTGAAGAAGAAATGCAGCGCATCCGGGAACTGGTCAGCTCAGCTGTAGGTTATGACGAAGTACGCGGTGACATCGTTGAGGTTTCCAATATGTCCTTCGGCATGCAGGATATGTTCGGCGATGAAGGCCTCATGCGCACCATGCTTGAATATGCTCAGCGCCTCGGTAAGCCTTTCCTCAACGGCCTGCTCATCTTCCTCTTCCTAATTCTGGTAGTACGCCCGGTAATCATGGCTCTGATCAAGCCCCGTGTGGCTGAAGAAGAAATTGACGAAGTTGCCGGACTGCCTGAAGCAGGCGAAAGACTCGCAATTGATGAAAGCGACCTTGACGAAGAGGCTCTTGATACGGCACGTAGACTGGAGAACGCCAAGGCTCAGGCTCTGCAACTCTCGGAAAAGAACATGGATCAGGCTGTGCAGGTGCTGAAGAGCTGGCTGAAGCAGGAGGCAGCTTAAATTGTCTACGCCGTTCACCGGTAATCAAAAAACAGCAATCGTACTTCTTGCCCTCGGGGACAAGTTTACCGCTGAAACCTTCAAACGCATGAACCGTCAGGAAATTGCCGACGTGTCAAAAGCCATGCTGGAGATGGATTCAGTCCCCAAAGAACAGGTTCTGGAAGTACTCAAAGAGTTCAACGAAACTCTGGCATATGGAGCTGAACTCCTCATGGGCGGAGCCGATCAGGTCAAAAGACTACTCAGCAAATCCCTTGATGAGGAAACCGCAAAATACATTCTGGACAAACTCGACCTTGAAAGCGGACCGGCTCCGTTTCAGGAACTCCAGAATGTCAGCCCCAAGATTCTGGCTCAGATTCTCAGGAACGAGCACCCGCAGACACTGGCCCTCATTATCGGCCATCTGCACCCGGATCAGGCAGCGGACCTTATATCCAACCTGCCCGGCGGCGTAAGAGCCGAAGTGCTCATGAGACTTGCCAAGCTTGAAGCTGTTGCAGAAGAAATGCTCATGGAAGTGGACAGGGTTCTTCAAAGCCAGCTCATCGCCATGGGCGGCAAGGAAGGCAAGAAAGTGGGCGGCGTCCCCGCAGTAGCGGAAATCCTCAACGCCGTAGACCGCTCAACCGAAGAGGAAGTTCTTTCAGAAATCGAGGAAGAATCCACCCAGATGGCCGAAGAAATCAGGAACCTCATGTTCGTTTTCGAAGACATCAAGGGACTGGACGACCGCGCGATCCGCGAACTGCTCAAGGAAGTTTCAAACGAAGAGCTCACCACCGCACTCAAGGGTGCCTCCGACGATTTACAGGAGCTCTTCTTCAAGAACATGTCCGAGCGTGCTTCCAATATGATCCGTGAAGACCTCGAAATTATGGGACCTGTAAAGCTCTCCGATGTGGAAGCTGCACAGCAGAATATCGTTAAAAACATCCGCCGCCTCGAAGACGAGGGCCGGATCATGATTAGTAGAGGTTCAGGAGATGTCTTTGTCTAAGGCTGAAGACAACAAGTTCTACACCGGTAGAGTTATCATGGGTCTTGATTCCAACAACAAGACTCAGGAAATGACTATACAGGAAATGGAAGGCAAAAAAAAGCCGACCTGGAACGAAGACACTGACCGCGAATATTACGAGCGGGTCAAAGCTAAAGCCCAAAACATGGCCAAGGAAATCATAGCCAAGGCCATGGCTGAGGCGGAGCAGATCCGTGCCAATGCTCAGGCTGAAGGATTTGCAGCAGGCCAGCAACAGGCCGCTCAGGAAGCAGAACAGCACTTGATCGGTTTCAGTCAAAATGTAGCCCAGACCCTGCAAAATATTCAGGACCAGTCACACAATGTTATGATGGCACAGTCTGCTGATGCAATCTCACTGGTCTTCATGGTCATTGAAAAAACATTGGCCGTGGAAATGGAAACCCGCAGGCAGGAAATTCTTACATCCCTCCTGGATGATGCCCTGAACCGCATCGATTCCATGACCCAGCTGGTAATTAAAGTCTCTCCGGCCGACAGCGAAATTATCGGCCCCTTACTGGAACAGGCTCAGTCTGAACATCCGGATCTCGCTAAATGGCGTGTTAAAGCCGATCCAGCCATCGACAACGGTGGGGTCATTGTTGAAGCCGCCGACGCCATGATCGAAAATACGGTCACTTCCCGCTGGGAAGGTATACAGGAAATTCTCGGCCAGTTGACACCCGGAGCAGGAGAATAACCATGGCCGACATGAAAAGCTGCACTCAACTCCTTTCCGCACTGGACCCCTGCCGCAGCTATGGCCGGGTCAGCAAGGTTGTCGGCCTCATTGCCGAAGGCAAAGGCATTAAAGCCCCCTTGGGATCGGTCTGCCAACTCATACCCGAAGATGCTGAATCACCCATTGCCGCAGAAGTAGTAGGTTTCAGAGACGGAGCCTGCTTATTCATGCCCTACGGGGAAATGCACGGCATCAGCTCCGGAAGCCTGATCGAAAACTCTAAGACACCGCCCAAAGTCCCGGTGGGCATGAGCCTGCTTGGTCGTGCAGTGGACGCCTTTGGCGAACCCATTGACGGTAAAGGCCCGATCATACCCGAAGCTTACAACCCCCTGCACCGCGACCCTCCCAACCCGCTAGACCGTCCGCGCATCAATGAACCGCTTGATGTTGGTGTTAAAGCCATTAACGGGCTGCTTACATTGGGCAAGGGACAGCGTATGGGTATCATGGCCGGATCCGGTGTCGGTAAATCGACACTACTTTCCATGATGGCCCGCTACACCGTAGCAGACATCAACGTTATCGCCCTGATCGGAGAACGTGGACGTGAAGTTGTGGAATTCATTGAGCGAGATCTCGGCCCTGAAGGATTAGCCCGTTCCGTACTGGTTATCGCCACCTCGGACAAAAGCCCGCTCATCCGTATGCGCGCGGCCTACACCGCCACCGCAATTGCTGAGTATTTCCGTGACCTGAATAAAGACGTCCTGCTGATGATGGATTCAGTGACCCGCTTTGCCATGGCCGGACGTGAAGTAGGGCTTGCAGCCGGTGAACCTCCGACCCGTGGCGGTTACACTCCTTCTGTTTTCGCCCAGCTGCCTAAACTCCTCGAACGTGCCGGTAAAAACCCAAACGGCTCCATTACCGGAGTTTACACCGTACTTGTTGACGGTGATGACTTTACCGAACCCATTGCTGATGCCGTACGTTCAATTCTTGATGGACACATCGTACTCACCCGTGACCTTGCCGACCAAGGGCACTACCCCTGCATTGACGTACTCAAAAGCGTCAGCCGTGTTCGCGGAGATATTGTTCATGGAGATATCGTTGCTGCCGGGCGCAAAGTCCTCGGTCAGTTGGCAACTTTTCGTAAAGTGGAAGACATGGTCAACATCGGTGCCTACCAGAAAGGGGCAAACCCGGAGATTGACACTGCTATTAAAATGGTTCCGGCAATCAATGAATTTCTGCAGCAACTTATTGAAGACAAACAGACCATTGACGTGAGCTTTTCTAAATTGATGGAACTTGCCGCAGCAAGTTAACATAAGTCACTACCCTTTTCTGGAAACCACAAAACACATTTATTATAATACTAACCGGCCTCATTTAACATTATTATGGATTAAAAAAGCCTTTACTGCTAACAATCGATTTTGGAAGTAGCACTTTTAGCCCCTAAAAGCAGTGGCATGAAATGAACAAATCCATAAAAATAATACTCATCACAATTGCCGCGACGCTAATTCTGCTGCCAGCAAACCTCGCTGCTTCTACTCCCCTGACTATTACACTCTCCAGAAGCATGCCCCCGCTGTCCTTTATGAACAGTGCAGGGGAGCCGGACGGTCTGCTTATTGATTTCTGGAGAGAATGGGCTCTGCAAGCCGACAGGGACATAATATTCAAAATGCAGACTTGGCGCGAAACGATTCAAGATACTATCAGTGGCAAAGCCGACATCCATGGAGGCCTGTTCTACTCGGAAAAAAGAGCCCGCAACCTACTTTTTGCAGACTATATTTTTCCCATGGAAACCGCTCTTTTTGCACCCCGAAAACTGATTGAAGCAAATAAAATAAACCTGCAGAGCACTCCTTGTGGCCTAGTAAAGGGCGGATATGGGAAAGAGTTTATGTCCCGAACATATCCATACACGCAGTTAGCAATTTTTAATTCAATCGCCGACCTCTTTAAAGCCGTCAAAGAAGAACGGATTGCTCTCTTTTTAATGGACTACCCTGTTGCCGTGTGGCAGCTGGAACATATGGGCCTCACAGACTCCTTTTATTGCTTCAAGAAACTATACAAGATGGATCTCTATCCTGCTGTAAGCAAAACCAATACAGACCTGGTCAAGATAATTAACCTCAACATGGCCGCTATTCCGCCCAAAAAAAAGAAGGCGATAATTAATAAATGGTTAGCCATGCCCGGCAAAGGATATAATTACCGCACAATCGCTGCTATACTTACAAGCCTGGTCTTAGTGGTCATGGGATACGTGCATCGCAATGAACTAAAAGCAATGCTGAAAATTATTAAAAAATAAATTCAAAACGCAAACTACCCGACTACAGATCCCGACCAATCTATAGACAGAGCAGTTACGTCGTCATCAAAGACAGGACGAACTCCGGTTTTTTCTTCCAAGATATCTTCAATGGAATCAAGATTAAGAGTGTTCTTGAGCATCAGTTCCTCGGCTATTTCCACAAAAGGCTCAAGACTAAAAAAATCATCATTCATGCGCCACTCGTAACAGCCATCAGTAAAAAGAAACAGCCGCAAGGAAGATGTAAAACGACACTCCGAAAGAGCGCTCTTAACCGGAAAAAAGCCCAAAGGCGGCACTTCAGCCACTAAAGGTTCACTCATTTTTCCATCCAACATAACCAATGCGGGACAATGACCAGCACTCATGTATTTCATAACGCCTTTATTGAAATCAATATCAGCAGCAAACAATGTCACAAAATAACTGTCTTTTCCGATTAGATCGAGAAGATGCTCGTTGATTTGGGTCAGGCTCTCTGAAAGAGCATTATGGTTCGCTCCATCAGCTTTAAATAGAGTACGCACGATAGCCATAATAAAAGCGGCCTGCGGACCATGCCCGGAGACGTCGGCCATTATAACCCGAACTACTCCATCTTCCAGCCCGAACACATCATAGTAATCCCCGCTTGCCCGACCTGACGGACGATACATGCTCTTAATATCCAGCCCTTGAATAACCGGAATAACAGTCGGTAAGAGCTTGTCCTGCAAGCGGGCTACAAGCTTAACTTCATCGTCAATAATATCATAGGCACGCTGTAAGCTTGTGTTGGCTGCCTGCAACTGTCGGGTAAGCATGACCTGCCTGATGGCCACCCCTACTCTGGCTTTAAGTTCAACCACATGAAAAGGCTTGGTCAGATAATCATTGGCACCGCTATTGAGCGCCCGAGCTTTAATTTCCTGTTCGTCCTGACCGGTGAGAACAATAATGATCACTTCCTGATCGTCGATTACATTGCGAATCTTCTCAATAACATCAAAACCATCCATACCCGGCATGAGCAAGTCAAGCAGTATAACACTGGGTCTGACTTTCATGTACTGAGCAATACATTCAAGCCCATCAGAGGCAGTTTCAACATCGTAGTCGCCTTCGAGCACTCGGGTCAAAAAATTCCTCATGGTTGCAGAATCATCTACCACCAATATTTTCGGGATTTCTTCCCCCACCTTTACATCAAGGTTACTTTCGCTCACCTGAGAACCTCCGCAAACATAAACAATCCTTGGGCATATCCAGCAACACCAACAAAAGTATCACCGCCACTAACTATTTTCTTTACTACTTGAAGATATCACAACTCAAAGTGATTATGTAGTATAAACAGGCTCATAATTAAGATTCGCAAGAATCACTGCTACCAGCCGAAAGCTCTGGAAATATACCCCAACATATATCAGCTGCATTGGATGAACTAACCCCCAACATTCTGGTCAAATATGCCAGCCCGCATGTATTAAGAGAACGCCCTTCCGCAGCATGGCATTCAATAGACTCACTTATAAATTCAAGCGCAGCAGAAACGTTGTTAATTTCAACTATAACATCTTCAAAACGCTTATTCATATACACTTCCTACCTTTAAATTATTTCAAAAAAGAAAAACAATAAACGTAGAAATATATTCAAAAGACTATTTTGTCCACACAAATATATATTTTTTTCAATAGATTCACCTGTTTGCATTGCCAAATTCATTTTAATATTTTTAAAAGTTTTATTTAAACTAAAACATAAATAAACTTCAAAACACAAAACCAATATACACAAAGCAAAACATTATAAAATATCCCAAAAAAACATTATAAAACTACGCAATAGAAACATATAAGCAGCATATAACAACAAAACACCTATTTAACAAACTAAAACATCTGAACTCAAACAAACAGACACTACCTTTTACCGACAAAACACAATACTACAAGCACAGAAAGAAGACAGGACAATCACTATATTCACTCAATGGAAATTAATCGCCCCAAAAAAGCCGAGGCATATTTATATCAATGCCTCGGCTTTCCATATTGTATATTTGCCAGAAGATAATTCGAGTCTAAATATCTTTTGCTATACTCTTTATTTTAAAGGGACACGGTCTCAAAATACAACTTTGAAAGATCAAACATCAAAGCTTTTCCTGAAAGGGAAGACTCTTTTCCGCTGAGTATCTTTAAAATTTCACCACACTGAATTCCTACAGCAGTTGTAATTGCAGGAACAGGAGTCCCCAATTCCTCCTCAAGCCCATTATCAGAGCCGAAAAAGTCCGCAGGAGAACTGCCCCCAGGAAAAACAGTAGAAACGATTCCGGCCCAACCAGCAACTGAGGCCGTCACCATTGGAATTTCCAGCTTTGCTGCTGCATCTTTCAGTTTTCCCCTGTATTCAAGCCCCCCCAGACAGTCAGCAACAAGATCAGCCCCTTTGATGAATGACTCAAAATCATCATCAATAAAATCTGACCGCACATCCAGAAATACCGCAGGATTTACTTCCCTGATCATCTCAAAAGCAGCTTCACTTTTTTTGCTGTACAGTGAGTTTTCAACGGCAAACCTTTGCCTGTTCAGGTTGGACGGTTCAAAGCTGTCACCATCACAAGCAGTGATGTGCCCGACTCCTGCGCGAGCCAGAGACTCAAGCAGATGACCTCCAAGACCGCCTATACCGACCATGGCTACCTTTGAAAAAAACAGCCTACGCTGCTCATCCGCAGAGAAAGAGATAAGATTGCGCGCGTAACGTTCCGGAACAGCGCCGTGCGAAAAAACCGCCCGCTCAACACAATTCAAATCAAGTCCAAGCTCCCGCGAGATTTTACGTATAAGGACATGTGGAGCAATGCGAACATTTTCACCGGAGGCAAAACACTTTTCCATGAACTGCCCGTCAAGCATTTCAGCAACTCTGATATCTATCTTCATAATTCCCCCTGTAATATATGAAGATAAACTCCATATCCATGCAAGTCAAAATCAACAAAACTAACGCCCGGAATTGATGACACTTTGCTAAAGCTTTGATATTGCTTAACCCATGAAAGAAATGATTGAAAATCTATCCAGTATTGCACGTGAGGCCGGGGCTGCCATCATGGATGTTCGCAGCAAAGGTTTCGACGTGAAAGATAAAGATGACAAGTCCCCGGTTACAGCGGCGGATATTGCCTCCAATGAAGTCATTTCAAAACGCTTGGCTGAACTTTATCCCGGAATTCCGGTACTATCAGAAGAAGGTACTAAAATTCCATTTGAAGAAAGAAGACAATGGGATGAATTTTTCCTCGTAGATCCATTGGATGGGACTAAAGAATTCATCAAGGACAATGGTGAGTTCTGTGTGTGCATTGCCCTGATGCGGAATAACCGTCCGGTCCTTGGAATTGTATATGCGCCGACGCAGGATGCACTCTACACCGGAAGCATTGAAACAGGTGCCAAAATCAGCAGGAACGGCGATACTCCTGTATCCATCGCCACAAATCCCCCAGCCGAAAGCGAAGGACTCAACGTGGTCGGCAGCAGGTCACACCCAGCCCCATCCCTTGCGGATTACCTGAAAACAATAAACGTAAATAAGATGACCCCGGCAGGCAGTGCCATTAAATTCTGCCTTGTTGCGGAAGGCAAAGCCCATCTCTACCCCCGCTTTAATCCTACCATGGAATGGGATACTGCGGCAGGACAAGCTATTGTAGAAGCCGCAGGAGGCACTATGCTTGGACTGGACGGAAAGGAATTTCCCTACAACAAAGAAAATTTGAGAAATGCAGGCTTCATCGTCAAAGCCTGATTGAGGACTGAACATGAAATATATAATTTTAACCACGCTACTTCTTCTGGCTGGCTGCACATCATGGCAGAATCCCAGTCTGGATATGTCCGTAAACAGAAGCGAACGTTTTGCCGCAGACCGTGCCCAGTGCCGGGAACGAGCCCAGAAGCAGACAAACGCCGCCCCGGACAATGACCTGCCGCAAAGAACCTACTCCCAAGATCAGGACCTTTCTACCAAAGAAAGTAAAGCCTTTCAGCGCTGTATGAGTGCTAAAGGCTGGATAAAAAAATAAAAAAACGGGGATATTTAACATCCCCGTTTTTTTAATCGCGTAACTTGAAATAATCTTCTTTCGTTCCCCGGAATGAAACTTTGCCTCCCTCAATTTCAAGGACATGTGAAATTGAAGGGATCAACTCTTCCCGATGGTGAGTCACGTAAACCATGGCTACCCCGGCCTTGGCAAGCAGCTCCAACAGCTGATAAATCTCCCGGCGTGATTCCTCATCCACCCCTGCCAGAGGCTCATCAAGCAGCAACACATCAGGTCCGGAGATAAGAGCTCGAGCAATAAAAGCCTTGCGAAGCTGACCGTAAGAAACCTGTTCCATTGGTCTCTCAGCCAAATCTTCGATGCCGAAAAATCGCAGCCACTCCCATGTCTTCTCGCGCATTTCATCTGAAATTTCATCAAGAATTCCCGCAGAAGCAAAAAATCCGGAAATAACCACGTCAAAGATTGGAATAGGTTTGCCTACTGCCTCACCGAATGAAGCCTGCATGGAAGCTGAAACCATCCCCATACGCCCTCGAACTGAGCGCAGACTGTCTCCCCTTTCGGGCAGACGTTCCATTTCATCTTCAGCAGCATAAGCTGCGGCATCCCCATAGAGCAGGCGCAGAAGCGTGGATTTCCCGGCCCCATTGCGTCCAAGCACGGCCCAGCTTTCACCTCCAGTCATTTCCCAATCAATATTTTGCAGCACGGTCTTGCCAAGAAAAACAACACTGGAGTCGGTAAGCTTGAACAAAGTCCGCCCCGGCTCGATGCTGTTTACTTCCGGTGGAGTGCGTTTCAATTCATGAGAACTGGTGCAGGAAACTTCGCGTCCCTCTCCGTCACGGCAATGGTCAATCTTTCCGTCACGGATATACAATGTTTTGTTCACACAAGAAGGCAACTCCTCCTTGCGGTGGGCAGAACAGACTATGGTGGTTCCGTTAGCAGCGGCAATATCAATTGCCCGGATCAACTGTTCACGGGACTGCTGGTCAATCCCCTCAAGGAATTCATCCAGAATGAGAATCTCCGGCTCAGCCATCAGGGCACGGGCAATGAGAATCTTGCGCCCCTCACCACGCGACATTTTAACCATGCTGCGCTTGGCAAGATCGAGCATACCCAGTGAGTCCATAAAATCCCTGACCCGCACGTATTCCTCATCATCTGCAAGGCGGTATAAAAAGGGAGTATTGTCCTTTCCGGCCAAAACGACTTCTTCCCCGGTTACGTCCCAAGCCAGTTTTTCAAAAATATCCTGATGCTCAGGTGAAATCATGCGGTAGCGCTCAAGGGGCTCAAGCGGACTGTTGACCGTATCCCCTTCAACCATGAATTCACGGGTGGTTTCGTCATCCGGCCAGACTTCCCCGGCAAGAATCATCATCAGGGTTGTCTTCCCGGCCCCGTTAGGCCCCAGAACAGCCCAATGCTCACCGGAACGGATATCCCAGTCGATATCCTGCAACACAGGACCACGATCCAGTGTAAGAGAAAGATCCTTCATGGAAACCAATTTACCGCTCATGACAACCCCGCTTCGCCTTATACTTAAGCTTTTAAAATATAAACCAATATTTATGATCAGGGCTAAACTTCTACTACTTAAAAAAAACAAGCGCAAGTTGTCCTCCTGATTACGGAGGGAAAGAAAAGACATATGGTTGATATATTTCCCAATTCTTTTTATATGTAAATAAAATCATTACTCAATCAGGCAGGGAATCACATGAAGAAACCTTCCGGCCGAGACATATTCCTCCTTATCAGCGCAGTATTTCTCCTGCTCTACCCTCTGCTGCTACATGCGGCAGACATCAAAATTCCCGACTATATTGGAAGAGCCAACAATCCCTACATCCTGCCGGACGCAAGTGGCCCGGGATTTTTCAAGTGCGCTGCTATCGGTCTGGTAACCGGAATGCTCAGCGCGGTGATAGGCGCAGGCGGCGGACTGCTTGTTGTTCCGGCACTAATGACCGCAGGAGTAAGCGGTATCTACGCTGTCGGCTCAGAGATGCTGCGGTTGTTTATTTTCAGCACCATCCAAAGCCTGCGCATGGGCATCAACCGCCGCATCCAATACACACTGGCCTTAATCATGACTATCGGCACAGTGCTTGGTGGAGTCGCCGGCTACGTGTTGTGTAAAACAATTTTCATTGCCGACCCGGCCGGAAACGACGTCTTCATATCTTCCATGATCGCCCTCTGGCTGATTGTATACTCTTTCATAATTATCCCGGACTTCCGCGAAGCAGCACAGAAATATGCGCTTGAACTGTTGCGCAAGGAACAAGAGAAGAATCAAGATCAAGAGGCAATAAATACCCAAACGGAAGCCCCAGCAGAACAGCCAAAGAGCGATGAAAAAAAACCGGACGATAACCCCAAAGAAGGGGCTGAAGAACAGGCACAACCTCAAAAAGGAAAAGAGCCTGAGCCGAACCCGGAGCCGGAACCGGAACCGCAATTTGAAGATGAGCTGTACCCGGATGAAGAGCCTTGGGAAATTGCCCGCAGTATGCGCAGCATGAAATTGCCGCCCTACATTAAATTTCCTTCAACCATAAAAGAGGAGGAAGGAGAAGAGCTGGAACCTGCTGAGATGAGGCGGGACGGAGAAGAACCTGATTTGGATGAGGCAAAAGAAGAGGATACCACTGATAGCATCCCGATCCTGCCGATCTTCTTCCTGACCATAATCGGGGGTTTCTTCATGGCCATGACCGGATCGGGCGGGGTCATCCTGACCTTTACAATCATGACCAAGGGATTCGGCTGTGTTGCCGCCCTGGTGGCCGGCACCGATATGGCTAGACTGGCCCTTTCAACAGGAACCCTATCAATGTCCACTTATGGATTGAACGGATTCATCAACATATACTGCATAGCAGGATTGGTCTTCGGAACCATCACCGGCCTGCACTTAGGTAGTAAAAGTCTGAAGAATATCCTGCCATACCGGGTCAAAGGATTAGTTGCCTTGCTGGTGGTATCGGTCATCATCAACCGCATACTCGCTATTCCCGCCCTGTTACGCAAGGCCGGGGCTTCCATTGATCCGGGGCTGGTTTCAACATTTGATTCGAGCGGTTCGTACATTCTGCTCATCGGGGCCGGAATTTTCGGAGGTTGGATGTTATTCGCCTTCCTGAGCGGGATATACCAATCCTTGCAACCGGTTGGAGATGAGGAGGAAGAGAGATGACCTATTCCATTAAAACCCTCACCATCGCGGCCATGCTCTTTGTCTCCAGCATGCTCATAGTCGGAGCCATGCATCTGCCCCTGTTCAATGGTGCCAATGGATTTGAAGCCATGGAATCGACCTTCAATTCTTTACGCAAGGGTGTAAAACCGCCTTTCCACAAAATCGAAGCTGAAAACACCCAGTTCCTAGGCAAAAACTTCAAAACCACACTCGTCTTCCGGAACAATGATGAGGCCCGCATCGCAACAATGATGTTCCTGCGCAATAAACTGACTGTGACTCCCAAAGGGCGGAAGGTCAACATTCAGGGGGATCTCGGCTATACTCTCAAATTTTTCATGGATGATATTCACCTGCTCTACTTGAACAGGTTTGATGCCTTGCAACAAAGATATTCCATGCCGGCTACTCAGGCTATGTATTACCTGAACCGGATACTACAAAAAATGTCTGCTGCCATGGCTTCACAGAAAAAGGAAAAGCAGGAAAAACTGATCAAAAAAATACGGAAAGAATTGCTCATCCCGGCCTACAACCTGCGTGAAGCCTTACCGGTCAGTCAAACATCCGGATACACCTATCTTGCCTTGGGAACGCTGGGAATACTCCTATTTGCCATTCTCTGGGATATGTCCAATTTCTTTTTTTTCGGCACCCTTGCTTCTGATGATTTCATGAAAAGCATGCGCATCAGGCTTGGCCGGGAATTATCAGACGCCCAAAAGAAAGCCCTTGCCGCCAAGAAAAAAAAGGCTGCCAAAGCCAAGGCAATGAAAAAGAAAAAAGAGGAACAGGCCAAAAAGATCAAAAGCACCAGGACCAACAAAGAGGCACTAAAGAAAAAGACAAAAGCGAAAGCCAAGCCTGAAGAATCAGGCACGTCCGACAAGAAGGCAGTTAAGAAGAAAAAAATATCCCCGGATCAGGCTACAAAGCAACGCAAGAAAAAAGCTGCAGCTCCATCCGGAGAGCAACAAACAAAAAAAGTGCTCAAAAAGAAACCCACCGGCCAAAAACCTGTAGCGAAGAAAAGTTCCGCTGCCCCCGGCAAGAAGAAAGCGGCTCGACCTGCCGAGCAAAAGAAGCAGCCGATCAAAACAGACGCTGAGGGTAAGCCTGTCAAAAAGGCTACGCCCAGCAAAAAAGTAAAGCAGGCTACTTCACAAACCAATGGCAAAAAAGTAACTACTCAGCAGGGGAGAAAAAAAGCTACGGCCACGCCTAAACCGGAACAAGGCAAAAAAGTCAAAAAGAAGCCTGCTGCCCAACCAGCTAAAAAGAAACCGGAAAAAGCTCCGCTAGCAGCTAAAAAAGAGATAAAACCAGATGAGCAATAACAATCCGAAAATCCCTGTCTCCTTTTTCCGCATCCTAGAATATGAATCTACATTTCTGGATACGGCGGTAGCCATGACCTTGGAGGAATGCGGGTTGAAAGTAAATCCCGGCACCAAGGTTCTGGTTAAGCCTAATCTGGTTTCCTCTAAGAACCCGCTGGCCTGCACCCACCCCAACGTAACCCTTTCCCTGTGCCGTTACCTCAAGGATTGCGGAGCACAGATCACTGTTGCGGACTCTCCGGGATACGGCAGTGCTGCGCAGGTTTCCAAAGCCATAGGCATGACAGACGGTTTGAAAAAAATGGGACTGAAGCCTAAAAGCCTAGGCCGCCCCACACCGCTTAAACTGTCCTTCGGTGAAACCATTGGCATCTCCCGTGACGCCCTTGAGTCGGACATGATCATCAGCGTCCCCAAACTGAAAGCCCACGGACAATTCGTGGTCACCGGAGCGGTTAAAAACCTTTTCGGCACAGTAGTCGGTTTCCGCAAGGCCTACGCCCATACCCGATTCGGAGAGACTCCCGGACTGATGGAAAAAATGATCATTGAAGTGGTCAAGTCCATGCCTTTGGCCTTCAATCTCATGGACGCCATTTACCCCATGCACGAAACCGGACCGATCAACGGCAAGCCCTATTCTATGAGTTTGCTGGCCGGTTCCACCAACCCCTTTGCCCTTGATACTGCCCTATACATGCTGCTGGGGTTGAGTCCTAAGAAAATACTGCTCTGGCGGGAAACAGCATGTCAGAAGATTCACGGTTACAACCCGGACCACATTAAATATGTGATCGAACCCCCTGATGACTTTGACACCACGGATTTCAAAGTTCCGCAGCAACTAAGCCCTATGGAATTCGAGCCTGTCCGCTTTGTAAAAGGCCGCATCAAATCCCTTTTCAGTAGATTTGGATAAATAAATTTCGCCTCCGGCGGCTTAAACCATTTTGCAAAAGGGTTTAAGAATCCCAAAACCTTTTATTATGCTTCGCAGCTTACAATGACAGCTTGTACAATTTTTTAGCAAAGTGATTTTCATACAATGACCGCAAATAATATTTCCCGCAGACTACTTACTGTCACCGGACAGGTTCAGGGCGTTGGTTTCAGACCCTTTGTTTACAAGACAGCGCTCAAGCACAATCTTTCCGGCACAGTGCTGAACAGTCCTGAAGGGGTGCTTATAGAATTGCAGGGCAGCGAGGATGCGCTGAACAACTTTGACCAAAGCTTCAAGGAGGACCTGCCCCGCTTGGCCCGCATAGTTTCGCTGGAAAAAGAAAATCTTGAAGTAATCGAGGGCGAGAAAAAATTCTGTATTCTGGCCTCCACTGCCGGAGAAGGCCATTGCGTACTGATCAGTCCGGACGTTGCTACCTGTCCGGACTGTTTCGCGGATATGAATGATCCGCAAAACCGCCGCTATGAATACCCGTTCACTAACTGCACCAATTGCGGCCCGCGCTACACTATCACCAAGTCAATTCCCTATGACCGCCCGGTAACTTCCATGGCCTGCTTTGAACTCTGCGACGACTGCCGCACTGAGTATGAAGATCCGTTGGACCGCCGCTTCCATGCCCAGCCTAATGCCTGTGCAGACTGCGGCCCCAAGGTCTGGCTTACTGATAATCAAGGCAATGAACTTGCCGGACCGGACACTGCCCTGCGAGAGCTGGCAAAGATGCTGGCCGAGGGAAAGGTTGCCGGAGTTAAGGGACTAGGCGGATTCCATCTGGTCTGCGATGCATCCAATGCAGAAGCCGTACACACCCTGCGCGAACGGAAGAACCGCCCAGACAAACCGCTGGCGGTTATGGTCCGCGACGTGGATGAAGCACATAAACTTGCCAACCTCACCGACAACGACATTGAACTGCTGGAAGGTTTACAGCGGCCTATCGTGCTGGCCCCCAAAGGAAAGCACTATTCCCTTGCAACTGTGATAGCACCGGATACGGACTTCATTGGACTGATGGTGCCATACACCCCGCTGCATCAGGTTCTGCTTAAATATTTCTCTGCCCTGAATGATTCCGAGCTGCCCTCTGCATTGGTCATGACTTCCGGCAACATGAGTTCCGCGCCCATATGCATCGGTAACCGTGAGGCAATCAAAAGACTGCCTAATATCGTAGATGTTTTCCTTTTCCACAATCGGGACATCCTCATCCGGGTTGACGATTCTGTGGCCCGCTCAGTGCCTGAATATTGTGGTGAAGCTGAATCGCGCACAGTCTTCATGCGCCGTGCCAGAGGGTTCACACCCTCCCCGGTTTTCTTAGCTCAGGATGGCCCCTGCGTGCTGGGAACCGGACCGGAGCTCAAGAACACCCTCTGCCTGACCAAAGGCGATCAAGCTTTCAGCAGCCAGCATATCGGGGACATGCAGAATTTAGAGACCGCCAATTTCTGGAAGGAAATCCGACTGCACCTACAGTCCATCCTCAAGGTTAAACCAGAACTCATTGTGCACGACCTGCACCCGGACTACCTGACTACAGGATTTGCCGAGGAAATTTCACTGGCAGAAGGTATTGAAACATCAGCTCTCCAGCACCACTACGCTCATATCCACTCTGTGCTTGCAGAAAACAAGCATCAAGGCCCCGCTCTTGGACTGGCCCTCGACGGAACCGGGCTCGGTGATGACCGCACTGTCTGGGGCGGCGAATGCCTGTTAGTGGATAATGTAGAACTGGAACACAAGCGACTGGCCCGCTTCAGCCATCTACGCTTACCCGGAGGTGAAGCAGCGGTACGCGAACCATGGCGCATTGCCCGTGCAGCGACTTTAGACCTCGGCCTTGATGCGAACCAGATTCCGGTACCGGAACAGTTTCGCAGAGGCCTGAAGATGTTCGATCAGGTCCTTGAAAAGAACATCAACTGCCCGCCCACCAGCAGTTGCGGGCGACTCTTTGATGCAATCTCCGCCATGCTTGGGCTCTGCTCAGCCATATCCTACGAAGGGCAGGCTGCAATAATCCTCGAAAAAATTCAGGATATGAATGAAAGCGGAGCATACGACTGCCCCCTTGATCAATCCGCAGAACCATACGAGATCAGAACCGCAGAACTTTTCAAGCAGGCTTATGCTGATTTCTACAACGGAACCTCCCCGGCAATTATCAGCCGACGCTTCCATCGCGGCCTGATCCTAGGACTGGCAGATTGCGCCCAAACGATCGCCGCACAGACCGGAATCAAAACCGTAGGCCTGAGTGGCGGAGTAATGCAGAACCTTACCATTGCAGTAGAGCTGCCCGTAGAGCTCCAAAAGCGCGGTCTGACTCCTTTGGTCCATCGCTATCTTCCGCCCAATGACGGCTGCATATCACTGGGGCAGGCTGTTTATGGGCAGACCCTGCTTAACAAGCGGTAACTATTTGAACTATTGCTTTTGAATAATATTTACTATTGTCTTTCAATTATTGAATTACAATAGTCAGCCGAGAACTGATTTAACAAAACAAAACGCCCCGTACTCAACCGAGTACGGGGCGTTTTGCCGTAAACTATATTGATAGATTCCTACCAGCCCTTGTGGCTCAGGATATCCTTAACTTTTTCCTCGGTCTTTTCTTCAACGAGGATCATTTTTTTAGCCTGTGCTTTCTTGATCTTATCGGTCAGCACATTGATATCTGCGGGCTTTTCAACGAAATCCATAGCGCCGAGCTTCATGGCCTCAATACCTTTCTCTACTGTTGCGTGACCGCTAAGCAGGATAACCTGCATTTCGGGTCTGGCCTTTTTGATATGCTTGAGAGCCTCAATGCCGTCAATTCCGGGCATCTGGAGATCAAGCACGATTGCGTCGAAACTTTCGGAATCGACTTTGTCGAGGGCTTCCTGCGGGTTGGTACATGCGGTTACATTCATGCCGCGCAATTCCATACGTTCAGCCAAACCTTCAACAAATTCCTTTTCATCATCAACCAGAAGTACTTTTTCTGCCATCTTTCTTCTCCACCTGCATGATGCAGTTTAAGTAATTAAAAATTAAGAGTTAATATATTGTCCTGCGGGACATATGCGGATTCGGCATCCGCTTTAACGGCAATTGATTTAAGCTCGGCCAGCTTTTCGTCAGTGATTGCTTCACTCAATCCTGAAATTGCGACGGCATTCACACCGCCTGCGGAGCTTACCTCGATGCCGAGTTCTCCATCCCTGCCGGCACTGTCCATGGAATACTCAAGAGCTTTAGCCATGAGCATCTGAATGGTGAATGGATCGCCTTTACCTTTGACCTGTTCGCCTTCCTTGACAGTTACCATGACACACTTGCGCGAGGCCATACGGGTCAACAGGGAAATTACCAGTTCCGTAAGTTCGCGGAAATCAACATCGCAAACCGGAAGGTCCACACTGTGGGCGAACCGATTCATGTTTTTGATGATTCCATCACCTCTCTTGACCTGACCCTGAACTTTCTCAGCCAGCTTAATCAAACGCTGGGGGTCAAGTTCCATGCCCTGCGCAGCCATGAGTGAAAAATCCTGCAACAAGCCGGCATCTTCATTGATGATTGCCAAAACATTTTTGAGGTCATGGGAAATGGCCGCGCTGATCTGCCCGAAAAAGCAGAGTCCGTCACGGTCTTTCTGCGGTGCTGATACTCCCATGCGATACTCCTTATGGATGTTTATTCAGATCCGAGAGCCTGATTGATTTTTTCCACCAGCTCTTCGATCTTGACGGGTTTGACCAGATAGCACTCTGCTTCGGCCGCTCCCGCCTTGTAATCTTCTTCCGAACCATGCCCGGAAAGAAAAATATATTTCATGCCTGAACGAATCTTGTTCAGTTCGGCCCGCAGTTCCAGCCCGCTCATGCGAGGCATTTTCACATCCAGAACCGCGAGGTCGTACTCGTTCTCTTTTACCTTGTCTATTGCCTCCGCCCCGGAACAGGCCCAGTCAGCATCAAATCCCCGAAAGGAAAGTCTTTCCGCCAACGCTGAAACCAGTTCGGATTCATCATCCACCAATAAAATCTTCATCGACTAATTCTCCCCATTCATATTGGGAACAACAGGCAGCATGAAGCTGAACTCAGTCCCCTTACCCAGCTGGCTTTGAACTTTCATCTCGCCGCCAAGGTCCTGTACCAGACCGTAGGTAATGGACAATCCCAGCCCTGTTCCGCCTGATTGCTTTTTAGTTGAATAAAATGGTTCAAAAATTCTTTTCAGATCAGACTCAGGAATACCGCACCCGTTATCCTTCACTGAAAACAAAACCTGCCCTTCATCTCCACGCTCAACCCTGACCAGCAGGGCTCCCCCATCTTTCATGGCTTGAAAGGCATTGTTGATCAGGTTCAACAAAACCTGTTCAAGCTTGCCGCGGTCAGTGACCACTTCATAAATTTTGTCATCCACGTCCACGCTGACTTCAATGCAGCGGTACTCCGCTTCCTTGTCCAAAAAACTCAACACGGTATCGATCACTTTGCGCGGGTAGACCGGACGAAATTCCATATCAGTCTGGCGGGAAAATCCAAGCAACCTCTTGGTGATACGCCCGCAGCGCTCAACCGAAGCGATAACCGAATCCACAAGCCCAAGCACCCGCTCGTCCGCATCATAAGCTTTGCTGAAAGTAAATAAATCTTTGAGCAGACCGGCCTTCTCGTTGATGATAGCCAACGGGTTGTTAATTTCGTGGGCCACCCCGGCTGCCAGCCGCCCGATGGAAGCCATACGGTTGTGATGCTCCATCTGCTGCAAGGCCTTGGAGCGGGTCATGTCGGCAATATAAATTCGTTCAACCAGATAAGAAGCCACCGCCCACATGACCAGAATGACGACGGCAATACTGATGATGGTGAACCAGGTCACCGTATCACGGGAACTATGCCAGCCACCCATATATTCCTCTTTGGTCTTCACATAGAGGAGCACGAAGGGAGTGTTTTCCAGATAGGCATAACCGACCATTGCCGGAGCACCCTTGCGATAAGAAATTTGTTCAACTTTAGTACGGAAAGATTCTTCTGGGAGTTCAAAACCCATTTTTGAAAAAATCTTACCGTTCCAGTTGGATGGAGTTTGCAGCACACCTTCCCGGTTAACCAGAAATACATCTTCCCCTGCCGAAAGGTCCAGCGAAGACAGAATTCCGTTAAACTGCCTTGTATCCAAAGTAGCCCGCAGAATCTTAAAATGGTTTGTCTTCTCGTCAAGCATATGCTTTACGGCAATGACGATGTGTGGGCTGTCTCGGAATCCGAGAAAGACTTCACTGATAAAAATACCCTGCTCCACAGTCTGCAGGAACCAATCCTGCCCGGCATACTCGCGCCCTTCCAGATTATAAGGGCCGACATAAGCCACCTGCTTGCCTGCCTTATTGATCACGCCGAGATCGACAAAACCACCGAAACTGTTCTTCAGGGACTGAAGCATCTGGGCCAGTTTTTCCCGGTCACCAAAGGAGCGGAAATCATGCAGTTCAACCAGCAGCTGTAATGCTGATTTCCGCTCCTCCAGAAAGTAGGAAACCGAACGGCGGGTATTGGACGTAGTCCTTGCCGCCTCCAGGGTATTTTCAGATATGATCGCTCCCCGGGTGACGCTGAAGTCAATGGAGGCCATGATCAAAATGGGAACAAGAGATACCGCAACAAGGATTCCGATACAAAGCTGCCAGATTCGCTTGTAGTCAAACAGCTGCTTGTAAGGTCCTGCGGACTTGGGGTCCGCATCCCAGAATTCCGGCTTGAATATTCCCTTTATGTTCATGTCCAGCCCCGGAGAGGTTATTGATTAAGAGTTACGCACCTTGGCGTAAGCGTCTTTAAGGGTCTTGCTGAGTACATCGATATCCACAGGCTTGTTCAGGTAAGCGAACGCACCAAGATCCATACAGGTCTTGCGGTCGTCTTCGGAACCGTGACCGGTAAGGATAATAACTTCAATGTTGGGACGGTCGGACTTAACCCGGCGCAGAACCTCGATACCGTCGATGCCGGGCATCTTCAGGTCAAGGATCATTACTTCAGGTTCATCATCCTGAACCACGTCAAGAGCGGATTCACCGTCGTAAACCACTGCGGAACCGAGATCACGCAGCAGCAAGCGTTCGGACAGGGTCTTAACAAATTCACGTTCATCGTCAACCAGCAAGACACGGGACGGCAGTTCGAAATCCATACGGCGATAGATATCAGCCTCATAGTATTCCTTGCCGAAGGTCACATCCACGGACTTGACGCCCTCCAGCGGCTCGGCGATTTCACGCAGATCCTTTTCAAGACGCTCAACCATGAGCACTTTTTTATTAATGGCGAGAGTCACCTTGCCATCTTTAGCACTGACGGCCACATTATGCCCTTTAGCTACCAAAGCAGTCTCAACCTTCGCGGCAAGCAGGAAATCCTGCACAGCCTGCTTGGAGGCTTCAGTAACCTCAACTGCTGAGTTACCAAGCTGTTCCTTGATCAGAGCCACAGACTCATCCACACCGGTTTTATCCGCGGGGATAACCATGTCATATAGGGAAGAAGCCCAAGGATCGTTGTTCCCGGTCACTTCTCGGACCCACACAGTACGTTCTTCATCACTGTGCTGAATTTCCTTCTCGGCTTCGCCTTCAGAAAGCCCAGATTCATTGCGGGCAGTATCAAGTCTTTTCGGAAGGTCATCGATAATGCAGACCTTGAGAACATGACTGATGTCCTGAGAAAGAAGCTGAGTAACCATACCGGAAACCAACAACGCCTTACCGTCTGCAAGCTTGTTGGCAAGAGCCAATCTGAGCCAGGAAACAGCACGTTCTTTTTCGTGGCTGAACTTATTGAAGATGGAAGTCTTGGGCGAGAAAGCCTTTGCTACAGCCTTCTCGCTCATTCCACCAAGGGAAGCAGCTTCAGCCACAAGATCTTCATCAGTGACCAGTTTAAAGTCGGTGTCATCAATCAGGCGTTTTACAATAGCGTCCGCCTGACAGAAAAGACCGCTGAAGATAAATAGATCAGACATTAACAACCTCCACTAAGCGTTACCGCTGACACGGCAGTAAGTTGTGAGCGGGCAATTAGACTCGGAACCGTCCTTATGGGCCTGAGCGTGAGTCTTGCAGAGAGCGTCCTCAGTATCAGCATAAACATGGTCTTTTCCGATCTTTTCAAGCAGGTGGGTACGTCCAAGCACTGCCATGACCGCCTCATTCACACCGGAAAGAGAGATGTCACGGCCACCGCTTCTAACGGTATCAACGATCAGGGAAAGCGCTTCCTCGCCGGATGCGTCGATGTCGTTGATGCCGTTGCAGACCAGAATAATGTGTTTAAGGTTGGGCATGTCCATGATGCGGTCAGTGATCTGGTCTTCAAGGAAACTAGCGTTAGCGAAGAACAGAGGACCGTCAAAACGGACAACCGCAATGTGGTCGCATTCGCGCAGGCCGTGGATGCTGGCGTCACGAAGGACTTCATCCTCACCCTTGGACAGGGCAGCCACGCGGGGACGCATGCTCTTGTAGAGAAATACGCCAAGCGAAAGGGCCACACCGATCATGATACCCTTATCAAGGTGTGGTGCAAAGGCCAGAGTAGCAAGAAATGAAATAATTGAGATAGCTCCGTCATATTTCTGGGCCTTCCATGCGTGGATGAAACCGGATGCGTTGATCAGCCCGATAACAGCCATCATAATAACAGCTGCCAGAACAGCCTGCGGCAGATGATAGAGAAGCGGGGTGAAAAACAGCAGGGTAACAGCCACGATAGCGGAGGTAAATACACTCGAAAGACCGGTTACAGCACCAGCCTGCAGGTTAACTGCAGAGCGGGAGAAAGAACCGGAAGCAGGGTATGCGGAACCACAGGCACCAAGCATGTTGGCGAGTCCCTGACCGATCAGTTCCTGGTTGGGGTCAAGTCTCTGGCCGGTCTTTGCTGCCATAGCCTTGGCAATGGAGATCGCTTCCATAAAACCGAGCAGAGAAATGATAATAGCAAAGGGGAAAAGCTTAAGCATAACCTTGAGGTCGAGGGTGGGAACCGCAATGGCCGGAAAACCGGAAGGAATGGTTCCAACAACCGCACCGCCGCCCATCATTTTCAGAGAGGTGGTATCAAGAACCTTGTTACCCACTTTTACACGCCAAGTACGCCCGTCAGTGGTAACTCCTTGAGGAGCTTTACCCTGTACATAGAAAGCCATGGTGCCGTCAGCCTGCTCCACGCCATCAAAAAGGGTGTGACGCAGGGAGGCGCGCAGTTCATGAGATTTATGCTTGAGCAGCTTAACCTGATAATTAACCACGGCAATGTCGTGCTCGGCATCATAATAACCGATCTGGTTCTTGTCTGCTTTGGCCTGATCTTCAAGAGCCGCAATTTCAGTACGCTTGACTGCGAGATCTTCAATACCGGTTACGGACTTGTTGAAATCGGCAATCAAGGTCTGCACTTCTGCATCCTGAATCGCTGCAATATCAACCTTAGTATCATGGTTAAAGCCGGTGGCCCATGACAGCAAAGTAGTGATCACAACCGCACAGAGTACGTTGGGAATCTTGGGGTTAACCCGTTTCAGCCCAACCATAATGGCAAAGGCCAGAACCCCCATGCCTAGTGTGGGTAGGTGGGTGTAATGGATTGCGCCCTTGATAACCCTCATGATGGTCTCAAAGTGGAGTTCGGCTTTATCCACGTATACGCCGAACATCTTTGAAAGCTGAGAAGAAGCAATGATGATAGCCGCTGCGTTGGTGAAGCCGTTAACAACCGGGTGAGAAAGGAAGTTAACAACCAGACCGAGGCGCAAGACGCCGAGCAGAAACTGGAATACACCGACCAGCAGGGCCAGCAGCAATGCGTAGGCGATGTAGCCTTCACTACCAGCTGTTGCCAGAGGTTCAAGGGAGGCTGCGGTCATAAGGGATACAACAGCAACGGGACCGGTAGCGAGCTGCCGGCTGGAGCCGAACAGGGCTGCCACCATGGGAGGAAGCAGTGAGGCGTAAAGACCGTAGTAAGCAGGCATGCCTGCGAGCTGCGCATACGCCATGGACTGGGGAATAAGAACCAGTGCAACGGTCAGACCGGAAATGATATCCGCCCTGAAAGCCGTTCCGCTGTACTTTTTGAACCAGCCCAGAAAAGGAAAAATTCTAGTAAGCATGAGATAAACACCCCTAGTTAGGTTTCAACATCCTGCGGATGGACTCAATCAACTCATTGAACAAGGCACCCGCATCGTAGAGATTAAAGTTCTTGAATCTCACTAAACCATCGACCATCGTAAAAATGATGAGTGCACTCTTCCGGGGGTTGACCTCGCCGATGGAGCCATCATCCAACCCCTTTTGGATAGCCTGCTCAAAAAGTATGACCAGACAGTTATAAATGGCTTCGAGGTTTTCCCGGAATTCAGGTCGGCTTTCGGCGAACTGATAAAGGAAATGTCGGTGCAGAAGAAGAAACTGATATTCCATTCGTCCAGCCAGAAGAAGGTAAAACGCAACCACCTCTTCCATCTCTTCAATACCTGTTCCTGGCTGATGGTGATCCATATGAGCCTCGAACTCCTCCAGTATGCGCGCCTTGGTTGCCTCAAGGATCGTCAACAGGAGGTGTTCCTTGTTCTTGAAGTGATAGAAAATGGTTCCTTCCGCCGCCCCGGTCATCTTGGACAATTCCTGCATGGAAGTGTCTGCAAAACCTTTGTTAGCGAAAAGGATGGTGGCAGCCTCCAGTATTGCCGCCTTCTTTTTGGACATCTTGGTCATTGTTTCTCCTCTTTCAAAAAACCGACTGAGCACTCAGTCGGAATACAAAATAATCTGTATCCGGGTTCAATGTCAACCCGTCCATTTTTTCACAAATATGACCTAAATAACACTTTAAGTCATCAAAATACTTATTTTTATAGTCAAAAATCACACCAAAATTGCCATGATATTTTTTTCACATATCTCATCTTTAACCCTAAAACTGAGCCACTACTCGGTTTTAATTGACAAATTATTTTTGTTTTTGCAAGAAAAACTGAGTGTCCACCACAAAAAATGTCGCTTTTTCGTTGAAAATAAAAAAAGCCCTGACCTGCACACGCAGATCAGGGCCTTCAAAATCAAAGACTAACTGAACTTAATTAAACGTCTTCAACACCCCACCAAGCACGGCAAGGTACTCTTCAAGCATCTCAGGCATAATGTCAGCCATGTGCCCCACGCGGAAGATGGGGGATTCACCCTGCTCTTCCAGCTCTTTGTTGATCTTGCCGTAGCCGGGATCAAATAGGTAGCCGTGGCCGCGCATTAGCTCCTTCACTTCCTTAAGTTTATCAATAGTCATGTGCGAAGGAGTTTTAAAAGTGGTCAGACTGGGAGAACGGTAACCATCCTGCGCGAACAGCTCGTAGCCGTCCACAGACTCTACCCACTTATGGGCAATGGCCCGCATATCTTCATGCCGCTTGAAGCGCCCCGCTACGCTCTCATCATTAACTATATAGTCCAGCTGCACGCACATCTGATTGGCAAGAGTGCCGTTGGGAGTAGTCAAAGTCTGGTTGATCTTGGCCTTGCCGACCTGAGCAAGAATATCAGTGGTATAACCGCGGTTAGTGACAGTTTCAGCCTTCTCCAAAGCTTCCTCACTCACAAAACCAATCCCGAATCCCGCAGGAAGGCCGAGAGATTTCTGGGTGGAAGTGCAATACATAAGCGGCTTGCATTCATTTATTAATGTGGGCGCACCACCGAAAATGGAAACGGCATCAATGATCGGGGCTGCACCATGGGCACGGATCATTTCGCAAACCGCAATCACATCATTGATCACCCCGGTGGAAGTTTCATTGTGGGTGAAAGTAACAACATCGGGCTTGTGCTCTTTGAGAGCTTTTTCCAATTTTTCCAAGCTGATAGCCTGACCATAAGGAAATTTCAGCTGCACAGCGTTCTTGCCGTTAAGCACGGCCAGCTTGTGATAGAGATCACCGAATGCGCCGACGGAAACGTTGAGCACCTTGTCGGAATCCGCAACAAGTGAGCGGATTGAAGCTTCAAGCACATTGGTTCCGGAACCGTTAAATATGACAGGAGTATACCCTTCAGGGTTTCCGGCAATAGTTTTAAGATTGCGCATGATTGGTTCAAAGCGCTTGGGATTCTCAGCATCCCGGTGTCCAAATTCGGGGAGAAGACCTGCTTTACGCACTTCCTCGCGCAGAAGAATGGGGCCGGTTATAAAAAGTTTGAGTTCTGCAAAATCGTCACCGATCATTAATAGACCCTCTCTTTTTCAAATTAATTAATTTTTTAGATTTATATTACGAATTTCGAAATGAAGTTTAAGAAACGATCAAATGTGAGAAATATGGAGGCAGAAATAATCATTCACTTACACCTTTTATGTCAAGCATAAACCGCACACAGTCCTTTACAATCGGCCCAGCCGTCATTATATCTAAAGAAGTCCGGCGCATTTTTATAAGTCTCCCGCTCACAGGCGCAAAAGACATTTTATGCCGGAAAAATAAAAACTATTTTGCATTTCTCAATCCTCTGTTTCCAAAAATATTACATATTAATTCAGGGATTTAATAATTTCAGCCTAAAATTAAAAGCTGATAAAAATCATTTTTTTGCAAAATAGTTGCTTGATTTTAAGCACAGTGGTCACTATATTCCCTTTTTCCTTCACAGGCGGGTGTTCTGCCCCCTGTAAAACAACAACAATTCACGGTAAGACAATTATGCCTCAATTAGGTCCTCATATTTCTATTCCAGCCGAAGCGCTTCTGCAGCGTGTACTCGGCCTTGATCCCTTTGAATTTAAAGGATGGCCAGAAGATGTGCGCACCCTAGCGGAAAGCATCGCTGCTGAGCTTTTCCTTGTGCGTTACAACCCGTTCATCGATCCGGAACTGGTCCGCAAATCCGTATCCCGCACCCTGACCCTTGCCCGCCCGACCCTTTCCGGCGAATATCCGCAGCGCTTGACCCGCTCTGTGGAGAATTTCTGGCTCAAGCAGGATGCGGACATGGAATTCCGGGACAGGTTCATCGAAAAGATGAAAGAGATCCTGCCCGAACACTGTATCGGTCTTGATCCGCACACCGTTGTGCAATCGGCAACAGACGCCACTGACCTGCGTATTGAACTGCCCATCGCGGTTCTCTTCCCTGAAGATACCGAACAGGTCCGGGCAATTGTGCGCCTTGCTAATGAAATGCAGTTCGGCCTGATCCCCCGCGGCGGCGGAACCGGGGCAACCGGGGGCGCTATCCCGGCTCTTGACCGCACCGCAGTTCTTTCCCTCGCCCGCTTCAAGAAAATCCTCAGCGTGGATACCGATTCCATGACCCTTTGTGCACAGGCCGGGGTTATCACTCTCGATGCCATCAAGGCTGCAGACAAGAAGGGCGTGCTCTTTACCGTAGACCCGGCATCCAAAGCCGGATCATCCCTTGGCGGTAACATTTCCGAAAACTCCGGCGGCCCCTTTGCTTTTGAATATGGTTGCACCATCGATAATATCATCAGCTACAAGATGGTTATGCCCAAAGGAGAACTCATTGAAGTTCGCCGCAAGGGACATCCCGGACACAAGATTTTCGCTAACGAGGACGCTACTTTTGAAATTTACGATTCCAAAGACCGTCTCATCGATACTATCGAACTGACTGCCGAAGAAATCCGCACCACCGGTCTCGGCAAGGACGTAACCAACAAATATCTCGGCGGACTGCCCGGCGTACAGAAGGAAGGTGTCGACGGCATCATCACAGAATGCTGCTTCGCCCTCTACCCCAAGCCGAGCAACTCCCGCGTGCTCTGCCTTGAATTCTTTGGCCGCTCCATGCGTAACGCCATGCTGGTCATCAAAGATGTTGTTGCACTGCGTGACACCATCCGAGAGGAAGGCGACCTTGTAAAAATCTCCGCGCTGGAAGAATTCGGTCCCAAGTACGTACAGGCCATTAAGTACGTTGCTAAGTCCGAAAAATACGAAGGCGATCCCATTTCCGTACTCATCCTGCAGCTGGACTCCGATGATGACGCAGCCCTGCAAAGCGCAGTGGACACCATCCTGTCCATTGCCCAGCCCTACGACGGAGTGGACATCTTTGCTGCCCGCGACGAAAAGGAAGCTGAACTCTTCTGGGAAGACCGCCACAAGCTTTCCGCCATTGCAAAACGCACATCCGGCTTCAAGGTCAACGAAGATATCGTTATCCCCCTCGAAGTTATCCCGGATTTCTCGGACTTCCTTGAAAACCTGAACCTCGTCTACCTTGCAAAAATCTATCGCCGTTCCCTACTCTCCATCAAGGAATTGCAAGGATTCCCCATTGAGGAACCAAAAGTTGAACTGGCCCTTGAAAGGACCACCAACATCCTCAAAGGCAAGATCACCGGCAAGGATATGAGCGATCAGGAACTTGAAGGACAGGTCCACTACCTCTTTCAGGAACTGCGCGACGAATTCCCCAAGCTGGATTCGAAAATCAACAAGATCCTAAAAAAGCTCAAGGAACAGCGCATCATTATCGCTAACCACATGCATGCAGGTGACGGTAACTGTCACGTGAACATCCCGGTCAACTCCAACGACCCGGACATGCTGCACAGCGCCCATGAAGCCGTTGACGATGTGTTCAAGAAAGTCCTTGAACTCAAAGGTGAGGTTTCCGGTGAACACGGAATCGGCATCACCAAGATCGATTACCTTTCCGAGGAAAAGATCGAGGCCATCAAAGCATACAAACTCAAGGTGGACCCGCTCAATATCCTCAACCCCGGCAAGCTGACCCGCAGGAATCTTCCTTCTCCCGCTTACACATTCTCGTTCAACAGGCTCATCAACGACCTGAACAAGACTGCTATTAAGGATAAGGAACACCTGATGGAGCTACTCCAGAACATCCAGACCTGTACCCGTTGCGGAAAATGCAAACAGGTCTGCCCCATGTTCTTCCCGGAAGAAGGGCTCATGTACCATCCTCGCAACAAGAACATCGCCCTTGGTGCACTCATTGAGGCCATTTACTACTCACAGGTCCAGCGCGGTGAACCCTCCCCGGACCTCATGACCCGACTCAGGAAGCTCATGGAGCACTGCACCGCCTGCGGACGCTGCACCTCAGTCTGCCCGATCAAGATTGATTCCGCAGGGGCTGCGCTTCAGATCCGTTCTTTCCTCGAATACAAGGGCGACAGCGGACATCCCATCAAGAATGCCGTGCTCGGCTTTGTAGCCAAAGACCCGCAGAGCAGGCTGCCCAAGGCCGCCAAATTCCTGTCCCTGTCCGCAGGGTTGCAGGCCAAGGCAATCGGCCTTGTTCCCGGTCACTGGCGCAGACGCATGGAATCGCCCATGCTGCACAGCAAGACCCCGGCCATGGATTTCAAGAACCTGTCCGAAACCATTAATCTCGACAAGGGTTCCATGTTCCTGCAGAACATCCCGGCACCTGACAGTGTTTACTACTTCCCCGGTTGCGGCGCGTCCCTGTTCTCCAAGGACATTGGTATGGCAACCCTGTACCTGCTGCTCAAATCCGGCGTGAATGTGATCATGCCTGCCAAGCATCTCTGCTGCGGTTATCCGCTGCTGGCCAGCGGTTGTGTTGAAGCATACAACACCAACCGCCACCGTAATATCAGCGATATCCAGTATCGCATCGCCAAGGCTTCCATTGCGGGTATGAAGGTTTCCACCCTGATTACTGCCTGCGGAACCTGCCGCGAATCCCTTGAGTCCTATGAATTCAAGGAATTGGGTTACGATATCCAGCGTAGTGATGCCGTACAGTATCTGCTTCAGAATCCGGGCAACCTCAATTTCAACACCGCCAATGCGGCACGTGACGTGATCTACCACGCTTCCTGCCACACTGAATGGACCGATGTGAAAAAGAACAAGGCCCCGGAAATGTACCGCAAAGCAGTTGCCGACATGCTCGGTGCTGATGTAACACTCTCCCCCGGTTGCTGCGGTGAATCCGGTCTCGGTTCCATCACCAGCCCTGAAATCTACAACAAGCTGCGTGACCGCAAGGGCGGACAGCTCAAGAACGATCTTCAGGGCCACGGCAAGGAAACACCGGTACTGGTCGGCTGCCCGTCTTGTAAGGTTGGTATCAAACGCAACATGGACAACCTGAAAAAGCAGAACCGCGTACTCCACACAGTGGAATACATGGCGGAACTCATCGGCGGCCCCAAATGGCGCAAGGATTTCAAGAAAGAACTTGAAAAAGCCAAACATCAGGATGAATTGGTATTAATTTAATATGAAAGCACTAGGCATTGACTTCGGGACTAAGCGTGTAGGTCTAGCCATAACTGACCCGGACAAAGTATTCGCTTTTCCGTTGAAAGTGATGGAACGTACCACCCGCGACGCCATGTTCTCGGAGTTGCTTGAAATTATAGAAAATGAGAAGGTCGGTGACATTGTCATCGGCCTTCCCTTATCTCTGGACGGGGAAGACACTTTGACCACCCGGCAGGTCCGCAACTTTGCGGCCTCGCTGGAACGTAGAGTTGATTTACCCATTCATCTTGTTGATGAAAGACTGAGCTCAATTGCAGCGGAAGACGAAATGAAGGAGGCCGGACTTTGGGACCGGAAAAGAAAGAAGAATCTGGACAGCCAGGCAGCGAAAATAATTCTGGAAACGTGGCTCGCCCGAGCATAGTTTTACGCTATGTGATGCCTGCTATCGCCTTCGGGTGCATGGCGCTTATGTTGGTTGCAGGATGGTTTATGTATAAAAACTGGACCTTCCTCAATGTCCCTCCAGAACTGGAAGGACGTGAGATTCTTTTCACCGTTGAACCGGGCCAGCCCCTGTGGACTGTAGCCAGCGACCTTGCCGAAGCCGGACTGATTACCGACGTTAAGCAGTTCCGTGAATACGCACAGGCACAGGGCATGGCCTCAAAAGTACGGGCCGGCGAGTTCAGCCTCTGGTCCAATATGACCGCCCCGCAAGTCCTTGAGACCATCACCTCCACTTCCGGCATTCTGCATAAATTTTCCGTACGCGAAGGGTTAACATGGTGGGCAACGGCAGAGAGAGCCGACAAATCGGGACTGACTGACTATGCTTCATTCAAGCAGGCAGTCTCCGATCCGGCACTGCTGGCAAAATATAAAATCCCGGCCAAGAACGCCGAGGGTTACCTTTACCCGGAAACCTACCTGTTGACCCGGCCTAAGAATGAAACCGGAGAAGTCATGGTCGAAAACATGCTCAAGGAGTTCCGCAAGGCCGCAAATAAGGCTTGGGACGGCAAGCTGCCTTCCCCTGCTGAAATCCACAAGACCGTGATCCTTGCTTCCCTCGTGGAAAAGGAAACCGGGGATGTCAGCGAACGGCGAACCATTGCCGGAGTCTTCGCCAACCGCCTCAACAAAGGCTACCTGCTGCAATGTGATCCGACCATCATATACGGTCTGGGGGAGACCTTTGACGGCAATCTGCGCAAAAAGCACCTGACCGACAAATCCAACCCCTACAACTCGTACCAACACCGGGGACTGCCCCCCGGCCCCATCTGCTCACCGGGCCTCGACTCGCTCAAGGCAGCAATCACCCCGGAAAAGCACTCCTACCTCTACTTCGTAGCCAAGGGTGACGGCTCGCACTATTTCAGCAAATCGCTTAAAGAGCACAATGCGGCTGTGAAGAAATATCAGTTGCGTAGGAATCGGAAGACTTACAGATCTTACAATTAAAGATCGATCATATAGCAAACAAAAAAGCGGCCTGAGTTCTATGACTCAAGGCCGCTTTTCTTTGCGAAAATAATTTACCGCGCTACAAACTCCCCCGCGCCTCCTGCTCATTCTCATAAACAGAAGCCATCTGAGTGATGCCCATGGAATCTAGTACGGACCGGAAATTCTCGGAAAGTCCGGCAATGTGCACCCCACAGCCTCGGGTGCGAGCCTTTTCCACCAGCTTAAACAGGGAATCCAATGCCGCTCCATTAATGGAAGATTTCTCTTCGAAGACGAGCAGGAAATTACCTTTGGCAGTGGCAAGAGCTTCATCAAAAACATCCAGCAACAGCCCTTCTGATTTGGAAGTAAGGTTGCCGGTTACATTGATCACCGCCAGATCATCTTCAAGGTTCAGGTTGATATCCCTCTGCCTGCTGCGGGCGAATTCAATCCTGTCCGCCGAAAGCTGCAAGGCCTTTTCAAGCTCCTCACGCCTGACCGGCTTATTCAGGAAATCCGTAGCATCAAGGTTGAGCGCCTTGATCGCAAGGTCCATATCACCATGTCCGGTGATCACGATGACCTCGGAATCCGGTGAAATGGATTTAATTTTCCCGAGCACCTGCAAACCGTCCATGCCGGGCATTTTTATGTCAGTCATGACCAGATCGGGCTTTTCGGTATCAAAAACACTGATTCCTTCCTCACCGTTCTCGGCAGTAAGGACCTCATGACCGTAAGCGGTCAAAAGCATCTTGAACATGTTCAAGGTTGCTTTTTCATCATCAATTACAAGAATTCTACTCACACCCAACCCCTGAATAACTTTATATTAAACTTAAAAACCTAATTTTCATCCCGGGCAGCTGGAAAACTGATTATAAAAGAAGTTCCGTTACCGGGCTCACTTACAATATCAATGCTGCCTTTATAGTCTCTGACTATGCCATAGGTGATGGCAAGGCCCAAGCCCATGCCATATCCTACCTCTTTGGTACTGAAAAACGGCTCAAAAATCTTGTTACGCACTTCCTCGGTAATACCTGCCCCGGTATCTGAAACACGCACATAAACCAGCTCTCCGCCTTCATAAGTATCTATATTAATGTAATCTTCGCTGTCCAGTCCAAGGTTTTCCCGTTTCTCGGCAATGGCGTCACGGGCATTGTTCACCAAGTTGAACAGCACCTGCTGCAAACGGTTATCCTCAGCGACAACCTTGGTTAATCCGTCCGTAAGATTCAGGCGGATAAAGATGTTCTGCAATTCAAACTGCTTGGTAACAAGGGCGAGAACACTGCGGATAGGGGCATTGATGTCCACTTTATCGGTCTTGAAACCGGACTTACGCCCAAAAGCACGCAAGGCACTGATGATCTCCGCAGCACGGTCCACCTGATTGCTGACCTCCTTGGCCACTTCCTGCAACTGGCTGGCTGGAACGTCCCGCCCCTGTTCAGCCATAAGAGCAAGATACTCACTACCCATCTTAATGGCGTTAAGGGGCTGGTTGACTTCATGAGCCACACCGGCAGACATCTCACCGAGAGATTTCATTTTCGCTGCCTGCACCAGCTGGGCATCCTTCTCGATAATCTCAGTAATATCGTTGACCGCCACGATAATGGACGGCTGGCTCTTATAGGTGATGGGACAGGCATGCATATTCACATAAACCGGACTTCCACCTTTGCGGTAGTGGATGATCTTCGGAAAATAAATGCAACCGGAAGGCCCTCCGTATTCTTCAAAAGCCTTTATACATTCCTCATTTGATTCCGGTCCCAGCCTTAAAAACTGCTCTCCGATAAGTTCGTTGCGTGAATAACCGTAAAGCTCGGTAACACGCGGGTTGGCATCAATAATGGTGAAGTCAGCGCAGGAGACGACCAGAACCGGGTCAGGGCCGCTGTCGAACAAAGATTTGTATTTTTCCTCTGATTCACGCAGCTTGCGTCGATAAAGCTTGATGGACCAAACCATATTGCGGAAACTATCCCCAAGCTGAACCACCTCATCCCCGTCACGCTTGTAATAGAAATGGCAGTCGCGGCATTGCTGGCGGTTCGCCCGACCGCCCGCTTCGCGGTTATCATCGTTAGTGGACAAGTCAAAATGCCAGCAGGGAAAATCCGTATTGTAATAGGCCGGACATGCTGACGGATTCCAATCTGACCCTCCGGCCAGCAGATCCAGACTGATGTCAAAATTACCTTTGGAAAGCTCATCTGAAACCCGGGTCAGGGTACTCACCGGCTGGGTGATATACTTTGCCAACCTGTGACTGATCACAAAGATGATTATGACTACGAATGAAATAAATCCCAGAAAGGTAAAGCGCAGAGTGGAGACAAGCTGATCAATATGAATCTTATTCAATCCCACATGCACTGTCCCGATGCGGTACAAACCTTCCTTGATGGGTACGGCAATGTCGTAAGCGGAAGTTTTCCCCAGATCAATAAGCCGTAAAGATTTATCCTCTCCTTCCGGGATAGGATTCGCTTGGGCCAGTTTTCCGGGAAAAGGCTTGGTAAAGGTGTGGCAAAGCACCTTACCGTCTTTATCCAATATATATATGTAGGTGATCAAATGCTGTCGTTCGCGAAGCTTGGCCTCCTCAAAAGCGAGACTGAGCAACTGGGGATAATCTTTATCCAGAATGTACCCGGCCCCACGCTCGGCAATAGAATAAGCAATTGCTACACCGCGCAGTTCAAGTTCCTTAGTAAGCGATGAAACAAGAATCCAGCGGGCCAGCAAAGCGATGATAGCGCTGATGATCAGAATAACCCCGAGGGTGGAAATAAAAATCTTATTCTTGAGGGTAAGCCCTGAAAAACGCTCAACAAGTTCCGGCATTGAAATCATTCTCATTTCAATGCCCCCTGTTTCAATTCGGCCCAATCCCGTATCAACTCAAACCTTCCGCTTTTAAAACGGGTAAAATAAACCTTATCCATGCCCTGGTGATCATGTTCTCCGTATGAAACAGTAATCCCGGGAGCGATTTCATATTTATCCATGGACTCAATGGCCTTGATGAAAACTTCACGATTCAAATCCCGCCCGCTGCGCCGCAACCCCTCCACAAGGATACGGGCATTGAAAAATCCTTCCAGCCCCACAAGATTTGGTGTGTCCTCGGGATAATATTGCTTAAGTAGTGCGATGTAACTGGCCGCCTCGGAACTGGAGAGGTCCCGGTCATCAGCAAAAGGCGGTACCACCTGTGACATAATCACAAGTTCCTTATCCGACTTAAGGTGCCGGGCAAATTCACGCGCCCCCATGAATGACACCGTGTAATATACCGGAGAGATTCCTTCCTTCTGCAAATTATCCATAAATTTGATGCATGGTCCGCTGGTTCCGATCATGAACACAGCCTGCGCTCCGGAATCCTTAATACGTTCAACCCCCTCGCTGACATCAAGTGACCCGCGGGTGTATGACCCTCTCGCCACCGGCTCAAGGCCAAAATCCTTCAAGGCCAGCTCAGTCCCGGTAAGACCGTCAAATCCAAAGGCATCATATTGATAAAAGACTGCTATTCTGGTGATTCCAAGGTCCTCGACCATATGGCGTACGGCTTCACGGGTTTCTTGGTAATACGAAGGTCGGATGTTGATCACATAGCGGTTGAAAGGCTTACGCAGGGCGTCCGCTCCGGTAAACATTCCCAGTAACGGAATGCGGGCATCCTCCACCAAAGGCAAGACCTCCACCGTGGTGGGAGTTCCCACATAACAGAACAAGGCAAAAATCTTATCTTCAATGAGCAGCTTCTGAGTGTTGATCAAGCACTTGGGGGGATCATAGGAATCATCGTAGGCAATAACTTCAATTTCCCGTCCATGAATTCCGCCCTGCTCGTTGACATGCTTCAGATAAGCAAGAGCACCATGGATAGTCTGGGTTCCCAAATAACTGGCATGCCCTTCAAGAGCTAATGATGCGCCAAGGACAACCTTTTCGGGATAAATTCCAGAGAGCTCACTTTCTTCAACTTCTATCGAAACAGAACGTTCACAGGCAACAAGGACCAAAAACAGAACCAGAAGCAATATTTTTTTCATAAACTAACTATCTCTTTCAGGGTGGGCCAGACTCATAGCCATAACCGCTTGTCCTTTAAACAAGGTGCTGCGCTTGCGGGGAGGAATTTGCAAACTGCGCAGAAACTGAAAACTAAGCCGGGTCATTCCCCGGCCCATAGAACGGGCCGCCCGGGCTTCCGCATATATTAAATGGGGCTGAAAGGTCTTGCGCGCCGGCTGATAAATCAGCATGCACAAAAGGACCTTGTCATTGCGCGAAATAACATTTCCGTCTTCCCTGAAGGTGGCGGTCAAGGCTATACCGCCCTTCGAAATATCCAGAACCTGCGCAACAGACGGATTGGGAGTCTGAAATTTACGGTTATCGATGAGAACATCCGGCTCAATATTATCTAGAATAAAATCTACGTCATAATCTTCGGCTTCAAGGCGCCAGATTTTAATCTTAATATAGCGCTGGTCTGCAACCTTACGTCGTGCAAAGACCCTGCGTTTGATAAAGCCAAAGGAGGAGCGACGAGTTATAACCATGCCCTTGTTGTCGGATTTGCTTTTAACAAGCCCGACAAAAGCATTTACCTTTTTCTTATCCCGCATCATTTCGGGAAAAATGCATTTGACCTGAGCACCGGGAGCAAGAAGCTCATCGCTGACCAAATCCTTAAAAGTAACAACCACATCAAGACTTTCCACTCCGGCAGCATTAACAATTGCAGCCAGAGAACGTTGACCGGAACGTTCTACAAGAACATCTACCTGCATCCGGCTCATGACCAGCTTATTGAGAACATCCTGATCACTTGAGACCTTCCAAGGACCACCATTACGGCTTGCATTTCCATTTGCCCCTCTGCTCCGACCCTCTGTATCTTCTCCTCCGCCCTGAATTTCCAAAGGAGTTTTTTTCAATAAATCTAAAATAAACTTTTTAGCACCGTATTTCTTAAGCCAATAACCGATCAAAAGCAGCAAAAGACCTGCGCCAAGAAACATAAAAAAAATCTTTACCGGCCCAGGCATGGGCGGCAAACCGTGGAACGTATCCTGAATCGTTCCCAGAAATCTTGAATCAACTTTGGACTGAATCATACAACTAATTCTGTTACAGATATAAATTAATGCAGCCCCCAAAAAGGAACTGGCAAACACATTTTAGAATAGATTATTTCCGCCAGAAGGTCACCACTGCATCAAGTGAGTATTTCCCTACTTTTTCCTACATTATACACTACATTAGCAATAAACAAATTAATTTTTATTTTCCTGAACCTAACCCTTGCCGACATTGAATACAATATGTAAATATGGTCACAATTTGGCAACAAAGAGGGAGGACTCATGGCCGGAAAGATTCTAGTTGTGGACGACGAAGTCCACATCAGGATGCTTCTTGAACAGACATTGGAAGAACTGGAAGACGACTATGGGGTCGAACTGCTTACTGCAGAAAACGGAGAAGAGGGACTGGACTGTATCCGTGAAGAACGCCCGGAACTGGTTTTTCTGGATATTATGATGCCGTACATGAACGGCTACGAAGTATGTCAGGCCGTGCGTGAAGATTCGGAACTTTCTGCCGTTAAAATCATCCTGCTTACAGCCAAAGGCCAGGAGGCGGACCGCAAACACGGGCTTGAACTTGGTGCGGAACGTTATATGACCAAGCCTTTTGACCCGGACGAAATTTTAGAGGTAGCGAAATCCATCCTTAACATAGAGGACTGATTGCAAAACCATGAATGCAGGACTGAACCCGGAAATCCGGTTAAAAAAGATCATCAAGCCCAAAAAGCTGAAATCGTTCTTGCAAAAGGCGCTTCCGCTTCTTCCCGAGGGTTCGGTTCTTTGCGTTTATATTGACGGAATTCCCATTTTCTGTGCCGAGCCTGTCCGTCATTCTTTTGAAGAAACAATTCTGAGTCCGGTCAAAAACCCTGCCGGAGACAACCTCTGTCTCGGAGCATTCATCCAAAACCGCGAAAATCTTTCCGAACCGGAACTGCAGCACATCAATTCGGTTCTGGAATTCACTTCCTTTTCCATTGCGAATTACATCGAATCCGAAACCGCAAGAAGGTTGATCGGAGAGGAAACACTTTCCAAATACAGGGAACTGGCCCTGCTGCACCGTTCAATTGTAGAATTGAATAATTCCCTGCGCTTGAAGGATGTAATCACCGCCCTGACCAACGAATGCAAGACATCTGCCCTGCCAGCTGAGATGGGCGCGGTATATCTGCCCGAAGAAGAAGGTTTCACCATTTTTGACAGCTTCGGAAATTTCTCAGTGGAGGAATCCCAAAAGCTTGTTGAATGCTCATTGTTCAAAGACATCATTTCCAGCCTGCGCGGCGAGATCATCAACGATGTCAGTAAGGACAAACGTTGCCGGGGAAAACTCTCTCCCAATATCCGCTCCATGTTGATTATGCCCATCCCCTCTCCTAATGTTTGTGAAGGGGTACTGGTACTGACCTCATGCGCACCGAACGCATTCAATGCCGCCCATCTGAAACATGTGGGAACCCTTTCCTCTGTGGCTGGAATTTCCATCAGTAACGCCTACAATTTTGAATCCATCCGAGTACTGATGGATGCCCTGCTAAAAGCACTGGCCGAAGCAATCGACGCACGGGACCCCTTCACAGCAGGTCACTCCGAACGTGTAGCCCATCTGGCGGTTTCATTTGCCAGACAGATCTCGCAGGACAAAGCAAGATTTGCTCACATCAATTTTTCCGATGAACACCTCAGGGAAATTTTCTACTCCGGCATCCTTCATGATATCGGCAAAATCGGTATCAAAGAAGAAGTGCTGACCAAGAAAACCCGTCTGCCGAAATCCATGGTGGATGTAATCGGCATGCGCTTGAAGCTCTTTGGAATTCATCACATGCATGAATGGGAAACTGACTATAAACGGATCAAACAGATCAACAAGTCCTTAAGCCCTGCTCAGGAAGACCTTGATTTTGTAGACAGCATCAGCACAGTAAAATTCAAGGTTAACGGCTCTACCATTCACATGCTCCAGCCTGATGAACGGAAATGCTTAACTGTTCGCCGTGGCAACCTGACAGCAGAAGAGCGTATGGAAATTGAACGTCACCCGGCTGAAAGTAAACGCATCCTTGAACACATCCCCTTTCAGGATGACCTTTCACAACTACTGACCATTATCGGCCAGCACCATGAAAGGCTGGACGGTTCCGGGTATCCGGAAGGCCTTCTCGCTGATGACATTCTGATCCAGAGTAGAATCCTTGCCATTGTGGACATTTATGATGCCATTACTCAGGAACGGCATTACAAACCTGCGACCCCCAAAGAAAGAGCCTTGAAAATTGTTTCTCTTGAAGCTGCAGAAGGAAAATTGGATCAGGATCTGGTAGACCTGTTCATCACTAAAATTTCTGACATTGAAACCGGAGCGGAATCAATTGACCTTGACCGTCCGGTATCAACGAGGTTTTGCAAAATCCCTCGTAGCAACATGAACTAAGGCCGGACCTCCAAGCAGATTTTTCAAAGAGGGTACGGCTGTAAAACCCCCGGGGTTTCCGGTATGTACAAAGCCTTATCCACGCTAGTATTACTCCTGCTGACTTCCCTGCTGCTCTGCCCCTCAGCTGCCGCAAAAAAACAAAAAACATTCCTGCTTGGAATGTCTGCAGCCTTCACTGGTCCCAGTAAAGGCTTGGGAATCGAGCTCTACCGGGGTTCAACTGCTTACTTCAATCATATCAATTCTCAAGGCGGAATAGATGGGCGTAAGGTTGTCATCAAATTCATGGATGACGGCTATAACCCCGAACCTGCCATCCGTAACACCATCAAGCTGGTAGAAAAAGATGAGGTTGACTGTCTTTTCGATTACGTGGGCACCCCGACAGTCACCCGCGTACTTCCAGTCGTCAAACATTTCAACTCCCATGAACCGGAATACCTCTTCTTCCCCTTTACCGGAGCCCAGCCGCAAAGAGAATTTCCTTACGATGAATATGTTTTTAACCTGCGTGCTTCCTACCGACAGGAGACTTGGGGGTTGGTCCACAACCTTTATATGATCGGACGCCACCGGGTGGCTGTATTCTATCAGGCTGACGCTTACGGCAGAAGCGGATGGGACGGAATCAGGAAGGCACTGAAAGAAAAAGACTTGGGTATAGTTGCCGAAACCACATACAGACGCGGCGCATCTTTCAACGAATCCATGCATGAGCAGGTGGAAATAATCAAAAAAGGCAAGCCTGATGCGATAATTTCTGTGGGAGCTTATGAAGCTTGTGCAGCATTTGTTCGTGATGCAAGGGATGCCGGGATAAACGTTCCCATCTGCAATCTTTCTTTTGTGGGCAGTGAAAACATGCTGGAACTTCTGGATGGGCTGAACCGCGAAACAGGCAAGGATTACACCAGCAACCTGATCAATTCCCAGACAGTTCCAAGCTACGAAGACACAAGCCTTCCGGCTGTCCGCGAATATCGCGAGGCCATGGCTAAAAATCCACCGCCGCCGGAAGGATTCGCCAAGGGCTATACTCCCCTGCAATACAGCTTCATCAGCTTTGAAGGATTTCTGAACGCCAAGGTAATGTCCAAAATTCTGGAAAGAGTTTCCATGCCCCAATATGAAGGCAATATATATGCTGCCACCCTGTCCATCCGTAATCTGGACATAGGAATAGGTACAGATGTTAATTTCGGACGCGGTAAGCACCAGGGACTTGATGAAGTATACTACACAACCGTTTCAGACGGGAAATTCGTACCCCTTAAAGATTGGATGAGGTGGAGCAAATGAAAATGAGAATGTCTAAAATATTCCAGAAAACTCTGCTCCTGAACTTCATCCTTTTCGGGGTAATCTCCACTTCCATGTCACTTGTGTCTGCCCTGACCCTGCACAACCACATGGTCGATGAATATGTCAGCAAGGGCAAAGCCATTGCCAGCAGCATAGCCAGTTCCAGTGTGGAAATCCTGCTCAACAGGGATGCCTCCACCATTCAATCCATGATCGACCAATTCAAGGACAGTGACGGGGCCGCATATGTTTACGTACAGGATTCAAACGGAGATATAGTATCGCATACCTTTGTGCCTGAAGTCCCGGAAATTCTCAGTGGAACCAGCATCCATCCCAGCTCAATATCCATCCGCGAAATGGAAGTTCCCGGTATGGGTGATGTGATAGATATAACCAAACCCATCCTTGCCGGAATGGCCGGATATGTTCATGTGGGTATGGATAAGGGGATTATCAACAAATATGTCTGGGCGGCCATTGCCAAGCTGCAGGTAGTTATGTTTTTCATCTTCTGGGGAAGTGTTTTCATCCTTTATATGATGGTCAAACGCATCTCAGAACCGCTCAACCAGCTAACAGAATACGCAAAAAAACTTTCTGACCACGATTTCACTGCAGAGATTGAAATTACTTCCAAAGATGAAATCGGGCTGCTTGCCGGTACCATGAAAAACATGGCTGAAGAGCTGACCACCCTTATTTCAGGACTCGAACGGGCTGTAGGTAACGCCACCAGCGAGTTGCAGGACACCCTGACTTATATGGAAGTCATTATGGACAACCTTGCAGACGGCCTGCTGGTTGTTGATATTAACGGTAAAATCTCAGTGACCAACCCGGCTCTGGGAGACCTTTTCGGAGTAACTGAGAACGAACTGCGGGGCAAAGACATCAAAACTTTTTTCCCCGAAGAAATGACTGCGCTTTTCGAGCTGGTAAAAGGCTGTGAACACGAAGTCTATTCCTCGGAAATTGAACTCTCTGGACGAAGGACCGGTAAAGCTGTGGCAACACCGATCCATAAAATGGATGAAGGAGAAAACCCCAATGTCTGCCTTGGTGCTGTCATACTTGTCCGTGACATCACTTATGAAAAAGAAGTCGACAACCTGAAGACCGACTTCATCTCCACAGTATCCCATGAACTGCGCACCCCCATGACTTCCATTCTGGGATTTGCCAAAATCATTAAGAAAAAACTGGAAAAATCAGTCTTCCCGGTCTGTGAAGCCCCGGACAAAAAGACCGAACGAGCCATCAATCAGGTACAGGATAATATCGGGATCATTGTTTCAGAAGGCCAGCGGCTCACCGAACTGATCAACGATGTTCTGGATATCGCCAAAATGGAATCCGGAAAAATCGACTGGAAAAAAGTTCCTATTGAAATCGCTGAAGTTATCGAAACATCGGTACAAACCACCACACCTCTTTGGAAACCGCAGGATCTGGAAATGGTCGTGGATGTGGATGAGAACATCCCCACCATGTATGGAGACCGCGACCGTGTCATGCAGGTGCTGGTCAACCTCATATCAAATGCCGTAAAATTCACTGATTCCGGCTCCATCACCTGTACCGCAAGGGCCCATGAGGATGAAATCATGGTCAGCGTCAGCGATACGGGAAGCGGGATTTCACCTGAAGACCAGAAAAAAATATTTGAGCGATTCAAACAGGCAGGGGACACCTTGACCGGTAAACCCAAAGGGACTGGACTGGGCTTGCCCATCTGCAAGCAGATTGTTGATCACCACAAAGGTCGTATCTGGGTGGATAGTAAACTCGGAGAAGGAAGCTCTTTCCACTTTACTCTGGCCATTGGTGCGCCGGAAGAAGACAGCCAGATTCCGGCCCACATCACCAAAACAGCTCTCAGGGAAGGCCACCTCGGAAGCGTGGACAGTCCATTGATCATGGTTGCAGATGATGATCCGGCACTGAACGAATTCCTCTCACAGGTACTTGAGGAAGAAGGCTACCGCATCATAACGGTCACCAACGGACAGGAAGCGGTGGAAACAGCAAAAAAACGCATGCCACAATTAATAACCATGGACCTTAAGATGCCGGTCATGGATGGCGCACAGGCAATCACTGTCCTGCGTCAGGACCCATCAACAAGGCATATTCCGGTAATCGTCATCAGTGCACTGGCCGAAGGTCAACAGGCTGGAGGGGATGCGGCACTTATCAAACCCATTGATGAGAAAAGACTGGTAGAAACCATTCACGGTTTGCTGCAAGAAGACCTGATAATGTCCGACCCCTGTATGGTTCTGGGCAAAGAGGACGAACCGCCAACGGAAAACCTGCTGGTAATCTGCCCGGGCAAAATCAATTACTGCCCACCTGCAGACCTGTGGAACCGGGTCTCATCAGGGTTCAAGGGGACCATCTTCATCACTGCGGAACTGAGTACCAGCCTTGATTTAGACCGCCTCTCCCAAACACCAGACGTACAGATTGTTATTTTACCTGAAAACTGATATTTTCTCTTCTATGGAAGTACCAACTGAATACGGAATAAAGAAATACGCCACTTGCCAAAAATGCTCTTACACAGGTCCGCTTGCCACATTCAATAGGCAGGCGGGCCTATATCCTGCCTATAGAAAACTATTCTGTCCCAAATGCGGTGCTACATCCGATGCCGCAAGCTGTTCATTTTATAAAGGACCAGACAGTTTACCCCAAGAACTGACCATTATTTCCGGCGGACAAACCGGGGTGGACCGGGGTGCCTTGGATGCTGCTATTGAACTGGGAATTCCCCACAAGGGCTGGTGCCCTAAGGGACGTAAAGCTGAAGACGGTCCCATTCCCACCCGATACAACATGCAGGAAACCGCTGGCTGGCAATACTGGATAAGAACCGAGAAGAACGTGCTTGATTCAGACGGCACCCTAGTTATTCTCGGTGAAAACGAATCCAAAGGAACTGCGCTGACAATCAGGCTGGCCCGCAAGCACGGCAGACCCGTAGCCGCAATATGTCTGGATTGCCCTGATGCAGTTGAGACTGTGCGCGCATGGATAGCAGCAAATAAGATAATAAGAATGAATGTAGCCGGACCGCGGGAAAGCGGTGCTCCGGGGATTGCCCGGAAAACGCGGAAATTACTTAGCGAAGTGCTGACTAACCGGCAGGAGAAAATACAGCTCTTTCAAGAAGCGCCTTCAATTTATCTATACTCTGCCGTATGCGGGCATCGTCCTGATCAAGTACGGCTTGCCTGAGATTTTCCAGTTCCTCCGCATAAACTCCAAAACCGAATGTCAGAGCTGCGCCTTTTGAGGAATGGACCTTCTCACGCATAAAAGAATAATCGCCATCATCAAAACCACTGACAATCTCAACAAGTTCGGATGAAAGCGATTCTATGAGCACGGATACCAGATCAAATAGATCAGAGTCTACGTAAACAATATTGCGGGATGAATCTTCCAAACCGTGCTCCTTGCAAAAATTTACCCTTAGAATCACACATATGAAGGCTTATTCCAATCCATTTAAATTAATCCATCAGCCCGCAAAATTAAATTATATATTTTAGTAGCTGCACCAATTTACCCCCATAGCTTGTAAATAGAAACGATTTTTACTTGACTTTCCACAGCTGACTCTTAATGTATGAACAGTTGTTCATATAAACACATATAGGAAAGAACCATGAAAAATAATTCTGACTGCTGCACCTCCCACAACCCGACCCCGGGTGCTGTGGAACTTGTTAATAGTCGAAGCTGTCCAAGTGAAACCTTGAATGATTTGGCTGCTACTTTCAAAATTCTGGGTGAACCGGTCAGGATAAAAATCCTGCACGCCCTTTCCATAAGCAACCTCTGCGTCTGCGATCTCTCAGAACTTTTGAGCATGACTCATTCCGCTGTTTCACATCAGCTACGAATTCTGAGAACGGCGCGTATGGTCCGCTTTGAGAAGCATGGTCGCAGGGCGATTTACAGCCTTAACGATAAACATGTGGAAATCATCATGCAGACCGCCCTGGCACACATGCAGGGAGATGGCTGCGGTATTCCGCTGGGAGATAAATAAATGATAGACATACTATTTTCCATTGCACATGAGTCATGGGAAGTGCTGCTGGAGTCCGCACCTTTCATGCTCTTGGGATTCTTTATTGCCGGACTGCTCAAAGCCTTTGTCGGGCCAGAATTCATTTCCAAAAACCTTGGTTCCGGCAAGACTTCCGACATATTTAAGGCCTCTATTCTCGGAGTACCTATCCCGTTATGCAGCTGCGGCGTCATACCTGCCGCTGCCCAGCTCCGCCAGCAAGGAGCCAGCAAAGGGGCTACTACCTCATTCCTGATCTCTACTCCTGAAACCGGGGTTGATTCCATCGCCGTGACCTACGCCCTGCTTGATCCGGTAATGGCTGTTTTCAGACCCTTTGCAGCCTTTTTTACTGCTGTGGTGGCAGGCATCATGGTAGATAGGAACGAAAAGAAAAGTGACAGTATTACCGAGGAAGCCCCCCAACTTATCCCTGATGCTGTGCTATTGCCCAAAATGGATGACGCAAAAAAGATATCCGGTTGCGGGTGCGGGTCTCATTCAGAGCCTTTGCAGACTGAATCCAGTTGCTCAGACTCTGAATGCGGATGCAACTCTCATAGCGAAGAGCTTTCAAGCTGTTCAGATTCAGGTTGCGGCTGCGGCCACTCACATGATGAGCGCCCAGACACCTTCAGCGGCAAACTCTCATACGGAATGCAATACTCCTTCGGCAACCTGCTGCAGGACATCGGACTCTGGTTCCTCGGTGGAGTACTCTTAGCCGGAATATTCGGCGCACTCATTCCTGACGGTTTCATTGAACGCAACCTGGGTGACGGCTTCTTCCCCTTACTCATAATGCTTGCTGCCGCTGTCCCACTCTATGTCTGCGCCACTGCATCAACCCCAATTGCCGCTGCTTTAGCACTGAAAGGACTTTCTCCCGGCGCAGCCTTGGTTTTCCTGCTGGCCGGCCCGGCAACTAATGCAGCTTCTTTCACAGTGGTAGCAAAGCTTCTGGGCAAGCGCTCCGCTTTCATCTATCTTGGTTCCATCATCGTTTGTTCGCTGGCGCTGGGTATGTTCGCCAACTGGCTCTATTATTCACTGGGCCTCAGCATTACCGACTGGGTACAATCCGGTGAAGAACACACGCATGGTTTTCTTTACATCCTTTCTGCACTCATTCTACTTGCCTTAATCGCTATTCCCAAGGTAACAGCTTTATTTAAAGGTGAATCATTGCAGGGATGTTCACATTAATTTAGCAAGGCAGCAGCGGAGGTTGTAAAATGACGGGAGAAGGCGTCGAGGCAATAATTGTCATGCTGGTCATTGTCCTTGCCATCTTTAAGATGGTCAAAAGGACCGGTAACGGACTGGGCTCATTTGGCCGTAAAGATTCCGAAACGGAAAAAGGCAGGCTGAAGGACAATGAATAAGAGCACAGCCGGAATTGAAGCACAATTGGAAGAACTTCGTGGAGCTGAAAACTTTATCGGCTTTTGCGCCTTCGACCTTTTCCTTGAGGATGACGAGTCCAAACGCAAGGACGGTGTGCTCAAAATATCACGCCACAACCTGACCCCGGAAACCGGATTCCTTAAGTTCACTTTCATAGTTGATGTTTACGGCGATAAACTGATCCGCAAGCAGGTTCTCGAACTGTTCGCCCGTTTTCATGACACCGAACTTAAATCCGAAACCGATCCTGATTTCATGTACATCAAGCCCCCGGAACCGGCTTCACAGAAAGACCGGGCATGGTTCATAGGCGAAGTTTTTTTCCACTTTGATTCCGTAAAAGGATCATCCAAGGAAAATGTAGTTCGTTTTTTCCTGCCTTTTCTCACATTGCGGCTGCCGCTCGAATTCAGCGACCTGCAATGGTGGGAAACTGAAGAAGAAGTAACTGAACACAAAAAGTCAGCCATTCAAGCAATAACGGATTTCATAAAAGGAAAATTTTAGACGGTATAAATTAATGTCAGGACTTATTTGCCACTGCTTTGGTTACACCTCTGATGACATCCAAAAGGATGTTATAGAAAATGGGAAATCAACCATTTTTGAACGCATCATGGCTGAAAAGAAAAACGGAGCATGCCACTGCGCAGAGACAAACCCCAAGGTCCGTTGATGCCTCCCGGAAGTCCGCCAGGTGGTGGACAGAGTATCCGGGGATTCAACCCCGCCTCCCTTAACAATATGATTCTAATCCTGCATACAAAAAATCCCCTGCAGCATCTGCAACAGGGGACTTTTTAATGTCTTTGTAAAAAAACTCTTAGTACTTGAAGCCGATAAGCTCACGGATTTCGTCCATGTTCTCTTTTGCCTTGGCCTGAGCTCTGGCAGTTCCCTCGTGTAGGATATCCCAGACAAGCTGCGGATTTTCATCCAGATGGCGGCGGCGTTCCTGCATGGGTTCAAGGAACTTGGCCATGTTCTCGGCCAGCAGCTTTTTACATTCAACGCAACCACGGCTTGCGTTGCGACAGCCTTCCTCGATCTCAGCACAGGTTTCTGCGTCGGTGAGCAGCTTGTGGTAGGGATAGAGGTTACAGACTTCAGGATCGCCCGGATCGGACTTACGGAGTCTGTTTTTGTCGGTCAACATGGACATAACCTTGGGCTTAACTTCATCCATGGGCTCGCCAAGAAAAATGCCGTTATTGTAGCTCTTGGACATCTTACGTCCATCCAGACCGGGAAGCTTAGCATCTTCGGTGAGCAGGGCATTGGGTTCAGGGAAATATTCGCCGTTCAGATGGTTGAAGCGGCGCGCAATCTCACGAGCAAGCTCAAGGTGAGGAAGCTGGTCCTGTCCCACAGGAACATGTGAAGGCTTATACATAAGAATATCAGAAGCCATCAGCACAGGATAACCGAGGAAACCGTAAGTTCCCAATTCCTTCTGAGCGAGTTCATTCTTGATTTCTTTGTAAGTGGGGTTCCTTTCCAACCACCCCAGCGGGGTAAGCATGGACAGAATCAAGTGCAGCTCAATGTGCTCCTTGACCTGAGACTGGTGGAAAATCACACATTTTTCAGGATCAAGACCTGCTGCAATCCAGTCTTTGACCAGTTCAGGTACAAAGCCCTGAATCTTGCGGGGATCGGAATATTCACTGGTCATTGCGTGCCAGTCGGCAACAAAGAAATAACATTCGTGGTCTTCCTGAATCTTGACCCAGTTGACCAGAACACCAAAGTAATGTCCTAGGTGCAACCGTCCGGTGGGCCTCATGCCTGAAACTATGCGATTGTTTGTCTTACTCATTATAAAATCTTGTATGCTTGGCGGTCCTAATGAACCAGAAAATTATAGAAAAAACCCATGGCCGGACTGATGATTTTACCAAGCAGTCCGAGCATTGCCAGCACGATTACGATAACGAATCCGTACCGGAACGACATAAACTTGAATGCGGCCTCACGGGGCATGAATCCAGCGATAATCTTACTCCCGTCCAACGGAGGGATAGGCAGAAGATTGAAAAAACACAAGGCCAGATTGATTATGACACCCGCATTGGCAATCATCACCGTAGGCTCAAGCACCTTGAGCATCAGCGGGGACATACCGTTCACATCAAGTGAAAGAATCACCTTTACGACAATTGAGAACATTACCGCAAGTGCCATGTTTGCCGCCGGACCAGCCAGTGCGACAATCATCATATCCCGCTGCGGATTTTTGAAATACATTGGGTTGACCGGAACAGGTTTAGCCCAGCCGATCATGCGGGTCAGCACAAGGGCAAGGGTTCCCATCGGATCAAGATGTTTTACGGGATTCAAAGTAAGGCGACCGGCCTGTTTAGCCGTAGGGTCACCGAGAAGATAAGCTGCAAAGCCATGAGAGGCTTCGTGGCAGGTAATTGCCAGAAGAAAAGGTAAAGCAAGGATGCTTATTTCTTTGATTGTATTGGCGATGTCGAACATGAATTGTAGCTTGTTCGCTTTTTTGAAGTGATAAATGGCAGGCCAGGAGGGATTCGAACCCCCAGCATTCGGTTTTGGAGACCGACGTTCTAGCCGTTGGAACTACTGGCCTGCATTTATTTTGGTTGCCTTGAGACATCTCTGCCGTCAAAGACAAGCGGGTTCTAGCACCGTCATTTTGGTTTGGCAAGTAAAAAAGGAACCTATTTTCATAGATTCCTAAAATAAGTTTAATTATTTTACCACTCAGCCTCTATTAGCTGAGGTAAAAATCAACTTAAAGCAAGCTCGACTTTCTCCTTCAGCTCACTCAAATCAACGGATTTCACCACATAATGATCAGCCGCAATGGACTTCATATCATGTTTGAAGCTGTCATAGGCTGTGCTGAGAATAACTGGAAGATTTTGATCCTCCTGTCTTATCTCCTGCAACAGGTCCAGTCCGGACCTATTAATACCCAACTTGATATCCAGAACAACAAGATCCGGCTTTTCACGTCCGATGACCACAAGAATATCTTCGGTCCCATCAGAAGTAGAAACTTTATAGCCTCCGGCCTCAAGCTCCTCCCTGTAGAGCATCCGTATATGCTTTTCGTCGTCAACGACTAAAATTGTCTTCTGAGCCATATGCAACTCCTTGAAAGTCGTTTTTCATTATTGCCAGTTTAGTTCAATATTCAAGTTCGGGTCAACATTAATAGGCTTTTTTTTAATTCCATGCCCCGAATGGATTGCACACTTCCTATTCATGCCTTAATCCTAACATAGAATAACAATGTTTTCCCGTTCTGGCTGCTATTTTTTCCATTTTTCCTTGATTGTAACCTGTGGCAAAGGTTCTCCCTCACTCCAGTAGGAAAAGCTTGCTGAAAACGCACTTAAACGCTACACCCCTAGGCCTCGGACATCATCTTATCATATAATAAAGAAAAAAGGAGTCTGACCATGGTCACTGTTAAAATCGAACCCGAAGGCCAGACAGTAGAATACACTAAATTAAACACCGTCCTGCAACTGCTTAACAAGCAGGGACTGCACCACACAGACACTCTGGTCATCCGTAACGGGGAACTGATTACTCAGGATGAGCAGATCAGGCAGGGTGATGAAATTGAACTCAGAAAAGTAATTTCCGTAGGATAAAGATATGAAATGCAAGGTATGTAAAGCAAAAGCAGTAGTTTCCCTGCCCAGCCATAATGCCGCGTTCTGCAAGGACCATTTTAATAATTTTTTCATGAAACAGGTTGCGCAGGGCATCAAAAACCGTAAGCTTCTCGAACGTGACGACAAGGTACTGGTCGCCCTTTCCGGGGGTAAGGATTCCCTTGGACTCATGTATGCGCTGGCCGAACTGGGCTACGATGTAACAGGACTGCACATTGATCTGGGCATTTTTGAATCATCCATCAAAGCACGTACCGTGGTCGAAGATTTCTGCAAGGACAAAGGCTATCCGCTGCGGGTGGTAGAGCTGGAAAAAGAAGGCGTGCCCATGCCGCTGATCAAAAAGCATATCCGCCGCCCCATCTGCGCCATCTGCGGTAAATTCAAACGCCACTATTTTAACAAAGTAGCTATTGAAGAAGGATACACCGCTCTCGCTACCGGACATAACCTTGATGACGAAGTGGCCCGTCTCTTCGCCAATACCCTGCGCTGGGATCAGGGCTACCTTTCCGATCAGGGTCCGGTACTGCCTGCTGAAAACGGTTTTGCCAAGAAGGTCAAGCCCCTTTTCAGAGTTACTGAATACGAAAGTGCTGTATTCTCTTTTCTTGCCGACATTCCCTATCACCACCTGCCCTGCCCCTATAGTTCCGGAGCCAGCTTCACCGGACATAAGAAGCTCTGGCGAGATATGGAACTGCGCAGTCCCGGCACCAAACGCGCTTTCTACAAAGGATTCCTTGACCGTGGACAGCCCGCTTTCTCTGCCCTTGAGAAAGAAGAGAAAGATTACGAAATCAATCCCTGCACTGAATGCGGCTACCCCACTTCTGCCGGAGTATGCAGCATTTGCCGGCTTAAACGCCAGATGCAGGAATCCATAGCACAGGAAGAAGCCAAGGGAGCAGAATAAGCATGAGCAGTCCCAAAGTCTCGGTAACCATGCCCTGCTACAATTGCGAGTCCACTGTAGGGGCAGCAATTGAAAGCATTTTAGGCCAGACCTTCGATGATCTCGAACTGGTTGCCGTGGATGATGGGTCCGCTGACAATACTGCTGAGATCCTCAAAGAATATGCCGCCCGTGATTCTCGTTTAAAACCAATCTTCCTTGAGCATCAGGGGGTGGTCGGCGCGGCCAATGCAGCCATTAACGCGGCTAGTGGTAGCTACATTGCGCGCATGGACGCTGACGACATGGCCCTGCCTGAACGCATTGCAAAGCAGGCTGACCTGCTGGACTGCGACCCTCATGTCGGTCTGACATCCTGCCGGGTTGGATTCGGCGGGGACCGCGAAAAGAACGGCGGCTACGCCCATTATGTGGATTGGATCAACACATTGGTTGACGCTGATGAAATTTCCCTGAACCGTTTTGTGGAGTTTCCTTTTGCCAACCCATCCATCATGATGCGCAAGGAACTCATTGAAAAACACGGCCCGTTCCGGGACGGTGATTTTCCTGAAGATTACGAACTGGTCCTGCGCTGGCTGGAAGCCGGGGTAAGAATGCGCAAGGTGGACGAAGAACTGCTCATCTGGAATGATCCACCGGACCGCTTATCCCGCAACCATCCCAAATATACAATCGAAGCCTTCTACCGCATCAAGAGCAAATACCTTTTCAACTGGCTGCGAAAGAAACTCGGCCCCAGCCCCAAAGTCGGTATTATCGGCTCCGGGCGCACCTCCCGCAAGCGCTACCAGATGTTAGAAAACCTCGGAGTAGAAACCGCCTTCTATGTGGATGTGGACCCGCGCAAGGTGGGTATGCTCATCCACGGCAAGAAAGTACTCCACCGCAATGAAATACCTGCAGCAGGAGAAACCTTCCTGCTCTCCTATGTTGCCAGTTGGGGCGCGCGTGACGAGGTTGCAGAATTCTTGGATGCACGCGGATATGTGATGGGACGGGACTATCTGTTGGTTTCATAGATAAAAAAACACCATTAAATAGATTGTTTTTTCAAGGACGGACCTGAGTTATCAAACTCGGGTCCGTCCTTTTTTACTAATCAAGCTTGGCAACATTATCTCCGGCAAGTTATAAAAGTAATGCTGTTCATTCATCTAATCTTTCCCTCAAAATTTAAGCCGGAGGTGGGACATGACATGTAATCGGTATTGGACAAAAAATCTTATAATCTTCTTTTGCAGCCTGATCCTCTGCTTTGGTCTTTGCGTACCAGCGAACGGAGCATCGCAGCGCACTGTTTCACAGGGTACTCCGCAACTCATTCCGGTCGTTCAAGAGTTCAAAGAACTTATTGAAAATGATCCCGAACTGCTCATGCTTTTCACACAGATGTTTGAAATGGTACCCGACAAAGCGAAGTTCAAAAACGATCCGGCGGGTAATCCGCAAATCCGCGACTACAAGCAGATGTTGCAAAAATTGAGTGAAATTTCACAGCAGGCACCGGAATTCAACACAACCGGGGTAGTTGGTTTTCCCATCAATGCAGTATTAAACTGGCCTATGGGAACCTCGGCCGGTACAAATGCGTTTTTAGACAGCAGAGTCAACACCCAGCTGAAGAAAATACTTAACCAGTGGGCCGTATTCCTTGGGTCACAGGATTCAAGGTATGTACTTAGCAAAGACCCGGAAAAAGGATGGTTTGGTCGAGATGCACAAAAGGCCATGCCCGGATTTGAAAAGGACTTTATCTGTGATCCAAGCAAGCCATACCATGGATTTAAATCCTGGGATGACTTCTTCACCCGCCAATATAGAGAAGGAAGGCGGCCAGTTGCTTCACCGAAAAACGATGCCGTTATTGCGAACGCCTGTGAGTCAGCACCTTTCAATCTGGCTAAGAATGTGAAGCTAAGGGATCAGTTCTGGATAAAGGGCCAGCCCTACTCGCTTTACCATATGCTCGACGGAGACCCGCTAACCGCACGGTTCGAAGGCGGCACCATCTATCAAGCATTTTTAAGTGCGCTAAGCTACCACCGTTGGCACAGCCCGGTTAGCGGCAAGATATTGAAGACTAAGCTGATTGATGGTTCGTACTATGCCCAGTCACCTACCGCCGGATTTGATCCGGCCAGCCCCAACAAATCCCAAGGCTATATCACGCAAGTAGCTGCCCGGGCACTTATCTTCATTGAAGCTGACAATCCGGATATCGGCTTAATGGCTGTCATGTTCGTCGGTATGGCAGAGGTTTCTTCCAACGAAATAACCGTTTATGAAGGGCAACATATAAATAAAGGTGACCAGCTGGGTATGTTTCATTTTGGCGGATCAACACACGTACTTATCTTCCAGCCCGGTGTAAATCTCGACTTTGACCTGCACGGTCAAACTCCCGGCCTGAAATCTACGAACATTCCTGTACGCTCACGCATAGCTACCGTTCGTAAACCTTAATAAAATATAATGCAGCCTTAGCTACTTAGCTGGGGCTGCACTTCTAAACAGATCCGGAATGCAAACTAAATGACTTGATAACCTGATCTAACAGGCCCTCTGTCCCACTCTTGAACTTGATAAATTTGAATCCAATGGAGACATTGCTCGAACCACTGACCATATTGCGAACGACCCCGGAACCACTGATCTCCGGGCCATCACCATTCATCTTGAATGAAAAATCCGCTGTCAGCTCACGTCCCATATTAAAAAAGATATTACCATCAGGAAGGGTAAACGAAATCCTGCCTCCCCCCTTTGAAATATCTTTGAAAACTCCCTGCAACTCTGTTCCCTTATAAACAATACTCACAGGTTGGAAACACTCAACACGCTCATTCTTGCGTAAGCTGACTTTCTCAAAGGACTCAGGGTAACTTAGATAAAGAATTGGGTAAGGGTACTTCATTACTCTTGTCACTGTTGAGCGGAAACCGCATATAACGCAATCCTTGCATTTCGCCCTGACAGTAACATCCGGATCATCAGCCAAAATCCGCTGATATTCTCTTTCCCTTAAAGCCGGAAGCCAGACTGAAAGGAACACACCGGATTTAAAACCTACGACCTCACCCCAAAGGCGCTCCTGAGTTGTAAATAATTCAATATTAACACTCTCACCTTGCTGAAGCCCAAGATTATCAAAAGAACCGCACGAAAGAACTGTAAATTTAGTATTACCTGCAACCATCCTGATTCCCACCATGTTTCAACAAAAATTTGCCCGACCAGAAGCGACGTTAATATACACTTTATAAGCTCACATCTCGCAATCTATATAGGGCCTAATGGAAAAATATCACATTATAATTTTAGCTCTAGAATTTCGGAACTTAATTCGTCTGCCAAGATAAAATCAGGTTCAAATATAACTTCACCGATTGCGGTGACAGGAATCATGCCCCCCAGAGAATTAAGAGCGTAGGCATGATCAAACTGCTCAATTTGTGACAGATTGATCTCTGCTCCGTCAATCTCGATATGTCTGGCTGCAACAATCTGGGCTGTTCCGGGCAGTTTGAAATCAGTCTGCGGTTCAAAAAAAGCATCCCCTACCCGGAACAAAAGCGAAGCAAAAGAAGACTCAAGGACATTACCAGCGAAATCCTGAAGAAGAGCATCGTCAAAACCGTCAGCCTGTGCGGTCTTCCAAGCATTGAGATAATCCATACGGTTGGTGGATTTGTGCGCCATGAGCGGAGTAAGAAAGATGTGCTGGTTTGGCCTGAGAGTCCAAGAACGGTGCGGCACATACTCAAAAGGAATCGCACAGACGATGGGTAAAGTAAGCCCCTGCTCTACCGGAAAAAAGATATTAACCCGCGCAAATTCATTTTCAAGACCATTCGCTTTGACAACTTCCCGGATGACTGTTTCATAATCAAGCGATTCTTCAGCAACATTGAACTCAGCAAGGCTTTTGCGCGCCCGCTGCAGATGCAGGTCCAAATGACAAATTTTGCTTCCATTCCAGCAGAGGGTCTCGAAAAATCCGTATCCGGTCCTAAAAGCGGGCTGGGCAAAATCAAGACGGACTTCATCTTCAAGCAATTCTCCATTTCTGAAATAAATCATACAGACTCCGGGTCTAAAATTTTGCCGGCTTTGGCGATTGTTTCCCTGTACTCCGCTTCAGGGTTGGAATCAATGACAATGCCGCTTCCGGCCCAGTAATCAAGTTCTTTTGTCTCCCGGTTATAAACAGCAGTTCTGATGGGGATTGAAGCGACCATATCCTGCGGCCCCATGATGAGCACGATGCTGCCGCAATAAGGACCGCGAACATGCGGCTCAAGCTTATCGATAAGCTCCATGGAGCTTTTCTTGGGACACCCGGTGATTGAGCCGCCGGGGAATGCGTTTAAAAGCAGGTCAATGCAATCCCGTCCATCAGCCAATTCACCGCGCACCCGGCTGAACATCTGCAAAAGATTGTCCACCGCAAATACGGACTTATGGTCCTCAACTACCACTGAACCGTAACGGCAATCAGCAGAGATATCGTTACGGATCAAATCCACGATCATAGAAAGTTCGGAATCCTCTTTTACTGAACTTTGCAGCGAGCGGACCAGTTCCTCTGAATACTCATCAAAACGCTGAGTGCCCTTGATAGGTTCAGAAAGCACGCAGCCATTTTCTACTCTTAAAAACAGCTCGGGAGAAGTGGATACCACCACTTTTTCACCACTACTGAACAGTGCGTAATAAGCAGCAGGGTAACTTTTATGAAGTGCGAAAAACCAGAGCACAGGATCAAGATCCCCACCAGCCATGGTCAAACGAGTGGTTAGATTGAGCTGATAAGTCAGGCCGTCACGGATGAACTCAAGAGTGCGGGCAACTCCTTCTTCATATCCCTGTTTATCTAGGGACATACGGATATCTTTTTCAGCAAAAGAGGGTAATTCGACATCAGGAACGCCCCCATTTTGGGGAATAGAATCGACAATTACTGACCGATAAGTTTCATCAGAACAAAGAAGACTCAGGGACGAATTACCACCGTCATGAATCAGCACCGCGCGATACTTTTTCAAATGTAGAAACGGGAACTCAGCAGCCTTGCAACTCTCCACTCCACGCAATTCATGTCCGAGTTCATAAGACAGATAGCCGATAACGGGACCATCTCCTGTAAAGCAGAACTCTTTCATCTGTGCACTGACCTCTGCGCCGGAAACACCGGGGTGAAGCAGAAGTTCATCCTGCGGGTCAATGCCCAGATAACTTATACAGGAATCAGAAAATTTCGGGGAACCGAGCAGCACATCCGCTTCCTGCTCGCATACAAAATGATATGCGATTTCCCGAAAGCGCTCAAAACTACAAGAGTCCAAAATGATGGAGGGCGAATTCAATGAAAACTCCGGGGTGCTCGGTTAAAAATGATTCGGGGTGGAATTGATAGCCCAGCAGGGGCAAACTTTCATGAACCACAGCCATGGGAACTTGTGCACTATTCTCGCTGAGTAGTTGCAAGCCCTGACCTAAATGCGCGCAATACAGAGAATGGTAACGGGCAACGGCCAGATTTCGCCCGTCAAAATCAATTCGCTCGGTACGTCCATGAAAACAGCCGTCCAGCCTTGCAGTGCGTCCGCCGAAATATTCATTTATGACCTGCATGCCAAGGCAGACACCCAATACAGGCAGGTGTGACTCTATAACCCGCCCATAGCCCGGATAATCGGCAGGGCAGCCCGGACCGGGAGAAATAATGATCAAAGAGTACGCGCTGAAATCAAAAGCCTCAGCATTTCCCAGAACTTCTGCATAGGGAAGCACAGCAATCCGCGCCCCGGCAATCTCGCTGGCCAGCAGATGCTCAAGGTTGTTGGTAAAGCTGTCGTTATTATCGATGAGTAGTATATTCATGGTCTGTGGCGGGTATTTACTTCATCGAGGACCGGGACACAAGCATGATAATTTTATTCAAAACCACCTTGTTGCGCTCAAACGATTCAAAATGTATATGACCATATAGCCTTACAAAAATCCCACCATCTAATAGCGCGTAGCGCCTCATATCCCCTCTTGGAGCATAACATGGACTGTATTTCAAAAAGAGCCTGTGAGATTACCCCTTTCTTAGTCATGGACGTGCTGGAAAAAGCACAGGAACTGGAACGGCAGGGCCGCAGCATCATCCATATGGAAATCGGCGAGCCGGACTTCGACACCCCGGAATGCGTCAAGCAAGCCTGCATCAAAGCCATGGAAGCCGGCGAAACACACTACACCCACAGCCTTGGCATTCCCGAACTGCGCGAAGCAATCAGCAAATATTACAAGGACACCTACGACGTAGTTGTTGATCCGGGCCGGGTCATCATCACCCAAGGCACCTCCCCGGCCATGCTGCTGCTCTTTACCTTTATTCTGGATCAGGGCGACAACATCATTGTCTCCGACCCCTGTTATGCCTGCTACAGTAACTTTATTTCATTCTCCGGAGCTGAGGCCAACAGCATCCGCACTTTTGAGGAAGACGGCTTCCAATACCGCCCGGAGGCAATCAAAAAGGCGATCAACGAAAGTACCAAAGCAATCCTGATCAACTCCCCCTCCAACCCCACCGGAACCTTGCTTTCCCCGGAACGTATGGAAAAGATCGTCAAAATGGGACCGTGGATTATTTCTGATGAAATCTACCACGGCCTTGTCTACGGGGAGAAAGAACATACAATCCTTGAATACACGGATAAAGCATTCGTGCTCAACGGCTTCTCCAAGCTTTTCGCCATGACCGGGTGGCGGCTGGGCTACATCATCGCCCCGGAAAAATACGTACGCCCCATGCAGAAGCTCTGTCAGAATTTCTTCATCTCCGCCAACTCCATGGCCCAGCATGCCGGGGTGGCTGCGCTGACCGAATCATGGGACGAAGTCAACCGCATCAGAGGAATTTACGATGAACGCCGCAAATTCCTGATCAAACGCCTGCGCGAGATAGGCTTTGAAATAAAAGTCGAACCCACCGGAGCATTCTACGTGCTGGTCAACATGAAACACCTAGCAGCAAAATTCGAAGGCAGTTCCCTCAAACTGGCTTTCGATATCCTCGAAAAGGCCGGAATCGGGGTAACCCCTGGAATCGACTTCGGTGAAGGAGCCGAGGGTTTTATTCGCCTTTCCTACGCCAATTCCATGGAGAACCTTGCAGAGGGGATGGATAGATTGGAAAGATATGTGAAGGAAAACAGTTAAGCTTTAACAACTTTTTACTCTTATTAACTTGATACTCTTTAAACTGATTGCTTTATAGTAGGCCCCAAAAACAGGAACTAATTCATCATGAAAAAAACATATCTTGCACTACTGACAATCATATTTGCATTACTGGCTGGATGCACTGCGAACAGCAATTCCATGAAAAGGCAGGGTCCGCCATCAATGCCTGCCCCGGCTGAGACAAAAACTATTACAATCAACAATATAGATTTCAGAGTAGACAGTACTTACAGTTTCTTTACATGGGCAAACCTTCCTGCAGATGTTCCGGTAACGAGACTGCCATTGAAAAGCTTCACTAATGTGGATGGAGCAACTCACGAATATGAAGTTATTTTCGTCAAGAAGGGAAACCTGAACTGGTATCAGGCAGCCAAACTGGCGGAAGATGCTGGTGGATATCTGGCTTCCATCACCAGTGAACAGGAAAACGACTTTGTGTTCAGTCTCGTTGATGATGAAAAATATTTCTGGAAATTCCCACGCTACGACGGCCGATCCCCTATGAATCATCATGAAATCAAAATTGGGCCCTTCTTAGGGGGCTATCAACCTGAGGGATCTCCCGAACCTGCTGGAAACTGGCTCTGGCTATCCGGAGAGAAATGGAAATATGAAAATTGGGCAAAAGATTTGGGAGACGGCGTTGTGGACAAAGACCCACGCAACAATTCCCAGCCCAATGATTCCGGTCACTCAGGTTTTGGACAGCGGGTGATGGGATTCGGCGAAATGAACAAGCCGGTCCCCACATGGGGGGACTACATGGATGATGTAGGAACATACGGTCGCCAACGCACTCCGGGACGCTGCTACGCATTCATTATCGAATATCCTGCCAACAAATAGAAAACACAAAAGCCCTGCGAATTATAATTCACAGGGCTTTTTTTATATCAAACAGAATTTGCTATGCCTCAGCCTTCCCGCTCCCAATCTTCTCCATTTTGATGAAGAACATGAGCAGGGCCGGGATCATGAACACGGTAAAGACCGTAGACAGAGCCAGACCGCCGAGAACTACTGCGCCGAGTCCTCGGTAAAGTTCGGAACCGGGACCGGGGGCGATTGCCAGCGGGAGCATACCGAAGATGGATGTTGTGGCTGACATGTAAATGGGTCGCAGCCTTGAGCGGGTCGCTTCCAGCACTGCTTCGCGGTGCTCCATGCCCTCGAAACGCACGTTATTCAAGGACTGGTGCACGATGAGGATCGCGTTGTTAACAACAACACCAATCAGGATAACGAAACCGAGCATGGTCAGCACGTCCAGCGGCTGTGGCGCAATAAACAGGTTCTCCAGCTTCAAGCCGAGGAATCCACCAGCACCTGCCAACGGCACGGTCAGCAGGATGATGAACGGGTAAATGAAGTTACCGAACAGCGCCGCCATGAGCAGATAGGTGATGACCACCGCCAACAGGAAGTTCCACTGCATGGCCTCACGGGTCTGGGTCAGCTTGTCAGCCGCACCGGACATACGCACGTTCACGCCGTCCATAAGTCCCATTTCCTTGACCTTGGGGATGAGCTCGTTCTGGACGATGTCCATGGCCTGTTCAAGAGGCATGCTTTTGGGCGGAGTGATCTGGAGGGTTACAGTCCTCTGGCGCTCAAGGTGGCGAATCTGGGTGATACCGTATGTCCGTTCCAGATGGGAAAGGGAAGAGACCGGAACCGCCCAGCCCTGCGGGGTTGCCACAAGGGATTCATAAAGGTCTTCCGGGGTTCCAACCCGTTTCTCAGAAGCCATGAGCTTCAGGTCAATTTTCTTTTTACCTTCTTCCTTAAAATCACCGATCTTGCGACCATCCATGAGAACATCAAGCGCCTCACCAAGTTCTTGGCTGGACATACCTGCCGCACGCAAACGGTCACGCTCGGGAACTATACGAACTTCGGGATAAAGCATTTCAAGGGACGGAATAGGCCGAACCTGCCCGCCGGGAATTGCCTGATGCGCCATGCCGAACATCGTTCCGGCAGCAGCCATGAGCTTTGGAAGTTCCGGCCCGCTGAAATCAACGGCAACCATACGCCCTTTACCAAGGCCTGTTTCAAAAATGGAAGCCTGAAGGCTGACCCCGAACATGCCGGGGATTGAATTCATGATCCGGTTAAAAAGCGGGATCAGGTCAGCCGGACGCTCCTCGTCACCTGAACTGGCACCGAAAAGGTTGATATCGGGGGCGGAGACATAGAAGATCTGCTCAATTGAGGGGAAACCATCCTTTTCCTCCTTAAGATGCGGAGCTGCCTGCGCGGCAATATATTCACCGATAGATTCGCGTTCTTCAAAGGAAAGCCCCGGCGGCGGGATGAGGATGGACAAAATAAAATTCCTGTTCCCCTGCGGTAAGTATTCCATCTTCGGGAAGAAGGAAATCACCAGTAAGGCTGAAGCCGCTACCAGAATCGCTACAGTTGAAAGACGTGTAGCCCAGTTACGAATGGCAAGACTGAGCAAGCCCATAATCGCATCGGAAAACTTGGAACCGATTCCGGTAAGGACGTTCTTTTTGGTTTTCTTTTCACGCTTGGAAAAGGAGTAGAACTGCTTGGCCAGCATGGGAATTACTGAGATGGACACAAACAAGGACAAGGAAATAGCGCAGGTAACCGCGATAGCGATATCCTTAAACAACTGCCCTGCTTCTTCTTCAATAAAAATAACCGGGAGGAATACCGCAACGGTGGTCAGGGTCGAAGCCAGAACTGCGCCCCAGACCTCGCTGGCGCCGTCATAGGCTGCCCGGTAAGGGCGCTTGCCCATACCGCGGTGACGGTCAATATTTTCAAGGACAACAATGGCGTTATCCACCAGCATACCTACCGCAAACGAAATACCGGACATACTGACTATGTTCAGTGTCCGGCCCAGTCCTCCGAAAACAATGAATGACCCGACAACAGATATGGGAATAGCGATGGCAACAATGATGGTAGCGGAAAAAGACTGCAAAAAGATGAGCAGCACTATAACCGCCAGCACACCACCGATGATAATGTTCTGTTTTACGAGATCGATTGCACCGTTGATGTAAGGGGCCTGGTCATAAACCCAATCTAGGAAGACCCCTTTCTTGGCAAGCACTCCTGCGTTAAGTTCCTCCACAACCTTGCGAACGTTCTTGGTCACTTCCAGAACGTTGGAACCGGGTTCAGGCTTAACCCCGACAGCAATACCGGGAACACCGTTATGAAGCATGGCAACGGTCTGCTTCTCAAAACCGGGAACAACCTTGCCCACATCGCCGATGGTCACCCTCTGCTGACCGGAGGAAGTGATAACAACACTCTCGACTTCCTCGGGACTCTTGAATTCAGATGTAGTGCGGATGCGGTAATCACGACGCCCTACACCGAGGTTACCGGCGGAAACGTTGGCGTTCTCACTTTGCAGTACTTCGGTGACCTTATCGATGGTCAGGTTGTAAGCAGCCAGCTTTTCCGGGGCGATGATGATATGCATTTCATTTTCAGTACCGCCGCCGATGAACAGGTCCGCGACACCATCCACGCGCTCAAGGTACTGACGCACATCATCTTCAAAGTAAGTAGCAAATTCATTAATATGCTGTTTATTATCCGGCAGTGTGCGCAGGATCATCCAGATAACCGGAGATGCAGAAGCACCGGTAGCCGAGATAATCGGACGGTCTGAATCTGAGGGATATTTCTTAACCTCGTTCAGCTTGTTGGAAACCCTGAGCAGGGCATCATCAATGTCCGTACCGATTTTGAAACGCAGGGAAATACGCCCGAAGCTGTCAAAGCACTCGGACTCCATCTCCATAAGTCCCGTTACACCCTTGAGCACTTTTTCCTGCTCTTCAATGATATCGCGTTCGATCTCATAAGGGGTAGCCCCGGTCCATGAGGTTTCAACGGTAATTTCCGGTTCGGTTACGGACGGTGAAAGCTGGTACGGCAGACCGGAAAGGGCCAGACCACCGAAAAGAACCAGCAGGATAACCCCCACCAGCACCGAAACGGGCTTTTCAATTGAAAATTTTACAAAATCCATGAATTACTCCGGCCCGTCGGGCTAAATATTATCAATAACCACGGGCTGTCCGGGCCTGAGCCTTTCATTACCCTTAGTGACTATATCCATTCCGGCCTTAAGACCCTTGCCACGAACTCCGGCATTCATACCTTTAAAGCCAACCACCTGTACGGGAAACGGCTGAGCCTTACCGTCAATTACACCGACAACCATGGTTGTGCCGTGCAAGGTGATTACTGCATCACGGGGGACGACAACAGTTTCGCTGGCCAGACCGTTAGGCAGGGAAACACGGGCTTCCATACCCTGCTTGAAGCCGTTCTTGCTGATGATTCTAATCTTTACCGGGAAGGTACGGCTGGCAACATCACCACGGGGAATAACAGCAAAGACCTTACCTTTATATTCTTTGCTTCCGGCTGTGATACCCACTTCAAGTCCGGGCTTGACCACCTGCGCAACATCCTGCGGGACGTTAACCACAACATCGTAACTGGTGTTCATGCCCAGCTTGACCACATCGGCACCTACAGAAAGCCATTCGCCGAGATAGACAGAGCGCTTGAGCACGATGCCGTCAAAAGGAGCACGTATTGTTTTCTTAGAAAGCTGAATCTGAAGGCGGCGGAGCTTTGCCTGAGAGGACGCAAGCTCACTTTCCATAGCAATGGCTTTGAAGCGCTTGGAATCGTATTCACCCTCATGAACAGAACCACTCTTGAAAAGCTTGGTAATACGCTGGTCATCGCGCTTGGCAAGATCATAGTTAGCCTTGGATTCGGCATAGGCGGCTTTAGCAGCGCGGATTTCTGTATTGAGCAGATCGGAACTGAGCCTGATCAACACATCACCTTTTCTAACAATATCACCTTCTTCCACTTCAACCTTCACGATCTTACCGCTGACCTCGGATGCAACATCGGAAGTCTCGGAAAAATAAACAGTACCAATATATGAAGATTCAGGCGCGACCTGTCCGGCAAAGGACTTTGATGTCGCCACATGGGCAGGTGGCATCTGGGGGTCCTTTTTCTCAGCAGCGAGAACTGGGCAGGAGGAAAGTATGAAAATCAAAAAAAATATTATCCGTTGCATAGATCTGCTCCGATATGAATTATAACTTTATTTCCGACGGGCACACTGTACGTGAGATCCGAGTATAGTCAACTGAGATCGTATCTCAATTATATAAGTATATACTCACCTGCTCTACCCAAAACAGGAACAGATTAAAAAAACTACACACTCATGAATTTATAATATACTCTCCCGGCAATAGCTCGGCATACTCAATCAGACGACTTCCAAACTCAGAAAAACCTTGATCGGAATACTATGAAAAGACTGTTCATCCCAATATTACTGGCTCTTGTTTTTCTTGCAGCCGGAAAAGCCGAAGCCCTGACCATACAGAATAAATGTAAATATCCTGTGGCAGGATCTGTTACTATTGCGGAAAGCAATGTCAGCGTTGCCCAATTCAGACTTATCCCCGGTCAAAAAAAGCGGCTGCTCAAGGGATTTAATAAGATGCAACTCATTGTGCGCACCATCCCTGATGTCTATGACGTTAAAATGCTTGAAATAACGTCTACTGAAGTAGACAACCCGGACAGCCACATAGAGCTTAAACAATCACCTAAAGGCATTAAATTTAAAGTGGAATAAATTTAACAATCCATCAAGTTACAATAAAAAAAGCCCTCCCCGCGCATACGCATGGGGAGGGCTTAATACTTTCAGTCTCAATATACTGGTAAGTCCTTTCAGCTACTTACTACAGATTAGCGAGAATAATCTCACCGAACTCTTTACAACCGACCTGCTCAGCACCGCTGATCTGACTTGCCAGATCCACAGTAACCTTCTTGGCGGCCAGAGCTTTTTCAACGGAATTCTTGATCAGGACAGCCGCTTCGCCCATACCGTTGTTTTCCAGCAGCATGGCACCGGAAAGCAGGATACTGCCGGGGTTGGCAAGGTCCTTGCCTGCGATAGTCGGTGCGGTTCCGTGGGTTGCTTCGTAAATGGCAAGCTTGTCACCCATGTTAACGCCCGGAGCAAGACCGAGGCCGCCGACCTGAGCGGCAAGAGCATCAGAAAGATAGTCACCGTTAAGGTTGGTGGTGGCGACCACGCTGTACTGTTCAGGACGCATGAGCAGTTCCTGAAACATCGCATCGGCAATGCGGTCATTGATGACAACCTTACCGGCTGCATCTTCGCCTTCTTTAACTACTTTTCCGGCATATTCTTCCTCAGCAAGATCATAGCCCCACTGACGGAAACCGCCCTCGGTGAACTTCATGATGTTGCCCTTGTGAACCAGAGTTACGGATTCACGGTTCTGGTCAATAGCGTAATCAATAGCCCTGCGAACCAGACGTTTGGAACCTGCGGGAGTAATGGGCTTGATGCCGACACCGGCTGTGGGGTCGATCTTGGCACCCATTTCATCCACCAGAAAATCAATTACCCTTTTCGCTTCAGGGGATGCGGAGCTCCACTCGATACCGGCGTAAACGTCCTCGGTATTCTCACGAAAAACAACGATATCGACCAGATCGGGACGTTTTACCGGGGATTCAATTCCTTCAAAGTAACGGATGGGACGAATACAGGCGTAGAGATCAAACACCTGTCTCAAAGTAACGTTAAGAGAGCGGATGCCTTTACCTACCGGAGTCTGCAGGGGGCCTTTGATAGCCAGTTCGGCTTTGGCAAGAGTGTCGAGGGTCTCCTGCGGCAGGTATTCACCAGTTTCAGCGTAGGCTTTTTCCCCGGCAAGGAGTTCGGTCCATTCAATCTTTTTCTCTCCGCCGTAGGCTTTTTCAAGAGCGGCATCAATTACCGGGCGGGCGGCACCCCAAACTTCAGGGCCAATACCGTCACCTTCAATGAAGTATACTGTTTTTGTAGACAAAATGATCTCCTTAAATCATAGGCACAGCTCCGGCTCCTTACGACTGTGCAATGGATTGTGCTAGGCGGGCTGGACGGATTTTTTCGAGTTATTGCGTAAACTGAAAAGAGGAACCGGATGGCTTCCGTCCGCGGGCTGGACAAAAGGCAGGAATGTATCTGCATTTCTGGATTCAGGCCGGAGATATACGACGTTATTGCAAAAAAGTAAAGATAGAGACTCGAAACACACACCTCAACACCATGGTTCGCAAAAAGATTAAAAAAAGGAATTTTAATCAAAACGAAGCATACACCACAGCAGATTATTCACAATTAGTCATAAAGCGAAAAGGGAGGCCCGGTAACCGGACCTCCCTTTCTGAGTGATTTATACTCACCTGTGTTATTAGCCACCGATGAGCTGCATTGCCATCCTGGGCATACCGTTTGCCTGGGAAAGCATGGCTACTGCGGACTGGGTAAGAATCTGGTTCCTGGTGAACTCAGTCATTTCAGTCGCAACGTCAACGTCGGAAATGCGGGATTCCGAAGCCTGGACGTTTTCAGCCTGGATTGAGAGGTTGGTAATGGTGTTTTCCAGTCTGTTCTGGAGCGCACCGAGGTTTGCGCGAATCTTATCCTTGGAGATAATTGCATTCTGCAACTTATCAAGTGATTCCTGAGCGAGCGCCTGAGTGGAGATGGAGTTACCGGCAGCAAGACCAACACCGAGAGCGGAAGCTGTGGAGGTTCCGATAGAGATGTAGTAGTAGTCCTCTGCGGAATCGTTACCGGTACCGAAGTGGACCTTGACCTTACCGGTAGACTTCAAGCCGGCACCGCTGTGAGAACCTGAAACGTTACCGTTAAGCAGGTGGATTCCGTTGAAGTCGGTCGCATTCGCGATACGGGTAATTTCTGAAGCCATTGCCTGATATTCAGAGTCGATAATAAGACGCTGGTCAGAGTTGTAGGTACCGGTTGCGGCCTGAGTTGCAAGTTCCTTCATACGGATGAGCTTTTCATCGATAACACCGAGAGCTCCATCAGCAGTCTGGATCATGGAGATGGCGTCGTTAGCGTTACGGATACCCTGATTCAGGGATTTAACATCTGCACGCATGAGTTCGCGAATTGCCAGACCTGCAGCATCATCAGCTGCGGTTCCAACACGAAGCCCTGAAGACAGGCGACGGGTTGATACACCGAGGTTGCCATATGATTCCTGCAAGTTACGGCTTGCGTTCATTGCCATCAAGTTGTGATTAATTACGAGCGACATAATAATTCCTCCTTGAATTATCTATAAAATTCGCCTGAGTGGTTCCATCCACTCCGACCTTTTACTGGTTAAATTTTCAGTACAAAATCCGCTTGAATTCTTACTGCATAAAATACCCTCCGGAACAGTTCGACTTACGGCCCACGGCCTTGCAGCCCGGATAACCACCGACACTTCATTTTGAGCATCTTCGGGCATTACCTGCATATGGACTCACGCAGGTGTCCGCTTAATCTTTGGTTAAGACGCGGGACTCCTATTTGAGTCCGCGACTCTGTACAGGCACGGCCATGCGACGGCGATTCTCACATGTCCCGTTATGGGAAATATTCTCTATGCGGAGTAACTCCGCACATTACCAACCTCCGAGAATCAACTCGGCCAAATGCCTTTGTATGCTCATGGAATTATCGGCTTCTGCTTTCCGGCTACACCCCCTTGTTAATTGGATACAGGTTTACTCTGCCGTAAAGGTTGCAATGGGTGTGCCTGACTTTTCTGTGCCGTTTATTTATTTACAAAAAGAATACACAAGAGACTGTTTAGATTGGTTTTTTAAAAACGAATCTTTCTTAATACAAAATTAGAAACAACCAGAAGGAAGGACAGGAGGAAAGTTCTGCCTTATACGAAGAGGAAAATCTTTCCTAACTTTTGGGGGGTAGAAAATGTTTACAGGATCATATTTCGAATATATGACCCAAAAAAACAGTTCAGCCATAACGCCTAAAAAAAGCCTACTCAGGACAAATCATATCTTTCATGAAAATAAGAAGCATTCACAGACTAAATAGCCGAATAAGAAATTATCTCTGCCTTTTTCTGACAATATTCATTGCAAGCTCTCTCTGCTCATCAATTCTTTTCTCATGGTCCGTATCTAAAGATGTAGACGGAAAGGCATCAACTTGGGCAAACTATCTGGTAGAAAGAATCGCGTTCCTTGAAACTGTGGTTACCTCAAGGGCAACTTTCGATCATGGCCTATCTATTTTAAGGGTAACACCGACAGGTGAAGTGGTTAACACGCGTCCTTTTCCGATCGAAATAAAATCCATCGCTGAATCTCCCATTTTTCAAGAAGTGAAAGATTTTCACCCGGGCCAGTCACTTCTCATGAGACAGCTCGAAAGTGACACATCCGAGCACAACGATATCTATCTCATCCAACGTCTGGATCACAGCTTTGCCATCGCCAAAGTCCCCTCGGAGAGCCTTCTTCCAGTATCGCCCAATGATACGGAATTATACATCAACGACAGAAATGGCAACAACCTCTACCACTCTGAAAACTGTTACTTTCCCAACGCTTACCGAATAGGCAGCCTGTTTTTCTCTAACTACCGCATCTTTTTAACAGCAAAAGGCAAAGTTTCGGATTTCGGCGGTCTATCAATAACTGTTGCCAAGAATATCTCCACTGAATTTTACGCAGGCTTGTTGCTGTTGGCATTTACCGCAGTATGCTTGGGAATACTGGCCAAAAGGTCTGCCTTTCTGACTTGGGATCTTGATAAGAACGAACAGGATTTTATCAGGATCAACAATCTGCTGAAAACGGTTGCAGCTGAACCCAGCGAGAAACTCAGCCACCTTTCAACAATTCAAGATATTGCCCAACGCATCCGGAGGATAAACTGGGACAATGAAGCACGCAGAATGTCCTTCATTGAAAACAGAAACTACATTACTGCCACAGGTTTTTTCTCCGGTAAAATACTTAGACTGCTTGATGAAGTTGCTTCACATTCCCAGCAACTAACTCGATCACGCAAGGAATATCATGACCTTGTACATACTGCCCGCAGCATCATTTTAAGAATTAACCGCAACGGGATGTGCACTTTTTTTAATGAATATGCCCAGACTTTTTTTGGATTTTCCGAGGAAGAAATTCTTGGCAAGAGTGTAATCGGAACACTGATCCCCAAAACGGAAAAAGGCGAGTCCGACCTCGAACGGATGGTCCATGAACTGACTCTCGCCCCCGAAGATTTTCCGGTCAACACCAACCTTAATACACGCAAAGACGGCAGCGAGGTATGGGTTTACTGGACCAATAGCCCGATCATTAATGATAAGGGCGAACTTACGGAAATACTCTGCGTAGGGACAGACATTACCAAGCGCAAAAAAATAGAGACAGAACTCCAAAACACAAGAAACTATATTCGCAACATAATTGATTCCATGCCTTCGGTAATTATCGGGGTTGACAGTCAGACACGAATCACCCATTTCAACACCGCGGCCCAGCAACTGGCTGTTCTTCCCAAGGAAGAGATTGAAGGGGCTGAAGTAGAAGAAGCTTTTCCGCCTCTTGGTAAATACGCATACAGCATCACTCAAGCCATAGAAACCGGAATTCTCGAAACAGGCATACGCACTCAAGGGATGACAGACCCCAACAGCCATCAGGACATCATCATCTACCCGCTCAACGACGGCATGAAAGGGGCGGTAATCAGAATTGACGACGCCACTGAACGGGTTCAGATCGACGAAATGATGATCCAGACAGAGAAAATGATGTCCATAGGCGGACTTGCTGCCGGCATGGCCCATGAAATCAACAACCCGCTTGGTGGAATCCTTCAAGGTATTCAAAATATTGTCCGCCGGATGTCTCCCGACCTTCCGGCCAACCTTAAAGCTGCGGAAAAGGCGGGATGCTCAATTGATTCAATCATTAGTTACATGGAAGACCGCAAGATAATCAAAACTCTGAACGGAATAACCGACTCAGGCGTACGTGCAGCTTCTATTGTTTCCGGAATGCTTGAATTCAGCCGTAAGAGTGATTCCCGCAAGGCACCGGGTGACCTGCGCAAGATTATGGACAAAGCATCCACCCTCGCTGCGCAGGATTACGACCCGATAAAGGGATACGATTTCAAAAAAATCACCATGCTCAAGGATTATGACGACAACCTGAGATTGACTCCCTGCACTGCCACCGAAATCGAGCAGGTATTCCTGAACCTGTTGCGCAACTCAGCACAAGCCATGAACGATTGGCCGGATATGGGGGACTCACCTGTCATTTCGATTAAAATCCGCAATGAACGGGACATGGTAAGATGCACAGTCTCGGATAATGGCCCGGGTATGGACGAAACCACCCGCAAAAGGGTCTTCGAACCTTTTTATACAACCAAAGCACCGGGGACAGGTACCGGGCTGGGACTCTCTGTCTCATACTTCATCATCACCCAGAATCACCATGGGATATTCCAAGTGGACTCCTCACCCGGCAAAGGGACGACATTCACAATCCAGCTTCCAATCGCCAAAAATTAAAAATTGCCCTGAAAATCCGACTCGGACTTTCAGGGCTTCTTATTTAACACGCCAAAACTGCTAAAATAATATCAGCCTTTATTCTTAGCTCTCATCTCCTGCTTAACATGCATGATCCGCTCATAAGACTGCCTGATCCTGCGTTCAGTAATCTTGCCGTCGTGAACCAGTTGCTTAAGCGTTGAAACGGCCTTAGCACCCAGTCCGGGTTCATAAATGAGGTTATTGCCGAAAAGCAGGATATCGGCCCCGGCCTTAACCGCCCTGTAGATGCCTTCCTCAAAACCATATTCACCGCTGACCGCCTGCATCTGCATATCGTCGGTAACAACTACACCCTTAAAACCGAGTTTACGACGCAACAGGCCTTGAATCACCTTGCGGGAAAGAGTTGCCGGGTACTTACGGTCCCAGCGGGAATTAAAGATATGCGCTGTCATAACCATATCCGCTTTGTTGTCGCTGACTATTTTCTGAAACGGATAAAGTTCGCTGGGGTCCCAGGAATCAGTCACATCGGTAAAACCAAGATGGGAGTCGCCATGGGAACTGCCGTGCCCCGGAAAATGTTTCAGGCATGAGATAATACCTTCAGAATGCAGGCCATCAATATATGACTCTGCAAACCGGGCCACTATGCGTGGATCATCAGAAAAGCTACGCTGCAAGGCTGCAACTACAGGATTGGCCGCATTGCGGTTCACATCCACAACCGGGGCGAAATTCATGTTGATCCCGGCAGTCTTCAAAGTCTGCCCGATTGTCTGCCCTGCCCTGAATGCTGCCTGCGTATCTCCGCTATTTCCAAGTTCAGCTGCAGAAGGAGTTTCGGGAAAGCCCATCTCTCCGGTCAGCCTTTTGATTATGCCTCCCTCCTGATCAATGGAGATAAACAACGGGACCTCGGCATAGCTTTGCAGATCGGAAGTAAGCTTTGCCAACTGGACCGGATTGGCAATATTACGAACAGTGCTATTCAGGGCACAATCCTTACTGAAAAGGATCACCCCTCCGACACGGGCATCACTGATGTCACGGACAACCGGATTATCTGCACTCAGCTCCAATCCCCGAAATCCGACCATAACCATCTGCCCGATCATGATGTCCAACTCCGAAGTACGGGAAGCGCTGTTCTTCAGGGAACATCCGCTGAAAATCATGAAAATAAACATTAAAATAAATATTATTTTTCTCAATGGGAGCTCCATCTTTTTTTGAATGCAGAATAAAAAAAACATGTTATAGTGAGCATTCTGCAATTTATCAAGAACGGCAAGAATGTTGCCACCGCTAATGATTTCCTATAAACGGGTTTCTCCACTTGCTTATAATGAATTGCAAACAGAAGGAAAATGAATGTCCCAGACAGCACTGCAGAAAGTAGTTGAACATGCCCGTGCCGGACTTGAAGTCCGGGAATCTTTTTTTGAGCAATACTCCCAGCTGGTGGTTGATGTTTCCAAAGCATTGGCCGTTCGCCTCGCCCTCGGTTCCAAGATTCTCTTTTGCGGAAACGGTGGAAGCGCGGCAGACTGCCAGCACTTAGCGGCGGAACTGGTTAACAGGTTCAAACTGGAACGCCCGCCCCTGCCCGGAATTGCCCTGACTACAGACTCCTCAATCCTTACCGCCATCGGTAATGACTATTCATATGAAATGGTTTTTGAGAAACAGGTTCAGGCACTGGGACAGCCCGGTGATGTACTTATCGGTATCAGCACATCCGGCACCAGCCCCAACGTAATCAGTGCCCTTAAAGAAGCAAAACGCAAAGGCATGGTTACCGTAGGCATGACCGGCATCAGCGCAGGCGAAATGCTGCCTATTTGCGACCACATTATCAGCGTCCCCAGCAAGGACACTGCCGTCATTCAGGAAGTCCACATCGCTGTGGGACACCTGTTCTGCCATCTTATCGACCACTTTCTGTTTGAAGCCGTCGGTGAACTTGAACCATACCTCAGCGGAGAATAGGTAAACTCCAGCAAACGAGCAACAGCATGCAGATTCTTATAGTCGAAGACAGCAACACCAGCAGAATGTATCTTAAGGAAATCCTTAGGATAATCACTGAAAAACTTGATGAAAAAAGCATAGATTGCGCTGTCTGCGGCGAGGATGCCCTGGAAAAATTTGAGCATAGATGGCTTGAAGGAAATCCCTACGACCTTATCTTCATGGACATAATCCTGCCCGGTATGGACGGATTGCAGACCCTTGAAAAAATCAGGGCTATTGAGCAGACCAAACAAATTCCAGAAGAGCGCAAGGTTAAAGCAATCATGACTACCGCTCTTGATGACAGCACCAAAGCTTCACGTGCATTTTTCCAATGTGAAGCCTTATCGTACATTACCAAACCTATAACTGAAGAAAAAATTCAGGCTGAACTCAATAAATTCGGCCTTCTTTAAAGGAATTGGACAATGGATGCACTGACCATGGCTTTTATCCCGGTTGCGGCAATTCTGACCATCACCCCCGGTTCAGACACTATGCTGGTGGTCAACAATACCCTGACCCGCTCCACTGCGGACGGACTCTGCACTGTGGCCGGGATCAACGCAGGCCTGCTTATCCATGCCCTTGCCTCAGCACTGGGACTGTCCATGATCCTCATGAATTCCGCTACCGCCTTTGAAATGGTCAAGCTTGCCGGTGCGCTGTACATTATCTTTCTGGGCATTCAGTCCCTGCGCAGCAGCAGAAGAAACGAAGAAACGGAATTCTCTGCCAAGCCGTGCAGCAAAGGCATCTCCGCCTCCATCCGTGAAGGCTTTCTGACTAACGTGCTCAATCCCAAAGTAGCGGTGTTCTACCTTGCCCTGTTGCCCCAATTCATTTCACCCGGAGAATCAATTCTGCGCCAGTCCATGTTGCTCATGGCTATCCACTTCAGCATGGGTATAATCTGGTTCAGCTTTGTAACCCTTGCTCTAGGCAAAATGCGCCACCTGATTTCCGGCGGTAAATTCAAGAAAAGGCTGGAAGCCCTTTCCGGCGTTGTTTTTATCGGCTTGGGCTTAAAAATGGCCCTTGCCAAAAACTAGCACCTATTCAAATTCCCTTGCCACACGCAAGTTAAGACCGGAATCTTCCAAATCACGGGCAACCCCTTCCGCCCTTCCCCGGTCAGGGCAGACGCGGAGCACAAGCTGTGCGCATTTGGCCTCATCATAAACCCAGACATTCTCGTCCAGCTCTATCCCGGCTTCATTTACCCTGCGTAGCAGTTCTGCACGGCAATGCTCTCTTTGGTCAAAAGCCTCTTCGTCAAAATCTTCTCCAACAGCCAGAACCCACCATTGACCTGTCTTTTGTAGACTACTCATTTTTTCCTCCTTTCTATTATCCTGAATAAGAGCAACAACTTGCCCCTCAAGCTCGCAGGTGCTAAACTTAACCATGTTATTTTCTAAATTCATACCTTCTTCCAGCATAAAAAACAAAATAGCACTAGGAGCAGCTTTGTTGGTCATTGCCGGATATTTCTTCATTCCATACAAGGAGATCAGGCTTGAACGAATAAGAGCCTTTGGGGAAAATAAGGTTATAGGTATAGTTATTGAAAAAAACAGCCGAATAAGCGAACATAATTTCAATCACAAAGAAAAAAAACGTCAGACCGTCAGGTATCGCTTTATTGATCCTTCCGGTTTGCCCAGAGAAAGAACAGCTGCTGTACAAAGCGCATTTTGGAGGAGGATTTCACAAGGGGATAGTGTAGTTGTGTATTATGCCAAAGCCGCGCCGGGGGTGTCTCGCATTGAACATGAACAGGAAAATGCAGTGGTCCGGCTTTTAGCCAAGTTTTCACGGGGCAATACACATTAATTCATGCCGAATAACTCAATGTCCTGAAGAACTGCATCTCACAGTTCTTAATCATATTTTGAGCCAGTTCCTGCACGCGAAGAGGGAAGCCGCAAACAAGACTGGCAAACGTATCTAACTTTGGATCAGGGAGAGAGCATGTTAAAGAAGCTGGCATTTCAAACTAAACTTATGCTTGGAGCAGTATCAATCGTTCTGGCTACGATCATATTCATGACCGGAATCAACCTGTATAAAGTACAGGGTTCGCTTCACCATCTGGGTCAAACATCCATGAAATCTATCGCTGACAGCGTTCATTCACTCATGGAAATGCAAAATGACATCCTCATGGATAAGGTGAAAGCAGATATCGATATTCTGGATAAAAAAATATTTTCACTCGGCTTTCCAAAGCTCAACAAACGCCATCCCATTGAAACCACCATCACTAACCAGGTTACCAAACAAAGTGAGTCCGTAACCATCCCCAGCCTCGAATTCGGCGGAATTCCAGTCAACAACAAGTACGATATCGTTGACGACCTCAAAAAGGAAATCGGCGGAACAGCCACTATATTTCAAGTCCTCCCCGGCAAACTGCTGCGTATATCGACCAACGTGCTCAAGCTTGATGGTAACCGGGCCACCGGCACTTATATTCCCGACTCAAGCCCGGTATATAAAGCAGTTATGTCCGGTAAGACTTTTTATGGCATGGCATATGTTGTTAACGCATGGTACATCACCGCCTACAAACCGCTGACCGACCTGCGCGGCAATATTGTCAGTGTCATCTATGTGGGACGCAAGATAATTACTGAGGCCTTCAAGAAGTCCGTACTGGCTTCCAATGTCGGCGGAAAAGGGTATGCAACCATTTTCAACCAACAAGGCGATGTAATGCTCCACCCGACACTGACGGGCAAAAACTTGAGCGACGCTCCCTTCTGGAAAAGTTTCGAAAATGTTGAAGACGGGGAAATTGAATATCAGTTAGACGGAACAGAGAAAGTCGCTTACATCACCTTCTTCAAACCATGGAAATGGTCTTTCGCCTTCATGATGAACAAATCGGACATGTCCCACGGCGTGGACCGCGACATCTTCATTACCAACGTCATCATTGCCGTAATTGCTCTTTCCATAGCTGCCATCATCCTGCTCCTGATGATCAAAACAACCACTAAGCCACTACAGCAACTCTCTGACTTTACTGCCAAAGTATCAGAGGGTGATTACGATTCAGAACTTGAATACGCAGCAGATGACGTGGTAGGCCGAACCATCAATTCAGTTAAACACATGGTCTTCGAGCTGAAGAACAAGCTGGGTTTTTCCAGCGGGCTGCTCAGCGGTCTGACCCTGCCCTGCGTTGTTGTGGACCTCGACAAGAAGGTTTCCTTCATCAACCAGCATATCCTTGATCAATTCGGATTGAGCGGTAATCCTGATAGCTATATCGGAAAACGCTGCAACGACCAGATCACTATTCAAACCATTCAGGACACCATTGACCGCTGCCTGAAAGAAGAAAGCAGTTTCTCTGAAATTGAGATACAAGGACACACCGCAAGCGGTAAAGAATTCTACGCCATCATCGACGTAGCCCCGCTGCATGACCTTGATAAACAGCTCATCGGTGCCTTCATGGTCATGAATGACATCACAACCATTAAGGAAAACGAAAAAGCCATTACCGCCCAGCGTGACACTATCGCTGAGACTGCAAGAGATGCTGACGAAATCTCCGACCAGCTTGCTTCTGCCGCGGATGAGCTTTCCGCTCAGGTTGATGAATCCCGCCGGGGTGCGGAAGTCCAGCAGCAGCGAGCCAGTGAGACTGCCACTGCCATGGACCAGATGAACGCCACCGTTATGGAAGTTGCCCGCAATGCAGGTGAAGCTTCTGAAAATGCCCGCACAACGAAAGAAAAGGCTGTGGAAGGTCAGGAGCTTGTCGGGCTGGTTGTCACCTCCATTCAGGCCCTTGAGCAGAATTCTGAAGAACTCAAATCAAGCATGGAAGAACTCGGACAACGCACCGACTCCATCGGGCAGGTCATGAATGTAATTACTGACATTGCAGACCAGACCAACCTGCTGGCCCTCAACGCTGCAATTGAAGCAGCACGTGCAGGGGAAGCTGGACGCGGATTCGCAGTTGTTGCAGACGAAGTACGCAAACTGGCTGAAAAAACAATGGATGCAACCAAGGAAGTAGGTGAAGCCATCACTTCTATTCAGGAAAGCACCAGAACAAACATCAGTGCAACTGAAAACGCCGTTCAATCCATTGTAAAATCAACAGACCTTGCCTCGAAATCAGGCGATGCACTTGATGAAATCGTGCAGATGGTGGAAACCTCCGCAGACCAGATTGAAGGCATTGCCGCGGCAGCAGAAGAACAGTCGGCATCAAGTGAACAGATCAGCCGCGCCACTGAAGAGATTAACGAAATCTCAGCAGAAGCAGCTGAAACCACAGTCCAGTCAGCAATGGCTATCTCTGAAGTTGCGGAACTGGCTTCCAAGATCAAGGAACTGATCAGAAATATGCAATCATAAGGCTGGCAACAAACTGAATCTCAAGGCGGTCCTCAATAAGGGGGCCGCCTTTTTTTATGCGCATGTTTATTGACCCGGTAAAAAACACTGTGTAACCAGCTTTCATACTGAAAACATCAAACCTTTTGACTTGGCGGTAAAGAGATCATGTGCGGCATTGCAGGCTATTTCAATCCCGGCGGACAGGCCGGAAACATAAAACCAATTCTCGATCTTCTTTCCCATCGAGGCCCTGACTTTCAGCACATCCACACCGAGGAAAACATAGAACTGGGGCACACCCGGCTTTCCATCCTCGACCTTTCCGATCGCGGCAACCAGCCCATGAAAGACCCGGCAACCGGAAACATCATTGTCTTCAACGGGGAAATATACAATTTCAAATCCCTGCGCGAAGAACTGGCTAGTAAAGGGCATACCTTCAATTCATCCGGTGATACGGAAGTCCTGCTTAAACTATACGGGGAGTATGGGGAAAAATGCATTTCCATGCTGCGCGGCATGTTTGCCTTCGCCCTCTGGGATAAATCCAAAGAGCAGCTTGTCATTGCCCGCGACAGGCTGGGTAAAAAGCCTTTCTTTTATTCCCAAAGCAGCAACGGATTTATCTTTGCTTCCGAAATCCGTGCCCTTGCAACCCATCCTGATATTTCGAGAGATGTAGATGTACAGGCCATTGACCTGTTCATGAGTACCGGATGCGTTCCGGCCCCCTTTTCCATATATTCAGATATCAGAAAACTTCCGGCTGCCCATTACGGTATAGTGAATAGTCAAGGGCTTTCCCTGCACCGCTACTGGTCTCTGGATTTCAGAGCTAAGATTGAATGTTCTGAAAACGAAGTGCTGGAATCCCTGCACAGCCAACTTCTGGAAGCCACCAGAATCAGACTGGAAAGTGATGTGCCGCTGGGAGCCTTACTTTCAGGAGGAGTCGACTCCAGTCTTATTGTAGCGCTTATGGCTGAAGCCGGAAGCAAATCCATCGACACCTTCACCATTGGATTCCACGAGAAGAAGTACGATGAATCAGGTCATGCTGCCAAGGTAGCCAAACATCTGGGCGTAAATCATCATGTGGAATATCTGGATCCGGCTCAATTTGAGAATATGCTACCTGCTGTAGTCCGCCAATACGGTGAACCTTTTTCCGATGACGCAGCATTAGCGACCATGCTGCTCAGCGAGGCCACCCGCAAACACGTGACTGTTGCCCTGAGTGGTGACGGCGGTGATGAACTGGCTTGCGGATACTCGGCATACACCCACGTGAAATTGGCTTCCACACTTGCTCCACTGATCGGCAAAAAAGTACTGCCTGAAAAAAATATCGCCAGCGCCTTCAGCAGCAATTCCACACTGGGGGCATTGCGTCGCAAAATGATCTGCAAATTTCATCCGGAGTTCAAACGCATCCTGCGCAATGAGTTCAAAGTTGCCCGCCATAAAAATGATATATACCGCGCTGATGTGCGCGAACAGCTGGGACAATTCACCTTAAACTGGATGTATGATCTTTCCAGTCAGGCCTGTGCACATGCCCACAGTCCTGCAGAGCGACTTCTCTGGATGGATACAGTCCATTTCCTCGCCGATGCACTGCTGGTCAAGGTGGATATCGCTTCCATGGCTCACAGCCTTGAAGTACGTTCTCCGCTGCTTGATCATGAGCTTTTCGAATACATGGCCGGCCTGCCCATTGAACTAAAGCTCAAGGGCGGTGAATCCAAGTACCTGCTTAAAAAGCTAGCCGAGCGCTACCTGCCCAAAGACATCCTCTACCGCCGCAAGCAGGGATTCTCCATGCCTGTTGCCAAGTGGACCAGCGGGGACTCGGCAGACTTCACCCTGGAGGCTATCAGTCAGGCCACACCGTTCCTGCAGCATTTCTTTGATATGGATGCGCTGAACAAACGCATTGATGAGCACGTTTCAGGCCGCAAGAAGCACAAGAATTTCGTCTGGAATATACTCAATCTGGCACTTTGGGCCATTGAGCATAAGAATGGTAGGGTTTAGAAAAAGAAACTTCCGGTTTTAGTCAAAACCGGAAGTTTTTTTACGAATTAATTCTGCGCAGCCTGCCCGTCAGAGCAGAGATCATAAATCCAGCTACACTTACGGCAATTATCGTTGCCCCCGAAGATAGGTTAAGCTGGTATGAAAGCAACAATCCGCAGACGCAGAAGATCATGCTCAGAACCGAGGATAAAACCATCATTGAAAACAAAGAAGATGTCCTGCTCTCGGCAATCTGCGGTGGAATGGTCAACAAGGCGATGACCAGAATCAAACCGACCACGCGGATGACCATAACCACGCTGAGCGCGATAAGGGCCAACATGATAAAATACAGCAAGTTTACCGGAACCCCACGTGAGCGAGCGAACTCCTCATCAAAAGACATGGCCCAGAATCCCTTGTAGCAGGTGAAGACCACCAGCAGCACAAGGGCTGCCATACCGCCCATGAGCATAAGGTCAGACTTGGGTGTGGCAAGGATACCGCCAAAAAGATAACTCATCAGGTCCACGTTGTAGCCGGGAGTGATATCCAGCAGAATAATCCCCAAGGCCATACCCGCAGCCCACATAACACCGATAAAAGTATCAGCCCGTTCCTTGACCCGCATGGTCACCAAAGCCATGAGCAGGGCAGCACAGACAGCGAATCCAGCAGTGACCGGCAGCATAGGCAGGCCGAGAAAAAAAGCCAGCCCTACCCCGCCGTAGGAAGCATGGGCTACGCCCCCTGCCAGCAGCACAACCCTGTTAACCACCACCAGCGCACCGATAATCCCGCAGATAATTGATGCCAGCACTCCGGCCATGAGTGCATTCTGCATGAATTCATAACTCAAAGCCTCAATCATTCCACTTTCCTTCGTTATCATCGGATTCAGGATGAAATTCCAAGACCCGGTGCGGCAGCTCGCCATGGGTAATCAGCTCAATGGGACAGGTTCCCTTAATTGTTTCACCATAGGCTTCACTGAGCAATTCACGGGTAATTTTGGGCTGGTCGTGTAAATGGACCTTGCGGTTAACACAGGCCACGGACTTAACGCCCTGCCCGAGCACGGAAATATCGTGACTGACCATGACAATAGTCATTTCCGCATTAAGTTCCTTGAGCAGGCAGTAGAGGCCGCTTTTCCCGGCCTGATCCACACTGGCTGCAGGCTCGTCCAAGAGCAGCATTTCAGGCTCATCCACAATTGCCCGGGCAATGAAAACCCGTTGTTTCTGCCCCCCGGAAAGGTCGGAAACCCTGCGGTCAATATGCTCCAGCATACCAACCCGCTCAAGAGCCTTTTCCACTGCTCCCCCGGAACCGTTGCCGAAACTGAGTCCAAACACGCCCTTAAGGCCCGAAGCAACCTTACCCATGAGAACAGCATCACGCACTGTTATGGGGAAGCTGCTGGAAACCGTTGTATATTGCGGCATATAACCGATACTGCCGCCATGCCTGCCCGGAGGCATACCCAGAATCTCGATGCTGCCCTGCTGCGGTTCAATTAACCCAAGCAGAAGCTTGAGCAGCGTTGTTTTACCGCCCCCATTGGGACCGATAACCGCGAGATAGTCTCCCGGCAATATATTAAAGCTGGCTTGGTCCAGCACTGTATGCTGCCCGTAACCAAAGCTTACATTTTTAAAACTGATTGCACTTTCTTGGACCATTTTATCTTACCCTTCGCCCATACTTCATTTCGGCGAACACGTTGATAGCCTAATTGAGAATGGATTGCACTATCTTTTTGCAACAGTATTTCATATAATCAGCAATATAAAGTTTACAATAACCCCACTCTATGTTCCATTCAAAGTTCAAACATCCCTGCTGTAAAGGCAGGGACACCAAGCATAACACTTTAAAAGGAATATGAAAATGCAACTCTTATTCATCGGTGACTCACTCACTTCAGGAGTCAACGATTCGGAACGGCTGAGCTGGACCGGAAGAATCTGCAAACAGCTTGATCCCCAAGGAGTAAAACTGACTGCATACAATCTTGGCGTACGGGCATCCACCACAGCACATATTGAATCACGCTGGGAAAAAGAAACTGCCGACCGAATTAACCCAGACGCTCCGGCTCTGTTGATCTTCTGCATGGGCGCTCCTGATACTGTCAAAAACATCCCCTTAACGCAAAGCAAGGTATGTGTTGAAAACATCCTCGCCAGCGCAAAGGATAATTACGCTACTCTGTTCATCACCCCACCGCCCATAATCGACGAAGAAAAAGACAAGCACACAAAACAGCTCTCCTCAGAATTCAACAAAATTTGTGCAAGCCTTGACATTCCCTTTCTGGACATTAATTCATCTCTGCGGGAGAATCCCGCTTACATCAAGGCCCTCAAGGAAAGCGACGGAGTCCATCCGAACGCAGAAGGTTACGGCATAATGGCCGGAATGATCAGCAAATTCATTTCCCCTTACATCCTGCCCCACCTCAGCTAAATCACGTCTTTCCCACAATCCAGTATAGAACCGGACAGCATTCCCTTGATGGGGAATGCTGTCTTTATTTGATGAGGATATTTCCCATGCGATCATTTGCCAGCGACAACTACTCCGGAGTCCATCCCGAAATAATGAAAGCCATCATGGAAGCCAATGAGGACCACATGTCTTCCTACGGAGCTGACCCGGTTTCTGCTGAAGCAGAAGAACTTTTCAAAGGCCACTTCGGCGAACAGGCCAAAATTTTCTTCCTGACCACCGGAACCGCCACCAACACCCTGATCCTGCGCCATCTCTGCAAAAGCTGGAACAGCGTAATCTGTTCAGAAGATGCGCACATCAATGTGGATGAATGCGGTTCACCGGAAAGCATGGGCATCAAGCTGATGCTGGCCGAAACCAAAGATGGAAAAATCAGCGTTGAAACCATCAAGCCGCTGGTCCCTTCCGAGCCGGACGTACACCGCGCCCAGCCTGCGGTAGTTTCCATCACCCAGAACACTGAACTGGGAACCCTCTACTGCTTGGATGAGATCAAAACCATCTGCGACTATGCTCACAGCAAAGGCCTTTACGTTCACATGGACGGGGCCAGAATAGCCAACGCTGCGGCAGCTCTGGGAGTGACTTTCAAAGAAATGACCGTTGACTGCGGAGTGGACGTACTATCCTTCGGCGGAAGCAAGAATGGATGCATGTGTGCTGAAGCTGCAGTTTTCATCAACCCGGAATTGGGGCAGGACTTTGAATACCTGCGCAAACAAAACATGCAGCTGATCTCCAAGATGCGTTACGTGGGTGCACAGTTCAAAGCCCTGCTTACTGACGATCTCTGGAAAAGGAACGCTGAACATTCCAACGGACTGGCCCGCAAGCTGGCGGAGAAAGCCGGAGCCATCAACGGAGTGGGAATAACCCGTCCAGTAGAAGCCAACGGTGTGTTCGCCATCATTCCCGAGCATGCAATAGAACCATTGCAGGAAAAATTCCCTTTCTACGTTTGGGATGAACTGACCGGAGAAGTACGCTGGATGACCTCATGGTCTACAACAGAAAAAGATATTGATAATTTCTGTAGCGCGCTTAAAGAATTGATTTAAAATATGGAGCCCCTCTTTCCATGCCGGAAAAGAGGGGCTCCTCTATATAAATCTTGAACTTGGCCTTAGGCCACTTTTTCATCATCTGTGATGCAATCGCTCTCAGCTTCAACGCGACTGCGGTGGTAATCCAAATACTCCCTGCCCTGATCCTTGCCCATAAATTTGAACAGGCTACGCTCGGAAGTTTCAAACAAATCTACCACGATCAGCCCATCAAGGGCATTACCGAAATCTGGATCAACGTTGAATCCCGCAAGTCTGCCACCTATTTTTAAGTAATGGCGCAGCAGGACCGGGATTCCGGCACCACCTTCAATGTCCTGAACAACCTTTTCCAGATCAGAATCATCTGTGAAGGAGACACCGGGCAATGCTTTCTGCCATGCCTTAAGTTTTTTAAATTTTAATGGCCGTGCTGGAGAAATCAGCTCCGCCAAATCGGAACGGCCATTATATCTCATCAGCGAATCAGCAATCAGCTCACGGGATATTTTCTTGTAATCATTAGATATGCTTACACATCCGAACAGGTAGCGGTATTGCTGATTACGTGCGAGGTATGCGGCAATCCCCTTCCAGAGCATCATCAGCGAATAAAAATTCTTCTGGAAACTGGGGCGGATAAAAGACCTGCCCAGCTCAAGAGCCGGACTCACTTTATCGAAAAACTTGGGATCAAAGCGAAAAAAAGAATGGCTGTATACTCCATTCAGTCCGAATCGCTCGATCTGCTCATCTGCACGGGCAATGCGGTATGCTCCGGCAATTTCTTTACTTTCCTTATGCCAGAGCACCAGATGGATAAAGGTATTGTCGAACCGGTCAACATCCACAGCCTGCCCGGTTCCCTCGCCGACTTGACGGAAAGTCTTTTCACGCAGACGCCCGATTTCATGCAACACAAAAGGACAGTTGGCTGCATGAACCTCATGTACTGCAAACTCATTGTTCTCAACTAAAATTGATTCCGGGCCGATCATGGTTAACTCAGTGATAATCCTGCGCTGCGCTGTCTGGTCGCTGATGGGTTTTTCTTTTTTCTTAAAGGCAGGCAATGCCATCTTTTTCTTCTTAAAACGGGAACGCAAGCTATAAGTGCGGAACCTTAGATATTCCATAAGTTCCTGTTTGCTCTCAAAAGAGACCAGCCTTTCTCCGCTGACAGTGTTACCCACTGCAAACTCAACCGGACCTGCTTTTTTCTTCAGGTTTTCGCGAGGAAGCAATACGGTACGCAAAGCAGGATGAACCATGCCCGCAGCCTGAAAAAGGAAGCTGTTCCTGCCGTTAAAAAAGACAGGGGTAGCACTCGCTCCGGTACGCTTAATAATTCCACCCACAGTGGGACTCCAGACCGGATCTTCAACCTTGGCACCTTTAATATTCAGGCTGGCAACCTCTCCAGCCGGAAATACAGCCAGCATACCGCCGGATTTAACCCATTTCACAGCTTCCTTGAGTCCGGAAATATTTCCCAGATGTGAATCTTTGCGTCCGAAGGGGTCCACTGAAATCAAATGCTCCTTCATTTCCGGAATAAGACCGAGCATGAAGTTAGCCATAATTTTGACGTCCGGACGAACAGCTTTCAACATCTGCATAAGGATCAACCCTTCAACTACTCCGAAAGGATGATTGGCAACCACCACCGAAGGTCCGCTTTTGGGGATACGTTTTAATTCCTGACTATCCAGTTCTACATTAACTCCCAGCAGGTTAAGGGCCTTGCTGACAAAATCCTCATGATCCTTTTCCACCCAATGTTCTTCATCGTGTACCTGGCTGTATAACGAATTCAATCTGGGCAGACACAAAAGATGGGATAAAGGTTTCTCCACAATGGAAAACAAAGCTCCCCTGAAAGGATCCTCAAAAGGTGATTTTAAACTGAACAGATCAGAACATGTTTCGTGAACCATCGGCAGCTCCCTGCTATTAAATTTTGTTCATTTACAATAGCTGGGTAAACTCTCGCATGTGTTACTCTGCAGTGACATGTGCCTTACATTTTAATATTTCTGCCCACTGCCTAAATAGAATAATCTATACTTATAAAAAAATAAAAAGAGCAGATAGAACCCTACCTGCTCTTTTTTTTACTTGTCAGTCGTTTGAAAATTGACTACTGAATAGTTCCAAGATCGGCTTTCATATGCCAATGATCCCTTGGGATTGGGATACAGAAACTGCGTTTCGCCACGTCGGCGCACAGTATCAACCCCTTTGTATCCTGATCCCAAAACACTCGATCTATGAAAAAGGCTATCGCTTGTGAATTGGTCAGTGTCTCGGGACGACTACCGGGCATGAATCTTTGCATCACTGCAACGGCAGCTTTCCTCAGGGTGCGAACTGCGTGCGTGGAAATTGCTACATCCTGAAAATCCAGTTCATGGAGTATTGCGCTTTCCCCGGCCATGACTTCAGCGATCTTGACCCGCTCCTCAGACGCTTCGCGGTGTTGATGATTATTCATGGTCTGCCTCCTAATGCTGTTACGAGATGCAAGTACTCAATCACATGCAAAAGACGAGCCGACTGTTGCTATCAGTATACATTATTATTTTTGCAAAAACAAAATATTTTTATCACGGGCATATTTATGAATGAAAAACATTTCGGAGCACGACTTCAGGAAGATGGTAAATGTTCTTTTAGAATTTTCGCTCCCCATGCCCAACAAGTTAGAATAAAAACACAAAATAGACATAACAGTATCCAGAACCTGACCCCATCCCAGTATGGATTCCATGAAACCACCCTTGAAAAAATCAAGCCCGGTGATCTCTATTCCTATATATTAGATGACGGTCCTACCATCCCTGACCCAGCCTCTCTATGGCAGCCTGCCGAGCTAAAAGACGTATCAGCCGTAGTAGACCACCATTTTTTTGACTGGGACGGGGACATATTTTCCGGCCTGCCAATGAATGAAATGATTATTTATGAGGCCCATGTAGGAACGTTCAGTCCGCAAAAGAACTTTCTGGGACTCATATCAAAGCTTGACCACCTTAAGAAACTCGGGATCAACACCCTGCAACTGATGCCTGTAGCCAGCTTTGCCGGAACCCAGGGCTGGGGCTATGAAACCACATATCCATATGCAGTACATCAGCTATACGGTAAACCTGATGATTTAAAAGAACTGGTTAAGCAATGCCATTTAAATGGCATAGCAGTCATACTGGATGTATCTTTCGGCAGCCTGATTCCGGTGGCAAACCTTGAACCCGCCTATGCCCCTTTTTTCAGCAAAAAATACAACGCTGCTAATGGGCGAGCTTTAAATTTTGATGAAAAATACAGCTATGGTGTCCGTGATTTCTACATTCAGTGCGCTCTTTCATGGCTGCGCGACTACCGTGTTGACGGATTACGCATCAAAGATGCTGATCAAATTTTCGACCAGACTCCTATCCATTTCCTCGAGGAACTGGCCACCCGTATCAAAGAATTTGCCAGCCGGAAGAACAGAACCTGCGTACTGATCAATGGAGATAAACGTAATGCCCTGCGCCCGGTTTTGCCACCGGAGCAAGGGGGGTATGGACTGGACGCACTGTATAGCGAAGACTTTTACTGCGCACTACATAGTCAGGTGACCGGAAACAAGGAAGGTCATTTCAAAGATTATTCTGACCCGGAACGCATGGTTTCCGCAATGCAATTCGGATTTGCTTACCGGGGCGAAATTTCCAATCATTACCTGCGACTTCAGGGACGCAGCAAATCAGAGCTGCGCGGCTGCAAATTCGTTGTCTATTCTCAAGGGCACGATGAAAATGACGGATACGAATCCAAATGCCGAATTATTGAAAAAGCAGGATTTGAAGCAGCAAAACTCAGCGCAGGTGCAACCTTGCTTTCCCCCTATGTGCCGATGATCTTCATGGGCGAAGAATATGGTGAAAGTGCTCCTTTCAAATATTTCAATAACTCGCAAGAGGGACATTGCCCTGACGAGTGCTGTTTAAACTGGACGGACATTAAGAAAGATCAAGGTATTGCAATGCTTGCCCTTTACCGCAAACTGCTTAAAATCAGGCAAGAACACCCTACCATCCACGAACCCTGCCGCAGTCGATGCCAAGTGCAGGAAATCGCACCCGGCGTAATCCTGATTTTCCGCAACCCGACATCCGGAGACAAGAAATACGCTGCCACAATTTTCAACTTCACTAAAGACGAGACTGAGAATTGTATTGCCGAATACCTGCCGGAAGGAATCTGGACCACAGAACTTTACAGCGCATCAAGATCTTATGGTGGAAGCGCGGCAGCCCTCTCAGGAATTCTGCCCAAAGATGGAAAGGTGAAGATAGCTGGGCAATCTTTCGCACTATTCCTTTATTCTGAGCTGATGGTCAGGTCCGAGGATATTTCAATCAGGTAAAAAAGATATCGTCTGGACATCTCCCCCCTTGCCCTGCAATATGATACTGTTAAAGTCAGCATGGCTGCAGCAGACTTCGCAGAGCAAGAAGGAGACATATAATGAAACGTTCTAGCGGCATTCTTTTACACTTCACATCCCTGCCTTCCCGGTTTGGTGTCGGCGATCTGGGACCGGCAGCATATAATTTCGCAGACTTTCTGGCTGAAGCCGGACAACGGTTCTGGCAGGTGCTGCCTATCACCCCGACTGCTCCAGACCTCTGCAACTCACCTTATTCAGGATTTTCTGCATTTGCGGCCAACCCGCTGCTGATCAGCCCGGAACTGATGGTTGAATACGGTCTGCTGGAATATGAAGATATTCTCCAACATACCCTGCCTGATTCCGACCATGCTGATTTTGAAACAGCCGGTCAGGTTAAGGAAGAGCTATTGCGCAAAGCCTTTGCCAGAGTAGCCAACAACCTTCTTGATGACGTAGTATTTAACCAGTTTATCTGGGACAATATGCACTGGGTTAATGATTTTGCCCTTTTTACGGCCCTGAAAAAACATTTCAAAGGCGAAAGCTGGGTTACATGGCCGGAAGATATCCGTAACCGTACAGAGGACGGCTTACGCCATTGGGGCGAGAAGCTTTACCGCGAAATCCTCTATGTAAAATTCTGCCAATGGATTTTCTTCCGTCAATGGGGACAGCTAAAAGACCATCTTGATGAACTCGGGGTGGAGCTTATCGGTGATGTACCTATTTACGTAACTCACGACAGTTCCGATGTCTGGGCCAACCGCAATATTTTCAAGCTTGACGATCAAGGCCAAGCGCATTGTGTAGCCGGTGTTCCGCCGGATTATTTCAGTAAAGAAGGCCAGCTTTGGGGTAACCCGGTCTACAATTGGGAAGTGCTCCAGAATGAAGGATTCGGCTGGTGGATCAGCCGCATGAAGCACAACCTCGGCCTTTACCACTGGGTGCGCCTTGACCATTTCCGCGGCTTCTCAGCCTATTGGGAAGTACCAGCCGAGGCCGAGACCGCCATGGAAGGTTACTGGGTCGCTGCGCCCGGGCATCATCTTTTTGAAAAGCTTACCGAGGAAATGGGCTGCCTGCGCATTATTGCCGAGGACCTCGGGCATATCACCCCGGATGTAATCTGGCTCAAGGACCGCTTTCACCTTCCGGGCATGAATATCCTGCAATTCTCCTTTGGTGATGACATCGGCTATTGCGGCGATGCCCTGCATAATCACAAACGCAACTCAGTGGTCTACACCGGAACACATGACAACAACACCAACCGGGGCTGGTTCCTTGAAGATGCCGATGATACAAGCCGCAAACACCTGCTTTCCTATCTCGGCTACAATTGGATAGATGACGCCAAGATTTCATGGGAACTGATCAGACTGCTCATGTCCAGCGTAGGCTGCTTATGCATCATTCAGGCGCAGGACCTGCTCAGTCTTGACGGAAAGGCACGCATGAACGTCCCCGGCAAGGCAGACGGTAACTGGGGCTGGAAGCTCACTCCCGGACAGCTGACCCCGCTGATTCGTGAACGACTCGGCGAAATGACCGAACTTTTCGGGCGCACCAGTAAAATCGATTGATTCATATGTTTTGTGGTCACTGTCGACATTGATTCTAAGTTCATGGGATTCAAGTTCCCTTTTAATTCAACACACCATTTCAAAAAATGAAGAACAAACTTTATACCACGCACGCCTACGAGTACGGCGAGGCAATCAAAAACAATGTTTACAACGCCCTTTTTGAACGCCCTTCATTGCAAGCTATGCTGCCGAACCTAGAAGGTAAAGCTGTGCTGGACTTGGGTTGTGCTTCAGGCGAGCATTCCCGGCATTTAGCAAAGCAAGGTGCACACGTTACAGCAATTGACGTTTCACAAACAATGATCGAAATCCTGCAACAGCAATCCATTGAAAATCTTAGCTGCTATGTACAGGATATTTCCAATGGTTTGCCTGCGGAACAGGATACCAGCTTCGACATTGTAATCAGTGCACTGACTATTCATTACCTAAAAGACTTAGACTTGCTCTTCACTGATATCAGCCGGGTTTTAAAACCGAATGGACTTTTTATTTTCTCTACCCACCATCCGGTACTCGACTTTGAAGCCTCTGCTTCCGGAAACTACTTTAAATGTGAACTGATCACTGAGAAATGGGACGTAATCGGTGATCCGGTTGAAGTCTCGTTTTACCGCAGGCCACTTACCGAACTCTTTGCCGCGATCACCCAAGCAGGGCTTTGCATCACCGGATTAAACGAAGGAAAGCCGCAGAAAGAAATTCAAGAGTTCAATCCAGCGGCTTACAAAAGACTTTCAACAAAACCAAACTTTCTGTTTATTGAATGCAGCAAAATCTAATACTGGCGCCCTCACATTTCAAGCGACTTTATGAATCCCGTAAGGTCGCCTTTTAAATTACCAAGCTGAATCCATAATAACGTTTCACTTCCGTAACCGGACTGCGATTATTTCCCTGACGGGCAGACGTATAAGCCCCATAGTCAAAGGATTAATAATCAATTCCACAACTGAAGTCGGAGGTTTATTATGAATTCTTCTCAGAGAGCTAACATCAAGAAACACCTTGAAGAGAAACTTGCTGAACTCATCAACCGCTGTCAGACCCGCGACACCGCTGTTGAAAGCTGTGCTGATGACAATGAATACGCTTCCCGTATCAGCGAACAAAAAATCAACCTTGCTCTGCATGTGCGCGAAAACCAGCTGATCAGTGACATGGAAGAGACCCTGAGTCGCGTAAACAATTGGGATTTCGGCATCTGCGAAGACTGCGGCGAAGAGATCGCTATCGCACGAATCAAAGCGAACCCGACCACCCGCTTCTGCGTGTCCTGCCAGTCCCGAATGGAAGAAGACCAGCTCGGCCGCGTAGGATAGTATTGAGGCGCTTCGCGCTTTTGATAATTTGATTTCGCCTCCGGCGGCCAAAGGAGCTAAGCCCCTTTGGAATCCCTATTAGTTTAGGCTGGACGCTATTCAACAATTTTGCGGAGCTTAATTAAATTTTCCCTTTATCGGGCTTGGCGAAAAGGATATTTATCTATCCATGCCATCAAGCTTGAAAATATCTGTCATCATTCCGGTGTATGATGAAGCGAAGACTATTCGCTCCTGCATCGCGAATGTGAAGGAATGTTGCGGGGAAAATTCCGAGATCATAATCGTTGACGGTTCCGCTGACGGGTCCACCCTGTCCGCTGTTGACGATGAAGGGGTGATGTGTCTTTCATCACCTCCCGGACGTGCGGTCCAGATGAATATCGGTGCGGGAAAGACCGCGGGAGATATCCTGCTCTTTCTGCATGCCGATACTACGCTGCCGCCCAAAGCGGACGCACTTGTCCGCAATGCTCTTTGCGCCCCTTGCGCCACTGCCGGAGCCTTTAAGCTTGGTTTTGACACTCCTTCGCGCACCATGAAATTTATTGCTTTCATAGCCGACCTACGTTGCAGGATGGAGCGTGTTCCCTACGGGGATCAGGCCATTTTCATTCCCAAATCCACTTTCATGGAACTTGGTGGATTCCCGGAAATACCACTCATGGAAGATGTGGAACTTTTTCAGAGTATCAAAAAAAGACGGCTCGAAATCGTCATTCTAAAAGAATCTATTACAACTTCTGCCCGCCGCTATCTTGCCACCGGACCATTACGCTGCGCTTTCCGCAATACATGCTTACGCCTGCTGCACCGTTTCGGTGTCCGTGCTGAAACTCTGGTAGCCTTGTACCGCAGAAGGAAAGTTCAATCATGAAATGTGCGATCATAGTTTTTGTGAAATATCCTGAAACAGGCAAGGTCAAAACCAGACTTGGCAAAGACATCGGCTACGAAATTGCTGCCAAGCTTTATACTGCATTTGTTGAAGACATGTTGTCTAATCTTGACGAATCTGGACTCACCCCGATCATAGCTTTCGATCCTTTCCAGCCTGTAGAAAAATATAAAGAGTGGCTAGGCGAGAGAACCTATATTCCACAGCAAGGTGAGGACCTCGGACAGCGCATGTACAATGCTCTACAAACCGCATTTGATCTTAATTTTGATACTTCCATACTGACCGGAAGCGATCTGCCAGACCTTGATCCTGAAAGAATCCTAAAAGCCAGACAAACATTACAAAAAGCCCCCGCCTGCATTGGACCTGCAAATGACGGGGGCTATTACCTGATAGGATTTCAGAAAGATTTTTTGACCGATTCCATCTTCAAAAATATGGAATGGAGCACGGATAGAGTCTTTAGCGAGACACTTCTCCGACTTGAAAAAATGGATATAAATCCTTCAACTCTTCAAGAACATCAAGACATGGATACGATGGAAGACCTGAAACGACTTCTCAATAATCGCAAAGCGCAAAAGCTATGCTTTAAGAGCCTAGCCGTATTGGAAACAGTCTTTCCGTGCTAGATCGAATAAAAACTAATAAAAGGTTTTGGGATTCTTAAACCCTTTTGCAAAAGGGTTTAAGCCCCCGGAGGGACCCGCGGTAGCGCCGCCGGAGGCATCTTAATACTCAACAATATTCAATCTATCTTCGTTACTCTCTTTGCGACGGGTGAAGCGCAGACGGTCGCATCCGAGATCATCAATCACGTCGATATCCCAGTTACCGCCGGTTCCGAATCCACTCATAAGTTCTTCACGGATACCAAGACGGACCTGAAACTCCACTACCGGATTGGAAGTGGTATCAAGATGGTTAACGATAATGGGCACAAGCCCACAGGTTACGCCTTTCAGATCTACAAATTTACTGTCTTCCATTTTATTTTCCAACGCAAAAATTTTCAAAAATTGAATTCAACACTTCCTGCGGAGTAATCTCCCCGGTAATCTCGGAAAGAGCACTGCAGGCCGACTCAAGACGCACACCGAGCAGATCGTACGGAACCTGCATTTCAATATCGCCCATAAGCTCTTCGAGCTCAGCATGGGCTTTCTTGAGTGTTGCTGCCTGACGCGAGTTAGGTACCAGCTCATCAGGATCAGGCTCACCCGCTCCTTTCAATATATTCTCGCGAATCATCGCTGCCAGCCGCTCAATACCTTGGCCCTTTTTAGCCGAAATTTCAACAACCTCATACCCTGCTTTGCGCATAATTGCAGCTGGAGAAGGATCAGCCTGTTCAAGGTCAGACTTGTTGATTACAGCAAGACACTTGTCTGACATGTCAGCAAACTGCGGATCAAGATCAACAAGAGCAAAAGGCTTAGAGCCGTCAATAATCAAAAGAACCAGATCAGCCTGAGAAGCTAGATCCCGCCCCATATCCACCCCGGCAAGCTCTACGGCATCGCTGGTTTCACGCAACCCGGCAGTATCAACAACCCGGACCTGCAACCCATCGAGATTCAGGGTTTCCTCAATGAAGTCGCGGGTAGTACCCGGGATATCGGTAACAATGGCCCTGTTGCGCCCCAGAAGCGCATTAAGAAGGCTGGACTTACCGGCATTGACCTTGCCCGAAAGAACAGCCAGACCGCCTTCACGCCAAGCCTTGGTCCGCTCTACACCGGAAAGGATTTCAGAAATTTTCTTTGCCGCATCACCGACTTCGGACTGCATCTGCTCCAAGGGCAGACACTCAAGCTCATCTTCAGGAAAATCCACGGCCACACAAAGCTGAGCCCGAAGCTCTTCCAGACGCAAACGCAAACCGCTGATACGCTCGCCAAGCACTCCGGAAAGTTTAACCTTGGCAAGCTGTGCTGCACCGCGTGAAGGTGCATGAATCATCTCCGCGACAGCTTCCGCCTGAGTCAAATCCATACGCCCATTTAGGAAGGCACGCAGGGTGAATTCACCAGCGTTAGCCAACCGCGCTCCCTTGGCTAGCACTTCACCGAGAACCGCGCTGAGAATGGCCCTACCTCCATGACAGTTAATCTCAACGGTGTCTTCACCTGTATAGGAATTCGGTCCGGGCATGAAAACAGCCAGCACATCATCAATCTCTACAGACTCTGCGTCAACAACAGTGCCGTAATGCATGGTGTAAGGTTTAAACCCGGAAAAAGACTCCTTGGCCGGACGAAAAATATCTTTGGCAATAGATAATGCCTGTTCACCGCTTATGCGAATGATTCCGACCCCGCCGTCACCGGGAGGTGTGGCAATTGCGGCAATGGTTCCGGTGGAAGTGATGGACATATCAATATCTCCCTGAAAGAAAGGATAAACCCCGCAGACTTAAGTCCACGGGGTTTTCAAAGTCATTATTCACCGCTCGTGAACAATTAGTAACGGTTGTAGCGCTCACTGTTGTAGTTAGTGCTGTTACCGTCTTTATTGCGGTCATTACGGCGATTGTTATTGTAGCGGGACTGGCGGTTACCAAAGTTATCATCCTGGTAACGATTGCCGTAACTGTCATCAAAAGGAGCAGGACGGTTGAATTCTTCGCGATTGCCGAAGTTCTCATCGCGTTCCTTTTTATAGTTGTCACGCTTGTTGTAATTATCATTACGATCGTTGCGGCGACCACGGTAATTATCGTTGCGGTCATTACGACCACGATAATTATCACTACGCTCGTTACGATCATTACGTTCATTGCGCTCATTGCGACGACCGCGGTAATTATCATTGCGGTCGTTGCGATCACGACGTCCCCTGCTGCGATCATTGCTGCGGGAATCGTAACGGTCATTGCCACGATTGTAATTATCGTTGCGTCTACCGCCTCCACCGCCACGGCTGCGACGGGGCAGGATCAGGACCCGCTTCATGGGTCCTTCACCCTTGCTGCGGGTGTTGACGTGCTTGTCTTCCTGCAAAGCCATGTGCACGACTCTGCGGTGGTAAGAACTCAGCGGTTTGGTGGACTGAACACGTCCGGTGTGCATGGCCTTGTCGGCAAGATGCCAGGCCAGCTGACGGAGTTTTTCATCCTGACGCTCACGGTAATCACCGGTATCAATCTGCACACGTACGGAGGTCTGCAGCTTCTTGGAGACCATGCGGTTGCAGAGATATTGCAGGGAAGACAGGGTCTGTCCCTCACGGCCGATGATCAGGCCGGAATTTTCTTCATCGTCAACCAGAACGTTAACGCGGTCTTCACCCACTTCGATTTCGAGTTTGGGCTTATCCTGAATGATGGGTTCGATCATCATTTCAAGAGCTTCACGCACAGCGGCAGCGATCTCTTCAGGATCACCTTCCATAATGCTGCGCGGTTCGCGGCGTTCTTCACGCTGTTCTTCGCGACCTTCTTCAGGGGTTTCGGCAACTGCGGGTGCAGGAGCTTCATCTCTGACAGCTACTTCGCTTTCAGGCTTAACTGCAACTTCACCTTCTTCCTTCACAGCCACGTCTGCGTCAGGCTTGACTGCGGGAACTTCAGGCTCAGTGCGCGGAGCAGGAGCGTTTTCTTCTTTGGCAACCGGAGCCTGTTCTTCTCTGGGACGGTCAGACTTGGGTCTGGACTGTCTCTTTTCAGGCTGTTCTCTTCTCTGCTGACGGCCTCTTCCTCTTCTGGAATCTTCGTTCAGCACAGAGCGGTTATCTCCACCTCTGGGACGAGCTTTTACCTTTGCGTTTTTCTTTCCAACCAGGCCGAAAACCCCGGTGGAACCTCCACTGATGATCTCAATCTCAAGTTTATCGCGATTCAGACTAAAATGATCACAGGCATTATTAATAGCCTCGTCCAAATTCTTCCCCTGGAATTCCATGAATTCGCTCATTCTATCTCCTGATTGTTCTTCACTCCATTAAATCCGATCAGCTTGTTACGCGCTAATTCTTTACGTTGCGCATCATCATCCACTGCTGTGCAATTGAAAGTACGTTGTTCACCATCCAGTATACAACCAGCCCGGAGGGGAAGTTGAGGAACATGAATGTGAATACGAGAGGCAGAAACATCATGATTTTCTGCTGGGTCGGGTCGCCCGCTGAAGGCGTCATTTTCTGCTGCAGGAACATGGTAGCACCCATCACGATAGGAGTGATGTAAAGCGGGTCTTTTGCCGAAAGGTCGGCCAGCCAGACAATATCAGTAAAAGGCAGGAAATGGATGAAATCAGCATGCCTGAGGGCAACTGTTCCCATCAACGCCTTATACAGTCCAAAGAAAACCGGAATCTGCAGCAGCATGGGCAGGCAACCACCTGCGGGGTTGACATTGTATGTCTTGTAAAGCTGCATCATCTCTTTGTTAAGGGCTTCCCTGTCGTCGCCATGCTTTTCACGAAGCTTGGCCATCATGGGCTGCAGACGTTTCATCTGTTCCATGGATTTGTAGCTCTTGTGGGACAGGGGCCAGAAAAGAATCTTGATAACGATGGTCAGCAGGATGATCGCGATACCGTAGTTGTGGGTATACTGGTGGAACCACTCAAGGGCCACAACAAGGGGTTTAGCGATGATATCAAACCAACCGAAGTCAATGGCCTTATCGAGGTTACCGGGAACCTTGGCCATCAGCTTGGCATCCATAGGGCCAAAGTAGTAGGAACAGGCCAGTTTGCGCTCAATGTCCTTATCAAAAGAAACGTTCTGCTCTGCGGCTACACGGAAAATATCATCCTGCAACTTACCCTTCATGGTCACGGAATCTGCACCGGGAACAAGGGCGAGGATGAAGTAGTTGGAGTCGATGGCTGCCCATTCAACTTTACCGGTTTCGGTTACGCCGGTTTCGCTGAGAGTATCACGGTCATTCTCTTCGACCAGACCTTCAGCATTGTACCATGAAATTCTGGTGGGGTTGTAACGGTCATCCGCAGCGGTCAGGCTCTTGGTAGCGGTGGTGAACGCAATGCGTCCCATGCCGCTGGGATTGGATTTGTTGATAACCCTTACGTCTTCGTCGATGAGGTAGTTGTCTGCGTGAAAAGTGAGTCTACGCTCAATTCTGAAACCTTCCACATCGCCGCGAAAAATAAGTGTGCCGAGCTTGTCGCCGTCAAGGTTGAGATTTGCACCTTCATAACCCCAGACACCGTTGGCCCAGGTAGCGATACCGTTGAGGATCAGGCCCATAGGTGCTTTATTCAGAGCATTGGTGCCGACCATGTCCACATAGGGAGAGTCAGCATCGATGGTTGCCTTGAATTTTTTAAGCTTGAAACTTTCAAGAAGGCCGCCCTGTGAATTGATCACTGCGGAATAGAGGGGAGTTTCAACGGTGAGTTTTGTTCCCTTTGCGGAAACAATAGCGCTTGTGGAAGCGGGATCGGGCAGTTGGTTTGATACAGGGCCGGCGACATTGGAATCAACGGCCTGATTTGGTTGAGCGGTTTGCTCCTGCTGGGCAGGCGCGGGCTGCTGCGGCTGGGGAGGGAAAAGGAACTGCCAGCCGAGGAGAACTGCAAACGAAAGGGCTACAGCCAAAATAACGCGTTTATTATCCATGTCTTTTTTTTCTCACTAAAAATTTGTCCCTCAAATCAAACCGGGACTGCGCGGTGGAACTTTTTTATGGGCGGGAACGGGATCGTATCCGCCCTTGCATAGCGGATTACAACGCAACAGACGCCACAAAGCATACATCCCCCCTCTGATCACTCCATGAAGGGATATAGCCTCTATGGCGTATTGCGAGCAGGTTGGATGAAAGCGGCAACACCCCGGAAATAACGGGGATATAAACTTCTGATAAAAGCGTATCGGGTAAAGAAACAGAGTCCGCATTCCCTGATTTCTCATTACTCTCCGCCAGTGGAAAGCTTGTTAATCTTTCCGATCATGGGGAGTAGTTCTTTTTCGGCAAGAGCATAGGTTATGGTTTTGCCGTTCAGTACACGCTTGGGCACAATAATTATGTCCGCACGCACCTGAAAATTTTCCTGATTGAGCCTGAAGAAACTTCGTAAAACCCTTTTAATCCGGTTCCTGACAACAGCAGGTCCCTTCTTTCTGCTCACGGTAAGGCCCAAACGGACCCCGCTGGGGCCGCTACCATGACACAGCACAAAGAGGATAAAACTCTTTGTGTAGAGCTTTTTTCCCTGCTCATAGCAGAGATCAAATTCAGGCTTCCTAAGGAGCTTATGCTCCTTTTTCCAACTTAAACGGCTAATCTTTTACGACCCTTTGCACGACGTCTTGCGATAACAGCACGACCGTTTTTGGTGCGGGAACGAACGAGAAAACCGTGGGTTCTTTTTCTTCTACATTTGCTAGGCTGGTAAGTTCTTTTCATTGTTCTATTTCTCCAAAAATTAATAACGTTAGTAGAGCCGGAGAACAAATTCCGGCTACGAGGAACGGGAACATATATCCCCTACTTCAGATATCGTCAAGAAATGTTTTCAATGTAACCGTGCAGCTAAGTGCTTTTAATCTCACTCTGAATAATCTATGCTGCTGCAAAACGAAAACAAGTCCGCATAACCCGATGCGGCCATACTGTCAAAGTGAATTCATACATAATGCTGACGTGGAATTCTCTTAACTTGTTAAAAACTTTTATCACGTGCGCTTTTTTTTTTCACCGCTTTTTTCATATATTTTTCAAGCGGCAACTTTTTAACGGCCCCACTCCTGTGCGGCGGAAATAATTTCAAGGAGATATAAATGAAACCTGTTCAAACCTTCTGGGACATCAAGCTCGGTGAGATAAAGGAAGTATTCGAAGATAACGGCTATGAAACATACGTTGTAAAAAGCCAGAAGGCAGCAGCTTCTCTGGTACTGGACAAGATCATCCCCAAGATGAAACCCAAGTCCATCAGCTTCGGCGGCTCCATGACAGTTGTCGAATCCGGTCTTTACGACAAGATCAAAAAACTTCAGAAAGTTAAAGTAATCGACACCTACGACGTCAACCCGCCCATGGCTGAAAAAATCGAACGCCGTCGTCAGGCTCTTTTGACCGACCTGTTCATCACCAGCGCCAACGCCTTCACCGAAGAAGGAGAGCTGGTCAACCTCGACGGAACCGGCAACCGCGTTGCTGCCATGGCTTTCGGTCCCCGCAATGTCGTAGTTCTCGTAGGTCGCAACAAGCTTTGCCCCGACCTTGATGCTGCTGTCAGCCGCATCAAAGAATACGCTGCCCCGGTCAATGCCATGCGCCTCAAGCGCAAGACTCCCTGTGCAGTTACCGGTAAGTGTCAGGACTGTAATTCCAAGGACCGCATCTGTAATGTCTGGGGAATCACCGAGAAGTCCTCACCCAAAGGGCGCATCCACGTAGTATTCATCAACGAAGATTTAGGCTTCTAAGAGGAGCCTCCGGCGGCTGGGGAAGGGAAAACTTTTGCAAAAGTTTTCCCTTCCCCAGCCCCCATCCTTCTCAAAACCTTTTAATAAGGCTTCGCCTCTAGCGCTCTTAACCGTCCTGCCAGATATTGGGTTCATATTTTGAGTAAAAAAATTCATACTGATCACACCCGTGGATATCGGGACAACATTTCCCTGTCCAACAAAGAGACTTCATTTCAGGTCGTTGTTGAGCATACTGATTTATTTATTGTTGCTGAGAAGGCCTTAAAAGAAGAAGCACTCGATGCTGTCCATGAAATTCGTGGCATTCTGCAGGCCCATTTCGTGCTCAATCCTGATTTCGCAACCAGCCTTATTCCTGTCCCGGTACCAGACGATGTCCATCCAGTGATCAAAGCCATGGCTGCCGGAGCTTTTGCCTGCGGAGTCGGTCCTATGGCGGCTGTAGCCGGGGCTGTAGCCCAGTATGTTGCGGGTAAATTACTGCCATTTTCCTCCAATGTCATTGTGGAGAATGGTGGCGATATTTACATGCACTCAACTTCAACGCGTAAAGTGGCCCTACTGTCAGAGCCTGGTTCCAGCGCAAAAATAGGTCTTTCCATTGAAGCTGAAGCCTTTCCCCTTTCTATCTGCTCATCTTCCGGAACGATCGGTCATTCTCTTAGTCTCGGCAGCGGCGATCTAGTTACTGTTCGCGCCAAGGACGGACGCTTTGCTGATGCCGCCGCAACGTCCCTCGCCAACCTGCTTAAATCCCCAGCCGATGTTCCTTTAGTCATAGATAAAGCCCGCGCTCTGTCAGAACACGGGCTTGATGGAGTTTTCGTACAATACGATTCAAAAATAGGCGCCTGGGGCGATCTGGAATTGATCGCGCTTTAGCTTACTGACTTACAGCTCTTTCAATAGCCATGAATGGCGGGCCGTTATTGTCTTCACGGCTTTTGTAAAGGGCCATGCGGTATCCAAAAGAAATATACAACGGCCCTGAATCAAGCTGATCAGGTTTCAGTTCAAAATCAAAGGGAATACCCTTTGATTCTTCCAGCTTTTCCGGAGAAAAAACCTGCAATCCTTGGGCTAAGACCTCGCCGTCCATATCCGACAGATAACCCTGAATCCAGAGTTCACCGATCCACCCGGCCCACATGGGCACGCTGTTCTTTTTAACGTAAGCCTTTCCCCGGAGGCCGAAACTATCCTTACGAGGCACAATCTCATAATCAAAAATCATGAACTCCATCTGCATGGTGCGCGGGGTTTCCAGCTTCCATGACTGCCGTTTCAGATGCGAGACACCAAGATGAGCACAACCTGATATGGCAAACAGCAAGATGAGTAGAGCAGCGCAATTGGCAAGCTTCAATAATTTCATTGATCTCTCCCAACCGATCACATTAAAGTTTCAATTCTACAGATTTCACTTTACCGTGCAGCCTGTCCACAGCACCTTTGCGGCAATCGGCTTTCATTAACATATAGATGCGATCACAATCTATCTCAAGAGCCTGATAACATTTTGTAACCACAGCCATAACCTCTTCCCATTCACCTTCAATACAGGTTCCCATGGGGCCAAGCTGGCAGGACAGGCCGCATTCACGGATAATTTTTACAACCCGCGCCACATAAGGGCTGACGCTTTCACCTTTGTCTGTGGGAAAAATTGTTAATTCAACAAGAACACTCATTTTCAGATTCTCCATACACGTTGACACTGGTTGTCAACTCATTATAAGTTCGGCCTCCCGAATACCGACACTTAAATTACCCGCTATAAGTTTTACAAGGAGTAAACTCACATGGGTGAATATTATATGCCTGCGGAAAACGAAGGCAAATTTCAACAGTTGATGACCTGGATCAAGGACAAAAAACGTCCCCGTCCCTCTTTTCCGCGCGCCATTCAGATTCAAACCACAAGCTATTGTAATGCCATGTGTTTGTTCTGCGGCTGGAAACACACTCATAATACACAGCCTCAGGGTCATATGGAAGATGATCTTTTCAAAAAAATCATCGATGAGACCAGCAAACATTTTATCGGCCGAGTCAGCCCCTATTTGATGAATGAGCCGCTCATGGATAAGAAAATGCCGGAGCGTATCGCCTACATTGAAAAAAACAAGAAGCCTTTCACCCGCACCAAGATCAACACCAACGGTGCCCTGCTTACCGAAGACATGAGTGAAAGACTTATTGAATCCGGTCTGCGCCATCTCTGGGTTTCCGTTCAGGGTTACTCCGCCGAAACCTACACCGAATCCATGGGCATTAAGAGATTCAACATTCTTGATAACATCGACAAATTCCTCGACATCAAGGAAAAGAAAGGTGCCAAGCGTCCCAAGGTTTCCATCACTACCCTCGACACCACCATCGTTCACGACGAATTGGAATATGCTAAAAAACATTGGGCCAAACGTGATGTAACCTTCAAGATCCACCAGCTGGATAACCGTGCAGGTGACGATATCAGTGAATTGAGTGCCCGTAAGCCCCAGCTTAAGCGTGACTGTGACCTCTTCCTCAAGCAGGCCTACGTGCTTTACAACGGGGATGTGATCATCTGCTGCCACGACTGGCGCAGGACAGTGGTTCTCGGTAACCTATACAAGAACACCCTTGAAGAAATCTGGAACTCTGATCACTTCATTTCCCTGATCCGTCAGTATCAGGCCGGAGATTTCAGTAATCTTAAAATCTGTAAGACCTGCACTGGCTAATAAATCATCAGACCTAAACAAGCCAAACCCCGCAATATCTAAATGATATTGCGGGGTTTGTTATTTAAAAATGTAAAGAGCTACTCGGCGAAGCCTTAATAAAAGGTTTTGGGATTCTTAAACCCTTTTGCAAAAGGGTTTAAGCCGCCGGAGGCATTCCTACTCCATACGCCTTTGCAATAAAATAAAATCCGCCACAGTGAGCATAGCCATAGATTTAAGTACCGGCACAATGCGAGGGATAGCGCAGATATCATGCCTGCCACCGATCTGAATTTCAGTGACTTTGCCGTCACGATCAACAGTCTGCTGCGGCTTGCTGATGGACGGAATCGGCTTCACATAAGCGCGGACAACGATATCCTGCCCGCTGGAAATACCGCCGAGAATCCCGCCGGCATTGTTGCTGCGAAAACCATCCTCGTCCATGAAATCATTGTTCTCGCTGCCAAGGGCATCGGCAGCCTTGCAACCGGATCCGATCTCCACGCCTTTCACCGCACCGACAGACATGAGCGCATAAGCAAGTCGGGCATCGATCTTGTCAAAAACAGGCTCGCCCAGTCCGGCAGGCACTCCCTTTATGCAGACTTCAACCACTCCGCCAAGAGTGTCGCCCTGTGAACGAACGTCCTTGACCCGTTCTTCCCAGCTGGAAATGACATCCGGATCAGCAGAGAAAAAAGGCATTTCATAAGCTGTTTCCGGGGCTTTCACTTCTCCGTCAATTCCACCGATGCGCACAGTATAAGCCTGACAAGTCACACCCTGCTGGCGTAAAAATTCCTGCGCCACTGCTCCGCCCGCTACACGGGACACCGTCTCACGCCCGGAAGAACGGCCGCCTCCGCGATAATCGCGAAAACCATACTTGGCATCAAAGGTCCGATCGGCATGTCCGGGCCTGTATACATTCATGATCTTGGAGTAGTCACGGGACCGCTGGTCTGTGTTCTCGATATGAAAACCAATGGAGGTCCCGGTGGTACGCCCTTCAAATACCCCGGAAAGAATCTTGATCCGGTCCGCTTCCTTGCGGGCTGTAGAAGCAATGCCCTGTCCGGGTTTGCGACGATCCAGCTCCAGCTGAATGATTTCCTCACTGAGTTCAATGCCCGCTGGACAGCCGTCGATAACTCCGCCCAGTCCGGGACCGTGGGATTCCCCGTAAGTGGTTACCTTGAAAATCTGGCCGAATGTATTGCCGCTCATATTATTTATCTCCCTTACTGAAGGATTGGTAGCTTTCTAAAATCTGGACGCAAACATCATCAATGGAACCTGCACCGTCCGCTACAAGACCAGCGCAACCGGAATAAAGTTCTTCCCTCGCTTCCAGCACTTCCCGTATTTCATCAACAATAGACTTTCCGGTAAGCGACGGACGCTGATCATGATTTGGATCAGCCTGCAGACGGTTAGCGAGAGTCTGAACATCCGCCTTGATATACACGGTAAATTTTTCACTGAGCAAGGCTCTGTTTTCCTCGCGAACCACAATTCCGCCACCGCAGGAAATAACCGCATTCTGCTTTTGCGAAAGTTCGCGGAGCACTTCCGCTTCCAGATCACGGAAGCCGTCCCAGCCATACTGTTTGACGTACTGAGCAATTTCACAGCCCGCCTTTTGTACGAGAACTTCGTCGCTGTCATAAAATTCAAGACGGAGCTTATCGGCAAGTTGCTTGCCTACGGTGGTTTTACCACAGGCACGGGGACCGATCAGATAAATATTGGATACCATAATTCTCCCGGTTGATGATGTGCTGTAAAAAATGTTTTATTTGTCAGATACATTTAGTACAACCAGCAGTGTACATTGAAGAATAAGAATTGCCGACTGCAGAATACACGTTTGTGGATAGAATTTTCTACCGGACACGATCCGGTCTATACCGGAAAATTTACTAGAAAAGATGATCACAGGCAGGACTGTGAGGAAACGAACTGAAAAGCAGTCAGCGGATACAGATAATTAACCGGAAAAATAGCAGGCTTGTCAAGCCTTGGAGAAGACCATGACCGCAAAGACACGAAAAGGATTGATTCTGATTCTTTCATTTATACTCCTTACTTTCTCCACTGCCATTAAATCTCAGGCCGAAACAGCCACTCAGACTTTGCTCAATATGGTCGACACACTTGATGCAGATATTAACCGGCAGGATCAGGCCGTAATGAATCTAAACCAGCATATTCCGGCTATGATTAAAAAGTACGACACAAGGCTGCACACAGCGCAGGTCCGACTGGACCAGTTAAAAATGCTGCGCGGGATGGCCAAGCAGACTCCTTGGTCCTACCGCACGGTAATCATGCAGCTTGACGATGTCAGGGGTTACGTCCATCTGGCAAAATCGGACCTGCTCATTGAAAAGAACAGGCTCAAAAAGATCAAGCAAGGCTTTGACGTCATAAATGAAATTCATTTTAAAACTAAAATTACCGATCCTGAGCTGAAACAAAAACTCAACTCTACAAGAAAAAAATATCTCCGAGTCCGGGATGAAGCCGCAACCTTAAAAAAATCCATCGATGCAGCCCTTCTCAAATCAGACAAACTGATGGAATCCATGGGTGAAGACCTAGAGGTCACTCGTAAATTTTATGCCCAGACTTTAAAAAGTTTCTATTTTGAACCCAGCCTGATTCTATTCTTCCCTCAGGCATGGAATGATATAGGCTATGCCTTCGAAGAATGGCGGGAAAGCTACACAAAATTTTACCATCCGCTCATAGTCTGGGTTGAATGGGGCAATTTCCTGATGATTATGAGCGGGATAACCGTTGTGCTGTGGCTTATCCTGCGCACAATGGTCAAAAAAATGCTCCGCCGCCCCATGTTCAGCAACCATCAACTTTCATTTTACAACACCGGGCTGTTTCTCATCTCATTAGGTGCGGCAATTCTGGTTGCCCGTGTTTTCACTCTTTTCACTGCCAACCAGATAACCGGGCTGGTCTGGACTGAGGCTATTACCTTAGGAGCCATCATCTGCACCCGCAATTTTCTCTGGGCCCGGGAGAAAGTTCAGCCAGCACCGCTGATCTACACCCCCATGTTTATCCTCTGGAGCTTGATGACTGCCGGGGATGTCATGCATATGCTGACTTTGCCCGCTGAATGCTTATCCATTATCTGGTTCGTACTCAGTGTCGCAGGTCTGGCTGCCCTGCACTTCAACCGCAACAGGTACACCCTTCAGATTACTCGTTCCACATCAAAGGCTAACAAAGTTGTCCTTTCCGGATCAGCTATCTTTACCCTGCTGGGCTTCGGTACACAGGCTATGATGCTTACCCAGATCTGGTTTCTCTTCCTGGTGACCATGAAAATCTGCACCGCCCTGAAAACTATCCTGATCACCGATCTGCCCCAACCGGAGTACCACCTTCCAGAGGATCAGGAACTTGACGCGGACGAACAAAAGAAGTTTGAGCAGGGATTGCGTGAGGCGCAACACCATAACCAGATGGTCCAGCTTTTTTACCCGCTATCCGTCTCGGTAATCATCTTTATGTTCATCGGCTGGGCCACAGCCTATATGGGCGGTATTCCTTTTGCCCGCTTTGTGTTCCGACATATGGACATGAACATTGCCGGAGCGGATATCTCGGTAAAGAACATATTCTACATTCTGATCCTTTTCTTTGCTGCCCGACTGGCACTTTTCTGGCTTAAATCATTCGTCAGCAATACTTCAATCAACGGGCGCCTCATTGAGTCCGCTCTGGCCCACACCTTATCCACCATCGGTTCTTATATTGTATGGGTGGTCTTCCTACTGGCCTCATTCTTCCTGCTGGGCATTCCTATGTCCGCACTAACTTGGATTGCCAGCGGCCTTTCTATCGGTATTGGTTTCGGTATGAAGGACATTGTCAGCAACTTTGTCAGCGGCTTGATCATCCTCTTCGGCGGCTCCATTAAAAAGGGCGACACCCTGCAGCACAAAAAGATCATCGGAACGGTTATTGATGTATCCATCCGTAACACCACCCTCAAGGCGCTGGACAACAGCATGGTCATCATCCCCAACTCCAGCTTCCTTAAAGGTGAAATCGTTAACCTCAACTATCAGGACACCCGCATCAGGGTAACAATTCCGATCAGCCTTGTTCCCGGCTCAAAGGTCAAGAAAGCCAAAAAAATAATGCTCAAGGTAGTTAAGAAGCATCCCAATGTTCTCAAAGACCCTGCACCAACGATCCTCTTCAAACGTTTCGGAACCTTCGGCCTAGACTTTGAGGTACTTTTCTGGGTCAGCCATTTTGAGGATAAATATCCCACCGAATCGGATATTGTGGATGAACTGGATCAAAAATTCCAAAGCAAAAAGATCAAGGTTGCCTTCCGTGGAATCAAAACCAAGTACAAGCCTAAAGGAGATGAAGCGGCCCAGATTGCAGCCCAGCGCGAAGCACTCAAGGAGAAACGCAAACTTATCAGCAAGTGCTTCAGGTCAGCGGCTCTGCGTAAACACCGCTTTCTAAATAAAATTGAGATGGATAGACCGGAATAAAAAAAGAGGGGGATTGCCTTGGCAATCCCCCTCTTTTTTTCTTACTTTGATTCTACCGGATAACCGGATCGATGCCATTGATGCCAACCACCAAGAAGCGAGTTCACATTAGTAAAACCCATCTTCCTCAACTTCCGCCCCACACGGGAGCTTGTGTATTCGTTGGGTCAAGCACAGTAAATGACGATCTCGGCATCCTTGGGCAGGTCTGCGGCCCAAGTCTTTTCCTTCCCGGCCTTGCCGCGGATTGCTCCCTTGATCTTGGACGAACTGCCCCGCCAGTCCGAACCGCTGCGAGCGTCAACTATAACCAGCCCTTCCGAGCCGAGCTTTCGCTCCAGATACTCTCCGGAAACACGGGGTATATCCTCAGCATCTGCAGCAAGTGGAAAAACCACAAAGCTCGCCAAAACAGCAAGCACTGAAGCAAAGAGAAGCAATATTAAACGGTTGCCCATCATTACCTCCACGTATTTTGTATATTAATAAATGAACAAACTTTGGGTTCATTTTAATAATACCAAATCAAAATCGCAGGACAAGAAAAAACGGGCAAAAACAACACTATTTATAACTGACTATATTAAGCTCGCCGTCTTCAGGATCATCCTCAACCGGATCACTCTGAACTTCATCACCTTCTTCAAATTCAGCTTCGCTATCATCTTCAGGTTCAACTTCCTCCAGCGGGGGATAGTCGCAATATTCCTTCATGGTAAAACCGAGAGCAATACCCGCAACAGCAAGGCAGCCAATTGTGTAAAGGAAATAGTTGAGGAATTCGATATGAAGACAACATACTGCAGCGGCAACAACATGCAATCCCAAAGTCAAAAAACGGGGCAGATAAAATCTTTTTGCACGGCGCATAGCAATGATACCAAGCAGGTCAATCAGAGCATACGAACCGAACCAGAAACACAGGCCTGCAGAAATGAGTGATTCCAGCTCATCCTTCCCGGCCCAGCCTTTGGCCAGCATAATGGCGATGATTGCACCCAGAAAAACAGCGGCACCACCGACAGCATAATTGGAGTAATCTTCGGCAAGAACCCCGCGCACCTTATGCCCGAAAAGACGGAATAGAGCACAGATACCGGCAAAGGTTGCGAATACAATTGTGCCGCCCATAAGCAGACGCCCTTTACCTTCAAGAATCTGCGATGCAACAGCAAGATGGGGAACAGTTGAATTGAGCAATTCCTCCGGAGTTTTAATCAGCAAGGCAGCCCAGACAAAAAGCCCAAAAGCAGCGAGAGTCAGGAGAATCGCCGGAACAGCGCGTGAACCTTTATTCTCGAAAACCAGTGGCAGATCAAAACCGACAAAGGCAAGTACACCCAGAAAAACAAGTTGCATCCAGCCCATAGGTCCTGCTGCGGCAAATCCTGCCGGCAGCAACGGGGAAAACATTCCCGGCAGCTCTGTGGGATATCCCAGTCCTCCGGTTACCGGCTGATTAACCATCACAGCCACATAAACAAAAGACAGAAACGCCACAGTCAGTGTGCCGCCGAAAAGATCCCCGGCATATTTTTTAGAAAGAAAGCAAGACCAGACGGCAAAAGCGAGTAGAGTGAACGATGCGCCCAGATTAGGGAAAGATGTGATGAAAATTTCATTCACTGCGTACCCGGCAAGGCCCAGCCAAGAAACAGCCAAGACAGTCAGGGTAAAAAAACGGGCAGCATCAAGAAAACCGAAGGCGACGCGGTCAACAGGGGTGGCCCGCAATTCCCCGGACGAAAGTTTATCCATGCTGCGTGCGGTGCAGATGGCTGAAAGCGCGGCCAGAACAAGGACTCCCAGAAAAGCAGCTCCGCCCAATCCGGCGCCGTGCCCTGCGGCCTCAAGTCCCCGTGGGGACATCATTACTGCAAGAGATGTGAATATACCGCTCATTTTATACCCTCCAGTGTATGTATGAAAGCGCGCTGGCTATTATAGCAATAAATAATCGCAGTTTCAAAAAACAAACTTCCTGTCCGCCGAAAAAGGCAGACAGGAAGCAGTAAAAACATAAAAGAAGGCCTGAATATGGCCTGATTATTTAAAAATGTCTAGAAAGCGCCCAGACATTCATCCATGGTATCATAGATGGGCAGGAAGGAAACAAAGCCGGAAAGGTCAAAAACTTCCCTGATGTAATCCTTAAGGGAGCACAGCATAAGCTTGCCGTCTCCGCCTTTGAGCTCTCTGGCCGCTTTGAGCAAAACCCGCAAACCGGCGCTGGAAATATACTCAAGATTTTCAAAATCCAGAATGATCTTGCTTTCGCCATCCTGAATCAGACTCAGCAGCCTTTCTTCAAAATCATTGGATGTATTCGAATCAAGACGACCTTTAAGCTTAAAGGTAATAATACCGTCATTTTTAATTTCACCAACTTCAAGCCCCATCTTTTCCTCCGTTTTCCAAATTTACCAACTGGTAAGCGGCATTGCCGATCTGTTAAATATAAAAATCCGCCCGGCGGACTACTTTTCTAATAGATATATAAAGCTATTGAATATTTTTGGTCAACGTCAATTTATTCCTGCCGTCCTTCCATGCGTATTCAATACTGTCCATCATCTTGCGCATAAAGTGGATTCCCAATCCACCGACCTTGCGTTCCTCGCAATTGCAGCCCACATCCGGTTCAGGAGCATCAAGAGGATTAAATTCCTTACCATCATCCTCAATCCAGATAGTGAGGACTCCATCTTTGAGCTGCATGACAATGTCGAACTTATGCCTGTCCGACTGACAGCCGTAGCTGACAAGATTAGTAAAAAGCTCATCAAGCACGAGATTAAGTTCAAACACAGTCTTATCAGAAATACCGTGTTCACTGCCGAAATTTTCAATTTTTTCAGCAAGAGACCTGAGCTCAGAAATATCTGATTTCAGTGAAAAAGAAGAAGTGACGCCGCCGTCAACCTGCGCCTCAGGATTATTTACCAAAACCATATCCTCAATTTTCTCATGTGGGACAGATAGTACGATTACCGCTCATAAGTTAGAAAACCCTTGTCGCTGCGTCAACAAAAAGGTAATAAATTTTTGTTAGATATATAGCCTAAACAGGAGTTATTAATGATCACCAAGCGTCCGCTAACCTACTGGGTGAAGAACAGCAATATGAAATTGCAGCTCATATTGCTGGTTGTTATCTTCTTCACAGTAGCAGTCAGACTTGTTCCTCTGGAAATGCAGAAGAAAATCATCAACCAAGCCATTAGTATGCGCAAGGTTGATCTACTCTTCATGTACTGTGGCTTCTACATCGCCTCTGTTGTATCAGCCAGCCTGCTTAAATACCTGATCACTGTTCTACAAACGTACATCGGTCAGGAAGCTCTGGCAAAAATGCGTAAGGAATTATATGCGCATATTCTAACCCTGCCACTCGGCTACTTCAGAAAGGCCAACCCGGGCATGGTAGTATCTTCGCTTGTGACCGAGCTTGCACCGGCCGGTGAATATGTAGGCCAGTCCGTGGCTGTTCCGGTTACTAACCTGCTCACGCTTATCGCCTTTGCCGGGTATATGTTCTACCTGAACCCGATCATGGCAGCTATATCCATCGCCCTTTATCCCTTTGTTATTTATCTGGTTCCAAAGCTCCAAAAAAAATCAAACAAGGCAAACAAAAAAAGGGTTGATACTACAAGATACCTCTCCAGCCATATCAATGAAACCATATCAGGTATCCATGAAATCCACGGAAACGGATCCTACCGCATTGAAAACCGTAAATACGGTGCCTTTGTCGACCGTCTCTTCAAAATCAGGATCACTTGGATTCTTTACAAACAGGGCATTAAGGTCCTGAACAACTTTTTCCAGAATCTTGGTCCTTTCCTGCTCTTCATCGTTGGTGGTTACCTTGCAATTCAGGGCCGTTTCGACCTTGGTGCTCTGGTGGCATTCCTTTCCGCTTACGAAAAAATTTATGATCCGTGGAAAGAACTCATGGACTTCTATCAGGTCCATAACGATGCCGGAGTCCGCTACAACCGGGTCATGGAATACTTTGATACCAAACCTGAATTCGAACTTGAGCCTGAAGGACGCGCTCCGGTTGAACTCAAGGGGAATATCGAAGTTCAGAACCTCGGCTTCACTGTTTCCGGCAATATACGGCTGCTTAAACAGATCAATATGCAGCTCAAGCCCGGAGAACAAATGGCCCTTGTGGGCTTCTCGGGCAGCGGTAAAAGTACGTTGGCCCAATGTGTTTCCCAGCTATATAAATACACGGGAGGGTCGGTAAAAATCGACGGCTACGAGGTCGACGATCTGACCAAGGCCGACATGGTCCACAACATGGGTATCGTGGCCCAGTCGCCGTTCATTTTCTCCGGAACAATCAAGGACAACCTGCTTTACTCCTGTGCTGCTGTCCTTGAAGGCGATCCTGATGCTGAAGAAAAAATGCCCACTCGTGACAGCATGATTGAGGCTGTTCAGCAGGCAGGTATATTTGTTGATGTTCTCCGCTTTGGCCTGAACACCCTGCTTGATCCCGATAAAGAAACCGAGCTTTCAGAACGATTGGTCCGGGTGCGCGAGAACTTCCACTCCGACTTTGGCGACAGGCTTGCCGAACATGTGGAATTCTATCAGGACGGCAAATATCTGGACTTCAGCTCGGTAGCCGGAAACATTACTTTCGGCCATGCAAATGACAACAACTTCTCAGGTCGTGAGCTGGTCAGCAACGATTATTTCCAGAACTTCCTTATGGAAGCGCAATTGGAAACACCGTTACTGAGCCTTGGACGCGAACTAGCTAAACAGACAGTTGATATTCTGGGGAACCTCCCGCCTGACGAAGTGTTCTTTGAACAAAGCCCTATTCCTTCCGATGAGTTTGAGGACTACAAGCAGCTAACTTCACGTATTGACGATACTCCCCTGCTGGAACTTGAAAGCAAGGACCGTGAGATGCTGTTACGTCTTGCACTGGGATTTATTCCCGGAGTGCATAAGATTGTAGCCCTTCCTGCCGTACTGAAAGGATTAATCCTTGACGGCCGAAAAATATTCAACTCCAGAATTTCTGAAGATATGCCCGAAGCATTCAGCTTCTACCAGATGACTGAATTCATTCCTTCGCAGACAATTCTGGATAACATCCTTTTCGGTAAGCCCAAGACTGATCATCCCAAGGTTCAGGATGCCATCAACCAGTCCATGATACAGCTGCTTATTGAGGAAGATCTCCTTGAGACTGTTGTTGAGCTGGGAATGGAATTTCAGGTTGGCACTAAGGGTGACAAGCTTTCCGGCGGGCAGCGTCAAAAACTTGCGATTGCCAGAACCTTCCTCAAGAATCCGCCTATCATGATTATGGATGAGGCAACCTCCGCCTTGGACAACAGGTCCCAGAACCGAATTCAGGGCCTGCTGGAAACCAAGTGGAAAGGAAAAGCAACACTTATCTCGGTAATCCACAGACTGGATACCATTAAGAATTACGATAAAGTAGCAGTCATGAAGGCTGGTAAATTAATGGAAGTCGGTCCCTATGATGAACTCATGGCCAAAAAGGGACTTCTTTATGAACTCGTACATGGAGCACATTAGTCATGGCAGCAGAAACAAGTGAATACCAAGAACATTTGGAAATAATGAGGGAAATTACTTACTTCTCCGGTCTTGATCTTGAAGCGCAGAAACTGATCGCTTACCTTTGCGTACGCGAAAAATTCTCAGCAGGAGACGAAGTTTTTGCCAGCGGAGACCTTGACCAGTCAGCCTATTACCTGATCAGTGGCTCCATGGAAGCTTTTCTCGATGCAGGGCCTACCAAAATCCAGTCTTTTAAAGAAGGTGATTTTGTAGGGGCACTGTCTCTTATTGGCGATTCCAAGAGGTTGTTCACCCTTAAGGCTACTTCTGACTGCGTATGCATTCGCCTGACCAGTGAAAAATTCAAAAAAGCCCAGGAACAATACCCTGTGATCAACAGTAAATTCTTGAAAGCCACTGTTGACATGATAAGTAACTGGGAAGAAAGATTTATAGCAAACTACAACACAGGATGTTCCGGTTGCACTACCGGGATAGGATTGACTCTCATTTAGTGCCTACGGGCTGACAGGAATTATCAAATGAAGAAAGTTATCTTATTGACCTTATTAATTACATTATTTGGAGTCTCCGGTGCTCTGGCTGCTCAGAACGCACCTGAATCCGTTGCGGGAATAACCATTGGCAACAATGTATCAACAATCCGCTCTCTCTTAGAGATTAACTCAGCGACCTCGCCTTGGCAGGAAGAATACATCAAACGCATCGGCTTGAAAGATATGGAAGGTTACAAGGGAGGTTATGTTGTTGTCGGTAACTGCAAACGCAAGGACATTATCCTGCGCATGAAGCTTAAATACCAGGACGGCAGCATGGACTTTTTCAATAAGCTTTACGGCAAAATTGAAAAACGTTTCGGCAAGCCCAATGACTGGCGAGGCAACCCTTTCGGCACACTTAAGGTCTGGAAATGGTCCTTGGGCGATGCTGATGGCAATGTTAGCCTCATTCTACAGCATTTCAGCGGCGATGATGACTCCATAACCAAAGGGAACTCCATAAGGCTTTCCCGGCCTTCTTGGATTGAACAGGAAATGGAATGCTGGGACGTTAATCATCCTCCTGTAGATGAGAAGCCCATCCCGGCCAAAATGAAAGGAATGAAATGGTTTCTGCCTTACTAGGCTCAAGCCTGACTGAAGAACGAAAGAAAGCCTCCCTGCATTAGCGGGGAGGCTTTTTAAATATGGATCAATATTAAAAAGTCGCTATTGATTCGAATCCAGGCATTTTAATACAGCATCGCCAAAACGAGCAAAGTCATCCAAATGCTTTACGCTCACTGCATGGACGATTTCCCAGTCCAAGTTCATATAGTCATGCACCGCAACATTACGCAGACCGACGCTTCTAGCTAACTGTTCAGCCAGAATTTTATCCAGTATCCCTTCCTGTCCAAGATAAAGAAAACTTTCGGCCATTGATGAAGGAATTTTAAATTTTGCACTTAAAATATGGGTCGCAATATCTACACTTATCTAGACTGCACGCTGTAAGTTAAGGATAACAATATCCTGTAAGTCATAATCTGAAGCAAGTACTTCCACTTTATCTGGAGTCTTCAGCCTAATCATTTCCAGACAACGTTGTAAGGAACTAGCTTGGTTTCAATAACTTTTCGATCCACCGAATCCTCTCTTCAGGTTAGAAAGTACCAAACGATTTCGTAAAGGTTCATAATCAGCCTGCTCAACAAGCATACGATTAGCGGTTTGAGCGAGAATGATGGAATCTTGTCCAAACAGAGGTTTACCTGTAGTTAAAATTTGCTGAAGAAGTAATCCGTGACATGTCATAAGATCAATAAGATCTACCCCACGCTCCAATTCAATGCTGATAAGTGCACGAAGTTCCATTCTTCTCTCGAAAGAAAGGGGGACAGAGCCTAAAACAGCAACATCAATATCACTGTCAGGCCTATTTTTACCAGCCACGGTTGAGCCAAAAACAATCCCAACTTCGAGATCATCTTGCTGCTCCAGTAAAGCGGCAACCTTTGAAGTATTTTTGTAATCATGCCCATCATAAATTCAACATACCAGCCAGCATTATGATTTTCCAGCGTAAAATCCAAGACAGTATAACCCGTTGCTCACAAGAAAAGGCCCCACTCTAACGAGCGGGGCCTTTTGACTTTACTTATGTAATCAGCCGAAGACTACTTCTTGTTCAGCTTAAGTTCCTGAGGGAACATAGGCAGGTAGCGGTAGCAGAGGCTGAGTACCAGAGCACCGTATGCGCAGATCATCAGAGTGGTGGCCCATTCTGCCCAGTTGGGTACATAGATTTCCCAGTTATCGAAAGGCATAACCGGCATAGCGATGGTCTGGACGGTGAATACGTAACGGTTGATGGTTACGCCGATGCAGTCCAGAATTGCTGCAGAGTACAGCAGTGTGGGATTGTTTCTGATGGAAGGAGTGATCAGCATGATTGCGGGAACGATGCCGCAAAGCACGAGCTCAGTCCAGAGCAGCCACTGGCCGTAAACATTACCGTAAAACATCTGTTCGAAGGTCAGGCCAACGGAAGGCAGGTAACCCACAGCCCAAGCCCAAGTGTCAATGATCTTGAAGAACATGTACACGCAGAGCATGGTACCGGCGATTTTACCCATCAGGGCTTTTACTTTGTATTCCACCAGTTTCTTACCAGTCATTTTCTCGATAAGGGTACAAACCAGAACTGTGAAAACAGGACCGGAACCTACAGCGGAGAGAACGAAGAGGAAGAAAGTCCAGGGCCAGATGAAGAAACCTTCACGGAAGGCGTAAGGACGGCCGAACATAACGCCGTACATACCGCCAAGAGAACCCTGGTGAAAGGTGGACAGAAATGTTCCGATACCTGCGAACAATGCCATATTCACGTGCAGGTGATGGGCAAAGTGGTGCAGGAAAGGAATCTTGTTCAGCTGCTTCTGCTCGAGAATCAGCGGAATGAATTCAATGATCAAAACGGTGCAGTAACAGGTAATACAGAAGATAACTTCTGTGAGCATGGAGTGCACGTTGGGGTGCCAGTAACCGAACCATGCGCGGATGGGCTGACCGATATCCATGGTCAGAATGAGCATGGCGCCGGAGTAGCACAGGAATCCTAAGACTACTGCAAGGTTGATGATATTTTTAAGTTGATCGATCTTGAGGATGTACTTGAGGAAACCGGTAAAGAATGCACCGGCACCAAGTGCGATAACCGCAAGGTCGAAAGTAATCCAGAGGCCGAACCCGAAGTAGTTATCAAGGCCGGTAACGCCGATGCCGTGGTAGAAAATCTGACCGGCAGCATAGACACCCCAGAGCAGTATGGCGGCAGGAAATGCCATCCACAGCATAAACTTGGCGAGTCCACAGCGTTTTGTGCCTTCGGGGAAGAGATTGCTATCCATGGTAAACCTCCCTCCTAGTGCTTGCCTTCAGCAGCATGATTCTCAGCATGGCTGCCTTGAGCTACGTTATCACTCTGCTCACGGACCCAGTCACGACGGCTGATGTAGTAAACCTGAGGATCCATGCCGATTGACTCCAGAATGCGGAAAGCATTGGGGTTCTTGATCAGTTCATGAACTTTGTGCTCAGGGTTCTTTGCATCACCGAAGGAAATTGCCCCTGTGGGACAAGATTCCAGACATGCAGGCTGGTACCAGCCGTCAGGAAGCTTATTGGGGTCCATACCTTCTGCGCGTGCACGCTGACGTGCGTCCAGCAGTCTGGAGTGGCAGAAGTTACATTTCTCAACAACACCACGAGGACGGGTGGAAGTTGAGGGAGACAGAGCCTTATCCATACCGCCGGGCCATACCGGATCAAGCCAACCGAAGTAGCGAGCGTGGTAAGGACAAGCTGCCATGCAGTACCTGCAACCGATGCAACGGGGGTAAATCTGGCTGACGATTCCGCCTTCTTCGTCCTTGGTAGTAGCTACTACGGGACAGACGGGAACGCAGGCAGGGTGTCCGCACTGCATGCAGGGTCTGGGCAGGTAAGCAACTTCCCTGTTGGGGAATTCCTTACCGTTGTTGAGTTCGTACACAAGCATCCAGGTGAGGGTCTTAAGCTTGTTGGACCCTTCTTCCATGGGAGCTATGTTATTTTCAGCCTGGCAGGACACCATACAAGCACCGCAACCGGTACACTTGTCGACATCCACTACCATGGTCCATTTAGTATCAAATTCCATTTGTTGCATAACGTGAATCCCCTGACTTTAATTTAGGCGATGCTCACGAAAGAACTGGTCCACACGGACAAACCGGTGCCGGACTCAGTACCAACGGTGAGAAGTTTGGAGATGTTTTCGCCCTTACCGCTGGAGTAAGCATCCCATGCGGTGTGACCGAATCCAAGAGGTGCGGCGATAACATCGTTCATTACGCCTTCATTAATGTGGATTCTTACAGCGCACTCTCCGCCTGCTCCGGCAAACTTGACCTTGGAACCTTCAGACACGCCGATTTTCTTGGCAGTCTTAGAGTTGACCTGAACCATGAGGTCTTTACCCTGCAGCTCGAACTTGCTGATAGCAACCACGTTCAGCGGCGGGATAGCCACTGTGGGGGTACCGAAGATGAGCTTGGAGTAAGGAGCAAGAGCGATTTCGCCCCCCTTGGGCATGGTCACAGCCTTGGAAAGAACAGATGCTGCAAACTTGATGGAACCGGATTCAGTGGAATCGGAAACATAAGCAGCTCCTTCTACAAGGGAATCCCAGTCAGCGCCTGCTTTTTCGGCTTTAGCCTGATAAACGGCTTCTGAGGATTCGTAACCAAGGTCGATACCCAGACCGGAAGCCACGCCGAGAACTACGTCCACAGTGGGCTTGCTGTTGTAGAGAGGCTCTGCAACAGGAGCACTGGCTGCGAGCATTGCTGCACCGACACCGTAAGGAGTCTGGGCATCTTCAAAACGCTCATAGCTGGTGGGGTTGGGCATAATCAGGTCAGCTTTGGAAGCTGTTTCATCCATATAAGTGCTGAAACTTACGAGGAAACCTGCTTTTTCAAACGCCGGTGCCAGAGCTGTGTTCTGGGGCAGAGCGTAGACAGGGTTGGCTTCGTAAGCCATCATTACTTCAGGGGCTGCAACTTTGCCTGCGGCGATACCTGCGAGGTAGCCGATAAAGTCTTTGGCAGCCAGTTCGGAACGGCCTGCAGCAGCTTCAACAGCTGTGGGCAGTTCGGGGAGAATCTTCATTCCGCCGTCTTTGTTGACGCGGCCAAGCAGCATGTTAACTGCGGCAGCGGCGATCACGTCAGCAGCACCGGCACCCTGAGCAAACTCGGAGCCGGCAACAACAACGGGAGCGGAAGATTTCATGATGCGTTTGGCAATTGCTGCCATTTCCACTCCGGATACGCCGGTGGCTTTCTCCACTTTATCGGGAGAGAATCTGGACATTACCAGAGTCTTGAAGTCGGCGAAGTCGGAAGCAGAAGCGGAAGCTCCGGCCTTAAGCATATGGTAAGCAAGACCGAGGCAGAAGATAGCACCGGTGCCCGGAGCTACCGGAACCCACTTATCTGCAGCGGCTGCTGTGTTGTTCTGGAAAGGACCGGCGTAGACATAAGTAGTCTTGATTTCTTCACCGGTGGGACGGCTTTCGGAGTAAACACACTGGTTTCTCACAACCGCACCCCATGAATCCATGGCATCCGCACCTACGAAAAGCACGAAATCGGAATTGTCCAGATCATAACCGATCTGGCCTTTTCCGCCCATGCTGGCGAGGGCCACAGCTGCGCCCTGCTCTTCAGAGGGCATCAGGTAGCAGTCTGCGCCCATTTCTGCGGCGAAACCGGACAGAACCTCAGTTGCGGTACCGGTAGCATCACCGGAAACAACAGCGAGTTTGCCTTTCTGTCCTTTAACTGCTGCGAGTTTCTCAGTGAGAATCTTTTCAGCATCTTCCCAGGAGATGGACTCGTATTTACCTTCCGCGGTCTTCTTCATGGGACCATTAATGCGGGAAGGGCTGTACATGAGCTGCGGGCCGCTGGCGCTGACTGAGTCAACACCGCCTTTGCTCATGGCGTTTTCAGTGTTTCCTCTGGTGAGGTAAGGGCTTCCGCCCACGGATTTAACAATCTCAGCACAGGGGCTGGCACCGAATTTGGCAACAGAAGCCTGCTCGGTGATTGTTCCGTATTTCAGTCTGGGAATCCAGGGCCAGTTCTGGGACCAGATAGAAGCGTCATCCAGAGTTTTCCAAATTACAGGGGTGAAGAGTGAACCAACTACACCACCTGTTACCAATTGAATAAAAGTTCTGCGATCAATACCCATTGCAGTCCCTCACTTACTTATGGCAGACGTAACATGCGTTGCTGGTACCAACTTCCGCATGACAGCGTTCACACTGCCACATCTTCATGGTCTGCTTGCTGTAACCGCTGATTCTGTTTTCGTAATACGTCGGCAGCGTGTCGCTGTTGCCTACGTCGGGATGGCAATCCGTACACTCGAAGCCTTGGTGTGCCATGTGCGAAAAGTAAACGTTATCGGGCTGATACTGATAAACCAGCCAGGGTACTTCCACACCCTTCTGCAGATACTCGGTCACGTAAATTTCCTCTGCTTCGGTTTCACCGAGGACATCTTCGTGACACTCAGCACACTGCTCGTTGGAAGGCAGACCTGCAAAGGAACCATCTTCCAAAAACATGTGACATGACTCACAGTCCATACCTTCACCTTCAACATGAACCTTGTGGCTGAAATCGATAGGCTGAGTCTTCTGGCTATAAATAACCTGCGGGAAAACCCACCAACCGACGATCAGGCTCGCAAGGACACCGATGAAGAAAGGAAGAACTCCTCCACACTGCTTCGATGTTCTTTTTTCCTCCATAACCTCGCCCCACTACTCCTTAAGTTTTGTGAAACATAAACAACCAATTAACGCCATTTCTTCTAAAATAGAGAATCTTTCTATGTCAAGAGAATATGAAACTTTTCACAAACTCCCCAAAGGAAGAAAGATCACTATTTTCTAACAAAGAAGATCGGAAAAGCGTTTCAAAAACACTTCCCGCAGCACAGCTTAAAACTCAAACGGGGAGTCAAACTGTGCCAGAAGAGGAAGCTTCAGGTCTTTGTCGGAAAGTACCGGATTCGTTGTCTTCCAGTCGATATCAAGCTCCGGATCATCCCACCTGATCCCGGCCTCGCTGCCGGGGGCGTATCCGGAATCGACCTTATACATGAACTCGTTTTCCTCGGTCAGGGTCTCATATCCATGCGCAAATCCCTTGGGGATAAACAACCTCAGAAAGTTCTCCGCAGATAGTTCAATTTTGAACGATCTCCGGTAGGTTGGTGATCCCTTACGCAAGTCTACAACAACATCATTAACTGCTCCCCGGGTAACCCAGACAAGCTTAGCCTGAGCATATGGAGGCATCTGCAGGTGCAGACCGCGAATGACGCCGAGACCAGATGAATATGCGTGGTTGTCTTGAACAAAATCAGTGGGCAACCCATTTTCCGTAAAGACATTTTTATTGAAACTTTCCAGAAAAAAGCCCCGCCTATCCCTGAAAACCTTAGGTTCGATAACCACAAGTCCGGGAAATTCCGTTTCAATCAACTTCACGCACATCCTCCAAGCATGAATTACAAGATTCTGACACTAAAAACCATTCCCTCAAAATTAATCGAGAATTACCTGAGATCACGAAATGACACAACCTCATTTTTCACTTGATTGCCATATTTTTTATTATTTTCAAGGACGTTCATGATATTCACTTTTCCTCTGCGGTCTGCTAGGTTCCTTTTATATCTTTCATTGATAAGGTTTCATGCGGAGTTCGCGCATTTTTTCACAAACATAATTATTAACGGATTTCAGTATGCAAACAGCAGGCTTAGCACTTAATGCGCTGGATATCATTTTAATTGTCATTGCCGGGGCCCTGATTTTCAGGGGCTTGTTACGCGGAATAGTCAGAGAAGCGATTTCTGTTTTTTCCTTAATTTTCGGCTTTTATCTGGCCGCTAAATACCATCACGAGCTCGCCCCGTATTTTCAGACTTTTTTTGACGGACCCGGAACAGTCAAAGCTTTCAGCTACCTTTCGATCATCGTGGCTACTCTATTTGTAGCTTTTCTAATCGGGGTTGCCATTAAAAAGATACTGACTGTGTCTATGCTCAGCTGGGCAGATCAGGTCCTTGGTGGAATTTTGGGATTCGTCGAAGCAATCATTGTCGGCGGCATAATTATTGTGGTGCTGAACAGCTTTACTCCCAACTCAGAATTTCTGACTAAATCCAAACTGGCTCCTAAAGTCATGTCCACTGCGAGCTTCTTTATCAGCTTTGCTCCGGACAACGTGCTTGATTCATTGGATATCAAATCAATGTTTCCCGACCACTCAGAACTCACTAACCCTATAAGCGACACAATTTAAAAATGAGCGCAAAATCAATTGAAAAACTTAGAGATGTAGTTTCCACTCTGGTAGGCCCCGGTGGCTGCCCGTGGGATCAGGAACAAACCCCGCTTTCAATGTGCGACTATCTTATTGAAGAGGCTTTCGAACTTGTTGAAGCGATACGCGCGGATGATAAACAGGAAGCCATGGAAGAACTAGGTGACGTAATGTTCCTGCTTCTCTTCATTGCCCATCGTTATGAAGAGGAAGGCTCTTTCAACTTTGCTGATGCCGTTGATTCCGGTGCCGCAAAAATGATCCGCCGCCACCCGCACGTATTTGCGGATTGCAAAGTCGAAGATCAGGAAGAACTGCTCAAGAACTGGGAAAAAATTAAAAGAAGTGAGAAAAAGGGCGATAAAAAGATTTTCGATTCCCTGCCCAAGGGACTGCCGCCCATGCTCAAGGCTTATCGCATCAATTCAAAGGCTGCCCGCAGCGGCTTCACTTATGAATCTGACGAACAGTGCCTCGGCCAGCTTGATAATGAATGGAAAGAGTGGAACAACGCTCTTGAATCTGGAGATCAGGAAGCTATTGCCGAAGAATTCGGCGACTACCTATTTACTCTGATTGAACTCGGACGCCGCAAAGGCATCAAAGCCAACACCGCTCTGGACATCACCAACAACAAATTCCTTGAGCGCTTCGCCAAAATGGAAGACCTGGCCAAAGAACAGGGCAAGGACATCTCAGAAATGAGCCTCATTGAACAAAACGAGCTTTGGGAACAGGTCAAAAAATAAACCTGCCGTAAAAGACCGTCAAAACCCCCGCCTTCATCTGTGAAGGCGGGGATTTTTTATTTTATTTCATTAAGTATTGTAGGCTCTTGATTCATCATTCTAAATTTTTCTTGTTTTTACCCTAAAGAAATTCAGTGATCTGCCGATTTACCTGATAGGCGCGTATATTGCCCTTTTTCGGGAGGGGTTTTATGGACGTAACAGGAATCAGCTCAACCATGGATACCGCACCTGCGGTAAGTGACAAGCAACTTTTCGGGGCTCAGGTTGTAACCAAGACCCTTGATTACATGAACTCCGACCAGTTCAGTTCTTCAACCAGTAGCGATTATGATTTCCAAAAAAGCGTTCTCAGTGCCGCGTATTCCGGCGTTGGGACAATAGCTAACACTATAGCCTAAGGGCAGTCCGTGCGCCTGAAACGTAAAACCCGGCCATTACAGCCGGGTTTTATCATGTCTCTATCAGCAATCCGCCATACGGCGGAATTATCTACTCCAAAGTAAAACCAAACTCGCCCTGCCCTTCAGGTTTCTGTGCAGACTTTCCACTATTGTCCTTACCTTTCACCTTACCGAAAACACTCATGGCCGTACCGACCATGGAAGCCACATCCCCGGCTTCGGCAGGAAGAATCAAAGTTGTGGATTCACGGGCCAGACCTTCAAAGGCCTCCACGTAGCGTTCAGCAATACGTAAAGAGGCAGCATCCGCACCGCCTGAGGTATTCAGAGTTTCCCCCACAGTCTGCAACGCCTTGGCTGTGGCGTCTGCCACAGTGGTGATCGCTTCAGCCTTACCCCGGGCTTCGTTCATGAGCCGTTCACGTTCACCTTCACTCTTGAGGACTTCATCGAGCTTGGCAGCTTCTGCCTTATTGATGGTGGCCTGTTTTTCACCTTCACTGCGGGCAATGTCCGCACGCTTCTGGCGTTCGGCAATCATCTGAGTCTCCATAGCCGCTTTAACACTATCCGGCGGAGTGATATCCTTAATTTCATAACGTAAAACTTTGATACCCCAAGATGCAGCAGCCGCGTCAATTGCTTCTACTACCTGTGCGTTAATGGAATCACGCTCCTCGAAAGTCTTATCCAGAGCAAGCTTACCGACGCAGGAACGCAGTGCTGTCTGGGCCAATTGCGATGCCGCATATCGATAATTGTCGATGCCGTAAGCCGCAGCTTTTGAATCCTGCACCTCTATAAAGATGAGGCCATCTACGACCACGCTGACATTGTCACTGGTAATACAGGTCTGAGGCAGGGTATCAAGGGCTTCTTCCTTGAGTGAAAATTCATATGCCACACGATCTATAAATGGGAAAAGAAAATGAAAACCTGCTCCGAGAGTCACCCGATATTTACCGAGTCTTTCAACAATTGCTTCGGTTTTCTGAGGAACAATCCGTATAGATTTTATGATTATTACTACCAGTACCAGCGCAACAAAAATGACTGCAATCAATGCAGGAGTCATATCATCACCTTACCTGTCAAAGTTTTTTCACAAAAAATGAAGTCTTACTCTTGTCTGTCCATGAAACAATTCGAACTTTATCGCCGACAACAAAATTATGATCCGACTGGGAAACAGCCTTCCAGAACGATCCCCGGTATTTGATCTGACCGTAACCATCGTTACTGAAATCCTTGCTCACCTCAGCCAGTGCACCTTCAGGTGAATTCTCATATCCGTCATCAACAACATCTGACACCTGTCCCTGAAACCAAGCCATAAATGCTCTGCGCAGGATCAGCAGCGAACCAGCTGAAGAAATACAGAATACTGCAACCTGCAAAACCAGAGCATCACTAAAAATAAATGCAGCCAAAGCGGAAAGCAGGCAGCCAAGGCTAAAAAAAATCAAAACCATCCCCGGGACAGCAAGTTCCAGCAAAGCCAAAACAAGCCCGGCACCCAACCAGATCAACCAGAGTGGAAGCCCGTCCACATGCAACTCCTTGGATTCAAACATTCTTAAAAATGAACAACCACGACAATCTTATAAACTCATTATCACAACCGGATAAGATCATTCAATATGAATTCATAATTCATCTCATTCGCAATACGGCACCAGACTTCTCGCAGACAGATATATTTTTTAATAAAAATTAATAGAGCTTTATTTTGGAACAAACATTGCTTAACACTGTCCATCGAAATCACTAATTTGACATGGAGACAGCTATGCAGGTTATCATTCTGGCAGCAGGAAGAGGGCAAAGACTAAGTCCCATTACGGATGATGTCCCTAAACCACTGGTCGAAGTCAATGGATGCCCGCTTATAGTGAATGCTTTGGATATCCTCTCAAAGTATCCGGTTGAGCGGTTTATCATTGTCGAAGGATACAAGTCCGAGCAACTGCATGAGAAGCTGGGCGATAGCTACAACGGCATTGAAATTGTCTATGTACGCAATCCTGACTGGGATAAGACCAACAATATCCACTCCCTATGGCTGACCCGTGAACTGTGGGACAGGAATACAGTTCTTCTGGAATGTGATATTTTCTTTGAACCGGGCTTAATTGAAGAACTGCTGGAAGAGCCTTTTGCCAATGCTGTAATGGTTGATCATTTCCAGCCTTATATGGACGGGACAGTTGTCGAGCTTTCTCCAGATCGCAAAAGTATTACCCGGCTGATCCCCGGCAAAGATCAGGATAAAAATTTCAATTTTACCGACAAATACAAGACGGTAAACATATACACCTTTACTGAAGATTTCCTGCAAAATATTTTCCGCCCTACAATTGATCTCTATGTGAAGATGAACGGCCAGAATGAGTACTATGAACTTGTTCTGGGTGTTATTATTTTTATGGGCAGCAAAGAACTTAAAGCCAAGATCTGCGCCTCACACCGCTGGTTTGAAATTGATGATTTCACAGATCTGCAGCGGGCCGAAGCATACGTAACCGATGACCGCTCCCTTCTGGAAAAAGTGCGTAAAAAATATGGCGGATACTGGCGCTACGATTTTACTGATTTCGAATATCTGTACAACCCATACTTCCCCAACCAGAACCTGTACAATGAACTGCGTCTGAACCTGACCGACCTGCTTGGCAACTATCCTTCAGGCCAGCAGGAAATCAACCTCAGTCTTGCAAACTGGGCTAAAATTGATGAGTCCATGCTGGCTATTGCAAACGGCGGTTCAGAACTGATTGAGCTCCTGCGTCAAAAAATTAACAAGGTCACCCTGCTCCAACCTTCATTTGATGAATATGGCCGCAATCTCGAGCCGGAACAGATTCACGCTATTCCACCCTGCCCGCAAAGCCTTACCCAGACACCGGCAACAATTGTCAAAGAAGTAAAATCAAGCGGATCAAACGCACTGGTTATCGTCAACCCCGGCAACCCTACCGGAACAAGATTCAAGCCAGCAGAACTTCGTTATATGTTCGAAGAACTGCGTCAGCTGGACATGATCATCCTTGACGAATCATTTGCCGATTTCATCGGCACCGGACGTGACACAACCCTCCTTGATGAGCTTGATAAGTATCCCAATGTGATCATCCTGCGTAGCTTAAGCAAAGACCTCGGTGTTCCGGGAATCAGGCTCGGCTACATTGCAAGTTCAGACCGCAAACTTATCAGCGAAGTACGCACGGCACTGCCAATCTGGCATATAAACTCCGTTGCCCAGTACTTTCTGGATATTCTGCCCAAATATCGCAGCGACTACGCAGTTGCCCGCGCGAGGGTGATTGAAGCACGTGATGAGATGGGTGAAATGCTGAATGAAATTCCGGGCCTGAAGGTTATCCCTTCATTCGCAAACTATTTCTGCTGTGAACTTCCCGAAGGAGTTTCATCCGACTACATTCAGGAACAATTGTTTATGAATTACAAAATGCTGGTCAAAGACCTCGGCAAAAAACAGGGACTACCAGAAGGCCGCTACCTGCGGCTTGCAGTAAAAACTCCTGAAGAAAATCGCATGCTGGCTGACGCACTGACCACAACCCTTAATGAGAATATGCTCTCATCCCGGACAGCATAAGGACGAGATTAACATGAATAAATCTACTGAAAATAAATGGCACGAGGTCTGGACCCGCAAGGGAACGGAAGGTGGTGAATCCCTTGAAGACCTGATGAAGGCAGACGGTTTCGATACTGGAACCGGGGCAATCTCCGTGGAAGACTGGATGAAGACTTCAGCGGACATCAGGACCAAACTGGTAACCGATAAGGCTTCCAGAATTCTGGAAGTGGGCTGCGGAGCCGGAGCAATGCTTTATACCTTCCGCGATTCCGGGCCGGAACTTTACGGAGCTGATTATTCTGAAACCCTGATCCGGAAAGCCATGTCTGCAATCCCTGAGTTGAAAGGTAAAGCTTGTGAAGCTTCAGACCTAGGCTTTGCGGACAACATGTTTGAAGCTGTTTTTTCCCACGGTGTTTTCTTTTACTTCCGTGATCTTGACTATGCAGAAAATGCCATGAATGAAATCATGCGCGTTCTCACTGATAACGGGAAAATATTCATCCTCGACGTTCCCGACCTTGAAAAACGGGCCCTCTGCGAAGACTACAGACGCAATGTAGTCTATGCCGGGGAAGAATACCCGACAGCAGAAGACAGCCCTTACCGCCATCTTTACTATCCTAAATCATGGTTCCATGAGTATGGAGAAAAACACGGCATGAAAGTTCAGACATTTGATCAGGATCTCGAAAGCTACCCAATGTCTCCATACCGTTTTAATGCTTTGCTGACTTTCTAGTTTTTAAACGAGGCCACTTCAAATGAAAAACATCATCTGGATCGTAATCGATACCTTAAGGTCGGACATGCTGGCATCATGTCTTTCTGAGACAGCTGTCTACAATGAAATTGATGAAGTAATTGAACAGGGAGTCCTGTTTACTGATGTCATGACCAGCGGCGGCTCAACCAGAATATCAGCCCCTTCGTATTTCTCATCCCTGCGCCCCGGGCTGACAGGGATGATTCATCACGGAGTGCAGACTATCCGCAATTTCAAAGACGACGTCCTGACCGTAACCGAGCACTTCAAGCACTACGGTTACCAGACCTTCCGCTGGGATGACAGCAGTCTAGACTCCTGCCAGCCCAAACGGGGATTTGATGTATTTGAATCCGGCTATCCCACCCTTGAACACACCCCTCACCGGGATTACGACAATGACCGGCGCGATGCGTTCATTGCCAGAGTCCGCCAAAGCAAGAAACCATTCTTCGTAAACTTTCACCTTGATTATATTCACGATTTCGGCGGCAACCAGAAAACAAGCTGGACCACAGATGAATATCTCAAGGTTGTTTCCCGGCAGTCTAGAGACTTCAAGGCTCTATGGGATAAAATCAACCCCGGCCCGGAAGATATCGTTGTTGTAACTTCGGACCATGGCTGCATTCTGGACGAAAACTACATTGAATATGACAAGACCATGCCGTGGGGTTTTGCCAATAACAAAACCCGCGTTTTTGCATCCTTTATTGCCGAAGGCCTTACCCCAACTAAAAAGCATGAACTCATTCGGTCAATAGACATCGCACCGACCCTGCTCGATCTTGCACTCGGGAAGGAGATGAAAGCGCAGGGAATCAGCCTGAAATCCGTGCTCGAAGGTGATCCAGTTCCGGAATTGATCGGAATAGCCGAACGAAACGTGAGCCTTGAAGTAACGAGTGTCACTGACTATGCCTGTGTGCGGAAGCAGAACTGGGCTTTATACTTTCGTAAAGGCAAGCCGATGGCCCTTTATGATAATTCAGAGGGAATGTATGTAACCGACCTTCTCGGCACGGGATTACCCATTGAAGAGGAGCTGCTGAGCTTCTATCGGGAACTGGTTCTTGAAGGTCCCCAGACTGCGTCTGAGCTTTATGCGCAAACAGGTATTTCCATTGCAAAAATCAGAAGTGAAATGGAAGCCAGCATTTTACTCCCGGTTTACGCCTGGAATGAAGAAACTAGATTGTGCATTAACGCTCTGCTCGACCAGATTCTTAACACTGAATTGATCCTGCTGGACGCAGATAACAGCGGAGCAGTGGAGAAAAAAATAAAAGCAAGATATAATAACTGCCATTACTTGCGCTATGTGGATGTAAAAGGACTCTCCCTGCACAAGATGCTCAATAGAGGACTGGAGCTGGCCAAAGCACCATTTACGGTTACCGCCACGCCGAATTGTCAATACACGGAAAATTTCTGCTACAGTCTGCGTGAAATGTTCCTGTCAAAAACCGACACAGTACTCAGCTACTCGAACCTGAAAAGGCTCATCGATGATAATCGGGAGATGGAGTATATCGGCAATGACGACTGCTTTGATGAACTTATCTTTTCCCGACTCGGTTCAGGTTTTGAACACAAGACTTCCACAGCAGCGTACTCTCTTCCCCATTTCAATGAAATCGGTGCCTGCGCGATGTTTGAAACTGAAACCATACGCAATGCCGGTGGTTTTTCTCCCAGCGCAACAGATGTGCTAGGCAAGACATGGTACAAACTGAACAGAATCGGCAGAATCAGGCATGTAAACAAAGGACTGGTAATTTCAAAAGATAAAACCATCCTCAGACCGGTCATGCCGCTCACTAAAAATGAATATGATTTCAAAGTCAGCATCATAGTTCCGATTAAGGATGAAACTGAGCAGAAACTACTGCCCATGTTTCTGACCACATTATCCCATCAAACGGAAAAGACTGTTGAAGTGCTTCTGCTCAGCCAGTCTGCCGAAACTGGCTTAATGTCCACTCTGGCAAAAAATCTACCAGAACTAAGGATCAGAACCGTAACCCGTTCAGGTGAATTTCATGACCTGCTCAACAGCGGACTCTACGCAGCCCGTGGCGAATACATTTTCTGGGCGGATATTTCCGACAAACTCCTTCCTCACTGCCTGGCCGCCTTGCTGGAACAGATAGAAGGCAAAAGCGATGTAACGGCAGTAAAATGCGGACACTCCCTGCATGGGACAAGCAATAGTGCCAAAGAGGTACAACCCATGGGACAGGTCCGGGAAATGCTCTGCGAAATATGCGACCTTAGAGGCCTGCTCTATAAGCGCAGGCTGCACAACGATGTCGGTATTTTCAGGGCACCCAATGAACAGGAACAGGGGTGGGACATGTGCGTCCGGCTGGCTCTTGTTGAGCCGATTGTTACCATCGAAGAACCGCTGATCATTGCAAGCAGGACCTTCCAGTTCAACATGCAGCCATCTCTTGAGTCATATCACCGGATACTTCGCAGTTCCATCAACTCCATGGGCAATGCAGTTGATTTGGTCAGACTTTACGAAGACGACTTCCGCCGTCATCGGGCAGATGAAGCCCGCTATATTCTTGAAGATGAAATGATGCTGACCCTGAAATTAATCAACCAAAGCGGCATCAGCTCCGGGGCACTGCTCCGGGTCCCCAAAGCCCATGTAACCAAGTAAAATATCGAATAGAACTGCCCCAAAAGCAGGCTATCAATGATCCCGGATCGGCACTAAAGCTGATCCGGGATTTTCATAAGCAGCCGAAATTATCGCAGAATCTCTTTCCCGTTTTTATGGATCGGATATTCAAATCCGCTCTCTAAAAAATCAACCTTGGTCTTCAGTAGTTCTTTATAGAGATCAGGCCTGCGGTCTTTTAAGTAGTAATAATCCTGCTCAGGATGGGTCGGCCCATAGTACTCAGGGATAATATCAGCGATGAGCATGGTATCCTGCTGATGCCCAGCCTTGACGAGAATATCCCCGTGAGGTCCGATAATTATGCTGTTGCCGCGATAATGCCATTCTCCTGTCTCTCGCTTCTCGTATCCGGCACGGTTGCTGTAGGCGTAAAACACATTATTAGCGTAGGCAAAGGCAGGCAGAAGCAAGGTTGAAACATCAGGATAGGGAACCGCACTGCGTTTGCCGTTAGGCATGGTGTAATAGCAGTCCGCAGCCGTCGGCCCCACAATTAACTTAGCGCCCTGAAGGGCAAGTGACCTGACCAGTTCCGGGAATTCATTTTCATAGCAGTTCAGCACGCCTACTGGAAAACCAAAGACTTTAAACATCTTGGGCGGTGTATCACCAAACGACCAGTTAGCGCGCTCCTGCCCGGCATAGAGCTGGACTTTACGGTAGCTGTCCAAAAGCTCGCCGCGCTCGTTGATGATGGCAATGGAGTCAAAAAACTGCATTCCCGCCTTGGTCTTAGCCTTCTCAGCATAAGGCACAATCAGGGCCATATTCAGTTTCTTGGCAATTGTCCGGGCACGACTGATACTGGGGCCGTCTTTAAACTCAGCAACCTTCCTAGCCTGCTCAGGACTTAATGTGTACCCGGTAACGTAAAGTTCAGGAAAGGAAAGCAGCTGCACACCACGTTGTTTGGCTAATTCTGCGACCTTTTCCAAGCGGTCCATATTCTTGACAGAAGCACCGGGACCGCAATCAGCCTGCGCCTGATATACACCCAGCCTGATACCCTTCCCTGCCTCCGGCAATTCACCGTAAACCGAATCCTTAAACATCAGCTTGCGGTAACTATCCATGACCGTATCACCATACTCCGGGGTACAGCAGTCCGGGCATGGCGGCCCTGCCCAAGCAAATACATTCAGCGCAAACAGGATCACCAGACTGAAACTAAATATTTTCCTCATCATATCCCCCTATGAGTAGATTTGCTGCCGCAAGGATTCAGGGCAGATTTTAGGGAATGATAGCAGATATGATGGGTTGAAGCACGGGGAAAGGTGAGTGGGGGAGGAGAACAAAAAAGGCCCTGACTTTTCAGTCAGGGCCTTACTTATATTCTGGCGGAGAGGGAGGGATTCGAACCCCCGGAGGGCTTGCACCCTCAATAGTTTTCAAGACTACCGCGTTCAACCGGACTCTGCCACCTCTCCAAAACGTGAGAAAAGAACTTTGCCGAACTTGTCTCAGATGTCAACCTTTTTTTAAATATAATTCAAAGAAATATGTTTGTAAATGCAGCGAGAATTCTCAATGATCCAGCAGGACTCAAACTACCCGTCCTACTGCCTTCTTTATAGGTAGATACCCTTTTCTTTAAGCTCTTCGCCATAAGCCTTCAGTTCCGCTTTAGAACGCAAACCAAGCTTCTTCATGAAATTGGAACGGTGCTTTTCAACGGTCTTGATGCTGATGACCAGCAAATCAGCTATTTCGCGATTTTTATACCCGGCAATGACCTGCTTCAGGACCTCACGCTCGCGTTCGGTAAGAGAGTCAAGGCTGTCGCAACTGTTGCTGCGTTCCCTTTGCAGAAATCCTTTGGCCACTTCCGCTGAAATATCCGGGGCAAGATAAACCTTGCCTTCCATGACTGTTTCAATAGCCATGACCAGTTCTTTACTGGATGAGGTCTTGAGCACGTATCCGCTGGCGCCGGCATCAAGGGCGGAAAAAATATGGTCAGGCTCTACGTGGGCAGTCAGAGCCAAAAACTTCGTCTTACCTTCCCCGGCAAGCTCCTGAATGGCCTGTACGCCACTCTTAACGGGCATGGAAAGATCCATTAGCACAACATCCGGATTCAAACGCCTGCAAAGGCGTACCGCCTCCTCACCGTTCTCAGCCATACCGAGCACACTGATTCCCGGCTGGGCCTTAAGAATAGTCTTAAGCCCTTCCCGCACCAACGCATGATCATCAGCAATAACGACATTAACCAAATTTAACATTGAGCACCCAAATATAGCAAATAATGAGGAATAGCCCCTACAGCACCGAGAACTAATTATTAGCAGGAAAACGAGTCAAATAGCAACCGACTCGTGAGGCTTATTAGTTACATTATTTCAACCAATTACAAAGCCCCTATAAAGCAAAAAGGCAGCTGGATTACTCCAGCTGCCTTTCGACTTTCATGTGGCGGAGAGGGAGGGATTTGAACCCTCGATAGAGTTTTAAGCCCTATACTCGCTTAGCAGGCGAGCGCCTTCAGCCGTGCTCGGCCACCTCTCCGTATATGTGGTGAAGAAGCGTGATCCGCTTCACTCACTCAGGAAGCGTTGTAATACATCCGCGCCCCCTGACTGTCAACAACATTTTTAAATTTTTTTGAATTATTTATGAACTATATCTTCTTTTGCCCTGAAAGTTGAGCGGAAGACAATATTCAGGGGTGCAATCTTCACATTCAGGATCTTACGAAGCCTGTTTTCCAGAAAACGATGATAAGTAGGCTTAATCAATTTTTCATCATTGATGAAGAAAATAAAGGTTGGCGGCTCATCATCAGCTTGAGTAACATACTTAAATTTAGCCCTTCTGCGTTTAACCACAGGAGGCTGATGTTTCTCGATAACTTCTTTCATTATACGGTTCAACTGTCCGGTAGAAATACGGATCGAACACTCTTTCTTCAACTTGCTGGCAAGAGCAAGAATACCGCCCAGACCGGATTTGGATATACAGGAAGTATAAACAACAGGCACGTGATGAGCGATACGCAAGGCTCTTTCAAAACCTTCACGCAGAGCGGTCCGCTCTTGTTTGGAAACAAGGTCAACCTTGTTCACTGCAATGATGAAGGGAACTGCCTCACGCAGCAGGTATTCCAAGAGGCGCTTGTCCTGCTTGGTAATCCCGGCAATGGCATCCACCACCATGATGGTAACATCGGCCTTGGTGCTGCTCTTCAGGGCACGTACAACACTGAACCGCTCAATGGTATCGGTAATGTTGGTCCGGCGGCGAACCCCGGCAGTGTCCACAAAGGTATAAATTTTTCCGCCACTCTCGAAAGTAACGTCAACGCTGTCACGGGTTGTTCCGGCAACATCACTGACGATAACCCGCTCTTCCCCGGTCAGGGCATTGACCATGGAGGACTTACCCGCATTGGGACGGCCGAGCATGGCGATTTTGAGACCTTTAGCCTCTTCATCCTCTTCCTCATACTCAATTCCGGAGGCAAGGGCCATGTCGGCTACCTTTTCACGCAATTCAAGCAGATTAAAGCCGTGCTCGGCGGAAACTGCCATCATTTCAAAGCCAAGAGCATGAAAATCAGCGGTGGCAGTTGCTTCCAGTTCCGATCCGTCAACCTTGTTGACCAGCAGCAGGATAGGCTTGTTGCTCTGGCGGATGTAAGCGGCAACCTGCTCATCGAGCTGGGTAATACCGGTGCGCCCGTCAACAACAAGGATAAGGGCCTGAGACTCTTCGATGGCTTCGCGAGCCTGTTCAAAGATGTCGCCCTGAAATTCTTCTGAATCATTATCACTTTCCATGACCAGACCGCCTGTGTCGATCAGGGCATAGTGGACGCCGTTGTAATTACCTTCGGCGTAAATGCGGTCACGGGTAATGCCGGGCATATCATGGGTGATTGCCCTTTTTTTCCTCAACAACCTGTTGAATAAAGTGGACTTCCCAACGTTAGGGCGTCCGATAAGTGCGATGGTTGGCAGCATGGCTGGCCTCCGAAAAAGAATGAATGCAATCCACGGAAAGCTCTGTTTCCGTGAGTAGCAGTATATATCAAAAAAAGCGGGAAGACATCCGCTTCCCGCTATTAAAATCTCCTTAAAGGAGTCCTATTGCACAATGAGTATGGGGCTGTAAAGAATTTATTGAGGATTTTGAATTTGGAATATAGGACAGACCCCGGACCAATGGAATGAGAAAGAACCTGACTACTGCCAGAGCACAGGCGCAAGACTTGAAGCGTAGTGCCAAAACTGAAATAAAAACTTAAAATCGATTTTAAGAGTAAAACAATATACAATCAAAGCTATGAATCCAGCATCTTACTTTCGGAGTTCTAAACACATGCTTTCCCGCATAATCTTAATAGCTTGCACATTTTATATTTACCACTGCAGCCCGGTCTTTGCTGCTGAAATATGGAAAGTTGCTACGCTTAATTGGGAACCTTATGCCGACAGCAAAATTTCGTCACAAGGAACTGCCATTACCACCTTGCGAGAAATACTTAAACAGGCTGACATAGAGCTGGTTGTCGAATTTTATCCATGGACCAGAGCCAAAGGAATGGCCCGGAGAAAAGACTTTGTAGGCTATTTCCCATCATGGCATGAAGCAGTAATCGATGGATTTGTTCCGTCCTCCGCTGTAGCATGGTCAGGATACGGGGTTATGACCTACAAAGATTCTGGATTGGAGTGGAAGGGACTGGAAGAACTTTTCAAACATCGGATCGGCTTGGTCCCCTCCTACATTTACCCCGGTGATGTCAGTAAAATGGCAAAACGATATCCGGACAAAGTAGACTCAACCCCCAACGAACTTTCACTGGTAAAAAAACTATCTAAAAAGCGCTTCAAGGCAGCCATATCTGGCCCTGAAGTCATGCGCTACATTGCAAACAAACACGGAATCACAAACATAGTAACCCTGCACTCATTCCCACCTAAAGAAATGGTCCTCGCCTTCCGTGATGAGCCTGACAACCAAGCGCGCATGGTTTTGTTTGAAAAATTGCTTAAGCAGTATTTTGCTTCTGCGAAGGGAAAATAAAAAACTCCTGAGCCGTCAAACTCAGGAGTTTTTTATCGAATATTTTTACCGTACTATCGACGGATTACTCTTCCTCGAAAAGCTTCTTGATAGCCTCAGTGTAAGGAGGTCTGAGCACACCCTTTTCGGTGATGATCCCGGCGATGAGTTCGTTGGGAGTCGGGTCGAAGGCAAAGTTGAAAACTTCCACGCCCTCGGGAGTGATGCGGTGATCGCCCACGTGGGTTACTTCGGTGGGGGTGCGGTCTTCGATGGGCACATCGTCACCGGTGGGAGTTTCGGGGTCAATGGTATAGACCGGAGCGGCAACGTAAAACGGAATACCGAATTCACGGGCCAGCAGGGCCACGCCGTAGGTTCCGATCTTGTTTACAGCATCACCATTGGCGGTAACACGGTCCGCGCCTACAACGACTTTCTGAACCAAACCTTTCTTCATCAGCAATGCGCAGGCATTGTCGCAGGCAACCTTTACCGGGATACCGTCACGATGCAGCTCGTATGCTGTCAGGCGAGCTCCCTGAAGGAAAGGACGAGTTTCGTTAGCGATAACGGAAACCTTCTTGCCCTGATCAACAGCTCCGCGAACAACCCCAAGAGCGGTACCGTAACCTGCGGTAGCCAGAGCTCCTGCATTGCAATGGGTCATGATGGTGTCGCCGTCATCCATGAGCTCGCCACCGAACTTACCGATATCTTCGCACATGCGGATGTCGTCCACATGGATTTCTTTTGCACGCTTGAGCCAGATGTCGCAGAGTTCGTCGAGAGATACATCCCCTGCTTCAGCCCAGATACGTCTCATTTCACGCACAGCCCAGCGCAGGTTAACTGCGGTAGGACGGGCGTTTTCGATCTTATCGAGATTCTTTTCCAGCTCGGCTTTCCAGTCGGCACTGCCTGCAACTTCACGACCTGCAAGGTAGCAGCCGTAAGCAGCGGTCACGCCGATAGCCGGAGCACCACGCACAACCATGACCACGAGAGCCTCAACGATATCGTCAGTGGTCTTGCAGTCGAACCAGTCCTCACGGGTAGGCAGGTAACGCTGGTCCAACAGAACGAGGGCATCTTTCTCAGCAGAGAACTGAATATGTTCGGTCATTTTTAAATCTCGCTTTGGTTATGAAAGTTTTTCGGAAATCATCTTGCTGACCATACCGGGGTTCGCTTTACCCTTGGTCTCGCGCATGATCTGTCCCATGAAGAAACTCATCAGCTTTTTCTTACCACCCTTGAAAGCTTCAACCTCGTCAGGGTTGTCAGCCAGAACTTTGTCTACCACGGCTTCGAGGGAGGAGCTGTCGGAAATCTGAACCAGTCCTTTATCTTTGACGTACTTTTCAGGATCAAGGCCGTTGGTGAAGACATCGTTAAAAATATCCTTACCGATCTTGATGCTGATGGTATCTTTATCAACAAGCTGAATCAGCTTTGCCATCATCTCCGCTTTAAACTTACACTCAGCCACAGTCATTTCAGACTGGTGAAGTTCACGTAAAAAGTCGCCTTTGATCCAGTTAACGACCTTCTTGGGATCGTTATGGGTATCAAGCACTTCCTCAAAGTAATCGGCAATGTCTTTTTCAGAGCTGATCAGCTCAGCATCATCTTCGCTGAGTTCCATGTCGTCGATGAAGCGGGCTTTACGCTCAGCGGGCAGTTCGGGCAGGGATGCCTGCCATTCGCCCATCCATTCGTCAGCAATAACCAGCGGAACGAGGTCCGGATCCGGGAAGTAACGGTAGTCGTGAGCTTCTTCCTTACCACGCATGGAATGAGTAGTACCCTTGTCCGCATCATAGAGACGGGTTTCCTGTACTACTTTCTCGCCGTCTTCAATGAGGTCAATCTGACGGGCAACTTCGTAGCGGATAGCCTTATGGATGTTGCGGAAGGAGTTGATATTTTTCAGCTCTGCACGGGTACCGAATTCCTTCTGCCCCACAGGACGCACGGAAATGTTAGCGTCACAACGGAAAGAACCTTCTTCAAGGTTACCGTCACAGATGCCAAGGTAAAGCAGGATGGAACGCAGGGCCTTAAGGTACGCAACAGCTTCATCAGCGCTGCGCATGTCCGGCTCACTTACGATCTCGATAAGCGGCACACCGGTACGGTTCAGGTCCACGAAGCTGGCATTTTCAGCAGCGGAGTGGATGTTTTTACCGGCATCTTCTTCCATATGTATACGGGTGATACCGATACGCTTGGACTGTTTTTCGCCGTCCGCATCTTCCCATGAAATATCAAGGTGACCGTGCTCGCAGATAGGCAGGTCAAACTGGGAGATCTGGTAGCCCTTAGGCAGGTCGGGGTAAAAGTAGTTCTTACGGGCGAAAATGGATTTCTGGTTCACGGTACAATTGGTAGCCAGCCCCATCTTGGCAGCGTATTCCATTACTTTTTCGTTCAGGACCGGAAGTACACCGGGCATACCGGAGCAGACTTCACAAACGTTCTCGTTGGGGGCCTTACCGAATTCAGTGGAACAACCGCAGAAAATCTTGGTCTTGGTCTTAAGCTGGGCGTGAACTTCAAGCCCGATAACAGTTTCAAACTGAGTCATTATATATAAGCTCCTTTTGCCTCCGGCGGCTTAACCCCTTTTACTCTGGCTTCGCCGCAGGTAACATTAGATTTTTCTTTTAAAGATAATTATCTACGCAGGGCAGATTTACTTATCAATAAATATACGGGCACGTGCGTTTTGAGGTGATGCGCCGGATATTTGAATTGGTTTCCGGTCCCGATGTAATAATCGAGTCGCGTGCCTTTAATTGCCTTCCCGGTATCCTGTGCCAGTCCAATGCCGTTAACCCGGCGGGAAGGACGGCCTTTTTTGGGATAAATGTCCGTGCGAAAACCGACAATGGAACCGAGCGGAATGAGTTGCGGATCCGTGGCAAGGCTGACCATTGATTTCAAGGGCTTGCCAATAGCCGCCTGAGGCTGTCCACGGGTAACCTTGAAAAAGATATAGCTTTCATTCTTGGCCATCAGCTCCCACATCTGCTGGGGATGATTAAGCAGCCAGGACTTGATCTTCTCGCGGGACAACTGGCTTTTTTTGAGCACCCCGCTGTGAAGCATGATACTGCCCAGCCCCTTAAAAGACCTGCCGTTACTACCGCTGAAAACTGCGGTCCGCAACCTTCCATCGGGAAGACGCAAAACACCACCTCCCTGCACATGCATATAAAACAAGTCTACGGGGTCCTTAAGCCAAGCAACTTCCAGCCCCCGACCAGCGAGAACCTTGTCGATGTCGATAGCACGGCGGGAATGATACGGGAGTATTTTGCCATTTTCAACCCGATAAGCCTTACGCAACTGCTCAGACCACGGATGGGTCTGTCCCGGACGGGCTTTACGCAGATCGGGAGGAAGCCTGTAGACCGGATATTTGTACGGCCCCTTTTTGGTCAGGCTGGCCGCGATAACCGGGGTGTAATAGCCGGTCATCTCCGCGCCGGACTGGAGTTCATACCAGACAAAATACTTGCCAAGCAACTCCGGATTCCGGTCCAATCTAGGCAGCAATCTTTCAAGGTCTTCCAGTGACTTACGCAGCTGTCCCCAAGTGAGACGAAGCTCTTTGCGTCTGAGAGCCAGCCCACCGGAGGGATTGCGCTGAACATATTCAATGGATTTTCGAATCTGCGGACCAAGATCACGCCAAGAGCGCAGGCTTTGGCTCTGCGCAGAAAGCTTACGCGCGGCAACGGTTGACGACTGCTGCGGCAATTTGGAATAGCGCACAGGACCGGAAATAAACTTCCCGCTTGCTTTTTTGCTTTTCCAGACCTTGGTTTTAGTACGCTGCGAAACAACCCTTTTTTTGGGCAGAGTGCTGACCTTGGTCGCACAGCCGCAAAGAAGGACTGAAAACAGGCAAAAAACCGCCAGTAATCTGATGATGGAAATATTTTTTTTCATTTTGATTTAAGACTCGATAACCACGTCACTGAATCGACCGACTCCATATTCGCGCCGTCTAAGGAATTTATCTGGCCCGGGGCCGATAATCTGCAATTCGCGATGACGTTTCTGCACGTCCTGCGCAATGTGCATTTCCTTGGTACAGCCGGTGGAATAAGTGGCGTCTTTGCCCGCCCAGACCGGGGGTACTCTTTCACCCATTAATTCAAAGCTCTTCTCGATATCAGCATAAGTCTGGAAACGCCAGATGGTAATAAACCCGCTACGCTGAACCTTCTCCCACATGAACATAAGGTCATCAGCGTCCATGCCTTCTTCAAAATGCTCTGCCGGGTTTATAATATAGGTATCGGCAAGCCTATCGCGTAGATGTCCGACAAAAGTATTCAGCACTTTGATGGCCGTATCAACCTGTCCGGGAATACTGCCTACGATGGCGCTGTAAAACATAACAGCCTTGCGTTCACTGCGGGCCTGCTGCATCTCGGCAATAATTTCGTTAGCCTTGGCGGAAATACCTGCTTCGGTAAATTTATTAACCTTCGGCGACTTGGCTTTAAAATCAAGTTTAAAATCACCTTCGAGGTTACGGTAAAAGCAAATGATATCTCGGGTAAAAAGGTTGCTGTTGCCAATAAGCCTGCGCCTGTTCCCCCAGCCCTTGGCAATAATCAGATCGGATTCCTTCCATGCTCTGGCAAAGGTGACACTGCAACGGATCAGGTTCAGCCGTTCCCTTGTACCGTCGGAAATAACCACAAACGGATTCTCCCGTAGACTTGAAAGAAGATCGTTCTTGGAAATCCTTTCCTCTGAAACAAACAAGGCGTCCTTGAGTGCATCCGCCAACAGGGGGTTGCTTTCGCGGTCCCAGAAGGTTGGTGAATCAAACCAGAAACCTTCCTTCAGGGCGAGGATGACGCTATGTCCCTGACGCAGCAAAGATTTGATCATCAGCAGGTCAGCCATCAGTCCACCGGTTTCATCCGGTATAAACAAAATCTTCAGCGCGCCTTCATTCCCATGGAAGACATCACGAACAGGCGTAAAATCAACCTTGTCCCGGGAATACATCTTGGAAAAAATCTTATAATCTTCACCGAACAAAGCCTGACTCCACTGATCCGGCAAACTGGAAAGGCGGAACACACGTTCCAGCTCAATCATATCCAGTTCAAAGCGCATGTCCGCAAGATTCTCGCAATCCGGAACAGGATAAGGGCAGGATTCCATGGACTGCTTAAAGAAATCACTTTCAACAAAAGCCTTGCCCCGGCTGAACAACAGCTCCTTGCGGTTACGGTAAGGATCATCCAGCCCACTGCGTGAAAGGAAAATGGTGATCATGTTCTTGAGCAGACGCAAGGGAATCATGATGGAAGAATCAAGGGCCTGCTTGAATTTGTGGCGGCAGAGATTGAGGATAAGCTTACGCTGGTAACGGTCGGAAACATGATTCTTGACCAGCTTGACCAAAGCCCGCCAGACATAGGCATAAACATCCAGCAGATCCTGCTCCAGTCCCGGAGTGACCAGCCTGTTGAACTGCCAGTCCGAACAGGGAGCAAAGACCTGATTATCATCAAGGGCAACCATGAACCGCAATTGTTCCGGAGATGCATTCTTAACCGGATCGATAATACTTTCCAAATGGTTGGCGGTCATAAAATGGAGAAGCCAGGCATCAAAAACCGGGTCTTCACCGTACTTAAGATCTTTAATGGATGTAAAATCAGGCAGAATGCTCACTGCTGGGTTACTCCGTGAGGAAGCCTTTGCTTCTCAATTTTTCAAAAAAAGTATTGCTGCGGATGCGGGCCAGCATGAGGTCTTTCTTATGTTTGGAAATGATCACCCGGTATCCCACACTTAGAGGATATGGCACACGCCCGTCTTCGGTAAGGTAGACATCACCTGAAGTTTCCCCGATATCGATGGTCAACGGGGTATCAACAGGCAAAACCATGGGGCGAATACCATTTAAAAAGGGACAGACCGGGGTCACGCACATGGCTGCAAGCTCCGGATGGACCAACGGTCCTCCGGCGGAAACATTGTAAGCAGTTGATCCGGTGGGAGTGGAAACGATAAGTCCGTCAGCACGCAGATTCTTGATCCACTGCCCCTTCTGGCCGATATCAAGGGAAATAATTCTGGCCACTGCACCACGGGAAATAACAAGATCGTTAATGGCAACACCGCGGGCAACAATGCCGTTTCCGCGCTGGACTTCGTAATCAAAAGCGGTTCGCGGAGAAAGATCCAGTTCGTTACTGAAGAACCTTTCCAATGCAATTTCCCAATCTTCAGGAAGGACCTCAGCCAAAAATCCTACCCGGCCATGGTTGATACCCAGCACTGGAACTTCCCAATCAATGACATTTCCGGCAACACTGATAAAAGTACCGTCCCCGCCCAGAACCAATACCAGCATGGTATTTTCCCGGTAAATGGAAACGTTTATCCTTGCCGGAGGATAAGGATGTTCCACAATATCGCAATCAACACCGCGCAGGCTGAGCCAGCGGGCAATTTCCCCACCCAATGCAGCAGAATCTCCTCCGCCGGACTTGGTGACAATTAAAACAGAACCTTGACTATCTGACATAGATAACTCTCCTATTAGAAAGAAGCCCAAGATTCAACTATTTGCTGCTTTAAAAAAACAAAGATTATAATTTGCTGTCACTATACTTTTTTTGGGACAGATTTTAAGCTTATTTTTACACCAACCTGTAACAGGCTGTAAAAGATAAAAAATATTTTTCATTTTTTTTCTTAAATTACCCTAAAGAATATATTGAAACCTGCCGATACAGGGTATGAGGAGGATTATGCACCGTGGCTAACAACCCTGCAGAAATACGTAACATGCTGCGCACCTATGGAAAGCAGCTGACCAGTGCCAAGCGACTGGCTCGATTCAGGCGTGCCCTGAAGAGGTCCGAGTCTCCTGACACGGTTACTATTTCACGGCAGGCAAGGCGTCGCGAGCTGGTAGAAAAAGTTTCCCGGGAAATTATCGAAAATCTCATCGTCTCGGGTAATGAAAATCCGGTAGTGTCCGATATATTAGAACAGCTGGAACTTGATTTCGGTGATCGCTATGTTTTCGAGTACCCTCTCGACGGCAGCGATGTACAAGTTCTAAAGGAAACCCCGGAAGGTGTTTTTGATCTGCCGCGTGAAGAAAAAGCACAGGTCATGAACCGACTCTGGGAGATCACACTGGACAAGGTTGACCGGACCATGCTCTGATGCTGGCCGCTCCACATAAACTCATACTATTGTAAATTTGGTAACCCCAGGGGGGATTATGAAGATTAACCAGTATAGCCAGACCCCTCTCAAGGCCTACTCTGACAACCGGGTGAACAACGCTGCGGATAAGACTCAGGCCCAGCAGCAGAGTTCCGCGCCCAGCCGTGACGTTGTAAATGTCTCGTCTCAGGCAAGACTGCTTGGTACTGCTCGACAGGCAGCCACCGACAGCCCGGACACCAGAGAACAAAAGGTAAGAGAACTCAGGGAACAGGTACGCTCAGGTACATACAAGCCGGATATTCGCAAGACGGCTATGAACCTCGTGCGCGATGAAGTGGATTTCTTAAAGTAAAACGGTGAAACCCGATCAAGGATTTCACCGCTTTGATGACTAAATATATGGGAGCTTTCCCGCACAGCTGCCCCGGCAACGCTTCCGGTTACAAGCACATCAAATTATTTTTTTAATTTGATCATGCACCGAAACTAGGAGGGATCATCGTTCGCCGGGCGGAAGTGTGTTGGATACTTGGAGTCCACCTGCGGGACCTGCATACCGCGTTTAGCCTCGGAATTGATCACAATGGGTCCGCCGAGGTTAAGAGTAGTTTCGTTAGGTCTTCCAGGAGGAATGGTAACCGTTACCAGCACTGCAAGCTGACGGACATTCTCCACTCTTAAAATTCTTTTCTCCGCTTCACTCAAACGAACTTCATAGTCGTCCATGAAACTGTAAGGATCAGCCACCAGCAGACCAAGGCCCGGATCTTCGAGACTCTGCAGCAGGAGAAACGGGGAATTCTCGCTAAGCTGAATTAAAGCGAAATCCCTCTTATCGTCAAAGCCGATCAATCCACGGGAAAAATAAATAATACCTTCTTCGGTAATTTCTCTTTCCCCGATACGGGTCCTGATTATTTTTTTTCTTTCTTTTGCCATAACTCGGTCGCAGCAAGAAGATCCTGCTCTGTGTTTTCAAGCGCCAAACGGTTCTGTTCTTTAATCTTGAGGTAAACCTCTTCCCTATAGACAGTTGTTTCAGCCGGTATCTCAAGACCCAGCTTAACCTGTCGGCCTTGCACGCTTAATACCGTGATCTTAATATTGTCATCCAGGTAAAGGGCTTCCCCCGGTCTCCGGGTCAGAATAAGCATATCAATATGTGTGTAAATAATCCTTTTGGATTGTTTCTGCTTTGATCGAAAACATCCGCCACCATGGAAAATATTTTCAGCACTGGGTAAGTAGTAGCGCAAGAAAGGCCCTGCGGGCAAGCACAACTATCTACATTTAAATAAATTTCTAAACATAATTGAGCAGGTTCATCTTCATGATCATGGATGAACTCTTAAGCACGGCCTCGTAAACGATCTGTTGCTGGGAAAGCTTGGTCATAAGTTCCCCGACATCAACATCCTCAATATGCGAGATACGATCCTTCTCGTTAAGCTCAAGACTGGAGAGAACCTGGTCCGCAACCGCAAGCCTGTTTTCCCTGCCACCGACATCGGCAGCCTTGGTCAGCACATGCTTATGGGATAACTTTAAGCTTTCGAGGCACTCCTGCACACCGCTCTGGTTGTTGGTTTCCAGAAAGGCCACAAGGTTACCCATGGTTTCGAGCAGGTTTTGCGTGGGCGAACTGTTACTGGCCGTGAGCATACTATTGTTATTAAAAACAACGCTGGCTCCGGTCGCTCCGGGCTGCTGATAAACACCGCCGAAAATATCCTTACCCACATCGTTGATGCGCACAAATTCATTTTCCTGAATCTGGACATCCATGGCAGCAGTATCAGGATGGACAAGGAACTGTGCTCCGGATGACAAGGCATTTGAGCCACCATTTGAATGGATGGTCAAAGTTCCGCCGGGAATGGTCAGTACTACGTTGGAAGCAACGCCGTCAGCAGGCTTGATGTTACCATCAACCCAGCTGACCCCGCCATCAAGACTGTAGGAATATTCTATCTGACTCGCCAGATCGGTAGTATTGTCAATGCGTACAACTACATCTTTGGTAAAATTACCTTCAGCCTGATTCAAAGGACCATTCAGGGTGGTGTTCATGCCGACAACGTCGATAGCATCAGCGTCGTCACCCATGTACTGTGCTGTAGGCCTGACCCACATCCAAGTACCGGAAGAGTCGTTAGTATCTGTCGCCGAATTGGCAGTGACCGGAATATTGACGGGAGGTGCACCAAGATCGAAATCCATGGTTACGCCGTCGAAATCCAGCTGGGTATTACCGGCAGCTAGAGTCTTGGTGATAAAAGTCTTTCCGCCATCCTTGGAGTAGCGGTAGTCAAGATCAGCACCGCCGCCGATATCACCGGAATCGAGAAATTGAACAACTATGGTTTTATCGGCACTGCCGTTGATAGTAAAATTTCGTGAAGAAACATTGGCATCATTGGTCGTCATCCAAAGAGTTTCAGCAAAGGCGTTTTGCTCAACCTTATGACCGGCATAGATACTCTTGCCTTCATATTCGGTATTGGCAAGAGACACCAACTGCTGGAAAAGCTGACGGGCTTCATAACTGATCTGCTCTCTGTTATCGGCTGTAATAGTACCGGTAGCTCCCTGCTCGGCCAGTCCCTTAGCACGGGTCAGGATAGTTGAAACCTGAGTAAGGGTGGCATCTGAAAGGGAAAGCCAACCCTTGGCGGTATCGATGTTATCCCGGTACTGCTTGACTGTGGCAAGGGTTTCACGATGGTCGAGAATACGAGCCATGCCCACAGGATCATCAGAAGGCTTATTAACCTTCTTCTGGGTCTGTGCCTGAATGTTAGTCTCCACCAGATCGGTCAGAGATCTATTCATGTTTGACACATAAGTGTTGAAAAGCATTTGCTGTGATACTCTCATAGCCTTTCTCCCTCAGCCTTTGAAACCTTAATTCTTCATTCCCAGAAGGGTCTGAAGCATCTGGTCAGCGGTTGTGATCAGCTTTGCAGCAGCAGTGTATGAATGCTGGAATTTGATCAGGTTACTCATTTCTTCATCAATATTCACACCCGACACGGCCTGCTGCTTCTCGTTAAGATCGGATGCAAGTGTTTCCTGAAAATTCTTATTGAACTTGGCGGTTCCGGTATCAGCACCAACCACTGCAACAGTACCGTCGTAATATTCAATCAGGGTCTGCTTAGTGGTGCCGTCAAAAGCGGTGGTAATGTCCAGATCGGTCATACCCATCTGCTTCATTTTGAGAGCATTGGTGTTGTCACCTTCGTTGGCCTCACCGGCACCGTTCACATGCCCGGCATTAATAAAATCAATATCCCCGTTGACTCCGCCGTTAACTGCGATGTCCAAGGCCTGCGAACCGCTGAAATAGGTATTCAATCCAAGGGCCGCATAAAGACCGGAGGTATCGGTCCCCATCTGGAAGTTGTATCCATCCTTGGCGGTGATATGCAGCTTGTGGTTCACAATGGAAGCATCAACATATGTTCCGAAGGAGGCATTGATAGCAGTTTCCACATCCTCAAGACTATGCACAGAAGGATCAAAATTCTGGACACCCGGAGGAGCAATGGAACTGAAATCAATCTGTCCGGAAGCTTCCATCGCACCGGTGGAAGAGTTATAGAAATACATCAGGGAGTTACCGGATTGCAACCTGTCTGCGAAAGGCAGACCGGAAGATCCGCTACCCAGAGCTGCTGTATCAGTGTTAACTCCGTAAGTTCCTTCCAGTGAGGTGTGAGCCTTGAGTCCCGCTCCCTGTGAGTGGATACGGTTGGTCTGCCAGACGAGTTCCTTGGTCAGGGCGTCCATGCGCTCTTTGTATCTGCCCACTGCATTATCGCGGAAGTTAAAAAGACCAGCCAGAGAACCACCGGTAACCCTTCTGGTATTATCCTGTCCTGCGAAGTTGATCTGCGGAGTGATGTTTTCCCTGGTGGAGGTATTCTCTACCCAGTACAAGGCACTCTTGGGCACGATGTTAAACTTATCGCCCACCGACATATTGGTGGTGGGGGCTGTGGAAGGATCAGAACCTGTTCCGAACCAGATTTGCAGGTCATCGACCTGAATGGCTCCGGATTCAGTGTTGGCAGTAAAAGTCTTTACGGTACCGTCATCATTCTTGAGCCAAGTGGTTCCGCCATCGAGGGAAACACGGTATTCAGCTGTTCCCATGCCGCCTGCGGTTACGCACTCCAGAGTGTATTCGAACTCACTGGAACCGGCAAAGTAGGCCTTGCCATCAAAATTTGATGCCGGAGTCAGGTTGTTCTGACTCTGCGGGCCATCGTAAGAAATACTAAAATGCTTATCACCGTCCACCAAGGTCTGTCCGGCTCCGGTGGTAATGGTGATGCTGCCCTTTCCATTATCGATCATCTTTGTATCCATGATCTCGGAAAGTTCACGGATCAAAGTGGCTCTTTCATCATAAAGGGCATTGGGATTGTTCTGACCGTCAACCTGATCCACGTTGATACGCTGGTTGATCTCGGCGATACGCTCCATGATATCGTTAGCCTTGGTCACATCCTGCTTGATGTAATCTTCAACCTGCTGCTGGTAGCGGGTCATGTCGTTCTGCATGCTGTGCAGGGAATTGACAAGGTTGGTGGTATCACTGAGTAACTGCTGACGGGAAGCTGCATCGTTGGGACGCTGGCTGAGTTCCTGCCAGTCATTGAAAAATTTTGTCAGGCTTGAGTTAAGACCGTATCCCTTTGATTCGTTGAAAAGGGATTCAACACTGCTCAAGGTATTGTAAAGGGTGTCCCAGCGCTCGCGCATTGTGGCCTTATCATTATAACTGTTCTCTACGAACTGGTCGAAGTTACGGTAAACTTCAGCAGCACGTACACCGGTACCAAGCTGGCCCGGGCTGTAGTTAATGCTGACCCGTTCTTCGAGACGGACCTTACGGCGGGAGTATCCTTCAGTGTTAACATTGGAAATGTTATCACCGGTTACAGATATCGCCGACTGGGAGGCAAAAAGGGCCCCTGTGCCCAGATTCAGAAGAGAATTAACACCGGGCATTAGAGCCTCCCGTTAATTAATGAAGCCTGAGGCTTGGGATTTGAATAACGCCCGCGTGCAGAGTAAACATTCCTTTCCTTGGGAGTAATTTCCTTATGCAGGAAATCCAGCATGGAAGAAGACTGTTCAAGCAGGGCCTGGGCCAACTGATGATTCTTAGTAGCCTGAATACCGCACTTCTGTTCAAGCTCATCAATCTTAGAGAGGAGCCTTTCGATATCCTTGCGCTGACCATCTTCAATGGCAGGAAGGATCTGTCCGAGCCGCTGTGCAGATGGGTCAAATTTTTGAACAAAGGACCTCATGGACATACGCTCTGCTGATATTTGTCTCATAAGCTCCTGAATTACCAGTTCAACCCCGGTAACACCTTGCGGGTCTTTGTTCATAAGCAGGGAAAATTCTTCCTGAAGAAGCATGGAGAGCAACAAGACTGCCTTTGACTGTCTGTCAAGATTTGCCTGTATAAGTTTGATCATTTCCCTCTCCTCCCTACTTAATATACTGATATTTATTAAATTTTATATTTTTCTAAGATTTCTTAACAAAACCTTGCCTATATACCAGCAAGTTTCTTGCCAATTTCTTCAGCAGTTACACCCTGCACATAAACTTTTGTATCATGCTCCTGCTCAATCTTTCGGGCCAACTCCTCAATCTTAGCCATAGCCTCAGTTCTGCTCATGGGATTTGAAGCGGCTGAATTTGCGGAATTCTCACGGGCAACCTGGCGCTCAACGCGTTGCCCAAAACTAAAGTCTTCATCTTCAAGAGAAATTCCGGGCTTAGGCAGAGGAATTCCGGGGATTCCGTCTTCACCTTTATTGATTGAGGCCAGACGGGTCCCATGAACTGAACCCTGACGCCCTACTTCATCAAGAGTTTTCAAGGCAGTGGAATTGCCAGTACCCGGAAGGGTTGATTTGCTGGCGTTTTCCAGCTTGGCGCGCAACTGGTCGTAAAGCATGTCACCAAGCCCGATACCGCCGCCTTCAGCCAGTTTTTCGGAAAAATCCTTATCAAACATGGCAGTGTATTGCTGCTCATATCTGTTACTCAGGTAACCGCCCTTAGGCACGTTCTTGCGCATCTGCTGCCAGATCTTGCCCATGAAAACCGCTTCAAACTTCTTACAGGCGTCGCGTAAAGCCGCCTCCTGATCCTTCCCACCGGAAAGGCGGTCATTCAGGCTGGTAAGCTTACGCTTAAACCCCTGCAACTCTTTGCTTTCCGCATTAGCCTGCGCGGTAGCTGTGTTCATTGCGTTATCGATCATATTTTACTTCCTCCAGTTCATGCACGGCCCCGGACAAAACTCGCCAGAGACCACTTTCATCCCTATCAAAGCAAATTACATACCGCCACTCACAACCACCTATGATCATTAACTTAAAAGCTAATCCAAGATCGCAAAAACGTATAAAACCCAACTTATCACCTGCAAAGTCAGTACTTTGACTAACCTGTCTTTGATTTAAACTTCACCATATAAAAAGGGCCGCTCTCTTTAAGAAAGCGGCCCTTGGATTAATGCATTGAAATAATTATGTCGTTTAGTTGCTTAAAGGCTTTTTGTAATTGCCTTACGCTGTCATCTGATCGCGTCATGACCTCATTGGTTTCTTCGGCCATCCCCCTTACTTCTCCCGCCGTTTTAGCAATCTGTTCGGTGGCCGCCGACTGTTGATCCGTGGCTGTGGCTATGCCGGTGATCATATCACTGGTAACCTCAGCAAACTCGGCAATCTTCTTGAAGGCAACATCTGTCTTCTGAACGTTTTCCACGCTTGTGGTCACTTCAGCCTCCACGTGGGTAATCGACCGGAAACATTGCCGTGAGTTGCTCTGGATAGCGCCGATGGCACCTTCAACCTCCCCGGTAGCATCAATGGTTTTTTCAGCCAACTTGCGCACTTCATCCGCCACAACTGAAAATCCGCGTCCAGCCTCGCCCGCACGGGCGGCCTCAATAGCAGCATTCAAAGCCAGCAGGTTGGTCTGGTCCGCAATGTCATTAATAATCTTCATTACATCACCGATCGCATCCGCCTGATGGCCCAAAGTTTTCAAGTCCTCCTGCGTTGAAGAAACAAGCTCCCTTACAGAATGAATAGAAGAAATTGTCTCTCCGGCAACTAGCACTCCGTTGGCTGCCTGCTCCTTTGTTCCCTCGGCATTTGCAGCAGTCAGCGAAGCATTCTGGGCGACTTCCTGAATAGTCGAGCTCAGTTCATCAATGGCTGTCACGGTTTCCAGCAGACAAGCTTCCTGCTCGGAGGTCATTTGGCTGGAGCTGGCAACATCTTCCATCAGTGAATGCAGGGACTCGGAAGTTATTCCTGACAACTGCTCCGCCTCCACAGCAGCGTGTTCAATGCGGTCCTTTTGTTCTTCAATGGCCCGCTGCTGGGCTTTGAGCTCAGTGATGTCATTCCAGAAAGTGATACCTCCCAAGACTTCGCCCTTATCACTTCGGACAAGCACGACATCAATTAGCATCTCGAAAGCCTTACCCTTGGGGTTGGTGTAGGCAAAAGGCACTTTATGTCTGGCCCTTCCATCCTTGAACACTTCACTCAAGATCACAGGACGATTGGCATCATCAAAAAAGAACTTTGCAATGTTCCAGCCTTGGAAATCATCAGATTTGCCTGTCCTCCCGGTAGTATTGATCATGCTGTCGCTGCAGTTGATCAAACGCATCTCAGTATCAACAACGGCAAACGGATTTTGTATGCCTGCGAGGATACCTTTGAACAGGTCCATCTCCGTCTGCAATTGCCCGAGAATGGTGACTGTCATATTTCTAAGACTATCGGCAAGCACTCCGATTTCATCAGAACGCTCTAGGGCAAGACTGGCATTAAAATCCCCCTGCTCAATACTTTTTGCGTAGGACACAACTTTGCTCAACGGACGGGTGACCAGCCAGCGGGTCAGTCCCAGTAAGACCAATCCGACCATAACAATAAGCAAAGTGCCGGACCAATACAGCTTATAGATTATTTCGTCAGCTCCGGCTTCGATTTCAGCCTTTGGTTTTACAACAGTTAAGAACCATTCATGCAATATATTTTGCGAAGGGATATCAACATGCATGGAAAGATAACGGAAATCTTCGCCAGTTCCTGCAATAGAAAAAAAGTCGTCTTTTCCGTCAGAAATTTCCTGAAGATATTCTGTGTGATCCCCTAATTCCTTTTTCAGGATCAGTTTTGAATTATGGTGGGCAATAAACATATTGCGGTCATCGCTGAAAAAGACACTCCCTCGCTCTCCCATGCGAATTTTCTTAATAAACATATCAGTGAAATAGTCCATCTGGGGAGCAAGGACAACCGTCCCCACATGTCGTCCACTGTCGTAAACGGGAACTGCGATAACAAAAATAGGATTACCCCGTAGCAGACTGGGGTAGACCTGACTGATGAAGTAATCCTTACCGCCACGGGAAGCCTTGATGAAACTCATCTGCGGATTACATTTACCGACAGTTTTTCCATTTACTGTATCAACAAAGAATTGACCGTCTGAAATCCTGCGCGACTGCCCGTTGACAGTTACGCTCAACGTAGAATCATCGACCTTGTGCAGGGCCAGAGGTATATTTTCATAGAATCCATAACGGTCATGGATGCTTTGCAAATAACTTTGCGCTTTAGACACAATCTCTTCATTTTCAGGATGGGAACAGGCTTGTATAACCGATTGAGAATTGGCTATCAGTTTGGCAAGGCTAACCTGACTTTGAATCCAATCAGTGAGAGCCATGGAAAGAGTCTGCAATGTTGCTGTACTTTCAGCCTTATCTGTTTCCAACTCCTCTTGAACCAGACTGCGGTGCAGGTAGAAGCCGAATCCTGAAGAAAAAAGAGTAAGGACCAGCAGTACGCATCCTATATATCTTACTGCTAAGTATCTGGATAAAAAATTCTTCTTTTTCATATGTGCTATACTCCGAACAAACGTGTTGTAAAAAATGAGTTCTCATAGCACATTTTAAATTATAGCTAAGATATACGCGCTCTGGTCCAACCAGCGGGAATAAATACTCTTGTACCCACAACACACATTAACAGCATAATATTCCTCTATATTTTTTACAAAAAAAAGCCCGACAGTAACCTGCCGGGCTTTTCCTGAATTTATTTCTATCAACAGTTTTTACTATTTAGATCACCTCAAGCTCTGCATGCAATGCTCCGGCAACCTTCATTGTTCTCAGGATTGAAATGAGGTCACGCGGGGTTGCACCGATGGCATTCAGTCCGTCAACCAGTTCCTGCAAGGTTGCACCCTCAACAAGCATCAGCCTGTTGTTATCTTCTTCAACCTGAAGATCTGTCTCAGGAGTTGTCACAGTCTCCGCGCCTTCAGGTGCAAAAGGACCGGGCTGGCTTACGTCTGCACCCTCTGCAATAACAACCTGCAGGTTACCGTGAGCAATGGCGACCTTGGTCAGGCGAACATTACGTCCCAGAACAACTGTTCCGGTCTTTTCATCGACCACGACCTTGGCCTTGGTGTCAGGTGCAATTTCAAGATTCTCAAGAGCAGCCATGAGCGGAACCATGTTGCCCCGGAAATGTTCAGGAATGGCAAGATCAACTGTGGAGGCATCGACTGCATTGGCATATGACCCGCCGACCACGCCGTTAATCCTCTTCACAACCTGCATGGTGGTACCGAAATCAGAAACACCAAGGTTGATGGTAATCTTCTGCTGACGGTTGAAATCAAAAGGAACGGAACGTTCAATGGTCGCCCCGGAAGGAATGCGGGCCACGGTAACCACGTTCTTGGATGCAGTAGCAGCTTCGCCGCTTGCGGAAAAACCACCTACGGTTAACGCGCCCTGAGCAAGGGCATAAACCTTGCCGTCAATACCTTTAAGGGGAGTCATCAAAAGCACGCCGCCGAACAGAGACTTACTATCACCGATTGATGAAACAGTTACGTCAAGCGGTGCACCGGGTTTAGCGGAAACTGGCATCTTGGCGGTGACCATAACTGCGGCAACGTTTTTGGGCTTGATGGAAGAACGGTCAACCTGAACACCCATTTTTTCCAGCATATTGATCATAGAGGTGATGGTAAATGCGGAGTTGGTTCCGTCACCCGTTCCCGAGAGACCGACAACCAGACCGTAACCGACCAGATCGTTGTCACGCACGCCACTAAAGGATGAAATATCCTTCAGCCTGACCGCTTCCGCGGACTGAGCGTTCATGAGTACGATGAACAGGAGCAATACGGCCGCCGCAAGCCCTGCTGTCATTCTGTTCATCCTCTTAGCGAATTTCATCCTTTCCTCCATTGATCACTGTGACTCTTATATAACCTTACAGATACTCTGCCCAAAATTAGAAGGGCCATACATTATCAAGAATTCTGGAAAGCCAGCCGGGTCTCTGCTTGTCAGCAAGGATACCGCGACCGTAGACTTCGATATGGGCATCAGCCAGATAATTGGATGCCACGGTATTGCTGGGGCCTATATCGCGATGGCGAAGCAGTCCGCGTACGACCAACACCTGAGTTTCATCATTGATACGCACCTGACGCGCACCCTCCACCTGCATGACATTGCCCGGAAGAATACGGACGACCCTACAGGCAACCGATGCGGTGAGAGTTGACTCATTCTTGGTCTCACCAGTGCTTGAAAATTTGTTTGAAGTAGCAGAACCGATCATCGGATTGGTTCCGGCACCACCTTTCATATTGAAAGGATCGATTGCAGTGGCAATCCCTGCATCAAAACCTGTAACAGCAAGGCTGGTATCGTTTGTTTTCTCTGCCTTAGAATCTGAAGTATGTTTACCCTTGCTTGTTTCGGAAACAGTTACCACCACAATATCGCCGATTCGTCTGGCCCTGTTATCATCAAAGAGATATTCGGAATCACTGGCCGCGAAAAGCGAACCGGGATTATTCATAGGTTCAGGTTCGTATTGAGCGGGCGGAGTCATGACCGGCATGGGAGTCGGAGCCTGCTTGGCAGGTGAGCACCCGGCGCAAATGGCCGCAAGAAGCATCATTGCCAGTGTTATTTTTTTCATTTTATTTATTCCTCCGCTTAATTACTTAACCTGAACAATCTGGGCGTTGACGACTGTTGCAACAACCTTACGTTTACTTTGCAAATTGCGTACCGTGATATTCTGACCAACCCCTGCATCCTCAAGGGCTTCCACCGGGACAGTAAGCTTCAGATGCTTACCTCTAAACATCAGAGTGACTTTGTCACCTCTGGCGATGACCGGAGCCGGCTCAATAGATGAACGCATGATGGGTTGCCCGGTTCCTACGGGAACCTTAATCCGCCAAGGACCACCTTTACCATCCCAGACCCGGTCGCCAAGATGAGCCATGTTCTTACTTTTCCAGGTGATCAGATCGGGGGTGACCAATTCCTTACGGTTAATAGGCCGAACAGGACAGGGAACAGGTTTCCAAAGATCAACAAATAATGATCCTGCTAATCGACGCAAAACCTGTCCGTCCACGCTGACTACTTCCATCCTGAAACTATTGCTTCCCGGCTTGAGGGCCCGGGGGATATGAACCCTCAAACTATCCATTGAATCTTTAAAGAACAGATAGGGAGGCAACTTGAATTCCCTGAATTTGTAATCTCCGTCCATGGCTTCTGCCTGCGGGGTCAAGACTTTGACAACAGCTCTTTGCAGCTCTTCCTGCGACATAACCTTTCCGCCGGACTGCATGGTCAAAGTAGACGGGATAATGCAATTACGTACCAATTCACCAAGGTAGTGCTGCAAAATGACCCGCAACTTACTACGGTTCACACGAACTGGCTTACGGCTGCGGGCCGGAGCATTCCAAAGTTCCACCGCAGAAAGATCTGCTTTGGTCTGCGCTGGAAGATCACCGTAAAAATCGGCAATATCACCAAGAGTTACCCTTGGACCATTGACTACAGCGGCAGATTTGATCTTGATCCGCCAGTCGGTGTTTTCCTTTGAAGCCGATGCCCTGGCGGCGGCAAAAGAGACCACCAGCGCAGCAATCAGAAGCATCATTGCACCATTGCGAAACGTTTTGATAAAATCTGCCTTAGTCATAATAAAACCCGTCCTGTCAGTTAATTACTATCGCTTAACGTTAATTGCGGTCTGGAGCATGGAGTCGGAAGTGGTGATGGCTTTGGAATTGGTCTCATAAGCCCTCTGTCCGACAATAAGTCCGACCATTTCATCAACCAGTTCCACGTTGGAACCTTCAAGATACCCCTGAGCAAGAGTACCGAAGTTATCTTCGCCCGGAGTTCCCTGAATAGCTGCACCGGAAGCTTCAGTTTCCACGTAAAGGTTTTTACCTACAGCATTCAGACCGGCTTCGTTGATGAAGTCGTAAATTGTGATGTCTGCACTGGAAAGCTCGGTACCGTTCTTATCAAGTGCGGCAATATGGCCGTCTTCGGAAACAACCACGTTCACAGCCTCGGCGGGAACAGTAAATTCAGGCTGGAGCGGATAACCGTTAGAGGTTACCAGACGCCCGTCACTGTCGAGTTTAAAAGCTCCGGAGCGGGTGTAGGCGTCCTCACCATTGCGGTCCACGAGAAAGAATCCGTTACCTTCAATAGCGATATCGAGCGGGTTACCGGTACTTTCAAAAGACCCCTGACTGAAGAATTTGTGAATGCTGACCTCTTTTACTCCCATACCGATCTGCATACCTGTGGGAAGTCTGTTTCCGCCTTCGGTTTCAGAACCCGCAATTCGCATGGTCTGGTACATGAGGTCTTCGAATTCCACCCTGCTTTTCTTGAACCCCTGAGTGTTCACGTTGGCAAGGTTGTTGGAAAGAACGTCGATGTGAGTCTGCTGGGCAACCATACCTGTGGCCGCTGTCCAGAGTGAACGCATCATAATTTTATCCCCCTGTTTTAATTTATTACATCATTGCCCGGCCAACCTGCTGAATGACTTTCTGGTCAAGCTGGTCGGTGGTGGTAATCATTTTTTGATACATTTCGAAGCTGCGCTGACATTCAATCATCGCAACCATTTCATTAACGACTTCTACATTTGATTTTTCAATGTAGCCCTGAGCAACTTCACCTTCTGCGGGTATTTCGCCACCTTCATTAATAAACAGGTTCTCACCCTGTTTTTTAAGGGCGCGGTAGTCTGCGGGCTGGACAAAATCGAGCCTGCCCACTTCCTGACCGTCCGCGAAGATCACACCTTCGCCGTCAACAGCGACTCTGGAACGTGGCGGAAGATTGACCTCCCCGCCATTAGCCATGACCGGATAGCCCTGCTCAGTAACAAGGGTTCCTTCGGATGAAAGGGTAAAAACACCGTTTCTGGTGAGGAGGGTTTCGCCATTTTTCTGAACCTTGAAAAAACCGTCACCGCGGATTGCAAGATCGAGTGGGTTGCCGGTTTTCTGGAAAGATCCCTGCGACATGTCGATCACTTCTTCAGAAAGTCTTGGGCGGGCCATGATTTTTGCTTCCGGCAGCTGGTCTTTGTCCCTGAGATATGGTTTGGCGTCAGCCACATAGTCATGGGCGAACCTGATAAACGTGTCCTGAAAAGCGCAATTGTCACGTTTAAAGCCGGTAGTATTGACGTTCGCCAAATTATTGGCGCTGATATCAATCCTGTGTTCGTTGGACATGGCCCCGAATAGGGCACTGAAAATACTGGATCGCATGTCTTTTTCTCCTGAAAGAGGATTTACTCCGCATTAGTTGCTGCAGCAGTTATTGCAAAGTGCAGGCCAAAAGATATGGAAACAAAAAAAATCCCGGCCAAACAAATGCTTGACCGGGACAGATTCAATCAGACGGGTTAATTATCAGGCGGAACAGTGAACCACTACCCCGACCCTTACTTCGGGAACTATACCTTGGGTTACTTCAGGACTTTGGTAGCCAATGGTTGCGTCTTCAGCCTCAAAAGCAATAGTAGCATCAAGACTGCGCACTCCCTGGGTGGCCGGGGTGATGACCACATGCCCTGCCGGACCGGGAACAGTGGAACCTGCCGGACCGGCACTGAAGGTCGCCGCCGGGGCTGCCTGCACATGCCCTGCGGGCCCTGCAACTATATTATCAGTAAGTACCGGCATTTTTTTTAATCCTGTTTGTTTTTGTTCCTTATAAGTTAATGATAAATCCAGAATGGGATAAGTCAAATCTACCTGCATGAGAAGACAAAGTCAAAGCATGCATGGTTGCAGCTATTATAATATAATGATACTCATCAACAGACCTGTAACCGGGATAATCCCCATTACGACTTCCCTATTACTCGCCTCAAACACACATTCAGGACTTGACATTGATTCGGGTTATGCCTAAGTTGCTGAACTCGGTGCGGGTGTATCTCAGTGTTCCCAACGGATATACTTCTTGACTTTGAAGTTTCAGGCAAGCCTCTTACGTTCGCATCGGCCTCAATTTTTTCAACCTTTCGTTGGGTTAAGATGCTGAGGTGGGCCTTTTTCAGGTCCACTTTTTTTATTTTGTCCGCCTGAAAACCAGAAACACGGGGTAAGTCGTGGAACAGGGCTCATTAGCCAAAAAAGTAAGCCAGTTCGTGGAGCCGACCATTGAATCAATGGGGCTGACCCTCTGGGGCGTGGAAGTAACTTCCGCCAACCGTCCTGCTGTCATTATTTATATTGATAGCGAAAACGGTGTTAGCATTGACCAGTGCGCAGAAGTAAGCAGGGATGTAGGTCTCATGCTTGAAGTCGAAGAAGTAATCGACAGCGCATACGTACTTGAAGTCTCCTCCCCCGGACTGGAAAGAAAATTTTTCAAACCGGAGCAGATGTCCGCCTACGTAGGCAAAAAGATGGACATCGCCCTCGTATTCTCCATTGAAGGCCGTAAAAAATTCAAAGGTCTTCTTCAGGAAACAGATGAGGAAGGGCTCCTGCTCAAGCTAGAAGATCAGGAAGATCCCATCAAAATCGAATGGGACAGAATTAAGAAAGCAAAACTCATCCACGAGTTTAAATAAATTAATAAGGCAGTCATTCGGCTGGCCGGCACAATTTATGTGTCGTGGTAATTGTGCCGAAGCGGAGGAGCGACATGGGTTCTGAACTCAAAAAAGCGATTGACCAGATCAGCAAGGACCGTGGGATCGACAGAGACCTGCTCATCGATACCCTTGAAGAAGCGGTACGTTCTTCAGTGGCCCGCAAATATGGCGACGCCATGGATATCGAAGTCAACTTCAATGAAGATGCCGGCGAAATCGAAGTCTACCAGTTCAAGGTAGTTGCTGAAGAAGTTGAAGACGAAATCAGCGAGATCACACTCGAAGAAGCAAAAGAACACGATCCCAACGTACAGATTGATGACGAAATGGGTTTCAAACTCAAAGTCGAAGATCTGGGCAGGATCGCCGCCCAATCCGCCAAGCAGGTTATTATCCAGCGTATGCGTGATGCGGAACAGGAAATCATCTACGATGAGTTCAAAAACCGCATGCATGAAATCGTCAGCGGTATCATTCAGCGCCGCGACCGTACCGGTTGGATCATCAACCTCGGACGCACCGAAGCAGTTCTGCCCAAGGGAGAACAGATTCCCCGCGAAAGATACAAACGCGGCGACCGGGTTCAGGCTTTCATCATTGATGTACAGAAAGAATCCCGTGGTCCCCAGATCACTGTTTCCCGCTCCCATCCCGACTACATGAGCGCACTTTTCAAAAGGGAAGTTCCCGAAGTTGACGACGCAACCGTCAAAATCATGGGTGTTGCACGTGATCCGGGACTGCGCGCCAAAGTGGCAGTTAACTCCCTTGACCGCGATGTTGATCCTGTAGGCGCATGCGTTGGTATCCGCGGCTCCCGTATCCAGAACATTGTTCAGGAACTGCGCGGTGAACGCATTGATATCGTCGTCTGGAGTCAGGACATCGCCATGTACGCCCAGAACGCCCTCTCTCCTGCAGTCATCACCAGAATCGCAGTAGATGAAGAAGAGAAAACTCTTGAAGTTGTTGTTCCCGATGATCAGCTCACCGTTGCCATCGGCCGCAAGGGTCAGAACGTAAAACTCGCTTCAAGACTGCTGGGCTGGAAGATCGATGTTTTCACAGAAAGCCGCTACGGCGAAATGAACGCCGCAAGCAAAGGCCTTGACCAGCTGGCAAGCGTTGCTGAAATCCCGGTTGACAACTTCCTCTCCGCAGGATTTGAAACCGTCAGCCAGGTTGCCAATGCTTCCGAAGAAATCCTCATGTCCATTTCCGGCATGACTTCTTCCAAGGTCTCGGACATGAAGTCCGCAATCATGTTGCTGGGCATCGGTGACGCTGAAGAAACTGTTGAAGAGACCGAAACCGAAGCTCCTGTAGAAGAAGCTCAGGTTGAAGAATCTGCACAGACAGAAGAAGCGGTAGAAGAAACCGCAGGCGAAGAATCCGAAGAACAGGAACCTAAAGAAGATTAATAAACTCCGGGGGCAACCCCGGAGATTCAATAAAGGCAGTTGTATTTGACCGGAAAGGACAGCACAGAAAAACATGAACCCACGAGATCATGTGTCATTTGCAGGCAGCGTTTTGCCAAAGAAGAACTGTTCAGGTTCGTTGTGGGCAAGGGGGCTTCCGACAGCGGGCTTATTCCGGATGAGAAAAAGGTAATGCAGGGCCGAGGCTATTACGTCTGCGGCAATGAAAAATGCCTTGAAAGATTTAAATTTTTTCGGCCACGGAAGAAGAACTTCAGGGGGTAGAACCATATGGCTTCAAAAATCAAAGTAAAGGAATTGGCCACCGAACTCGGGGTCAATACCAAAGACATCCTTCAAAAACTCCGCGAAATCGGTGTACAGGCTAAAAGCACTGTAGCCACCATTGATGCGGAACAGGCTGACACCATCCGCAAAGAGCTTTCCGGCAAGTCCGGCAAGGTTGAACAGCGCGAGGTACAGCCCGGTGTAATCGTACGCCGTCGTAAAGGCGGACGAGGCAAGGCAAAAGCCGAAGAAGCGGAGACTAAAAAAGAGACTCCTGCAAAAGAAAAAAAGAAAGAAGCTCCTGCTGAAAAAAAACAGGAAGCTGCAAAAGAAAAGGCTCCTGAAAAGAAAAAGCCTGCCAAAAAGGCTCCCGCTAAAAGCGAGAAGCCCATGGTAAAAGTAATTAAGCCTGAAGATATTGAGAAAAAAGAAGAAGCCCCCGCAGTAGAAGAACCTAAAACACCCGAAGTGGAAACTCCCCCCGCCGCCAAGGTTGTTGAAGAAAAAGAACCCGTGAAAGAAGCTCCGGCTGAAGAAAACAAGGTTGAAGAAAAACCTGCTGCTGAAGCGAAAGAAAAAACTGCTGCGAAAGTAGAAGATAAAAGCGAAAAAGCGAAAGAAGCCGAGCCTAAGAAGAAAAAGCGCAAAAAGAAAAAAGAAGTTGAAGCGCCCAAAGTAAAAATCATTTCCAGACCTGATCCCAACCTTCAGGCAGCACAGCGTGCAGCAGAAGGTCCGGGCGGAGCAAGACGTCGTCCTTCTGACGGAGACAGACCCGGCGGTCGTCCCGGTGGCGGAAGACCCGGCGGCGGAAGACCCGGCGGCGGAAGGCCCGGTGGTGGACGTCCCGGCGGTCCCGGCGGCGGAAGACCAGGTGGTCCTCGTCCCGGTGGCGGTGGCGGAAGACCCGTTCCCGGCGCTCCGGCTCCCGGCAATGATCAGAGCAAGAAGAAGAAATTCAAGAAGGATAGACGTGTAGTCGAGTTCGGCAAGGATCACCGCAAGAATGATCAGGAAAGAGAACTTGAAAGCAAGTTTCGCGGCAAGAAAAGAGGCAAGAAAGGCAAGAACCGTGTAGAACAGGCTCCTGTTGTTCAGAAACCTCTTAAGGCTGCAAAACGTAAAATCAAGTTCAACGAGGCTATCCGCCTTTCCGACATGGCCCACCAGATGGGGCTAAAAGCTCAGGAACTCATCAAAGCGCTGTTCGGTCTCGGTGTGATGGCAACCATCAACCAGTCCCTCGACCTTGATACCGCAACTCTGCTTGCATCCGAGTTCGAATACGAAATTGAAAACGTATCCTACTCTGAAGAAGAGCTGCTTCTGCCTAAGAGCGAAGCGGATAAAGAGGAAAACCTCAAGCCCCGTCCGCCCATTGTTACCATCATGGGTCACGTTGACCACGGTAAAACATCCCTGCTGGATGCCATCCGCCACAGTGCGGTTACCGATGGCGAAGCAGGCGGTATCACCCAGCACATCGGTGCGTACCACGTTTCCACTGATCGCGGTGAGATCGTATTCCTCGATACTCCCGGTCACGAAGCGTTTACCACCATGCGTATGCGCGGAGCTCAGGTAACTGATATTGTTATCCTCGTTGTTGCTGCTGATGACGGCGTCATGGATCAGACCCGTGAAGCTATCTCTCACTCCAAAGCAGCCGGCGTACCCATCGTTGTTGCGGTCAACAAGATGGATAAAGAAGGTGCGAACCCCGAGCGTGTTCAGCGCGAACTGGCTGAATTCGACCTCGTACCCGAAGACTGGGGCGGCGACACCATGTTCGTTCCGGTTTCCGCCAAGCAGCGTACCGGTCTCGACGATCTGCTCGAAATGGTCCAGCTGCAGGCTGAAGTTCTCGAACTCAAAGCCAACCCTGACAAGGGTGCTCGCGGTAACATTGTTGAAGCGAAACTCGACAAGGGCCGTGGTCCCGTCGGTACTGTCCTCATTCAGGAAGGTACCATCAATCAGGGCGATCCCTTTGTCTGCGGTCTCTACCACGGTCGTGTCCGTGCGATGTTCGATGACCGTGGTCGCAAGATCAAATCCGCTGGTCCGGCCTTCCCGGTTGAGATTCAGGGTTTTGACGGCATCCCCGAAGCCGGTGACGAGTTTATCTGCGTAGCTGACGACAAAGTCGCCCGCCGCATTGCTCAGGAACGTAAACTCAAGCACCGTGAACGCGAACTGGCAGGTAAATCCAAGGTTACCCTTGAATCCTTCCTCGCCTCCAAGCCGGATCAGGATGCACAGACCCTCAACGTTGTCCTCAAGGCTGACGTACAGGGTTCACTTGAAGCGATTAACGAAGCTCTTGCCAAACTGGCTACCGATGAGATCAAGGTTGACGTTATCCACGGCGGTGCCGGTGCGATTACTGAATCCGACATCCTGCTGGCTTCCGCTTCACAGGCAATTATCATCGGCTTCAACGTAAGGCCGACTGTGAAGATCAAGGAAATCGCAGAGCGCGAAGAAGTTGAAATCCGCTTCTACGACATCATCTACAAGCTGGTCGGTGAAATCAAAGATGCTATGGGCGGTATGCTCTCTCCGGATATCAAGGAAGAGTACCTCGGCCAGGCAGAAGTCAAGCAGACCTTCTCCGTACCCAAAGTCGGTGTTATCGCCGGTTGTTACGTGGTGGATGGCAAGCTGACCAGACATGCTCAGGTTCGTCTGCTGCGTGACGGCGTAGTTATCTACACTGGTGCGCTGACCTCCCTGAAACGCTTCAAGGATGACGCCAAGGAAGTTGCCAAAGGCTACGAGTGTGGTGTCGGTCTTGAAAAATACAACGACATTAAAGAAGGCGATGTAATTGAAGCCTTCCAGGTTGTCGAAGTAGCAAGAACCCTCGAATAAGATAAATACTCAGGGACGGAAGCGCGGCTTCCGTCCCTGTCTTAAGACTATGATCATCGGCGTACTCTCACTGGAATTCAGACTGCACGGAAACAGATCACTCAAGGGAAAACGCAAAGTCTCCCTCAGCCTGAAGCAGAAGCTTCGAAACAAATTCAACCTCTCGGTATCTGAAGTTGATGCAATGGACTCCCACGAAAGGCTGGTACTCGCAGCAGTGACCGTCGCCAATGAAACTCGCAAGGTAGAATCGACCTTGTCAAAAGTACTCGCAATGATCGAAGCAATGGCACCGGCCGAGCTTGTCCACTGCGAAACAGAAATTTTCAGTTCCTGATCTACTTGATCAGGAATATTTTTTTAGAAAGACAGGTATACAAAATGAAGACTTCTACATCACGCCGTTCCGTTAAAATGGGCGACCAGATCATGCGCGAAATCGCCACCATGCTCATTCATGAGATTGGCGACCCGCGACTTGAGATGGTTTCCATCAGCGGAGTGCGTATGAACAAAGACAATCAAATAGCCGAGGTGATGTTCACCATGGCTGGGGACAAGGAAAAAATTGCAGCTGCAGTCAAAGCTCTAAATAAAGCAAAGGGTTATATGCGCAGCAAACTGAGCAAACGTATCCGCGTCCGCCAGATTCCCGAACTCAGGTTCGTGCACGACAACTTCCTTGAGGAGATGGTTTATGGAAGCTCGACTGAAAGAGATATGTCGAATTCTTAAAGAAGAAGACGACTTTCTCGTAGCAGCTCATTTCAATCCGGACGGGGACGCCTTAGGCTCCACCGCCGCCATGGGCTATATCCTTGAAAAGCTCGGCAAACGTTACCGCCTCTACAACCAGAGCGGTAAGCCCGAGGCTATGGATTGGTTCGAGACACCTTCCCCCATCCTAACCGAAATCCCCAAAGGGTTTGACGGCTGGTATATCATTCTCGATTGCGGCGATGCCCCGCGTATGGGTGAAACACTCATGAACGCCATGGATCCGGAAAAGTCCATCAACATCGATCATCACATGGGTAATTCCGGATTCGCTGCCGTAAACTGGGTGGACACCAACCGTCCGGCTGTTGGTGAGATGATCACCCTTATTGCCCGGGAACTTAAGATTTCCCTCTCCGGCAGACTTGGAGAATCCATCTACCTGTCCATTGCCACTGATACCGGATTTTTTACCTACAACAACACCAAGCCTGAGACCCTTGAAATCATCGCGGACATCATCCGCTACGGTCTTGATCTTGGTGAATTTGTACCCAAAATTCGCAACCGCTGGACCATGAAGCGCATCAACCTCTGGGCTACTGCGCTGGGCAAAATTGAAATGCACCATGAAGGACAGACTGCCCTGCTCTTTATTCCGCAGGAGATGCTTGACGAAGCCGGAGCCTCCGGTCCTGATTGCGAAGGACTGGTCAGCTTTATCCTGCGCATTCAGGGCGTACGCGTAGCTGTGCTAATCCGTGAAGACAGCCCCATGCGCTACAAATTCAGCCTGCGCTCCCAGTCCCGCGATAACGTACAGGTTGTAGCTTCCCTCTTCGGAGGCGGAGGACACAAGAACGCCAGCGGCGGACTTATTGAAAACACCCCAGACACCGTGCGCGAAAGACTTATCGCTGCTATCGGTGATAAAGTAATGAGTTAAAAGTTTTTAGAATATGGGAAGAAAGCCTAAAAAAAGCCCGTTCCAGAAACATGGCGTTCTGGTCCTTAATAAACCCAGCGGCCCGACATCTACTGATTGCCTCAATTCCATCAAACGTGAACTGAAGCAATACAAGATAGGCCACGCCGGAACCCTAGATCCTCTTGCAGAAGGCGTACTGCTGGTTATGCTCGGTCAGGCCACAAAACTCGGGCCTTATCTGCTGGGACATGATAAAGTGTACACTGGTAGTTTAAGTATCGGTAGAACTACAGATACTTACGACATTCAGGGCACTGAAACTTCCACCGGGGACATTTCCGAAATTACGGAAAAAATGGTGGAGAATGAAATTTTACACTGGAATGACTTGACTAGTCAGGAAGTTCCTGCCTATTCGGCTGCAAAGCATAAAGGTAAACCGCTCTATGAACTGGCCAGAAAAGGGGAAGAAACCCCGGTCAAAATCAAGAGCATTGAAATATTTGATGCAGAACCGCTGGAAGTGAGTCTGCCACTGGCCCGTTTCCGGGTTGGGTGCTCTGCCGGCACCTACATTCGCTCCCTGGTCCATAGCTTGGGGTCGCGGCTCGGATGCGGCGCGGTAATGGAATCACTTAGGCGTGAAGAAAGTCGGCCTTTCAGGCTGAGTGAAGCGCACAACCTCGATGAGGTTCTTGCCGATCCTGAAGGATTCGAGGCACGGATTATCCCTCTTGCGGATGCCCTGCCTCATTGGCACAAGTTTACCGTTTCGGAAAACATGTCCAAATCCATCAAGAATGGAACAAGAATACCTGTCGGGGATATTGCTGCTGATCAGGAAATTATCGAAGGAGAAAGGGCCATGTTCCTTGAATCTGACGGTACAGCTCTGGCTCTTATGGAGACAAAGCAGATCGACGGCAAGCTTCTCTGGGTAATTCTTCGCGGCCTGTGGGGCTGATTCCCCGCGGGAAATTCAACTTCCGGCACAAACTAAACATTCACGCTAAACCGTGAATTGGAGGATAACGCTATGGTTATGACTGCTGAAGACAAGGCAAAAGTTATTGAAGAATACCAGACCAAGCCTGGTGACACCGGTTCCCCTGAAGTACAGGTTGCTCTTCTTACTGCAAGAATCAAATACCTGACCGACCACTTCAAGAGCCACAAAAAGGATTTCCACTCCCGCACCGGCCTGCTCAAAATGGTCGGCCAGCGCAGAAACATCCTGAAGTACCTGAAGTCCAAAGACATTCAGCGTTACCGCGATCTTATTGCAAGACTTGGTCTGCGCAAATAAGCAGTTTCGGGGGAGGGTTTACCCTCCCCTTTTTTTTATAAATAGACACACATTTGTATTTTCATCTTGCTTGCCATCATATAGATGGTAGTTAGATTTGATTGAACAGAGGAATCCGTGCTCTCCTGCAATGGATTTTTAGTTGGCTGAGGAAGGGGTTCATCCCCGCTATGAAATCCTCCCTTAGCCGGCTGGAAAATTCGGACAGCACCGGGTTCCGTCATTACAACTTATTTAGAGAGGAATCTAAATGTTAGTACCTTTTGAACCCACTTCCGTAACCGGTCAGGTCGGTAATCTCGACATTACACTGGAAACCGGACGTATGGCTAACCAGACCAACGGAACCGTGCTGATCAAGTCCGGCGGCACCGTTGTTCTCGTTACTGCTGTCGGCATGCCTGCTGACGGTCCGCGCGACTTTTTCCCGCTGACCTGTAACTACCTTGAAAGAACCTACGCTGCGGGTCGCATCCCCGGTGGCTACTTCCGCCGCGAAGTCGGCCGTCCTTCTGACCGTGAAACCCTCGTTTCCCGTCTTATGGACCGCCCCATCCGCCCCATGTTCCCCAAAGCCTACCGCGACGAAGTTCAGGTTATCGCAACCGTACTTTCCGCTGATACCGATACCAACCCCGACGTACTGGCAATGACCGGTGCATCCGCAGCCCTGCATATCTCCGACCTGCCTTTCAACGGTCCTGTTGCTGCTGCCCGTGTCGGCCTCGTAGACAACGACTTCGTACTCTACCCCACCTACAAAGGTGTTGCTGAGCAGTCCGACCTCAACCTTGTCTTCGCCGCAACCCGCGACGCTGTGATCATGGTTGAAGGTAGCTCCCAGTTCCTGTCCGAGAATACCATTGCAGAAGCACTGGAATGGGGACACGAGCAGATGGCTCCCATGTTCGACCTGCAGGACGCTCTGCGCGAAAAAGTCGGTCGTCCCAAAATGGAAGTGGCTGAGCCTATAAAAGACGAAGAAGTTATCACTCTCGTTACCGAGAACTTTTCCGATGAACTCGACAAGGCACTGACTATTCCCGCAAAGATGGAACGTAAGGACGCCAAGTCTGAAGTAAAAGCCAAAGCCAAGGCTCTGGTTGAAGAAACTTTCCCCGAAGAGCCTGAAAGAGTAAAGGCTGTGGGCGATGTTATGGGCGACCTTGAAAAGAAAATCGTCCGTAAACGCATTGTGGACAAAGGCGTTCGTATCGACGGACGTGACCTGACCACTGTACGTAATCTTTCCATGGAAGTGGGCAGCCTGCCCATGACCCACGGTTCCGCCCTGTTCCGCCGCGGTGAGACTTCTGCTCTTGCTGTCTGCACACTGGGCTCCACCCGTGACGAGCAGCGTTTTGAAACCCTGATCGGTGAAGACACCAAGCGTTTCATGCTGCACTACAACTTCCCTCCGTACTGCGTTGGTGAAGCAAGATTCCTGCGTGCACCTTCCCGCCGTGAAATCGGTCACGGAACTCTGGCGGAACGCGCACTGCGCCCCGTACTGCCCGCAGCAGATGCATTCCCCTTCACCATGCGTGTAGTATCCGAGGTAATGGACTCCAACGGTTCTTCCTCCATGGCTTCCGTATGCGGCACCACCCTGTCCCTCATGGACGCCGGTGTACCCATCAGCGCACCTGTTGCAGGTATCGCCATGGGTCTCTGCCAGGAAGGAGACGAGTACTACGTTCTCACCGACATCCTCGGTGATGAAGATGCACTCGGTGATATGGACTTCAAAGTTGCCGGTACTGAAGAAGGCGTCACCGCCATTCAGATGGACATCAAAATCAGCGGTATCCCCGCTCAGGTTCTGCGCAACGCACTCGGTCAGGCTAAAGAAGCCCGCCAGATCATCCTCGATGATATGAAAGAAGTTATTGCCGAGCCCAGAGCGGAACTTTCCGTTAACGCTCCGCAGATGGAAGTACTGCAGATCAACCCCGAGAAGATTCGTGATCTTATCGGACCCGGCGGTAAAAACATCAAGGCGATCACTGCTGAAACTGCAGCCGACATCGACATCGAAGATTCCGGTAAGGTTTCCATCTTCGCTCCCACCCTTGAGTCCCTCAAGAAGACTGTGGAGATGGTTCAGTACTACGACCAGACCGCTGAGCTTGGTAAAAACTACGTGGGTACCGTTAAGAAGATCCTCGAAATCGGCGCGATTGTTGAAATCCTGCCCGGTCTCGAAGGCCTGCTGCACATCTCCCAGATCGACGTTGAGCGCATCGCTGAAGTTACCGATGTTGTACAGCTCGGTCAGGAAATCACCGTCAAGGTTGTTGAAGTACAGCCTAACGGCCGTATCCGCCTTTCCCGTAAGGCATGGCTCATGGAGCAGGCCGGACAGGAAGTCGATCTTGAGAAATTCAAGATGGGCGGAGGTCGCCCCGGTGGCAACCGTGGCGGACGTGACGGCGGTCGCCGTGACGACAGACGCGGTGGCGGACGCCGTGACGACAGACGTCGCAGGTAGTCTCTGCTACATAAAGAATATTAAAAGCCGCCGGGTGATTTACCCGGCGGCTTTTTTGTTTGGACGCAGCACTTTATGCCCACATTGACCGCCGGAAGCAGCACAGGTACACACAGAAATATTCTATAAATAACTCTGTCACATTACTAATGAGGATGCCGTAATGAAATTCAGCAATCAGCATACTTATTCACGCATAACCATGATTTCTGCAATCCTGATGTGCCTGTTTCTTTTGAACATCAGCACTGAAAGGGTACAGGCCGATATTAATTTACCGCACACAACCACTTCCAAAGATGGATCAACAATATCATACGAGGTATACGGTGAAGGTGACGTCCCCCTTATTTTTGTACATGGCTGGTGTTGTGACAGCAGGTATTGGCGGATGCAAATTCCGTACTTTTCCAAGAAATATAAAATTGTTCTGGTTGACCTTGCCGGACATGGACACTCATCTGCCGAACGCTCAAACTACACAATGAAATCATTTGGTGAAGATGTTGCGGCAGTAGTCAACGCTATAGACAGTGAAAAAGTTATTCTGATCGGTCATTCCATGGGCGGGCCAGTAGCTGCTGAAGCCGCAAGAATTATCCCGGATAAAGTAATTGCACTGGTAGGGATTGATACCTTTGAAAACGTTGAATACCCGCTTGATGAGAAGGGAAAACGCGAATTCCTCGCACCGCTTGAAAAGGATTTTCCCTCAGGCAGTAGAATGATTGTGAACACTATGTTCTCAAATTCCACTGCACATGACATCAGAGACTGGGTTCTGGCCGACATGTCCTCCGCCCCTCCAAGAGTCGCACTGAGTGCCAATCATGCGTATTTCGATCAATTCATAAGTGGAGAAGCCGCTGACATATTTAAAGAGGTTAGACAGCCGGTTTATTGTGTCAGCGGGGAACTATGGCCCATCAACTACGAGGCAAACCGTAGACATATGAGTTCATTCGATGCTGTAACCCTGAAGGGCGCAGCACACTTCCTTATGCTCGCTCGTCCGGATGAGTTTAACGAAGCTCTGGATAAAACAATAAAAACAATTCTCAAGACAGATAATCATAAATAAAATTCCATCACAATATACAAATCTTAATGGCACTGGGAAAATATCCCGGTGCCATTTTTTACCCTAATTCTTCCTATGTTTTTCCCCTGCCTTCTCTTGACGCGCTCTCAACTTAGCGATAATGATTTTCATCCCCGATATCAAGTTAGTAGGAATCCATATGAATAAACCCTCACGACAACTGGTTTCACCTTCAGGCAAAGGCAAGGAAACAATATACGTTCTGCTCACGGCACTGCTTGTAAGCGTAACCTGCGCCACGCTCATTTTTATCAATCAGAAACAGTCTCATGTAGCTGATTTGGCTGATTTCCAGATCAGGGCTTTTTCTGATCTCAACGAAAAGGAACTGGCTATTTTTAACGGCCTATACACCGCTGCGGTTGAAATCAATGAGATCCACAATGAGGAAGAAGAGTGGCTGACTGTAGCCCAGCTTGAAGAAGAACTATTGCCGCCCTTCACCAAGGATGCTTCATGGAAGAAAAACGGGCGTTTCAACTGGGAGCGGACACTGCGTCCTGCCGGTTCCATGGATATTGCTTTATACACTGGTCATCCAAGCCAAGGTGCAGAGACTGGATCATTCATACTACTTTTTCTCCACGACCATAAACAAAGGCAGGGTAACGCTCGCACTGAACCGAGCCATGCACCGTATGAAATATGGTTTCACTCCTCTGCAAACAAAGCTGCCCCGCAAATCGCAACTGATCAGGGTTTCATTTCTGCCGGATGGAAAGAAGTCATCGCTTATAGCGGGGAAGATGAAGTCAAAAGGATAAAAGGATAGGACATGACACACATTAAAATTTTCATACTGACTACCTTACTGCTTCTTGCTTTTTCAGCGCAGGCACAAGCCAAGAAACTGATCATCGGCACCACTCTGCACCCCTACTACAGTTTTGTAACCAACATTGTACAGGACCGGGCTATTGTACAGCCCTTGATCGGTGAAGGGTTCAACCCGCACAACTACCGCCCCCAACCAGAAGACATCAAGCGGGTCATGAATCTGGACGTGCTGGTGGTTAACGGTATCGGTCATGATGAATTTGCCATGGAAATCCTTGAAGCAGCCCAGATGAAGGGTAAAATCCCGGTCATCTTCGCTAACAAGGATGTTTCACTCATACCGGTTGCCGGAAACATGGACGACCTGAGAATCGTCAACCCGCATACATTCATCTCGGTTACGACCTCCATTCAACAAATTTACACTATAGCTTCTGCATTGGCTGAGATTGATCCTGATAATGCTAAATTCTACAAGAAAAACGGACGTAAATACGTGCGCAAGCTGCGTAAGCTCAAAGCCAAGTACATGCAGCGTATTGCCGACCTGCCGGACGTAGAATTCCGCTGCGCCACCATTCATGGTGGTTACGACTACCTGCTGCAGGATTTCGGCCTTCAGGTAACTGCGGTAATCGAACCCAACCACGGCCTTAAACCTACCGCCAACCAACTCGCCAAGACCATTAAGAAGATTAAAGCCCTTAAAGTGGACGTTATCTTCACTGAGATGCATTTCCCGGACAAATATGTGGATACAATTCACGAGGAAACCGGAATTCGCATCCGCCACCTCTCCCACCTCACCGGAGGCTCCTACACCCCGGAAGATTTTGAGCAAGGGATTGAAGCCAACATGAAAGCCCTGACCGACGCCCTGATAGAGGCTCACAAGATCAAGGAAGGAGAATAAATGAATACCATGGTCAAAACAAAATACGGCCCGTCTATCAGCTTTGAAAATGTCAGTCTGACCCTCGGCAGCACCAGTATTCTAAAAGACCTCAGCTTTGAAATATACTCCGGGGCACTTCATTGCATTATCGGTCCCAACGGTGGCGGCAAGACTTCCCTGCTGCGTTCTCTGCTGGGACAAATGCCTCATTCCGGGAACATCAACATACACTGGCAGGACAATCGGACCATCGGTTACGTACCCCAGACCTTGAACTACGACACGACCCTCCCGGTCACTGTGGAAAATTTCATGTCCATGACCTGCCAGAACAGACCGGCTTTCATGAATCCGTCAGCCAAGGACCGGGAAGCAATCGAAGCAGCCCTTGAACGGGTCAATATGGCAGGAAAATCCAAGCGCATTTTCGGACAACTTTCCGGCGGAGAAAGGCAGCGTGTGCTGCTGGCTCAGGCCCTGCTCCCTGAACCTGCCCTGCTCATCCTTGACGAACCCACCACAGGGCTGGACAAATCCGGGGCAGCCATCATGCGCGGATTGCTTCAGGAACTAAAAGGCAGGGGAGTGACTATCCTGATCATCCACCATGACCTCATGGAAGTGAAAGAAATCGGTGACTGCGTGACCTGCATCAACCGCGAAGTTCTTTTCTCCGGCTGCCCCACAGAAGAACTTTCCGCAGAGCGCATCCTGAATATCTTCAGCTCAGCAAGGAAGGCAGCATAATGGAACTCATCTACGACCTGATCAGAAACCCGCTCATGGAAATGGGCAAAAACGGCGTACTGCCGGATTATTTCCAGTACGCCTTTGTCATCAATGCCTTGATCTGCTCCCTGCTGGCAGGACCGATCCTCGGCGGAATAGGGACTATGGTGGTCGCAAAGCGGCTGGCCTTCTTCTCACAAGCTGTTGGACAGGCAGCACTCACCGGGGTTGCTCTCGGGATCGTCCTCGGCGAACCGTACACCGCTCCTTATGTCTCACTATTCGGCTTCTGCATCCTCTTCGGACTGCTCATGAACTACACCCGCAACCGTACGCGCATGTCCTCAGACACGGTCATAGGGGTATTCCTTTCCATCTCCCTTGCAGTTGGGGCCTGTGTGCTGCTCTACGTGACCGGAAAGGTCAACATGCATGTGCTGGACAATATCCTTTTCGGTTCTATCCTGACGGTGAACAATACTGACATCAATGTGCTGGCTGTCATCTGCATAGTTTGCGCAGCGGTTTGCCTGCCCATGTTCAACAAAATCCTGCTGGCAAGCTTCAACCCCAGCCTTGCCCACGTACGCGGAATCAACGTTAAGCTGGTGGATTACATGTTCATCCTCATAATCACCGTGATTACCGTTGCAGCACTGAAAATCGTCGGGGCAGTTCTGGTGGAGGCATTATTCATTATCCCGGCTGCCGCAGCGCGTAACATCAGCAAGTCCATGCGTGAATTTTTCTTTTACAGCATGCTCTTTGCCACCCTGAGTTGCCTGCTGGGCGTGGTCATCCCCATGCAGTACGAAATACCCGTGCCCTCCGGTGGGGCGATCATCATTGTTGCAGCGGTATTCTTCGCCCTGACTTCCCTGCTGCGCGCAACACTGCCTTCTTTCAGAGAAGCTGCGATTTAGGAGATTGATGCGCTATCGCGCTTTTACAAACTGATTTGGACTCCCCATTATTGCCCTTCGAGCAAAGGCTTAATTTACAGGATTCAGAGATGAAAAAAATACTTCCCTTAATATTATTACTCAGCCTTCTAGGTTGCGCTAAACAGTCCACCACTCTCCCCCGGACATCAGGCATGCAGATACTGACCTCTCTTGAGGCCACAACCCTGCTTACCCAGACATTGACCGAGGAAACCGGAATCAAAACTATCCTGACGGTGCCTTCGACCTATTCCATGAATTCCCATGCCAGATACTTTAAAAAACACGCCAAAATCTTCAACGAGCAAGCCGAAGACGCTGCTGCCTGCGTGACCATTCGTTCCATCTGGAACCATGATGATCTATACCCTTACGCCCGGCGGGCAAATGTTCGCATTGTGGAGATAGACGGGTCAGCTCCGGTAGATAAAACGCAGGCAGGGGTCAAACTGATCAAGGAAAAAGAAGGAGGACAGGTTTCACCCTTCACCTGGCGCTCACCGGGCAACCTGACCAAAATGGCTGACTTCATAGCCAAAGACCTCATGGCCCTGTATCCTGATCAAGCCGCAAAAATCGACAGCAATCTCAAATTACTCAAACAGGATTTATTTAAACTGCGCACCAATTACGAATCAAAACTGCTCGACCTTGAATCAACAGAAATGATCAGCCTGACCGAAGATTTTGATTACCTGATATCTGAATTCGGGATTGAAGTGCTGGACCGCTTTCTAAAACAGCAAATTGATTGGAACGAATCAGACGTCGCTGCACTTGAGAGGACTATCCGGGGAAATGAGGTTAAGGCGGTACTCTGCAACCGTATGCCACAAGGAAAAATATTCGAAGCCATTGTAAACAATGGAGCCAATCCGGTAGTGCTGACCACACTTGTTACCGCTAATGGCTCGCACTTGAAGCCAAAGCAAAGATTGCTGGAATTTTATTCTAAAAATCTAGACCGGATATATGATGGATTGAAATAAAAAATGGGGATGTCGCGTGACATCCCCATTTTCTTTTAACCTCTTTCGTCAAAAACGCGCTTGGTCTTGGCGAAACTTCTGGGCAGCAAACCGGGCTTGAGGATTTCCACATTCGCCCGCACAAGGATGAATTTCCTGATCTCATCGCAGATAGCCTTGGCGAGGTTTGCATCATTGGCCTCGGAGACTCCGGCGTTACGTTCAACCTTAACAGACATGTGATCCAGACCTTCACGCCGTTCCAGATAAATCTGGTACTCGGAACTTGCTTCGGGAAAAGATTCCAGCACAGAAGCAATCTGACCGGGATAAATATTGACCCCGCGAAAAATGAACATATCGTCACTTCTGCCGGAAATGGTATCGTGGCGGGGCATGGAGCAACCGCAGGAACATTCACCGGGAATAATCCGGGTCAGGTCACGGGTGCGGTAACGGACCAGCGGAGAAGCTTCCTTGTTCAGGGTGGTCACCACCAGTTCACCCACTTCTCCGTCAGGCACAGGCTTGAGGGTTATCGGATCAATGATCTCGATTATGTATTCGTCGCCCCAGTAATGAATACCTTCGTGGGCATTACACTCGATTCCGGCACCGGGACCGTAAAGCTCGGTCATACCGGTAATATCGTAACTGCCTTCAAGGCCGAGGGCTTCTTCGAACTGCTTGCGCATTTTGGGTGATGCGGCTTCACCACCAAAGATGCAACGCTTAAGCTTCAAACGCTCCAGAATACCGGCTTTACGAGCCTCTTCACCCAGCAACAGAGCCATGGAAGCTGTAGAACAAAGGCAAGTTGCGCCGAGATCTTCCATGATCTGCAGTTGAATTTCGAGCATCCCCGGTCCTACTGGCAGGGTCATGGCTCCAAAATGTTCCGAGCCTAATTGAAATCCTGCTCCGGCAGTCCAAAGGCCGTAGCCCACGCAAACCTGCACACGGTCAAGAGTGGTCAGTCCGGGAAGTTCGTAGCAGCGGGCAAACATGTTCTTCCATGTTTCGATGTCTTTACGGGTATAGGAGAGAATCTTGCGTTTACCGGTGGTTCCACTGGAACCATGGATTCGAACTACATCCTCTTCGGGGACGGAGAGCAGCGGCAGTGGATAACCTTCCTTTAGGTGATCGGCAGTAGTGAAGGGAAGTTTTTGCAGGTCATCAAGTGATTTGATGTCGCCCGCTTCAACACCCTGCTCTTTGTACTGTGCCTGATAAAAAGGGCTGTTGGCGGCTGTATGCGCTACGGTCCATTTCAATCCTTCCAGCTGGTTATCAGCCAGTTCCTGTGCACTCAGTTCCGGTATGAATCTATATTTGCCGCCCATTTTATGTCTCCGTAGAAAGCTTGTTCAATTTTCTTAAGTGTCGTATCCACTTTTTTACTAAATAAGTCAGACGCAACAGTTTTGCAGGGACACCCTAAAACTTCAAGTTATCCAAGGTCAACATGCATCTAATTTCCATAAATATTTTTCCCCTCGCGGCAGCAGCGCTTATCGGGGCGGTTCTGGGGAGTTTTTACGGCTGTGCCGTATCCCGCTACATCAACAACCAGACCCTGACCAACCCTCGCCGCTCCACCTGCCCGGATTGCGGGCATACGATCCGCTGGTATGAAAACATCCCACTCATCAGCTACCTGCTGCTGCGTGGCAAGTGTTCATCCTGCAAACAAAAAATCAGCCCCATGTATGCTGTAATCGAACTCATTTCCGTTGCATGGGCGGTGCTGCTAATACTCACTTTCGGCCCTTCGGCCCAGTGGTTGGTGTACATGTTTTTCGGCGGCTTGATGATTGTGGCATCGTTCATTGACCTGCAAACTTTCATCCTCCCGGACATCATCACTATTCCCGGTTCAGTTGCGGCCATTCCCTGCGCGGCCATGTTCACCCCGGTGGGCTGGGAAGGAGCACTGCTCGGCGCGGGCATCGGCGGAGGATTATTCTGGTCCCTGCGATTACTCTACCGTGGGTTGAAGGGGACTGAAGGTCTGGGACTTGGAGATGTGAAGATAATGTTTATGATCGGGGCCTTGGCCGGGCCGCAGAACCTGCCGCTGGTGATCACGGTTTCTGCCTTCACCGGACTGGTGGCCGGACTGATAATGATGGTCGTGGATAAGGATCAGGAATACGGGTCAATGATTCCATTCGGGCCGTTTCTGGCGCTGGGGTCAATGCTGACGATTCTATACGCTGACCCATTCTGGAATTGGTACTTGATTTAAAATAAAAAAGGGAGGACGCGGGCAATGCATCCTCCCTTTTCCGTAGAAACGGAAATTTAATTAAACGCCGAAGGGACCAAACTTCTTCACATATTCCTGAAGCTCTTCCCAAAGGTGCTCTGAAAATTTGTCATATTTTTCAGCTGCGCTGTCATAGCTTTCCAGCTTCTTAACAACGTTTGCAGCTTTTTCGTAAACAGTCTTGAATTCTGCCTCATCCATGCCAGCCATCTTCATGGCTTCTTCTTTGGAAAGGTGACCGGTATGGGCAAAAACCCCGGACAGAACGCCCATCATATTTTTTACGTTCTTTTGAGCCATTGAGTACTCCTTAAATAAAATGAAATTCTAAAACACTACCTCACAACCATAGTGGGACTTAACACTATTTACTCCATCATTGCAAGCAGTTCCCCTTATAACTGCTAAATTCGCATATAAATTTCAGTTTACTTTCTTAGTATCTGCAAGCGTTGCTTTTTCAAGAATGCAAACGTATTGTCCGGCTTTAAACCACATTTATGAGAATAAAAAATGACCATTAAAAATAATAGTATCTGGATTAACGCAGGTGAAGCTTCCGGTGATATGCACGGGGCAAGACTTGCCAAGGAACTCATAGAGCGCGACCCCGGCCTTAAGGTTATGGGCATGGGCGGGTCGGCCATGGAAAAAGCAGGCTGCGATATCCGCTATCCCATGCAATTGATTTCGCTGGTTGGCCTTACCGAAGTCCTGCCTAAACTGCCCCGGCTGCTCAGGCTTTTCGGCCAGATCGGCGATATCCTCAAAGCCGAACGCCCCAAGGCAATCATCCTCATCGACTGTCCGGACTTCAACTTCAGGCTGGTTAAAATCGCCCGTAAGCTGGATATTCCCGTATACTACTACATCACCCCGCAAATCTGGGCATGGCGGCAGGGTCGGGCAAAATTCCTGCAGAAGCACGTGCGCAAAATTCTGTGCATCCTACCCTTTGAACAGCAATTCTTTAAAGATCGCGGAGTAGATGCCCAGTATGTGGGCCATCCCCTGCTGGACCTCATGCCCCTTGATGAACTGGATGCCATTGATCCGGACCCGAACCTGATCGGAATACTTCCGGGCAGCCGCAGCAAGGAGATTTCATCCCTGCTCCCGGAATTCGCCCAAGCTGCTGAACGGCTTTCCAAAGATTTCCCGGAACTAAAATTTTCAATTGCCCGTGCACCGGGAGTCAAAGAAGAAAAACTGCGTCACTTCTGGCCGGAACATATTCCGGTAACCATCAACCAGCCGGAAAACAGATACCGCCTTATGCGCAACGCCAATGCGATCATGGCTGCTTCCGGCACCGCAACTTTGGAATGTGCATTAATCGGCACCCCAACGCTTGTGGCCTATAAGATGTCCCCACTGAGCGGTTTCTTAGCCAAAAAGATACTGGATATTAAATATGTCAGCCTCGCTAACATCATCCCGGACAAGCTCATCCTGCCGGAATATCTGTTGGAAAACGCAACTGCAGATAATTTTTACAAACAGATTAGCCAGTGGGTAGGTTTCCCTGAATCTGCGCAAAAGGTAAGAGCGGAATTAAAAGAACTGCGGGAAATGATTGGCGAACCGGGCGTAGCCTCGCGGACAGCTGAAACCATCTTGGATGATCTGAATAGTATTTAGAACACAACCTGAAACCGGAGCCGGACCAAAATGTCAAAAATACTCCTAGCACTGCTTTTTATGCTGTTAATGCTAATCCTTGCTGGATGTACGGGCGCCCGCAAAATTCCCGGCAAGTACGGTTTTTATTCCACAAAATCTCCGGCCCTGACCATAAAATTCAACGACTTGGAGTATCAGGGTGAATACAAGGAAACAAAAAACGGAGCCAGTGTGCATAATTATTACTATCTGGACCGTAACGGCAAACAAGGGGCATGGGTGGAAACAATAAACATGAAGCAGGGCTGGAATCTACGTCCCCAAAAAGTGCCCGGAGCCGAGCTCCCCAATACCGGGGTTCATACAAAAAAAATAGCTGGGGAAAGTTACTATTGCAGAACCTTCCTTGTCCGACCTGAATCCGGCAAACGAGGTTTCGCCGCTATGCCGTCTTATACGGCAATACGCATTTACACTAAGCTCATCTCCCAGACCAAGAAGATTTCCATCGGCTATGCCGGAGAAGTGAATGGCGAACTGGCTGAGAAGCTGTTCAGCTCTGATAATTACGGGACTTTATCCCAAGCACAGAAAGATTTTTTTGCTGCCTTTGACGATAAAGCCGACAGCGCACTAATCATGGACAAGTACCAGAAGGGTGATATCGAAGGAAAAATCGAACACGCTGAGATGCTTGCAAATCCGTGGTATAAATTTACGGATTTCATGCCTGTGAAACAGATGATGGATAAGGTTTCGCGGTAAATTGCTGTCTACTTGCTCAGCATGACCCAAACGCCGTCCCAATCGTCTGCTGGCGGGTTGGAGATGAAGTGGTCGCATCGCTCAATGTACATTGTGCTCATCTTATCACCGGGCAAAAGCGCTAAACACTCCTTAAAAAGCATCCGCGCGGACTCGAATTCCCGGTTGCGATAGACTTCCAGAGCATGGGCAAAGGTGCGGACCACCTCACGAAGAAGCGGGTGCTCTTCCTCTTTGGCATGGTCAAGCACCTCATAAATGGCTACAGGCTCGGTTTTGCCCTTAACCTGAATCAGGTCGGCTTCCCGCAGTAGATAATCGTCTTTGAGGGCTGCAACTGTGAACTCACTGACAAGGATGTGGGAACCATACATCTTGTTAGCCCCCTCCAATCGGGCCGCCAGATTCACTCCGTCACCGATCACAGTGTAATCCATACGCTTGAGGGACCCGATATTGCCTACGACCACCGGGGCGGTATTCAACCCTATTCCGATATCGATAGGGTCGTGCCCCTCCTTGAGGCGGCGTTCGTTGAAATCTCGCAGGGAACGCATCATCTCAATGGCTGACAAAACAGCCTGATCAGCGTCACGGTCCGTCGCAAAGGGGGTGCCGAATACAGCCATAATTGCGTCGCCGATGTATTTGTCCAGTATCCCCCCCCGATCGAAAAGGATTTCCACCATATCGGTAAAATAATCATTGAGCATGGAGACTGTTTCCTGCGCCCCCAAGGATTCGGACAGTGTGGTAAAACTACGGATGTCGGAAAAAAAGACCGTGGCCTCCTTAAGCTGACCGCCGAGTATGGCCTCATTGTCCATGAGCTGGTCGGCAACTTCCTTGGTCATATACCGGGCCAGAGTACCTTTGAGCCGTTTTTCGCTCGAAATATCCTCAATGACGAGCAGTACGCCCAGACTCACACCCTTGGAATTAACAAGAGGCTTGGTCGAGAGATTCACGGACTTGACCTTGCCTAGGATGGACAGTTCAGCATCCATGACCAGCTCGGTCGTATTTCCGGTGACTGTTTTGTAAACAGCGTCCGCAATCCACTCATTATCATCCACAAAGAGCGCGTCCGCCTTTTTGGCAAGGATCTCCGTTTCGCCAATTTCCAGAATACGCTCCGCAGACAAATTGCATTTCTGGGCAATTCCGTCCTCATTGAACGTGACCACACCGTTGGCCATGGATTCAAGCATGGACTCATTGTAATTCTTCATGGTCAGGACTTCTTCAAAAAGCGTCGCATTCTCGATTGCAATGGAAGCCTGAGCAGAAAAAGCATGAAGCCTTTTTTCATCGACGCCGGTGAACGGACCGCCCTTCTTGTTCAAAGACTGGATCACACCGATGATCTTTCCGGACTTGTTCTTCACTGGCATGCACAAAATGGTATTGGTCCTGTACCCGGTCTTCTTGTCCACCTCGGGGTTAAAACGGGAATCTGCATACGCGTCCGGAATATTGACCGTGCTTCCGGATGTAAAAACCGATCCGGCTATACCAAGATGGTTGGGAAAACGGATTTCCTTTGTCTCCATTCCCTGAGCAACCATGGACCATAACTCTTTTGTTTTTTCATCGTTCAAAAACAAAGTGCTGCGGTCGGCCTCCAGCAGCATGGACGTGGTGGACATAATCCTATTAATGAGGGGTTTGAGATGGATCTCCTTGGAAATGGCCTTAGTGATCTCCAGAAGTTGCGTCTCTTCCTTACGCGCACGGGTGACCTGCTCGAACAGTTGGGCGTTGATCAGAGCCGAAGCCGCCTGAGCAGCCATGGCTTCCAGCAGGGAAAGATCATGTTCGGAAAAATTGTTTTCATACTTGTTGAGCAACTGGACCACACCTACGGCAATACCGTCCTTCCCCCGTATGGGAGCGGTGATAATATTGCGGGTGCGATAGCCGGTTTTTTTATCCACTTCCGGATTGAACCTGGGATCGGCGTAGGCGTCATCAATTATAATCGACTCACCGGAAGTAAAAACTGAACCTGCTATACCAAGGTGGTTGGGAAACCGGATTTCCTGAGTCAGTTCACCCATGGCCACGCGCGAGAACAATTCGTCCGTCTCGGGATCATTGAGAAAAATAGTGCCCCTGTCTGCACGCAACGCCTCGGTGGTCAGTTCCACTAGGCGGGTGAACAGAATATCAAGCGTCAGAATATCCGACACCTGATGTGTGACTTCCAGAACAGCATTCAACTTGTCGAAGGTGCCGGTCAGCGTATCTACAAAAAAATCACGATCTTCCAGGGACAGCTGATTCAGAACACGACGGATATCGGCCTGTAGCAGCCGGTGCTCCATCACATCCTTGAAAAGTTCATATTTTTCACTGTTCTCTTTATTAGCCACTGAAAAATCTCCCTTATTGCCATCATAGGCAATTATTGTGGCTACAGCAAATACACTTTAAAAAAATCAGTCAAAATTTAAACAAAAAAAACCCCGGAGCCGATCCCCGGGGTTTTTCTGACTTTGGACTCGCTGTGAAGCAATCACCGCGACTGCTTCACAATTCACAAACTGATTAACTTATAAACTATACGCAGCCGGTAGGCTTGGGCAGACCAGCCATTTTACAAGCTCCCTTACCGGGACCGGAGGGGAACAGCTCATAAATGTGCTTGAGTTTGAATCCGGTAACCTTGGAAAGGATGCGGACCATGGGTGCGATACCGTTCTTCTTGTAGTAGTCCTGCAAGAAGTCGATAACTTTCTGGTGCTCTTCGTTCAGTTCTTTGATGCCTTCGCTTTCTTTACAGAAATCAACCCACTCGGGGCACCAGTCTTCGAACTTGAGCAGGAAACCATCTTCGTCTACGTCAAAGCTTTTTCCCTGAAATTCAACGATTGCCATGTAAAACCTCCTAAAAATTAATCGTAAAAGCGTCCTGCGCTTTAACAACAGGATATAGTGAATTTCCCGAAACCCAGTTTCGGAGAAAATTTCTCACTCACCCAAAGTGCCAATTAAAACCTTGGCAAAAAAAATTCAAGAAAAATATTGTGCGAGTTTGCATATTTCACACAAAGATGTCCAAATTCCTCCTCCAACGATATGTAATTCAGCACAATTACTATTTCAAAATTAATTCCTTCTTAAGCCAAAACAGGAAATTCTTTACATTTCTTTTCCTTCATCGACTTTAAAATGCGGAACTTTTATCCCTCTAAAAACAACCAAACACCTAAAAATAATCATTTTTTTATTACCGGAACACTTCGTGCTTTGTTGTTTGCATAAAATCAGGAGGAACTAAAATGGAAATCAGTTTTGTTAACAAATCAGCAAATACACCTCTCAGAAATGAACACTCCGGTCAGGCAACCCCTGCCACAGTTACCCGTGAGCAGAAACTTGACTCTGTTTCCGGCAATATCAGATCCGGCCTGAATGCGGCTCAGGATGACCCTGCACAGCTGTTGGAGCAGACAGTTGAAGCCAGCGCGCAGGAAGGCGCTATTGACGGTGCCCATGATTTCAACATGGCAAGAATTATGGAACTTCTTTCCGACCCGCTGCTGCAGGAAGATGTACCGGAATAGAGAACTGAAATTTCAAAACGATTTTCATTGAACATAAAAGTTCATATTTTGTTATGGCAGACGGCTTAGAAAGTACCAGACGCTAGGAGCAAGAAAAAGGCTGGAACGACGCGTAAATTACACACGTGAGTTTCAGCCTTTTTTGCGGTGACGACGCAGATGGTGCTTTATAACCCGTCTGAGGCAAAGGCCCGGAAACAACATTTCCGGGCCTTTGCCTTTTCGTACACAAAATGGTAACGAAAGGAAGTTTCAGCCCATAAATGGTTACGACGATTTTCTATGAATAAAATCACCTTGATAAAATCACCTAACAAACCGACCCCCGGATACCCGCCAATGGAGTCTTCTCTGACTCCCCCACCGCCGGTAGAAATAAACCCGTTATTGACCGTTCCTTCCGCAGAGCAATGCATTGCATGGTGGGATGATTATGCCATGCTGGAGAACATCAAAGCCCACAGCATGCTTGTAGCCAAAGTGGCTGTTCAAGCCTCCACCCTTGCTAAGGAATCCGGTGTAAACGTCGACATCCCGACGATTCAGGCTTCCGCACTTTTACACGACATTGCCAAAAGTTACTGCATCCACCACGGCGGCAACCACAGCCAGCTCGGCGCAGCATGGACCATGCAGCTGACCGGAAACCCGGCACTCTCCATGGGTGTGCTCCACCACGTTTTCTGGCCTTTTGATCCTGATGCTGAAAAATATTTCCTTCCGTTGGTCATAAGTTACGCTGACAAACGCGTAATGCATGACACTTTTACTACGCTTGAAAAAAGATTCAACGATTTGAAAGTCCGCTACGGCAAGACTGAAAAAATCAAACAAAGAATTCACAAAACATACGAGCAGGCCCTCGTCCTTGAGGAGCGGCTCGGCAAACTTATCGGAGTTGATCTGAATGCATGTTCTCTTGATTGCGGGCGGCTGGTCTGAGGAAAGGGAAGTATCCCTTAGCGGCGCAAAAGGCATTGAGCAGGCCCTTCTCGAACTTGGTCACGACGTTGAATTCGTTGACCCGGCAAAAGACTTCAAGAACATCCTGCTTTTGGCTGAACATGCTGATTTCGCATTCATCAACCTCCACGGTTCTCCGGGAGAGGACGGCCTGATTCAGGCCATGCTCAATCAGGTTAACTGCCCTTATCAGGGGGCTGAACCTGAAAGCTCTTTCCTGACCCTGAACAAGGCTGCAACCAAAACAGTCTTTGACCATCACGACATCCTGACCCCTAAATGGGAATTGGTCTGTGCCGCAGACGGATGCAAAGGTCTTCAGGAACTCGAGCCTCCGGTTTTCATCAAACCGAACTCCGGCGGTTCCAGCCTCGGCATGACCTTTGCCCGTACCGCTGATGAACTGGAAAAAGGCATCGAGACTGTTTTCAGCCTGGGAGACAGCGCCCTTGTGGAAGAATACACCAAGGGGATCGAGGTAACCTGCGGAATCCTTGACGGCGAACCGCTGCCGCTGATTCTGATCAATCCCCCGGATAATGCTGAATTCTTCGATTACCACAGCAAATACGCCCTTGACGGGGCGGAAGAGATATGCCCCGCCCCTATCGACCCGGCTCTGACTGAACAGATTCAGCAGATCACGGCCAAGGTCCACAAACTGCTGGGCCTGACCGATTACAGCAGGGCTGATTTTATAATTTCTGAAGGAGTGCCCTACCTGCTGGAAGTGAACACACTCCCCGGCATGACTCCTACAAGCCTTGTCCCGCAAGCCGCACAGGAAGCGGGCTATTCATTCAATGAACTAATCGCAAAGCTCATTGAACTGGGACAGCACAAGCGTAAGTAACTTTTTCAAACGGCTCGCCGCCTACGACGGGCCAAGGAACGGAAACGTCAGGATCAACACATGTCAGTATCGCTCAAACTCAAAGCTGCATCTTTTCTCTACGGCCTCGGCTGGAAAGCCGCCATCCCTTTTCTCAAGAAGAACGACAGGCTGAAAGAGGGCTTCGACCGCCGAACCCTCAAGCACAGCCTGCCCCCGCGTGCGGATGTCTGGATTCAGGCCGCTTCAGCCGGGGAAGCTAAAATAGCCTCCCGGATCATGGAAAACATCTCCATGAGCAGCCCTACAAAATTCCTGCTGACCACAAATACTGCGCAGGGACTGTCCGAACTTGAGCGTACCGCATACAGACTGAACCCAAATCCGCGCAATGTTTCCGCATCCGCTACCTATTTCCCCTTTGACAGCCCCGAAATTGCCCGCAAGGCCCTTGAAGCTGTCTGCCCGAAACTGGTGGTACTCATTGAGACTGAAATCTGGCCCGGTTTTCTTTCCGCCTGCAAAGAACTCGGCGTGAAGGTGATCATCATCAACGGCCGTATGACCACCAAAAGCCTTGCCGGATACATGGCCCTGCCCGAATTTTTCAGGTCTGTGGCCCCGGAAGAAATCCTCGCCATTTCCGAGGACGATGCTACCCGTTTCAAGACCCTTTTTGAAATCGAAAAAGTCTCAACCATGCCCAATGTCAAATTTGACAGCACCGGGACAGCTGCGGCAGTGCCTTACACCGCCAATCCGCTTTCCTCCATTTTCCGCCCCAAGACCCCGTTCATCATCCTCGGGTCTGTGCGCAAGGAAGAGGAATCTCAGGTGCTCAAACTTGCTGAAGGCTTAAAAAAGGAACGGCCCAAGACTGTAATCGGCCTCTTCCCGCGCCATATGCATCGCATTGATGCATGGAAGAAGATGCTTGAAGACGCGGGACTGCCTTGGGTATTGCGCTCTGAAATAGAAAACACCGTACCTTTCGGCCATGTAGTGCTCTGGGATGTCTTCGGCGAGATGCAGTCCGCATTCTCCCTTGCCCGAGCAGCTTTCATCGGCGGCTCTCTGGCTCCGGTGGGCGGTCAGAACTTCCTTGAACCGCTTACCCACGGCGTCACCCCGGTGATCGGGCCTTACTGGTCCAATTTCACATGGGTTGGTGAAGAAATTTTCGAAAAGAAACTGGCCCGTCAGGAGCAGGATTGGGAAGGAGTACTGCAAGGACTTCTCGACATCAGCAAGCGGGCTTTCAAACCTGAAAAGGTCAAAAAAGATTTTGAGAAATACCTCGAAGACATGCGCGGTGGAACCGAAGCAGTTTGCGAGGCGATTAAAAGGAATATTTAATTAAATGAGTATTGTTTACGGATGCTACGGCATCATTCCGGCCCGTTATGATTCGAGCCGATTTCCCGGTAAGCCCTTGGCTGACATCTGCGGCAAGCCCATGTTCTGGCATGTCTGGAACCGTGCTTCCAAATGCCCGGAGATGGACAAAGTCGTCCTTGCCACGGACAGTGAAATCATCATGGAAGCTGCGGAGAAACACGGGGTTCCGGCAGTGATGACCGCAGCAGACCACACCAGCGGTACTGACCGCGTTCTCGAAGCGGCCCGCAAGCTGGAGCTTCCTGCCGACTCTGTTGTGGTCAACATTCAGGGTGACGAACCCTGCCTTGAACCGGACATGATCTCGGAGCTGGTTTCACCGTTTGCCAAGGACGGAGTCAGGGTTACCACACTTGCCTCACCCATCAATGCGAACGAAGCCCAAAGCCCGGACCGGGTAAAAGTAGCACTTGCAAAAGATGGCCGGGCGTTATACTTTTCCCGCTCACCCATTCCATTTTCCCATCAGGGTGACGGGGATTACCTTCTACATATCGGCCTTTACGGTTTCCGCATGGAAGCCCTTGAAACCTTTGCCAGCACGGATGTTTCGCCTCTTGAAATAAGAGAGCGACTGGAACAGCTCCGACTGCTGGAAAACGGAATACCCATCCATGTCACCATTACTGAACACTCCTGCCACGGAGTGGACCGTCCAGAAGACTTGGATACAGCCATTAAGATTCTTGAGAGGGAGAAAATATGAAAGCCATACTGGCACTTGAAGACGGCACCTACTTCGAAGGAACCTCCTTTACCGGCCCCGGCGAGTCCGGAGGTGAAGCCATCTTCAATACCGGCATGACCGGATATCAGGAAGTCCTCACCGACCCCTCCTACACCGGACAGATGGTCTGCATGACCTATCCGCTTATCGGCAACTACGGCATCACCAAAGAAGACATCGAATCCGCAAAAGTCCATGTTGCCGCCTTTATCGTCAAAGAATGCTGCAAGCATCCTTCCAACTGGCGCTCTGTTATGTCCCTGCCCGAATACCTGAAAGAAGCAGGTGTTATGGGCATTGAAGGCATTGACACCCGCGCCCTTACCCGCCACCTGCGCTTGAATGGCGCCATGCGCGGCATTATTTCTACTGAAGAGCTTGATCCGGAAAAGCTGGTTGCAAAAGCAAAGCAGCTGCCCACCATGGAAGGCCAGAACCTTGCTGACACCGTAACTTCCAAAACCTGCTATGTATGGCAGGACGGCAAGCCCGTTCCGGTTGATGTTTCCGCAGGTTACAAATGGAGCGACAAAGGCCCCCGCCTTGTGCTTATTGACTACGGTGTAAAATGGAACATCCTGCGTCTGCTGGACGAGCAGGGATTTGAAGTCCTCTCCGTTCCTTCACATTACAGTGAAGAGCAGGTCAGGGCACTCGAACCTGATGCGATTTTCCTTTCCAACGGCCCCGGTGACCCGGCAGTTCTCGATCAGGCCGTCAAGAATGCAAAATCCTATTGTGAAGACCTGCCTGTGGCAGGAATCTGCCTCGGACACCAGATTCTGGGACAGGCTCTCGGCGGTAAGGCATTCAAGCTTAAGTTCGGACACCATGGTTGCAACCATCCGGTTATGGACATGGAAAGCAAAAAAATTGAAATTTCTTCTCAAAACCACGGGTTTTGCGTTGACATTTCCGACTGTTCCGATCTTAAAATTACCCACAAGAACCTTAACGACGAAACTCTGGAAGGCTTTGCTCACAAAACCAAACCGATCATCGCCATCCAGTTTCACCCGGAAGCAGCTCCCGGTCCGCGTGACAGCTGCTACTTCTTCGCCAGATTCCGTAATCTTGTAAAAGAAGCCACCGGTAAATAAACTGCGCTAAATAAATACGTCGGAGACAAATATGTCCGGTGAACTGACCACCGCCAGAAAAAAACTGGCAACCGTACCTTCCCTGCTTAAACAACAAAAAGCCATGGCAGCGGTACAGGCTTCATACGATGCAGTACTGATCATGCTCAAAGGCGGTTTGATGAAGGCTGAGCGTGAGGAATTTCAGGAGCTGATCGACAGCACTGTGCACATCCTCAACAGCGACAAAAAACTCAGGGAAGATTATCCGCTCATCATCAATTACGCTCCCGGAGAGGAAAAAGCACTGCTTGAAACTCTGCGGGAAATTCTGCAGGAACTGCAGAAGAATGTAAGTGCAGGAGCTCAACAGCTCTTGGCTGCCATGGAAAAGCGTAAAAGAGAGCAGCTGGATAAAGGTCAGGCCCTCATTGAAGAAGACAACATTCCTGAAGCACAAAAGCTTTTCAATGCTTTGATCAGGGAGTTCAAGGATGACACCGAACTCCGGGCAGAGATTGCTGACAAGTTCATCAAGTCCGGTCTTTACAACGAAGCTCTTGAATATCTGGAAGATGCACTTAAAAACGATCCTAATGCAATATTCCTTTACAACCGCATCGGAATCGTTTTGCGCAAGATGAAGGATTTTGAAGCTGCTGAAAAATATTACCTCAGAGCACTCAAGATCAATAACAAAGATGAGTATCTCTACTTCAACACCGGTCGCCTCTATTACGACTGGAAGAAGTGGGACCGGATGGCCAAAGCTGCTCAAAAAGCACTTGCCATCAATCCCAACTTTGCCGAAGCAGAGAAGATGCTCAAATTTGCCCAGAAAAAGATGTAAGAGAAGAAATGCCACCGGCGGCTTAAACCCTTTTGCAAAAGGGTTTAAGAATCCCAAAACCTTTTAATATGCTATCGCTACCAGCGCGGCTGGGCGTCTTATAGAATAAATTCAAAAAGGAGGACTGTCTTTTCAGTCCTCCTTTTTGAATGAGAACTTAAAATGAAATATATTTTGCTGGACCGTGACGGGACCATTATTGTGGACAAACACTATCTTAGTGATCCTGAGGGGGTTGAACTATTCTCCAACACTGCACAAGGTTTAAAAGCCATGCAGGATGCCGGGTACAAACTGCTCGTTACCACCAACCAGTCAGGTATCGGGCGCGGCTACTATTCGGAAGACGATATGCATGCGGTTAATAAACGCATGGCCGACCTGTTGGCTGAGCACGGAATTGAATTCGAAGCTGTATATTTTTGCCCTCACGCCCCGGATCAGGAGTGCGATTGCCGTAAACCTTTCCCCGGTATGTTTGATCAGGCTATTAACGAGTTCGGCCTGAATCCTGAAGAATGCTATGTAATCGGCGACAAGCTTTGCGATGTGGAACTGGGCATGGCCCGCAAGGCCAAATCAATTCTGGTACGCACCGGAAAAGGTTTGAAAGAAGAGCCCAAATGCGTGGGCAAAGCAGATTATATTGCAGACGACCTGCTTGATGCAGCGAAATTTATAAAAAGGTCCTCAAATGAATAAAGTCCTAACCTTAAAGCAATTTCAGGATCTCACACTGGAGATGGTCGTCCTTGAACCGCATGTAGAAGTGACTGCGGAGAATTTTCACATGGGAGATGAGGACAAGGGAATCGATAAGGTTGCCGAAGTCTACGGATTTTCGCGCCATGCCAAACCGGGGTATGAAATCATTTTCGACTGGGTGGCCAAAGGAAACTTGGATGGGTTCCTCATTGATATGTTTAATTTCACCATTGAAACATACAATAAAGGCGACTTCTGCCCGACCTTCAAAGGCGCAGTAGTCCTCGATGATTACAAAGACCCGTTTGAAGGCCATGAAGTAGCCCAGAAGATTATGGAACTGCTTAAGCCGGAACAATGGACCAAGTGGATTGTCGAATACCTTCCCGAACCACGCATGCTTGTAGATATGGAAGATTAAAGAACAGGCCCGATTTCCAAGGAAGATCGGGCCTGTTTAATTTAAAGCTTCTGAGCAGAAAACAACAATATACCTTTCGTCGAATCACTCCACGTCCTGCGGAAATTTCCGAATCCGCACTCTTTTAAATCCTTCTCCAGAACATCCGGTTCAATAAAATGCGAAAAATAGCCTGCAAAAGTAGTTATAACCTCTAAAGAGGCAATGGTTTGAGTTGACATGGGACTGCCTGTTTTGGCGTAATGATTGGCGCAGAACCAACCTCCGGGCCGCAAGGACTTGGCGACCTTTTCCAGCACAGGTTTCAAATTTCCCCGGCAGGCATAGAGCACGTGGGATGCAAATATCAGATCAAAATCCAGCAAAGGAAGTTCTTCGTCACGCATATCAACGGGAACACCGCGCACCCGTTCGCCAAACCCATAATCCCGGCAACGCTGCTCCGCCAAAGGAGCAACATGCGGAAGATCCAAGATGACTCCGTCCAGCTGAGGATTTCGGGTAAGCACAGACATGGTATAGTTCCCGTGGTTCCCGCCAAGATCACCCATGAGCCGGAAGTCATCAAATCCGGGCAATTGGCTAATAGCATCAACCGTTGTATGCAATCCGCCGCTAAGTGATTCCTGGGCTGTTCCTTCCATGGCATCCGTGGCAGCCCATTTTATATCGCTGTCATCCCTCTGGCTTTTCTTTCCTTTCAGCAAATCACCCATATCCCGGATTACTTCAGCGCAAAAGTCCATGGTCAAGCCCATGGCCAAGCCCTGATATAACGGAGAAGTGCTGACCAAATACTCTGTTGCCAAATGGGTATTGGAGTACTGTCCACCATTGTTCTTGACCAGATCCCATGACTCAAGCAAATCTAACATTGAACCAAGCTTCAATTCATCAAACTCAAAGAACTCTGCCAGCTCTTTCAAACTCGCAGGTTTAAGTTCAAGTGTGTCAAAAAGCTTAAAATTGACCGCCTCCATTACAACTTGCGAAGACACACTTCTTATGATGAGGGTATGCACAGGTGAGAAATCTTGTTCGGGCTTAGGATAATTCATGCCGTCCTCCACGAGTGTTTAGCAACTAAACACTTGGGTTAAAAAATTTTATTTTAAATAGCTGTCCATCCAATCATTCATTTTACTACAGATGTCATCGAACACTTTTAGCTCCTCTTCTGACATGGCCCGCAAATAATCGATAAATTCACGGTCATGATCCATGTGGAATTTATAGTGATTGTCACTGGCTGTTTTCCCAAGTTCGGTCAGACGCAAAATAACCTTTGAACCATTTTCAGGATCAGCCTCTTTAAACATAAGCCCTTTTTTGACCAGCTTGCTGACTAATTGCGAAGTAGCTCCCTTGGTCACTCCGGATTCACGGGCCAGATCTGTGACCCCACAGTCGCCAAGTTTATCCACAGCAGAAAGAGTATGAACTTCAGATGGGTAAAGCTTTATGCCGACCCCAAAATCAAACGCCCTACGCTCGACCATATTGTACTTAACCAGCACCCTTCCGAACTCGCGCATATGCGGTATTATTTCTTGTATGTCTCTCACAATTAAAGTGTTTAGTAACTAAACAGTTTTTTGTCAACCGTGAATTTACAATACCATTGACTATTGCTACAAATAAAACATGAAAAAAGCATTTATGGGTCCGGGAAAACATATTGTATTCTTACTTTTTGCATTACTGCTTCCGCTGCTGTGTATGATCCGGCCCGTGGCCGCCGAGACATTGCAATTCCCCATCGCCGATCCTTATAAGGCGACCATCTTCGGTACCCCGCCGGACTTGATGTATAAATTAGAAAAACCAATCAAGCCTGACGAATGCGAAATAGTCATTGAGAACCGCAGGATTCCGGATATTTTCTGGTATAATGAAAAATTCTACTACTCAACAGCCATGCAGGATGAAGAAGCTCCACTTCTTTTCATCATCGCAGGAACCGGATCGGAGCATGACTCCACCAAAATGCGTTTCCTGACCCAACTGTTCTACGAAGCCGGGTTCCATGTAGTTGCCCTTTCATCTCCGACCCACATGAACTTTGTGGTCAGTTTTTCCAAATACGGAGCACCCGGTTATGTCCCCCATGATGTGGAGGACCTCTACCGGGCCATGAAATGGATCAAAGCCGATCTGGAAGGTGTCTACAAGATTAGAAGCTACAGCATTACCGGATACAGTCTCGGGGCCATGCACTCAGCATTCCTTGCCAAGCTGGACGAAGAACGCAGGGAGTTTCTTTTCCGGCGGGTACTCATGCTCAACCCGCCTGTGAGCCTGTACAGTTCAGCACTGCGCTTTGACTCATGGCTCAGCCCGGAGAATCTCGGCAACAAGACACCCCGACAGGTTATTGACGAGCTTATCGAAGCTTTCTCAGAAATTTATGTCCAGTCCGACATTGTCGACCTTGATGACAACTTCCTCTATGCCCTTTCACAGCACATCAATTTTTCTGATATGGATATGCGGGCCATCATTGCCGCAGCTTTCAGGATGTCCTCGGCAAGTATGATCTTCAGTTCCGATGTATGCCTTAACGCCGGGTACATTGTTCCGGTTAACAAACAGCTCGGTGTAGGCGACAATCTCATGCCTTACACAAGAGTCTCAGCAGCAATAACTTTCGAGGACTATGTGGATGAATATCTGCTGCCCTACCTGCAATTTCTCACCCCCGGCACAACCAAGGGAGAGCTGGTTAGAAACTGCGACCTCTTCAGTATCAAGGATTACCTGGGCAAATCAGATAAAATATTCGTACTCGGCAATGAAGACGACATTATCCTGAACGATGCGGATGTGGAATTTCTACGCAAAACATTCGGTGACCGGGCAATCCTCTTCCCCCACGGCGGACATTGCGGCAACATGATGTTCAAGCCTTATGCCCTGAAAGCGCAGGAGCTGATCAAATGATAAGAAAATTATTCAGCTTCATCCTGCTCTGCCTGCTGCTGCAAGGCTGCGCTACCATCAGCAAAAATGATCCTTCGCTGACACTCAAACCGCAAGGCTTCATTGCTCCAGTCTCCCATGCCCCGCGAGCAGGACAGGCTCAGGGCAAGGATGCGGATCTCGACTTTCTGGAAGTATACGATCCATGGGATTCCATGAACCGCCACTTCTATTCCTTCAATGCTCGTTTTGACAGGGCAATCTATCTTCCGGCGGTAGATGTCTACACCACCGTGCTTCCTTCACCGGTACGCAAAGGGGTAACCAATGCGGTCAACAACCTGAATGAAGTAAAATCTTTTACCAACGGCATCCTGCAATTCAATGGCGGCAAAACGGCGCGAGCCTTTTCCCGCTTTGTAATCAATTCATCCGTGGGCCTGCTTGGAATATTCGATGTAGCCACCATGTGGGATTTGAAAAGAAAGGAAACCGGGTTTGCAGATACCCTAGGCGTCTGGGGAGTACCTCCGGGACCGTATGTGGTCCTGCCTATTCTAGGCCCCTCAAGTGTCCGTGATTCAGGTGGTTCGCTGGGGGACTTTGCCCTGCTCTGGTACGAAATGAACTTTGTCTACGACCTTGCCGGAGTAGAAGAAGGACGTACAGCTATCGGTATAGGAGAATCCACCATCCGCGGGCTGGACCTGCGCGCCAATGTCCCCTTCCGTTACTACCAGACCGGTTCGCCCTTTGAGTACGATCTGGTCCGCTTCCTCTACACCAAGAAACGCGAGCTTGATATGGAACGCGAAAAATTAGGTGCTTCAACCGCAGGGAAGCCATACATGAAAAAGAATTTTGATACTCCCCGCCGGAACAGGGAACCTGCTAAAAAATAAAAAGGGACCGTTATGGTCCCTTTTTTATTTGTTTAATGACTGTCCAGCTTGGGTCTCTTGCGCTCATTGGGAACTTCGAAAACCAAGGTGGCTGTCTTTTTCTCCTGCATGAAATCAGGGCTTTCCTTCATAGGTGCTTTCTTGGTGAAGAAGCGTACAAACCATCTTCCGGTTACATCGATGGGCAGCTTGATTTTACCGTCAAAAACCTGCTGGCGCTGAATATACATATCCTCGGCCTGAGTGGAGAAGCCGTTGTATGTGGCATCCCAATAGCCGTCGCCGCGGTAGGGTTTGCCATCCATATAGACCTGCATTTCCAAGACATCGCCTTTCCTGAGCATAGATACGTCTTTTGCAGGAACAAGCTCCATGGGCATGCCTACTATGGCTGGGAATACTGCAGAAGGATTCTCGCAGACCACGTATGTCTTGGTCCACTGGCTACTGCGCAGGGAGGAAACAATTTCAGAAGCACGATCAGCCACGCTGCTCATGGGCTTGATGGAATGACGCTTACGTCCTTTCTTGTCCAGCCATGTGGTAAAATGACCGGGGTTGGTGGCTGCGGTCAGCACGTATGTTCCGGGCATTTCATAATTGATGACGTAAGAGTGCAATGACTTCTCATCGCGGAGCTTTATACCGTAAGTTTTAGAATCAGGCTGCTGTATTGTAATGTGATTAAGCTTTTTCATACGTACAGCATCATCAACCGGGATATGATGCCCATAACAAAAGAATAACGGTGACTTTTTCCCTTCCGAGACATGGTAACGACCAGCCTGAATATACAAGGAATGGGCAGAAGCTGCCGCGGGAATAAGTATGGTTAAAACCATGATGAGCGAGAGAAATTTCTTAAGCATCTGGTGATCCTTTTTATTGGTTACAATTTGAATGGACTAAGATAGATAACGAAATCCGTTTTCATTATCAAGAAATTATACTCATACTCATCATTTGGAATAATAATCTAAACTAACCCACCCTGCTGAAACGGCTACGATATTCACGGGGACTCAAGCCGGTCATCCGCTTGAAAAGGCGCCTGAATGATGAAGGGTTATCATAACCGACCAAAACGGTAATCTCATCCACACCTTTCCCGCTGACCTCCAGCAGGTGCCGTGCCGCCTCAATGCGTACTTGCTGTAAGTAATTATTGGGAGTCATACCCGTAGTCCGCTTGAAACGACGCAGGAAAGTACGCTCCCCAAGACCGGACTGTTCGGCCAGAGACTTTATATTTATCGGCATGTTGTAATTTTCCTGCATCCACTCCTGCACCCGCAGAATATCCCTGTCCGCAAACCCTTCGTCCACAGACTTACTCTCGAACATGAAATATGGAGTCTGCACGTCACGGGTGGAATCCATGACCAGCATCTTGGCGCAAGCGGATGAAATCTCCCGGCCCATGAACCGGGCCACGATGTGCAGGGCAAGATCCTGCCAAGCCATGGCCCCTCCGGCACAGATATATCCGCCTCCGTCAATGAGCATACGCCGGGGCTGAAGGTCCACGTTTCTAAAACGGGATGAAAAATCCGGTGCCAATTTCCAGTGAGTTGTGGCTGGCTTGCCGTCCAGTAGCCCTGCTCTGGCCATGAGGAATGATCCGGCACAAGCTGAGGCTAAAATGGTACCCTGCTCCCCCAGCTTGGCAATACGTGCGATAAGCGGCCCGTCTTCCAACAACACTTCAATATCCCCGAATACCGGGGGGATGACCAGAATATCCGGCTGTACATCTTGAATGCTCCCACTGACCTGCAAGGCTATTCCTACAAATCCGGATACGCTTTTGCCATCAGGACTCAGGATTGATAAACCGCTGAATTCATCTCCATTAGACTCCTGTGATAGGCTATTGGCGATGCTAAAAATTTCCAGCACCCCGGAAACCGCGCAGACCAGACAATCTTTATAAGCAAGGACGGCTACGTTCATAATGACTCATTGTCGTTTTCAGCACGCTTATTGTCAATAGTGCCACTTAAATTTTAGCACGGATCTGTCAGCATGTACTCAACTTGAACACAAAATCTCACCAAGGAGAAATTAAATGAGCAAAAAAGCACTGATCATCATCGATATCCAGAACGATTACTTTCCCGGCGGTAAGTTCACCCTTGAAAACAGTGAGCAGGCCGGCACAAAGGCTGCGCAGGTCCTCGACCACTTCAGGAAAATCGCACAGCCGATAATCCATATCCAGCACATTTCCGTGCAGGAAGGAGCTTTTTTCTTTCTACCGGAAACTGAGGGAGCGGAAATTCACAACTGTGTCAAACCGCAGGAAAACGAAGCTGTCATCCTTAAAAATTATCCCAACAGTTTCCGGAAAACCAGCCTTGATGCGGAACTAAAAAAGTTAGGTGTCGATAAACTGGTCATAACTGGAATGATGAGCAACATGTGTGTAGACGCCACCACCCGGGCAGCTTCGGACATGGGTTACAAATGCACGGTTGTACATGACGCATGCTGCGGGGCCAGCCTTGAATTTGACGGTGTAAAGGCTGGGTCGACGGAAGTGCATGCCGGATTCATGGCCTCACTGGGCATGTTCTATGCGCAGATGGTCAGCGCAAAAGAGTTGATCGGTTAGCGTACATTCTGAACCCGGAGATATAACATCAGCCCGAGCATGGTCAGGCCGATGCCGGACCAGCCCAATATTCCGGGCAGGGTTCCGTGCAGAAGCACGACCTCTCCGGCCAATGAGAAAAGCACTTCCATGGATTGAGTGCAATCTGCCGCGGCCAGCTCTGCTGCGTTTCTGGCCTTGTGCCGGGCGTAGAGAAATAGACTGGTCGCGGCAATACCGGAGAAAATCGCCACAAGGGCGGTATTTATGATCTGTCCTGTTTGCGGCAAAGGCGGCTGGGTAAACAGGATCAATACGGCCCACAATGGAAGGGAGCCAAGAGTTAGCAACAGCACACGGCAAAAAGGATCATCCATGGCCGGATCATCCAAAACCGGAATTCTTCCGCTGCCGCCGTTGCGCGCCTCCCAGACCAGCTGATTGCCGAAAGGATAGGCAAAGGCGGCCACAAAAACCGGGATTGCCCCTAACAGAACAGCGTTCCAAGAACTTTCCTCCACACTTTCAACATTGACCAGCAACACTCCGGCGAAAATTATCAGAGTCAACAGCATGGCCCGCAGGGGGACCTTCTTACCGAAGCCCAGCAGAACCAGCGGCGTGGCAAGAATAGTCGTCTGCCAAGTGGCAGCAACCACCCAGCCCGGAGTGTATGAGGCACTGAAAGTGATCAGTGCGTAGAAGACCCCAAAGCCCACTCCGCCCGCGATAGTCCAGAATTTCCAATGTTTCAGAAAGAGACAGAATGAACGGCCCAGCAACTCACGGCGAAAAATACCAAGCCCGATAAATAGTAATAACAGCATCCAGAAATAGCGCAAACTTGCCGACCAGACCCAATGCCCGCCTTCAAGGCTCATGGCTCTGTTAAGCACAAAGGTGGAACTGAAAAACAATGCTGCCAAAATCCCGGTCAGGATAATCTGCATCTGAATCTCCGTGTACTAATTTTATATCTCGCCGTCTCTGATCATCTCTAAAATTTTCTGCAGATCATCGGGAGTGGGAATGTAGCCGCGCTGAAAAGAGGGAGCCTGAGCCCGCCTGCGTAAATGTTCATTGGCCCAGCCAACTACGGATTTATGAAAAAATGCGGGATTATTCAAAACAATATGGGCCTTGGCCGCCCCGTCCTCTTTTTCCGCCTTAAAGGAAAAATTGGATTCGTGGACGTGGTGGATGTAAAGGGGCTGCGCAATATGTTGAAATTTGCCGCCAACCATCAAACATTGCACCCAGTAGTCCCAATCTTCGTAGGTAGTATTCTCCCGGTAGCGCACCCCAATATCCCATAGTTCCCGACGGTAGAGCGCAGCAGTTGCAACCGTATTCTGGGTCCGCAAATGTAAGGGATTGAAATTCGGTAATAAACGAACAAGAGATTCCTCGGGAGCAACCTCAAGGTAATCTGAATAAGCCAGCGATATTTTGGAATTTGATTCCAGCAGTCCGACACTTGTTTCCAGAAAATCCGGTTTCAATTCATCGTCCGGGTCAAAGCAGAGTAGATACTTTCCTATAGCCTGTTCCAGACCGTGATTGCGAACCGGACCGGGCCTGCCGGACCGCGGAGGAGTCAGGATTGAGAACTCCCGGCAATCAAGCTTTGCGGACCATTTGCGAGCCTGCTCAAGGGAATCATCACTGCTGCCATCATCGACAAAAATTACCTCCACATCCCTAAGAGACATGGTCTGAGATGCCAACGAACCAAAAAAACGGTCGGCAAAACGTCCGTAATTATAGTTGGGAATGATGATGGAAAGCAGGGGCATGCGTGTGTATCCATTACAAAAGTTTTTTTTAACGAGTACACTACACTGCTCTAATAATGCAAGCAGCCCGAAAAAGGATCTTCCGGGCTGCCCTTACTTACTTGAATAACTTCCGGTACTCAGCGTACCCTTCGCTTTCCAGCTCTTCCAGAGGGATAAAACGTAGGGCCGCAGAATTGATGCAATAGCGTAATCCTGTGGGCTGGGGACCGTCATCAAAGACATGCCCCAAATGCGAATCAGCCTTGCGCGAGCGGACCTCAATGCGGGTCATGAAAAAGGAACGGTCTTCCTTCTCTACAACACCCTGCCCTTCAATAGGCTGGGTAAAGCTGGGCCAACCTGTGCCGGAATCAAACTTATCCCGGGAACTAAAGAGAGGTTCACCGGAGACAATGTCCACGTAGATTCCCTCGCGGTGATTATCCCAGAACTCATTATTGAAAGCAGGCTCAGTACCATCCTCACGGACCACCTTGAATTGCAGCGGAGTGAGTATTTCACGCAGCTTGGCATCTTCGGGCCGCTTGTAACCATCCACTTCCAGTGCCGGTTGCCTGAACTCTTCCTTATTGCCCCAATGCTCTTCAACAAAAGAATCCCGGCCGGATAAAAACCTGTACCAGTTATACCTAACCGGATTCTTCTTATAGTAATCCTGATGGTATTCCTCAGCCCGGTAGAACTTCTCAAAAGGAATCAGCTTGGTTGCAAGAGGCTGCTCAAATACACCTGAACCGTCGATCTCCTGCAAAACATCAACTGCAACCTTCTTCTGTCCTTCGCCATGATAAAATATTGCAGAAGTGTATTGCTCTCCACGGTCATTAAAAGAACCGCCCGGATCAGTCGGATCATGATGCTTCATGAAAACCCGCAGTACATCTTCGTAGCTGACCTTAGTGGGATCGAAGCGAACCTGTACAACCTCAAGATGCCCTGAGTTACCGGAACTGACCTGCTCGTAAGTGGGATTTTCCACGTGACCACCGGAATAACCGGAGACCACATCAAGAATTCCTTCCACTTTCTCAAGGTCAGATTCAACACACCAGAAGCATCCTCCGGCCAAGGTTGCTATCTCATAATTATTAGTTGTTTCTTGCATCTTGCTTTCCCCTTTGTTCTCTGCAGCAAATGAGTGGCTGGTAAACAAAAAGACCATGGACAAAATATATGGAAAGAGCTTTATCATAAGCTGGACCTCGCTATTAATAATTATTACTAATAAATTATATCCATATCGTCCATAGTCAATCCAAGAAAAAAAGCGCAACCGGATTGGCTACGCTTTATTCTTGATGAATCGGTATAGGTAAATTGACTACTTGATGTGAAAATTGAAATAAGTTTCCGGAAAAGGTTCAAATTCAAGGGTGAAATGCCACCACTCTTCCTTCAGGGGTTTGAATCCATTACGAACCATGACTTCGCGTAACAGTGCCCTGTTTGAGCGCACCTGTACGCTCATTTCCATGTTCTCCGGCCATGACTTAGGCCCGAAGAAGTCGAACCCTGTCCCCATATCCAGTTCCTGCCCGGTCTTGAGGTCAATGATGGTCAGGTCCACAGTGGAGCCACGTGAATGGCCGGACTTCTCTGCAATGTATCCGTCACGAAAAAGATTCTTCTTCTGTACGTCTGGATAGTATTGCTGTTTCATGCGCGTATCTTTCAAATCCTCAGCCCAGCGCACAAAATGCAGCACTGCATCCTGCGGACGGTAACCATCAAAAATCTTAAGCCCCAACCCGAAGGGAGCAAGCTCCTTCTGCACTCCGGCAAGGGCCGCAGCCGCATCACGAGTCAGGATAACGCGTTCAACCTGATAGCCGTCGATGCGCTCACCTACAAAATTATTGGTTCCGTAATAGCGGACATCATAGACAGCGTCAGGAATAATATTATCCAGATAGCAAAATTCATCCGGCAAGCCATCCTTTTCGCCGAATGCAACAGAAAATGAAAACAACACACTCAGAACAACAAACAGAACACAACACTTTAAATTACGCATCTGACCTCCAAGTCCTAGAAGCGCCACACTGCGGGCATTGTCAAACTAATTGCATGAAAACAAAAATATATATAGTCTTTAACTATTAAGATTTTCCACTGAAAACAAATAAAACTATAATGACAGACTCTTCATCCATTTCTCAATCGGGACAGAACACAATTATTTTTAAGATTTTCGCAAGTCTATTGCTGGCAGCTTACATTCTGTGCTGTCCTTGTGCAAGTTATGCCCAAAAAACAATAGTTACCATTCCCAAGGCAACCATCCTCAATTTCTGGCGGGTAGTCTGCATGGGAGCACATGCGGCAATTGAAGATTCGGACATAAACCTGATCTGGAGAGGATCACGAGTTGAAAATAAGCCCAACGCGCAGCAGCATTTACTCGAATATTATATTGACCAGAAAGTCGATGCGATTGTGCTGGCTCCCATGGATCGTAAAAAACTAAATTCCGCCATTGAAAAAGCAGTAAAAGCAGGCATCAAAGTTATCATTATCGACGCCCCGGTAACCACAGACGTTATTGACAGCTATATTGCTACCGACAATTACAAAGCCGGTTCACTGGGAGCAGACCTGCTGGCTGCAAAGTTAAGCACACCTGGTCCGGTTCTAGTGGTCGGACACTCTCCAGACAACGGATCATGTGCTTTAAGAGAACAAGGGTTCATCGATAGAATGCAGACCCTGTCGCCAGGAAGAACAATCATCAGCATCCACATGCGTGACGGCAGCGAGCGCGAAACAAGGTTATCAACAGAAGAAATTTTAAAAAAGACTCCCTGCATCGCAGGTATATTCACTACTAACGAAGCCACATCAGACGGGGTCTTGCATACAATGAACACCCACAACGGGAGCATTCCATTTGTAGCCTTTGACTACAATCATAAACTATTAAAAGGTGTTCGTGATAAAAAGATAGAAGCACTGATCACCCAAAGGCCCTATGCTATGGGTTTCTTTGGAGTACGTGCTGCTATTGAGTTGCTGGAAGGCAAGAAAGTTTCAAAACAGATGGAAAGCCCGGTCACTGTCATCAGTAACGAAAACATAGATGAAGCGGAAACCCTCCGCTGCCTGCGCAAAGTTCCAACGGCAGAAAAGGCCAAGTGTCCCATCTGCTTTAATTAATAAAGGCCGATCCCCTAAGAAACCGGCCTTACAAACAAACCTATTTTCTTTAAATCAGCCACCGAACCAGCCGGGAGCCAGCACTTCCATTGCCTTGGTGTAATGGACGCGCAGATCTTCCAGCTTGCCGGAAATAACCTTTTCCTGCTCACCGAGACTGGTGGGGCAGACATCTTTCATCTGCTCAACTACAGCTTCCAATTCTTTCATTGTTGACTTGAGCATTATGATCTGATCCTTGAGATTATCGGACTTGTCGTCAGCCAGTACGTCATACAGGCGGGCTTTCCAGGCATTGAGTTCCATTTCCAAGCCCTTGCAATAATGATTTACTGCTTGCTGTTTTGCTTCTTCAGTACTGCAACCATCAATGCCTACACAACTGGGACAAGGTCCGGGATAATCCATATTAGCCATAACAAACCTCCAAATAATAGATTTTAAGGACCCTTTAATATTACCACACTATATCGACACTGACATTATTTTTTCAAAAAAAACATTTCCTTATAAATCGCCATAATTTCGAACCTTATCGCTCCAAAGTAAGTGAGCATACACTATCAAAACACTCTTCGGTGAGACTTTCATACAACTCAGCCCCATTTCCGCACATAGGCATCGACATCAAATTTACGACGGCAACCCCGCTCATTCATGTAGCGAATGGAACCAAACACAGGACGTTTTTTCCAACCCCGATCATGCACCCCGCCAATAGACCAAAGCGCACCAACATAACCGTTGGGATCACGTCCATCCAACTCAAAACGGTCATTGAGTGCTATGGTGATCCGCAGGGCCTCTTCTGCTGATGCTGACCATTCCAAAATCTTCTTGGCCCAATACATACGCATATAACCATGCATAAATCCTGAGCGCACCATCTGGCTCTGCGCAGCATTCCATAAAGCTGAATGAGTACGCGCCTGCTCAAATTCATCATACGAATAAATATAGTCACGACGGTCCGCCGAATGCTCGGCCAAAGTCTTTAACGCCCACTCCGGAGCCGAATCCAGTGAATCATAATTCGGAGTATGCAAACAAAAATTATCAGACAGCTCCCGGCGGATTATGAGTTCCTCAAGATATGAGTCCACGCTATCGCCAGCAGGTCTGCTAGCCACAGTCAGAGCTGCCCGCTGCGGGGCCAATTGCCCGAAATGGTAGTATGCTGAAAGACGAGAGGTTGCTTCAGCATTGGGGTCATTACGTTTTTCAGCATAATCTCCAAGACCGTGCTCAACAAATTCATTAAGAGCCGCATGGGCAGCAGCTTCTCCCGAGGCTAAATCAACAGGACCGATACTTTCATCAACTTCAAGGGAATTACGCACCTGATCCCAATCTACCATGGGGAATCCTTCGCCCTTTTGCGAAGCCGGGAGTAGTTCCGGGAATTCCTCCAGAAATTCCGGGAGCAACTTTTGAATCTTCGGCCTGATGGTCCGCGCCCCGTATTCACGCTTATCAGTTACAAACCGTGCCGGGACAACATTATGTCCATCCACCTCCAGCAGCGGAACATTGAGCTTCTGCCCTATATTGACTTGCCATTGCTGCTTGATACGCAAGGGATCAAAATCTGTAACAACAATCCCGGCCCGGACCTTACGCACAAAATCGGGCAGTGTTTGATCGGGCTGCCCGCTGAGCAGGGCAAAATCGTAGCCCAGCCCTCGCAAATCCCTTTCAACCTGCTGCAATCCCTTGAGCATAAAATCATACTGACGCAGGTTTGCGCCAAGAAATGAAGGTACGAGGCAAAATACAACAATCAACGGTCTCGTGCTCCCGGCCAGTTCCCGGGCATGGAGCAAGCCCCAGTTATCGCGAACACGCTGCTCACGACTCATCCAGTAAACTACGGCTCCTTCGGAGATTTCAGGTAAATTAAGTTTATTAATTCTCCTGCGGTCAACTTTAATCATTACCATCGTCCTTAACACCGGGAATACGACAACGCGGGGCCGGACCTTCCACCAGTTCCGGGCCTTCCATTATCCGGCAACCACTCTTTTCTGCCAATGAACGGGCCATACCTTTAAAAACAAGGGCGTGAAACGGATACACTGACCACCAGTAAAGGATTCCTCCCAGTCCGCGCGGCAAAAACCGTGCGGTCATGGTCAGTTCAGTATCCCCGGCCAAGGTATTTTCAAGGCTGAATTCAAGAAGCGCCTCTCCGGGCAACTTCATTTCCGCCAGCAGGAGCAACCTTTCACAGGGCTGCACATCCAGTACCCGCCAAAAATCAAGAGCATCACCGACACTGACCTCGGAAGGATGCCTGCGTCCGCGGCGTAAGCCTACCCCGCCCACAAACTTATCCAACCAACCGCGCAGCGACCAGAGCGTATTGCAGCAATACCAGCCTTCATCACCACCGATAGATATAATTTTATCCCAGAGGCCGTCCGCACATCCCTCAAGTTTAATACGGTATGCTGAATGATAAACAGTACCACCGGAATATCCGGCATCACCACAAATGGCCCATTCCGGAGTTTCAAGAGTTCCGGCATCGGACCAGCAGGTATCTACAACTTCCTGCTGAATTTTGTTGAGCGCGCGACGGATTGCAGTCCGGCAATCGGTCAGTTCGCGGGGCATGACTTCACGGATGCGGTAATCCTTACAGACCACCCGGTTACGCAAGCCCAACACCAGCGGGACAGCCAGAGATACAGGAACCGGGGAGACAAGCCCCAGCCAATATGAAGACAATTTCGGTGAAACAAATGGGACAGGGATAATCAACCGCTTACGCAACCCGGCCTCCTGCTGGTATATACGGAAAAGCTTTTCATAGGTCTCAAAAAACGGTCCTCCTATGTCATAACTCTCCCCGGCGGTTTCAGGGTGTTCAAGACAACCGGAAAGATAAAACAATACATCGCGGATACTGATGGGCTGACTTTCGGTACGTACCCAGCGCGGAGTAATCATCACCGGGAGGCGATCCACCAGATAACGAAGAATCTCGAATGAAGCACTGCCCGAACCAAGTATGACCGCCGCCTTAAGCGTAGTACAAGGCACGCCTCCGGCTGACAGGATATCGCCGACCTCAGCCCGGGATTTCAGGTGGTGGCTGATGTTCGGATCATCCGGCACCATACCGCCGAGATAAATTATTCGCTCTACCCCGGCCTGTTCCGCAGCATGAACAGTATTCTGCGCAGCGACACGGTCCCTCTCCGCAAAATCAGAGCTACCCGGTTGCATGGAATGCACCAGATAATAAACGGCAAAACAACCCCGCAACGCTTCCTGTAAGGAATCACGGTCAAAAAGATCAGCCTCGGCCAGTTCACAATTTTCATGAAAACTGTAAGGACGAGTACGCAACTTTGCTTGCGAACGCCCCACAGCCCGGACTTTCCAGCCCTGATCCAGAAGCTGCGGAACAAGGCGGCCTCCAACATATCCTGTAGCCCCCAGCACACAAATCATTTTGTTTTGGCGATCAGACATGATTCCTCAGCATAAGCTCTGCAGGGTAAGGGGTGAGATAAATCTGTTGCTCCAAATAGCTCTTGTCATACTTGCGAACATAATGATTAAGCATGGTTACCGGAACAATCAAGGGAATTAACTTCTTATGGAAGCGGTCAATCAGCTCCAGCATTTCCTGCTTCTCGTCCGCAGATATATCTTTCTTAAAATGGCCCAACGCATGAGTGAGCACATTTACATGCTTCTTAACAGTAGGCCTATAGGTCAAGGCCTTGAAAAGATTAGCTTCGTACTCATCGCTCAAGGCTGCAGGATCGGCACTACCAGCTGTGGCCACAAGCTTGCCCATCTTGCGGTAAATGGCTTCATTGTGGACCATAATCAACATCTTATGCCGGGTATGAAAATCGACCAGCTTGGCTGGTGAGTATCCGCCCCGCACAACGTCACGCCAACGCTTGAAGGTAAAAATGCGGTTAATGAAATTTTCGCGAATTCCGGCATCGTGCAACCTGCCGTCATCCTCGCAAGGAAGGGATGGAAAGTGGTCCATGACCATGCGGGCCCAGATTCCAGTGCCGGAATAAAATATCTGCCCGTTATCGCCGAAAACCTTCATCCGGCCCAAGGCATTTGAGGGGGAGCCATGTTTAAATATATATCCGCTGAGATTTTCCTTGTCCAGCAGGGCCAGTTTTTTGCGGCCCCACTCCTGCATGCGCCCGGTCCAGTCTTCGCCGGATTTTCGCCCCACCAAGCGGGGATTCTCCACCTCCCCTACCAGCCGTACAGCTTCGCGGGGAATCCCCATACCGGTTTCCACTTCAGGGCAAACCGGAACCCAATCCACAAATTGCCCAAGCACATCCCTTAAATAACGATCAAGCTTTTGTGAGCCGTCATAACGAACATTTTCACCCAGCAAACATCTGGCTATTCCAATCCTGATTTTTCCCGTTTCAATCTCTGTCATTCCAGCCTCCTCTATACACAAGCTTACTTTTATATAAACTAACTCATATACAAAAATAAAACTATCCAATAAAAAACGTCCCCTTAATTTAATCGACCAATAAACTGAATTATCAGCCGACCAGAAGAGTACTTTTTTAATTCTTTAATGGAAAAATAACCTTTTTTTTCATATTATAAAAATTCACGATAACTGTAGTGCAACGATTCAGTCTTTATGGACGGTCCAGCAAATATGAAGTCACCACAGGCAGCATTAAAAGAAGCCCGAAAGATGGCTATGGATGCAGAAAAAAACATTGAGGCCCTCCTTGATGCGAACACGCAATCCATACTTCTTCTTGAAACTGACGGTACAGTTATATACGTCAACCGAATTGTTGCCGACATCCTGCAGACTACTCCTGACAAGCTTACGGGCAAAGATATATTCAATTGCCTGCCCCCGGAACTGGCCATATCCCGGCGGCAGATGTTCGACAGTGTAGTGAAGAGCGGCGAGCCGATAAAATTTCAGGATGTAAGAGAAGGAAGGGTTATACTCCATTCACACTACCCGATTATTGAAGACGGTAAGGTTGTTCGGGTGGCTATTTATGCAGAAGACATCACTGATGTTGTCAATAAAGAACGGGAACTGGCCCACAGCAAGCATCTCCAGTCAGTACTCTATGAAATCATCTGCCAATTCAATTCAGCAAAAAACCTGAACGAATTGATGCGTTCGATTCACGAAATAATGCTCAAGGAGCTTAAAGCTAAAAATTTCTATATTGCCCTCATTGATCAGGAACTTGAAGAACTGGTCTTCACCTATTGTGTGGATGAGGGGATTAACAAGTACCCGCCGATACAAAACATATATGATCCGGCAAGTAAAAGGATCAGCCTGCTGCCTATCCAAAAAAACAAAATCATCCAAATGACTGGGCAAGAGATAATTAGATCCGTTGAGAACGGCTCACTGGATGTCATGGGCCGAATTCCGGAGATATGGATCGGCGTTCCCATGCAGGTACGAAATGAACCTATCGGGGTACTGGCAATTCAGAATTATGAAAATCCCAACCTCTTCACGGAAGAGGATATCCAACTGTTTTCAGCATGCTCCCACCAGATAGCCTTGGCAATTGAACGGAAAAGATATGATGCCGCTATCCGGGAAAGCGAGGAGCAATACCGGGCTTTGTTTGAAAACAACCACTCGGTCATGCTCATCATCGATCCGGAAACAGGCAAAATACTGGATACCAATAAAGCTGCTTCAGACTTTTACGGATACTCCTGTAATGAATTAAAAGCCAAAACCATTTTTCAACTCAATGCACTTCCCCGAGCAGAAGTAATAGCAAATATGGCTAAAGCACATCAGGCCAATCTGACGAGCTTTATATTTCAACATCGTTGTAAAGGTGGAGAAGTAGTGGATGTTGAAGTCTTTTCCGGGCCATTCAATCATAATGGAAAGACTCTCCTCATATCCATCATTCATGACATCACCAAGCGTTTAAAAAATGAGAAAGAACTTTCAGCAGCAAAAGAATCAGCCATCCTCGCCAACAAAACCAAAGATGAATTCCTCGCTAACATCAGTCACGAGATCAGAACTCCGTTAAACGGCGTAATGGGCATGCTACAAGTGATGGGGGCGACAAAACTGAATCAGGAACACCGACATTGTATCAATGTCGCCCTGCAGTCTTCCCGCAACCTGCTCCGGGTTCTTGACGATATTCTGGACCTTTCAAAAGTGGAAATGGGAACCCTTGATCTTTTTGAAGACAGATTTTCGCTCAACAAACTTTTGATGGAAAGCGTAAACTTATTCAAACTGCAAGCCAGTGAGAAAGAGGTTGAATTGTCATATTCCATCCTTCCCAAAGTGGAATCATACTATTTAGGGGACGAAGGGCGTATCAGACAGATACTCTTTAACCTGATCGGCAACAGCATTAAATTCACTGACCAGGGAGCAATAAAAGTTGATGTGAGAACAAATCAGGCTACTTATCAGGGCAAATGCAGTATATCCTTTACTGTAAGCGACACCGGAATAGGTATTCCTGAAGATTTTCAAGAACGTATCTTTGATTCATTCACACAGGTGGATGGATCACTTTCGCGGCGCTACAAGGGTGCAGGACTGGGACTTGCCATTGTAAAAAGACTTATCGAACTCATGGGTGGAACAATTCAAATTGAGAGTACACCAAACATCGGTACTTCAATTCATTTCACGATATCCCTTAAGATTGCCAAACCACCGACCGATAACCAGAACACTCAGCCCGATACTACGGGCAAAACACCCAAACTCCACGTTCTGCTGGTCGAAGATGAGCCGGTCAACAGAATGATGGCTCGCAAATTACTCGAAAGAATGGGCCACAAAGTAAGCTGTGCTGTAAATGGGGCTGAATGTCTTGAAATCTTAAACAAGGATGTCTTTGACACCATCCTCATGGATATCCAGATGCCCATCATGGACGGGCTGGAAGCGACCCGAACAATCCGTACTTCAAACAATTTTATCCAAATAAGAGACATCCCTATCATCGCTCTTTCCGCGCACGCAAATAAGGAAAGCAGGTATTCCGCCCTCGAAGCCGGGGTAAACGGTTATCTCTGCAAACCGTTTGAGATGAAAGATCTTGAAAAAATTATCGCTGGAACAGTCCACAAAGCTTAACCCATCCGCCCGCCCCTGACGCCTGAAACAGTTGACACAAAGGTCTTTTCAAAGGCATTGATGTGAACTTGGCGGATTACTCAAATAAAACGGAAACAAATGAATGGAGTTTTTATGACTCAATATGCGGATATTTTCGATCAGAAAATGATGTCCAACCTCTTCCCTGAAGAAAGGACCAATGATTTCTTTGAAGCCCTTTTCGGTGATGCAGAGGAAGGCAGCTATGATATTTCTCTCGCTTATGCAGGAGACAACGGCGACACAGTTCATTTCGAACTGCAGCTCCGCCAGCGCCCCGGATGCTGTCTGGCCTGTAACCTGACATACGGACTGCCGCAGGTTTTCTCCCGTCACCCGATCATTAATATTCAGGGTGTCGCAGAAAAAGTAGGCGAAGCTGTAGGCAAACCGGAAAACGTATCCTGGAAGCTCGGCGCTACTCAGGAAAAAAGCAGAGAGCTTCATGTAATTCCTCTTTCCATAAGCCTGAGCTAAGCGTACAATATATTTTAAAACTCAAATCAGGCCCGTGCCCGCCATAATGGACACGGGCCCATAACAGCTTAAAGATAAAATCACGTATTTATAATGTAAATTCGGTTGAATCAAACCTGACGACAAGGTAATATATATAGAAATTAACCACTTCAGGAGCGGGGAATGCTTGAAGAGCTTCGTTACGGTATTTTTTCCAATAATTCCAAACACATTTCAAACGACAGGCTGACTTTGGTCGGGCTGGGCGCGTCTGATATATATGTTTATTCCACTTGGGATAACGCTATTGCTGCTTTGGAAAACGGCGAAATTGATGTAGCTCTTGTCGATGAATCGCTGCATGACACTTCCGGCGCGGACTGTGTGAGAAAAATGCGCAGGCACGCAATGCGCTCACTCCCGGTAATCATGGTCACCCCGGACCAGCGTAAGGAATCCGTACTCAATTCAATTGCTGCCGGAGTCGGTGGCTATGTGCTGCGCCCGTACAGCATGGAAACCCTTAAGCGTCATGTTTTTGCCGCATATATGAGCGCCAGTCCTGATGAAATTGAAAAAGAACTGCTCAATTCTTCTTGGGATCTTGTAGCCAACGGCAGCTTTGACGAAGCAATCGACAGCTTTTCCGAAATCATTGAAGAAGTAACCGAAGCAGACAAAAACCCCGCAGAAGAATATTTCGATAAGGGCTTGAATTTCCTGTCTCAGGAGAAATTCGGCAAAGCCATCATCGCCTTCAACAAGGCAATCGCTCTCAATGAAATGTATGCTGAAGCTTACAAAGGCATGGCCGACGCGTACAAAGGCAAGGGCGATACAGATAACTATAAGGATTACCTGAACAAGGCAGCTGACATATATGCTGTTCAGGATAAGCTGGATAATGTAAAGGAATTATTCGTTGAGATCCTGCAGAACGAACCGGATGCGGTAAATCCCTTCAACCGCCTCGGAGTAAAACTGCGTAAAGACGGAGATTATCAAGGCGCAATCAAGGCCTATCATCAGGCCTGCACTTTCACTCCCAACGATGCCAACCTTTACTACAACATGGCCCGAGCATACACCTATGCGAAGGACTATGAGAGCGCCCTGAACTACACCGAACTCAGCCTGCGCCTTGATTCAAGCCTTGAGCCTTCAAAGTCATTACATTCACAGATTGTCAAGCTGATTGAAAAGCAGCAAAAAGAAAAGACCGCCACAGATGACGAGTCGCCCAAAGTCAGCATTGACGATGAACTTGAAGAATAGTTTTGGCAGCTTAAACGCGTTTCTCCAGTTCCAATAATTTTTGTTTGATTTTTGTACCGTGAGCAAATCCAGCCAAACTCCCGTTGGCAGCAATCACTCGATGACAGGGGATGATCAGCGGCACCGGATTTTTCCCATTTGCCGTCCCCACGGCCCTGCTCGCATTTTCATTTCCTAAAGCAATCGCAATCTCTTTGTATGACCTTGTCTCTCCGCAAGGAATCTTGCACAGTTCCGACCATACCCGCTTTTGAAAGTCAGTTCCCTGAGGATTTAACTTCACATCAAACTGAGTACGTTTTCCAGCCAGGAAATCCTCAATCTGTCCCCTTATATCGACGAAAAAATCGTCATTCCACCCCCACTCAGGATTGATTTCAAAGACCCGATGCCCTTCTCCAGTCTGCATATGCAAATGAGACAGACCTTCCTCGTTACCAGCCAGAATAATTTCGCAAAGCGGGGTCCTGAAGCTTGTATAAAAAAGTTTCATCGCTATTCTTCTCCTAAAGAATTCCATAAACAAAGAGTGGCGTAACCTCTGTAAGGTCTCCATTTTTCGGCAATTTCCAGCACCTGTTTTGCCGTCGGCTTAACACCGTCCACGCTGAGGGCTTTGATAACTCCAAGATCTCCGGCCGGGAAACTGTCCGGCAATCCCAATCCGCGCATGGCAACATAATTCACCGTCCAGTCACCGATCCCTTTCAAGGCGGAAAAGTCGCGGTGAAAATCCTCCAGCGACTGATTTGCGGAGAGTTTTACCGCCCCCTCATTAATAGCACGAATCGCAGTTTTGATTGTTTCCCGACGGGTATTGGTCAAACCGATACCATCCAGATCCAGACTGGACAGTTCCGCCGAGTTTGGAAAAAAGAAATCAAGGCCATCAGGGTAATCAGCAGCACACCGAAACCCGGTTTTATTCGCAATGCGTCCGGCCATGGTCGTAGCCGCCTTTACTGTGACCTGCTGTCCTAAAATAGCCCGGACCATAAACTCAAAAGGATCAAAAACTTTTGGTAGGCGCGGGACCTGACCATCTTTCATGCCCTTTTCCAAAAGCTCGTCCCCCTGAAAATGATCCCGGATTATGCGCAGGTCAGTATCAAGGTCAAACATACGCCGTACTCGGTTATATACCTCCATATAGCACTTGATATCTTCCGAAAAGATGCTCAAACGCAGGGAGGAATGGGCAGGGTCATCGGTAACACTGAAGTAACCATGGGCCTCTGCGGTTCTGAAGGTCCTGCTGTAACTATCTTCAGTTATGACTTCCACTCCCTTTATAGCCCGCTCGCGCATGAATAAAAGCATGGAGTTAAAATCAAAGGGCAGTTCATATTTCAGTAAAAGTGTAGTTCCGTCCTGTGCAGTTGGCCTACTGCCCAACTCCTTGCGCATAGCTGTGGGGGTCATGTTGAAAATAGACTTGAAAACCTCATTGAACTGGCGCAAAGAGCTGAATCCGGCGGCAGCTGCAATGTCGGTAATGGAATTATCAGACATAAGCAGCATTTTACGGGCAAACATTGCCTTGTGGTATCTTGCAATCTTCACCGGAGGCACGCCCAACCGCTCTACAAAAAGCTGGCGCAAATGACGATCTGAAACTCCCAGCTCACAGGCAAGGTCACTCAGGGAATGGTAATTGAGATAACCATCGTAAATCATACGCAGGCCTTCGTTGACCAGTTCGTAGGAAGAGGGATAACCGGAACCATATTCAATGGTTATGTCTGGTCGGCAACGTAAACAAGGCCTGAATCCGGCTTCAAGGGCCTGAAAAATGGTTTCGAAATAGACAACATTCTCTTCTTTAGCTCGCGGAGACGGACAGGATGGGCGGCAGAATATCCCGGTGGTTTTGACTGCAAAGAAGAACTTTCCGTCAAAATTCCTGTCCCGGTAGATGCGCGCCCTGCTGTACTCATGCTTTGTCATTTCTCCCCCGACTTTTTAACCTGTTTTTGCTGCAGTTTTCAGTTATAAGTATCTGCAGCCCGGTTTTTAGCAAGCGGTTTTCGGAACTGACATTAAAGAAGATTTCTCAGGAAGAAAACAACATTGAACTGCCCATTTCATCCTAATTGCTGATTTATGGGCTGGTAAAATTATCTACAAATATCCAACCATAACCAGAAACATTCAACTTGGAGAAAAAAATGATAACTCTTACGGCAAAAGTTCAGGCCGCAGAAGGCAAGGAACAGGAACTTGAAGCGGTTCTACGCGAACTGGTCAAAGCAACCGCAACAGAAGAAGGCTCAGTAGAATACAGGCTGCACAAGGTTGTGGATACTCCCGGTGCATTCCGTTTTGTAGAAAAATTTAAAGATCAGGCTGCCTTCGATTTCCATTCCAATTCTGATCACTTCAAGGCAGCCGTTGAAAAAATCGGCACTCTTACAACTGGTGAAGGTGAACTGGAAATGCTGGAATTGATTGATTCCATCCCCGAATAATAAGATTCGACCCTACAGACAAAAAAACTCGCGTATGTGTTCATACGCGAGTTTTTTTTGTACATTTTTTAGCAGATATTCCTTGCTACTGCGTCACTCTCGCCCGCCGAGCCACCCAGAACAGGGAAAGCAACGGAACGACTCCGCCGAGAACTCCCATCTCGCCGATAACACGAATCTTTGCCGGCCAATCAAAAGAGATAATTTCCATGGCAACAGCGCCGAAGATGAAATAAGTAAAGGTCAGAAGCGCGGACGCTGCACCAATGTCACGGTCCACAGTTTCGAGGATCATATGGTTGCTGATAGGCCTGCTGACCCCGATGGAAAATGTCATCAGGAACATGGGCGCAGCAAAAGTATATTCTGTGCCGCCCAACGCCAGCACGCCGATACTGGCCAATATCACCCCTATCAATGAGACCTTAAGAATGGACATGGATGAATAGCCCACACAGAGTCTTGAGCAGGTGAACGATCCGGTCATGAAGCCGATGGCGTTAAAACCGAAGAACATGGCGTACTGCTGCTCATTCATTCCGAATCCGCGAATATAAATATCCGCTGACCCGGCCAGAAATCCGAAAAAGCCAATCCCAATTACCGAGAAGGCAAAGCAGTAAGTGGTAAACTCAACATTTTTGAGCACCACCAGATAGCGGGAAAGCATGCTCAAAATCCCGCCCTCGGTCTTTTCAAATTCAGGCTCCTTGAATACCAGAGTGCCGTAAAAAGCCATGGAAGCCAGCACTGCCTGACATCCGAAAATCCACTTCCAGGATAAGAACTCAAGCATCATACTGCCCATCATGGGTGCAACCATAGGGCATAAGGGGATGATCACCCCGATATAGGCCAACACCTTCTGACGCTCAGTACCTGTATAGAGGTCTTTTGCCAGCGCCATGGAAAGTGCCGACGCCGAGGCCGCCCCGGCAGCCTGTACAATGCGGGCCGCCACCAAAAACCAGATATTGGTGGATAAAGCACAAAGAACACTGCCCAGCACATAAATTCCGACTCCACCGATCAGCACGGGTTTACGCCCGTACTTATCAGACAGAGGGCCGTAAATGAGCATGAAGAAGCTAAACAGAATAAAGAAGAGAACCAGCGAAAGGTTCACTTCAGCCAAAGAAATACCCCACTGCTCCTGAATGGTCGGCAGTGCAGGAAGATACATATCCGTGGACAGGGCGGGGAAAGCCGCCAGCATAGTAATAAAAAGAAAATTAGGCATAACAGTACAATTTTAAAATAAATAAAAAAGAATCAACTCAGATTAAAAGCGGAAATATTGTGTGGGAATATGCGGTTACGCAATAGAGCGGAAAATAAGATTTGCAGATACTAGGCTCCAATGGACTGCAGGTCAACTATTAATATCGCTATACGAAACATCTTAACATTTCTTAACATCCAACCATTACTCTGAAATAATTAAGCAAAATAGATATTAACAGCCATCATTAAAACATCGTTTGAAATACTGCTTGACTGACTGTAAATCAAATCATACAAGGCTTCAAACAGCGTTTAAATCTTTGTTGGAGAAATATATATGAGCGATCAGACTACTAAAGAGAGAATTTTGGAATCCGCCAGCCGGGTTTTCTGTGAAACAGGATTCAAAGCCACCACAGTACGCGACATCTGCGCGGCAGCAGACGCCAACGTAGCGGCCATCAACTACCACTTCGGAGACAAGCGCAAGCTTTACTATCAGGTACTGAAAATGTGGATGGATGAAATGATGACTGGCGCGGACAGACAGGAAGGCATCACTGAAGTCTCTACAATCGAAGAAAGGCTCCGTGCATATGTTTATGGGGAACTCAGAACCTTATGCACTTATGACGATCCGGAAAAAATCAAGAAGAGAAAAATACGGCTGCTCTTTGAAGAGTATGTTTCTGAAGATTGCAATCCTGAACTTTTCAAATGCCACGAAGAAATAGACGGAGAACTCTTAACCCCCATAATCCGGGAGATGTTGGCCCCCATAGAAGACGATGAAATAATCCAACAGGCTCACATTGCTGTCAGTGGCGTGCTTGTTCATCATTTTCTGGCAATTATCCATTACCCGGAAGGAGAAATTGAATCCGAAGAAAAGCTGGAATTCATGGCCGACTACTATACCACATTCATCCTCGGCTCCCTGAAAGCCATTAAGGAAAAATACCATGCAGACTAAAAGGTTCAGCCCTCTCATACTGATTGCATTACTCATAGCCCTCTGCGGCTGCGAATCTGACGCAAAGACCGAGGCAAACACCGCAGCCCCGGCAAAAGCTGTCCGGGTCGGAACTGTTGAAGTCGTCCCCGTAACCATCGAGGATATACTGACCCTGCCCGGCGAGACCGAGCCGGACAAGGATGTATGCGTTTCTTCCGAATCCGCCGGAACTGTGATTTGGCTGGGAGTAAAAGAAGGCGATCACGTAAAAAAAGGCCAGCTCATTGCCCGTCTTGACGGAGCCTCCAGCGGAGCAAAATTCGACCGCGCAAAAGCAGCCAAAAAGCTTGCAGCAGAACAGCTGCGCCGACGCAAGGAATTGCTCAAAAAAGGAGTGCTTGCGCAGGAGGAATACGATCAGATCAAGGCCGAGCTTGAGCAGAGTGAAGCTTCACTCAAGGAGATGCTGGTTAATGTGGAATACGGGATTGTACGCGCCCCCATCGCCGGAGTGGTCAACAAACGCTACATAGACCGAGGTGAACGTCTGGAGGTTGGTTCCAATGTAGTTGATATTGTGGACTCCTCCACCATCAAGACTATCATCAACGTCCCGGAAATGGACATTTCTTTCATCAAAAAGGGCCAGAAGGTGACTGTTTCAGTTGATGCCCTGCCCGGTAAGACATGGGAAGGCGTAATCGACTTCGTATCCTTCAAGGCTGACAAATTTTCCAAGACATTTGAAACCAAGGTCATCACCGACAACTCCGCCGGGGAGATCCGTGCCGGGATGCTGGCCCGTGTATCCCTCTTGCGCCGCACTGTGACCGATGCGGTAACAACTCCCCTTTCCGCTATCATCAATCAGGGCGGAGAGCGGATCATTTACGTGGAAAAAGACGGCGTAGCTCAGGTCCGCACAATTGAGCTTGGTGTAATCGACGGTGACCGCGCCCAGATTACCAAGGGGCTCAAGGCCGGTGAAAAACTGATCACTGCCGGACATACCATGGTTGAAGACGGTACCAAGGTGGTGACCAAGTGATTATCAACAAGGCAGCATTGAACAGGCAGTCCACCGTAATGGTCCTGCTTGTTTTCATCATCATAGCCGGAATATCGAGCTACGCATCCCTGCCCCGCGAAAGTGATCCGGATATCACCATCCCCTATATCTTTGTGCAGACAAACTTTGAAGGGGTGGCCCCGGAAGACATGGAAACCCTGATAACTATGCCCATTGAGCGCAAGCTGAAAGGGCTTTCCGGGACCAAGGAAATTTCATCCATTTCCGATGACGGAGTTTCCATCATCAAGGTTGAATTCAACCCTGATGTGGACATTGACGACGCATTACAGAAAGTGCGCGACAAGGTCGATCAGGCCAAACCGGACCTGCCCTCGGACCTGCCCGATGAGCCGGTCATCAACGAGGTCAACCTCTCGGAACAACCGATCCTGAACGTAGTCCTTTCCGGTCCGTTCTCACTCAAACGACTGAAGGTGTTTGCCGAACAGCTGGAAGACCGCATTGAATCTGTTCAGGGCGTGCTTGATGCCAAAATCATCGGTGGCCTTGAGCGTGAAATCCACGTGGAATTCGATATGGACCGCGTGGCCTTCTACAACATCCCCCTTGCCAGCCTACTCAGCGCAGTTCAAAACGCCAACGTGAACACCCCCGGCGGCTCTGTGGAAATCGGCAAATCCAAATACCTTGTGCGCGTGCCAGAAGATTTCAAACACCCGGACGAGATCGATAAAATCGTGGTCTACGAGCAGGATGGACGTCCCATCTACCTACGCGACATCGCCTCCATACGCGACCACTACAAAGACCCGACCTCCAAAAGCCGCTTCAACGGAATCCAGAGCGTGACCATTGAAGTAAAAAAAAGAGCCGGGGAAAATATCATCCGCATAATTGATACGGTTAAGGAAATCCTCAAGGAAGAGCAGCAGATTCTGCCGCCTACCCTGAAGATCAACCTTACCGCCGACCAATCCGATGAAATCCGCCAGATGGTTGCCGACCTGCAGAACAACATCATTACCGGACTGCTGCTGGTACTCATCGTCGTTTTCGCCTTTATCGGCGGCCGCTCGGCTCTATTTGTCTCGCTGGCAATCCCGCTGTCCATGCTGATAACCTTCACTGTGCTGGAAATTTTCTCCTACACCTTGAACATGGTTATCCTCTTTTCGCTGATCCTGAGTCTCGGGATGCTCGTGGATAACGGTATCGTTGTGGTCGAGAACATTTACCGCCACATGGGAATGGGTAAATCCCGCCTGCAGGCGGCCATGGATGCCACCGACGAAGTTGCATGGCCGGTAATAGCCTCAACCTTGACCACTGTGGGGGCATTCTTTCCCATGATCTTCTGGCCCGGAATCATGGGCGAATTCATGAGCTACCTGCCCATCACCGTAATTATCGCCCTTTCGGCATCATTGTTCGTGGCTTTGGTCATCAACCCGGTGCTCTCAGCAAAGTTTCAGGATGTGCCTAAACAGGATGAAACCGCCAAACCCGGTTTCATTGACCGCATGATGGAAACACTTAAGAACATCTACCGTCCCATCCTTGAATGGTCGCTGGATCACAGGCTGCTGGTAGTACTCTTCTCCTTTGCTTTCCTCATCGCATCAACTGTCAGCTTCGGCATGTTCGGACGCGGTGTGGAATTCCTGCCCAAGACCGAACCCAAGCGTTCCGACGTCAAAATCAAGGCTCCGGTGGGTACCAACCTTGAAGCATCGGATCAGTTCGTAAAAGTGGTTGAACAGATCGCCGCCGAATACCCGGATATAGAATACATAATCGCTAACACCGGGGAATCCGGGCAATCTGATGAGATAGGCACCCACTACAGCCTCGTGAAACTTGATTACGTGGACATTCAGGACCGCAGCCGCCCTTCATCTGAAATCACTGATGAAATCCGTGACCGCCTGCAGCATGCCATCCGCGGTGCGGAAGTGCGTGCCGAACCTGAAAAGATGGGGCCGCCCACAGGCAGTGCCATCAACATGGAGATATACGGTAAGGATCTGCGTCACTTGGGAGAAATTACCGCCTCCTTCAAGCGGGCTATCAAAAATATTCCCGGCCTTGTTGACTTGAAAGACAACTACATCTCAGCCAAGCCGGAAATCCGGGTGGATGTGGACAAAGAAAAAGCGGCCATAATGGGCCTCGACGCCTTTACCATTGCCCAAGCAGTGAAGACCGCCATTAACGGCTTCAAGGTCGGGGTCTACCGCGAAGGCAAGGATGAATACGACATCGTAGCCCGCCTGCCTAAAGAGGAACGAGATTCCCTTGAGGACATCCGCCGCATCACTGTCTCCGGCCCCAAAGGCGAACCGATCCCCATTACCAGCCTTGCTGACGTAACCATGGGCGGCGGACTGGGCGGTATCAACCGCATTGACCAGAAACGGGTGGTTACTCTTTCCGCCGATGTCTCAGGCCGCCTTGCTGAAGAAGTAATCGCAGACATCAACAAGGCCGTATCAGGCATCGAACTGCCGCGCGGCTATTCATATAAGTTCACAGGAGAGCAGGAAGAGCAGGCCAAGGCCTCCACATTCCTTGAAAAGGCTTTTGCCGGAGCACTTTTCCTGATCTTCATCGTACTGGTCACCCAATTCAACTCTGTGACCACCCCGTTTATCATCCTGACCGCGGTCATCCTGTCCCTTGGGGGTGTTATGGTCGGACTGCTGGTAACCGGGACGGCCTTCGGGGTCATCATGACCGGTGTCGGCGTGCTCTCGCTTGCCGGGGTCGTTGTAAACAATGCCATCGTGCTCATCGACTACTTTGAACAGCTCAAGGGACAAGGCCGCAGTGCCCGCGAAGCACTCATTGAAGCCGGACTGACCCGTTTCCGTCCGGTCCTGCTCACTGCCATCACCACTGTGCTGGGACTTATCCCCATGGCAACAGGCGTAAGTTTCGACTTCATCAACATGCATCTCGATATGGGAAGTGAAACCTCACAATGGTGGGGGCCCATGGCAGTAGCGGTTATCTTCGGTCTAGCCATCGCCACTGTGCTCACACTCGTGGTCGTACCCACACTTTGCTCCTTGCAGGAAAGCTGGAAGGAACGTTCTGCACGGCGCAAAGCTGCAAAAATGGCAGCAGAGGTCATGAACTAGACAAAAGTCTGAAGAATCGATGTTGATTATCCATTAAGTTAATAACCATGGTTCCAGCAGGCAAAAGACTGAAATGAAAAAAGCAATACTTTATATATTCACATTGCTGGCAGCAGCCGGGATCTCCATCGGGATCCCGGCCTGCTCCAAGATGGGGCACGCCCCTTCTATTGAGGAAAGCACAATGTACGAAAAATCAACCAATTTCCAGAATGGCACTTTCATCAATGAACATCCGGTCAACATGACTCTTGAGAGTTTCACCTTTAGCAAAATGATGAACTTCTTCTTTGATTTCAGCCGTACACCGGACAAGGAACTGCCCTACTATCATCTGACCAGAGATTCCTTTTCCACCACTCCCGCAGAATTGCAGGTGGCGTGGCTGGGTCATTCTTCCATGATCCTCGATATCGACGGAGTCCGCTTACTTATTGACCCGGTATTCGACAATGCCTCCCCTGTTCCGTTTACAGTCAACCGTTTTCAGCCCTCGCCCATCAAACGCGAAGAGCTTCCAGACGTGGACGCAGTAGTCATTTCCCACGACCATTACGACCACTTGGAAATGAATACTATCAAGCATTTAGCGGATAAAGTTAAACTGTTCATCGTCCCGCTGGGAGTCGGTTCCCACCTGCGTAAATGGGGCTGCGACCCTGAACAGATCGTGGAACTTAACTGGCATGAATCCATCATTATCCATGATGTAGAAATCATCGCCGCCCCTACCCAGCACTTCTCCGGGCGCGGACTGACAGACAAGAACAAAACCCTCTGGGCCTCATACGTCTTCAAAGGCGAGCGCCATAGTGCCTACTACACCGGAGACGGTGGTTACGATGCACGCTTCAAGGAAATCGGCAAACAGTACGGTCCCTTCGACCTGACTATGATCGAATCCGGTGCCTACGATAAATCATGGCATGACGTACACATGCTGCCCGAAGAGTCCGTGCAGGCACACATTGAACTGGGTGGGAAATACATGCTGCCCGTACACTGGGGGGCATACGATCTTGCTTTTCACAAATGGGATGAGCCCATCCGCAGAGTCTCTGCTCTGGCTGCAGCACAAGGGATTAAGCTGCTGACCCCGCAGATGGGCGAATTCTGCATGCCCGGTCAGACTACCCACACGGCATGGTGGGAACCTGCCAAGCAGCAAGAATTAGCTGTTGCGAATTGATTTGATGCGCTATCGCGCTTTTTGATAAAAGAGGCCTTCGGCGACCCTGCCGGGGGCCTTAAACCCTTTTGGAAAAAGGGTTTAAGATTCCCAAAACTTTTTAATAGGGCTTCGCCGCTAACGCGTATAAATCGTCATTGACTCTGCTAGCACAGCTTCGCCCCTAACGGCACTTCCTTATCCGGCACACACAGTGCCACATCCCCATTTTCATTATGAAATCCGGTCACTAGGCACTCGGACATAAACGGTCCGATCTGCTTTTTGGGAAAATTCACTACCCCCACGATAAGCTTGCCGGGCAATTCTTCCACTGAATAAAGTTTGGTTATCTGGGCGCTGGATTTGCGCATGCCGATTTCCGGACCGAAATCAATGTGCAGCTTATAAGCCGGAATACGCGCTTCTTCAAAAACACGGGCCTCAACAATCTTTCCGACCCTGATCTCAACCTTCTCAAAATCATTCCAACTAATTGTATCCACTATTCTTCTCCTTGAGGAATTGTTATCGAGAGGAGAGAATAGCGAAACGGTCTTAATGAATATTGAATAAAATTGACATGCACCTAAAAACGGGCGCATGCCTTCTGGTACTGGCGGGGAGTGAGGCCATACCTGTTCTTGAATAGACGGGTCAGGTGGCTCTGGTCAGCGAAACCGCACAGAGCGGCAGTATCGGCAATGGAGGAATTGGCGGCAATCAAGGCACGGGCCTTTTCCAGCCGCAATTGGATCAGGAAAGAGTGCGGTGTCATGCCCTTGTGGCTACGAAAGATACGGATCAGGTGGAACTCAGTACACCCGGCTAGATCGGCTAGTTTGGCAAGGCTCAAGTTTTGATCGATGTGGGCATGCAGGTAATCAATAACTATTGCCACCCGTTTATCTTCACTTCCGGGCAGGATGGTCCTGTCTCCGGCATGGCGATACAGCCCGGAAAGTACCGAGAGAATTGCTTCGTCGGTTTCCAGCTTTTCTACAGGACTAAGCAATTTGTGATGCAGTCCGGATAAATTTCGCCAGAGTTGCTTATTTTCCAGAAGATTATTGCGAAATGGAGAAAAGCCGCTTTCATTGCCCAAAAATTTCAAATTAAGAGAACGGACAAACTTTTCAGAAAAATAAAAACTGCGCAGATGCCTGCGCTCGGTACAGCAGGGCTTGTTGGAATGGACTGTTTCCGGTTCGATAATGCTGATTGAACCGGGCTGCAGGATATCAGAGCTACCCCGCAGGCTGTACTTTTCCCCGGACTCGGAATTAAGCCAAAGTACGTAACCATCATGCAGGTGACTCTTAAATTCCCGGCCACTACTACATGAAAGCACTTCCACCCCCTCTACGGGAGAAGAGTAAATCAACTTATCGTCATTTTTCATTTCATTAAATCAGGTTAGGCCTATTAACTGGAATCAAGGGAAGCCAGAGTGGTTTCCAGCTGACTTTCGACACCTGAATAGTAAGAAAGCATTGTATCAAGGGCTGAATATTTCCGTTCAAGGTCAGTCCTGTATGAATCAAGGCGGGCCTCTTCATCGTAAATATCACCCTCAAGCTTGGCGGTCAGATCGTCATAACTTGCAGCAAGCAGGGGGATACTCCCGGTAGAAACGTCGGTCAATTCTGAACATAGGTCTGCCAGCTGCCCGCATTTGCCCTGCTTCACAGTAACTGTGCTGGAATAAGAGCCGTCCGTCAAATCCGAAACCTCCAGATAAAGCCCGTTGGCATCGCTATCCCTTGTTGCCAGCAGGGTATTGCCGCTGATGGTCATATCCACACCGTTAATTGTAGCGGCAGAGATTACCCCACCGGAAACTGTGTATTCAACATCGTAATCCCCGGCTGAGGTCAGGCCGGGAATAGTTGAGAGAACCCGCATATCGGAACTGTCTGTTTCTGCTTCACCGTTGGCCGCGAAAAGCATAGCCACAGCTTCAGGGTCCTCAGCCAGAGCGTCTTCAAGCTCATCATAATCTATTTCCAACTGTCCGAAAGTGGAGGAACCTTCAGTACTGTCAGTGGTAATACCGATAGCCGAGAGTGAAGCGAATTTATCACCTTCCCCGGTCTCGCTGTCGTAGTAAAGAAATCCCAACCCCGCAGAAGTTAGGGCATCCTTTACCGAGTCATAAACCAAACCAAGGGTAGCGTCCTTGATATAAACTGTGCTGTCGTCTTCATCGTCCTCATCCACCAACTCTCCGGTGACATCCAGCAGATCATAGAGAAGCTGGTTTACCTCTGAAACAAAAGTCTCGATGGTTTCAACCATGGCATCTGTATCATAAGAAACACCCACGTTGATGCCTGCTGAATCAGTGGTTGCATTAAGGTTCAGGGTCATGTTGTCGATGACATCATCGACAGTGTTGGAAGGACGCTCAATCCATTCATCGGCACCTGATGGAAAACCGTCCACTTTCATCTGCGAATTCTGGGCGGTCTGGGTATTGGTGAAAGAACCCGCATTATAGCCGTCAATGGCACTAAAGTCTGTAAGACCTACCGCATTGTCCGCCCCGGTATCTTCACCGCTGAACTTGATATAATAATTACTGCCGTCACTGATCAAAGAAGCCGTTATCTTGTCATCAAAATCCGGGTCACTGTTGATCTGGTCCACCAATTCCTGAGCCGTGGTTCCGGCTGTCACACCCATAGTTATATCTTCCCCGGCATAGGACAGGGTGATCGATGAGTTGGACGAGATTATTGATTGGTCAGAAGAAGTAATGGACATGCCCTCGGAAATCCAGACATCCTTCTGAGCCAACTGGTTCACAACCAAATTATAGGAATCTTCGGTAGCCCCGTCTTCAATGGAAGCCTGAACTTCACCGTCTCCAGTAGTGGACACAGAGTAAGCAAGAAACTCATCCATCTCATCTATGCCCTGCAAAGTTCCGGAGAGGGTCAATACTTCTTCATTCAAGGCCTCAAGAAGCTCTGAGATTGCTTCCGCCTCTTCCAGATCTTCTTTATATTGATCAAGCTCATAGCTTTCCGCCTCAACGGAAGCATCAATGAGATCGGTCCAGTCCGTTCCATCCCCCAATCCGTTGATGGTGAAACTTCCCGAAGTTGAGGTTGGCTGGTAAGTGCCTGTAGAAACGGATGCTACTGCCATGACAGCCTCCTACAAATAATTCATGATCGACATGCTGATTACGTTTGAAGTTGAACTGAGCACGGCATTGTAAATATATTCCGTCCGGCTGAGTTCAATGGTCAATTGAGTGGTGTCCGCATCCTCTTCATCGCTGATGGCGGATGAAACCCGCTCACGGGTAAGACTTAAGCTTTGTCCGGTAAAATCAGCCTTCTCTTCCCGCGCACCTACATTGGAAGTTTCGATGAGCATCTGGTTATAGCCAGCGTCAATGGTTTCAAGTGTCTTGGCAGTGCCTTCCTCATCCCCGATCCACATGTAGGCAATAGAATCACTTATGGCTTCAAACATGTTGGGACTGGAAAACGGCTCTCCGGTATCCGGATCAACACCGCCGAACATCTCACTGCCCACGGAATTCACTTCCAGCTCCGTACTTTCTGAAATACCCACCGCCATGGCCTCGTCAGCCCCGTTATATTGCAGGGAATTGCGGACCACGAACTGACCGCCTGTCTTGGAATCAGAATCATAAGCTGTAACCGCAGTTCCGGCATTCATTTCCACGGAAACATCACCCAGCTCCATGGTCGTGTCAGGAGGAGTGGCCGTTCCATCCATAGTTCCGGCCAGCCATGTGCTGCCTCCATCAAGGGAATAGCGATAATCCACCGCGTCTGTGCCGATTGTTCCGTCAGAAATGAATTCCACGATAACCGGATCATCAAGCTCACCTGTAAACTGCGCAAAATCACTCTCATCCGGTCCGTCTCCGGTAATGGTTACTCCGGGTACATATTCGTATGGAGCCGTATTCGTGGCTTCACCGGAAAACAGGTAATCATCACCCATTTCGGAATTGGCTATAGCCAGCAAAGAATCCTGATAACCCATCATATTCACTGCCATGGCTTGCTGCTGATCGTCGGTGTAAGTCCCGGTGGCCCCCTGCTCAGCCTGTTCCTTGGCGGATATCATTATCTCGCTGGCTTCACTGAGCAGACCGTCAGCGCTTCCCAGCAGGCTCTTGGCGTACTGGGTATTGTTGTAGTAATCTTCGAGAGTCTGGTCATAACTGCGCAGGTTAACCACATTACCCATACCCGCCGGATCATCGGACGGAACGTTTATCTTCTTCTGACTGGCAACCTGATTGGAAACATTCATATAATCAGCCAAGGATCTGCTGACATTGGTCATGCTCTGGTCATAAATCTGTGCTGTGCTGACTCTCATTGCTGCCTCCTAAGACTAGGACCTTAAAATAAAACTAAACAATACCCAGAATGGTATCGATCATATCGCGGGTAACGGAAATAATCTGACAGGCCGCCTCGTACTGTTGCTGGGCCTTGGTCAGGTTGACCAATTCCTCGTCCACATTGACCCCGCTCACCGACTCCTGCTGGTCGGCATAAATCTGAGCCGCAGCCGTATCGCAGGTAACCTGAGTTTCCGCAGCAGAAGCAGCCGCCCCCACATCGGAAACAATTGCGGACAGATATTCACTCAAAGAAGCATTCGTTGCCGACGCCCCCTCACCTATTGATACGGTCTCACTCAGCAAATCGTTTATGGACTTGGCGGTATCATTACTTCCGGAAGAGACTGTTCCGTCATCTCCCACCTCTCCGGCATTAAGGTGCGAGGGATCGGAGGCAACGTAATCATTAACTGCAATATCCCCGGCAGAACTGCCCTCGAAAAATGTATTAATCCCTGCTGCAGCCAGAAAACCGGAGCTATCTTCCCCAAATTCAAACGCGGCATCGCCTACAGCCTGAATTTCCAGCTCCCCGTCTGAATTCACAGAAGCGGTAAGGGTTCCCGCGAAGGCTGCGTTAATGTCAGAAACCACATCATCCATTGAATCGGTTGTAGGATCGACACTGATGGCCGAACTTGCGGTCATATTGCCGTCTGCATCATAGGTATAGATGGAAAACTCGCCGGAAGTGATCTTATCTGCGAAATCTAACCCGCTGTTGGAGAGCACTGCGGTCTGGTCATCCACACCGTAAATGCCTTCAACTGCAGTATGCGGTTCCAGCCCCGCACCCTGTGAATGGGCCACGTTTGTTTCCCAGATCAGGGCGGAAGTGTAATCATCAAGGCTGTCCAAAGTTGGTTGGATGTATTCATCACGGGTGATGAACAACCCGGCAATGGAGCCGCTGTCTGTGCGCCCTGAGACCGGGTCGCCGTTGTCATCGGTCATGGGGGTTATATCCACCAGACCGCCGGAACCGCTTTCCCAGAACAATCCGGTCTTCGAAGTATCATCATCGTATGCAACTACAAGGTGATGGGTTTCTTCACCTTCAACCAGCGGCTGTCCTGTCTCCGTATAAATCTTGGTAGACCCGTCCTCATAACTGAGCACTTCCACACCGATAAATTCATCCAGCTCACGGATGGCCTGATCGCGGCTGGCGGTCAGTTCATAATTATCCGGGTTGGCTGCAATCTGCTCGTTGAGTAAGGCAATAGAATCAATCAATTCATTGGCGGTGTTGACCTGATCAAGAATCTCAGATTCCACACTGGCAGACATATCCTTAAGTTCCGAAGAAGTTGAATTGAGCGCATAGATAAGTGAATCAGCTTCGCCGAGCAGGTCTTCACGTTCAGCCAGAGAATCCGGATAGGTGGAAAGACCGTTCCACGCACTCAGGAATTCGTCCTGTGCTGCAGCCAGCCCTTCACCTTCACTCTGGTTGAAGATGGAATCCATCTGGGAAAGGTATTTGTACTGAGCTTCGCTGGAGGCCAGATCAGCTGAGGCCGCAAGGTATTGCTTCTCAATAAAGCTGTCCCAATTGGCCTGCACCGCAACAATGTCCGCTCCGGTTCCGAGACTGGTGCCGTAAACAGTGATATTTCCGGAACTGTCGTAAACAGCATCAGCACGCTGATACCCTTCAGTCTCAGCATTGGCGATGTTGTTGCTGGTCGTGTTGATCGAAACCTGCGCATTGGCAACAGCCTTCTCACCTATGGACATTGCATTAGTTAAACTCATGGTGCCTCCGGCGGCTCTCCGAGGGCTTAAACCCTTTTTGTAAAAAGGGTTTAAGAATCCCAAAAACGTTTAATAGGGCTTCGCCGCTGACGTCTGTAAGACAGTGCGTTAATTAACTTTTGAGTGAAATAGCAGTCTGCAACAGGGTGTCGGCGGTTGTTACAACCTTACTGTTGGCCTGATATGCGGACTGAATGATAATCAGTTCGGTCATCTGGGACGCGAGGTCCACGTTGGAAGCTTCAAGGGAATTGGAGACCACGGAACCGAACCCAGCGGACCCGGCAGTACCGATGATGGCTTCACCGGACTCGGTGGTGGCCCGGAACAGGGTTCCACCTTCTGCAGTGAGTCCGCCTTCGTTGGTGAAGTCAGCAAGGCCGAGCTGGTAAAGTTCAATTGACTGACTGTTGGAATAGTTACCGATAAGAATGCCGTTCTCATCCACTTCTACGGAAACAAGTGATCCGGTGGGATAACCATCCTGCGAGATACTGTAGGTAGCGGAAGAGCTGTCGCTGTAACTGGTGGTTGCTCCCAACGCGAGAGTGTAGTCAGAAAATGAGGGCAGGTCCGAATAGTCGGTGGCGGCGGTTATATCGCCGAGGGTGTTAATACCGCCGGAAGTATCCCAAGTGGCATCGTCACTGGACATACCGAAGTTAATCGCCACATCCTGTCCGGTGGCACTGCCGGTGAAGTTGAGATTTACCTCGGGAGACCCTTCGGGGCTGAGATCGGCGAGCCCCCACTGGTCAGGATCTTTAACATCGGCAGATGTGGCAGCATTGGAAAGGGTAAAGGCAGTCATGGAGGTCATTTGGCCTTCTGAGTTGAAGGTCATGGTTCCGGTCATAGCCAACCCGGCACCGCTGGTGGTGTTAAGTTCATTCCCCCCCGCACCGGTACGCATATCGTCTTCAGCATCATACGCGGCAACATATTCCCAAACAATATTACCATCGGCATCCACATCCACCGGGTCCATGTAAAAAGTCATGTCATGAGCGGAACCGTTTTCATCGTAGACAGTCATGGTGGTGGAATAACTGTACTGCGAGTCATCCAACGGAGGATTTTCAGTACCGTCGTACAGTTCGAACAGAGATGTGTACGGATTGGCGGTAATCGCCTCATCAACACTCTGGGAATCGAGGTTCATGGTCAGGCTGATTTCGGAAGTAGCTTTCGGCGGTGACTGGGACTGGTCCAATTGGATAGTTGTCAGGGAACCGGAAGCAGTACCGTCTTCAATTTCCCAGCCCTGAACCTGATTGCCGTACGGGTCGACCAGATAGCCGTCTTTATCAAAATCAAAATTACCGGCGCGGGTGTAATAAGTGGTACTGGTGTCCGGGTCTACCACTATAAAGTAACCGTCACCGTTAAGGGCCACGTTGGTGGAGACACTGGAGTCTTCATAAGACCCCTGAGTGTAGTCGACGTTAATGGTGGACACCCCTGCCCCGTTACCGACCTGTGAAAGTCCGCTTCCGGTGGTGATGGTAGAATAGAAGACGTCCTCAAAAACAGCATCTGAGCCCTTGAAACCAACTGTGGAGGAGTTAGCGAGGTTGTTGGAAACCACGGATGTTGCCTGAGAGTTAACGTTAAGGCCTGAAATTCCGGTATACAGAGAACTGGTGACACTCATCTTTTTGCTCCTGCGTTTATTAAATTTATTTAAATGAAAGTAACGTCGGTTATTGAAACTTCCCTGCCGTCAGCGAGGGTCAGGGTCGTGTTTCCAGAATCGTCCTGATCCACAGCGGTGATGGTTCCCGCGGACTTGATGTAGACCGGGACAGAAGCCTCGTCGGTATCATTGGCGAAGGCCATGGCTACGTAGGTCCCGTCTGATTCAATATTGGAATTGCTCAGGATGTCCTCACCGGAAATTTCAAATTCGCCCGCTTCGAGGTCGGTGTAATAAACGGTATCCACAAGGGTCCCCTCAGAGTCGTAGATATTCAGGCCGAGGACAGAGGCATCTTCCTGCAGGTCTATGGTCACGTTGGTGGCAGTACCGTCTTCCACATTGATGATTCCACCGTCAGCCATGACATCTTCGCCGATATAACCGGAGGTACTCAGGGCGGAGAGAGCGTCCAGTTGATTGATGATGGTCTCCAGATTTTCATTCTGCTGCACATCTTCATCGAGCATGGAATAGTTGGTCATCTGGTTGACCATTTCAGTGTTATCCACTGGATTTGTGGGGTCCTGATATTCCAGCTGGGTGGTCAGCAAAGTCAGGAAATCGACCTGATCCAGTGCGGTGTTGTCGCTGGCAGTGATTGTGGAATTGCTCGAATCCGCCCCGGTTAAACTGCTGTAGTAGCTGACGCCTTCAACGGTCATGATACGACCCTCCTCTCACTGGCCGCTGAAAAGTGGCGGCGAAGTTTTTGAATTGCCTGATGCTTAATGCAGCGCACTGTACGGGAAGTAATCCCTAACTGTTCTGCTACCTCAACAGCCTTTAAATCTCCCCAGAAAATCATTCTTACAACTTCATCTTGACGCTTTGACAAAAGGCCTACGGGAAGATTTAATTCAACTTTATCTTTTTCCAGCTCAGGAATATCTTCAAGATCATCAACATTAATATATATACGATTGTTTTTTCTCATATAGTCGACAGCAACAGAACGACTTATGATATACAGCCAAGTATTTATGGAACTTTTTTCAGAGGAGTATTTTGATATGTAGTCATTTTTTAAAATTTTTAATGCTACTTCCTGACAAACTTCATCGACATCATTTTTGGAAGCGCCTACATATTTAGAAAATATAAACTTATTAACTACATTTTTAATAAAATTAATATTTTCATTAAAAAAACAACTTACTTCTCTTTCAGAAATATATTCGTATTTTTTTTCAATGTAAGTATTCATAATTCCTCCTACTGCCTAGAAAGAAGCAACTTACATTCCTCATAATATTAACTTACAGTGTAATTACGTTCAGAATAAAACAGATTGAATTTAGGATTTATTAAATAGCTTCAGGAGAACTAATAAAAAATGGCTGAAATTAATGATTCTTAAGCCGAAGAGGGGTTCTTTTGGACTATGAAAGGAGCAAATAAACTAAGAGGAACTTTTTGCCGGAACATTTATCCGGCCTAGGAACGCAAAAAAGGCTGTTATCCCAACAAGTCAGGACAACAGCCTCAGGCATAAGCGCAAAAAAAAGACCCGGCGAACCGGGCCTTGGTTAAATTTAAAAAGTTGACGAACTAACCGATGAGTGACAGAGCCATCTGAGGCAGGGAGTTTGCCTGTGCAAGCATTGAAACTGCTGACTGAGTGATGATCTGCTGCTTGGAGTAATTGGTCATCTCGGTTGCAACATCCACATCTGAGATCTGGGATTCTGCGGCCTGCAGGTTTTCACCCTGAATCTCGAGGTTAGAGATGGTTGCATCAAGCCTGTTTTCGAGAGCACCGAGGTTTGCCCTGATCTTATCCTTGGAGATAATCGCGTTATCAAGGGCCTCAAGAGATGCCTGTGCAGCTTCCTGAGTAGATACAGTGTAACCGGCGTTTTCAGCACTCTGGTTACCGATACCGAGAGCAGATGCGGTGCAGGTGCCGATCTCAATATCATACTTGTCTTCCGCACTGTCGTTACCGGTTCCGAAGTGGATGGTAACAGCATTATCGCCGGAGACATTACCATTGAGCAGGTGGATGCCGTTAAAGTCAGTAGCATTGGCGATTCGGGTAATTTCCGAAGCCATAGCCTGATATTCCTGGTCAATTAATGCTCGCTGGTCCGAGGTGTAAGTACCGGTTGCGGCCTGCTCCGCCAGCTCCTTCATGCGGATAAGCTTTTCATCCACAACGCCAAGCGCGCCGTCTGCAGTCTGGATCATGGAAATACCGTCGTTGGCATTTCGAACACCCTGCTGCAGGGTTGAGATATCCGAACGCATGAGTTCGCGAACAGCAAGACCTGCGGCATCATCTGCTGCGGAGTTAATGCGCAGACCGGAAGACATCTTTTCAGTGGAAGAACTCAACGCACTGTATGCATCATTAAGATGGCGTGCGGTGGCATTTGCAACGGTATTGTTATTGATTACTAACGACATAAAAACCTCCGTGTTTTATCGTACATCCTTGCACTATCAACAGGTGACCGATTCACCTGCCTTTACTTGCTTATACGCAGCGGAGGTAAAGAACGTTTATGAAGGAAATATTTTCACACCCCGTCCAAATTCCGGACACTATAGACAAACAAACCGTTTCTTAACATTTCTTAAGCTTGTTAACACTTATTTACACTAAACTTATTTGCTTATCCCTTCTAAACACATAGTATGCAATGCAGGAGAACATTATGAACAAGATACTTCTTATCGACGACGACCCGGAGATGGGGGAGCTTTTATCCACCTATCTGGACGGCGAGGGGTACAGCCTGCATCACAAATGCACTGCCAAGGAAGGACTCAAAGCATTCGGCAGCGATGAATACGACCTCATTCTGCTGGATATTGTCCTGCCTGATATCAGCGGGCTTAATGTACTGGAAAAAATCCGGCTGGACTCAACTGTCCCGGTAATCATGCTTACAGGTAAGGGAGACGAAGTAGACAGGGTTGTCGGCCTTGAGATGGGTGCTGACGACTATATCTGTAAACCCTTTCCTTTGCGGGAACTGCTGGCACGTATGCGCGCATCCTTGCGCCGCTGCTCCATGACCCCGCAATCCCCGAGCATCACACCCAGTTCACGGGGCAAGCTCAAAGTAGGGGAACTGGACATCAACCTCGATTCCCACGCCATTATGGTCAAAGGAATCGAAACCCACTTCACTGCTGCCGAATTCAGCATAATTGAACATCTGGCCGCCAGTTGCGGCAAACTCATTGAACGTGACGAACTCATGGAAATCGCCCTCGGCAGGAGCGCCGACTTTGATGACTATGTACTGAACGTCCACATGAGCAACCTGCGCCGCAAAATCGGTGACTCCGTCTCAATCAAAACCATCCGTGGCCGCGGATATATGATGACCTCGAGGACTCAGGCCGAAGCATGATCCGGTTGCGGTTGGCAGTTATTGCCCTCTCTCTCATTCTTCTGGCCATGGTGGCCGGAACCGCACCATGTTTTGCAGAAGACAAGGATGTCTCTGCAGAATTGGAAAACCTCGACCTCGAAGACCTCCTACAGGTCGAAATGGTCTCCCCTTCCGAGCGTAAACAATCCCTTGAAAACATAGCCGGCTCATACACCATCCTCACTGAAGAGGACATCAAGCGCAGCGGAGCCAGATCGGTTCCCGAAGCCCTGCGTACAGTTCCCGGCGTGGTTGTAACCCGTACAGATACGGACAAATGGGCCATCGGAATCAGGGGATTTTCCGGCACATTCAACAGCAAACAGCTCATTCTGGTGGACAACAGGCCGATTACCTCCCCCTATTTCCACGGGGTAATCTGGTCCAGCCAGAACCTGCCCATCCAGACAGTGAAGCGGATCGAAGTCATCCGCGGCCCATGGACCAGTCTCTGGGGTTCTGAATCATTTAACGGCGTAATCAACATCATCACCAAATCCGCTGCGGAAATGCAGGGGACCCAGAGCGTAACCGCCGGCGGGACAGAAGGCGTAAGCCAGTTCATCCGCAAGGGCGGGCACATATCTGAGAACGCAACCATGGCGGTTTACGCCAAGGGTGAATATGAATTTGGTAAAAATTACCATATCCGCGGCCGGACTGAAAAAGGTTCAACCGACTGGATTACCGGAAGCGGCGGTTTCCGTGCTGACTGGTTGAACGCCTACACCGACCAGTTCTCACTACAGGGCCAGTTGGCAGGATCGACAATTACGGAAGACTCTCCTCCGGGTAACCCGTTTTCTGCCAATAAAGATAAAAGCGATTACAGCGGCTACGCCCAAATTCTCTGGGACAGAAAAACTGGAGCCAAATCCGGCATGCAGTTTCGTTCATCCTATACCCGAACCTCAATCACTGTTGCGGACATGGAGAACATGTCAAATGCCGTTGATGCTGAATTCATCTATTCCAATGAACAGATTGAAGACCATTTCCTGACCTTCGGACTGGGCGGTAAATATTTTTGGAATTCTTTCAAGCAGGGAGAAAATGTACAGGTAACCAACGACAGTATCTACCGCCTCGACTTCAGCGGATTCGCTAAAGACCGTATTACCCTGATAGACGAAAAGCTTTTCCTGACCCTCGGCCTTAAACTCGACTATTCCGGGGACAGTGAACTTGCCCCTCAGCCCACAGCACGTCTCCTCTATATGGAAGATGATGAGGAATACTGGCTGGCATTTTCCTACGCCAACCGCAAACCGAGCTACTGGCTTCGTGAAGGAAACTACCGGGTCAGGATCAAAGACAAGGAATACAATGTCGATTTCAGCGATGATCTGGACAACGAAAAACTGACTACCGTTGAGGCCGGATACCGTAAACTCTTCAGCGAAACCCTGAAGCTGGATCTTTCACTGTACCTGAACAATTACGACCAGATGGTCACCTTCAGCTTTGATGACAGCACGAACACAGCCACGCCGATCAGCGGACTGTGCGGTGTTTCATATGGGACTGAAATTGCCCTTGACTGGCAGCCTTATTCATTCCTGACCCTGCGCCCCTCAATCGACATTTCCAATCAGGATTTCGCGAAGCTTCCACATGGGATTCCCGGTTTTTCACCGCCCGTGAATTCCCCGCTTTACAACATAAAACTTCAAGCCCTGATCGATCTTGCCGAAGACTGGGAACTGGACCTGTTCACATCATACCTGAACTCCATGGATGACAAGGACCTGTCCACCGGATTTGGATTTGATGTCCGTCTGGCCTGGCAGGCCCGGGAAGACCTTTCCCTCGAACTCATCGGTAATAACCTGCTGACCAATGTTGATCAGGGTAACTTTGCCCCCACCGAACCTTCCTGCACGCTGAGGCTGACATGGGACTTCTAAAAATCCATAAAATACTGGCAATTACAATTGCCACCCTTTTTATGGTATGTTCCATACCCGACCTGTCGGCGCATGCCCGCGCAAAAAGCGGACAGCAGCACAGGATCAAGGTCACTCAGCCGCAGTTACAAGCCCTGTTCATCAAAAAAATCACAAAATATGTACTTGGCCCCGACAAACGCAGAATCGCCGCCGAACGTCCTGTACCCGTGGCTGCAATCGCCCCGAAAAAACTGTCCCGCTTTTTCAGAAACCCGGACAAATTCAAACTCGTGGGCTGGCCGGACGGAAATTTTAAAGTTCTATTTATAGATGTGGATAATCCGCGCGTAATTGCCGCTGTACTCAATAAAATCAAAGGCAAACCAATCCTGACCATCGGACAGAGTCCGGATTTCCTACGCATGGGCGGCATGATCAACCTTGTGGAATCCGGTTCTCGCTTCAAGCTGCAGGTCAACATCTGTGCGGCACGCAAAGCAGGACTCACGATCAGTTCCAAGCTGCTGAAACTGTCTGAAATCTATTGCGGAGACACACCACAATGAAAAAATACCGGAACAGCATCGGGCGCAAAGTAGGCCTAGCGATTCTGGGTACAACCATTGCCGCGGTTGTGATCTCCCTGACCCTGAATATAGCCTCATTTTTCCACTCCTTCAGACAGGCAACCCTGAAAAAGGCGACTTCGCTTACGCAGGTCCTGAGCACTTCCGTAGCCCCGGCCCTTGATTTCGATGACCGGGACTCTGCCACCGAAGTTCTGGAATCGCTGACCCTTGTGGGCAATTCCGTTGGAGCTACTATTTTTACCCCTGATGGAAAAGTATTCGCAGGGTTCGGAACCCAAATCAAAGAACTTCCCGCAGATACTTCAAAAACAATTGAAGGTTTCAATCATTACCGCATAATAAAAGAAATCCGCTCAGGAGATGAGCTTTTGGGCCACATTGTTCTGGACGGTGAGTTTGCCGAACAATTGGACTGGTTTTTCCAAAACTTGGCCAGCTCAGGACTTATTCTGGTCACAGTGCTGACAACCTGTTTCCTGACCACCAATTTCATCCGTAAAAAGCTGACCCAACCCATCGGTCAATTGACGGATACGGTACGTGATATTTCAGAAAGCAAGGACTACACCCGCCGGGTTTCCTACCGCAGTGACGATGAGATCGGCTATCTGGTCACGGAATTTAACTCCATGCTGGCCAAGATCGACAAACGGGATGCATGGTTGAACAGCCACCGTGAAATGCTGGAAAACATCGTTTCACAGCGCACCAAACAATTACGTTCCAAGCAGGCGGAACTGGAAAAGAAAAATAAACTGTTGGTACAGCAGATTCACGAACGACGCACCGCAGAAATGATTCGTGATGAGGTAGAACGCATTAATCGGCACGACCTCAAATCCTCGCTCAACCTTGTCATCGGTTATCCAGAACTACTGCTCAATAGCGAAGAACCGCTGAGCACAGATCAGAGAAAGTATATCAAGCGCATAGCATCAGCAGGATACCGTATGCTGGATATGATCCAGTTTCATCTGGACATGTTTAAGATGGAACAGGGTATCTACCGTCTGAAAACCATGAATGTAGACCTTGTGGACCTGATGACATCGCTGGAAGAAGAAATGGCCCTGCTGCTGAATCAATCCGGGGTAAAACTCTCCATTATGCTGGACGGCAAGGAAATCGAAGGGGTGGAAGAGCTATTTCTGACCGGCGAAGGCATGCTCCTGCGGACCATGTTCCGTAACCTGATCAAGAATGCAGTGGAAGCATCCAACGAAGGCGATACTGTAACCATTGCCATCAACAGCGGCCCACCCATATCTGTGACCGTCAAGAATACATTGGCGGTTCCCGAAGAGATCAGAGAGAGATTTTTCGATAAATACGTAACCCTTGGAAAAGAAGACGGAACCGGACTGGGGACATATTCCGCCAAGCTTATTGCCGAAACCCACAAAGCCACAATCTCAATGCACTCCGCAGAGGCCACAGGAACTCAAGTCACTGCCTGTTTTATTGATGAAAGCAGCGCTGCTTGATCACACTTTTAAACACTATAAAAATGCGTAGGTAAGTTATGTGGATAAGAGAATGGAAATGCACATGCCCAGAAGATACAGCCGAGGTTTTTCTTGATTATCTTAATGAAACCGGTGTTAAAGACACCCAGTCCTTGGACGGATGTTGCGGACACAAAATTTTCATCAGATCGTTGGGTGACGAATCCGAGATAACCCTGCACACATATTGGCAGACAAAGGAACAAATGAAATCTTACGCGGGTGAAAACATGTATCGCGCTGTTCTGTATCCTGAAGATGTTAAATACAGGATTAACCCGGACCACGAAGTCAAGGTTTATGAAGTGATAGCTTCACAGCATCCCTAAGTTAAACAGATATAATTTTACTCCGAGTAATAAAGCCCCTCGGAACAACCGAAGACTTCATTCAACCCTTCTATACTGCGCCCTGAAGTCAATACTATCAGATAATCTCCGGACCGGACCTCTAAGGAAAACTGAGGCAACTTGTTCAGCTCAAGCCCCTGCCCACTATCCTGACTGACCCCGATAGCCAGCACATTGAATGATTTGCGCAACTCTTCAAATATATCCCCGTAATTCTGCCCGTCAAATCTGCTGCCTTCTTTAACGAAATATTGCTGCACATCATAATCTTGATTACCGGTAGCTGAGGAAAGCAGATCCTCGTTAAACAAGGCCACGCTGGGTTCAAATATATAGCTCGCTACAATCTTTGAAGAAATATCATTACGGCAAATTGTAAAATTAACCCCGGCACTGGTGAATGTTTCCTTGAGTTCGGAATTATCAATAGTCGCAACAAACGAAAGATGTGGATGGTATTTCTTGGCATTGAGGATAAAAACAAGATTCTTTGTATCGTCACCAAGGTTGGGCATTAGCGAGACGGCCTCAGCTGCATTAGCTTTTTTCAAGCATTCACGGCAATTCATATCCGAGAAGATCACAAAAACCTGTTGCCGTGAAAAAGTCTCGTAAATGAAATCAATGTGGTCTTTATTGTCAGTGACAATACAAACTTTTTTTCCGGCATGGACAAGCTGAGTGACTACATCTTCCGAAAATTCATTCCAGCCGACAATTACCACATGGTTGTTAAAACCAGTTCCGTCAAAACCCATTTTGCGTCTCTCCGCCAAAGCCTGAATATGTTCTGTTAACCTGCCGATAAAATAACCGAGTATGCCAATACTGCCCAGCACCATGACTATGGAAACAAGTTTTCCAATTATGGATGTGGGGTAAAGATCCCCGTAACCCACAGTGGTCAGGGTTACCAGTGAATACCAGAAAGCATCAAAGAGAGTCTTGATATTGGAACTCTCACATGCTGATTCGAAATAATAGATGAGCAGGATAGTGGAGATATAACCCAGTAGTGCTGCCCCAAAAAAATAAGTGCCCTTTTTCATGCCTGATTTTTAGCATGTTAAAGGGTACATAACAATAATGGTTGAGCTGAAACCCAAAAAACGTAACTCTTCAACTAACGAAGATTAAAGCGCCCAGCAGGAAAAGAATCACTCCGGTAACCTTATTGATGACGCCGACATGATTACCGTAAATACGTTGCATAACCGCTGTGTTCAAGAAGACCACGAACAGTCCCCAGCCGAAAAAGGCTTCCAGCACAATAACCGAACCGTAGACCGCTTTTTCACCCAATCCGGCACCCGGTCCTACCAATTGCATGAATACACTGAGAATGAACAGGGTGACCTTGGGGTTGAGCAGGTTGCAGAACAAACCGTCCTTTAAGCCCTGCATGAAAGTCGCTCCCACGGGACATTCGCCGGAACCATCCAGCTCCAGCCCGGAGCGGTCAGTAAAGCAACGATAGCCGATGTAGACCAGATAGACTGCCCCGGCATAGCGCAGAATATTGTATATAAAGGGGTTGCTTTTAAGCACAAGGGCCAGCCCCAGTACTGAGAGGCTGACGTGGAAAATCAAGCCCATGCAGACTCCCAGCACACAGCCGTAGGCCGCCGGGGAACCGCGCAATAACCCGCGTTTTTGTTTAGCAGCACCACATCCGGCGTGATGGATAAGCAGCAGCATATCCGGTCCCGGACTCATGCGGGCCAAAAAGCAGATTGTAAGCAGGGTAAGAATCGTTTCAATCATTACTATCTCCTTGGCGATAGTACTTACCCGCATCTAATCATAATTTGAAATCATAATTAATCATACAGGACATGAAATTAAATCATATCCGGCATACCGGAAGCAGGAAGCAGACAAATCTCTTTCATCAAACGTTCCCTGAACCAGGCGTGGGCGGAGTCGGCATTGCGGCAGGAATGCCAGAGAAGAGAATATTCGAACTCAGGAAGTTCAAAAGGAAGTTCCACAACGCTTAAACCGTAGCAATAACTCAGGTTATGAGCTATATGGGCAGGAATTGTGAGCAGCAGATCAGAACGTTTAACAACCTCCAGCACAGACCCGTAAAGCGGCGCTGAAAAGGTTATTCTGCGGGTCCTCCCCTGCTGCATCAAATAGTTATCAACCGGGCGTATCTTATCACCGGTTCCGGTAACAGCCCCATGCATGGCTTCACAGTATTCATCAAGATCAAAACCATTCCGGAGCGGATGGTCGGCCCGCATACAACATTTGAAATGGTCACGCCCAATGGTCGCATGCTCAAGCCCGCGCATGGATTCCTCCATAATACAGGAGACAAAATCCAACGAACGGTCAGCAAGCCTTTCGAAGTCCCCGCTACCCATGGTGGAGACCTCCACCCGGATATCCGGAGCTTCATCATGCATGTTTGCAAGGGCATCGGGAATAACCCGCTCAGCCACATAATCGGTGGTGGCAATGCGAAATAAGCTTGTACAGGTGGCCGGAGTGAAACTTTCCCCCTCGACCATGCTGTGAATTTCAGCAAGTACCGCGTCCACCCGGCTACGCAAATCCAAGGCCCGTTCAGTCAGGACCAAAGAATTGCCGACCCGCACCAGAAGCGGGTCAGCAAAAATTTCACGCAACTGAGCCAGATTGCGGCTCATGGCCGACTGGGTAACATTAAGCCGTTTTGCCGCACGGGTAACATTGGCTTCATCCAGCAGAGCCTTGAGCGCACTTATGAGGTTCAGATTTATTGAGGAAAGCGGCATAACCCTTCTTTCGTAGTTAGCGGATTCCGTGACTGTTCAGGAATGATGTATACTTGCGGTCTTCACCCTGAATGTGCTGCACCAACCAATCCTTGAGGAACTGCATTACATCCATGGTCACCTTAGCCTTACCGCTGAGCAGTGCGGCTTCAAATTCAAGGACCTGATTGACGAACTTTTCATGCAGTTCCTTGTGCGCCGGAGTCTGGGGATAGCCATAGCGGTCAAAAAGTCTTTCTTCTGTACTGAAATGGTCCACGGTGTAGTTCTTAAGTTCTTCCACCAAACGTTTCATGACGGTATCGGATGCGCGGTCACGCATGGCTTTATGCAACCCGTTGATCATACCGACCAGCTTCTTGTGCTGCACGTCGATAGCCTTAATTCCCACGGAAAAAGCAGAGTCACTCCACGTAACCAGTTCATCACCGGAAACGGCTTCAAGGTTTCCTCCAGCCATACCGTGGATAAGGCCATCAAGTTCCTGAACGAGACTTGAAACTTCAATAAGAATCTGGCGGGCTTCATCCATTTCCGCAGCAGTCTCCTGCGCAACCTGAGTAACATCAGAAACCGCCCTGTTGATTTCTTCGCTTGTAGCTGATTGTTCTTCAGAGGCAGTTGCGATGGAATCCACCTGCTCGGATGTGGACTCGATGATAGTCACAATTTCCTGCATGTAAGACCCGGATTCCACAGCTATCTCAGTACCGGAAACAATGTCAGCAGCAGCACGCTCAACAGAGTCTACGTTGGTCTTTGCATGCTCCTGAATATCAGTAATGGCATCGCCGACCTCTTTGGTAGCTTCCATTGTTTTCTCAGCGAGCTTGCGGACCTCATCAGCAACAACGGCAAACCCGCGTCCGGCCTCACCTGCCCTTGCAGCTTCAATCGCAGCATTAAGAGCTAACAGGTTGGTCTGGTCGGCAATGTCATTAATTACATTAATAACCCGGTCAATATTCTCAGCCCGCTCACCAAGCTGACTCATAGTCTGCTTAAGGGAAAGAACTTCGTTCTCAACTTTCTTAATAGCTTCCACCGCGTCGTTAACGCCACGTGCTCCGGTTGAAGCATTTTCCTTTGACTGGTCAGCATTTCCGGCAGCAAGCGATGCGTTGCGGGCAACCTCGGCAACAGTGGAGTTCATTTCTTCCATGGCGGTTGCGGTTTCAGTCATGCGGTCACGCTGCACTTCAACGCCTTCACCAACTTTTTCAATGCGTTCGCTAAGGTCGCTGATATCAGAAAAAATTCTCTCGGAAGAGTTCCCCGCTTTATCAGCCGCTTTACGCATGGAAGCAATAAGCTTCTGGGTCTGTTCTTCCTTATCCCGGCTGGTCTGCAATGCCGCTTCAATCTCTGCAGTTTTACTGCGCGCCTCCTCGCTCAAGGATTCAGCCCTTTTATTTGCTTCTTCCAAACTTGCAACCATGGCACAAACTGCGACTTTGAGCTCTTCGAGCTCATACATATAAAAACCGGAGCATTCGCCGTTTGCCCGACCTTTCTGCACATCAACTGCAAAATCCCGCAGATTTTCAATTGGAGATATTACATTGCGACCGATGCTGTAGATAATAAAAAAAGTAATCGCTAAACTGGCTGCAATACCGCATAGGATGACGGTTGAAGATGCAGACCCAAAAACAAAATCCGGGCAGAAGGCAAAAAGGACCAGAGCGATAATTACCGGGATAAAACCAAGAACAAAAGCTGAAAGCTTCAGGCGAGAGGAAATATTCATGAATGCTAACCTTTTATTTGGGTATGGGTTCAATTAAGCATGTGAGAAATAGCATCAACACATTCAAAAGGAAAATTATTTTCTGCAACGGCTGCTTTTCGATTGTATGTCATTTTGACAAATAACTAATAGTAACTACTACTATTAATGTCTAGTTTTTTATCCAAATAAGATTAAGCACCCACTCAACAAATCAAGCATGACTGGCAAGGGCGATAAGCGCCGAAGGGAAAAGCAATACCCCCGCCCATCTGACCGCTGAGACAGAACGAATCATTCCTTTGAAGGAAGCTATCAACAAGCCTATTCCACCTAATATCACCGGAAGCTCAATCCAAAATGTGGCATGAGCGGTAAGTTCGGACAGATCGGAAAGATGCGAAAAAATAAAATGGCCGTCCGGGTGATGAGAAAATACGGTGACCAACCCCAGCACGGAAACTCCAGCACTGAGTAAACGAACCTGCTTACCATTAAAATTACGACGAAATGAGCCCAATGAAGGAAGCAGGAAAAGGACAGCCCCCAGTCCGGTAAGAAGAAGTATGAATCCCTTATGAACCAGCCATGAAAGTGAAGAAGGCATCCAATCTACCGGATAATGTCCCAGAGCCCACGATAAGAAACAGCCGATCAACCCGGCTAATCCGTAAACAAACAATGGATTATCACGCCCTTCGCGGCGCAGGAAGATAGACCATGGTTTGAAGCCATACCTGCAAAGCCCGCTGACCGTGCCAATGCCCACGCCCACGACAGTCAAAACCTGCTGGGCAATCATTATACTCAGGTAACGAAAAATCCCACTTTCCCCTACTTTCTTCACCCCTTCCGGAACCTGAGCCGCTATTCCGAACAAAACAAGAGCTAACAATCCAAATAGCAAAACCTGCCCCAATCCCTGATCAAGAAAAATCATGAACACCAACGTCCACGGACTGGCACAGGCCACCAGAACAGGCAGGATTGAACCGTATATTTCAGGGTGGGAAATTATCTTTTCCCCGGTACGGACCCGCAGCTTGAAACGGTACTTCAAATGATGAAGCACAGAGTCCGGGTAACGGTCATGAACGATAGATAGTGCAGGGTTATTCTTGAACCGGGCATATTCACGCAGCCGCATGCAAAACTCAAAATCATCCATATCCCAAGGGATGCCTTCAGCAGGCTTTCCTGCACTTTCGATCAACTTGCGCGGCAAGACACAATTACAAAACGGCACCTGATACCACGCAACACTTTCCGGCTCGGTATTCACATGCGATTTTGTCCCGGCAACGGCTACATTGGAATTAACCGCGTAGATTGTCCACGCCACATCAGAATCACAGTGCGGTACTTCCGGTCCGGTACAGACAATCCCGCCATCCGGATCAATGGAAGCAGCAGCTTCAAGCCATCCTTCACGGGGATAGGCATCATCATCCATGAAAGCGATTATTTCACCACGTGATTCATCCAAAGCAAGATTGCGGCGTACGTTGGCATGGGTTTCAACACAGGGGATCAACTTGAATTCAAATCTATCCGTCTGAAAGTCAACACCACTCACATCCCCAGCGCAGATCACTTCAAAATCTACCACACTATCAAGTGTGGCAAAGGCTTCAAGACAGCGGGTAAGAGCTGCCGGACGGGAGCATGCAATGATAATGCTCAAACAAGGCTTGGATGTATTCACTACTTCCTCCCGAAAAGAATACTGCGCAAAGCATTAAGGCCGATCAAAGCCGCATCCTTTACATTGATTGCCGAGGAGCTGTTAATAGCGCAGGTCCATGTACAATTACACTTGCCCTTCCCCAGACGATCGTTACAGAACTCCCGGTAACGCTTGCCTTTCAAAATACTTCCAAGGTCATAACCGGAATTGCGGAGATTTCCCACCGATGCCCAAAGAGGCTCGCAAGGAAAAACATTGCCTTCCTGATCAATGACCACAATGGATTTTCCGGCCCGGCAATATGATCCGGTATCGCGCTCACCTGAAGCCGCCTGCATCAAACGTTTACGGGACAATTTCTTGGAAGAGGAGATGGCTGCGGTAAGCAGATCCATACGCGAAGAGAACTCGGCCCGTTCCAGAATCTTTTCCACTGCCGGAATATATTTTTCAAGCTGGTTGCGCACTTCAGGGTTATCGCGACTGGGAACCAACAGTTGTTGTGGAAAACTAAGGTTAAAATGATCGCAACGGGCAACATCTTCAAACCATGAAGACAGCTCATCCAATTCATCAGCATTGGAGTCCAAATATAATCCGTTCCCCTTAATTTTAAAATTGTCGTATTTGCGCAGGAACTCCAGTGCTCCCAGAGTCTGTATAACCTTATCCAGCAAACCGGAAATCCCCCGGATTTCATCATGTCGCTGATCAGGATGATCCACAGAAAGCTGCAATTCAAAACGCACGTCAGGATTAGCCGGAACAAGTTTTCCCAGAGTGGAAACCATACGCGAAGTGTAAGAGAAATTGGAAGGGATATCGACAGCCTGCACATCACAGCGATCAATAAAAACCTGACAGATTTCAGCAAGGTCTTCACGGATGAAAGGCTCGCCGCCGGAAATGGAAAGAAAATGAAGGGGGCCATAATTTTCGGCCAGCTTCTCATATTCAATGACCGAAAGTTCTGCGCTGCGGGCTGTGGGGTTATCTACTGAATGTTTGTAAAGGCAAAACTCGCAAGTTGCATTGCAACGCGCGGTCACGAATAAATTAAGGGTTTGCGGAAGCAACCCCGGTCTGAACGGTAATAGCGCGGTCCGGGTAAGAAGTTCACAGTTTTTCATACCCTATTCATAATACAGCATAATTTTTGCGGCAATATTTTTCGCCGACCATTACAGAACTGTAATTTTAATGACTGGCACCGCTAAGCTTAAGCCCCACAACCCCGGTGATGATCAGCAATAAACTGATTACCTTAAGAGCTGAAACGGACTCCTTGAAAAAGAAAATCCCGATGGTAAAGATAATGGCAGTCCCGAGACCGGACCATATGGCGTAAGCAACACTGACATCAATTTTCTTTAAAGCGAAAGCCAAAGCGGTAAAAGAAGCCCCATAAAAGACAAACATTAAGACTGAAGGGGCCATTCTGGTAAAGCCTTCAGAGAATTTCATGGCAATAGTGCCGCAAACTTCCAACATAATGGCGCAGGCTAATATAATCCAATACTGCATTTACGACCTTAATTTTAATGAATAACCCAAGTTTAAGAAGATGATTCTACCGGCCCGAGCACAATTCTATTGCGGCCGTCCTGCTTCGCTTTATAAAGGGCCTTATCTGCAATGTCCATTAGACCTTCAAGCTTCTCTGAACCGGAGAAATCCGTATATCCGACACTTACAGTTACTCTTTCTCCATGGGAAAATTCATGCTCCGACACAGCCAACCTAAGCCGATCAAGGAGTTTATAGGCATCATCGCGGGAGGTTTCAGGCATAACCAAGACAAACTCCTCTCCACCGATACGTGCGAAAAGATCGGTCTTACGGATACGATTTGATATGACTCCCGCGAAACTTTTTAAGACTTCATCCCCCACAGGATGACCAAAATTATCATTTATAGATTTGAAGTGATCAATATCGAAAAGAGCGAGTATAAGCGGATGCCTGTAGCGTCCGCCCAACCAGAGCAGTTTTTCAACTTCACCGTAGAACCCACGCCTATTGGGCAGCTTGGTGAGCTCATCAGTAATGGCCATTTCACGCATCAGGCTGAAGGTCTTATCCAGCTTGATGCGCATATCATCAAGGGTTTTACCCAGCATAGAAAATTCATCACGGCCCTGCCACCGGTATGGTACTCCCAGCTCACCTTTAGAGAGGACCTCCACCTGCCGCATCAAACGGTTCAACGGACTGAGAACCTTAAAATAAATGGCCGGGATGATCAGCAGCAACCCGCCTACGAACATCGTCACAAACATGACTATAATCTGATTACGGCTTTCCGCTATACGCGGAGTTACCCAATCCTTATCTACAGCTACCAGCACATAGCCAAGGTCTTCACCGTTTTTGACTACATTCTGCACCAGCTCCATAGTGTTGTACTCATGTTCAGGCGTTTCTTTGGATACGCGCAAAAGGTAAAGATCATATATAGATGAAAAAATTTCTATCCTGACAATACGATCATCCTGCAGCAAAATGCCCACAATATTGCGGGCACTCTCCGGGGAAAACGAAAGCATTGCATCTTCAGCAGTATCAATCAGGGTATCCAGAGAACGCTGGTGAAAATCAGCCAAGCGGGTCATCATCTGTTTCTTTTCCAACTCAAAAGAAATGACCAGACCTGCTGCCAGCGGGACAATCAATCCCACAAGCATGACCTTCACCAAAAACAGCGATATGCTGTGTAACTTTGTAATATAGCTACTTGGCATGGCTCGAACAGGTTGGATCTTCTGTATACTCGTCAACCACAATTTCCCCGAGGATAATCTTCTTGCGGATATTTTCGATCCGGATGTGCATTTCCTTGGTCACTAGATCTTTATTATGTTCGTCAAAAACGATTCCTACGGCCTCCTGCGCCAAACCTAGACGTTTATAATTATCCCGCCAGATGCCCCGCTTTGCCAGCATAAGTGCGGCAAAGACAGCCTTATCCGTATGCTTGACCATGGAAGTAAGCACACTGCCGGGATAAAGTCCGTTCTGGTTGATATCCACACCGATACCAATCTTCCCACGTGCTGCGCAGGCTGCAAGCACGGCAGGCCCTGCTCCGCCGGCAGCCTGATAAATTACATCCGCCCCTTCATCCATCATCCGGTTGGCCAGCCGGGAAGTAGCCTTGCCATCAAACCATGCACCGTCGTAGTTTCCGGTATAGCCCTTGAGCACTTCAATATCAGGATTAATATACTTGGCTCCCTGAGTATATCCACACTGAAAACGTCTTTGAAACGGGGTATCCACCACCGAGACAAAACCTATTTTCCCACTTTTGGAAGCCATTGCCGCCAAAGCCCCTGCCAGAAAAGATCCTTCGTGATCAGCTAGAACAAAGGAATAAACATTTGGTTCATCACGGACAGTATCCAGGACAATAAAGCGGGTCGCCGGATACTTGCGCACAAAGGGCACCATATCCGGAAAATGGTTGCCGTACATAAGAAATATCGGGGAATAGCCCTCGTCAGCATATTTTGTGATCGTATCCACGTACTCTTTGAGAGTCATACCGATCTCAACTTCCGTGCACTCCTCACCGGTCTTGGCTTTGAATCTTTCAACGCCCTTATGGATCGAGACACTAAATGAATTGTCCGCAATCTTTCCCTGATAAACGAGTACCGGATTAAAATCCTCAGCACATAAGTTAAAAGGAAGTAGAATGGTGACCGTCAGCAGCACCAGCAATATGGACAAATAATTCATCAAGCACCTTTGGTATAATGAAAAGAACCTACTTCACGGCAATAAATCAGCCCCCGCACAAAACAACATTACTATTTTAAATTAAAAACTTTTTTAAAATAAAATGCAAGAACCAATGCAAACAAACACTATCCAATACCTATAACTATCTGCTAGTCCTCCTGTCGCATCTTCAAAACTTTCGGTTCTAACTTTTCCAATTTTTCCCGCACCATGTTTAACAGACTGGTTGCATTCGACACATCCTCAGCAGCAAATTTTGGAAAAGCCTTTTCTATGATTTCATTCTCTGCTTTTTCCGACAACTCGTACAATTCCCGGCCATGAGAGGTCACCTGCACCAGCTTTGCTTTCTTGTGCCGGGGATTCTCAATGAGCTGTACATAGCCCTGCTCCACCATGGAGCCGACCCCCACTTGAACTGACTGCCGGGAAACCCCGCGCTTAAATGCCAGGTCAGACACTGTCATCGGACCAGCAGAAATCAAATGCGCAAGGTTGATTTTCTGAGCCCTGCTCATACCGCTTTCCATGTGGATTGATTCCTCCACTTCCTCTACCGATTTCCAAGCACCATAAATTGCCTTGAAAAATTCATGAAGCATTTCACCGTCTGCGTATTTCATGCTCCACACATTACACAGATACAATTTTATGACAATATAAATGTCATTTTGACAACATAGTTGACAAAACTTCAAAGCGAACTTATTTTAAATTCAACACAAACCACAGGAGCAAAAAATGAAATTTTATCCACTCCCCCCAATACTCTTTTTTTTCAGCATCTTCGTCATAATTGCGGCTTCCCTCGCAGACCTGACACCCATCAACAGGCCGGATTATATTAAATGGACAGGATGGTTCCTGATCGTAGCTGGGACTGCATTCTGCTATTCCGGATCAATTCTGTTCAATAGACTGAAGACAAACATCAGCACCTTTGACGATCCGGACAAGCTGGTAATCAGCGGACCTTTCAAAATCAGCCGCAATCCCATGTATGTGGGCATGGTTGCCGCCATGCTTGGCGCAACTCTTGTAGCCGCAACATACATTGGAATATCCTTCCTGATCCTGTTCATCATGATCGTGGCCACTGTGTACATTCCCTTCGAGGAAGGACGTATGCTGGCTGTTTTCGGGGAGGAATACGAGGAGTATTGTTTAAAGGTAAGGCGTTGGCTTTAGCACATAGGGCTTAGAAAGTGCCAGATACAAGGCGCAAGAAAAAGGCAGGAACGACGCGTATCTAAATACGCTAGTTTCTGTCTTTTTTGCAGGAACGCAGTAGATGGTGCTTTATAAGACCTATGAATAAACGGGCCGGAAGAGTGAGCTTCCGGCCCGTTTGGCTTTCATGGGGACGAGGTGGATCCCATGTATGAGGACGTCGTATTCCGGATTACTGAGTTGTTGCCCTGAACGGTGTGAGAGTTACCGTCCCTACAGTGTGCCGGGGACCTTCATTTAGGAGGTTTTCAGTTCCCGGCATCCGGAATAGACTTTATATCGTTTTAAATCCTGACCAGAGTTTCCCAGTTACGGGAACTCATTTTAGCTCCGGATGAACCGGAGATCAGGCATTCACATTGTTTCTGCGCATTGATAAAGCAAGCCGCATCCTTGGGATTCATAACGAATGCCGAGGTTGATAGCGCATCCGCTTCCATCACTGTGGGGGCTACAACCGAAAGGCTGACACCCTGCCTCGGTGAAATGGCAGTCTGGGGATTTGGTACGTGGTAATGGGAACGTTCAGCATCAAAGTAAAACTCACAACCACCGGAAGTAGCTACTGCAGCATCCTTGAGCCTGACTACCGCCGAATAGCCTCCCTTGCCGGAAGGGTCCTCAATGGCGACAAGCCACGGCTGTCCCGGAGAACGTTCACCACAGGCGCGGATATCCCCGCCGGCGATGATCAGATGATTCTCCACTCCGTTCGCTGCCAGAATTTCCGAGGCCCGGTCTACAATATAGCCCCTGCCGATACCGTCGAGGGTCACGGCCATGGAACTTTTACTGAAACTGATTCCATTCTTGCAAACATTAATGAAGTTCGAACCCACAAGGCCCAAAGCATCATCAAGGTCACTCTGGCTAAGCAACAGCCTGCCCTTGGAATCTCTATTCTTCTGCAACATTTCCAGAACCGGGAGCACTGTTGAATCAAAAGTTCCATTGGAACGGTGATAGTAAACCTGTGCTTTCCCCATTACCTCAAAGAGCTCGGGAGCCACATCACTCAGTTTTCCGGTTTCATTAAGCTGGGAAACCGGGGTACCGGGCTGGTGGCGGTCAAAGATTGCGGTGAGACGTTCGATCTCAAGAAATGCCAGCTCCGCAGCATGCTCGGCCGCATCCTTGGAAAGGTGCAGGGCGACAATGCTGACCTGCGTTCCCATGAGGGAGCGGGTCGCAGTGTACTTGTGCCGTCTGTCACCGATTCGCAGGGTATCCGCCAGCTTCATTGCCGCACCAAGAGGATGGGCAATGAGGGCAGCCTTGGAACCGATGGCACCAAATGATTTGGCGAATGAACGCCTTACCGCATTTTCCATGACTTGTGTCCCCTACTCCTTGCCCAGCTCGCTGAACTTCTGCACGTCGGAATCCTGTGCGTATTCAGCACCGGCTTCGGCATCGTAGCAGGTCAGGCCGCAACGCAGGCAACGGCTGCCTTCCTTGCGGGCTGCTTCATACACGATGGAGCCTTTAACTTCTTCCTTGAATGTGGACTTGCGTTCTTCAACAGTAATCTCGGGAACGTTAATTCTCGGGATGGTGTAGGTAACGTCCATATTCTTGAGGATGGATTCAGGGATAACGCGCAGCTGCGGGTTTTTAGGCTCGGGAATAACACCTTCGGTAACGAAGTGGTGGATTCCACGGGCAGCCATACGCCCGTCAGCAACAGCCTGAATGATGATGGAGCGACCGGTATGCAGTTCACCACCCACGAATACGTTGGGCATGGAGGTCTGCATGGAGGTCTTGTCGCAATCGATACCGCCGGTCTTCTTATTGATCTTGAAGGGAATGTTACCTTCAGCATCCATGAACGGGGTCATGTCAGGAACACGGTCGGTAGCGACAATAACCAGATCGGCATCAATGGTCTGCTCAGTGCCTTCAACAGGCAGAGGTTCGCCAAGGGCCTTCTTGGGGTCCTTGTACTGAACTTCAATATATTCAACACCGCTGATCTTACCGTTTTCAGCGAGGAAACGGGTAGGCTTGGTCAGGAACAGCAGTTCGCTTCCCAGCTCAGTAGCGCGTTTAACTTCGTTCTTGTTGGCGGACATCTTACGCTGGATGCAACCGACCAGAGAGGTAACATTGCAGTCGAGGCGTGCAGCACTGCGCACAACGTCCATAGCGGTGTTGGTGTCACCGATAACCACAACCTTCTTGCCTTTAAGGTCAGTGATGGACTTGCCAACTTCCTCGAGGAAAGTGACTGCATCCATAACACCTTCAGTCTTTGCGTTCTCAAGCTCAAGAGCAGGAACTTTCCAGGCACCGGTTGCAATGAACACTGCCTCAAAACCGTCACGCTCGAGGGTTTCGAAAGTGATGTCCTTACCGAACTCAACGCCATTCTGAACTTCCACGCCAAGGTCAAGGATGGTCTGAACTTCCCAATCTACAACCTTGGAAGGCAGACGGTATTCGGGGATAACACCCTTCATCATACCACCGGTCTGCTCGCGCTTTTCAAAGATCACAGGCTCGTGACCGATGCGGCGCAGGAAGTAGGCTGCGGAAAGACCTGCGGGACCGGCACCGATGATCGCAATCTTGTGACCGGACGGGGGGTTGCAGTTCAGGTTTACACGGGCACCGGAATTCATTTCCCAATCAGCCACGAAACGGTGCAGGGTGTGGATGGCCACACCGTCATCAGCAATGTTACGACGGCAGATGGTTTCGCAAGGTGCGGGGCAGAGACGGCCCACAGCCAGCGGCAGCGGGTTGCGTTCCTTCATGGTCAGCAGAGCGCCGCGCATGTCGCCGTTTTTCATCTGGTTGATATAAGTACGAACGTCTATCTGGGCTGGGCATTTCTGCATGCAGGGAGCCAGACAATCGTCGATTTTGTTGAGATGGAGCAGGTCCATGGTCATACCAGACACGCGGATAGCTCCGGTGGGGCAGACTTCTGCGCATTTACCACAGGAAACGCAGGCGTTCATGTCTACAACAGGCACGCCCTCTTCGTTGAGGCGGATAGCATCGAAGTCACAAACCTTTACGCAGGACCCGAGACCGAGACAGCCCAGACCGCAGGATTTTTCACCACCGTAAAGCAGTGCTTCAGCGCGGCAGTCTTCAACGCCTTCGTAATCGAAGAGCAGGTTCGCACGGGAACCACCGGTGCAGATGTTGTTGGCGACCTTGGGTTCCTTGAAAGTAGCTTCGAGGCCCATGATACCCGCGATGTTCTCGGCAATCTCAGGACCGCCGGCAACGCAGATTTCGGGAGCGGCTTCACCTTTAACGATTGCCGCAGCAGCAGCTGAACAACCGGGGTATCCGCAGCCACCGCAGTTCGCGCCGGGAAAGCATCCTTCAACTTCGGCAATGCGGGGATCTTCCTCAACATGCAGGACCTTGGATGCGGCAGCTAGAACAGCTGCTGCAGTAAGTCCGAGCAGGAATAGGACCAGTATAGAAGAAGTAACCATAACTAAATATTCTCCTTACTTAACCTGTTAGGCAACCATGCCCTTAAAGGCGAAAAAGATCATGGACATGATTCCGGCGGTGATCAGGGCGATAGGTACGCCTCTGAAAACATGGGGAACCGGAGCAACGTCAAGACGCTCACGAATGGATGAAATGATAACCAGCGCGATGAGGAAACCGATACCGGAAGCCAGACCGTAGGCCATGGACTTGATAAAAGAGTACCCGTTACGCTGAACCATGATCGCCACACCGAGCACTGCGCAGTTGGTGGTGATCAGGGGCAGGAAGAGGCCTAGAGACTTGTACAGGGGCGGGATGACCTTTTTGAGGAACATCTCAACAAACTGTACCAGTGATGCGATGACCAGAATGAAGACGATGGTCTGCAGATACTCAAGTCCGTTAGGAATAAGTACATACTGGTGCAGGGGCCAGGTGATGGCAGTTGCCATCAGAGTAACAAATATTACCGCTCCACCCATTCCGAGGGCAACATCGGAGGACTTGGAGGTGCCCATAAAGGGGCATGCGCCAAGGTACTGAACCAGTACGATGTTGTTGATGAAAATGGCGGAGATAAAAAGCAGAAAGTATTCCATTTTAACGCTCTCCCCTATTTATCCTTAAGATCTTGAATACCGCCGCAGGCACCGCAGTGCGCGCAACCGGAGTTCATTACATCAGGTACAGTCTCGCCCTTCTTGCGGCTCTGGTACCTGTTGAAGGCGTTCATGCCGGCGAGGATTACACCGAGGCCGACAAAAGCACCGGGAGCCATGATCATAAATTCAGCAGGCTTGAAGCTTTCCCACATGACCGGGACGCCGAAAACGGTTCCCGCACCGATTACTTCACGGACAGCGCCGAGGAAGGTCAGGGAGGCAGCAAAACCGATTCCCATACCCAGAGCATCAGCGATGGAGAGCACGATCCCGTTCTTGGAAGCAAATGCTTCAGCTCGACCGAGAATCAGGCAGTTAACAACAATAAGCGGAACAAAGATGCCCAGCTTCTGGTAAAGCGGATATGCATAAGCCTGCATGAGCAGCTCAACCGTAACAACAAGTGATGCGGTAATAACGATAAAGCAGGCGATACGTACTTTAGAAGGGATGATCTTCCTGATGCTGGAAATGATCAGGTTGGACATGGTCAATACGAAGATGACCGCCATTCCCATGCCGAGGCCGTTCTCTGCAGAGGAGGTAACAGCCAGTACGGGACAAAGTCCCAACAGAACCCTGAACGGAGGAAGCTCGTCCCAGAGTCCTTTTACGAATTCTTTTACTAAACGGCTCATGGTGTCTCCTTAAGAGTTCTTCCAGATGTTGGTGATCTCAGGCTTGATGGACTGATAAACCTCAATGGCCTTACGGACTGCGTCTACAGTACCCACAGAGGAGTAAGTCGCACCGGCGATTGAATCGATATCGCCGCCCTTGGCAGAAACCTGCATGGAATCGAGGCCGTGGCCTTTAAACTTATCAGTAAAGGACGGTTTCATGATCTTGTCACCGAGGCCGGGAGTTTCAGTCTGGGTGGTGATGCCGATGCCGAGCAGTTCGTCATTGGCAACATCAAATCCGACCATAACGCCGATGTCGCCGGAATAACCGGGAGCAAAGGCTTCAAGGGCGATACCGACCAGCTTGCCGTCCTTCATGGCCGGGAAGACAGTCACGTCTTTTATTTTCACACGTTCCTTAATAGGATCGTTGTCACGATTCTCAAGTACGGAGAGCAATGCGGGACCCTGAACATAAGTCAGAACCTGCTGCTCGATCTGGGATTTGGTGGCCTGCTTCAGGTTGACCAGCACCGCACCGGAAGTGGCACAGATGATGGAGAGGACCACGAGCATATGAAGTATTTCGCGCATGACTTACTTGCCTCCGAAAGGTTTGGGACGCACGCGGTCCAGCAGGGGGGTAAGCAGGTTTGCCACCATAATGGCAAAGGGCACGCCGTCGGGGTAGATGCCGTACACACGGATAATGATGACCATGGTACCGGCAATGAGTCCGAAAAGAACCTGCGGAATGACACCCACGGGGCTGGAAGCAACATCAGGAGCGAGGAAGAAGGCTCCGAATATCACTGACCCGGTCAGCAGGTGGAACAGCGGGTTGGCGTAAACTTCAGGATCAATCATCCAGAAGATGGAAGCGGTAACAGTCACACCCACGAGGAAAGCCGCAGGAATGAACACGCGCACCCAGCCGGTAGCGATAAGGAAGATACCTCCAGCCAGCACTGCGATGATCTGGGAAGCACCGAGTCCGCCGAGCTGCTTGCCGAGGAAGAGATCGGTGTAGTTGAACTGCTCGAGAGTATCGAGGCCGAAGAACTTGAGCTGGTCCAGAGGAGCGTTGATCATGAAATGGGCGAGGTTTGCGTCAATATCCATGGCAGCAGGCCAGGAAAGACGACAGAAAGCCCAAGCCACGAGGGGCGCACAGATGGGGTTGGAACCGAATCCGCCGAAAACGGTACGGCCCAGCACAATAGTCAGTGCACCGCCGCAGGCTACCATCCACCACGGAGCGCCCGCAGGCAACAGGAAGGCAAAAAGGAGACCTTCATAAAGTGCGGTGTAGTTATCTACATTTATATCCCGTTCCTGCACCTTGAGCATAAAAGCCTCAGTGAGAACGGCAGCGGTTCCGGCGATACCCACAGTCGCGAGAGCGGGCAGGCCGAACATATTGAAAGCCATGAGTATTGCGGGAACCAGAGCCAGAAGATGATACTGCATCATCTTCTCCACGGTACGCTTGCTGCGCCAGTGGGGAGCAGGCGAAACCGTAAGTCTGACCGCAATGTCGGACATTGCTTTAATTACTGGAGGAGTCATATTTTAACCCTTGAAACTTGTATGTTTAACCGCAATCCGGCTGAACCTTGTATGATTATTCAATCAATATTCAGAATCTGATGATCCCGTGATTCATTGTACTACCGGAGGCGAAATCAAATCATTTTAGCGCGAAGCGCAACAACCACAACTACGAAGTCTTTTCTGCCTGACCGCTTACCAGAAGCTGATCCTTGGCAAAGCGGATGTACTGCAGGATAGGACGTCTGACCGTACAGTTGAAGGAGCAGAGACCGCACTCGAAACAACTGTGCAGGTTATGCTTTTCAGCCATTTCAAACATCTCGTACTCAGCGTAACGACTGAGCATGTTCGGCTGGATTCTGGCCGGACAGCTGAGCACACATTCGCCGCAGTTGATGCAGGTTGCGTCTTCAATTGAAGGGAAAGTCCCGGAAGGAATTACGAACAGGCCGTAATCGCCCTTCTTCACACCTTCATCAAGGCTGTAGACAGCTTCGCCGCGGAAAGGACCGTCGAGAACAACCTTGTCGCCGGACTTCACATCAATACCCAGCTCATTGCAGATATGACTTACGGGAGTTCCGAAAAGCACCCGGTAATTTTTCTCACCGATGGTCATGATGGTATCGGTAATGGGCATACCGGTTTCGTAGACCCGGCCGAGGTTGTAGAGATCCATGACGCTGATCACTTTGGTGTCATCAGGAAATTCTTTTCCAGTGACTTTCTTGACCACAAGGGCGTCGAGAGAGTTGGGGTACTTGGGCTTAACAAAGACACGCTCTGTTCCGGCAAGCTCATAAGAAGCACCTGCGGCAACAGCCAGATAGGTATGCACCGGGGTGATCAGGGCTTCTGCAAGGCGCAGACCAGCTTCAATGGTCTTCCTTTCATCTTTAAGCAGCTGCTCTGCAACAGAGATACCCGGTTCGGGATTAAGACCGTTGATGACCAGCTTATCTGCATGGGAAGAAAGAGCGGCAATATTCAGGCCGAGTTCCTGCAGGGTACGCAGCAGCTCTTTGCCCGGTCCCATGGACTTAACATCAATAGGCTCAACACTTTCTTCACCACCGTCAGCCTTGATGGTCAGGTGGTGGTAGTTAACTTTGGTTGCCTTACCGGAAAGAGCCGCACTACAGGCAGCACCATACTTGGAAGGACGCTCGGCGAGCAGTTCACCAGCAGCGAGCTTCTTGCCTTTCTTGATCTTCAGAATCTTGTTGCGCATGGAAATGTTGAGTTCCGCAGGCGCAGTGATGTCGGAAATTGTCTTCTGGACATCAGATTCAAGGGAGTAATGTATTCTAAGCATGAGACCTACCTCGCATGGCAATCGTAACAGGAGTCTTCACCGTAGGGGCCTCCGTCACTCTCGTGACAGTCCATACACTGGGCGTGAAAAGCTTCAGCGCGCAGGGGGATGCTCTCGGTATCGGGCTTGTCCTCTTCAGCGAGGGGACTGGTGGGAACATCATCGTGACAGCGCAGACACGCTTCTTCACTGGGAAAATTCTTCTGATGTTCAGCCCTGAATTTGGCATCGAAAGCAACCGGATGACAGCTTCCGCAAGAAATCGGTCTTTCCTGACCGATATCATCGTGGTGACAGTCGGAACATTCGTAGCCATACTCATCCGCATGAACGAAATGAGTAAAAATCACCCTGCCGCCACTGTTGTCCATCACAACACGGGCCGGGTTTTCCTGCACTGCCGGCGGAAAAAGAAACCCGGCAATTGCCGCAACGGACAAGACAGCAACAATTAAAGTTATTGGGATATATCTGTTCTTCAACGGATCAATCCTTAATTTAGAAAGATTCAAGATTAAGGCACTAAGGCCGGAAACTACCGATTAGAAGCAAACCCTATGCATCAATTTGCAGTTTCATCCTCCGGTAAATCTTTAAAAAGTGTATGGAACCCTCACCCCACAGCCTTTAAGAAAGATTCGTCCATCCCTGCGGTTCTTCTTTCCGTAACCTTTTGGGAAAAGCACGAAGTGAAAGAAGAACCGCAAAGACGGTTAGTGATTGGTCAATCATTCAGTATTGATTTCGGAGTAACCCTTTCCAAAAAATACCGTTTCGGTCAAGTATGGAATACCCTCTTAACCAAAGACCAGAGCCAAAAAACAATTGTCTGAAACCATCAGCATTTGCTCGGCAAGTGCCGGAGACAATTGAGTATTCGTTCAGCTCACTGGAGTAAGCAAGTACTATACCACGAATTTATAAATCCATGTCTGGATAATTATTTTAAGCGCTCAACATTCTGGAATATTTAAACTTAACTAAGCCTTAAAAATCTTGTGAAAAAAATATTATAATTTCTTTTCTGTTCAAATTCGAACCATTTTGTGCTTTTTTGCACAATATCTGAAAAACAAGAGTCTGAAATTTAGGACACAGCAAGTCAACGAGCTGAAAACATTTAATTTAACGATGTAAACCCTTTCTAAAATAGGGTCTTTTTTTCAAGACTTATCAGTATTTGAAAGATAACCCATTGATTTTTTCTTTTATAATTTCAAATGCATAATTATTTTTGATACGAATTCCGAAAAACGCTTGTCTGAAAATCCGGAACCGTACTAGAAAGCCCAATTTTGAACCATAAACGAACAGCTTTGTTAAGGAGTGAACATATGTATGCGGTAATATTTGAAGTTTACCCAACGGATGAGGGAAAAGCCGAGTATCTTGAAATTGCGGCAAAAGTGAAATCTTTCCTTAAACGCCGCGAAGGCTTTATTTCTATCGATAGATTTCAAAGCCTTACGGATGAGGGCAAAATATTGAGCCTTTCATTCTGGGAGGATGAACTTGCAATTGAAAAATGGAGAAACCTGCTTGAACATCGCGAAGCTCAAGCATCAGGTAAGAACAAATTATTTAATTCATACAGGATAAGAGTCGCAAAGATAACACGAGACTATACTCATAATAAAAGACAACAAGCCCCGAAAGACTCAACTCAACACTTTTCTTCCTGATTCAGGATGACCTGTTACATCCGTATCATGTGCCAAAGTACGCCTACATTTTATAATTGCATCTATTATCAAATTTACTACAATTATTTATATTTGAAATAATTATGTCACTATTGTGCATAATTCGAAATTGGAGAAAGGCCCAAAGCATCTCTGGGGAGGGAATGCTTTCGGCTGATGGGAAGAGCAATTTATAATCAAAAGGGTGTCATGACTTTTTCAATTCGAAACAAAATCGTGTTGATGGCAGTGGTGATTGCTTTACTGACCGCCACATCAATTTTCCTGACAGTTAACCACTACGTTGCGGAAGGATTCTCCGAAGAATCAATCCGCAACATTTCCACAATGAAAAAAGTTGTCGATCGCCATATCGACAGCTTATCCAAAGGATTTCGCGAAAAAGCGGAATTAATGGCCCGGGACATAGACCTCATCAATTCCATCAGGCAGGGTAATTCAGATACATTGCACCAGCGGCTCCGCGACCTGATGGTGGAAACTGAATCCGAATTCCTGACCTTGACCGATGCAAGCGGCATGGTCCTCGGACGGGCGCACGCCAGCAGCCTTGGTGACAATGTCCAGGGACAGGGAACTGTAAGCAAAGCATTGCGCGGGACAGCCACATCTGGAATCATCAAGGGCAAGGAAATCCCCTTTTCCTTACGTGCAACAGCCCCCATCAGAGACAATGGCGAGATAATCGGTACTATTTCCCTTGGAACGTCCCTCTCAGACAAAGTTTTTGTTGATGATGTAAAAAAATTCTCAGACCTCGAAGTCACCGTATTTAACGGTGACACCCGGGAAATGACCACAATCATTAAAAATGGACGCCGGGCTGTCGGCACCAAAATGACCAACCCGGAAGTTACCGCCACCGTCATTGACCGGGGTGAAACATTCCTCGCCCGCAACAATATTCTGGGCATTGACTACCAGACAGCTTACTGGCCCATCAAAAGTGTCGATGGTAGAAACATCGGTATGTGGTTTATCGGAATGCCCATTGAAACCATGGTCACGGCCCAGAACAATGTAAAAACATCTTCCCTGCTGGTAATTGCCGTAATCCTGCCGCTCATAATGCTTGCCGCATGGCTTTACGCTAGAACAATGGCCAGCCCCATTGTAGAAGCAACCAGATATGCCACCCGTGTTGCCGAAGGTGACCTTGACCATGTGCTTGAAATCAAGACCCGCGATGAAGTCGGAATTCTGGCTAAAGACCTGAACGCCATGGTTGTCACCCTCAAGGAAAAAATCAGCGAAGCACAGGAAGAGACACAGCTCGCAGCTGAGGCAACCGAAAAAGCCCAGCAGGCCATGCACGAGGCAGAAGAAGCTCGCAAAGAAGCTGAGAATGCCAAACGCGAAGGCATGCATCAGGCCGCACGTGAACTGGAGGACGTTATCGCCGTAATTTCAACTGCTTCTGAAGAACTTTCCGCCCAGATTGAACAGTCTGCCACCGGATCTGACATGCAAAGCCAGAGAACCGCAGAAACAGCCACAGCCATGGAGCAGATGAATGCTTCCGTGCTTGAGGTTGCCCGCAATTCCGGCGAAGCTTCAACAACCGCCGGTGATGCCAGCACAACCGCCACAAGCGGAGCTGACGTGGTTAAGGAAATGGTCGAAGGCATCGGCATTGTACAGAATTATTCCGAGGCCCTCGAAAAAGAAATGGAAGAGCTTGGAGAAAGCGCTGGTCAAATCGGGCAGATTATCGATGTGATCTCTGACATTGCCGACCAGACAAACCTGCTGGCTCTCAACGCAGCCATTGAAGCAGCCCGAGCCGGGGAAGCCGGACGTGGTTTTGCAGTAGTTGCTGACGAAGTCCGCAAGCTGGCCGAAAAAACCATGACCGCAACGAATGAGGTCGAGGCTGCCATCTCGGAAATCCAGCGCGGAACCAAAGAAAGCATCAGTCAGTGTGCTTATACTGTTAAAGAAATCGGTACTGTTTCAGAAATGGCCGGGGATGCCGGAAACTCTCTCAGTGAAATCCTCTCACTTACCGATACGGTTTCCGAACAAATTCAAGGGATCGCCGCTGCATGCGAAGAACAGTCCGCCACCTCTGAACAAATCAACCGGGCTGTTGATGAAATCAACAATATCTCAACTGAGACAAACAGTGCCATGCGCCAGTCTTCCGAGGCTATTTCGGATCTTGCCGCTCAGGCACACCAACTCAAGTCTATTATCGACGACATGAAATCCGCATAAAAGAAAGGCCGGTGCGCTCTCACGCACCGGCCTTTTAAATTATCAGACAGCTCATCAATCTTCATGCATACAGTATGAAACGACCTGATTCCTGCCTTGTTCCTTAGCTTGATATAAACATTTATCTGCATGTTTCAGGGCTGCTTCAACATCCTCGTTAGCGCAAACCATGGTCAGACCGATACTTATCGTAAATTTTACAATATGTTCTCCGGAACGGACCTCCAGATCTTCAATAGCCTTACGCAATCTCTCAGCCACCTGAATTGCCGACTCCACACTACCGTGAACCAGTAGGGCTGCGAACTCTTCCCCGCCAAGTCGTCCGAACACATCAGAGGTGCGCAAAGTGGCAGTGCAACATTTGACCAATTCTTTTAGAACCACATCACCCACGCTGTGTCCGTAAGTATCGTTAACGTTCTTGAAGTGATCAATATCCAGCATCATAAGATACAGCTCACCACCATACCGAGTCAGACGATCCAGCTCGGTTTCTGCACGGTGCATGAAATGACGCCTGTTGTGTGCTCCGGTCAGATAGTCCGTACTGGCTAAACGCTTGACCTCTTCAAGCATTTCTTTCTGCTCAGTAATATCGTGAGCAGTAATACTGACCAACCTGCCCTCACCGACAACCGAATCAACAGGGTGATAAGTAACAGAAAAGTAGCGTTTTCCCTTGAGCGGCAGGGTTATCCACGCTTCAAAACCTGTCGTCTGCCCCGCAAACGCAGAATCAATTAAGGTCTTGGATCGAGTATCAAAGACTTCTCTTCCTGTGATTTCATATACAGGCTTCCCAAGAAAAAAAACTTTGGGCTTATCGAAAAACTCCACATATGCCTCGTTGACCATGACATAGCGGTAGTCTGGGTCAATGAGAGAAACCATATCCGGGCTGACCTCAACCAGCCTTTCAAACTGGCGCAACCTCTTCTCGGCCAATCGGCGCTGCCCAACCTCTTTGGCCATTTCCTTGTTCACAACCCGTAGGTCAGTAAGGGCGTTACTCAGTTCCTGAGTCCGCTCTTCCACCTTACATTCCATTTCTGCATATGCCTGCCTCAAAGCCTCATCCGCCTGCTTGCGGCGAACAATATTCCACATGCCGTCCATAAGCAGGCTCAGTTGGCGCACGTCTTCATCATCGTACTCATCTTCCTTGTTTCCAACACCGACGAGAAGCACTATCTTGCCATCATCAAAAAGCGGAACATTCATGTGCCTGTTGATAGGAACATGTCCTGCGGGAAGCCCCTTCTTTGCCACACACGCACCGTAATCATTGAGAATCATTGGACGGCGCTGCCTGATTGCATCCCCCCAGACTCCGACATCATTCACATGGTATACATCGGGAATTGATTCCACAGAGCACTGCGGCATCACGCTTCGCGACCAGGCATACAACCTAAGCTCCGATTCATCTTCATTAACGAAATAAATGTAACCGATTTTACTTCTGGTTATCCTTACTGCAGCTTCTAAAGCGAAATCATATATCTGACTAAAATCAGCGTCAGCCATACCGGACAGCGAGGCCAGAGTTTCGAACCTTATCTCATTCAACTGTGCTTTCTTGCTTTCTGAAATATCCCTGACAATAGAAACAAGAACCCTCAGCCCTCCCACATCCATCACGGACACACTGATGCTGGCAAAAAAAGAATTGCCGTCCCGATCCAAGACCTCTGCCTCGAAATCCTGAACAGCTTTGCCAGTGGAAAGCAGATCAATTAACCGCTCCCGATCCTCAGAGTGCTTGTAGCTTTCATTTACGTTGAGGGGGATTGAACTTGTATCTACATAACCAAACAGTTCCGCAGCACGGGAATTACCGCCCAAGACACTGCCATCAACATCTGTAATAACAATGGCGTCAGGGGAATCTTCTATAAATGTCTTGCACAGACTGTTATTGGCAAATAACTCCTGAAACATTTCACTCAAATAAAACAACATCCCCCCCTCAAAAAAATATTAGATACTGATGCTTAAATACATCATAGTGTTAATAATTACCACATTTCAACTACTCACCTGCTTTTCTCCCGGTAAGCAGGGTCATTGCCGATGAAAAACAACGTTTACGGACCAGCAACAGAACAATAATTGTTGAAAGTGCTGTGGAAGCCACCAACATAAACATGACCACTATCTGGTAACGGACCGCCTCTTCAGGGTCAGCCCCGGCCAGAATCTGACCAGTCATCATACCGGGCAGAAAAACCAGCCCCACGCCCATGAGAGAGTTGATGGCCGGGATCATGCCTGCGCGCAAGGCATCGCGGAAAATTTCAGCTGTGGCTTCCTTGTAATCAGCCCCGTGGCAAAGCAGCATTTCTACCTCATCCCGGCGACTCTTCAGTTCAGAAAAAAACCTCTCCAGCGAAAGGGCCAGCGAGTTCATGGAATTCCCCGCGATCATCCCCCCAATGGGGATGAAATATTGCGGGTCCCACCAAGGCTGGGCACCGATAACCACCTTAGTGACCAGAATAGTCACCAGCGAGTAGCTGAGCATGACCGCCAATCCCGTAGGCATAAGATAGGAAACATTTTTCTCTTTGACCCGGCCATGAATGATATTGACCGAAAATAGGGTCATCACAAGATAAAGAGCCAAGACCAGCACGGCACTGTTCAAGCCGAATATAATCTTAAGCAGGTACCCCATGGTCAAAAGCTGCACAAAAGAACGCAGGACGCCGATGGCCAGATCTTTCTCCAGCTTGAGTTTGTAGTAAATGGAGAGGACCCCGGAAACAGAAACAAGACTCAAGGCTATCAGCAACTGCACCCATGTTATGGAGATAAAGGCATTGTTCATGAGAGGACCTCCACCTTGCCTTCCGAAACAGTCAGGTGCATATGCGGACAGCTGGGATGATAGCTGCTGTGGTTTACCATAAGCACGGCAATTCCGTCTGCGGCCAGCTCTTCAGCTATCCCTTCCACCCGTTCCCGACTTTCCTTATCAAGGGCACTGGTAGGTTCATCAAAACATATTGCCACAGGCTTGGGCAGAACCGAACGGATCAGACAGAGACGTTGGCGCTGGCCCACAGAAAGATCAGAAGCTTCACTATCCAGCGAGACTTCGTCAAGCCCAACCCGTTCCAGCCATTTATTGAGGTTTGCATCCGATGGAACCTCTCCGCCCTTCCTGATGTTGAGGGTAAAAGGCAGCAGAAGATTTTCACGCACCGTACCGGGCAGCACAGTGGGGGTCTGTTGCACGAAACCGATCTTGGTCCGCAACTCCGGAGGATAGATGGATTGTATGGGGTCACCTTTCAATAAAATTTGGCCCAGTACGACCTCTTCAAGCCGGACCGCCAGACGCAGCAGCGTAGACTTTCCGGCTCCCGAAGGCCCGGAAACAAGCACAAACTGTCCCGCAGGCACAGAAAAGGAAACTTCGTGTAACCCTTTGCCTCCCGGCCAGTTGAACGAAACATTGTTAAACTCAAGTACAGGAGTCTCCCCGATAGACTCACCTTGTAGCGGTATATTCACTTTGCAGCTCCATAATACATTAACAATTGCGGGACATACCCCGGTACAAGCCTTTAACAAATTACAAGGCACACAACCATATTTAAGTCAACATCTCAGCTACAAATGTAATCAATTAGTAATCTTTGCCCGCAAATATATCAGCTGCACATCATCAAATCTACAATCTCTGACCATGGTTTCTTCGACAAAGATATTATATTCCAATTCACCATCGCATTCTTTTTCAAAAAACATATAACCTGGAAACTGTTGCCAAAGGCACCGTGCAGATATATCTTTATAGATAACGAAGATTTCGGAGGAAACATGGGCAACAAAAGCAAATCAACTGCAATTTCCAGAAGGCAGGCCCTGAAGCTGGCCGCCGGGGGCGCGCTCGGTATCCTGAGCGGGTGCGCCATCAACCCTGTTACCGGACAACAGCAACTCATGCTGGTTTCCGAGCAACAGGAAATTCAGATGGACCGCCAGAATTCCCCGCACCAGTTCTCTGCGGACTACGGTGCAGTTCAAGACAGCCGGGTCAATGACTATATTTCCAAAGTCGGGGTTTCCCTTTCCTCCAGTAGCCACCGGCCGGACATGCCCTATTCTTTCCGCTGTGTGAATGCCAACTACGTTAATGCTTACGCTTTTCCCGGCGGAAGCATCGCCTGCACCCGCGGCATTCTGGTCACCCTTGAAAATGAAGCAGAACTTGCCGCACTCATGGGCCACGAAATAGGACACGTAAATGCCCGCCACACAGCATCACGCATGAGCTCAGCCATTGCCGTGCAGGGCATCGTTGCTGTCGGGGTTGGAGTTGCAGCAACTCAGGACAGCCGCCTTGTTCCGCTGGCAGCAGGTCTGGGCGGAATCGGAGCCGGAATGCTTTTGGCTAGTTACTCCCGCTCTGATGAACGACAGGCTGACAGTCTTGGAATGGAATACATGGACAACGTCGGCTACGACCCGGAAGGCATGGTCGGCCTCATGGAAGAACTGGAAAAACTACATAAGAGCAAGCCTTCTTTCGTGCAGCAGATGTTCGCTTCTCATCCCATGAGCTCAGAACGATACGCAACCGCCGTAAAGAAAAGGGATACTGTATACGCAAACAGCCATGGCAAACTCCTGCGCGAACGTTACATGGACAACATCGCCTCCATCCGCAAGATCAAACCTGCTATCGTGGAAATGCAGAAAGGCGAAGGTTCCATGCGCAAGAAGAGCTACCATGAAGCAGAAGACCATTTTTCAAAAGCCCTACGCATCGCACCCAATGATTACGCAGGCTTGCTGCTCATGTCCAAATGCCAACTGGCACAAGGTAAAGCCAAGGAAGGGCTGCACTACGCCCAGCAGGCCAAGAACAGATATCCACAGGAAGCACAGGCCCTGCACATGACCGGGATGCTCAGCCTTGAGAACCACAAATTCAGGCAGGCCCTTGCCAACTTCGATGCTTATGGAAAGAAACTCCCCGGAAACCCAATGACGACATTCTACAAAGGGATCTCCTATGAAGCCCTTGGTAACCGGGATATGGCAGCTAATGAATACTACCGTTTCCTCAAAATCAACAATCAAGGAGATTATGCGAAACACGCATATGACCGGCTGGTCGGCTGGGGGTATCTGCAATAGCCAAGTGAGGGACCTTAAATGAAGAACGTAGCCACGCTCATATGGACCTTGCTGACCATACTCATCTCCACTCCGTGCTTTGCAGGAGAAGAACTGGTGCTGTCCGGGATAACATCCCCCCGATCCCAAATCGTGTACGAGATATTGCGCGAAGCATATTCAGCTCTTGGAATTGAAGTGGAGTTCAAAGCACTCCCACTTTTGCGCTCAACACATTCAGCCCACTCTGGTGTAGTAGACGGAGAACTCTTCAAAATCAGCGGAGTAGACGAAAAGTACCCGAACCTGATCAAAATTCCCGTTCCAATCGACCATGTAGATTTAATGGTACTGGCCCGTAAGAATTCACAAGTAAAAGCAAACTGGAATACTTTGCGTCACTTAAGGGTCGGTTACTTCAGGGGGATCATTTTTATTGAGAATAAGATCGCAATCGAAAAATTACGCAATACAAGAGGACTTGAAACCAACGAGCAACTTGTAAAAATGATCAGCCTTAAGAGACTGGATGCGGGGTTGATTGCCCGCATTGCCGGACTCATGACTTTAAAAAAGATACAATCTGATGATGTCGTGATGCTACAGTCGCCTATCGCAACAACCAATTTATATCACTATCTCAATATAGAGCACTCTGCTTTGGTTCCGCAGTTAACAACGACTTTAGAGAAAATGAAAAAAAGAGGCCGTTTCAAAGAAATTAGAAGAAAGATACTCCAACAGGAATTTGGGATACACGACTAACGCAACAAACCGAATGCTTGCAGCAAAGCCCCCGGACAATGTTCCGGGGTCTTTTTTTACCCTTTACAACAATAATACTACACTTTTGTAACAATAGCATGTATACTATAAAATTAAACTCAATTGACAACTCAACACCTTTAATTTAATTATCACAACCAATTCAAATAGATAAAAGCCTGACATTTAAAGGGGAGACTGTCCGATGCTTAAAAACTTAGGGGTAACAACTAAAATTGCTGTGGGATTTATTCTTATCCTCATCCTGCTTGCAGCCACTGCGGGGCAAGGTATTTTAAAACTGACAGAAAGTTCAGACGGATTTACCGAATACCGGAGACTGGCCCGTCAGACAAATCTAACCGGAAGAATTCAGGCCAACCTGCTGCTGACCCGCATGGGCGCGATTTCCTATACGAATTCCGGAGCAGAAAGCTCCCTAAAGCAATACAACGAGAAGATATCCAAACTTCAGGAATTCATCCGGACTGCGGAAAAGGAGATGAGCTCTCCTAAACGGATCGAACTGGTTAAAGAAATCAAGCATGAAGTTGCAACCTACCAAACTACCTTTAACCAATTCCTCTCATCCAAGAAAAAAGAACAGCAATCGATTTCTCAAGCGAGCGAAAACGGGAAGGTACTTGTTAATGGCTTGGAAACGCTGCTGCAAAGTGCCAATGAGCGAGAAGACAGCTTCCTGATTGCCATGGTACAGAGAAGCAAGGCGGCCCTGTTTGAGGCAAGACTTGCCAACTCCATCTTTATTTTTAAAAGCCATCAGAAAGCCGATGCTGAAAAAGCAATAAATCTCCTTGGCGAGTTTGAAAAAAGCATCGGCGACATCCAGAATGTCCTCTACTCCCCTTCCGATCTGGGACTTATCAACGAACTGACTGAGAATAACAGACAATACGTTCTACACACCCAAAAAATCATCGAAGCCAACATGGGACAGGTTGCGGCAAAGCAGAAGCTTGATTCCCTAGGTCCCATCACCGCAAAGCACATTGAAAACCTGAAGCTTTCCATCATGGAAGCACAGGATGAGCTTGGCCCCAGAATGCAGACAGCAATAGCCTCTGCAGTAGACAATATGACACTCATGTCCGGCCTGACTTTGCTGGCAGGAGCAGTACTGGCATTCTTCATCGCCCGCAGCATAACCGGCCCGCTCTCAAAAGCCCGCGTCTATGTACAAGAGTTGGCTAGCGGAAACCTCGACACTAAAATGGCAGTAAATCAAAATGATGAAGTCGGTATGATCTGCAAGGACATGGCTCAGGTAGGCAGCACATTAAACAAAGTAATGTCAGAAATCGACACCGCCATTACCGGGATTGAAGAAGGACGAATCGACAGTCAGGCTGACAGCAGCGAACTGAAAGGCAGCTTTGCAGAACTCATCAACCGCACAAATCTGGCTATGAATGTGATGAGATCCTTCATTGATTCCGTGCCCATGCCGGTTATGACCATTGACCGTGAAATGAACATCCTGTTCATGAACAAACCGGGCACAGACCTGCTCGGTAAATCCTTAGATGAGCTGAAACAAGGCAAATGTTCAGCCACATTGAACACTGCGGACTGCGAAACTAAAAATTGCGCCTGCAGCAAATCATTTATTTCTCGCAAGGCTGAAAACGGTTCAACCTCAATGAATACTATCAACGGGAAAGTAGATATGGACTACTTCGGCGTACCTATTGAAAAAGACGGCGAAGTAGTCGGCGCAATTGAAGTTATCCTCGACCAGACTGCAATCCGCGAAGCTCAGCGCAAAATGCAGGATGTGGCGGAACGCACCCAGGCAATTTCCGAACAGCTTTCATCCGCCAGTGAAGAACTGGCCGCTCAGGTGGAACAGATCAGCAACGGTTCTGAAATACAGCGGGAAAGAATCACCGAGACAGCGACTGCCATGGATCAGATGAACAGCACCATCATGGAAGTTGCCCGCAACGCTTCCAGTGCCTCCGGAAAAAGCATGGAAGCCAAGCATCAGGCAGAAGAGGGAGCACAAATTGTCTCCCAGTCCGTACGTTCAATCACAGAAGTCAGCACTATTGCCGACGACCTGCGTTCCAACATGGAAAATCTCGGTAAACAGACGGAATCAATCGGTACTGTCATGGATGTGATTTCCGACATTGCCGACCAGACCAACCTGCTGGCCTTAAACGCAGCTATTGAAGCAGCTCGTGCCGGGGAGGCCGGACGGGGATTCGCGGTGGTTGCCGACGAAGTACGTAAACTTGCTGAAAAAACCATGGCTGCAACCCATGAAGTAGGCAGCAATGTAGAAAGCATACAGCAGGCCATGCGCACCAACATGCGTGAGGTGGAGAATGCCGTTTCAGCAGTTGAACAAACCACGGAACTGGCAGCCAAATCGGGAGCTTCCCTTGAATCTATCGTAAGCACGGTAGAATACAGTGCAAATCAGGTGGAAGGTATTGCCACTGCATCTGAACAGCAATCCAGCGCTTCAGAGCAGATCAACAGTGCTATCAGTGAGATCAACAACATCACCCGTGAAACCACCGAAGGCATCCAGCAATCAGCAAAAGCCGTTCAGGAACTGGCTGTCATGTCCAGCGAACTGACCGAGCTGATCGGTGAACTTCGTTCATCGTAAAGATTACCAAATCCAACAAGAAAATCCCGGCAGCCCACATCGGACTGCCGGGATTTTTTTTATGTCTAATTGACCCAGCATTCAAAATTATGCCATTAATAATCAGCTCTGCCCACCTCTTTCAGGCGGAGACTAATGATTTTTGCGAGTTACAGGCTTTTGAATACATATTCCTGCGAACCCTAGATCACTGTGAGGTCACATGGATAAGCTCCAAAAGTTCTCCCCTGTCATTGTTGCGATCGTTATGGCTCTCTTTCCCACACCGGAAGGACTTCAGCCCGAAGCATGGTATTTCCTGAGCATTTTCGTCGGAGTAGTGGTCGGCCTCATCGTCGAACCAGTTCCAGCTGCTCTAGTCGGTCTGGTTGGGGTAACGGTAGTGGCAATGCTGGGACTGGTCGATCCCAGCCCGACAGCAAGCCGCAACTGGGCCCTTTCAGGTTTTTCAAACGGCGTAATCTGGCTCATTTTTTCCGCGTTCATGTTTGCCATGGGCTACAAAAAAACAGGATTAGGCAAGCGCATCAGCCTTATTCTAATCAAACATCTTGGTAAGAACACTCTCGGCCTTGGGTACGCCATCGCTTTTTCAGACCTCGTACTCTCCCCGTTCATGCCTTCAAATACAGCCCGTAGTGCCGGGACAATCTACCCTATCGCCAGCAACATCCCGCCCATGTTCAACTCCACCCCGGAGAATGAGCCACGCAAGATCGGTTCGTACCTGACATGGGTTGCCTTTGCCGCAACCTGCGTTACCAGCTCAATGTTCCTGACCGCGCTGGCCCCCAACCTGCTGGCTGTGGATCTGATCACTCAGGGAACCGGAATCACCATCCAATGGGGACAATGGGCCAAGATCATGATTCCGCTCATGCTGCCCCTGTTCCTGCTGACTCCATGGCTGGCCTATGTAATTTATCCGCCCACCCAAAAACATTCACCGGAAGCTCCGGATTGGGCTGCTTCGGAACTAAACAAAATGGGTAAGGTCAGCACCAAAGAATTTATGATGCTGGGATATGCCCTCGTTGCCCTGCTTTTCTGGATTTTCGGCAAGGAACTAGGCGTTAACAGCACTGTTGCCGCTATGTTCGTGCTGGCAATGATGGTCGTCACCGATGTTATCAACTGGCAGGATGTAATCAGCAACAAAGGCGCGTGGAACGTGCTGGTCTGGTTCGCAACCCTTGTAGCCATGGCCAGCGGATTAAAGAAAGCCGGAGTGCTGAAATGGATCGGCGAACTTGTTTCCACTAACCTGCAAGGCATGCCCACAGAGACAGTTGCAATCATGCTGGTTGTGCTCTTTTTCGTACTGCACTACTTCTTTGCCAGCACTACAGCCCACACCACCGCCTTATTGCCCCTTTTCCTTGCCATCGCAAAGCCTTTGATTCCACCAGAATTGATGCCCACCTTTGCGATTCTGCTGGCCGGTAGTTTAGGTGTCATGGGAATCATCACCCCCTACGCCACAGGACCGGCGCCCATCTGGTACGGCTCAGGATTCATCAGTCAGGCCCGCTGGTGGGCTTTGGGTGCCATATTCGGTGGTCTCTACCTGCTCTGCATGGTAGGTGCGACAATATTCTACGCTTAATATAATTGAGAGCCCGCCTGCTAAGGCAGACGGGCTCTCCTTCAAAAAAAAGCAGGTAAAGACTAATAACACTCATAAATGACTCTAAGGTTCTGCCCGTACATTGTGGCATCACCTCGAACTTTCCATTTGTTATTTTCATATGCATATCTAAATGTGACAGAACCTATGAGAGCACCCTGATCATCATAAAGATCCTCAATCTCGCTACCGCCCTTCTCATACTTTGCTGCTTCTTCCGGAGTCATATTATCCTGAAAAGATGTCGGAAAATACTTCGCAGTCTGAACAGGACCGATGGCCAGAGGTTCAAGACTTGCCCGGTGACAGGTGAGCAAACCAGTCTTAGCGTTGCTGCCCGCCATAGCGGAACCAGCAAAACCGAGAATTAACATGAGACTGAACAGTACAAAAACGATTTTCCTAGACATATTTTCTCCCCAGCTCGGCTTGATGAATACTTTTCAATACCGAAGTTTAAATTTACAGACATATCATCCTGTTGAACCAAAACAACAACCCGTCCTAAAACATACAATCATATAACACCACAAACCGACACAAAACAAGTCCTTAAGTAAACCATCAAGCTGAAACAAAAAAAACATACACTAAATGCGACCTACCACAAAACATGAACACATAAACAACCCCACTAACTTCAAATCAACCATCCTGACTATATAATTTTACTCTTCTAAGGATTATAAAAAAACTTTCCAAGCCCGGAAGTAAAAACAAAACATCCATAAAGAGCATGTTCCAGTGCGGCTAAAAATAACGATCATGTTCTTAAGTAAGTGCGTGCGAAAATATACCCGGCCGGGACAGTCAACAATACCACCAGCCAGTTCTCAATAATTATATGCAGGTAAGAAAAAGCAAGGGTGCTGATCCAAATAATAAACTGACGGCAGTGCTGCAAAAAGAGCCAGCAACTCCAACCATTGATATAGTTTCCAGTTCATACCATTTAATACAACAATCCCCCTTAGGAGTCCCTGATTGCGGTCAACATTAAGTAAATCTTAACATCAGCGCGACTTTTGTAAAAATCACCCCTTTCCTCTGGCTGAAAACTCAACTTCATGCTTAACTGAATACAAAAAACAGGAGCGTGTATGAAAAAATATCCCCTGCTGATAATTGCAGCCTTATTCCTCTGTGCAACATCCGCTTGGGCCGGAAACTACCCTATTGTGGACAGCGGACAGCAAGCCTGCTTCAACAATTCCCGACAGATTCATTGCCCGGACAAGGGAGATGAATTCTACGGACAGGACGCCCAGTACAAAGGCAACCAACCACGCTACAAGGACAATGGAGACGGCACAATCTCCGATCTCGTGACCGGACTGATGTGGGTCAAGGAACGTGGCCCAGCAGTAACATGGCAACAGGCTATGGATGGAGCCGAGGATTGCCGTATAGGCGGCTATTCGGACTGGCGTGCCCCGAATATCAAGGAGTTGTACTCGCTCATCGACTTCAAAGGCTGGGTGCAGGGCAAGGAAAAACACTCTACCCCGTTCATTAATACTGACTACTTTGAATTCAAATACGGCGACACCTCAAGGGGGGAGCGCATCATCGACTGTCAGGACTGGTCCTCAACAACATATGTAAGTAAGACCATGGGCGGCAATCCCACCGCATTCGGGGTCAACTTCGCAGATGGTCGTATAAAAGGCTACGGTAAAAAAGATCCCCGTGGACGAAAAAGTAAATATATCCGCTACGTGCGCGGCAATCCGGATTACGGAAAGAATATTTACATAGACCGCAAAGACGGAACTATTGAAGACAAGGCCACCGGACTTATCTGGCAGCAGAGCGACAGCATCAAAAAGCTGAACTGGGAAGAAGCCCTGAGCTATTGCGAAAAACTGACTCACGCAGGACGCAATGACTGGCGGTTGCCCAACGTGAAAGAGCTGCAATCCATTGTTGATTACAGCCGCAGTCCCAAAACCAGCGGGACCGCAGCCATTGATCCCATATTCAAAATTACCGACAAAGAATCCTACTACTGGTCATCCACCACCCATATGGATGGTCCTAAACCTTCCCATGCATCCTATGTCGCTTTTGGCCGGGCTTTGGGATACTTCGCGCCTCCGCGCAGCAGTAACAAACAATGGATGGACGTCCACGGAGCCGGGGCACAACGCAGTGACCCTAAATCCGGTAATCCCGACCGATATCCCAACGGACGCGGTCCGCAAGGCGATGACATCCGCATCTATAACTATGTGCGCTGCGTGTCTGGCGGCGGGGTTGAACCATACGATCCGTCATATACCAGAATACCCACATGGAAAGGCGGTTCCCCCAACTCATTTTCAGATGGAATGGGCGGCAACAGAATGAAAATGAGCAGGAGTCAAAATCGAAATTCCGGCATGGGCCAATCCATGATGCATGGTGGCATGAGACAAGATGGAATGGGGCAAGAAATGGGACAGGGCCAAGACCATGGCCGTGGCAATCGCCAAGGCCCTCCTGAAGAAGCTTTCACTGCCTGCAAAGGTAAATCCCAAGGAGAGGAATGCACCGTTGAGACCCCGCACGGCATGCTTTCCGGCCTATGCATTAGCCGGGGAGAGCAGACTTTCTGTGTACCTGAGGGGCGCGGCCCCGGTGGAATGCGCGGCAGACCAATGCAATAGATATAAAAATCCCGGAATGGTAGTCCATTCCGGGATTTTTTCTGTTTGAGCTAAAGCCCTTCCACGTAATCCATAATAGCCTGCGCGGAATTCTTGGAACACCGTACGGCCTCGGCAACGGTTCTGGCTCCGGTGACCACGTCCCCGGAAGCGAATACACCGTCACGGGTAGTGCGTCCTTCCTCGTCGGTGATGACCAGTCCGGTCTTGCCGATCTCAATCCCGGTCAGGTTGTTACGCGGGGCCTGACTTACGGCGATGAAAACGGAATCAGCCTGTTCCAGTTTTTCTGAGCCTTCAACAGTAACCAGCTTGACCTTGCCGTCTTCGCCTTCCTGTTTTTCAGTGCGTACACAAAGCACACCTTCCTCGGAAAGCTCCAGTGGAGAATGGAAGAACTTGAAGCGCACTCCATCCAGTTTGGCGTAATCGTACTCATACTTGGTAGCGGACATATCTTCCTGACCACGACGATAAAGCACGGTCACTTCCTCTGCTCCTTTACGCAAGGCAGTACGGGCCACGTCCATTGCTACGTTTCCGGCCCCGATAACCGCAACTTTCTTGCCCAGCTGGTAGACATCAGGGTTCTTCAGATAGTTGATAGCGTAATGCACATTGCCGAGTGTTTCGCCCTTGAGACGCAGCGGACGCGGATTCCAGACCCCGGTGCCGATGAAGATAGCCTTGTAGCCGTCACGAAGCAGGTCATCGATACTGATGACCGGGCCGATAAGCATGTTAGGACGAATCTTCACGCCCAGCTGAATCAACACTTCGCGCAGCTTTTCAAGGATATCCTTGGGCAGACGAAACTCAGGGATACCGTACTGCAGGACCCCGCCGATCTTTTCCTCGGATTCAAAGATAGTCACTTCATACCCTTTCAAAGCGAGGATGAAAGCCACGGTGATCCCGGCCGGACCGGAACCGACAACAGCGATACGTGATTTACGCTTTTCCTTTTTCTGCGGCTGGAATTGAGCCAGATAATAGCGAGAAATATAGTTTTCAATGTCACTGCACTGCACCGGAGAACTCTTGCGCCCCAGAATGCAATGCCCTTCACAGAAATTTTCATGGGGGCAAATAAGTGAACAGACCACGGAAAGCGGGTTGTTCTCAAAAAGCATAGCCCCGGCCTCCTGCATTTTACCGTCCAGCAGGAGTTCGATCATTTTATTGATAGGTGTTCCGAGGGGACAGCCCTTGCTGCAAAGCGGTTTCTTACATTGCAGGCAACGGGTGGCCTCTTCAATGATGTGTTTTCCCATATGATTGATGTGTGGTTTGGCCCTTGAATGAAAGGAACCTGATTATCTTGAAAAGGATAGGAAAGTAGTGCGTGGAGATGTGCTAATAGCAGGGGCGGACCTTCCGGTCCACCCCTATTTCGGCTGTTTCAACGATTCACAGCCTGTGGTCTTTATTTACCGTAGTAGGACTGCTTGAACAGTTCTTTCATCTGCTCAACGCTGATTTCACGAGGGTTGGTGCTGGTGCAGGGATCTCCACATGCGCCTTCGGCAATCTTGTCGAGGTTGGCAAGGAAATCATCTTCATTAACACCGAAATCTTTAAGGGTAGCGGGAATCTGCATATCCACGTTGAGTTTCTTCACGAAGTTGATCAGGGATTCTACCTGCTCTTCAGCAGAAGAACCGGCGAGACCGAGCCTCTTCGCAGCATCAGCATATTTCTCACCTGCTTTTTCAGCATTAAAGCGGATTGCAGCAGGGAGGTAAATGGCATTTGCGCAGCCATGGGGAATGCCGAAAAGGTGTCCGGTCTTATGGGCCATGCTGTGAACAATACCGAGAATCGCGTTGGAGAAGGACATACCAGCCAAGCACTGGGAAACGTGCATTTTGTCTCTGGATTCCTTGTCACCCTTGTAGGAATTAACCAATTCGTCCTGAATCATCTCCATGGATTTCATAGCAAGGCAGTCGGTCAGTTCGTTAGCCATGATGGAAACGTAAGCTTCCAGAGCATGGGTCAGCGCATCCATACCGGTGTGGGCAACGAGGGATGCGGGCATGGACTGAGCCAGATCGCTATCAACAATCGCCAGATCAGGAGTAATGTTAAAGTCAGCAATGGGGAACTTCAGTTCGGTATCATTGTCGGTGATGATAGAGAACGCAGTTACCTCGGTTCCGGTACCACTGGTGGTGGGAACAGCTACGAAACGTGCTTTCTTACGCAGCTCAGGCAAGTTGAAAGGCTTGGCTGCTTCTTCAAAAGTGAACTCAGGATTTTCATAAAAAATCCACATTGCTTTTGCAGCATCAATGGGGGAACCGCCGCCCACGCCGATGATCCAGTCAGGCTGGAAGTCGTTCATGAGTTCAACACCACGGCGAACAGTTGCAACGGAGGGGTCAGCCTCAACACCTTCGAACAGGGTGGTTTCAATACCGGCTTCTTTCAGAAATCCTTCAATCTTATCAAGGGCACCGTTTCTCTTTACAGAACCGCCGCTAATAACGATTACAGCTTTGCTTCCTTTAATATTCTTGAGTTCTTCAATGCTGCCTGCACCAAAGTACACTTCGCGGGGAATGGTAAATCTTGCCATTTTAATTTTCTCCATTACTTTTTTAAAGCAGTTTTATTATTATGAAGATGCTTTTAATTTAAAACTAACCAAGACTGATTATTTATAACTTTTAAAACATCCAGAACAGGTCAAACAAAACTTTTCAACAACCAAGAAACGTTTCTCTGCATCGGTTGAGTAGCTATAAACACAAAAAATTTTCCTATGTAAAGTACGCACCTTTCAGTATCGTAGTTTACAACTGGTACGTAGTTCCCATTTGGTAACTACCTTTTAGAATCATTAGAAAACTACACAAAAGAGTTTAAATCTGGTACGTTGGAAGTCCTACTGAATTGAAAAAGATTTTTTAGATTTCCCAAAAAACAGCAAAATCCATCCAAATATTTTTTATTATTTTTGATGACGGCCAAATTTCGCCGCAAGAAATGGAGAGAATTATGCCTGAAGACAGAACTCACAAAGTGAGCTGCAGCAGCTTTACATATGAATTGGAAGTAGCCTTTGAAATCCTGTCCGGAAAATGGGTGCCGCTAATCATCTGGCACCTCGCAGACGGAGAGCCGAAAAGATTCGGAGAAATGCGCAGACTGATGCCCAAAGTGACCCAGAAAATGCTGACCCAGCAACTTCGAGCACTTGAAAAACACGGCATCGTCAGCCGCAAGGTATATCAGGAAGTACCCCCGGCAGTGGAGTACTCCCTTACCGAGATGGGACTGAAGTTGATCCCCATTTTTAAAAGTGTGAATGGATGGGCTGTGGAGTATTTGGAGAAACGGGAAGAACAATAAACAGCAACAAAAAAGGCGGGCTCCCTAAGGGAGTCCGCCTTTACAAATTCTAAAGCGAAATAAACCTACTTCACGGCTTCGAGCAGAGCTTCTTCACCGAGACGGTCGACGAGACCGCTGATGCGTTCACGCTTGCGGCCGTTTTCTTTGTAAAAATCAAGAGCCTTTTCGATAAGTGCGAGGGCTTCATCGTCACCGAGCTTGGTACCGATCTTTACGCCAGCGCGGACGTTACGTGCTGCGCCGCCTCCAAAAAGGACATCCCAGCCCTTTGGGGTACCAACAAGGCCGATGTCACGTACATTGCTGAATCCGCAACCGATCTTACAGCCAGAGACACCGCTTTTGATCTTAAAGGGATAGGGACCGTTAGCCTTAACTACGTCGAGCAGCTTCTTGCCCATTTCGCGACTGTCCTGAACGCCAAATTTACAGACGCCCACACCAGTACAGACTCCTACGGTCGGCGGAACTTTATCAATCTTGTTTCCGAGGCTGGCAATAACCTCTTCCAGTTTATCCTTGGGAATACCTTCCAGATTCAAGCGCTGCCCAGTGGTCACGCGCAGGGAGGTCAGATTGAACTTAGCCATGGTTTCCATGACGGTCTTCATCATGCCGGGGGTCATCTGCCCCTGAGCCAGAGGAATACGCAGAGCGTAGGTTCCGTCTTTGCGTTCAACAGGCATAGCTGTCAGAGATTCAGCAACAATATTATCCATAAAAAGACTCCTTGCTTATTTTGTTGAGTATCCATTTACATCAGAGCGTCCGGCAGTGCAATCGCGGGATGTAATTAGCAATTCCCCTATGAAAAGGGCAGTTTTTGATAGGCCCTCACCTTTAAATATGCTACAGGAAATTAAAGCTCAATTTCTGATAAAGTAGTCAATTACTTACACGCAATATTTAGGCAGGAGAAGCTTATGATTGAGACTAGTTCCCGCATACTTGATTATATCGGTGCCGGAATGCTGATCTTTGTATTTCTGGTGCTGGTCTACGGCATCATCTTCATTCACGATATTCCGTACAACATTGCCAAAAAACGCAACCACCCCCATCAGGATGCTATTCACGCCGCAGGCTGGGTCAGTCTCTTTACACTGCACGCAATCTGGCCCTTCCTCTGGATATGGGCCATGATCCATAAGCCCGATCTGGAAAGCGATGAATCCTTTGTAGAGCATGAAACAGACCCCACTCCCACTGAAGAAATCTCTGAACCGGAAATGAAGGAGTTATAGCCGTGGATATACTTATTGAATTAACATACGCGGCTATTGTTTTCTTTGCCTTCAAGGTCCTGAAAATTCCGGTAACCAAATGGACTGTGACCACTGCTGTGGTGGGTGGGATTTTTGTGGTCGGCGGAATTTTCCTGTGTATGGCCTTCTATCATCCCTACACCCCGGAAGCACGAATTTATTTCCAGACCACACCTATTGTTTCGCAGGTCCGGGGTAAAACCATTGCCGTGCATGTAAAGCCGAACACTCCCATCAAAGCCGGGGACAAACTATTTTCCATTGATCCTACCCCCTTCAAGGCCCGGGTAGACGAAGTTAATGCCCAGCTTGGTTTTGCCAAACGCCGCCTAGCTGAATCCAAAGAACTGGCCAAGCATGCCGCAGGCAGCCAATATGATGTGGAACAATACCAACAGGAAGTAGGCAAACTTCAATCCGAGCTAAACAAGGCTCTGTTCGACCTGAACAGCACCACTGTGGTTGCCCCTACAGACGGCTGGGTCACCCAGTTGCGTCTGCGTCCGGGCATGATGGCAGTACCTTTGCCCCTGCGCCCGGTAATGACCTTTGTTCATTCCGAATCCCCCATGCTGGTGGCAGCTTTCAAACAGAACCCACTCCAGAACATCAAGCCCGGATTCAAAGCCGAGGTAATTTTCCCGGCTATTCCGGGTCGGGCATTCAAAGGTGAGGTAACCAAAATTCAGGAAGCATTGGCTGAAGGCCAGCTGCAACCTTCCGGGGACCTCTTGAGCGTATCCACCCATATCCCCGAAGGACGGGTCCCGGTTTTCATCAACGTGACAGACAACCTTTCCGCTTACAATCTGCCCCTTGGCAGTTCCGCTGCGGTGAGTGTCTATAGCGAAAGCATGGAACCACTGGCCCTGATCAGGCAGATTCTGCTGCGTATGGTCAGTTGGCGGAACATCATCTGCTTTGAAGCTCTCTAAGCAGGAGAAACCTTATGCGTAACAACACAAAAATATTATTGTCCCTCTGTTTCCTGCTGATTTTCTGCGGATGCAAGCGCAATTATTCCCACACGGAAGCTACTGCCGGAGCTGATGGAGCCAAAACAGCCACTCCGAATAAATGGTCCGCAACCGTCGTTGACAGCGGCACAGTGAAAGACGGCTGGATTCATGACTTCAAGGACCCCCAGCTTGATTCGCTGGTTGCTGAAGCCATGAAAAACAATCCAGACCTACAGGCTTCTGCTGCCAGAGTAGATCAAGCCAATGCCCTTGCCAAGCAGGCCGGAGCGGCTCTGCTGCCAACGGTCGGACTAGGAGGGCAATTGGCCGGAACAACTGCCGGGGGAACCGCCAGCCCGCAAGGTGCGGGACTTGGGATTTCCTGGGAAGCAGATGTCTGGGGACGGCTGGGACAGGGCAAACGTTCTGCAGAAGAATCAGCCAAGGCTATACAGGCGGATTATGAATTCGGACGTCAGTCACTGGCTGCATCCACGGCCCGCAACTGGTTCCTGCTCAACGAAATTGATGTCCAACAGGATTTCCTTAAATCTGTCGTTGATATTCTGGAGAAAATGAACAGCATTGAGGAACGCAAGCAGAAAGTCGGCAAGGTATCCATGATGGAAGTACATCAGGTTCATGCCCAGCTTGCTTCAGCAAAAGACGCACTAACCAAGGCTGAACAGGCAAGAGAGGAAGCAGCACGCAGCCTTGAAACCCTGATTGGCCGTTATCCTTCCAGCACACTTAAGGGAGCTGACAAACTGGCTGCAACTCCCCCTTCCATTCCAGTCGGACAACCTTCATCCATCCTCGAAAGAAGGCCGGATATCATTGCCGCAGAGGACCGTGTGGCAGCTGCTTTTTATGCTCAAAAAGGAGCCGAACTGCTGCACCTTCCCCGCTTCACCTTCGGGGCCGGAGCCGGACTTAACGCTCTGGGTGATGCTATTGCCGGACTGACTACCGGACTTTTTGCTCCACTATACACCGGTGGCGAAATTGAAGCTGAGATAGAACAGGCCACAGCTGTGCAAAAAGAGGCAATCGCAAACTACGCTTCTGTAGCGCTGAACGCCTTCAAAGAAGTGGAAAACAGGCTGGCCGGAGAAAAATTACTCAAGGAGCGCGAAGAATATCTGGCGCAGGCAACAGCAGACAACAAGAAAACCTTTGAGCTGGCCCAGATTCAATACAAGGTAGGCAAAATCGATCTGTTTGAATTGCTCAGCCACCAAACCCGCTGGATAGGTTCTGAAATGTCCCTGCTGGACGTTCGCCGCGAACGTCTGGACAACAGGGTGAATCTGTATCTGGCTCTAGGTGGAAGTTTTGAATAACCCCTATATTGCAGGCCCCTGCCTTCAGAGGGGCCTGCTGGATTTTTAATAATAAATTATGTATTAGGTCACAATGAAGCAGTTCTCCTCTATTCTACTGACCATACTAATCTTAACCGCTACAGCATCCTCAAGCTTAGCGCAGGAAATTATTGTTCCTGTATCTGATTACCCCCCATGGAGAATAGTTCAAAACAACCATAATATCAGCGGCATCAATATCGACTTGATCAATGCCCTGCTGCAAAAAATAGATCTTAAGCCTACCTATGTCGTCCGGCCATGGAAAAGGGCCCAGCGCATGATGAAAAAAGGGACTGCCGACCTAATGAATGGCCTGCTCAAACATCATGAACGCGAAGAATACATGATCTACCTCGAGCCTCCCTATAAAACAAAAAGCTCTAAGGCTTTTTACATTTTAAAAGGCAGTTCCACAAAAATCGCATCCTACGAAGACTTATATAAATATAGAGTCGGAGTTACGCTTGGCTCTAAATTCTTTCCCAGATTTGACCATGATGAGCAACTAAAGAAAGACATGGGGAAAGATGCCGCTAACAATCTCAAAAAACTTGAACTTGAACGCATAGACACATTCATCACCACTGAGACAGTCGGTGACTATCTGCTCCATAAGCACGGCTATCAGGACAAAGTAGAAAAAGCGGACTATATATACAGTAAGCCCCTTGCGGTTTACTTTGCAGTCTCCAAAAAATCCCCCTTGGCTCAAAGGGTTCCGGAACTCAACGCGGCCTTGAAAGAGATGGTTGATTCCGGTGAAGTCCAAGATATCATTGACCGTTTTCTGGAAAATACTCAGAGCATCCAATAGATTCTTCCCCAATTCTGACACACGATTCATACCTATCCTCCACAAGGACCAACTTGTGCCGTTTCAACAGCAGAGCTGATCAAGTTGACTTGTGTGTACATGGGTGAGATGTGTGACGCCTATTCAAAAGGAGAAACGGAATGCGCATTTATATGGGATTTGACGATACTGACGACAAGAACGCCACTATGGGAACAGGACGACTGGTTCGTGAATTCGTTTATGGGCTGGACAGTGACTGCCACGTAATCGGCGTAGTCCGCCACCAACTGCCGAGATTGGAAAACATTCCGTACACCTCCAACAACAGCTCAGCCTGTGCCATCATTGAAATTTCACAGGACAGCAATCTTGACTACCTGCGCGAACAGGCCACCGCACACCTGCAGAAGTATTGCGCCCCCGGCAGTGACCCGGGACTGTGCATTGCCCGCGAAGACGAGATAAGTAGTAAGATTGTAGACTTTTCCAAACAGGTTACCGGACGCAGGCAAACTCAGAAAGACGCCATGCATGCGGCCCGATCAATTGAGCTGTATGGATTGGGCGGAACCAATGACGGCATCATCGGGGCAACCGCCGCTGTGGGACTTACTGTTTACGGATGGTGTGGACGATTCATTGAATATGGAAGGCTGCGCGAACTGGGTGCAAACCTGCATGTTCAGGACCTGCTTGAGGCCGGGATTGATGTGATCTCTACAGACCGCGATCCGCTGGTTCCGCTACCCGGAGACGAACTGCGCAATGCCACATGGATACGCCCCTCTCTCTGGGGAGGCCGCCCTGTATTGCAGGTCAAGAGCGTGGATTACGGCGTATGGGAACCTGCCCACGGCAAGCGCAAGAAAGGCCATATGCAGCCGGGGTCTAAAAACCGGGCTGGAATTTCACCAACCAACTTCGTAACTACGAATTAATTTTATTTCGTCCGGTCCGTACGTATTTCTCCGTTACCGTCAGGGATCGGTTTGAGCCGGATGTCTTCTCAAAAACAGACTTACTCCTCTCTTCTGCAAATCGTAGTCAACCAGAGACTGGCATGGTATCGTATACCATCCGTGCTAACGCCGGGAGGAAAAGCCTATGATAAACGCCAAGGGCAAGTCTGTAACCGGATCAAGTTTAATATCAGGGACAAGTGCGCGCTACGCATACCTTGACAACATCAAGTGGACTCTTGCTGTTCTGGTCATCCTGCATCATTCTGCGGCTATAGCCGGACTTGATCCATTTGCTATAAATCTTCCTCATGTTCTCCCCTCAGGACATTATCAATACAGTATTCTCGGAACCTTTCAATCTGTGAACCAAGGCTTTTTCATGAGCCTGTTCTTCTTTATCTCGGCATACTTTGTCAGACCTTCATTTTCCAAAAAAAGGGCGTGGGGATTAATGAAAGGCAAACTAAAACGGTTAGGTATTCCCACTGTTCTGACCATACTCTTGATTGATCCGGTCGCACTTTACATCGCCCGGGACAATTCCTTCCGCGATGCCATGCAGCAGGTTGTGCAGTTGTACGCAGACATGCTGAAGTCTTGGAATTTGACCATGGGCGTGACTTGGTTCTGCTGGTCACTGATCGTGTTCAATGCTGTCTATGTAGTCGTGAAGATGCTTATTCCACCGGACAAAAAACCGGCATCGCCCACTCCTCTACCTGCCTTTACGAATATACTGTTGTTCGCAACGATCATGATCCCTATAAACTTCCTTGCGCTGCACCTGATGAACATGCTCGGAAAGGATTTTCTGGGATTTCACCTCTTAAAATACTTCCCCATGTATATCGCCATGTTTTATTTCGGCCTTCTGGCGCATAAAAACCAATGGCTTGACCAACTGACCTTCAAACATGCCTTCAGCTGGATTGTTATATGGCTCCTTGCAAGAATCTTCTTAAATCCGCTATCCGAAATGGCCTGCCGTCCTTACGAGGTCATCGGGATGAGTTTTTTTCTTCTGTACAGCTACAAAGTGCTGTTTAATAGCACCACAAAGTGGTCGAAGCATCTTTCACGAACGGCTTATGCCGCCTACGTCATTCAAGTCATCCCATTGTGCCTGATCGGCAAGTTTTACGAACCGCATATGACACAATTCCCTCTGGTCAACTTCATGCTGATCGGCACTTCTGGAGTAATCGCCACTTTCGCTTTGGCCCACTGTATCTGCAAAACACCGGGCCTGAAACGGCTGTTTTGACGTGATTGCCATAAATAATCCGTCCCTACTTACCTTTCCGGTAACGGGTAATAAAATTGTCCAACGCATCACGCTGGCGTTCCATATGGATTATCCAAGCTTCCAGAATCTCCAGACCTTCCGGGGTGACGGCATAAACACGCTTTGCAGGCCCGTCACCCTCTGCATCCCATTTTGATTCCACCAATCCTTCTTCATCCATCTGGCGCAGATGACGGTAGATCATTCCGGGAGGCGCTTCACCGCGCAAAAAACCATACCCGCTAATGGTCTGAATTAACTCATAACCATACGAAGGTCCTGACCTTAGTGCCATCAGAAGTGATGGCTGTACATATCTTTGGGGCTTGCCCCCGCCTGCCTTTTTCGACATTTCTCACCTGTTCTTCTTGACTATATGTTCTTAGAGGATATATATCTAGTATAGACGAATATCCATAAAGACACAATAAACGCAGAGGAGGGCTCTATGAAAATTTTCGTAAGGGAAAGAGTTAAGGCCACAGATGGCGACAAGAGACCCCGTTACCGCGTAGTCGGTGTACAGGGTGAAGGTCTGACCATGAAGGTCAAGCGCATCCGTAAGTGTGAGCTTAGAGAAATTGCTAAGCACACCGGAGCTGAGATCGTTTATCTGGAACGTGACGGCAAGGGAAGCGAAGGCAAGAGAAGCTAAAAAAAACGGGGAGCAGTTATGAAACTGCTCCCCGTTTTAATTTAATCCTTGTAAACAATAGTTCCGACATGTTCCCCGCGCAATGCGGCATGTACGGACTCCGGATCACGGAGTACATCAATAATCTGGAACTGCTTGAGAGTCTTGGCATTTTTGAGGAAGGTCAGTACGGCCCGCTCAACGATAAGATCATCAAGGTCCATCTCAATCAGCTCATCAACGTGGATACGGTCGTAGAACTTGAGGGTTTCACGATCCTTGGCCTTTTTAGGATCATCCTCGTAAAGTCCTTTTTCGTCCTTCAGATAGATAACTGACTTAGCACCGATGTTTTCCGCCAGCAGGAAAGCTCCGGAATCTGTGCGGTGCGGCGGAATGGAACCGACTTCAGCCGGATGCTCAAAAAATCCGTAAGGCGGAATCCCGGTGGTAATGGGCAGGTAACCGAGCTGGCAATACATGTTCAGCTGCTCAAGGTGGTCACCGTGTCCGATCTTTACGCCGCCGCGCTTGGCCAGCAGCACTGAAAGCATTTCCGCATTCTGCCAGGAAACCTTGTCGCCCAGCTTGGAAAGAACCCCGGTGGGCATGCCCAGATCAACACCGATATTGTATACGTGGCGGGCACGGGTACCGCCTCCGGTCATGAGCAGGATCTTATGCTTTTCTTTAGCTTTGACCAATTCGTCAAGAATAGGCAGCAGGGCATTTGCACCGCGGTCCATAATGGACTGACCACCGATCTTGAGCACATTTACATCGGGCTGCATGTGGAAATATTTATCAGCCTCGGTATTGCGCAGGCAATCCTTACCAACAAGAGATTCACCCAGCAGCTTGGTTTCTATATGCAGACGGCCCTTTTCGCCTTCTTCCTTAATCAATTTACCCATAAGAACCTCCGTTTTATCAGTATTGTCATCCCTGAGGACTGCGGGATGATTAAGTGTAAACTATTCACAACTATTGTGACACCTTAAACCTTGAAAAAATAACACTCAGCAGAATCCCGGCTCCAAAGGCCCATGCGAGATTCGAAAGAAGGGTAATGGCCAGCATGACTGCAACCACGGCCTGCGCTGACCTTGTAGTCATATCACGCATAGCCAATACCAGCTGAACCCCGGCGAAAACCAGTAAGACACCGAGCACGCCCATGGGTATAAGTTGCAGGACCTTTACTGATCCAGCCCCGAAACCTATTGCCAGCAGCACGAACAAAACCCCGATGATCAGGTTGGAACCACAAGTCCTGGCCCCAAAACGATAATGAGCTGCCAGCCCCCCTGCTCCGTGGCAGAGCGGCATTCCCCCCACCAGCGCGGCAAAACCATTGGCGATGCCCATGCTCATGCACAAAGCCCGATCAGTGACCCGGCGGCTCTCAGTGCCGAAATATTCATGACTCAAGTCCCGGTTGGCAATAACCGCATTGCCCAGAGTCATAGGAATCTGAGGCAGCACCAAAGCCAGCAAGGCAAAAGAAAAATCATCCGCCGTGGGAAAACCGAAAGGCATGAATTGCGGCAGATGGAAACCAAAACGGAGTTCAGCCAAGCCCTGCCAAGCTCCGAGCAATCCCCCTAAAAGCGCACCGAAACCCACAACTACAAGTCCGGCGGGGAATTTTTTGCTGTTGATTAAGATCAAAGTAACTATTCCGAAGAGGACTCCAAAGACCGCACTTAGCGGCAGAGGCCCCAAAGATTGTACGTCCAAAAACGGCTCAACCTTACCCTGTGCGGCTTGCAAAGTACTAGTCCCGGCCGCAAGGTAAACTCCTTTCAGGAGCAGCAATATCCCGGTTGAAACCTGAACCCCGCGTATAACAGGCAACGGAATAAGCTTTGCTGCCTTTTTCACCAGCCCGCTTGCACCGAGAAAGAACATGAGCACGGCAATTATATATCCAGACCCGGTAATCACTGTAGGACTGAGTGACTGGGCAATGGCATAGGCTGAAACAACCTTCATAGGCTGCACTGCAATAGGCACTCGATAGTACATCCCACCGATGATGTAGAATAGCCCGACCGAGAGAAAGAGTCCGGTAGCTGAAAGCCCGTTGACCATGATCATAGCAAAGGCCAATGGCAGCAAAGCCCCTAAATCACCGACCGCCCCGGCCCACTCCATTCTGTTGAAACTGATACGCACAGCAACTCCTATTCATGTCAGCTGGTTAACTATTACTGTATTATGTAATAAATTCACAACGATTTTAAAAGCTGACAGTACGGACATAATTATAATTAATTAAATCTTTTTACTGCATCCCCAAAATAGTGCTTCATGAACTGTCAATGCTGTTCGGTTACCATTTTGATTTTGTGTTGCTCAACCTTTTAAAAATACGTTACTTTAACCCATGTCTTATTGATTAGACTATGAGATATTGTACGCAGTCTCATTAGTACTTTTCATTTTTTTATTAAGAAACTGTGGGTTGAATTCTATGAAGGTTGCTTATTTTTCTCTGCTGCTAGCATTCTTGATTCCAAACATTGTTTTCGCAGAAAGCAAGGTGATTTCGCATACGCATACCTACACCCTTGGGGATAACGATTCCAAACGGGATGGGCGTGCAATATGTTTTCTGGAAGCCAAACGTATGCTTATAGAGAAGGCCGGGGTTTTGATCAGGAGTCATACTCAGGTTGAAAGCGGTACGCTAAACAAAGATGAAATCAACAGCTACACAGCAGCCCTAGTAAAGGTTCAAAACGCAGAAGAAAGATGGTCCTTGAGCAACTCCGGCTCCATGACGGTAACCATGAAGGTCAGGGCTGTGTTAGATACGGACGATATTCAATCCCGCTTGCAGGAAATTCAACAAAACAGCACATATAAAGACGATCTTCTTAAGCACCAGAAAAGGGTTGAGGCATTAGAGAGGCAGATAGAGGAAATGCAGGCTAAACTGGATAATGCAAACCTCTACGATGCTGCCGAACTGCGAAAGGAGCGAGTTACTGCTTTTGGTGGAATTGAGGGCAAGCCAAGACCACCGCGTGTTCCAGATGGTGAATTTAAACCGAAAAAATTTCCCCCAGAGATGCGGCATATTGGCCCCGGTGATCCAAAAGCAAAAGTATTTGCGTTGCTTGGCAGGCCCCATCGGCTTATCCCAGACCGCAAAGGCAGAACGCGCCCTTGCCTCAGCTATGGAAGATTCTCCATAAGAATAGACAGAGAGTCGCCTACACGCCATGTGCTGGGAGTTTACGATGGGCCTGATTGCAGGGGGCCACGAATCAGGTAAGGGAGAACTGTTTTAATAATAAATTGTCGGAAAAATGCCCGGACAGCTAAAGCTGTCCGGGCATAGTATCATCAAAGTAATTAGTGGCCTTAATCTTCAAAGGCCATGGAAACTTTCCAAGCTTCCCAGACTTTACCTACCAACTCAGGACCGGGGCTCAGTACTGTTTTGCCGGGTTTCCAACCCGAGGGGCAAACCTCGGCAGCACCAGTTGCTCTCACGTGCTGGTATGCCTGAATCTGACGCAGGGTTTCAGATACATTACGGCCTACAGGCGGAGTCAGAACTTCATAGCCGACGATAACGCCGTCAGGATCAATGAGAAAACGCCCACGGATATCCACACCGGAATTTTCATCATAAACGCCGTACATTTCACCAACTTTACCGCCACCGTCGGAAAGCATGGGGAACGGAACCTTACCGGCTGTGATCATTTTTGAAAGCTCGTCATATTCCCACATTTTGTGGACAAAGACGCTGTCTGTGCTCATGGAGAGAACCTGAACGCCAAGAGCTTCAAATTCAGCATGTTTTTCGGCGACCGCCGAAATTTCGGTTGCTCAGACAAAGGTGAAGTCACCGGGGTAGAAGCAGAGCACTACCCACTTACCAGCATAATCGGAGAGTTTAACTTCTTTGAACCCGCCATCCTGATAAGCCATTGCGGAAAAATCAGGGGCTTTCTGTCCAGCTTTAATCATGTTTCCTGCTCCCTTATTTGTTTCGGAGGTTACAGTTTCAACTTCAGGCTGCACTTCTTCGGCCGTGCTACCGGCAGGCTTTGAGCAGCCAGCTTGTACTTTACTCATATTTAATTCCTCCAATTGGTATTGAGACCTTTATATCATCTCACCTTATCAGTAGGAAGTCTTTTTATCATAAAAGCTGATACTTTTTTTTAATCATAAAAAAAGGGATGTCCCATCCAGGACATCCCTTTGATTTAACTTAAACTTAATTTATTTTACGGAAATATTGCTTATAGCTGTCATCTATCCCTTCAATGAAAGGGTTATCTATCTCTAGAAACTTTACATTTTCAAAATCAGCAAACTCAAGACTGGTTGAATATTTATCCTGCCATAAGCGCATCAGGGAACCGTCATTATAGGCCAACACCAAACCTTCATACACACGTCTGGCTGCCATCTTATTCCTCTTATGAGTAAAGAAAAAACGTGGAAGAGGATAATAAAGTCCTACCTTCCTATTCAGACAAAGGCCGTCCAAATCCTGATGTGCCTTATACTCTTCCTCTACTTCATTTATCCCACGGGAAAACAGATCAAATCTTGCTTTTACCACCATCTGAAACAGACTTTCATACTTAGGAACAATAACCACTTTAAAGCCTGCTTCGGTCAGTATTTCATTATCCAGCCAGCCGAACCCCTGACCAATACTGAATTTCTTTAATCTATCCAGAGAATCAACACCATTCAACTCACTATTCACGCCTTCGGAAACAAAAAACATTCTATAACCGACAATTCCCAGATCTATTGGAAATGGAGCATATGCAAAATCACTGCAATGTTGCTCAGAGGCGGAAAGTTTGAACATTGGATTTTCCATCATTCTTTCCCGCATAGCGGAAATTCCCCGAGCAAAATTCATTACCGGACTTGGGACCAACTTATAATCGCCCCAAGTGTCCTTAGTTTTATCCAAAGCAAGCTTCAACACTGCGTTATCATATTCATAGCGCTTATCATTGGAGCTTTCAGGAGCACGATAGGTGAATACAGTTACATCGGCAGATGCAATGCTTACAAAAGCAAAGCATAGAAAAAGAATAGCAATCCAAACAAATTTTCCTTTCATAAAAACACCATCTTCCAATCAGCATTATTTAGGTGCAATTATGATACGATTCTCTCCCTTAAAGCAATACAAAATAAAAAAAGCCGCCCGTAAACGGACAGCTTTTAAATAAACTATTCAACTTGCTTTCTACCACGGCATTGGATCAGGCAGGATCACATCATCGGAGTAATCGTATTGGTCGAACTGCTCCGAAAACCAGTCAAAAAATTCAAAATAAGGAAAAATCTTACGACCGGCCTCAACCTTATCCAGAGCCTTATCACCACTTACATCGATCTTCTTGGAATCAAGAGCCATGATGGGGACGAGGTCGTCTGGGCAAACATAGGCCACATTGCCGACCACATAGTAGCGGATATCATATTCTTTGTAGGTAACTTTCTTCACATCAGTCTTACTCATAAACACCTCACGCTTGATCTCATTAAATTCAAGTGGTCATAAATCAAATGAGACGAGCGCACAACCCAGCTAAAGCTTGCGCTGAGTGTAAGCGCTAAAATCCGTTTCCTTACGCTGAAACTCCCCTTCGAAAAAGGGAGAGGAAATCAGGAATTCCGCAGTGGAACGGTTACTTGCAGTGGGAATATTGTAAAGAACGGCCAGGCGCAGCAGAGCCTTAACATCGACATCATGGGGCTGCGGCTGCATGGGGTCCCAGAAGAAGATCAGCACATCAATCTTGCCTTCGGAAATCATGGCCCCTAACTGCTGGTCACCGCCCAGAGGACCGGACTTCATCCTGTTAACGGGCTTGAAGTCATACCCCTCACCCTTCTTCTGCGCTGCCCTATCCTTGATCATTTTCTCGACCAGCCCCCCGGTAGTTCCGGTGGCTACAAGGTTGTGCCGGGAAAGGATGTTGTGGTTGCAATCAACAAAATCAAGCAACTCGTTCTTGCAGTTGTCATGTGCAACCACAGCTATATTCTTTACCTTACTCATGGCAGTCATCCTTTTAAATTTAAAGGTATTTATTTACGGACACTATGACATGGCAAATGGTAAATGTCACTGGCACTATGTTGAGAATAGGAAAAGAAAGGTGTCATAAAAAAGGCTGCTGAAATTTCAGCAGCCCATTCAGAACTAATAAAGTCATCGGCTAAAAGCGCTCTTCCCATTCCTTAAGCTTAAAACCGATGAGTACAAAATCATCAGCCACAAGCACGGGACGTTTGCAAAGCATGCCGTCAGCTGAAATAAGCTCAAAGAGCTCAGCATCACTCATAGCATCAATGGTGTCTTTCAGCCCCATTTCCTTATATTTCTTGCCGTTGGTATTTACGAACTTCTTCTTATCCACCCCGGCAATCTTCTGCCATGCAAGAAATTCGTCTTTGGTCGGGGTTTCTTTAACTATGTGGCGGATAGTGAAATCAATACCTTTTTCCTCAAGCCAAGCCTTGGCTTTGCGGGAAGTGGTTCAACTGGGATAATGTACTAAAATCATGACATATCATCTCCGTCTGATGGTTGCGGATAATTCATATTACCAGACCTATCAATAACACAGATGTAAGGTAGCTACAATTATAGAGAAAACTTAAAAAGCTCGAAAATCACGGCAGGACGCCAATTCTTGTTTGAGCACATCTTCATAATTATCTCCAAGACGGTCAGCCATATACTTGTGCTGGGTCTCGGCTGCGATGGCTAAGAAACCTTCAACTTTCTTGGCAGTACTGTGGTAGATATGGCGGATTGTAACCTGATGATCGACCACCACTGGAAATCCGGCCCGGTGCAGCGCCAGAGAATTCCAGACATCCACCCCATAGCCGTAGATGTTTCCTTCATAATCCAAGCCACCTATTTTATTCAGACATTCGATGTTGAACAACGGAGAAATTCCGTCAATATAAGGGACAAGGGAATATTGTACACCCGGCTTCTCTATCATTTGAGGGTGGTAAGGACTGCGGTGGGTGGCCGGGGAATAAACCCCGATGGGACCGATCTTGGCATCCAGATGTTCTAAACGTTTCCATGCCTTGAGAATATGCGGGGGCTTTGAGCCGAACCATATATCATTATTCAAGAACCAGAGGTGGGTGTAGCCCCGGCTTTCAAATTCCTTGAGACAATAATCCAGTGCCCCGGCCCAATAAAGATTATCGTCGAGCCTGCGCCACGCTCCGGCAAAAGGTTCCGGCGCATGGTTATCAAGCACGTAAATATGCTCCGCCCACTTGGGATCGGACTGCTCGAGCTGTTCTTTAACCCTTGAAGTAAGGGCCGGATCACCATAATGCAGGATAACAAGCGCCAACCGTCTGTCTGCCACAGCAAACTCCTTGCAATGAATAAGGATTAACTAGTAAAGGAACACTCTAGAAGTAATTAACAATTCCATCAAGGGCAGTATCATGGACACATTCTGGAACAGTCTTCCCCGTGAACTTGCGGAGAAACTTCTGGCCGGGGGCGTAGGCCGCACCCATTTGACCGCTATCGGCTACAAATGCATTGAACTGAGCAAAAATGATCCCGCAAACCGTGACTTATTCATCAAGCTGGCCTTTGAAACCCTGCTTTCCGCATGGTGCCATGATCCCCTGAACCTGCAAAGCGCACAACTGCAACAGAACCTCATGGGGCAGGAAGGCCCTAATTCGCCCATGGGCAAAATGCTGGCCCGCATTGTGGAAGAATCACATAAAGAAGACTTCAGCACACAGGAAAAACGCTTACGCAGTTTGATCAGCCGCGAACGTTATGAACAGGCTGCGGAATTGTTAAACCAATTTCTTGACGAATCCCCCGCATCCCTCGCCCTGCTGAAGATTTCCAAAGAACTCTACGAAGCCACAGGTGAAGAGCAGTTCCTCAATGCATCCTTACGCTTGTTGGAGAATATTGATTTCAGTTCCATGGAACCGCTGCATGACTTCCTTTCCGCAAATCTGGCATTCGCTCAAGGTCAATATGAACAGGCTGCCGCAAACTATGAAAAAGCCTACAATACTGGCTCATTTCCCGAAGCCCTGCCACGGCTGGCTGAATGCCTGCTGCGCATGGGCAACCGCGCTGAAGCGATTAGGCTTTACCGGCAGGACACTGAAGCACGTCCGTGGCGGATCAATACCCTGTTGCGCACAGCGGATCTGATAAACGAAACCGACCTGCAAAGCTGCCCTCCTCCGGGCAAAGTGGCAATCCTCATCTACAGCTACAACAAAGCCAAGGAATTAAACGCCACTCTTGAAGCGGTATTCGCTGCTGAATATGAAAACACTTTTCTGGCTGTGCTGGATAATGGCAGCAATGACGGAACTGCTGAAGTCATCGACAAATGGGAAGCTGTATCTAAAGAACGTCCCGATCTACCCATGGTCCGTTTTGACTTGCACGTAAACATAGGTGCTCCTGCGGCCCGCAACTGGTTACTCTTCCATCCCCAGATTGCCGAGGCTGACTTTGCCGCCTTTCTTGATGATGACGCCCTGCCCCCGCAGGACTGGCTGCTCAAGCTGGGAGCAGCAATAAAGAATTACCCGGAAGCCGGAGTCTGGGGCTGCAAGGTTGTGGACGGCCCCAACCCGCGCAAGCTGCAAAGCATAGACCTGCACATCAAAAATGAAAACGGTACGGACGGTCCGCAACTGCGTACAACCGATATCCAGCTCCAGACCATGGATTACGGCCAATTTGATTATATGCGCCCCTGCGGCTCAGTAACCGGATGCTGCCACATCATGCGTTTGGCTGATCTTGATAAAACAGACGGATTCGACATCCGTTTCTCCCCTTCCCAGTTCGATGACCTTGACCGCGATTTACGACTTTGCTTACAAAAAACAGTTCCGGTATACCAAGGTCACTTACGGGTCCGGCATTTGAAGAGGACCGGGGCTGCCGGGGCTACCAACAAGAAAGCGGCTGCCATCCAGATCGGAAACCAGTCACGGTTGGACATGAAATACTCATCCCTTGAAGCCCGAGACATCAGCAATGCCGACTATGAAGCGACCCTTGCCGATGTGCTGGAAAAAGAAAAAATAGTGCAATAATAAAAAGGTCTCCGGGAACATTCCGGAGACCTTTTTAATTATCTACTGAATCCTACTTTAGAACTTTTCAAAATCACTATCATCGGCCTCCATATCCAAACTAAGCCCGCCCATGTCGGAAGTCTGGGCTGCAGCTACAGGCTTAGGAGCCGGAGCTGCGGGGGCAGACGGAGGAGGAGGGGCAACGGAAGCTTGCTGCACTGGCGGCTCAACAGGGGGGGCGCTGACAGGCAGTGCTCTGGGCTGTGAATAAGCGGAGCTTCCGTAACCGCTCACCTTAAAGAAGGACATGGTGTTTTCCAGCAATGCACTCTGGGAAGAAAGTTCCTCACTGGTGGAGGCCATTTCCTCAGAGGCTGAAGCGTTCTGTTGAATCACCGAATCAAGCTGGGTAATAGCCTTGCTGATCTGCTCCGCACCGGAATTCTGTTCAGTACTGGCCGAAGATATTTCCTGCACCAGTTCTGCGGTTTTCTGAATATTCGGCACCAGATTATCAAGCATGTCTCCGGCTTTTTCAGCTACGGTCACCGTAGTTGTGGAGAGCTCACTGATTTCTCCAGCAGCATTACCGCTTCGCTCGGCCAACTTACGAACCTCGGCAGCAACAACGGCAAAGCCCTTACCATGTTCCCCGGCACGTGCAGCTTCAATGGCAGCATTAAGTGCCAGCAGGTTCGTCTGGCGGGCAATTTCTTCAATAATGGAAATCTTCTCGGCAATATTCTTCATTGCTGAAACAGCCTCGGAAACAGCACCACCGCTTTCCTGTGCATCCGAAGCAGACTTAAGGGCAATATCTTCGGTAGTCTGGGCATTCAGGGTATTCTGCTTGATATTGCTGGCCATTTCCTCAATGGATGCTGAAACTTCCTCAATGGATGCAGCCTGCTCGGTAGCTCCTTGTGAAAGGCCTTCCGCAGAAGCTGAAAGCTCAGTGCTGCCGGAAGCTACATTACTTGCTCCGGCACGGACATCAGAAACAACCTGCGTGAGCTGCGCTGCCATATTTCGCATATTCCCGTAGACACCGATTGCAGGCTCAACAAACTTGAGATCCAGATCTCCGTTGGCAATGCGCTGGGCGATATCTGCAATTTCAGCCGGATCACTGCCAAGCTGCCTGTTAACAGTCCTGATGAGAAGCCCTGCTGTAGCAATACCTACTGCAAGCGCGATGAGACTGATGATGACCGCCATCATGATTGCCTGATTGTTAGCAGCCTGAAGTTTGGGCCCCAACACATCCTGATCAGCCATGACTGAAAGTTTAACGTCCTCAATATTTCTGGCGATCTCCGGCCCAATTTTATCCAGATTATTAGTTATCACATCATTACGGGCAAATATAACCTTGGTCAGACTGACAAAAGCAACCATGTATTTCTCTTTCAAGTCAATAATCTCGCCCAACAAACGACGGCGTTCAGGGTTTTGCAGACTGCGATCCAGATCTTCCAACAATGAGCTAAAATGTTCTGCCTCACTATGGACCCTATCTACTGATGCCTGCGCATTGTCATCTAAAAATTTTACTACATATAACCGGGCAAGCAGCAGATTACGCATGGCATGACCGCTTAAGACTGCTGCAGCCATATCATTATCCCGCTCTGCTGTTTCCAAAATGCGGGTTAACTTCTGCTCCATCAACGGGCCGTTTACATTCAACACATCATTTACGTATTGATTGCGTTCCACTCTAATTTTTTTTACTTTTTCAAAGTATTCCCCATATTCACGAACTTCCGCATCAGCCTTGGCAACCAGACTGGCCCGCTCGGGTTTCTGGATTTCAGTAACGGCCTCATCCATGAATCCACGCATCTTTGCGAAGTAATCGTCATATTGCTTGAGGTCCTCTTCACTACCGGTAAGGATGAAATCCTTAACATTCATACGGACCATGAGCATATTAGCCTGCAGCCGGCCACTCAGATTGGTATCCCTCGCCAATCCCCGATATTGGGTAAAACCTTCACTGGAATTTTCAAGTGCCCAGAATGAGATAACTGCTAAAATAAGTAGCAGACCTAGGACAGAACCGAAACCTAGCATTAGTTTTGCCGACAATTTCATTTTTATCCCCCCAAGAAAGCTATTGAGTGAACCTGCTAAACACGACATAAAGAGAAAACTATGAAAATGAATCATACATCAAATTCTGCTCTATTTGAAAGGGAAATAAAAAATTTTAAGACTCATACTGAAAGCGAAAATAAATCTTTCTACAACAAGCAGTTACTTACATAAGCAAATAAAAAGGTCGACTGAGAAGAACAGCCGACCTAAAAAAATCCCTATTTAATTAATCAAAAAAGCCTAACCTTCTCCGTACTGCTCCCCTGCTTTCGGAAAAGACTCCAGATGCGGTTTGATGGCCTTGCCCAGCCAATCAATGGTACGTCCAAGATGAACCATATTTGCAATGCCTTCATCGTCATCAAGGACCTCACCCTTGTTCAATCCATACCCCATATTCCAGTAAGTGGAACCGGGCATGACCATACCGTTGATCTGGTAGAGGTGGTTGATGCTGTCAAAGACGTGTGTAGCCCCGCCACGGCGCACTGCAACAGCTGCTCCGCCGATTTTTCCGTCAAACTGGCGGTCATTGGCAAGAGCCACCATACCGGCCCGGTCAATCAGTGCTTTGATTTCTGCGGACACATCAGCAAAATATGTGGGAGAACCAATGACAATTGCATCCGCACGGACCATTTTTTCATAGACTTCATTGAGCTTGTCATTATCCACAACACACTTACTGTCCTTGTTTTCCCAACATTTCATACAGGCCATGCAACCCCGTATTTTCTTACCGCCGAGCTGGTAAAGTTCAGTCTCCCAGCCAGCACTTTCAAGAGGTTCCAGAACCTTTTTCAGCAAACTTTCAGTGTTGCCGCCCTTACGGGGACTGCCGTTAATTGCAAGTACGTACATTTTTCTCTCCCTGTCTGTTCTTCGTAAATATACGGGCCCGAATTTACGGCCCCACCTTTATGTACTATGAAAACGCAAAAAAAGCGCTTGATTATTCATACGCAGATAGCAAGATTACACATCATACTTTTAGCTGAAATAGACTTCACACCAAAGGGAGAGTAATTCTTTACGGATTAGGGCTGAGCATTCGCTGCATCAGGCAACGAACGGAAACCAGGCCGGCAAACTCACCGTTCTTGGTTACGGCAATGGGATCGAAAGTGTAGCTGCCCTCACGGGACAAGGCGCTGCGGGCAACTTCTTCCAAACCGGATTCTGCTGAGAGGACCAACAATTCCTTGTCCATAACCACTGCCACCGGACGATCCAGAAATAGAGCTTTATCTGTTTCCCGACGCACGATTTCATCCATACGCCCTTTGGTAACCATGCCTACCGGTGAAAGTCCGTCCAGAACGACCAGACAGGCCCATTCACCACTGTCACGCAGCCGCAAAAGGGCATCGGAAACTTTGCTGTCGATCGAAATAGTCTGAGCAGGCCAAACCATTTCTCCCAGTGACCCTTCAATATCCTGCTCCACGGTGTCCGCCTTACCGATAACCTGATAAGTGCGGATGGAGTGCTGAATGCCTTTAACAGAAATAGGCGCACGGCCCAGACAACGAAAATCATCTTTCACCAAGGCCCATGTTTCATGGGAAATCAAAATCTGATCCGGGGGTGCATTCTGCTCCAGACGGGCAGCCACATTAACCTGCCCGCCAATAATCGTGTAATCCATGAGCTGCTTGGAACCAAAGTTGCCCACAGTGCAAAAGCCCGTATTAATTCCCATACGGATCTTAAAAGGGGTGGAGATACCAAGCTCAAACCATTCCTGCTGCATTTCCTTGATGGCATCGCGCATCTCAATAGCCATATTCAAACATGCTACGGCGTCCTCTTTATGGCCTTTGGATATAGGATCGCCAAAAAAGATCAGTACAGCATCACCGATGTATTTATCGATAGTTCCCCCATGCTTCAGGGCTATGGAAGACATGCGGTCAAGATAATTGTTCAGCAGCGCGGTCATATCCTCCGGTTCCATTCGCTCTGTTGTGGAGGTAAACCCGACGATATCGGAGAAAAAAATAGTCAACTTTTTACGCTTGGCACCGATAAGTGTATCCTGGGTACCTTCAAATATGGACTCGTAAACCTGCGGGGAAAGATACCTTCCCAATTTATCGGACAACTCGGCCAGCCTGTCAGCCTGCTCTTTCTGAACCAATGCGGATGCAACACGGCGCAGAACCATGGGAGGACTTAAGGGACGGTAGATGAAATCAAAAACACCGGAATCAAAATAACTGTACTCTTCTTCAGGACGAGTTGCCCCTGAAATCAAAAGAAGTGGAATATTACGGGTCGGTTCGCTAAGCTTGAGTTTTCTGCCCAATTCGCGGCAATCAATTTCCGGGAGGTCTGCGTCCAGAAGAATAAGATCGGGCTGCTCTTTAGCTGCAATTTCAAATAAATGAGAGCCATTCATGGCCATCAGCAGGGCATAATCATCACGCAGGATTTCCGCAAAAACATCCATTTCGGGCTTGATTCGATCAACAATAAAGATTGTCGGACGGTTCCTTCTCTGCATGATAATTCTCCTTTTCCAACCTGCCTTTCAAACAATCCTACCCAACTGCTAATAATATTAAAACAAAAATATTAGTAACAACTCAAGGCAAATTCCTATTGATTCCGTTCTGAACCCTCCCCATTAATATTCAAAAGGACGCTCGGTTTTAACATCAAAAATAAATGGCATTCCCTCTACTGGAGACTCTTCAACTTCAATGGCCTGCAACGTAAAGGTGTCACTGCGGACAGCACTGAGCGCCCCTTTAATTGTGAGGTTCTTTTCAAGGGCCGGCACCTCACCGCCTAAAACTCCCAGAACCCGAACCCATGAACCAGCCTCATATTTTTTAGGTTCATCAACTTTAACCAGAGAGACTACAGCCGTTGAATCAGCAAAACAGCAGGTAATAAACAACCGTCCCACACCAATATATCCGCGCCGGTCAAGTTCTTCCGAATGCAATACCAGCCCCTGAATAGCATAAGCTTCTCCAGCAGACAGCTCGGACTCAATAACAAGCAGCTCCGCTACATTAATCTTTACGTACTCAACACCATCGTAGATTACTACGGGGTCAATTTCCGCTGCGAACTCCCCGGTCAACCCGCCTGACGGAGTCCAGCAATTATCTTCTCCAGCATATTCAAAAGAATGAACCGCAACTCCCGCAAGGCTCAAAAAAATAACAATACCGAGCAGTTCGCTAATTTTACTCTGACGCTCTTTATTAAGCATACAGGCAGCACCGATAACAGCTAATACTGCCCCGCTGAGACCGGTTAGCCACGAATATTTAGGATTCAAAAACTGCCAATAATAGGAAGTATTGGACAGTGCGAACATAAAAATACCAGCCCCGGTCAACAACAAGGACTCCAGCACACGAAATAACACAGCCATGCTACAGCCCTCCCAAAGTGATGATCAATCCCATGAGATAAACTGAAACAGTCGGAACCACCACAAGAGCTGATGCCACCCGTTTATTAAATACCGCAAAAAACATGGGAATAAGTTTCAAATCCACCATAGGGCCGATTGCCATGAAAGCCACTTTGGCCGCAGTAGGAAAGGAAACGAAAGACGCGGCAACAAAAGCATCCGCTTCGGAACAAATGGAGAGAAGGACGGCAAGAATCATCAATCCGGTAACAGCAAGCCATCCATTGGCGGAAAAAATATCCAGAATCTCAGGGGGAAGGAATGTTTTGAAACCTGCTGCGACAATTGCCCCAAAAACCAGAAAACGGCCCATGGACATGAACTCGGCGCCGGTATGAAAAAGCACAGCCTTGAATTTATTCTCGTCGCTCGCCCCACAACCGCATCCACATCCATGGCCATGATCATGCACCCCGTGCTTTTCTTCCAGTTCACCGAACCGCTTAAGATCTATGGGCTGGGGTTTGAGTACTTGACGCGGAGAAGCATCACCCAGGACAATTCCCAAAACCATGGCCGGAACAATTACCATGACAATCCTCAAAACAACGATGTTCACATCACCCTGAAAAGCAAAAAGAGTGGAACCTATGACCACTGGATTAACCACCGGAGCAGACATCATGTAAGGGATCGCGACCCTTGGTGGAACATTCTTCAACAACAGCCGTTTAGCTACCGGCACAATTCCGCACTCACAGGTAGGTAGCAGCATCCCGGCAAACAATCCTGCTGCAATCTGCCCCACAGGGCTGGAAGGCACAAACCGCAAAAGGGTTTCCTCAGAAACAAGGACCTCAATCACGGCACCGATGATTGACCCCAGAAGTAAAAAAGGAGCGGCCTCAATCACAATTGAGGTGGCGGCCATGGCAAAAATAGTAAGATCCTGCATTAATACTCCAATACTAAAAAAGACCCTCAACAAGCGAGAGTCCATTGAAAACTATCACTCCGGTACACTATCGGCTACGACACATTTTACGATCCACAAATCAAGAGGTAAGTATCTTTTGCAATTCTCGACCTAACTTATCAAGCTCCAAAGGTTTTTCAGCATATCCATTCATACCGGCCTTAAGAAAACGTTCCCTGTCCCCTGCCATGGCACAGGCTGTCAAAGCAATTACCGGTAAGTCTCCGGATGCTTTTCCTGATTGTCCGGACCTGATGGCTCGAGTGGCTTCCATTCCGTCAAGCACGGGCATGTGCACATCCATAAGTACAAAATCATAAGAACCTTCCTTAAGGGCCGCCACTGCCTCTTCGCCGTTACTGACAGCATGGACATACGCCCCGACTTTTTTCAGCAGCAATGTGGTTATTGTCTGCGAAACCTTATCATCCTCAGCAAGAAGTATCCTGACCTCTTTAAAGGAGAACGGTGCATGCTCCTGAAATTCGTAAGTTTTGGGGGAAGCAACCTTGAACGCAAGATTGAGATAAAATGTTGACCCGATATCCTCTACACTCTCAAAAGACATGCTGCCCCCCATCAACTCAGCAATGTGGCGCGAAATAACAAGCCCAAGTCCTGCCCCACCGGACTTCTGCAAACCCTCATGCCCCTGCACAAAAGAATTGAAAAGTTTATCCTGCTCTTCTGCAGGAATGCCGACTCCGCTATCAACCACGGAAAAAAGAAGCTGGCACATACCGTCATCCAATCTAAGGGAGTTTACCTCCAACGATACTTCCCCCTGCTTGGTGAATTTGATGGCATTACCGACAAGGTTGCTGAGAATCTGCTGCAATCGCTGGGAGTCCCCAACGACTCTTTCAGGGACCTGGGGGGCTATCTTCAAATCCAAAGAGATTCCTTTAGCCTTCGCACTAGGACTAAATAGGCTGATGACTTCGCTCAAAGCTCTCTCTAACTCAAACTCCTCATTATTGATCGGCAACTTGCCGGCTTCCACTCTGGATAAATCAAGAATATCGGATAAAAGACGATTAAGGCGCCGAGTGGATTGTATAGCTGTTTCAATGTGCAGGCCCAACTCTTCCTGCTCGTTGGACAATTCCATCAGCTGCAAAACCCCCATTATACCATTGATGGGAGTACGTATTTCATGACTCATATTTGCGAGAAAATCTGATTTTGCATGATTGGCCTTTTCAGCTTCACTCCGTGCTTCCTGCAAGTCCAATTCAGCCTGTTTACGCTCAGTTATATCAATCCCGACACTTATCACTCCGGGTCTATTCTCATCAATTCCAAAGAAAGGAGTCTTAACAAACTGATAAGCTTTCAGGGCTCCGGAATGATCTCTATCACTTAGCTCAAAAGTTCTGCTCTCGCCGGCCTCCAAGGTCAACTCGTCCTGATGATTGAATAGCTCCGCCAATCGGGGAGGATAAATATCGCTATTTCTGCGCCCAAGAATCTTTTCCATGGGCAGCCCGGCGGCCTTTGCATAAGCAGGATTACAACTGATAAAAAAACCATCAGTGTTTTTCACTGCAATGGAAATGGGGATAGCCTTCAGCAGATCATCGAGATAACGCTTTTCATTATTGAGGATCTTCTCATACCTTTTTCGCTCAGTGATATCAGTTAACGAACCAACAATAGCTACAGTCCTGCCGTTTTTCACCACCGGGACCTCACGGACCTCAACCATGATCACTGTGCCGTTTTTACCCTTTATCTCGAATTCGTAAGGAGGCTGCCGCTCTCCTGTGGCAATTGCTTTTTCGGTCAACAACAACGCACGCTCATTTATTGGATTGTCAGTTGCAAATTCGGTCCATTTGGCTTTTGTTTCTTCCGGGCTGCATTCAAAAAAATGCTCTGATTGTGAACTTACATAAGTAAATTCATGATCGGTATTATGTGAGTAAAAAAGGTTGGTGGAATTTTCCACAAGATGCTTTAGGTGTTGCTCCTGCTTTTCCAATTCCTGCGCAAGTTCCTTGCTTTTTCGTTCAGCCAGAACCTGTGCAGTAATATCCCTGATCATGGCAATGACATGGGGAGTTCCCCCCAAATCCACAATACTGGCTGAAAGGGAACCGTACGCGATGTCACCGTTCTTTGTGACGAATTCAGCTTTCTGATCTTTTACATATCCTTTGGTTCGCAACCCCTCGAGCATAATTTCCCGGTCAGATTCATCCTTCCATAACTTCAACTCCAGAACCGACCTGCCGAGCACTTCTTCCGGTTCATATCCTGACAACTTGGTGAAATTCTTGTTTACATCAACATAGACCCCACCCGGAAGGGTCGTAATACTTACACTGTTCGTGCTTGTATCAAAAGCCAAGCGGAATTTTTCTTCATTGGCGGATAGCGCTATCTCTGCACTCCTACGCTCATTAACTTCTTTTTTAAGACGGAAAATCAGATAAACGGCAGCAAGGAAAAAAAGAAAAGTGAAGGCCGCTAAAAAGTAAAAATAAGTCATCATCAACCTACTGTATGCCCATAACAATTTTCGACATGAGCGTTGATTTTGCAGCAAAATCCCTAGAACAATTTATTATCGATAACACCCTAACACAGTTAGCGATCCTTTCAAAGCCGGGGGAGCTGCTAGGGGTAATTTCACTTTTTTACACCGCTGATACTTGACCGATCATTCCAAAATGTTTATTTATAATTCATGGCAAGAACAAAAGAATTTGATCCGGACAAGCTGCTTATTCAAGCTCTCGACCTATTTTGGGAGCAAGGATATGAGCACACCTCAGTACAGGACCTTGTGGACCACCTCGGCATAGGGCGAGGGAGCATGTACAATACCTTTGGGGATAAGCGCTCATTATTTCTTACAGCATTGGACCATTACCTGAAATACGGCGGGGCTCTTCTCAGATCCGTATTGGAGTCCGAGCCTGCGGCCAAAGCCATGGGAAAGTTGTTCAAAGAATTTATCAATGAAATCATGAGCGATGAACGCCATCGGGGATGCTTTGTGGTCAACCAGATGACCGAGCTGGCTCCGCGAGACCCGGAAGTAGCTGCCCTGCTCAAGAAGAACCAGCAGGAAGTTATAGAAATGTTCCGGCAGACAATCAGCAGTGCTCAGGAGCAAGGTGCAATTCACCCTGCAAAAGACCCGCTGGCACTGGCAGAATTCTTTTATAACACCCTCATAGGCATGCGGGTAGCGGCAAGAAACAATCCCGACCGGGACTCCCTCGAACGGATAGTGACTACCGCACTTTCCACACTGAACGACTAAGATTGCGCCCCTAAAACAATTAGTTATTTTATTGGTAAGTAGGGTATAGAGCTGAAATCTGCAGCACAGGGCTGCACTTATTTTTTAATCTTTTTTGGAACGATCGTTCCAATTATTGCTGCCGATAATCTGAAAGGCAAACAAGGAGAAGAACATGAAATATGATGACTTTTTGGAGCTGGTAAAAAGCAGACGGACCATCAGAAAATTCAAGTCCGACGCCATTCCCCCCGAAGACTTGGACAAAATAATGGAAACCGTACGTTGGGCGCCCTCAGGCTTTAATTCCCAGCCATGGGAAATTCTGGTCGTGCAGGCCCCGGAAACCAAGGATGTAATCACACAACACCTTCAGGGCAAAGACGATGTGGACTCAATTTCCCGCGTAGGTTTTGCCAAGGCCCCGGTATATCTATTCCTTTTAGGAGACAACCGGGTCAGGCCCTGGGCTCCCTCTGTGGTGCGCGATGACGAGGAATTATGGCGCTACATCATGGAAGCAACCCTCGCCCCGGCCTACCAGCATATGCATTTGGCTGCCACAAGTCTCGGCATCGGCACCATGTGGATCACGGCTTCACGCATGCCCGACATCGAGCGAAAAATCAGGAAGACCCTGAACATCCCGGACCACCTTGTCCTGTTCGAAATGATGGCCATCGGGTATCCTGATCACACTCCTCCGACCAAAAAAGTACGCCCGCTGGATGAGTTCGTCCATTACGATACATGTAGTGAGAATAAATTACGCTCAGAAAAGGATATCAAAACATTTTTCGGTAAGCCTAACCCGTCTAAATAACACAGTACGTTGAAGGAAAACACCATGAGTATTATGTTTGAAAAATCACGCTTAAATAAGTTGGAACTGCAGAACAGGTTCGTCCGCTCGGCCACAGCCGAAGGAGCAGTCCTGCCGGGTAGCGAAGTCTCCGAACATCACATCAAGACTTTTGCCGCACTGGCCGAAGGCGGCGTCGGGCTGATCATTGCTGGATCAGTGGCAGTTTCACCCGAAGGCGGTGCGCCGCATGTCACCGGCATCTACGATGATGCTCAGATTGCTGGCCATCGCCGTGCCACTGACGCTGTCCACGAAGCGGGTGGGAAAATCGCCATACAATTATTCCACAACGGAAAAATGACCAGCAAAGCCTTGACCGGCCATACCGTGCTGGCTGTTTCCAAAGATGACACCATGGATGATGACGTCAAGGAAATGGATGCTGCAGACTTTAAGCGCATCGGCGAGGCATTTGTTAAAGCCGCTGTCCGATCCAAGGAGGCGGGATACGACGCAGTACAATTCCACATTGCCCACGGCTATTTCCTTCATCAAGTGCTGTCCCCCAAAGACAATCGCCGCACCGACCAATATGGCGGAACTCTCGAAAAACGCATTAACTTTATCAGCGAAACAATTGCCGCGACCCGGCAGGCTGTCGGACCGGACTATCCTCTACTGATAAAAATCAACAGCGAGGATTTTATTGAAGACGGCGTCACCCTTGCGGACTCCTTGGAAGCGACAAAACAGTTTGTTGCAGCAGGCATTGATGCAGTGGAAGTATCCGGCGGATTAGGCGGAGATATTGCCCGTGTCGGCATCAATAAGGCCGATAAGGAAGCATACCACAGAAAGCAGGCGGCATACTACAAAGAGCAACTGACTGTCCCCGTGATCATTGTGGGCGGCGTCCGTTCACCTGAAGTGGCCGAGTCCGTTCTTAAAGATGAAGTGGCCGATTACATATCACTTTCCCGCCCGCTGATAGCTGAACCGGATCTGATCAACCGCTGGAAATCCGGCGACAGGAAAAAGGCCTTTTGCAAATCCTGCAACAGCTGTTTCAAGCCGCTGACGACTGGAGAGGCCGTGCACTGTGCGGTGAAGCGCGCTCAGAAAAATAGGACGTAGCGGGAACTGTCTTGTCTTTTATTTGTCTTTTTTTGTAACGATCATTCCAAATAAAAAGGAGAAAACAATGGATTCCAAAAAATTAGAACTCGTATGGGACCGTCAGGAAATTGAACAGCTTATGTTCCGCCACGCCCGTTCTCTCGACCGCATGGACGGTGAACTGATGAAGTCCTGCTATTGGGAGGATGGTGTTGAGGAACATCAGGACCCGATTTTCCCAGACCTGTTCCAGTGGAACGACAAGGCTTGGCCCTTCGTACCTATTGCCATGGAAGGATTTTCCAACATCAAGGTGACCATGCACCGCATCAGCAACGTCCTCATTGAAGTAGACGGCGACAAAGCCACTGCCGAGACCTACGTCTGGGCCTACCACGTCCATGAAGAAGACGGGGTGGACAAGGAAGGTATCCTCGGCGGGCGCCACAGCTTCAAGCTCGAAAAGCGTAACGACGAGTGGCGGATCATGCACCGCACCACCATTTTCGACTGGAACCAGAATCAGGATGCCACAGCTGTCTGGAGCGACAAGTTTGCCGACAAATATCGCGGAAAGCGCGACAAGTCTGACGACAGCTACAACTACTTAAGTGGCAAGTAAGCACTTCACGTCATGGGAGCAATGAGGCGGGCGTAACGCTCGCCTCACAACACAGGAGAATTATTATGCCTAAGCATCTGGTCTTTTATGTAGAATTCAACGTGAAGCCCGAATGCATTGAAAAATTTCTCAAGGGAGCAACCGTCGTCATTGAAGCAATGTCCAAGGAGGACTCTTTCGTGACCGCCTACCTGCACAGAGACGCCAATGACACAAATAAGTTCACTTTGTATGAGCGCTGGACCGAAGCTTCCATGGACGATTTCATGAGAAATCAGTTGCAGGGGAAAAGTTATCGGGATGAATACGAAGAATACCTCCCCGATCTGCTGACCAGTCCGAGAACCTTTGCGGTCCTCGACCCCATCGGGGAATGGCAGAGCTGAATCTAAATAAAATCAAAACTAAAAGGAGCTTCGAATGTCCACCATCACCGTTACCGGAGCAATACAAGCCAAAAAAGAACATGCGGATGCATTTCGCTCCGCATTCATAAAATACACAAAGCAATGCGCCAACGAACCGGGCGTCATCACCTTCAATCTCCACGAAGCTAATGACGCTCCGGGACATTTCATCGTGTACGAACGCTGGGCGAGCGTGGAAATGTTTGAAAAGCACATGCAAGGCAAACTGCTTGCCGACTTTATTGCCGCTAACGACGATTTCATCGAACACTCGGAAGATCCGCGATTCCTCACCCCGCTGGCAGAGGCTATGGAATAATCATAGCGCCGATGAATATACCGCCTCTATTTAAAAAGGACTCACGATTTAAATCGTGAGTCCTTTTTAAAGTTCTATAGACATCAAGACATACTTAATTTGACATTAGCAACCTCATTATTCATAAACTAACAAACATTACGTTTCCCATAAGAGGAGGTTACTATGAAAAAAATAGTTATTCTTTGTGACGGCACCTGGAATTCCGCCGATGCGAAGCACACAACCAATGTGGTTAAGGTGCGCGACGCCCTGAGTGATAGGAACGGCACGGCGGTTCAAAAATATATTTATGATGAGGGTGTCGGAGCCTCCGGCAACTGGCTCAGACGGTGCTTTGAAGGCGCAACAGGAACCGGATTATCCAAGAATATCTGTGATGTATACGCCGGACTCATGGACGAGTTCAATAAAGGGGACCAGATATATCTGTTTGGATTCAGCCGCGGTGCGTACACTGTCCGCAGTCTGGCCGGAATGATTCGTAATTGTGGAATACTGAAAAGAACATCAAGCCCGGAAGAGAATAGCAGATTAATAAAAAAAGCTTTCAAGCTGTATCGCTCGTTAGATGAAGCTGATCGCCCCAGTGGAGAAAATGCTAAGGCTTTTCGCGCTCGATATTCAGTGGAGGATGTTTCACCAATCCACTTTATCGGTGTATGGGACACAGTCGGCGCACTGGGCAACCCCTTATGGAGTAACAGTCCCTTGAGCCGGAGGAATAAATTTCATGATACCGGGCTAAGCTCCATAGTATCAAACGCATATCATGCTTTATCAATTGATGAAAAAAGATTGAATTTTAAAGCATGCCTGTGGGAACAACCCATCTCTGCTAAAAATGCAGGAAAACAGGTTCTTGAACAGGTCTGGTTCGCCGGAGTTCATGCAGACATTGGTGGAGGATACGAGGACACAACCTATTCGGACATCCCCCTTAAATGGATGATGGATAAAGCCGCAGCCTGCGGCCTTGCTTTCAAAACTCCTGCACCGGCAACGCGGTCTATCATCAACAAGGATCACCACCACTCATGGAATACGTTCTATAAAATGATCCCCCCGCACATTCGGCCTATCCATATAGGTATGACAACCAACGACACCATACACCAGACGGCCAAAGATAAGTACAAGCTCGACCAATACAGACCGCAAAACCTATCGGCACCTCTAGGGTGAACAAGGGAACCCAAAAAAAGGACTTACGATCTTCACCGTGAGTCCTTAAAATTTGCTGTCAAAGCAGGGGGAGAGGGAATCCCCCGGCTTTGACAAAACAAGAGAATCGACCTGTTATTTTGGCATGACAGCCCAGGCAGGGAGCTCCATCAGGTCGATTCCCCAGAGTATGGGTAGGAGGTATACTACCATCACCGTAATAAAGATGGCACCGGTGAAATCCAGCACAGAACCGGCCCGGGCCATCTGTCCGAGACTGATACATCCAGAACTGTAGACAACGGCATTGGGTGGAGTTGCTACCGGCAGGATAAATGCGCAGGAAGAAGCAACGCAGGCACTGATGATCGTGGTAAATGGATGTACCCCCATTGCCACAGCCGCAGAGGCCATGATCGGAATAAGCAGTGTCGCGGTTGCGGTATTTGAGGTTGTTTCAGTCAGTATAATTGTCAGGCAGACCACCGCTGCAACGAACAGTACTATGTTTACACCTTCAAGGAGCATCAACTGACCTGCAATATGAGCGGCAAGTCCGGTTTTGGCAAAACCATTGGCTATGGCAAGCCCGCCGCCAAAGAGAAGTATTACATCCCATGGAATTTTAACTGCTGTTTTCCAATCCAGCAGGAACTCGCCCTTCTTAAGGTCGGATGGGATTATGAATAAAAGAAGTGATCCCAGAATGCCGATAGTGGCATCATGCACATAATCAAAATGAGGCCACAGTTCACTGATAAAATCAGCACGCTTCAGAAAACCACGGGACAACCAGAAGGTAGCCATAGTCAGCCCGACCATCATTATATGCTTTTCTTCCTTTTTCATGGGCCCCAGTTTCTCGAGTTCCTCGTCAAGAATATCAGCCCCGGCACCAAGGGAAAGATCCTTTACCGGAAAAAGAACCCAGATAAGGAGAAGCCAGCAGGTAATCAACATAACGGCTGAAAATGGTACCCCAAACAGCATCCACTGCCCAAAGCCGATCTGAACGCCGAACATTTTCTCCACCATACCAACCATGACCGTGTTTGGAGGGGAGCCGATAATGGTTGCCATTCCGCCTATGGATGCAGAGTAGGCAATTCCCAACATAAGACACTTCCCGAAATTGTATTCCGGACCGGTACTGGGGCAAGCTTTCAGATCAGATGAATCGAATCCGAGAGACTGCTTGATTACAGCCAGACCGATGGGAACCATCATCATGGTTGTAGCGGTGTTTGAAACCCACATGGAAAGAACGGCAGTGGCCAGCATAAAACCTAATACCATCTTTGCGGGACTGACTCCGACCATTTTAATGGTATAAACGGCCACCCTGCGATGGAGGTTCCATTTCTCCATGGTCACTGCCAGAAAAAATCCGGCCATAAAAAGATAAATCAAATGGTTAGCATACGGCAGGGTGGCCGCAGAGGAAGGCATAATTCCCATAAGAGGAAAAAGAATAATAGGCAGAAGAGAAGTTGCCGGTATCGGGATAGCTTCAGTAACCCACCAGATTGCCATAAGAATGGTTATAGCTGCCACTTTCCATGCCGCAGGAGGCATATCTCCCGGCGGAGGTATAAACAACATCGCCAGAAAAATTGCCGGGCCAACAATGTAACCAAACACTTTTGACTTACCGAACTCTTCAGCCATACAGAACCTCAACTGTTTTATTACGGGTGCCGCAACCCGGATTATATCCGGACACCCGTTTTAATGATTACTGCACCTCTTTTGTCCTGTGTACACCTCACTATTTGAATGGATATGAGCAATGGACATGCCACCAGCTGCCATCATAAGAAGCTGTTAAATAACAACTTTTAAGGTGACCTCAGAATTAATCGGCAAAAAACCGCCGATCAACCGTTTTTTATCGGCAAGATTTCGCTCAAAACCTATGCGAATAAAAAAACCGGACAGGTTAAGACCTGTCCGGTTTTCATAAGCTTTGGCCGTAAGCGCTTAAGCGCTTTGTGAAACAAATTTATTTAATTGCTATCAGATGATTTAGGGCGTTTAAGATTGAATTTGGACATCTTTTCATTGAGTGTCCTGCGGGGGATCATGAGTTCGGCCAGTACATCTTTAATGTTCCCTTTATTCCGGCGCAGAGATTCTTTTATCAACTTCCTCTCAAACAGGTTCACCTGATCTTTTAAAGGGATAGCGGAAGAGCCTCTACTGGCCCTGCTGCTGGACAATATTTTAGAAATTCTCTCTCTAGGCGGCAAGGATGACAAAACATACCTTTCAGCAATATTCTTAAGCTCACGCACGTTTCCCGGCCAGCTGTACCCCATCAGGTCCGCAAGGCTTTCCGTAGGCAAAGGCTCAGCTGTTTTTTCCCATGTTTCTGCTGCCCGTTCCATAAAGTATGAAAAGAGAATTGGAATATCATCTCTACGTTCACTTAACGGCGGAGCAATCAGCTCTACTGTGTTCAGGCGAAATAGAAGGTCCTCGCGCAATCTTCCGTTTCTGACGGCCTCAACAGGAGGTTCATTCATAGCTGAAACCAGCCTGAAATCAACCGCCCTGCTTTTGTTGCTACCCAAGGGGGTGACTTCTTTACACTCCAGAGCCCGCAACAACTTGCCTTGGATATCGAGGGGCATACTGTTCAGTTCATCAAGAAAAAGAGTCCCGCCGCTAGCCGCTTCCAATTTACCGACCCTAGCCCCCTTAGCATTTGTAAAAGCTCCTGATTTATGTCCGAACAGTTCACTCTCAGCCATGGTCAAAGGGATGGCCGCACAGTTCAAAGCAATATACGGCCCGCTTGAAAGTCCACTCATCTCGTGGATTGCCCGGGCAATAACCTCTTTCCCGGTTCCGGTAGGTCCGTAAATCAAAACATTCGCGGGGGTGGTGGCAATATTGGCAATTTCACGTTTTAGCTCACACATCACCTCGCTCTTCCCGATGAGCTTGGACTCAAGCCCTATAGCCTGCTGCATTTCCCGGCGAAGTTCACGGTTCTCCAGCACCAACCTTCTCTTTTCAAGAGCTCTTTTGATGATTCCAAGCATTCTATCCGGATCAAAAGGCTTTTCCACGAAATCGTATGCCCCGTCACGAATCGCTTTAACAGCCATTGCAATGTCACCATGCCCGGTAAATAGAACAACAGGAATTCCGGCATCTATAGCGAACAGTTTTTTCTGCAACTCAAGCCCGTCAATACCGGGCATTTTCACATCACAGATAACAACCCCTGCGAAATCTGAAGAAATTTGCTCCAAAGCAGTTGAAGCTGCTGAATAAGAAACAACAGAGAAACCCGAGAGTTTTAACCACTGACTAGCCGACTCCCGAACGGACTCTTCATCATCAATAATAATCACATCAATCATTAGAATCCTCCGGGGTCCGTTTCAACGGCAGCTCCAAGAAAAACACCCCACCGCCTTCAGGACGATTTTCCGACCACATTCTCCCCCCCATCTCCCTAATTGCCTTATAAGATATAGAGAGACCAAGGCCGACACCTTCTTCCTTGGTTGTTACAAACGGCTCAAAAACCTTTTCTTCCACCTCCGGAGCAATACCCGGTCCATTATCAGTAACGCTGATGACCACTGTTTCATTTTCATGGACGACATCAACTTTCAAAAACTTTTCATCCTGATCTTTCATGGCATCAAGGGCGTTGCGGAAAAGATTGATTAATACCTGCTCGAAACGTCCCCTGTCTCCCAAAACAGATAGGTCAGGACTGGAATAGTCAGCTTTGAATTTGCAAAACTCATGCTCGAACTGATGCTTCATCAGGCTCAACGTTTCATCAACTGCGGCCCTGATCTCAAAAACACCCTCAGAGTCGCTTGACTTACGGGCATATGCCTTAAGCTGTCCGGTAACTTTGGCCATTCGGTCACTTATGCCCAGAACATTCAGCAGCGTGGAATCAAGCTCAGCTATATCATTACGCTCAAACATCAACCTGCAACTGGCAATATACATTTTGAGTGCCGCAATAGGCTGATTAAGTTCGTGGGCAACGGCAGTAGCCATTTCACCCAAAGCAGCAAGCTTACCGGCTTCTATCAATTCTTTTTGGGCCTCACGAAGGTCTTTCTCGGTTCGCTCCCTCTCTTCAATCTCCTGTGCCAGCTGCATATTCATCAATCTGATTTTATATGCTTCTTCTGCCTGACGCAGAGATAACTCCTTAAGCCTTTTTTCTCTGAAAAACATCCTGACCACGAGAGTTGCCCCGACAAAGGCAAAGAGAACCAGAACGGCAAACCCTCCCCTTTCCAGCACAGGTTTTGCCCCGACAAGGTAACTGATACTCCAGCTCATGCCTTTGATTTCACGAGATGATTTCAGAAAAAAAGAACCATTGATCTGAACAAGCCCCAAGTAGTCTGCCAAAACAGTATGCCAATCCAGAGGACGAAGACTTGGTTCAGGAAACTGCCCCCCTTCCTGAATCTGCTGCAAAGTTTCGGGGGCAAGCGGTGTAAGAGTCCGGTAGCGCCACTCAGGACGACTGGAAAGAATAATTATGTCGTCAGCATTGGTTACGAAGAGGTTCTCGCCACCCTCCATCCAGACTTCCTGTAGACGTGACAGGTCAATTTTCGCCACTGAAACACCTTTGGTCACCCCATCCTGCACAATGGGGCACGAGATATAATATCCCGGTTGCTCAGCCGCAAAACCTACGCCGTAAAATTTCTTTCCTTTGCCTTTGATCGAAGACTTGAAATATGGACGAAATGAAAGATCCAAACCAACATAGCTATTTTTCTGGTCCCAGTTGCTGGAACAAAGAGCCACACCTTTTGAATCAAGAATGTAGACAGCTGTGGCCCCAGCCTTTGTGCAGACCTCTTTTAAGAAGTGATTAACCTGTTCCTCTGAACCGTCGCCTGAAAAAAGCTCTTTAACCTCAGTACTCCCGGCAACCAGAAATGGAAGATAATTATATTTATCGAGTTGCAGGCGAAGTACATTCTCATAAAGATTGAGTCGTTCATCAGCCAAATGCTGTATAGCCTGACGGTTGTAGTAAACAGTCAGAGCCGCCCCGCTGAAGAGGATAAAAATAATGACGGCAAGCATAAAGAGATAGTTAGCCTGCCGACTTCCCCCCTGAAACCCCAGACCATGCTTAGCCACCAAAACACCTCTCTAAGAACAATTAATGATTACAGAGAAAGATTCAGCCATAAGACAGAGATTTGAAACAGAATATAACTCCCAACTACACAAAGTATAACTGTCCGACAAGAAGGAGCAGCGAGAATAATGCCTGTGGTGAGGTGCAATGGCATTTGGGGATAAGCTTTTAACACGCCAAGATATACGGAACAAAAAAGGACTCACGGTTTTCATCGTAAGTCCTTAAAAAATATCTGATGGAGTTGAGGAGAATATTCAAGTACAAAAGATTTGACTAGAAACAATCACCCTCAAAATTATCTTAAAAGAGGAAGAGATCCTGTAAGTTTTTTCACACAGGAATCCTCGCCCAAAAGACCAATTCCCACAAACTCCAATTCATCTGTTTCACGTACGGCCATTTGCTGCATATAATGATCATAGTGTCTGGATTTCTGGGCGGTTGAAGTAAAGTCTACCAAATAAAGATCTTCAACGGATGAAGCTTTCTCGTACAGATCGGCAATACCTTCTGCATCTGAAGCTAAAATAGGGATAGGTAATTGAGTTATCCCCTGATGAGTTCTGCCGGAGGCATCTTCAACATCAGGTCCCAATACATCTTCACCAACCTGACCTATACTAGTAGCCAAAACAGCAGCAGTATTTACCTGCAATCCTACAGGTAAATTCTTATCTAAAACAATCACATATTTTTTATCAGACACAAAAACCTCCTTGATCTATTAATCGTGAAGATTAGTCTATGCTTCCTGATTTCTCTTGCAAAATATTGCTCTTCGGACCTTAGGCGGGCTATCCCACAAAGAAACAAAAAAGAACTCACGATTTTCATCGTAAGTCCTTAAGAAATATTTTTTTTGGGGGCTGAGGAGAATTGAACTCATGGCCTCTTGAATGCCATTCTGAGGGACAGCTCTCCATGGGTTAAAATACTTTGATTAATCTTTTCTCTTGAGAACATATTCTGAGGATTATCTGGGATTTACGACTGTGGAGTCTGGCCCTGGTTCATACATCGCGACAAATGCCTCCTTTTTTACTCCTATGCGTACCACCTATACTATTGGCTTCTATCTTCAAAATCGTTTCTGACAAAGCCTTTATCAATTCAGCATAAATGTCCAAATCCACCAATATGGTTTTAAATTTTCTGATTTCATAGGAAGCACGATCTCTCTGGATTATATTTCAGCAGAAAAAATAAAATTATAATTACTGCGTAATGTTTGTGTTAAAACATGCATTATAATCTTTTTATCATAGTTCTGTTATGATATTATTCGTAGGATAAATAAATACCCCATATCATTTAAGCATGTGTTTTAGGCTATTAAAACAAGGGGCTGACTCTGGAAAAATCTAAACTCTGTGAGGTTTACATGGACGATCAAACTGTATCTAAACTTTTCGTCAATGGCCGGATTTATCAAGACGCGGTTCGTCGGGTACGCAACCTTCTTGTGGAAGATGACCATGTTGCTGCCGTGGATGTGGATCCCTCAAATCATACGGATGCGGAAGTCGTAGATTTAGACGGTAACACCCTCTATCCCGGCTTTTGCGACAGTCATGTCCATTTGGTTGAATCTGCTCTCATGTTCAGTGGTGTAGACCTGCGCGGTGATAATAACGTAGAATCGATTGTCCAAGCAGTGAAAACGGCCATCTCCGAACATCCCGATGAGGATCCTTTTTTTGGCGGAGGATTTTCCTTGGACGACTATGACTCATGGTCCCTGAATGATCTTAAAAAGCTCGACGATGTTACCGGGACCCGAATCGTTCTTTTAGGCGACGACCTCGGCCATAATCTTATTGTAAATTCTGCCGCCATGAAAAAAGCGGAACTCTCTAAACACTTGGATGATGTGCCTGCAGGGGGGAAGGTCGTTCTCCAGGAGGGGAAACCCACAGGTATGTTGCGCGAAGAGGCCATGACTCTGGCCGGAATTCCCCTTCTTCCCCTTTTTACAGATGCGTCGATTCAACCGGGTACACAAAAATTCATGAATTTATGGGCCCAAATGGGTTATACGGGAATCGTAGATCTTATGGGGGCGCCCATCGGCCGCATTCTGCATGCTGAAATGTGCCGGGAAATGGAACGTAAGGGCCTTCTGCCCCTTCGCGTCAACTATAACTACACCTTCTTCGGCCTTGAAGATCTTGACGGCGGTCTTAACGAAATGGGCAAAGACACGGATTTAGTGAGATTTGTTGGAAACAAGCTTTTTGTTGACGGGGCCTATGCCGGAGGAGAAGCATGGACAACCTGGGAGAATAAACAGGGTAACCATGGTTTGCATACGGTCACGGCTGGCGATTCCATGGGCAAAAACCAGAACATTTATCGCATAGTCGACCGGCTGGAGGAAGTCGGCCTCAATTGCCATTACCATATTCAGGGAGACGAGGCCCTGAACGTGACTTTGGATGCGCTGGAAGCCGCGGCGGCCAGGAAGGGCGGACTTCGCTGTTTGCACACGCTGATTCATCTGGCCTTTCCCCGCCCTGACCAAATGCAACGCATCAACAAGCTCAATAACAAGGTCGTCTCTACGGTCCAGCCGGGATTCTGGAAGGCCGAGGAAGGACTTGACAGGTATTATGGCGAGGCAAACGACGCGTCCTACCCTATCAAAGAACTGATGGAGGCCGGCATAAGCACGGGCATGAGCACCGACTTCGGAGTCTCTCCTCTGGAATTGAGTGCTCCCACAGAAATTATGAGCATATCCATGCTGGGCGGAGGATCGGCGCGTACACCGCTGACCATGCAGGACGTCATCAGAGGGCTAACACAGGGAAGCGCCGCGACAACTGGACACAACGATGTAGGAGCACTTTATCCGGGCATGAAGGCTGACATGGTGCGCTTTGAACGAGATCTATACGATGCAAATCCGGATAAGCTCGCAACGGATCCTCCGAAGGTTCTGGAGACGTGGATAAGTGGAAAAAAAGTTGTAATACCTGCTAGTCACAAATAAACGAAGACTATAGGCTCAACCTCGAGAACAGGTAATAAAAAAGGACTTACGATTTTCATCGTAAGTCCTTAAGAAATATCTGGTGGAGCTGAGGAGAATTGAACTCCTGGCCTCTTGAATGCCATTCAAGCGCTCTCCCAACTGAGCTACAGCCCCACTCGTGTTGGGTGAAGAAGTGTTTATAGAATACAGCCACGGCTGTCAACACTCTTTCCATAATTTAGCACAAAAACATCAGGATATACCCGCACCGCCTACATTTTCTGGTCCTTCAATAGGAATGCTGATCACAAAACGGGTCCATTTTCCCGGTTCGGAAACAACTTCCATGGAGCCGCGATGCTGCTTAACTATAATAAAATATGACACCGACAATCCAAGTCCAGTCCCTTTTCCGGGTCCTTTTGTGGAAAAAAAAGGTTCAAAAACTTTCTTGCGCACTTCCTCGGACAACCCCGGACCATTGTCCTCTATCTCGGCCACACTCATATTCTCTCTGGAGTAGGTCCTAATAATCAGTCGCGGCACATCATCTACATACTCTTTATCAGACATGGCATGAGCTGCATTCTTGAGCAGGTTGAAAAACACCTGCTGCATCTGATTGCTGTAACAAAGGACATTACAGTTGGAGTCAGCATAATCTTTTACAATGTCTATCTTTTTGAAATCATAATTTTTCTTGAGATCGTAATCATTGCTGACCAGTTTAATGGTGTTGTCCATTAAATCCGTAATCTTATTACTGACCAATGATTTCTCATTGCGACGACTGAAGCTGAGCATATCTCTAACAATATCTGCCGCCCGCTTACCTGATTCATAGATGGATTCCACCATGTTATCACAATCTCGAGCTTGGACATAGCTGACTATGCTATCGAATGAAGTGCCACTTTCTTCAGCAACCTTCACGTTGATGGGACTATCCTTGAGCAACCTGTTACGCAAATTCTGACAGGACCCGACAATAGCGGCCAATGGGTTATTAATCTCATGGGCCATTCCAGCGGCAAGACCGCCAAGAGACATCATCTTTTCGTTCTGGATAATAAATTCCTCAGCTCTTTTCTGGCTGGTCATATCCCTGAATTCAAGAACCTGAACCAAACGTCCCTTATACGGTATGTTTCTGGATTCAAGACGTGCCGGATACTCAATACCATCCTTGCGTATGGCTTTGGCTTCGTAAGAATTCTCAACTTCATTGCGGATATTGTTCTGCACAGCGCTACGAGAAGTCTCAGATATCAATTGCAATATATCCATCCCCACAAGCTTATCTACATCAAAGCCGGAGATTTCAGCCAATCCCTGATTACAATCCAGAATCCTCCCCTGCTCGTGGATGGCAATCCCGCCGAATGAAGCATTATGCAAGGCCCGAAAACGTTCCTCACTAAGCAAAAGAGCTTCTTCAGAATTTTTCCTGATCTGCACTTCGTTCTCCAGTTCCTCAAGCATACGTTGCAGCTTGCGGGTCATGGAATCAAAAGCCAACGACAACTCTTTAATTTCCTTAAAGCCACTGACAGACACTCCGGGATAAAAACCTTCCTCCCTGATATTATGTGCTGCCTCGGTCAAAAGTTTAACCGGATTCGCAATCCTCCTTACATTCCGCATAGTAGCAAGGAAGACTAGAGCAGCGGTTAAAAGAGTTGCGAACAGAGCTATACCTGCAGAACTGATTGCAGGCACCAAAGCCGTTTCAACTTCCCGCTCAGCCACGACCTTGTATGTGAGCTCGCCAAGATTTAAATCAGCACTGGCTCCGATGACCCACTTTTCATCTAAACTTTTCCTTATCCTGTCCCCGTTAATTAAGGATAAACGCCTTTTCGCAAGCACAAACGAAGGATTGGGATGAGCCAGGACATATCCATCCTCAGCCACGAGAAACACGCTTTCACCGTCATGATAATTCTGTTCCACAACATCCTTCCAGACCACATCAAGCCTGAACTCAGCAAGAAGAACAATCTCCAACCGATCTGTCGCCCTGTCTTTAAGCGGTACGCCGACCAACATCAACGACTCTCCGGATTTAGAATAACCATGTACAGGTCCGTAGTTAACCTGCCCGGTTTTAACTATCCTCTTAAACAATTCCGAATCAGTAGAATCCAACGGTTCTGAACCGTCATAAACCATATTCGATGAAACTCTTGTTTTTACCAGCCCTCGCTCATCAAGTATAATTATGGAATAAATGGAGGACTTTCGAGCAATCATCTCCTGCGCAACATTACGCATTTCCTTATCTGAAAGTGCTGCAAAATTCCGGTACTGATTCAAGCTGTAAAGTTTATCTTCCAGCACCGAAAAGTGCTTCCGTAGATTATGGGCAACATGCTTGGCCATTGCCTGCTCCTGCCGTAACGAGGCATCAATCTGAACACTGGCAATCCAAACGGTCAGCATAATGCCCAGCACTACCAACGGGACAAGTGCCAGCACCATGTAAGAACGAAAAAGTATTGAATAGAGAGATCGCATTGTAGCCCTAACTACCTGACAATATTATTAGCCTGACGCAAAACGGTATCACTGATATTTACGCCGATGGCTTTGGCGGTTTTCAAGTTGATGAAGAGATAGTCTTCGGAAGTTTCAACCGGAAGCGATGAAACCGGGGCACCGGAAAAAACCATGTGTGCCATGCGCGAACTCTGCCTTCCTATTTCGTATCCGTTGAATCCGTATCCGGTCAGGGCACCGGCCTCCACCTGCTTGAAACGCGGTGTGGAAAGAGGCAATTTCCGATCAATACAAACAGTTACAAAATTCTTGATCCGTGACATAACCAGCCCTTCTCTGGGCAGGAGAACAGCATCCACATCCGCGGGAACATATTCTTTATCGGCATGAAGATCAGTTTCCGGGTAAAAAGGCTTTTTAATCAGCGTAACCCCAACTTTGGGAGCAGCCTTTTCAAGCATTATCAGACTTGCTGCCGCACTTTTGTCTCCTGGACTATATGGAACAAAGACCCTGCTCACCGTAGGCACGACATCTTTCAAGGATTGTAACCTACGCCCATCGCTGGCAGAAAGCCTGACACCTGTAATGTTGCTTTCCGGCGCACGCTCGTTTTTAACAACTCCAGCTGCAACAGGATCATTTACCGGCGCAAAAATCACCGGGATATTTGTACCTTGGGTAAGCTGCTTTGCAACAATCGCCGCCGGGGTTGGAGACGCGAATATTAAATCAGGTTTCTCTTCAAGCAGTGCATGCATGTAACTGCCAAGTTCGCTCTTAGCAGGAGCCGGTCCGGCAAAGTCAAACTCAATATTTTCACCTTCATGATAACCGAGCTCTCTCAAACCGTCCTTGAAACCTTGCAATGTAGATAGATTGTTCTTGGTAAACTGCAGAACACCGACCCGATATAATTTCTCGTCAGCCCGAAACGGCAAAAGAAGATAAATTGCTATAGCAAATAAAATCAACAACCCCACTGCGCCAAATACACTTTTCCTCATAAGGTCCTCCAACTCACAGGGTATTTGAGGTTATTTTAAAGTAATATATTGGCTCAGACAGGTAAACTGTTATGTAAATTATCTTGAAACAGAAAACGGATTAAATCCGCACCTCAACTGTGTTGTCATTAAGGGTTGTCGCTTCGCCCATGTCGGAAAGCCTTTCATGATGTAAGGTATTCACCAGATTTCCATTACCCGATTGGCGGCGCATGAATATCCCTGCCGCGGCAACCGCTCCCTTAGCCACCTGCGGAGTAACCCGGGCGGTAAATTCAACCTCCCCAAGATCATTATAGGCCACAATGCTGTCTCCGTCCGCTATGGAACGAACTGCAGCATCATCGGGATGGATATCTAAATACATGGGACCGCGGCTCTGCACCAACTCCTCCCGCTCAAGGAATACGGAATTAAGGGTCTCGGTGCTTGGCACTGCAATCAGGCGCAGGGAATATGATCCCCCATGGCACTCCTGATAATGAGGGACAGGATCTTTCAATGACTTGTTAATAATCTCAATTTTTCTCGACGGAGTCTGCCAATCTGTATGCTCGGCAAAAGGCAGGGAAATCATGCCCCCGGTTTTCAAAACCTCGCGCTGAACGGGAGTTAAGTTCTGTAATCCGGCCATGGGGTTGTCGAGAAGCTCTGCCAGCAAATCTTCTTCAGAACGCTGGAAATGGCTGTCGGTAAAGCCCATACCTTTAGCTAGGCGGCAGAAGATATCCCAGTTGCTCTTGCATTCACCCGGAGCTGGAATAATCTTATAAGCCGCGCCAAATGAACAATAACCATAAGCGCTATAGCAATCAGACTGTTCCACTGAAAAAGTGGCCGGTAAGATAATATCGGCATAGCGGGCGGTATCGGTCATGAACCGTTCATGGACCACAGTGAATAGCTCAGGATCAGCCAAACCCTGTTCAATGCCAAGTTGGTTGGAAACCGAACCGACCGGGTTGCTGCCGTAAATATGCAGACAGCGAATCGGAGTCTGTCCTTCTTCACCTTTCAGGGCCATGGCAAGCTGATTGATATTCACCTTGCGCCCTGCACGCTCACGCAGATCAGGACGGCTTATGCGGGTAGCATCGATACACTCCCTCATTCCGGGATTACAGCCGCAAAGCCCACCCCCCGGACGCTGCCATGCCCCGGTAAAAGCGGAAAGAATGGTGATCAGGCGTACGGTCATACCGCCATTTCCATAACGGGAATTACCACTGCCGAGAATGATTGCCGGGGCAAAGGCCGCTGAATATTCCCGTGCCAGTTCACTGATATCCTGTGCCGGGACACCACAGACCGTCTCAGCCCACTCCGGTGTATATTTACCAAGAGTGTCCTTGAACTCAGCGTAGCCGATGGCTTCATTTTGCAGAAAGTCCGTATCTTCAAGACCTTCCTTGACCAGCACATGCATCATAGCCAGAGCCAAGGCCCCGTCAGTCCCCGGCTTAACCAGCAACACCTGATCAGAATACTGAGCCATTTCCCCGGCAAAGGATTCTATAAGAATAACGCGCTTACCCTGCTTACGCCCTTTGACCAGATCGGGCATGCTCTGCAGCCGGGTAGCCTTCATGTTGCTGCCCCAGACAAGATACAAATCACTGTCAGCCAGCTCACGGGGATCAAGCCCCCCAGTGTTGCCCATAACGCACTGATATCCTGCACTCTTGGCCGAAGAACAAAGGGTCTTGATGAGCTGACAGGAACCCATTTTATTAAACAGGGCATCACCGCAATTACGCTGGATGAGGCTCATGACCCCGGAATAGTAAAAGGGAAGGATTGAATCAGGACCATAATCATCCAAAGCCTGCTTCCATTTTCCGGTAATGGTTTCCACAGCCTCATCCCATGAGATGGATTCAAATCTCCCCTCCCTTTTATTTCCGGTACGCTTCAAGGGAGTTAAGATTCTGTCCGGGGAATGAATTGATTTTTCATAACGCTGCATCTTGCGACAGATAAGTCCTGCGCAGACGGGATCATCAGGATCGCCTTTTACTTTGGTGATTTGCGCCCCATCGCTCTCAACTAGGAGGCCACAGGTGGTCGGACAGTCGTAAGGACAGATAGATTTATATATCGGCATAGCTCAACCTTGGAATAAGATGGAAAAGGTGGGAGAACCTAAAACGTCATCAGGGGAATTCATATTATACCAGAAGCTGTGCTTAATCCAGTTTGGAAACATAATGTGGAGGCAATTGCGACTAGCGCAAAAAAAAGGACAGGCTGTAAACAGCCTGTCCTAAAAAACAATAAAGACCTAAATCACGAAGATAACTGCAACAAACTTCCATATCTTTTTTTCTTCTGCACACTAATTTTATCAATCAATTCGCTAGATACATACTGGTCCTCAAGTAGTCTAATAACTTCAGCTGTGTGCAATCTAAGAAAACTTTCAATGTCACTAATTGTTATCTTCTCATTTAACAGTTCTAAAGCTTCTTCGCACAAACTAGGTTTTTCTCTTTCTGGTTCTTCCGGCTCATGCACTCGAAACCCTCTCCTGTTCATATCTATCATAGCCCGTTTATAAGAAGAATCTGACAACAAGTTTAAACTCTTAGCTCGATACAACAAAGCTGAAATAGAAACTTTCCATCTATTTTTCATCTTCAAAAAAGCATTAAAATTCCACCGTCGCGGACATTCCTGCATAAATTTTTCCCAAGGCATCAAGAACGCGCTAGCAAACCTATTTGCTTCTCGTTCTTGTACTGCCCCATGACAAACGTCTTCATGCAATAAAATATGCCCTAATTCGTGCGCAATATCGAACAAAAGCCTGCTGGGACTTTGATTTTTATATAAAAAAATCAAAGGCCTTTCTTCAGACTTAACAGAGAAGGCATCAACTTTTTTAGAAGAATCACTTGAAATATTAACGACAAAAGCTCCGTGAGCTTCAAGGGTTTTAATTAAATTATGAACTGGACCAAACCCTAATCCCAATTTATTCCTTGTATGCAAAGCAAGTTCTTCAATATTTTTCACAGAACGATCAGAAGGTTCATCTTGATAGATACTCTCTTCTGGAAAAAGAACTCCCTGCTGTTGAAAGAATAAAAAGAACTCCGCTGCTCGTTTACCATAAGTTGTAATCTGCCGTTTATCTTTCATACTGACAGAAGCTTTCCCTCTAAAAAAACAATCTGAAAGCTGAAATGAATAGGTATTCTCCTGAGGTTTTGAAAAAAAAGCAGGAGGGACACGTAATGTAGTAGAGAGAATAAAAAAAGTATCTAAATCTGGAACCAAAGAACCTTTTTCGATACGCGTAACAGTAGCAGGAGTCTTGCCAATTTTTGAGGCGAGCTCTTTTTTAGTGAACCCTCTTAGTTCTCTGGCCATTGTCACCATATTAGGGTTAATTTTATCCAGATGATACTGTAAACTGTTATTCATTTTGAATCTTTACGCCAAGACCTATTTTTTCCAATCTCGGTCTATTTTGTTGTCCTTTTGATGAAGGCTGCTCCTCAACTTTTGGCAAATCAGCAAGCGAAGAACTTGTATACAAAGTTTTTAAAAGTTTAAAAGTTATTTTAGTTTTATTCCTATCATAAGTTGGAACAAGTAGACCAAGTTGCGCCCCAATAAGTCCTTCGTCTAGGTCAGCATCAAGACCAATGATAATCTCACCTTTATCAACAAAAGCCTCCTCCATTCCAGGTAAGAAGACCAAAGAAGAACTCCCTTTCATCAACGCTGCTTGTTTTGAAGCATTCCCGCCATTCGGTACTCCAGTATGTGGATTAACTCTATGGCATCTAAATTGTAAATCCTCATATTGAATCTGTAAGTCATTATTATTAAAAGTTACGCAGCCTTCCAAAGGACCACCTTTTTTACCAAGATCAACAATTCGACTTGATGATCCTTCCCAAAACGTTGCCCCAAAAGAGTAATTTTTCAAATGACGTCGATTAATATCAACAACTCCGCAGGAATCATTGGCAGCATCTCTAAAAGAATCAAGCAGATGAGTTTTTACGAAAATAGCAAGTCCATCAATTTTGGCTGAATGTGAATCTGTCATCTATTCTCCAGTTTAGAAACTTATTTCATGAACTTTTTTTAAGCAAAAATTAACCACATGTCAAATTATCGATCTCAAAATATTAAACATGAGCCTCATCAATTATCAATCATGTTTGGGATAATATTACTCACCACATATATGAACCTACCCTAAAGACATTCTACAAGTAACACTCCGGTTCCTTGGGTTCAGCAAAAAGCTTATTCAGCCTCACCCGGGCATCTTTTACCGGACTGTCTTTCATTGTCCGGGCCTGTTGGGGACATTTCTTGATACAGGCACAACAGGTGATACATTTGACCTGATCAATAAGTGAACTGTTCTTAGCATCAACAGCACCTGTCGGGCAGATTTCAGTGCACAGTCCGCATTGAACACAGGACTCATCCACGGCAATAAAATCTACATCCCACAATTCTGTGCTGCCACGGTAAGGAAATTCACCGGGAATATTCTTCACACAGGATTCAGCTGGATCAGTAATTGAATCCAGTTTCTCGCGTATCTTGACTCCAAACATTTCAGCATGATTCAGGTCACTGCTGTCAGGACGGCCATGTGCTGTGGGAGTCTGCTCTTCGGAAAAAGAATGCTCCCCGATATATGCCGCACAGGCCACGGGTACAGCCCCCTGCTTTTGCATTATATCCTTCAGCTCAAGCATGGCATCATCATAGACGCGGTTCCCATAAACAACCACACAGACAGCGGGACTGGCGTCTGCCTCAATTTTAGTAAACCATTCCTGCAATAATCCCGGAACCCGGCCCATATATACAGGCACACCGATTACTATCAATTCATCCTCTGCCGTCACCAACGGGTGCAACCTTGCTTCCGGTCCGGTTATGTCGACCAGCTCAACATCGTTTATGCCAATTCCCCGAGCAACAGCCTGTACAACCTGTTCAGTCGTCCCTGTAGGAGAAAAACAAATAATTTTTAATGAGTTAATATTCATAAAGCTACTCCGTTCTCTGATTAATTCTTTCGTTTTAAGCCTCACCCTATTTCGTTACGTTACGTAACGAAAATAAACTTGTCAATATTATCCAAGCGTGGCACAAGACGGCATCAGCTAAAATAAGGTGAAAGACATGACCAAGACCAAAGCAGGACGTCCCAGAAGTGAAAAAGCTCAGCAAGCCGTATTAAATGCAACCTATGAGCTGTTGAATGAAAATGGCGGCAAAAAATTAACCATCGAGGCTATTGCCCAAAAGGCTGGAGTGGGCAAGCCTACAATATACCGCTGGTGGCCCTCATTGGCAGATATTGTTCTGGAAGCGGTTCTCAGTCAGGCGGACAATAAAATCCCGATTCCGCCCTATGAATCTTTGCAGACCTCCCTACGCCAATTTCTTCACAAATCCATGGAATCAATAAATGAAGGTGACGGAGCCAATCTCCGCTACCTCATGTCCTTAGCACAGCAGGACGACTCATTCAGAGACAGATTCAGAGAGAACTTCGTATTAAAGCGTCAGGCTATCTTAAAGTCCATCCTTGAGCAGGCTGTTGAGGCAAATGAAATTTCCTCCACACAAGATTTGGATATACTTGTGGATATTCTCTTTGGAGCCATGTGGTATCGACTGCTGATCGGGCATGGAATTATGGATGAATCTTTTGCAGACAAACTCACCGAGACAGCCATCAGACTCGGTCAGAACTAAATGATCAAAAAACATGAGGGTAGTATGAATAAATCCCGCCTTTTTAGAGAACTGGTCAACGGACCGGAATTGCTGATGATGCCCGTTGCTTATGACGGTCTGTCCCTGCTGGCAATTGAGCAGGCCGGGTTCAAGGCTACTTGTGTTGCCGGGTACGGAACTTCAGGATCAGTACTGGGCCTGCCGGATATCGGTATGATCAGCTCCAGTGAAATGTTGACCAACTACGCCAACTTAATTGCCAGAACAGAGCTTCCGGTGATGGTTGATATTGATACCGGATTCGGAGACGTGAACAACGTAATCCGCACAGTACAGCAGGTGGAACAAATGGGAGCGGCGGCTCTGTTCATAGAAGACCAGACTTACCCCAAAAGATGCGGCCATATGGGCGGTAAATCAGTAGTCGAAGTGGAAGAATATCTGCCCAAGCTGAAAGCAGCGCTCTGGGCGCGCAAGAACCCGGACTTCGTAATCATGGCCCGCACCGATGCACGGACTGTCCACGGTCTGGACGAAGCCATACGACGGGCTAAAATTTACGCTGAAGCCGGAGCGGACATGGTTTTCGTTGAAGCGGTGACTTCGAAAGATGAAATGCGCCGGGTCAATACAGAGATTCCAGTTCCCAGCATGGCTAATATGATTGAAGGCGGCAGAACCCCTTTCCTGACCAAGGACGAGCTTCAAGATGTAGGATATGCCTTTGCAGCCTACCCCTGCGGCCCACTCTACGCAGCAGCCCGTGCAGTGCAGAAATGGGCCGCAACCCTCAAGGAAGAAGGAACAACAGAAAACTTTGCCAGCCCGGAAAACATGATGGACTTTGCAGAGTACAATAAGTTTATCGGCGCGGATGAGATCCGTGAACGGGAAAAGAAATTCTTTGAATAGTAAAAAACAATGGGGACGGTGGCAAAAAGCACCGTCCCCACTTTTCCATTAAGAATTCAACCTTTCAAGCATCCCCCGCAAATCCTGTGCAAGACCGTTCAGTTCCTGCACAGCACGGGAAGATTCGATCATTCCGGCTGATGTTTCATTCACAATCCGGTTAACTTCTTCTACAGCTGAATTAATCTGTTCAGAAGTGGCGGACTGCTCCTCAGCAGCTGCCGCAATACTACTGATAAGCGCTGAACTTTCGCTGGAAACATTCACAATATCAGCCAGCACAGTACCTGATTCATTGGCCTGAGTTGTCGCCGCGGCAACCTGCTCCACAGCCGACTCGACCTGCCTGATATTAAGTTCCGATGATTTCTGGATGGCCTTGATACTGTCGCCTACTTCACTGGTGGCAGTCATGGTTTTTTCTGCCAGCTTACGCACCTCGTCAGCAACAACAGCAAATCCGCGTCCAGCCTCACCTGCACGGGCCGCCTCAATTGCGGCATTAAGAGCCAGTAAATTAGTCTGGTCGGCAATATCAAGGATCACTGTCATGATGCCGCCGATGGAATCTGCCTGTTTGCCCAGTTCAAGCATGTTGCCCTGCAACTCCCCGGCAATGCCGTTGACCTGATTAATGGACGTAACAACCTCGCCGACAAGTCCGGCACCATCACGCGCTTTGTCCGCCGCCTGCTCAGACTGAAGTGTAGCGTCAGCAGCATTACGGGCCACCTCAAGGACAGTCGCATTCATCTCCTCGATGGCAGTAGCGGTTTCACCCACACGCTGCTGCTGGATATCCGCCCCCCTGCCGACCTGCTCAATCTGGGCTGCAAGCTCTTCAGAAGATGTGGCAAGGCTGTTGGAAATACGGTCAGCAGCATTGGCAACTTCCACAATCCTGTTCTGTACCGCCTTGATCGCAGTCTGGTCGATGAGGATTTCAAGGGCTCCGACGCTCCTTCCTTCGCGGTCAACAATAGCCGATGCTGAACTGCTAATTTCATAAGAACCGGAAGAAGTCTGCGCTGTAGTTTCAAAGTTCTGCCTGCTCTTGCTGTCCATGCATTTTTCAGGAATACAACGTCCTTCACGGCAGGCCTCAGTCCCCAGCACTTGATCACAATGTTTGCCCGCAAAAGAACTAATCCCGGCGATATTCATTCCGGCTTTGTTCAAGAAAAGAATTTCCCGGTCCCCACCTCTGGTCAGCACTCCCACCGGCAGGGAATTAAGCAACTCGCAATAAAGAGTAACCAAGGTATTCACGCCCTCAATCATAGTGGCAAAACCACCTGTATATTTTGAAGCATCCCCTTTGCGTTCCAACTCACCCTTTTCAATAGCGGTAATGATCTCATCTGTATCCCGCTGAAAACCCTTGAGCGATTCCACCAGACTAAGAACTTTGAGATAGACCCCACAGGCTTTGTCATCACTATCAAACTCAAAATGCCCCTCAGCCACCTTGGCGACGACCTGCTCCAACTCAGCCGGATCTTTGCCAAGGGCACAGTGAACGGAGCGTAATATCCAGAGCGCAATCACAATGGAAAACACAAAAGCTATTCCAACCAGCGCCCGCAGTATGTTACCTGTCTGCGCTACGCTATCACCCGCATGTGTATTAAAGGCTGCTGCAGTCTTCTCTGCGGAGGCAATAAATGTCTCCATTCCCGCTTCTAGTTCACTGTGCAGCTTAGCCTCTTTTGCCCTCTCCGCCTTGATCACACTGCGCAAAGCCCCTTTCTCATGGGTATCAATAAGATTCTGCTGCAGGGAACTCATACGGCTGTACAGCTTGGTCAGCCCTGACAACTTGCTCCGGTCATCAGGTGAGCGTTCGTCAACAAGTTCAAAATCTTCAAGAATCTCAGCATTAAACTTATCAATATTTTTACGGTGTTTGGCGATTCTCAATTTATCATAAGAAGTTATGATCTGAGACATTTCGTTCTGTATACGCATCAGATTAACATCAATACGCAGCATGGCAGTGCTGACAGCATATGGACGTTTGTATAAAGAATCGGTCAGGGCTCCGACACTTTCAAGCTTGGCAGCGGCAAAAAGCCCCAATGCGGCAATAAGTAACGAGACAACCCCAAAAGCAATTATCATTCTGGATCTTAAAGTCATATATACCCCTACAATTTATTTTAACGACTGATTAGTTGTGCTAAATTGGCAGTTCGCAATGTCGACATTCGACATATAAATTCGGGGATTTTTACTTTCTCATTACAGGGATGTCAATAATGTCGAAATGAAACTGGTAAAATTTGGCTGCACGTCCATCACAAAAACAGATGTGATTTCGATTATTGCATGTACTATTTCAATAATTTTATTCATCATATTTACCATTCCAATCCGTAACAGTACCGTAACATTCGAAATCACAAAACATGCTACTATCAAGCTAAAAATCTTTAATAAGACAAAGGGGAGTATATGCAGCTAAAAATGAGTATTAAACTAAAACTGCGAATACTGGGGGCTATTGCACTGGCCAGTCTCGGTCTTTTGTTTGCCATCAATACAATTGGCGACACCATGGTTGAGCAGGCTACAAATGCCAAGACCGCAGCTCTGGAAGCTGATGTATATGTCCTTGAAGCCCGACGCTCGGAAAAAGATTTTCTTGCCCGCAAAAAAATGGATTATGTAGAACGGGTCAAATTAAATACTCAAAAAGCAATTAAACAACTTGAATATCTTCTTACCGAAGACCCGGAGGCTCGCCGTGAGGTTGAAGAAGGAATCAACCTGATCAAACAGTACCAGAAAAGGTTTCTCACTGTGGCAGACTTAGTACAGAGCATGGGGCTGACTGAAAAAGTCGGGTTACGCGGAAAACTGCGCAGTGCAATTCACGAAGCCGAAGAAGTAATCAATACTTATCAGGATGATAAACTACTTGCCGCTATGCTCATGCTGCGCCGCAGGGAAAAAGATTTCATCATCCGTGGCGACATGAAATACCTTGGCAAGTTCAACAAAGACATGGCGAAAATGCATGCCAAAGTTGATGCTTCATATTCTATCCCGGAAGACGGAAAGGCTGCAGTAAATAAACTTTTGGACATATACACCAAATCTTTTCATGCCTACGTGGATAAAGCACAAAGCATTGCCAACGGCATGAAGTCATTCACTGCCACAGCGCACAAGCTTGAACCTGTATTAAGCGGGCTGGCTAAAACAGAAATACAAAAACGTGCTGAACGCAAAATGATGGTTGACCGGGCCACCCAGCTTGTATCCCTATTTGCGGCACTGGTGCTGATCGGAGGGGTAATTTCCCTGATCCGCAGTATTATCGGCCCCCTTGATAAGCTGCAACATGCTTCCCGCGAAGTTGCAGACGGCAATTATGATGCCTGTGATAAGCACAAATTCAATGGAGAACTTGAACTCCTGCGCGAAGATATCGTCTCTATGGTCAGCAACCTGAAGGCCAGCATGGACAATGCTGCTCAAAAGGAACAGCAGGCCATAGCAAAATCAGAAGAAGCAGCCGTAGCAACGGAACAGGCACATGCGGAAAAAGAACGCGTCGCCGGACTTCTTGAAAAAATATCCCAAGTTGCTGTAGAGGTAGCCTCTATCACGGACACTATGGGCGAGGCAGTGCAGGAAATGACAAGCCATGCATCGGAAATATCCCGGGGGACTGAAATTCAGGCGGAAAGAGTTGAAGAAACTTCAACCGCCATTACCCAAATGAACTCCACAGTAATGGAAGTAGCCAAGAACGCATCCCATGCTGCGGAGGGCGCAGGCTCTGCTAGATCAATGGTGGACAATGGCGTGGACGTGATCAAACAAGTTGAAAATTCATCCAGAGATTTGTCTACACGCTCAGGGGAAATGAAAAGCAGTTTGGATGTACTGGGGCAAAAGGTGGATGAAATCGGCTCTGTCATGCAGGTGATTGATGACATCGCCGACCAGACCAACCTGCTTGCCCTTAATGCCGCAATTGAAGCGGCCCGGGCCGGAGAAGCCGGGCGCGGTTTTGCTGTTGTTGCTGACGAGGTGCGTAAGCTGGCAGAAAAAACCATGACCGCAACCAAGGAAGTAGCGGATGCAGTCATCGGCATCCAACAAGGCACCAGAGAAAATATTAAGGCCATGGATGAAACTGCTGATGCTGTATCAAAGAGCACTGAACTTACCTGTCAGGCCGGGGAATTGCTCTCCAAAATCAGCGAAGTGGTAACTGACACCTCACATCAGGTAACCTCAATCGCCACAGCAGCTGAGGAACAATCAGCAGCCAGTGAACAGATCAACGCAGCCACCGACGAGGTCAACCAGATTACCATTGAAACTGCTCAGGGTATCCGTAAATCCGTTGCGGCTATCAATACTGTAGCTGAGCTTGCCAAACAGCTTCAGGAAATTGTGAAAGAGCTGCGCTAAAAAACTCGACATACACAAAAAGGGTGCATGCCTACAAAGCATGCACCCTTTCAAGATAACTGAAAGATAATTACAGAAAACGTAATATCTCATCCACGTCCTTACGCGGAGTTGCCGGAGGCTCTTCATCAGGGAGGCCATAAGTGATCAGTGCGGCAACAGTCTCTTCTTCTGGCAGACCGACGATTCCGGGAATGGTGCTTTCATCGATAACACCGAATATGCAGGTGCCGATGCCCTTTGCATGGGCTGCAAGACAAAAAGTCTGGCAGGCAATACCGGCATCAAATGCTTCCCAGACATTGCCCTTTTCAGTGACGTAATCACCTTTCTCAGGATCAAGCTTGCCGGACTTGCCTTTCACAAAGCTGAGCACAGCTACGCCCTTGGCGTTTTCAAGGGTCTTGATGTTGTAGGTAAACCCTTTAACACCGTCAGTTGCAAGCTGCTTAATGACTTCTTCATCATCAATAAGGGTGTAACGGGCAATCTGGAAATTAGCCCATGAAGGTGCCCAACGGGCGATATCAATGATTTCCTTCATGAATTCACGGTCAACCTTTTCATTCTTGTACTTACGAACGCTTCTGCGTTCTTTAATCATCTTAATTGCTTCCATTTTATTCTCCATTTTCCTTAATGGTTACTATACCTATTTACCAGCTGGTGGCAGCCCGTTATTTCTGGCTGCTATGGAGAAAAAATAGTTTGTACTCATAATATACGCAAGTAGGCAGAAAAAAGTGATGTAGTATTAAAAAGAATACTTTTTAATTATTTTAACATGTTATCAGCTCAGAAAATCAACCACACTCTAACAACTCATTCTTACAGCTACTTTTTTATAAAGGGCATGCCGTTTTTTACTGCCTGTTGGACACCGTTCGAAAAAATATGTTATTTTTATGAAGCATAAAATAACATCCTGCATTTCTCGGGGAGCCGGCGATTATGAAAACAATTCCATTCCTGTGTGCTTTTCTTTTCGGACTGATCTTGCTTTGCAGTGCTGCAGCAAACAAATCTCTCGTCACAATCATCAATAGTTATCATAGCGAATTCAATTGGGTCAGGATGCATAACGGTGCATTGAAACGCGGATTGGCAGGACGTGCCGATATATCTACACATTACCTCGATTACAAAAGAACTACGCCGGAACAAAGTGCGCTTAACGTAAAAAAAGTAACGGCTGCCTGTGAAAAAGAGCTGCCGGATGTTGCCGTGCTCACCGATGACTTTGCTCTTAAATCCTTTGGCCAATACTTTGTTGACAAGGGAATCCCGGTTGTATTTCTGGGAGTAAACGGGAATGTCCGCGATTACGTAACTAAAGTGAGCAAAGTTACCGGAATTCTGGAACGTCCTCTGGTAAAACGGTCCGTTGTTTTCCTGCGCGAAATTCTGGGCCAGAGATTAAACCGCTGCCTCGTAATCATGGATCACAGTATGAGTTCCCGCTCTTTTATTCGTGAATCACTGCAGGACAAACGTTCCTTTAAAATATGCAATGTCAAGGTCGACGTTGAAGTTGTCAAAAATTACAAGGAATGGCAGCAGCTTGTACAGTCTTCTGCTGAGCGAGGCTATGACGCCATCATCGCAGGTATTTACTTCTCTTTGTATGATGAGACAGGGAAATATGTTGAGGGTGACGATGTCATGCGCTGGTCCGCAAAAGAATCCCCACTGCCATTCTTTGCACTCTGGGATGTATCCATAGGTAAAAACAGGGCCGTTGGTGGATATGTACTCTCCGGTGTGGATCAGGGCGAAGAAGCCCTAATCATGGTCCGGCGCATTCTTGATGGAGAAAATATCGAGAACATAAAACCTGTTATCGCCAAAAAAGGGACTCTCATCTTCAGTCTTTACGAACTGAGACGCTGGAATATCAATCTTCCAAGAGAAATGACCAGAGATAGGGGAGCGGTGAGGCTTGTCCGCTAATAGACAATAAAAAAAGCTCGCTTCCCCAGAAAAGACAAAGGCTACGAGACTCTTCGTAACCTCTGCGTGTCTGCGAAAATTATTTCTTAACCAGAACATCAACTTGCGTTTCCGCAAATTCCGCCTTTGCAACATTCTCCTTGCTTTTACTGCCCTTAAGAACCGCAAGCCCTCGTGTTTTTCTTCCAAGATCAGAAATTGTATTATCAATGACCAGCAAGGCTCCTGATCTTTGGCCCTGATAGCTGTTCATGGGGCTGGTGGAGGTATAGAGGATAAGCTTCTCTTTACCTAACGGAGGTGTGATCTGGAGGGTGAACCGATCATTCTGACCGGGAATTTCGTAAATGACACCGCCATCATATTTGATTAAACGACTGGACGGAGTAACCTCTATGAGATTGCCATCAGCATCTTTATAAACTGCGCGGGCATAAAAAGGCTTGTTGCCACGGAAATAAAATTTCATGAAGTCGCCCAGTTCATAAGTATCCTTATCTGTCCAGAGCTCTACCGTTAAAGGAGCACGGGGATTATCCATAGACTTTTGGTGAGAACTCTCTCCCATGACCGATTCGGCAGGAATGATCTCAGCCTTGATCTTGATTTTATAACACTGGTCGAGATAGCCGCTCTTATCCTTTGACTGAGTCCACCCCTTTTCAAGTTCTTCAATAACCTTGACTGTAGCCCGGGAATACACATCGATCAGGTCCTTACTGACCTTTCCCTTATCTACACTTGTTTCCCGCGAGACATAGGTACTGACCCGCTCGGAAGCAGTCCGTTTTGCATCATCCAAGGCAAGTTTGCGCACCTGAGTACGAGTACGGTCAAGCCCTAGGCAAGCCATACCTTCCGCTTCTATGAGAACGGATGATTTAGAAATTTGCTTCTCTCCACCGGCCAGGGCCGGAACTGCCAGACATAGCGCCACGAATCCAAGGAGAACAATCTGGACATTTTTTTTCATGATTTATCCTCCTTACTTTTCGATCAAATCTTCGACGATATCGCCCAGTCTTCCGGTTTTCAAAGGCAATCTCAAGCACACCTCAGCGTTACCAGTAGCAGGATTATACTGTTCCCCACAAAGGGAAGAAAACTTCACAAACCCCTTAGCCTTGGTTCGGATAATATCACCATGAACCTTGCCTTCTTTGACAAGTGTATTTCGTTCAACTTCAATCCCTTCCACAATCTCAACCAAACGTGCCTGTGCTACAGCCCTTGCGGCCAACAACGCCATGGACTTGGATTCGCCATTTCCCTGTCCTACGACTTGAAAATACCCTTTATAAAACGCCTCTTCTCTATCAGTTACTTCAACGTAACTCTTAACAAACTCAGGAGTTACGGAAGCTGTATTCTTTTTACAGGCAGAAAGAGAGGAGACTAGCAATAGAACAAGAAGAATATAGTGAAAACGTTTCATGAACCATCCTTTGTATGAAAAATTTCAATCATCCTTAAAACCTCAAACACCAAACGATACAGACTATTAAATATACAACCAACCCCCTAACTTCGCCAAGTTCTGTTAACAAAAAAAGAGGCTATGGCTTTCACCATAACCTCTTAAAATATTGAGCAGCAAGCACCATTTCTTGTCAGTAGCTCACAACCTTGTTTCGTCCGGTACTTTTTGCTTCGTAGAGCGCTTCATCAGCTTTACTAAGCATAGTTTCACAAAACTGCCCTGCAATCCCTCTTGAAGCATTAAAGATACCAATGGAAATGGTCAGTGAAATCGTTCCTTCCGAAGTGACAAGCGGTGAACCTTCGACATTGCAACGAATTCGTTCAGCAATACGATCAGCGGTTTCAGCTGCGTCACAATGTAAAAGCATCGCAAATTCCTCACCACCAACACGGGCAACAAAATCACCTTCACGCAAAGTATTCTGCATAATTTGTGTCACGTGCTTCAGGGCCTGATCGCCAACTCCATGTCCCCATGTATCATTGACTTTTTTGAAGTAATCAATGTCCAGTAGGAGCAGGCTGAAAGCAATACCTTCATCCTCAAGACTTTGCTTCATTTGCATGAAACGGCTGTCAAATGATCCACGATTGGCAATTCCGGTTAACGGATCAAGCGTAGCCTCGCGAGTAAGTTTTTCCTCTTTTTCCTTACGTTCCGGAATATCGATAATTATGCCAGCTAATTTTCTCAGCCGACCTTCATCGTCCAGAGCAATTTTAGCAATAACTTCACTCCAAACATAATCGTCATCGCGAAGAATGCGCAGATCCTTGCGGAAATTTAATTCACCGCATTTTATCTGATTACGCAGGTAGCGAACGGTTTTACTGCGGTCATCAGGATGAATGTGCCGCAAAGCCTGCAACAACGGCAGGTGCACATTGTCACTGAGGCCACTGACGCTGGAGATAATTTTGGAACTGCACCAACAGTATCCGCTGCTGAAGTCCAATTCCCATGCGCTGGATTCCGTAAGGCTGATAAGATTTCGAACTGTCTGTTGGTGGAACTTAAGCGGTTGCGCAGGACGGCATTGGAAATAAGATGCGCTGTCATGCGTACCAGCGAGATCTCCTCATCGCTCCACTGATAAGGCCGGGTACAGTCATCAAGGCCCAGCAGCCCCCACCACTCACCCTGAACATAGACAGGTATGCTGACAGTAGACTGGACCCCCTGCTCAACTTGATAATCTTTGAAATCACATTCATCAAGGTCCTTAATGGTTGCGGTCTGCCATTCTCCACGCCTGCGGCTTTCAACCAGAGTTCGATAGGTAAGTGAGCAAGTTTCAAAATTCCAGTGCTTTGTATCGTAGCGCGGATTTTTCTTGAGAGCCTTGGTCTGGCTATCCACCCATTCAAATGGGAAATTCATGAGCATATGCTTATCGCTGAGTTCCAGAACCTGAAACAACCAAACGCGGTTGCCCCCGGTAATCTGCCCAAGGTCGGCGATCAGGTCAGAAACTCCATCCGGCCATCCTTTACCGTAACTAAGCTCTTCGGCACCACGTGCCAGTGCAGCAAGAAGACGGCATTGTTTGCCAGAGTCTGGTAGATTCAGCTCAGAGATCCTTCCTGTACGTATACCAGTTACTTTTTCTGTCATGCTCATTTACGCGCCCGTACGATTGCCTTGCATATTTGATGGTTGGATAATTCAGCCCAGCTACACTACTTAAAAGCTAAATCAAGAGCAATGATTCTCGATTAAATCCCACACTAATTATTAATAATTTCAACCACCAAACCTATTAGGAAGATAACTGCGAGCACTTATTTCTGCCGATTTGCCAAACAAAAAAGGACTCACGATTTTGTCGTGAGTCCTTAAAATATTGACTGTAATTCGCCATAAGCCAAGAAACTATCTAACCTCCGACAGCGTCAGTAACCTTCTCGGCAACCTGTTTCAAAATGAAAAATGCCTGAGCAAAATAGACAAGTATGGCACCAACCAAAACTTTTACATCAAAGGGCCACATATTTATCGAATACATAACCTTATGGACGCTAGACAGTTTCTCAAATACCTCAGTTTGTTTAACCAGCTCATCATCTGAAGCACCAGTCAACCCTGAATCCAAATCATCCAAAACAGAAGAAATTTTTGAATCCAACCTAGCCAGTTTATACCTGCGGTACTTATATACAGCCTGTATCGACTTATACAATGGATACACAGCAATCATCGGTATACACAGCACACCAAGCAAAGCAATCAGCCATGTAAAGACCTGATCCTCAATCCCCAAATACCCAAAACGGAGAGCAACAAATACAGCTCCAGCCAAACAAATTGCAAATCCCCAGAAATAGACAACAATCACCCCAAGAGGCTCCAATCCATTACATCCATCCTCATGAAACGGACGTAATGAGATATCTATTTCCATTATGCGGCCTAACATCAGAGAAGATATTGCTATATGTAAAACATAATATACTCCAAAGAAAACCATCCATTGAATAATGAAAGAAAACAGCAGCCCAGCAACTCCGTAGTGGTGATTGCCCCACCAATTAACAGTCGTAAACTCTTTATATAAATCAACAAAGAAGAAAAGAGACAACACAGAAAAGAAAGCAGGAATCATGTAAAAAGCACTTTTCTTCTGCAACAAATTAAACCATCTAACTTTGCTGCGAAAAAGAGAAAATTGATCACTGAAAATTTCATCGCTAACCATCTTGTTCAGCGCAGGATTAACATTCTTAACAATCAAACAAGCAAACATTGCCCCTAAAGAAATACATATCGTAAATAAATGGTGAGAAGTATCTTTGACATATGTAAGACCTCCATCACCAAGAGCGCCTTTAGGACATTTAAAAGAAGCTGAGACATCAAAAAAAACAGGCAGATACTTCTGTATCTTGTTCCCCATAGATTCAGATATAAAGGTGCCTTCACACATTGTCGAAATCATTGGAACACACCAATAAGCAACAACACCCAAAACTAGGACCATCCAAGGCTTAACAATATCAGACTTAAGAATTTCACCAAAAAGGGCCGGGCCGTCCCAATATTTTTTATTTTCAGACATATCTCAACTAACTGAACACACAATTAAATATAAACCAAACAATACACCCACTCATAACCTGTTTGTGAATACTCAAAACATATCAGCGTAGTCAATAGAGTGTAAATATTGTATTTAATATCCGTAGACTTGTTTCTCTCCCCAAAAAAAAAGGACTCACGATTTAAATCGTGAGTCCTTAAAGATATAAATACTTAAATTATCCTAACGTACTTGATACTCCATTAATTCTACAGGAGCGCCATTCACTTCAATGAATGCAACTACCAACCCTTCGCTTGGCGAATTGGGTTCTATGATAACCTTTTTGCCCTCAAGTTCCTTAGCCAAGTCTTCAACTTCAAAGGCAACATGAGGAAAATTCTTTACCAAATCTGGATATTGAGCACCTTCCCAAAAACGCATCCACTGTATGCCATATGGATTATTCTCATGATCAGAAACAGTCATTTTTAAATGAGGCAAATCTATCTCACCTTCAAACCGCTCGGTTGTCGGAATACCTAAATGATTGAATTTCATTTTATACTACACTCACTCTATAGCTACCCAAACAAGCTACTCTCAAATGTTTGATGAATGAAAACCACCATGAGCAACTACTCGTAATCAGACGGCGCTTCCAAAAAATAAAAACGATCAACCAGCGAGGAAGACTCCCACGGCACCTGTCCGCCCCCGGTTTCCTGCACTACACCCTTCCGAGTATAAAAAAAGACGTCACTAATATCGAGCCCAGGCTGCATCAGGAATTGAAGCAGATGTTTCGTATAAACGCCGTTGCGGCCACTACCGTCCGCAGCTACGGACCCCGGAGCGGTGGAATAGGCTACAATAGACCCGGTAGGCGCGTCCATGCGTGCCAACCCCCGCTGCGCCGAACGAAAGCTGCGGGCAAAGGGGTTGTTTCGGCAGGCATCGAGGATGACAATGTTAAGTGCATTGCCCGCGTCCTCCATCTTGCCGAGGATACGCCCTGCATCCAGACATTCGTAACGGACATCGGATTCGGACTTTATGGTCGCATCTACGGGGATAAGATAATTCCTGCCGCCAACCTGCATGCCATGCCCTGCGTAATAGAAAAGGCCCACGCCGCCCTTTTGCAAACTGGAGTAGAATCGGTCCACGGCCTGCTCCATGTCGCGCAGTCTGGCGTTTTTAACCAGAATGACATTGAATCCCAATCGGCGCAGAGCGTTCCCCACATCCTTGGCATCATTCGCCGGGTTCTTCAACGGGGCATTCCTATACGCGCTATTGCCGATAACCAGAGCATGCCTTTCTCCCTTTACGGCAACCGAAGCAGGTAGGGGCGCTACCGCCGCAACCGGAGCAGTGATATCTTCAAGGGTAACTGCCAGCTTCCGGGACGCGCCCAACTCGTTGTTCAGTGCTTGAAGAGCCTTTCCCGCGGCCTCTCTGAAACCAACCGATTTAGCCGGATAGGGGACTGTGCCCAGACCATTCCCCTCGATTTCAACAAGAACACGGCGCTCCCAGTCTACAAAAGAACCTTTAAGGTCTACCGAGCTTTGTTCGCCTGACATACTCCCTAAACTCACTTGCATGTCAAAGACCATAACCACGTCCAAGCCCAGAATTCTGGCCTGATCCAGAGAGTCGACCTTGACCACTTCCCCGAACGACCGGGAAAGGATTTTCTGAAGATTATCCGGCGCGTAGTCTAAATCCAGATCCTCCATAGCCCCGGTATTGGAAAAAACACCCATATTCATAGCTTCGCGATACTTACCGATGAACTCCTGAGACTTCTGGACATTTCCGGAATAAAGCAATCCCAAGCGAACATCGTCAAACACACGGGGCGCGACCTGCTTGGTGTTAAGCTCAGCCAGCGGGTCCTGATACTGCGGAGGGGGCATAATGCAAGCGGCAAGAACTGCAAGAAGAACGAAAGGAAAAATACGGAGATGCAACTGACAAATTGGCCTAATCTTATATGCAAGCGCTTTCCCAAAGATTCGAAGACTACACATCACTCTCCTCCTATATTACTTTTAATTTAGCAATAAGGGTTGGGAGTGGCAAGGGGAGGGCATACACAGGTACTGCATCACTTAGCTGTATGCAGGCATGCAGAGGGAGTACAAATACGCTTGGTATCGGACATAAAAAGACCATTTAGCGTAGTGCTAAATGGTCTTTTTATTGAAATTTTTGATAGTAAAGCTGAAACAAAATTGAACTTCTGGCCTCTTGGATGCCATTACGACTGCCCACTCTTCCACGCTGGAAAAATCAGCATAGATTAAAGGTACTGCCATACTTTGCCGATATTTTTATCCATAACAGCAACAGCACAAAGATCAGTAAAAGCGACTTCGACAACCTCAGCCCGAAACCTATCCTCGTCCTGCTTTGTATTAAAAGCATCCATTATCGCAATAGACTCACTTTGGGTGCGTGAGACTGGAGAACTACCGTCTTGAGTCCGGGGATGATAGCCTATGTAAATACTTTTTGTCTTTTCCTGTTCTATGCTCATTTCAAGTCCTCATTGATTTGCGGTTCCTCTGTGTTCGATTCTGAAAGCACAATATATCTTAAAAGACATATTAACAAATAAAAAAGACAGCAGACGTCGGGCGGCAGCTGCCCAACCCATTTTGATTAATCATTCTTATTGTATGCATAAAAATTATTAACTTGTCTAATCCAATAAATTTAGACAATACCCAGAAGTAACGACTATTTACTGCAAATTGAGGTTTGAAATCTTGTCATCAATCAAAGCCAGACTCCTTCAAACAGCAGACAGAATGAAGGGCATTACTTCGAACAGAATGTGCGCTCAGATTACAAATAAATATTCTGGATATAAAATTTCATCCACTAGGGTAATTTGAAGGATATTTACAAACTCTTGGTGGTCACAGGATGCATTATCAACTTCCTTCCAAAGACGATAGAACACTAGACCCCATCTTCCAGATTCCTCCACTAAAATAGACACCCCCGGCTTTTGGGGCAGCCGCGCTTGAGGGCAGACAAACCAGCCCTTTTAACAAGCCTGCTCGCTCGGCAACAGATATCGCCGAGCGAGCAGCCCCTTTATATGAGTTTGACTCTCTGTCCACTGCTGAGAAGGTAGAGATCAAGGCGTAAATTTACGGTTAACTTTTAATGAATAAGGAGACGATTATGGGGCAAGCAATTGCGCTCAACCCGGCAGCCGTCGCGGCAAAACACAAACTGGTCGGCAGTTTTAAAAAAAAGGGCATCATTATCGCCCTGTTTTCGGGATTCCTATACAGCTTTTACACTTCCTTTATGACCTTGGGCATGTCCAATGGCATCTGGCTGGAATGGTATGGAGAGAACTCCGGCTTGTCCACTTTTGCAGTCACGTACCTTCTCGGCGCCCTCTGTGCAGCAAGCACAGACACATGCAGCGCCTTCTGGGCCATCGGCATCACAGGTGCGAAAGGAAAATTAGCTGACTTCTTCCGCTGCATTAAAACCAAGCCTGGTCTGGTCATGGTTGTCGCAGCACTTATCGGCGGACCGCTGGCAAGCACTTCTTATGTTGTCGGCCTACAAATGGCAGGTTCACTTGTAGTCCCTATCGCGGCACTCTGTCCGGTCATTGGTGCAATACTCGGACGCATTCTTTTTAAGCAGGAACTCAATGCCCGCATGGTGCTAGGCATCGCCATCTGTTTCAGTGCAAGCTTAATGATCGGCTCCACCAGCCTCGGTGATGGCGGCGGTTCCAATATACTGTTAGGCCTGTTCTTCGGTTTCCTCGCAGCGCTCTTCTGGGGTATTGAAGGTTGTGTATGTGGATACGGAACATCCATGATTGACCCTGAAATTGGTATTACCATCCGTCAGGTCACCTCCGGTTTCTCCAACCTGTTCATTCTCGTACCCATCTTCGGCCTGATCGCCCATGTTGATTCTTTCGGCATGGCTGTGCAGTCTCTCACTGACAGTGAAGCTGTCATCTGGTTTGTTCTGGCAGGTCTTTCCGCATACCTTACCTATATGTACTGGTATAAGGGAAACTCCATGTGCGGAGCTGCGCTTGGTATGTCATGTAACGGAACCTTTTCCTTCTGGGGCCCTTTCGGCAACTGGATTATCCTCGGCGTTATCATGAACATGAAAGGCTGGGATATGCCCGCCATCGCATGGATAGCAGCAGTAATCATGGTTATCGGTATCTTCATCATCGCCATGAACCCCATGGACCTGTTCAAAAATAATGAGGAGGCAGCATAATGTACCCCCTAAACTACGCAATACTGAAACACTTCACCAAAGTAGACGAAGCTTGTGCAGAGGACGTAATGGAAGCCCTTGCAGACCAATACAGCAGCTTCAAGGCATTCAAGAAACCAGCCATCATCAATGCTTTGATGACCGCAGAAGCAAACGGCCTGCTCGAAGAATCCCGCTCTGATCTCGACTCCAACCAGCAGCTTCGGGTTTTCTACCGGGCACATGCGGAAGGCGCCGCAACGATCAATAAATACATTAAATAAGACATCACAAACAAAGGCTTACGATTTTCATCGTAAGCCTTTAAAATATCTGGTGGAGCTGCGGAGGATTAAACTCCTTACTTCCTGAATACCATAACGCCCCGATCTACCCCCGTTAAATTTCCATCTAAATTATATTCCAGCCACAATTACCAATCATACACTACTCTTTACCGAAAAGCATACCCACAAGGTTCGATTTGTGTTAACCTGAAAACAACATAACTCACTTAAACCTATAACATATTGTCATTGAAGGAGGAAATCATGGCTGATCCCAAAGATATGTACCAATGTCAGGTAAGCAACTGCGGTTACATTTACGACCCCGACAAAGGTGAGCCGAAAACCGACACCGCTCCCGGAACTGCTTTCGCAGACCTTCCTGACGACTGGAAATGTCCTCATTGCGGGTCTTCTAAAAAAACTTTCCGGCCACTGGCTGGTCCCGGTTCAACTCTTGCTGAAGGCACTTAAGCCGCAAGCTTAATAACTAAATCTCTATTTATTCTAAAAAAAGAGGTTACATCTTTCGATGTAACCTCTTAACTTTCTGATGGAGTAGAATTGAACTCATGATCTCTTGAATACCATGCGGGAGGTCACCCTAATCTTTCCGTCTAGCTTCATAGCAAAGCAGAGGACTCTAACTTTTATTTTGCATAAATAAATTGTATGTGACGGATTGGGTCTTTTTATAGATAAATGCCATTTTTTGTAATCAATTCAAACTGTAAGGCTATTTATGAAAACTATTATTTTACTTCCACCTTCCGAGGGTAAAGCCGATGGAGGAGACAATAAACCTTTGAAGTCAGTATCAGGTATTACTGCTGACTTAATTGAAGCGATTAAAGAAGCTGACCCCCAAAAGTTATATGGACTTAAGGAAAAGGCTCTCGAGAAAGCAATTACTGTAAATAAGGAACTCTTAAGCTCAAAAACAATGCCTGCAATTGAACGGTATACAGGTGTTGTTTATGACGCCATCGATTATCAAACTTTGGAAAATAAATCTGAATTTGATGAAAAAGTATTAATTGTATCCGGGTTATTTGGCCTTGTTAGCCCAACTGACTTGATCCCTAATTATCGTTTAAAGATTGATAAATTAAAAGCTGCCAAGTCATGGCTGAATTCAAATTCAGAGCAATTAAAAGATAAATTTGTTATTGATTTATTACCACAAGCACATAAGAAAGCTGTGAAATATGAGAATGGAATTGCGGTTGAATTTGTCCTGAAAAAGGCAGAAAAAAAGATGCCGGCAGGTCACCAGGGAAAGCACATTAAAGGTCGATTTGTCAGATGGCTTATCGAAAATAACATCACTGACCCAAAACATTTTAAAGATTTTACGGAAAAGGGCTATACGTGGACTGGTGAAGTTTTCTTAAAGGAAGTTTAATCAATGGCAGAAATTGAATAAATCTGACCTGACACAGGAAACACATCAAGAAATACTATGATTTTAACAGTCATTTAATGGAGATAACCGAACCTCATATTGCCCTGTTTGATAATAATGCAGAGCGGGATCGACCCCGTGTTCAAAGATGTCAGTGTTTTCCGTTACATATTTGGTTGTATTAAAGTTCGGATTAGGGCTTAAATTCAACCCGATAGAATGGTGCATATAATGCTGAAACGGGTGCATACCATCAAGAATATCCGCGTATTCTTTGACGTACCATTTCAGATCAAAATTAATGCATGGTATCAGCGATGTTACATTTCTCGCTAAAGCTTTCTGGGAATCTTCTGTTAACTGCTCAAATCCATTAATAGAAATATTATTTCTAATTAGTAATAACCCCAAATGATACAATAAGGAGCTTGAATTATTCACTCTCAGGGCACCGACATATACATTCAGAGCATCAGACACACGTCCTACTCTCTCCAATACCGTTGCCAAGCGTATATATGTTCCCGTAGACTTTTCATCACTATTGATGATTGCCTGTGCTATTCGTATAGAAGTAGCAAAATCTTTGTTTGTCGTACAAAACATAAAGGCTTCAATTAACAAAACTACTACTATTCGACGATATATTGGTGTGCTTGAGTCTTGCACAGCGTTTATTAAAACATCAACTTCATGTGCCTTTTCTTTTGAAAAATCTAACACCTTGCGTTTGGCAACACCCACAGATACTGATTTTTGTGTATCCGGCGATAATGACTCAATTAACTCGAGAGTTTCTTTTATGGTATGAGTTTTACTGTATATCTGTATGCTTCGTCCACATCTGGTGTAATTATGAAAATGCGGGATGGTATCCTGATGTTTTTGCAAGAAGTAGAAAAAACCGACGACATCTTCGTTAGCCAATTTTATATCAAAAAGTAAATTGAGAACAACATTATCTGTGCAATCCATATTAAAGGCTTCCATGACATATTTCTCAGCTTTACTAGATTCACTCCTCGCATTATATTTAATTGCTGTAGCAATACGCACTTTACTATTCCTTGGAAATTTTTTGCATAAATCCACCAAGTATTTCAAACTCACATCATGCTTATTTTCACTGTCATATTTTGAGACTAATTCAAGATGCAGAGATATATTATTAGGGTCTTTCTCTATTTTATCAATGTAATAATCAACATCTCTACTAGCAAAAGCTGGCTCCCATTCCTCGAGTGGAATACCATCCTTTACGATTACGGTTAAGCCGTACTCTGGAGTGTCTACTAATGAAATATTCGGCATCATGTTTTCTAAGTGAATCTTATCTTCACACAAGGCTGCAAATACATGATTAAAAATGCGCACATGGGACAGTATCTCCTTGTCACCCACATAATGTTTGACTGGCCAGTGGATACCTAAAAATACTGAGCTGTAGTCCTTTGCGCGTATGCCGTATCCGTGCGGGTTAGGAGATGTCTTCGAATTAGATTCATCTTCTTTGGCCTCATTGATTATTCTTGCACCGTGGTCGCCTATGGCGATGATAAGTGGAGATGAATCATTTTCCTTAATCACAGAAACCGTTTGTTCCAATTTCTTTTGGGCATGAAAGTATGATGAGGTATATTTCTTCTTGAATACATCATAAGCTTCGCCGCGTACATGACACGCCCCAAAATGAAACACTTGCACTTGCGGGGTCGTTGCAGTTTTTATTTGGTTTTCAAAAGACAAAAACCTCCCTTCAAAGTTCTCTTCATGCTCAAACAGATCAGGTGTCGACAACACTTTTCGGAAAAGTGAATTTTGAGAAAGAATAGGAGAAAACAACTTTTCCACTTTATGTCCAAATTCGGAAAACGAAACCCCTAAATTGCTAAACAGTAAAGGGAAATGGCTTTTTAAGTGCTCTGAGGAGAATATATTGATTTGATATCCATTGTTTTCAAATACCGAAAAAGCATTCGGAAGATATCCATTTTTATCAGAGATATCATGGTGAGAATGGTAAAGTAATTGAGGCCATACTAAACTTAAAAAAGAAAGTTCAGTGGTCGTTCGATTACTATACACATCTTCATAAATGGTGAAATTAGATTTTTCTAATTTAGTGTAATGCTTAGTACTGTCGATACCATACAGATCTGTTAGAATTTCCTTTGAATGATAGGACTCTAAAAACAACACATATACATTTGGCTTATGTTTGAATTTAATCTTTTTCTCATAAATACTTTTTGGCTTTCCCAGTTTGCTGCAATCGATATTCTTTATCAGGTCATAGACCGATAGAACTGTAAATAAGCCAAGAATCGCAACAAAAGGATATAGCGTAAATAGCCATGTTATTGCAGTAAAAAATAAGTATAACCCCAAAAAAATAAACCATCTTGTCTTCTTGATAGGCAACAACTCTGAAAATGATTTTTCATAAAAAAATATAAATATTGTGAGTGCAGATAAGCATGTAATAACTTCAGATAGTTCCTTTGAATAAACAGTTATTTTGCCTAAACTAGGTAAAACAACATAACTAATAAACAAAGAATAAGAAATTGCTACCAAAAGACCAATCGTTGCAATCAACAGAAAAGAATTTCTTATTTGTTTATTAGAGAATAAATTCGTATTGACTGCAGAGATAGCTATAGTTGGGGCAATAGTTGCCAGTAAGATAGACAGAAATATGCTCATTTTGAAGGTTCCAATTGTTTTTATGCAGTATGATTTACCATTTTAAAGACATGTAAGGTTCGGATACTTTCTGGTAATGTAAACACATTAATTTCCTTGAATCCGGCACTTTCAAATGCTTCATCAAATGCTTCCTTTGTGTAGTCCTCGAAAATATCATCCCGACTACTCAGCATACGCGTCACTTGGCTGTCTTCTTTAGGAATAAACTCACAGATAAGAATTCCGCCAATCTTTAGCAGTTTAGAAAAATATGAGCTTATTTTTGAGAAAGGAGCCCCCACTGTGAAAAATAGATGATGACACAAAGCTAAGGCCATAATTAAATCGGCATCACAACGCTTAGTAAAACTATTACGTTCTTTACAAGCCCACCCTAATGAAGGCGAGGGAGAGGAAAGATCAAGAATCATAGGCAAAATATTTCGAGGTCCGTTCTTTTTCAACTGATTGTAATGAGCATCAACTGCAACTGGATCAATATCCGCTGCGATAACGGTTTCAAAATACTTGGAAAGAGGCAAACTAAATCGTCCGGTATTGGCCCCAAGGTCAACAGCCAATTCTCCACGATATTCTTTCGCGACGGCCTCTACTATACACAGTTTTTCCTGCGTGCTTTTATCTGTATAATTTGTATCAGTGTAGTAATCAGCCCATTCTGTTTTTTGAAGAGGCAACTTCTGACTTTTTACTGTGCTTTCCAAAGAATCAACAATATCCAAAAGTTTTTGTTTGTTCATTACCTTAGAATCTTTCTTGTCTTTAAAGGACCTAGGATCAGCATATTTATTTTGCAACGCCGCATGGAAAATGACGTGCATTACTACACCAGGAGAAAGGTATGCTCTCCATGGAAGTAGTTTTTTGGCAATATCAAGTGGGATACCGTCAATCCATTGGCGTGAAAGCTGTGCCAATCGCAAGTCTGTCATTGATGCAAGAACCAGCGGGGCTAAAAAATGAGTGCAAAACTGACGATAAGCCTGCCATGCCTTATCCTCTTTCAAAGGTTCAAAAGACAGAAGATCAATGAATATGGGCTTCGCACCCACAAACTGCACATTATAAGCTGAAGCATCTTTCATCGTTACATTTTTTTTCAGCGCTTGTTTTTGTAACTTTAAAGTCAAAAGAGCAGCATCTTTAAGTTGAGAGAAACTCCACTCATACGGATATGAGATAAACTTTATTGGTGTCACATCTAGAGTTTTCCAACTATGATAAAGCGGACCTCCCTCATTAAAAGAGATCATATCTTCATTCTGCACAGCTTCATCCATGAATCCAGATTGGGTAATTAATTCCCAATCTTTTTTATAGCATGGCTCTATTGTGCGGATTATCTTGCTTCCGTCGGAATAGACATATCCGGATCTATCCCTAAATGAACCTGAGTCTTGTTTCATAGCACTACCTTGAAAAGAAGTTCGAGAAAGCGTCAATAATTTGCCTCTTAATTCTAGAAATAGCTGCAACTCCAGCAATTATCCATTGAACAGCTGTACTTCCTGAACCTGGATCAAGATAACCAGCATGAGCTGACTGCGGGCTAAACAGAACAGCTAACGTGAGAGCACAACAAACTAAAATTGTTAACTTCATAATCCGCTGAGTAAAAAAAGTCATGTCGACCTCCTAAGTATTTATTTCACATGTGTCGACTTGCACAATCAATGCCAAACCCTCATCCTTGATATTAACCTAACAGTTAGCATTATTTCATTTCTACAATCAAGAACTGTTATCTTCCTATCTTTACATAACCCCATAAACACTTGGATTAAAACATATTGACCTATAGTTTGAATATAAAAAACAACTATTTCATATTGAGAACAATTTACCTGTATTATAAGACAGACATAAAAAAGTAGTCTTCTTTATGGAAAGGACACCACGGGGACAAAATTCCCCAAAATAGAAAAGAAGGCTTACGCGGTTACGTGTAAGCCTTAGAAATGTCTGGTGGAGTTAAGGAGAATTGAACTCCTGCTTCTTGAATGTTATTATTAAGCCAAGATATGGTAGCAACAGTTGCAACAATGTAACTATACTATGTAACTATACTATGAGGCACGCAACTTGAATCCAAGCACACTTGATGACACGGAATTCGCCCTATTGAAACAGTCACTGTTCAACCTAAAAATCCTTCAGCTTTGATATGCTTTCAAAAAAGATATTGAATCCATTCTAAACAAAGATTGGGAGATTACGGCGATAGTCTTTTATGGTCGCTCAGGAAGTTATTTTTTGGAAAACCTTCTCGATGGTCACCATCAGTTGATTACACCGTCCCCTATGATTTGCCAGTATTTATATCCTGTTATGCAGCTTGGCTTTGAAGATCCTGAATATCCTAACGTTTGTTTTAGCAAGGACATTAAGGATATTACCGCAAGACTACTCACTTATGATCAATGCTGTGGCTGTTATTTTTCCCAGCCACGTGTCCAAGAGCTTATCGATAAGATCATTCACAAATGTGATTCTCTGTCTAGGCGGGACTTATTGCTACTGCTTATTGTAGTTATGCACATGAATGATAGCTACCTTGATTCTATTGAAGATTTGCCAAATAAAATAATTTTTCAACTACATACTCCAGGAGCTGTGGGAATAACCTCCATACTCCAAGATTTTAGGAAAATTAATTTTATCTACATGGTTCGAAAGCCTCTTGAATCTTATATCAGTCATATGTGGCATCATTTGAATGATGCATGTCATAAAAGCAGGTTAGCAGGTTTCATCTGTTTTAGCGCAGTGCCGTTCATTCCTGCTCTTCACGGGATTGCCAAGGCTGTCAGGATTGAAGAATTAAAGTCAAAGCCTACGGAAATGATGGAAAAATTAGCTCGCTTAATTGGCGTTGATTGGGATAATGTCTTACTTGTGCCGACGATTGGAGGAAGTGTCGAAGATAACATATTTAACGGGTTTGACCGCTTTGTAGCTCGACTAGGTGACATTGATATGTTGTCAAACGTTCCGCCAGAAGAATTGCCATGGTTCACTACTGAGTCAACTAGGCATGATAAAGAAGCAATGTTTTCAGCAGAGGAATCTGAAGCGATAGAAATAGCACTTAGTGCTTACTATGAAAAATGGAACTATATCCCTGAATGGATAGTGGGTCCTTTGTCAGAAGATAACAACAAGAAAGCTCTTGAAGTTTTCAAAACACAATTTTCAATGCCACCGTTGAAGCATTTGCATCCCGAGACAGATGGGAGGGATCGTTTTAAGCTGGAAAGTTCAATGCGCAGTATGTTTTGTCGGAAGCCAGATACCATTGAACTTTTTACAACAAACACAGTTTTTTTTAGCGAGCACATAATACCAAAAAAGGACTCACGATTTTCATCGTAAGTCCTTAAGAAATATCTGGTGGAGCTGAGGAGAATTGAACTCCTGGCCTCTTGAATGCCATTCAAGCGCTCTCCCAACTGAGCTACAGCCCCACTCGTGTTGGGTGAAGAAGGATTTATAAAAACCTGCCCCCGCTGTCAACTCTCTTTTTCAATTATTTTAGCATAAATGGATTTCCCTGCCTGCCAGCTTGGGGTAAGCTGGCCTTCATACTGGCCACTGTAAACAGAACAAAACATTAGTTTACTTTTTATAAACACAAACTATTGCCTCCAGCGTCGACTTGCAGTATCTTGTCCGCAGATTGACGCTGCCTAACCTGCTATTTTTAAACGAGGTACCATGCTGGACATTGCCTTAAAAATTCTTTCAAAATTCGCGTGGGTTGCCGTAGTCTTTATCGGCATCACGGTAATCAGCTTCTGGGTCATCCATCTTGCGCCCGGTTCGCCTACTGATATGGAAACCACCTTAAACCCCACCGCCACAGTCGAAACCCGCCATAGACTTGAGAAGCTGTACGGTCTGGATAAACCAATCCACGAACAATATATAAACTGGGTCACCCGTCTGGCAAAATTCGACTTCGGACTGTCTATGTCCGGTGACCGCCGTCCGGTCTGGGACCGCATTAAGGAACGGTTGCCCCTGACCTTCGGTATGAACATAGCCTCGCTTTTCCTTACATTATTGATAGCCGTCCCCATCGGCATGTACTCGGCATGGAAACAGGACGGCTGGTTTGACCGGGGCATGACAGTGCTGGTCTTTATCGGCTTTGCAGTACCGGGCTTCTGGCTGGCACTGCTGCTCATGCTCTGGCTGGGTATCTACTACCCCATCTTTCCAATCTCCGGGCTGACTTCCCTTGATTATGAGCTACTTTCTCCGTGGGGCAAAATGGTCGATCTAGCCCGCCACCTGGCCTTGCCGATCTTTATTTATACCTTCGGAAGCCTTGCCGGAATGTCCCGGTTCATGCGCTCCTCCATGCTCGAGGTGCTGCGGCAGGACTACATCACAACTGCCAAGGCTAAAGGTCTGCCCATGCACAAAGTGCTTTTCAAACACGCCCTGCGCAACGGCTTACTCCCGGTGATCACTATCCTCGGCCTGTCCATTCCCGGACTGATCGGCGGCAGTGTGATCATTGAATCCATCTTTGCCCTGCCCGGACTGGGACAGCTTTTCTACGGGGCAGTCATGGCCCGCGATTATTCGCTGATCATGGGCTCACTGGTGCTCGGAGCTATGTTGACCTTAGCCGGTAACCTGCTGGCAGATATGGCCTACGGTCTGGCTGATCCGCGTATCCGCGCCGGGGGGCAGGACTAATGGCTAATAAAAAACCGCTTACCCCACCCTCAAAACTGCAAAGATATGGATTGCTCTACCTCGGTCTTTTCCTTGTGGGCACAGTTTCACTGGCGGCAATTTTCGCCCCTCTGCTGACCCCATATGATCCCAACACCTTGAATGTAGATCATCTACTGCAAGGCCCGAGTGCCACGCACTTTTTCGGCACCGATGCGCTGGGCCGCGATGTATTTGCGCGCATGCTCTACGGCGGACGGGTTTCTCTCTGGGTCGGATTTGTTGCCGTAGGAATTTCCACAGCAATCGGGCTGGCACTGGGACTTGCTGCCGGATATTTCGGCGGGCTGGTGGATGAGATCATTATGCGCGGGGTGGACGTAATGCTCTGCTTCCCCTCATTTTTCCTGATCCTCGCGGTCATTGCCTTTCTGGAACCGGGACTGACCAATATCATGATCGTCATCGGCTTCACCTCTTGGATGGGCGTAGCAAGACTGGTGCGTGCGGAGACACTTTCCCTGCGCAAGCGCGATTTCGTACAGGCCTCACGCTTGGCCGGTGCCGGACCGATCCGCATAATGCTGACCCACATCCTGCCCAACGCCATCACCCCGGTGCTGGTCTCAGCAACCCTTGGCGTAGCCGGGGCAATCCTTGTGGAATCCTCACTCAGCTTTCTCGGACTGGGAGTTCAGCCTCCTGATCCCTCGTGGGGCAACCTGCTCATGGACGGCAAGGAAGTGCTGGAAATAGCCCCATGGCTATCCATCTTCCCCGGCATGGCTATCCTGCTGACCGTGCTCGGCTACAACCTGCTTGGCGAGGCCCTGCGCGACATCCTCGACCCCAGACTCAAACAATAAACGTTAGACCCAAAAACGGTAATAGAAATGCTGGAACTGCTCAGAATACGCGACCTCGCTCTCATCGAAGATGCTGAAATTGAGTTCTCTGCGGGCATGAACGTGCTCACAGGGGAAACCGGAGCCGGTAAATCCTTCATCCTGCGGGCCATTGACTTCCTGACTGGCCAAAAAATGCGCCCGGACATGGTGCGCCCCGGTAAGGAACAGGCTTTCGTGGAAGCCCTGTTCATCCATCCCGACGGCTCGGAATCCATTGTCCGCCGGGTGCTTTCCGCTGAAACAGGCCGCAGCCGGGTCTATGTGAATGATAAACTCAGCTCCCAGAACACCATCCGTGAAATGGGCGCATCCATGATTCTGCACACCAGCCAGCACGCCCAGCAAAAGCTGCTCCAACCAGCCTACCAATGTCGCATGCTGGATACTTTCCTTGCCGACACAACGCTCCCGGTAAAGAAAGATGAAATCCTAACCTCTCTGCGCGCTTTGTTAACCAAAAAGGAAGAGCTGAAGGCACGTTCCGCATCACTATTGGAGAAAAAAGATTTCCTCGAATTCCAGCGCACTGAAATTGAAAAGGTAGCCCCCTACCCCGGCGAGGAAGATGAGCTATTAGAAAAGAAAAATGCCTTGCGGGCACAGGAAGATGCCGGAAAATGCATTGATAACGCTATGGAGATCATGCGTGGACCGCTTGATGTTTCCGGGGGGGTTTCCGCCCTTGGTTCGGAAATGGAGCGCATCTGCGAACTCTTCCCGGACTTCGATCAAGACCGCGAGACAGTCATTGAATTCAAGCATTACTTAGATGAACTGGCCGGGAAACTGCGCGCCCAGCCCCTTGATTTTGATTCCGAAGACAACATCGACGACATTGAATCCCGGCTTTACGAGCTCTCCAAGCTCAAAAGAAAACTGGGCCGTACCCTTGATGAGATTGTGGACCTGAAAAATGAAATTCAGGAAAACCTCGACTTCTTGGATTCCTGTTCCCTTGAGCTGGCTCAGATTGAAAAGCAGGAAAAAGAACTTGTCGAACGGCTTTCCGCTGCGCTGGACAAACTGGCAACCGCCCGCGAAATTGCCGCCAAGAAGCTCACTGATCGCGTAGTTGCGGAACTGAAAGGACTCGGCTTTTCCGAACACGTTCAGGTAAAATTCGAATTCCAGCCCTATGAACTTTATCCGGGACTGAATGAAATGCGCGGTCGCCTGATGTGGATTCCCAACCCCGGTCAGGCAGCCCAGCCGCTGGACAAAATCGCATCCGGCGGCGAGCTTTCCCGTTTTCTGCTGGCAATCACCGGATTACAGGGTGAATCTGAAAAGCCGACCCTGATCTTTGACGAAGTAGACTCCGGTATCGGCGGGCACACCCTGAACCGCGTAGGCGAAAAAATGCAGGAACTCGCTGACCGCCAGCAACTCATCGTCATCACCCACTGGCCGCAGCTCGCCGCATTAGCCGAACGACATTTCCTGATCCATAAGGGTGTGGTTAATAAAGAAACTTTCACCACCTGCCGCCAGTTGAATACCATGGAAGTTGAGGCTGAATTGGCGCGGATGGCTGGGAAGGAGTAAGGGATTTAAAAATCCAAAATAAAAAACTCCAACTCCTCACGCTCAATAAGTCCGTCCATATCAAGATTCATAAAAACGACCATGTATAACGGGCCATCCTGTTTTGAGAGATGATAGCGACGCCCTTTATCCGACGGAAAAGAAAACATGGAAACAGGTATGCTGTTGTAGAACAAAGATTTTTTTGTGAGACGAAAATCTGCGTACAGATTGTGGGCAGTATTGGTAATGAACATTTCCGGTGGAGAAAAAACAGGGCCGGACAAAGCCTGCCTGCTGCTGAATACAGAACCACCATCCACAGAAGACTTAATGACAACATCATTAAAAATATCTTCATTTCTCCATAAACAGATCTGAACCCGGTCATTCTCTGATCTGATTGGAATCTCGATTTCAAAAGGTTTGGCGGCAAGTTTTACTTTTATACGGTCATATTCTTTCTTCAGAGGATCAACGGACACCATGTCCACTTTGTGCCCATCTTGGAAAAAAGAAATACCAAGCCATGGCGAATGAAAATACTCCAAAGCCTGAAACTTATTCTCCGCAGCTTCAGCACTAAAAGCCGCTACAGATATGAACATCCCCAGCAAAACGGTAAGTACCTGTTTAAACATATATACCCCGCATCTTAGATTATAATTTCAATCCATCCAATTCTCACTATAAATCAAATACATTCAATATAAACTTGATGCAAATAGAGACATGTTTTTTTTATGATCTTACCCATTCCGCAAAAAAGTTATTGACGGACTACCACCATATGAATATCTTGTAGCCACGTTCTTTGAATCGAAAATATTTACTCATGAAGAGGATGCGAGGGAAATCGGCCCGCTGACCATCCGGCAACCTGCTTCCGCAGCAAGGTGCCAATGCCTTCCCCGTACGGGACCCATGAGAGGGATTAAGACATTGAATTTCTTGAAGGCATTTCCGATTGGAGATGCCTTTTTTCGTTTCTGGAGACCCGGCCTGCTGAGTTTTTATCATTAGCCGGGGAATCCGGTGGGAGGATTTATGGATACTTGCGCTCCCACCTAAAAAACAGATGCCGCTAAAATGCCCGGATGAGGAAAGTTTTGCTCGGCACAAATACTGCTAGCAGGACATCAGGCGTCAAAAGCTTCAGGGCATTCTTTTGGAAGCAGGACGCAAACTTGGAGACAAACCAATGACCGACATAGTAAAAAAAGCTACCGGCAATTTCCACTCCGGAACAATCTGTTTCTTCTGCAGGGATAACGAAAGTGATCCTTTTCCGGCTGATTATACTGATCCGCTGGCCCTGCTGGGCGATATCAGTGAACTTCATCTGGGCAAAATCCAGAAAGAAGAACTGCGTAAAATCCTTGCCCGTGAAATCGAAGAAGACGGAGCAGAATCCGTCTGGAAAAACCGTACTTACCGTAAGAACATCATCCTGTCCTTCGGCAAGCTGGTCTAACCTCCACGGCTTCAGCCGACAGTGACCTCAAAGCCCTCCCGGATTGATTCGGGAGGGCTTTTTTCTATCCTTGCAATTCCCACCATGTCCGTTTAAAAAAAGGCAACATCACAATCCGGGGGAAAATATGAACATCAAAGGCTTCTTAAAAACAACAATCCTGCCCGCTGCCCTGCTGGCAATGACAGTTACATCCGCAGCGGCTGCGGAAAAAATATTTACCGTAATCAACCACACAGACTCCGTGATCAGGGTCTGGGGCAAGTCCAATGATTACAAATTCGGACGCATCAAGCCCAAAACCATTGCCGACTGCACCTGCAACTCACTTTATAATAAAGACTGCTTTGACAAAAAAGGCGGTAAGGCAAAGATCAAGCTGGCCCTTGAAGCCAAGAACGGCAAAGATCTTTATTCCGGCGACACCTGCACAAAACTTTATGTTGATCCCGGAACATTCATTGATGTTACCTACGACACAGATAGAAGGCACATCCGCTGCGCCATCATAGATAAGTATGAAATCAGGCAGCCCATTCCTTCATTTGAAGAAGCTGACGTCAACAAGGATGGAAAGATTGACGAACAAGAAGCCGAGGCTATCAAGCTGAAGGCCAATTTTAAGGATTTTGACGAAGACCTGAACCGGGAACTGAACCCCAAGGAATTTGACCGGGCCATCGACAAGATCAATATTTTCCGTGGTGTACCATTCTAGCACTGGAGCAAACATGACCAAGACCAATCCTGTCCTTGAAGCTATTTTTGAGCGTCGTTCCATCAGGAAATATACTGCTGAACCAATCTCAAAAGACGATCTGACCGCTATTCTGGAAGCCGGACGCTGGACACCCAGCGGGCTGAACAACCAGCCTTACCGCTTTCTGGTCATCCATGACGATGACGCACGTGTCGACCCACTCGCGGAATGCACCAAATACGGTCACATTGTTAAAGCTGCCAAAGCGCTGCTCTGCGTCTTTCTGGATAAGCAGGCCATGTACAGTGAAATGAAAGATCATCAGGGTGCAGGGGCCTGTATCCAGAACATGATGCTGGCAGCCCATTCTCTCGGACTGGGAACTGTCTGGCTTGGTGAAATTATCAACCAGCAGGATCAGGCATTGGAAGCGCTCAAGCTGCCCGCTGAACGTTATGAACTGCAAGCTGTTATCGCCCTCGGTTACCCGGACCAGCAGGGCTCTTCAAAACGAAACGAACTCTCTGAATATATGTTGGAGGATTTTTAATGGAAATCAAGATTTTTCCCCTAGGTCCCCTTGAGACCAACTGTTTTGTAATTGTTAATGAAAACAAGGCGCTGGTTATTGATCCGGGCGGCGACCCGACCCCGGTGCTTTCCTACCTGAAAAAGACCGGGGTTGAGCTTGAGCGCATCCTGAACACCCATCTGCACTTTGACCATATACTCGGCAACCGCGCACTGGCCGATGCCACCGGAAAAACCATCTACGCTTCCAACGACGACCTCGTGCTCATGGATACTCAGGTCGGACGTGGAGGTCTGATGGGGTTCCCTGAAGTCCCCCATTTTGAAACCGAACATATTGGTGAGGGTGAGACCGAGCTGATCGGGCTGGAATGTAAAATCTACTCCACTCCCGGCCATACTCCGGGAAGCCTGACCTTCCATTTCCCGGCCCTTAAAGCCGCAATTGTGGGCGACCTCATTTTCCGCCGCTCAATCGGCAGGACAGATTTCCCCTACGGCGACACTGAACAGCTGCTGAATTCCGTGAAAGAAAAGATCTTCACCCTCCCGGCTGAAACAGAACTCTTTGCCGGACACGGCCCGTCTACCAGCGTTGGCGACGAGATGAATCACAACCCCTATTTCAGCGGGGTCCATATTTAAGCGGAGGACAATATGAGCGAACCAAAAATCGTTGATGTCCGCAACAAGTGCTGAGGCGTAGGACTGGAGGTAGGTTGGTACCTCCGTTTTGCGCGGACCGATGAAATCACCGCCCTTGTAGATAAAGGCACCGTTGAGCAGCTATACCATCAACTGGAAATCCTGCCCGAATGGACCCTTGAAACCTTTGAAGAGGAAGACCACGTGCGCGCTGTTTTCCGCAGCAAAATGCCACGGGCAAAAAATAGCGGATAAGAATGAAACAACTCCCGGTAATATTCAAATGCAGCCATCACAGAAAAGGGAACAGCGACCTTGCTGCCGACCTTTTTCTCAAAGGAATCCGCTCAGCAGGCGGTGACGCCGAAATAATCACCCTCGGGGATATGGATTTCGAACATTGTATCGGCTGCCTGAAATGCCGCACCGCAGCGGACAACCGCTGTATCTTCGCAGATAAAGACGGGGCGCAGGAATTATACGAGAAGATAATTTCCGCCCCTTTCACTTTCTTTGCCTCTCCTATATACTTCTACCATCTGCCCTCACGGCTAAAGACCTTCATAGACAGGGGACAGTGGGCCTTTGAAGCCATGACAGGCAACTCTCCTGTGATGGACGGCCTTAAGTCCCGCCCTGCTTATACATGTCTTCTGGCCGGAAGACCCAAAGGTGAAAAGCTGTTTGAGGGCGCGGAACTTTCGCTCAAGTTTTTCCTCAGGTTCTTCAAGGCGGAACTCCAGCCCGCAGTAGTCTTCAGAGGAATAGACGAGCCTCAAGACTTGGGCAATGATGCTGAAAAATGTGCACTCATCACAGCATCTGGAAAAGAAGCATGGCAAAGGAATATGAATAATGGCTGAAAATTTTTTCCCCGAATTGCGAGTTCTGGTAGCTGAGGATTCAGCGCCAGTACGTCTGGTGCTCAAGACTTATCTCAGCAAACTGGGCATTGAACCGAGTTTTGCTGTAAATGGAAGTGAAGCATTGGAAATGCTGAGTGAGAACCGTTTTGATATGGCATTCATGGATGTGCATATGCCGAAAATGGACGGCCCTGAGGTCGTTGTCGAGATTCGTAAAAAAGGGATGTTAATTCCAATAATCGCCATGACTACCGGAGACAACCCGGAACTGCTTTCCAGCTGCCTGAAATGCGGTTATGACAGCATCCTGCTCAAGCCGATCATAAAAGAAGATGTTTTCCGCACAGTAAAAAAATTCCTTCCAACCGCCTAAGCAATGTTCGCCCAGCTTCTGCGATACCTATCCCCTGTTGCCGCGCTAAAAGGCCTTAAAAAAGCATTTATACAAAGACGATGTCCGGCCTGTTTACAGGTTCACGCAGACAAAGGACTGTGCAGATCATGTCTTGCCTCCATGGAAGTAAGACCGCAAAACATCTGCATGGTCTGCGGTGAGGAATTAAATTCCCCGGATGCTGACAAACGGGCCTGTATCAGTTGCCAGACAGTCCCCCGCAACTTCAGCAGGCTTTATTTTCATAGCATCCACCAAGAATTGCTGCGGGAAATGATCTTAGGCTGGAAATTCAACAATCAATACGGATACAACGCAATCTTTAGACAATTTATATCCGACCTGTGCGCAGATTTACCCGAAATCAGCCAGCCGGACCTGATTATACCGGTCCCCCTGCACCCTTCGAGATTGCGTGAACGCGGTTTCAACCAGTCCATGATCCTTGCCCGTTATGCAGCATCTGCGCTCAAGGTCGACCTTTCCGACCACGCCCTGATCCGGGCTCGCAAAACCATTCCTCAAACCAAACTCAGCGGCGCTGAACGCCGAACAAATCTACATACAGCCTTCACGGCAGCCCCATCCCTTGTGGCCGGTAAACACATCTTGCTTATGGACGATGTATACACCACTGGTTCCACTGTTGATGAATGCTCCCGGACTTTGCTTGAAGCCGGAGCTTCCCGGGTGGAAGTAATGACTCTTTCCCGGGCCTTGATCTAAAAGCCAGATATAGGTAAAATTTATTTTTTATCCAAAGTTTTCCAAATACATATTTCCAAGGAGACTGGAATTGTCCTTTAATATCGCTGAATGGACCCGGATTATTCACAACGAAACTCCTATATATCTCAGACCTGAATCCCCGGACTGGTTTGTCCCTACCCCGGAAGGTGATGCACTGCTCAACAGCATGCTGAAAAATCATGAAGCAGAGCCTTCCCCTTCGGTACTATCAATTGACGACAGAAGATTCCTCATGCGTCTGCCCGATGCGGACGCAACTGTGTATCCCGGCAGATACAAACTTCTGAAAACAGACTCCCTGCGCGAAATCTGGTTCCATATTACAGACAATTGCAACATGTCCTGTTCCCACTGCCTGTTTTCCTCTTCCCCGCAAGCCAAGCGAGAATTAGCCACAGAACGGGTGCTGGAACTGACTGCCCAAGCAGAAGAATTAGGCTGCAAAATGTTCGCCCTTACCGGAGGGGAACCGCTGGTCCATAAAGGGCTGGATAAAATCCTGACCAGCATGCTGGAAATCGAGTCCAGCCACGTGGCAGTGCTGACCAACGGTCTGGCCGTGGAAAAATTCTTTTCCAAACACAGTTATGATTTCAACCGCTTGCATTTACAGATCAGTGTAGACGGTATCGGCGAAACCCACGATAAATTGCGCGGCAAGGGTATGTTCGCAGCCCTTGAGAAATCCCTGAATTGGCTTTCTGAAGAAGGTATTCCCTTCACTCTGTCCATGTGTGTAACCAAGGACAATGTGAAAGAGATGAAAGACGTCGTTGAATTCGCCGCTAAAACCGGAGCATCCAACGTCCATTTCATGTGGTATTTCGTGCGTGGGCGCGGTGAATCCGAACAATTCGTCAAACCGGAAAAAATATACCCGCACCTGCTGGAAGCATGGGAAACCGGAGAACGTACCGGGGTTAGCATCGACAATGTTGAAGCGGTCAAAAGCATGATTTTCGCACCCTGCGGCACTTTACATGACGGTTCAACCGCCGGGTGGGAATCATTAGCTATCGGGCCGGACGGAAATCTTTACCCTTCTGCTGCAACCGTTGGAATCGAAAAGCTATCAACCTGTATTAATAATGATTTAGAGCAGGCTTGGAAGAAAAGTTCCATCCTTGAAAAGCTGCGCAAAAGTAGTGGTAAAAATCTTGAAACACCCTTCAAATTGCTCCTCGGTGGCGGTGACACTGACCACAGCTACATGCACAAGGAAAGCTTCATCGGTGATGATCCATACAGCGCTCTCTACGAAAAACTGGCCCTTGAATTGATCTCCCGCAAGGCAACTGAATCACAACAGCACGACTGTCCGCGCCTGCTGCTCAAAATGGGAGATAAGCTGGACCGCTGTTCCGGACATGGGGCAGTGGCCCTGACCCACACCAACTGTTTGCTGGCTGTGGCGGGAAACAACAGCCTCGCAGTAGTTAAGGATTTTTACACCAAGGCGGCAGATACAGCCAAGGAAGACATTCTCAATCCGGCCTGTTACGAACCGGCTCTCATGAGCCATATCCCCGAACAATACCGTTTCCGTGGTTACGGCTGCGGTTCTCCGGTTATGGATGCCGGAATTTCCGAAGGCGAACATGTGGTAGACCTTGGCAGTGGACGGGGAATCGAATGCTTCATCGCCGCCAAGCAGGTTGGGCCGAAGGGGATAGTCACCGGGGTCGATATGCTTGATCCCATGCTCGTCCATGCCCGCGAAGGACAAGCCGCAGTGGCAAAATCACTGGGCTACGACAACATGGATTTCCGCAGGGGCTACCTTGAAACCCTACCCCTTGAGGGCGACTGTGCCGACCTGCTGCTCTCCAACTGTGTACTCAACCTTTCCACTGATAAGCGGCGTACTTTTTCTGAGATGTTTCGGGTGCTCAAGCCTGGAGGCAGGCTGACCATCTCCGACGTGGTCTGCGAGACTGAACCGGGACCGGAAATCCGCAATGACGACACCCTGCACGGAGAATGCATTGCCGGGGCCCAGACCCAGAAAAACCTTTGTGGGTTGCTGGAAGAAGCGGGATTCGAATCCCTGATCATGATTAAACGCTTCCCCTACCGGACCGTGGGCGGACATCAATTCTTTTCCCTGACCTTCTCGGCCCGCAAGCCGCACGAGGGAAAAAAGGTCAAAACCGTCTACCGCGGCCCACTCAAGACCGCCATCACCCCGAGCGGAGCCATCCTCACCCCCGGAAGCGTAATCGATATTCCGGAACAGGAAGCAACCCTGCTCGGCGATCAGCTTTTTATTATAAATAATGAAGGCGCAGTGGAGAATGTATTCATCGGAGAATCCTGCTGCTGCCCGACTCCTGACTCTTTTGACAAGCCTGAACCGGACCCAAAAGAAAAGCATGCGCACGCCACTATATCCCTGAAAAACATGGAAGGATGCATGGTCTGTGGAGCGGAGTTGGAATACCTGACCGAATACCGCAAGATGACCTGTGCTTTCTGTGGGCAAGAACATGAAGCCAACGGGCATTGTACCAGCGGACACTTTGTCTGCGACAAGTGCCATAGCGAAGACGGCATGGAGGTCCTACCCCATCTGCTGAAATCAAGCACAGAGACGGATATGATCGAGCTACTCAAGAAAGCACGCAGTCATCCGGCCATTCCTATGCACGGTCCTGAACATCATGCCCTTGTTCCCGGTGTGATTACAACAGCTTACAGAAATTGCGGCGGGGGTATTGACGACAGGGTCATAGATACGGCAATATCACGCGGCGCAAAAGTTGCCGGAGGCTTCTGCGGATTCATGGGAGTCTGCGGAGCAGCCATCGGCGTAGGCGCGGCCATGAGTGCAATACTGGAAGCAACCCCGTTAACAGCGTCTGAACGCTCCATTGCCCAGAAAGGGACCCTCGCAGCCCTTAAATTGATTGCAGACATTGAAGCCGCCCGTTGCTGCCAGCGTGACTGCTGGCTGGCCCTGAAAGCCGCCGCACAAGTCTCTGAAGAGGTTCTGGGCTTGCGGTTACGGGCTGATGCGCATATACTGTGTGATCAAATGAAAAATAATAAAGAATGCATGGGACGCAATTGCCCGGTAATACGAAACAGTAAGGGCAACCATCCTCCCGTAATGCAACTTCTGGGGTCGATAACAGATTCTGAAAAAAAAGTATAAAAGCTACTTGACTTTTTCACCTAGATACGAATATCTTCCCCTCTCTTACGTGACGGAGGTAAGTTAAAAATGTATGCAATAATTGAGACTGGCGGCAAGCAGTTCCGCGTTGAAGAAGGTCTGGAACTCAATGTCCAGAAAATGGACGCTGAAGCAGGCACAAAAGTCGATCTGGATAAAATTCTTCTTATCGGTCAGGGCGAAGACGTTAAAATCGGCGCTCCTTATGTTGAAGGTGCGAAGGTTTCCTGCACTGTTGTAGAACACGGTCGTGACAAAAAGATCGTTGTTTTCAAGAAAAGACGCAGGAAAGACTCTCAGACCAAACAGGGTCATCGTCAGGACTACACCAGAATCAAAGTGGAAGCCATTCAGGCTTAAGCTTGACGACAGAACCTACTAAGGAGGCTAATAATGGCTCATAAGAAAGCGGGCGGTAGCTCGAAGAACGGTCGCGATAGTAATGCCCAACGACGTGGCGTGAAACGTTTTGGCGGTCAGGAAGTACTGGCTGGCAACATTCTCGTTCGCCAGGTTGGCAGCAAAGTCCACGCTGGTAAAAATGTTGGTACCGGCAAAGACTACACCTTGTTTGCACTGGTTGATGGTGTTGTGAAGTACGAAAAGTACATTCGCAAGAACCGCGTAAAAACCAGAGTACACATCGTACCTGCAGAAGCCTAGACATCAGGCGAAAGCTTTTTTCAGGCAGGGGTCGCATTACTTAATGCGACCCCTGCCTTTTCGCGTCTTATCTGCAATGTTATTTTACCCGTATTAAACCTTAATTTTCCGATTTCATTTCCCCCTCCCACCCCTCAAGGATTCCAAAGGAAATTATTTCCTTTGGCCGCCGGAGGCGAAATCATCAAACAAAAGCGCATAGCGCATCCCTAAGGATTTTATTATGAAATTCATAGATGAAGCAACTATCACGGTACGTTCCGGCAAAGGCGGTAACGGATGCGTGGCATTCCGCAGGGAAAGATTTCTTCCTAAAGGCGGCCCTAGCGGCGGTGACGGCGGTAAAGGTGGAGACCTCATTTTCCGAGGCAGTTCCAAACTGTTGACTCTTTATGACTTCAGACTCAAACGAGTTTACGAAGCCAGAAATGGAGAACAGGGACAAGGTCGCGACAAATACGGCAAGGGTGCCGATAACCTTATAGTTGATCTCCCGCTCGGAACACTTGTTTATGAAGTTAACCCCGAAGACGGCAGTGAAAAACTCATCGCCGACCTGACCGAAGAAGGTCGCGAAATGGTCATCTGCAAAGGCGGTGACGGTGGACGCGGAAACATCCACTTCAAATCCTCCACCAACCAGGCCCCGCGTCAGGCTGAAGAAGGATTCCCCGGAGAAGAAAAACGTATCCGCCTGCAGCTCAAGATCATTGCGGACGTAGGTCTGCTCGGTCTGCCCAATGCAGGTAAATCCACATTTATTTCCAAAATTTCCGCTGCGAAACCAAAAATCGCAGCCTACCCCTTCACCACTCTCGTGCCCAACCTCGGCGTGGTGGATGATGACATGGGCAGCAAGCTGGTTATCGCCGATATTCCCGGCCTGATCGAAGGAGCCAGCGAAGGTCTTGGACTGGGACACCGTTTCCTCAAACATGTGGAACGCACCAGATTCCTCGTCCATATCCTTAGTGCAGAGGACCTGAGCCTTGAAGAGCCTTTCGAAGGTTTCAACATGCTCGATGAAGAACTGCGCATCTTTGATGAGGAAATGGCTGACAAAACCCAACTGCGGGTCATCAACAAAATCGACCTTCTTTCCGAGGAAGACCTTGAAACGATCAAGGCAAAAGCTGAGGAAACAGGGGAAAAAATTTACTTCATATCCGCCCTCCACAGTGACGGGGTTCAGGAACTCCTCAGTGACATGTGGGACAGATTCAAAGCAATGAATCAAGAGGAAGAAAATGACCAGGATGAGCAACAGGATTCAGACTCTTAAGGAAGCTAAACGCATTGTTGTAAAAATCGGCAGCGCGGTGCTGACCACAGCTGAGGGAATCAACCTCGGCCTGATCTGCCGCCTTGCCGACCAGCTGGCGACCCTGCACGAACGCGGGGTCGACATAGTCCTCGTCTCGTCCGGTGCGGTTGCCGCCGGACGAAACTCCATCCCATCCGGCGCAAAGCTGGATGACCTGCCTGCGCGTCAGGCTGCCTCGGCCATCGGCCAGTCCCGGCTCATGCATGAGTATGACGAGACTTTCCGCCGTTTCGGCCTTGTGACCTCTCAGGTCCTACTTACCCGCGATGACCTCAAGCACCGCGATCGTTTCCTCAATGCCCGCAACACCCTTTCAAGGTTGCTTGAATGGCGTGTAATCCCCATCATCAACGAAAACGACACCGTTGCTGTCCAGGAACTGGAATTCGGGGATAACGATACCCTCGCCAGCCTGATCCTCAACGTTGTGGAAGCAGACCTGTTCATCAACCTCACTTCCGCTGACGGTGTTTTCGACAAGAACCCGGACAAGAATCCCGATGCCAAGCCGCTGGCCTGCATTGAAAACGTCCACGATCTCGATCTTGACGCTATGTGCGACGGCAAGACCGCTGTCGGTTCCGGAGGCATGTTCTCCAAGATGCGTGCTGCCAACCGTGCGGCCCAGCTTGGTGTGCCGACCCTGATCCTTGCCGGTAAGGACCGCATGATCATTGAACGGGTCTTTAACGGGGAAGAGTGCGGCACATGGATTGTACCGGATGAAAAATCCGTATCCAGACGTAAATACTGGCTGGCTTACCACTGCGATCCCGCTGGCGATCTTATTGTTGACGAAGGTGCGGAGAAGGCACTTCTTTCTGGAGGCAAAAGTTTGCTGCCTGCAGGAATTATCGATGTGGACGGTAAATTCAAAGCCGGGGAGCTTGTTCGTGTGGTTAACAAGGAAGGCAAATCGCTTGCAGTAGGCCTGACTTGTTACAGCTCTACTGACATGGTCAAAATCATGGGCAGCAAATCATGTAATATCGAATCTATTCTCGGTAAGTGCTCATACCCCGAAGCCATCCACCGAGATAATCTGCTGCTGGACGCTGCGCTTTAAGAATACCTTCGGCGGCCAGAGAAATTTTTGCAAAAGTTTCTCTGGACTCTTCAAAACCTTTTTTTAAGGCTTCGCCGCTAACGCGTTAAATTTACCATATTCATTTAGTAGGACAGGCTTATCTCCTGTCCTATTTTTTTACTCGATAATTATGCCATGAATAGATTAATTATTTTTATCTGTATTTTTATCATACTAATATAAAGTTTTCTCAAGATCAGCCGATTATTCATGCAATACAAGAACTGCTTTCGACTCAATATCGAGGTCTTAAAAATCAATGCGTATCGGCTCAACACTTGGCAGCAATGCTTACAACACCGACCCCAGTTCCTATCTCGGGGGATTCAGCAGCACTATGCGTGCGCGCCAAGCCAAGCAAACCGCATTAAATAATTTTACCCAGTCCATTAAAGATAAAAAAGACTTCAGCACATCAGCGACCAACCGCACTGCCGAACAGGCTCAACCTAAGAAGCCACAACCCTTTGATCCTGAAGCCGCCATCCAGAAGGTGGTGAAAGAAAATGCTGCCTATCTGGATTATAAAATCAGTCAAATATTCGAGGAAGACAAATCCAAGCTGCTCTCCGGAAAGTCTGACGTTGAATATAACAAAAGCCTTGATGAACTGACCCGCGCCGTTGAAGGTCAGGATTTCGATAATGCCAAAAAGATTCTTAAAGAATTCTACAATGGCGATTCTGATCAGGTCATCAACAAGATAGAAGAGACTCTGACTCAGGTTGAGGACAAGTTCTGGGGCGACATGCGAAAGGTCCTCGGTCAGATGGGACAGGCTCAAGGACTGACCCTTTCAGATGGAATGCATAAAGAAACGGGGATTTCAGGCTATGATCTGGTGGAACGGGCAATTGAAAATGCCAGACAGAAAACCGGTTCCCTTGCGGACATGGATTTCTCTGAACTGATTGACGAAGTCCGCGAAGACGCAGTGGATTATGCTGCCCGCACAATCCGTGAAGCCGGCAATGAAGCATCGGAGGACTCGGCAGAAACACAAGCTAAAAATGCAGTACAAGCCGCCTCTCTGTACACCAAGCATAATCTCTACGGCATAGATGGAGCTGCCGACAAGCTGGCCGATCAGGAACTTAATATGACCTCACGCATTGAAGAGCAGAAGAGCAACACCGGTTCCATGCGCATCCTGCGTTACATGACTTTTGACGATATACAAAAAACTACCCCCGGCCAGACAATTACTGATGAACAGTTAAGCAGAAGCGCCGGATTAGGCATTTCATCTAACAGCAAATTCTCACAGCAGCTGAGCAAGATGGGTGCAACCGTCGTCGATGAACTCAAGGAACTTACATCCAAGGCAAGGCGTGACGGACCATCCATTCAAATTGATGAACTCTCCGATACTGAAAAACAGGCATTTGAAATGAACAAGCCATCTGACTTTGCAGGTAATGAAGACTGGCGTTCATTCCGTGATGACATCTCCACATTGTTTACCGGAGCCGTCGAGGGCTATGTCGGGCGCAGCATGAGCGTTTACAAATCAATGCGAAACAACACAAATTCTTCCAACTATTCATCCTTCAGCCGTAAGATTTAAGGCAAAGGAGCACTCATTATGCGTATCTCATCATTCGGACAAAATCAGACCCTACAGACCGCCAGCTTCAAGTTTTCCCACAAAGCAGAGGAAGAAAGTTCTCCTTCAATTGAAAGCGAGAAAACAGAAGGCAAAACTGAGGCAGAAAGAACTTTCTACAAGATGGACAACCTTGAATTTCAGATTGAAAAGAACATCAATGAATCTTCCAGATTCCTGCATGACGGACTAGTCAAAATTTTTGACCGCGGAGCTTCCCTGCTGGCCGGGCGAACTTCAGCTGAATACGATGAACATATCAAAAATTTAACCGAAGCCATCGAAGGACAGGATTATAAGAACGCAGAAAAACTCATCGATAAATTTTTCAACGGCGATACGGAAAAAGTTCTTAACCGGGTAAAATCCCTTGCCGAACAGGCTGAAGAAAAATTCTGGCACGGCATGGACGATGCCATTGGCTACCTCAAAAGTATGAACAGTGAATACGATCTGGAAATTGATGACCAGAAGTATGAAAACATCACCGCATATGAAATCGCTAAGATCGCCATCAGCAGAGTCCGGGAAAGTAAGGAAAATTTTTCAGAGCAAGACTTTGAATCAATTCTTAATCCTCTGCGTGATCGGGCTGTAAACCATGCTAAATCAAAACTCGAAAATGCCGGGCAGAACAAATATGACGAAGACGCCGACAGTGTAACCCAAGCTGCAGCTGAATTTTCACGCAATAAGATTTTCGATACCGATGATGTAAATATCAAGGAAGATGACGAAGAACTGGCCGACATCTACGCACTCACAGAGGGCGATGAAGTAACTCAAGAACAGGTAGATCGCCTAAGGCAGCGCAACAAACGTAAATCCGACTCTTTTTCACTGTATATGCGTGAGAGCTCAGATGAATTTATCGATGAATTCAGCAAGCTCATGTATGCAGCAGTTGAAGTTAAAGGAAACGATATGCCCAATGAACCGGGTGTGAGATTTGAAGAAGACCCTATGAATCCGCTCGGCAAATTGCTGGACCCTTCAAAGGTTAATATTCCAACCCCAAACTATCCGGTCGTGGACTACTCCGTTGAAACTCTCATCACCGGGAGTGAAGCAGCTGAGAAATACAAGGCTATGCAGATTCAATGGGAAGAATACTTAGCCGGCTCCGATAAAGAGGATAAATAACCATGCGCATACAGGGTTTCAATCAATCCAGCCAGATGCAGGCCGGTTCTTTCAAGCTTGGCAACACAAAGGACGAAAAATCCAATCGTCCAGAGGAAATTGCAGTATCTGCAGATGACCTGCCACCCCGCAAAATCTCCCAGAACAGCGTTGAATTCCAGCTTGAAAAGGCCATGCGCAAATCCTCAGACTTTCTGAAAAAGGGATTAGATAAAATTTTCGATAATGGCGAGCAACTGCTGGCCGGACGTAACAGTGAAGAATACAACAAGCATATCAAAGAGCTGGGCAGAGCAATCCAAGGGCAGGATTTCAAACGTGCAGAAAAGCTTATCGATCAATTTTACAATGGTGACACCGACAAAATCATTACCCGTATAGAAGATCTCGCCAAGGCTGCCGAAAACAACTTTTGGGACAATATTGAGGAAGGTCTCAACTTTCTAAAAAAAGACGGTCTGAAATGGACCGTGTATATCGATGGTAAGGAGCGCGATGATCTTTCCTCTTTTGACCTTGCCAAAATGGCCATTGAAAAATCACGCAATGAAGTTGATAAATTTTCATCTGAAGACCTCTGCGATATTGTCGATGCTACCCGCGATGGAGCAGTAGCCCATGCCAAGGGTAAGTTGAAAAATGCAGGGCAGAACAAGTATTCCGAAGACGCCTACAGCGTCACCCACGCAGCCACCGATTATGCCAAGGGCAAGATATTCAATACTGATGATTCCAACTACGACGAAGATAAAAAAGTCCTCAAGGACATAGACGAACTTTATCACAACGAAAACATAACTGAAGAACAGCTTGAGCGACTACGACACCAGAACACCCGCAAGGCCGATAAATTCACCCAATTCATGCGCGGCAGGACAGAAGCATTTGCAGACGAATTTAATAGACTGAAACTGGCCGCCAGCCCCAGAGTGGTAGAGGAACCGGACAGTTCCCAAGAACAGACCCAAGCCACATTGTCACCCATGGAGCAGCAATTGAAAAACGGTGTTGATCCGCAACTGCTCTCTTTGGATGTAAAAGGTATGCTTGATTCATCGCAGTCTACCGAAAGTAACGAGAAACAAGCCGCAAAATACACAAGCAATTCAACAGAAGACATTTCCCCTTCAATCGACTGGAAAATCTAAGCGAGGAAAACCATGCAGATCAATTCAAACGCCCAGAGCACTGTCGGCACTTTCAATTTCCGCGCCCGTCAGGAAGAAACAGCTTCCCGCAAAGTTGAAGAGGACTCCGCTAAAACTTCAACAACCAAATCCGTCAACGGTAAAGAAGAGCTTACCGTAATTACCCCGGTTGAATGGGAAAATGTCGCAGTTGAAATTGCCCAGATTGTTGATGAAAAATCCAATGAACTTCAGGCAGGTCTGGAAAAAATTTTCGAAGAAGGCAACGAGAACTTTCTCTCCGGTAAATCCGGACTTGATTATGATGAGCACATCAAAGAACTTGCCGCAGCAATCGACGGACAGGATTTCAAAAACGCTGAAAAGATCATCGACAAATTCTTTACCGGTGACAAAGATAAAATAATTGAACGGGTCCAGAGTTTAGCTAGCTCGGTAAAGGACAGCTTCTGGAATAAAGTGCGTGATAGATTCAAAGACATGTATGTCGCCGAACACCGCACCACATACAATAAGGATGAAGAGCCTGAAAGTGCATTGCCCTACGTGCAACGAGCCATTGAACGGGCCAAGTCCGCATCAGCAGAATATGATATAAGCGACAAGGAAATTGCCAAACGGGTAAGCTCTACCATCAGCTCAGGGACTGAACAATCCAAGGGAAAGCTAAAAAACGCAGGGCGTAACCGCTACTCCGAAAGTTCAGAAAGCGTAACACACGCAACAGCCCAATACGCCCGTGATAATATCTTCGGTGGTGATGAGAATTCCAGAAAAGAAGATAAAATAAACATGGACTCAGCCCGAGATGTTTTTGACGATATAAATGAGTTTATCTATCCCTCTCAACAAACGGTTGACAAACTTAATGAGGCCAACAGAAGCAAAAAAGATGATTTTTCCAAATACCTGTTCAAAAGCGGTGAGGCCTATCTTGAAGCCTTGAGATCAGAACTGGGAGTGAAGAAACTATCCAGCAAAGATTATACAACTGTCGAAGAGGAACAGGCCTATCAAGAATATCTCAAATCACAAGAAGGTCAGACTGCAAAGCCGGGTAGAATTGAATTCGGCCCCGTACCGGATATTCCAATAAGTCTGAACATCCCAGACAGCATAACCCAGCAAAGCCTCTACTCTCCGGTGAAGGTAACAGAGCTTTACGGCAATGAAGAAGAGGAGCAATTCGGGAATAATAAAGGTCAGCTGAGTGATTTCTCCGGCTGGGCCTAGGACCGATCTGTTTCTTCCGGTCCTTGCTGCTCGTCTCCGGAAGCGTCTAAATTTTGCTGTGAAAGAAATGCGCCAAGAATTCCGGCGATGAAAACAGCCAGATACATCTGTCCGAAAAGCCCTTGCAGGACACAAAGGGATCGAGCCATGAAAGACACAGGCAGAATGTCACCATAGCCCACAGTAAGCATGGTCACGTAGCTGAAGTAGGTCAAAGCCCCGCGAATGGCAAAGACATTGTCCCCAAGGTCAATTCCAGAAAAAGAACCGTCCCTGAATATCTCGCACAAACTGTAGGCATCAGACCAGGCCAACCCGGCTAGCATATAGATGCATATTGCCCCGGAGATCAAATCGCGGGTAACCCTTTTTTGCCGCCACATGAAACGCTGGATACCCCAGATGGCAATAAGCAGCATGAACATATCCGCCGCTTCACTGCCTGCCAACCAAAGCATGGAGTGGGTCTTGAAAAACAAAATGGAACTGACCAGTGAAACCCCATAAAGCCCGAAATAAAAATAAAGCCGAACCTTATTAACCACAATTGCCGAAACAGCGGAAAGCAGCACCAGATAAGTATAAAAATAAAGGACCTGCTGCAAAAGCAAAGAATTCCCGGCAATGGGACTGATAAATATCTGGCCCACTAAGAATCCAAGCAGGACCGTGAATTTTGACGGGCTGTTCTTAAAAAAATGGTAGAGCCTGAACATATACGGGCTGTAGTGATATTCTTTATTTGATTCGGACATGGGACATTATTACCCCACAACAGCATGTAATTCCATATTTTTATAACCGACCAAAGGTTTTCAGCCTTTCCCGGCAGTTGCTAAGAGTCCCGATTGAGAGTAGCTTTCGTTGTTCACATCACCCCAAAGGACTATTCGCTGATGGAAGCTTTATATAAAAACAAGAACTTACAAATAGTTTTCGCGGTCACCCTCATGGCAATCATGGGTGTTTCCAGCATTATCCCGGCCCTGCCGGACATGATCCGTGAATTCGGGATCTCCGCATCAACAATCGGGCTGATCTTCACCATCTTCACTCTGCCCGGAATTCTCTTTGCACCCTTGGCCGGAATATTTGCCGACCGCCTGGGCCGTAAGAAAATTCTCGTGCCCTCACTGGTAATCTTCGGAATTGCCGGGACAGCCTGCTTCTTTACAAAAGATTTTCACTCCCTGCTCCTGATCCGTTTCATTCAGGGCATCGGGGCTGCAGCCATCGGGGTCATCAACCTGACCATCATCGGAGACCTATTCAGTGGCAAGGACAGGATCAAGGCCATGGGGTTAAATGCCGGAGTACTCAGCATGGGCACGGCAATTTTTCCTGCCATCGGGGGAATACTGGCCCAGATCAGCTGGGAAGCACCTTTTCTGCTCTCATTAACCGCCCTGCCGCTGGCATGGGTGGTTGCCTTCAAACTGGATAACCCGGAACCGTCTGCCAGTGATGATTTCAAACGGTATATGAAAGCAGCACTTGCCGGCATGCGCAGCAAGGAAGTCCTTAGTCTTTTCGCCATTTCCCTGCTGACCTTCATCATTCTCTACGGCCCGATTGTCACCTATCTGCCCCTGCTGCTCAATTCCCGGTTTGAGGCTTCACCGTTCATGATCGGAATGGTCATCTCAAGTGCATCCTTCATCACCGCACTGGCAGCATCACAGATGGGCAGACTGGCTCATTTCATGTCCCAGCCGCTAATGATCTCCCTTTCCGCATTTGCTTACGGAGCAGCCATGATCATGCTCCCTGCGGCTGAATCAGCTTTATGGTGCATTCTTCCGGTCTGTATGTTCGGGCTGGGACAAGGGCTGAACATGCCTAACTCCATGTCCATGCTCACCGCAATCGCTCCCATGGAACAACGCGCGGTATTTATGTCGGTGAACGGAATGTTGCTGCGTGCGGGTCAGACAATTGCCCCGATCCTGATGGGTCTGGTCTATTCCGGATTCAGCCTGCAGGCTGTATTCTATGCCGGAGCGGTGGTTGCAGCGGCAATACTGGTCATTTCCACTATGTTTTTGCGAGGATTTGAAGCGGAAACTGCGCAATAACGCTATGACAGACGCAATAATTGACTGAAAAACAATTATTGTTCATTTTCGGATTTCTCGAACCGGGGATTAATTTAAACAGGGAATGTCCGAAAAAATGAAAGTTGGATTTATAGCCTTCATGGAGCATATTTTTAATCCGCTCCACATATACTGCAGACTCGTGGACTGCGGCCTTTCTGCAACAAAAGCTAAAAAGGTGGCCCGGACTTACGAGTTATGCTTCTTCAAGCCTGCCACCCTGTGCATTCCTACGCTCAAGCATCAAAAGCAGGCGAAGTAAGCTCACTATCAATGGTGTCCGCATCTTCGGCATTAAATTGAACCAGACGACGCAGGTGAGTAAAGCTGACCTCGTCCATATGATGGAAATCTGCAGCCAGCCCATGTTCATCTGAACGGACTATCTTAGCATTTACCCTTATTATTGCATCTTCAGAGAGCGGGATGGAAACCTCGCACTCATCCCCTACAAAAAATCCCTTTACAGGATCGCAGAGAATTCCCTTTAAGCTGAGATTGTGCGACTCCACAAAGGCATCGAATTCTTCTTTATGCAGCACGACTCTGAAGCCTGCATCCACACGGGTTCTACGTCTCTTGTTCTGATCCATGAAAACTCCAAGCACTTAGTAAAACTGTAAGACCATATTCATATCTATTTACTCAATATTGCGCCCTTCTTCAATAACAACATAAGAATTTAATTGTTAAAAAGAACACCCCTCACGATTTATCTTCCGCCTTTCGCCCGGGGTGATATCCCCAACCTTTTTTAAAGCAAAGCGAGTACAAATCGGTCCGGCAATCTCGAAAAAGACGGTGGTTGCAGCAATAACCGAAACGACAGCCTCGAATTCTTCAAACCTGTGCGCAGCAGTAAGAGCCATACCAAGGGCAATCCCGGCCTGCGGCATCAGGGCCATGCTCATCCACTTGCCAAAAAAAAGATTTTCGCCACCTTTTTTCGCTCCGAGAATACTGCCCACAAAGCGACTGCCGACCCGCAGCAGAATGTAGAGCATGATCAGCTTCTGGTTGACGTAAATATGTTCGACCTCAATATTAACCCCGGCAAACAAGAAAAAAAGCACCACGATGGGCCATTCAATGGAACGTATTGAGTAAAAAGAACAATCCATGCGCTTGGCAAGATTAACCACCACCATGCCCATGGTCATGGCCGCCAATAAAAAGGAAACGTCCAGCCACATGGCGAGGCCGCCACAGATACAGACCATCCCCAAAGCTTCAAGCAGGGTATGCTCCCCGGATTTCAAATATCCGGTCAAATAGCTCATGGGCGCCCCGAGAACCGCCCCTATAAAGACAGCATATACAATATCCTTGCCGCCGTGCATTAAAGTCTCAACACTGCCACCACCGCCACTGACCAACATCTGGGCCGCAGCCAGCATAAGGCTGAAAACAATCAGCCCAAGGGCATCGTCCAAGGCAATAATTTTGAGCAGGACTTCAGTAAACCGACCTTTGGCATTAACCTCATGAACAACATCCACGGTTGCAGCAGGAGCTGTTGCCGGGGCAATCCCCCCGTAAATCAAGGCTAACGGCAGGGGGATACCTGCAAGCCAGAGTCCCCCTCCAACTATCAGCGCAGTAGCCCCCACCACTCCAAGGGTAATCCAGAGCACCAGCATGCCGGAACGACGCAAAGAAGCATATTGCAGTGAGCTACCCAGCAGAAAGCCGATCATGACCAAGGCCATATCAGCAACAACAGGCATCCAGCTCTGGGTGGAAACAGGAAGAAGATCAAACCCTGATGGACCTATCAGGAACCCGGCAACCATAAGTATGGAAACCCTCGGAATAGGAGTATTTCTGCCGATGGTGTCTGCCAAGAAGCCAACCATGAACAACATTCCAAGAGTTATGAGAGTCAAAGCAGATACGGTCATCCGGACTTCCTTTGTTCATTTTACGCCTAATCAGGCATAATATTCATTTCATACTTAATTCATCATAAACCATTTTTATTGAACAACAAAGAATTTCAAGTAGAAGGGCACCCTTCAACATTGATTACCCATTCACTTTCGTATGTATCTTAATTAAAAACTGCCCCTAAAATCATTGCATGTAATTTATTGCTTGCAATTAAACACATTTTAATCTAGCTGAATGAGCGTTCACTATTCGCAAAACACACACTCCACCAAACACTCACCACTCACATTTTCCACTGTTACCCACCGGCAGCGGAAGACTGGACAAAGTGTGTTTTGAAAGACTTATTTTTAGGAGAGATAAATGGAATCAAAACTCGCTAACCCCGCCCCGTTGGGGCTGATGGGCTTCGGCATGACCACCATCCTGCTGAACATCCACAACGCAGGATTCTTCCCCATCAGTTCCATGATCTTGGCCATGGGCTTTTTTTACGGCGGCATTGCCCAGATCATTGCCGGAGTAATGGAATTCAAAAAGGGCAATACCTTCGGAACCACTGCATTCACTTCCTACGGCCTGTTCTGGCTGACTCTGGTTGCCCTGATCGTTATGCCCAAGATGGGTCTTGCAGATCCGACCCCACACGCATACATGGGCTGGTACCTGCTCATGTGGGGTATCTTCACCCTGTTCATGTTCCTCGGCACCCTGAAAGCAAACAAAGTGCTGCAGTTCATCTTCTTCTCACTGACCGTGCTTTTCTTCCTGCTGGCTGTACGTGATTTCTCTGGCAGCCACTTCATCGGCACCATTGCCGGATGGGAAGGAATCGTCTGCGGAGCATCCGCATTCTACCTCGCCATGGCGGAAGTAATCAACGAACAGTACGGACGCACCGTACTGCCCATCGGCGAATAAAACTCCCTGCTTCTCATGAAAGTTCGAAGGCCGCACAGCTTGATGCTGTGCGGCCTTTTTTAATGCCACGCCGCAGCTAATAACACCGCCCTTCCCCTCATCCGACTTTTAAATTATAGATAGCGGACGCCACGCGGAGCCGCTTTCCGCTTAAGCGTATAATAAGCTTCAGGAGTAAAACCGACATGGAAATGGAACAAGATATTATCAGAGCTAAATTTCTTATTGAATCACTGCCGTACATCAAAGAATTCTACGGCGAAACAGTCGTCATCAAATACGGCGGCAATGCCATGATCGACGAAAACCTGAAGCGAGCATTCGCGCTAAACATCATCCTGCTCAAATACATCGGCATCAACCCGGTGGTTGTGCACGGCGGCGGGCCGCAGATTCAGAAAATGCTCAGCGCGTTGAACATCGATAGCCAGTTCAAGAGCGGGTACCGGGTCACTGACGAAGCGACCATGGATGTGGTCGAAATGGTCCTCGTGGGGCAGGTCAACAAGCAAATCGTCAACCTGATCAACCTGCATGGCGGCAAAGCCGTAGGGCTTTCCGGCAAGGACGGCATGCTCATCAAGGCCGAACAGAAAGAACTGGTTATCGAGTCCGAAACCAAGTCCCCGGAAATCATCGACCTCGGCAAGGTGGGTGAAGTAACCGAAGTCAACACTACCCTGATTGAATCCCTGCAAAGCGAAGGCTTCATCCCGGTTATCGCTCCCGTAGGTGTTGACGACGAAGGTTCCACTTACAACATCAACGCCGACTCAGTTGCCGGAGCTGTTGCAGCAGCCATGAATGCCAAGCGATTGCACCTGCTGACCGACGTACAGGGGCTGCTTGATGCTGATAAAAATCTTATATCTTCCCTGAGCTGTCGCGAAGCTGCCGAAGCCATTGATTCCGGCGTAGCCAAAGGCGGTATGATTCCCAAGCTGAGCTGCTGTCTTGAGGCTGTACACAGCGGGGTTGAAAAGGCACACATCATCGACGGACGGGTTGAAAACTGCGTGCTGCTCGAGCTTTTCACTAAAAACGGTATCGGCACTGAGATTACCAACTAATACGGGGTCATAGATGAAAGCTATAGCGATAGTAGGTAAAAAGAAAACCGGCAAGACCACAATGGGCCTTGCGCTGGTCAAGAAGCTCACTGAAAAAGGATACAAGGTCGGAGTGCTTAAACATTCCCACCACGGTTTTGACGGAGCTGAAGGCGCAGACACCGAAGAGTACAAAAAGATCGCTTCCTGTGTGGCGGCTTATTCCCCCAGCGAATCCTTTGTTTCATGGAAACAGGAACGCACTGTTCAAGACCTTGTTCCGCTCATGGATGCCGATGTCCTTGTCATGGAAGGCGGTAACAAAGTCGGCTGGCTGCCCCGGGTAATCATGGTCCGTGAGGATAACGACGACAAGGAATTTTATCCCGAACTGGCCCTGAAACAGATTCCGGCCTGCTCTCCGGAGAATCCTCCTTCTGATGAACTTCTGGAAGAGTTGGCTGACTTAGTCATAGATAAAGGTTTCATCCTTCCGGGCCTTAACTGTAAGGCCTGCGGACGTGACTACTGTATGGACTTCGTGGCTGACATTATCGCCGGAAAGGCCCGTGTTTCCGGATGTCAGGCCATGAAGACCCAGATGTCCGTAACCTGCAACGGCTCCGAACTGGGATTCAACCCCTTCGTAGCGGATATGCTCTCCGCCGGGATCACCGCCATGCTGCAACAGCTAAAAGGCTACGTACCCGGAGATATTGAGATAAAAATAAAAAATCAGGGTTAGCTTTAACAATGAACCATGAGTTTTTTGAAATTATCAGCAGGGTTGAATTTGAAGCCCTGCTGAATTCTTTTACAGCGGTGGGTACTGAAAAAGTGTCCATTTCCGATGCCTTCGGGCTTGTACTTGATGAAAATATCATCTCACCGGAAGACCTGCCTCCGGCCAACCGCTCATGCATGGACGGTTACGCGGTCAATGCCCGTGACGCCTTCGGCGCAACCGAGGGTAACCCAGCCTACCTGGAATGCTCCGCCACCCTCAAAGTTGACGAAAACCCCGATTTCGAACTCCAGCCCGGTGAATGTGCTGCCATCCCCACCGGGGGCACCCTGCCCGACGGAGCCGATGCCGTGGTCATGGTCGAGCACACGCAGGAACTGGGAGCGGGAACCATTGAGATCCGCAAATCGTCTGCTCCGGGTGAGCACACCATGCTTAAAGGCGAAGATGCCGCCAAAGGTGACATAATTTTTCAAGCCGGACACAAAGTCCGCTTTCAGGATGTCGGCTTGCTGGCCGCTCTGGGCATCAAGGATGTTTCCATTCACCGCAAACCACGTGTTGGCATCATTTCCACCGGGGACGAACTAGTGGAAATCGACTCCCCGCAAAAGGTCGGCACTATCCGCGATGTAAACTCCCACACCCTGCGCTGCCTTGTGAATGAAGCAGGCGCGGAAGCTGTTAATTACGGCATTGTTCGCGATGAGCTCGACAAGCTGGAATCCACTCTGGAAAAAGCTATTGCTGAAAATGATCTGGTTCTCCTTTCCGGTGGAAGCTCCGTAGGCATGCGAGATTTGACCGTACAGGCCATTGAATCCATGCAGGATTCCGAAATCCTCGCCCATGGTGTAGCCATCAGCCCCGGCAAACCGACCATCCTCGGCCGAACCGGAAACAAGCCCGTGCTGGGACTGCCCGGACAGGTTACCTCGGTACAAGTGGTCATGCTGGCACTGGTGGTGCCCTTCATCCGCCAGCTCATGGGCCAGCAAGATGCTTTCTCCGGTACAGACCGTATGCTGGTGCAGGCCGAACTGGGCCGCAACACAGTATCCAAGCCGGGCCGTGAAGATTATGTACGTATGAAGCTGACTTACCGTGACGGGAAGCTGCCTCTGGCTGAACCTGTTTACGGCAAATCCGGCCTGCTCAAGACCATGGTTCAAGCCGATGGACTGATGATCATCCCCGCCGACACCGAAGGATTCTACGCCGGTAATACCGTTAACATCTGGAAAATTTAAACGAGCATAGCAATGAGTCGCAATATCTACCTAAAAACAACCCCCGTTCCCGAAGCCGTAAAAACGGCAATGGATAACCTTGACCGCGATTCACTGGTCAAGACTGAAACCATTCCCGTCCACGAAGCCTTAGGCAGGGTCACTGCCGAAGCGGTCATTGCCCGCTGTTCTTCCCCCACCTACCACTCCGCTGCCATGGACGGTTATGCAGTAAAAAGCGACACAACTTTCACCGCCCGTGAAGGCCAGCCCCTGCTGCTGAAAAAAGACAATGGCTGCATTGCAGTCAACACAGGTAATCCACTTCCGGAAGGCATGGATGCCATCATTATGATCGAACATGTGGTGGATGAGGGCGAAAATATTTCCATCGAAGCCCCGGCCTTTCCGTGGCAGCATGTCCGCCGCATCGGTGAAGATATTGTCGCAACTGAAATGCTGCTCCCGCGCAAACACACAATTTCCGCTTTCGACATGGGTGCGCTGCTTTCCGCCGGGATTTACGAGATTAAGACCTATGAAAGAATACGCATGACCTTCATTCCCACCGGGGACGAGGTGTTGCCCTTTGCAGACCGCCCCACTCCCAAACCGGGTGAGGTTATCGAGTCCAACTCACAGGTTTTCAAGTCACTGGCTGCTGGGCTGGATGTTGAATTCAGCTTTACCGCTCCGGTTAAAGACCGCGAGGAAAAACTTACCGCAGCAGTAGAGGAAGCACTCAAGAATTCACACATCGTTGTTGTTGGTGCCGGGTCCTCGGCGGGCAGCAAAGATTTCACCCGCATTGTTTTTGAAAAGCTGGGCAACCTGCTGGTCCATGGTATCGCGGTCATGCCCGGTAAGCCCACAGTTCTGGGCACTGCGCAAGGCAAGCTGCTGGTCGGCGCACCGGGGTATCCGGTCAGCGCAGTAGTCTGCTTTGAAGATGTACTGACCCCGATCATTTCATGGCTGGCGGGCAAGCATGAGCCGCAGCGCGACAAAGTACAGGTCCGCCTCGCACGACGCACTCCCTCCAAACCCGGACAGGAAGAAATCGTCCGGCTGGCAGTGGGACAGGTCGATGGCGAATATATAGGCGTTCCCCTTTCACGCGGCGCTGGCATGATCACTACCTTGACTAAAGCACAGGGCTTCACCCGTGTTCCTGCGGAAAGTGAAGGCGTGGAGCTGAACTCCACCGTGGACGTGGAACTTTTCTCCAGCCGTGCGGAATTGGACAAAGTGCTAATGCATGTGGGCAGCCATGACAACACCATCGACATGCTTGCCGACATGCTCATGGGCGGGGACTCTCCGTTGCGTCTGGTCTCGACTCATGCCGGGTCCATGGGCGGGCTGACCGCGCTGAAGAATGACATGGCTCTTTTTGCCGGAGCGCATCTCTTCGACCCGGAAACCGATGATTTCAACTTCCCGTTTATTAAAAGGTATCTGCCCGGAATGGATGTGACTGTGGTCAACCTCGCCATCCGCCATCAGGGTTTTATAGTTCCTAAAGGCAACCCCAAGAACATCGAGGGGATTGATTCTCTGGGCGGACTGAACATCAATTTTATCAACCGCCAACGCGGAGCCGGAACCAGAATCCTTTTTGACTACCACATGAAAAAAGCAGGCCTGAAACCCACGGACATTCTCGGCTATGACCGCGAGGAATTCACCCATATGGCCGTGGCCGCCAACGTGCTCACCGGAGCAGCAGACTGCGGGCTGGGAATCTTTGCCGCTGCAAAAGCTCTGGACCTCGACTTCGTACCGCTGGCTCATGAAAGGTATGATCTGGTCATCCCTCAAAAACATATGGATGACAGCAGGATAAAAACACTGCTTGAACTCATAAAATCTGATAAGGTCAAGCAGGCTATCAGCGAGCTGGGCGGTTATGAGACCGACCTCACCGGACAGGAAATGAAGCCGGGAGTAGGTCTGGGATAATTATACAACATCTTGCCGGAGGGGGTATGAACAAGGACAAAGAGCACATCATCAGGCAGAAATGCCGCGAAAATGTAGTAGGCTTTGCTCCCTTCCGCTACCGCTTCGGCAAAGGCAGCTTCATCCGTGAAGGGCTGCTGAATATCGGTAAATTTGAAGATAAGGAAGGCGGCCACCTTGTGCTGACCTTCATCTTTGATTCCGACACAATCGAGACCGACAACGATATCCTGCAACGCATGGGACGGCTGGACTTCAGCCCCATGGCGAGAAAAGGATTACTTACCGCCTTACGCAATTCAGCTGAATTCGAGCAGAACGAAAATTTTGCCATGCACGAATTCAGCTTTTTCTTTGATGAAATGCCCAAGGACATTCCCAAACTGATCAATCATTGCTTCATCCCCTTCTTTCTGGATCACCTCTACATGCGCATTGGAGAAGTGGAATGGATGGATGATGAAAAGGTCAAAGGGCTGTTCTGCAGAGTGAAAGGTTTATTCTAGAAAGCGGAGACAAACATGGATCGCAGGAAATTTCTCAAGCTGACCTCTGTCGGTGCTGTTGCTGTTTCGACTCAGGGAATCTTCACCTTAACCGGATGCAACAAGCAGAAAAAAAAGAAACCAGCCAAGGAAGCCGGATGGTTTATGTCCGGACCACCCAAGTACACAGTAGCTGACGCCCATTTCCATTATGTGGACTTCCTGCAGCAGACTGAAGGGACGGCAGAATTAATCAAGGCCATGAATGCCAACGGCGTGGAACACATCATGTTTTCCGGTATGCCGCTGGTCAAAAAATGGGATAAAGATGAGCCGGAAGCTCCCAAATACTACATGGAAGACAACTCCCGGACCTACTGGTATTCAGCTACGGATTTCCTTGTTGCCCGCGCAGTTCTCAAGTTGCCTGAGAATGAGCGTTACCGTTTCCATCCCTACATCTGCGCCTTCAACCCTACCGACAAATATGCTGTAGATCACATCAAACGCATGCTCGATGAATACGGCGACCTCTGGGAAGGTATCGGTGAAATATTCGGGCACCGCGACGACCTGACCAACCTGACCTACGGCGAAACCTCCCGGGCCAATCACGTAGCCCTTGATCCGGTTTACGACCTTGCCGCAGAAAAAGACCTTCCGGTATCGCTGCATAACAACTGTACCTCAAGGGTCAAACTGGACAATCCCATGTATATCTATGAGGTGGAAGATGCACTGGCGAAACACCCAGACACCCGCATCGTCTGGGCCCATGCCGGACTGAGCCGCTACCTGAACGTTGATCCCGTAAAATACACCGACCTGCTTGGTGAAATGATGGTCCGCCACGACAACTTATGGATCGATCTTTCATGGCTCATCTATGAGGACAACATCACTTCCGGCAAGCCGGAATATGACGTTAAAGACTGCTGGCTGAAGCTGGTCAAAAACTTCTCGGACAGATTCATGATCGGTTCTGATGCTGTTGGCAAATACGAAAATTACGCCTTCAACATCAGGAAATACTACACCCTGTTTGATAAACTGCCGGAAAAAATGGCCCGCAAGGTTGCCAAAGACAACTATATCTCGGTACTCCCTAAGCGAGTACGCGATAAACTGGCTGCAAGGCCCGCATAATAGATTTCAGGAGAAATGAAATGCCCATAATTAAAGTTGAAATGTTTGAAGGCAGAACCCTTGAACAGAAAAAAGAGCTAGTAGAAGTCTTCTCAAAAGAAATGGCTAGAATCACCGGATGCAGCGTGGAATCAATCTATATTGTCTTTGATGAGGTAAAAAAAGAAAACTGGGGAGCAGGCGGGGAGCTTTGTTCGGAAAAATTTCCGGACTAATCTTCACACTAAAACTGATAATTATAACAAAGCACTACAAAACAAACAAGCGAAAATGTAAATTATCTAGACTTTATCTATTGACTTCCATCTTCCCATTCTTATTTTACTGCTAAATATCACACTTGAAAAAAAGCTCCGTCTACGTTGGCGCGTAAACGGAGCTTCAAGGAAGTCAACAAGTTGCTCCCTTTCTTTTGGATGGAAAGATTTATGCACCTACCTTCTTCCTTGTCAAGTTCATTCACAACTTCGACAAAGGAGGATACATATCCATGCTCGCTATTTAATTCCCCCACTCCAATTTCCGATTTACTATCATTCACTAAACGAGTGAATGTCCCCCTCTCACTATAAATTCCCAGTTAATCTGGAAGGGACAGTTATGTCTAAAAAGACTACTCACGTTATGTATGACAGGGATAAAGGCGACTGGTATGTAAAAGATGGCGGTAACAGCAGAGCTTCGAGACGAGGATTTGATACTCAAAGAGATGCTCAGGACTGGGGTCGCAATCACAGCCGAAATGTTGGGTCTGAACTGCTAACACACAGAAAAGATAATAACCGGATCAGAAGTGCAGATTCACATGGTAACGACCCCTGTCCCCCCAAAGACAAAGCATAAATAGAATCAAAGCCCCGGTAGGATAATCCTGCCGGGGCTTTGTCATTTATTAATTTATCAACCAAACCCTACTTATCATGAACCTCCCATTCCTCAGCCTTGTAATCCTCGGAAACTTCTTCCCAGCCGGAGAACATGGCGGCGATGTGGGCGGTGATGGTGTGGCCGGTAGTGGTCATGTAGATGTGAACCACGAGAAAGGCCAGCAGGGCATAGGCGCAGGCCATATGGATGTTCGCCACTACGCTTAGGCTCAGGAAATCCAAGCCGTACTTGGGCCAGTCGTTGTAGGTCCAGTAGAGCAGTCCGGTAACCATCTGCAACGGGAGCAGGATTGCGGACAGCTTGAGGTAAACCAGACGTTGCAAGGGGTTGTGCTTGGCATCCTTACTCTTCTGCACCGGATGCTCCTCACCCTTGAATATGCCGGAAGCATAATACTTCGCCACTTCAAAGAGCTTCTTGGTGGTGGGGATATACTGCTTCCACTCCCCGGTGGTCAGCAGCCAGAAGATAATGAATACGAACAGAATCAACCAGCTGATGCCCAGAGTGTTATGCAGGTCCACGGCCTTTTCAAAGCCGAAAAGGGTGAATACACCATGCACTTCCAATCCGGTAACCATAAGCAGGATAATCAGGATGGCCTGAGTCCAATGCCAGAAACGCTCAAACTTGGAATAGAGGTAAATCTTCTTCATCTTATGTTCGCTCATGATTAGTCCTCCTTACGTCCTGACATGAATATGCGACCAAGGGCATGCAGGATGACACCTACTGCCGAAGCGAGCACGATGAACCAACCTCCAGCATCGACGACGGAAGAGGCATCACGTCCGGGCATGTAGAAGCAGGTCAGCTTATCAAGACGCCCCTGCTTGCTGTGGCACTCTTCACAGGCTACAGCGTTTTCCCTGGGCGCGACCATGTGAGTGGTCGGATAGACAAACTCGGTTTCCACAAATCCCACTTCGCCGCTGAAAGGCAGTCCGGCATACTTCATACCGTAAGCAACAGCATTTTCCCAATTGTAGCCCTTCCAATAAGCATCCTTATCCTTGCCGAAAAGGTGCGGGATAACTATGTTCTTGTTAACCTTGTCATAGGGGGTCATACCGCGATGCACCTTGAAGGGCATAATGCGGGAGTTCTTATCCTTAATAGAACCGACAGGCTTTGAGACCTGTACAGGCTTGGTCGGGTCGATGGTGGTCTGGGCGGTAATGGTATCGATGGTTCCGTTGAACCAGTAATATTCGGGAACAACGTTCTTTTCCCAACGCATATCGCCCTTCTTGGTCATGTAGACGGGCTTGCCCCATTCGCCCTTTTCAACATAAGGCTTGCCATCCTTCTTCTTGCCTGCGGTGGACCAGTCCCACCACATCTTGGTGGGCAGCTCGCGGGCGAAGGTCGGAATATGGCAGCTCTGACAAGCCAGCTTGTCAGTGTGATCGTTGAGCTTCATGCCCAGCTCGGACTTATGCGGCCTGTCACTGTGGCAGGATTCACACATAATCTTGGAACCTAAATCATCTTCCAGCAGAGACTTACGTTCAGTGGCAGCCGGAGTAGAATAGATACGGCCTGCGATGTCGTGCTTCACAGTGGTGTGGCAACGGGTACAGGTAAAGTTCTGCCCGTCCATGCCCATATGCACGTCGAGAGCCTTGGCAGGCTTAAGCATAGATGAATCGAGATCACCGTGCTTTACGCCATCACCACCGCCACCGTAGAAATGGCAGGTTCCGCAATTCTTGCGGGTCGGGCGGCCCACAGACTGGGCAACCTTGTTCCATTCCGGGGCGGCGTAGAACTTGCCGTTACCCTTGAACTTCTTACCCGGCGGTGGTGCGGGGTTACCTGCGCCCGAGGGAAACTTCTTGTAGGTTCCGGTCTGCTCATGGCAGACGAGACAGTCGATCTTTTCCTGAGAGGTAAAATCGAAATCCTTGTTCTTCCAGCCATAACCCGCGTGACAGGAAGTACAGCGCGGCTCATTGGACTGGATATTAATACAAAAGTTGTTAACCACCAGACCGCCCTTACCGACCTTAAGCTCCTTCTCCGCCTTGGGATCGAGCCAGGTCCAGTGAATGGTCTTGTGAAACTGGTGTCCGGCCTCGGTGTGACAGGTCAGACAGGCCTTGGTCACTTCCGGACCGCTCTTAAATGGTTGCTTCAGCGCATCGAACTTGGAATGGTCAGCCGTGATCCATAGCTCCTTACCCTTGGTAGCCTGACGGGCCATTTCCCTACCCGGGGCAGTATCCCCGGCGGCAAATGCGCTTGCGCCCAGAAAGACCACCGCCGACAGCAGCAGTACTGAGTTCCGCATTAACTTCATCTCCACCCTCCAATAGTTATTAATAACCGGGGCATCGGCACCCCGGCGACTTTACTTCATTAGCGCCGAAAGCCGGGTAATCCCTCCAGATAAGGCTTACGTCCCCTGAAAAAGACGTACATGGCTACTACTCCCAGCAACATTGCAAACCCCAGATGGGTCCAGTCGACAATCATGACCGTGAACGGATCAAAGGTTACTGAGTGCAGGTTCTTAACCACCCGCAATACTCCGGTTCCCAGAACTGAAACATAGAGCACAACGCGCAACATGCCGGAGGAAGTCAGCTTGAAACGCTGCTTCCCGGCCAAGACAAATACAGTCAGCAGATACAGGGCCATAAAAAGTAGAACTGCACCGAAAAGGTAATGAATCTTATTGGTCAGGTAGTAATCAGCCAGCCAACCAAAACCGGGAATATCCGCGATGTAATAGCGCTTGAATATGGGCATCTGGGCCACCCCGGTAAGGGCCATTATGAAAATGGTCAGCTTAAAGAGCCGTGCAAAGATAGGGCTAGTCATGATCCTTCCCCCCTACCTTGGATGAAAAATAGTCCCCGGCCTTGATCAGTCCGGCTGCAATCCCTGCAAAGGGTGCAATTCCCACTGCATAAGCCAGCTTTTCCTCATCAGCCATGGAATCTTCAACTGCGGAAAGACCGGGCTTTCCGGGGCCCTTTTCTATTGCCTCGTTAAGCAGTTCAAAAGGTACCGGGGAAAGATAAATGGTATTGGTGCCGCCGTTTTCTTCCTCACCGTAGATAAACCAGTTGTTCTGCTTAGCCAGCTCATGGGCCTTGGCGATAATTTCACTGCGCGGACCAATGGTCTGTACGTCTTCGGGACAGGCTTCAATACAGGCCGGAAGCTCACCCTGATCAATGCGGTTGTAACAGCGGTCACACTTGTACATGACTCCGTTCCCTGCAAAATTAGGTAACAGCCGCAGGTACAGCCCCACCCCGGTCTGGCGCTGCGGAATATGCCATGGACAGACCGCACGGCACTTGGCCCCACCAAGACAGACATCCTCATTAATACGCACGATGCCGTTCTTCTGCTTTCCTGCTGCCCCCCACGGACAGAGATTTGCGCAGGGAGCATTGCGACAGTGCAGACAACGACGAGGAATGTTGATTTCGTGAATCTGACCTTCGAACTCCACTTCTGCACTCTGGATATAGAGCCAGTTGTAAGGAGTCAGGCGGTCATCAACATCCCTGCGATCCGACCAGTCCTCAACCTTCACCCGTGATGTGGGATACATTTCGGGGTAAGGCTTCTTGGGTTCGGGAAACTTGGGGGAATTCACCTCACGGCATGCAGAGACGCACTCACCGCAAGCGATACACTTTGAAAGATCCAGCAGGGTGCAGAGTTCTTCTCCACTGCTACCCGCTGCCGCAGCAACATCACGGGCAGGAAGGAGCATGGCAGCGCTCCCGGCTCCCAGCCCCTTCAAGAAATTCCTTCGCGAAATTCCATTCTTCTTATCTGTCATATGTTTTCCTTTGCGAACTGCAACAATTTCAGCTTCATCATGAAACGGGTTGCTTATTACAAAGCAGAAACCATACCTACTTTTACTATTCTCCAAATAATTACCATAAATCCTTTATTTATGGCTAGCAGAGCTAATTCTTTTTTTTGTTCTCACGGCTCTTGAACTAACAAAACACTTGCACATATGTACACGCACATGTTCAAATACAGTCAAATATTAAACACTTGAACACTTTTTAAACACTGGACAAAAAAACTATGACTGAGCAGGATATCGACCTTTATTTGCGGGAAGTCATCGATACCATGAGTGACGGACTGATCATTATCCGTCCGGACGGGACCATAATGATGGTCAATGACGCCCTGCTGCGCATGACCGGATTTTCCAAAGATGAATTGCTGAACAAGCCCTGTTCAGTATTGGGATGTGATGCCTGCCAGCGCTCAAGGGCTGAGGGAAAGCAGCATTGGTGCAGACTATTCAACACCCGCAAGGAAAGCCGCAAGAACTGCCACATTATTGATAAGAACGGCAATTACCTGCATGTGCTTAAGAATGCCTCCCTGCTCATGGATGATGACGGCAGCATCTTAGGAGCAGTGGAAACCGTCACCGACATCAGCGAACTTGACCGCAAGGAACTGAAAATACGTGAACTTTCTCAGAAGCTGAGACATGAGGAAAACGGGTTCTGTGGATTCGTAGGCCACTCCCCGTCCATGCAGAAGGTTTACACCCTGCTTGGCAAAGCAGCCCGTTCCGATGCTCCGGTCATTATCTATGGAGAATCAGGCACAGGTAAGGAACTGGCCGCACAGGCCATCCATGAAATGAGTTCGCGCGCTGACAAGCCTTTTGTACAACTCAATTGTGCCGCGCTGAATGAATCCTTGCTGGAAAGTGAATTATTTGGACATGTGAAAGGAGCCTTCACCGGGGCTTACCGCCACAGGCAGGGCCGATTTGAAGAAGCTGCGGACGGCTCCATTTTCCTTGATGAAATCGGTGATGTACCCTTGCCTATTCAGGTTAAACTGCTGCGGGTACTGGAAACGCGTTCCTTTGAGCGGGTCGGGGAAAACATAAACCTGTCCATGGACGCCAGACTTATTACTGCCACCAATCAGGACCTCAGCCAGTTGGTACAGGAAAAACAATTCCGTGAGGATTTCTTCTTCCGCATCAATGTCATCCCGGTACATCTGCCACCCCTGCGTGAACGCAAGGAAGACCTGCCGCTGCTGGTGGATCATTTTATCGATATAATTGAACATCTCGAACACAATGAAGGTCCGGCCCCGGAAACCATGCGTAAACTTATGGAATACCATTGGCCCGGAAATGTGCGCGAGCTGAAAAATGCGCTGGAATATGCAGCAGTGGTTAAAGACAGCGGCCCGATCCTGCCGGAGCACCTGCCGCCCCAGATCAATGCAGCAGCAACCGACAACTGCCCGTGCCCGGAACAACCCTACTCAGTTACCATGCCCGACGAAAAGCAGGCACTTATCAATGCCCTGAAACAGGCCGGAGGCAATAAAAGCAAAGCCGCGAAAATTCTCGGAGTCAGCCGGGGAACCGTCCATAACCGTATGCGCAAATATTCGGTCCAGTATCGTCTGGATGAGTAATCACATTTCATAGAATCCGCACCATTGCTGAATTTTATGCGGACTGAAAAGCTTTTCTAGAAAGATTATACTGCCGTCACTACTGGACTTTTCGGCTGTTTTTGCGTAAATACTTTTCCAACATCGGGAAATAGCACTCGCTGTTTCCCCGCAAGTCGCCGTACAACCATTTACACTGGCGCAGCAGGTACCAAAGCCCTGCCCAGTCCGAAAGAAATCACATTTCTGCCCGCTTACATATCCGGATCAGCTAGGAAGCACACCTTGGGACCGGACCGCAAAAACCGGCATCAGGCAGGTTTGCACCAAACTGGCTTACAGTGCGCAAACCCTGCATTTGAGTGGTGCTTGATTTTGCCAAGAAACAGAACTTCTCAATAGCGGCACAGACCCTTAACCGGAGGACAAGACATGAGCGATAAAGACATTGCGATCCTTAAGTATGACGGCAAAGAATACGAACTGCCCGTAATCCATGGAACAGAGGGTGAGACCGGCATCGACATCACCAAACTCCGAGCGCAAAGCGGTCTGATCACCTATGACCCGGGCTACGGCAATACCGGCTCCTGCACCAGTAACATCACTTTTGTTGACGGCGAAAAAGGAATTCTGCGCTACCGCGGCTATCCCATCGAAGACCTTGCCAAGCATGGTAAATTCGTTGAAACCGCATGGCTGCTAATCTTCGGCGAACTTCCGCTCAAGGAAGACCTTGCCCGTTTCTCCGCCCTGCTTACCGCGGAAGAACTCATTCACGAAGACCTGCGCCACCACTTTGAAGGCTTCCCGGCCCATCGCAACCAGCCCATGGCTATTCTCTCCGCAGTTATCAACGCGCTGGGCAGCCACAACCCGGACCTCAACGACATCACCGACAAGTCCGAATTTTTCCTTGCCGTTGGTAAAATCATTTCCAAGGTGCGGACCATCGCGGCCTTTTCATACCGCAAATCCATCGGCCGCCCCTTTGTCTACCCGGACCCGGAACTGAGCTACTGCCACAACTTCCTGCACATGATGTTTTCCATCCCCTACAAGCAGTATGATCCGCCCATTGAAGCTGTTAAAGCTCTCTCGCTGATCTTCCAGCTGCACGCGGACCACGAGCAGAACTGCTCCACCTCCACGGTAAGGATGGTCGGCTCCACACAGGCGAACATCTTTGCTTCCGTATCTTCCGGCATCTGCGCCCTCTGGGGCCCTCTGCACGGAGGAGCCAACGCTGCGGTTATCGACATGCTCGAAACCATCAACAACGGCGACTACACCATCGACCAATACATTGAGAAGGTTAAGAAGAGAGAATGCCGTCTCATGGGCTTCGGGCACCGCATCTACAAGAGCTTTGACCCGCGTGCGAAAATCCTCAAAAAAGCGACCCACGACCTGCTCCAGCACGGTTTCAGCGACGAATTGCTGGACATCGCCATGCAGCTTGAAGAGCGTGCCCTTTCCGATGATTACTTCATCGAACGCAAACTTTACCCCAACGTGGACTTCTACTCCGGCATCATCCTGCGTGCGCTGGGCATCCCGGTTGCCATGTTCCCGGTAATGTTCGCCATCGGCCGCATGCCCGGCTGGATTGCCCACTGGTACGAGGATTATACCAACCCGACATCAAGAATTAATCGTCCGAGACAGATTTACACTGGCGAAACTCCAAGAAATTACGTACCTATAGATTTCAGGAAGTAAATCTAGTCGATATCGGTTCGAGGCTTATCCGGCCCCGGAACGATGGATATACCTACCCGGATATGCCCGTAATCCCGCCCCGCACAAGGGATGAGATTACGGGCAATACTTTTTTAAGGACTCGGAATTTAAATTTTTATAAAAAAGACTTGCAATTCACAGGCGATATTTATAAACAGTTCTTCGCCGTGCCGAAGTGGTGGAATTGGTAGACACGCTAGGTTCAGGGTCTAGTGGAGGTTTCTCCGTGGAAGTTCGAGTCTTCTCTTCGGCACCATATTTCTAGAAAAAGCCGCAACAATTGTTGCGGCTTTTTTGTTTTACTGCTCCAAAAGCAACAGCACCTTATAATTTCAACTCAAGATATAATTTCAGACACTCAAAAAAGTTCTTGCCAAACCCACACCATATCTCTATACAGATTCTTCGCCGTGCCGAAGTGGTGGAATTGGTAGACACGCTAGGTTCAGGGTCTAGTGGAGGTTTCTCCGTGGAAGTTCGAGTCTTCTCTTCGGCACCATATTTCCAGAAAAAGCCGCAACAAATGTTGCGGTTTTTTTGCGTTCTGGCCTTCGAGAGGAGTTCAGCCTTACTGCTCACTGGGTTAAGGGTGCTTTTGATATAAAAACGGCAAAAAATTATTGACCGCAGATTAAGGTTTGTTAAACTTCTTCCCCGTTGATTTTCCCACTTCAGGATTTTATCAATTTTCAGGGAACCCGTTTAAAATACGGGGCGGTTCTGCCGCTGTAATTCAAATCCTTTCCAAGGATCATGATAAGCCAGCACCCCTGCCTGAAGCGTATCTGCGCTACGCAGATTAATTGCCACCTCAATTCAAAAATGCAGACCACGCCTACTGGGCCTCCTGCAGCACAAGTCAAAAAGTTTGTCTCCATCAGGGGAGCATTGTTGCCGACAAATATGTTCGAATAGGATATCATTTGCCCATGCTGTTGTTTTGCCTTGTGAACTCCGCAAGCAACTAAACACACAGCCGTGCCCCTTGCTTTGAAACGGATATTTTTGACCCCGGCCTGACAAAGGCCATCCAAAGGATCTTCATCACAATGACTGAACAATCTGTTATTACCCGCGAATCAGCTAAAATGGCTCTGGAAGAACACACCCGTTTTCAGGAAACCGTCAGCTCCAAAAAATATCAGATCCGTGACCGCAAAGGACGTCTCCAAGAACATTCATTTACCGACGTCAAAAACAGACTTTGCCGTGAATACCTAAAACACTCCCAGTTTGATAATAACGAGAACGAACAGGTCTGCGAAATGCTCCAGTCAGGACGCTTTATTCCCGCAGGCTCCATACTTTCCGGCCTTGGAAATGAGCATGCCAAATGCTCGCTCAGCAACTGCTATCTGGCTAAAATCGAATCCGATTCCCTTGAAGGTATCTTCGAAGCCCAGAAAAAGCTGGCCCGCACATACTCCTATCGCGGAGGAAGTGGTATCGATATCACCATCCTGCGTCCTTCCGGGGACCCGGTAAACAACGCTGCGGTAACTTCTTCCGGTGCCGTAAGCTTCATGCCTCTTTTCAGCGAACTGACCAACACCATCGGCCAGAACGGCAGACGCGGTGCACTGATGATCTCCCTCGACATCCGCCACCCGGAAACCCGCCGCTTCATCTGGTGCAAAAGCAAGCCTGAAGAAATTTTCGGCGTAGATTCCCTGACCGGTAAAGTTCAGGACGTATTCGGTGCCAACATCAGCCTCAAGGTTACTGATGAATTCATGCAGGCTGTGGAAGAAGACAAGGACTGGACCTTCATCTTCCCTGACAGATTCAAAATCAGTGGCAAAATTATTGATGAATCCACCCTGCAACTGCTCCCGGAAGTATACGAAGCCCTGAATCCGCAGGTCGGTGACCGCATTGATGCCGAGATCACTTACAAGGTTATCGGGATTGATTCCAAAAAGTACCAGATTAAAGTGCAGCCGGATCTTCCGGTCAACGGCCACAGTGCAGCCCTTGCCGAGGAAACTCTGACTTTTGTCCTTTCCAGAAAGCGCAACGAAACATCAGACATCTTTGATCCGGTAAAATCCGTTTACAACTCCCTCTGGGACGGTGACTACAGCCGCTGGCAAGAGCTTGGACTTCCCATCAGAAAATACGACACCGTAAAAGCAAGGGACCTGCTGGAAGAAATCAGTGAATCCGCATGGAAATCCGGAGATCCGGGCATCCTCTATCAGGACACAACCCAGCGCAACACCCCCGGCACATACATTGATCCCCTGCGGTTGAAGCCCATGTCCACCAACCCCTGCGGTGAACAGGCCCTTGGTTACTGGAGCAACTGCCTGCTTGGAGCCATGGTTCTGTACCGTTACGTGGTCAACCCCTTCACCAAGGAAGCACGTTTCGACAGCGATCTTTTCCACGATGACCTGACCCGGACCATGGCCTTCATGGACACCATGTCCGACCTCAACCAGAACAAGCACCCCCTGCAGAAGCATCGTGATGCAGACAAATACGGCAAACGGATCGGCATTGAATTCACCGGGCTTGGCGATATGCTGGCCATGCTGGGCATGCGTTACGGCAGCGATGAGTCCATTGAATTCATCAAAGGAATCATGCGCGACAAGGCCATCACTGAAATCTCAGTAAGTGCGGACATCGCTGAACGCTTCGGTGAGGTTGAAGCACTTAAAGAGAAGGATGCACGCCAGCGTTTTCTGGACTGCCCCTATATCAGCAAACTTGAATTGCCCAAGAAGCTGCAAAAGAAAATCCTGAAAACAGGTCTACGCCATACCGCTTTCAACACAGTCGGACCTTCCGGTTCCATTTCCATCATGTCCGACAACTGCACCTCTGGTATCGAACCTGTTTTCATGTTCAGCTATGCCCGTGAGACAAGGCTTGAAGCAGGTAAGGTCTTCGAGTTCATCCACATGCCTCCGCTGAAATGGATGCTTGAGACCAATCAGGAACACCTGTTCGGCAAATACACTGCCCAGCAGCTCAAGGATAAGCTGAACTACGTGCAGGCAGATGAACTGGATTACATGGACCGCATCCGCATGCAGGCCGCAATCCAGCAGTATACCGATAGCTCTATCTCCTCGACCATCAACCTTGCCGAAGAGACACCCAAGGAAACCATATTCAAGATCTACCTTGAGTCATGGAAAAATGGCCTCAAGGGTGTGACTGTCTTCCGCAACGGCTGCAAAAAAGGTGTGCTGAGCAAGAAAGAGGAACCCAAGGAAGCCGATCCGACCATGCTGGGCCAGAACCCGACCCTAGTTGAAAGGGAACTGGGCGACATAGAACGCGCCGAACGGCACCGGGTTATGTGGAAGGGTTCCAAGATGTACATCATCGTATCCTTGGATGAGACCGGGAACCCCATTGAAATATTTGTTAAGCTGCCCAAGGAAGCAGGTGTAACCGGAGACGGGTTCTACAATGAGCAGGTCTTTCAGGAGAAGTACTCCCTCTGGGAAACCATCACCCGTTTGACCAGCATGCTACTGCGCGTGGGCATGCCTATTGACCGCATCCTGACCCAGCTGGACCGCTCCAGCTACAACATCATTGATGCGGCAGCGATCATCTCCCGCATCCTACGCCAGTACATCTCACTGGACATGGATGACCAGACTATCGTTTCCAAAGGTCTTGGTGATCCCTGCCCCGAATGCAGCAAGAAAGCATACGTCCCTGAAGGAGGCTGCAAGATATGCAAGGCTTGCGGGTACACTACCTGCGGGTAACCCAAAGTAAGCCGAATATTCCGACAACATGTTTAGATTTAGAAGCCGCAACGAAAGTTGCGGCTTTTTTTGTATCCTTGCCTTATGTTCAGCTTTTGTGCAAAAATCATAGACCTGAAAACATAATCTTTGAAGCAGGTCATAAATGAGAATATTTATTACAGTACTTCTGTTTTGTTTCACTCTTCCTTCCATCGCTTTCAGCAGCGAAACTATTACGATAGCCATCGAAAGAAACGCCCTTGAACGGATTCAAGCTCTTTCTGAAATACTGAATGTTCCAATCGATAAACTGGAACAAATACCGGACGTAAAGATCAACAGAACCACGGCGGATGTCATCATCCTGCTGAGATCTTTAAGGATGGGCGGCATCAGTTCACCAATAGAATACATCGAAGTACCCAATGCACGCCGCTCCACTGCGGAAGTCGCACGTGGCCGGGCCGTACTTTGCAGCCAGCAGCTGAACGAGGACACCATCGCTGTTCCGGGGTATAAGGATGCTTTTCTGGTCAGTGCTCCAATCACCAGATACGGGGAATTTCAAAAAGGATTCTACACTCTACTGGAGAATACAGAACTCCTTACGGCAAGAAGCGCAACTGAAATAAACCAACGCGGCAAAGGCATAATCGGGCAGCACTGGAATAACGACAAGCAGGTATTGCAGAACATGGGCATAACAAATGTCATTGACGCACCGACCTTTGACTGCATGGTAAAAATGCTAAATGCCGGACGGGCGGACTGGATACCGCTTGAGATTGCAACCACTCAAGATTTCAGCAAGGTCCTAAACGGTATTCGTCTTATCCCCATACCGGGAATTAAATTTTCGCTCCTTGAGAGCAGGCATTTCTTTGTTTCCAGAAAACACCCCAGAGGAAAGGAAATATATGGCGCGCTGCAAAAAGGAATCAAAGAACTGCGCAAACGAGGCTTCATCCACAAAATCCTGACTCAGGCCGGAGTCTTTAATCCTCGCACTGATTCTTGGACCATTTTGAATGCTGAGGAAATGAAAAAAGGAAAATAGCCTTTAAGTTCGGATGCATATAAATAAAAAGCCGCAACAGGAGTTGCGGCTTTTTTGCGTTCTATAGTTTTGCTTTAAAATCAGGAAACCATCTTTTTCCAGTCAGCCATGAACTGCTTGAACACCGGGAATGTGTCCTTCATGTAATAGACGCCATCCCCACCGATAAATGTGCTCAAATATTTTTCAGAGCCGATCAGTTCCTTAAAGGCGCGAATGACATTCGGAGTAAGCTCAAATGGAGGTTCAACCGGTTCCCTGTCTGAACGCATTACCGCGACAGTTGTATAATCATATTCTTCATTTTCAATATAGACTGCATTTTCAAACAACTCATCAATGAACAGCCAGTGCGGCTTCACCTGCATATTTGGACGGTTGTTTGCGGTAACTTTCCAGCAGAGAACCCACTTTCCTTTCCTGATCTTATCCCCGGCAGCAAAATGCATTTCATCATCGATAAGGCTTTCATAGTTCTCTATGTCGCCACGATATTCAACGTTGTCGCAATCACCATACCACGCAATATAAAAATCAGTTTCACTCAGCACTGCGTAATCAAGAAGTTCCTCGCCGTCCTCCTCGATTTCCTCAGTCCCTCTGCTCCTCTCGCGCTCACGCCAGATATTGTAAAGATCAGAAAGAGCCTGTTTTTTCATTTCCTCGGCCGGATATTTCTCCAAGGCCATCTGCTTGATTTCAGAAAAATAGGAGCCGAGATTTTCAATCTCCCGCAGATCAGTAATTTCAACAGCAGCTTCTTCCAGTCCCGTTTCCGCGATTCCATTGCGGCTTAAATTTGAGCTTCCAAGAATGGCGGACTGGTCGCCAATGTAAAATTTGCAATGCAGATTATCCAGAAAGTGCACATTCTCCCATGAAAGACAATCCACAAGAGACTGAATCCCCTTTGGATTTGATCCTTCAGTAGGAGAAACCACGACTTCTTTCACCTTCTCTTTGTCGATAAATTTCTCCCAGTCCAACCCCACATACGCAACAGCGATCCTCTCAGGCTCGCAACGCTCAATCGCTCCGCGTATCTCGCCAGTTTTCAACAGTTTCATATAGCCTCCAAACTGTTAAGAGTCCTGCCGGGAATTTAAGTGAGAGGGAATTTAATTTCAATAGAATTTTGTGGGAAGTGGGTTGGTAGGTAATTGGGGGGGGGGAAGCTGATTTCTTGTAACCGCTCACTTTCAGCTTCCCTCTTGATTTAGGGGTCATAAACTGAGAATAGGTAAATTGTTCAAAATACCCACTCAACCTAGCTATATACCGAGATTCAAAATGTTCTACCGCCCTCCAGAATTTATCATTGATCCAGACGATCCATTTGCAAACGACAAGCTCAAACGTGAGCCGCACATAAAGAATCTTACCAAGCTAATGAAGAATTCTGAAACTCCTTTAGTCATGACAGTAAGTGCTTCGTGGGGAAGTGGGAAGACTTCTTTTATCAAGATGTGGGAAGCATACTTACGTTTAGATGATGGAGGCGGGCACAGCTGTATTCGTTTTGATGCGTGGCAGCATGATTTTAATAAGGAACCGCTTTTGGCAATCATGGGTGAGTTGGGGGAATTTATTAACGACAATAAATCTCGATTTGAAAAGATTAAAGACTCATTCGATAGAGCTGTAGCTGAATTACCCGACTTACTTCAAGCAATGGCTGGGATACTTACTATAGCTTCTTTTGCTAACCCATTCGCAACAGCTCCAGCAATTGCGTGTGCAACTCTCGGCAACGCTACAGGAAAAATAAAAAATTACGCTAAGAAAGGGCACTCAACACTAAAGAAACAGCTCGAAGATTTTAAAAAAAATATCCAAGCCGTCATAGACACCATTACTAACAACGGAAAAACGCCACTATATTTCTTCGTAGATGAACTGGACAGATGTGAACCACACTACGCGATTAAATTACTTGAGGCCTTGAAGCACTTCTTTGATTTAAACGGAATAATTTTTGTGCTGGCAATTGACCGTGAAAGGTTGGCTGGGATTGTTGAGAAGCGATACGGTAAGGGAGTGGATGATCTTGGATATTTGAAAAGATTTGTTGATATTAACTATACTATCCCTGAACCGCCTTATGAGGAGTTTATTGAGTATGTTGCCTTTGATACACTAAAACTAGATCAACACCCAATAACTAAAGGAGACATGAAAGACTATTTTCTCGATGCTTCAGTTATGCTGGCAGAAGAACTTGATATGAAAGCGAGGGATATTGAGAAAATTTTTATGAGAGGATACCCTATTCTAATTAAAAATTTTGACATCTCAAATGAATTTAATTTTGATGAACAGGACAAAGAAATACTAACAAAAGACAAAGCTATCTTTTACACAAAAAACCAATACTACATAGACAAACTTTTATACAAAAGCATTTGTAACTACTTCATTACTCCTCTGACTGTCTTATTCTTATGCGAAAAAGGCTTCACTAGCCTTAAGAAACTAAATGAATGTCCAACCATAGAAAACAAAGCATTTGTCCACCTTAACTTAATTAGAGGAGAAACAACTAACAGTTCTTACAACATAAACAAATGGCCAAAATCAACTAACAGAACTTCGCCAGAGAATGCGTCAACCCCTTCGCATGCAGACGAACTCATTTCAAAGAGTATCGCAAATCATAAAAACAAAATTAAATTTATAAACTTCATATTTGAGTCAATAAAACATTACAGTTCTCGACACATAGAAGACCTTTCAAGCATTGAAAATAATACAAATCCCAACTTCTATGCTGACATTGACTTTTCATACTTCGACTTAGACCCAAGAAAAAACCCTTGACCCAACACCAATTCGGTGCTTAAAGCTCCTCGCGTCCGTCCATATCCGGTTGTTTTGGGTCCCAAGAGACCCAAGTTTTTAATTGCAAGGGCAGTGTACCTGTTTCGTACATCGTCCTTATGTGACGATTCCCCTGAAACCTAATTAGAAGATTGGGACCAGTTATGCAGGCAGTTCGCCTTGCTGTTTCAGGAGAAAGTACGATCTGCCCTTGATGAGTTTTACCCCTCCTTAAGTAGATCGAGATAACCGGACGGTCCCTCCAAAAATACCGGACATTTATTACGGTAGCTAGAAGCCTCCCCTGCATTTAAGGGGCTGGCATTGCTTTGTTTTTCACCCCCATTTCCGCAAGACCGGAACATCCCCGGATCAGGCCGCGCGTGCGGTTTGCTGATTCGTGTTGCTGTACTTTTGCCAGTGATAACAAACGACCCGATTTAATAAATCCGGCCCAGCTGAAACGGGAATTAACACGCGCCCAGTTGAGAACTGAGACGCGCTCATGTTTTATTGCCCTTTTAAATACAACTTTTATTTTCACTACATTTTAGAGAGATACATACATCATGGAAAAATTTAGAAACCTCGGCCTTTCCGATGCCATTATTGAAGCACTTGAAAAAAAAGGCTTCACCGCGCCCACCCCTATTCAGGAAAAGACAATCCCCATGCTCCTTTCCGGCGAGAAGGACATCGTAGGTCAGGCCCAGACCGGTACCGGTAAGACCGCTGCTTTCGGCCTGCCCATCATTGAGAATGTCCGCGAAGGCGCAGGACACGTTCAGGCTATCGTCCTGACCCCCACCCGCGAACTGGCTATGCAGGTTGCGGATGAAATCATTTCTTTCCGCGGCAAGCGCAAAGTTTTCGTAGCCACTGTCTACGGTGGACAGCCCATGCTTCCGCAGCTGAAAGCACTCAAACGCGGTGCGGACATCGTTGTCGGTACTCCCGGCCGTGTTCTGGACCATATCCGCAGAAAGACCCTCGACCTTTCCAAAATCAACAACTTCGTACTCGATGAAGCTGACGAAATGTGCAACATGGGCTTCCTTGAAGAAGTTTCCGAGATCATGGAAAATGCTGGCGAAGATCGCCGCACCCTGCTTTTCTCCGCTACCATGCCCCGCGAAGTAATGAACATCGCCAAGAAATTCATGGGCGATTACGACGTGGTTTCTGTAAAGCGTGAAAAAGACGAAGCTCCGCTGACCGAACTCATTTTCCACGAAGTGAACGAGCGTGACCGCTTTGAAGCACTCTGCCGTGTTGTTGATGCCCAGCCCGAATTCTACGGTCTGGTCTTCTGCCGCACCCGTGCTGATGCCGACCGCGTAGCCGGAACCCTTGCTGAGCGCGGCTACCCTGCCGAGCCCATCCACGGTGACCTTTCTCAGGCCCGCCGCGAAGATATCCTCATGCGTTTCCGTAAACGCCGCTGTAAAATCCTCGTGGCTACCGACGTTGCTGCCCGTGGTATCGACGTTCCCGATCTTTCCCACGTTGTTAACTTTGCCCTGCCGCAGGACCCGCAGAGCTTCGTTCACCGCGTAGGCCGTACCGGTCGTGCAGGTAAAAAAGGTGTTGCTGTAACCCTGATTTCCCCCCGCGAATTCGGTAAACTGCGCTACATCACCAAAGTGACCAAGCTCCGTGTAGACAAAAAACCCCTGCCGACCATTGATCAGGTTATCGATGTGAAGAAATCCCGCATGGGCGCTGAACTGAGCGAGATTGTTGAAGCAGGTAAACATCTTTCCTACCTCGACCTCGCCCACGAACTGCTAGAAGGTGTTGATCCCATCGAAGCTGTTGCAGCACTGCTTAAGCATTCTCAGGGCAGCGTTCTGGATAAGCGCAGCTACCGCAAGATCGAAGAATGCGGCGGCCCCGGTGCTAACCGTGGTCGTGTACGTTTCACCGCTCACATCGGCCGCGCACACGGCATGACCCCGCGCAAACTGGTAGACATGATCTGCCGCCGTGCACGCATCAACCCCGTGCGCATCCAGCACGTGAAGATTCAGGGACGCCAGTCCACCTTCACCGTGCCCGCAGGTGATTCCGATAACGTAATGCGCGCAGTAAACAGGGCTTCCAAGAACGAAAGACCTTTGCTTAGAAGAGGCTAATTTGCCTCCGGCGGCCCTTCGGGGACCAAAGAACCTTTTTGGAAAAAGGCTCTCTGGACTCTCCCAAAACTTTTAGTAGGGCTTCGCCGCTTTGCATAATAAATTGCCATTAATAAAGGCCGTAATATCTTTCGAGATATTACGACCTTTTTATTTATGTATCCTTTCTGAGCTTTATGCGAAGCTTTCTTACTCTTCTAACCCCATTCCGGGATGGTGGGCTGGGTAATCCATTTCATCCTCGTGGCAGACCGTACAGGTCCCGGCTGCCCCTATGGGCTGTGCTTCACCCATGTATTGCAACGCACGCAGATTATCGCGCTCGTTGGCTGCCGGGAAGATAGCGTGCGGCGCATTATGGCAGGCCGCGCACATCACCGCATCCATTTCATCCTTGCGGTTGCGGAACAGCCCCGCGCTGTCCTCGGTCCAATCGTTGTATGCAGTGTCATATTCGGGATCACCGAACTCAGTATGACAAGTCAGGCAGTCAGGCTGCTGCACCCACGGCTTACGTGGATCAAGCTCTCCAAAATCAAGCTCAGGCGGCATAATCAGCTTGATAAGCTTCTTGGCAACAGGCTTATCCTCTTCAGCCTTGAGGAGCGCAAGAGCATGGTAAGCCATATCGCCATGGCAACTTACACACTCTAATCCGGCATCCGAATGCATACCGCGCAGGCTTTCCTGCGGATGACACATCATGCAGGTTTCATTTGATTCATCACGCAGATAAACAGCGTGGAATCCATGCAGAGCGGTGGAAAGTTCAAGCTGCATCTCGCCATCATGGCAGCCCATGCAGTCAAGAATCTCGCCTTCCTTAATACGCTGCTTAAAGTTGGTGTTGTTATCCCGGTCATGAATCGTAGCGATATCCGCAGCAGTCCGGGCAGAGAAACCGCCCTGTTCAGGAATATCCCAACCACCGCCGTGACAGTTGTTGCAGCCCGGACGAGTTGAGACCGGAAGCACAATAGTCGTACTGGCGATGACATTTCCATCCGCATCAAGAGCCTGAACATCAACAGGAGGCAGAGGCTGATAGGCCTCCTTGGTATACGGAAGCACTTCAATTGGACCGGACTGAAAATAACCGTCCTCAGCCTCAAGTTCAAATGTCTCGTCCATACCTTGCGGCTTGCAGACGATCTTTACATCGTCGGTGATAATTTCTGGAGAATCACCTCGCATGATGAGCTGGGCGCGAACTATGCTTCCCTTATCGGAAATGGACATGGCGCGATCTTTATCAATGATCAGCCGCAATCCCTCCAAGGGCCAAGCCATAAGCGCGTATTCCTGATCTGCTTCAAAAGGAGCAGGGGCAAGTTCGGTCAATTCAGGCTCCGGCAAGGCCGGATCATAGCCCGAACCCACGGAATGGATATATTCCGCAAGGACTTTGCGCTCTTCAGCAGTGCCGATAAATTCAGGCATATATTTGTTAATTTTGCCCATGCCGGAGATAAATGCAGCAATACCTTCAGCGGTATAACTTGCTGTGCGGGGCACAATGTCATTCAGGGGACCGTTAATGGCGTGACAGGGTCCACATTCCATCTGATAGAGCCACGATCCGGCTTTAAGCCTGTTCTCGTCGGTAATCTCACGCAAATCCTGTGGTACCCATTTGGCATTTTGCAGGATTGATTCACCATGCAGCTCTTTAGCCTGCGCCACTGTGATGTTGGTAGAATAAACCTCATCCCAGACAACGTAAGGCTTTCGGCCAGCCTCGCGCATAAACTCGAAGGAGCCATAGAACATCAAGGAAACTACCAGCAGAACCATTGCCGAACTAAAGTTCACCCGGCGCGGTGCACAGATAGCCATGAACAGCCCACCGAAAAGGAGGACCGGGGCGGTATACTTAAAGACTTTCATGAAATAAGCCACGCGGTGGGACTTATGAACTACCTGCATAGCCTGCTCGGCAGGAATAGCGCTAAGGTACCAATAACCGGAAAATATGGTCAAAACCAATCCGGTCAGGGTCCAGATTCCGCAGAAACGGACCAGCATACAACGCAGATCTTTATCCTTAATGCGAGCAGCAGTCACAAAACCGAACAGTCCGGCCAGCATGCCGCAAAGCGCGGTACGGAAAAAGAGAGCAGGCCAAAAGGTGGGGTTAAATATAGCATCCCAGAAACTGCGCGTCTCTACCCACACTCCGGGAGTGAGCATGAAGGAAACCACGCCATTGATTGTGAACAGGGAAAGAAAAGCAAAGATAAAGTAGAACCAGCCGATAACCAAATGGTCACGGCGGTTCATCTTGTCCCAATAGTAATAGTAGATAAGCAGGGCAACGATCTCACCCACAAACCAGACCCATTCCGTGGCCCATGCAAAAAGGAATTCGCGGACCAGAACAAGGGTCCCCTGCGGACTGAGCAAGGCCATGGTGAACCAGAGCGCCACCCCGGTTCCGCCGCCGAAAACCATAGTCAGCAACAGGAAAAATTTGGAATGTTTTTTTACGTAATCGAGCAGTTCGCTTGATTCTGTCCTGTAGGCCAGCTTCTCCGTGACCACCAGAAACAGCCCGCCGCCGACCGCAAACTGGGCCACGAAAACATGGATGGTTGCGATCACTGCAATCCAGAACCCGCCGCCGAAAGTAGTTAAATGCCAGATTGGATATTCCATCATTAACTCCTTTCAGCCTTGAGCATGAGCTTCAGCATGTAGACGACGCAGAATCCACCTGCGATAAGCGAGACAACAAAAAGTATGAAAGGTGACCACTGACCTGACACAGGAGCGGTATCAAGGGTGAAGTAAGGTTCAAGGTATTTCTGGCGTACAAGATGGCGCATAATCGCCATAACCGGGACGATGAATACCGTTGCTGCTGTGCCCCAGTAAACATTCTTGGTAAATCCGGCATGAAGCATGGCGAAAGTTGCGATCAGCCCGACACAGAGCAGCACCGTGGCCAGCATGTCCCCGCCCATAAAGATAAGCATGACATCCTTGGGCAAAGCGACCAGAAACCATAGCCCCATAAGCACATTCACCAATGTTGAACGGGAAAACCATTTCATACCTGTATCAACGAAACCTGAATCACCTTTGCGTTTGCCCACAAGAGCCACGAAAAGCCCGCCCACAGCCAGAGCGGAAATAGCAAAATGCATGAACCGCGGGTAAAGAACCGGATCACTCAAATTAAGGATAAATCCATGCGGATCAGTGAAATATTCGGGCCACACTTCCGGGCGCAGCATCAGGGTCATTTTATTGGAAAGCATGAACCCGATGTATACAATCGCAGCCAGCACTGCGGCCATGGTCAGCCTGCGGCCTGAGACACCCAGACGTTCATAACGGTAATTATGGAAATATAATCCATAATAACCGCTGATCAGGGCTGCAATTACCGCCAGCCAGAACACAGCCATCAGGATGGATGAAACATAGCTGAACTGACCGTAAACCGCCTGCAGAAATAAAAGCGGAGGAACTCCGGCATTAATTGCCAAGGCCAGCACTGTCGGAAGTTTCTTGGAAATATTTCTGGAGATTGCTGTTCCTCCGGAAAGGGAATGAACAAAGACGATGGCCGCTCCCCCGAAAACTGCATTCATAAGCAACAGATGAACGGAAAAGGTGATGATTGAAAGAGTAACCGGCCAGATTGGATGAACAGAGATACCAATAGCGGCCGGAACCAGTACGGACGGGTCCATGAATTTCCCCCTTATTAAATTTCTAGCTCGGACTTCTATAACAGGAGAAAACAGGCTCTACAATTAGAAAACCTATACTTTTTGAGTGACACAATTTCTGCCGGAAACAACCTTATTACAATTTATTTACGATTTAACAAAAAAAGTTCTTGCCAAAGCAAGTCGAAATCAATAAACACTTTTCTACCGAGTGCCGAAGTGGTGGAATTGGTAGACACGCTAGGTTCAGGGTCTAGTGGAGGTTTCTCCGTGGAAGTTCGAGTCTTCTCTTCGGCACCACTCGTAAATAAAGAAAGCCGCAACGAAAGTTGCGGCTTTTTTCGTTTTTATCCCATTTATCTCTTTTTTCTGCTCAAACTGCATTTTTCAATACAATACCAGCATACGCGCAATGCATTTTAAGAATTATACAGCAAAAAACATGTTGTATTTTTTATTTTTTTATTCATTATCAAATCTAACTACTCCACACATTCTCGCAACGTCAAAAACAGTAAAAACAACAGAGCGAAATACATCAGCAATACTATATCAAGCTAATTTGACATATACTTTCCTTATGTTACCCTTTTGCCTTCTTTGTAAATTCAAACAAGGCCTACGGGCATCTTATTAAATGAAAAAATTAGTTGTCGAGAACGTTACAAAAATATTCGGAGCAAATCCGCAGAAGGGTTTAAAATTAGTCCGCGAAGGACTGGATAAAGAAACGATTTTCAATCAGACAGGACTTAGCGTTGGAGTCAATCAGGCTTCTTTCTCCGCCAATGAAGGAGAACTGCTGGTAATCATGGGTCTTTCCGGCAGCGGAAAGTCCACACTGGTACGCTGCATCAACCGCCTCATTGAGCCGACAGACGGCAGAATACTTGTGGACGGTGTAGACGTCACCTCGCTGGACGCCGCAGAAATGCGCGAGCTGAGCCAGAAAAAGCTGGGCATGGTCTTCCAGAACTTCGCCCTCCTGCCCCACAAGACCATTTATGAAAATGTCGAATTCGGTCTGGACCTGATGGGCAAACCAGCTGCCGAGAAACGGAAAGTTTCTGAAAAAATGCTGGCTCAGGTAGGGCTTGAAGGCTGGGGCGACAGTTATCCCTCACAATTATCCGGCGGTATGCAGCAGCGTGTAGGTCTGGCAAGAGCCCTTGCCCTTGACCCGGACATCCTGCTCATGGACGAAGCTTTCTCCGCTCTTGACCCGCTCATCCGCCGCGACATGCAGGATGAACTTATCAAGCTCCAAAAGCGGATGCACAAAACCATCATCTTCATCAGCCACGACCTCGACGAAGCCTTGAAACTGGGTGACCGCATCGTACTCATGAAAGACGGCGTGATCGTCCAGACCGGCACCCCTGAAGAAATTCTCACCGAACCGGCCAACGACTATGTCAGACGTTTTGTAGAAGATGTGGACGCCACCAAGGTGCTCACAGCTGAAAATGTCATGAAAAAAGCTGAAGCTGTAGTCTATGTAGCAGCAGACGGGCCGCGCGCCGCCCTGCGCAAAATGCGCAAGAACAGTATTTCATCCATTTTTGCTCTCGACTCAAACGACCACGTGCTCGGAATTGTCCATGCAGCTGACGCGGCAAAAGCAGTTGAGACCGGAAACAAGAAGCTTGAAGACATAATTAAACCTGCCCGCAGCGTCTCTGCCGAGACTCCTGCGCTGGAACTATATCCCATGAGGTCCGAATCCGGATGGCCCCTTGCCGTAATCGACGATAACGATGAGTTTATCGGCGTTGTGGTCAGCGGCAACCTGATTGCTGCGGTAGCCGAATACGGACCGGACCCGTCAATTTAATATTTTTGGAGGAATTTGTTATGAATAAGATTAAATCCCATACAATGCTTTGGGTTGCAGGTTTTGTTTTTGCCGCAATCATCAGCATTATGCCCGTAAACTCTGCACAGGCAACCGAGCAGCCGGTCATTTTCGCCGACCTCAACTGGGACAGCATCCAGATCCACAACCGCATTGCCGGCTTCATCATTGAACACGGATACGGAACCGACGTTGAATACACTCCTGCCGGAACCGCTATTGCCTATGAAGCGATCATGCGTGGAGACATGGATGTGGACATGGAATCATGGACATCCAACTCCCAGCACCTTTATGACAAAGGCATCAAAGCCGGAACTCTCTTTGACCTCGGCCCGAACTTCAAGGACGCCCGTGAAGGGTTGATGGTTCCCACCTACATGATCAAGGGTGATCCCAAGCGCGGCATCAAGCCCATGACACCGGAACTCAAAACCGTCGCCGACCTCGCCAAATATCCTGAGTATTTTGCAGACCCCGAAGATCCTTCCATGGGACTCATCTACTCCGGCGTAACCGGATGGACCGCAACCCAGAAGACCGAGCAGAAACTTACCAACTACGGTCTGGATGACAAATATAACTTCCTCGCTCCCGGTTCCGATGCCGCACTGGCCGGTTCCATGGTTTCCGCATACAAGCGCGGCAAAGGCTGGGTCGGTTATTACTGGGGCCCCACCTGGGTAATGGGCATGATCGATATGACTTTTCTTGAAGAAGCACCTTATGATGCGAAAGTATGGAACGATACCAGACTCTGCGCATATCCCAACTCCGATGTTAACATTCTCGTCGGTAAATCCCTGATGGAACGTGCTCCCAAAATCATTGAAATGTTCAAGAAATATGAAACCACCATGGCCATAACCAACGAGTGTCTCGCCTACATGAAAAATGAAAAGGCAAGCCTTGAAGAGGTTGCCGAATGGTTCCTTAAGAACAATGAAGATGTCTGGACAAAATGGGTTCCCGCTGACAAAGCAGCCACAATCAAGGCCGCATTGAATTAAAACATAACAACTGGATTTTATAATGTATAAGTTTCCAAAGGCTCTGGAAATACCACTGGCAGACTGGGTAAACACAGGCATGGCATGGGTCATGGATAACTGGGGAGCATTCTTTGATGCCCTAGGCCATGTTCTCTTGCAAATGCTTATTGCTTTGCAGCAGTTCTTCCTTATGATCCCGTGGTTTGTAATCATAATCGGTGTCGGTGTTGCCGGCTGGTGGCTGCTCGGCAACTGGAAACGAGGACTGGGCATGTCGGCCATGCTCTTTATCATCGGCTGCTTCGGATACTGGAAGCTGACCATGATGACTCTGGCACTGGTCACCGGAGCGGTTGTCATATCCCTTGCCGTAGGTATTCCCGTGGGAATATGGATGGCACGGAGTGACCGCGTGGAGACCATCATCAAACCGATCCTCGATGCCATGCAGACCATGCCGAGCTTTGTTTACCTTATCCCGGTAATGATGCTCTTCGGCCTTGGAAAGGTTCCCGCGCTCTTCGCGACCATCATATACTCCATGCCGCCGATTATCCGCCTGACCAACGTCGGAATCCGCGAGGTTCCCAAAGACGTTATCGAAGCGGCCCGGGCCTTTGGTGCAACCCCCATGCAGACCTTGTTCAAGGTGCAGCTTCCTCTGGCAAGGCCGACCATTGTTGTGGGTATCAACCAGACAACCATGATGGCTCTGGCAATGGTTGTTGTGGCCTCCATGATTGGGGCTAAGGGATTGGGCATGGAAGTGCTGGTTGCCATTAACCGCATTGATATCGGTATGGGCTTTGAAGCGGGCCTCTCTATTGTGTTTCTGGCGATTATTATTGACCGGTTGACCCACGCCATGGCAGTGCGCAATACCCACGACGCCAAGTAATTCCAGTTAAATTAGCAAAATTAAAAAAGCCGCAGCATCTTATGATGTTGCGGCTTTTTTAATTTTCTGCCCCAAGAATTTCTCTTGCAGATTCCGTTTCCTTTTCTAATGGAAAAATCCCTTCAACTAAGTATACTGAAGTCCTAACCTAAAAATGGAGAAAGCAAGATGAAAAATTCCCCTTCTCGTATGATAGTAATTTCCCTGTTGACTGTAGCATGCCTGCTTCTTCAGGCCTCGGCAGTGCTGGCTTTCAGCCTGAATGACCTGTCCTCCTCTGCTGAAACAGCCAAAAGTGCGGCAGAAGGTGCAAGCCTGCTTGACCGGGCAAAGAACGTCTATACCGGATTTTACGATTCCACAGAAAACCTCGTCGATGCGCAGACCACAACCATGAGCCTGCTCAATCCTGACGAAGGAGCCGCCCTGACCTCAAAACTCGGTAACATCGGTTCCGGTTCAACTTTTACCAGACTTGCCAAACTGGTCGGCTTTTCCGAAAGCATGGATTCCGGCACAACCGATTCTTCCCTGACCTCAAAACTGACCAAGATCATCACCACCCCCGGCAGCTTTGAAAAGGCCAAAAAAGTCTACGATCATGCATCCACCGCCTACACCTCCGGCAACAATTCTGTAAGCGAGGCCAAGACCCTGTACAAGGAAATCAAGACCTTCATTGCCTCACCTTCAGCCAAGGGGCTCAGTGAAACCCTGCTTTCCGGGCTAGGCGAGTATTCCGATAAGATTCTGCCCTTCATCATTGAACACGGTCCGGCACGAGTAAAAACCGCCGCCCATATCGCCGATGCTTTTAAAGGATTCCTCTAAAAAATGAAGAAGCCCTGTGCGGGAGTGAGTCGCACAGGGCTTCCTAGCAGGGGATGAAGGTGTTTAATTGAAATATCCGTCACTCTTCAAATCAGTAATCAACCTCTCGCACATGGCTGCGCGATTCAGGCTGTAGATGTGAACTCCGGGCGCGCCCTTATCGAGCAGGTCTGCGATCTGTTTGCGGGCAAAGTCAAAACCGAACTCCATAACCGCTTCATCGCCACCTTTTTCAAAAGCCTTTTCCACCCCGCAATAAAGATCACCGGGAATTGCCGCCCCGCACAGAGACATGATCCGCCGCAACGAATTTAAGGATTGGATGGGCAGGATACCGGGGATTACCGGGCCAGTGCTGCCAAGTTCGGCAAGTCTGTCCACGTAATCGAAGTAGACCCTGTTATCGAAAAAGAGCTGGGTCATAGTGAAGTCCGCCCCCTTGGACAGCTTGGCATGGTGGAATTCAATATCCCACACCAGAGAGGGTGAATCGGGATGTCCGCCCGGATATCCGGCTACTGCGATTCCTACTTCGGAAAATTTTTCGTCCACGTATCCCACAAGATCAGAGGCGTGGAAGAAATGACTCTGACCTTCACCATTTGTGTCTTTAACCCCGTCACCGCCAAGAGCCAGAATATCTGAAACCCCGGCCTCGCCTAGCTTGGTAACGAACTCGTCAATGGACTGCTCGCTGGCACCGACGCAGGTCAGATGGGCGACAATATCAATGCCCATTTCCTTTTTCAGCAGGGAGCAAATCTCAAGTGAATTGTCGTGACTGGTTCCGCCTGCTCCGTATGTAACTGATGCGAAAAGGGGCTTAAGCGCGGCCAGTCTTGCTGCCCTTTCCATGAATATGGGCCATGTGGATTTATCCTTGGGCGGAAAAAATTCAAAAGAAAAAAACTGTCCAGCTTCATTGATATTCTGTGCCACCTGCATTTTAATTCTCCGTTATTTTTATTTGCTTACTTCCCGGACCGCAGGCACGGCCCGGGAAGTTTATATTCCTTGTTTACTGGATTTTCCGGCGTACTGTTTCAGCCGCCTGAACCATATTTTTAAGGGCCGGGACAACCTCATCCCATTTGCGGGTCTTGAGTCCGCAATCGGGGTTTACCCAGAGGCGTTCTGCAGGAATGACTTCCAATGCTTTTTCCAGCAGGGCTGCCATATCATCAGCAGCAGGAATAGCCGGACTGTGAATGTCATACACACCGGGACCGACTTCATTGGGATAGCTGAACTGTCTGAAACTACCCAAAAGCTCCATGCGACTGCGGCTGGCCTCAATGCTGATTACGTCAGCATCGAGGGCGGCAATGGAATTCATGATTTCATCGAATTCGCAGTAGCACATGTGAGTGTGGATCTGGGTTGAATCCTCTACGCAGGAAGCGGAAAGGCGGAAGCACTCCTCAGCCCATTTCAGATATTCCGGCTGCTCTGCCTTACGCAGGGGCAGCCCCTCACGCAGGGCCGGCTCATCGATCTGGATGACTTTGACACCGCTCTTCTCAAGGTCGGCAACTTCGTCACGTACGGCCAGCGCTATCTGACGGCAGGTTTCACTGCGGGGCTGGTCGTCACGCACAAAGCTCCAGCAAAGGATGGTTACCGGGCCAGTAAGCATACCCTTAACCTCTCGATCGGAAAGGGAGCGGGCATAATTGATCCACTCCACAGTGATCGGACCGGGGCGTGAAACATCACCGAAAATCACCGGAGGCTTTACGCAGCGGGAACCGTAACTCTGCACCCAGCCGTTGGAAGTAAAGCAGTAACCGTCAAAGTTTTCACCGAAATACTCAACCATGTCGTTGCGCTCGGGCTCGCCATGAACCAGCACATCAAGTCCGATCTCTTCCTGACGTCGGATGCAGTCTTCAATGTAACCGCGCATGAAGCTTTCGTAATCTGCGCGTTCAATGCGTCCATTCTTGAAACCGCTTCTTGTAGAGCGTACTTCGGGAGTCTGGGGAAATGAACCGATGGTAGTTGTCGGCAGAACAGGAAAGCCTAGCCCGCGCTGGATTTCAGCACGTTTTTCATAAACGGAATTACGGCGGTAGTCCTCAGGCTTAAGCGCAGCTAACCTCTGGGCAACCTGCGGATTGTTCACCCTTGGGCTATTTTTACGGGTCTCAAGGATTTTGCGGTTCGCAGCGAGAACAGCGTCTACATCCTCACCTTTTGCGGCATCAGCAATGGTCCTGATCTCCGCGCATTTCTGGCGGGCAAAAGCCATCCACGATTTAATCTCAGCATCCAGTTTGGTTTCCAAATCGAGATCAAAAGGAACATGCAACAGTGAGCAGGAAGGAGCGATCAAAACCCGCTCTTTACCAAGTATGGCATGCACGGATTTAACTGCAGCTACAGCCCGCTCAAGGTCGGCCCGCCAGATATTCCTGCCGTCCACTACGCCGAGAGAAAGACTCAGGTTATAGGATAGCTTTGAAAGCAACGGCTCAAGATCCTGCCCCCCACGCACTAGGTCCACATGCAAACCATCAACAGGCAGGACTGCTGCTACTTCAAGATTATCTCCGAGCCCACCGAAGTAAGAAGCAACCAGAATTTTACTGTCAGCAGCAGCTTCTTTGAAGGTGCGGTAAACCGGGCTGAAAAGTTTGAGCACGGATTCATCAAGATCAAGGGTCAGTACAGGTTCATCAAACTGAATCCATTCGCATTTGGCGGAAAGCTTTTCAATGAGTTCCACATAAGCGGGCAACAGCTTTTCCAGCAGGTCCAGACGGTCAAAATCCTGATCCGCGCATTTACCCAGCAACAGGAAAGTCAACGGCCCGGGCAGCACAGCCTTTACTTTATGTCCAAGCTGGACAGCTTCATCCACCTGTTCGAGAATGGTTTCATCAGCAAGGGAAAATTCCTGATCCTTACTGAATTCGGGAACGATGTAGTGGTAGTTGGTATCGAACCACTTGGTCATTTCCATGGCTGCTACGCCGTTTTCTCCGGCTTCGCCACGGGCCATCCTGAAATAATCATCAAGGGAAGCCTTAGCGCCTTCTACATCATATCTTGCCGGAACAACGCCAAATCTTACTGCGTTGTCAAGCATATGGTCGTAGTAGGAAAAATCACCCACCGGAAGAAGATCGACTCCAGCCAGCATCTGGTCTTCCCAGTGCTGTGCCCGAAGTTTCTTGGCAGTCAGGGCAAGATCATCAGCCCCGGCTTCACCTTTCCAGTAAGATTCAAGCTTGCGTTTAAGCTCGCGATTGCTGCCCATTCTGGGGTAGCCTAAAGTGTGCGTCAGCATTGTAGTTCTCCATATTAAAAGTGTCCGCTTGGCGGCGGGACTATTATCCCTGTTTCACAGACCTGTTCGCGAGGTCCGGCACTCACTCCCGCAGGACGTCTTCTGGCTTCCGGGCCTATTCGACGCACAGCACCGCTCCTTCCCGTTTTCCAACAGTGGACCGACACCATTCCTTCTTGATTTACCCGGTTACAGCAGCGCGCCTGCGACGGATTTTCACCGTCTTCCGTTTCCTGCGGGCGCATACAAACCAAATTCAATATATAAAAATATTGTTATATAGTGATGAAGAAATGACATTCTTCAAGCCCAAAGTCAAGCACTGATCAAATTTTTTGCTCAGACATAAAAAAGGCCCCCGAACAAACTCCGGGGGCCTTAAAAAAACTTCCTATTATTACGCTAAACTATTCGCAGTCTCTAACATTGAGTTTTTGACGAAATTTTCCACTGGCAGTGGGAAACTGCGACAAAGCTCCTTTGACCAGACAACGACCTACAATATCCAGACCTTCACGGTCCTGACTGGTAGCCATGCCGCGCCAGAGGTAGGTTTTCATGCCTTCATCTTCGGGAGTCATCAGGTAGATGCGTACAGTATTGTCTACGCGAGGGGCATCAGCTGTCTTAACCACCCCGATATCAGTATTGGTCTTGCTAATGTAATCATACTCGTAGGCTTCCCTTTTGTAGGTTACGCCCCTTTCCATGAAAGCCTTGGAACCGAAATTAACAACAACCATAAAATCCGGTGAATTGGGATCATAGCTGAACCCTTTTGCTTCAAGTTCCAGTTTAGCAGTATTGAGCAGGATCGCTTCAAGATCCTTCTTGGAATCGCTTTTCTGCTTAAATGCAAAAGTTTTTAAACCGTTAAAATCAGCACCCGGAACAGGCTTATTCTCAACATCCATATTTACGTATACACATCCGGAAAGCATCATTCCAATCAGCATAAAAACAACGAGTAACTTCCTCACCACATTCTCCTGAATTTATTGGTTACGGCCTTCCCCTTAAAAAGGAGCCGCATTAAATACAATATTACACTATCCTATACCATAACCACTTAACTTTTTTAACGGCTTTAGCCAAGAGTTAAAACAAATTCAAAGAGAGAAATACTTCCGCATAAAAATATCAATCGTAAAAACAGACCCGGTTGCGCCCGGAACTTTTCGCATCATACAAGGCCATATCTGCCATGCGCAGCAAACGCTCAGGGTTCAATCTGCGTGAGCTCATCGTAGCAACCCCGACACTTGCAGTACACTGAATGGAATCCCCGCAAGCACGAACTTCACTGGCTGCAAATTGCCTGCGTAGACGTTCAGCCACGGCAATACCGCCCGCAAGGTCCGTTCCGGGCAGGAAAAGAGCGAATTCCTCTCCTCCCATGCGGGCAAATACGTCATTATCCCTGATTACGGACCGACAAATATCAGCAAAAGACCGCAGAACCACATCCCCGACCTCATGTCCATGGCTGTCATTGATCTTCTTGAAATTATCAAGATCTATCATCAGCATGGTCGGACCAACGGGATTGCGCTGTTCTTTGCCCATAAACAACTCAACCTGCCGGAAAAATTCCCGCCGATTTAAAGCCCCGGTCAGGCTGTCAGTTGTTGCCAGCAAAACCAAACGGTCCTCTTCGCTCTTACGCAAAGAGATATCATCCACCACCCAGAGCACACCTCGATTCAAATCAGCTGGGACATCGACATCCACGGCCTGTCCGGAAAGGGAACACCACAGCGGCTTACCGTCCTTGCGCCGCAACTGATATTCGATATTTACCTGAGCCTTATTTACAAGGGTGTAATAATACTGCTTACCAAATTCATGAAATTTATCTTCGGAAAGATGCAGGTCGAGCATACTTAAGCCAACCATATCATCAGGGGAATCATAGCCCAGAATATCGGCAAGGGCCTGATTTGCCCTTTTCAAGATTCGTCCTCCCTTCAAAAACATCATCCCTACTTTGCTGTTTTCAAAGATAATCTTGAGTTCATTCAGGGTTTCGCGCAACTCCATTTCTGTTGCTTTTAAATAGGAGACATCCCGTATGGCTGAAATACGATACACCTTGCCCCGAAAATCTACAGTCCGGCCACGAATTTCAGCAGGAAAGACAGAACCGTCCTTGCGCCTGCCCATCACAAAATAGTGCTTGTCATACCTTTCAGAAATATTCTTTTTTGCAAGATCACGATACTCTTCTGTAATAAAATCAAGTGCACTCATTCCCAGAACTTCATCATGGGTATACCCCAGAACTTCAAGAATTTCCCTGTTCACTGCTATGCAACGTGCGTTCTCATCAAACACACCAATTGCTTCGGAAGAAGAATCAGCCAGCAACGTCTGAAGTTCCAGCTGTTCTTCCAGCTCATCGATATATTTATGAAAACCATCTACTCCCATACCCTTCCCCGTTTCTAAAAGCCCACTCACTCCAACAATATTCTATGAAACGACAACAGCACTCGTCAACACCCTATAAAACAGGAAAAAACTCTCCCCGTAACCAAGCTACGGCAATGCAATACATTTCAACACCGACACACAAAAAATAATTCACATGCAATTATTAAAGCTTTAGTGTTCGCCCGCTGGGGAGGCAAATATGAATACATTAGCAGACAGGCGAAAGCATGCACGGATTGAGCTGGCTTCTATCAACAGCTTTTTCCGGCAATGTGATGTTGCCGCAACTTCCGGTGAGGATTTCGACATCACTATCCTCAACATCTCCACACAAGGAATGAAATTCAAAATTAATTCCGTCAAAGATTCTGAACGAATAAAGCTTGATGATGAACTATTTATTCGCGGTTGCATATTCAACGACCGGATAGGTTTTCTCAGCAGCCAAAAGGCTGTAACCGTATGGCAGGAATCATCTGTCTTCGGAGTTAAATTCACCCCATCCCTAGACCTTGATGAACCGTCGCTGTTCAACATGCTCAAATAAATCGCCTATTCCTGATTAGCCCCCTCTTTCAAATAAGAGGATAAATTGCTACCTTCAGCTTGTGAGCAAGCAAGACCCCAAAATAATAGCATGGATCGGCAATACCTTTTTCCGTACAGGAATGGACGAACTGGGCTACAAGACAGTCCACATCCCTATCCGGGGGCAACAGGTATTCACCTGGCAGGACATCCTTGAAAAGACCGGGACAAAACCGTTTGCCGTGGTCTATGCTGACCGTTCAATCGCCCCACCGCTGGCTGGAGTGGAAAACTATCCCTGCCTGACAATTTTTCACTGCATCGATACCCACATCCACAGCTGGTATCCCTATTACGCCCAAGGATTCGACATCTGTCTGGTCAGCCTGAAAGACCATCTGGACCGTTTCACTCCAAGATTAAAGGAATCCCGACTGCTCTGGTTTCCGCCCATTGTCATGGACTTTCATGTCCCGTCCGAAGCACGAAAAGAATGGGACCTGCTCTTTGTAGGTAATGTAAGTGCGGAGTTGACCCCGGAAAGAAAAATTTTTCTCGATAAAGTAGCTGAACATGTTCCCGGCCTGCACATTACCAGAGGCGATTTCAGCAAACTTTTCCCCAGAGCAAAAGTTGTGCTCAATATTGCCGAACGCGGCGACCTGAACTTCCGTGTCTTTGAGGCATTGGCCTGTGGCGCATGCCTGCTGACTCCCAGAATCGAAAACGGATTCTTTGATATTTTTGAGGACGGAGTTCATCTGCTGACCTATGAACCCAACAACGTTGAAGACCTTCTGGAAAAATACAATCTTCTAATAACTGACGAAGAATGGCGGGAACGTCTTGCCAAACAGGGCAACGAATTGATTGAAAGCTCGCACCGCATCATCCACAGAGCGCAGACATTGCACAATGTGATTGAAGAAATGGACGTGGAAGCAGCAATTAAAAACCGTATCGCCGCAGCACCTGAGTTGCGCCGGAACTTCCTAAAATCACTCTATCTTCACTGGGCCGAGGAAGTGGGTATACCTGAATTTCAGAAAATTTATCTGGAAGCTGCCAAACACTAGCTTATGGACTCAAAGCTTACATATCGGCAACCACTTACTTTTACATGTCTGATTATTTTCGCTCTTTTCTTTGCCTGCATGGGAGAGTGGCGTCCTTTTTTCTTTGACATTGACGAGCCCAAATACATAACTGCTGCCATGGAAATGGCCCGCAGCAGAGACTGGCTGCACCCAATGTTCGGCGGCCTTCCCCGAATGCAAAAACCACCCTTGCCTTACTGGCTGAGTGGAGCATTGATTGATTTATTCGGTTCCGATTCCAGCACCGGGACACAACTTTTTATCGCCCGTATCCCGGCAATACTGAGTTCAGTACTGACTGTAGCCGCCACCTACCTGATAGGCAGGAGGATTGGCGGAGATAAGTGCGGACTATTGGCAGGCTTGCTGCTGGCCGTTGCCCCGCCATTTAAAATCGAAGGAATGTTACTGAAGGCGGATATCATCTATACTGCTGCTGTCACTTGGAGCAGTTTTTTCTATTTACGAAGGTTCCAAGGCCAAAGGGGGATATTGAATCTTTCCGGCGCTACCATTGCCATGGGATTGGGAGTTCTGAGCAAAGGGCCTTTCGCCCTGCCTCCACTAATCGGCTATTTACTGGCGGAACTGTTTAGGACCAACTCACACAAAGAGGTACCGCTTTGCCGTGCAGTACTAAACACCCTGAAAAAAGAATCCGCGCCCATTATACTAGGGCTATTCGCCTGCTTACCATTTTTGCTCTGGATCACCACAGCCAGCACTTCCGGAATGGACTACCTCTCCGGCATGCTGAACGATGTTTCGCAGAACACCACCTACAAAACCCCAACCTTGCTCCATCACCTGCAAAGTATCGGATTTTATTTTTATGAGGCTGGAGTCGTCTTCTTTCCGCTTGGAATTTTCGGACTGTGCGCAGCATTTTTTCTTTTACGCGACAAAGCAGCCCGACATAAAGAAACTGATTATTTATTCTGGAGCGGCCTGATCTACCTGCTGATAAGCATATTTATATTCAGACTCCGGGCACACCGTTATTTTCTGCCGCTAATGCCCATTCTCTCAATAATCGCCGTGAACTGGATACTTACAGCCAGACGAGACGGACTTTTCAAAAAATTATTTACGTTCTGTACTGCGTTGGCAGCGCTGATCCCCGCAGTAATCGTGGGTATTGTACTCTACAGCGGGCAAATATCCGTAAACCTGTGGCGCAATGCACAAATCAGCGACTTCCAGACGCAGACCGTCCCATTTACCCTTGCGGCCTTTGTCTTATCGCTGACCATAGGTGCTGCAGGTATGAAATATTATAAAAAACCAAAGACCTTCCTCAGTATAGTTTTCGCCGGTATGCTGCTCATTTATCCCTTCTATTTCAATGCCGCACCGGACGTTGATACGAATGGACAACTACAGCCAGACTCCCTACTGGCCCAAGAAATGGCCAATTCAATAAATGAATCTATCCCCGCGCACGACAACTATATATTCATAGCATCCAGAAGATCTTTACGGATTCACCCGGAGCTGCATTTTTTCCTGCGCAACTCAATTAATCGCAACGGGCAAAGTTATCTGACGACCCTGCCCTTCCAAATACACGATTTCATTAAAGTACTGGTTGCACCAAATACCGCAATCAACTTTTTAAAGGCGGAAGACAAAAGCAACAAACAGAGCCCGCTTTATAAATTTCTCAAAACAAACCGGTTCAATAAGACTGTCCTGATCCTTAATAATACTGAACTAAGCATATTGCTTAACTCCATCCCGACAGCTGATATGTTTAAATCAAAAACAGAACTCATTTCTGCTGAAGGGCTTAATCATGAATGGAGAAAAGAAGCCCTCTATCTGGTTACCTTAAATAACAATCAAGAAAGAGAGCCTCACTTATTTATCTCAACCGTTCCAGCCCCTGAGCCAGATCAGTTTTAAGGTCTTCCACATCTTCCAGTCCGATATTCAAGCGAAAAATGGTCTTGCCCTCATAGCCGAAGTGGTTGGTACGCCGGAACTTTCCTCCGGTGATCAGACTCTTGTATCCGCCCCAGCTGTAGCCGAGGCAAAACAGCTCAAGGTTATCTACAAACGGGGAGTGATCGATATCTTCAAATTCATCTTTGAGAGTGAAAGCGAAAAGCCCGCTTGAACCTTTGAAAGACTTCTTCCAAAGATCGTGCTGGGGATGGCTTTCAAGGGCCGGATGGATTACGGATTCAACCATTTCATGGTTTTCCAGCCATTTTGCTATCTCAAGGGCAGCCTGTTCATGGGCCTTGAGGCGGACTTTCAGGGTCCGCAATCCGCGCAGTGCCTGATAGCAATCTTCCTGTGCAGCAAAAACTTCGAAAAGCCCGCAGCATTTTTCAAAAACCGCCCAGCTCTGCTCATTTGTGGAAACCGAACCAAGCAGAATATCGGAATGACCGGTGATATATTTGGTGCACGACTGAATGGAAACATCCACGCCATACTCAAAGGGATTGAAATATAAAGGAGTTGCCCATGTGTTATCAATGACGGAAACGACACCCTTTTCACGGCAGATTTTGGTGATTGCCGAGACATCCTGAATCTCAAGGGTATTTGAACCGGGAGATTCCATGAAAAGCAACGCTGTATTATCACGAATGTAATCAGCAACCCCGGCCCCGGCATCAGAGGGCAGGTATTCAGCTTCAACACCGTACTTTGAAAGAAAGCCATCGCAGAAATGACGGGTCGGGCCGTAGACATTGTCACAAATGAGGATATGATCGCCCTGCTTTGTGTAAGCCATGAGCACCATGGCAATAGCGGCAATACCGGACTGAAAAGTTTTGCAGCCGTGTGCGCCCTCCAGCTCAACCATGGCAGCCTCAAAAGCTTTCTGGGCAGCCATTCCGCAAGTGCCATACTCCACACCTTCGAATTCACCTTTATTCGCCTTGAGCATATCGGCATAGGAATCAAAAAGGACAGTGGAAGCACGGTGCAGGGGCGGATTAATGGTATCTATAACTTGCAGGGCTTCGGCTTTGCCCGCATTGACCAGCTTGGTGGAAATATCTTTCATGGTAACTCCTTGTTGTTTCTGGCCCAAAATATAAAGCGGGAAACTGGAAAAACAACCAGTTCCCCGCAAATATTTTATTCTTTGACAGTCTCTTAAGCTAAAGAGCGAAGCTTAATAAAAGGTTTTGGGATTCTTAAACCCTTTTGCAAAAGGGTTTAAGCCGCCGGAGGCATCATTAGTTCATACATTCTTCAATTCTGCTTCAATCAACTCAAGAGGAAAGTCCTCGCGCACAACTGCATTGCCTAATCTATCAAGCCCGACAATCACAACCTGTCCCTGCTTGACCTTCTTGTCCTTCTTCATGAGTTCCATGATCTTGGCAGGCTCAATGTCGAGCTTTCCAGTGGCAAGACCGAGCTTGTCCATGAGTTCTTCATGTAACTTGAGGTCCTCAGCAGAAAGCATCCCGGCCTTATGACAGGCCCGAGCAACGATACGCATGCCCCATGTAACACATTCGCCGTGAGATATTTTGTACCCGGCAAAGGTTTCAATGGCATGGCCCACGGTATGGCCATAGTTGAGGATACGACGCACCCCGCCCTCTTTTTCATCACGAGCAACCACATCGGCCTTGATCTCACAACAGCGGGCCACGACCCTAGCCATGACTTCACGATCGAGAGAACGGACCTTATCCGCATTTCCAGAGAGGTAATCAACCAGCTCGCGGTCGGCAATGAAAGCAGTCTTGACCACTTCGCCCAGCCCGCTGAGGATTTCCCGCTCAGGCAGGGATTCAAGTGCTGAGATGTTGGTGTAAACCCGCTTGGGCTGGTAGAACATACCGCAGTAGTTCTTCCAATGCTTGATGTTCACAGCCACCTTGCCGCCCACGGAAGAATCCACCTGAGAAAGCAGGGTTGTAGGCACCTGCACGAAATTGATGCCGCGCATATAACTCCCGGCAACATAGCCGGAAAGGTCACCGACCACTCCGCCGCCTAAGGCTACAACCACGTCCTGACGGGTTATTCCGGCCTCAAGCATTGCTTCGAGCAGGGAGCCAAACACATCAAGGGATTTGCTGTTCTCCCCGGCGGGGACAGTGAGCAGCAGCGGGTCAACATCTTCAAGAGCGAGCTTTTCGACCAGCGCATGTCCGAAAAGCTCACGAGTATTTTCATCGCAGATAACTACCGGGGTATGTCCGTATTTCCTGGCTTTAAGATCAGCGACAACTTCATCCATGACAGAATAGTCTACACTGATCTCATAGGAATTATCGAACTCCCCACGCAGTTCAACATTGACCTTGGGCATTATTCTTCCCCGGCCAGCACGCATTCCTGCTGACGCAGAGATTCTTCATGGATGTACTGGAAGATGCGGAGCATGAAGTGTTCATCCATGCCGCGGGCAACGCCTTCACGGGTACGCTTTTCAACAGTCTTCCTCCACTGGTCAGGCTGCAGGAGAGCAATGCCGCGCTCGCACTTCATCTTACCGATCTTGCGGCCGAGAGCCATACGCTCTGCAAGGAGTTCAACAATGGCATCATCGATTTCCACAAGGCGGGCACGCTTGCTTTCCATCTTCAGGGCAAATTCTTTATCTTCTGCAACAGCATGTTTAACTTCCAGACCGTCCAGAACCTTACCGAGATCTTCAGGAGTGAACTGCTGCTTGCTGTCACTGAGGGCCACGTCAGGGTTGATGTGGGATTCTATCATCAGGCCGTCGAAAAGCAGATCAAGAGATTTCTGAGCTACTGCGGGAATCAGTTCACGCTTACCGCACAAGTGGCTGGGATCGCAGATGATAGGCATACCTTCAGTGCGGCGGCGCAGTTCAATGAAAATTCTCCAGTTGGGAGCATTACGGTATTCGCTGGGGCGGGCGGAGGAAAAGCCGCGGTGGATAGCACCGAGCTTGGTTACGCCGGCCTTGTTGATACGCTCAAGCGCACCGAGCCAGAGTTCCACATCAGGGTTGATGGGGTTTTTGACCAGCACAGGGATATCTGTTCCTTTGAGGGAATCAGCAAGAGCCTGTACCGCAAAGGGGTTTACAGTTGTCCGTGCGCCTACCCAGATCAAGTCAACACCATATTTGAGGCAAAGCTCTACATGCTCGGGAGTTGCAGTTTCACAGGAGATAGGCAACCCGGTCTCTTCTTTGGCTTCGACCAGCCATTTGAGACCTTCCTCGCCCATGCCTTCAAAGCAGCCGGGACGGGTACGCGGTTTCCAAATACCGGCGCGCAGCATGTGCACGCCTTTGTCTTTAATGCCGCGGGCGGTTTCAAGAAGCTGCTCGCGGGATTCCGCACTACAGGGTCCTGCAATAATCAGCGGGCCGTCATTATTGAATCCCCAAGAATCCAAACCGGTTACATCAAGTTGTACACTCATGATAGTGACCTCCGTAATATTTGAAGTTGAAAAGAAGTCCGGGCCGGTTTGATGGCGCTAAATGGAAAAATACTGCAAAGATGAAGTCTGAATATAACAGACTATGCAGAAAACAGCAGGAAAAATCGGCCGGAATAAAAAGGAATGCACCGAACACGAAAGATTATGGCAATCTCACGCAATCAATATCAAATTGTAAATGAAGTTGGACCTTACACCCTGCCGGGGAGGCAGGACCCGATATGACACGGCTGGACTTTAAATGACGCTGGCCGAGCCGGATAGATACCGGTTAGTCTTAAGTACCCCATAACACCACTCAGCCGCGGCGTAAACACTCAATTACCACACCTGTGACATTTTCATATTTTCTTAACATTTTTACAAATTGATATTGACTTTGAATTTCACTCTCACTAAAAGCTAAATAACGTTATCAAACCGATTACAGACCTAAAGGAGGACACCATGTCCAAATCACTTATCGTTTACGGCTCAACTACCGGAAATACAGAAACAGCCGCTGAGTACGTGGCTGAAGCTTTTGAAAATCAGGAAATTGATGTGGAACTGAAAAATGTTACCGATGTCAGTGTGGCCGACCTCGGCAACGGATACGACATCGTTCTCTTTGGCTGCTCCACTTGGGGCGAAGAAGAAATCGAATTACAGGATGACTTCATCCCCCTTTACGACGCCCTTGAAGACGCTGACCTGAAGGGCAAAAAAGTTTCTGTTTTCGGATGCGGTGATTCAGACTACACCTATTTCTGCGGTGCTGTAGATGCTATTGAAGAAAAACTCGAAAAGATGGGTGCTGTAGTTGTCGGCGACAGCCTCAAGATCGACGGCGACCCGGACCGCGACGAAATCACCGGATGGGGTAAAGGAATAGCTGAAAAAGTTTAAGCTGTACGCTCAGGAATCCTTAGTAAAAAAGCCCCCGCACCAAAATGGTGCGGGGGCTTAAAATTTTCATTAATAAATCCTATCTAACTCTCACCGGCCAGCGCACGCTGCACTGAAACCTCAAGCATGGTCTTCTGTAAGCGGATGCTCTTGGTGTTGCTGTTAAGTACATCTTCGGTCAGGGAGCGAAGTTTATCCACCGACTCCAACGAGGCGGTAATAATAAGCTCTGTGGGAATCAGTCCTTCGGAGCGAATCATTTCCAGAACATTCTCCAACTTATGGGAGAGTTCCTCAATGACAGTCAGCTTAAGCAGGTTGGACCCGGCTTTGATTGAGTGGGCATCCCGAAAAATTGAATTGATCAATTCCGGGGTAAGGTCCGTAGGACTGTTCTCCAACTGCAAAAGACCGGTCTCAATATTATCGAGCCGTTCAAGTGTTTCATCCTGAAAGATGTCCAGTAATCTATCGCCAGTACTCATTTTATATATCCCGCCCGCTCATACAGCAGGGGTTGAAAATCCAATTGCAAAACTCCGCAGGAGCAACTTTATGGGTTATCTGCCCTAAGCTTAGACTTTCGTCAACAAATTGTAACGCAAAGTACTCTTTTTCAAGCCCCGGGAACAGACTTCCCTTTTTGGCGGCAAAATTCTACACTGCCGCCCTCAAGTTTGAGATACTAATGAAAAGAATAATATCTGTCTTTAATTATATTATATTTTTAATCAAGTATAGTGCGGAGTTAAACTAATGGCTTTGATGAGTGTAAATGATGTTTCCATGACCTTCGGCGGTCCCCAGCTGCTGGATAAAGTATCCTTTCAGGTGGAAGAAGGCCAACGTATCTGTATTGTAGGACGTAACGGGGAAGGTAAATCCACCCTGCTCCGACTCATGAGCGGCGACCTTGTTCCTGACGACGGAAACATCTCTTACCAGAAAGGTGTCAGCGTAGCCCGCCTTTCCCAGAAAGTTCCCGAGGTGCTGGAAGGCAGCATCTTTGAAGTAGTCGCCGGAGGTCTCGGCGATCTGGGGGATGCCCTGACCCGCTACCACACTGTAAGCCTTGAAGTTGCCAACGGCGGTGATGTTTCCAAGCTTTCCGAAGTGGAAGAAATCATGGAAAAGCACGGTGGCTGGGAAGCATTGACCACCATTGAAATGGTTATCTCACGCCTCTCCCTCAGCGCTGAAATGCGCTTTGAAACACTTTCCGGTGGTCTGAAAAGACGCGCCCTGCTGGCCCGGGCACTGGCTTCCAAACCGGATGTCCTCCTTCTGGACGAGCCTACCAACCACTTGGACATTGACTCAATCGCATGGCTTGAAGAATTTCTGGTCAAAAACATCCGTACTCTGATCTTCATTACTCATGACCGTATGTTCCTGCGCAAGATCGCCACCCGGATCATTGAACTGGACCGCGGCAACCTTGCTGACTGGTCCTGCGATTACGATACCTTCCTCAAACGCAAGGAAGAACTTCTTGCTGCCGAAGAAAAAAACTGGTCCGAATTCGACAAAAAATTGGCCCGCGAAGAAGTATGGATCAGGCAGGGCATCAAGGCTCGCCGGACCCGTAACGAAGGCCGCGTGCGCGCGCTGAAAAGACTACGTGAAGAGCGCAAGCAGCGCCGTGAGCGGACTGGAAAAGCGACCATAGAAATTCAGGAGGCCGCACGTTCCGGTAAAGTCGTAGCCGAAACCGTGAACGCATCCTATGCATGGGACGGCAATCCCATCTTCAAAGACCTTTCCACCACCATCATGCGTGGAGACCGGATCGGGATCATCGGTCCCAACGGTGCAGGCAAAACAACTCTGATACAAGTCCTGCTGGGCAATCTCAATCCGGATTCCGGCTCCATTAAGCTCGGCACCAAGCTTGAAATTTCCTATTTTGACCAGCATCGCGAACAACTCGACCCGGATAGATCCGTGCGCGATTCCGTAGCTGACGGCAATGACACTGTGACCATCAATGGTCGCAACAAACACGTCATGGGTTACCTGAAAGATTTCCTATTCTCCCCGGACCGGGCCAATTCCCCGGTCAGCGTACTTTCCGGCGGGGAACGCAACCGTCTGCTTTTAGCGCGTCTGTTCACCCGTCCTTCCAACCTGCTGGTAATGGACGAACCTACAAACGATCTTGATGCCGAGACCCTTGAACTGCTCGAAGACCGTATCATGGAATATCCCGGCACTGTTATCATCGTCAGCCATGACCGTGCTTTCCTGAACAACGTGGTTACCGGAACTCTCGCCTTTGAAGGCAATGCGCAAGTCAACGATTACGTTGGCGGTTACGACGACTGGGTGCGACAGCGTCAGCAGCCCGAAGAGGAAGTAAAACCCAAAGCGACCAAGCCCAAGCCGAAGAAAACACCGGATGCCCGCCCGGAAAAGCTCAGCTACAAAGAACAGCGTGAGTTCGAAGCGCTGGAAGTGGAAATCACCGAGTTGCCCGGAAAAATCGAAGAGCTTGAAGGCTCAATCGAAGAAATGCAGAATCTCATGGCCGACCCGGAATTCTACAAAAAGTCCGGTGAAGAAATGGCCGCCGCCCAAGCCAAGCTCGAAAACCTCGAAGCTGAGCATGAAACAACCTTCATGCGCTGGGAAGAAGTAGAAGAGAAGTTAGAAGAATACAGGAAGAGAACTGGACAGATTTAATGCCTCCGGCGGCTGGGGAAGGGATAAGCCACATGACGTGGCGAATCAAAAACTTCCGATTTGCTTCGCATATAGCTTGAGAAGACGTCACACCAACAGCATTCTTGCCATCTTTTAAACTCAAGCGTAAATAGAACTATATGAAATCCAAAGCGACTTCTCCTTTCTGGATGCCCATTTACGCATTTCTGGCCACTATTTTAATCGGTGGCATGCTGCTGAAACTGGACATTTGCCATCCGGGAAAGGAGCTTTCATTTCTTGATGCTATTTTTACGGCAACCTCGGCAGTCTGCGTTACCGGGCTCGCGGTGGTGGATACCGGGACCTTTTTCAGCCGCACCGGACAGAGTGTCATTCTGGCCCTGATCCAGCTGGGCGGGCTGGGGATTATGACCTATGCCAGTCTGGTAATTTACCTGCTGGGCAAGAAGGTCAGTGCCTCGGACCGTATTGCGGTCAGCCAGACTTTAATCCACGACCCATCATTCAATATCGGTAAATTCATTGTCGGCGTGGTCACGGCAGTGCTGTCCATTGAAGCCTTGGGCGCCCTGCTGCTCAACCACATGGACCCGACGGGGTTTTATCCGTTCTCGGCAGTTTTCCACTCCATATCGGCTTTTTGTAATGCAGGATTCTCGCTTTATTCAGACAGCCTGACCACGTGGAAGGACCATCTGGGCATTAACACGGTCTTCATGGCCCTGATTATCATGGGCGGACTGGGCTTTTATGTCATGACCGAGTTATGGCATAAATTCATAAACTTTGTGCGCAGGCGCAAAAGCGAAGTATCAGCCCATACCTTAAGCTGGCACACCCGCATCGTCCTAGAAACATCTGCATTCCTGATTGTTGTAGGCGGACTAGCCATCTTTTTTGCCGAAAGCTTCAAAGTCCACGTGGTTGAAGGGGCCATGGTTAATGAAATCGCGGCGCTGTTCCAGTCTGTAACCTGCCGTACCGCAGGCTTTAATACTGTGGATATTTCCGGCCTGACCAACATATCCCTGCTGGTCATGATCGGCCTGATGCTTATCGGCGGTTCACCGGGATCATGCGCCGGCGGTTTGAAAACAACCACCTTCCGCACCTGGCTGGGCTTCATCATTTCCAAGGTCAAAGGACATTCGCAAGTCAAAGTAGGCTGGTACGCCCTGACCGAAGAAAGTGTTAACCGTGCCCTGACCCTGCTGACCATTGCCAGCGTAATCCTCGGCTCGGCAATCATCCTCTTGAGCATAACTGAAGGAAGTCACCTGCCGCACAGCGAAGTACGTGGACACTTCATCGAAATAACTTTTGAGGCAATTTCAGCCTTCGCCACAGTGGGCCTTTCAACAGGAGTAACCCCGGACTTGAGTGGACCGGGTAAATCAATCATAATATTCCTGATGTTCGTAGGAAGGCTCGGCCCGGTATGGCTGCTAACTGCCATCAACAGCTGGCAACGGGAACCAAAATTCAGACTACCGGAAGACGATTTACCACTAGGATAAATATAAATTTCACAGATAACTCGGTGAAGCCCTAATATAAGTTTTTGGAATTATTAAACCCTTTTTACAAAAAGGGTTTACCCCCCGGAGGGACTTCCGGTAGGGCCGCCGGAGGCAAACAATATGTCAAAAGAAAGAATAGAAGTAGGCGTTATCGGCCTTGGTAAATTCGGTCTGGAGCTGGCCTTGAACCTGCGCAAGCTGGGCCACAATGTTGTGGGCGTTGATACCAGTGAAGAGCGGGTCAAGGCAGCCAAACCCTACCTTGCACAGGTATTTCAGGCTGACGGTACTGATCCCCAGACACTGGAACAGCTTAGCTTTCAGGATTTCAACTACGTAGTAGTTTCCACTGGAGATTCACTGGAAGCAAGCGTTTTGGTTGTGCTTAACCTGCAGGAAATCGGGGTCAATAAAATCTGGGTCAAAGCCATCAGCGTGGCACATAAAAAAGTGCTCAGCAGAATGGGTGTGGATTATGTTGTTTTCCCGGAACATTTCGCAGCCAAACAGCTGGCCCACAAATTATCCACTCCCGGCATGATCGAATACCTGTCCATGGGCAATGACATCCTGATCAAGGAACGTCAGGCTGCAGACTGGGCCGGCAAGACTCTCATCGACTTAGACCTGACCAACAATTATCAGGTACAGGTCATCGCTATCCGCAAAAATGGATCGGAAGAACTGAATTTCGTCCCCAAAGCCAATGAACCTTTGGGTGAAAATGATGTGCTGATTATGATCGGAGCAAGAGAAAACCTGCTCAAACTGCCGGACAATTAAAGCTCGTCAACGTTGTAAAGATCCTTTTCGATTTCCTTCATCTGCATGTCCTCCTCTTCAAGAGCAATCATGCGATCCCGGATTTCGTGGGTCTTTTCAATGGCATCATCAAGCTCCACCCCGGCGGCAACCTGCATCTTGCGTAACAGGTTCAGGATGTCGCTGCGCAGGGTTTTGCCGTTGTCCCCGCCTCCCATTTCACGAAGCATGGTCTCGTCTTCTTCGGTCTTTTTGATCAGATAATGGCAGAACTTCTGGGCTTCCTGAACACCACGGTTCTTTTCCAGACACATGGTCAGGTAGCGAAAGCAATTTTCCCAGTCCCCTGCTTCGTAATGGGTGCGGGCGATATTAAAGAAAAGATTTTCATCGGCACTATCGAGGTCAACTCCGCGATTGTAGTACTGCAGAGCCTCGCGGTACATGCCATTCTTACGCATGGAAATACCGAAATCATTGAACATGTGCTTATGCTCAGTCTGAAAGGCTGACTTGAGTTGCAGAACTTTTGCAAAAACTTCCTGCGCCCGCTCCACATCTCCTTTCTCAAGATAAGTCAGGCCGAGGCCGAAAGTTGCACGGACATTTTTTTCATCAACGGCCAGCGCTTCGGCATACTCCATTTCCGCGCTGTAAAACTCACCCTGTTCGCGGTGCGCTTCCCCCCTGCTCAACCTTCCGTCCTGCTGTTCCATGGCCGGACGAACATGCTGCTGATAGTAATCAAGCTCAAGAGTGTAATGGGCTGCAAATTCCCCACTGCTGATAACCTCAGGTTCACCTGAAGGGACTCCGTTTTCATTCAATAGCAGCAGTTCATAACTTTCATCGTCCAGCTTACTGGCCAGCCAGTACTTTTTCCCTTTTATTTTATGCGAATCAGAACGCAAGGAAATCACCGTAACAAATTCGGTTTCCTCTTCAGTTACCTGATCGTCAGAAGGAGTATAAGTAAATAATGAGGATTCACTACTCATGGAGTAAGCCTCCGGAGATCCCAATAAAACGGGATCGGGCTTGAAATTGTTGCAGACCCCTCATCTACACTAACTTGATCGGCATTTAATCCATTTCCATTTAGAGTTCCAGCCTCTAAAGAAGAATGAAGCTTTCTATAATCTGGAACTTCGCAGGGAAATTCGCTAGGCTTCTGCCCGATGAACAAATACCGTCCAATATTTATATTAATTACCGCCATCTTTATATTGCACTTTTTCGTGCTAAAAAGCTACGCCCGAGAAAAAACAGGCGCTCCAGTCATCAAGTGCAGGCTGCTCAAACAGTTCCCGCATGATGATACTGCTTTCACGCAGGGTTTCTTCTATCATGACGGGTATCTATATGAGAGCACAGGCAAACAAGGCAATTCCTCCCTGCGCAAGGTGGAATTGGAAAGCGGCATCGTACGGACCATGGTCAAAAACGATAAGAATGTTTTCAGTGAAGGGATTTGTTTCTGGAACAACAAAATTTACCAGCTCACATGGCGGGCCGGTAAATGTTTCATCTATGACTTCACTTCCCTTGCCCGCAAAGGATTCTTCAAATACAAAGGTCAGGGATGGGGTCTGACCACTGACGGACAATTCATTTACCAAAGCAACGGCTCGTCAGTAATAACCTTCAGGGACCCGTATGATTTCGCACGCATTAAAAGGTTGCGGATCAAAGACGGAATTGCCAACATCCATCGTCTTAATGAACTTGAATATATAAACGGTCTTATTTTCAGCAATATCTGGAAACGAGACTGCATTGCTGCCATTGATCCTAAGACAGGCAAAGTCAAATTCTGGCTGGATATATCTTCTTTGCGTCCTCTAGCCGGAAAAAAGGCCGAAGTTGCCAACGGAATCGCTTGGGACGCAGCCGGAAAAAGACTCTTCGTGACCGGAAAATTCTGGAATAAGGTTTTTGAAATTGAACTACCCACACTTGAAAATCAGCCCGCTTCACACTGATCAAATGACAATTTCACTGGGCATTTGCGCCGGAGCGTCCTCAGTCAGCATGATCCTGACCGGAAACGATAACGGCAGAATTGAAATACTCAAATCAATTTCACTTAACCACGAAGGCAATCCCGCGCAAACCGTAATCAGGGGGTTGCGCGAACTGGACCTGCCCGAGGGGATCCCCGCAGCAGTCACCGGACGTAAATTCCGCCACCTGCTGGACCTGCCGACCATCTCCGAACCGCAGGCCCTTGAGACGGCTCTTATCTACAAAAATTTCGTTAAAGACGGGTACCGCACTGTGCTCAGTGCAGGCGGTGAAACCTTCATGGCCTACCTGCTTGATAATGATGGCAAGGTGGAAACCGTACACACCGGCAATAAATGCGCTTCCGGTACCGGAGAATTTCTGGTCCAGCAGTTGGGCCGCATGGGGCTGAACTTGGAAGACATGTCGGCCATGAAAATCAGCGAACCGCACAAAGTCTCCGGACGTTGTTCTGTTTTCTGTAAAAGCGACTGTACCCACGCCCTGAACAAAGGAGTTAAAAAAGAAGCTGTTGTTGCCGGACTGGCCCGGATGATGGCCGGGAAATGTGTGGAACTGTTGCGCAAGCTTCCGGCAGAAAAAGTAGCCCTGATCGGCAATTGTTCCCAGAACAAATTCATGGTTAATGAGTTGCGTAGGGAAATCCCGGACCTGCTTCTGCCTGAAAGTGGATATTGTTTTGAAGCCCTTGGCGCGGCAATCTGGGCTGCTCAAAATGGCGCCCTGCTTCCCGAAGACTTTCAGACCATCATCCACAAAGGTGACACAGCGTTCACTTTTTTAAAACCGCTGCAAGACTTCACTGATTCCGTTAAATTCCACGAAAGCAACAGAGTGGAATTCATCCCCGGCAACAGACTCGCTTTAGGGCTAGATGTAGGCTCTACCACCACCAAAGGTGTGCTCCTCGATCTGGAGCGAACCGAGATCGTTGCCTCCTGCTACCTGCGCACAGACGGCGATCCCATCGGGGCATCGCGTAGAGTTTATGCCGAACTGACCGCTCAGGTTCCCGCCGGAACAGTGGCAGAAGTCATGGGCGTGACCGGATCGGGCCGCAACATTGCCGGACTGCACGCAGGCACGGACGGCATCATCAATGAGATCACCGCCCACGCCACTGCCGCTGTACACTATGATTCCGAGGTGGATACAATTTTCGAAATCGGCGGTCAGGATGCCAAATACACTTGGCTTAAAAACTCCGTGCCCTGCGACTACGCCATGAACGAAGCCTGTAGCGCCGGGACCGGATCATTCCTCGAAGAAAGCGCCAAGGAAACCCTCGGCATCGAAGTGACCGATATTGCTGAGGTTGCATTCAAGGGAACGAATCCGCCCAACTTCAATGACCAATGCGCGGCCTTCATCGGCTCCGACCTCAAGCTGGCGGCACAGGAAGGAGTTCCGCTGCAAGACATGGTTGCCGGACTGGTCTACTCCATCTGCATCAACTACTCCAACCGAGTTAAAGGCAACCGTACTGTCGGGCAGAAAATTTTCATGCAGGGCGGGGTCTGTTACAACAAGGCTGTGCCAACGGCCATGGCCGCACTGACCGGACAGAAAATCATTGTTCCGCCCCATCCGGGACTGACCGGAGCCTTCGGGGTGGCCCTTGAGGCAGCAAAACGTGCTGAACTGGGCAGCATTGCCAAAGGTAATTTTGATCCCGCAGAACTGGCCAAACGTGAAGTTAGCTACAAATCCACCTTCACTTGCAATGGAGCCGGACGGGATTGCGACTTCGGCTGCACCATTGCCCGCATCGAGGTTGAGGGCAAAACCTTTCCCTTCGGAGGTATCTGCAACCGCTTTGATAATTCCAAAATCGCCAAGGACACCAAGCCCGCTGAAGACCTCGTGCTCTGGCGGGAGAAAAGGGTTTTCCGCGATTTAACAGAACCGAAGGACGGCCAGCCGGTCATAGGTATGAACCGTTCCCTGCTCATAAATACATGGTTCCCGCTCTTCAACACATTTTTCAAAGAGATGGGTTTCGGGGTCCGCCTGCCGGATCAGATTGACCCTGATTCCATTGAACAGAAAGGTGCGCCCTTCTGCCATCCGGTTGAACTGGCCCACGGCGGTCTGGGCGAAATCCTGAAGCTTGAGACCGACCATATTTTCCTGCCCCACCTGCGTTCCATGCCGCTCAAGAGCGGTGACCGTTCCTGCACCTGTGTGTTGGTTCAAGGAGAACCGTACTATTTGAAATCAGCCTTCCCGGAACTGGACAAACGTTCCCTGCTGACCCCGGTCATTCACATGCAAGACGGGGAAGAACAATTGCGCAAGGTCTTGCTCCAGACAGCAGCCAAGCTGAAAGTTGGCGTGCAGCAAGCTTTAGATGCCCTTGAAGCAGCAATTGCCGAGCAAGAACAATTCTTTTTCGATCTGCGTCGCAAGGGAGAGGAATTCATGGCCGGACTGGATGAAAGCGGCAAGCAATCCATGGTCCTTTTCGGCAGGCCCTACAATGCCTTCAGCTCATGGGCTAACAAATCAATCCCCGCAAAATTCGCCACCCGTGGAGTGGAGATCATCCCCTGCGATATGCTTCCTCGCAGTGAAAAATGCGACGATGAATTGAACATGTATTGGGCCACTGGCGAGCAGATCATGGACGCGGCCAAACTGGTGGCTGAACACCCCAAACTTTTCGGCACCTACATCACCAATTTTTCCTGTGGTCCGGATTCCTTTTTGCTTAGCCATTTCCGCAAGGTCATGGGCCGCAAGCCCTCGCTGACCCTTGAGCTGGACAGCCATACTGCTGATGCCGGAATCGAAACCCGTATTGAAGCCTATCTTGACATTGTGGACGGTTTCACTCGTCTGGAAGAACCGCGGGTTTCCGTTTCCCAACCGTTCCGAGCCGCACACTGCGAAGTTCGCGATGACATCACCGGGATTACTGATTCAAAAGGCAAATGGCATGCGGTGAATGACCCCAAAGTAACCTTGATTATCCCCAGCCTAGGTGAGATCAGCACTGATTTTCTGGCCGCTTCCATGCAGCGGGACAACATCCGCTACACGGTGCTCTCCCATGCCAGTGAAGCAGCCCTTAAAATGGGCCGCAACAACTCATCCTGCAAGGAATGTCTACCCTTACAGCTTACAGCCGGAGCCTTGCTGGAACATCTGGAAAACCGCGATGAAAACGAAATCGCATTATTCCTGATGCCCAAGGCCAAGGGGCCATGCCGTTTCGGACAATATTCCGTATTCATGAACGATCTCATTGAACGGCTGGAAATACCGAATCTCGCTATTTTCGCACCCAGCTCCACGGACGGATACGGTGGCTTAAGCACCGCAGTTACCCTTGGCATGTGGCAGGGTATTGTCGCCGGGTCCATTCTCGAGGATATTCACGCTACCATCTGCACTGCTGCCGAGGACAAAGACGCGGCCCTGAAACTTTTCTGGAAAGTACGTCAGGATTTGCTGGAAGCAATGGCCAGCTGGAAGGAATTTTCCAGCGCCCTGCGCAAAGCCGCAATCGATCTTTCTACCATCAAACTGGCTAAACCGGTTCATAAATATCCAGTCATCTCCCTGCTTGGTGAAATTTACGTCCGCCATGACCCCTTGGCCCGACGCAACCTACCGGAAAGACTAACAGAGCAGGGATTCATCGTCCGCGTTGCCCCGGTGCTGGAATGGATGAAATACACCGACTGGCTGAACCGCAAGAACATAGAAGGAAAGGTCGGGGTCAAAACGCTGATTACCCAAGGCGTTAAATCATATTTTGAACGCCGCATCCGCCATATTCTTGCAGGCAGCGGACTGCTTTTCTATCCCGGACCGAATGTGCGTGAAGTGGTCAGCCACGGCAAACCGCACATTTCCGAACAGCTCACCGGAGAAGCTATCCTGACAGTGGGCGCCTCCTTGCATGAAATAATGTCCCCATCCTGCGGGGTTATCTCCATAGGCCCGTTCGGATGTATGCCCTCGCGGGTTGCAGAAGCAGTGCTCAGCGAAAAATTCCGGGCCGGATCAGCGGGAAAAAAGGCAACCTCAGTGCTTGATGAAGACTCACGGTTGCCCTTCCTTGCCATTGAAACAGACGGCAATCCTTTTCCGCAACTCATTGAAGCGCGTCTGGAAGCATTCTGCTTACAAGCCAAACGGCTGCATGAGCGGATGCTATAGACTGGCGATTCCCAAATTAACACCAACTTAGTTCTTCTTGATATAGCACAAGCTATTATGATACCACCTTTCAGGGTAAATTTAAGCGGAAACGCTTTTCCGGGGAGGAAAAAGTTGAGTAGAAGAATTGTAGGTTTGGGCTTGTTAATCCTGCTGATTACAGTATGTGGATGCAGAACGGCCCGATCCATAAAAACAAATATCAAAGAAACTGTAATTTCCTCCCAACCTGAGGACAAGTTTTCCCAAGCTCTGGACCGGAACAAATTTTCAGAAGCAGAAAAAATATGGCTCGATAATCAGGATTACTTTCTTGAAAAACCAGAGGCCATGGACGAGATAACCAAGGCAGCCTCAGATCTCAAAAAGCGTTACCGCCCTAAAATTTCCGCAGCTACCACCAATATACTTTCCATCCACTGGCCCGAAAAATCCGCTAAGTGGACCTTGATCCGTCTTAAACTGGATAATGCCCGCGAACTGATCAATGAAATCGACTCCAGTCCAATCCTGAACGATCTGGGGCAAATTCCTCCCGGCCTTGTTAAGCTGAAAAAGAAATTTCGCGAAAAAGAATCAAAAATACTGGCCGACGCACAGGCCCAGTTTAAAAAATATCCACTTCAGACAGGGCCGAACTTCTTTTCCATCTACCCTATGAAGCTGGACGAAGAAAAATTCCTCAAATCACAAGCCGCCTTGCTGGAACAGACCGTGGCATCTGCTACCGAAAACGGCGTGCCGCATATGATCAAGGAGTACGGTGACGTTATTCCGGCCAAGACCATGCGTAATCTGGAAGGACAGTACTTCCGGGACCTACTCAAAAAAGAGGCCAAGGGTAAAAAGCCCTCCTTCCGTACAGTGATCAAGACGATGAAGGAAGCTAAGCGGCAGGGTTTCCCGGTTACTGAAGTTCCTGACTGCAAGATCGCCTTTGTACGCGTGACCAGTAAAACTTTAATGAAAGAGCATGGCATTGAATTCGGGCTGGGCTTTGATGTTGACCTGCCCATGAAGACCGAAACTCTGGCTAAAACGTCCATGTTCAATTCCAAGACTGCCAAAGATGCTGACGTGGTCATCCTGATCAACGAAGTTGTGTCCAAGATCGACCGCAAGACCTTCCGCCCCAAATCATACCGCAGCAAGAATGTTATCGGATACCGGGAAGGATACAACCATGCTTACGATCAGGCCCAATTGAAACTGGAGCAATTAAAACTAAAACGCCAAGAGCTGAACAACCGAAACAATTCACATATACTAGGCTGGTTCGGTGCCAATGACATCACCTCCGCTGCACACATGGCAGCAATAGAAGAACAAAAATACAACGAGGCCGTTGCCAACGCCACCAACATCCCGAAGATGATCGATAAACCCATCTTCGAGAACTACAGCTTCCGCGTAGTACCGCTGCGAACGACCAAAGTGGCTTCGGTGCAATATATAATTGTCGACCGAAAATCGCGCACTTACTTCACTGACTTCTTTGATATTGTTCAGGAAAAACATTTCAGAGTCTCCTACGGCGTCCAGCCGGATGACCCGGATAAAGACACATATAAGAGCCGCTTCAATACGGAAAAAGAAGTTCGAGACTGGGAAAAACAGGCTGTTGCGGTACGACTTTCCGACATGCTTAACTTTTATCTGGATCACAAAGAAAAGGATAAGAAGTATCGCAGCATGGCCCGGATTCAGAAGACCATCCTTAACAACCGTAACAAAGCTTTAGCTGCGTTTTATAGCGATGAATACGGATCAGATACTGGAAATGATCCACGATTTGATTCAACCGTCATGGTTCTGGGACCGGATGCATGGAAGTTTGGCAGTGGATTTTTTGTAACCGACAATATCATCCTGACCAATCATCATGTTGTCGAGGGACATGATCTTGTTGAAATCAAAATGCATAACAACATGGAAGCCTTCGGCAAAGTCATGGCAGTCGACCTTTATCGTGACCTTGCATTGGTCAAGATAAATGCCCATGGCAAACCTGTCCGCTTTTACACTGAAAACAAGCTCCCCAGCGGTGTAACCCTTGAAGCTATAGGTCATCCAAAAGGATTTCCTTTCACTATAACTAGAGGTGTTTTCGGCGCTTATAGGAACATGCTAACTAAAAACCTGCCTTCACGCCGTGTTAAAGTTCGCTATATTCAAACTGATACAGCTATTAACAAAGGTAACTCCGGTGGGCCGTTGTTTTACAAAAATAAAGTAGTTGGTGTTAACACTTGGAAAAGAATTGACCAGGATGTCGACAACCTCGCATTCGCTGTCCACTACTCCGAAGTAATCAAATTCCTGAAACAATACGGCATTAAATACCGCAAATAAGGAGCCTTGAATTGAAAAAACAGATTTTCATCTTAATGGCAGTGGCAATGCTCGCAGCGCTGGTACTCATGACCGGATGCCGAACCAAGCAGCGCATGGGCATGGTCCGCGACCAGAATACCGGACTGCTTTACGGCTCCATGACCAGCAGTAACTTTGTGATCGATCCGTCCCAGTTTGATACTCCGGTACTAAAACTGACCATACGCAACACCTCCGGTGATCCGGCAATAAACCTCAAGGCTCTACGCAATAGCCTCGAAGCGGCATACAGGGACAAAGGATACAAGATAGTAAAAACAGGCAAATACTCCATGCATCTGGATATCAACTTGCGCTATTCCGGTCAGATTTCACAGAACATGGTCGATGAAATCAGTCTTTGGGGTGGTGCCGGCGGTGCATATGCCGGTGCCAGCATTGGACAAACCATCGATTCCGTGGTGCTCGGCTCTGCTTCGGGTGCGGCTATCGGGACCATAATAGGTCAGTACACCACTCAGGATACTTATATTATGAAGGCTGACGTAGTGCTCGGCATTGTGGACAAGTACGCAAAAAAACGTCGCTACGTAGTCCAATTCGAAGACACCCAGATCAAATGGGATGATGAGGACGACGGATTCACATCCTACCGTTCCCGCGAACGAATCCAAGCAGCAGTATATGCCGGAGGGAACAACACCCCGCAGAGCAAAATCGTGCGTGGGGTTACGCTGAGATTTAAAGGAATTTTACAGGATATTATTTAAAAGAAAAAAGCCCGGACAAGAGATTGTCCGGGCTTAATTTTTTAAACATCATCGAATCTAGTTCGTACGTCGTTCAGTCCTTTGCGATACCCTTCGGCGTCACCGTAAGGGAAGAAATGGCGGTAACGACTGTGTACTGACTTCACAGGACGGGCGTGACGGATCGGGCACCAGTACTGCTCCGTACGGGCCGCGACCTCACGCACAAAGCCGATCAAACCGTTGAAGTAGCCACAATAGTAGCAGTTCACCTTTTCAATCAGGTTCAGGTACTTCAGACTATGCCGGTCGATAACCACGTAATCACGCCTACGCACGCGGGGAATGCCGTAAACCGGGAAGCACATCAGCTGATAAAGCCAAACAGCCACATCAATCATCAGGGCCGGGATAAGAGGCATAAAAATAAAGGGCAGCGTGAGCATAACCCAAACCCCGGAATCATAAACATAGTCACTCCACCGTGCTGCCAACTCACGGTGCTTGGCGCGCACCTCCGCACTGAAGCGGACTTTTTTCTTCTGTACAGTGTAGAGGAACTCACTTTTCATATCGCTGAGTTCAACACGCAATTCTTTTTCCAAGGCATCCATTCTACCAAGTATTTCATCGATTCTGCTCATGTGGCACCTTCCTTTTCAGTCACAGGTTCAGATACAGTATCCGGGGCAAGGCCCGGTTTCAGGTGTCATTAATTATAGTTAGATAAGAAATCGATGGGATTGGCAAGATTTTTCGGATGGAGGGCAAAAGAAAAGCCGCCCGAAGGCGGCTTTTTCAAGTTACTCTTGTAAAGCTAGACTTAAGCAACAAACTCAATATCACCACTGGTTACATCATGACTACTTCCAACAAGGTTAGCAACTGCTACCCCAGCTCCAGAACCGCTACCATCTGCATCGTACCAGAGTTGATCATTAGTGCTGTCGTATACAAACTGAGCATTTGCTGACAATCCTGTTCCAGTGGAACCGTTATAGTCAGAACTTGTGGCAAAGGGAGTACCGCCAACAGCAAAACCACCGGAAGTGCTGAATACAAACTTGTCAGTTCCCGACACAAAATCAGTGACATAATCAGCATTAGTTGCAGTTGCAGGACACTCAGAAGTACTCTTGTACAAATACTTGTCTGCACCAGATCCACCTGTCAAAGTATCCTTACCATATCCCCCGTATAACGTGTCATTACCCATCTCACCAATCAACGTATCATTGCCTGACTCGCCTGCAAGGTAGTTATTACCGGAATTTCCCTCAATATAATCATTGGAACCGGAACCAATAACCCCTTCAATATTAACAAAAAACGTTTCGTAAGTAACGTCATCAATATACAATGAAACTATACCGGTATATCCACTTGGGCAGCCACATCCAGAATAATCCATATTCACATACGGCCCACTGGAAGCTGAAACATCGGCAAGGGATAAAAGATCAGTCCCAGCACCGCCATCAATGAGGTTTTCGCCATAGCCGCCTGCTATGGTATCATCTCCATCACCACCAGCTATAGTATCGTTATCACACTCGCCATAGATGGTATCATTACCAGCTTCTCCATAAATCAAATCGTTGCCCTTCTGACCCCATATAGTATCATTTCCAGCAAGACCATTTATGGAATCTGCTCCATCACCACCCTTCAGGCTATCATCGCCAGTAGTACCAAGAATCCAGTTGTTGCCATCACCATCACTAACAGTCTTCCCTTGAGCTTCTTCCGGGATATCTCCGTTACCCACCAATTCATCAATAATATCATCGGTAACAGTTTGCAGATTACTCAACAAATTCTGAGCAGCCTCGATATCACCGACACTCACTGCACTGATAACATCTTCAGCAAGAGCTTCTAATTCAGCAAGCGCCCCAGCTGGGACATCCGATCCCAAAGCTCCTGCAAGGCCGCCTGCAGCAAGAGCAGCACCGGGATCCATTACGCCCAGTCCAGGATCAAGTACACCCTGACCGGGAATTGCCGGACCTCCGGTTTCTCCACCTTCAACATCGCCCTGCTGATCACCTTCGCCCTGAGCATCCTGCCCCTGTTCGTCCTGCCCCTGATCCTGAGGATCGCCTTGCTGGTCCTGCTGCTCCTCTTCCTGCCGCTGCTGTTGGATTTCCTGCTCCTGACGGATAGCTGAAGGGGCTATCTCACGGAAAGAATCGAATTCGCGGGTGGTCATGGCACGAACCGTACCGAGCTGACCGGACATAGCGATATCAACCAGTTCCCGGGCGTTGGAGATCATCCTGATCTCACCTGTGATAGACTGGACAAGCAGGGCCTTACCGGCATGAATTTCTTCAACACCGATCTTCTGCCCGCCGCCGGGAGTAATTTCACTGACAATGGTGGTACCGCGGATACCGATAGTCGCAAGAGGAGTACCCACTTGGAAACGGTCAGGGTTCTGTTCGGCAATTTTACCGGTCACTAGACGGAAAGTACCCTGACTCATCTTGAAAAGAAGCTCAGCTTCAGACGCGGAATCATCAAAGACATAATCATCAAGGGATATTGCCGAATCTGCCCCCTGAGAAAGCAGGGTATCGTCTACAAAACGGATTTCTGCTGTACTGCCTGCTCCGGTAACCAGTTCTTCGCCCCTGAAGACCTCGGCACCCGCCTCAACCTGACGGATTCCGGATTCGGAACGCAGGAAAACCTCGCCATTTGCAGCGAGAACAACACCGATTGAATCTTGATTTGCTTCTGGAGGCATAATGACCCCTCACTTTTTATAAGTACTCCACCTTAAACTACATATAATATATTCTCAGCTCACAATCAATGTGAATACTCACTTTGATTCTAAGGAGTTTCTCCTCCAACAACAAAGATATTGTCACTTAGTACATCCTGAGTTCCAACAGTAGCTATCAGCACATGATCGCCGCCAGTTTCGCCATCAGGATCGTACCAGAGCTGCTTGTCACCATCAAAAATGAAGAAAGCACCACTACCGAGATCGCCACTGTAATCATCGTAGCTGCCCGAGACAGTATCCACAAAGCTATACGTAGCGCTGAAAGCACTTGAACTGAACTGGAAATTATCAAAACCATTGTGGAAGTCAGGTATCCAGTCATCGCCTTCATCCAAGGCTCCGTAATAGAAGACATCGTTACCGTTATCATCAATGAGCGTATCGGCTCCACGGCCTCCTCTCATGGTATCGTGTCCTTCGGCGCCCTTAATCCAGTCATCACCGTCGTTACCCAGAAGAGTATCATCACCATCTTCACCGTAGATGGTATCGTTTCCGGCTCCACCCAAAAGAATATCCACTTCGGTCCCACCGTAAATAATATCGTCGCCGCTACCACCGTCGATATTGTCGATACCGGCATCACCATAAAGGGTATCGTTTCCAGCGTTGCCGCTGATTGAGTCATCACCGCCAGCACCGGAGAGATAGTCGTTGCCGCCGTAACCGGCCATAGTATCATTTCCGCTGGTTCCGGTTTCACTCACTCCGGCAGGAGTCAAAGCTGCACCGTCAACAGTAAGGTCGGAAACAGTTACCTGATCACCGGTAATGGTGGTTATCAGGGTATGCCCACCGGCATCCACACCATTGGAGTCGTACCAGAGCTTGCCGTCGGAATCGTAGATAAAAGCAGGATTGCTGTTCAGAGCAGTGTCAGTTCCACTATAACTGCCGCTAACAGCAGCAAAATGAGCAGTCTGGCTGAAGTTTTCGGAACTAAAGTCAATGGTATCATCAGTGCTGGAGAAGTTCTGCAACTGTTCACCAGCAAGGCCTTCGGCATCGAGAAAGCTGAAGGTATCCTGTCCGGAACCGCCGTCGAGAGTATCTGCACCGACTCCGCCTTCGAGCAGGTCATCGCCGCTGCCACCAAGAATTGAATCATTATCGGCTCCACCAATCAGGGTGTCATCGCCGAGTCCACCGCTGATCAAGTCAGCACCTGCGGCACCATCCAGATAGTCATTACCGCCAAGCCCGGTCAGGGTCTCGCTGCCGCTGGTTCCGGTTACACTAATTCCGGCTCCTGCTATAGCTGCGCCGTCCACGGTAATATCCGAGGCATTAACCTGAGCATCGATCACAGTGGTAATCAGGGTATGACCATCCGAGGCCACACCGTTGGAATCGTACCAGAGCCTTCCATCGGTATCGTAAACAAATGCAGGCCCACTGCCCAAGTCAGAACCGGTTCCACCATAACTTCCACTGATCATGGCGAAGTCAGCAGACTGACTGAAATTATCAGAACTGAAATCAATAGTATCATCAGCGCTGGAGAAACTCTGCAACTGCTCGCCAACCAAACCTTCTGCCTCGTTAAAACGGAAGGTATCCTGACCGCTGCCACCATCGAGAGTGTCTGCGCCTGCACCGCCATCAAGCGTATCTGCACCGGCTCCGCCTTCGAGCAGGTCATCGCCGGAACCGCCGGAAATGGAATCATTGCCAGCCAGACCACTGAGGGTGTTGGCTGCGCTATCACCGACCAGAACATCATTCTGACCAGTCCCCACAAGATTCTCTATTCCACTTAAAGAATCATCGTAAGAGCCGCCCGAAACAACTCCAGTTTCCAGATTAGCATTGATGCCAATCTCAGCAACATATAGATAGGAAACTGTGTCTATTCCGGTTGAACCGATAATGGTATCCCCGTCCTGAAGGGCAAGGATGTAATCATTGTCAGATCCACCATCGATCACATCACGACCGGCATCACCATAAATCAGGTCATTACCGGAACCGCCTTCGATACTGTCATCACCCATGCAACCATAGATAGTATCGTTGCCGTCACCGCCCTTAAGGGTATCGTCTCCTTCCTTTCCGTCTATTTCATCGTCGCCGCCGAGGCCATCGTAGTAATCAGTATTCGCAGTTCCCGTCCAACGGTCAGCACTCTCAGTGGCATCTCCCCAATCAATACCGTCACCGGAAGAACCGGTATCACCAGCACCGTCGTCAGTAGTAGTATCAATTTCGTCCGGAACAGGATCTTCTACCAGTTCGTCAATTTCATCATCGCCATTATCAGTAGTTGAATCTCCAGTAGCATCAGAGTAAAATTCTTTAATTAATTCAGTGATATTATCAATATCGCCTTCGGCCAAAGCTTCAAAGACTTCTTCAGCAGCAGCCAGCATGCCTGCATCTACAACATCCTGCCCGTTGAGCACTCCTTCACCGCCTGACAAAACACCTTCTCCGCCAAGCTCCATTCCTTCACCACCAAGCTCAGGCCCTGTTTCAACTGTGCCCGGAAGCTCTCCTTCTACCTGCTGTTCGCCCTGCTCTTCACCCGTCTCTCCCTGCTCATCAGAGGGCTCACCTTCCTCTTCATTCTGTTGTTCTTCGCCTCCCTGCTGGTCCTGCTGCTCTTGCTGTTCTTCCTCACGCTGCTCCTCTATAATCTGTTCCTCGCGGATTGCGGCGGGGGCGATGGACTGAAATTGATTGAATTCTGCAACAGTCATTACACGGACACTGCTCATCAAACCTGAACTGGCAATGTCAACCAAGGCACGCGGAGATGCTATCTGACGGATCGAACCATCAATACTTTGGACCAGCAAAGCACGTCCGCTATGGATTTCTTCCACACCGTGCTTTTCGCCGCCCGGCCCGATTTCATGAACGGTTACGGTTCCGCGTATACCAATGGTGGCAAGGGGAGAACCGATCTTGAACCGCTCTGGGTTCTGCTCGGCAATCTTACCGGTAACCATACGGAAAGTCCCGGCCCCCATCTTAAAGAAGAGGTCGGAGGAAGATTCATCCACTTCATCGTAGACATAATCATCAAGGGATATGGAGGACTCTGCGCCCTGAGAAAGGAGGGTATCGTCAACAAAGCGGACTTCGACCTGCCCGTTTACACCTGTAATCAGCTCATCACCACGAAAAACCGATGAGCCGGACTCAGCCAATCTCAAACCTTCAGAAGACTTGAGCGAGACCTCACCACTGACAGTGAGGATAACGCCGATAGCGTTTTGAGTGACCGTTTCAGGTGACATAACTCACCCCGCAGGTAAAATTTAGACCCTAATGGTAGGATAAGTCTTAATTTCACTTTTGCAAGGTAGGTACACACTCATTTATATGTTATAAATTATTGTTTTTTTGACATAATTAACTAAGAAAAGCTACGGACCGCCGGAACCCACCAGCATTATGTCACTTTCCAATAAAGCCTCACTATTTGTTGTCGCCACGGTTTCAAATCCTTCACTGGTCACATCAGCATCGTAGATCAAAGTATTGGTGCTGGTATCCCAAATAAAATAAGCTCCTGTTTCACCTCCAGAGAGCGTCCCATCATAACCGCTGGCATAAGCAAAGCCGTCTTTATTAAAAGCTCCTGAGTAGAATTGAAATTTATCCCCCTCACTGCGATTAAAATCAGTTACCTCGTCTGTAGCACCCGTAAGATCATCTGTGCTGCTGTAGTGGAAAAAGTCATTCCCATCCCCCCCAGTGAGGGTATCCTTTCCGGTTCCACCTTCCAAGGTATCTTCACCACTATCTCCGAAGAGGATATCATCTCCGGCCTGTCCTAAAAGATGTTCATTGTAACCGTCGGCACTTCCGTATACCCGGTCATCACCATCCCCGGCAAAAATGGTACTGGTGAAAGCCCCGTTGCTGTCCCCGGTGATGGTATCCCCATAATCCGATCCGATAACCCCTTCAAAACCAGAAACTTCTTCCCTGCCGTAACTCTGGTTCAGGGTCGCACTATTGTAATACCCTTCAACAACAACCCCGGTACCGCCTTTAAGCCAGCTGTAATCAAGGTAGTCGTAGTCATAAAGACCGCCGCCGCTAAGGGTATCATTACCGCCACCACCGCCAATGGTATTATTAACAGAGTCCCCCCAAATGGTATCGTTTCCGGTCGAACCGATCAGCTTGTCAATTTCCGTTAGTGTGTCCACTTCAGATGTGCCAATAATTGTAGCTGCCGGAGTGTTCAGGTTGGCAAAAACACCCTCACTACGGGAACTGTAATCAACGGTATCAATGCCGTCGACACCATCGAAAGTATCATTACCTTCACCGCCACGAAAGGTGTTGTTACCGGTATCCCCTTTCAAGTTGTCATCACCAGAACCGCCGATAATTCCTTCCACAGTATAAATTTCATCCCCACTTCCATTGGCGCTGGCAGTGTTATTTGAAAGATCCACGGTTACGGCAGTACTGTATTCAGAATAGTCGACAAAATCGATTCCGTCTTCACCCTTAATGGTGTCGACTCCATCTCCCCCGGCAAGAACATCATCACCATGCCCGCCCGACAAGGTATCAGATCCTTCACCCCCGTAAAGGGTATCATTACCGCACATGGCCTCAATGGTATCATCCCCAGCCATGCCCCAGAAAGTTTCAGACCTCTCAGTTCCTGTTAGAGAATCATTTCCTGATGTTCCAACATAAGTAGTTACCGTATCGCCCCCGGAATCACCGCCGGAAGTAATAGCGTTTTCCGAATTCCCACTTGAGGTATCAGTGTTAGTTGTCACAGTTTCCTGAGGTTCCACAGGATCAAGAGGCTCATCGCGCTGGTTACCTGTTTGCGGAAGAACCTGCTGGCCGCCCACATCACCGCCAATGAGAACCGGCCCTCCTGTCAGAGTTCCTCCGGTATTACCCAGAGCAGGAAGTTCGCCCGAAAGTGGTGCCCCAAGAATAACCTGAGATCCTAAAAAAGCTCCGTCACCGGGATCCATAACCCCTTCGACCCCGAAAACACCACCGCCTTCCGGTTCTCCACCGGCTTCACCTATATCGCCACCACCGGGATCATTATCGGGGCCGGGATCATCAGTATCCTCGGGTTCCTGCTGGCGCTCTTCACGTATTTCCTGCTCCTGCCGGATTGAAGTCGGTGCAATCGAGCGGAAATTATTGAATTCTCTCATACTCATAGGACGGACATCGCCCAACCGACCAGAAGCTGAAATATCCACCATGCCCATGGGGGAAGAAATCATGCGCATAGTTCCGTCCAGCCCTTGAACCAGCAAGGCCCGACCACTATGAATCTCTTCCACACCGATCTTTTCTCCACCGCCCGGAGTAATTTCGCTGACTACGATTGTGCCGCGTATCCCAATGGTCGCAAGCGGAGATCCCAGCTTAAACCGCTCCGGGTTTTGCTCGGCTATTTTCCCGGTCACCACGCGGAAGGTTCCCTGAGCCATTTTAAACATCAGGTCAGCAGATTCCGCACCGGAAGAGTCGAAAACATAATCATCAAGGGATATTACTGAATCACCCCCCTGTGAAAGCAAGGTGTCGTCCGCAAAACGGACTTCCACATTGCCCCCGGCTCCGGTGACCAGTTTTTCCCCTTGATAGATTGCACTACCCGGTTCCAGAGCTCGCATCCCTGAATCGGATTCTGCGAACACTTCACCTTCGGCAGCGGTTATGACACCTATTGAATTAGTTTCTGTCGGCATGGCTTTAATGAGTAATTACTTATCTACTGTTCGGACTATAGCAAATATAATCAAACCTGCAATATAATCGTTTATCTTTTAGCTGCCGACTTAAGATTATTTACCAAACAAAAAGTCCCGCACTCCATTATTCTGGAGTGCGGGACTTTCGACGTTTAAATATCAGCTAGATACTTTAAACTTCGTCTGCAGCAGGAGGGATCGGTCCTTTCTTCAGCCCCCAGACAAACAGGGCCAGTCCGGCCAGAATCATAGGCACACAAAGCAACTGCCCCATAGTCAGCCAGCCGAAAGCAATAAAACCAAGCTGGGGATCTGGCTGACGGAAGAACTCCACAAAGGCCCTAAAGAAACCGTAGCCCATAAGGAATATACCGGTAGTCGTTCCCCGCTGACGGGGTTTTGCCGACCAGATCCAAAGAATCAGGAAAAGCAGAAGCCCCTCAAGCCCCCCTTCATAAAGCTGTGAAGGATGGCGAGGCAAATCCCCTGCGCGCTGGCTGGGAAAAACCATACCCCAAGGCACGTCAGTTACCCGCCCCCAGAGTTCTCCGTTAATGAAGTTACCCATACGTCCGCAGAGCAATCCCAACGGAGCCAACGGGACAAGGAAGTCACCAACGTCTAGGGTGGTCCTGTTGGTGGACTTTGCAAATCTCCAAGCTACAATAGCCACACCGGCTGCACCGCCATGAAATGACATGCCGCCCTTCCAGACCGCCAGTATATCCATAGGATGGGCCAAAAAATATCCGGGTTCATAAATCAGGCAGTACCCCAAGCGGGCACCGACCACCAGACCGACCACCAGCCAGGTAATCAAGTCATCAACCTGCTGGGCAGTCCAGTTATTGGTCTTTTTAGAGGCCCTGTAGCGCCCCAGAGTCCACGCAATGGCAAAACCGATCATATACATAAGACCGTACCAATTGGCCTTGAGAGGTCCTATTCTGAACGCAACGGTATCAAATTCCGGCAATACAATCATATTCTTTACCTATTTATAAGATTCCTTAAACAAAAAACTGCTCCGGGCGGACTATGTTTCCCGGACAAATTCAGTTACAATCTGTGCACAGGAAATACAAGGAAATCCCATGGAAGAACAAAAAGATTTTGATATTCTGGAAATGCCCGCAGAGGGCCTTGCCGCATACTGGCTCTCCATCAAGAAACTCATTGATGTAAAGCGGAGCAGAAAAGTACTTGAGGAAGAGATACGCTATACCCGCGAACCTTACATCAAATTTTTGTTGGAAACTGCATTTTCCGAACTGGACGAAGCAACAGTGCGCCGCCTTGCCGAAGCCAAGAGAATCACTCTTGCTGAAGAGTATGCCCGCAAGCTGGACGCCATGCAGATAGCCATGCTGGCCATGTCCTCTCAGGAAAATCCACGCATCAGCTTTGTTCGTATGGCTTCGCAATATCCCGTATCCGTGATCTCAGAGAAAAAAGCCTTCACTCTTGCTCACGGACTGGTAGACGGTATGCAGGACAAGCAATCAGACCCCACACTTCTTCTTGAATTTGATCACAAGTTACAGCCGGACCGCTTGCTGGTCAAAATGCTTTTCCACATCATACTAAGCCGCAAAGAAGGTAAGCAGCAGCTGGAACAGCTGGTACCGCACATAAAGACACCTTTCTACGCCAACGGCATAACACAGGTTATCGACGGTTTTGAACATAGAATCCTTAAAGCCAACCTTAAAGTTCAGGCCGAACAGATTCTAGCCTACTCCAAAACCAAAATGGATATGGCTGCAGAGATGTGCCTGGGTATTCGGGCAAAGTTGAGCTACGACGACATCTTCCGCATAGCCCGCGCCTTTATGCCCTAAGTCTATTTATTCTTAAACTTTTCAGTAGCTTTAACGAAATTATTGGCCCAGCAAGGCATGCTCAGGGCGTGGATGTGGTTGTATCCGGCGTAGATATTGTCGCGAATGAGGCCGTCTTTACCGTCAGCCATACCTTTTCCTCGGGACATATCAAGGGCATACTTGGGTGCGGGTTCGTTGTTGTCCACACATAACGAGTAGTGGAATTCATGCCCTATGACATCGGTCCCTACAGGTAAAAAGGAATTATCGTGGACAATTTTACCGGAAGTGTAACCAAGTCCCTGCGGACGGGCACAAAGGCGGGTGGAAAGATCAAGCACACCGGTCATTGCGTATTTCTGCCCTTCATACTCAACATCACGGCCTAGATACATGAACCCGCCGCACTCAGCGAAGATAGGCAGTCCTGAATTGGCGAGACTGCGAACATGCTCACGGATAGCGGTATTCCGGGAAATTTCTTCGGCTAGGGTTTCCGGAAAACCACCACCAAGATAGAGACCGTGAATCTCGGGCCACGGTTCGGAGGAGAAAATGGAAACTTCTTTTACTTCGGCCCCGGCCCGACGCAGGGCTTCGAGATTCTCTTCATAATAAAACCAAAGCGCTTCGTCCCGAACTACACCGATGACAGGCTTTGACTCGCTGGAAAGCTCTATTCCGGACCATGCGGACTCTTCGGCGCTAAGTTTCGCCGGAGCGTTTTCAGCAATTTTGCAGATTGCATCAAGATCAAGGCAATCCTCTGCCATCTGGCCGAGGGTGTCTAAGGCCTTGTCTACTGCATCGTATTCGGTATTGGAGACAAGTCCCATATGCCGCTCTGGGATGGGGTTTTCCTTTAACTTGGGCAGCATGCCAAGCACCGGAATATCAGTGTAGGCTTCAATGGAATCTTTAAGAATGTTGCGGTGGCGCTCTCCGGCTGTGCGGTTAAGAATCACCCCTGCGAGGTTAAAACCGTCTTCAAAAGCTTTGCATCCGGCAACAATGGCCGCCACAGTACGGGTCATCTTGGTGCAGTCGATAGTCAAGATAACCGGAGCCTTGATTATCCGGGCCAGTTCTGCTGTGGAACAGGAACCGTCCACATCTTTACCATCAAAAAGCCCACGATTACCTTCTACAATTGAAATATCAGCACCCTGCCCTTTTTCCAGAAAGAGGGAGGTGAGCTTGTCGTTGGACATGAGGAAAGGATCAAGGTTTGTGGCGTAGTGGCCTGAGGCAAGCCCCAGCCAGCGGGCATCAATATAATCGGGTCCTTTTTTGAACGGCTTAACTGCCCGGCCCTGATTGCGGAAAGCACGGCAAAGCCCGAGCGTGACTATAGTCTTACCTGTGCCGCCACTGAGTCCGGCCAAAACAATACGTGGAAAATTCATTTCGCTGCTCACGCCCTTAAGATTCTATCTTATGCTTGTCTGCACAATGGATTCAGTAGTGTTTCAGCGTAAAAAACACAAGAAAAATTAACCTTCATCCCAATGTAAATAAAGGATGAAGCATAAAAAAATGCCTTGTCCCAAGAGACAAGGCATTTAAGAGTCGAACCAAACGAAAAATTAATCTTCGTGTTCAGCACCACTCTGCTTACCAGCGCCGGTCATACCGTACATGGTAGTGGAACCGGAGGACCAGTATTCAACTTTCTCTTCTTTAACAAGAGCGGTCAGAACTTTCTTAACTTCACGGCCCTTTGCATCAGGAAAGAGCTTGGTGAAATCGTTGAAGTAAAATTTACTTTTAGCACCGGTCTTCTTTTCAAGGAAGGCCATGATTTCTTCCTTAGCGGAATCCATATCGATCGGCATAATAAGCCCCTTTCTTTTTTAAAGGGGCGCGGCAAAATGCCGCACCCCGTATTTCTCAATTCGAACTAATTAGAACTTGAACTGAGTGGACTGACGCCAGGTGTAGTAAGCGGGATCACGGAAATCATCGATCAGGTGAGGAGTGAACTCCAGACCGGTTTTCTCGAAGAAACGTTCCCAACCAATACGCTCTGCCCAGTCACCCAGACGCTCGTACTTGTTAGCTTCAGCTTTGTAGACTTCCACGATCTGGCGGATAGTCTTGGTAAGTGTGGGCCAACGAGGAGGTTCGTTAGGAATAAATGCAACAACAACTTTGGAGAACTTAGGCATGGAGATACGGTTAGAAACCTTACCACCAACCATCAGTGCGATACCGTCACCTTCCTTATCGGAGAGGGGCAGGGAGGGGCACATGGTGTAGCAGTTACCGCAGTACATGCAGCGCTCTTCCTTAATTGCAACAGTCTTGAACTGCTTACCATCGATTTCGACCTTAGAAGGACGAACAGCACCGGTGGGGCAGGAAGCTACTGCAAGAGGAATTTCGCAGAGGTTGTCGAGGTACTCGTGGTCAATGATGGGGGGCTTACGGTGAATACCGACAACAGCGATGTCGGAGCAGTGGCAAGCACCACACATGTTCAGGCAGCAAGCAACAGCGATACGCACGGGTGCGGGCATGTTGTGGCCGGTGAACTCATCAAAGAGGTCATCCATGATGACTTTAACAGTACCGGAAGCATCGGTAGCGGGGGTGTGGCAGTGAACCCAACCCTGAGTGTGAACGATGTTGGATACACCAGCACCGGTACCACCGATGGGGAACTTGTAGGAACCACCTTCGAACTTGCGGGAAAGCAGGTCGTCTTTCAGCGCAGCAACTTTGTCCTTGGAATCAACCATGAACTCAACGTTGTTACGGGTGGTGAAACGGAGGTAGCCGTCGCAGTGTTTGTCTGCAACTTCGCACATCTCACGGATCAGAGTGATACTCATGAGGCGAGCGGTACCACAGCGGACTGTGTATACTTCATCTCCGGATTCAGCAACGTGAACCAGGATGCCCGGCTCAAGGATTTCGTGGTAGAGCCACTTGCCGTAGTTGTTCTTGATAACCGGGGGCAGGAACTCTCTGAAGTCGCGAGGTCCAATGTCCGAGATCCGGTTTTCCATCGGTTTGTCTGGATTGTAGCCAGAAGAAACGAACGCCATGTCTGTCCTCCCGTATTATCTCTGGTGTCTTTTTCTGTATTCGTTAACGTCACGTTCCCAAGGACCATCAACATCTTCAGCTTTCCAGAAGATGTAGGGGTTGTGTCTGGGTTCCTGAACGTGTCTGGGATCAGCCTTGATTCCGGTAACTTCGAGAAGCTTCTGGAAGCCCATGCGACGCATGGTCTCACCAAGACGCTCACGGTTTTTACCTTCTTCCATCCACCAGTCCCAAATGTTTTCAACAACTTCCTTAACTTCGTCGAAAGGCTCTTCAACCTTGATGAAGGGTACGAGGAGGGAGCTGAGCTGGGGACCGTCGAGGATCGGAGCTTTAGCACCACAGAGGATGGATGCGCCGCGATCGTTACCGATCATCAGTGCGCGAGGCATGGTGTTGATGCAGTGCATGCAGTGCATACATTCTTTGTCGTTGATTTCCAGTTTGCCGTCAGCGTACTTGATGCACTTACCGGGGCAGAGGTCTACAACTTCTTTCTGAATGTCAAATGCACCCCAGTCACGGCCGGAGTGAGCGCCAGCGTTAGGCTTGAACTCACCACCAACGTAAGCTGCAACAGCTTCCTGGTCGATGCGGATTTCGTCTTTCCAGATACCTACAACAGAGAAGTCGGAACGTGCGAGTGCACATACGCAGCTGTTGGGGCAAGCATCAAATTTGAATTTGAACTTGTAGGGGAAAGCGGGACGGTGAAGTTCGTCCTGGTATTCCATGGTCATGTCGTAGCAGAGAGCCTGAGCATCGTAACAAGCGTACTCACAACGGGACATACCGAGGCAAGCTGCGGGGGTACGCAGGTTGGAGCCGGAGCCACCGAGGTCAACGTCTGCATTGTGGGTCAGTTCAAAGAAAATTTCTTCGAGCTGAGGAGTGGTGGTACCGAGGAAGACGATGTCACCGGTAGAACCGTGCATGTTGGTCAGACCGGAACCGCGCATATCCCAAATGTCGATGATCTTGTTCAGGAACTCGGTGGTGTAGTATTTAGCGGTGGGCTGTGCAACACGAACGGTGTGAAAGTGTGCTACGCCGGGGAACATTTCGGGCTGGTCACAGTAACGACCGATAACGCCGCCGCCGTAACCGAAAACGCCAACGATACCGCCGTGTTTCCAGTGAGTTTCACCATCATTGTAAGACAGCTCGAGAACACCGAGAAGGTCATCACAAACTTCGACGGGAATCTGATAATTCACGTCCTTCTCGTTTTTTGCTCTAACTTCGGCTTCTTGTTTTACGTCGGACACGAAGCTAGGCCAAGGCCCGCTTTCAAGCTCGTCCAACAAGGGAGTTTTGTGTTTCGCCATTCCCTTAAACCTCCATAAAGTTTAATAAGATATACCTACCAATACAAATTAGGCATCCGGTACGTCAGCCGGCTAAACCGGCTTTAGCCCGGTTGCTTTCCTCTCTTAGTGCGAGACCCCGTCATCATTACGATGCAAGGGGAGGGAAAGATACCCTTAAGTGAAAAAAAACACAACCTATTGTGCTGGATAATTAACTAACACGCCGAACACGCCCGTTGTCAATACATGATTCAAATTATCACGATTGATAAACTCGGACTTGCCAAGCTAGCCGGATTCAGCGTATTTACTCATCCCGAACACAAGGTGCGTCAGTAGCAGATATTTCCTACAAAAATTTTCGATAACCAGCAACATAAACTTGAAAAAGTGATTCTTAAAATATGAACGAATGTAAGCAATGCGGTACCTGCTGCCGTAAAGGCGGCCCCGCACTCCACACTCAGGACCTGCCCCTGCTCAAAGAAGCAGACGGCATAGATCTTACTGATATTGTTACCCTTCGCAAAGGCGAACTGGCCTATGACCAGCCAGTTGGTGCGGTAATTCCTCTTGATGAAGAGATTCTCAAGATTAAAGGGGCCGGTGGCGAATGGATCTGTAAATTTCTTGCTCAGGCATCAAATGTCTGCCGTATCTACAAGAACCGCCCTCTTGAATGTCAAAAACTTTTCTGCGAAGACCCGGAACCGCTGATGGAAATTTACAGCAAGGACCGTATTTCCAGAAAAGACGTTCTTCCCGAAGGTCATCCGGTACTTGAACTCATCGCAGACCATGACAAAAAATGCGATCCTAACAAAATGTCCGAGCTTGCAGCAGCTGCTGTTGAAAACTGGGATGAGAGCGAATCCATTCAGTCCGACCTGCGCGAAATGCTTATTTTCGACGCATCTGTCCGCGAACTGGTTATGGAAAAAGCAGGGTTACCTGAAGAATCCATGGATTTCTTCTTCGGTAGACCCATGACCGTCCTCATCAAAGGGTACGGCATCATCGCCACTCCCAACGGAAAATCTTTTTCACTGCGTAAACTTTAAGGATTATATAATGAAAGACCATCTCGGACTTTATTACTACCCGTCCCTGCAGACCCGTGACACCAAAATGTACGTGCGCGAAAATGAAGGATCAATTGAGTTCAGACTCTGGTCCAACGACAACCCAACCATTTGGGATCAACACGAGTGGCTGCCCTATGACGTGATCATGGAAGCTGCTGAAGAATACAAAAAGCGCGGCTCAGACCGTAACCCGCTGGCACTCTACGATCTCAACGTAGCCCAGCAACTTATTAAAGAAGATAAGATTACTCATTAAGAATTTAATGTTGCGCTACGCGCTTTAATTATATGAGTTTGCCTCCGGCGGCTTAAACCCTTTGAAAAAGGTTTGTTCTACTGTCGTTATCCCTAAGATTCGAAGCAAAGCTTCTCACCTAAGGGCTAATGCAAGAATCCCAAACTTTTTTAGTATGGCTTCGCCGTTTCATAAGGCTAATCTTGCTTTATAAAAAAATATCCCGAAAATTTTAAATAATTTCCGGGATATTTTTTATTCTGTTTCCAGCTCGAAACCTTCTTCCCTTAGCATGGCGGCGAATAAACCGTCACCATCGATTAAATTTCCCTTGAAAGTTCCGTCGTAAATCTTACCGATACCACATGATGGGGAACGGGCTTTAAGGATTGCTTTCTTGCTGCCCACAAGTTTTGCCAGCTTGATGGCTTCTTCTGCTCCACGCCTAAAATTTTCAGTTACGTCTTCCCCCTGATCGCTGACAACTTTTCCTTCCACTATTTCACATGGAGGACGCGGTGTGGTCAATCCGCCAAGCTGTTCCGGACAGACCGGAATGGCCTTGCCCTCGGCCACCAGTTTCATGACCCTTTCATCTGCATTGTCCCCACCGTCGTAACGGCAACAAAGTCCGGCCAGACAGCCGCTTACTATATACATACTTGTAACCTCCGAAAAACGGATCTGCATTGTTAGGCTTTACGCAATGTGCTAATGATAAATTTCATAAACAATTTCCACGGTCAAGGAGGAGTTATGACCGCCATCACCACATCTGTTTTCGAACTATTCAAAATCGGCCCTGGTCCTTCCAGCTCCCACACCATCGGCCCCATGAAAGCCGGGTACAATTTTCACCAGGCTGTGGCGGACCTTTCACTTGATACCCAGCCGGACAATATTGAAATCCGACTTTACGGCAGCCTGAGCGCCACCGGGGAAGGCCACGGGACTGACCGAGCTGTGGTTGCAGGCTTACTTGGCTTCAGGCCGGATAATGTTAAATGCGATTTTCTTGATTCCCTTGCCGATGGTTCTGCGCACCAATTTAAAAGTGGTCAAATATCACTACCTCTAAGCGTTAAAGATGTTATTTTTGCCGAGGTAGAAAACAATTTTCCTTATGCAAACACCCTACTTTTGCGACTGCGTAAAAGCGAAGAAATTCTTTTTGAGCAGGAATATTACTCTATCGGCGGAGGCTTTATAAAATGGAAAGGCCAGCAGCCTGAAATACCGCGTGTTCCTTCACATAAATATTCCAACATGAGCGAGCTTAAAGCCATCCTCACTGATGATGGGTTGCGCATGCATCAGGCTATTCTCGCCAACGAAACAGCCATCAGCGGAATTTCAGAGGAAGAGGTATACGAAAAGCTGGACGCTATTCTTGATGCCATGAAACAGGCAGTGGAAAACGGACTCGCCGCAGAAGGCACCCTGCCCGGCCCCATCGGGCTGCACCGCAAGGCCAAACGTCTTTTTGGCAACAGTTCCAAACCCAACGGAGCCGACACATTTCTGCTTCGCTTAAACGCCTACGGTTTTGCCGCATCCGAAGAAAATGCTGCCGGACATATCGTTGTCACAGCTCCTACTTCCGGTTCTGCCGGAGTCATCCCAGCTGCTGTCTATGCCCTTGAGGAAGATTTAGGTATCAGCCGCGAGAAAGTGCGCGAAGGAATGCTTGTTGCGGCTGCTCTCGGTTTTATTGCCAAGCACAACGCCAGCATTGCCGGAGCGGAGGTAGGCTGTCAGGGTGAAGTCGGGGTGGCCTCGGCCATGGCAGCCGGACTGATCGCCTACGCCAACGGGCACCGTTTCTGGCGCACGGAAAATGCAGCTGAATCAGCCCTTGAACATCATCTCGGCCTGACCTGCGATCCCGTCGGCGGCTATGTTCAGATACCTTGCATTGAACGTAATGCCATGGGCGTGGTCAGAGCCTACAATGCCTATCTCATCGCCTCCGTTGAAAATGAAAAATTCCATAAGGTCAGCTTTGACGAAGTTGTACAGGCCATGGCGCAAACCGGGAAGGATATGAATAATAAATATAAAGAGACTTCGCTCGGCGGTTTGGCTGTATCTGTACCTAATTGCTAAGATTCATTTCAAAATTTATAACTAAAAAAAGATCGCAATATCTGTACAGATATTGCGATCTTATTTTTTAACTTAACACAAGCAGGTAATGAGATGCTTATTTAAACCAACCTTTAATGTGCAGAGCATTGGTCAGTTTAGCCAGCAGTTCGGGCTTGCAGTTGAGATCATCGGTCTGCTCAAGGAAATGCCTGCGCTGTGCAAAGCGGTCCTTGAGAGTCTGGAAGTACTCGGCGCGATGTTCCACGTTAGCCGGATTGTAGGTGTCGTAGAAACCAGGCAGCACTTTCTCCATGCAATTACGCTTGGGAATCTGCGCACCGGGCAGCAGGTCCCAATCTTCCCATTCCAGCTTGTCAGTCAGGATCATGGTCTGCAGGGTCAGTGAAGTCTGCAGGGGAATGGGATTGAGGTCGGTATCGGAAGAACGCCAGAAACCGACGGAGTTGAAGCTGTAACCGTGTGCACCGCTGTCAAAGACATGGGCGAAAGCTTCAACATCCTTCCAGAGTTCGTAAACACGGAAGGGGTTGGCGTAAGGAATGAAAACCAGCTTCTTAAGTTCTTCCTCGGAAACGTTTTCCGCGAGGTTACGCTTGGTCATCAGAGCCGCACCCATTGCTACCGCAAGGTAGGTATCGGTAAAGCGGATGATCGGCGGCAGGCAGGTATCCTTCATGAGCCAGCAAAGGGAATCCGGGAATGTACAACGGTTGACGTGATCACCGATAACATCGCGGTCGATGAGTGCGCGGCCGTTGGGGTTACGGATATCCTGACCGAGAGGCATGACCTTGCCGTCGATTTCAAGCATGGCGTGGTTCATGACGGAAATCATGTATTTCCAGTCCGGGTTGCCCAAGGGGCGAGAGTCGGTCTTATCAAAAAGAGTCGGTTCCCATGCGCGGCAGACGCGGTTCTCAGTGTCGATCTGAAAAGCGTCATCGTGCAGGACTTTCTTGGCAAAACCTTCAGGCAGGGTTCCGCCGTTGTCATGGGAGTTGGTGTGGGAAGATTTCCCGGTACCGGAGAGACCGAAGAAAGCGATGGACTTCTTGCCCAGCTTTTTAATTTCAGCATCCGGGCAATTGTCGAAATCAATTTCCTTAATACCACCGTGGCAGGCAGCCATGCCTACACGGATACCGGAAGTCCATGCGAGAGTAAGAGTTCCCTTCTTACGCTCACCAAAGTAGCGCATACCGAAATTGTAGATAACGTTGCACTCTTCATCCACGAGGGCCAGCTGCGGGTTGCCCTGATTGTGGTAGAAGGGATCATCGTTGCGCCAGAGGTTGTCACCGATAATGATGATATCCTGAATGGGCAGTTTCGCGCTCTTGGCGTATTCTTCTGCCAGTTCATCAAAGGGGGTGAAGTTTACCAGCCAGTTGAAAATATTGGCAGCATCATCTTCGCCGCCGAGAATAGTGGCCTTGATCATCAGGTCTTCATCCAGACCGACAATTGCCTCGGCCTTAATGAGCGGACGTTCCTGCATGTCGGAGATTGCTTCCCGTAAATCTCCAAGAACCTTGCGCTGGTCCGGTCCGTTCAGACGGTTGTAAAAACGGCGGGCCATGGCGGTACGGCCGACGATCTTTCCGTGGCAATGGTTGAGCAGTTTTGCTCCCTCGGGCAGGCCGAGCCTTTTTGCCGCTTCAGGATAAATAGGATGGTCTGTTTCCATAACATCCCACTGCTTGCGGGCAAGCTCATAGGCTTCTGCCGCATTAACTTTTCTTACCCGTTTATCTGCAAGCAGAGTTTCCGCAATCGCCCGGAGAGGCGGAATCTTGGAAAGGTCATCTTTGTAAAACTCATAGGTTGACTGACTAGCCACTGTTTTTTCCTCCAAAGAAAATGTAAGTCGTCACGACTTCTGGAAGTCGCCATTAACGCCATTTGCGATAAAATGCCACTGTTCATTTGCTTAAAATTAATAAGTTTTCCCTAATGAACAGCTTCCCTGTTCGGCTTCGCAAATTTTTACACAATAAGACCAATAATGTTCACACTTCCCCCTGCCGGGGTATCACAAATGAAAAGGCGCATTCCCTGAGGGGAATGCGCCTTGAATTCGGTCAATTTCGACCTGCTGTTTCCAGCTTGCTTTCCGGTTTTCCGTTATTCACCGCCGCAAGCTTACGTTTGCGTTTGGTCATCACGGTTTGTTTGGAAAGCGTATTCATCCTTAATTCTCCTACATTGCCAGAACGGACCAGAGAACACCTGCACCAACTGCGGAACCGAGAACCCCGGCTACGTTGGGGGCCATGGCGTGCATGAGCAGGAAGTTATGGGGGTCTTCGTCACGAGCGACCATCTGAACGACTCGTGCTGAGTCAGGAACAGCGGATACGCCGGCAGCGCCGACCAGCGGGTTGATTTTGTCTTTGCTGAATACGTTCATCAGTTTGGCAAAAGCCAGCCCACTGGCGGTAGCAACACAGAAAGAGGCAGCACCCAGCCCGAAGATGAGCAGGCTGTCAGGAGTCAGAAAAGTCTGAGCCTGAGTGGATGCACCTACGGAGAAACCGAGCAGGATGGTAACAGAGTCAATCAGCGCGGTACGCGCAGTCTCTGCCAGACGCTCGGTAACGCCGGATTCTTTAAGCAGGTTACCGAAGAAGAGCATACCAACCAGTGCCAATGAGCCCGGTGCGATAAGCGCGGTAATGATGAAGCCGCCCACCGGAAAAAGAATCTTTTCACGGGTAGTAACTTCACGGGGTGCGCTCATGCGGATGAGGCGCTCTTTCTTGGTGGTCATCAACTTCATAATCGGAGGCTGGATGACTGGAACCAGTGCCATGTAAGAGTACGCGGCAATGGCGATAGCCCCTAGGAGATGCGGTGCCAGCTTGGAGGAGAGGAAGATGGCCGTAGGCCCGTCCGCCCCGCCGATAATGCCGATAGCACCGGCCTCACTGGGGGTGAAGCCCATATACATGGCTCCGATGAGGGTTGCGAAAATACCCATCTGGGCTGCTGCGCCGAGCAGAACCAGCCTCGGGTTGGAGAGCATGCACGAAAAATCGGTCATGGCCCCGATACCGAGGAAGATCAATGGCGGGAAGATCCCTGCACTGACCCCGAAGTAGATATAATAAAGTACGCTGCCTTCGTCATAGACGCTGAGCGGCATCCCCGCGATGGAGGGGATGTTACCCACGATAGCCCCGAACCCGATGGGCAGGAGCAGCAGCGGCTCGTAGTCCTTAATAATAGCAAGGGCGATAAAGATGATCCCGATGACAATCATAATGAAGTTGCCCGGGGTCATTTCCGCAAAGCCCGTTGTGCTTAAGAAGTGCAGAAGTATATCCATAACGTCTGTCTAGCCCTTGTTTTTATGCAGATACGCCACTGCGGCAGCCACAATTTCCGCTTCCGAAAGTCCGGTCTGGACCTGAGGAGCAGGAGCATTAGCCACCGGCCCGGTGTGATGGGCGGAAGGCGGAATTATCTTATTTAAGAACGCGGCAAGCTTGGGCAGCAGCGCAATGTAAACACTTACCAGAATCAGGGCTGTGAATACGATACACATACCTGTGATGGAAAGAGCCACGCCGTTACCCGCGACCACGTTGTCCCAGCTGAACAACATCTGTTGCATTACTTATCTCCTATTTAGCTTATCTGTCAGGAGACTAGACTGTCATCTGAGCCAGAGGCTGTCCCTGCTGAACCTGATCACCCGCGGTAACGGAGAAAGAGGTCACAGTTCCTGCCTTGTGCGCCTTAACTTCCATTTCCATCTTCATGGCTTCCATGACGATGATGGTCTGCCCTTCCTGAACCTGAGTGCCGGGATCAACAGCCATCCTGATAATCAGGCCGGGCATGGGAGCGGCGATAGGTTCGGTTGCACCTGCGGGTGCTGCAGCAGGAGCTGCGCCGCCTGCAGCGGGAGCGTCACCGGCACCGATGTTGAAGGACTTGCCGTTGATGGTTGCGGTGGAGCCGTCCACATTAACTGTGTAGGACTGGCCGTCCACAGTAACGTTAACAGGTCCGGAACCGGAACCGCCGCCGACAGATGCGCCCAGCTTCTTGAGTTGCTCGGCTTCAACATCCTTCTTGTAGCGGATACCGATACGGGCATCGCCTTTGAGGTAGCTGACGCCTTTATCTTTACAGGTAGCAACGATGAAGATGTTTTCGTCAGTAAGCTCGAAACCTTCTTTTTCACAGATTTCGCGTGCAGGTGCGAGACCTTTGGAAGGATCTGCGTCGTTGATTTCAAGCGGAGTCTTCTTGGTCGGTTCAAGTTCCATCTGCTCGGATGCAAGCTTGACGATTTCCGGATCAGGCTCGACCGGAGTCTTACCGAAGTAACCCAGAACCATTTTACCGTAACCGTCAGCAAACTTCTTCCAGGGACCGAACATTACGTTGTTGAAAGCCTGCTGGAAGTAGAACTGGGAAACCGGGGTAACGGAAGTACCGAATCCACCCTTACGCACAACTTCACTCATTGCGCGGATGATTTCGGGATATTTATCCATGAGACCGTTATCGCGCAGCATCTGGGTGTTCGCAGTCAATGCGCCACCGGGCATGGGGCTGAAAGGAATCATGGGATCAACCTGAGTCGCTTCGGGCGGCAGGAAGTAATCCTTCATGCAGTCACGGAAGACGTCTTCGGCCTTGATGATTTTATCGATATCTACATCAATAGTGTAGTCGGTACCACGCAGGATGTGCCACATGGTAATGATATCGGTCTGGCAGGTACCGCCGGAAGCGGGAGCCATGGACAGGTCAATGGCATCTGCGCCGGCTTCGATAGCAGAGTGATAGCAGAGTCCGCCAATACCTGCTGTCTCATGAGTATGGAAGTGAAGCAGTACATCTTCGGGCAGCATCTTCTTAGCAGCCTTAATGGTCTCGTAGACCTTGGCCGGGGTGGATGTGCCGGATGCATCTTTAAAACATACGGAATCAAAAGGAATATCCGCATCAAGAATCTGACGCAGAGTCTTCTCGTAAAATGCGGCATCGTGTGCGCCGGAACATCCCGGAGGCAGTTCCATCATGGAAACTACAACCTGATGTTTAAGTCCGGCATCGGCAATACACTGACCGCTGTAGATCAGATTGTTGACGTCGTTAAGAGCGTCGAAGTTACGGATGGTGGTGATGCCGTGCTTGGCAAAAAGATCGGCATGGGCTTTGATAACGTCACTGGGCTGGGATTCAAGTCCGACAACGTTAACACCACGAGCGAGTGTCTGAAGGTCGGCATCGGGACCTGCGGTCTCCCTGAACCTGTCCATCATATCAAAAGCACATTCATTGGAATAAAAATAGAGGGCCTGGAACCGTGCGCCCCCGCCAGCTTCGAACCAATCAACCCCTGCTTCTCTTGTTGCTTCAACAGCAGGCAGGAAATCATCGGTTTTAACCCTGGCTCCGTAAACGGACTGAAAGCCGTCACGGAAGGCAGTACACATGAACCTAATCTTCTTCTTGGCCACTTCCCCTCCCTATGGTCTGAGAATGGAATAGAACTCCACAAGCGGGGGAGCCTGCGGATACACATTCTTGTTAAACCCAAATTTTTAAAAGGAAACCAGTAATTTACGAGAACGAATTCGTCTAGCCTGAAATAAAATGTGGCAATGAGACGAGCTGAAAGTAACAAGTACTTAACACAATCCTCTGACAATTTCAGCAAAAAAGAGTGGCTAAAAAAAATTTTAGTGAGTAAGTTTAAAAATTGCCTTTTCATGAGACCCGTTTTCGACCCCAGACAGAAACGAACACCATCAAACTAAACATATATACCACTGATTTTATTGTTTTTTTAAACTTAAGAACATTCCTTACCCTTTACGTCACTCTTTAGCAAATCTGCAATCTCATTTTCATTCATCCCTATTATTGTTGATGTAAAAGTTCACTATCGAACCCAATTTCAAGCGAAAAACAACATATTTGAACATTTTTTCACAATACGATTTACATTTTTGTTTTTATACATCTAAAAGGCTTCCTTTGGGCAGAAAACCTACTGCTAAAGTAGCTAATTATGAAAACAGCAATCATTTATACGTGTATGCCTGTCAGAACAAAAAAAAGCCGCCTGCAGAATGCAGACGGCCAAATGTATCGAGTCTATCGCCAGAATTATAAGATTAGGCAAAAACACGCTTAACAAACTATAATAACAGAACTTTATTAGATATTACTACTTTTGTCGAAGATCATCGATGCAATTATTCCCTTCACCGCAACAACCTGCTCCATCTTTGGAAGCAGAGCAGTCACAACCACAGCCGCAACCGCCCCCTCCTTTACCAAACCATTTTCTGGCCAGATATATTACAGCTATTCCAATAGCACCGAATACTATTAAATTTTCCATCAAGGACTCCGTTGATAGGGGATTTCAATTTCACTTTAAATGTAACCCCGATTGAAACGAAGTCAACCCTTATAAAAAAACTCCAACCTTAGTCGACAAAAAACAGACACATGAATAGTCCAACTTTTACGATCTAGGCCACAAAATCCTGAAACATACCCAAAATTTTATTTATCGGGCCGGGAAAACGTTCCAAAAGAGTCTGGCAAGCTATGTAAGAAGCAACCAGAAAAGCTGCAAATCCCCCCCAGACCACAACATCGAATAAAACGGGTATGGTTTTCTCAGAAAAAATTTTTTTTCGCATTTCTTACCTCCTGCAGCAAAGAAAGCAACATACATACCAATGAACATTAAGAACGGTTAACCACATAACCTCTCAAAATAACGAGCTATTAAACATACCCCTCACTATTTAACCCTTAGTCATAAAATTGGCAGGAACTTTATTCCCAACGATTTAAATCCCCACTGTGCATGAGCGGTGCAATATGGCATATTTAAGGAAGCTTCATGAAAAACTTGGGATGCATATTATGGAAATGAGCAAAGAACAGTTGGTTAAAGAACTGGAACAAAGGGACAAACGCATAGCTGAGCTTGAGAGCCAGCTCTACGGTACAGATAAGTATCTTGAAAAACGCTTCAGGAAGCTTATCGATCACGTTGAGATGGTCTCCGTTCAGGGATACGACAAAAGCCGCCGGGTAGTATTTTGGAATAAGGCCAGCGAAAAGTTATATGGATATTCGCGGGAAGAGGCGCTTGGCCAAAAGCTGGAGGACCTGATTATCCCAGACTATATGCGTGATGGCGTGATCAGCCATATCAGCGACTGGCACGAAAAGGGAATCCGCATTCCAGCCGGAGAACTGGACTTGATCCGCAAGGACGGCAGCGCAGTGCCTGTATATTCAGCCCACGTCATGCAGAAGAATCCGGACGGTTCAAAGTATATGTACTGCATTGACGTCGACCTCACTGAGATTAAAAAGGCACACCGTCAGCTGATACGGGCCAAGGAGCAGGCAGAGTTAGCCAACAGAGCTAAGAGTGAATTCCTTGCAAACATGAGTCATGAAATCCGCACTCCACTTAACGGTGTGCTGGGCATGCTGCAACTACTCAAGTCTACCCCGCAAAGTAAAGAACAACTTGAATACATCGACCTCGCGGTCATGGGAGCCAAGAGGCTAACTACTCTACTCTCAGACATATTAGATCTTTCGCGGGTAGAAGCGGGCAAACTCGCTGTCGACCCTGCTCCTTTTGACCTGCCGGAACTTCTGCAAAATCTAGTCGATCTATACAAACCTTCTGCCCAGCAAAAAAAACTGGCTATCGACTTATCATTTCACCCGGCTACAAAACAGAAATTAACCGGGGACTCTTCACGCCTGCAACAGATTCTGACCAACATCATAAGCAACGCGATTAAGTTTACGAATACAGGAACCATAAAAATAGAAGCATATCCCTTGCCCCATGCTGCTGCCGGTACAACCAAAATCCTATTCAGCATCAGTGATACCGGCCCGGGAATCCCTGACAGCAAAATGGAGGAGTTGTTTGCGCCCTTCGTACAAGTAAGTGAAGGTTATAGTCGTCACCACCAAGGGGCCGGACTAGGTTTGACTATCTGCAAACAGCTTGTGGAACTAATGGGTGGCAATATTGCCATTGAAAGTGAACTGGGCACAGGAACAACAGTATACTTTTGTGTCCCCTTTGGTATCCCAACTTTTACTAAATCAACAGCACCAGATATGGAAACAACCAAGACTGCAAAAAATAAACTTAAAATTCTTTTGGTAGAAGACGAACCCATAAACAGACTAGCGGCCAAACGACAAATGGAATTAGCCGGGTGCGACGTAACGGCTGTAGAAAACGGGCAGATAGCCGTAGACACCGCAGCTAAGGAAGAGTTCAATATAATAATGATGGACATCCAAATGCCGATCATGGACGGAATTACTGCCACTCAAGCCATTAGGAGCGGAGAGGCTGGTGAGAACATGAAAGATATACCCATCATCGCCATGACAGCCTATGCCATGAAAGGCGACCGTGAGAAATTTCTTGAATCCGGCATGAACGATTACCTAGCCAAACCTATCGACAACAAAAACCTTCTGAAAATGCTCGACAAATACCGTTAAAAAGTCACATAAACAAAGAATGCAAGCCCCCTGCTTGACACGCTTTCTGCTGTGCTATACTTTCAGAAAAGGTATGCAGCTCAGACCTCACAAATAAAAAAAGAGGTTAAGTCTGCCCTACTCATTATTAATAAGGAATAAGAGTATGCACATATCAGAAGGAGTCCTTTCACTGCCGGTACTTGCCAGCGGTGCGGCAGTAGCGGCAACAGGAACCATGATCGGCCTGCGAAAGCTTGACTCGGAAAAACTTGTTTCCGTAGCCCTGCTTTCCTCAGTCTTTTTTATTGCCTCACTGATCCATATTCCAATCGGACCTTCCAGTGCACACCTGATCCTTAGCGGCCTCATGGGACTCCTTCTCGGCTGGGCAGCATTCCCGGCAATCCTGACCGGATTACTGTTGCAGGCGGTCCTCTTTCAATACGGAGGCTTGACGGTAATCGGAGTCAATACCGCGACTATGGCTCTCCCCGCAGTGGCTTGCCATTATCTGTTCCGCCCGCTGCTAAATAAAAATTTCTTCAGCATGAGCCTCGGAGCCTTCCTTTGCGGGGCTGTATCCATAGCCCTTTCCGCCCTACTGACCGCGCTGGCCCTTTCTTTTACTGATGAGAGCTTTGCTTCAGCTGCACAGATGATTGTTTACGGGCACATTCCCATCATGGTAATCGAAGGCTTCATTTGTGCCTCGGCATACGGGTTCCTGCAAAAGGTCAGACCGGAAATGCTGCTGGCTACTCAGGAAACGTAAAATCAGTTTAAATAAAAACTAAGGCCGAATCAGGATTTTCCCGATCCGGCCTTTTCTTTTGACTAATATTTCTTGCAGACTATTTTCTTTTTCTACTCACCAGTCCGATCAAAGTGGCAAAGGCGAACAGCCCCCACTCCAGACCAAAACCGGCAGCAGGATTCATAACGCACCCGCTTCCGCCACTTACAGAACCAAGCGCAGCAGGGTCCTTGATAGAGCCAAAAGCACGGTCTTCGTCATAAATACCGTTGTCTTTTAACGTAGTTAACCCAGTAATTGGTGCCTTGAGTCAGGGTAGCCCCCGCATCAACGTAGTTTCCATTATCATCTTCCAGCCACCAAGCTCCCTCGGTGTCAGGATCTATTGCTGTGGAATACCCACCAAAGGCCATACTGGTTCCATTGGTATCAAAGCACTTATACAACCGTACATCACTGGTAGTGCCGTTCAGACTGGTCGAATTAAAACGGAAAACTCCGTTTGCACCATTGCTATCTACTGTCGCGGTAAAAGATCCGACCGGTGCTCGCAGTTCAAAGTTGGATGGTGTCTGATAGGTCTGTTGCAACACAGTGTCGGTGGTGGCATTTTCAGTATTTGAAGAAACCGAAACAGTCACTCCGCTCTGCTAATGGTCGGAAGGACGCACGTATCCACCACTTTCCATTGCCAGCGAAAACGGGCTTGAAAAATCCCCGCTGGTATATGTCCATTGCGGCTCGACATCTAAGTTGTCGGTAGTCTTATAAGCATTTATTTTACCTGAACCATACTGAGAAGCATAGATATAGCCATTTTTCACTGCAAGACCGTACGGACTGTTCAATCCTGTTGAACCACCGGAAATTGTAGCTGTGGGATCTATCGCCCCATTGGTTGAAATAGGAAAAGTCATAATCCTATTACGGCTATCGCTCACATAGACCACATCACCTTCAACAGCCAATCCATAAGCACCAGTAAAAGCTGTAGTCTTATGTTCAATAACCCGCTTAGGCCTAACATTTAAACTGGCTGTTTTATCGAAAATACAAATCTTGGTGCCATCACTCACAAAAAGTTCAGAACCCGAAATAGCTAATGTCCAAACTTCACCAAGACTCACATCCCCAAAGTCGCAACTGATGGTCCTTTTGGGGCCAACATCGCCGCTATCATCAATATTAAAAACCTTAATTTGGCCTTTTCCGCCTATTGTATCACCAACGAAAACTTCATCCCCGGACACAGCCACCCCATGAGGGTAGGTAAGGCTTGTAATTTTACGTTTAGGATCGACATTTCCGGTAGCTGTAACATCGAACACAAGAAGCGCGTGATGACCATGATCATTAGTCGCAAACAACTCATTGTTATATACACATAGACCGAAGACATCAGCTGATGTGAGCAAAGTCTTTGTACCGGCAAGATGTCTTTTGGAAGCAGGATCAGGATGATCTGCGGTATCGATTGTTGTGATAGAATCTGTACGTACATCAACAACGTACAAATCCTCTGCATAGGCAGACACTGCGAAACCAAGTAACAGAACAAAAAAAAGGCTAAAAACAGATCTAGACAAAGCTCCTCCCCGTAAGAACTTTTATATATCAACCTTTAGGCCCTAACCGTATATACCTATCCATGTAATAGATCAATTAAATATAAATACAATGCTTCAATAGACAGGAGCACATTAACAACTAAGCATAAGTAAAGCCGGATCAAGACAATCTTGATCCGGCTTCATCAGTTACATCTAAGAATATTATCTTACTCAATAACCTTCATACTCTCCCAACTTCCGCCCCTAAAGCGCCAGTAAAAAGCAAGCGCCAAAACAACTACATACAAAGTAAAGATCGTCCACAGAAAATAAGGTCCGGAAGGATAAACTTCCACTCCCATGTAGCAAGGGATAACCATTACTACGATGCAGCAAAGCCCAACGCTTTTCATAACGTAAACCACATCACCAGCCCCTTTTAAGGCACCGGAATAGACAAGAGCTGTACCGTCAAAGAGAATATAAGCAGCGGTAAAAAGCAGAAAATGAGTACCGTAATCCAGCACGTCAGCAAATACTGCATCAGTAATATTATCCGGACGGAACAGGGACAAGAGCAGTTCCGGGAAAACCAGATAGATCAGCCCCATAAAGAGCATCCAGACAGTGGTGATATGCAGCGCGCATTTGGTTGCCCGCCGCGCATAGTCCGGCCTGCCCTGCCCGATGGCTTGCCCCACTAGGGTGCTGACCCCTACGGCAATACCATAAGCCGGAAAAAAGGAGACGCCATCAATGGAGAGGACAATATTGCTGGCCGCAAGGATAACAGTTCCCAGTCGTCCGACCATGTACACAAAAAATGTAATGGCAAAGATATCGAGAAAAAACTGCACCCCATTGGAAAGCCCGAACGAGATAAACCGCTTGAATAACGCTGGATCAAAACGGAAATTACTGCGGGTCTTGAAAGCTGTTTCATTAGCCTTGTTGAAAATAAGCGGGATATAAATGCTTACAATCACCGCCCCGGCAGTAAGCGTAGCTATGGCAGCCCCTCGGATACCCATTTCAGGGATGAACCAGAATCCGTTGATAAGCGCATAATCCAAGGGGATATTAACAGCTGCGCCGATCATATTGACCACCATGACCGTGCGGGTCAGCCCGCGTCCGGCAAAGAACCCGGAAAGTGCTGTATCAAGTACAGGCAGTCCAGCACCGAGCATGAGGATGCGGAAGTATTGAATCTCAAGTTCCAGAACTTCAGGGGGATGCCCGCCTCTTTCCAGAAGCGGAGTCAGCCAGAAGCCCATGACACCAAGGATCACCCATGCTCCGATGGAGAAATATATACCCTGCCAAAGGCTGGAGGCTACCCGTTCCGGCCTTGCAGCCCCGGTGTACTGGGCGATAAATACATTAATATAACTGGCCACTCCCATGAAAAAGGAAATGAACAGAAAGGACATGATCCCTGCAGGCAGTGCGGCGGCAATAGCCTCCATGGAATAGCGTCCGAGGAAAATGCGGTCGGTGACCTGCATTATGGTGGTGGAAGCCATACTCACAGCCAGGGGCATACTTATATCAAGCACATGCTTGTATCCGAATGGTTTATTCCATAACGATTTCATATATCAACTCCGATAGCTTGAAACTCAGCTAGATATTATAATTAATTAGCGCATGACATTTTTTATCATCTTCAACCGGAAGCGCAGTGGAGCGAGAGGAAGGCTATGAGTATTCCTATATATTGTACACATAAAAAAAAGCCGTTTCCGGAGTTACCCGGAAACGGCTTTTAAACTTCGTCAGAACCAGAATTATTTAACTGCGTCCTTGAGGAATTTTCCGGGAGTGAATTTTACGCCACGGGAAGCGGGAATCTGGATTGCTTCGCCGGTCTGGGGGTTGCGTCCGGTGCGTGCGGAACGCTCTACAGTCTTGAATGTACCGAAACCTGTAAGGGTAACATTGCCTTCTTCTTTGAGGCCATCTTCAATTGCGCTGAGAACGCCGTCCAGTGCGGCAGATGCGTCTTTTGCACTCAGCTCCAGTTTTTCCCGGATTTTCTTTACAAGAACAGTTTTACTCATAGTTAACTCCTTCAAAAGTATTTTTCCCGCGCTTAAGCGGCGGATGTCCGTACCCCTTAAAGCCCACTACACCAGAAATTTAGAAAAGGCCATAGCGAAAAGTAAATCTTAACCAGAGAAGACATTATATTCAGTAAAAAGCACAAAAAAGAAACTTTTCGCCGGTGCAGCGGGCCCGTAAAATCAGGGCGGAATGGGCGGCTTACAAGCATTTACAAAGGAATGTCAAGCAGATTGCGCCAAAAGAACAGCATGATCTCAAAATTGATTCAAATCTCATAACCTGAATTGACTTAAAAAAAGCAGCACTTTTTTCGAATCTCGGTGTTGACATATGCGCAGGCTGTCTTAATTTATGTCAGCTTCTACGGAAGCATCCGGCCTGCTGAGATACGCAGGCTTTGAAATTTAAAAGTACGATCCGCCATAACTTCGCGGATTACTTATCTTATCTAAAAAAGTTTATTTATTCTGGAGGAACCATGAATCTCAAGCCTTTACAGGATCGTGTACTCATTAAGCGTGTAGAAACTGAGCAGAAGACCGCCAGCGGCATCATCATCCCCGATTCCGCAAAAGAAAAGCCCATGAAAGGTGAAGTTGTTGCTGCAGGTCCCGGTAAAGACAACACCCCCATGACCGTTAAAGCCGGCGACGTAGTTCTCTTCGCAAAATACGCTGGTAACGAACTGAAAATCGACGCTGACGAATTCATCATCATGCGCGAAGAAGAAATCCTCGCAATCGTCGAGTAATATCCCCTTAATAAATTAATTTTTTCCAGATCAGGAGAATATAAGACATGGCAAAAGCAATTGAATTTGACGTAACTGCACGTGACCGCCTGAAAAAAGGTGTAGACACCCTCGCAGAAGCAGTAAAGGTTACCCTCGGACCCAAGGGCCGTAACGTTGTTATCGAAAAATCCTGGGGCGCTCCCACCATCACCAAAGACGGTGTGACTGTTGCTAAGGAAATCGATCTCGAAGACAAGTTCGAAAACATGGGCGCACAGATGGTTAAGGAAGTTGCTTCCAAGACCAACGACATCGCAGGTGACGGTACCACCACTGCTACCGTTCTGGCCCAGTCCATCTTCGCAGAAGGTGTAAAGCTTGTTGCTGCAGGCCGTAACCCCATGTCCATCAAACGCGGTATCGACTCCGCTGTTGAAGCTATCGTTGAAGAGCTCGGCAAACTTGCCAAGCCTACCCGCGACAAAGCTGAAATCGCTCAGGTCGGTACCATCTCCGCTAACAGCGACTCCACCATCGGTGAAATCCTCGCTGAAGCCATGGATAAAGTAGGTAAGGAAGGCGTTATCACCGTTGAGGAAGCCAAATCCATGAAAACCGAACTGGACGTTGTAGAAGGCATGCAGTTCGACCGCGGTTACCTCTCCCCCTACTTCGCAACCGACACCGACAAAATGGTTTGCGAATTCGAAGATCCCATGATCCTTCTCGTTGAGAAAAAAGTTTCCAACATGAAAGAACTGCTCCCCATCCTCGAGCAGGTTCTGAAAATGTCCCGTCCCCTGCTCATCGTAGCAGAAGACGTAGACGGCGAAGCTCTGGCTACTCTCGTAGTTAACAGACTGCGCGCCAACCTCAATGTTTGCGCTATCAAGGCTCCCGGTTTCGGTGACCGCCGCAAGGAAATGCTCAAAGACCTCGCAACCCTCACCGGTGCGACTGTTGTTTCCGAAGACATCGGCCTCTCCCTTGACGCTATGACCGTTGAAGGTCTGGGTACCGCAAAGCGTGTACGCGTAGACAAAGAAAACACCGTTATCGTAGACGGTGCTGGTTCTGTTGATGAAATCAAAGCACGCGTTAAGCAGATCGAAGCTCAGATCAATGACTCTTCCTCTGACTACGACCGCGAAAAACTGCAGGAGCGCCTCGCCAAAATGGTCGGCGGTGTTGCAGTAATCAAAGTCGGCGCTGCTACCGAAGTTGAAATGAAAGAAAAGAAAGCTCGCGTTGAAGATGCTCTGAACGCAACCCGCGCAGCTGTTGAAGAAGGCATCGTAGCTGGTGGCGGTACCGCTCTCGTACGTTGCGCTAAAGTCCTCGATGACCTCAAAGCAGGCAACGACGACGAACTCGCAGGTATCAACATCATCCGCCGCGCTGCACAGCAGCCCCTGCGCATGATCGCTGGCAACGCCGGTTTCGAAGGTTCCGTTGTTGTTGAGAAAGTTGCCGCAGGCAAAGACGGTTTCGGTTTCAACGCCGGTACCGGTGAATACGAAGACCTCATCAAGGCCGGTGTTATCGACCCCAAAAAGGTTACCCGTATCGCTCTCCAGAACTCCGCTTCCGTGTCCAGCCTCCTGCTGACCACCGAATGCGCTATCTCCGACGCAGTCGAAGACGAAGAATAGTTCTGATATATAGGTTAGTTGAAAGGCCCGGCAACGCGAGTTGCCGGGCCTTTTTTTGTGAGCAACAAACCAGCCCCCGCAGACAAAGTCCACGGGGGCTGATTCTATATGGCAGGTACTTTTACTTCTTATTGCTGCATAACTGAACGCTTGGACAAATCTTCATACATAGTCCAAGTCTTCAAAAATTCTGCATCAAAAGAACGTTTCTCTGTGTAAGTGCGGGCGCTCTTCTTCATGTACTGAAGCAATTCCGGGTGATCTGCGAGGCGAACAATAGCCCTTGCAAGGGCATCGGAATTCCCGGCTTCTACGATCAATCCGGTGGTATCTTCGATCAGGTTCTCGCAAGGTCCGCCGCAATCAGTGACGATTACCGGAAGTCCGGAAGCCTGAGCTTCAAGGACCACATTGCCGAAGGTATCGGTTGCTGAGGGAAAAACAAACACATCAGAGCTGGCGTAGCATGCTGAAAGCTCATCACCGCCGAGATATCCGGTAAATGTAACCGGACATCCTTCCAGTCTTGTCTGCATTTCTTCGAGATATGGACCGTCCCCGACCACCACAAGGTGCAGTTCCGGCCTGATGGTAGCGACTGTCTTGAAAGCGTCGGTGAGTACATCAAGATTCTTTTCACGCGAAACGCGGCCCACATAGAGCAACTTAACAGCTTCCTTAACCTTGAAACGCCCATCATAAAAACCGTTGCGTTTTTCCGGGGTAAAGCGGTTGATGTCCACTCCGCGGGGGTAAACCTTGATCTTGTATGACTTTACGCCCTTCTCAACCAGCTCGTCCCCGGTAGCTTCTGAGGGAACAAAAACCGTATCCATCTGATTGTAAAACCAGATCATAAATTTCCAGGCCATGTCTTCCAACCCAGTATCATCGGTAAAGGCACGCACATACTGCGGAAAGGCTGTGTGGTAAGTGCCGTGAACCGGAAGCTTGAGCAACTTTGCTACAGCCAGTCCGGCAAGCCCTACAGGTCCGGGAGTTGCTAGATGAAGCAGGGTGTAATTGTTTTCAAGGCAGTGAGCCAGAACTCGCAGGAAGGGGGGGTATTTAAATGACAGTTCCGGATATTCGGGAAGATCAAATTCCCCAGCGGGGTTGAAATTTACGACCTGATCATTTGAACCTTCAGAACCGCAGGTGATTACGGTCAGATTCTTATCGTGCTTGCGGGCTACATCAAGCTGGTGTTGCAGAGTCAGGGCCACTCCGTTCACATCGCTGAAGGTATCAGTGAAATGGGCGATCTTGGTTTCACCATCCAGAGGGTCCTTATGACCGAAAGCAGAAAGACAATCCCGGGCAAACTCCCGTTCACTGGCAAAAAGCCCGTAAGAAACAAAATACGGGGCTAACAAGGTATACAGAGAGCCCGCTGCACCGATGGTATGGAAGACATCGAATAGGTTCGCACCCAAGGCACTATTGATTATCTTGTCACCTAATCCTGAAAGGACCTTGTCTGTGGCATTACCTACAAAACGGAGCCATTCGTCTTCCAGCTCTTCCGGGCTGTACCGGAAGCCGCAGCTTATGTTGCGGGCACGCTCGTCACTCTCAACGATGCGGTTGGCTTCGCGCAACAAAGCGGCCTGCACGGAATCGGAAGTCTTGAAATATTTTTTTGAGCGCTGGCGATAGATAAAGTTCTGCAGCTTATCAAGAAAGGACGGATTTTCCTTATCTCCGGGATCAAGGACATTGTCGATGTAACGGAAACACTCAACAGAGCGCTTGAGCTTGGTGCAGTCAAAATGACTTTTATAGAACTGGTAAGCAATACCGTAGAGGTTATGGGCCATGGTATGAGGAGTTGCTGCTTTGCCCTGAACCATTGTCCGCCCTTCGCTGACTGCCTTGAGCATTTCCTGAGGAGTCGAAACATCAACAATCTCAGTATAAACCCGGGCGATATTGATACCCGAATGGTCATCAGAGCCTCCGGTCAACCCTTTTACCCACGGGGTGTTACCATAAGGTTCTATGTTGTGCTTATTGGCGAGAAGATCAATTGTTTCAGGAGTCAAATTATCGACAATGGTACGCAGCGCTGAATTCTGCATTTCATCACGGGTACCATTCAATTCGAGGGTGTTGAACAGAAGCAGGGCCTGTTCAAAATGTTCCGGAGTCAGCCTTTCATTGACTGCGAAAAGAGGATGAGCCAACACGTGCACAATGCCCTGCTCACGGAGGTAGGGGACAAGGTCAAAAACATTCTCCCGCACCTTCTGAAACTCGCGGTGGTGTTCCTCAGTAATGTCGTAAGCCAAGACGTGAAGCTTACAACCGTCTTCCGGGAAATATGTGGTTATCTCTTCGCTGATGAAGGCATTATCAAGGTGGGCGATTTCCAGACTGCCGTTAATGGTGTTGTGATCGGTAATGGTGACCATATTCATGGACCGGGCAAGTGCTCTATCATAAATCTTCAACGGCTCGGTAAAGCTCTCCGGGCAGCCCAGCTTCTGCAAAATCCACTGGGACGGGCGGGTTGAATATTTAGAGTGTACATGCAGGTCCACCCTCACATTAGAACCTTTCATGGCAAAATCCTCCTGAAAATTTTCGCATTGACACGAAGAAACTAACTGCTGATTTTTGCCTATTTAAATAAGGAGTGAAGGCTGTAACAGTCCCACGGTTCGGTTACGGTTTAGAGTTTTTTCAGAGAAGACAAAAAAGGCCGCACTCCATACGGAATGCGGCCTAAATTTCTTATTGAATATCGACTACCAGTTAAGGGTTTCCTTGAAGGCAGTAGCGAGTTCTTCGGTCTTGCAGCGGACGATACCGTCAGAGCCTTCCATAAGGCCAAAGGAGTTGCCGCCCATGGTCATACCGATACGCTGGCAGATCTGTCCGGCGAAGAGTTCTTCGAACTTAGCTGCGTTCTCAGGAGCCACGGTAACCGCGAAACGGGATGCGGACTCACTATAAAGCACAGACAGAGTGGACATGCCGTACTCAGTGGGTACGGAACGCAGGTCGACTTCACAACCGATGCGTCCGCCAAGGGACATCTCGGCAAGAGCCACACCCAGACCACCGTCAGAAAGGTCGTGGCAGGAAGTTACCAGACGCTGACGCATGGCCTGATTAAGAGTCATGTAGCGTGCCTTAGCGGTAAGAGCTTCAACGTGAGGAACTTTGTCGTGTACAAAGCCCAGCTGGGAAGCAACTTCAGATCCGCCCATTTCGTCGCGGGTCAGGCCAAGCACGTAGATAAATTCACCGGGTTTCTTGAAGTCGGAAGTCACGCACATGTTGATGTCCGGGACAATACCGACTGCGGAGAAAAGTACGGTCGGCGGGATGGAAATCTTCACACCACCGCCCTTGTAGTCGTTCTTCATGGAGTCCTTACCGGAAATGCAGGGCACTCCGAAAGCACGGCAGAAGTGTGACAGAGCCTGGTTGGCACGGACAAGCTGAGCCAGCTTGTAGTGACCGTCAGGGGTAGTTTCGGACTGAACAGGGTCGCACCAGCAGAAGTTATCGATACCAGCCATGTGGGAGATATCACCACCGACTGCAACCGCGTTACGGATAGCTTCATCAACTGCGTTAGCCATCATCCAGTAGGTGTCGAGATCGGAGAATTTGGGGCAGATACCGTGAGATACGACCAGACCTTTATCATCATCAAAGTCAGGACGCAGCACACCTGCATCAGCGGGACCGTCTTCCTCTTCACCAACCAGAGGCTTCACAACACTGCGGCCCTGAACCTCATGGTCGTACTGGCGGATAACGTATTCTTTACTGCAGATGTTCAGACGTCCGAGCATGTCTTTGAGCAGCCCGGTATGATCTGTAACTTCCGGTTCTCCGGTAAATTCGATTTCAGGACGCTCCCAAACAGCCTTAAGCTGCATCTGGGGTACGCCGTCATGCAGGAAGTCCATACGCAGGCAAGCTACGGGCTTCTCTCCGTAACGGATGTTGTAGAGGCCGCTGTCGGTGTAAGTACCGAGAGCAGTAGCTTCTACGTCCATTTCATCGGCAAGGGCCATGAACTCGTCCAGCTTTTCCGGTGGAACAGCAAGAGTCATGCGCTCCTGAGCTTCAGAGACAAGGATTTCCCAAGGCTTGAGACCGTCATACTTGAGCGGAGCCTTGGAGAGGTCGAGATCACAACCGCCGCTGTCTTCAGCCATTTCACCAACGGAGGAGGACAAACCGCCTGCGCCGTTATCGGTGATGGCATTGTACAGGCCCATGTCACGGGCGCGCATCAGGCAGTCGTACATCTTACGCTGAGTGATGGGGTCACCGATCTGGACCGCAGTTGCCGGGGAACCTTCATGCAATTCTTCGGAAGAAAAGGTTGCACCATGAATACCGTCTTTACCGATACGACCACCGGTCATAACGATGATGTCACCGGGCAGAGCTTTTTTCTCGTGGCTGAGACGACCGGCGGATTCAACAGGCATGGTACCAACGGTTCCGCAGTAAACCAGCGGTTTACCGAGGTAACGCTCATCAAAAACAATTGAGCCGTTTACAGTGGGTACACCGGATTTGTTACCACCGTGCTCAACGCCTTCACGCACGCCTTCAAATACACGGCGGGGGTGCAGCAGACGCGGAGGCAGTTCACCTTCATGGAAGGGAGAAGCAAAGCAGAAAACGTCGGTGTTACAGAGCAGGTTCGCGCCCAGCCCTGTACCCATGGGGTCACGGTTAACACCTACAATCCCGGTCAGCGCTCCACCGTAGGGATCGAGAGCGGAAGGACTGTTGTGGGTTTCCATTTTAACGCAAACGTTGAGCTTGTCATTAAATTTGATAACACCTGCGTTATCCTTGAACACGGACAGACAGAAATCATCTTCGCCCTTTTCAGCGCGGATTTCTTTGGTAGTGTTCATGATGCAGGTTTTGTAGAGGCTGTCTACAGTGGAGGAAACACCGGTTTCCTTGTTTTCGTACTCAATTTTGGAGCTGAAAATCTTGTGCTTGCAGTGCTCGGACCAAGTCTGGGCCAGAGCTTCAAGTTCAGCATCGGTAGGCTGGGCGGTAAGGCCCATTTCTTCGCGCTGCTTAACCACTTCAGGATTAGCATAGTAATTGCGGATGCAATGAAATTCTTCAAGGCTCAGAGCGAGGGTGTTTTCACGGCTGAAAGCCATCATCTCGTCATCGGACATGGCAGCCAGATCGATAACGGCAACTTCATCGCTGGCCTTACCGGTAACCCGTGCAGCCTTGGCGTCAAAGCCCGGAGACTTTACCCACTCATCTGCGGAACGGATTTCGAAACGCTGAATGAGTTCGTTAGCCAGCAGGTCCTTGGCAATATGGCTGACTTGCTCCAGACCGAGGTCTTCAGCAAAAAGGTACTGAGTGGAGGTATAGACCTTCACCGCTTCTACATCAGCAGGTTCGGTTACCAGAATTACTGATTCCTTAGCGGTACGGCCTTCGTTATCGGTAACACCGGGACGGAAGCCCACTTCAAGGTTCCATGCGAAATCCTTGGCCAGCGGCTCCAGCGAAGGAGTATGCAGGACCGGGTCGTGCAGCACGCCCAGCTCCAAAACCTTTTCGATTTCGTCTTTTTCAAGACCTTCTACAGTATATACCTTGATGGTCCGGACTTCACCGGCCTCAATACCGAGTTCTTCTTTGATCTTATTGGAAACTTTATGACCGTGAACATCACGGACATGGTCTTTAAGTGCGACCTCGACACGCCAGAGCATGGCTATCTCCTCTTAATGATTAAAGTCCGGACCTATTTGGCCCAGACCAGTACATTTCCGCCCAAATCCTTGGCTTCATATGTAGCTTTGTCAGCGCGGTTCAACATGCTGGCGGAAGTATCCCCTTCCTTGAGCACGGTGAGGCCGCCACTGATTGTGACCTTACCAGAAAATTTCTTCTCCACTCGGAGCCTGATCCTGTTGCCGATTTTTTCAAGAGCTTCAGCACGCACCTCGGTAACAATAACTCCAAATTCATCTCCACCGTATCGGCAGGGAAAATCCATGCCGGAACGAAGCTCATTGCGCAGGATTTCGCCCACACTTTTGAGCACTTCATCTCCAACCTGATGCCCTTCATTGTCGTTAACAGCCTTGAAGCCGTCCAGATCAAAGAAAAGCAACCCGACAGGACGTCCGGTCCTCCTGCTGCGTTTGATTTCGCGAGCCATCAGAGTGTTGAACTGGGTATGGTTGAAAAGATCGGTCAAACCGTCAAATATGGCCTGCCGCTTGAGCTTATCCTCCAGCCTGCGAATAGCTGTCAGATCACGGGCAACAATAAGGCTTTTCTCCCCTGATCCGGCCAGCTTGCTGACAACAAACTCAAAAGGCCTTCCGGCCGTATCGGTCCTTTTCAAAAGAACTTCAACCACAGTTTTTTCGCGCTCAAACATATCCGGCCCCCAACGACCGGTAAAAGTCTCGCTGGGAGTAGCAATATCGAAAATATTGCGGCCCAAAAATATCTTTGAAAAACGGGAAGACGCATAAGTGATGTTTCCCCGCCTATCCACAGTAAGCACCACATCGCGCATGGAATCAACAAGCCCTTCAAGAAAATCACGTTGTTTGAGAGCCTGAATCTGACTCTCGGACATTTCCCTGATGTCTTCCATAACCAGTGAAATCAGATGCTCACCACCACGAATCTGCTTGTAAGCAGAGACATAAAGACACGCGTCACGGGGCATGCCTCCAGTTCTAAGGCTAACGCAGATAATCTTGCTGAAAGATTTCTTGGCTTCATCATCAATAAATGTCTGCCAGCTGGCCCCTAACTCGGCACCGACACCGAGCTTAAAAAGATCATTAAAATTTCTCGTTCCAGAGATTGAAGCCCCGCCAATCAAACGGACCATTTCCTCGTTCATATCAATCAGATCACCCTGCACATCCAAGCTGGCAACGCCCAAGGGCAAGGTATCAAGGGTCTCAGCACGGTCCTCAATAAGGTGTTGCTTAGCACAATAATGCTCGTAGGCCTGACCGATAAAACGGAAATAAAGCTTGAGGCTCTTCCTGTCTCCGGAATTCATATTCCTTGAGTTGAATCGAAACCTGCCGAACAAAATATTACGGCTGATAATGTCTTCTCCATCAGCTCGTTTCTGCCACGGAATTTCACCTTCAACACAATCCTTGGCTACCAATTCAAGACCACTGCCTTCAGTGATGCGGTAGAATCTGTATTTATCCGTATGAGGAGATTTTAGAGCCAGTTCCCAACTAACAATATCCCAGCTCAATTTGAGATGCCTGCCGATTATCCGGGCAATGGAATCAATTCCACCCTCAGCAGTTAGAAGCTCCAGGCTCAAAAAGTAACTGGACTGCAGACTCTTTATGGAATGGTTGTAAAAATTGGCATCCCCGCCATCCTCGGATATGCCGAGAATTTTGAGCATGGATTGAAATTTTGTACGGCAGACTTCCCTGAAATCCTCAATGGCATCCTCATCCATGTCAAGGGAGCGCTGCAACTGAACTTCAAACTGCAGGACATTAAAAGGAGCGGAGTTACTCCCCAACTCAAGTTCTGCCCATCTTGTCGCCAGAATCACAGCCTGAGTAGGCAGGTCAAAACTGTCTATCTCATCAATGGCATGATGATGCTGCAGAGAAGGACATTTAAGAGTGTCCATCTTCCAGCGGGTTAGCAGCAGCTGACTGAGGGCACCATGATTCATGCCCCATATTTCATTTTCAGTAGCAGACTGACCGGGATTCGAACGGGTTACCGTTTTCTTTGAAATTTCATCCGGCAGTTCTCCCGGAGCGGCACAGCGCAGGAAGAACAAAGAAATATCTTTAAGCAGGCAGCAGAGATAAACTTTATCAGCCTGCTCCGGACAGATACGGGTTGCAATAAGATGTGCTGAAATAGCTCCCCAAACGGTGAGCATCCAGTCATTATAAATTTTGTAACCGTCCAGTTCCATGTGGTTGCAGATGTGCTTTTGGTAGGTAACCGTGACTGCTAAATTAAGCAGTTCGCGGGTTCCAAGCACTACAGCAGCCCTCTTGAAATCTGAAATTTCCTGGGAAAGACCGTAAAATGGAGAGTTAACGAGATTAAGAATGGTGGTCGAAAGAGCAGGGTCCATGCTGATAATTTTGCCCAGCACGGCAAAGTCCGGTTCAGGCTTGCAGGCCTCCTGCATCAGCTGAAGCATGACCGGAGGAAAGCTGAGTTTCATCATCAATCGTGGTGATTCAAGTATATCATCCAGACTCATAGCTACAGCTCCTCTCCTTTAGTCTCACCTATTTTTTCCGGGTCAGCACAAAATCCGCGGCCTGTTTGAGTACCTGCTTCTCCCCGCCTTCAGGAAGCGGGTCCAAACAAGACTTAGCTTTTTCAACATATTCCGCAGCATAAGTTCTGGTTCTGGTTCCCAATCCGTGTTTCCTGATTTGGGCAAGAACATAGTCTCTTTTCTCGTCCGAAAGGGTACGGTTCTTGATTTCAGCAAGCAGCAACTCTGCTTCTTTTTCTTGTAGCATTTCAAGATAAAGAATCAAAGGTAAAGTAATTTTACCTTCTTTGAGGTCGCCCCCTTCAGGCTTGCCTGTATCATCAGATGGTGATTCATAATCAAGAGCATCGTCAACAAGCTGGAAAGCTATCCCCATATTCAGACCGAAATTCCCCACCGCATCTTCCATTGTACGGTCATCGGAAGCTAGGATAGCACCGAGGCGGCATGATGTTTCAATCAGGCGGGCAGTCTTGCCGATGATGATATCCATGTAGGTGTTTCGTTCCATCAACGGCTCGGAAATATGCGCGATTTCAAGGATCTCGCCTTCGACAGTGGCCATAATGCCAGAGGCAAGCACGGCACTGATGCGCGGTTTGCCGTATTCAGCACCGATTTTGTTAGCCAGAGCCAGCAGAACATCCCCGGCAAGGATAGTTTCAGTGGTACCGAAAACCAGATGGGAAGCCTCTACGCCACGGCGCAGGTCGGCATCATCTAAAATATCGTCATGGAGAAGGGTCGCGGCATGGAGAAGTTCCAATGAACCGGCCAGAGGATAGATATCATCTTTCCCGTAGCCCAGTCCACGGGCGGAAAGAATTGTCAGCACCGGGCGAATCCTCTTTCCCGGAGCAAGCAGCACATGTCTGGCTACATCCTTTACCAGCCCCTCAAGCTTAGCAGTTTCCTCATCGAGAAAACCGTTGATAAGAGGCAGTTCCTTTTTAAAATAGGCTAATAACTCAATCATCCGCGTATGAATTACCCCGGTTGCGAAAGAACAAGAACAGCTTTGGGAGATCACCTGACAAGAGCTGAGCAGACCCGCCCCAGCTCGGCAAGGGCGCCGCGCAAATCCCAATCGTTACTATCTCTTGATCCTACAAGGTTCGAAACAGTCCGCACCTGACATAGCCCCACCCCGACAAGGGCGCACACATACGCAGCCGCAAAACCTTCCATATTTTCTAAATCCGCTCCATATTCTTTTACATATGCAGCGGCCCCCTCAGCCGTGGCGGTCACCCCGCTCACGGTCAAAGCCACAGCTTCGGGCAGTTTTTCAAATCGGTCAAGTCCTGATTCAAAAAGACTTTTTCCGGAACAAAGTTCAACTTCATTCCAGATTGGCTGGCCGTCAATCTCCGCAAGACTGAATCCCAGTCCTTTGGGATCGACCTGACCATCCTTTTTCAACCCGTATTCGGGCCAGATTTCCTTTCTGACCACACAGGCGGAACAGAGGGGAAAACGCTCAGCATCAAATGTCCCGGCAATTCCTGCCAACACAACAATGCCCACATTATTTCCGGCCAATGCCCGCCCGAGGGCGAAAGAAGTATTTATCACCCCGATTCCGGTTACCAGCAACAGCCCGGGACGATTGCCGAGCATGAACTCAACAGGCTTACCCTGCTCCAAGCGGGGCAGCTTGCAAACTCCGCCCAAGGCGGCCTTCATTTCCTTGGCTGTTGCCGTAACAAAAAGAATCGGTTTCAAAGACTACAGTCTCCAGTGTCTGATGCCGGCCTCTTCAAGATCCTTGCGGTCAAAGAAGCACTTAACATCAATGATCAGAGCGTTTTCAGGATTTCTGAACCAGCTCTTAATGGTATCAAGGTCAAGCTCACGATATTTATCGTGGGAAACAGCCAGAATAACTGCTTCAAGATCCTTGAAATCATCCATAGAAGAAGTGTTGATGTTGTATTCTTCAACAGCTTCTTCAGGATCAGCATAAGCATCGTGGATAAGTACATCCACGCCGAAAGACTCCAGTTCGTCAACTACATCGACGACCTTGGTGTTGCGCAGATCGGGAACATTTTCCTTAAAGGTCAGGCCGAGAACACCTACTTTGGCTCCTTTAACTTTACTGTCGCCGTTGATCATCTGCTTGATAGTGGTATCAGCGATAAATTTACCCACAGAGTCGTTGATCTTACGTCCTGCAAGGATAACCTGCGGGTGGTGGCCGATTTCTTCAGCCTTGGTGGTCAGGTAGTAAGGGTCAACACCGATGCAGTGTCCACCGACCAGACCGGGACGGAAAGGCAGGAAGTTCCACTTGGTTCCCGCAGCTTCCAGAACATCAAGGGTATCGATGTCCATTTTATCAAAAATCATGGAAAGTTCGTTCATAAGCGCGATGTTCAGGTCACGCTGGGTATTTTCAATAACCTTGGCAGCCTCAGCAACCTTAATGCAGGATGCGCGGTGGGTTCCGGCAGTAATGATTGAGGAGTACAACTTATCCAGCAGCTCAGCCACTTCAGCATCGTTACCGGCAACAACCTTGACGATGGTTTCAAGGGTGTGCTCACGGTCACCGGGGTTGATACGTTCGGGAGAGTACCCTACACCGAAATCCTTACCGTATTTAAGGCCGGATTTATCTTCGAGAATGGGAACGCAGATATCTTCAGTAAGTCCGGGATAAACTGTTGATTCGTAGACCACAACGGAACCGGCGGACATATTTTCACCGACCATGGTGGAAGCGCCGACAACAGGTTTCAGATCCGGGTTGCGGGCTTCGTCGATGGGAGTAGGAACAGCAACAATAATCACGCCGCAATCTTTCAGCAAAGAAGCGTCGGTGCTGAAATCAACATAGTTGTGGAAATCATTTTCCAGTACTTCGTTGGTACGGTCGTAGCCTTCGTTCAATTCCTTGACGCGCTGTTCGGAAATATCAAGCCCAAGTACCTTGAATTTACGGCCCAGGGCAACTGCGAGAGGCAGGCCCACGTATCCGAGACCAACCACGCCGATAGTTGTTTTCTTTTCTTCAATGTCAGAGAATTTAATCATAACTTATTGTCCTTTATTACTTAGATAACAAAATAAGTCCTTAAAACACTTACATAATAATTCCGGCCTAAAAATTTAATACACGAACTCTGTTTCGTAAGGGTAGACATAATCAATCAGCGCATATACATAACTAGCATTATGCATATCGATTGGTCCTTTCTACTGTCCGCCCTTGGTCTGGCCTTCATTATTGAAGGGATTCCCTATTTTGTTTTTTCTGAGCGTATGCCCAGAATCCTTATTTCAATTATTGAGCGGGGACCGAGGCAGTTACGTATCCTCGGGCTGATTGCCATGATATTTGGCTTGCTGCTCATCTCTTTCGGCCAGTCCCTGACCGATCTATAGCGCTACTCTTCAGTTTTTTCTGCAACGTGTATGTAAACAATCCCTGAAAGCAACGGGATAAACATCACACGTCCAAAACCCGCTTCACGCAATTCCTCAGCAAGAGCACGTTCATCCGGAAAAGCCCGGATAGTATCCGCCAGATAGGAATAAGCCCCGGAATCACCGGAAACTATTTTACCCAGCAGCGGCAGCACCTTGTTGAGGTAAAAATTATAAACACCCTTCCAGATCATCTTACTTCCGGAACCGAATTCCAGAATGCAGAACCGTGCACCGGGCTTAAGGGTGCGCAGGACTTCTTTATAGCAATCCTCACGAGGAAGGATATTTCTGATGCCAAAAGAAATTGTGGCCCCGTCAAGGCAATTGTCCGGCAAAGGCAGCACCCTTCCGTCGGCCTGAACAGCAACAATTTTCTCACTGCGCCCAGCGTGTTTGCCTTCCAGTTTTTTAGCCTTACCACAGGCAAGCATCTGGTGGGTGAAGTCCATGGCCAGAACTTTCACGTCCGGATACTGGCGCAAAAGTTCCACAGAGACATCAAGGGTACCGGCAGCCAAATCAAGCACCAGACCGTCTTTAGCGGGACGGACCAATTTGACCTGACGGTAACGCCAGTAGACATCCTGCCCTGCACTCAAAAAATGGTTCAGAAAATCATACCACCCGGCAATCCTGCCGAACATATCTCGGACTTTTTTACCGTGTTCCTGATGGGATACCTGCGCCATCTATCGAGCATCTCCCTTGCCGTCTGCGGTAAGCTGTTCGGCAAGTTTATTTTCCTGCTCCACAATAGACGCAACAACGTCAGCGTGGATGGCGTTGAAATGCTCAGAAAAATTGGAGGGGGAAATTCTTCCAACCTCAATAAATTTAACCACGATTTCCTTGGCGACCTGTAAAGCCTGCTTCTGAATCTTATCCATGATGTATATCCTTAATTAGGCTTGAAAAACCCCGCCCGGTGGGAAATGGCCACGACCTCCACAGGTAGGGCGCCGGGCGGGTAAAAAGAAGAAAACCTATTAAGCACCCTTCTTTTGTGAGGCTCTTTAGCATGAGACCTCCAAATAGTCGACCCGCTTTTTATGCCTCCGGCGGCTTAAACCCTTTTCATTGCGGCCCATCCTAGGCCTAACCCCTTCGGGGCGTTGCCTTTCCGGCACCGGGCAAATCCGCTTTCCTGCGGATTTGTCCAAAAGGGTTTAAGAATCACAAAACCTTTTATTAAAGCTTCGCCGTCAGGGTTGGCAAAGCCGCGATCTAAAGTTTTTATTTTTTCCAAACACTTATTATAAATCAAATCGGTCCGGCGAACATATGTTCGCCGGACCGATTAAAAAAACATTATCTAAAAATGCTAGCCTTCAAGTTCGCGGGCAAGAGCCGCGATCTCTTCACGGATAATCCGTGCAGCTTCGGCAGGCACTGCCCGCTCAAGCTTATCAGCAAGCAATTCTTCAACTGAAGCCTTGAAGGATTCTTCCAACTCACCCTTCATGTCGTCGATTTTTTCTACCAGACGCGGAGCGAGATAGTCTTCGATATCCTCGGTCAAGCGGCTCTTGATGCGATAAAAAGCTGTGGAATCCGGATCAAGCTCTTTTTCAAGAGACTTGCCGACCACTTCTTCCACATCAGGCAGGGCTGCAATCTTTTCTTCAATTCCGGCCAGACGCGGTTCAAGATCAGGCGCTTCATCAAGACGCGATTCAAGAACTGCGACACGCGGCTCGTGATCGGGAACTTCATCAAGACGGGACTCAAGAGCAGCAACACGCGGCTCGTGATCGGGAGTTTCATCAAGGCGGGCCTCAATGGCTGCCATACGCGGTTCAAGCTCCGGAGATTCAGCAAGCTTGCTCTCCATGGCTGCAATACGTTCTTCAGCATCGGCCCGAACTTCGCGTAATCCAAGCTGAACCTGATCATTAACCTTGTCGCCCAACTCATCGGCAGCAGCAGCGGCAATGGCTACAACAGCAGCAGAGTCAGGTCGGAGAGCTTCGCTGAGCTGCTGGCTTACCGCGGACTCAACTCCGCTACCCTGCATGACCTTCTCCTCAAGCAAACGCATATTTTCTGCAAAAGCAGTCATGCTGGACTCAAGGGTATCGACCTGAGAAATGCGCTCAGTAGCGGATTCAAGAGCTTCTTCCAGCACTGCAATCCGTTCAGTCGCATCATTCAGTGAAATTTCAAGGGCCTCAGCACGCTTGGCAGCTGAAGCAGCTTTTGCTTCCAGCTCTTCAATAATAGCAGCCTGCTCACCGGAATCGGCTGCAACTTCTACGTCTTCAGCCTCCAGTTCTGCATCAAGGTCGGAAAAATCTATTTCTGTATCTTCAAGTAATTCCCCAAGATCAAGATCATCGTCGTCGGCTCCGAGGTCTTCATCAGCAACCATTTCAAGATCTGCTGCAATATCGACATCCCCGGCGACAAGCTCAGGCTCAACTACTTCGCTTTCTTCGACTGAAGCTACTTCTGCAACAGGCTCTTTGACCACAGGTTCCACAACTTCAAGCTCGACAGCCTCAACTTCAGGAACTTCAACTTCGGGAGATACTTCGAGAACAGGTTCTTCAGTGGGCTGCTCAACAACATCGTCGAGCAGATCAAGACCTTCTTCCTGAAGTTCTACAACTTCCTCATGGTCATCGGCCAGCAAGCCTTCAATATCTTCATCAGCAAGGACATCTTCGCCAAGTTCACCAAGCTCGACCTTGTCCTCTACTTCATCGAGAAGTCCATCAAGCTCATCATCTTCGTCCGCACCAGCTTCTTCCAGCAGGGAATCCAAATTCTCGACTTCGGAATCTTCATCAAACAAGGAATCAATGTCTTCGGCATCATCTTCTGCGACAGTAGCGTCACCGCCAAGGTCGTCAATAAGACCATCAAGACCGTCAGCATCAAGCTCACCGTCTTCAACACCGTCGGCAGCGAGAAGTTCGGCCTCACCGAGGTCAAAATCAATATCATCCCCGGCATCAGCTTCAAGTGTCTCTTCAACAGCTGCTTCTTCAACCGGAGATTCGGAAATTTCTGTTGCTTCTTCAGCAACTTCGCCGAGATCAAGCACATCGTCGGCTTCTTCTATAACATCATCAAGCTCAAGGAGGTCACCACCAGCCTCTTCAAGAACGTCGTCGAGCTCGAGAACATCATCGCCAGCTTCCACAACGTCATCAAGCACAAGGGCATCATCGTCCCCGGCTTCGACAACATCATCAAGCTCGAGAACATCATCACCGGAAGCCTCTTCAACAACGTCATCAAGTACTAGCAAATCATCGTCAACACTTTCATCGACGACATCGTCCAGCACAAGAAGATCGTCTGAATCATCCATGGTCAATTCAGGCTCTTCAATTTCAAGGTCCTCAGAAAAAAGGTCTTCGAGTTCCTGCTCAAAGCTGGCATCAACCTCTTCAGCAACATCATTAAGGTCGAGAACCTCTTCCGCGCCTTTATTATCCGGTGAATCCGGGGTCATAGACTACCCTCTTAAAAAAAATTTAAAAAAAGGGGGCGGGCAGCCCCCTTTCATTACACATCAAGAAAACTTATTTCTTTTTCTTGGGGTGGCAGTCGCCGCACTTGGTGGGGCCAGTTGCCTTTTTAGCTTTCTTCAAAGCCTTATGGCAGCCTACGCAGCTCATGTCAGACTTTGCATGGAAAGCGGAGTAGAAAGAAGTAGGCTTCTTTTTACCTTTTTTGCTGGTGTCTACGTGACAACCTTCAGCGGAGCACTTTTTAACTTCGGCTTTACCGTCCCACTTGTGGTGGCACTTGGTACAGTCGATAGCAGCGTGTCCTTTGTGAGAAAAGTCAACCGGAGCTTTGGTCATTTTAGCGCCAGCAGGAGCTTTCAGAACCATGTCGCCGGGTGCATCAACAGCGTACAGGCTGGGAAGCGCGAAAGCGCAAACCAGAGCAGCTGTTACCATGCTGATAAGCAGGGTCTTTTTCATCCTCAGTTCCTCCTTAGAATAACGTTAACCTAATTACAGTCTTCTTGTGGATTTAATTTAGATAAAAAACCATGTCAAGCACGGTAAAAAAATCCACTGATTAAAATTAGCGGTATCAGATAGTTATCCCGCACTGAATCAAATGTCATACTTGTTGGCATAACCACGCGGGGTGAGCATTTTCCCCGCAATCTCTCTTGTAGAAGAATTACCAACAATCAGAACCGTTTGCATATCAACATCATTAACATCAAGACTGTCCAAAGTAACCACCCGCACCTGTTGTCCATCGCGGTAAGCACGATTTACAATTCCCAGCGGAGTTGTTCCTTCGCGATATTTTTTTAAAATTTCAACAGCTTCACCAAGGTGCCCCGCCCTCTTCTTGGAGCGTGGATTATAGATTGCGATGACAAAATCAGCGGAAGCCGCAGCTTCCAGCCTTTTCTCAATCTTTTCCCATGGGGTAAGCAGATCGCTGAGGCTGATGGAAGCAAAATCGTGCATAAGCGGTGCTCCGAGCAGAGCCGCAGCAGCAGTAAAAGCGGGGATTCCCGGCACGACTTCGAAATCTATCTTGCCAAACAGCTCTCCGGCTTCGAGCAGCTCCATAACCAGTCCGGCCATGGCATAGATGCCCGGATCGCCGCTGCAGACCATAACCACATTACGCCCGGAAACGGCAGCTTCCACGGCCTTGCGGCAACGCTCAACCTCGGCCATCATGCCAGTTGAAAGCACTTCGCGGCCATCGAGCAGTTCCGGCGGAACCAATTTCACATATCCGGTGTAACCGACCACGGCATCCGCATCCTCAATGGCCTGCCTAGCCTGTGGGGCCAGCAGACATTCATCACCCGGGCCAAGCCCGATCACTTTTATACAACCTTTATTCATATTCTCTTTGCTATTGCTGCGGTCACCCGCGCGCTTTTAGTCTTGGGAACCAGAATCTGCGTAACATTTGCCAGCTTCATTGCCGCGGCTTCACAGACGCCGTTTACTCCCATATGTTTCATCACCATACCCGAAGGATTGGCGACCTCAATTTCATCAAGTTCAGCCGCACTGAAAAAATTCAAATCCAGCCCTAAAACCTGCGCCGCTGCAATCATCCCGGCTTCATCACTCTTCGCATCAATTGACCCCATACAAGATATGGACTCAAGAGCAATGCCATTATCCGCAACAACACTGCGAATCAACTCTAAGATTTCATCCGCAGGCACCCCGCGTCGACACCCTACCCCAAGCGTAAGGCAGCGCGGATAAAGGGCCAGCACCCGTTCCGGCAGATCATGAACATGCCAGTCCACAACAACACCGCAACGGGACTTGTGCAAAACCGCGAGATCGTCCACCACAATAAAATAATCACTGTAGGCGGATAAGTCCAAAAAACCGTCAGGATCATAAACCGGGACTTTTTCTCCATCCAGAATTGCAGCATTGATATGTTTAATTAAACCGATATCACCGATAATCAGCCCCTGATCACGAGCAATCAAGTCCATGGACGGCACACCAGCACAATCTGTCGCGGTGGTAATCACCGGGATAGCTCCGATTTTATCCCCGATAAGGCGCGCCAGCTCATTGGCCCCGCCCAGATGTCCGGAAACCAGACTGATTGCAAACTCCCCTTCCTGATCCACAACAACCACAGCCGGGTCATCAGCCTTGCTTTTCAAGAGCGAAGCAATCATGCGTACAACAATGCCCGATGCGGCTACAAATATATGGCTTTCGTATTTGGAGAACTTATCGGCAACTATGTTTTTCAGTGAAGTGAAGGAAATCTCGTCTTTAGAGGCGTAGCGATCTAAAACGTAGCAATCGGCAGGGAGTACAGCAACAAGTCTACGAGCTGTTTCGACACCTTTTTGGGTAAGAGCAAATATTGCGATGGAAGCAGACATGTTTTCCCTCCGGAGCTTCGCTATTAAATACAATAAACTCCCAAAAAAGAAATCCGCAATGTTTCAATCACTATTGCGGACTTTGTTGGCAGATAAATTTTAATTTTAAACTGCGAAGCATAATAAAAAGTTTTGAAGGGATGGGGTCTGGGGAAAGTTTCCCTTCCCCAGACCCCGGAGGCTTCTTAGCCTTTAAAGCTTTTAACTGCTTCCAGAGTGGCTTCGTAATCTGCTTCGCTGTGCGCGAAGGAGGTGAAGGTACACTCGAAGCTGGACGGTGCGAGGTTCACGCCCTGCTCACGCATATGGCGGTAGAACTTGGAGTAAAGCTCGGCATCACCGGTCTTGGCGGATTCAAAATCAGTCACTTCCTGATCAGTAAAGAACAGGGTGAAGATGGACGCAACATGGTTCAGGCTAACCTTGAAACCGTTGGCTTCAAGAGCAGCTTTCATGTCCTGAGCCAGCTTGAGGGTACGAGCTTCAAGAGCATCGTAATCCTGCTGCTGCAGGGAACGCAGAGTTGCCACACCGGCAGCCATGGCCACGGGGTTACCGGAAAGTGTTCCAGCCTGATAAACGTCACCGCAAGGAGCGATGCGGCTCATGTATTCTTTTTTACCGCCGTAGCAGCCTACAGGGAAACCGCCGCCGATAATCTTGCCAAGGGTGGTCAGGTCCGGGGTAACGTTGAAACAGGGACCTACGCCGCCGGAAGTTACGCGGAATCCGGTGATTACTTCGTCAAAAATCAGCAGTGCGCCATGCTCATCGCAGAGTGCGCGCAGCCCTTCAAGGAATCCTTCCTTGGGCAACACGAGGCCCATGTTACCTGCAACAGGCTCAACAATGATGGCCGCAATGTTCTGACCTTCTTTTTCAAAGACGGCCTTAACTGCGTCGAGATCATTATAAGGAGCAAGCAGGGTATCTTTTACGGTTCCTTCGGGAACACCGGGAGTACCGGGGATGGAAAAAGTTGCCAGACCGGAACCTGCGCTGGCGAGAAAGCAATCACTGTGACCGTGATAGCAGCCTTCGAATTTGAGAACTTTGTCACGGCCGGTAACGCCACGGGCGAGGCGCAGTGCGGACATGGTTGCTTCGGTACCGGAGTTAACCATGCGCACCATCTCGATGGAGGGAACCATTTTGATGATCTCTTCGGCCAGTTCGATTTCACCGGGGCAGGGAGCACCGTAGCTTGCGCCCATATCAACAGCTTTGTGAGCTGCTTCTTTGATTGCTTCATAGCCGTGACCGAGCATCATCGGACCCCAGCTCATGACGTAGTCGATAAGTTCCTGGCCATCCACAGACCACATGCGGCTGCCTTCGGCCTTTTCGATGAACAAAGGATCGCAGCCAACGGATTTGCAGGCACGGACCGGGCTGTTAACGCCGCCGGGCAGAAGCTCCTGTGCTTTATTAAAAAGTTCAGATGATGAAGCCATGAAAAACTCCTTATGAAATTTGATGCGCTTCGCGCTTTTTATAAAAAGATTTCGCCTCCGGCGGCTTAAACCCTTTTTTAAAAAAGGGTTTAAGAATCCCAAAAACTTTTATTAGGGCTTCGCCGCTTGGACGTTTTGATGTGCGGGGAATTTGAATTTGTAACCCCGGAAAAATTTATTTCTTTTCGAAATAGACCATGGAGGTCTTTTTCAACTCTTTGAGACTGCGCAGGGTGCAGTGATCGGTAATTCCGGTCTGCTCTTCCAACTCGGCTACTACGTTTTTACAATCGTCCGGGCCTTTGCCGTGGATCATTGTATAAAGGTTGTACGGCCAGTCTTCATAAGTAAGGCGCAGGTAGCAGTGACTGATTTCCGGACGCGCGGCCATGAACTCACCCACTTTTTCCGGTTCCTGATCTTCAGTCACCCGCCATGCAACCATAGCATTTGCGCCATATCCGGCCTTCTGGTGCCTGAGAGTAGCGCCGAAACGACGGATGATCTTGTCACCCTTAAGATTACTTAGAAGGTCCAGCACTTCCTGCTCGGAACAGCCTACCTGTTCGGCAATATCAGCGTAAGGAGTTGCACTCCAGGAAAGGTTCGTTCCCGCCAGTGCCAGAATATTATGCTCAAGTTCTGTAAATTTTTTTGCCATATCCCATCCTTGGTCTTTTCTTTGGTCAGCCCTTGATACCCGCATATTGTTTCATCCTCAAGTGCTGAGGGTGAAATATTTATTTTACCACTGCCCTCAAAAACTGACCCATCTTTTTGACTTAGGTCATAGATTTAAAATCATGGATATGAGATATTGGCAGTAGTGCAATCTTTTTATTTCCAATCAAGGAGGTATGGCGGATCAAATTTATAGTGGAATGAGCACTAAAAAAACAAAGTTTACCGAGGCTAAAGTAAATCTGTAGAGAGAGGTACCTATGAACTTTAACACGGTTCTACGGTTCTGTGCCCTGGCAAGTGTCACAGTCGCTGTGGTTATGGGGGTGTATTTGGTCCAAGAGTCCAAGGCCACATCCTACATGTCCAATGACTCCACAGCCTGTATCAACTGCCACGTCATGGAGAGTTATTACGCGACATGGCAGCACAGTTCCCACGCTCAACGAGCTCAATGTGTTGACTGCCATTTGCCGGTGGAAAATTACATCGACAAATACGCGTCCAAGACCCGCGACGGATGGAATCACTCTGTCGCTTTCACATTGAACACATACGGCAAACGCATGCTCATCACAGAGGATGGGGCCCGTCGCGTTCAAGAAAACTGCATCAGATGTCATTCCAGCTTTTCCAAAACACTCATCAAGAATGTTGACCGCTACCATGCGTTTGACAGCGAGTCGTTAGGGGAACGGAAATGCTGGGATTGCCACCGCTATGTCCCGCACGGGAAAGTGCGCAGCATCAATGCCGCACCTGTAAGACTTGGCGTAAAGTGGACTCAATAATATTTTGGATATGAATGGGGGAAAAATGAAGAAGAATACTATAATACTAGTGGGGGCTCTTATCGCGATAGCCTTCATGACGTACATGCTGCTTTCAATCAACACCAAAAAGACTGAACAGGTTCTGCTGAACACAACTCCTGTTATTAAAGAAAAAGGAGTAGAAGCCAGAAGTGACATCTGGGGTAAGGAATACCCTCGCCAATATGACACATGGAAAAAAACCAAAGACAGTAACAAGATTGAAGATCTGGTGGAAAAATATCCCCAGCTGGCAATTCTCTGGTCCGGTTACGGTTTTGCCAAAGACTATAACGCACCCCGCGGGCACTTCAATGCCTTACAAAGCAACATCAACACCCTCCGCACAGGAGCTCCTACCGGTCCTAACGACGGCCCCATGCCCATGGCATGCTGGTCCTGTAAATCCTCTGATGTTCCGCGCATTATGGAAAGGGACGGTGAACTTGAATACTTCACCGGGAAATGGGCCAGAATGGGCAATGAAATCGTAAACCCCATCGGCTGTGCAGACTGCCACAACAGTCAGACAAGCCAGCTCGAAATTTCAAGACCTTATCTCAAGCGCGGCCTCGAAGCGAGCGGCAAAAAACTGGAAGATCTCACTTTTCAGGATATGCGTTCTCTGGCCTGCGCCCAGTGCCACTCTGAATATTACTTCAAAAAGACCCCTTACACCGATAAAGCAGGTAACAAGCAAATTGCTGCTGTAGTAACCTTCCCGTGGGCCAAGGGACTCGCTGCCGAAAACATGGAAGAATACTACAATGAATACGGATTCAAGGACTGGACTCACGGCCTGAGCAAGACTCCCATGCTTAAAGCCCAGCATCCCGGCTATGAAATCTTCACCACCGGTATTCACTATAAGCGCGGCCTTTCCTGCGCTGACTGCCACATGCCTTACATTCAGGAAGGCGCAGTTAAATTCTCTGATCACCAGATTCAGAGTCCTCTCAACAACATAGCCAACTCCTGCCTGACCTGCCACCGCCAGAGCGAGGAAGAGTTCAAGCAGATCGTGGAAGAAAAGCTGAAGCGTAAGAACCAGCTGAATGTTATCGCCATGAACAGCCTTGCCAGTGCACACCTGCTGGCCAAAAAGGCATGGGAAGTGGGCGCAACCGAAGATGAAATGAGAAAGCCCATTAACACTATTCGTTCCGCACAATGGCTCTGGGATTACTCCATTGCCAGCCATGGTTCTTTCTTCCATGCTCCCGGTGAAACCCTTCGCCTTCTTGGTGTTGCAAACAACAAAGCTATGGAAGCACGTCTGGAACTTCAGAACATTCTCGCAAATCACGGTGTCACCAACTATGAAGTCCCCGACTTCTCCACCAAGGAAAAAGCCCAGAAGCTGGCTGGTGTACCTTTTGATAAGCTCGTTAAAGAAAAGATGAGATTCAAGAAGGGACTGGTTGTCGAATGGTATGATGAAGCCGTGAAGGCTGGACGTTTAGACAAAAACTGGTGGAAGATTCTGCCTGACAATACTGCCTATCCGCAGAACTAAACAGTCCCTGTATTGATTAATATTAGAAACATACATAGCCCCCGGACGAAAGTCCGGGGGCTTTTTGGGTTGTGTTTACTCCGCAGCTTTTAAAAAAAAGCAAAAAAATGTATGCAGACTTCAAATACTCATCCAGAAAAACTCTTCTTTAAAAGGATTCCACCAATGCCATTCACAATATGGATTTCTTTTGTTGCCGTTTCCATCATTTTCAGTCTCTCCCCGGGCGCAGGTGCAGTTGTCTCCATGAGCACTTCAATGAAATATGGTACAAAAAAAACCTTAAGCCTGATAGCAGGACTTCAATTCGCATTGCTTATACATCTGATTTGTGTGGCGGCAGGATTGGGTGCGCTGCTGGCTTCTTCTGCGCTATTTTTTGAAGCCCTTAAATATGCCGGAGCCGGCTACCTTGTCTGGCTGGGAATTAAAAAATGGCGGGAACGGGATTTGTTGCCAGAGGATAACGGTCTAATCCATGAAACATCAGCCGCTTCTCTTTTTAAAACCGGTATGATGGTTAACCTGAGCAACCCTAAGTCTATTGTTTTTCTTGCGGCCTTTCTTCCGCAATTCATAGACCCGGCAGCCCCAGCCTTGGCGCAGTATACTATCTTGGGAGGCACAACTCTTTTAGTAGATGCTTTCGTCATGGTCGGATACATGTGCGTGGCCGGAACAGCCCGGCAGTATTTCTCCACTCCCAAAAGAGTGCTCATGCAAAATAGAATATTCGGGACACTTTTTGTCGGAGCAGGACTAGTCCTCGCCTCAGCGAAAAGGACTGCTTAAATTTGTGCACATACTTTTCAAAGCAGCTCTCGAACAGCAATCAATTAGACAAATCCTTCAGTGCCTGTCCTAAAATCTGATCCGAAACTTCAAGGACAGCTTTGATCTCCTGCGGTGTGGCATTATCAAGATGGATTCCACAGGCAACTGAAACGGTACAATTAAAAGCTGTCGCCAACGCATATGAAATTCTACGGGCAAGCTCATCTTCCTTATGTCCGCAAACAGTCAACATAGAAACAGACGCATCAACTTTTTCCTGATCACGCAATCCAGGGTGGGGGACAGCCAAAGCAACAGCACCGATATGCGGTCCATCTCCCCCATAAAGGCTGACATTAAAATCTTTGCCCATACGCTCAACAGTCATCGTTAAGGTAAAACGGGAGGTTGTTTTTTCAATACGAATCATAAAACTGTCCTTTTCTGAAATTCTTAAAACAACAGAAGGATATATGTCACTCCCTATCCATGCAATTTTTCTTTTTCACTATCGATAACCCCCTTTCATTTTTGAACAGGTTGCTAAATTTTCCTACGGGGGGTAACTTAGATTTGATCTTAAATTCACGCTGATTACAATTTCCAAGGAGATAATAAATGAAAATTGCAGTTATCGGAGCCGGGGCATGGGGAACCACTCTTGCCAATACTCTTGCTAAAAAAGGACATAATACCCACCTCTGGGTCCGCGAAGAAGAGCTTGTCGAAGAAATAAACAAAACCGGATACAACACAGTTTTTCTGCCTGATTTCAAACTATCCCCTGACCTGAAATGCAGCAGCGATGCGCAGCAGGTTATGCAGGACGCAGACTACTTTCTGCTTGTGGTGCCAAGCCAGTTCATGCGCAGTGCCCTCGCCGACATGAAACAGTACTTCCCGGAAAATCCGGCTGTTATCTGCGCCAGCAAAGGCATTGAATTAAACACCGGAGCCCCCATGTCAGAAGTGGTCCACGAATCATTGGAAGGGCTTAACCCCAGATTCGCGCACCTTTCCGGACCCACCTTTGCTTATGAGCTCAGTGCAGAACTTCCGACCTCCATCGTGCTCGGCTGCGAAGATGAAAAGCTGGCCGCTGAAGTACAGGATATTTTCTCTACTCCATATTTGCGAATCTACACCAACCCTGATTACCGTGGGGTTGAGCTGGGCGGTGCCATAAAAAACATCATGGCCATTGCCGCAGGTATGGCCGACGGCTTAAAATTCGGGCATAACACACGTGCAGCCCTGATCACCCGTGGTATAGCTGAAATGAGCAGGCTGGGCGAAGCCATGGGCGCGCAGGCATCTACATTCATGGGCCTTTCAGGTATGGGGGACCTTGTACTTACCTGCACCGGGGACCTTTCCCGCAACAGGCAGGTCGGACTCAAACTCGGTCAAGGGATGAAACTGAGCGAGATCCTGAAAATGCGCATGGTGGCTGAAGGCGTAAAAACAACTGAATCGGTTCACTTTCTGGCAAAAAAACTTGGAGTTGAGCTGCCTATAACCGAACAGGTTTATAAAATTCTTTACGAAGACAAAGATCCCGCTACTGCGGTTTGCGACCTGATGAACCGCGACCTCAAGGCGGAGTAACCAAAGGAGTGCTGAATGAAAAAGATTCTTTTGCTGACCGCGGCCCTGTTAATGCTCGGTGGATGCGGATCATGGCATAACCCGAACATTAGCGACCCGGCCAAGGAAAAGGAAATTTTCAAACGCGACCAGGAATTCTGTGAAAACCAAAACCAGCAGAACGTACCGGTAGGTGCACAGACAGACGACGCACCTCCGGAACCGACCACCTACGAAGCCGAGTTTTCCGAAAACTATGCCTATGAAACAACATTTGAAGAATGCATGAAAAGGCGCGGCTGGATAAAAAAATAAAACAACAAGAATCCCCTTTGTAATCCAGCAAAGGGGATTTTTTCTTCCGCGCAATAACTTGCTATGATAAATATTGGTTATGTCCGGAAAAACAAAACTTCGACTTTTCAAGCAGGCTTGCACCTTGCTGGTATTGACCTTCCTCTTACTGCCTCCGGCAACGCAGGCAGAAGAATCTCCTTTGCTGGTTTCCGGGCAAATGGATTGGCGACCATTCCTCATGAAGAACGATGCCGGAAAAGTCTACGGCTTGATGTATGAAATTTTAGAAAAAGCAGCCCAAGCAAATGGCTACACTTTAGAATATCGGGACATGCCGTGGAAACGGGCGATTGTTTCATTGGAAAAAGGCAAGCTGGACATCATATGCGGTATATTCTGGAATAGAACCCGAGCAAAGAAATTTATCTTCTCTCCTCCCATTTTGCGTAATCAACTGCACATATTCACCAACAAACCCTTTACGATGGAGAAACTGATTGACCTGCAAGGTAAGACAGGAGACCGCATAAGAGGGGGGAGTTATGGGGAAACTTTCGACAAATTCATAGCTTCCGGCAAGGCTCACTTCAACGAGGTCACTAACGATAAAACTGCCATCAACAGACTTGTAAGAGGATATTCAGACTTTTTCATCGGCACCTATATCGATACCACCATCAAGCTTTCAAAACGCGGATTGGCACATTCCATCGTAGCCTTGCCGTATATCGTTGATACCGTGAACGTATACTTTGCCTATCCTAAAAAATCCAAAAAGAAACATTCATACGAGCGAATCAACCGCACCCTTAGACAAATGCAGGCCAGCGGGGAAATAGCAGAACTCGTCAATATCTATTTTAGTGAAACCGCAATAGATCCCCGGAGAGTTGTTTTTGCGCCCAAGGATCTGCGCGGACACTAAGGCGATTGCCGCATAGCCCTATACTTTTCAATCAAGCTAATGGCCCGCCCTGTAAGTTCATTAAACTCGGGCTTAGTGATCTGGTCATCCGCTTTGACCGCCTCTCCCTTGTGATAAAGCCCTTTAGTAATGAGCGAAGAAAAAAGAATGACCGGCATGCAGGATAGATCTGCATGGTCCTTAATGTTTTTGGTCAGGGTGTAACCATCCATCTGGGGCATCTCAATATCTGAAACAACAATATCAATCACATCTCTGATGGAGCCGCCGCTTTCCTTGGCTTCAGCATTCATTTCTTTAAGCGCGTCCAAAGCTTCCTGCCCATTGGTATAAAGCTTGACCTCAAAGTTGGCGGATTCAAAATTTTTATTAAGCAGCGCACGCACGGAAACGGAATCGTCCACCAGTACAGCGGTCATCTTTTCCGGGGCAGTATAGACCTCACCATCGCTTCGCTCAGCCATTTCAGGATCAAGTTCACCCAGAATACGTTCAAGATCGATCATAAGGACAAAGCGATCCTCAAGATGCACAGTCCCGGTAATGCAGTTGCTATCCAAGTCTGCAATATACTTATTGGGAGTCTTCAGATCTCCCCAGCCGATACGGTGAATCTGAGTCACCCCGGTAACCAGAAACCCGGTGATTACATTGTTCATCTCTGTAACCACGATAAGCTCGTAATCGGACTCCTTGCGTTCTATGCCGAGCCAGACCGCCAGATCAATGACCGGGAGAATTATATCGCGCAGGGACATGGTTCCCAGATAGCTGGGATGCGGTGCGCCTTCAGCAGCCTCAAGCCCTCCCGGGGCCTCGACAACTTCAAGCACCTTTGCCACGTTTATACCAAAATAATCGCGCTCATCAGCACCACCATCAACTTCATCAATAAAAAACTCAATAATTTCGAACTCGTTAGTCCCGGTATCCAGTAATATTTCATTATCCAGCATATGGTGACTCCCTCAAAAATCAGTCCCGAATTCTGCCCAATATCCGCATAGACTTCTATTGTAAATGTCCGCACGTACTATTTCAAGGTATTACCCTTTTTTTCAAAATAAATACACCAATTCCTGATCTTCAGGAAGCGTCAACTCAACTAACGCGCCTTGTTATTGCTAGCTCATACGTATTGATATACAACTGATACAAAATATCGAGTACACAACTAAAGGGGTATTTATGTTAAAAAAATCCGGTCTTGTAAAACTCTTTTGTCTATGTCTGTTCATATTTTTATACGGCTGCTCCGCCCACGAAACCAAGCCGACCGTACCCATAACAGTATTTAACCCTACCCCCGGATCATTTAATGTTCAGGTTGTGCTTTTCGATCTCAAAGGAAATGGACTCCCGCAAAAAGTCGAAGCCGGAGTGGTTCCCATGGAACAGAACCTGATTCAAGCCCTTGAAGGAATCGGGTACAGCTACGCTCCTGATGGAAATGCCAATTACCTGATAGAAGCACGTATCGGTTCCATTTCCCCAAAACTTGCCGCAGCCGGGGAATCCCAACGAGTCGGATTTGCCTATGACGGATTCTACGGCGATCCATTTTTCGCCGAATACCCGGTGCTGATTAATGAATGGACCCCGGAAATACAACGCATCCGCAGCGGCCCGAACACCTGCTTCATCACCATGCAGATTCTGGTCAAGGAATCAAAAGCCGGACGTGATGCTGTGGTTTATCATGGAACCCCGCGCCCCATGGAAGTTTCCTATGAACTGGGATGTCCTTTCTCAAAATGCGGACAAGGAGCCAATCAAGCCCTCATTGCTTACCTGCTGGATGTTTTTTCCAAATCGGCCCGCAATTAACTAAATATACAAACTTGCAAGAATCTAAACAGATCAATATACTCGCCCCTCTTCTAAGGAAAGCGGAATCCCCTATGCGGGGGGATGAGGAATCTGTGCTGCTGCCGTAATTTCAGGACAGCCGCCGCATTCCCGTAAAAAAGAATTAAAATTCAATCTATTGGATTAAGGAATAAGGGAAGGTAAGGAGTGGAGATCAATCGCCCGTGGCTGGATCATTATGATCCGGAGGTACCTCAAAGTGTGGATTTTGTATATCGGCCGTTATTTGAATATCTGGACCTGACAGCTGAAAAGTGGCCCAAACGTAAGGCCATTGAATTCCAGAACTGGTCAATTACCTACGGCAAGCTGCAGCGAGAGGTGGAAATAATGGCCGCCAATCTGCGCAAACTGGGCATTGAACCGGGAGACCGGATCGCCATCATGCTGCCCAACACACCGCAGATGATTATGACCTACTTTGCCATTCTCAAAGCCGGGGCCGTCGTCACTTTGACCAATCCGCTGTACATGGAAACCGAGATAGTCCACCAGCTCACTGATTCCGGTGCAAAGATGCTGGTCACCATCGACCTGCTCTGGTCTAAGATCGAAAAACTGCGCGACAAACTACCGGTGCGCAAATATCTGGTCACCAAAATTTCCGACACTCTCAATTTTCCCCTGAACTGCCTCTATAAATTGAAATGCATGCGGGAAAAGAGTTCTCCTAAAGTTCCCTATAACGACTCTTCAATTCTCAAATGGGATATCCTGCGTAAAGGTAAAGAGCGCTACTGTTCGCCGAACATCAGACCTGAAGACACCGCCCTGCTGCAATACACAGGGGGGACCACAGGTCTTTCCAAAGGCTGTAACCTGACTCACGCCAACCTTGGGGCGAATGTTCAGCAGTGCCACGCCATGCTCAACAGCCTTGGAGATGAAAAAGAGATTGTAATGGGTATCCTGCCCTATTTCCACATCTACGGCCTGACTGTCTGCCTAAACTTCCCGACCATGCTCGGTGCGACCATGGTACCCTTCCCACGCTACGTGCCTCTTGATGTACTCAAGACCATGCACAAGCTTAAGCCGACCCTTTTCCCGGGTGCTCCGGCCCTGTACATTTCCCTGCTCCAGCAAAAGGAAGTGGAAAAATATGATGTAAAGTCAGTCAAATACTGTCTGTCCGGTTCCTCCCCCATGCCGGTGGAAGGAATCAAAGAATTCAAAGAAGTGTTCGGAGCGACCATTGTTGAAGGATTCGGCCTGACCGAAGCCTCCCCGGTCACTCACCTCAACCCTCTGCGCGGTAAGAAGAAACCCGGCTCCATCGGCATGCCTTTACCTTCAACCGATGCTGCAATCGTGGATATGGAAGTGGGCAGCGTTCAGCTTCCTGCCGGAAAAATGGGTGAACTTGTCATCCGTGGCCCACAGGTAATGAAAGGCTATTACAATAAGCCGGATGAAACTGCGGGAACCCTGCGCAACGGATGGCTCTACACCGGCGACATCGCTTACATGGACGAGGAAGGCTACTTCTACATTGTGGACCGCAAGAAAGATATGATCATCTCCAGCGGCTACAATATCTACCCCCGCGAGGTTGATGAAGTCCTTTACAAACATCCCAAGATTCAGGAAGCCGTTACTGTAGGCCTGCCTCACAAGACCCGTGGTGAAATAATCAAAGTCTATATCGTACTCAAAGAAGGTCAGAGCATGGACCGCGCTGAGGTGATAAGTTACTGCCGCGACAAACTTGCCGGCTACAAAGTTCCCCGACAGGTTGAATTCCGCAATGAATTACCCAAAACCATGGTTGGTAAGGTACTGCGCCGTGCCCTTCGTGAAGAAGAAGCGCAGAAGAAAAAAAAGAAATAATTTATTTCAAAATATACCAGCAACTAAAGCCTGCCTGTAGTCACCACAGGCAGGCTTTCTTATTTTCGCAATTTGACAGGCAATTAATTCAAGAGCATATTTACTAATAATTACAAATAATTATATCAAAACACACACAATTCAATATTCATTTTGCGAGGACTGCCATGCAGGAAAATCTAAAGACCGTGACTATGCAAAAAGGAATTCCCGGAACTATTACCCTGCTGCAAAAAGGAGTATTCATCCATACTACTTCCGGGCTGAGTGTGCGGGAATTCATGGTCGATGAAATCGGGCTCAGTCCTGACTATGCCGAAACAAGGGTACGGGCAATTTTCGTGAACGGTTCTCCGGTGGATGATATCGACGGAGTTAAGATCAAGGATGGCGACGAGGTTTCACTTTCAGGTGCCCTGCCGGGAATCAGCGGCATCGCCATGTGCCGGGACACACCCATCGGTGCTTTCCGCACCGACATCAGCGCGAAGGCGTCCGACGCTGTCAGTTCCGGTGATGCAAAAATCTATCTTAAGCTCTTCAACCTTATCGCAAAGGAAGCTGGGCCGACCCTGCTGAAAAAAGGTGTTATCGTCATAGCCGAAGATGTACGAGCCTACCTGAAAGACGGTGCACCGGAAGGTCTTCCCTCGGAAGGGGGACCAATCCTGCTGAAAATATAAATGGTAGATTTTGTTATTCCGATAATATACAAGCAGCACATTCAACAACTACTAACCTGCTTTCGGAATATCATTATGAAAAGACTACTCTTAATATGCATTTTATCCTTACTGACCTTCACTGGCTGCGCTGTTGGAAACAAATATGATCTGGCCAGTGCTGTGCCTGAAGTTTCACAGGCGTCTAATCAGGAAGTGGCCTTGGGCGTACAGGACAAGCGTGAATTCATTGTAAACGGAGATAAGACACAAGATTTTGTCGGACTTCAACGTGGCGGATTCGGCAATCCTTTCGATGTAACCACCCAAACTGGAAACCCTCTTGCCGAGGACATCTTAAATGCCCTTGCTGCGGGAATGGAAAAGCAAGGCTATCATGTCAGCAAAGTAACCATATCTCCCCTGACCGAGACCGACACAGCTATATCAAAATTATCCGCTGAGCATAAAAAACGCTCCATACTCGTCTCCATCCGCAACTGGAAATCCGACACAATGACCAATGTAGCCATGCATTACGATATTAAAGCGACAGTTTACAATGAATCAGGTTCCCGAATGGCTGAAACTTCACTGCATGGCTCAGATGATTTGGGCGGCAGTTTTATGAACCCACCAAAACATGCCATGAAAGTAGTTCCGGAAGCATTGCAGGAACAGCTTGGCCGGATAATTAATTCACCGGCAATTACGGATGCCTTGAACAAAAATTAATTCCCTTACATCAAAGACAAAATCAAAACGGTCAATAAAAAAGGGTTAGTCTCGCATGAGACTAACCCTTTACTCTTTCTGCTCAAATCAAAACTTATTTCAGCCCAAGCATCTCTACCATGGTTTCTTTCATACCCTGTGTATCGATGCCGAGTTCGTTGCGCAGTTCCAGCTGGGTGCCGTGCTCAATGAACTCATCGGGGATGCCGAGACGCTTAATCTCGTGGCCGTCAATGGCGTTGTTGTCCACCAGCATTTCAACCACTGCGGAACTGAATCCGCCAGCCTTGGCATTCTCTTCCACAATGAGGATTTTCTTGAAGCGGGAAGCCAGCTCCAGAATCTGTTTTTCTGGCAGCGGCTTGATGAATCGGGCATTGAAGACTGCAACAGCCTTGCCGAATTCCTCATCAATCTCTTCCACAGCTTCAACGGCAGGCCAGACTCTGGAACCGACAGTAATGACCAATCCGTCAAAACCGTCACGCAGCAGTTCACCTTCACCGATCTCAAGCGTGCTGGGAGTATCTTCGAGGATCGCCCCAATACCAACGCCACGAGGATAACGAACCGCAGCAGGGCCATCAAAATCAATGGCAGTCCTGACCATGCGCGCAAGTTCGGCCTCATCCTTGGGGGCCATGAAAATTAGGTTGGGGATATGACGCATGTAGGACATGTCGAAGACCCCGTGGTGGGTCGCACCATCAGCTCCGACCAATCCGCCACGGTCGAGGAAGAAATTCACGTTCAGGTTCTGCAGACAGACATCATGCACGACCTGATCATAGGATCTCTGCAAGAAAGTGGAGTAAATGGCCACCGCAGGTTTGTAGCCCAAGGTCGCCAGACCAGCGGCAAAAGTCACCGCATGCTGCTCACAGATACCCACATCCACAAAACGATCGGGGAACTGCTCACGGAAACTATCAGTTCCGGTCCCTTCAGGCATAGCAGCAGTAATTGCAACGATCTTTTCGTCCTTCTCAGCCAGCTTGCACAGAGTACTGCCAAAAACAGAAGTATAGGAAGGCAGTCCGCCCTTAAACTTCTTGGCACGACCTGTTTCCGGCTCAAAACTGCCCACACCGTGAAAATAGGTGGGGTTATCTTCTGCCGGAGTGTAGCCCTTACCTTTCTTGGTCAGCACATGGACCAGCACCGGACCGTCCATCTTTTTGACCTGCTCAAGAACATCGACTAGCTCAGCCAGATTATGTCCGTCAATGGGGCCGAGGTAGGTGAAATCAAGAGATTCGAAAAGCATTCCCGGAGTGAAAAAACTCTTGAAAGAATCCTCACCACGCTTGGCATACATAGCCAGATCATCACCGATCTTGGGAATCTGTTTAAGAACGGATTCGAAATCCTTCTTAAAACGATTCATCACCGGATGGGAAAGTTTACGGCTCAGGAACGCTGAAAGAGCGCCAACGTTGGTTGAGATGGACATCTCGTTATCGTTGAGAATAACCACCATCTTGCGCTTCATGCCACCGGCCTGGTTAAGGCCTTCAAAAGCCTCCCCGGCAGTCATGGAGCCGTCACCGATCACAGCCACACAGTTACGGTTGTCACCTTCAAGGTCGCTGGCAACAGCCATACCCAGAGCTGCAGAAATTGAGGTACTGGAATGGCCCACACCAAAATGGTCATAGGGGTTCTCAGCCATACGCGGGAACCCACTGATGCCGTCCTTCTGACGCAGGGTATGAAACTCATTGTAACGTCCGGTCAGAATTTTATGGGCATAAGCCTGATGACCGACGTCCCAGACCAGACGATCATGATCAAGGTTGAAACACTTGAACAGAGCCAAAGTAAGCTCAATTACACCGAGAGAGGGAGCAAGGTGCCCACCGCCCACGGAAACGGTATTTATTATACACTGCCGCAGTTCTTCAGCCAGCTGAGCCAACTGCTCATCGCTTAGCTCCTGAACCTGCGCAGGATTATTTATTTTCTGCAGAAGCTCATATTTGCCGCATCCGCAAGAAGAATCATTTTTACTCATATCCCAATGAACCTCACCACTGGTTTCAATATATTTAAACTTAAGCAGCGTAACAGCAAACTCCCCAACTCCCTCTGGAATCCACTGCTTGGCGCACACTACTTAACACTGTTAACTTTGCAACGTATAAAAAATCTATTCCATACCGATCTTCAATTTTTCCTAGTAAACCCGGTCCACTATATAGCGGGCCAGCTCCGCGAGGAACTCGGCTTCTTCACCTGAATAAGGTGAAAGCAATTCAACCGCCTCATCAACATACTTACGGGCCAGTTCCTTGCTTTCTTCAAGTCCGATCAGGCTGGGGTAAGTGGACTTACCCTGTTCGATGTCACTACCCACAGGCTTTCCGAGGGTTGCTTCATCTCCGACAACATCCAGAACATCATCCACGATCTGGAATGCTACGCCGATGAGTCTTCCGTATTCTTCCGCACGTCTGACATCATCTTCGGACGCTTCTGCTCCTTTAGCCAGAATTGCGCCTGATTTACAAGCAGAAAGAATAAGTGCACCTGTTTTCATGGAGTGCATGACCTTGAGTTCTTCAAGGGTCACGCCTTCACGACCAGTGTAGCTCATGTCCACAACCTGACCGCCGACCATGCCCGGGCTGCCTGCGGATTTAGCCATCAAAGTAATGGCTTCCACCACGTATTCGGCAGGAGCATCAGCTTTAGCCATGAAACCGAAAGCTTCGGTGAGCAGGCCGTCACCGGCCAGAATTGCGGTAGCTTCATCAAACTTTTTATGGTTTGAAGGCTTGCCGCGACGAAGGTCATCATCGTCCATGGCCGGAAGGTCGTCATGGATCAGCGAATAGGTATGAATCATCTCAAGGCTGGCTGCAAAAGGCATAACCGCCTCTTTTCTGGCACCGAGCATTTTTGCCCAGACCAATACCAGTACCGGGCGCAAACGCTTGCCTCCGGCCAGCAGGCTATATTCCATGGATTCGAGAAGGTTCTCAGGAATACCCATATCCTTAAGACATTCACCCAGATATTTTTCAACATCCGCAGCATGCACTGCGAGTTTTTCTTTAACTGTCATCCGCTGTATCCTCTTCTGTATCAACGTCAAAGTCTTCTACTTCGCCGCCTGTGACTATTTTAACTTCGTTACGGGCCTTTTCCAGCTGTGTGGCGCATTCCTTGGAAAGGATCTGGCCTTCTTTAAACAGAGCCACACCTTCCTCAAGAGGCAGGTCGCCCTTTTCAAGAGCGGAAACTATCGCCTTCAAGCGGTCAAGACGGTCTTCAAATGATTTTTCTTTCATAAAAAATCTTATTTTATACCGAGCAATTGGTCGGTTGTTTTATGCATTACATAGTTAGGGTCCACCAATTTGCCCTGCACTGAGACACTCATGTGCAGGTGCGGTCCGGTCACCCTTCCTGTGGAACCGATGCCGCCGATAAGCTGACCCCGTTCCACTAATTCGCCTTCCTTAACATCTATCCTTGAAAGATGGAAATACATAGTGACCACCCCGCTACCATGATCAACATACACTGAATTTCCTGCGTAATAATGGTTGCCGACCAGCACTACTTTACCATCGGCCATAGCCTTGATGGCAGTGCCCTTGGCACCACGGAAATCAAGGCCGCGGTGCGGGTTTTTAGGTTTGCCGTTCAGGATACGCTGCGCGCCATAGGGGCTGGACTGCGAACCTTTGGTAGGACGGGTAAATGGCAGGAACCATTTGCGTTCATGGCTCATTGCTGCCTTGGCCGCAGCAACTTCCTTACGGTCCTGCGCGATCTTTTCGTAAACTTCCTTGGGCGGGGTTACCATCTTTTCAGGCAGGGTCAGTCGCTGGACACGATATTTCTTCTTATTAATTTTAACGGTACGACCGAAAGTACGTTCCTTGCCTTCAGATACAGTCTTGATGACCAGCTTGTCCCGACCGATTTTATCAGAAAGAACATCAGTACCGAACATTGCCAGCGCAACAGAACGACCTTTCCAGCTACGGATTTCCGGCTCTACGCTCTTGCCCTTCCATTTAATGGACACGGACTCCAGAGGCTTATCGGATGTTACACGCACCAAAAACGGTTCACCGAGCCCGACTTTTTTGGGATAAGCGAGAAATACTGATGCCAACGCAGTTGATGCGCAGAGCAGAAGCAGAAACAAAGTAAGAAGAGCAATGCGAAACTGTTTGTATCCAATCATTTTCAATAGTCTCCACAGATTATTCAGATGTAACTCTTGCCCGAACCTCACCGGACTTGACCCGTACCCGGATAGCATCACCGTCTGCAACCTCATCCGGATTGCGCAGGAATTTACCGCTTTTTTCCACAGTCACGAGGGAATAACCCCGCTCCAATGGACTTTCCGGGTCCAGCATACGCAATGAGGTGGACGCATTATCAAATTCAGCCAGTTTATCTTTCAAAAAAATATTTACTGCGCGGGACAATCTGCTCTGTAAGCCATCAAGATCGTGCTCCATACGCTCTATCCGCTCTTCGCCGAAAGCAAAGTTGAGCCGATGCGAAAGGCTGAGCACTTCAGCATCTTTTGCGGAAACAAACTTTTCCGCAGCCCGGTTCAGCCGCTCACCTTCTTCAGCAAAGGAAGTCAGCAACCGTTCAATGCGTTGTGCGGGAGACAACCAACTGAGTCCCTTTTGCAAAGTTTCCAGCCGGGATTCACGCACATTCAAAAAATTTTCAAAACTGCGGGCAAGAGAACTCTCCAGCTCGTCCACAGTCTGCATCAAAGTTTCGCGCCGGGGCCAGAGTTCCTGCGCCGCATGGCTGGGAGTCGCCACCCGCTTGTCAGCCACGTAATCGGCAATGGAGACATCAACTTCGTGCCCTACTCCGCAAACCACCGGTACTGTGGCCCGAAAAAGCGAGTCTGCCACCTGCTCGGTATTAAAGGCCCAAAGATCTTCCAGTGAACCGCCGCCACGGATAAGAACCGCCACCTCGGCCCAGCCATCGTCATAAACAGCATCAAGAGCCTGCGCGATCTGTCCCGGAGCAAGGTCACCCTGAACCAATGTGGGATAAATTCTTATCTCAGCGCCGGTTCCGCGCATTTCCGCAATCTTAAGAAAATCCAGGATAGCCGCACCTGTGGGAGCGGTAACCACCGCCACACGTTTCGGGGAACGGGGGATTTCCATTTTGCGGTCTTCGTCGAAATATCCTTTCTCAGCCAGCTTGCGTTTCATGGCTTCGAAGGCAAGCTTCAAATCACCGACGCCCTGCTCCTGCACCAGTTCTGCAACGAGCTGGTACACGCCACGCGGGGGGTAGACATTCATGTGTCCGGCACAGAGGATTTCCATACCGTCTTCAAGTTCCAGCGGACCACCGGATTCAATTTCACCGGTCAACGGGTTAACGGACTCTTCGCTGTCACCGCTACCTGTCCGCTGGTTGCCTTTGAACCAGACCACGGAAAGCCCCGCATCACCGTCAGTAAGCGTAAAATAAATATGCCCGGACGCAGGCCGGGCCAAGTTCGTAACCTGACCCCGCACCCAGATAAATGGAAATTCCGTTTCCAGAACATCCTTAACGGCACGGGTAATGTCAGTTACAGAAAATATTTTCATATATTATTTAAAGCTAGCTGCTACATATGTAGCAGCTAGCTTTACTTTTAATTTATGCTTCAAGTCCCCATGACTGCCAGATTTCGGCACGCCATGCTTTGAAGGCTTCAGTGAAACCTTCGAGGGGCAATTCGATCTTTTCAGCGGTCTTACGGTTCTTAGCTTCCACAATACCGTTCTTGAGTCCCTTACCGCCGATAACCAGCTGCATGGGGTAACCGATCAGGTCAGCGTCAGCAAATTTCACACCCGGACGTTCCTTACGGTCATCGTAAGCGGCATCGATGCCCATTTCCATGAGCTCGTTGTAAAGCTCTTCTGCTTTTTCATTAACAGCAGCATCTTTACCGCCGAGGGAAATCACACAGAGTTCAAAAGGAGCGATGGTCGGCGGGAAGATAGCGCCGTTTTCGTCGTTGTTCTGCTCAATGGCGGAAGCAACAATACGGGAAACGCCGATACCGTAGCAGCCCATTACCATAGGCTGGGTCTTGCCGTTTTCATCAAGGAAAGTGGCTTCCATAGACTTGGAGTACTTGGAACCGAGCTTGAAGACATGACCTACTTCAATACCCTTTGTGAACTTGATAGCCGCGCCGCACTCGGGACAGGGATCAGCTTCGGTGATCACGCGTAGGTCTGCGAACTGCTCAATCTTGCAGTCTCGGCCAAGGGAGAGATGCTTGATGTGGGTATCGCCCTTGTTGGCTCCGGCAATCCAGTCGGTAGCAGCCAGCAGTTCGTGGTCGGCGAAGATGCGCTCAACCTTGATGCCCACAGGTCCGGCAAATCCGACAGGTGCGCCGGTCCATTCCTTAACCTGCTCCTCGGTTGCCATTTCGATTTCGTTACCGCCAACGAGGTTGCGCAGCTTAACGTCGTTGAGCTCACGATCACCACGAACAAGGGCAGCAACAGGCTCACCGTCAACGGTGAACAGCAGGGTCTTAACCAGCTTGTCCTGTTCAACTCCGAGAAATTCGCAGACTTCTTCAACTGTGTGCTTACCGGGAGTGGCAACTTCTTCAATTGCAGGACACTCAGCGTTGAGCATGGATTCACCGGCAGGAGCAGCAACCTTTGCTTTTTCAAGGTTGGCTGCGTAGCCGCACTTATCATCCTTGCAGACCGCGATGGTGTCTTCACCGGTATCAGCCAGCACGTGAAATTCGTGTGAAAAATCGCCGCCGATGGCACCGGAGTCAGCCTGTACAGGACGGAAGTTCAGTCCAATACGGGAGAAAGCTTTTTTGTAAGCTTCGAACATGTTTGCGTATGATTCTTCTGCGCCAGCCTCATCCTTATCAAAGGAGTAAGCATCTTTCATGATGAATTCACGACCACGCATCAGGCCGAAGCGGGGGCGGATTTCGTCACGGAACTTGTTCTGAATCTGGTAAAGATTAAGAGGAAGCTGCTTGTAGGATTTTACTTCGCCACGTACGAGGTCGGTGATGACTTCTTCGTGGGTGGGTCCGAGACAATAATCACGACCGTGACGGTCTTTAACGCGCAGCAGCTCTTTACCGTAGTAATCCCAGCGGCCAGTTTCCTGCCAAAGGTCACCGGGCTGAACCATGGGCATAAGCACTTCCAGCGCGCCCGCGCGGTTCATTTCCTCACGCACGATGCCTGCAACCTTGTTGATGGATTTCAGGCCCAGCGGCAGGTAGTTGTAAATACCGCTGGTCAGCTTGCGGATCATACCCGCACGCATGAGCAGTTTATGGGAAACCACTTCCGCTTCAGAAGGGTCTTCTTTCAATGTGGGAATATAGTAACGGCTTAAACGCATTTATTGTCCTCTCTTTTCTTTCAAAAATATTTCAATTTCTTTCATAAATTCAGGCAGCAGGTTCTCATCGCCTTTGACCTTGCGGATGACTTCGCCCTTACGGAAAATGATGCCCAGCCCACGGCCCCCGGCAATGCCGATATCAGCTTCGCGTGCTTCTCCGGGACCGTTTACCACGCAGCCCATAACCGCCACGGTAAAGACATCTTCAACACCGCGCAGGTTGTCTTCCACTTTCTGGGCCAGACCGATCAAATCAATCTCGGTACGTCCGCAGGTGGGGCAGGAAACAATCTCAGGGCCACGTTCACGCAGTCCCAGAGAACGCAGGATTTCCCAGGCAACGCCCACTTCAGCCACAGGATCATGAGTCAGGGAAACACGCATGGTATCGCCAAGACCTTCCCAGAACAGGATACCCAGTCCAACGGCAGATTTAACTGCACCGCGCACCAGAGTACCCGCTTCGGTAATGCCTACATGCTGCGGATAATCAACTTTTTCGGAAAGCAGTTTATAAGCGGCGATGGTATTCAGCACAGACGAAGATTTGAGAGAAATCTTGGTATTGTAGAATTCCCTCTTTTCCAGCATAGCCACGTGTTCCAGCGCACTTTCGACCATGGCTTCCGGGGTCGGACCGCCATACTTGGCGAGCAGTGCTTTGTCCAACGAGCCGCCGTTCACGCCGATACGGATGGGGATGTTGTTTGCCTTGGCAGCAGAAACAACAGCATCCACGCGGCGTTCATTACCAATGTTACCGGGATTGATGCGCAAAGCGTCGATTCCGGCATCAATGGCGGCAAGGGCCAGACGGTAATCAAAATGAATGTCCGCCACCAGCGGGACCGGAGCCCCCTTACGGATCTGCGGCAGGGCTTTAGCGGCTTCTTCGTCCGGCACGGCAACACGCACGATTTCGCATCCGGCCTCAGCCAAAGCATCGATCTGCGCCCGGGTGGAAAGGGCGTCGCGGGTGTCGGTGTTGCACATGGACTGGACCCTGATCGGGTTGTCTCCACCAATGCCGACATCCCCGATGAACAGCTCACGGGTCTTTTTTCTATTGATCATTTTTCACCTGATTTATTCAGTTTGGCAGCTAATATAAAAATAACGTGCGCGGTAGCATAATACATATTGTTATAAGAGCCAAGGCGTGAAGGCATGCCTTCGGCGACCCTGCCGGGGGCCTTAAACCCTTTTTGTAAAAAGGGTTTAAGAATCCCAAAAACTTTTAATATGCTTCGCGTCGTTGTTATCAGGATTTTGAGTGGTTAAAACCACAGCGAAGTTAAGTTTTATTTTACCCAGTTGATTTCTGGGCAATTAGCGAAGTGGTTTTCGCCGAGGAAGGTACCTGCTGTTTTGGTGAACAGGCGCGGATGGTAGCTGGTCATTTTCTGATCTTCGGCTACAAATCCTGCGAATTCCTGAGCGTCCTTGCCCCAGAGCATCCATTTTGCATTAGAATTTTTCTGAGCAATGAACTGCAGAAGTGCGCTGCTGAAGTCGCGCCAGATTTCAGTATGGCTGCCGGAATTATCAATCTGGCAGGTTAGTGCGGTGTTCAGGAAAAGCACACCTTCATTTTCAAGGTGACCGAACATTTTTTTCGGAGGCAATACCGGAAATTTACCGGACTCAATATCTTTCCTGATCTTGGCGATACCTTCAACATCATCAGCCTGCAAGTAATTCTTATGCAGCAGCTTAAGGATGTTGACCAGTGAAGCATTACGCTTCAATTCGGCCCAAGTTTTGATATCACCAACTTCAAAGGCCCTGCCGGTGGCAACACCCATCTGAGGATAAGGGTCCTGACCAAGAATAATCACTTTCATAGTGGAAAGATCTGTTTCGCAGAAACGCAGAACCTTATCTGCATTGGGTGTAAAATCCTTACCGATGGAAGAACTGATTTTATCAAGCTCCATCATCCGCGGAAGAGTAAAAAATCCACGCCAAGACTCATGAACCTCATAACTGGACAAACAAAAATTAACTCTCATATCTCTATATCTCTCTTTATATTAAACATCAGCCTTCCCTACTGCCCCAAATCTTTCCGACAAAACGGCGAAGCCTTATTAAAAAGTTTTGGGATTCTTAAACCCTTTTTCAAGAGGGTTTAAGCCGCCGGAGGCAAAATCCTTTCATCCAAAAGCGCATCATAACTGTCTTTAAAAATATCCCATAGAAGTAAGCTGTTCCAGATTACGTTCTTTCTCTGCACTGCGACCATCGCGTTCGGTGCTGCCACCTTTTGCAGTGCATGGTTTACAACCTAGGGAACGATAGCCCTGATCGTAAAGTTCGCAATGCGGAATCTGGTGCATGGTGATGAACGACCAGATATCCATCTCAGTCCATTCGAGAATCGGATTAAGCAGGGTGTGGTCCGGCTCATCGCGCACTTCCATGTACCTGCGCCCTGCCCTGCTGGGATGTTCATCGCGACGAATCCCGGTAATGAGCAGGTCAATTTCAAATTCTTCTATGGCCTTCTGCAAAGGTTTGATCTTGAGATCAGCGCAACATTTCACCGGGTCCTCAGCTATCGGGTAGCTTGTGAGGTCCACTTCGGGCCGGATGACCTTCACATCAACATCCCATTTCAAGGCTGTGACATCTCTGAAAGCCATCACTTCAGGAAACTTAATCCCGGTATCAATGGACAGGGCCTGCGGAATCAATGTCAGCGATGCTTCCTTACCCTTATTCTTAAGCACTTCCCGCCAGAGGGCCAGCACTACGGTGGAATCCTTACCCCCGGTCCAAGCCACGGCGATGCGTTCCGGCGGATACATTTCCAACATGCCGGACATGAGGCCTGCGCTGTGGGCCACCTTGGCGTCGAGAGGTGAAGATGCGTTTATTTCAGTCAAAATCAGACTCCTTAACAAAAGTGGTTCCCTTGTTGCCTGAAACGATTCTTTTTGCAAGCCGAGCCTGATTGTGAATTCAACTGACAAAAATCGCATAGCCTGCTTTTTTTGCTTGCTTTTCAAGGCTCACAGCTATATGCCCTACCTCGCTATAAATAGAAGCACATTCTCACAGAGAGAGCAGATAAACTCAATCTACCTTGATTATTCTGCACCATACTTCATTTTACGGCATATTTCATACTCAAGGAGCAGCTTATGAACTGTCCCGAAAACATACATGGGAAAACGGTCATCGGCTGGAGGGAATGGGGAGCTTTCCCGCAATTGAATATTCCGGCCATTAAATTCAAAACTGACACCGGAGCTAAAACTTCATGCCTGCACTCTTTCCAGCAGGATTTTTTTGAACGGGACGGTCAACAGTGGATTCGTTTCGGTGTCCATCCTGTTCAGAATGATACAGACATTGAAGTCTTCTGCGAAGCACCGGTCATTGATTTCCGCACAGTCACCAATTCCGGAGGCATAAGCGAAGAACGTCCTGTGATCAGTTCGAAAATCATTATGGGCAACATGAGCTGGGATATTGAACTTACCCTGACGAACCGTGATTCCATGAAATTCCGGATGCTTCTTGGCAGAACAGCCATGGAAGAACGACTTATTGTCGATCCTGCCGGATCGTACCTGCTGGGCAGGAAACACGCTGCTGAATTTTACAAATAGATATTTCGGGAGGCACGAATGAAAATCGGCATTCTTTCCCGCAAACGGGAACTATATTCCACCAATTCGCTAGTGGAAGCCTGCAAGGCCCGCGGCCATGAAGTGCGGGTCATCAACCCCCTGCGCTGCTACATGAACATCACTTCGCACAATCCGAGTATTCTTTATAAAGGAGAAAAACTCGAAGGATTTGATGCGATCATTCCCCGCATCGGTGCATCCATTACCTTTTACGGTTGCGCAGTAGTCCGCCAGTTTGAGATGATGGGCGTATATTGCGTAAATGAATCCGTAGCTATCACCCGCTCCCGCGATAAACTGCGCAGTCTGCAGCTACTGGCACGCAAAGGGATCGGACTTCCGGTAACTGCCTTTGCCCACTCCACGCAGTACACCGAAGACCTGATTGACTCCGTTGGCGGCGCCCCGCTGGTCATCAAACTACTGGAAGGTACTCAGGGCAAAGGAGTCGTCCTTGCTGAGACAAGGGCTACCGCCGCAAGTATCATTGAAGCCTTCAAGGGCTTGAAAGCAAACATCCTTGTTCAGGAATACATTTCCGAAGCAGCAGGTTCCGATATCCGCTGTCTGGTCGTCGGCGGAAAGGTTATTGCCTCCATGAAACGTCAGGGACCTGAAGGGGATTTTCGTTCCAACCTGCATCAGGGCGGATCGGCAACTCAGGTAAAAATTACTCCCGAAGAACGTTCTACAGCTGTACGCAGTGCCAAGATCATGGGACTGGGCTTCTGCGGGGTGGACATCCTGCGCTCCAATCACGGACCGGTGGTCATGGAAGTAAACTCCTCCCCCGGACTTGAAGGAATTGAGACCACTACAGAAATTGATGTTGCGGGAAGGCTCATCGACTATGTTGAAAAAAATGCCCAGCCCGGTAAGACCAAAACCAAGGGCAAAGGCTAGCAAATATGTCTTCGATATAACAAAAGCCCCTGCATTCATGTTAATGCAGGGGCTTTTTTACATCTTTAAAACTACATACATTTCTTAATAATTCTTTATCTGATCTTTATAGACACTGGCCGAAACATTGCTTTGCTTTAGGTGTTGTTAATTTTCTTAAACAAAAGGAGTGTTTTTATGGTCACAATTGATTCACTGGGCAACTCAGCCTCAACAGGTGTGTTTAAGTTGAACCAGAATGAGCCGGATGAACAGCGCAAAGCCATTGATGAACGGCTGAAAGACGGTGATACCGTCAAGATTTCTGCTGAAGCCATGGAACTGTTCAAGTCAAAAATGGAAGAATACGGGGCTAAAAATCCCGGCGACCTGACTGAAGATCAACGCGAAGACTTAAAAGACACCATGGAAAGTTTTGCCGAGAAGAACGGCATTGACCCGGAAAATATGCCCCGCCCGGGCGGTCGTCCCGGTGGAATGCCCCCCGGAGGCATGCCTCCTGATGGAGAAGGCGGCGCACCCGGAGGCGGAAAAGGCGGTCAGCCTCCAGCTGGAGCCGCAAGTGGCGCAGCAGCTTCCTCTTCAAGCGAAAGCACTGATGTAGAGGACAAGGAAGACGAAATCGAAAAGCTAGAATCCGAGATCCAGCAACTTCGCTCCCAAGCAACCAACGACGAAAAAGCCGCAAAAGAACTGAAGACAAAGGAAGTGGAACTTGCCGCACTTCAAGCTGAACTCGCCTTACTTGAAACCCAATCCGCATAAAATAGTACAAAACCAACTATTAGGGAGTCCAGAGGGGTTTAGCCCTTCTGGTCTAATCAAATCGTCAAAAGCGCACAGCGCATCAATTCTCCCAAAAAGGCCCCCGCATCCATCGGATACGGGGGCCTCGTTTTGTACAGACAGTTCCTGAAGCGGACTAGTCGACTTTGTAGTCGATTTCAGCCAGCTGCTTGAGGAGATTGTAGCGCTGCTTGCAATCCTTTTCGATGCCGGCACGCATGGTCTTGGATGCTTCAGGCATCATGCGCTCAAGCATTGCGTAACGGTTTTCACCGGAAAGGAATTCCTGCAGGGTTCCGTCAGGTTCTTTGTATTCAACAACCAACGGATTTTCGCCGTTTTCTTCGCGGCGGGGGTCAAAGCGGTAAAGCGGCCAGTAGCCGGACTCAACTGCGAGCTTACCTTCGAGCTGGGTTTTACCCATACCCTTACGGATACCCTGGTTGATGCAGGGAGCGTAAGCGATGATCAAGGAAGGTCCGGGGTAGGATTCAGCTTCGAGGAAAGCCTTCATGACCTGATTCTTGTTGGCACCCATGGAGATGGAAGCAACGTAAACGTATCCGTAGCTCATCATCATGCGGCCGAGGTCTTTCTTGGAAGTATGCTTACCTGCGGCAGCGAACTTGGCAATAGAGCCGAGCGGGGTTGCCTTGGAAGCCTGACCACCGGTATTGGAGTACACTTCGGTATCCATAACGAGGATGTTGATGTCCTTGCCGGAAGCGAGAACGTGGTCAACACCGCCGAAGCCGATGTCGTAGGCCCAGCCGTCACCACCGAAGCACCATACGGACTTCTTGGTGAAGATATCTTCCTGCTCTTCAATGTCGAGGAGCAGCTCATAGTTGTCAGCTTCTACAGCAAGGAGTTCACGCAGCTGGTCACCAAATTCGAGGGACTTGGCAGCGTCATCCTTGTTTTCAATCCAACCTTTGAGGGCTGCTTTGAGTTCGTCAGTGATGTCCAGTTCAAGAGCCTGTTCCATCTGCTGCTTGAGGCGATCACGGCGGTTGGAAATAGCCATTTCCATACCGAAGCCGTATTCAGCGGCATCTTCAAACAGGGAGTTACCCCAGGCAGGACCGTGACCTTCGAGGTTCTCGCAGTAAGGAGTAGAAGGTGCGGAAGCGCCCCAGATGGAGGAACAACCGGTGGCGTTAGCAATGATCATGCGTTCGCCGAAGAGCTGGGTGAGGACCTTGACGTAAGGAGTTTCACCACAACCGGAACATGCACCGGAGAATTCCATGAGGGACTGCTGGAACTGGCTGCCCTTAACGCTGGTACGGGGCAGGATGCGGTCCTTGAAGGATACGATTTCGGAGAAGTCGTAGTTGGGGACTTCTTTCTCGGTCTGGGTAGCCAGAGGCTTCATGACCAGGGCTTTTTCCTTGGCCGGGCAGATATCTGCGCAGTTACCGCAGCCCTGACAATCAAGGGTGTTGACCTGCATACGGTACTTGAGGCCTTCCATACCCTTGCCTTTGGCATCCATGGTTTCAAAGGACTCAGGTGCAATCTTCATTTCTTCTTCGTCTACGAGAACAGGGCGCAGGGCACTGTGCGGGCAGACAAAGGAGCACTGGTTGCACTGGATGCAGTTGTCCATGATCCACTCGGGAACCATGATTGCAACACCGCGTTTTTCAAAGCGGGAAGTACCCATGGGGAAACGTCCGTCAGGAGAGAATGCGCTGACCGGAAGATCGTCACCTTTCTGAGCAAGGATGGGCTTAACAACATCAGTGATGAATTCAGGCTCGAAAGATTCGACTGCTTCTTCATCTTCTGCGGTTGCCCAGCTTTCCGGATATTTGATTTCAATCAGATTAGCTTCGGCCTGATCAACTGCAGCGTTGTTCATGTTGACGATCTTCTCGCCTTTCTTACCGTAAGCGGTCTGAATGGATTCTTTGAGGTATTTGACTGCATCTTCAAAAGGAATGACGTTTGCCAGCTTGAAGAATGCGGTCTGCATTACCATGTTGATACGTCCGCCGAGTCCAACTTCACCGGCAATCTTAACACCGTCGATGACGTAAAACTTGAGCTTGTTCTGAGCAATCTTGCGGCGCAGTTTTGCGGGCAGTTCAGCTTCCAGCTCTTCAAGTCCCATGCTGGTGTTCAGCAGGAAGGTTCCGCCTTCACGGATGCCGTCCAACAGATCGTAAAGTTTTACGTAGCTGGGGTTGTGACAGGCGATGAAGTCCGCGATTTCAACAAGGTATGTGGACTTAATGGGGCTTTTACCGAAACGCAGGTGGGATACGGTGATACCGCCGGACTTTTTGGAGTCGTAAGCGAAGTAGCCCTGTGCGTACATGTCGGTTTTATCACCGATAATTTTAATGGCCTGCTTGTTCGCGCCGACAGTACCGTCGGAACCGAGACCCCAGAACTTACACTGAACAGTGCCCTCGGGGGTGGTATCGATGCTTTCGCCTACTTCGAGGGAAAGACGGGTAACGTCGTCGTTGATGCCGATGGTGAAGTGGTGTCTGGGAGCCAGAGACTTCATGTTGTCATAGATGGCCTTGATCATTGCAGGAGTGAATTCCTTGGAACCAAGACCGTAGCGACCGGCATAAACGGGCAGGTCGATGTTCATTTCCTTCAGTGCGGTGCAGACATCGAGGTACAGGGGATCACCGATGGCGCCGCCTTCTTTGGTGCGGTCCAGAACAGTGATCTGCTGGCAGGTTGCGGGAATAGCGCGACCGAGGTGTTCGATGGAGAAAGGACGGAACAGGCGTACTTTTACCAGACCGACTTTTTCGCCGTCAGCAACCAGCTTTTCAATGGTTTCCTCAATGGCTTCACAGCCGGAACCCATGGCAACAATTACGTCTTCCGCTTCGGGATGACCTACGTAGTCGAAAAGTTTGTATTCACGGCCGGTGATATCCTTAACTTTAGCCATAGCGTCTTCAACATAACCGGGAACAGCGTCACGGTAGGGATTGATTGCTTCAGTGGCCTGGAAGTAGATGTCCGGGTTCTGGGCGGTACCGCGGGTATGCGGATGCTCAGGGTTCAAAGAACGGTCACGGAAGTCACGGACTTTATCCCAGTTCAGGGCTGCAGCCATATCTTCGTAATCGATCAGTTCGACCTTCTGAACTTCGTGGGAAGTTCTGAAACCGTCGAAAAAGTGTACAAAAGGAATGCTGGATTCAACGGTAGCAAGGTGGGAAACCAGCGCGAGGTCGAGTGCTTCCTGAACAGAGTTGGAAGCGAGCATTGCAAATCCGGTCTGACGACAGGCCATTACGTCCTGATGGTCACCGAAGATGGACAGAGCCTGTCCGGCGAGAGCGCGGGCGGATACATGGAAAACGGTAGGCAGAAGCTCGCCCGCAATCTTGTACATGTTGGGAATCATCAGGAGCATGCCCTGAGATGCGGTGAAGGTACAGGAAAGGTTACCTGCTGCCAGCGCACCGTGCAAAGCACCCGCAGCACCGGCTTCGGACTGCAGCTCACGAACTTCCATGGTGGTGTCGAAAATATTTTTCACACCCTGAACAGCCCACTCGTCAGCCAGCTCGGCCATAGGGGATGAAGGGGTAATAGGATAGATGGCGGCGGTTTCGCACATAGCATAAGCTACGTAGGAAGCGGCTTGGTTACCATCCATGGTTTTCATTTTTTTTGCCATTACTTTATTCTCCGTGTCTTTATGGTTGGGAAGGCGTGCGCCGAAAAGTGTAGCACACGACCATATGCGTTGCCTACCCGTATTTCACCGATTTCGGGCCAATTTCTGCAAAAAACTGATCAGACGATCAAAAAAACCAGAAACCCCAGCACTTCCAAAGTGCGCGTCCAGCCTTAAAGCCGCAGAGAGGCCTTGGAAGTGCGTTCAATCACACAAGAATATTTTTAATCTATTCCTCCCCGGCTTGGTTTTTCTGCCGCTCTTTCTCCGCAATAGCCTGAATGGCGGTGATAGCCACAGTGTTCACAACATCACGCACCGTGCATCCGCGGCTCAGGTCGTTGACCGGTTTTTTCAAGCCCTGCAAAACCGGGCCGATGGCAACGGATTCCGGCTGAGAACGCTGCACGGCCTTGTAAGTATTGTTCCCGGTATTCAGATCAGGAAAAATCAAAACGGACGCCTGTCCTGCAACATCACTGTCGGGCATGAGTTCGGCCCCTACTTCCGGGTCCACCGCAGCGTCATACTGTAGGGGGCCTTCCACCGCTATTTCCGGAGCCATTTCCCGTACCAGCTTGGTTGCCTCTTTGACCTTATCCACGGAATCCCCTTTGCCGGACTCTCCGGTGGAATAGGAAAGCATGGCCACCCGCGGTTCAATGCCGAAAATTTCAGCCGTATGGGCAGAACTGATAGCGATCTCAGCCAGCTCCTGGGCATTGGGATTGGGGTTCACCGCACAGTCTCCATAGGCCATTACCCGATCATTAATACACATCAGAAACACACTGGAGACAATGGAGAATCCGGGTTTGGTCTTGATGAACTCAAAGGCCGGACGAATGGTCTGGGCAGTGGTGGTAATGGAACCGGAAACCATGCCGTCAGCTACTCCGGTATAAACCATCATGGTTCCGAAATAGGTGGGATCGCTCATGCGGTCACGGGCGTCATCCTTAACAATGCACTTGTGCTTGCGCAGCTCAAAGTAATCATCCACAAAGCGGTCAAAATGCTCAGACTTAACCGGATCGACGATTTCAATGCCCTTCAGGCTGATACCGATATCCGAAGCAGTCTGCCTAACCTCATCCTCGTTTCCGAGCAGGGTCAGATTAACAACATCCCTGCGGCGCAGGATATCCGCCGCCCGTAAGATGCGCTCTTCCTTGCCTTCCGGCAGGACAATGCGCTGCTTATCTTCGCGGGCCTTGTGCAAAAGGGTGTGCTCGAACATATAAGGGGTAATCCGTGTGGAACGGCTGGAAACCAGCTTCTGCTGCAGCTCATGAGAATCTACACAGGTCTCGAACAAGCCCATGGCCGAAAGCACCTTGACTTGATTCTCCGGATCAATCTTACCGTGCAGTCCACGCAAAATCTGGGCGGTCTTATGAGTATGCCCCGGCGCAACCAGAATGGGCAGTGGGACCCCCTTCCACCCTTCTATTAAATGATGGACGGTCATGGCCGGCTTGATTCCGCCAGTAAGCAGTATACCAGAAACATTAGGATAAGCATCAGATAAACGCGATGACAAACTGGCGAGGATAATATCTGAACGGTCTCCGGGAGTAATAATCAAGCTGCCGTCGTTGACGTATTTCAGGAAATTCTCAATCTGCATGGCTGCGACCACGTAGTTGTCGATGGGCGTATCAAGACGGTCACGCCCGTAAAGCACCCGGCAGTCCAGCCACTTGACCACGTCAGACATAGTCGGGTTGCCCAGTCTTTTATCATCGGGCAATACGTAAACCAATGGATCGCTTTCGCTCTTGAGACAGCCACGCAGCCTCGCACCGAGATCAGGAGAAAATTCTTTAGCCGCCCGGTTAACCATGACCGAAATAACATCCAGTCCTTTTTCCTCAAACATGGCCACGGTACGGTTTGCAAGATCGCAGATTTCATCTTCGTAACTGTCCATGGCATTGAGCACAGCCAGAACCGGACAGCCGAGGTTGCTGGCTACATCGAGGTTGATTTCAAATTCTACGGCAGCCTCACCGCCGAGGTAGTCAGTTCCCTCGCAGAGCACGAAATCGTAATTCGCTTCCAGTTCCTTGAAACGATCGAGGATATTTTCCATGAGCAGGGAATGCTTGCCGTCATTAAGCAGGCGGGTGGCCTCACTCTGGGTGTATGCGTAGGTGGTCTCGTAGTCCTGTGGAAGCTTGAAATGACGCAGGATGAGATCGATATCGTGATCCCGGTCCCGGTAGTTATCATGAATGATGGGTCTAAAAATCGCCACCTTGCGCAGGTGGGTCAAAAGCAGCTGCATTACCCCGAGAACAATTGCAGATTTTCCGCTCCGGGCCTCAGTCGCCGCAATGTATAAGCTATTTGACATTCTTTCTCCTGAATTCAGTTACTGCATGGGAATTCACTAATACCAAAAGTTTTGTTTTTAATCACGTCTATGAGGTAACGGAAAAAGAGTCATTTTTGGAGACACCCGGCAAAGCCACAGGAGGTGCTGATGAGGTCCGCCATGCTGCCTTGAATATAATGCTGCAACCCTATGTAGCGCTAAAAAGGCAAACAGGTCGTGGCCCTGCCGGGGGGATGCTTGCGGAACATCCGGTGTCTCCCGGTCCGAATTTCGGACGCAGATATGGAATCCGCAACCATCGGCTGCAGATAAATTTCAAAGAAATATTTTAAATACCTTGAGAAATCAGTTTCCGGGCGGAACTGGCCGCCCGGAAACGTAGGGGGTGTTACTTAGGCATAACAGCCCAGTCTGGGAGGACACTTAAATCAATACCCCAAAGCACCGGCAACAGGTAGACCACGGATATGGTAATCAGAATTGCACCGATCATGTTAAGCCAGAAACCAGCCGAGGCCATCTGCTTGATGGACACACAGCCGGAACCGAACACAACAGCGTTGGGCGGGGTCGCAACCGGGAGCATGAATGCAAAGGATGCTGCCACACAGGCACCGATAATAGTTGCAAAGGGGTGTACGCCCATAGCGATTGCCGCACTACCCATAATGGGTACAAGCAATGTCGCGGTGGCGGTGTTGGATGTGATTTCAGTCAGGAAGATGGTAATCAGAACCACGATGGCAACGAAGGCCAGAATGGACAGGCCGTCGAGCATGGTCAGCCTTGAGGCAATGAAGGTTGCCAGACCGGTCTTTGAGAAACCGTTGGCGATTGCCAGACCACCACCGAAGAGCAGGATTACATCCCAAGGAATTTTAACCGCGGTTTTCCAATCGAGCAGGAATTCGCCTTTCTTAAAATTGGTAGGAATGGCGAAAAGGATCAGAGCACCAAGGATACCGATGGTTGCATCATGAACAAAACCGAAGTTGGGCCAAAGTTCTTGAACAAAAGCCATTTTCTTCAGGAAGCCGCGGGACAACCAAAAAGCGGCTACAAAACAACCGACGATAACGATATACTTTTCTTCCTTGGACATGGGTCCGAGGGCTTCGATTTCTTTATCAATGATAGCTTCACCACCGGCCAGTTCCAGACCCTTGGCCGGGAACAGAACTCTGGTCAGAATCCACCATGAAATACCGATCATAACTGTGGCAAGAGGAACACCGTAGAGCATCCACTGGCCAAAGCCGATCTGCACGCCGTACATTTTGTCGACCATACCGACCATTACGGTATTCGGAGGAGTACCGATGATGGTACCAACACCACCCATGGAAGCAGCATAGGCGATACCGAGCATAAGACATTTACCGAAGTTGGATTCAGGACCTGTGTTGGCACAGGCTCTGAGATCTTTGGAATCAAAACCGGTGGCCTGCTGGATAACAGCAAGACCGATGGGAACCATCATCATGGTTGTCGCTGTGTTGGAAACCCACATGGAAAGGAATCCGGTAGCGATCATGAATCCTAGGATCATACGTCCGGGGCTGGTTCCAACTGTTTTAATGGTATGCAGGGCGATACGCCTGTGCAGATTCCACCTTTCCATGGTTACAGCCAGAAAGAAGCCGCCCATGAACAGATAAATGAGATGGTTTGCATAAGGGGCACAAGCCGCTTTGGATTTCATTACACCCAGAAGCGGAAAGAGTGCGATAGGCATAAGAGATGTCGCAGGAATGGGAATGGCTTCGGTGATCCACCAGATAGCCATCAGGGCCGTTACTGCCGCAACCTTCCAAGCTGCCGGGTTCATCCCCTCGGGAGCCGGAAGAAAAAGCATGATCAGGAAAACTATCGGCCCTACAAAGAAACCGATTCTACGTCCGTTACCACTGTCTTGTTGATCGCTCATAGTCCCTCACTTGAGCTTGTGGCCTCCCTCACGGAAAAAATGTTCCCTTATGCCCCGCCATGATTATATTACCAAACCGGGTTGTCAGCGCACTCGGAAAACACCTGCCTGATCCGTCAGGACTGCCGATACTTTACATACAGGACCTCACCACCATTTGTACCCTCCCGGCCCCGAAAGACCGGGAGGGGTTAGTTTTCAAAGTAATTATTCAAGCAGAATTAGAAATCGAGATTGTAGGACTTGATGAAATCACCAACGCGTTCTCTAGAAGCAGCCAGACGCTCACGCAGTTCTTTCTTGTATTCTTCAATGTCGATCTTCTTGCGGGCTACACCGGTATCCATAGCAGCCTGTGCAACAGCAGCTGATTCGAATTCGATCAGACGCAGGTCAAGCGGCTTGGGAATGATGTAGTCGATGCCGAATTCAAGCTTATCCACACCATAAGCTTCGCATACGTAATCCGGTGCCGGAGTTTTTGCCATTGCTGCCAAGGATTTGGCTGCGGCAATCTTCATTTCTTCGTTAATGGCGGTGGCGTTTACATCCAGTGCACCACGGAAGATGAAGGGAAAACCCAGAACGTTGTTGATCTGATTGGGGAAGTCGGAACGTCCGGTACCCATGATGGCATCGGGACGTGCTTCCTTGGCGTCAGTGTAGCTGATTTCAGGGTCAGGGTTTGCCATTGCAAAGATGATCGGGGAGTCAGCCATGGACTTAACCATATCTTTGGTGACCATGCCTTTAACAGAAAGACCGAGGAATACGTCAGCGCCCTTCATTGCATCAGCGAGATCTTTGTACTCTTTATCGGTAGCAAAGGACTGCTTCTGCTCGTTAAGACCTTCACGGCTGTTGTTGATGTGGCCGCGGGAGTCGAACATGGCGATGTTTTCAGGCTTGATGCCCAGAGATTTATAAAAGTTGGTGCATGCAACAGCAGAAGCACCTGCGCCGGAAACAACCAAACGCATATCTTCAATTTTCTTACCGGTGATTTCAGCAGCGTTGATCAGTCCAGCACCGGAAATAATTGCGGTACCATGCTGGTCATCGTGGAAGACCGGGATGTCCATTTCTTTTTTGAGCTTTTCTTCAATGTAGAAGCACTCGGGAGCCTTGATGTCTTCGAGGTTGATACCACCGAAGGTGGGCTCCATTGCTTTTACGATTGCGCAAAGCTCATCAGGATCGGAAACATCAAGGTTGATGTCGTAAACATCAACGTCTGCAAAGACTTTAAAGAGAACGCCTTTACCTTCCATAACCGGCTTACCGGCTTCGGGACCGATATTACCGAGACCGAGGACTGCGGTGCCGTTGGAAACAACCGCAACAAGGTTTCCGCGACCGGTGTAGAGGTAGGATTTTTCTTTGTCTTCAGCAATTTCCTTGCAGGATTCAGCAACACCGGGGCTGTAAGCCATGGAGAGGTGTTTCTGGGTATCACAAGGTTTTACGGGAACGACTTCAACTTTACCCTTTCTACCTTTGGAATGGTAATCAAGAGCTTCCTGTTTAGTGAAAAGAGACATAAATATTTCTCCTTAATGTTAGATGCCTCCGGCGGCTTAAACCCTTTTAATAAGTCTTCGCCGCTTCGAAAGGCCATCAGTGCTTTAAGATTTTAAAGACCCGCCGCCTTGCGATCAGGAACGGCGTACAATTCGCCACCATGGGAATCATTAATGACCAGCAGAGGAAAATCCTCAACAGTCAATTCCCGGATGGCTTCAGGGCCAAGTTCATCAAAGGCGATAACTTTCGCTTCCTTGATGCACATGGAAAGCAGAGCACCAGCACCTCCGGTAGCTCCGAAATAAACAGCTTTATAATCCTTCAGGGCCTGCTTGACCTCATCATTACGCTTACCCTTGCCGATGCTGGCCTTCTGGCCGAGGCTGTGCAGCCGGGGTGCGTAAGTGTCCATACGGTAACTGGTGGTCGGACCGGCAGAACCGATGGGCTTGCCCGGAGGGGCCGGACTGGGACCAACGTAGTAAACCACCGAACCTTTAAGGTCGAACGGCAATTCCTTGCCGTCGTCGAGCAGGTCACAGAGTCTCTTGTGGGCAGCATCACGGGCGGTGTAGATGGTTCCGGTCAGTTTGACCACATCCCCGGCCTTGAGCTGGACCATATCTTCATCAGTCAGCGGAGTGTTCAGCTTGTATTCAGCCATTAGAGTACAACCTCCTCGTGCCTTGAAGAATGGCACTGGATGTTCACCGCCAGCGGCAGGGACGCAATGTGACAGGGGCGCATTTCGATCTTCACGTCAAAGACTGTGGTCTTGCCGCCCAGCCCCATGGGGCCTATGCCGAGCTTGTTGATATCTTCCATGAGCTCAGCTTCAAGCTTGGCCATTTCCGGATCGGGATGAGGCTCGCCCACTTTGCGCATCAGTGATTTCTTAGCCAGCAGCGCGGAATATTCGAAAGTTCCACCCACGCCGATACCGACCATGGTCGGGGGGCAGGGGTTGGGTCCGGCTTCGGCAACACGCTCAATGACGAATTTCTTGATGCCTTCCCAGCCCATTGCCGGAGCCATCATGGTCACCCGGCTCATGTTCTCGGAACCGCCACCCTTGGCCATGAAGGTGATTTTGATCTTGTCACCGGGGACGATATCAAAATGGATGATGGCGGGGGTATTGTCCTTGGTATTGGCCCGGGTCAGGGGATCACAGGCGGACTTGCGCAGAAAACCTTCGTCGTAACCCTTGCGGACACCTTCGTTGATGGCTTCACGGATGTTCATGTCTTCAACGCGGACATCTTCGCCCATTTCAACGATGAAGACGGCCAGACCGGTATCCTGACAGAGCGGAAGACCGGATTCAGCAGCCAGTTCCCAGTTTTCCTTGATCTGCTTGAAGACCTCTTTCGCAGCCGGAGAATCCTCGGCAGCGGCACATTCTTCAAATCTTTTTTTGACATCTTCGGGCAGGTAGCGGTTTGCGCTCACGCACATTTTCGCCACAGAATCGATAACCTGTTCAGCTTTAATGGTACGCATTGCTTACTTCCTGAATATTTCTTTGATTGCGGTGATACCCATCTTGCGGCGCAGGAAACCGAGCTGGTTCTGCAGCGGCAGATTCTTGGGGCAGACATCTTCGCAGCCGAGCAGGCCCATGCAGCCGAAGATACCTTCATCATTACCGATAATTTCAAAGTAATCGCGGTCAGTACGCTGGTCGCGGGGGTCAACGACGAAACGGGCAACGCGGTTAAGCGATGCAGCACCAAGGAAGTCGTCACGGAGTCTTGCAGTACCGCAAGCAGCAACACAACAACCACACTCAATGCAGCGTTCCAGTTCGTAGATCTGTTCAGCGACTTCGTTTTCCATACGCTCTTCAAGGGCGTTGGGATCAAAGGTCTTGTTGGTGTGAATCCATGATTCTGTGGACTGGTACATTTCCCTGAACCAGATACCGGTATCAACTGAAAGGTCACCGATCAGTTTATATACAGGCAGGGGCAGCAGGGTTATGCGTTCAGGAAGATCAACGGTCTTGGTCTGGCAGGCCAGACGGGGTTTACCGTTAACAACCATGGCACAGGCACCGCAGATGCCCGCGCGGCAACAGAAGTCAAAAATCAGGCCGGGGTCCTGCTCTTCGCGCAGACGGTTCAGCGCGATGAACAGGGTCATGTTCTCGGTTTCATCCAGCACAAAAGTCTGCATATGCGGAACCGACCCCTTATCCTGAGGATTGTAGCGGAATATATCAAATTCGAGTTGTCTGCTCATTTTAATATCCTTGTCAGGGGTTATTTCTTGATAGTCTTGGCTTCAATCTCAGCCTTGTCGGCTTCGATAATAGTACCGCCGCCGTAACCACGGTCTCCCGGAGGAATCTCGTAGTGGGGAGTGGCTTCTTCGTACTGCAGTTCAGGCATATCAGCACCTTCACGCCAGTAAGCCAGAGTTCTGTTCAGCCAGTTCTTGTCATCACGAGCGGTGTAATCCTCGCGGTTGTGAGAACCACGGCTTTCAGTACGTTCAAGAGCAGCCTTTGCGATGCACAGGCCCAGTTTGACCTGACCTTCGATCTTAAGGGCCGCAGCCAATTCGTGGTTTGCGCCCAGACCGTCGGAAACAAGACCGACATTGCGCGCTTTTTCAAGAGTACCCTGCAGGGTATCAATGCATTTTCTGAGTCCGGCATCGTTTCTGAATACAAAACAACCTTCCATGAGGGCGTCCTGCATTTCTTCACGAACCCTGTAAACATTTTCCTTACCGTTGGCACCGCTGCGCAGATTTTCGATGCGGTCCTGCTGTTTGCGGACGGCTTCTGCAACCAGAGAGGTTTTGAAATCGGTCTCGTACCCCTTGAGGAACTCAACGATCTTGGTACCGATGATACCACCGGCAACAACGGTTTCAGCAAGTGAGTTACCGCCAAGACGGTTGAAGCCGTGCATATCCCAGCAGGCAGCTTCACCGGCGGAGAACAGACCTTTGAGGCCGTAAACCGCACCATCTTTATTGGTACGCACGCCAGCCATAGTGTAGTGCTGGGTCGGGCGGACCGGGATGAGCTGTTTGCGGGGGTCAACGTTAAGGAAGTGATGGCAGATTTCATCAACTTCACGCAGTTTGGTGGAGATATGCTTGTCGCCGAGGTGGCGGATATCAAGCCAGAGGTGTTCGCCATAAGCGGATTTAACACCCTTGCCCTCACGCATATGATGAGTCATCCAGCGGGAAACAACGTCACGGGAGGCCAGCTCGGCCTTTTCCGGTTCGTAAATGTTCATGAACCGTTCTTCGTTAACGTCGAGGAGTGTTCCGCCGTCACCACGGCAGCCTTCGGTTACCAGAATATCGGTAGGTACGATTCCGGTGGGGTGAAACTGGATAGCTTCCGGGTTACCAATGGGTACAACCCCGGTATCGTGGGCAATGATGTGCCCGCCGCCGTCGCAGATCACCGCGTTGGTGGTTGCTTTATAGATACGCCCGAAACCGCCTGTGCAGATGGCAGTGGCCTTGGAGAGGAACACTTCCAGTTCCCCTGTACGCAGGCAGCGGACAACCGCACCGGTACATTTATCGCCATCATGGATGAGGGAGATAGCTTCCTTGCGGTCGAAAACATCAATTCCGAGTTCGGCACAACGGTTATCCATGGTACACATGACCGCGTGTCCGGTTCCGTCAGAAGTGTAGCAGGTACGCCACTTAGCGGTACCGCCGAAGGAGCGGGCTGTGATCAGGCCGCGCTTTTCTTCTTTCTCTTCTTTTTCAAATTTCTCGCCACCTTTGAAATAGAAGGATTTACCGGGAACAACTCGGTTCCAGGGCACACCCCAGTGTGCAAGTCTGCGCATCTCAATGGGAGCTGCGTCTGCGAAAAGACGGGCCACTTCCTGGTCACAGCCCCAGTCGGAACCGCGAACAGTATCGCCGAAGTGGACGTCTACATTATCTCCCTCGCCCTTGGCACAGTTACCCAGCGCGGCCTGCATGCCGCCCTGCGCTGCCGATGAATGAGACCGACGTGCCGGGACAATCGAGAGACAAGTTACATCAAAACCTTCCTGGGCCGCCTCCACAGCCACGCGCTCGCCCGCCAGTCCGGCGCCGATAACAAGGAGATCTGAGTAATATGTTTGCATTTAAGAACCCCGTTTAACTTAAAGTGATGAACCTGATCAGGGTGATGATGCCGATAACCATAAAGGTCGCAAAGAGAATGGATTCAAGCTTCTTGGCCTGCTTCCTGTTCTCAGTCCTGATGAAACCCCATTTAACGCCGATGCGGTAGAAGCCCACGCTGACATGAAGCTCAACGCAAGGCAGAAGGACCAGATAGAAGAGCATCCATCCGCCTTCAGCTACACGGGCCGCCGACTTTGCGGCAGTGATGGGAAGATCATTGAGCACAACCCACATGTGGATGGCACCCATTACGAGGATGACCATTGCGGTCACGGCTTGAACAACCCAAAGCCAGGTGTCACGATGCTTCAGCATTTGTGCATGCTGCAATATGGTTGCCTGCCCTTCCGCACGGAAAGGTATCTTTCTCGCCGCCAGCGCGAAATGTAGCAAAAAAGTTAAGAAAATCAAAGGGCCACCGACCTGCGCCATGTATGTTGCTTCAAAGAAATGAGCAATAGCGTTCATAATCTTAGGCGAAATAACTACCGAGGAGACCAGAATCATGTGACACCACATAAAAGCCACAAGTCCGGCACCAGTTAGCATTTGCAGCCAGTCGAGGACCGCATCCCTCTTACCTGGACGCGCCACGTGCATACCTACGTTTACAGCCATAATCATCCTCCTTTGACGGAATTTCTCCCGCATTAATGGATTACCAACATGACCTCATCAGCATGAGTACTGTGGTACTGAACCGTTGCCGCTCGCAAAGCAGCAACTCCACTTCCCAGAAAACCACCCGGACAATGTCCGGAACCGGATTAAATACCCGGCTTAAAAGGCATAACCCCCTTTACAGGGAATATTTTCGAAAATGGATAAAGGAACCTGTGCAATGAGCACGATGAATTAACCGATTCCGCTTGCGGAAACGGGCTGTTTGTATAGCTGTGTGCAGAGAAAGGAATTATGGAAGCCGAACTTTGATTGTCCTCGGAGTATATAGAGGCTGGCCCGACAGTAGATTTCGGTGAATAAAACAAGGCAAGACAATGCAAAAACAGCAGGAAACACTGACCCATAAACCAAGAACGGCTCTGGAGACAGTTTTTCCCTGAATTCGCAAGGACAGGTCCCACCCCACCCTCTACGAATATGTTTTGACTGAAAACTGGCATACATCCCCCGGCACCCGAAGAGTTTGAAGTGCAAACTCAGAACACCTGCATCCCTTCGGGGAGATTTTAATTCAACCAGATCACAAAACCTGTAACTTACATTGTCAAATATACGGCTACTTCGCCCGTTGTGGACTGTTTCGCCATTTAGTTGTAACCTTTCTAACACCCCTTAATTGGCTGGTCAATCAATTTCGAAAATTTTGTTGACAACTTCGTGAATTTTTGCACTTGCACATAAGTATTACTTTTTTTTAAAATGTATTATCGATTCAAACTCCTGATAATCCATGCATAATATGTAAAAACTCACAGCACTCGCACTTTGCACGTCTCGAAATTCATATAAAATCCCCTGAAAACATTTTGAAAAAGCAGTAAATATTTCAATATTCAACCTTGTTAATTTTTCTATTGAGTACTAATGAAAAATATGAAAGTCAGAATCTGGCTTCAGCAGAAGTCCTTTTTATCCGATTGAAACGGTACGATGGACACGCTTACGTTACATTGGTGAATACTTTCTCGTAACTGCCTGTAGATACGGTTTTCTTGCTGATCCCCGTACCCGCGACAGACTAACAACGGAGCCGCCCCTTATGACTAAAAAAGAAAGAATCCTGCTAGCCGCGCAAGAACAATTCGGTGAACACGGTTACACAGCAACCACCCTGAAAATGGTTGCAGATCACGCTGGTGTGGCTTCGGGACTTGTCTCGCATTACTATGGAAACAAGGACAATCTCTTTCTTGAATCGGGACGGGAATTAATCGACCAGATGCTGGGTATCCTGACCGATAAGGCAAAAGAAGGTAAGAGCGGACTGGAAGCATTAGGTATTTTCGTACAAGCTTACTTTGACTTTACCATGGTCCACAAAACCACCTTCCCGACCCTGCTGCGCAGCTCCCCTTTCAGTGATGAATATCCACACCTTGACCGCACCCACATTGCAGAAAAATTCAAGCAACTCATAGACCGCATTGAAGATTATATCAGGCAGGGCATGGAGGACGGCTCCATCCGGGAAGTACCACTGCCGCAAACATCATATCTGGTATACGGAAATATTGTCGGGGCGGTGCGTACCGAATTCCTGACCCCTTTCCAGATTGACAATCTTTTCAAAGACGCATGCCAATTCATAATTCGAAGTTTAGCCAGAACCTGACCCGGTTCAACATTCCTTTGCTGATGGGGGCGGTCTTTGCTGCTTCCCTGGGTACCGGAGTTTTCACCTTTACCCTGCCACTGATGAACCTTGATGAAAAAGCGGGCGGCATGTGGCTGGGCAGTGGTTTTGCCGGATATTTTCTCGCAAAACTGCTCATCGCACCCCTTTCCGGAAATTATGCTGACCGCAACGGCAGTTCCAAGCCGCTACTCCTCTCCTGCGGTCTGGCCTTCCTGCTTCCGCTCCTGTATCTGGTCTACCCGGCCATAGAGACTCTTTACGTAATCCAATTCATCCTCGGACTCTGTGCCGGAACAGTGCGCACGGTCAGTATGGCCGCCATCGGGACCTCCATGGGCGGAGAAAAACTTTCCTCCCGTTTTGCCGTACTCTCAGCAGTAATGAATTCATCCTTCCTGCTCGGCCCATTGCTGGGCGGCCTATTATATATAGATAAGGACTACCTTCCCGTACTGGGAGCCATGTCCGCTTTCATGGGGCTGGCTTTCATAATTTTCTCACTTTGTGCCAAACACCTGCCCACCCACATAGCAGAACACAATAAGACCGAAGACATCTCTCCTGGGCCACGTCATTTCCTGAGCATCATGACCGCCCTTTTCGGACGGGGCATGGGTATCGGCAGCCTGATCGCCTTTTATCCGGTGCTACTCAAATCTTCCCTGCAGCTCAGCCCCGGCAGCACGGCTTTGCTCTTTTCCATTCCCAGCCTTGCTACGGTATTGTTACTGCCTATTTCAGGAAGGTTACTGGCAGGATTCGAACGCAGGCTGACCACCGCTACGGGCATGCTCATCAGTGCGCTGGCACTCTATATCCTCGGAAGCTGTTCCACTATTCCCGGATTTATGTTTACCGGAATCCTTTCGGGAATAGGTGCGGCCATCTCCATGCCTGCGTCCATGGCCGTATGCTCGGAGCTTGGTTGCGCAAAAGGTAAGGCTTTAGGGTTGGCCAACATGGCTGCCAATATCGGTTTCATGGCTGGACCGCTTTTCTGCGGACTTATGGTCAGCACCAGCGGACAAATAGACACCCCCTTCAAACTGACAGCCATTGTCGGGGCCATAAGCGCCCTTTTCATATTATATGAAGGGATAGCACAAAAAGGATTTAAAAAATCCGGACTTGCCTTTGCCACACTCAGTGCACTGGGCCTGTTCCTGCTTGTCCCGCAAAATCTTGAGCAAAACCGGGAGGACCAGACCTTCCGCTACAGTGACGTTGCAATGGGAACGGTGGTCAATCTGACCATACCCGGCGGGGACAACTCAGCTACCCGCACGTCTGCCAAAGAAACTGTAACCATAATGCACCACCTGCAAAAGGACCTCGACCACCGCAACAAGCGCGGCTCCATTGGCCGGGTTAACCATGAGGCAGGCAAAAAATCTGTGCGGGTATCGGATAAGGCTTTTAAAACAATCCAGCGCGGTATAGAAATCAGTGAAAAATCCGCCGGAAGCTTCGACATCACAATCGGAGCTATTACCACAACCCCGTTTTACTACGCCTTGGATAAAAGCCGCTTTGCCGGACACAAGGAACTAATCAATTACCGGCTGCTGGAAATTGACCCGGCTGAAAACCGGGTGTTCCTGCCTAAGAAGGGTATGGCCCTTGATCTGGGCGGCCTTGCCAAAGGGACCATCATCGATGCTGCCGCTGAACATCTGAAAAGATCAGGAATCAAGACCGCAATGGTTGAGGCCGGAGGGGATTTCATGGCCTTTGGTGACCGCAATTGGACCATCGGCATTCGTAATCCACGCGGCAAAGGTATCATCGGGCATATCAAGATTAAAAACAGCGCGGTATGCGGATCGGGTGATTATTATCAGTTCATCACCCCGATCTCAAAAGATGACAAAGCAAGAAAGCATCACATATTTGATCCGGCCCTGCTGCAATCATCCGCTGAAAGTATTGCCACGACTACAGTAGCTCCTGATGCCGAAACAGCCGACGCCCTGGCAACAACTGTATTCATTATGGGACCGGCTAAAGGAACTAAATTTATGGAAAAGCACTTTCCTGATTGTTCTGCCATGTGGATTCTGCCGGATATGAGCATAGTGAGCACAAAAAACTTTCCGTCTCTAACTTTAAACAAAAACAAACAATAACAAACACTTAACGAAAAAACAGCAAGCACTGACAACTTCTTGTTCACTAAAAATATAATTTAATTTAAAATAATGCTTGACCTTAGAAGGGTTTCTCCATAGAACCCTCTTCAACGCGCGCCTGTAGCTCAGCTGGATAGAGTGCCGGACTACGAATCCGTAGGTCAGAGGTTCGAATCCTCTCAGGCGCGCCACTTAGCAAAATCAAATGGTTACGATCTAAATCGTGGCCATTTTTTGATTTAAAGATTTTTTGAAAAATCGTTTTTTGTATCCTCAAACAGATTGAGTCCCGTTTTCAACGAAAACAGCAAAAGCAACTTTTTTTAAATTTTTTAAAAATTTTGCTTGACGATTCTGAGGAATACACATAAACACTTCTTCTCGACGCGCGCCTGTAGCTCAGCTGGATAGAGTGCCGGACTACGAATCCGTAGGTCAGAGGTTCGAATCCTCTCAGGCGCGCCACTTAGAGAATTCAAAGGGTTACGATCAAATGATCGTAACCCTTTTTTCTTTCCCGCCGCAAAACAATCTATTTTTTAAGCATTGAATAGCATTACTTTCTTGTCCCATACCCTGAGCAGTGGTATCGTTTTAAAATGAAGGCTTCATCCCCGTACGGGATGGACGGTCTAAGCCTGAAACTTTAAAAAAACGATGCACCCATGAAAAGCATAGTCACCATACTCTCCCGCTCCATACTGACTCTGTGCTTCTCATCGATTCTAATTTTCGGTGGGATCACTGTTTATTTCATGATCTGCGACTACCAAAACGAATTGCAGGAAGCCAAGACTGAAATCATGGGCGGAGTGCAGGATTCCCTGAAAAAAGATGTTTTCAGAATTCAGGACTACATCAAGTTCAGCCGAAAAACAGCTAGAAGCGCAAGTCTTAAAGGTGTCAAAAATTCCATCGAGGAAGCCCACAGTCTGGCTATGGAACTCTACGGAACTTATAATAACATCATGCCCGAAGAAGAGCTCAAACAACTCATCAAGACAACTCTGCAGGCTATGATTTATGATTTCGACGATTCTTACCTTTTCATTGTCGGAATGGACGGAGTGCTGGAACTACATACTGACGCCCCGGATACGACAGGTAAGAATGTACTGAACTCCAAAACTTCCGACAGCAGGTATATCCTCAAAGAAATGATCAGCCTCGCCGATAAGCGGGGTGAGGGCTACATTGACTACCTTTGGACCAAACCCGGTCATTCCGACCTTTCATACGAAAAGACCTCTTTCATAAAACTATTTGAACCTTATCGCTGGGTGCTTGGAACCGGGAATTACCGGGACACAATCACCAAGCACACTCAGGACCTTGTCCTGAGACGCCTGAATAAATTAAACTCAAACGGCAATGAATATTTCGTCGGAACTCTTAAAGGGACTTCTCTGCTGGGAGAAAACAAAGGACGAAATATCATGGAGCTTAAGAGCTCAGACGGTATTTTCATCGTTCAGGAGTTTATTAAAAAAGCTAAATTGGGCGGTGGGTTCATTACTTATAAAAGCCCCTCAATATCATCCGGCTTCAAGACTTACAAAAAAATGAGTTATTGCGAAGCAGTACCGGGTTGGAATTGGGTTATCGGGGCAAATATTAATATTGAAAGATTGGAAGATAAACTGAACCAAAAAGAGGCTCAGCTTTGGGACGGTCTGTTACTGCATATCGCTGCTGTAGTAAGCCTTGTACTCCTATATTCCTTAATAATCCTGTTCTTTTCAGGACGATTCAAAAGGATCTTGGCTGATAATTTCAATTCATTTGAAAACTTCTTCCGCAAGGGGACAAACTCTACGGTTAAAATCGACCGCTCCAAAATCGATTTCACAGAATTCGACAATATGGCAGAACTGGCCAATAGTATGATCGACAGCAGGGAATCAGCCAAAAGCGAACTCCTCAAATCGGAAATAACCTACCGCGAAATATTCAATGCTACTAAAGACGCAATTGCCGTTCTCGATATCCAAAAGCGGGTTTTCACTGACGTCAATCAGACCTTTCTGGATTTCTTCGGCATGGAACGGACTGAAGCAATCGGCATGAGTCCCGAGTTGATCAGTTTCAACAGCCCCCCATATGACAGCAAGTATGCCGCAGAACTCTTCAATAAGGCTCTCTCCGGGGAATCTGTTCATTTTGAATGGATGGTTAAGAAAAAAACAGGAGAACCCTTCTGGACCGACAACCTTGCCCGGGTGGCGTCCATCGGCGGGCAGAAAAAACTGCTCATTGTAATGCGCGATATTACCGAGCGAAGAAAAATGCAGAAAATTATGGTCCAAAATGAAAAAATGATGTCCATCGGCGGATTGGCCGCAGGCATGGCCCATGAGATCAACAACCCGCTGGGTATCATCATGCAGGTCACCCAAAACATTATTCGCCGGACATCCCCGACATTGAAAAGCAATCTTCCTGTTGCGAAGAAATGCGACATAGATCTGGATAACCTACGAAACTATATGGACAAAAGGGGAATCAACGAATACCTGCGCAGTATTCAGGAAGCGGGGACACGCGCTGCCGGGATAGTAAAATCCATGCTGGAGTTCAGCCGTAAAAGTAATTCTTCTAAATCTTCCGGCAGTATTGAGCCGGTAATCGAGACAGCTCTGTCACTGGCGGCAAACGATTATGATTTCAAGAAAAAGTATGACTTCAAGACAATTAAAATTATCCGCGATTTCAATTCATCACCCATGTTCAACTTCACGGAGATGGAAATCAGTCAGGTAATCCTGAACCTGATCAAAAATGCGGCTCAGGCACTTGTGGAAGAAAAGAACACCCACAAAATACCAACCATCACTATCAGAACCTCTTCAGACGAGAATTTCGTAAGGGTCGAAATAGAAGACAACGGCCCCGGAATTGAGCAAGAAGATCTGGAAAAAATATTTGAACCTTTCTACTCCACTAAAGGGCCGGGAATCGGTACCGGGCTGGGGCTATCGGTATCCTATTACATCATCACCCAAAACCATGGGGGAACAATCACGGCAGACTCCAACCCCGGCGAAGGGACCAGATTCACGATTTCCCTGCCCATCTTAACTTAAGGCTTATTTTGCTCCTTCAAGCAATATATCGGCGTAAATCTGACTTTTGCTTTTGCCCAGATTCGGGAGATACTCATCCCCTGCAATCAAGGTCCAGACCAGTCTGGTTACCCTTGCAGGAGCTACTTCTGTATAGGTATTACCAACTTGAAGTAATTTCTCCTGTAAAATACGGGAAACATTGTTGTCACCGGTAAGATCAAAGATTACATCAATGTCTACGCCCAACTCAACGATATCGTTTAAGTCCATTACCGGGATACTATCTTGTTCAGCCAATTTTCGCCCCGGAGTATCACACATTTCACAGACAGCCTTAACACTCATCTCACAGTCGCTGGACAAGGCTTTTTTCAAAAATGCCGTGCCCACTCTCCCAAGACCGATGATCGCAATATTATGATTTTCCAAAACTCCCCCCCACTTCCGAGCCAAGCTCATGGCTCAAGTTTAATTTTGCATATAACTATACATAGTTGCCGACTTCTTGCAAACATATCCGACCAAACGTACAAATCCATGAAAACATGTTATTAAGATTGAAACCGTCAGCTTTCGCACAATGACTGCGCAAAAAAAAAATGGCATCATCAGCTCGGTCATAAACGCTATTTTATAAATTTTACATAAACGAGGATTTCGCCATGGACAGAGGACCGACCCCGTTCAAAGACAAAAAAAATATCATTATCGCTCTGCTGCTCATGATCTGCTTCATTCAGGCTGCGGGACTGCTGAAGACAAAACACGATTCCGTATCCGCACGGATGAGTTCCGGTGAAGGTGTAAAAGTTACTGATGTGAGCCTCGACAGTCAGGGCTACTCACAATTGCTGCTGGCTTTTGACATGCCCATCGGACCGGAAGCGCCCTCCTATGCCCTGAAAAAAGTTCCGGCGACCATCACTCCTGAAGTAAAAGGGGAATGGCGCTGGATCAACCCCTATGCCCTGCGCTTTACTGCCGATCCGGCATTTAAGGGAGACACCCGGTTCACCATCGAACTTAAACCGGAAAACTTCCTCCTGAACGGACAAATCCTTGCCGGAGAAAAGACCTTCTCCGTGCAAACCGGTAGCTTCGGAGTCAAGGAAATCAGCATACGCACCGAGCCTGTTGCAGGCCAAGGACGCAAGGTTCGCATTGAAGGACACATCAACTTCAGCAATTATGTAACCCCGGAAAATACACTTAAAAATCTTTCTCTCACCGGACCTGACGGCAAAGCAATTCCCCTGAGCATCACTACCAATTACGATGACTACTATCAGCGTTTTGTCAGTGCACCTGTTGAAAAAGAAATAGAGCCGAAAACCTACGTATTACAAATCAACAAAGACCTGCCTGACGGTCGCGGGGCCATGGTGCTGGGCAAGGATTATACAAAGAAAATCGAAGTGGTTTTCGATCCAGTGCTTGGCTACTCGGGCTACAAGGCATCCAGCTCTCTTAACGGGGCACGCGTGGAGCTGGGATTTTCCAGTCCGGTCATTCCGGCACAGGGACTTGAAATGCTGAATATCAAGCCCTCTATCAATATTTCTGCCGCAGCATCCGGTAAAAAGTTGATCCTTTCCGGCCCTTTCAAGCCGGGTAAAAAATACTCCGTCACCCTCAAAAAAGGACTGGCCGCAGCGGACGGAGCTTTGCTTGAGAAAACAATAACCGAAAGCATCTCCATCCCGGACATTGAACCGACTGCCGATTTTTCCTCCGCAGGTATGTTTCTTTCTGAGTCGGGGTACAAAACCCTCGGCATTGAGACCGTAAACACCCGCAACATAAATATCACTGTAGACCGTGTATTTCCTAACAACCTCTTCTCGCTCTTTACCCATTACGGATACATGGCCTTTGATCCCAGCACCTACGGCGGAGGAATTTCCGCAGCATTAGGTAATAGAATTTTCTCAGGCAAGATCAATACTTCCGGCAAAAAGAACGTGAAAACAACCACTCCCCTGTCCGTAAAAAGCTTTATTGCCAAGGGCGGCAAGGGGCTTTACCGCATCGGAGCCATGGTTCCGGGCAAAGGAATGGGCGTTCAACGCTGGGTCATGATCACTGACCTCGGCGTGGTAGCAAAACAGGGTGATGAAGAAACCCTGTTCTGGATTTCCTCACTTTCAGACCTCAAGCCTGTTGTTGACGCCAAAGTGCAGCTGATCAGCAACCGCAACCAGATCATGGGTTCCGGGACCACCAATTCCCGGGGCATGCTGGTGCTCAAGAAAAATGACCTGCGCAAAGACCTTGGCCGTCCGTACATGGCTGTAGTCACCCGCAAGAATGACATGACTTTCATGCTCATGGACCGCTTTACCACTGACCGCTCCGGGCTGGATATTGCCGGACAGCGGCTCTCGCCCAAGGGCCTGACCGCCTTCACTTATGGAGAACGAAACCTCTACCGTCCCGGTGAAACCGTCAAAGGCGTAGCTGTGGTCCGAGACCGTAAGCTCAATCCGCCCAAGAAAATGCCCGTGGTCCTAGTTTATTCTGACCAACGCGGACGCGAACTTTTCCGCCGCACCGTACATACCGATAACCAAGGAATGGTCGAATTTAAACGGTCCATCCCCGATTACTCGCCCACCGGACAGTTCAACATCAAGCTACTGGCCGGTAAGGAACGTATCGGTAACTTCCGCTATTCAGTGGAAGATTTCATGCCTGACCGTATCAGTGCGGAAATCATAACCGCTAAACCTGCATCCGCTGGTCAAGAACTTAATTTCGATGTGGAAGGACGCTATTTATTCGGGCCCCCGGCAGAAGATCTTCCGGTCAGCGCACGGGTAATGCTCGAACCTGCTGAATTCAGCCCCGAAGGATATGAAAAGTATCGCTTCAACACCGATAAAAGTTCCTTCAAGCCCCGTGAGATTTTGAAGACTGAAGCAAAACTGGATGAGTCGGGCAAGTTTTCTTTTGCCGCAGCCATCCCGGCAAGCCTCAAATCGGATTCCGCTATTCAGGCCAGAATGACCGCTCGTGTCAGCGAAACCGGAGGACGCGGAGTTACTGCCACAAAAACCGATCCGGTGCTTATTTCCAAGTTCTACCCCGGTCTGAAGAGACTGACCAAGCAGGGATACGAGCAGGGAGAATCAGTTAAACTCGATTACGTGACCCTGACCCCGCAAGGCGAAAAGACCAAGGCCGGAAAACTGCTCATGAAGCTCTACCGCGACCGCTGGCAGACCATTGTCCGGGCCACCCCGTCCGGTTCATATAAATATGTTACCGAACGCGATCCGCAATTGCTGGAAACCCGTGAGATTTCCGCCAATGAAGCAACTGGTTCATTCAAGGTAAGCCCGCCGGAATTCGGCAGCTATCGGGTAATCCTCAGCGATCCTGAATCCGGTGTTTCCGCACAGGCCGACTTCTTCTGCGGTGGCTGGGGCTATTCTCCATGGGCTTTGGAAAATCCGGCCCGCCTTGAAATCATCCCTACCCGCAAGGGCGATTATAAACCCGGCGAGATGGCCGAATACCAGATTCGCACCCCCTTTGCAGGACGTATGCTGGTGGCAATTGAAGACAATTCCATCCGCTGGACCAAAGAGCTTGAAGTAAAAGGCAACACCGCCAGCATCAAGGTTCCGGTACAAAAAGGCATCAGCACCAATGCATACGTAACCGCAACCCTGATACGCTCGGTGAACAAGCTTGAGGCCGGTTCCAGTGCGCGGGCAGTAGGCGCAGTGCCTCTTTTCGTGGACCGCGAAAGCAATAGGCTCGGTATCGATATTACCTGCCCCAAGACCACCCGTCCGGAGCGGACTGTGGCCTTACAGGTCCAGACCAAGCCCGGTGCCAAGCTGACCATCGCAGCTGTGGATGAAGGGATTCTACGCCTTTCCGGGCAGAAGACTCCCAGTCCTTTTGATTACTTCTACGCCAAACGTGCGCTCGGTGTACGCTGGTCCGATACTTTCGGACTGCTCATGCCTGATGCCGGCCCCATAAACAAAGCCGTAGCAGGCGGCGGCATGGAACTGGCTATGATGAAGCAATTCGCAGGCAGTTCCGCCATTCGCAGGGTCAAACCGGTTACCTTCTGGTCCGGTATCATCACTGCGGACAAACACGGGAAAGCCATTTTCAATGCCAAGATCCCTGAATTCAGCGGGGCCCTGCGTATCATGGCTGTGGTTAGTGACGGCAGGAAATTCGGTTCAACCTCGAAAATCATGAATGTGCGTTCACCGCTCATGGTCACCCCGACCCTGCCCCGCTTCCTAGCGCCTAAAGAAATATTCGACATCCCGGTCAGTGTACGCAACGACACCCCTGAAGATGGAACCTTCAATGTAACTGTGTCCACCAGTGGAGCCCTGAAGACAGAAATGGGATTTGAAGGTTTCGCTGTGCCGCAAGGAAGGCAGACGACAGTTTTCTTCAAAACCCAAACCGGACCGGACCTCGGACCGGCCACTTTCAAATTCCTGGCTGAAGGCAACAACGAACAGGCCCGGACCAGTATAGACCTGAATATTCGCGCAGCCCTGCCTGTACAGCGTTCATCCGAATCCGGTTTCATAAAAGATAAATCAACAAACCTTCCGGCGAAACTTGAAGGCATGCGTGTCGCTACTGCCGAACGCACCCTGCTCATCGGTAACCAGCCCATGATCCGTCTTGCCGGAAAACTCGATTATCTGCTTCATTATCCATACGGATGTGCGGAACAGACCGTATCGCAGGCTTTCCCGCTGCTGAAATTCCCGGAACTGGCCCGCGAGCTTTCGCCAGAATCCTTTGAAAAGGAAACTCCGCAATACATGGTCCAGTCCGCTCTGAGCAGGCTGTCCATGATGCAGACTTCCGATGGCGGTTTTGCCATGTGGCCCGGTGCTTATCGTTCCGAGCCATGGGTATCGGTGTACGTGCTGCACTTCCTGCAGCAGGCCGCAATTTCCGGCTATCAGGTGGACAGCATGCTCCTTAACCGGGCCAAACGTTTTGTTGCCAACAACTACGCCGACACTATACGTGACGAATACTCCTACCGCCTGCCCTGCTACGCCCAGTATGTACTGGCCCGATCCGGCAAGGTGATGCACGGCCCCATGAACTATCTGCGCGAACGCAAAGCAGCAGACATGGACAAGCTCTCCCTGACCCTGCTGGCCGGAGCCTTTGCCGCTTCCGGCGACATGGCTGCCTACCGGGAACTCATCTCAGCCAAGCCCGCTCCGGTCAAAGGTAAGGACAAGGACGAACACTTCAGTTCCGAAGTCCGCGACCTCGCCCTTGAGCTATTGGTCCGCATGGAAGCTGACCGCAAGGATGACGCCATCCCGCAACTGGCTAACAAGCTTTACAATCTCATGGCTGACGATGGACGCAACGTGACTCAGGACAATGCTCTCGGTTTCCTTGCACTGGGTAGTTTCTTCGGACAGACCAAGTCTGCAGCGCATCCTGCCGGAAAAATCATGAGTGGCGATAAGGAACTTGCCGCTTTTGAAACCAACGGTACTGCACAAGTGACTGTTAAAGGCGACACCCCGCTTTCCATCAAACTGGACTCAGCACCAGAGGAAGGCACCTTTGTCTGGGCCGTCAACAGCCGCGCTGTCCCGAGCATCGAAAGCTGGAAGCCCTATTCCAACGGTCTGGAAATCAAACGCGAATTCCTCACCCGTGATGGTGAACCGCTTGATATCAACAACATCAAGCAGGGTCAGCTTGTTGCCATGCGCACCGTGGTCACAACCACAGCCAAGCCCGTGTCCAACGCGGTCATAAGCTGCCTGCTGCCGTCCGGGCTTGAGCCTGAAAATACCAAGCTTGCCACCCGCGAGGATCTGCCGTGGATTGCCAAAGGCAACGTGCGGCCCGATCACGTGGATATCCGCGATGACCGGGTGCTGGTCTTCTCCGACATCCCCGCCAAGGGTAAGGTCGAAAATGTGACCCTGCTGCGCGCCGTGACCCGTGGAGAATTCAAAGTGCCTCCGGTGCAGGTGGAAGGAATGTATGATCCTGAAAAATCAGCAGCTACCGCATTAGGTAAGATGATTATTAAATAATTTGCCTTCGGCGACCAAAGGGGGAACCCTTTTTGTAAAAAGTGTTCCCCCTTTGGATTCCCCCTCCCCAAAACTTTTAATAGTACTGTCGGTTAATTTAGTTTCGTGATGAGAAAGAAAAATATTTTTATACTTGGTGGGTTTGCCCTTTTTCTCATCATCAGCTTTTTTGCGCTTGATCTAATTTTTCCTTTTCCTGAGCACAAACTTCATCCGCCTGTTGCCTCGGTTATGAAAGACCGCGAAGGTAAGGTTTTGCGTATCTTCCTGCCTCCTGACGGTGCGCGGCGCATGCATGCGGACTTTGACAAAATTTCCCCGGTCTTGAAGAAGACGTTGCTTGCTTCGGAAGATCAGTGGTTTGAGTATCATCCGGGGATTAATCCAATCTCAATTGTCCGTGCTGCTATTATGAATATTGCCGCCGGACGTGTTGTCTCCGGGGCCTCGACTATTCCTATGCAGGTTGCCCGCATGGCTGAACCGAAAAAAAGAACACTCTGGGCCAAGAATATTGAAGCCTTCCGGGCTTTGCAGCTGAAGCTGCACCACTCCAATGATGAACTGCTGGAAATTTACCTGAACATGCTGCCCTACGGTGGCAATATCGTCGGGGTGGGCGCGGCCTCCCATTTCTATTTCGGGCATGGACCGGAGACTCTTTCGCTGGGAGAATCTGCCCTTTTGACCACTATTCCCCGTGGTCCTGTCTTTTATGATCCCCTGCGCAATCCACAGCAAGCCCGTAAAGGGCGCAACCGAGTCATGCATCAGCTGGCACAAAAAGGAGTTTTCCCGGAAGAGGAAATTGAACGCAATATGAGGTTGCCCCTGCCCGATTCCATTCGGCCTGTGCCCCTTGATGCACCACACTTTTGCAGGATGGTTCTGGGGCGTAACGGGCAGATTCCAGAAACTGTCACCACCCTTGATTCTACCTTGCAACAGGCAGCACAGGCCAAAGTCAAAAGCCACGTGTCCCGTCTGCGCGGGGATGACATTGACAACGCGGCCTGCGTAGTCATCCATATTCCCACCCGTGAAATACGTGCGCTGGTTGGCTCGGCTGACTTTTTTGAAAAAGGATACGGCGGGGCCATCAATCTGGCTGACAAGAAGCGCTCTCCCGGATCAACTCTAAAGCCCTTCATCTACGGACTGGCCTTTGATCAGGGCAAGCTGGTCCCTGATTCATTTGTCTATGACATCCCGGTGGATTATGCCGGATATTCTCCGCAAAACTACGACCACATGTATCATGGTCAGGTCACGGTAAGGCAGGCCCTCGCCAAATCCCTTAACATCCCGGCGGTCAATACCCTTGCTCAGACCGGTGTGGCTGAATTTATCGAGCTGCTCAAAAAAGGTGGGATTAGCACCCTTGATAAAGGAGCCATGGAATATGGTTTACCTCTCGCTCTTGGCGGATGTGAAATCAAGCTGACTGAGCTGACTAATCTCTATGCTACGCTGACTGATGAGGGAAAATTCAAGCCATTTACCGTCACTGCTGGAGAAAACAATATTAACGCACAAATTCTTTCTCCGCAGGCAGCATGGCTGGTTCTTGAAATGCTTTCCTCAGTGACCAGACCAGAAATGAATGAAACATGGATGCTGACCCGCGACATGCCGGAAGCGGCATGGAAAACCGGAACATCTTTCGGGCACCGCGATGCATGGGCTATTGGTGTTTCCGGAGATTATGCCATTGGCGTCTGGGTAGGAAACCCGGATGGCAGGCCGCGCAAAGGAATCTCCGGGGCTATGCATGCCGGACCGCTACTTTTCGATCTGCTCCGTCTGGCTGCTCCGGGTGGAAAACTACCCAAGCCACCGGAAGGTTCAGCTATCAGCGAAGTGGAAGTCTGTGCCCATAGCCGCCAGCTCCCGGGACCGTTCTGCACTAAACGCACCACCATACGCACTCTTTCCGGCAAAACACGGCTGCATCCCTGCACCCAGTGCCGCCAGATTTTTGTGGACGGCAAAAGCGGCTACCGTATTTCCGGTGAATGCCTAGGCCGCAAGGGTATCAAGACCAAGATCATCCGCACCATCCCGGCAAAGCTAGCCCGCTGGCGGGCAGAGAATAATCTCGAAGTTCCGCATCTGCCCCCGCTGGCACCGGATTGCGGATTAATTCCATCCGGTATCGCGCCGAAGATCATATCCCCGGCACCCGGCACGCCCTACCTGCTGCGCAAGGATACCCCGCTGAAATTTCAACAGATCGCCCTCAAAGCCGAAGCCGGACCTGACTGCGGCACCCTCTACTGGTTCCTTGATGGACGCTTGGTCAATCAGGGTAAATTTGATGAAAAGCTGTTTACCGAAGTAACCGTCGGTAAACACAGGATTTCAGTGAGTGATGAGATAGGACGGGTGGATGCTGTGGAGTTTGAAGTTAGGTAAGGCCCCACCTATCCCCTAACGCCCGCGAAGCAATGCAGCACCCCGCCGCCATGGCCGACCATTCGATGATTTCCGGTAATGATATGGTGCTGTTGAAGTCGCCGAGATGCGGTCCGGTGGTCAGAGGTATATCTTCTTTATTCTTTTCTATGGAATATGCCTTATCCGATTCCATGCCACATTTGATGAGATATTTGCGAAATTCATCATCTTCCAGCAGCTCCTGATCCACAACGCGCATGAACTCAAACATGTGGCGGTCCACACCCATTTCATTGATCATATCCTGCACCAGTTCCGGGATGTGCAGGTCTATTTCATTGTGAAATTCTTTTCCAGTGAAGCCGTGGTAGTATTTGTCAAAGCAACACTTCACAGCCTGCTCAAAAAAATCAGTATCAAAAAGATGGCGGGCATCTATGGGTTCTTCATTGACATCAAGTCCGCAAAGTTCCGGTTCCTGTGCCCGGAACCAGCTGCCGAGCACCAGCAGGATGGACATGAAATGCGAACCAATAGCCCAGTAAAAAGGATCGCGCCCCGGCTTCATAACTTGCAGATGTTCGAAATCCCGCAACCCGGAACGCCCGAAGTTGGGATAGCGGCAGGAATCCAACCAGCGGTCCAGCCTTCCGAACCTGCGCCATTCGTAGACACCTTCATCAGTGCGCCGTGTGGCCTGCACCCGGTTATGAAAAAGTGGAATGGGTGCATCATGCACTATGCCCCGTCCTGCAAGCTCGCCAAGCAGAAAGGAATTACGGCCCATGATTTCCAGCATTTCTTCTGCGGAACAACGCTTATCGTCGCGATCATCATTGGGGTATATAAAATAGTCACTGTGGGCATGGTAGGCCATGGCGTAAAGTTCTTCGTGCAGGTTTTCCGGCGCGTCTACAGCACCTAAGGGCAATCCTTCCAGCTTGAAAACAACATGCCCAGCTATTGTATATGGCTGCGGACAATCAAAACGGACCCCGTCCGTACCGCTCCCTTTACAAAGCCGCTCCATCCAGCGCCCTTCAAGATGCAATCCTTCAGGCTCTTCGCCCTTACGCAGGATTTTAATGGCAAAGATGCGCTGCTCACCCTCAGCCTCCATGACCGCACTTCGCCCGGAAAAAACAGGTTCACCTACAACTTTGGCATTCTTAAGCAAGACCTCCCACTTCACACTGGGAGCAAAACCAGAAAACGGTTCCGGGGCATCAGGCAGGGAAATCTCAAAAGGTAACACACCAAGCCCACCGGAAGCCTCAATGGAGGCGTACTTCTTACAGGTGGAAGCAGCCTGAACCTGCAATTGCAAGGCAGATTGAGAGACAGCACAGTCCGGGCAACCATGACCAATGGCGGCCATAGCTTTGGCGCATTCCCGGTAAAGAAGCTGCGACATACGCTGAGAACTGTAACGCTGCTCCATAAGAATATCCCAGATTGCGTGGACAATTTCATTATCCGCGCATTCGGGTTCCTTCTGGAGTAATGAACGCAGGTTACGTACGTCCATATAGGCCGCACTGAATTCCCGTTCGGGGGTCAGTCCCCTTGCGTATGCTGTGGCTTCGTCTTTTCTCAATTTATTCCTCACATGTATCCTCTGGAGGGAGAGTTATATTAAAGCCGGAAATTAAGCCAGTGTTCAGACACAGGAGTATTGGCTAGCTTAATAAGTGCCCCTTTTTTGTATTTATTATTTTGATTGGAGGCGTCAGAAGACGTGATGTAAAGGTTAAACGGATTGTCAAATTTGGAGGCTGAATGAACACGCTAAGTGAAACAATTGACCGGAAAAACTCAGACAACACATCCTGTGCCCCGTCAGGCGACATTACAAACTTTTTTGCAGGGCTGGATATTGGATCAACAGCAACAAAAGCTGCCATTATCAATGGTGTCACCAAAGAAATTGTGGCTGTTGCCGAAAGAGCCACGGGATGGGCTCCCAAGGAAGCTGCGCGAGAAGCATTGGATGCCGCCCTCGCTCAGTTGGACGTTTCCGGCGCATCCATAAGCAAGACTGTTGCCACTGGATATGGACGCAAGGTGGCGGACGCCGATAAACAGGTAACGGAAATATCCTGTCATGCTCTTGGCGCAAAGCATTTGGTACCCGAAGCAATGACGGTGCTTGATATTGGCGGACAAGATTCCAAAATGATTGCTTTAGACGAGCAGGGCAACGTTCGTGACTTTCTCATGAATGATAAATGCGCTGCCGGTACAGGGCGCTTCATATCCAATATGGCGACGGCGCTGGGCATCGATCTTGATGAATTCGGTATTTTTGCATCAAAGGGAACACCGGTTCCCATTTCAAGCATGTGTGCCGTCTTCGCCGAATCAGAAGTAATCGGTCTGACTGCGTCCGGCGCTTCCCGTGAAGATTTGGCTGCAGGGATAGTGGTATCCATTGCAAAACGTTTGACCAGCCTCGCTGGACGAATTTCATTTACTCCAACAATTGCCTTTACCGGGGGAACTGCGAGGAATGCGGAATTAGCCAAGTGTTTTTCCGAAGCCCTCAATGTTGAACTCACCGCCCCGCCTCTAGCTCCATTCGCAGGAGCCATAGGGGCTGCTCTGATTGCATCCAGATAACAACACTATAAATCTTTTTACCAAGAGGGAGACTGACAACATGAGCTACGCATCCATTGATAAATTGACTACTAGAGCGGAGAAAAACCCTTTGGAAGTTGCCGCAGCCAAAGAGAAGGGACAAAAAGTCTTTGGATTTTACTGTCTTTACTCCCCGGTTGAAATTGCCTTGGCAGCAGGAGGCATTGCGGTAACCCTGTGCGGAACCCGCAATGATCCCATTCCCGCTGCAGAGAGAACCCTGCCCCGCAATCTCTGCCCGCTGATTAAATCAAGCTTCGGCTTCGCTATAGAAGACACCTGCCCCTATTTCAAAGCCGCGGACCTCATTGTTGCCGACTCAACATGCGATGGAAAAAAGAAGATGTTCGAGCAGATGTCCGAGATAAAACCCCTCCACCTGATGTACCTGCCACACAATCAGGAATTGGAAGTGACCGGACCGTTCTGGGAAGGCGAAGTCGTACGCTTCAAGGAACGCGTCGAACAGGAATGCGGAGTCGAAATCACTGATGACATGCTTAAAGAAGCCATCCAGCTCACCAACAGGGAATCTGCCGCTCTCAAAGGGCTGATGGACCTGAACCAGCAGTCCCCCGCCCCCATTTCCGGAATGAAGATGCTGGAGATTGTTTTCAAGGCAGGCTTCTTTGCCTCCAAGCAGGAATCTGTCGAATGCCTTGAGGCAATCGTTGATGAAGTAAAAAGCGCACCTAAGGGAGAAACCAAGCAGGGTCCCCGCGTCATTATCTCCGGTGTTCCCATGGGCTTGGGTTCACACAAGGTTTGCCAGCTTATTGAAGATGCCGGCGGCGTTGTCGTAGCCTTTGAAAACTGTACCGGCTACAAAAAGACCATGCAGGTGGCTACTGACAAATCTCCCATCGCAGCTTTGGCAGAAAAATATCTTGCCACCCCATGCTCGATCATGTCTCCCAACCCCGGTCGCATCAATCTCTTAGAGGCCATGATCACTGACTTCAAAGCAGATGCCGTAGTAGACCTGACCTGGCAGGCTTGTCATACTTACAACGTTGAGGCGGAAAACATTCGCAAATTTGTACAGGGTGACAAAAACTTGCCTTACTTGCACATCGAAACCGACTATTCTGATGCTGATACTGAACAGTTGCGCGTTCGCATTGAAGCATTCCTCGAAATGGTTGGCTAATCCCAAGTAAAGCATTGTTGGAATAAGGTGGTTGGAAGTAATTCTGGCCACCTTTTTTTGCGCTATTGCCAATTCGTATATACCTTGGAGTAGAAATAAATGATTGCTGGAATTGATATTGGGTCACGGTCCACAGAACTGGTTGTGCTGAATGGAGATGAAATCTCTATCAAACGTAAACTGCCTACCACATTCGACCCCGCATCACAGATCAAAAAAATACTTGAAGGAGTGGATGCTAAAATTATTTCGGCCACAGGGTACGGACGTACGCTGGTAACAAGTGAATTAACTGGCTTTGAGTGCGTTTCTCTTACTGAAATTAAAGCTTATGCGCTGGGCGTTTCGCATCTCTACCCTGAAGCACGGACCATTCTGGATATCGGCGGTCAGGATACAAAAGCGATCTCACTGCTGGGCAAAGGCAAGGTTGCAAAATTCGAAATGAATGACCGCTGCGCTGCCGGGACAGGGAAATTTCTGGAACATCTGGCTACCGTATTTCAAATTCCCATCGAAGATTTCGGAAGCTATGCCTTGGAAGGGACCGAACCGCTCATGATAAACAGCATGTGCACTGTTTTTGCAGAAACCGAAGCCACTTCGCTCATGGCCCAAGGCAAAAATCCGCGCGACATTGCACTGGGACTGCATGGTTCCATTGTACGCCGCACAACCAACATGCTCGGGCGTGTCGGCTTGAAAGGCCCACTTGTCTTTGCCGGAGGAGTTGCCAACAATCCCTGTGTTATCAACATGTTGAAAAATTCACTAGACCTTAATCCGCTCATTCCTGAGGAGCCTGATTTCGCCGGAGCACTGGGCGCTGCCCTGCACGGAAAAGCGCAATAAAAATTATATGAATAAATCGTTTGAAAATTGCGTCTTTTCCCGTTAGGTTCCCATTGTCCACGGCACTATAAAAAACCTACCTTGCCGGGACCAATTTGCCCTTTCAGGAGAAATAAGAGCATGTCCGAGAAAAACTTGGAAACCAATGGCGAAGAGAACTTTGCCGAACTGTTTGAAGCCTTCCAGTCTGAATCCAACGACAATCTTCAGGTCGGAGACCAAATCAAAGGAACCGTCATTTCCATCACCAAAGATTCCGTGTTCGTTGACACCGGGTCTAAAGTGGACGGAGTTGTCGACCGCGATGAACTGACCGATGAAGAAGGCGAACTGACCGTCAAGGACGGAGACACCGTAGAACTCTACGTAATCTCCATGAACAACAATGAAATCGTCCTTTCCAAAGCCATGTCCGGCGCGGGCGGCCTCAATATGCTGCGTGAAGCATACGAGAACAAAGTCCCGGTTGAAGGCAAGGTTGCAGAAACCTGCAAAGGCGGCTTCAGAGTTAAAATGATGCACCGCAAAGTATTCTGTCCCGTCAGCCAGATCGACACTTCCTTTGTTGAAGATGCCGAAGCTTTCGTTGGCAGCACTCACAATTTTCAGGTCATCAAGTTCGAAGAAAACGGTCGCAACATTGTTGTTTCCAGAAGAGTTCTTCTCGAACAGGAACAGGAAAAAGCACGCAAAGCATTCATGCAAGACGTCCAGCCCGACGCTGTGATGGAAGGTAAAGTCACCAAACTGATGCCTTTCGGCGCATTTGTTGAACTTACCCCCGGCGTAGAAGGCATGGTTCACATTTCCGAACTTAGCTGGTCCCGTTCCGCCAAGCCCGAAGATGTTGTCCAGCCCGGCGATGAAGTGTCCGTACGCATCCTTTCCATGGAGCCGCGTAAAGACGGCAAAGGCCTCAAAATCGGTCTTTCCCTGAAACAACTGCAGGCTGATCCCTGGGATGAAGTAGGCGACAAATTCAAAGCCGGCGACAAAATCAGCGGTACTGTTGTTCGCTGTGCTGATTTCGGTGCATTCGTTGAAATCGCACCCGGCATCGAAGGTCTCGTTCACGTTTCTGAAATGAGCTACACCAAGCGCGTTCACAAGCCTGAAGACGAAGTCTCCCCCGGTCAGGAAGTTGCAGTCATGGTTAAAGACATTGATCCGGTCAAACGCCGCATCGGCCTGTCCATGAAAGACGCTGCAGGCGATCCCTGGATGGATATGGAAGATACCTTCAAGGTTGGTCAGGAAGTGGAGGGAACCGTGGAGAACCGCGCCGAGTTCGGTATCTTCATCAACCTCGCTCCAGGCATCACCGGTCTGCTGCCCATGTCCCGCATCACCCGTTCCGGCAAGCAGGCTGAACTTGAAGCCCTCAAGCCCGGTGATAAGGTTAAAATCTCCATCGAAGAGATCAACACCGCAGACCGCAAGGTTACCCTCACCGCAGGTGACGCACAGAAGGCTGACGGCGACAGCGACTGGAAAGAATACACCAAGTCCGCGCCCAAGAAGTCTGCACCCCGCAAATCCGCTCCCAGAACCTCCTCCACCCCCGGTGGCGCAGGCGGTTTCGGCGGCCTGCTCGGTGACAAGCTTCAGGAAGCCATGAAAAACAAAAAATAGTCATTTTAAAGGCCGGGCTTCCCTCGTAGGAGTCCGGCCTTTTTTTTATTTCGTCATGAATAACAGCCGCACTATTACCTGTTGGAAAGATTGCTGAACCGGATTCAAGGAGGTGAGTTTACACCTTCAAAAGATAAAGTCCGGCATGACCGTAAAGGTTGAAGTGCGTAAAGACCAGCGTTCCAACATTGATATTATCTGCCGGGTAAGGAAAGCTGAAATCATTTCCGAGTCCTCCCTCCCCGAGGACATCACCCAGCTGACCCTGCGTAAAATCTAATTTTCGCCCACAACTTTCCTGCGTTAAACGCAGAGATAAAGGTTCATAATGTCTCCCTTTCTGCTCGTACCAGCTATTTTCTTTACAGCAGGTATGGTGCAGGGATTGACCGGATTCGGTCAGGCTCTGCTTGCCATGCCCCTCCTTGCACTTATTGTCGACATTAAATTAGCAGTACCGGTCTGTACACTCTGCGGTCTGGTCATTAATGTAGATATGACCAACAGGCTGCGCAAAAGTCTTGACCGCGCCAAAATACTTCCCCTGATTATAGGCAGTATTCCCGGCTCAATTCTGGGGACTATGATGCTGAAGGAAATAAACGGGGATTACATCAGAGTCTTCCTCGGTTGCCTGATTGCCGGTTTTGCAGCCTATTCCCTGCTGGCCAGAACGCCCAAGTTCAACATCAGCAATAAATGGGGCTACTTTTCGGGCTTTCTTACCGGCTCAATCGCTGCTGCAGTAAGCGCAGGAGGCCCGCCGAGCATAATCTACGCCTCAATTCAAGGCTGGAAAAAGGACACCGTAAAAGCAACTCTGGTCAGCCTGTTCCTGTTTTCCGGTATTCTGGCCGCTGTAGGACACCTAATTAGTGGCCTGACCACATTATTAGCTTTTAAATTGGTACTGGCTTCTGTCCTGCCCATATTTGCGGGAACTTACGTCGGCAGCAAGCTATCAAACCGTCTTTCTGACGAATTCTATAGCAGAATCGTCATGACCATGCTTGTCATCATGGGATTGATGCTTATATTCCAGAACGTCTAATAAGGAATTTAAGCACGGGAGACTAAATGTTCGCTAAGATTTTTCTGGGTTTTGTCCTCATACCCTTGATCGATCTCTACATTCTGGTTCAGATCGGCTCAGAAATCGGGACCCTCAATGCCATTGCCCTTTGTCTGTTGACCGCCTTTGTGGGTGCGGCACTTGCCAAATCACAAGGCGTGGCCACCATGCAGAAGGTTCAGGAAAACCTCAACAGAGGAATTATGCCTGCCGAGGATATCCTTGATGCAGTCCTCATATTCCTCGCCGGACTGGTCCTGCTGACCCCGGGATTCATGACTGACATATTCGGTCTGCTCATCCTATTCCCGGTCACCAGAGGCTATTTCAAACGGATGCTGCGAGCCCAGTTTGAAAACATGAAAAACAACCCCAACATCCACGTGGTGCACCACAACTCAGAATTCACCGCATGGACCAATCAGGATCAGCCCAAGCGACGCATTGATGACCACGACGTCATTGATGTTGAAGTAGAAGACAAGAAGGATGACAAGCCGTTGCAGTAAAAGAACGGCCTAAAATATATTCCACAAAAAAGTCCCGCAACACTCCACCTGTTGCGGGACTTTTCATTTCAAATTTACGCTGATCCCTAATCCTGAATCACATCAGCCAGAATAAATGTTCCCGGAAACCCCTTACCCATGGAACTGTGGGCTTTGCGGGCATTAGCTAAGGTTTTGTACATGCCCAGCTGGACCTTGAAAATCTGGGCGCTGTCGGTGACCACGCGGACGGTACGGGTATTGTGGAAACCAGCCTTGTTCAGCCTTTCAATGAGCCGATCAGCATTGGCCTTAACCTTGTAAGCGCCAGCCTGAATGTAGAATGCGCCGTAAAGTTTCTTATAAACAGGGGCAGAAGTCGTAGCTACAACGGGCTGCGGTTCAGGTTCCGGACGGTAAGGCTCAATGAGCACCTTGGCCTTTCCTGCATCAATAAAGCCGAGCTTTTGGGCCGCAGCGCGGGAGAGATCGATAATACGGTCAGGCACAAAAGGACCGCGGTCATTGATGATCACGGCAACTTTCTTTTTGTTGCTGAGGTTGGTGACACTAACTTTCACGCCCAGCGGCAGGTAGTTGTGGGCAGCAGTCATTTTTTCCATATCGTATGGTTCACCACTGGCGGTAAGCTTGCCCTGAAACTTCTCCCCGTACCACGAAGCCATGCCTTCCTCTTTATAATCAGCAGGAATCACAATTGTTCCGGACACAGAAGAATCATCTTCCGTCCTGTTTTGAGTTTCATCCTGCGCAAAAGAAGGAACCGCAACCATCAGCAGCAAAAGCTGCACCAAGAAAAAACATCTGATCATTTATCTCTCCTGCCGAATTTAGTACAATGCATGTTACCTTTATGCAGATTTCGGGTCGGTGGCAAGCTTTACAGTTTTTTCATTTCACGACGGTGTTTTTCCTCGTTGTACTCACCCAATTCGTACATGCGGATTTTATTGCTCCGCGGGAACTCCCTTTTGAACAGGGTCTTCAAAAGCTTTTTCATACCCTTTAATGCGGATTGATGCTTGATTGTTTCATAACCGTCTTCGTAAATAATGTACTCCTGCTCCCGGACGTGCAAAATTAAAAGGGAACGGTTGCGTTTATAGGTGCGCAGGTCTATGCAATGCCCCACGGGAAGTTTTTTAAGCTTCCGCAAAACCGATTCAAGTGCTGTTGCTTTATCAATCATGGACCGAAGCGTACAGCGGCCAAAGGAGAACTGTCAAACATGAGTAATGATAACAAGCCCATCCGTAAGGGCGATATAATTGAAACCAAGATCGAATCACTGGCCTTCGGAGGCAAAGGCATTGGCCGCTATGAAGGGCTGACCCTTTTTGTGGAAAATGTTGTGCCGGGACAGACTGTTCGCTGCGAGATAACCAAGTCCAAAAAAAGGTTCGCTGAAGCACGCCGCACTGAAATCATCAACCATGTTGAAGAAGAACAGGCTCCGGCCTGTGAATATTTCGATTCCTGCGGGGGCTGCCTGCATCAGGATATTAAATATTCCGCCCAGACTTTCTGGAAAGGACGGCAGGTCTGTGAAACTTTAGAACGCATCGGCAAGATCGAGCCGGAGACTCCGGGAATGGGTGAAGAAGCCCTTCCTTCTCCCAAAGAATACGGCTACCGCAACAAGATGGAATTTTCCTTCCACGGCATCGGGGATTCCCTGAAACTGGGCTTCAAACGCCGAGGTTCAGAAACAGATGTACTAAATATTCCCAGCTGTCCGTTGCTGCCTGAACAATGTGCTGACATTCCGGCACTGGTCCGCGACTATTGTGCCCGCACCAATATAGGTGCCTACCGTCACAACCGTGGCGGTTACTGGCGTAAGCTGGTTATCCGCTTCTCGCACCACAGCGGGGAGATGATGATCCACCTGCTTACCGGACCTGCCAAATCCCATCACACCATCAAGGGACTGGGCAAACTACTTTTTGAAAGCATCCCGCAGCTGAAAAGCTTCGTACACTCCACCCGCAAAGGACGCGCCGACCTTGCTACCGGGGAACGACTTATCTCCGTGACCGGGCAGGAACATATCACCGAAACCCTGACCCGCGCAGATGGCAGCGAAGTCAGCTACCGCATCACTCCCAATGCCTTTTTCCAGACGAACTCTAAAGGAGCCGAAGTTCTCTACCGAAAAAGTGCAGAACTGGCAGCACCAAAAAACAATGACGTGGTCTGGGACCTTTTTTGCGGTTCCGGAGGCATCGGGATGTTCATGGCCAAGGATGTAGGCCAAATGATCGGCATTGAAGTTTCCGAGGAATCGGTCCAGTCGGCAAAGGATAATGCCGAACTCAACGGGCTGGAGAACACACAATACATCGTGGGCAACCTGGCTTCCGAAAAAGGACTGCCCGAAGACCTGCCCCACCCGGACATGGTTATTGTGGACCCGCCCCGTTCCGGTGTGCCTGATCCTTCATTGCAAAAGCTGATCGAGCTAGGACCGGAGAAAATTCTATACATTTCCTGTAATCCCTCCACACTGGCCCGTGATGCGGCTAAGATGGAAGGCATTTACAAGCTGGAGCGTTTTGCAGCAGTTGATATGTTCCCCCATACAGCCCATGTTGAATCCATCGCATTGTTGACGAAAACTGGGTAAACAGGTCAGGATATTTTATGGCTGAGACAGAAACACATGACACCCTGCTCGGGGAACTGCGCAGGCTGAATCTCTACCCCCCTGAAGAGCGTCAGCTTGCGGATTTGCGGTTCAAAATCGAGGGAAAGTTCAGCAGGGCGCAGACTCCACCGGACGCAATTGAGTCTGCAAAATACGCCATGCTGCTCTACGGTCTCGGCCGGAAAGCCATTGAGCTGGAAGCGGAACAAAGCGGAAAGCTCTCATATGGCCCGGATCCTGAAGATACTACCGAAGATATATGTCTCGACTACCTTGCCCAAATGGGACCGTGCGGCAGGAGCCTCGCCGCCTCTCTCCTCTGTAACCGATTACTGCCTTTTTCCCGGGTCAAAAGCTGGTTTGCAAGACAACACGACAGCACCGCCATTTCCGTGGCGGACCGCATGTTAGTGGTGCATGATGACAACGTGCCTGAAAGAATCAGGTTTGCTGAATCCATCCTTGAACGGGCCGAAGAACTGGACCTGTTTAACAGTATCAATTTCTTTGAGAAGAACGGAACCCGCAAAGGGCAGCTGACATTCAAATCCCTGTCACGATTCATATCCGGAAACTATGGGAAAGAATGCCGCAGGCAACTGCGTGAGCCGGAAAGCCTTGAAGAAATCACCCTCTGTGCCGAAAGCATGCCTCCCTATCCGGACGGAGAAATGGTTACGGACATTTCATTCCACCTGAAAACCATGGACCCCATCATCATGGAGAAGGTGCTCCGTGCAGTGGAAAGGCTGGCCGATGAAATTGATGACGAGCTGTTAAAAGAAATCATCCCCCTGGCACAATCCCCTTCCCTGCCGTTAGCTAAGGCAGCCATGGATATTCTGACCAAATTCGGGGGCAGCCGTAGGGGAAGAATTTTTGCCCAGATTTTCAATGAAGCACCAAAATTTCGGGCAGAACTGATCAACAGGGTTCCGCTGCTCAATAGTGAAAACTTCGCCCGTTTCATGAACGAAATCTCCGCAGGCTACCATACTCCTGTACTGGCGGTGCTTTTTTCAACAATCAGTGAAGAAGACCCGCAATGCTTTGGAAGCCTTTTGAGCAATGTTCTCAAAATCTCCCGCAGCAAAAAGAAAAACAGCCTCAAGCCGGTGCTGGCCAGTATAATGGACACCGACAGTCTCAGCGAACCAGTGCGGCCTGAGATGCCCGAGGGGAAGAATGTCCCCGGTGTTGATTTCATCAAACAAGGCGGTCCCATTGTACTGAACATTGAAAACAAAGAGCAGGAACAAACTGGATTTAAACGTATTTTCGGTAAGCCAATGACCCAGTCCGACGGCATGCCCGACATCTATACCGACGGACAGATAACCAACCAACGGCTGCACAAGCTAAACAAATGGAAAAGCCTCTCCCGAGGGTTGACCATTCAGAACTCAACATTTGCCGCCTGTGAATTCAAAGAATCATTTCTGGAAGAATGCATCTTTAAGAACTGCACCTTTGAAGGCTGCACTTTCAGCAATACTGTTTTTCTGGAATCGGAATTCAAGGATTGCAAATTCAACGGCTGTTCCCTTGATGAAGCAACATTTTATGACTGTGAATTAGAAAAATGTTCTTTTGAAACTTCGCACTTTGACTCCGCAGTGACCTTCCTGAGTAATTTCAAAAATTGCAATTTCAGCGCTGTAGCGACACCGGGCGCTTATTTCTGCCGGACAAGGTTCAACGGGGCTATGTTTCAAGCCTGCGACCTGCGCGAAGCTTTCTTTTACAAGGCCATGGTCAAAGGCTGCGACTTCACATTCTCTAACTTTGAAAGAACCTTATTCAAAGATTCAAGCGTTGTCTGTTCATCGCTCAGGCAGTGTAATACCGGGCTATGCCGGGCAAGCAACGTAAAGTCCGAAGCACCGGAACTGCTCAAAGCCATGCAGCATACATTTGCCGCAAAACTTAGCAACAGGGAAAGACATAAAAAAAGATCTACCGGATTCGGAGAGATCAATGAATATGGGCGGGGAGTACTGCATAAGGTCATCAAACGCTGGTTCGCGCTGAAAGATATCGACCACTGCCATGCCTGCTTTGCAGAGAATAACAGCAGAAGACTGGACTGGGCAGAATCCAAACTGGACAGCAGGAGTAAAAAGCTCCTGAAAATTATGCCAGCCCTGCTGCATACAAATGTTTTTGAGATTAAGTCGGGAATGGATCATCAGAGCATGGGGTCAAGGCTTTGTAACTACGAACTTTCCCCCCAATCCATTGATCTGCTGGAAGAATTCTTCCCGGACATAAAATATGATATCGGCGCACAATCATCCGTACCCATCGAAGCTTTCATGTCCATCGGCAGTACCGGGACAATTGCCCAGACAACAGACTCCGACCTTGATTGCTGGGTCTGCTGCAATTTTGCAGGTAAACCTGTTGAAAGCAGAGAAAAACTAGGAGTAAAACTGCAGGCCATTGAAAGATGGGCCATGACTGAATTCGCTCTTGAAGTTCATTTTTTCATCATGGATACCCGCGAAATCCGCGACAACCTTTTCGGACTCAGTGACGAAGAAAGTTCCGGATCAGCGCAGAGCGCCATACTTAAAGAAGAATTTTACCGCACAGCACTGCTGCTGGCAGGCAAACCTCCCCTTTGGTGGTTCACCCCGCCCGAAGCCGGGGAAAAAGCATATGGTGACAGCAGAAAAAAAGTCTCCCTGCTCAAGGGCAAAGACTTTTGCGTGGACCTCGGCAATATCCCAAATATTCCGGTGGAAGAATTCTTCGGGGCCTCTCTCTGGCAGATTGTTAAGGGGATCAAAAGTCCTTTTAAATCCATCATGAAATTCGGCCTGCTGGAATTATACACCTCAGACAGCAAATATTCCCTGCTCTGCGAAAAACTGAAAAAGAATATTATCAGCGGGAAACGAAGAATCAGACGGGTTGACCCCTACATGCGACTCTATGAGGACCTAGCAGACTTTTACCGCACCCGTGAACACGATGAATATATCTGGCTCACTGCCATGGCCCTACGCCTCAAGTGCGGACTGGTCAGCGAAAAAGAAATTCAGTCCACACCAAGCAGAGCCGAAGAGATAGAATTAATTGAATTCACCATGAACCTGTCCGGGGAAGAAACCGGAGCTTTTGAGGACTTCAAGGATCTCTCTGACTTCAGTTCCGTAGCCAAACTCGGCAAACGCATCAACCAGTTCATGGTTAACACCTACATGAAGGTTCGCGGCGAGCAGGACAAATTCCCCGGAGTTTCTATCACACCGGAAGACCTTACCCGCTTAGGCAGGGTGATTTTTTCAGCCTTTGCCAAACGCACGGATAAAATCCTGCGTTTATCCCTGCCCGGTCCCAGAACCCATTTTTTCAATTCCATCAATATCTCCCGCACCGAAAAAGGGAATGTATGGAATATCCACGGTGAATATCCTGATGAATCCGGGGCCAGAAATATCCTGACCCGCATAGAATCAGGCCCCGACCTCAACTGTATGCTGGTTTGGCTAGTCCTGAACGGATTGTATGATCAAACCATGCAGGTCAAAACGGATATCAGCTCCGGCCCGCTGCGGGAACGCGAAATCAAAAAACTATTCAGCGACCTGATGCAATTTTTCCCGCCCAAAAAAACTTTCAATGTACCCATTGAGGAAACCCTCAATGCGGAACGTCTGACAAAAGGCTTCTTTATCGTTAACCTGTGCGTTCCCCCGGAAAGTAAAAAAGTGCAGGAAGTGCATTTGGTCTACTGCACCAACTGGGGCGAAGTATTTTGCAAACCGCTCAAAGTTAATATGAAGCTGGTTGAAACCCCTGAACAATACCTCAAAGAGGAATTGGGATCTCTGTGTGACGGGGAAATTCAACTTAGCCAGTTTGTTCCGCAGAACGCTGAATGCCCGTACCTCAAAATTCCGGTGGTCTAGGGCTTCAGAACGATAATCACCCCACCGGATAAAATTACAGACAAAGGAAAAGCTCCAATGCCAATAATTCGCAAAAGCCTGCTCCAGCTGATTTTTTCCGGTTCGTTCATGAAAAGGTGGAATGATAAACTCCGCCCCATGGAAATGGTGGAAGTTGATAAGCAGGCCCATAAAATGATCGCCGCTTGGATTCTCTTTGTCCTCAACGGAGACAAATTAGAAGCGCGGGAAAAACTCAGGCTGGGCAATGAAATAGTGGAAGGAGGCATCTTTGAATACCTCTTCCGTATGGTCATTACCGACATCAAACCCCCGGTCTTTTACCGGATCAAGGAAAACCCGGAACACTACCGCAAGCTCTCCAAGTGGGTCCTCAAACAACTCAGGCCCCGCCTCATGCCCTTGGGTAAGGATTTCTGGGAAAGGCTGACCGACTACCACCTCAATCCGGATGACAATTCCCTTTCCCGTCAGATTCTTGATGCCTCACATATGTACGCCAGCTATTCCGAGTTCAAACTGCTAAAGCATCTCAACCAGATGGATGATGAGCTGGTTGGAATCGAGCAAAGCTTTATCGACCGCTTGAAAAGCTATTCCGGCCTCGATGGAGTAAACGAACTGCTCCATTCCGAAACAACCGCACTGGGCAGGTTTGCCGACCTCTGTGGAAGGTTGCGCTTCCAGACCCGCTGGTCCCAAACCCCTCGTATCCCGGAAACATCTGTACTCGGTCATGTTTTCATCGTGGCCACATTTGCATGGTTCTTCAGCCTTGAAAAAGGAGCCTGTCCGGCCAGACGCCAGAACAATTTCTTTACCGGGCTCTTCCACGACATCCCGGAACTGCTGACCCGCGACATCATTTCTCCGGTCAAACAATCAGATCCCACAATCGGAGAACTGATCAGGGAATACGAAGATCAGGAGATGGAAAGACGGATCATGTCCCCGCTCAAGGAAAACGGATATGACCGCATAGCAGATCGTTTAGGCTATTTCCTCGGAGTAGATACAGGATCGGAATTCGATGCTGCTGCATTGGTAGGCGGACTCCCCAAAAAGATAAGCACTGAAGAGCTGGATGCCCGCTACAATGACGATTCCTACGATCCCAAGGACGGAGAACTGCTTAAGCTCTGCGACCATCTGGCAGCTTTCATGGAAGCATACAATGCCCTGCAAAACGGGATAACCTCCCCCCACCTTCATCAGGCATACTGGCGCATCAGCCAGAGCTATATGGAAAATCCGGTGGTTGCCGGGATCCACGTTGGTCCTTTGCTGGCTGACTTTGAGTAATCCTCTTTTGCATGAAACGCGGAAATATGGTTTAACTATGGTGAATGACTGCAAGATGCTTATGTTCAACCGCTAACCACTGCATATTCAAAAGGAGAAATCAATGCTGCTGAGAAAAAGAGCATGGGATATAATGAATGAAGAATTTTCCACAATTGAGGACTCTGCAAGCCTTGCCGAGGCAGTGCGTTCTCTCCGGGACAGCATGAAAGAATCACCGGACAATCATATTGTGGTGGTAAAGAAAAAAAACGGCTCGCTGCGCGGAGTCGTATCCATATGGACCTTGCTCAAGGCAGTTGAAGATCTGGTACTCAAAGATGAAGACCTGACCTTGACAGAAGAAGCGGATTGGGACCGGGCATTCAAACGCGCAGGCACAGCCTGCTGCTCCGCATCCCTTGATGATCATATTGAAGAAGACGTGGTCATCCTCAAGCCCACTGATCCCATGTTGGTGGTACTGGAAATTTTCCGAAAAAAGAAAAGGACATGGGCGCTGGTGCAGGAAGGAGGAAACATCATCGGCGTGGTATTGCTCAGCGAAGTCTACCGCGAAGTCACCCGCGATCTGGTCCAGCAGTTTTAAATAATAATTTCATAAAAAACGACCCTGTCTCCATCATGGAAACAGGGCCGTTAACTTTTCTAAGAACCAAATTTACTTCTTCAATGTCATGGCCCAGGCCTGAATATTCTTGGTTACTTCCGGGTCGTAAGCTTTGTCCTGAGAGATCACTGCCGCAGCCTTCTGAGGATCAATAGCCTCAGCAAAAGGACGCTTGGTGATCATGGCACAGTAGGAATCTACAGCAGCAATGATACGACCCAACTGACTAATCTCACGTCCGGATTTCTTCTGGGGATAACCCTTACCGGTCATTCTCTCATGGTGCTCAATTACGCAAGCCTCAATTTCCTTATACTTAAGATCAAGCTTGGTAAGCATTTCATAACCGAGCATGGGATGCTTATCCACTTTCTGACGTTCGTCAGTGGTCAGCGGCTTGGGCTTTTCCCGGATAAACAGGGGAATCTTACTCATGCCCAGATCATGTAAAAAAAATCCGGCAGTAAGCCTGTCAAAATGAGTGCGGCTGATATCACCACTGGCAAAATTTTTGCCCTTCATACGAATAAAAATTGCGAGTGCAAGAACACCACTGTTTACACTATGCTGAGCAAGGGTATGTTCCTTGTGCAACCTTTTCGCCAGTGCTTTGATGCGATACGGATCATTCCAGAGATATTCGGTGAGAACCATCAAATCGGCCCAGAGCTTATCGGTAACCGCCGCTACAGGCTGATCCAGAAACTCACTCATCCGCATGGTTAATGCTTCAATAAAAATATCCGCAATCTCACTTTCCTTGAGGTTGCGGTCAATAAGCACCAGATCCAGCTGATAGGCAATGTGCTTTACATATACAGGATGGTCCTTGCGGGAAACAAAGATAAAACCTTCTTTTACCAGTCCGGCCAACTGCTCAATCTGCTCTTTGCTCAACCGTCCGCCAACTTTATAATAAGGTGCGATGCGGCCCACATCTTCCATGAACATAAATATGTCCAAAGGCGGCCTGAATTTATTGAAGCTCTGAAGAATATCGGGGCTGATCTGGTAATATTCCTCGTTTAAGCCCTCGGGAACATCCATTCTACCTTTTGCATTCATATTTGAACCTTGTCCTCATCACTTATAAACAGCTGAAACAATTAAATTTAGAAGCTTGCGGCCAGAACAATATGCAAGATTCCCACTCCAGACTCAGCCCAACCGGACTCAAGATATAAAAAATGGTCTAAATCTTCGTTTTCAACTGCCCTATAGCACTCATATCCGTGTTCGTGAAGTCTGTGTCCGACATGTTCCAATTTTTATCTATTATTTTTAAAAAAAATATAAACTTTTTTTCACCATTTCTTAATTCTTTCTAAGGTCCGTATATATAAGCTTTTAGAACTAGTAAAATCGGCTTCAAGCATTGAAAACAGCCTGTTTTCGACCCTTTTATTTTAGAAGGGGGTCTTGACTTTTTCGCCATTTTCACACACAGGTGGTGAGACGGGGGGAATTGGTGGTAAATCTGTGTGATTGAGTGGTAGAAAAATGAAGTTCAGAGGTCATGCACATAGAAGCATGGATGCCAAAGGCAGACTGATGCTTACGCCGGAGTACCGGGATCAGGTATATTCTGATTCCCCGGAAGGCTGCGTGACCTTGACTATTTTCGAAGGAAACATAGTCGGCTTCACACCACCGGACTGGGCGGTACTGGAAGAAAAACTCACAAGTATCAAGAGTCCCAGCCGGAAGCTCAGAAATTTCATCCGAATAATCATTTCAGGTTCCGAAGAAGTAAGCCTTGATAAACAAGGCCGAATCACCATCCCTTCCTATTTGCGAAAAAGCGGCAAGCTGGACAAGGACGTGGTCCTTGCCGGAGTCGGCGACAGATTTGAAATCTGGGATAAGCGGGAATACGAAGCCCTGCTTGAACAGGATTTTGATGATGTCTCTGATGAACTGGCTGAATGCGGAGTTGAACTCCCGTTCTAGCCTGTTTTTTGCTGTTTCGCTCCCACTATCGTTTTTATTTATTGATATTGATTTTTAAACTTGATTTTCAAAACCGCCATTGTTTTGCCCCGGCTCCCCCCAGAGTTAAGGCCCAAGCCGTGTAACGTTTTTGGATCAGGAAATTATGGAAAGCAAGAAATTAATACCTGAAAAGGTCCACACTTCCGTTCTGCTGAATGAGGTCATTGAATGGCTGGCTCCCAAACCCGGTGGCCACTACCTTGACGGCACCCTCGGCATGGCCGGACATTCCAGCGCAATTTTAAAAACCGCTGGAGAAGGTGCAGAACTGGCCGGATTGGACCGCGATGAGCAGGCTCTTGAACTGGCTGGCGAACGTTTAGCCCCCTTCGGTGACCGTGCGCACAGATTCCATCTTGCTTTCAGTAAGTTTGAAGCGGCTCTCGATGAACTGGGCTGGGATACTGTTGACGGCGTTGTACTCGACCTCGGCGTATCCTCCCTGCATCTGGACCACGCTGAGCGCGGGTTCAGCTTCATCAAGGACGGGCCGCTGGATATGCGCATGGACCCGGCAGGCGGAATGCCTCCGGCTTCTTCCATTGTTAATAAAGGTTCATATTCCGACCTGAACAGAATTCTGAAACTGTACGGCGAAGAACCTCTGGCCTCCAAGATCACCAAAGCGATCATTGCGGCCCGGGAAGAAGAGAAAATTACCACCACCCTGCAGCTGGCCTCCATTGTGGAAAAAGCATACCCGGCCAAACGCAGGGCGCTGTCCCGGACCCATCCGGCCACAAAAACTTTTCAGGGCTTGCGCATTGCCGTGAACTCCGAATTGGAAGAGTTGCAGACTTTTCTGAACCGGATTCCGGAAAGACTCAGCCCCGGCGCAAGGGTCGCGATTATATCCTTCCATTCACTGGAAGACCGTATCGTGAAAAAGACCTTCAAAACCCAGTCGCAAAGCTGTGACTGTCCGCCCATGCAGCCCATGTGCACCTGCGGGAAGGTCAGGCTGATGAACGTGCTGACCAGAAAACCGGTCCTTCCCACTGAGGAGGAAATGAAGGTCAACACCCGCAGCCGCAGCGCAAAACTCCGCGTAGCCGAAAGGACCGGAGAAGACGGGTAACAGCCATGAGTGATTCCAAGGGAATAGCCATGGCCCTGGCCCTGACCATGGGATCAGCGCTCATATTAGGGCTGGTTTCGGTCTGGCTGAACATCGAGCGAGTCGACAGGGCTTACGACCTGAGGCGCATGGAGAAAAGGCTCGATGAACAGGAAGCGCTGGCTGCAAAGCTGGAAGTAGAAAGAAACAATCTGCTCTCTCCCATAAGATTAAGAGAGTTGGCAAAAAAATACGGTTTCGGACCGGCCTCGCAAGGGCAGATAAGAAGACCCGCGAACAAGGCGAAACCATAGTAGAAAACAGGGAGCCCTAAACAATGGCTAAAAGGAAAAAAGAAAGCCTGAAGGCGAGCAGAACCAAGCTGCTCTTCGTCATGGTCCTTTTCGCCCTTGTCTGGACAGGTCTCTTGGGCAGGGCGGCATGGCTGCAGCTGTTCAAGGGGGCTGATCTGTCACGCATGGTCTCCCGCCAACACCTTGCTGCGGAACTGGAACGCGGAGAGCGCGGTTCCATTTACGACCGCAACGGAAACCTGCTGGCAACCAGTGTGGAAGCTTCATCCGTGTACATCCGCCCGGTTAAAGTCAAGGACGTAGACGGCACAGCTTACAAGCTTTCAAAGATTCTCGGCATCTCACAGGCGAAGCTGAGAAAGAAATTGTCCCGCAAGTCGAACTTCATCTGGATCAAGCGGCAGATAAATGACCGCATTGCCCGGAAGATCGAACAGGCCAAACTTCCCGGCGTATACCTGACCACGGAATACGTCAGACTCTATCCCAACAACTACCTGGCAGGACAGCTGCTCGGTTTTTCCGGGATTGACGGCAACGGACTTGAAGGACTTGAAAAGAAATTTAACGACCGCCTTGCAGGACGCAAGGCACAGTTCGTTGTGCAGCGCGATGCTTCCGGACGCAGGCTCTATCTTGATGCCATGGGTCGCGAGATGGATGTGCGCGGCAAGGACATCCACCTGACCATTGATTCGCACCTGCAGTCAGTCACTGAAAATGCACTGGCTGAGTCGGTGAAGAAATACAACGGCAAGTGGGGCGCCGCCATAGTTGTTGAAGTTGCATCAGGCGATATTTTGGCTATTGCCAACTGCCCGCGCTTCAACCCCAATATTTTCCGCACCAGTTCCCCCAATATATGGAGAAACCGTGCGGCTCTTGACGTTGGCGAACCGGGATCAACTTTTAAGCCATTCCTCATGGCTGCGGCCCTTGAGCACAAGGTTGTAACCCCGGAAAAGCTCTTTGACTGTGAAAACGGACGCTGGAAAATCAACGGTAAGTATATCAAGGACACCCACAAAGAAGGGTGGCTCCCGGTACACAAGATTATGCGATACTCCAGCAACATCGGCTGCGCCAAAATTGGTTTGGAACTTGGGGTGCAAAATTACCACAAGTTCATCACAGACCTTGGATTTGGCCATAAGACCGGTCTACCCATTCCCGGAGACCGTAAAGGGATTATCCGTCCTGCCGCTAAATGGAATGAAATTGACTTGGCTGCCGGATCATTTGGACAGGGAATCGGGGTTACCACCGTACAGATGGCAAAAGCCTTTCTGACTCTGGCCAATAAAGGTGTTGAAAAACCGCTTCGACTGGTGCAATACCCTCGCTCCGAACAGGACGAAGCTCCCAAGCGCATCTTCAATGCTGATGTGGCTGAAAAAGTGCTCGCCATGATGCGCGAAGTTGTGCAGGACGACGGAACCGGACGCAAGGCCCGCATCAGTGGAACCACAGTGGCCGGGAAAACCGGAACGGCCCAGAAAGCGCACAGCAAAGGTGGCTACGGTAAAGAATACATTGCCTCTTTCGTGGCACTGGTTCCGGGCTACAACCCGGATTATATCGTCTACATGATGGTGGATGACCCCAAGCCGAATCATTACGGCAGCACCGTTGTAGCACCTGCTGTAAAAAAAATCATGACTCAGACACTTGCCTATTACGGCAAGCTGCCTGAACTCCGTAAGCCCACCCCGGTCATGGCCGCAGGGCAGACATTTACAGCAATGCCCAAAAAAGCATTGCGGGCCACCCCGGTAAAAGTAACTGCATCCGGGGATACGGTCCCTGACTTGAAAGGAGTGCCCATTCGCAGGGCAATTGAAATATTGGTCCAGAAAGGATTTGTCCCCAAACTCAAAGGTCAGGGGATGACTGTAACCAAACAACTGCCTGCCGCCGGAGCCAAATGGCCTGAGGACAAAAAGGCTGAAATGGTACTCTGGGTTTCTTAGTTAAAGGAAATTTTTATGTCGGAAACAGTACTTAATAAAGCAAAATGGGACGCACTCCTCGCCAAGGTAAGCGCGGGACTGATGGTCCAGACAGATTCACGGGAAGTCCGCGAAGGAGATGTATTTGTCGCCATTTCCGGGCCGTTGCGTGACGGTGCTGATTTCGTACCTCAGGCGCTGGAAAACGGTGCCGCCTACATCGTCTGCGAAAAAGAAATAGAAACCGGTTCCGCTGAACTGATCACCCACCCCTCCCCCCGTGAAGCTCTGGGCGAACTGGCAATGACTTATTTCAAAACTGCAGACAGCAAGATCAAGCTGGTGGGCATAACCGGAACCAACGGCAAAACCACCACCACATATCTGATCGAACAGTTGCTTTCCTCTGCCGGAATGAAAGTGGGCGTGCTCGGAACAGTCAGCTACCGCTGGCCGGGATATGAGCAGGAAGCACCGCTGACCACTCCCGGTTGCTGGCAGCTGCATGAAATGCTGGCCAAGATGACTGAGGCTGGAGTTGAAGTGGCGGTTATGGAAGTTTCCTCCCATGCTTTGCACCAGAACCGTGTTTGCGGCCTGAGCTTTGATGCTGCGGTCATCACCAACGTCACTCAGGACCACCTCGATTACCACGGGGACATGGAAGAATACTTCAAGGCCAAATGCATGCTCTTCCAGCATTACCCCAGCGCACTCAAACGAGGCATCATCAATTTTGATGATCCTTTCGGCAGACGTCTGCTGGAATGCTACTCCCCGGCCATCGGTTATGGCATGGACGCATCCTACGCCACAGGCTGCAAATCCCTGTGCGGTGAAATGATCTCCTGTACCGGAGACGGCATGAGCCTCAAGATGACCTGCGACGGCGAGCAATGGGAAATTGAAACCGACCTTATCGGTAAGTTCAACGGTTCCAACTTGCTGGCAGCACAGGCTATAGGTCTGCACATGGGCCTGACAGCCGAGCAGATGGATGTCTTCAAAGAATTTGACGGTGTTCCCGGCAGACTTGAACGGGTCCGCAATGATCAAAGACTCAATATTTTCGTGGACTATGCCCACACCCCGGATGCGCTGGATAACGTCCTGCGCACCCTGAAAGACCTTGATTTCAGCAAGGTCATAACTGTGTTCGGCTGCGGCGGCGACCGCGACCGAGCCAAGCGTCCGCTCATGGCTGAAGCAGCCTGCCGCTATTCCGATGTGGCAGTGCTGACCTCGGACAACCCGCGCACCGAAGATCCCATGCAAATCATCGATGATGCGCGCAAAGGACTCAAAGGCTGTGACCACGTCATCGAAGAAGTTGACCGCGCCGAAGCGATTCGCAAAGCAGTTGCGGAAATGACCAAGGATGACGTGCTGCTCATCGCGGGCAAGGGCCACGAAACATACCAGATTATAGGTACGGAAAAGCGGGACTTCAGCGACAGTGAAGAAGTCTCAAAGGCAATTAAGGAGATTTACGGTTGAAGCTGACCTTATGTGAACTTGAAGAACAGCTCATGGGGAGCAGCGATCTACCCTCTGCGGCAGACATCGAAATCGCAGCCGTGCGCATTGACAGCAGGCTGGTTAAAAAAGGCGATGTCTTCTTCTGCATTGAAGGGGAAAATTTCGACGGCCACAACTTTGCCGAACAGGCTCTTGAAGCCGGGGCGGTTGCGGTTGTTGTTTCCCAGTTCATGCCTGAGCTTGAGGGCAAACCGGCCATCATGGTCAGAGATACCGTACAAGCCTTAGGCCGCGTTGCCGCATACTGGCGTATGAAATCCAATGCCCGCATGATCGCCGTAACCGGTTCCGCCGGAAAGACCACAGTCAAGGAAATGCTGGCTCATGTACTTTCCGGTTCCGGCTCCGTGCATAAAAATTTCATGAACCTGAACAACCAGCTCGGGTTGCCCCTCTCCATGCTTGAAGCAACGGGCGAGGAAACATACTGGGTTATGGAACTGGGCATCAGCCTGCCCCACGATATGGGCGAACTGGGTCCCATTGCCCAGCCTGACATGGCAATCGTACACAACATCGGCCCTGCGCACCTTGAAGGACTTGGATCGCTGGAAAACGTTGCTGTTCAGAAGTCATCACTTTTTAAATACATCCGTCCTGAGGGCAAAGCCCTGTGCTGCAAGGATCACGAATTGCTCTGGAACGCAACCAATGAAATCTGCGCCCCCGTCCCGTTTTCCTCACAGGACGAAAACGCGGAATATTACAGCACACTGCTGCACACTCTGCCAGACGGTTCCGGAAGATTCCTGATCAAGGCCGGAGATGAAACAGAGGAAGTAGTTCTGCCTACCTGCGGTTCCCATTTTGCGGAAAACGCAGCAGCAGTGACCTGCGCCGCCCACCAGCTGGGCATGGAGTTGACTGAGATTGCGGAAAGGCTGGCAACAGTTGAGCTGCCCAAGCAGCGGTTCCATTGTCACACCCACGGCAAATGGACGCTTATCGATGACTCCTACAATGCCAACCCGCTGTCCATGAACCGGGCCATTGACACCGCCAAACGCATTGCCGATGACAGACCGCTGGTACTGGTTCTCGGCGATATGCTGGAGCTTGGCGAAGAAGCCGGATGTGCCCATTGCGACCTCGGCAGCAAGATTGCCGAAACCAAGCCGGATGCAACTTTCTATCACGGAATGCACTATGCAGAGGTGGCAAGCAATACAAATGGCTCCACCCTTGTTCCGGTGAACAAACCAGCTGAATTTTTGAATGGAATACATGAACTGGGTCTCAGTGATGCGGTGGTCCTCTTTAAAGGGTCGAGGTCCTGCCACATGGAAGATTACTTCTACGCACTGAGCAACGACATCAACGGGGAGAACGGAGGAGACAAAGCATGATCTATCATTTTCTAGTTCCCCTGAGTGCGCAAATCGGAGCATTGAATGTATTCCGTTACATCACTTTCCGCTCAATCTACGCCCTGCTGACCGCACTGGTAATCACCATTGTGCTCGGACCCATGATGATGCGCTGGCTGCAGAAGATCAAATGCGGCCAGTACATTCAGGACGAAGTTGGTGAACTGCACAAATGCAAGGCCGGAACCCCGACCATGGGTGGTCTGCTGCTCGGTTTCGGCGTACTGGTTTCCACCCTGCTCTGGGCTGACCTGACCAACATCTATGTTTGGCTGACCATGCTGGTCTTTGCCGGATTCGGGCTTGTCGGTTTTGTGGACGACTATACAAAGATTCGTGGCAAACAGAACAAGGGCATCTCACCGAAAGCCAAGCTTTTCGGGCAGTTGTTGGTGGCCGGAACTGCCGTAGCCTTGCTGATTATGCAGCCTGCATATTCCACTGAGCTGGCTGTTCCGTTCTTCAAGAATTTCACCCCGGACCTCGGCTGGCTTTACCTGCCCTTTGCCCTGCTGGTCATGATCGGGGCATCCAACGGGGTAAACCTTACAGACGGGCTGGACGGACTGGCAATCGGGCCTTCCATCACCAGCGCCACCTGTTACGCATTTTTCATCTACATTGCCGGACATATAGGCATGGCTAACTACCTCAACGTTCCGCACGTTCCGGGCGTTGGTGAGGTTACGGTTTTCTGCGGTGCACTGGTCGGCGCAGGACTCGGCTTCCTCTGGTACAACGCCTACCCGGCCCAGATATTTATGGGCGATGTAGGTTCCTTGAGCATCGGCGGCGTACTCGGTTTCATCGCCGTACTCTGTAAACAGGAGCTGCTGCTGATCATCGTCGGCGGGGTCTTCGTATTCGAGACCATCTCAGTAATCATGCAGGTCAGTTATTTCAAGGTCAGCGGCGGTAAGCGAATTTTCCGCATGGCACCGCTGCACCACCATTTTGAACACAAGGGAGTCCCGGAATCCAAGATTGTAATCAGGTTCTGGATCATCTCTATTTTAATGGCCCTTATGGCCTTAAGTACCTTGAAGATCAGGTAAAGGATGTTATGGACAGCGCATTTGTAGAACAGGTCACCTCGACCCGCATGTTCACCGGAAGGCTGGCAGTTGTCGCCGGAGCCGGAAGATCAGGCCTTGCCGCTGCAAAACTGCTGCACAAGCTCAAGGCCACCGTGCGCATTGTGGACAGCAATGAAGACCTGACCGAAGACATCCTTGAAGGTCTCGGCCCGGACGCCCAGCTCATGACCGGACCGTTCTGCGAAGAACAGTTCGCCGGAGCTGATGTGATTGTCGCCAGCCCTGGAATTCCGGCACGCAATATAGCTCCGTTTATCGGTAACCTTCCGGAACGAGCCATCATTTCCGAATTGGAACTGGCCTCCTGGTTCGCCAATGAACCCAAGATCGCCATCACCGGAACCAACGGCAAGACAACAACCACTGCGTTGATCAAGCACATTCTGGAAGAATCCGGCAGAACCGCATTTGCCGGAGCCAACTACGGAACTCCCCTTTCAGAATTCATTTACGAAGACGGAAAAGCTGATGTTCTGGTCCTTGAAGTATCCAGCTTCCAGCTCCAAAACTGCCGCCTTTTCCGTCCGCAGGCAGCCATCCTGCTTAACATCTCGCCCAACCACCTTAACTACCATGAGGATATGGACGAGTACCTGCAGGCCAAACTGAAAATTTTCGAACGCCAGAGCGAAGAAGAACTGGCTATTCTGCCAGCAGACATGAAGGACGAACTTAACCCGGCCAGCTTCACCAAAGCCGAGGTCAAATGGTTTGACGGCTCGACTTTTGAAGAACAGCCCAACCTTCCCGGCAGACACAACTGCCTGAACATGGAAGCGGCTTGGCTGGCGCTGGAAAAAATCGGGCTTACCCGCGAAGAATTTGAAGCCGGACTGAAGACTTTTGTCGGCAAACCGCACCGTATTCAGGATATCGGTTCAGTGAACGGTGTCCGCTTCATCAACGATTCCAAAGGCACCAACCTTGATGCGGTCCGCGCGGCCCTGAACAGCTTTGACGGCCCGGTCCGTCTGCTGCTGGGCGGTGTTTTCAAAGGTGGCGACGTCAAGGAAATTATCCCGGCCATGCGCGGCAAGGTTGCCGAAGTAGGGCTTTTCGGTGCAGGACGCGAACACTTCGAACCTGCGCTTAAGGATGAATTTAAAATTTCATGGCACGAAAACCTTGAAAAGACTGTCCGTGCCCTTTTTGCAAACTCAAAGGCAGGAGACACCATCCTGCTTTCCCCGGCAACTGCAAGCTTTGACGCTTACACCGGGTACCCTGCCAGAGGCGATGATTTTAAAAGGATCATGGAGGAGCTGTCTTGAATAAGAAAAAGAACCTCTCCGGCAAACCTGAGCGCTTAGATTACTGGCTGCTGGCAGCGGCATTACTGCTGGCCTGCTTCGGACTGATGATGGTCCTTTCTGCCAGTGGAATCATGGCCGAGCGTTTCTTTGACGACAAATACCTCTTCTTCAAGAAGCAGGCGGTATTTCTCGTGGCTGGAACCTGCATGATGTACATCTGCTCCCGTCTGCCCAAAGGCTTTTTCTACAACATGGTCTATGTCTGGCTCATGGCCGCATTTGTGCTCCTGCTGCTCTGTGATTTTTCACCGCTATCAGTGGCTGCGGGTGGAGCAAAACGCTGGATTGCCTTGGGGCCGCTACGTATTCAGCCGCTGGAATTCTGCAAACCGGCGCTGGTGCTCTATCTGGCTTACTTCTTCTCCCGCAAGCAGGAACTGATCAAAACTTTCAGCGTGGGATTTTTACCGCCTTTCGCTATTACCGGAGCGCTCTGCCTGCTGCTTATGATGCAGCCGGACTTTGGCGGCTCGGTATTTTTGTGCATGATCCTCTTCTTCATGAGTCTCGTTGGCGGAACCCGAATCAGCTACCTCCTGACTTCGCTGATATTTGCTGCGGGGGCCGGATACATGCTCATCACCAGTTCCCCGTACAGGCTCAAACGCATGACCGCCTTTATTGACCCCTTCAAGTCCGCGCACGAGGAAGGCTACCAGCTGGTGCAGTCTCTGTACGCTTTCGGGTCAGGTAATGTTTTCGGTCAGGGGCTTGGCGCTGGTAAACAAAAACTTTTCTTCCTCCCCGAAGCACACAACGACTTCATTATGGCTGTTGTGGGTGAGGAACTAGGCTTTATCGGTGTACTGGCCGTTTTTGCCGTGATCGGCTTCCTTGTCTGGCGTGGATTCAAGATTGCGCTGGCACAGGAAGACCTGCAGGATCGTTTCACCGCTTATGGACTGACCATCATGCTGGCTTTAGGCTTCTGCCTGAACCTCGCAGTGGTTATGGGAACAGTACCACCCAAGGGCGTACCCATGCCTTTTGTCAGCTACGGCGGATCGAGCTTGATGGTCTCCTGTATCTGCACAGGCATTCTCCTCAATCTTTCAAGGGGGAAAGTCTGATGAAACGCATTGTCCTGACCACCGGCGGCACCGGGGGACACGTCTTCCCCGCACTGGCTGTTGCCCATGAGATCAAAACCCGCTTCCCTGAATGCGAGATTCTCTTTCTCGGCGGCAAGGGGCCGGAACAGGAAATGGTCGAACGGGCGGAAATCCCTTTCAAGGGACTCCCTGCAAAAGGTGTTTTGGGCGGTGGTATCAAGAAAGTTATCAGTTCGCTCTGGATTGTTTCCGCGTTGATTATGAGCCTGAAGGAAATAGCATCCTTCAAGCCTGATGCGGTAATCGGATTCGGCGGATACGCCGGATTCTGCCCGGTACTGGCAGCATGGCTGCTCGGTATCCCCACAGCAATTCACGAGCAGAACAGTGTTCCCGGAGTGACTAACCGCATTTTGGGCAAAGTAGTAAAAAGAGTTTTTGCCTCCTTTGAGGATAGGAACGGATCATTCCCCGCAGCAAAGACAGTCGTGGTGGGTAATCCGGTCCGTAAAGAGATAATCGACTCCGGCAAATGTGCGGACGAAAAAGCGGTTCTGGTCTTCGGCGGAAGTCAGGGGGCGGCTGCCATCAATGATGCCGTCATCAATGGACTTGCCAAGCTCAAAGAAGCAGGCATCAGCCTGCGCCACCAAACCGGTAAAACCGACTTTGAAAAAGTCCGCAAGGCATATGAATTGAACGATATGGACAGCAAAGCAGTCTCCCCGTTCATTCATAATATGGGCGAAGCATATGCCGAAGCTTCCCTCATTGTATGCAGAGCCGGGGCATCCACTGTTTTCGAAGTAGCGGCAGCGGGTAAGCCAGCTATATTCATCCCGTTTCCGCACGCCACCCACGACCATCAGACCGGGAATGCCCGTGCTCTGGCTGATCTGGGTGCAGCAGAGCTTATTCCGCAAGCGGAACTTGGCGGAAGCAGGCTGGCAGATGAAATTATTAAACTGATTGCGGATCAGGACAGGCTGAAAGGCATGGGAAGCAAAGCTCTTTCATTTGCCCGGACTGATGCGGCCTCCGTTATCGCGGAAGGCGTTGGAGATATTATTAGAATGAAAACAGTGAGAGGTGCAGCATGATCGCAGCAGAAGGACCGAGTGTACCCTTAGTAACGGACACCGCATGTCCCATCATGCGCAGCAGAGTTGGCAACATCCACATGATCGGCATAGGCGGATCAGGCATGAGCGGAATTGCCGAAGTATTGATCAACATGGGCTTCACCGTAACCGGATCTGATCTGGCTGCAGGTGCTCCTGTGAAACGTCTGCTCAAAATGGGCGCACAGGTCTTCATCGGACATGGCGCTGACAATGTTAATGACGCCGATGTAGTGGTCAAATCCACCGCAATTTCCGATGACAACCCGGAACTGGTTAAAGCCCGCGAGCTTGGTATTCCTATCATTCCCAGAGCGGAAATGCTGGCCGAACTAATGCGCCTGCGTACCGGAATCGCTGTTGCCGGGACCCACGGCAAGACTACTACCACCTCTCTGCTGGCCACAATTTTCACTGAAGCCGAACTGGACCCCACAGTCATCATCGGCGGCAGGCTGAACACCTTCGGCAGTAATGCCCGCCTCGGTGACGGACAATTCCTCATTGCCGAAGCGGATGAATCCGACGGTTCATTCCTCTGCCTTGCGCCGATTATCACTGTGGTTACCAACGTAGACAAGGACCACCTTGATTTCTACGGCGGTCAGGAAGCAATTGATGAATCATTCCGTAAATTCATGAACTCCATTCCTTTCTACGGAATGAACGTGGTCTGCGGGGATGATCCGGGTGTGCAGAGACTGCTGCCTTCCATCAAACGCCCCTGCATGACTTACGGTCTGAATGAAGACAACAGACTGCGCGGGGAAATCCTGTCCTGCGAAGTCCGTTCCCTGTTCAGGGTCTACCTTGATGAAGAACTGCTCGGCGAAGTTTCACTGGCCCAGCCCGGTAAACACAATGTGCTCAACGCGCTCGGCGCCATCGGGGTTTCTCTTGAGGCCGGACTCGATCCCAAAGTCATCCTTGCCGGACTGTCCAACTTCATGGGCGTAGGCCGCCGCTTTGAGAAAAAAGGCGAAGCCAAGGGCATCCTCGTGGTGGATGATTACGGTCACCATCCCGCAGAGATTCAGGCCACCATTGAAACCGCCAAGTCCTGTTTTCCGCAGCGCAGACTGGTTGTGGCATTCCAGCCTCACAGGTTCACCCGCACCGAGGCCCTGTTCGGTGAATTCTGCAAAACCTTTGAAAAGGCCGATGAACTGCTGCTGACAGAAATCTACCCCGCGTCAGAAGATCCCATTCCGGGAGTAAACGGAATGTCACTGGCGCAGGGAATCAGACAGGTCAGCGATACCAAGGTCCGCTTTTACCCGGACTTTGAAATGATGCAGAACGAACTGCCCAATATCCTCAAGCCCGGTGACCTGTTCATCACTCAGGGTGCGGGATCAATTTACACCGTAGGTGAAAAGTTTTTGAAATATCTGGAAGAGGACGGCGAAAAAGTCCTTAAGCCGGAAGAAATAACAGCTTTGTAAGGAAAAGATCTATATGACACTGGAATTGCTTCATAACCCGGGCATGGCTCAGCTCACTTCCCTAGGCATTGGCGGAAACGCCCGTGTCCTGGCCAAGGTGCGCGATGAAGCCGGGCTGGACGAACTTTCCCGCTTTGTTGAGCGCGAAGGTTCCGATCTGCTTGCCATCGGTGAAGGAAGCAACATGCTCGCCGGGGATGGGGACCTGAACCTCGCCCTTGTGCAGGTGGCCTGCGAACACAAAGCCAAAGCCCAAATTTGCGAAACGGCTTCCGGCACCAACGTGTTGGTTCCCGCTGACATGCGCCTTCCCGGCCTGCTTTCAGTGCTCATTAAAAACAGCCTTTCCGGCATGGAAGGGCTGGCCGGAATTCCCGGTTCTGTCGGCGGCTCCATCGCCATGAATGCCGGATCATACGGAACCGACATGCAGGCTTCCGTTAAACGTGTCCGGCTATGGACTCCTTCCAAAGGACTTTTCTGGAAGGACACATCAGAACTGCAATGGGGATACCGTCACTTTTCCACTAGTAGCGACGAGTTCTTTCTGGTCTGGGAAGTTGAATTCGAACTTTCCAAATCCTCAGAAGAAGAAGTTCGAGCAAAGATCAAAGAAACTTTTGAAAAGAAAAAAGCCACCCAGCCGGTCACAGCCAAGACAGCAGGGTGCGTTTTCAAGAATCCGGAAGGATATAGTGCGGGCAAGCTGCTCGACGAGGCCGGGTTCAGAGGCAGAAACCTCGGCGGCATGGGCTTTTCCGAGATGCACGCAAACTTCCTTGAGAACAAGGGAGGCGGTACCGCAGCTCAGGCACTGGAACTCATGGCGCAGGCAACGGAAGCCGTGGCTGAAAAGTTCGGCGTCACTTTAAAGCCGGAGGTCATAATACTGTCATGAGCGTAGCAGGACTGAACAAAAGCAGGCTGAACCTTTCCAAATCAGGAAAGAAGCGGGCCAGCCGCAACAAGACCAAGAAACGCAAGAATCCTTCGCAGCCTATTGGTGGTATTTTTACCGCCCTACTGCGCAAGCTCTGCATTTCAGGGGCCTGCCTGCTGATACTGGCTATTCTGGGCATAAGCTGTCTTGCGGGTTACCGCTGGGTTACTGCCCTGCCCTACTTTGCACTGCAGGATATCAAGGTCAGCGGCAACCACCGTCTGAGCTACGGTGAAATCCTGAACATTGCTGACGTAAACCTGAACAAGAACAGCCTTGCGGTAAACATCAGCGAAGTGGAAAACAAGCTCAGCGATAACCTCTGGATCGAATCTGCTGCGGTAAGAAGGCAACTGCCAGCCAAGATGCAGATCCATGTGCGCGAGAAGAAACCCCGCTTCATGGTCCGCCACAATGACGCTCTTTATTACTGCGACAGCAAGGGCGAACTGATTGCCCCGGTAGCTCCGGGTAAATTCAGTTCCCTGCCCTTTCTGAATATTGAATCTGAAGCCATGGATAAGGCAGCCATTCTGCCCGAATTCATGAACATGCTCAGCAGACGGGAACTGCCCTTTGATCCGGGCCAGATTGCATGGATCGATATCAAGGGCGGCAACCGCATGGAAATTTTTATGGACAGGCTCGGCCTCACGGTGCTGCTGGGTCTGGACAACTGGCAAGAACAGCTTTCACACCTGAACACAGTATGGAACGACCTCAAACACAGGGGAGAGTTCAGGGACGTAGCAGTCATTTCAACCGGGAAAAACAGGGTCTGGGTTGAAAAACGCAGTCCCGGGAAATGATTGCCTCAATCGGCAATACCCCGAATTTACAAGGATGATGAGGAGAAAAAATTATGTCCAAGACTGATCTGATCGTCGGCCTCGATGTCGGCACCACCAAGATCTGCGCAGTTGTAGGAGAACCTACTGCGGACGGAGTCGACATTGTCGGCATCGGCACAGCCCCGTCCACCGGACTGCGCAAAGGCGTGGTGGTCAACATTGAGCAGACAGTGCAGTCCATCAAGAAAGCACTTGAAGAGGCTGAACTCATGGCCGGCTGCGAAATCCGCTCCGTATACGCGGGCATCGCAGGCAGCCACATCAAAGGTTTCAACAGCCACGGCGTCATCGCTGTTAAAGGCGGCGAGGTAACCCAGAAAGATGTAGACAGGGTTATCGATGCAGCCAAAGCCGTAGCCATTCCGCTGGACAGGGAAGTGATCCACACCCTGCCTCAGGAATACATTGTTGACGATCAGCGCGGCATTGCCGATCCGCTGGGTATGGCCGGTGTGCGCCTTGAGGTGAAGGTTCACATCGTTACCGGCGCGGTTACCTCCGCACAGAACATCATTCGTTCCTGCCACCGTTCAGGACTGGACGTTTCCGACATCGTTCTTGAATCACTGGCTTCCAGCAAGGCCGTTCTTTCCGAAGAGGAAAGGGAGATCGGCGTTGCCATCGTGGATATCGGGGGTGGTACCACTGATTTGGCAATTTTCGCCAATGATTCAATTAAACATACTTCTGTTATTGCCCTTGGCGGTAACAACCTGACTAACGACATAGCATTCGGGCTGAGAACGCCCATGGGGTCTGCGGAACAGATCAAGGTTAAATACGGAACCGCGCTTACCGATCTGGTCACTACTGATGAGACCATTGACGTGCCTTCCGTAGGCGGCCGCGATCACCGCAAAATGTCCAAAAGGGTACTGGCTGAAATCTGCGAACCGCGCTGTGAGGAAATCCTGTCACTGGTTGATCAGGAACTGGTCCGCAGCGGGTACAAGAACATGATCGCAGCAGGTGTTGTGCTTACCGGTGGAACATCCCTTGTGGACGGAATGCAGGAACTGGCGGAACAGATTTTCGATCTGCCGGTCCGCATCGGCTATCCCGCAGGCGTGGGAGGCTTGAAGGATGTTGTCAACAGTCCCAAATTCGCCACAGCAGTGGGACTGCTCATGTACGGCGCGGAAAAAGAAGGCGGCTCCGAGCAGGTCTTCAGAATCCGTGACGAAAATGTTTTCAACCGCATTCTGGGCAGGATGCGCAAATGGTTCACTGACATCGCATAGATAGTATGCGTCGCCATTGAAGGTAGGCGAGAATTAGTGAACTGAAGGCATGGAGTTCTTTTCCGACCCCGATCACGGAAAAGTAAACAGCAAAAGTTTAACAGGGGAATCTAAAAATGATGATGGATTACATGGAAATTGAAAACGACGGTCAGGCTAGAATCAAGGTTATCGGTTGTGGTGGTGGTGGCGGTAACGCTATCAACAACATGATTCAGTCCGCACTCTCGGGTGTGCGCTTCATCGTAGCCAACACCGATGCTCAGGACATCAACAAGTCTCTGGCTGAATACAAAATCCAGCTCGGCGACAAACTGACCAAGGGCCTCGGTGCAGGTGCAAACCCCGAAGTGGGTAAAAACGCAGCGCTCGAATCCATTGACCAGATCCGCGAACTCGTAAGCGACTGCGACATGGTTTTCGTAACCGCTGGTATGGGGGGCGGAACCGGTACCGGTGCTGCTCCGGTTATCGCTGAAGTTGCCAAGGAAGCCGGCGCACTGACCGTTGCCGTTGTAACCAAACCTTTCTATTTCGAAGGCAAGCGCAGACTGCTGCAGGCAGAAAAAGGTATTGAGGAACTCAAGAAGGTGGTTGACTCCATCATCACCATTCCCAACGACCGTCTGCTCCAGCTTGCCGCCAAAAAAGCAGCTTTCTCCGAAATGCTGAAAAAGGCTGACGAAGTCCTCTACTACGGCGTCAAAGGTATTGCTGACCTGATCACCGTTCACGGTCTGATTAACCTTGACTTCGCTGACGTACAGGCTGTTATGTCCAGCTCCGGCCTTGCCCTCATGGGTACCGGTATCGCACGCGGAGAAAACAGAGCACGCGAAGCAGCCATGAAGGCAATCACCAGCCCGCTGCTTGAAGATGTTTCCATTGAAGGCGCAAAAGGCGTACTCATCAACATCACCTGCTCCCCTGACATGACCATTGATGAGGTCAGCGAAGCAGCCAACATCATCTATGAAGAAGCACACGAGGAAGCACAAATATTCTTCGGTACTGTCTTCGACGCTGAAGTAGGCGATGAAATGCGCATCACCGTTATTGCTACTGGCATCGACAGCGCAGTTGAACAGGCTGTAACCCCGCCTGTTGAACAGCAGTCCTTCGGTCAGCCCCAGCGCCCCAACCTCACTCCCAGAGGCATGGCTCCTAAAAAACAGGAAACCACCAACGTTCATCAGATGGGCAGCTCCCACGCAGAAGAAGACCGCTCCATCCCCGCTTACCTGCGCCACACCGCAAGCAAGCCCACTGAAGCGGCCGGACACAACGAGCCTGTACAGCTCAAGCCCAAACAGGCTGCCAACTCCGGTGGAGAAGAATTCATCTTCCACGATGACGATGACTTCGAAGTTCCGACCTTCATTCGCAAGCAGGCTGACTAGTTAATTAAATATCAGTCATACTTGCGATGAATATAAACCGGAAACAGTACGGACCAATCGGTCCGCACCGGGAATAACCCATGTCCGTAACTGAGGAATTCTTCTATTACGGAAAGGAAGAACCCTCGCCTGAGGAAACAGGAGGCCGTCTGCCCACGGCTCTTGTCTTCCCCGGACGTAAGGGGTCTGCACTCTCAACCTTAGGTTGGCAGGCTGTCTATCGTCTGCTGGCTCCGGACGCGGAGCTTGCGGTGGAAAGATTCTTCCTTGGCGAGCCGGGAAAACCGTCTGTTTCCATGGACAGTGATAAAGAACTGTCCGAGTTTCCCCTGATCGGCTTCAGCATCAACTTTGAGGAGGAGTACCTCCATCTGGTCAGGATGCTGAAAGATTCGGGCGTTCCGCCACTGGCAGCGGAACGCCCGGACTTCCCGCTGGTCATGGGCGGAGGTCCGGTGGCCTTCCTCAATCCCGCACCCATCGCGCCATTCTTCGACTTTTTCTGGGTCGGAGAAGCTGAAGCGGGATTGAAGGAACTGTGCCTCGAACTGAAGCAGCATATTTATAACGGGGGAAGCAAAAAAGAATTTCTGGACCTGATCAAGGACCGGGACTTTGTCTACGTTCCCGGCAAGACCAAAGGTCAAGTCCGCAGGGCAGTGCTGCCCCCCGGACCTATTTCAGACGGTCACGGGGTTCCCCTGCTGACCGACCCGGCCTATTCCTGTTTTATCAGCCCGGAAGCCGTCTTCAAGGACATGTTCCTTGTGGAAGTTAACCGCGGCTGTCCTTACGGGTGTAGATTCTGCGCCGCCGGATACATATACCGCCCGCCCCGGCACGCATCCATCGACCAGCTCAAGAAGATAGTAGAACTTGCAGATCCGCCCAAGGTAGGGTTGGTAGGTACTGCCCTTACTGACTGGCCGGACCTGCTTCCATACATTGAATGGCTCAAAAAACGTAAGACCAAATTTTCACTCTCCTCCGTACGAGCTGACGGGCTGACCGAGGAGTTGCTTGATATCCTGCGCGCTGCCGGAGTCCGCACCGTTACCCTTGCCTTGGAGGGAGCCAGCAGAAAACTACGCGATGCTGCCAGCAAAAACCTCGAAGAGGAAGACTTTCTGCGCGCCGTTGAACTTTGCGCCGCCAAAGGGGTCAACCACTTGCGGGTGTACGTAATTGTGGGCTGGCCCGGTGAGACAGATGAGGACTACGACGAGTTGGCCCGCATGCTTGAAAAGATGGATGAGGCCCGCAAACGCGGTCAGGGCAAAAAGAAAAAGCAGTTCATGCGCATCACCTTCGGAGCCAGTTGTCTTGTCCCCAAGCCGTGGACCCCACTGCAATGGGCGGCCATGCCTTCTGAAAAAGAACTCAAGGCCGTGCTTTCCAAGGTCAAAGGCCTTACCAAAAAATACAAAGGCATCGCCTTTTCCGGAGACAACCCTTTTCAAGCCCGCTTGCAAGGCATGCTTTCCCGTGGCGATGAATCACTTGCGGAATTTATCAGCTACGCTGCAGAAAACGGAGGCTGGAAAAAAGCAGCTAAATTCTACAAAGGCAACCCTGAGCGTTTTGTAGATGAAGAGCTGGACAAGGATTCCCCTCTACCTTGGGACTTCATTGATACCGGAGTAAAAAAATCCTACCTCTGGCGCGAATGGCAACGATTCCAAAAAGCCGAGAAGACCCCGGTCTGCCCGCCGGACGGTTGTGCTGAATGCAAGAGCTGCGGCATGCACCAATGGCTTGAAGAAATTTAATCCCTGATTGCACTTTTGTGCAATCAGGTTGCACAAAATCCCCTACCTCCTCCTCAAAACATACTGATCAAAACTACTACCTACTGAAATAACTCTCCTTGTACGACAATTGCATACTATTGCGGTATAGAATTTTAAAGGAGTGTTTTTTCATGAAAAAAATGATTTTACTTTTGGCTTTTCTGCTGCTGCCGAGCAACGGAATTGCAGGAATGGAGATCGGTTCGCAGGAACTGAGCATACCCATCAATGAAGTCAATGACGGTCAGGCCCACTACTATTCAATTGATCTGGATGGAAAGGAAATCAGATTCTTTGTGGTCCGCAGCAAGGACGGAATCATCCGGGCCGCCTTTGATGCCTGCGATGTCTGCTACCGTTCTAAAAAAGGATATTCCCAGCAGGGCGACTTCATGGTCTGCAACAATTGCGGCATGCGCTTCCATTCCACGCGCATCAATGTGGTCAAAGGCGGCTGCAACCCTTCCCCGCTGGAAAGAAAGACGGCAGGTGATAAGCTGATAATTTCTCTGGATGCGGTCCGCTCCGGAGCCATATACTTCTAAGGAGCGCACATGAATCTTTTTACCATCCCCCTGCGCAACCTAGGTCGCCGCCCTTTGCGCACCATACTGCTTTGTACGGTATTCACCGTAGGAGTTATGTCAGTGGTGTCAATCCAACTCCTGTCCACGGTTGTGGGCAACAGCCTTGAAGAAAAAATGAGTAAATTCGGAGCCAATATCCTAATCACCCCGAAAACCGAATCACTCTCCGTAAGCTACGGCGGGCTGGACCTTGGCAATGTGGCCTACGGTTCCCATGAACTGCAGGGGACTCCGGTATTAAAAGCTGTTCGCAATATTGAGCTCAAAGAAAGACTCAGTGCCGTGGCTCCCAAGTTCGCTGCTATTTCAAAAGTCAAAGGGCAGCAGGTTGCGGTGGTCGGGGTCAGCATGGCGGATGAATTGAACATCAAGACCCACTGGTATCCGCTGGGCCGCTTTCCTGAAAATCAGCAGGAAGTAGTTATCGGTTTCAACGCTGCCACTAAACTGGGCATAACCCTCGGCAACTCACTTGAAATAGAAGGCAACAGCCTTCTCACAGCAGGCATCCTCGACCCTACCGGAACCGAAGACGACAATGTAATCTTTATGGATATAGACCTGCTGCGCAATAGTGTGGGCAGGCCCGGTGCAGTGCATTTTATTGAAGTTGCCGCCCTATGTGCCGGGTGCCCCATTGATGAAATAGTGCAACAGATCGTTAAGGCTGTTCCGGGTGCTGAAGTCAAAGCATTGCAGCATGTTGTTAAGCAACGCATGTCCGCCATCGGCTTTGTGAACCAGATGGCTTGGACTGTAAGCGGAGTAATCCTGCTTACCGCCTGCTTTATGATCGGCCTATCAATCTTCTCAGCTGTTAATGAGCGCAAAACCGAAATCGGACTCATGCGTTCGCTGGGCTTTTCCACTGGATCAGTCTTTTCCATCTTCTGCCTTGAAGCATTGCTCATGGGCTGCATTTCAGGGATTTTCGGTTATCTGGGCGGATATTTTGCCAGCGGGGAAATCCTTAAGAACCTAAATATGGGCGAAGCTGAGATAGCCTTTGATCCCTTGGCCTTCACGATAACTTTTCTGGCCGTTTCAGGACTGGCTGTGCTTTCTGCAACCATTCCATCACTCCGCGCCACCCGCGTTGATCCATCAAGAACCCTTGTCTCCTTGTAAGGACTTATCATGCTTAAAACAGAATCAATCAGCCATAGTTACGGTGAAGGGTCCGCTGCGGTAACAGTTCTGGACAATGTATCAATCAATATTCCTGAAGGAGGATTCACTTCAATTATTGGGCGCTCCGGTTCCGGTAAGTCTACCCTGCTCAGCGTTATCTCCAGCCTGCTCCGTCCTGAACAGGGTGCGGTTTATTTCAAAGGAAGTGAAATTACGGGGCTGCCCGGTTTTGAAATCGATAGGCTGCGCAAGGAAGAATTCTCCATAATCTTCCAATCCCACCACCTGCTGCCTTACCTGACCGCCCATGAAAATGTACTACTCCCATTTCTGGACCGTCTGGCCCCGGCAAACGCAGAATTAATGCAACGCGGACGGGACTGCCTTGAGCGGATAGGACTTGCGGGCAAGGAGAACCGCCTTCCCGGCCAGCTCTCAGGTGGTGAACAACAGCGGGTTGCCATTGCAAGGGCGCTGGTAAAATCCCCATCCATACTCTTTGCAGATGAACCATGCGGCAGTCTGGACAAAGCAACGGGCAATGAGATCATGGAAATCCTCCAAAACCTCAATCAGGAAGGGCTGACCATAGCCATGGTTACACATGACCGGGGCCACGCAAGTATGGCCAAGGACACGATTTTACTGGAAGACGGCAAAACTATTTAGAAACATTAATTTTTCTAAGTGCAAATTAACATTATATCTGCACAAGTTGTGCATGTATGCGCAGTACTTTGCATAAGCATTTTTAGACCACTTCAGTAGGAAACACACCTTTAATTCAAACAACTTAAACAGTTATCAATTTTGGCACGGGCCGTGCTCTAGGTGGATTACGAGATAGCAAAGATTCATCCAACTCAAGGAGAGAACTATGAAAAAGAAAATCGTGATTCCCGTAGTAGCAATCATGGTCATGACCATAGCCGGCACAGCGATGGCGCGTGGCGGATACCAGAAAGGTGACCGCGACGGATATTGTAACGGCCCCCGCCAAATCTTCGAGCAACTGACTCCTGAAAAGCAACAGGAAATAAAAGCCATCTTCCAGAAACATGAAGATGAATTCCAGACCATCAAAACCCAGATGTGGGCCAAGCGCACCGAGCTGAACGCACTGGTCGATTCCGGTAAGGCCGATCAGAAAACCATCAGCAAGCTGGTCAATGAAATGGTCAACCTGAGAACCAAGGGTTACAACCTTCGCAAGCAGGTTAATGAAGAAATCGAAACAGCAACTGGGATTGAAATGCCCGTGCGCGGATTCGGCGGTGGCCCCGGCGGTCGCTGCTTTGATAACGACAGTCCCCGCAAAGGGCATAGACATAACAATGATTACAGAGGGTGCTGGAACTCCTAAGCTAGATAAATAATCCCAAGATTCCCCTGCATATAGACAGAACACTCCATTCATCCCCCCTGTATAAAAGAGGCCCTCTCCCCGGGCCTCTTTTTTTGTTCTCATGAAAGACCACTAATGCTTGCGCCTCGCATCCGGCAATTTCCAGCCTCGTTGGTTTCTGCAGTGAGTATGCACTTCTTGTGCAACCACCTGCACAAAACATTTGCACTTGTCTTCAACGCCGACCTTGCACAACTCAGACAACTGTCTGATTTTAAACAATTTTAAGCTTTGGCACGGCACGTGCTTTATGAAGAATTGAGAGGGCAACAACTTTTAACCGCATCAGGAGATCATATGAAGAGAAAAACTCTGATTCCGATGATCGTCGTGCTGGTTCTGGCAGTAGCATCTGTCGCCATGGCACGTAACGGTTACCGGAATGCCGGTTACCACAACGGTAACTGGGCTGCATATGAGCAGCTGACACCTGAAAAGCAACAGCAGGTGCAGGAAATCATAAAAAAATATGAATCCACATTTCAGACCCTGAAAAGCGAACAGTGGGCAAAACACACTGAACTCAAAGCTCTGGTGGATTCCGGCAAAGCCGACAAAGATACCATCCATGCTCTGGTAAAAGAACTTTCCGCTGTACGTGACAAGCTTTATGCCGAGCACAAGAAAATGGCAGAAGAAATAGAAAAGGAAACCGGCCTGACCTTCCCGCCCATGGGGCAGGGAATGGGTAAAGGAGGCAGAGGCTGCGGAAACTATCGGCAGGGTGACTGTCCCGCTGGAGGATGCCCGGGCCAAGGTTCCTAAAACCCTTTAAATAACGTTCATCTACACTTAATTACAGGAAAACGGGTAAAAAGGAGGACTATGTGGTCCTCCTTTTTTTATTAAATTAACTTCCATATGCAGGACTCTTTAAGCTATTAATATCAGAGCAGATTAAAGGAGCGTAGTATGTTCAGAAAAATCACTTCCCTGACCAGTTTCTTTTCTTTTATCGTTCTGATCATTACCAGCGTTGTCCTGTATATTGTCCCGCAAGGCCGGGTGGCTTATTGGGCGGACTGGACCCTGCTCGGGCTGAGCAAAGAGCAATGGAACGATATACACATCTGCACCGGGGTACTTTTCATCATTATCTCCATCCTGCACATCTGGCTGAACTGGAAACCAATCCTCGCTTACCTGAAAAAGAAAGCCGGGGAAGCAAACTTCACTTCACCAGCATTTTTCATCAGCCTGATTATCACACTTTTCGTAACTTTCGGCGCCTTGGCAGGATTGCCGCCCATGAAACAGGTTCTGAGATTCAGTCAGGATTTTAAGGCCATGGGAGAAGCAAAGTTCGGTATTCCTCCATATGGCCACGCTGAACTCAGTCCACTTCAAATATTTTGTAAACGCTTAGGCCTTGATCTCGAACAGGCTGTTACTTCAATCAAAAAAGAAGGCATTGAGCTCGAATCCACAAAAAAAACCATCAAATCAATTGCCGACAAAGCAGGCCTGACTCCTAAGGAAATTCATGAAATTATTCTCAAAGATCAACCGGATAAAAAAAAATCCCTTAAAAAAACACCCGCTACGCCCAATAATGAAGTACAATCCCACTCCCCCGGAGCAGGGATAGGACGTATGAGCCTCGAAGAGTATTGCGCTAAATTTAATCTTAACCTCGATACAGCACTAAATATTTTGCGCGAAAAAGGCGTGGTTGTTGACAAAGACACCCCCATAAAGGAAATTGCAAAATCACTGGGGCTTAGCTCTCCGCGTGCCATCGGTGAACTGCTCAATCCTTAAACAGAACCAGATTAAATGGAATTAAGCTCACAAAAATCACATAAACTGCCCCTTGCCCTGGCGCTGCTGGCCCTGATCCTGCTTGGAGCCGGAAGTTTGTACCTCACATGGCACAACCTGCGGCAGATGCACCAGACTGTATTTGAACACATGCTGCTTTCCGCCCGCTCCATTGCCCGCGGGCTGGACATCCAGCTGGTGGAAGGGGCACGCCGCATGCGCTCTCCGGGAATGCATAACAGACGTATGCCACAAGAACTGATCCCGGATGCACGGGAGTTGTTCAAGGAAATGGTTGCCGAGGGAGACCTGCTCTACATCGCGCTGTACGGCCCGGACCGTAAACCGCTGCTGGTGGTGGAACAGAACGAAGACGGCAGCCCTGTTTACTCGCCGCCTCAGGGATTATTTAATATGATCACCAAAATGCGGGAATCCAGCACCCCGGTGATGATTAAAGGAAAAGCCGCCCTGCTTTACGGCACTGTGGGACAGCCCGTGCTTCAACGTCTATACGGCCATAAAAGACGCGGCTTCATGCCTCCGCCGGACCGGGAGACTTACCTCCTTCTTGGCTTAAGTGCGGAAAAACACCTACGCCAGTTCAACCAATACCGGAGGGCCGCGCTGCTGCAGACCGGATACATATTTTTGGCCGGACTGGTTCTCTGGCTGCTGGCAGTGGCCTATTTCCAGCGCCGCGAGGAAGGCAAGAAGCTAACCCGCATGGAACGGTTCCAAGCCAACCTTCTGGACAATATGCCGGACGGCTTGCTGACCCTTTCCCCGCAGGGAGGTATCCTTTCGGCCAACGGTTCTGCGCACAAACTGTTGCAAAGCCCACAAAATGAAGTTCTGGTGGGTAAAAACTGGAATGACTTTACTTACGAATCCCTGCAGGATTTCAAGCGCGACAACGTAGTCTGGGAACACGTTCGGCTGGGCGGTAAAAACCTTGAACTTATTTTCTTCCCCTACTTTGAAAGCCGCAAGGAAGAACGGACCATGATCATCATCCGGGACCGCACCGATATTGCCGGACTGGAAGAGGACCTTTACGAAGCACGCCGACTGGCTTCCATCGGCTCCCTTGCAGCCGGTGTAGCCCACGAAATCCGCAACCCCTTGAGCTCTCTGCGCGGATTCGCCCAGCTCTTTGCGGACAAATTCAAGGATGAGCAACCCTACGGAACGTACGCTACAACCATGCTCACCGAAGCGGACCGTTTGAACAGGGTTGTAACCGACCTGCTCTACCTGTCCAAACCCCATGAGTTGAATCCCGAAATTATGGACCTGCGCGAACTCTGCGACTCAATGCAGACCCTCATGGGATTTGACCTTGAACACAAAGGCACCAGCCTACAGACCGAACTGAATGCAGAACAGGTCTATGCCGACCCGGACGGAATCAAACAGGTCTTGCTCAACCTGCTGGTCAACAGCCTTGATGCCGTACCCGATACAAACGGCAAAATATCCATTATTGCCGAGGGAGCTGAACACGGCGTCTGGATCAGCGTCTGCGACAATGGCCCGGGTATGCCCGATGATATCCGTAAACACGCCCTAGAACCGTTTTTCACCGACAAGCCCAAAGGAACAGGTTTGGGACTTGCCATAGTTAATACAATCATGCGCGGCCACAATGGCCGGGTTACCATTTCCGCACAGGATATCCCCGGCCCGCTGGACGGGACCTGCGTAATGCTGTTTTTCCCGGCACCGCGTGATGAAGGATCAGAATAATGAATACTACAGGAAAAAACGTACTCATAGTTGATGACGAGCCGTCGCTGCGCCTGCTCATCCGAGCAGTACTGGAAAGTGATGGCTGGAATGTACATGAGGCCCAGTCCGGCGAACAAGCTCTTGAGATGCTCCCCGGCCTGACCTTGAACGCGGCCCTGATCGACATGCGCATGGAAGGTATCGACGGCATGGCCCTGCTCAAGGAGCTGAATACCATTATGCCCGGTCTGCCGGTAATCATGCTTACCGCATACGGCAATGTAAACTCCGCAGTTGTCGCCATGAAACAAGGAGCTTTCGACTATCTGACCAAACCGGCTGACAACGAAGAACTCAAGGCAGTCATGACCAAAGCCCTTGATTACTCCCGGCTGGTTGATGAAAACGAAAAGCTCAAATCCGCTGCCGGAGCTACCGAACAGATGATCGGCAGCTCACAAGGCATGCTCCACGTAAAGGATCTCATTGAGCAGGCCGGACCTTCCGAAGCCACCATCCTTGTACTTGGAGAGTCCGGCACCGGTAAGGAACTTGTTGCAGAAGGATTGCACCGGGCCAGCCAGCGAGCGGATAAGCCGCTGATCAAGGTCAACTGTGCGGCTCTTCCGGCGGACCTGCTGGAAAGTGAACTTTTCGGATACGTGAAAGGAGCCTTCACCGGTGCCAATGCCAACAAGCCCGGACGATTTCAGCTTGCTACCGGAGGGACCCTCTTCCTTGATGAGATCGGAGAAATGGAGCAGGTGCTTCAAGCCAAGATTCTGCGTGCCCTGCAGGAAAAAGTAGTCGAGCCGCTAGGCAGTGTTTCCCCTGTGGAGACCGATGTTCGTATTATAGCTGCCACCAACCGTGACCTGAAAAAGGAAGTGGAAAAAGGAAATTTCCGTGAGGACCTCTACTACCGTTTGAGCGTTCTTGAAATCCGTATTCCCCCGCTTCGGGAGCGAGTTGGCGACCTGCCTTCACTGGTGGCTTACCTGCTGGAAAAACTGGGCCGCAAGAACAACAAAAAAGTGCGCTCGGTCAGCCCCTCTTTTCTGGATGTGCTCAGCCGTTATGACTGGCCCGGTAATGTCCGCGAACTGGAAAACGTGCTTGAGCGGGCCATCATCTTGAGCCGCAGCGAAGTGCTGGGACCGGAACTACTGCCTCCGCAAGTGAAGACCCCCACTCCCAAGCAGGCAACAACTGAACAAGCTGCACCAGCACAGACTCCTCTGCAAGAGCAGCAATCGGCCCCGGCTCCAGCAACAGGAACCCCCACCCTTGATGATGCGGAACGCCAAGCCCTGATAGCCGCTCTTGAGGCCAACCAGCATCATCGTGAAAGAACAGCTGAAGCTCTCGGTATCAGCCGCAGGACTTTACAATACAAACTGAAAAAATACGGTCTGACCCGCAGATAATAATCAGGTTCTATAACTTCTTTAAGCCCGGAATATTAATTTCCGGGCTTTTTTTATAAATTTTAGCAATTAGCCATGATTAGCCCCATTCTCACGCCTTTAGCCCCGGCAATATATTCTTAGCTCAGCTCAACTTGCTTTCATTGCTGAATGAGCCTGAAAGCCATACCTTTCGACTAAAAATCAATCTTATTTGACATAGCCCTATATTTTATCTACCCTTATAATTCGAGCTTCATAAATTTTGAACTCGAACAAAAGACGGCTAAGCCTATTTTAACGCAGCCGTAACATTCGGCAGAAGTGAGTTTTTACTTCATCCAAAAGCAGCTAATACAAACTGCACCTCATCAAAGTAAAAACCATACTTTTCAAAAACAACATCAAACACAACTACAACACACGCACACTGCATAAAAAAATGCATTCCAAACAAAATTACTACATGAAACCGACCGGCACGCCCGTTCAGGAAATCAACCCCAATTCCGCCCCGGAAAAAATCCCCCTCCTCCCTTCTTCTCTCTCTATCCCAGCTTCCAATTAATTTTTTACTGTCCTCCCATGGTCGGAGGCGCAGTGTTTAGTTTTACTTAACGGAGAAGACATGGAAAAAATCAGAGTCGAAAACCTCTATAAAATCTTTGGCAACACCCCGAAGAAAATCATCCCTATGCTTGAGCAGGGTGCCACCAAAGATGAAATTATGGAAAAAACAAAACACGGTGTAGGCGTTAACAACGCTTCATTCAGTGTTGATGAGGGTGAAATTGTTGTGGTCATGGGTCTTTCCGGAAGTGGAAAGTCCACCCTTGTCCGCTGCATCAACAGGCTAATCGACCCCACCGGGGGAAAAATCTTCATTGATGGGGAAGACATCACCACCCTGAGCAAGAGCAAACTGCGCAAAGTGCGTTTGGAAAAACTGGGCATGGTTTTCCAGAACTTCGCCCTCTTCCCGCACCGCACTGTCCTTAAAAACACTGAATACGGATTGGAAATAGCCGACACCGACTCCGCAACCCGCAAGCAAAAGGCCATGGAAGCCCTTGAACTGGTGGGACTCGGCGGCTGGGAAGACTCCTATCCGGACCAGCTTTCCGGCGGCATGCGCCAAAGGGTCGGCCTTGCCCGCGCACTGGCCCTCGACCCGGACATCCTGCTTATGGATGAAGCTTTCAGCGCCCTCGACCCGCTCATCCGCCGCGACATGCAGGACGAACTCATCAACCTGCAGGAGCGCATGCACAAGACTATCGTCTTCATCAGCCACGACCTTGACGAAGCACTCAAGCTCGGCGACCGCATTGTGCTCATGAAAGACGGTGCCATTGTACAGGTCGGCACACCGGAGGAAATCCTCACCGAACCTGCCACAGATTACGTACGCCGCTTTGTGGAAGACGTTGATATTACCAAAGTACTTACTGCCGAATCAGTCATGAAAAAGACCGAAGCCGTGGCCTACGCCAAAACCGACGGCCCCCGGGCTTCCCTGCGCAAGATGCGCAAAAACAACATCTCAAGCCTCTTTGTCCTCAACGAACAACACAAACTCATCGGTGTAATCAGCGCCTCAGACTGCGCTAAGCTCGTTGAAGAGGGAGGCAAAGACATTAAAGCTATTATGCGGACCGAATATATGTCCGTACCTCTGGATGCTCCGGCCCAAGAGCTTTTCAATATCATGCAGGACCGGATCACTCCCCTGCCTGTTATTGATGAAAATGAAAAACTGAAAGGTGTTGTTGTTCGTGGTGCGTTGATCGGAGCCCTTGCTGAAAGAGGAGGCAACTAGAATGAATGTCCCACGTATTCCCGTCGGGGAAGTAATTGAAACGTCGATTGATTTTCTGGTGGAACATTTTTCTTTCGCCACCAAAGCCTTCTCGGCTGTGCTTGAAGCTGGATTGGATGTAGTTGAAGGAGCCATGAGGACCTGCCCGCCGTGGCTGTTTATCGCCATTGTGGCAGCTATCACCCTGCGACTGACCAAGAGCAAAAGGACAACCATATTTTCCATCGCCGGACTGCTGCTGATCTGGAATATGGGTTTGTGGAAAGCCACGGTCAGCACCATCGCGCTGGTTATTGTTTCAACCTTGCTGGCACTGATGTTCGGAATCCCCATCGGTATTCTGGCAGCCATGAACAAGCATGTGAACAAAGTGGTCATGCCGGTACTGGATGTAATGCAGACCATGCCCGCTTTTGTCTACCTGATCCCGGCCATTCCTTTCTTCGGTCTGGGCAAGGTAGCAGCCATATTCTCAACAATTATCTTTGCCATGCCACCATCCATCAGGCTGACCTGCCTTGGAATCAAGCAGGTCCCCGAAGAATTGGTGGAGTGTGCCGAAGCATTCGGCTCCAACCGCTGGCAGAGACTTTTTAAACTCGAACTCCCCATTGCCACCCCGACTATTATGGCCGGGGTAAACCAGACCGTCATGTTGGCTCTGTCCATGGTTGTTATCGCGGCCATGATCGGTGCCAAGGGGCTTGGCGGTGAAGTCTGGAAAGCAATCCAGAGATTACAGATGGGTAAGGGATTCGAGGCAGGTATAGGAATCGTCATCGTGGCCATGATCATGGACCGCGTACTTCAAAACATCGGGTCCGGCAAAAAATAGCCGGGACCGAAACATACTTAATCAGGAGACTACAATGAAAAAGGTGCTTACTTTAATTCTCGCGGCCCTGCTTGTTGCGGCCTTTGCTGTCCCCTCTTTTGCCGGAGACAAAAAAAAGGTCAAACTGGCATACGTTGAATGGGATTGCGCAACCGCAACCACCAACGTACTCAAAGCTGTTATTGAAGAACGCATGGGCTACGAATGCGAAATCATCCCTGTTGCAGCTGCAGCCATGTGGCAGGCAGTTGGAACCGGCGATGTGGATGGTCTGGCAACCGCATGGCTGCCCGTTACCCACGCCGACTACCTGAAACGTGTGCAGGATAAAGTCGTTGATCTCGGCCCCGTCGTATCCGGTGCTAAGATCGGTTGGGCAGTTCCTTCATACGTGACTGTGGATTCCATTGCCGACCTCAATAAATATGCTGACAAATTTGATGATAAAGTTATCGGTATCGACCCCGGTGCAGGCTTGATGAGACTTTCCGAGGAAGCTATTGAAAAATATGACCTCGACAAATTCGAACTCATGGAAGGCTCCGGTGCCACCATGACCGCTGCTCTGGCTAACGCCATCAAGAACAACGAATGGATCATCGTCACCGCATGGTCCCCGCACTGGATGTTCGGCCGCTGGGACCTCAAATACCTCAAAGATCCTAAAAAGGTTCTCGGCGAATCCGAAACCATCAACACCATCGTTCGCAAAGGCCTCGATAAAGACATGCCTGACGTATACGCTTTCCTCGACAAGTTCGCATGGAAAGATGCAAACCAGCTCCAGATGGTAATGGCTTGGAATCAGGAGAAAGGAACTGATCCTTATGACAACGCCAAGCGTTTCATCAAAGAGAACAAGGCTCAGGTTGATTCCTGGCTGAAATAAGCAAGAAGGCTGAAACCAGACTTTTAAGCCCCGGCAGGTTCCTATCTGCCGGGGCTTATTATTTTCTGAGCAGAAAGCTTTCCCTCAAACTTCTTTTAATATATTATAAAATTAAGAAATTCAGAGAAATCCAAGGCGGTTGACCATGACTGAACATATCCCCATCCCCGAAGAAATCACGCAAATGGCTACTGCGCTGATGGAGGACCGCTTTATTCACACAGACCGTGATAAGCCGGTTCAAAGCACTCTATTCGAACTAGGTGTTAAACATGTGGCAATAGACCTTCTTGAAAACCCTGAACTTTATAAAGAACTTCCGGAATTGCCCATGCCCAAGGCAAAGTTCGATCCGGTAGACCCGATATCGCTCATGCGTACCGAGGTCAAACTACCTTCCCTGCCGCAGGTCTTTATTGAAATGCGTCAGGTCATTAACGATCCGGCAAGTTCTGCATCCGATCTGGCAAAAGTAATTTCTCGAGACACAGCCCTATCAGCTTTTCTGCTGCGCATGGTCAACAGCGCATTTTACAGCTTCCCTGCGCAGATTGATACCATTTCAAGGGCAGTGGCGGTAGTTGGAACCAACCAGCTCTCAACTCTTGCCATGGGTACCTCGGTCATGGATATGTTCAAAGGGCTGCCTGCGGACATAATCGACCTTGAACTCTTCTGGCGACACAGCTTTGCCTGCGGAATCATTGCCAGCCAATTGTCCAAGACATTTAAGCAAGGCAGCCCGGAAAAGTGCTTCGTGGCCGGCCTGCTGCATGATGTCGGCCGCCCAGTAATGATGATGACCCTGCCGGACAGGGCCGTTGCAGCGACTGCTATATCACGCAACAAAAAAGCTCTTATGTTCAAGGCCGAGCGGGTGGTTACCGGATTTGACCATGCTGAGCTTGGCGGCATGCTGCTGCGCAAGTGGAACCTGCCATTTTCACTCGTCAACGCCGTACTCAATCACCATAATCCTTCCAAGGCCTCTAAGTCCCCGGAAGCACTTTATGTCTATTTTGCCAACGTCATCGCCAAGGCCATGGGCATAGGAGGAAGCGGTGATTTCTTCATCCGCAATGTGAATAATGAAAGATGGGAAAAGCACGGACTGACTCCTGATAAATTACGGGAGCTTGATATTGAACTCACTCCGGTTTTAAATGATGCTTTTTCCATATTAAAAGACATGGCTGCATAGAATTATCCTCTGGAAATACAGATACTTCTACATACATTCATTGGAGAACGTATTGTACTAAAGCAATAAGAACGAGTACTCACGGGTTTGACAAGGACGTTTAAAGACAGTACTTGAGCGGGCATACCAAACGGAGGATTTACCATGCACGATAAAGTCGAAGCCGCTCTTGACAAGGTCAGACCCCTTCTTCAGGCTGACGGCGGTAACGTAGAACTCGTAGAGGTAACTGACAAAGGCATCGCCAAAGTGCGTTTGCAGGGAGCCTGTAAGGGCTGTCCCATGTCCCAGATCACCTTGAGGAACGCCATCGAGCGCACCCTGCTCAAGGAAATTCCCGAGCTCAAAGGCGTAGAGCCTGCTGAATAAAATTTCCCCGGCCGGAGCCTGCTCCGGCCGGTCGGCAATAAATTCAAGAACTAAATAGGTTCAGCAAATAAAACCGCCCTACGAGGGCGGATTTTTTACGTTATATTTCAGGAGAACACTATCATGGCTAAAACCGTAACCAGATTTGCGCCCAGTCCTACCGGGCACCTGCACATCGGCGGCGCACGCACCGCACTTTTCGCATGGCTTCTTGCCAAACACGACGGCGGGGAATTTGTCCTGCGCATCGAAGATACCGACCGCGAACGTTCCAAGCAGGAATACACCGATGCCATTCTCGATTCCATGAAATGGCTGGGCATGGACTGGAACGACGATCCTGTCTACCAGAGTGACCGTTTCGACCTCTACAACAGCTACATTGACCAGCTGCTGGACGAAGGCAAAGCTTACTGGTGCGACTGTACTCCCGAACAGGTTGACGCCATGCGCGAAAAGGCCATGAAGGAAAAGCGCAAGCCCAAGTATGACGGTTCCTGCCGTGAAAAGAATCTCGGCCCCGGCGAGAACAGGGTCGTACGTTTCAAGGCTCCCCTTGAAGGCCGCACAAATTTCACTGACATGATCAAAGGCCCCATCAGCGTTGAAAATGCTGAGATGGATGACATGATCCTGCGCCGTTCTGACGGCTCCCCGACCTACAACCTCGCAGTTGTAGTGGATGACCACACCATGGGCGTCACCAGCGTCCTGCGCGGTGATGACCACGTCAACAACACCCCGCGCCAGATCCTGCTTTACCAAGCTCTTGGCTGGGATGTACCCAAGTTCGGCCACGTTCCCATGATCCTCGGCCCGGACAAGAAAAAGCTTTCCAAGCGCCACGGTGCCCTTTCCGTTATGGAATACGAAAAAATGGGCTACCTGCCCGAAGCAGTGGTTAACTACCTCGTGCGCCTCGGCTGGTCCCACGGCGATCAGGAAATCTTCTCCCGTGAAGAACTGATCGAACTTTTCGACACCGACCATCTCGGCAACTCCCCGTCCGTTTTCGACACCAAGAAACTGGACTGGGTAAACAGCGAATATATCAAAGCCAAAGCACCGGCTGAACTGATTCCCGGCATGCGCTCTTTCCTGCCCGAAGGCATGGAAGCTGAAGATGCATACCTTGAAAAGATCATTCCCCTGCTCCAGCCCCGCTCCACTAACTACAAGGAAATGGCCGACATGTGCGATTTCTTCCTCGTGGACAGTGCAGCACTGGAATATGATGAAAAAGCAGTTGCAAAAGTATTCAAGCCCGAAGCAGTGGAAATCCTCAAGGAACTGACCGCCCGCATCGAAGCTGACGAAGAATACAGCCACGATTCCCTTGAAGCTGTCTGCAAAGGCTTTCTTGAAGAGAAAGAACTCAAGTTCAAAGCCATTGGACAGCCTGTTCGTCTCGCTCTCTGCGGACGCACACAGTCCCCCGGCGGCCTCTACGATCTCATGCACGTGCTCGGCAAAGATGAAACCATTGCCCGCATGAATCACGCTGCCTCTTTGGTTTAATTAAAACACTTTGCCACCGGCGGCTTAAACCCTTTGAAAAGGGTTCAAGAATCCCAAACTTTTTTAATATGGCTTCGCCGCTCTGTAAGGCACAGCTAAAAATAAATCCTAAAAAAAAAGCTCCGTACATCTTGGTATGTACGGAGCTTTTTTATGACTTACAGAAAATCACTTCGCCTGATCCGGCGGGAAATATTTATCAATAATTCTCAACCATTCCCCTTCAGCTTTCAGTTCGTCCAGAGCCGCCTGCCACTTACTGACCACCTCGTCAGGGACAGTGGAAGAAAATGCTATGTAAGCGGACGAAGTAAAAATTACCGGGCCTACCTGTTCAAAATCGCTCATGCCAAGCTCAGGTATTCCATCCAAAAACAGGCCGATAGTTCGATCCCCCATGGGGACAAGATCAACCCTTTCCCGCTGGACCTTAAAAAAATCCGACCGCTGAGAGGTACTTACTTCTAAATTTTTAAACCCCATACCGACAAGTTTCTGGTGAAAAAGATCATCCCTTGTGACTCCAATCTTGCCGACCTTTTTCGCATCATCGATCCTGCCCAGCCGAATCCAATTTCCTTTCTTTTTATAAAAATATATATCGGTCAAAAATACTGGGCCGACAAACTTAAACAGTTTTTTCCTTTCCTCATTCATCGCCATGGGAAAAAGAACATCACCACGGTTTCTTTTTAATTTTTTATAAGCTCTGGCCCAAGGGTAAAAATTGATCTTAACTGGATTTTCGCCAAGCTTATCTTCAATCATCCTGAACAACTCAACAAAAAAACCGGCCGGTTTGCCATTTTCAAGAAAACTATACGGAGGATAATGTTCGGCCATTACATAAAGACCGGAAGCGCGGGCAGGAACCTGAGAAACAAAAATGAAAGCAACAATAATAAAAGCAAGCAATATTCTCATAATACAACTGTAAGTCATTTCATTAGTTAAGACAAACAATCCTCAAAATTGGATTAATCCACTGAATCAGGAGGGAAGTATTTATCTACAATCTCCAACCATTCCCCTTCTTTTTTCAACTGCTCAAGGGCTCTCTGCCACTTCCGCACAATTTCGTCAGGAGTATCTATACTAAAGGCGATGTAGTTGGAGGTAAAAAAGACAGGAGGACCGACCCGCTCAAGCATATTAAAATCGAGTTCAGGATTCCGTTCAAAAAAATAAGAAATAACCTTCCGCCCCATAGGCACAAGATCGACACGATCCCGGAGAAGCTTCATAAAATCAAATTTTGGGGAGGCGCTGAAATCGAGATTTGTATACCCCATACTGGCTAGATTCTGGTGAAAAACATCATATCTAGTCACCGCTATCTTGCCGACCTTTTTGGCATCATCAAAATTCTTCAGTTCAATATTGCTGCCCTTCTTTCGGTAAAAATAAATGTCATCCCAAAAAACAGGCCCTACAAATTTAAACATTGTCGAGCGTTCAGTAGTCATGCACATGGGAAAAAGAACATCTCCTTCTCCTGCCTGCAATTTCTTATATCCCCGTGCCCAAGGATAAAATTTCACCTCACTGCACTCCCCGTCCAGCTTCTCCTGAATCCTGTGAACCAAATCTATAAAAAGCCCCTTAGGCTTACCATCCTGTAGGTAGCTATATGGCGGGTACTCCTCAGCCATTAGCTTTAAAGCAGACGCATAAGTATCAACGGAACGGCAAAGGAGACAAAATGTCAAAACAATAACACGTAAAAATGTCAACATTCTGCAACAATAGCCATAAAAGCAAAACAAAAGCAATCAGACAGACAATGAAGCGGGTGCAGTTATTCTCCGACACACGTCGCGAGTAAACACCCACATCAAACTGTATACTATTGCATTTTACCTACGATTGCTTCTAACATTGCATCAAAGAGAAACAATGCAACCGGAGCAACCAAATGTCCGCTTTTGAAATTCCCACACACCATCTCCCGGCATTCACCTTTAATTCACGCCGTTCCCCGGTATATGCCACCAAGGGTATGGTTGCTTCCAGCCAGCCGCTGGCCACTGAAGCAGGACTGGAAATTCTTCGTAAAGGAGGCAATGCCGCTGATGCTGCCATAGCAGTTGCCGCAGCCCTTGCTGTGGTTGAGCCGTGTAGCACCGGACTGGGCGGTGATGCATTTGCCCTCTATTATGCTGCGGACAAAAAAAATGTATTTGCCCTAAACGGTTCCGGTAAATCCGCAGAGGATATTTCCCTAGAGAAAGTCACCGCAATGGGGATTTCTGGAGAACTATCCCTGCGCCATGCCATGACTGTCAACGTCCCCGGTGCGCTGGCACTCTGGGTCGATCTGGTGGAACAGCATGGGGCCCTTGACCTTGCGACTATTCTTACTCCGGCCATTCGTTACGCAATGCAGGGTTTTCCGGTCAGCCCGGTAACCGCACAACTTTGGGAAGAGGGAGCCAAGATACTGAGTAACAGCCCCGGCGGCGAACAATTACTTTTGAGCGGAAAAGCTCCCCGCTGCGGTGAAATCATGCTCAATCGCAATCTGGGGCTGACCCTTGCCCGTCTGGCGGACTGTTCGCCCGCCAAAGCAAAAGAACTTTTCTATACTGGTGACATAGCGGAAAGAATAGTCAAAGTTGTCCGCAACAACGGCGGTTTTCTATCCATAGAAGACATGGCTGCGCATTCAAGCCTGTTTCAGAAATCCATCAGCGTAAATTACCGAGGATATGAAATTCACGAATGCCCGCCCAACGGACAGGGTTTAGCAGCCCTGCTGGCCCTGAACACTCTCGCGGATATCGATGTAACAGGGCTTGGCGCGCCTGATTCACCGGAACGGTTGCACCATCTTATCGAAGCCATGCGGCTGGCCTTTGCTGATGCACGGTTGCATGTAGCTGATCCACAGCACTATTCAATACCGCTGGAGAAACTCCTCTCACCGTCCTACGGAGCAAAACGGGCTGCCCAGATTTTCCCGGATCGGGCCAAGTTGGACAATACCAGCGGAGTCCCGGTCAATTCATCTGATACTGTATACTTCTGCGTTGTGGACAAGGACGGTAACGGCTGTTCTATGGTCAATTCCAATTACCTAGGATTCGGAACCGGGATAGTCCCGGAAGGGCTTGGTTTTTCCCTGCAAAACCGGGGACACAACTTTTCTCTCGATCCAAACCATCCCAACGTAATTGCCGGAGGCAAGCGCAGCTACCACACCATCATCCCCGGCATCTGCCTGCGCAAAGACAAATCCCTGCACTCTACTTTCGGGGTCATGGGCGGGTTTATGCAGCCGCAAGGTCATTTGCAGGTAATCTCAGCCATGCTTGATGACGGGGCTGACCCACAAGAAGCCCTGAACAGGTTGCGTTTCTGCATTGAACCGGGGGAAGCTGGCGGCAGGGTTTGTCTGGAAGAAGGCCTTGCCAGCGAAAGTGTAAAAAAACTATTTGCCATGGGGCACGACCTTGAAATGCGCAGTGGTTATAAGCGCACTCTTTTCGGACGGGGACAAATTATAGTGCGAGATGCGGACAAGGGTACACTCTGCGGAGGATGCGATCCCCGATCTGACGGACATGCATCCGGACTGTGTTAAAGACCCCAGACAACACTCAAGGCAATCAACACAACTCTAACTTTTGATTCCACAATCAATTTACACAATACATTGTTCAGCGTATACAATAATATTTTTTCCAACATTCAAGAGCATTAAATAATTGTAAAGCGTAAAAATTCTCCAATCTGGATTTTTTATTCATTCTATACTATACCCCTCTCATAATCCATTGATCTACACATTACACATCCGCTAGATTAACATCCAACCTCGGAGGAAGAATGCTTAAAAAATTCTCGTGCCTCATCTTAACTTGCATGCTCTGTCTGACCTTTGCAACTGCACCTTCACAGGCAAGCGACAAGAACCTGATCATTGCCACCGCCACAACTGGTGGAACCTACTACCCTGTTGGTGTCGCTATTGGAACACTGGTCAGCATCAAGCTTGCCAAAGCCGACAAGATAACCGCTACAGCAATCAACTCCGCCGGTTCCGGCGAAAACGTACAGATGCTTAAGAACAAAGAAGCGGACCTCGCCATCCTGCAGGCTCTCTTCGGCCTTAATGCATACAAAGGCGAAGGTCCTTACAAAGGCAAGGCCTTCAAGGATTTCCGCTCCATCACCATGCTCTGGGAAAATGTTGAACACTTCCCGCTGCTCAACAAGTACGTAAAGAAAGGTGACATCTCCGACCTCAAGGGTCTGGACAAGAAATTTTCCATCGGCAAGCGCGGCAGCGGCACCGAAGGTTCCGGACGCACCCTGCTCAAAATCATGGGTGTGGATGTAAACAAGGATCTCGTACTTGAATTCCTCGGCTATACTCCCTCCGCACAGGCCATGATGGATGGCCGTATTGCCGGGGCCAACATCCCTGCAGGACCTCCCGCAGCGGCCATCACCCAGCTTTATGCCCAGCTCGGCTCTGACGATGTAACCGTGCTTGAATTCACTGATGCACAGCTTGCTGAAATCCAGAAAGCCTACCCCATCTGGAACCGTTACGTAATTCCTGCCGGGACCTATCCTTCCCAGAAGGAAGACATCAAGACCATCGCCCAGCCCAACTTTCTGGCCTGCCGCGCTGATCTGCCTGACGAAGTGGTCTACAAAATAACCAAGACTATCTACGAAAACCTGCCTTTCCTGAACAATATTCACAAGGCAACCAAGGCTATGTCTCTCGAACGCGCCACCACAGGCCTGCCCGCACCCCTGCATCCCGGTGCTGAAAAATTCTACCGCGAAGTCGGTATAATTAAATAGTAATGATTAGGGGTTGGTGGACAAATCCACCAACCCCATACTTTCTTTCCAAGGATATTTTATGACTGACACGACTTCCCCAAAGCCGGCAGTTAAGAAAGATTCTGGTGGTGAAACCCTTGCGATTAAACGTGTAATCGAGGGCAACACTGCCAAATTACTCTATGCCACGGGCATCATCTGTTCTCTGTTCCATCTCTGGGTCAATACCATAGGCATCATGCCGGAGATTCAGCGCAATGCTGTCCATTACTCTTTCATGCTTTTCATCGGCTTCCTGCAATACCCGATGCTTAAGAAACACGCCCGTGAAACCCTGCCCATTGACTATTTTCTAGCGGTTCTGTCCTTTGCCACCGGGCTTTATCTTGTATTTTTCGAAGATGCCCTGCACATGCGCAACGAAGTGCCGATCATGGCAGATCTTATTGCCGCAGGCTTGGCGATCGTGCTTTTGATGGAAATTACCCGCAGGACCACCGGACTGCTCATCCCCTGTCTGGCCGTTATATTTCTGGCCTACGGACTTGGCGGCGGGCAATATCTGGACGGGCTCTGGCATTTTCCGGGAGTGACCATCCAGCGCATGCTTTACCGCATGTACTTTGCTCCGGATGGAATATTCGGAACCATTGCAACCATTTCGAGTACATTCGTATTCCTGTTTGTGCTCTTTGCCTCATTCCTGATCAAATCAGGAGCTGGGGAATTCATCATCAAGCTGGCCATGGCTTCCATGGGCCGTACCATCGGTGGTCCGGCCAAGATGGCGGTTTTTGCTTCCGGCTTCATGGGTTCTGTTTCCGGCAGTGCGGTAGCAAATACTGTGGGCACAGGTTCCATCACCATCCCCATGATGAAAAAAACCGGATTCCCCAGCAAATTTGCTGGAGGAGTTGAGGCCGCAGCCTCCACAGGAGGACAGCTCATGCCCCCCATCATGGGTGCCGGTGCATTCATCATGAGCCAGTGGACCCAGATTCCCTATCTTACTATTGTCGGCGTGGCCTTCATTCCGGCAATCATGTACTTTGTCAGCGTGGCTTTCTTCGTCCATTTACGAGCCAAAAAACTGGGCATCAAACCCATTCCCGAAGAGGACATCCCGCGCATAGGTCAGGTTATGAAAGAGGGCTGGAACTTCTTTATCCCTATCGGCGCGCTCATGGGGCTGCTTATGTACGGGTTCACCCCCACATTTGCGGCCTGTGGCGGTATTGCCGCAATCGTGGTCTCCAGCTGGCTTAATCCCAAGACCCGCATGTCCGGGCGCGATATCATGGACGCCCTTGCAGCCGGAGGCCAGAATATGGTCACCACGGGGGTTATCCTGCTCTGCTCCGGTATCGTTGTCGGCGTGGTACTCATGGTCGGCATGGGCATCAAATTCTCCATGCTCATCACCATGATCGCGGGCAACAGTCTGCTGCTGACCATCGTCATGGTTGCGGTAGCATCACTAGTACTGGGCATGGGCCTACCCGTAACCGCTTCCTACATTGTTCTGGCGGTTCTTGCTGCCCCGGCTATGCAAATGCTCGGCACAAGCCTTATCGCGGCTCATATGCTCATATTCTGGTATTCTCAGGATGCCAACGTAACCCCGCCAGTCTGCCTCGCGGCCTACAGTGCATCGGGTATATCCGGCTCCAAGCCACTGGAAACAGGCTTTGAATCATGGAAAATAGCCAAGGGGCTTTATATTATCCCCCTGCTCTTCTGCTACACCCCGATCCTGTTCGAAGGACCGCTCTGGCAGGTTGCCGAGACAGTGGTTACCGCCACAGCCGGCCTGTTCTGCTTTGCGGTCTTCTTTGAAGGCTTCAACACTTACGCCCTGAATATCGGTCAAAGGTTGCTCTACATGGGAACAGCGACCCTGCTGCTCTGGCCGGACATGCGGCTGCATGCGGCAGGAGCAGTACTGCTGGTAGTGATGATGCTGCGCGAAAGGTCAGTGTTCAGAAAAGAGGCTTTTGAAGCTGTATAAAAATTAAGGGGAGTGTTTGTGCAAACACTCCCCTTTTCAGTTAGTACCAAAACACAGGATATCGCCTGCTCTTAGCCATGTTATTCACCAGTACGGCCACAACCAACATAATTGTTGCGCTGACACCCACCGGAACCACAGCATACCAATAGCCCAACACATGCAACTTGGGGCTGCCTATGACCGCGATGAGTGCGGAGGCACCTCCCGGAGGATGCAGAGTCTTGGTAACGTGCATAACCGCAATGGCTGTGGCGACAGCAAGAGGAGCCGCCAGCCAGAGCTGATTCGGAAACATTTTGTAGCAGGCCACACCGATAAGAGCAGAAAGAATATGTCCGCCCAGAAGATTTCGAGGCTGGGCCAGAGGACTGGTTATGGCTCCGTAGATCAGTACTGCTGAGGCTCCAAAGGAACCGATAATGAAAACCAGATCGGTGGCGGAAAAAATAGTGTAGTTAAGCAAAGCCACGGGCAGGATTCCACAAAATGCTCCGATCCATGACCAAAAAATTTCACTGAGGCTGGTTTGCGGAGGGCACTGTCCGCCCCCTTTCATTTTATCAAGATAGTTCACCCGCACGCTCCTGTTCAGGTTGAGTTCGAATAATTTTGCAAACAATCCTTCTTACGTGCGTTACAAATACTCCTACTTAATACAGTTTCATTGACCTGAGTCAGTTTTTCCGAGTTGGCCCTTTAATTCCTGACCGGATGTGATAAATTGGCTGCAAGTTCTTTTAATGAACAACCCACAGGAGTAAACCATGATCACCATCATGAAAGAAAGCAGCGGCCCCATGCTGGCTGTAACAGCCACCGGCAAAGTTTCCGGCGAGGATTATACCGAAGTCTGGATTCCCGCCTTGCAAAAAACAATTACGGAACACGGCAAATGCAGAGCCCTGCTCTACATGGATGAAAATTTCAAAGGTTGGGATTTGAAGGCCATGTGGGAGGATACCAAATTCGGATTTGCCCACCGCAATGACTTTGACAAGCTTGCCGTTGTCGGCGGCCCTACATGGGTGGAATGGGGAACCAAGGTTGCCGGTGCATTGGTTAGCGGGGAAGTGAAAACCTACCCTGCGGAAGAGCTTGATGCAGCCCTCAGATGGGCGGCAGAATAAGAATGAATCAAAAAAAAGCCCCAGCCATAAATAATTATGACCGGGGCTTTTTACACGACGAATCGTGCGAAAAATGAAAAAGAAGCTTAGCTTACTTTTTTCTTAGCTACGGGCTTAACAACAGCGCCGGAGCGGATGCAGCGGGTGCAAGCTTTGATGCTTTTTACTTCACCGCTGGGAAGCTGAGTGCGGACTTTCTGCAGGTTAGGCATGAAACGTCTCTTAGTCTTGTTGTGAGCGTGGGAAACGTTATTGCCAGTCTGAGGACCTTTACCGCATATATCGCATACCTGGGACATGTTGAACCTCCTTGATGGTAGTCACTTTTTTTAGATTGCCGGAAAGCGCGGATTCCCGCAAGGGAAATTGCTCTTCCCGAACAAAAGAGGTATCATTTAAACGCTCGCTCTGGAAAATGCAAGCTCTTTTTCCTTGACAGAAGAAAAAAAACTCATATAGGAAACCCTTCCGCGAGGAAAAATATGTCTGAACTCTGGATTACATTAAACGACATCCCCGAAGAGGGACAAAATTTTGTTTTCGAGGACCAGAATTTCTGGTCCGCTGCATGGAAACAGTACAAAGTAGAAGTCAAACCCGGCGATGCGCTGGTGTCTGAAATCTATGTCCTTCCTCAGGACAAAGGATGCCTTGTCAGAGGTGGAACCAAAGGTTCCGTGACAATTGCATGCGACAGATGCACGGCAGACTACAAGCACAATATTTCCACCGAATTCGAGGAATATGAGCAGGTCGCTGAAGACGGTGATGATGAAGAATCACCCGTTGTAAAGACCAAAGAAGGGCTCAAAATCGATATCGGTGCCCTCCTCTGGGAGCATTTCGTAATGGCACTTCCGATCAAGCCTCTTTGCAAAGAAGAATGCAAGGGACTTTGCGCCAAGTGCGGAGCCGACCTTAACAAAGGCGGATGCGAATGCGAGCAGGATGAGGGCGATCCAAGGCTTGCGGTTTTCCGCAATCTTAAGATAAAGAACTAAATTCCGGTCCGCACGGATCGGCTTTAAAAAAAACTCTTTAGGAGACTTAGTCATGGCACAGCCGAAAAAGAAAACTTCCAAATCCCGCAGAAACATGCGTCGTTCCCACGACCACGTAGCAACCCCCAACGTAGTATACTGCGAGTGCGGTGAACCCATCATCCCTCACAGAGCTTGCTCTTCTTGCGGTTCCTACAAAGGTCGTCAGGTAATCAATTCCGAAGATGCCTAGCATAATACCCCGCATTGCCGTAGACGCCATGGGTGGCGACTACGGTCTTTCGGTTATTGTCCCCGCAGCGGTGAATGCCGCCAAAACGGGACTCCCGATTACGCTGGTAGGTGATGAGCACATGATCCGGTCCGAGCTTGAAAAGCTTGATACCGGATCATGTGCTATTGATATTGTCCACGCTTCTCAGGTTGTCACAATGGAAGACAAGCCTGCCGACGCAATGCGCAAGAAGAAGGACTCATCAATTCAGGTCGCATGCAGACTGGTCAAGGAGGGCAAGGCTGACGGTGTTGTCAGTGCCGGTAACTCCGGGGCTACTGTTGCCTGCGGCATGTTCACCATCGGTCGCATTAAGGGCGTCCTGCGTCCGGGTATGGCCGGAATTCTGCCCACCGAGAAGAAACCCATGGTCCTGCTTGATGTAGGTGCCAATGTGGATTCCAAACCGGAACACCTTTTCCAGTTCGGCCTCATGGCTGACGTACTGGCCCGTGACGTGCTGGGTTATCAGAACCCGCGCATCGGTCTTTTGACCATCGGTGAAGAGGAAGGCAAAGGCAACACACTGGTAAAGACCACCTATGATATGCTCAAAAATTCTTCCTTGAATTTTATGGGTAACATCGAAGGACGGGATATCTTTACCGGAGATGTTGATATTGCCGTTTGTGACGGATTCGTGGGCAACGTGGCTCTCAAGCTGGCTGAAGGGCTGGCCCACAGTTTCGGCAGCCTGCTGAAAGGCGAACTCAAGCGCGACATTGTTTCCAAGCTGGGAGCCATGCTCGCAATGAAAGCTTTTAAAAGATTCAGTAGACTGTTAGATAAGTCTGAGTACGGCGGAGCTCCGGTCCTCGGACTGAAAGGAATTGTCCTTGTCTGCCACGGTAAAGCCGATTCCCGGGCAGTGGAAAAAGCCATTGAAATGGCTGCCACCTTTGTCAAAAACGATGCTGTCGCCCACCTGAAAGAAGGTTTGGCCGCACATAAGGAAATCACCGCACCTAAATTCTAGTGTGACGCCCTCAAATGCTTTGACGGGCGCAACACCAGAGCGGACTTCCTGCGGTCCATTATTCGGACAGTAGGCGCATCACCCCGGAAAATCGCTCCCTTTCCATCCTAAAACAGGAATGGCGTAATGAGTACTTTCTCACACATCAGGGGCCTTGGTTTCCATGTCCCTGAGCGGCTATACACTAACAGTGATCTTGAAAAATTCGTTGATACCAACGATGAATGGATAACCACCCGCACCGGAATCAAACAGCGCCACGTTGTTGAAGACGAAACATGCCTGGACCTTGCTTATGAGGCATCTGTAAAAGCCCTCAAGGCCGCAGGCATGGAAGCGGAAGAACTCACCCACGTAATCATCGCCACCTTCACCGGCGATATGCCTGTTCCCACCACATCCTGCCTGCTCATGGAGCGGCTGGGTATCAAAAACAGGGCAGCCATGGACCTTTCCGCGGCCTGCTCCGGTTTTGTATACGCTGTTGAGGTGGCCCGGGCACTCATCAATCTCGATCCCTCTGCAAAAATTCTGGTCTGCGGTTCTGAAGTCGTCACCAGCCGAGTCAACTGGGAAGACCGTTCCACCTGCGTACTCTTTGGAGACGGCGCAGGCGCTGCGGTAATGACTGCTGGCACTGATGGAGAACCCGGAAAAGTACTCGACACCCTCGTCCGCGCCGACGGCGGTCCGGGCATGAACCTGACCATTAAAGGTGCAGGTTCCGCCTACCCCTACAAAAAGGGGGATACCGTAGGCGTTGAGAACTTTGTGGAAATGCAGGGACGTGAAATTTACAAACACGCAGTACGCTCCATGACCTCCATTTCCAATGAAATACTTGAGAGACAGGGGCTGACCATTGAAGACGTGGACGTACTGCTGCCCCACCAGGCCAACATGCGCATCATCGAGGCCGTGGGCAAAAAGCTGGGAATCGAACGCGAAAAGGTTTTTGCGAATGTGGATAAATTCGGCAACACTTCTGCCGCATCAATTCCCATCGCACTTGCCGACGCAAGAGAGTCCGGCTTCATTAAGGACGGAGATCTGGTCCTTCTGGCCACCTTTGGCGGCGGCCTGACCTGGGGATCTTCTTTGATCCAGTTTTAATGCGGTGTTTTGTAAAATTCTGCTATTTTTAACTGAATTTTAACAACACCTCTGTATAAAAGGGAAAAACAACATAGTGCAAACGCACATGTATGTTTAAACAAATTAATTTAGATTAAATTTGCAGTCACAGCCGCTTTAGGCTATGAGACGCAGGACTAGATTAATTTAACATAGAGGGAAGTAAATGAGTGAACTGCCAAGCACCGCCCTTGTAACGGGCGGTTCCAGAGGAATCGGAGAAGCCTGCGCCAAGAGGCTCGCCAAAGACGGCTTTGAAGTGATCATCACCTACGTAAGCCGCCCCGACGGAGCCGAAAAAGTCTGCGCTGAAATTGAAGCTGCAGGCGGCAAGGCCCGCTCATTCAAGCTTGATTCTTCTGACCGTGAAGCTGTAGCTTCCTTTTTCAAGGAAGAGATCAAAGGTAAAGTAAAGCTGGATGTTCTGGTGAACAACGCCGGAATCACCCGCGATGGACTTCTGGTCCGCATGAAGGATGAAGACTGGGACAAAGTCCTCGACATCAACCTGACTGGCGCTTTCACCTGCCTGCGTGAATCCGCAAAGATCATGATGAAACAGCGTTACGGAAGGATCATCAACATTTCCTCTGTAGTTGGACAGGCCGGTAATGCAGGACAGGCCAACTACGTATCGGCCAAAGCCGGCCTCCTCGGGCTGACCAAGGCCAGCGCCATTGAACTTGCTCCGCGTGGTGTCACTGTGAATTCCGTTACTCCGGGATTTATCCAGACCGACATGACCGCAGAACTGCCTGAAAAAGTCATGGCGCAGATGATGGACAACATACCGCTGAAAAAACTCGGCACATCCGATGATATAGCAAACGCGGTTTCATTCCTTGCCAAGGACGAATCCGGTTATATCACAGGCCAGACTCTCGCTGTTAACGGCGGGATGTACATGTAATTAAGAAACACTAAAATAATGATTTGGAGGGGACTATGTCCGCAGCTGAAAAAGTAAAAGCAATTATCGTAGACCAGCTTGGCGTATCCGAAGACGAAATTAAAGACGAAGCATCTTTTGTTGAAGATCTCGGCGCTGACTCTCTCGACCTGACCGAACTCATCATGGCTATGGAAGAAGAGTTCGACGTTGAAATCGAAGACGAAGAAGCTCAGAAGATCCTCAAAGTTAAGGATGCAATCGCATTCGTAGAAAGCAAGCAGTAGACTGATTGCTTACAAGGGTTTTTAAAAAGAGCGCCTTATTGCTCCTCACGGGCGTAAGGCGCTCCTTTTGTATGACCCTCCAAAAAGATTAACCCCAACATATTTTACAGGTTTAAATATATGAACAGGGTAGTAGTAACAGGCGTTTCCGCCATCACCCCCATTGGTAATGACATCGATACCAGCTGGGACAACCTGCTTGCAGGCAAGTCCGGTATTGCCGAAATTACCTCCTTTGATGCCAGCGAATTTACCGCCCGCATCGCAGGTGAAGTCAAAGGCTTTGACGCTAAAGAATTCATCCCCCACAAGCAGGCCAAGCGTATGGAAAGGTTCACACAGTTCGCTGTGGCAGCCAACCAGATGCTTATGGAGTCCACCGGACTCAAGCTTGAAGGGGACGATCGTGAACGTGCCGGAGTTGTCATCGGTGTAGGTCTCGGCGGCCTCGATACTATCGAGAAGCAGCATTCCAAACTGATGAAAACCGGCCCCAAGAAAATCACCCCCTTCTTCATCCCGATCATTATCGGCAACATGGCTGCCGGTCAGGTTTCCATCTTTGCCGAAGCGCAGGGTCCGAACCTGTGCATGTGTACTGCATGTGCATCCGGTACTCACGCCATCGGTCAGGCGTACACCGACATCATGCTCGGCCGCGCCGATGTAATGATCTGCGGTGGTGCTGAATCCACCATCACCCCTCTGGGTTTTGCCGGATTCACCGCCATGAAGGCTCTCTCCACCCGCAATGACGATCCTGAAACCGCATCCCGTCCCTTTGATGCCGGACGTGACGGGTTTGTCATGGGTGAAGGTGCTGGTCTGCTTCTGCTGGAATCCCTTGAGCACGCACAGAAACGCGGCGCTGAGATTCTTGCTGAAGTTGTGGGCTTCGGTGCATCTTCCGATGCCTACCACATGACCGCACCGCCGGAAGACGGCGCAGGCATGGCCCGGGCCATGAACGCAGCTATCCGTGAAGCCAAAGTTGATCCTTCTGAGATCGATCACATCAACGCCCACGGTACTTCCACCAAACTGAACGACTTCTGCGAAACCAAGGCCATCCATAAGGTCTTCGGTGACCACGCTAAGAATATCGCCATCAGCGCAAACAAATCCCAGATCGGCCACCTCCTCGGTGGTGCAGGCGGTGTTGAAGCAGCTTTTGCTGTTAAGACCCTCGCAACCGGAATCATTCCCGGTACTGCAAACCAGATCGAAGCTGATCCTGACTGTGATCTCGATTACTGCGCAGACGGTAAGCGTGAGCAGCAGGTCAACTATGTACTGAGCAACTCGTTCGGCTTCGGCGGAACCAACGGCTGCATGCTGTTTAAGAAATTCGAAGAATAAGAATCAATTCAATTTGTTGCGGGGTAGCGCGCTACCCCGCAACAAATAAAAAATTTTAACTGGAGCTTGTCATGGAAGAACTGATGATGAAAGACCCGGCAGTAGCGGCTGCCATTGGACAGGAAGTAACCCGCCAGATGACCAAGCTTGAACTCATCGCTTCGGAGAACTTTACCTCCACAGCGGTCCGTCAGGCCATGGGCAGTGTAATGACCCACAAGTACGCTGAAGGTTACCCTGGCAAGCGTTACTACGGCGGTTGTGAATATGTCGACCTCGCAGAAGACCTCGCCCGTGACCGTGCAAAAGAAATTTTCGGCTGCGAATACGTAAACGTACAGCCCCACTCCGGTTCACAGGCCAACATGGCTGTCTACTTTGCGGCTCTCAAGCCCGGCGACACCGTACTCGGCATGGACCTCTCCCACGGCGGTCACCTGACCCACGGTTCCCCGGTTAACTTTTCCGGCAAGCTCTTCGACATCAAATTCTACGGTGTTGATCCTGAGACCAAGACTATCAACTACGACAATGTCCTTGAGATTGCCAAAGAGTGCAAACCCAAGATGATCATTGCCGGTGCTTCCGCATACCCCCGCATCATCGACTTCGCCCGCTTCCGCCAGATCGCCGACGAAGTAGGCGCGGTTCTCATGGTGGACATGGCTCACATCGCGGGTCTCATCGCAGCAGGCGTACACCCCTCCTGCATCGAGCACGCACACTACACCACTACCACCACCCACAAAACCCTGCGCGGTCCCCGCGGCGGTATGATCCTCTCCACCGAGGAACACGGCAAGGCACTGAACTCCAACATTTTCCCCGGTATTCAGGGCGGCCCGCTCATGCACGTAATCGCAGCTAAAGCGGTTGCTTTCGGTGAAGCACTCAAGCCTTCCTACGTTGAATACCAGAAACAGGTTGTTGCCAACGCGCAGGCTCTGGCCAAAAACCTCATGGATGCAGGCTTCGACCTCGTATCCGGCGGTACTGACAACCACCTGATGATGCTGGACCTGACTAACAAGGACATCACCGGTAAAGACGCCGAACATGCTCTTGATGAAGCAGGCATCACCGTCAACAAGAACACCATCCCCTTTGAAACCCGTTCCCCGTTCGTGACTTCCGGCGTACGTATCGGTACCCCGGCTCTGACCACCCGCGGAATGAAAGAAGAAGAGATGGTAAAAGTCGCAGGCTGGATCACCGCCGCCATTGACTCCATCGGCAACGAAACCAAGCTGAACCAGATCAGCAAAGAAGTAGCCGAATTCGCAAAAGACTACCCACTCTTCGCATACTAAGATCGCAAGATTTGCCAGCCAAGCGGCGAAGCCTAACAAAAGGGCTTAAGCCGCCGGAGGCAAATGCGTTCAATATAGAGCGCGAAGCGCAACATAATACCAATAAAAACGGGCCCGAATTTTCGGGTCCGTTTTCTCAGCTTCAAAGAGGGAGCATAAAATGGACAACAGAATGCCTTGGCCAGACTATTTCATGAACATCGCGCACCTTGTTGCGGAACGTTCAACCTGCACCCGCCGCAAGGTCGGCGCAGTAGCCGTGCTGGACAAACGCATCCTCGCCAGCGGCTACAACGGGCCGCCGTCGGGCACTGCCCACTGCGCCGATGTAGGCTGCATCCGCGAAAAAATGGGTGTCCCCTCCGGTGAACGCCATGAACTCTGTCGCGGCCTTCACGCTGAACAGAACGTAATCATCCAGTGCGCAACTCACGGCGTTTCTATGAAAGGCGCGGAAATTTACTGCACCACCCAGCCCTGCCTGATCTGCACTAAAATGCTGATCAACGCGGGAGTAACTGCAATTTACTGCTCCGAAAGTTACCCGGACGAACTTTCCGAACAAATGCTCAAAGAAGCCGGAGTTAAATTTGCTTTTCTTGAATCCGATAAATAGCCCGGAAGAAGGCTTCATGGCCCGCGCAGTGGAGCTCGCCATGCGCGGCCGCAACCGCACCGCACCGAATCCAACAGTCGGCGCAGTAATGGTCCGTGACGGACAAATTGTAGCCGAGGGTTACCATATGTTCTGCGGCGGACTACACGCCGAACGGGAGTGCATTGCCGATGCCAAGTCCAAAGGCGTGGATATGAGCAAATGCTGCATGTACGTGACCTTGGAACCATGCAACCATCACGGCAAGACCCCGCCCTGCACCGAAGGTATCCTTGAGGCGGGCATCCCCCACATTGTGGTCGGTACCCGTGACCCCAACCCCAAGGCTGCCGGGGGTATTGAATATCTCGAATCCAAGGGCGTGAAAGTTGATCAGGGAGTACTTGAAGAACAATGCAAAGACCTGATCTCTGATTTCCTGTGCTGGCAGTTCACGGACCGGGCCTACTCCATCCTCAAACTGGCCTGCACAATTGACGGTAAAATCGCTGGCGCCACCGGAGCACAGGAAGCAGTATCCTGCCCGGAATCTTTTCAGGACGTGCAGCGTTTGCGCTCCATGGTCGGAGCAGTGATAGTGGGCGGCAATACCTTGCGCGAAGACAATCCCAGCCTCAATTGCCGGCTTGATTCCCTTCCTGAAGGATTCCGTCAGCCCAAGGCCGTGATTGTCACCAACAATCTCCCGCAAAATCACGATGACTTTACACTGACCACCACCCGTGCTGCTGACACAATTTTCTGGACCAGCGCAGAACAGGAAGCTACAAAGACCGCCACGGAATTAAAAAATAAAGGAATTGAGGTTTTGCCTCTTCCCTGTGACGAAAAAGGTCTTATACTTGAGAAAGGTTTCACAATGTTGCGCGAAAAGCATGGGGTGCTGCGCACCCTCTGTGAAGGCGGCGGCAAGCTGGCCTGCTCCCTTGCAGAACAGGGGCTAGTTGATGAATTCGTCATGTATCAGACCCCGCGCATTCTTGGTAATGTGCAAGGCAGGCCGAATTTTGCAGGCTCAAACAATGTGCTTATCAGTGAAGCCATGGATCTGCGCATCAGCCGCGTTGAACAAAGCGGCCGAGATTTAAAAATAGTTTTTAAACCCGAAGGACAATAGCATGTTCACCGGACTGATTCAGGGAAAAGGACGCATTGAAAATGCCGAGAACCGGGGCAATGAAACCCGCTTCAAGGTCAGTGCGTCTAATATCAAGAATTACGAAAAAGGCGAATCCATCGCCATCAACGGGGTCTGCCTCACTGTTGAAACTTACAGTGACAGCTGGTTTACCTGCTACGCCAGTAAAGAATCCATGTCGGTGACCAACCTCGGTAACCTCAAGCGCGGTTCCATGGTCAACTATGAACGCGCGCTGGCCATGGGTGACCGTCTGGGCGGGCACATTGTTTCCGGCCATGTGGATTGCCTCGGCACTGTTGAATCCGTACGGCCTGAAGGTGAATCCAAAATTTACCGCATCAAGTTTCCCATCGAACACGGCAAGTATGTGGTAGCCAAAGGATCAGTAGCCCTTGACGGCATCAGCCTGACCATTAACGATTGTGGACAGGATTACCTTGAGGTGAACATCATTCCCGAGACACAGCAAGAGACCACTATCTCGCTCTGGACACCGGGATATGAAGTGAACATAGAGACCGACGTTATCGGCAAATACGTGGAACGCATGGTCGCCCCGTGGACCAGCCAAAAGTCTGATGACAAACCCCAGAGTAAGCTTACAATGGACTTCCTGCGCGAAAATGGATTTTAACTATTTGAAATAAAATAATAAAAAAACATATTTCACCCTTTCTGTTTTTTGATGTATGAAGACAGACCTGTTTGTTTAAACAAGCAGTGTTTTTTTAAAAGAACTCCGCTCGCCGGAGAATGAGGATAACGAATATGCCTTTCTGCACTATTGAAGAAGCAATTGAGGACCTCCGCGAAGGTAAAATGGTCATCATGGTTGATGATGAAGACCGTGAAAACGAAGGTGATCTTGTCTGCGCAGCAGAGAAAGTGACCCCTGAAATTATCAACTTCATGGCTACTCACGGCAGAGGGCTTATCTGCCTCGCCATGTCCGGCGAAATGATCGACCAGCTGCAGCTGCCGCTTATGGCTCAGTCCAACGGCTCCCAGTTCGGCACCAACTTCACTGTTTCCATTGAAGCACGTGAAGGCGTGACTACCGGTATTTCCGCTGCAGACCGCGCCACCACCATTCTGGCTGCTGTTAAAGACGGCGTACAGCCCGAAGATATCGTTACTCCCGGCCATATTTTTCCCCTCCGCGCCAAAGACGGCGGAGTTCTGGTCCGTGCCGGACAGACTGAAGGCAGCGTTGACCTCGCCCGCCTTGCAGGTCTGAAACCCGCAGGCGTAATCTGCGAAATCATGAAGGACGACGGCACCATGGCCCGCCTCCCCGACCTCAAAGAATACGCCAAGCAGCACGATCTCAAGATCTGCTCAACCGAAGACCTGATCAAATACCGCATGAAATTCGGCAGCCACACTGTCACTCGCGAAGCAGATGCAGAACTGCCCACCCGCTGGGGCGAGTTCAAGGCTTCCGCTTTCCATTCCAGCGAAGATAACCGCACCCACATTGCCCTGACCATGGGCGATGTTCAGCCCGGTGAACCCGTTCTGGTCCGCGTTCACTCCGAATGCCTGACCGGTGATGTTTTCGGTTCCCAGCGGTGTGACTGCGGCGATCAGCTTGCTTCCGCAATGTGCATGATCCGCAACGAAGGTAAGGGCGTACTGCTCTACATGCGTCAAGAAGGCCGCGGTATCGGCCTCGGCAACAAGATCAAGGCTTACCACCTGCAGGATCTCGGCTGCGACACTGTTGAAGCCAACGAAAGACTGGGCTTCGCGCCCGACCTGCGTGAATACGGCACCGGAGCACAGATTCTGGTCCAGCTCGGAATCACCAAAATGAAACTAATGACCAACAACCCCAAAAAGATTGTCGGTCTCGAAGGTTACGGTCTCGAAGTTACCGAGCGTGTGCCCATTGAAATGGATGCCTGCGCAGCAAACCTCGATTACCTGAAAACCAAAAAAGATAAGATGGGCCACATGCTGGATCATCTTGAAGATAAAAAATAAAAAGGGAGAAGCACCATGTATCATATTAAAACCGTTGAAGGTCAGCTTGACTCCAAAGGTCTGAAAATCGCATTCGTAGCAGGTCGTTTCAACGACATCATCGTTGACAGGCTGGTCGGCGGAGCTGTTGATTACCTCCACCGCCACGGCTGCGAAAAAGAAAACATGACCCTGATCAAGGTTCCCGGTGCATTTGAAATTCCCGTGGTAACCAAGAAGCTTGCTGAATCCGGCAAATATGACGGTATCGTGGTTCTCGGTGCTGTTATCCGCGGCGCAACTCCCCACTTTGACTATGTCTGCAATGAGTGCGCAAAAGGCGTTGCTCAGGTAAGCATGGACAACGGCCTGCCTATCGGTTTCGGCCTGCTGACCTGCGACACCATTGATCAGGCGGTTGAACGTGCCGGCTCCAAAGCAGGCAACAAGGGCGTTGAAGCAGCTTCCGCAATGCTGGAAACTGTTCGCGTTCTGCAGCAGATTTAACTAGAGCTTGTAATTTCTAGTCTGTTTCTCCGGAAACAGGCTTGATTACTGAACATAATTTGAAGGCATACGGTCTCCGTCCCGCTGTTCGGAGACCGTATGCCTGTTGTGTTGTTTAAATAACAATTTAAATGTATCTTGCGTTGCACACCACTTACGACCAGCAACCGCAGGATAGTGATGCAGATGTCCCAGACTAAAGGTTTACGAAGAAAAGGCCGCGTACTTGCTTTTCAGGTATTGTACGGCTTAAGTTTTGTCCCTCCCCACGGCGGATGGACTACTGAACGTATTTACAACCAGAGCCCCGCAGTAATCAGGGAAACCGAAGAAGACCTGATCCTCTACGCCCGTGAGTTGCTGCTCGGAATCTGGAATGCGCAGGAAGAACTTGACGAAGTTATCGGTCGCTACTCCAAACATTGGAAGATCGAAAGAATTGCAAAAGTCGAACTGGCGATCCTACGACTCGCCGTATACGAACTGGTCCACAAGCCCGACATCCCCCTCAAGGTGGGTATCAATGAGGGCATCGAACTGGCTAAGAAGTTCGGTGACGGCAACTCCCGTAACTTCATCAACGGTATTCTCGACGCAGTAGCCCGTGACATCGACACCGGCAAGTTCAAGGTTGAGAAAAATTTCTAATTGCCTACGGCAACACCTAATATAAGGATTTTCAAATGGGTTTTGGGAAATACGAACCGGAATTGATTGAAAACAAGTGGCAGAAGGAATGGACCGAGAAGGGTGCTTTCGACGTGGAAGCCGACGAGTCCCGTCCCAAGTACTACGTACTGGAAATGTTTCCCTACCCTTCCGGGAAAATCCACATGGGCCACGTACGCAACTACTCAATCGGTGATGTTGTTGCCCGTTACAAACGCATGAAAGGCTTCAACGTGCTCCACCCCATGGGCTGGGACGCATTTGGTCTTCCTGCTGAGAACGCGGCTATCAAGCACAACACCCACCCTGCTGAGTGGACCTACGCCAACATCGACGACATGCGTACCCAGCTCAAACGTCTGGGCTACTCCTACGATTGGCGCCGCGAACTGGCTACCTGCCATCCCGGCTACTACAAATGGGAACAGCAGTTTTTCCTCAAATTTCTGGAAAAGGGTCTGGTTTACCGCAAGAAGTCCCCGGTCAACTGGTGTGAAACCTGTCATACAGTTCTGGCTAACGAACAGGTTGAAGAGGGCCTGTGCTGGCGTTGTGACACCGAAGTTGTCCAGAAGGAACTTTCCCAGTGGTTCATGCGCATCACTGATTACGCCGAAGAACTGCTTGAAAGCCTGAATGAGCTTGAAGGCGGCTGGCCTGAACGCGTTATCACCATGCAGCGCAACTGGATCGGTAAATCAATCGGTGCGGAACTGGACTTCCAGGTTGAAGATGTCGATGAAACCATCAGTGTTTTCACTACCCGTCCTGATACCCTTTTCGGTGCAACTTTCATGTCTCTGGCAGCCGAGCATCCCATGGTGGAAAAGCTCATCGAAGGCAAGCCCGAAGCAGACAAGGTTCGCGAATTCGTGAAAAAGGTTTCCAACATGGACCGCATTGTACGCGGTGCTGACGACCTTGAAAAGGAAGGTGTGTTTACCGGAGCATACTGCATCAACCCGCTCAACGGCCAGAAAATGCCCATCTACGTGGCAAACTTCGTGCTCATGGGCTACGGTACTGGCGCAGTAATGGCTGTTCCCGCACACGACCAGCGCGACTTTGAATTCGCCAGCAAGTACGACCTGCCCAAACAGGTGGTAATCCAGCCCGAAGGTGAAACCCTCAATGTGGCTGAAATGGAAGAAGCCTACACCGCTCCCGGTGTGCTGGTGAATTCAGGTGAATTCGACGGCATGCCTAACGAAGATGCCAAGGGCGCAATTGTCGATTTCCTCGGCAAGTCCGGCAAAGGCAAAAAGTCCATTAACTACCGTCTGCGTGACTGGAACATTTCCCGCCAGCGTTTCTGGGGTTCCCCCATTCCGGTTATCTACTGCGATGAGTGCGGTATTGTACCCGTACCCGAACAGGAACTGCCCGTCGTACTGCCCGAAGATGCAGTAATGAACGAAGACGGACGTTCTCCGCTGCCGGATATGGAAAGCTTCCACAAGGTTGCCTGTCCCAAATGCGGCAAGATGGCCCAGCGTGAAACCGACACCATGGATACCTTCGTGGAATCCTCCTGGTACTTCATGCGCTATACCGATTCCCGCAAGGCTGATGCTCCTTTTGACAGCAAATCCCTCGAATACTGGACACCAGTTGACCAGTACATCGGCGGAATCGAACACGCCATCCTGCACCTGCTCTACGCAAGATTCTTCACCAAGATCCTGCGCGACGAGGGTTATACCGAACTCAGCGAACCGTTCAAGAACCTGCTCACTCAGGGCATGGTCCTCAAGGACGGCGCCAAGATGTCCAAATCCAAGGGCAACGTTGTCGACCCCAACGCCATGATTAACAAGTACGGTGCAGATGCAACCAGACTGTTCATCCTTTTCGCTTCCCCGCCTGAAAAAGATCTCGAATGGTCTGATCAGGGTCTGGAAGGAGCGCATCGCTTCCTGAACAGAATCTGGAGACTTGCTGAAGAGTTCGAAGGTAAGCTCAGCGCAACCGGCGCATGTGCCAAGCCTTCCATGGAACTCTCTGCCGATGCCAAGAAGCTGCGCCTCAAGGAACACGAAACCGTCAAGCGCGCAAGCCGTGACATGGAGAACAAATTCCAGTTCAACACCGTCATTGCTGCAACCATGGAACTGGTCAACGAGATTTACTCTCTCAAAGACAAGCTCATGGAATCCGAAGACGGCCGTTTCGCGCTCTCTTCCGCATACAGCACCGTGCTGACCGTACTCTCTCCCATTGCTCCGCATATCTGCGAAGAACTCTGGGCAGCCATGGGTTACGAAGGCTACATCGCTGAAGTAGCATGGCCCGAGCACGACGAAGATGCACTGGTAACTGACGAAATCCTGATCATCATTCAGGTTAACGGCAAAATGCGCGGTAAACTCTCCGTGCCTGCTGCAGCTTCCAAGGAAGAAATTGAAAAAACAGCACTTGCCCACGAAAACGTGACCAAGCACACCGATGGTAAAACCATCCGCAAGGTTATCGTAGTTCCCGGCAAGTTGATTAATATTGTGGCGAACTAGGTTTGCCTCCGGCGGCTGGGGAAGGAAAGCTTTTGCAAAAGTTTTTCCTTCCCCAGACCCCATCCTTTTCAAAACCTTTTATTAAGGCTTCGCCGCTTCGTAAGTTAAGGTGTGCTAGCACTTTAGGCAAAACAAGGAGTTAGAGCTGTGGTTATTATGAATTCTGTGAAAAAGCTGGTCCTGCTGCTGTGTGTTGTTTTTGCTGTCTCTGCCTGCGGCTACCATAACTCTGCTACTGAACCGAACAGGGTCAGTAAACAATTCCGCGAAGTAGCTATTGCCAAAGTGGAAAACCCCACCCTTGAACGCTGGCTTGAGCCTAAAATCCGCTCCATGCTCCGTGATGAAATCACCCGCCGCGGCCAGCTGGTCTGGACTGATAAATCCAAGGCTGAAGCACTCATCAACATCCGCATTCTGGAACTTTCCGACGGCAGCCGTATTCTCGGAGATCAGGACGTGACCTTGAAATATGACATGACCCTCAAGGTTCAAATGAGTGTTACCAGTGCATCCGATGGAGCCCTGATCTGGAACTCCGGCCCCATGGAAGTAACCGAGTCCTACTACACCGGTCAGGAAGATGAAGCCCAACAGTTGGTCACCAAGCTCATGGTCCGCCGTCTTGTAGACCGCATGAATCAGGCTTACTAATTTTTCTTTTAAGGAATTCCATGTCCAGACCCGGATACATGTTTCTCATCTGCCCTGACGCAGAGCTGCTGCACGCCAATATTGGCGAACTACAGGAAAAGCACGGGGCCACTGACTACGAGAAAAAAGTATACTGGGCGGACGAAGACCTGCCTCCGCAATTCTGGGACGATTTGACTCTGCAGACCCTTTTCGGTTCCAGCAAAGTAATCGTTCTGCGCCGTGCCCATAAACTCAAGGTAGCAGTCTGGAAGAATATTGATAAGGCCTTGGCCTCTCTTGCAAACTCATCATTTCTCTTTATCTGCCTTGAAGGCCAATGGAAGGGTAAAACCGCCCCGGTTCCGGCAGTGCTTAAGAAGCGCCAATGCTGGAAATTCGCCGATAAACAGAAATGGTTCTGGAAATCAGCAGGTCTGGACCAGAAATCTATTTCCGGCTTTGTGGGCAAATGGGCACGGGCCAACGACTTGCACATTGATAGCCCGGTCCTGAATGCACTTTCCCAAGCCTTACCCAAGGATGCCCGTGCAGCACGTCTAGAGCTGGACAAGCTTGATCTTGCCGCCGGTCCGGATCGCAAAATTCTCATGGAACATGTGGGCCTCATCGCCCATTCCGAAGAGATGGATTTCTTCGCCTTCATGCGCTCCATGTCCGAAGGCGGCGACCCGGTGGAAATCTGGCGCAGAGTGCTGACCAACCACAGCGAAAAAGATTCCATGATCTTCATGCTTACCGCATCGTTGACCCGTGAAGCCCGCGCCCTGTGGATGATGATTCATGGCGAGGACTCCGAAGTTCGCCTGCCTCCTTTCGTAAAGAAACAAAAACAGGCTCTTGCCCAGCGGTTAGGGCCGATACGTATTGCAAGGTTGTTCGATATCGTTATGGAAGCTGAAATCGGCATCAAAACCGGACAACGCAAGCCTGAACAAGCTCTTGAGTTGCTGGTAGCCTCCCTCACCTCTTTGTTCGCTCCACCGCAACGCAGACGCTGATTCAATCAGAAGAAATATTTAAAACCGTGTAAAAAGATCATTTTTACACGGTTTTTATGTTTTTAAGGCCATTTTACATCATTTTGCATGTTAAACAGGTTGCTTTGCACCTGCATCCGGTTTATTCCTTCGAGAAGAAAATTCATGCTCTGTCTCAGCCTTTTGTCTGAATCAGGTCCGGCTTTGAACTGTACTACTTGCCAAAGCATACTTACTATTTATTATGAAGGATAAACCTCATTACCACGGTCACCGCCAGCGGCTGAAAGAAAAGCTGGGCAAAGACGCAACCAGTCTTGCCGATTATGAAATTCTGGAACTGCTTCTTGGTCAGGTTCTGCCCAGGCGGGATACCAAGCCCCTTGCCAAGGAACTCTTAGCCGAGTTCGGCAGTCTCGGCGGCGTCTTCAGGGCACCGGAAGAACAGTTGAAAAAGTTCAAGGGTATTGGACCGGGGGTTTTGATATTTTTCACGCTTATGCGTGAATTTTGGACCAGAATTGCTGAGGAACCCATGAACGGCAAGGAGCCGATATCCTCACCGGATGTTGTCTACAAGGCAGCCATGGCCCGAATCGGTAATTTGTCCAAAGAGGAATTCTGGATTGCACTGGTCAATAACCGTAACAAAGTGATATGCTGGGAAAGGTTGTCGGAAGGCACTGTGGACAAGACCGCAGTATATCCGCGAGAAATTGTAGCACTAGCCCTGCGCCACAATGCCAGCGGAGTAATCCTGACCCATAACCATCCCGGCGGGGACCCGTCTCCATCTCCTGAAGACACAGAGAGAACTATGGAAATAGCCGCCCTCTGTCAGGACATGGAAATCCGTCTGCTGGACCACGTCATCGTGACCGCAGACAGGTTCCACAGCTTCAAGGAAGCAGGATATTTGTAGTTCACCTCAACTTGTAAGGAGGGGCCTATGACTAGAAGCTATCATTGTGTTGTTACCGGCAAGGTGCAGGGAGTTTTCTTCCGGGCCTGGGTAAATGATCAGGCTGCGGCGCTTAATCTTAATGGCTGGGTACGCAATCTGGACGATGGAAAGATTGAAGTACTGCTGCAGGGAGATGAAGCAAAAATAGCTGAAATGAGAACCCGGTTGCTGGTCGGTCCTCCCATTTCACAGGTAACTGATGTTAAGTGTGAATGGATGGACTACGATACCGAGCACAAGGGATTTCAAATCCGCTAGAGAAATACCCCCAAGATAAACTTCATGTTTGTTTTGGCTGAAGCCAGATCTGGTTGCTGGACATAACGTCAGCCGGATCTGATGTAAATTGACTGACAAGCTATCCGGTCCCGGCTTGCCCGCCATGGGACCGGATATTTAATGCTTTTTTAATAGAGAAAGACAACCACATCTGAACGAAAGGATTTTGCGTTGAAGAAAAAAAAATCACCCATCAAACCGCTGAAGCTGAACAAGAAAGATAAAGCCGAAGCTCAGAAAAAAGCGAAACAGGAATCCACTCCTGACGCTGGTAATGATCAGGGACTCAACAAGCCTCCGGTTTCCCCGCTGAACGTACTGCACGATGCAGCGGACCTGCTTGAAGATGCGGGCAGCATTCCGGATGATGCCCATGTGGACATCCCCACTACCCTTCCGGTACTGGCTGTCCGGGATATTGTTGTCTTCAACTATATGATCCTTCCCCTTTTTGTTGGCCGCGAAAAATCCGTCAACGCAGTGGAAGCAGCCATGACCAGCAATCGCTATGTCATGGTCCTGACCCAAAAAGACGAAGCAGTTGAGAATCCGGAACACGAAGACCTTTACCAGACCGGAACCGTATGCATGATCATGCGTATGCTCAAGATGCCCGACGGCCGCCTGAAAGTATTGGTACAGGGTGTTTCACGTGCAAAGGTCAAAAGATTCATCGGCTCAGAGCCTTTTCATATCGCTGAGATTGAAGCCATTCCCGAAGCTGAATCCGGGGAACTGGATGCCACTCAGGAAGCGCTGGTCCGCTCGTCCCGCGAGCAGAGCGAAAAAATTCTGACCCTGCGCGGCATATCCTCCGCTGATATCATGAGTGTACTTAACAGTGTTGATGAACCGGGACGCCTTGCCGACCTGATCGCTTCCAACCTGCGCATGAAAGTTGATGTGGCTCAGTCCATTCTTGAGTGCGGCCAACCTGTTGACCGTCTGACTCTGGTTAACACCCAGCTCACTCAGGAAGTTGAAGTGGCTTCCATGCAGAATAAGATTCAGTCCATGGCCAAGGAAGGAATGGACAAGGCCCAGAAAGATTTCTACCTGCGCGAACAGCTCAAAGCGATTAAAAAGGAACTAGGTGAATCTACCGATGAGGCTGAGGAAGCCGAAGAAATCCGTGCAGCTATCGCCAAAGCCAAGATGCCCAAGGAAGTGCGCAAGGAAGCGGAAAAACAGCTCCGCCGCCTTGAAGCCATGCATCCCGAAGCATCCGAGGCCACAGTCATCCGCACCTATCTGGACTGGATGATTGAGATTCCGTGGACCAAGCAATCTCGTGACCGCCTCGACATCATCGAAGCCAAAAAAATTCTCGATGAAGACCACTACGACCTTGAAAAGGTCAAGGAACGCATCCTTGAATACCTGAGCGTGCGTAAGCTGAACCCATCCATGAAAGGTCCCATCCTCTGCTTTGTGGGCCCTCCTGGTGTAGGTAAAACTTCTTTGGGCCGCTCCATTGCGCGCAGCCTGAAGCGCAAGTTCCACCGCATGTCCCTTGGCGGTATGCGAGATGAAGCCGAAATCCGAGGCCACCGCCGGACCTACATCGGCTCCATGCCCGGACGTATCATTCAGGGCATCAAGCAGTGCGGTACCCGCAACCCGGTGATCATGCTCGATGAAATCGACAAGCTCGGTTCTGATTTCCGCGGCGATCCTTCCTCCGCCCTGCTGGAGGTACTGGACCCGGAACAGAACAACTCTTTCACCGACCATTACCTGAACGTACCTTACGACCTTTCCAAGGTCATGTTCATCTGCACCGCCAACGTGCTCGATTCCATCCCCCGTCCCCTGCTGGACCGCATGGAAGTAATCCGCATCCCCGGCTACACCGAGCATGACAAGGTCAACATTGCCAAGCGCTACATCCTTGGCCGCCAGTGCAAGGAGAATGGTCTCAAAGAAGATGAAATGATCATGGCAGATGAAATCATCGCCAAGATCATCAAAGAATACACCCGCGAAGCAGGACTGCGTAACCTTGAGCGCGAAGTCGGTTCCGTGTGCCGTAAGCTGGCCCGTAAAAAGGCTGAAGGCGAAGTCGGTCCCTTTGAAGTCACCGCCGACAACCTGCACAAGTATCTCGGTATTCCCAAGCATCTTGAAGATGAGAAGGAAACCGAACTTCCTGCTGGTGTCGCGCTGGGCCTCGCGTGGACCCCGGTTGGCGGTTCTGTGCTGCACGTGGAAGTTTCCGCCATGCCCGGTAAGGGTAAACAGCTGCTCACCGGACAGCTCGGTGATGTGATGAAAGAATCCGCACAGGCTGCGGTATCTTTTGCCCGCCGCCATGCTGATGAGTACGGTATCAGTTCCAAGTTCCACGAAGAGCAGGATCTGCATATCCACGTACCCGACGGAGCCACTCCCAAAGACGGACCTTCCGCAGGTGTAACTCTCGTTACCGCGCTGGTCTCCGCGCTGACCGGAATTCCGTCCAACCCTGAACTGGCCATGACTGGAGAAATCTCCCTGCGCGGCCGCGTTCTCCCGGTTGGCGGCATCAAGGAAAAAATCCTCGCAGCCGTATCTCTGGGCATGAAACGAGTACTCATCCCCTCCCAGAACCAGAAGGATCTTGAAGATATCCCCGAAGAGCTTCTGGAGAAAATCGAAATCACTCCCATCGAACGCATTGACGAAGTCTGGCCCATTGCCAAGACCAAGTAAGCCTGATCGGAAGATAAAATTCAAAGGCCCGCAAGCAAAACAGCTTGCGGGCCTTTTCTTTTCAAATCAAAGCATAACATTTCATAATGGCATAGACATGATGTAAGATAACTAAATGAATTACCCCGGAGGATACTCATGAAAAAAATACTGATAACAGGGGCAAATGGCCGAATCGGAACAGCCCTTATTAACTATATTGAGTCACTAAATACTGAATATATGATCACCCCTGCGGACCTTTCATTAGAGGAATCCCATGGTTTTAAATTTGACATAACTAATCTGGATGCTTGCAGAAAAGCGTTTTCAAATCACGATATGGTTATCCACTTGGCTGCCGTGCCTTATACAAATGCCTCGTTTGAAGAAATTCTTCCAGCAAACATTATCGGTACATACAATATCTTTCAGGCAGCAATTGAAGCTGGCGTAAAACGGGTTATTTATGCCAGCAGTGCGCATACCATTGAAGGGTATCCTACGGATGTACAGGTTAAGCCGGACATGCCGACCAGACCCCAAAATTTATATGGAGCCAGTAAAGTATACGGGGAAGCTCTAGGCAGTTACTATGCCTATCAACAGGGATTGGAGGTAGTAGCGGTTCGAATCGGAGCGTTTAAATATCCGCACGAATGGGAACATCTGAACACCCGGGATTTAAGTGCATGGTCTGAACCCGGCGATATCTGTTCATTATTCGTCGATTGCCTTGAAGTTGATATGAAAGACAATCCATTCTTCATTGCTCACGCTATTTCAGACAACAAGTATAAAAGGCTGGACATTTCAAGTACGAAAAAATATCTGGGTTACTCACCAAAATCTGACGCATTCAAGACTTGGGGGATCACCATCCCGGACAACAGCGAACCCAAGAAAGCTTAACCCAAAATCAACACAGCAATAATCCGTAGACACCTACTATACCTGCGGATTTATTTGTTATCAGGGGATCGCATCTCATTATGAGGACACTTAGATGAATACCGGAAAGAAAACAGGAATAAAACCGATACAACAGGTCCTCACAGGAGCCTTTGTTATTAGTTTTTCGGCTGTATGGGTCGGTGTAGCAGATGTCCCGGCAACAACATCTGCTTTTTACCGGGTATTTTTCGGAGCCGTTTTTCTATTCATAGCTGCGGCTTTCTCAGGTGAGTTAAAGCAAATAAGGCCAAAGCAGGTACTTCCATATAGTCTATGCGGCTTTTTATTCGCTCTGGACTTATTTTTCTGGCATGAAAGTATCCTTTTGGTCGGCCCCGGACTGGCTACGATCTTAGGTAATTGTCAGGTTTTTATCATGGCTTTGTGTGGAGCATTATTCTTGAACGAAAAACTTACTCCACGATTCATTTTCTCTCTACCAATAGCAATTTTTGGTCTCCTGCTCCTGATCGGTTTTAATTGGGCGGAACTTTCCCAATCGTCAATTAAAGGCATCATATACGGATTGCTGACCGCACTTTCCTATGCGTTATTTATGCTGATGCTGAGAAGAATTCAGGCACATAAAGAAGCGGATCTTGTATACTCGCCTCTACTTTTTGTATCCGCCTTCTGTGCTATGTTTCTGGCTGTACCGCTATTTTTAACCGATGCCTCTTTTGCCATTCCAACCCTTGAATCTTTTGGTTCACTGCTTGCGCTGGGCTTGTTCAGTCAGGCTGTTGGATGGATAATGATAGCGACAGCCATGCCGAAGATTCCAGCTTCAATTACCGGGCTTGTCCTCCTGCTTCAGCCTTTCCTGTCATTTCTCTGGGATGTTCTGATTTTTTCCCGACTGACAACGCTTACCCATTGGCTGGGTGTTATAGTTACCCTTACAGCAATCTATCTGGGAGTATCGGGGAAGCAAAGGTGATATTTTAAACTTTCCCCCCACCTTGCCATCTCCGCATCCGTACTTATATGTAGGCGAGACATTGCCCCGCCTGACAATTTGGGCTATGCAATTTTTCGCAGTAGATATTTCAAAGCACGGAGTAAAGAATAAATGCCTATTTTCGAATATAAATGCGCTGACTGCGGCAAGGAATTCGAGGAACTTGTTTTCAACCGCGACGAATGCCCCCCTTGCCCGGAATGTAAATCCGAAAAAACCGACAAACTCATGTCCGCCTGTAAATTCAAGACCGGCGGCGGAGCTCCTGACATGGGTGATTTCGGTTCTGCACCTGCTCCAGCAGCTTCTTCCAGCAGCAGTGCCTGTGCCGGATGCTCCGGCGGCGACTGTTCTTCCTGCGGCAGCTAAATCAACAATAAATTTCAACAATACGGCGGAACAATGAGAAAGATTACCATCGCAACACGCGGCAGCAAACTTGCCCTCTGGCAGGCCAACCATATTTCCGACCTTCTGCGTGAAGAGTACCCCGGAATCGATGTTCAACTGCTCAAGATCAAAACCAAGGGCGATAAGATTCTGGACGTTCCGCTGGCAAAAGTGGGCGGCAAGGGCCTTTTCGTAAAGGAAATCGAAGAAGCACTGCTCGACGGCCGTGCCGACCTCGCCGTACACAGCATGAAGGATGTTCCTACCGAACTTCCCGAAGGTCTTGAAGTAGGCATCATTCCCCCGCGCGAAGCAGAGACCGACACCCTGCTTTCCGTAAAATACGATTCCCTTAAGGACCTGCCCTCCGGAGCAGTTGTGGGTACCAGCAGCCTGCGCCGCCAGTCTCAGGTTCTGGCTCTGCGCGACGACCTGAAAATCGAATCCCTGCGCGGTAACCTCGACACCCGCGTGCGCAAACTTCTCGACGGTGAATTCGATGCCATTGTGGTCGCAACTGCCGGACTGAACAGGCTCAAGCTTTCCGCTCCCAAGAGCGAAATTCTCGGTCCTCCGACCTTCCTGCCCGCAGTGGCACAGGGTGCGCTGGGTATCGAATACCGCATTGAGGACACTGAAATTCAGGATATCCTCGCATTCCTGCATGATGAAATGACCGCCCGTCAGGTCAAGGCCGAGCGCGGTTTCCTGACCGGCCTTGATGGCGGCTGTCAGGTTCCCATCGCAGCTTGGTCCCAGCTTGATGGCGATCAGGTCAAATTGACCGGATTCGTAGCCGACATTGACGGCTCCAGCCCCATCCGCATGGAAAAAAACGGACCTGCTGACGAGGCATGGAACATCGGCCTTGCCCTTGCCGAGGAAGTTCTGTCTGCAGGTGCTAAAGAGATTCTCGATCGTGTATACGACAAGTGCTAAGCAGCAGCCACACGAATTAATTTAAGCCCGGAGCATGTACCATGCTCCGGGCTTTTTTAATATATTTATTCTTTTTGCATTAAGAACCTAAAGTTAAGCTTCAACTGTCCGATAAGAGATATAAACAGGATTCATGTTCTTTTAAAAACTATCATTTATAACTTCCAAGGATGGAGGTATACAATGTCAAACGGAACCGAACTCAACAAGGTTTCACAGGTACCGCCCGTAAGGGACGAAGATCTGGCGAACTCCATGAAGGATCTACGTAAGAAGAGATTAGAGAGAAAGGCGTACGCGGACCCGGAAATGCACCGCGAGCTGGTGAAGATAGTATCCTCACCCGTATATAACGCCAATGCGGAACTGATTCAGGCGGTTACCAGCAGCCGGGGTTCTGCTTAAAAAAATTTCATATAAAGGAATCGCCAATTCCTCCTCATAAAAAGAAAAGGCGCAGGTTCGCGACAACCTGCGCCTTTTTTCTTTTCAAAGTAATAGAAACTAACCAATCCGTAGTCTTGCCACACCAGCTTCATGAGCTGCAACCTGCCCAACATGGGCAGCCAGATCACCGGCTTCCAGCAGCATATCCATAGCCTGCTGTAATTTATCTGCAGGCACCGCCAGCACCAGTCCGCCCGAAGTCTGAGCATCAAAAACTAAATCAGTCTTGATGGTATCTGCTCCTGAGACAGCCTGAACCTGTGAGCTGCAATAATTGCGGTTGGCAAAACTTCCGGCTGGAATCATACCCATGGAGGCCAGATCGACTACATCATCCATAAACGGGACTTTATCCAGCCACAGTTCAACAGCCACGCCGGAAGCATCTGCCATCTCCAGCAGATGCCCGCCAAGACCAAATCCGGTTACATCAGTAGCCCCTTTCAAGCCCAGCTCACGGATGACTTTCCCTCCTGTGCTATTCAACTTGGAGGCCCACTTGTAAACATCCTTTTCAAACCGTTCAGCACCATCCCAGTCTGCCTTGAGGGCTGTAGCCAGCACTCCGGTACCGAGAGGCTTGGTCAGCAGCAACTGGTCCCCCTCACGCAACCCCTTGTTAGAGGCGAAACCGTCAGGGTCGACCATTCCGGTCACCGAGAGGCCGTACTTGATTTCATCATCCTCTACGCTGTGCCCGCCTGCGAGAACCGCCCCGGATTCACGAATTTTATCCATGCCGCCTTTGAGGATTTCACGCAGAATCTCAGGCCCCATTTCCTTCATGGGATAGCAGACGATATTCATGGCGGTCCAAGGTTCACCGCCCATGGCGTAAACATCGGAGAGGGAATTAGCTGCGGCAATCTGTCCGAACCAGTATGGATCGTTAACCACCGGAGTGAAAAAATCCACAGTTTGAACCAAAGCTTTGCCCGCAGGAAAAGAGACTATGGCGGAATCTTCGTTCCCACCCAGCCCGGTAAGAAGGCGCTCGTCCTCAACGGCGAGCCCACACAAAACCTGCTCCAGGTCCCCCGGAGCGATTTTAGCTGCTCAACCGGCAGCTTTAACAGTCTTTACCAATTCTTTGGGCATGACTTATCTCCTATGATTACCTTCGACTTCCCTGACAGGCGCATTCACCCTCCGGGGGCAACACCGGCATCTTCAAACGTTGCCATTTCATTATAAATATTTGCAGCAGCACGCAGCATAAACATGGACAAGGCCGCACCGGACCCCTCACCAAGCCGCATATCAAGGTGCAATAACGGCCTGCGTCCCAAGGCTTCGATTACTTTTGCGTAACCCGGTTCAGCCGAGGCATGGCTGAGCACGCAATACCCGCCCACGGCCGGACAGATTTTAGCTGCCGCAGCATAGGCCGCAGTGGCAATGAATCCATCAATACACACCATCTGCTTGTTCTTGGCGCCACCGATAATCAACCCAGCAAGCGCAGCAATCTCGTACCCGCCAAGCGCGGTCAGGATCGCAAGCGGATCGGCAGAACGCACAACTTCAGCATTGACCGCCAAAGCACGGCGGACCACCTCGGTCTTACGAACCACGCCTGCGGCATCAATCCCCCCGCCCGGGCCGGTCACTTCTGCCGGGTCCAGATCAAAAAAGGCACAATAAAGCGCAGTTGATGGAGTAGTATTTGAAACCCCCATTTCCCCGGTGCCAAGCACCTTAATGCCTTGCTCATGGGCCTGATCAGCAAGCTCCAAACCGAGACTTACGGCCCTCAGGCAGCACTCTTCATCCATGGCCGGGCCTTTGGAAATATTCTCCGTTCCGCAGGCTATCTTACGCTGGATCAGACCGGGATGTTCCGGAAAAGGTCCGCCCTTGCATCCGGCATCAACCACCACAAGCTCGACCCCGGAGGTACGGGCCAACACGTTAATCCCTGCTCCTCCGGCCAGAAAATTAATCACCATCTGGCGGGTCACTTCCTGCGGAGAATAACTGATATCTTCTTCGTTTACCCCGTGATCCCCGGCAATGGTATAAATTCGGGCCGGATCAGACTGCGGAGGACGGCCTCCTGAGGCAACGAACATCTTTACGGCAAGGTCTTCGAGCCTTCCCAGACTGCCCAGCGGCTTGGCCAGAGTGTCCAGGTAGGCGCGGGCCTGCCCTTCAAGGGAAGAATCAACTCGCTGCACACTACCCACAATACGCTGCAACTCTTTCACGGAAATTTTATTCACTGCCTTAACCTCATATTAACGGCCCTGCCGTATTGAGAAACCACAAACGTGTGTGCTAAAGTTCGTCTCGAAATGAAGAAAATCTGTATATTACATGCCAACTGTCAAGGCGAACCCATGGAAGAACTACTGTTGCTGAGTGAGGAATTCAGCGCAGAGTACGAAATCCATCGCTTTACCAACTATACCCGTGAATCCGTCCCAGCGAAACTCATTGCCGAATGTGACCTTTTCCTCTATCAGCCCCTGATTGGCAAAAGCTGGCGAGAACTGGTCTCGGAAACAATCATTTCAAAACTCAAGGATGGGGCCCGCTCAGTAGCCTTTCCTAGCATGCTTTTCCTGCACTATTGGCCCTTATGGTCCAAAGCATCGGGATTCGATTACCGGGACACATTTCTGGATTCACTGCTTGAAAAAGAACTGAGTGAATCTCAAGTCCTGCACCTTTTCATGAAAACCAGGCTGACCAATATCTATGATTTAAAAGAAATCATGGACAAATCAATAAACTCCGAAAGAACCAAGGAAGCCCGGACCCCAGTCAAATATGTGGACTGGATTCTTGAAAATTACAGGCATAAGCCCCTTTTCAATACCATCAACCACCCACGAACTGAGCTGTTGACCATTAGTGCAAACACAATTCTGGAAGAATTGGGCATGAATCGTCTAAACGAAGATGCTTTGCAGAAATTTCCGCCACCCTTCGCTGATTTTGAACAACCCATCCATCCGCAGGTGGCCGAATTCCTAGGACTTGAATTCGGCGGTCCGCAACACCGCTACCATGTTTACGGGGCGGAGCTTAACTTTGAAGAATACGTCATGCGTTACATCAAATGCCGCCGCAACAACATTGACGACTTCATAACCTTCCTCATGGCTGCCGCGCGGATGGAGAAGAATTAGCCATTCAGGTTAGGCGGCCCCATGACGATCATTTCAGCAAGGGTCAGGTCAACCTTGGGCATAGTCCGGATCTTATTGCCGAGCAGCCCCATTTCAAGACCCACAAGCTCTTTGTAGAGCGGGGTACGGTCAACCACCGGAACGTTTTCCATATCCTTGGTCAGGTCCTGACACTTGAAGCAGCCGGGAAATGAAAGCTGACGTCCATTTGGCTGACGCAGGGTATTGACCACCCCGTGCATGCGACAGATCATCAGCCTGTGTTTGTAAACACCGCAAAGGCCGTCATCATTAAGCGGACACATGATCTTGGGACGCATACCGTTATCCAGCATGGCCTTGGCATTGCGCACGTAATCTTCTGAGCGTTGAATATACTCATTGCGTTTGTCTTCAGAAAGCTTGTTCAGCCCCTGCCAGAGGTAAGCCCACTCCACGTAAGTATGGTGCTGAAAATAGCTGGTACAACAGTTTTCTTCACACCCTTCACAGGAAAGACCAATCTTTTTGGAAGTGTCGGCATACACAGAGGCCATGCGCTCATAAAGAGCACCGAGTTTGCGGAACACGGCCTGTCTGGTCATTTTTTTCATTATATATCCTTAACTTTTTTTTCTTCTTTTGACTTGAGCCATTTGTAGATCTGCTCAACACATTCTTCCGGAGAACAAAGGTCCGTATCAACTGCGAAATCGGCATACTCCTCATAAAGTGGAATACGTTCCGCATAGAGGTTTTCCAGCGACTGCCCCGGAACAATGGCCAAACCGCGATTTTCACCACAGCCGACCCGCTTAAGGCAGGTTTCACTGGAAATACGCAGGTATATGACCGGACCAAGACCTTTAAGCCTTTCCATAGCCTTGGGCCCGTAGATAACACTACCCCCGGTGGAAACGACCGTGCGAATCACCCCAAGACCGGAAACCACATACTCTTCGGCCTTACGGAATTCCGGCACACCGAGGTGATCCACGATGTCCTGTAAAGGGCGGCCATAATAGCTCTCAATGACAGCATCGGTATCCATATGCTCCCAACCGAGCTTTTCTGCCAAAAGCGGTGAAAGCGTGGACTTTCCTGCCCCGGCCATGCCGATCAGGATAACAGAGCAATCCTCTGAAAATTCATTACTCCATTCTTGCATAAAAAATATCAAACCTTCCGGGCGCAAAGCGCTCCGTGCTGAGACAGAAAAGATTAGGAACGAATGATAACAACCTTGTCTTCGTCATCGCGTTCCTTAACCAGTACATTCACGTGCTGGTCTTCAAAGGTAACCACTTCCTTACCCACATAGTCAGCCCGGATAGGCAGTTCGCGGTGGCCGCGGTCTACAAGTACCAGTAATTCCACCCGGCGCGGACGCCCGAAATCAAGCACAGCCTCAAGGGCTGCACGCACGGTACGACCGGAAAAAAGCACATCATCCACCAGAATAATGGATGCAGATTCAATATCAAAGGGGATCTCAGTGCAGTTGATACTCGGCTGACGGGTCAAATTGGTCCAGTCATCGCGATAAAGGTTGATATCCAGCTTACCGAGAGGAATCTTACGGCCCAGCTTTTCATCCAGAATAAGCTTCAAACGTTCCGCAAGGTCTGCACCGCGGCGTTGAATACCGATAATCGCAAGATTCTCACTGTCACCGCGCCGTTCAGTTACTTCTGAAGCAAGGCGATCCAGAGTGCGGGCCATGTCCTTTTCCGAAAGTATAGTTTTCTGTTCCTTCATATCATCCCATCTCAAAAGAAGTTGATTCTTAATATCAAATCTGTTCAAATCACTTTTTTAAAACAACCTGCCGGAACTAGCTATAAGTAATGTATGCGGGCAATGCAATCCCTCCCTTTCCGGCGAACAAGGATATATTTATGCATAGCACATTTGAAATCAAGGGGATGACCTGTTCAGCCTGTTCAGCACGACTGGAAAGAGTCATCGGCAATTTGGACGGTGTTAGTAGCGCAACAGTCAACCTTGCAGCAGAATCATTAGCTGTCGACTACGATTCAAAACACATTTCAGCTGAAAACATAATTGCTTCAGTGGAAATGTCCGGATTCGAAGCAACGGAAAAAATTGAAGGCACCGAATTAACCCTGCCCATCTCAGGCATGACCTGTTCTGCCTGCTCTTCAAGGCTGGAGCGGGTACTCAATGCCAACGAGGGCGTAAACAGCGCACAGGTCAGCCTTGCATCAGAAAGTGCCACCCTGAACTTCACCCCCTCTGTAGTTTCACTACGCCAGCTCAGGCAACTTATTGCCGATGCAGGGTTTGAATCCGGACAGATTCAATCGGCACATAACGCCAAAGATAATTTCGAAAAAAGAAAAGCCGAGAACGAAGCCAAACTGGGCGAAATGAAAACACGGCTTGTCGCCGCTCTCGCTTTTACCATCCCGCTTTTAACTATCACCATGGGCCACATGGTAGGTATGCCTTTGCCCGCCGCCATCGAACCGCATAGCTCCCCTCTGGGATTCGCCCTGATCCAACTGGCCCTGACCGTTCCTGTCCTCTGGTTCGGACGCAATTTTTACCAACAAGGTTTCCCCAACCTGCTGCGGGGTGCACCGAACATGGACTCCCTCATAGCCGTGGGAACCTCGGCTGCTGTGGTTTATTCCCTATGGAACACTATTGAAATCGCACTGGGTATCGACGCGCACGCCCGGGCCATGGATTTATATTTTGAATCCGCAGCCACCATCATCGCTTTGATCTCTCTGGGAAAATTTCAGGAAACCCGGGCCCGTTCCCGCACATCCGACGCAATTGAAAAGCTCATGGACCTTACTCCGGCACAGGCGATCCTGCTGCAAAAGGGAGAACAGATTCCCACCCCGGTGGAGGAAATCGGCCCCGGAGACCTGATTCTCATCCGCCCCGGCGACCGGGTGGCCGCTGACGGCAGGGTTGCCGAAGGACACTCCGATGTTGATGAATCCATGCTCACCGGAGAATCCATGCCCGTGTCCAAATGCGTAGGCGACGATGTGGCCGGGGGTACGGTCAACACCGGGGGCGGAGCACTGCAAGTTCAGGTCACCAATGTCGGTGAGAACACGGTACTTGCGCGTATTATCCGCCTTGTGCAGGAAGCGCAGGGATCAAAGGCTCCCATTTCCAGCCTAGCAGATACGGTCAGTTTTTATTTTGTACCCACAGTCATGGCTATCGGCATTGCCGCCGCTTTGGGCTGGTTTTTCTTCAGCGATGAACCGTTCACCTTTGCTCTGCGCATCTTCATCAGTGTTATGGTCATTGCCTGCCCCTGCGCCATGGGACTGGCAACACCCACCGCCATCATGGTCGGCACAGGACGCGGTGCGCAATTAGGTGTGCTGGTCAAATCCGGTGAAGCTCTCGAAACCGCCGGAAAGATCGAAACCATGATCTTTGATAAGACCGGTACCCTGACCTACGGCAAGCCCGAAGTGGCTGAGACCTTTACTGTAGACAACGATAATCCGCAGGAACTGCTGCTTCTTGCTGGCTCTGCAGAAAAACAATCCGAACACCCGCTGGCAAAAGCTGTTGTCCGCGCAGCTGAAGAAGTCGGTACCCCGCTCCCGGAAACAACCTCTTTTCAGGCTGTCTCAGGACTGGGTATCAACACTGAAACCAAAGGGCACGCCATGCTGCTGGGCAACCGAAAATTCCTTGAGCAAAACTTTATCAGCGGCCTAGACAATATTGAGGCCAGTGAAGCAGCCCTGCGCTTTGCAGCTTCCGGGCAAAGCCCACTCTACATCGCCAAGAACGGCAAGCTAGCCGGAATTCTGGCCATTGCCGACCGCATTAAAGATGAAACCCCGCAGACCATCAGTAAACTCCACACCCTTGGAGTGAAGACGGTAATGCTCACCGGGGATAATGAAAAAGTAGCGCACGCCATTGCCGATAAGGCCGGAATCGATAAGGTCATTGCTCAGGTCATGCCTGACCGCAAAGCCGAGGTGGTCAACAAGGAGAAAGAAGAGGGGCGCAAAGTAGCCATGGTCGGCGATGGAATCAACGATGCTCCAGCACTTGCTTCAGCGGATCTGGGCATCGCCATGGGCACAGGAATTGATGTTGCAATTGAGTCAGGAGACGTAGTACTGATGAAGGGCAACTTAAACGGAGTACTCACTGCGCTCTCGCTAAGCAGGGCAACAGTGCGTAATATCAAACAGAACCTGTTTTGGGCTTTCGCCTTCAACGTACTGGGTATTCCGGTTGCAGCCGGTCTGCTCCATGTTTTCGGTGGGCCGACTCTTTCACCCATGTTTGCTGCGGCCGCCATGTCCTTAAGCTCAGTGACCGTAGTCAGCAACGCCCTGAGACTGAAATTCTTTAAACCGGATGACTAATTTGAAAGACATCACCCTTGTTTTCCCGCAATGGCAGGGTTCCATTGATAATGAAGCACTCCATGAAGGAGCTTTTGCACTGGCTGAAGGCATAGAAAACCTTCCGGCCCTCAACACAGTGGAAACAGCGCCTTTCAGAGAGCTTGAACCCGGAGGGTCCATTGCAGGCAGGGATGATATTGTCCAGCAACTACAAAACGCCCTTTCCATACTTGAGCAGGAAAACCCGGAACGCATCCTTCTTTTAGGCGGGGATTGCGGCACTGAAGTAGGTCCGGTTTCATGGATGTCCCGCAAACATGGAGATAAACTGGCCCTGATTTGGTTTGATGCCCATCCGGATTTAAACACCCCGCAAACTTCGCAATCAGGACGTTTCCAAGGCATGACCCTTTCCGCTATTTTGGGTAACGCAGGACCGGAAATCAGCAAGGCAATGTTCAATCCACTGCAGCCCAAACAAGTGTTCTACGCCGGAGCCAGAACTTTTGACCCGCCCGAGCTGGAATTTATTTCCCGCAACAAGATGCCTTTTTACGGCCCCGGCGAGCTTGAAAGGGACCCGGCATGGCTGGCAAAGCAGATTGAAGAGGCCGGGTTCAACAAGGTTTACATCCATCTTGATGTGGACGCAGTCAACCCCATCGGCTTTGCTCATGGCAAACCCTCCCCTCCAGCAGGACTTCATTTCAGCAATGTCCTTAGAATCATCGAAGAAGTGGACAAAATATTGGATATCTGTGGGCTGGGCATAACAGAATTCCATCCCGGCAGTGAACGAGGAATTGAAAAGGCTGCCTTGCTAATTGAAACAACTCTTCCCGGATTTCTTAATAAATAAATACAAAAAAAGCCGTACTGCTTTAATTATTGCAGTACGGCTTTCCTACATTTAAAACACGAAGCATTATATCAAAACATCAAGACATATCCCTGATCATATCCTTGACCAGCTTCCCGTTGGGAGTTCGTGCTCCGGGGTTCATCTGAACCAATCCGTTCCATGCCTGAAGGGCACCGGCCTTATCTTTAAGGTCATAGTAAAGAACGATCCCTTTATTGAAACGCGCTGTTTCATGTGTTGGAGAAACAAGAATTGCCTTATCGAAATTATCCACCGCCTTTTGCGGATTTCCGCTGCGCCGGTACATTACTCCCAGATCAGTAAGCACATGCGCATTCTCAGGATCTAAGGCAACTGATTTGCTATATGCATCAATTGCATTGGCATACTGGTCAGTATCAAAATACAGGTTGCCCAGCTTGGTCCACAGATTTACAGATCCCGGCTGGGATTCCAAAAGTTTTTTTGTCTCTTCAATCTGCTGGGCAAAGCCTGCTGAGCCGCCTGTCGCTTGCGGTGTAGATGAATCCTTCAAAGCCGGCATAAACACACCGCCAAAGAATAATCCCACAGCCAAAGCTGCAATCACCACAATGACCATATTACTGTTTTTGCCGCTACCGCCAGAGGAATGCTTTCCCTTTGCTGGAGACTTTCTCCCCTTTCTTTTCTTTCCCAAACCTATCTCCTGTCACTTCCGGCCTCAAATTCCGGAGTGGCTTTTCATGCAAATTGCACATGCAAAGTGCAACAAATTACCGCTTTGTGCAAAATTGCGTACATTTTCACACAAAACCCATCAAAACATCCGCCATTCTTCGTATAGTGCATTAATCAGCAATAGCCATACCAGTCTCTGCAGGCATCATTAACCCGCGTATTTTTGACAAAATTGAACATCGCAAAACAATCATAAACGTCAAATTTAACTATTTCTTAAAATCAGCCCCATATTTTTCTTAAAACGAAATAAGCAACATTTTATTTTATCTATTCAGAAAGTTTTTTAAGTTATACAAAACTGAAACAACAGACTACATAAATGTATTTTTTTAAATGCAACACAAAGCAAACAGCAAGAAAAGAACAACAAACACTTTATCGTTTTGCATCAAAAACACTGATTATTTTGAGCCAAACAAAAATTCACAATAAATTTCTTGCTCATTCCTTCTGCTTTATGTACGTAGTTCAGAACATTATTTTGCAAAGGGGAAATTCTGCGAACTTGTGCAATTAAATCGCGGAAATTTGGTGCTAAAACAAACAAGGGATTATTTATGGATTTCATGACTTCACTGGACGCAATTGTTGGTAAAATCGGCGCATTTGCATGGGGACCGCCCATGCTGGTTCTTCTGGTCGGAACAGGCTTCTGGCTGACCCTCGCGCTGCGCGGCGTTCAGTTCAGCAAACTGTTCTACGCATTGTACCTTGCACTCATTAAACGCAAGGAAGAAACAGACGAGCCCGGTGACATCACCCATTTTCAGGCTCTGATGACCGCACTTTCCGCTACAGTCGGTACCGGTAACATTGCAGGTGTTGCTACTGCAGTTGCAGTCGGTGGACCGGGTGCTCTTTTCTGGATGTGGATTACCGGTCTCGTAGGCATGGCCACCAAATACGCTGAAGCTGTTCTGGCTGTTAAATACAGGGAAGTTGATGAAAACGGCGAAATGAGCGGTGGTCCCATGTACTACATTTCCAAGGGCCTCAACATGCCCTGGCTCGGTACCCTTTTCGCGATCTTCGCATCCATCGCCGCCTTCGGTATCGGTAACATGGTTCAGTCCAACTCCGTTGCTGATGCGGTAGAAGCAACCTACGGTGTTTCTCCCTACATCACCGGCGGCCTGCTGATGGTCCTTACTGCTGCTGTTATCCTCGGCGGTATTAAAAAGATCGGTAAAGTGACCGGAACTCTCGTTCCCATCATGATCGTTTTCTACATGGCCGGTGCTGCTTACATCATTCTCGCTAACATCGCAGAAGTACCCGCTGCATTCGCTCTGATATTCGAACATGCTTTCAACCCCGCTTCCGCAGCTGGCGGTTTTGCCGGTGCAACTGTAATGCTCGCCATCCGCATGGGTGTTGCCCGCGGTGTATTCTCCAACGAATCCGGGCTCGGTTCCGCTCCTATCGCCGCTGCAGCTGCGCAGACCAAAGAGCCCGTAACTCAGGCTCTGGTCTCCATGACCCAGACCTTCATTGACACTTTGATCGTCTGCACCATGACCGGTCTGGTCCTTATCCTCACCGGCGCATGGTCCAACGGCACCACCGGTGCAGAGCTGACCACCGTAGCCTTCTCCATGGGCATGACCGGCGGCGCACACATCGTCACCATCGGCCTGATCCTCTTCGCCTACTCCACCATCCTCGGCTGGTGCTACTACGGTGAAAAATCCATGGAATACCTGTTCGGTGTAAAAGCGATTCTGCCTTTCCGTATCGTATTCATCATCTTCGTAGGTGTCGGCGCCATTGCAAAGCTCAGCTTCGTATGGAACCTCTCCGATACCTTTAACGGCCTCATGGCTATCCCCAACCTCATCGGTCTTATCATGCTGACCCCGGTTGTTGTAGCTGAAACCAAGGCCTACTTCGCCAAGCAGAGCGCAAAAGCAGCCGGACAGACTGAAAACAACTAGTCTGCTACGGACAAATGCACACAAAATCCCCCGCCCGGAACTCCGGGCGGGGGATTTCTTTTACCCTCTAGCAATAGGCAATAAAAAAGGCTGCCCCGAGAGGAACAGCCTTCAAATAATCATATCAGCTTAAATCTAGAGCAGAATACTACGGCGGCAGAACCCAACGGCTTCAGCGCGGACATCTCTGCGATCAGGCCAGTAAAGCTGCATTCTGGTCAAACCGAAAATAATGGTCATAACCACTGTCGCGTTCTCTTCCACAGCCACATCACGGACAGTGCCCTTCTTGATACCGAGCTTGATGCAATCTTCAAGAATCAATTCAAGGTTCTTGAGAAAAACCGCCATCAACCGTTTGGAAGAATCAAGCAATCCGTAGGTTGAGAGCATGATCTTCATATCGATCTCATTATCCTCTACAAAAGAGAAATACTCATTCATAATCTCTTCGATAGAACATTCGTCACGGTCCAACTTCTGGCGGACAGCTTCGATGTAGTAAGAAAAATTTTCCTCAAGGGCATCAAGAATGTGAAGCAGGATGTCTTCCTTGCTTTCAAAATGTCTATAGATGGTGCCTTCAGAAATATTAGCCATTTTTGCCAGATTGGCGGTAGTGGCTTTGTGGAAACCCACCTCTGAAATCATTTCCTTGGCTGTAGCGAGGATGATATCCTTGGTTTTCATTCTACGGTCTCCCTTGAGCGTCTGAACGCCCTTGTTCGATCATGTTAAAAAATATTTTATCAGACTTATGTCGGATTACTAACACGCTTTCTAAACTGTATTATTTACCCCATGCAAGAGGCAAGGTCAACCAGAGTCGATTGACAAAAACTGATAGAGAACTTAATTTGGATAGACAAATCCTATGAGGAGGAAAGAATGGTTGAAATTACCGAAGCTGCGCAAAAACAGCTTGAAAACTATTTTGCAGATAAAGATAGGACCCCCATCCGCATCTACCTTGCCACCGGTGGCTGAGCTGGCCCCAGGCTGGCATTGGCTCTGGATGAGCCAAAAGATAACGATGAAAGTTTTGAAGTAGAAGGTTTCACCTTCCTGCTTGATAAAGACCTTAACGAACAGGGCAGCCCTTTCCGCGTTGACCTCAGCTACACTGGTTTCGTAATCGATTCCAAGCTTGAGCTCGGCGGCGGTGAATGCGGTTCCTGCTCTGGAAGCTGCGGTTAATTCGCAGCACAGAAAAGGGATCAACCTTTTTCTGAACGCGTTGACCAGACAGTTCAAGCCTTTTCAGGCTTTTAAGACCGTCTCTTCGGAGACGGTCTTTTTTTATCACTGAATCATAACATTACTTACTTTGCAGAGAGGCAAACCCTGTGTAAAATAGATATCCCTTGATCAAAAAAATGGAGTTTTAAGTGAGGAAACGGGAAAAGATTCAAGGTATTTTTTCAGCTAAAAAAAAATCTGTAATAGGCACAGGGACAACAAAAAAAAGGACTGAACAGACCACATACTGGTACGCAGAAGAACAGGATAACGGGGTTCTGAATGTTCAGGCCCTGAACACCAACTACGTCCCCACCGGCCCTCAGGCTGCTGTGGAGATGGAAATGTTTTTGAATGAGTACCACCCTGAACCGGAGATATACATTGAAAAATATCTCCCTAATGTTGAGAAGCTGGAAAAATCCATAGCATTAGGCGAAAGCCACCGGGCAAAAGGCGAAAGCTATAGTGCCGAATATGAATTCAACAAAGCCATGAGCCTCGATGAATTAAACGTACGCGTCAATTTCGGACTGGGACTTACTTATCTTGACCGGGGAGAAGTGGACCGGGCAAACAATATATTCAAAAGAATTGTCGATCTTGATAGCTGCTATGAACCACAGCACAAGCACCTGTTCAATGAATTCGGCATATCCCTGCGCAAGAACGGCATGCTCACGCAGGCCCTTGAATACTACCTGAGGGCAGAAAAGCTGGTAAAAGAAGATGAAAACCTGCATCTGAATATTGCCCGTGTCCATTACGAACATGGAGACCTTAAGCCCTGCCTTGAGCACCTCAGACAAGCTTTACGCTTGAACAAGAGCCTCGAAGAGGCCTGTGTTTTTCTGAACTTTCTTAAAGGTAAAGGTTTTATTGAAGAATGCACCCTGGATCAGGTTATTGAAAAAACAGCCGACGACCAAAAAACTCTTGAGTCCCTGCTGAAAAGCAATCCCATTCCGGATATACAGACAACAAACACTCAGGCACGCAAAAAAGAATCTTTAACCGATGAGCTTAATTTCCTGTAGGCAACGAAGCTACTTTGGACATTTCTGAATCCACTTTTCCTGAATATTGCCTATGGTGCCCCGGTCCTTCAGTGAATCAAAAGCCTTCTGCCATCGGCGTACCTTGTCCTGAGCTGTGGACTTTGAGAGCGCAAGATAAAGCTCAACACTATGAAAAGTTAGAACGGAAACCGCTCTTTTACGCAATTCTTTATTGGCAGCAAGAAACCCCGGCACGCCGATGTTGGAGGTTGCCACAAGCTCAACCCTGCCGCGGAGAAGCTTCCTGAAATTTCCTTCCTGAGAATCCATGACCTCAAGATTGGTAAATCCTTTACTCTTCAAAAACTGAGCCCGGGCATCGTTGCGATAAACACCGATACCGGAAACCTTTTTCGCATCTTCAAGAGTCTTCACTTTATTTTCAACACCCTTCAAGCCGTAGAAAACCCACTTATAGCAGGCAAGAGGGCCGATCCAATAAAATTTATCCTCCCGCTCCTTGGTTCTGGCTGTAGAAAAAAGCAGAACATCCGGATTGTTGAGAAGATGTCGGTAGCCTCGGGCCCAAGGCATAACTTCTATGGGAGTATTGCATCCTATCTCCTTTTTCAGAGCCTCAACAATCTCAACCCCGAATCCAGTTAAACTTCCATTGTCCTGAATTGTCGAAGGATGACTGATCTCGGTGATAATCCTAAGTCCGCAATCATCCGCCAGTCCAGAAGAGACCGTAAAAGACAAAAGCAAAACAGCAGTCAGTGACAGAATAAATGTACGATACAGCATGCAACCCGGCCCGCTTATAACCTTTTAATAATTGTAAACACTCCCTCAATTTATACCCTGATTAAACTTTAAAAACAACAAAAGCACAAAAAAAGCCGGAAACAGGAGAATCCTGTTTCCGGCTTCGTTTCCCGGCAAGATACCGAAAAAATCTGTATTTATTTAGTGGCCCATTCAGCCATAAAATCTTCAGGACCGACCACCAGATACTTGCGTTCTTGAAGCGCAGCTACAATGGGGGAAGGATCTTCAGTATCAACACGAATAACCACCATCCTGCGGTTATTGTGGTGGAAAAGTCCAGTACTGATGATGTTGTACTTCATGTTGGAAATAATACCGGCAACCTCGTAAAGAACACCGGTGCGCTCTTCAACATCAACTACAATGCGGGAACCGCCCTGCTTAAGCCCCATTTCTTCAACCAGCAACTCAAGCATCTTGTTACGGTTGATGTAGCCAATGAGCTTCTTGTTTTCGTCAACAACAGCAAGACCGGAAAGGTTCATCTCAAACATGAGGTCTGCAGCGGCTTCAATCTCGGTTTCCGGGGGAATCATGGTGATATTCTTACGTACCACTTCGCGGACGGTGATCTTGCTCAGCAGGTAGCTGAGTTCGTGCTTATCAAGAGAGCTAATAACTGAAGGCAGAGCCGCACGGACATCTTCTTTGGTGACATAACCTACGAGGTCTTCCCCGTCTTTAACAAGAAGCATCCACAACTGATTGTCTTCCAGAATTTTGTCCGCTTCCTTGACTAAAGTATCAGGGGTAACGGTCACAAAGTCCTTGAGCATTTTCAGTCCCACATACATCTGCATGTCCTCCAAAATCCGGAAAGTGTCCGGTGCGTAAAAAAGTTTAATTATCCAAAGGGTCAAACACGTAAAATCCGACTACAAAAGAATGCAGCCGAATCCCCCGCTGATATATCCCCGTGAAATACCGCCGGACATGGCGGCAAAATGAAACACCCCCTCCATACCCAAGCTTTCATCCACTTGCAAGACATGCCCGTACATGCATGCATTTTTTATTTTATCATACCAGTAATAAAAAGCACTCCATCATTAGTATGATACCTCACTATTATTAACCGTGCTACAAAACTTATAGATTTATGCGCTAATGTACCTTGCCCCTGATAATTTTTTGAGTTAGTCCAAATTCCATGCACGAAATGTCAATAGCGCAAAGTATACTTGCAATCATTGAAGAGGAAATGGAAAAGCAACCCGGTGCCAGCCTCAAAAAAGTTGTGGTAGGTAACGGTGCGCTTGCGGGAGTAGTCTCCGATGCTCTTACTTTCGGCTGGGAAGCAGTAACCGTAGGAACCTCCCTGCAGGGATCGGTTCTCGAAGTTAACGAAATTCCCATCAAAGTCCGCTGCGGCGGGTGCAAACACGAATTTTTACCCGAAGACAAGCTCTACATGGCCTGCCCGGAATGCGGTCTGGAAATTGGTCATGAAGTACTTCAGGGCAAGGAATTGCAGATCGAAAGCATCGAGATTGACGATTAACTTAAGGAGTTAGAAATGGGTGAAATCCCTGTGGTACGCAATATTCTGGAAGCAAATGACAGAATTGCCGATGAACTGAACCAGTTTTTCAAAGAAAAAAATATTCTCTGCCTCAACCTGATGAGCTCACCCGGGTCCGGTAAAACCAGCCTGCTGGAAAAGACCCTCGCGGACCTCAAGGATGAATTCAAAATGGCTGTCATCGAAGGTGACCTCCAGACCGACAACGACGCTCGCCGCGTTGCCGCCACCGGAGCACAGGCCGTTCAGATCAACACCGAAGGCGGATGCCACCTTAACTCCAGCCAGGTGAAAGAAGCCCTTTCCCTGATCGATCTTGAAGGACTCGATATTCTTTTCGTAGAAAACGTGGGCAACCTCGTATGTCCCGCCGAATTCAATGTCGGTGAAGACCATAAAATCACCCTGTTGACCGTAACTGAGGGCGACGACAAGCCTGAAAAATATCCCCTCATGTTCCATATTTCATCTGTTATGATTCTCAACAAGATCGACCTCCTGCCCTACGTGGATTTCGACCTTGAAAAGGCCAAACAGCATGCACGCAAGCTGAACGCAGACATCGACCTCTTCCCCCTGTCCTGCCGCACCCGCGAAGGACTGGATGCATGGTACGAATGGCTGCGTAAGGCCCGCGAAGAAAAAAAATAATTTCGCCTCCGGCGGCCGGGAAGGGAAAACTTTTGTAAAAGTTTTCCCTTCCCGAACTCTCCCTTTCAAAAACTTTTATTAGGCTTAGCCCTTTTGATGGATGTTTCATGAAATTCCCTAGTAATCTACCTTGCTCCGCTGTTTTGGATTCTTTAGCAGACGGCGTTTTTACGGTAGACCGGGACTGGAACATCACATTCTTCAATGAGGCAGCAAGCCGGATAACCGGCGTCCCTGCCGAAGAGGCGGTTGGTTCCAAATGCTGGGACGTTTTCCACTCCAGCCTCTGCGACGGCGACTGCGCCCTCCGTTCCTGCATGAATGACTGCGGGCGCATCTCCAACAAATCCATATTTTTTATCCACGCAGACGGACGCAAGGTTCCGGTTTCCATCAGTGCCGCTCCCCTTGTTGACGGTGCCGGCAAACTCATCGGCGGCGTGGAAAGCTTCCGCGACCTGACAGATATCCAGATGATCCGTCGAGAGGTGGAGGATTCATGGCGCTTTGAAGATATCATCGGTAAAAGCGCACAGCTCGGAAAAGTATTTTCCATCCTGCCGCAGGTCAGTAAAAGTGAAGCCACCGTGCTCCTGCTGGGTGAATCCGGCACAGGTAAGGAACTCTTTGCCCGGGCCATTCATAATTTGAGTGAACGCAAACACGGTCCCTTTGTGGCTGTGAACTGCGGTGCTCTGCCGGATAATCTGCTTGAATCAGAACTTTTCGGTTATAAGGCTGGCGCCTTCACCGATGCCCGCAAGGACAAGGCCGGACGTTTTGAACTTGCCGCAGGCGGCACCATTTTCCTCGATGAGATCGGGGATATGCCAGCCAAACTGCAGGTCAAGCTGCTCCGTGTGTTGCAGGAAAAGACCTTCGAACCACTGGGTGCGGTACAGAGCGTTAACGCCAACGTGCGTATTGTAGCCGCTACCAACAAAAATCTGGCCGAACTGGTGGAACAGGGTGCATTCCGCCAGGACCTCTATTACCGCCTAAATGTAGTCACCCTCAATCTTCCCCCGCTCAAAGAACGGGTTGAAGACATCCCCCTTCTGATCAACCACTTTGTCAACAGGCTCAATGCCCTGCAAGGTAAGGACATCGACGGTATTTCCGAAGACACCCTGCACATCCTCATGCGCCACCCCTTCCCCGGCAATGTGCGGGAACTGGAAAATATCCTCGAATTTGCTTTTATCCTCTGCCCTTCAGGATTCATTCAGGTTGAACACCTGCCCGAATACCTCCAGCCGAAATCGAAAGATACGGCCCCGCATGAAGACATGCCCCTGACCATGGATGAAATCAAATGCATGGCCGTGCGCCGCGCCCTTGAACGCAACAACGGCAAAAAAATGGCAACCTGCCGTGAACTGGGTATTTCCAAAGACACCCTGCGCCGCACCATCGCTCGCTGCGAAGATGCGGGCGCATAATTAGCCCACCCCTCTCCTTTGTCGGCTAATTCTGCTCCAAAACAAACCTGCTCCACTCTCTCCCAAATCAACCAAGCTATTGATTTATATACTTTTTATATCCATGGCACAGACTATGCCTTATAGCTTGCCATGAGAGGAAACGAAGGACGCAATAACAACTCAACGCTGCTTTGTTTAGCCTGTTTTGAAGACAGGCTGGCCTCTGTGTTTGACAATGCCCCGGATCTGAAATTGTTCCGGATGGAAGACAATAAAATTTGTCCCGCAGGCTACCTATCCCTTCCCTCAAAAGACCCAAAGGACAGGACATCCGCCATTATAGCCTGCGGGGCAACGTTTTTAATATGCGGTGCAATCTGCGGTTGTACCATGAATGAACTGGAGCAGGCCGGAGTCAGGGTTATCCCGTGGATCACGGGAATGACCGAGCAGGTACTCTCGGCCTATCAACAGAACTGTCTTGAAAACCATGTCATGCCCGGATGCCGGGGCAGAGGCAGGTGCGGACAGGGAAACAGGGGCTTCAGGGCCAGAAACAGTGCGCAGGAATCAATACGCCCCTGCGAACCGACCCTAAGCTCAGTGCACAGGAGTAAATAACATGAAAATCGCCATCAGCTGTCAGGGCAACGATCTCAACGGAGATATCGACCCTCGTTTCGGTCGCGCTAAAGGCTTTCTGGTCTGCGATACCGATGCAGACACCCAGGAATACATCGACAACACCCAGAACCTGAATGCTGCTCAGGGTGCAGGAATCCAGTCCGCCCAGAACGTAGCTGCCACAGGCGCAACTGCGGTAATTACCGGCCACGTCGGCCCTAAGGCTTTCACCGCACTTGATAAGGGTTCCATCAAAGTCTACCTCGTAGGCGGAGGAACAGTTGCCGAAGCATTATCTTCCTTTAAAAACGGTAAGCTCGAAGCTGCTGAAGATGCAGACAAACCGGGCCACTGGTAAGATTTTCTTCATCGCGTTCAGTCATGCCTTTTCTCCTCTCCCTTGCTCTGCGGGCATGACTGAACTTTTCAGCCATTGACAAGTCAGGTTCACGTCTTAGTTTACCTTTTAATGCCTATTGTGACAGATTGGACAATCTGTTTTTAATAATGACTACCCCCTCTGCCAATGAGGGGCAGGAGATTGATATATGAGCGATCACGCATGCGGAAGCTGCTCTTCATCCGGCTCCGGCTGTTCTTCTTCCGGTTGTTCTGAAGGTTGCAGCCCCGAAGATATGAAACTGAAAAAAGCCCTTTCCCGAATTAAGCACAAAATCGTGGTTATCTCCGGTAAAGGCGGCGTAGGTAAAAGTACAGTTGCAACCAACATTGCTGTTGCTCTCTCCCTTGCCGGCAAACAGGTAGGCCTGCTCGACGTTGACGTACACGGCCCCAGTGTTCCCCGCCTGCTCAGCCTGCAGGATGAAAAACCGCACATCGGTCATGAAGTGATTGAGCCCATCTCCTGGTCCAGTAATCTCTGGGTTATGTCCCTCGGCTTCATGCTGCCCAGCAAAGATGATCCGGTTATCTGGCGCGGTCCGGTTAAAATCGGCCTTATCAAACAGTTCGTACAGGATGTTGCATGGAATGACCTCGACTTCCTCGTAGTTGACTGCCCCCCCGGAACCGGTGACGAACCCCTTTCCGCACTGCAGACCCTCGGTCAGGACGCTCACGCAGTTATCGTAACCACCCCGCAGGGCGTGGCTATTGACGATGTGCGCCGCTCCGTAAACTTCTGCAAACAAGTCGGTAACCCCGTTCTCGGTATTGTAGAGAACATGAGCGGATTCGTCTGCCCCGACTGCGGCAATGTACATGATATTTTCAATTCCGGCGGCGGTGAAGCTCTGGCCAAAGAAACCGGAGTAAACTTCCTCGGACGTGTTCCCCTTGATCCTGAAGTGGGCCGTTCCGGCGATGAAGGTTACCCCATCATCCGCACTGATCACGAAAGCCCCACCGGCAAGGCTCTAAACACCATCATCAAGCCCATGCTCAATCTCACTGAGACTTTGCAGGAAAACAATGAGATGCCCAAACCTGAAGAACTTCAAGGTAAAAACGGCATGATCAGAATCGCGGTTCCCGTTGCAGCAGGAAAACTCTGCATGCATTTCGGCCACTGCGAACAGTTTGCTCTCATGGATGTTGATATTGCCACCAAGGGCATTGTTGCCACCAACATGGAAACCCCTCCGCCCCATGAACCGGGCGTACTTCCCAAATGGATCGCTGATCAGGGTGTACAGCTGGTACTGGCTGGCGGCATGGGATCAAGGGCACAGTCCCTGTTCACCGATGCCGGCGTGAAAGTCATTGTCGGCTCCCCTGCTGAAGCCCCTGAGAATGTGGTTTCCAGCTACCTCGCAGGCACTCTCCAGACCGGATCAAATACCTGCGACCACTAAAAGCCATAAGTACATCTACCGTACATATCTCGACCGAAACAGCCTGTGGGAAATCCCGCAGGCTGTTTTGCTTTTTAAGCCCTGATATGCAAAGTTAAAGACTTTACAAACTCAAACCAGAGAGAGTGGAGTATGATTTTAGGCATTGAGGGCAGTCCCCGCAAAAAAGGTAATTCACATAAAATGCTGGATGCGATTCTTACTGCTGCTTCAGGGCAGGGGCTTGCAACCGAGGGTATACATCTCCGGGACCTGAAATACGATCCCTGCGTGGGCTGCGAAATCTGCCGCAAGGAAAAAGCCTGCCGCCGCTTTGAAGATGACATGACCGATATCTATCCCAAGCTGGAAGAAGCAAAGGGACTGGTGCTCATCTCTCCGGTGCACAACTACAACGTCACCGCATGGATGAAAGCATTCATTGATCGCCTTTACTGTTACTACAACTTCGAGGACACGCGCCCAAGAGCTTGGTCCAGCAGACTGGCCGGGCAGGGACGCAAGGCTGTTATCGGAGCCATTGCCGAACAGGCGGATAAAAAAGATATGGGCTTCACCATCGAGGCCATGCGCATGCCCCTTGAAGCCCTTGGCTATGAAATTGTAGAGGAACTTCCAGTACTACGCCTTTTTGACCGTGGCATCATTGCCGAACATCAAGAGATAATGGACCGCGCCCACAATGCGGGAATCAAGCTGACAGAGGCTATTGCAAATCAATAATGTCCTGCACTGCGATATGCCCGTCGCGGAAGGTGGAGATGATCACGTCCTTATCCGGGTCGCCGTTGTTGTTGTAATCGAAAGTTCCGGTCACCCCGTGGAAGGGAGGCATGTCCACCAAGGCATCATGAATGGCTACAGGGTCAGTAGTGCCTGCTATTTTTGCGGAAGCAAAAAGGGACATGACTGCATCATAAGTCAAGGCTTCCAGTTCAGTAGGCTCAACACCATTTGCCTTCTTGTAATCCTTTTCAAACTCCGCAGCCCCCTCAATGGGCAGGCCCGGTATCCAATGGTCGGTGTAGTAACTGTTCCTGAACAATGCATTCCGGCGCAGTTCAATGGGGTCCCATGAATCACTGCCCATTAGGATTCCCTTGAAGCCCAGCTTACGGGCCTGTGCCACCTGCAATTGAACCTTCTTGGTGTTATTGGGTAGGAAAAGTATCTGTGCCCCGGACTCAATTATCTTCTTCAATTGATTAGAAGAATCACGTTCTCCGGTAACGTAGCTTTGGAATGAAACAACCTTACCTCCGCCTTTAATATAATCCTCTTTGAAAAAACGGGCCAGTTCGGCACTGTAAGGACTGTCTGATGCAAACAGTACCCCGACATCCTTCTGTCCCAGATCATTTTTGGCAAAACGGGCCAAGGCTTCGCCCTGCACGGTATTGGTATAGGAAACACGGAAGGAATACTTATACCCGGTAAGCTTATTGGTACCTGCCACCGGAGTAATGAAAGGCACTTTGTGCTCTTCGCAAACCTGCGCAACGGCCAGAGCCACCTTGCTTCCAGATGCACCGACAATAGCTGAGACTTTGTCCTTCTCGATCAAACGGGTGGCGGCTTTAGCCGCAATCTCAGGATCGGCATTACTATCTGCGGGAAATAGTTTTACCTTATACTGCTCACCGGCCAGTTCTACTCCCCCGGCCCTATTAACCTTTTCTGCTCCGTAACGGGCGGCGGTAATTATGTAGGTGCCTTTTCTAAAAAGTTCACCGCTGGTAACCGCAACAACCCCGACTTTAAACTCCTCGGCAGATTTCTTATCCACGCATCCAAAGCAAAGGCCGAGTATGAAGACAGACACAAGCAGAACCAAAGCAACCCTGTATATTTTCATAACAATCACCGCCAATACAGTTCCTACAAATTTCAAAAAACAAAAGGCGGCCCGAAGACCGCCTTTGCCACATCGCTAGATACCAGCCATGCAGTTGTAAAGTTCTTCGCTCACCTCGATGCGGACAATACCGTCTTCGATGTAAACGCGAATGTTGTTTTCAGGAATCAGTGCCATATCCATGGCTACGTCCACCCATTTACTCCTGAGTTCTACCGGATCAACATCCTTGAGCGGATGACTTTCTGCTACTTTCCAAGACATGTTATATCTCCCGTTTTTTATTTTTTATATGTCCTCGGATTCATCCCCAGAAGACAAAAAATTTCATAAGTAATGGTCTGCCACCATCCGGCCAAGTTTTCGGCACTGATGCGCCCTTCGCCTTCACCGCCAAGCAGGTAAGCGGTATCGCCGAATTTGACGTCTTCAATGTGGCTGACGTCCACAATACAAAGCTGCATGCAGACCCGTCCAAGAATCTTGGCCCGCTTGCCGTGAATACAGACCTCCCCGGCATTAGAAAGCCCACGGCTGTATCCGTCGGCATATCCGGCACAGACAATGGCCACAGTCATGTCACGCTCTGCGTTGTATGTGCAGCCGTAACTGATCGCCTGACCTTTTTTAAGTTCACGCACAGCCGCGATCTTGGTGCGCACCTGCATGGCAGGCTTAAGGTCGCCACCGCGCTCACTCCACTCGGTTCCCAGCAACGGATTAGAGCCGTAAAGGGCAATCCCCCCCCGCTGAGCGGAATAATGAACCTGGTCATGGACCAGAATCCCGGCGGAGTTGGCAAGAGAAGCTTCCAACTCATATCCGGCATCGGCAAGACGCTTCAAGATGCTGGAAAAAGTCTCTGCCTGCGCGGACATGTATCCCTCGTAAGCCGGATCATCCGAAGTGGCAAGGTGCGAACTTGCCAGCACCGGACTGATTTGAGGATTGACCTTCAACCACTCAATAAGCTTATCCAACTCGGTAACACTGAAACCGAGCCGGGACATTCCGGTATCGAACTTCAGGCACACTTCAACCTTGCGTCCCTGAGCAGAAATCACGGCGGAAAGCATTTCCAGCTGTTCAAATTCACCAATGAAAGGAATAATGCTGTTCTTTGACACATTGAAGCAGTCTTCTTCATTAAGCGGACCGAGCAGTGAAATTATGCGCTTGCTGCAACCGCTGCTTCGTAACTGCATTCCCTCACCCACAGTACCCACAGCAAAAGTATTCGCACCTTCTTCTTCAAGGGCGCGGGCAACTTCGATAAGGCCGTGACCGTAGGCATCAGCCTTGACCACACCGTAAACCCTGCTTCCTTTTTCGCTGAGCAACCGATAATTGTGGCGGATGGCATTTAAATCAACTTCAACTTCAAGTGTATTATATCCGATTGTCATTGGAGATCTCCGGTTGAGATTGAGACTGGCTATTTGCGTTTGAAAAGTTTCTCCATTTCCAGCGCGGACCAACTGATCAGGACAGGGCGACCATGAGGGCAGTATTCCCGCTGCGGGCATTTAACCCATGCTTCAAGCAAAGAAAGAGCCTCATCAACCGCCAACGGCAGGTTTGCCTTGATGGCTGATTTGCAGGAAAGCATTATCCAGAGGTCATCCAAAGTCTTGGCCTGTCCGTCCACTGCTGCTTTTAAGTACTCCCTTGCTTCTCCGGTTTCAAGTGCCGGGGGAATACCGCGCATGGAAAGTGTCTGCCCTGATTCCAGTTCAAGCATGAAGCCGGCAGCCTGCAAGTCCTCCCACATTTCCTGCACCCGTTGAACTTCACTGGGATGAAGGACCAGATCAATGGGCAGAGCCAGAGGCCGGGATTCACCGCGGGTGCGCAGGGATTTCATATTTTCATAGATCACCCGCTCATGGGCTGCGTGCTGATCCAGCAGACCAAGGGAACCGTTGGGCAACTTAAGAACCAGATAGGTATCGGCAACCTGCCCCAGATATTCAATGCGAGATCCCGGAACAAACATAGGCCCTGAAACCCTCGACTCCGCAATGGGCGAAGTATATTCTTCCGGTTCGGGTGCTGGCATTTCCTGCGCAATATAATCCATGGGTTGCTCATGAACCATGTCCGCTTCAGGACTATGTTCGGCAGCCGGAGGAGAGGTAAAATTTGCCTTGGGTACGCTGGAAACCGCTTGCGGTTCATCATCCGAGGCCGTGAAATCCGTATTTTTAAATTCGTTCCAGCTGGAAAATTTAGCCGCAGGCTCGATGGGCAGGGAGACACTTTCCGATAACTTCTTTCCCCGAACAGCCGGACGCGCCGCCATTTCAGGCTGTCTTTGTGCAGGACTGTCCCCTTCCACAATACCAAGTTCATAACGGGAAAGAGCCTGCCCTATTCCATTACGGATAATGCTGAATACAGCACTCTCTTCCTGAAACCGAACTTCCATCTTGGCCGGGTGCACGTTCACGTCAACTAGTTCCGGGGGCAACTCCAAAAAAAGTACTGCCTGCGGATATTCACGGGAAATCAGACGGCCCTTATATGCTCCGCGAATAGCACTGAGCAATAACTTGTCCTGCACCGGACGACCGTTGACAAACATGACAATGCGGTCCCCGCGCCCCTGGGCCAAGCCGGGAATTCCGGCACAGCCGTGGACTTTCATTTCCCCGACTTCATGGGAAAATTCCAGCAGGGATTCGCAAATATTGCGCGGCCAGAACACGGACAACCGTTCCGGCAGGGATTGCCCAGCCGGGAGCCGGAACTGCTCTCGCCCATTGGAAGTAAAAGTGAACCCGGCATTCACATTGGCAAGGGCGATCTTGAAGAGCACCTGATTGCAACGCCGCGCTTCGGTGGTCTCGGTTTTTAAAAATTTTAAGCGGGCCGGAACATTGAAAAACAGGTCCCGAACTTCAACAGAAGTCCCGCCGGGAATTGCAGCAGGCCCTTCATCTACAACATCTCCGCCTTCAACATGAATGAACCAGCCTTCGTCCGCCCCCTTACGGCAGGATCTCATCTTGAACCGTGAGACGGAGGCAATACTTGGCAAGGCCTCACCGCGAAATCCGAAACTGGTAATAGCGGTCAGATCGTCGACATTGGAAATTTTGCTGGTGGCATGACGGGTAACAGCCAAATTCAACTCATCAGCGGCGACCCCTCGCCCATTATCCTTCACGGAAATAAAGCCCTGTCCGCCGCGCTCAACGGCAACTTCAACCTGTGTGCTGCCTGCGTCAATAGAGTTTTCAACCAGTTCCTTAACCACACTGGAAGGCCGTTCCACAACTTCACCGGCAGCAATCTGGTTACGCAGGGAAGCTGGGAGGACATGAATTTCAGGAGTGCTCATAATGATATATCTAAATGGTATTTTTCTTTATCTATTAAAATCAGGATTAATTACTGCTGAGACTACAATAAGCAAGGCCCCCCGTCTACACATCAGTAGTCGAGGGGCCTGGTAAATTCTATTGGAAACAAGTTCTAAAAAATACTCATGTCGATGAGGTTGAAGTTCACACCGTAACGTTCATCAACAGTGGTCTTGGAGGCAATGAATTCCATGGAAAAACACTGATGGTTCCAGCCCACTGAAGCGGTCTTTTCAAGATCGCGATCGGAATTAAGATCGGCCCTGAATTTACCTCCGACCTGCAGATTCCAAGGCAGCTTGGCTTTCACGCCGTAACTGATGATTTGCATGTCTGTTTCCTGCTGACGCTTATACTCATCAATCTTGCGCAGGTAATCGTAACCAAGAGAGAATTCAGCGTACTCGTCATAGAAGAGCTTGAGGATATTCTCGTGCTCGGTGACATCACCCAGATAAGGAGAAATCCATGTCCTTGAGGTGAGGTTCACGAAATTATAGGGAGTAATAATAATCTCGGCCATGAAGTCAGAAAAAGGACGTCGTTCATACTCACTGAGTTCAATGGAACGGTTTTCCTCGTCAATGTCATACCCCTGTTCAAGACGCACCCGCAGGAATTCAAGATAGTCATTTTCCAGTACCGGGTTACCGTCTCCATCCATGATCACGGTTGCACGGTTACGGTCAAAGACGTTGGTCAGTGAGAATACCACATCGTTCTGCTCGGAAATACGATCACGTGAATCAAAATAAGGCAGCTTGGCCTGAGAGGCAGAGTCATCCTGAACCCAGGAATATTCCAAGCGGGGAATCACGTTATGCTTCATGCGGGTCCAGCCGGACTGTCCGACATTTTCCTTGCTTACAACCGGCGCGGATTCCAGATCAAAGACGCGGTAAAAATCAGTGACCGCACTGACACCGGCATCGGCCAGAAAACGGAACTGGGTGGAATCGTGACTACCTTCAGAAGTAGAGTTCTGGAAAGAAGTGCCCAGATAGTTGGTAGCCCTTACTCCGGCATGAGGAATAAAAGTGATTCCACCGGCACGCACAGGCATGCTGAATGAAGGCTTGATGTCAACACGTCCACCGGTGGTGCCGTATTCACGCCAGAAGTAGCTTGACTGGAATTCACCTTCCCACTCAATGGGAGTCCCGAAGAAATTGTTCTTGAATGCGTAAGCGGAAAGCTGCGGCATCGTCTGCAAGGTCGGGTCATTGGTGTAAGAATTGTTATCGTTACGGTAAAGCAGGTTTTCCGTATACTGCGCCATGGCTGAGACAGAGTAGTTATCCCAGCTTCTGGCTATAAGGGCGGTACTGATTCTTTCGTTGGAGTCGGCAGTGGCTATGTCACGCCCGAATTCATCAAGAAAGGAATCACGGGTGGCATCATAACCATTGGAACCGGAACGGAATTCACGCAGATAATCCTGGTCTGAAACGAGGTCCACATCAAAGATGGTCTGCCAGTCAGGATTGCCGAGGTAACCGTTATACTTTGACCTAACCCACCAACGGTTCTGGTTGGGTCTGATCATGGTATCGCTGAAAGAGTAGCTTGCGTCGTTGGGGTTGTTGTAACTTTTGCTGTCATACAACCAATCCGCACGCCATGATCCTTTGGTGTTTACATCCTCGGAATGACGGAATTCCACACCGGGTCTGAATCCGCGCTTGCTCAGGTATTCCGGGTAGAAGGTCATGTCCATCTCATCATTGATGGCCCAGTAGAACGGCAGGTTGAACCTGTTACCGAGACGGTTTGAGTTGCCGATTTCCGGGTCAAGGACACCGGACTGGCGTTCACGCTGTACCGGGAGCTCCATGTAAGGAGTGTACATGACCGGAACGCCCTTAACCTTGAACTTGGAATGCCAGAGGCGGGCGTAACCGTTGATGGTGATATCACCCTCTCCGGACTCAAAGGACCAGAGCGGATTCTCACCTTCACAAGCTGTTACTTTTACATCTTTAAAGCTGTAAGTCGCCCCGTTGTGTTTCTCAATGAACTCACTTTCAAAATAGACGTGGGGCTTGGCAACAAAAACGCGGCCCTTTTTCAGCCAACCGACCATATTGTTCAGGTCGAATTCAGCTTCAGCCGCGTCGTAGAAGTCGCCTTTAATCTGCGCTTTTACATTACCACGCAGGTAAATCCATTTGGTAGCCTGATAAAAACGGGCAAAATCTGCCTTGATGTAGTTGTCACCGCTACGCAGGGTTACATCCCCGTAAGCCTGAAGGTATTCGCTGTCGCTTTCCACAACCAGTTTATCTGCGGAAAATTTCCACTGCTCACCCTTCTGCTCCACACCATTACTATCGGTCATGGGCACGGTCATCTGTTCCTGCGCAAAAGCAACGCAAGGCAGACAAAGGAGAAGTATAACTACAAAGATGGCGAACCTAGATTTCAAAACAACCTGCCCTTTATTATTCAAACTGCCCCGGCGGACCGGATCAACAACTAGCTCTTGAGAAAAGGATCTTCCTGAGCCAGATAATTCTGCACATAATCCTTGGCCGCATCTTCCAGTGAAGTAAACGGCTTATCATATCCGGCAGCCACCAGCTTACTCATATTGGCCTGAGTAAAGTACTGGTATTTATCGCGGATGGTTTCCGGCATTTCGATGTAGCTGATGTTAGGTTCTACATCCATGGCCGCAAAAACAGACCTTGCAAGCTCGTTCCATTCACGGGCCTGCCCAGTTCCGATATTGAAGATACCGTTTGCCTGCGGGTTCTCAAGGAACCACCACATGACGTCCACGCAATCCTTAATATAAACGAAGTCACGCTTCTGTCCGCCATGGGGGTATTCAGGCTTGTAAGATTTGAAAAGCTTCATCTCACCGGTTTCACCGATCTGGTGGAAGGCCTTGCAGATAACACTTTTCATGTCATCCTTATGGTATTCGTTAGGTCCGAATACATTGAAAAATTTGAGGCTGACCAGTTTATCCAGAACGCCGCCGCGCTTAGCCCAAAGGTCGAAAAGCTGCTTGGAGTAACCGTACATGTTCATAGGCTTCAGACGGTCAATACCTTCATGGTCATCGTCAAAGCCGAACTGTCCGTCGCCGTAAGTGGCAGCACTGGAAGCATTGATGAAACGTACATCATGCTGGAGGCAGAAACGACAGAGCATCTGAGTATAGCGGTAGTTGTTCTCCATGAGAAAATCCGCATCCTGTTCCGTAGTGGAGGAGCAGGCACCCATGTGGATTACTGCATCAGTTTTAAAGGGATCATCCCCTTCAAGGATGAACTTGAAAAACTGATCCCTGTGAATGTAATCCTCATAACGGAGATTGACCAAGTTCTTCCATTTATCAGTCTTAGCAAGGTTATCGACGATCAAAATATCGTCGATTCCCATCTGGTTTAATTTCCAGACCATGGCACTGCCGATAAAACCGGCTCCGCCAGTCACAATATACATATATAATTTCTCCAGCTAATTTAGGCAGATATAAACATCTATTAGTACTATCACACAATACAAGTTGCCGGATGTTACTTATTTTTCTGACACTTTTCAACTACATTTAAGTTAAAAGCCCTAATTTGAACAAAAACACACGCAATAGTATTTGTTCAACATCAGAGAATGCACAACAAGCTCAAATTTTAAATAAAAAACAACACAGATATAAAGAAAATATGTTGTAAACAACAAAAGAAAACATACTTACACATTCAGTATTCCATTTCGATTTTAATTCAACTTTATACTTCTTGTTTTTGATCTTGCTTCAGTATATTTTAATGTTATATTGATTTAACAGGACTATTTATTATGATTTTCTCTAGACTTTATTTACAATCGTTGTTTACTTATCTGAAACACCTGTATCTCAACATAAAACCAACACTCAAAATCAAGGGATTGTCATGAAATACTCAGTAAAAGAAATCCTGCACCTTGAAGTTTCCCCTGCGCTGGGGTGTACCGAGCCCGTCGCCATAGCCCTTGCCACTGCTGCTGCAGCTTCAGTAATACCGAATAAAAGACCTGATAAAATCGAAGTCTGGGTTGATCCGAACATCTATAAAAATGGACTTGCGGTAATTATACCCGGCACAGGTGGGTTGAACGGACTGGATACTGCCGCCGCATTGGGAGCTCTTTACGGTGACCCAACACTCGGCCTTGAAGTGCTTGAACCTCTTGATGAAGCGAGCGCCAAAGAAGCCTGCAAGTACAAGGACAACAATCCCGTCACAGTAAACCTGCTTGAAAACAGGCATGGCATATATGTCCGCGCCCTGCTTATCTTTGGTTCAGATTCTGTTGAAGCCATTATCGAGGGCGTACACGACAACATCATTTCCCTGACCCTTAACGGAGAACCGGTAAAAGACTCTACTCTGGTCAAAAAGCAACAGGCCCAAAAAGCCGATGTTTCCAAGCTTGAAGATTTCATCAAAACCCTGTCTCTCGACGATCTGGTCGATATGATTAACGATCTAGACGAACAGGATTTCGATTTCCTAAAAGAAGGCATCACCTACAACATGCGCCTTGCCGATTACGGCCTCAAGCACGGTTCCGGTTTAGGAGTCGGGGCTACATTTGAAAAGCTGGCCCGCATGAAAATTTTAAGCAGGGACATGATTCTCGCTGCCCGCATCATTACCTCTGCCGCATCCGATGCGCGCATGGGCGGCATCAAACTTCCGGCCATGAGTTCCGGAGGATCAGGCAACCACGGTTTGACCGCGATCCTGCCCATTTATGCTGTAAGCGAATTTGTGGATTGCTCTGAAAAGACCATGCTTGAAGCAATTGCCCTCAGCCACCTTGTGACTGCATATGTGAAGGCCCAGACAGGACGGTTGTCCGCTGTCTGCGGATGTTCTGTTGCTGCCGGAGCCGGGGCTACAGCCGGGATTACCTATCTTATGGGCGGGACTCCGACCCAAATGGCCGGAGCCATCACCAACCTGACTGAAGACCTTGCCGGAATTATTTGTGACGGAGCCAAGTGCGGATGCGCCCTGAAGCTGGCCACCGCAGCTGGCACCGCTGTACAGGCTGCCCTCTTTGCCATCCATGGAGTAAATGTTCATTCCACCGACGGCATTATCGGCAGCTCACCGGAAAAAACCATGCAAAACATCGGTACCCTGAGCACTCAAGGCATGATTGATACAGACCGGACCATTCTTAAAATCATGCTTGAAAAACACTTTGCAGGCACTGAAAGCTAAAAAGAACTATAAAAATAACACAAAACTATTGATTAAGACCTGCCAATGCCTTAATTTTGATAGAGTAAAAATACTAATTAGAAACGTTAACCAACATACCGGAGGACTTCCATAATGCTTAAAAGAAAAGTTATATTAATCCTGACAGTTGCCTTAGCCGCTCTTCTGGCCTTCGGCTCCATGGCCTCTGCTGAATCTAGAATTGTTCTCAAACCCAAAGTAGATGCCTTTGCATACTTTGTGGACACATCCCCGTCTATGTCACAGACATATGGTTCTACCGGAAACCCCAAAATCATTGCGGGCCTAAACGCCCTGAAGAGGCTAAACAACGTTGTTCCCGAGCTGGGATACGACTCTGCCCTTTACGCAATGCCCGACTTTGCAACCTATTCCCCCAAGTCAATCTTCACCAGATCTGCCATGGCTAAGGGAATTGCATCTGTTCCCAGCGACCTGCCTTTCTTCCAGTCCACCCCCATTGGAACCGGTTTTTCCGACCTTGATGGTGTACTCAAAAACTGGGACGGCAAATTCGCTGTAATTTTTGTTTCCGACGGTCTGACCAACTCCGGCCGCAATCCCTCGGTTATTGTTTCCGACATGGCTAAGAAATACGGCGACCGTTTCTGCCTGCACATCATCAGCGTAGCCGACACCGCTCGCGGTAAGTCCAACCTGAAACGTCTCGCCAGCCTCACCCCCTGTGGTGTATATGTTGACGCCAGTGCTCTTGCTGATAAAGCAGTTCTCGACAAGTTCGCACAAGACGTTTTCTACACTCAGGAAGAAGAACTCATCGTAGAAGTAATTGAAGAAGTTGTTATTGCAGCTCCGGTTGTTCCGGTTCAGGAAAAAATCGTTTTCCGTAACTTCAACTTCGGCTTCGACAAGTACAAAATCACCGATGAAATGGTTCCTGCACTGACTGAAGCGGCATCCATGCTCGAAGAATTCCCTAACCTCAAAGTTCTGGTCGGCGGTCACACCGACTCCTCCGGTTCCGAAGTATACAACCAGGGTCTGTCCGAGCGCAGAGCCAAGTCTGTTGCAGACTGGCTGGCAGCCAACGGCATCGCTCCTGACCGTCTTGAAGTTAAAGGTTATGGTGAAATGAATCCCAAGTACGACAACAACACCAGAGAAGGACGCAAGCTTAACCGCCGCGTTGAAATCGACGTAGAAGACTAGAAGTCTCAAAAGCAATAAAAGGGGTGGAAGGATAAATCCTTCCACCCTTTTCGCAATTTGGAGTACCCGATGAAACTTGCCCGTAATACTCTGACATCTTTATTTATATGCTTACTGCTTTGTTCTGCAGCATACGGCTCCCAGCCAGGAACTGAGAAAGAACTCGCTATCTTTAAAAATTTTGCCATCGGCTGGGTGGTCAAGCTGAACAAGAGCCACATCAAAGGCTTCAGCCGCATGGAAATCCTGCTCCAAAAAGACGGTACTTACCTCGCCCGCTATCACGCAATTTCACCCGACACCATCTCCTGCAAGGTGAAGAAAACAAGCAATAAAAGTAAAGGCATGGTCGGACTGCTCAGGTACATTGAAACTATCTACGAAAGTACAGGCAAAACCCCTCAGGAAGCACGGGCTAATAAATTCAAGCCCGTAAAGAAAATCCGCATTACAGAAATTTTCAGCAACTCAGGCAAAGGCTGGCGCTAATTTCTTTGCCTCCGGCGGCCCTTCGGGGACCAAAGCTCCCTTTTACAAAAAGGTTCTCTGGACTCTCCCAAAACTTTTCAGTATGGCTTCGGCGTTTGTAAGCCCAAATTATTTTCAAATGAGAAGGCGCAATATCTTACAAGATATTGCGCCTTCTCATTTGAAAACTGCATAAACAAGCTTTATGTGAAGCTTATCAAAAGATCCTGTAAGGGATGGGGGCTGGGGAAGGAAAAACTATTGCAAGAGTTTCCCCTTCCCCAGCCCCCGGAGGCAAACATAAAAAGGCCCCTTCCGCAGTTGCGGAAGGGGCCTTTTTATTACTTAGTATAATCAGGCTTACTTGAACCGTTCTACCAACTGGCTCAACTGCTGAGCCATGTCGGCTACTTCCTGAATGTTAGTGTTGGCATTCTGGATACCGTCTGACAGAGCCTGCGAGAGACTGTTAATCTCGGTGACGCTGTTGTTAATCTCGTCACTGGTTGCAGTCTGCTGTTCAGCAGCGGTAGCAATAGCCCGGACCATGTCGGCGATGCTTTCACTTTCATTGACGATCTGGTCAAGCACGCCGCCTGCGCCTTCTGCCATCTGCACGGTATTTTCGACCCTGCCGCGAACCCCGCTCATCTCGGAGACAACCTTATCGGTGGACTGCTGAATGAGTGTGATTGCGCTCTCAACCTCATTGGTTGCGCCCATGGTCTTCTCTGCAAGCTTACGAACTTCGTCAGCAACTACAGCGAATCCGCGTCCGGCCTCACCGGCACGGGCAGCCTCGATTGCTGCGTTCAGGGCCAGCAAGTTGGTCTGGTCGGCAATATCATTAATTACAGACATGACTTCACCGATATTGATAGCCCGCTCCGAAAGGTCGGCCAGCATATCGGAGAGCTTATCCGTGGTTTCAGTCACAATGTGAATCTCGGAAACAGTGTTACTGACCACCTGCCCACCGTCGCGGGCAACAGTGTTAGCTCTGTCGGAAGCTTCAGCTGTTTCCCCGGTATTCTGGGCAACTTCGAGCACGGTTGCGTTCATTTCTTCCATGGCTGTGGCAACCTGTCCGGTCTGCATAGCCGTGGTATCAACACCGGCAGTCAACTCATTCATCTGCTGTGAGAGTTCGGTAGTATAGGAGAGCAAAGCCCGGGAGACTTCAGTAACCTCGTTAGCCACTTCAAGCAAGGATTCCTGCTGCTGCTCAATATGCTTGCGGCTGGCTTCCTCTTCTGTGAGGTCTACCATTACGGCAATTGCACCGACAGTCTCTTCTTCTGCATTGAGAAGCGGACAGACCTGATAACGCAGCGGAAACTCAACGCCATCCTCTCTGTTAAAGCGGAGCAACCCTTCAGGACAATCACCCGAAGCAATAGCTGCTTCAGTCAGGGATTTACCGTCAACACGGAAGAAACCGCCAACATCCACTCCCAAAAGAGCATCTTCAGGCTTGTTGAGAATCTCACGCATGGGGCCGTTGACAAAATCAATTTTACTGTCCCCGTCAGTAACGATCATGGGCACAGTTATTCCGTTAAGCACACCGCGGTTGTATACGAGCTGGTCCTTGATCTGGCGAGCCATCTCGCCAAGGTGATCTCCGAGAGAACCAAGTTCATCACTGCTGTTCACAGCAAACTGCGCATCAAGATTACCCTGAGCAAAATCACTGGTAGCACCGGAAATAATCTGGATACGATTCACAATGGATCTACGCATAAAAAACAACAGCGCAGTCAACAGAGAAATAAAACCTCCGAATGAAAGCGCGGCTCCTTTAAACTGGGACTCATGGAATGTTGCGAACTGAGGCGAAACATCCTGCACCATAACCAAAGAGCCGAGCACAGGCTGCCTCCTGCCGTGGCAGTGATAGCAGGCTTTCTCGTTCTCGATAGTCTCTACCTCAACAAAGACTTCCTTTCCGCCTATTTCAGAAAGAAGACCGCTCTTAAGGGGATTCTTAAGGCTGCGTGCAACAAGGGAGTTAATGTCCTTATCGCTAATTCTATCTTTAATGTCGGAACGGATGTCACCGGTATTGGTGGAATATGTGATATTACCTTTAAAGTTGGTCAGGTAAATTTCCACATCGGAATACTTTTTGGAAACAGTGGCAAATTTTTCAGTTGTGGCCCGGTTATCACCTTTAGCCATGGGTTCGCGGATAGCCAATTGCAGCATGTCTGCAGTCTTGTAGGCATTCCTTTCGATCTCTTCCATCATGGTAGTGCGCTGCCAGAAAGAGTTGGCAAGGAACAGAACCACAAAAGCAGCCGCAGTAAGCAGCGAGGTCAGAACCATAACCTTGTTACCGAGGGAAGTCTTAATAAATTTCATAGCGACCTCCCTAGTGTGCTCCGCCGAAAATCAGCGGTTTGTAGTTAAAGTTGTTGACCCTTTCTGCATTGTGGCAGACTTCACACTCCTCAATGGTCATTTCACGCTTGATCAAGTCAGGGTCTCCGTCTTCAACGTGAAGCGAACCCGGACCGTGACAGACTTCACATCCGGCATCAGCAAGATGGGGAGTCTCTTCAAAGGAAACAAAACCACCGGGCTTCCCATATCCGGTAGCATGGCAGGCAAAACACTCCTTAAGCTCGTCAGGATCAAGGTCCGAAGCCATGATCTTCACGCTTTTAGCGGAATGGGCCTTTTTAGAAAATTTCTTATAGTTGTTGTACTCCACCTCATGGCAATCTTCACATGCCTCTGACCCCACATAAGTCGCTGAATCCGTAATCCCATATCCGGCCAGCGAACAACTGAAAACTGTAATTACCGCCAGAATCACCCCAATCCTTACGGCAAAACCTCTCTTTACCATAATAACCCCGTTGTTTTGATAGTCCGCATCCTTCAAAACCCAGCCTCAGACACCACTTCCGTTAATACTAAGACCGACACACGAAACAATTATTTCAAACTATATATATGTACACCGATTTAACTATCTTGTTTTTATATAGAAGTGAAGTAGAATTTAACATTAAAGTCACCCTTTGTAACAAAAATGCAACAATATATTAGTTAACTAGCCACGTTATAAGCGCTCTCAACCCCACACCTCATCAGAAAAACATACTTCCGCCCCCCTTCCTTCATTTCTCTTGTCTATTTTTTGTTACAAACAGCACTTGCTGCATGAAAAAGATTATCTATCTTCATTGTCTGCAATTTATTTAAGCAGAAGGGACGGCTTACCTTTCACAAAGCTTTTATATTATTTTCTAAGTAATTACACGACAAAAAGAAACCACCATGAAACACGTTATTATCGCTTGCAGTATTCATAGAACTTCTGGCAGAATACCCCCTCTTAAGAATCCATACTCTGTCAATAATCTTTAAGCCAATCTACGGAAACTAAAGGTCCGCTCCACCGGACTTTTAAAGCGGAAAGGCGGCTACTCATTTATGGGAATAGTTAACATTACTAAGACTTACGATGCCGATTTTGTTAAGCAGGTAGAAAAGGAAAGCGGACAAAACGTCTCCCTTTGCTACCAGTGCGGTAACTGTACCGCGGGATGTCCATACACATTCGCGTACGACATCCCAGTTAGCAGAATCATGCGTATGGTTCAGGCAGGGCAAAAGGAAACCGTGCTCAAGTGCAAGTCCATCTGGCTTTGCGCAACCTGTGAATCCTGCACCACCAGGTGCCCCAACAACATCGACGTGGCTCACATCATGGATGTGCTGCGCCACATGGCCCGCAGGGAAGGATATGCTTCCGTACCCACGGTCAAGAAATTCTGGGACAGCTTCCTCGATTCCGTTGAAAACAACGGAAGAGTGTTCGAAGTTGGTCTGCTCGCGGCTTACGTAGCCAAGACCGGACGCTTCTGGACTGACCTTGATCTGGGACCGAAAGTGCTGCCCAAAGGCAAGATGCATTTCAAACCCCACGAGATTCAGGGTAAGGATGAAATCAAAAAAATCTTCAAAAGATTCGAAGAGGAGTCCCGCAAATGAGTGATTCCTTAACATATGCCTACTATCCCGGATGTTCCGGAGCAGGAACATCCATGGAATATGACATGTCCACCCGGGCTGTCTGTGAAAAGCTGGGAATCCGGCTCACCGACATCCCCGACTGGAGCTGTTGCGGTTCCACCCCGGCTCACACCGTGGATCACACCCTTTCCAGCGCACTCTCCGCCCGCAACTTACAGCTGGTTGAGAAAATGGATCTGGATACCGCAATTACCCCCTGCCCCAGTTGCCTGACCAACCTCAAGACCGCAGAACATCGTATGCAAAAAGACGAAATGCGTGAGAAGGTCAACAAACTGCTGGACAATCCCTACAAAGGTGGGGTCTCCACCAAATCCGTGCTCCAGATTCTCGTTGAAGACCTCGGTCTTAAAGCGCTGAAAGAGAGCACCATCAAACCGCTCAAGGGACTCAAAGTTGCAGCTTATTACGGCTGCATCATGAACCGTCCCCCGGAAGTGATGAACTTCGATGACCCTGAGCATCCCATGGCTATGGACAACATTATGAAAGCCATGGGCGCTACCGTTCTACCCTTTCCTTTAAAGGTAGAATGCTGCGGTGCTTCCTTCGGTATTCCCCGCAAGGATGTGGTCATGAAGCTGTCCGGCAAGCTGCTTGACGTGGCAGACGATCTCGGTGTTGACGCACTGGTTACCGCCTGCCCCCTGTGCCAGATGAACCTTGACCTGCGCCAGTCTCAGGTCAACTCCGCCACAGGTGCCAAGCACAACCTGCCCATCTTCTACTACACCCAGCTCATGGGCCTTGCCCTCGGCATGAGTGAGAAAGAACTGGGAATGGACAAGCTCTGCGTAAGCCCTCGTAAAGCTATCGAAGCCATCGGCAAAGAAGAGAAAAAATAGCGGAAACCCTGCTAAGGAGAAGACTTAAATGAAAATTGGAGTTTTTGTCTGCCATTGCGGGACTAACATCGAAGGTACCGTGGACACTGCCGCTGTAGCAGAAGCCGCGCGTGAATTCCCCGGTGTTGTTTTCGCAACAGATACAATGTACGCCTGCTCCGAACCCGGACAGGACGAGATCATAGAAGCAATCAAGGAACACAAACTCGACGGCGTGGTCGTAGCATCCTGCACACCCAGAATGCACGAACCCACCTTCCGCAAAACCCTCGAAAGAGCGGGCCTTAACCGCTACCTCTTCGAGATGGCCAACATCCGCGAACACGTTTCCTGGATCGGCCGTGACCGCGAAGCCAACACGAACAAGTCTATTGACCTTGTTCGCATGGCAGCGGCCAAACTGCTCAACAACAAGCCTCTGCATGCCAAGTACTTTGACATGAACAAAAAGGTTATGATTGTGGGCGGCGGTGTTGCCGGTATTCAGGCAGCTCTTGACTGCGCTGACGGCGGCCTCGAAGTTATCCTTGTTGAAAAAACATCCTCCATCGGCGGTAAGATGGCTAAACTGGATAAGACTTTCCCCACAGTGGACTGCTCCAGTTGTATCCTCGGCCCCCGCATGGTTGACGTTGCCCAGCATCCGAACATCACTCTTTACGCTTGCGCAGAGATTGAAGAAGTAAACGGTTATGTGGGTAACTTCTCCGTCAAGGTTAAAAGAAAAGCCACTTATGTTGATTGGGACAAATGCACCGGTTGCGGTATCTGCATGGAAAAATGCCCCAGCAAGAAGGCTGACAACCCCTTTGACGAAGAACTGGGTAAAACCACCGCGATCAACATCCCCTTTCCGCAGGCTATCCCCAAGAAAGCGGTTATTGATCCCAACTTCTGCATCAAAATCAAACGTGATAAATGCGGCGTCTGCGCCAAGGTCTGCCCCTCTGAAGCCATCGTTTACGATCAGGTCGATGAGTTTGTAGTCGAAGAAGTAGGTGCAGTTGTTGCTGCTACCGGTTTCGACCTCGTAGACTGGACTGTATACGGCGAATACGGCGGAGGTCAGTACCCCGATGTAATCACCTCCCTGCAGTACGAGCGCATGCTCTCCGCTTCCGGCCCCACCGAGGGACATATCAAGCGTCCTTCCGATGGCAAGGAACCCAAGAACGTGGTCTTCATCCAATGCGTAGGCTCCCGTGATAAATCCATCGGTCGCCCCTACTGCTCCGGTTTCTGCTGCATGTACACTGCAAAGCAGGCCATCCTGACCAAGGACCACTGCCCGGATTCACAGTCCTATGTATTCTACATGGACATCCGTTCCCCGGGTAAAATGTTCGACGAATTCACCCGCAGAGCGCAGGAAGAATACGAAGCACGCTACATCCGTGGCCGCGTGTCCATGATCTACCCCAAAGGCGACAAGCTCGTAGTACGCGGTGCCGACACCCTCATGGGCGATCAGGTTGAAGTCGACGCGGACCTCGTTGTCCTCGCAGTCGGTGCGGAATCCGCACACGGCGCTTCCGACCTCGCCAAGAAACTGCGCATTTCTTACGATGCCTACGGTTTCTTCATGGAAGGCCACCCCAAACTGAAGCCTGTTGAGACCAACACCGCCGGTGTTTTCCTCGCCGGTTCCTGTCAGGGTCCCAAAGACATTCCTTCCTCTGTTGCACAGGGTAGTGCGGCAGCGGCAAAGGTTCTGGCCATGTTCGCCAAGGACCAGCTGGAAAGTGACCCCGCGGTTTCTGTCGTTGATATCAAACGCTGCATCGGTTGCGGCAAATGCATCAGCACCTGCCCCTTCGGAGCTATTAAAGAAGTAGACTTCCGCGGGCAGCCCAAGGCTGAGGTGATTGAAACAATTTGTCAGGGCTGCGGTATCTGCACATCCACCTGTCCTCAGGGTGCAATCCAGCTCCAGCACTTCACTGACAATCAGATTCTTGCGGAGGTTAACGCAGTATGCCGGTTCTAGAAGGTAAAGAACTCAGAATCGTCGGTTTTCTCTGCAACTGGTGCTCCTACGGTGGTGCTGACACCGCCGGTGTAGGTAGATTCACCCAGCCGACTGACCTGAGAATCATCAAGGTTCCCTGTTCAGGCAGGATTGATCCTCTGTTTATTGTGAAGACACTCATGTCCGGTGCGGACGGAGTGCTCGTGTCCGGTTGTCACCCCAATGACTGCCACTACGCTGAAGGTAACTTCTATGCCCGCCGCAGGCTGGAAATGCTCAAAAGGTTCATCCCCATGCTGGGAATCGATCCCGAGCGTTTCGACTACACCTGGGTTTCCGCATCAGAAGGCCAGCGCTGGCAGGAAGTTGTGACCAAGTTCACCGAACAGATTCACAAACTCGGCCCGGCCCAAAAGATCGAGGGTCCCGAAGCCGAGGAGACACTCAAATTGATGGAAGCTTCCCTCTAGTCAGGGCTGTTCCACGCAAGGAGAAACAGAGTGAAAAATCTGGAAGATCTTAAAAAACAAATTAAGGACGGACTGTCTGAGCTTGATGTGGTCATCGGCTGGACAGACAGCTTCGATCCTCTGCATGCTACTCCGCACTTCATGCGCAGTGAAGCAGATGTAGATAAATTGAAAGTGGACGCACTTTGCGTTCACAACCTTGCCACCTACCTGCCCTCCCTGAAGGGTAAAAAGGTCGGTATCGTGGTCAAAGGCTGCGACAGCCGTTCCGTTGTTGAACTGCTGCAGGAAAACCTCATCAAACGCGAAGACGTGACCATCTTTGGTTTCGGCTGCACCGGCGTTGTGGATCAGGTTAAGATCCGCCGCGCTGTCGGTGATGTAGGACAGGTTGAAGCCTGCGAAGTGAGCGACTCTGAAGTCAAGCTCACCGTAGACGGCAAAGAGCACAAGCTGCCCATGGCAGACGTGATCTCTGACAAATGCCAGACCTGCCGCTACCCCAACGCTGTTCTCTCCGACCAGTTTGTCGGTGAAGAGATCAAGCCCACCGCTTCCTTTGAAGACGGCTACAAGGATCTCGAAGAATTCGAAGCCAAGTCCACCGAAGAAAAATTCGCATTCTGGCTTGGTGAGATGGACCGCTGCATCCGCTGCTACGCCTGCCGTAACGCATGCCCCATGTGTGTATGCCGTGACCATTGCGTAGCACAGTCCCGCGATCCGCACTGGCTGAGCCAGGAAGCCCACGTCCGCGACAAGTGGATGTTCCAGGTTATCCACGCTTACCACCTCACCGGTCGCTGCACCGAGTGCGGTGAGTGCCAGCGCGCCTGCCCGGTCGACATTCCCATCCTGCTCTTCAAGAAGAAGTTCAACAAGGAAATCAAGGAAGTCTTCAACTACGAAGCCGGTCTTGATCCTGAGGCAACTCCTCCGCTTCAGACCTTCAAAATTGAAGAACCGACCATCAAGGAGAAGGAGTGGTAGCCATGGCAAAATTCATCACATCCGACAAAGTATCGGCATGGCTGGAAGAGCTGGGCCAGAAGCACGAAGTACTCGCTCCCCGCAACGAGGGCGATTCCATTGTCTTCAAGCCCTACGACTCCAAGAAAGGTTTCAACATCGAGCGTGAAGCAACTGCGCCCCCCAAAAAGGCCTGCTTCCCCCAGAGTGAAACCCTCGTGGAATTCAGCCACATCAAAGATCTTGAAAATCCCGAGAAAGTGGCTCTTGATGTAAAGGAAACCCTTCCTGATTCATCATGGGTTGTTTTCGGCAGCCGTCCCTGTGACGCTCGCGGATTCACCATGTTCGATCGTGTTTACCTGAACGGTAACCACGTGGACGTATATTACAAAGCCCGCAGGGAAAACACCTACTTCATCACTCTCGCGTGTGAAAAAGGTGAGACTACCTGTTTCTGTAACTGGGTAGGTTCCGGCCCGTCCGATCCTGCCGGATCCGACGTACTCATGGTTCCCGTTGATGGCGGCTACTTCCTCGAAGCAGTCAGCGACCGCGGTGAAGCACTGCTTTCCAGCTCCCTGCTGGAAGACGGCGGTTCCAAACAGGCTGCTGCCGACAAGTTCCGCGCAGATGCCGACCAGTCCATGGGCGAAGCACAGGACCTTTCCAAAGCTCCGGCAAAGCTTCTCGAAGCTTTCGACGACATGGACTTCTGGGAAGCACAGTCTGCTAAGTGCCTGAGCTGCGGCGCATGCACCTATCTCTGTCCCACCTGCTACTGCTTCAACATCACCGACGAGTCCGACGGAGTCAAAGGTGAACGCATCAGAAGCTGGGACAACTGCATGTCCAACCAGTTCACCCTTGAGGCCAGCGGACACAACCCCCGCCCCACCAAGGCTCATCGCCTTAAAAACAGGGTCGGCCACAAGTTCAGCTACTACCCTGACCTGCACGACGGAGTTATCTCCTGCTGCGGTTGCGGTCGCTGCATCAAGAGCTGCCCCGTTGGTGTGGACATCCGTGAAATCGTCCTGAACGCTATTGCATACGAAGCAAAGGAGAAAGCAAATGGCTAGCAATCCTTATCTTCCTGCGATGGCCACCATTCAGGAGGTCATTCAGGAAACACCCAATATTATGACCTTCCGGGTGACCTTCAACGATCCCGGTTACAAAGAAAAGTTCACCTTTGAGCCCGGTCAGGTTGGACAGCTGTCCGCCTTCGGCATCGGTGAATCCACTTTCGTAATCAACTCTTCCCCCACCCGCATGGACTACCTGCAGTTCAGCGTCATGCGCACCGGGGAAGTGACCGATAAGCTGCACACCCTGAGTGCCGGCGACCAGATCGGCGTTCGCGCACCTCTGGGCAACTACTTCCCTTACGAAGACATGAAAGGTAAAGACATCGTCTTCGTAGGTGGTGGTATCGGTATGGCGCCTCTGCGCACCCTGCTCTACTACATGCTGGATAACCGTAAGGACTACGGCAAGATCACCCTGCTCTACGGCGCAAGAACTCCCGTAGACATGGCATACCAGTACGAGCTGCCCGAATGGCTGGAACGCGACGACCTCGACACCCATCTGACCATTGATGCGGAATACGAAGGCTGGGAGCACAACGTGGGTCTGATCCCCAACGTGCTGCTGGATATCGCACCCAAGCCGAAGAACGCTGTGGCCGTGACCTGCGGTCCTCCGATCATGATCAAATTCACCGTACAAGCTCTTGCCAAGCTCGGTTTCAAGGATGACCAGATTGTGACCACCCTTGAAAAACGCATGAAATGCGGCGTTGGTATCTGCGGCCGTTGTAACATCGGCACCAGCTACGTATGTCAAGACGGTCCCGTCTACACATACGAACAGCTCAAGCAGCTGCCTAACGAAATGTAATTATCCCGGTCCGAACGGACTGGTAATTGCTTACAAAGAGCCCCCGTTTTCCACTGGAAAACGGGGGCTTGTTTTTACTTTACCTTTACAGCAAAGCTTCTTTCTTATTAGTATGCAACCATGAAAATCCTGCTTGTTGACGACGAAAAGATAAACGCCCTCTCCGCTTCACGGTTGCTTGAAAAGCAAGGCTACGAGGTCATAGTAGCCTCCAACGGTATGGAAGCCCTTGACCGGCTGCATGAATCTGATTTCGACTGCATCCTGATGGATATCCAGATGCCCGAAATGGACGGCTATGAGGCCATCGACAGAATCCGTGATGAATTTGTTTTCGGGGAGAAATCCCAAACGCCCATCATCGCCATGACCGGGCATTGCTACTCTGATGCCTTCGAAGAATTCAAACGGGCCCAAATAAAATACTACGTCTGCAAACCCTTTGATTTCAGCAATCTGCTTGAAATTATCAAGGAAGCTACCAGTTAAAGGCATGCCTCCGGCGGTTTAAACCCTTTTGCAAAAGGGTTTAAAAATCCCAAAACCTTTTATTGGGCTTCGCAACCTAGCTTATCAAAATTTCTACACAAATTGTGCTGCGGCATAGCCTGATGACCATGCCCATTGCAGGTTGTAGCCGCCCAACCATCCGGTCACGTCCAGCACTTCGCCGATAAAATAAAGGCCGGGAACCTTCTTGGCTTCCATGGTCTTGGATGAAATCTCCGCAGTATCCACACCTCCAGCTGCAACTTCAGCCTTGGCAAAACCTTCAGTTCCCTGTGGTTTAACGACCCATGAATGAATGCGTTCGGCAAGGGCCAATTGAAGCTTCTTGGGCAACTGACTGACCGGAGTCTCGCCATCTTGCCCTTCCAGCAGCAGCCCGACCAGCTTACGGGTAAAGTAACGGGCCAGAAAGTTGCGCAGGACTATATTCTCGCCCTTATGAGATTCAAGCAATTCTAAAATATTGTGAGCAGGCAGCAAATTGATGGTCAAAGCCGAACCGCGCCGCCAGTAGTTGGAAATCTGGAGCACCGCCGGACCGGAAATACCCTTATGGGTGAAAAGCATATCGCCCGCAAAAGTGCGTTTCTCGCAAGAAATTTCCACAGGCAGAGCATTACCGCTCAATTCCTTGCAGAACTTCCCATCCCGTCCACTAATGGTAAATGGCACCAAAGAAGGACGAGCCGGAATAGTCTTGAGTCCGTACTGTTCGGCAAGCTTATATCCGAAAGCAGAAGCTCCCACTTGAGGCCATGCCGGAGAACCCAGCGCCACAACCAGAGACTCAGATTCAAATTCCTGCGTTCCGCTACGCACCTTAAACGGCCCTTCGCCGCTAACCTCTTCAATCTGACGATCCAGCAGAGTTTCCACACCAGCACGGTGACATTTGGAAACCAGCAGCCCGGCAATCAACCCGGCCCCTTCAAGGGTGAAAAGCTGCCCGTCTTCGCGCTCTTCGTATTCAATCCCGGCCTCAGCAACAAAGGAAATGAAGTCCCACTGATTGTGCCGCGCCAGAGCGGATTTCACAAAATGCGGGTTTGCGGAAATATAGTTATCCGCCGCAACATCCATATTGGTGAAGTTGCACTTGCCGCCCCCGGCAACACGGATCTTACGCCCCGCCTTACCGGAATGGTCCAGCACCAACACCTTACGCCCACGCGCAGCAGCATGCATGGCACAATAAAGCCCGGACGCGCCCGCGCCGAGAATAATCACATCGTATTTAGAAGAGGTATTGCTCATGGGGGAGGTTGTAGGCTGGTTTGGGGGTTGGGTAAAGGGGAATTTAGCGGGATTCTTTAGAATGCCAAATGCGCAATATGTACACAGACTCCGGTCTCACCGTATACCGCACAACGTATCTTCCGAACACAAATTCCCGAACACCTTCGATATGCTCTAAGGCCCTGCCAAGTTGAGGATGCAACGAGAAACGACTTATAGCACTTTTCAAATTAAGTACCACAGTACGTGCTGAATCAGGATCATGTTCGGCAATAAATTCGTAAACTCTTTTCAAATCGTCAACAGACTCAGGAGAAAACCTTATTCGCATTTAGGAACATCCTTAACATTGTCAGTTCCCCACGAATCCAGCCAATCAAAGACTTCTTCGCCTTCAACAAAACGACCAGCCTCAATGCTTTCTAAAGCAAGCATAGTCTCGGCATCACGTTTTTTATTCTCTTCATGCTTACGTACAAAATCTGCCATGAATTCCCGCAGCAAATAGCTGGAACTCTGTCCTCTGTCCTTGGCAGCAAGTTCAAATTTTTCCTTTAAATCAGCCTCTACACGGGCTCGTATGGTTTCCTGCATATTTCTTTCTCCTTCTGTAGCTACAATATGCCACTGCGTTTTTCTTGTAAATATATTTCAAACGACCTTCTCATCCCTCTTGGCGGAGTATCCACTTTTCTATTCTGCATGCTGGACGGAATATGGATGATCTTGTAGAAGAGTAAAGTTTTAAATTATACATAAAATTTAATTAAGAACTTCGTTTAATTGGAGTGGAATATATGCGTCGGGGAAATGGGATTGTGCGTGTTTTATTTGGGATGATGCTCGCCCTTGTTTTGGTTTTGGGGGTTTGTGGGGGTGTTGGGGCTGGTGAGACTAAGTCTACTGCTAAAGTCACTCCTAAAAGAATCGATAAAATTGAGCGGAAGCTGTTTAGCATTGAAAGCGATATTACTGAAATAAAAACTTTTCAGATTAATAATAATGGGCAGATGTGGTTTGAGCGGACTAAGGAGCAGGCCGCTACAGCTAAAGAATGGACAGATACTCATAAAACAATTGTGGACGATTTTTATAATACACTAATATTCATATCTGGAATCACCGCTGCTTTAATAGCTCTTTTAGGGCTATTTTTTGGAAGACAACAAAAGCAAATTGCTCTTGAGAATCAGAACGAGCTAAGGCAAGAAGTCGAAAAGATAACATCAAAGTATAAAACAACCACAGACAAAGCCAAAATTGAATTTGAAGAGAAACGTACAGAACTCAATGACTTAGTAAAAAAATGTGAAGAGATGAAGATTGTTTGTGAAGCAAATGCAAATAAGACAGGTGAAGTATTATCTGAAGCTCAGAAAAGAATTAAAAATCATGACAACAGACAAAATATGGATGAAAAAACAAAAGAAGCCGTCCATGACGTTACTTCAATTAACTCAGAATCAAACCTTACTTACCTAATAGCTCTTGCTTTAGAACACGAAATTAAAATGGAGTGGAAAAAAGCTAGACAGGTATGGAAAATTATTGACCAAGAATTTACCAATGAAACAGATGCGTTGTTTAAAATAGCTTACTCATACTCACAAGAATTTAACAATTGTTCAAACACAGAGAAGAAAAGAGACCTCATAACAAAAGCGATTGAATGGTACACAAAGACAATCAACAAGTCCCCCAGAGATAGGTACGCTTTACTAAATTTAGGATCTTCAAAAGCAAAACTTGCAATGATTGACCCATCAAACATAAATTACACGCTCTTAGATGAAGCAGAAGATATGTGCAGAAAAGCAGAAAACATTAAAAGATACTTTGGTGCATACAACTTAGCTTGCATTTCATCAATAAAAAACGAATTAGAACAAAGCAAGAAATGGCTCATTAAATCTAAAAAAGAATTTAAAACCCCTCTTTGCAATTACCTAAAATCTGACCCCGACCTCAACAACCTCCGCAACCACCCAGACTACAAAGACTGGTTCCAAGACTTCGTAGAACAAGTCTGCCAAGAAGAACAAGAAGCTAAAGCCAAGCAAGCTGAATCAGACGAAGACGACACAGACACCGAAGAATAAAAAACAGGCGAAGAGCTGGTGCTCTTCGCCTGTCTACTTTCAAATATTACTAAACCAATTCAATCAAAACCTATTCAGCACCAGCAAAATACTCCCGCACAACCTCACAAACCCGCAAGGCACTATCCTCACTGAGTTCCGCATACATGGGCAGAGAGAGAATTGACTCTTGCATTGCATAGGCGGCGGGGAAATCTTCAGGCGTATGCCCGTAGCTTTCATAAGCCTCCATGAACGGGACAGCTACTGGATAATGGATTCCTGATGCCACTCCATTTTCGGCAAGATGATCGCGCAGGGCTTCCCGGTCAGCGCAGCGGACTACATAGAGATGATAAACATGCCCTGCCCAAACCCGACGTTCTAGGAGTTTGAAGCCGTCAATCCCGCTAAGCTCACGGTCATATATTGCGGCAACAGCCTGCCTCCGGGCTGTCCATTCTTTGAGATGCTTGAGCTTCACGGAAAGAACAGCGGCCTGCAGACCATCCATACGTGAATTCACGCCTTCGAATTGATGATCGTATTTATCTTTGCGGCCATGGTTGGCGAACTTGCGCATGCGCTCGGCTAAAACTGCGTCACTGGTTACGATTGCCCCGGCATCTCCGTACGCGCCGAGGTTCTTGCCGGGATAAAAGCTGTAGCAGGCACAATCGCCGAAATCTGAAAGCGGGCGTCCGCCGATAGTTACGCCGTGGGCCTGTGCTGCGTCCTGAACAATAAACAATCCATTTTCGCGAGCTAACGACTCAATAGCTTCCATATCCGCAGGATGCCCGTAGAGATGCACTGGAATAACAGCCTTTGAAGCGGGGCTGATTTTAGCGCGCAGGTCAACAACATCCATGGTCCCGTTTTCCGGGGCCACATCAACGAAGACGGGCTTTGCCCCGGCCATGGTCACAGCCTCTGCGGTGGCGATAAAGGTCATTGCCGGGACCAGCACCTCATCACCGGGACCGACTCCCAATCCTTTTAACGCTACAAAGAGGGCATCCGTACCATTGCCGACCCCGACACAAAAATCAGCCGCACAGAACTGTGCGAACTCCTCTTCAAATTTCCGGGCATAAGGACCGTTGATAAAGGCACAATCCTCAATGACCTGCTTCATGGCAAGATCAATTTCCGGCTGCAGGGAACGGTATTGGGTTTTCAGATCGGCAAAAGGGATACTCTGTTTACTCATAAGGCAGATCGTCCTTTGTTCGTATAAAACGGGCCGGATTCCCGGCAACAACTGCGCGGGGTGCTACATCTTTCACTACAACACTTCCGGCACCAATCAGGCTGTCGCTACCGACCCTGACTCCGGGCAGTATTGTTGAATTCGCACCGACAATAGCATTCTTGCAAAGATGGACAGGCTGGGGGCTGGTCTTAGCTTCAGGGGAAAGGGGATATCTGGTGTTGGTGATGACCGCATTCGGCCCAATCCAGACACCGTCTTCGAGAATCGAAAATTCAGGAACAAAAGCCTGACTGTGCAGACGGACATTGTTACCAAGTTCCACATGGTGCTCAACTACAGCCATGGTCCCGACACTTACATTGTCTCCGATTACATTCAATTCCCGGACATTGGCCTTATTTCCGGTGGAGAAATTTTTACCGATCCGGTTTCCGGCATAAATAACCGTATGGGAACGAATAAATGCTCCGTCACCTATAATTGTTTCCGGCTGTTCATCGCAATTGGCAAGAGGCGCACCCACAATACAGCCGTCTTCAATCCGGGCACTGCCGAGAAAGACAACGCCCGGGTGGATTATTGCTGTGGGGGCAATATCAATTGCCATTTACGTGCCCAAGCTTACAACGTTGCGGCTGGAAGCGAAGTCGTACTTCCTTTCCAGTTTCAATTGATTCATAAATTGCATTAATCAATTCCAAGGACTTACGTCCTTCAAGACCGTCAACAAGGGAAGGACTTCCCTGTTCAATACAATTCACTACATGCTCAAGATAGGAAATATGGCCAAACCCATAAACATCCGGGGGATTCGTCTTGTAGCGGGTAAGAACTTCTTCGTCTCCTTCCACTGGAGTTTCAAAATTCCAAACTTTCATCTCGTTGACTGCAAATCCGCCAATCTCAACAGCTCCCTTCTCTCCTAAGATGGAAATGGAGCCTTCAAGATCTTTTGGACGAGTCGCATTGGTAGCCTCAATAATACCTATAGCACCGCTGGCAAAGGTAATTACAGCAACTCCGGTGTCTTCTACTTCAATATCAACGAGGGCTGTACGGCTTTTGGCATAAACTGACACGGGTTCACCGAGCATCCATTCCAGCAGGTCAACATGGTGACTGGCCTGATTGGCGAAGACACCTCCGTCCATTGCCCATGTCCCACGCCAATCATCTTGATCGTAATAGGCCTGCGGACGGCACCATCTTACACGGACCGTCCCCATGACAATTTTTCCGAATCGCCCGTTATCCAAGGCTTCACGCATTTTTACGACCGGATAATTAAACCTGTTCTGCTTAACAACAAACAGCTTGACTTCTGCCCTGTCGCAAGCATTAATCATGGCATCCGCGTCCTCAAGACGTAAGGCCATTGGTTTTTCAACAACAATATGCTTGCCGTATTGAGCCATTTCCAGCGTATGCTTTGCATGAAGCCCGCTTTCGGTCAGTATCGCGATCACGTCGACTTTGTCTTTCATTTCAGACATCATCTCATGGGCGTCTGTATACCATGGCAAGGAATATTTTTCGCCAAGCTTTCTGGCCCGCTCTTCATCGGCGTCACAGAGAGCAACAATATTCCCACCTTTCACCTTTCCCTCAACAAGGATCTGAGCATAGCGCTGTGCGATACGCCCGCACCCCATTAATACGAAATTTTGCACGAAGAACTCCTTGCTTATTAATCATTCAGGCAAGACAAAACCTATTTTGCCGCTTCCAGAACTTAATATAAAAACATTATTACCAATACGCTCTCGGCAACAGGACCAATAGTCCATTCTTAACTTCTTATGCTGCATGATTAGCACTTTTTCTATTAATAAACCATCAGCATCTTCTGCGTGCCAATAACCAAAGGGATAGAAACTCCTCCAGCGCAGTAACGAATGCTAAAATGATGCCATTCAAAATCAGAAAACCTTAGCGCACAAGATTCTACAGGTAGACTTTAATGCATGAAGCATTCCGCTTAAGGAAAGCTAGGCACTATTTTTAATGTTGAAATTTACATTTCATTGCGTTGAATATATGGTCATTTATGAAAAAACGTGATTTTACAGCATATGAAAAAATAAAGCAGGACAACAACCATGACCACAGACACATCCGCGCCATTGCGCGTAATGCAGACGATTTCTACTTATACAAATTTCATTAACCATTTCTATGCCTACAATCCTAAAATCGCCTCTATGGGATATCAAGCCCAGAACGAGGCTTTACTTAATTACGGTTTTTTCGCCCCGCATATTATCGCGCCATACACAAAAGAAATGGGCTGCGCCCATGAACTGACCTTTCCGAACGCAGAACATATGCAGCGGGCATGGCTTAAGGAAAGGGGCCTGTCTGCAAATCTGCAAACAGGATGGGAAGCAGACGTCCTGCGGATGCACATTGACGAATTCAAGCCGGACATCCTTTACGTATTCAGCCCGTACACTTTCAATAGTGCATTGCGTGACCGCCTGAGCCATCAACCACGCCTTGTAGTCAGCTGGCGTTGTGCAACACTGCAAACGCACTGGGATTGGTCGGCTTTTGACGTTATTCTTACAAGCCTGCCCAGCGTGCAGGATTTTGCTCCCAAACTTGGAGCTAAGTCAGCCGAGATGTTCTCGCCCGGATTCCCGCTAAGTCTAGTCAAGGAATTGACATCCATTCCCCAAGATACAGATGTCGTATTTGTAGGCTCACTCACAGGAACACGCCGCATAGCCATGCTGGACACTGTCGCAAGGGCTGCCAGACAATACGGTTTCTCCCTTGCTTTGCATCTCTCAGGAGATTTCAGCAACCTGACCCCTCATATGGTCCCTTATCTCAGAGAACCTGTTTTTGGTTTGGATGCCATGCGCTGCCTGCGTCGCGGACGTATGGTTCTTGATTCAAGAACCCCGGTTTTTCTGTCTGACCGACATGGTTACCCCATAGAAGATATCAGTGAAGACGACAATTGCAGCATGCGCTTATTTGAAGCTACCGGATGCGGCTCGCTGGTGCTGGCCCTGGATGGTGTTTCCCGCTGGTTCGAATGGGAAAAAGAGATCGTACCTTATAAGAACCCAGAAGATTTGGTGAAGAGGATTCGCCATTTTATTGCCAATCCTGAAGAACGGGACCGCATAGCTGCTGCAGGCCAGAATCGTTGCCTCACTGAATACAACATGAAGCGCAATGCTGAAAAATTCATGGACATTGCTAAGGAAAAATTAAACAAGCCCGCTGTTAAATCGCGCCCCTATGAAGTTATAGCTCCCAATGAACCGAAATCCTTCAATCCCAACACTATGTTTCAGGAAATTATTTCCAATAGTTATCTAAAAAAAATGGGATGGTTTTCAAGCTACCACCGTCAGGCGATTGTGGATGATGCAGGAGCTCCCTTACCCTGGTTGTCGTACCCAGCGGTCAACCTGCTGGAAGAACGTGCGCCATATGGGTGCAAAGTATTTGAATACGGCTGTGGAAGCAGTACCCTCTGGTGGGCAAAACGAGCCAAGCGGGTAGTAGTTGTAGAACACAATGAACAGTGGTTCAACACCATGAAATCCCAGTTTCCCGACCATGTCCGTCCTGTACTGCAACGCTTAGAACCGGGGGGCGATTACAGTAAGACTGTTGCGATGATTAAAAACATCAAGTTCGACATCATTGTGATCGATGGCAGGGACAGGGTGAACTGTGCATACAACTCCTTATCTTCACTCTCCCCTTCCGGAGTAATTGTCTTCGATAATACTGACCGTCTGGAATATATGCCGGGCCGCCAATTCCTTAAAGATGCAGGCTTCAAGGAGCTACGCCTTACCGGACTTGCCTCAATGGTGCTGAATGTTGGGAGTTGCACATCCATTTTCTACAGGGACGACAACTGCTTAGGAATTTAACAATACGCTGAAATCTTAAAATAAACCGGCTCAATTTTTCTAAAACATTGAGCCGGAAGATTCAGCAGTTCACATAACCTATGGAGTCCTTTTTGGCATTCGCTATCCGGACAGGAACCGTACCATGCATGCTCTATACTGCATATAATCATCATTATAAAAAACAATCGAAGCATATTCAGCAGAAAATATTCCATAATTTTGACTTTACCAAAAGAACCGCCCCAAAAGCAATTGCTATCGAGGCAAATCGGCACACGTTCAAAAGAGTGGCCCAAACATTGCAGCAATCCTGCAAGCAAATAGAGCATATTAAGAACTTTCTGGAGTATTAAGGTATAAGGCATGCAGAAGAAAATTTTCATTGGCACCACTAATGTCGGTAACAACACAGTAACCCTTGCTCAAGGATTCCGGGAACTCGGCTTTGAGGTTGGAACAGCTGATATCGACAAGCATAACAAATTCTACGATCTAAATCTGGATTTTCACCTTGCAGGCTTTCAGAACAGCTTCAAAAGGATTCTAGATGCAGAAAAATACCTAAAGAATCTGTCCAGAAGCTATCAAAAACTCCTAGATTACGACATCTACATCTTCATGGCCTCAAATTCTCTATTACCAGGAATGCTCGACATTCCGGTATTGAAGAAAATGGGAAAAACAGTAATCAGCCTGCCGTTGGGATCAGATATTCGCCATCATGAATCCGCGAAAACCTTTAATGCTCAATATGGCCATGACTACCCGCAACAATTAATCTCCGACCAAAGAAACACTGAAAATAAAATTATTTCTCTGGCATTGAAGGGTTCATATGCCCCCACCTATTCCAAGAAACTGTACAACACACGCATTGCGGAAAACTATGCGGATGTAATGCTTTCGGCTCCATGCTCCAATATGCTAGGAGTACGTCCGTACATTGCCGGACTTTTACCTTTTGACTCTTCAATCTACACTCCCAAAGTTTGTCGCAGAGACAAACCTGTAATCTTTCATGCACCAACATCACGTGCGTTTAAGGGCACGGATATAATCCTGGAGACACTTGAACAACTCGAGCGAGAAGGAATCCCCTTTGATTTTTTCCTTGCCGAAAACATCCCTAACAAAGAAGTCCTTAAAGCCTTAACTGAATGCGACATCGTTATTGACCAAATTGCGTGCGGGAAAAGCGGACTTTTTGGTCTTGAAGCGATGGCTAGCGGATGTGCACTACTGGGCTGCAACGATGAGTATGCTCAACCCTTTCCTTTTGAAGCGCACCCGACAATAAGAATAACCAAAGAAAACCTGTATAACGAATTAAAAACATTACTCACTAACAAGTCGTTAAGAATTCAAAAGGCAGAGCAAGGAATTGAGTATATCAACAAGCAGCTGCATACACCAAAGAATGTTGCGCGCTACACCCTGAAAGCAATCACCAGAGCCGCCCAAGGCAACTACGACTACTACCCAACCTTTTACTTTGAGCATACAACTCCACCACATGGTGAGGTTGTACCAGACCACCTGTTGTCGTTAACAAGCTCACTACTGCAACAATATGGGACATCAGAAGAGCTGCTTAAAGGAGACCTGCTTCGCAAACAGCTAGGCAAATTCCTTTCCGAAGGAAATATCAAAAAAATACCCACATGGGACACTACCTCAAAAGTACGCTGCAGCTGGGGGTGGTGGGACAAGAAGAGCACAGATAAAAATGACTGACAAACCGATATATTCCGTTACGATTGACACCGATTGGGTTCCACAATTTATGCTAGACCATGTCTTGGATATGTTGCGGGATAGCAATGTACCTGCAACCATCTTCTGCACCTCTCCTTATGATATTGAAGATTCCGAACAAATTGAAATCGGACTTCACCCCAATATGATGGAAAATTCAACACATGGAGATAGTGAAGAAAGCAGGTTCGCACACGTTGCCTCACTATATCCAAACGCGATTGGCTGCCGCACACATAGCTGTTACTGGCACGGCAGAATGTATGACCTCCTCATCAAGCACAAAATCCAATACGACTCATCTCTCTTAGTACCTTTCCAAGACTACCTGAAATCATTCACTTTTAGAGGTGTCACCCGTTTCCCTATATGGTGTGGAGATAATTTATACATGCACCTTAACCCTGACACAGCAGTGTTCAACCCTTCAGGCATGGACACTCCCGGACTTAAGGTTCTACATTTTCACCCCGTCCACATCTGGTTCAACAGCCGTACAGTCGACGAAACCAGAGCCATACTCGACGGTCGCTCCCTACCAGAACTCAATCGGAAAGAAGCTCACGCCCTACGCAGAAAAGGCAATGGATTGGAAAAGATTTTTGCCGATGCCTTGCGCCAGCTTTCCGGCAAAGAAAACACCCATACCCTAAGAAGCTTATTGTAATGTTTAATATGTACATTGAAAATACAGCTGAATTGTCCGTGACCGCCGAGCGCGTCTCTGGAGATATTTGGGATGCGACATTGCCCAGCTTAGAAGGATCAACTTTCTTCGATAGAGCACAGTGGCAAAATGCATTCAAGCACAAGGTATCTGAAATTCACTACATCCATTTCAGATATAAAGAAAAAATCATTGCAGGCTGTGCATGCGGCATTACTTTCGATACAACTGGCCGTCTCCTGTTCAAGACGCCCTTTACATCGGCCTTTGGAGGAGTACTGGCCAAACCTGAGCTTAGTTTTTCTTTATTGTATGAATCTATCGGGGCTCTCAGGCACTATTGTGCAGCAGTGGCAAAAGGAGAAAACTTTGAAATTCAATACGTTCGCCGAAATAGATGCAGCCGTGGAGGCGACATAAATGAATCTGAAGATTTTGCACTTTTACATTGGGGCTTCAGCCTTAATATCATGCAATGTGAGTTTTTCATCAATTTAAGCAATGATATTTTCCTTACAAAAAGATATGCATCGATGATACGCAAGATGAATCGGGAAAATACTTTCTCTTTTGAACCATCAACCCCCGATGAATTCATCGTAGCTAGAGATACTATAGTCAAACAGCAAGGCAAATGTATAACTGTCCCAGACGAAGAAATACAGAAGGGATGTTCATTATTCCCTGCTAACATCTTGGCATACAAGGCAGTACGCAATGATGAAACCGTTGCTGTCCTATTGACAGACAGAATCAATGAACATTGTTGCATTGGCAGAAACTGGTTTGTGGACAAGGTAGCTGTAAAAAACAACGCTACCCTTTTTCTGTTATGGCAATGGATCAATCTAGTTAAGGAAGAGAAATTTAAGTTCGCTGGATTTGGAAGTAGCGCGAACACTAAAAATGCCTTAAATAAAGGAACTATTTTTTTTAAGGAACGGTTTGGCCCACTTATTCACGATTCAAGAAAAACATATAGACTGGTTTTCGATAAACAAGGAGCGTAAATGAGCATCACCCCACTTGATCTAGCACAGGACCTCGTAGAAATTGAGCCTAATTTTTTTGCCACTAATAAAATACCTGCGTCTGAATGGATGCGGCTCAATGCGAATGAAACAGGGGTAACTCTGTGTGAACGGGCAAAAATAGCCATGACTACATCATCATTAGACCTGCCTTTATACAAAAAGTATTTAGAACAAAACCTTGCAGATTTAGACCGCTCCGCCTGTATAATGGAACTTGGGGCAGGAGATGGGCGCATCACACATGAATTGCTGCGTATGGGATTTTCAAACATAATCGCAGTTGAGGGGCAGATCCAGTCAATAAAAAGACTTTATAGTTCTCTGGATGAAGAACAACTTACCCGTGTACGTTTGATTTGTGCTGATGTCCTTGACTTATCTTTAGCCGAGTCGAGTGTGGACACTATCGTAAGCATAGAAACTTTATGCTGCCTTAACGATGATTTCGAAAAAGCCATGACTCACCTGTCCCAATCATTGACTCCTAAGGGACGCATAATACACGCAGAACTCATGCAAGAAGGAAATCTTTTCTATGCATTGGCCTTTGATGACAAGGACAAGATAAAATCTTTGCTGGAGGGAAAAACCCCAACCCACTTTGGGGCAGTACGCGTTTTCGAAAACAATGAAATGGAACAGATTTACAGACAGTGCGGCCTGACCACAATTGAAAAACACGCTATTCCTTCCTTGCATGGTTTTTTATCTAGGGCCTACCCAAGATTGGGCAAAGAAGATCCTGAAGTTATAAATCTTTTACAGCAAACACAATCAACCCTGGGGCATAATGACTTAGCAAGAGCCATGTATTTTGTTGCAGGCAAAGCATCCATATAAAAATCCACTTAGCACCAAAGACATTAAACCATGATTATTGATTCTCATGTCCACATTACCCAAGACGGGAGCTGGTTTGGCTCACAACGTTCTGCCGGCGTTGAGCACTTGCTCGACGCCATGGACTCCAGCGGGACTGAGCTCGCATTAGCACTCCCTCTTGCTGGGCATATTTCAAATGACTTCGTACTCAAATGCTGCCGCACACACTCTGACCGCCTGATACCTGCAGCAGCATGCGACCCACGAAGTATTGCAAAAAAAGATTTACCAGAAACACTTAGCAAATTTGTAGACCAAGGATTCCGTGCCATTAAGCTTCACCCCCGCTTAAACGGGTACTCGCCGATCGCACCTGAAACCCTGCATTTGTTCGAAGCCTTATCCAAGCAGAACACTCCCTTGCCAGTAGTAATGGACACTCTTTTTTACTGTGCCCACTACTCTCTCCCCAAAGACCCTGCGGGAATAATACATGACCTTGCCCTAACCTTTCCTGATGTGAATTTTGTATTCTGCCATGCTGCTGGAGTAGATGCTATTCGGGTTGGCGAAGCAATACGGCAATGCCCCAACGCATACATTGACTTCTCCTACACCATCCAAAGATATGCCAGAACCAGGATATGGGACGATCTTCGCTATCTTTGCGAGCATTTAGACGCCCGCATTTTGTATGGTTCTGACTTTCCGGAAGTGGATTTAAAACAATCTGTCGGGGATTGGCAGAAACTGCTTGAAGGACTCAGCGAAGAAAAACGGACAAATATTTTTTCTGACAATTTTCGGAAAATTTTTATCCCGCTAGACACATAAACAATAAAAAGCACAATGAACCACCAAGACATAGAACGAATCATCAAACGCTACAGCGACCGGTATACACTGTTCGGCTACTCTCCGCAGACTCTGGGTTGGGGAAAGGGAGGCCGCCAAAACCTGCGTTTTTCCATTCTGGCAAATGATGTTCTGCGACAGCCGAAGAGCTCTGTGCTGGACGTCGGTTGCGGTTTCGCTGACCTGTTCGAATTTTTGAAAAACAATGGCTGGCAAGGGCAATACACAGGTATCGACATTGTCCCAAAGCTCGTTGAAGAGGCTAAGGAACGACACCCGGATGCCAAGCTGTCCATACTTGGAGCAGACGACCTTGGACAAACCGGAGAACACGACTTTGTTCTGGCAAGTGGGATATTCAATGGTCGACTTGTATGCGAACCAAACAAGGATTTTGCCGAAAGAGTTATCAGCAAAATGTTTGCGGCTGCCAGACAAGGTGTATGTGTTGACTTCATGAGCACATGGGTTGACTTTCAACATGAAGACGCGTGGCACTTTGCTCCAGAAGAAGCACTGGCTTTAGGCCGTCAACTCAGTAAGCGCCTACTGCTGAGACTGGACTATATGCCGTATGAATACTCCCTAATTATCTATAAAGATGATAGCATAGCCCAAAACAACACCTTCACCTAAACAATGAGGACAGTTTCATGGCACAAACGACACTCCTTGAATGCACTCTTCGTGATGGCAGCTACGCGGTCAACTTTCAATTTACCCCCCAGGAAAGCATTTTAATGGCCTTAGCACTTGAACGAGCAGGTGCAAGGATGATCGAAGTAGGTCATGGACTGGGTCTAAATGCGACCAATTGTGGCAAAGGAGAAGCCGCTGCCAGTGATGAAGAATATATGGAGGTCATGTCTGGAAGACTGAATAAAGCCTTATGGGGTATGTTCTGCATTCCAACAATTGCTGAAAAAGAACATTTACAGACGGCTGCCCGATACAATATGGGATTCGTCCGTATTGGAACCAATGTAACAGAGCATGAACAGGCAGCTCCATTTATCGAGCTGGCAAGATCTGAAAAAATCTTTGTCGCAGCAAACCTGATGAAATCTTATGCTGTATCCAAAGAAGAGCTTGCAAAGAAAGCCCAGGATATGGAGAGATATGGAGCCCAAGCCCTCTATCTGGTTGACTCCGCTGGAACCATGCTACCGAATGATGTTGCCGAGTATGTAACTTCCCTGCGTAAAGCCATTGATATTCCTATCGGCTTCCATGGACACGACAACCTGTCATTAGCACTTGCTAACTCACTTGCGGCCATCGATGCCGGAGCTCAATACATTGATACAACTTTACAGGGACTTGGACGTGGCGGAGGTAATCCCGCCACAGAACTGCTGGTAGCGGCATTACAGAAACGCGGTGAAATCACGGACGAATTCAATCTAAATCTACTTTTGGACATAAGTCAGGAAATGATTACTCCGCTGCAGAGGGAACCACGACTCAGTCCTTTATCCGTTATTTCAGGATATGCCGGATTTCACAGCAGCTTTCTGGGAGCAGTATTAGCAGTGGCCAAGGAATTTGATGTAGATGCCAGAGATCTTATCGTACGTTTGTGTGAAGAAGACAGAATCAGGGCTCCTAAAGAAACTCTTGTCAGGCTTGCAAAAGATCTGGCTGCAGAATCAGCTGACTCTGATCAAGGAATAGCAACGAGCATAGGCGAATGGATTCATGGTTCTCCATACACGAAAAGGTATGGAATACAGCCGCTGGAACGCTTGCTTAACGATATCAAGGCTGTGGCAAAATCACCAGAAAGAGGTGTCCTGAATGTTGTATGCGCACAGCAGCACCAAGAAGAACCATTTGTCTCTCCGCTTGTACAAGATCAGGAATCATACGCCATAGGCAGTGTTGAAGTCGGCTCACTGGAAAGTGCCATACAAGTTTTCCAAATCGCTAACGGCAAAGTGCCTTCTTTACTGGTAGATGACGATGTCATCGATTTTATCCCAAAACCGCTAAGTGAAGTAGCACTACAATATGCCCCAGATAATCAGATATATTCTTATAGTGACTCAAGCACGTGGGCATCATCCGTCGTAGAAATGGTCATCGAAAAATTCGGTCCGGTGCGCGACAAAAAATTTATTCTGCACGGGCATGGCAATGTGTTGCAACATGCAGGATGGGCCTTATCGCAATTTGGGTCTATCCTATATTTCATAGACCCGCATGAGAAGGAAAAGGCATCGCTTTGGAATATCTGCCATAAAAATGACAATCACCCGCAAGCTCCCTCCCCTGCAGATCAGGACACACCTGTATCAGCCCTGGTAAGTTTCGCACGAGACACCCTGCAGTTAAAAAAAGAACATATTTTGCATTGGAAACCAGAGCTGGTTATTGATGCCGGCATCGGGGGAATTTCCCCCGCCGCAATAGCGGAAGCGACAATGCGCAACATCCCCATCATTCGCCCGGACATGCGCGCCAGCATCACAGCAAAATTGCATGCCCTGCAGGGAGCACGAAACCTGATACGCACTGACATGGGCCGCAAGCAAATCGAGGATATCCATATTGTAGGCGGAGGCTACCTTGGACAGGCAGGTGATATCGTAGTGGACTCTATTGGAAACCCCACCCGGGTTATTGGGATCGCTACAGGAGATGGCTTCGTCGATTACGAATTATCAGATGAACATAAGAAAAAAATAGAACGGATTTGGAAGCATATCATTAACAATAGATACTTTTTAAAAAGGAATTCTTAATGAAAGCTGCTGCAAGGCCAGAACGCCTTATGGTGCTTGGCGGAAGCCTATACAACATACCGGCCATACGCACTCTTAAGTCCTCGAACCGACAGATTATAGTCGTGGACCGAAGCCCGGAAGCCCCGGGATTTGCAGAAGCAGACACCCCACTATGTCTGGATTTCTCAGATCAAGAACTCACATTGAAAGCCGCTCGAGAACTAAACATCAACGGAATTCTGCCATTTAATGATTACGGAGTAGTGACAGCAGCCTACGTAGCAGAGGCCCTCGGCCTTTCGGGAATTTCATGCAAAACGGCCCAAAACACTACCAACAAGCTTAAAATGAGGCAGATATGGGATAAGGCTGGCCTGCCTTCTGTTCGTTACCGGCATGTTAATTCCTTGGAGGAGGCCGAAGAAGCCGTAAAGTCACTGAATACGTGGCCACTTATTTTCAAACCAGCGGACAGTAGGGGAGGAGGTTCCCGTGGCGTGTCCGTTGTTAGTGGACCGGATGAAGTTGAACATGCAATGAAATTTGCACAAAACTACTACACTTGCCCCTCTGTACTGATAGAAGAATGCCTGCAGGGAAGTGAACATAGTCTGGAACTCCTCATCAGCCAAGATCAGGCCATTGTATTTGCCTGCTCAGATAAAGTAAAAACACCTTGGCCATACTGCGTTGATAAAAGCGTCATATATCCCACGGCACTTAAACCTGATGAATACAGGGAAGTAGCGGAACTGGCGAAAAGAGCAGTCAAAGAGCTTGGAATCGATATCGGGGCGGCTCACGTAGAGATCTGCATGACTGCTGACGGACCACGTCTTTTTGAGGTAGGAGCAAGACTTGGGGGAGGGGGTACCCCAGAACCCATCCTGAGTCACGTGACAGGCCACCCTGTTATGCAGCTCTGGGCCGAGATCCTTCTAGGAGGACAACTCCCCTCTCTCCAGTTGAATCCCCCGAAAGGGTGCATATACGACTTCATTATTGCAGAACCTGGTGTTGTAGAATCGATTTCAGGACTCAAGGCTTTAGAAAACATGCCAAACATACTTGATTTCGGTCTTACGATTAAGGAAGGTGATACTGTTTGTTTGGTTAGGACTGGACTTGACAGAAGTGGATTTATTATTTCCGCAGCAGAAACTAGAGCTGAAGCACTTAGTTTTGCACAGAAAGCACAAAATATACTTCGCATCACAACTCGCAATTAACTGACAGGAGCAAACATGAAAAAGATAATCCACAATATTGAACAGTCACCGATTACCCAGTGGGCACAAGGAGAGACAAAGCTCAACCACGGGCCTTGGCTAAGTTATATAGGTGTCACAAATATCTGCAACAGCCGATGCAAAGTATGTGCTCATAAAACCGCAATGCGTTCCGAACAAGGCACAATGCCTCCCGAGATTTTTGATCGGATATGCTCTCAGCTGCCAGAATCGATCAACAAAGTTTACCTTATGAAACAGGGTGAACCTTTCATAAATAAGAATCTTGAAAATTACGCGGCACAATTACGTAGGCAACGCCCTAAAATGCACATTGCAACTCACACCAATGGCATTTTATTAAGTGAAAAACGCCTTGGGATATTAAAAGACATCAACTCCTTAGGGGTTTCTATTAGTGCTATCAGCAGGGATATATATAAGAAAGTACATGGAGTTGATAAATTCAATTTAGTAAAAGAAAACCTTCATTCCTTGTCTGAAGCTCTTTTAAAAATTGAAAAGAAAGACCGTCCACATGTATTCATTGATTATGTAAGCCAAAATGCTAACGCATCTGAAAACAGAGAAGAAGTAATAGAATTCTTCGCATCCAATTTTCCGGGACTGGCTTCGGTCGACTTCCACTGGGTTTATAACTTCCAAGGTGAAATCGACGAAGGCCATATGGATATATACGACCGTCTCCCATATGAGAAATTCCCAGTTTGCATCTTTCCAAATGTAGCCGTCACATTTTGCCATGATGGCAACGTAAGTTACTGCTTTGTTGAACCCCGCGAAAATGCTTTTCTGGGAAACATCGTGGAGCAGTCCTTTGAAGAGATATGGAATGGTGCAGCTTACACTTCATTTAGAAAAGAAATGAAGGAGCATAACTTTGCTGCCCTGAAAGAAAAAGGTTTTTACTGCCATAAATGCGCTTGGCTGTGGAGTCTGCAGGGACAAACTCCACAGCAACTTATCAAGGGGCTCTGGAGGAAGGACTCCACCGCGCAATCCCCAAGTACTTTCCAGCAGCTTATCTCATCCAGCCCCGAAGAACTCGCAGAAGAAGCCCAGGCGCATTACCTTGACGGGAATCCGTCACAAGCACTTTCTGTTGCAGAGTTTTTAAAGGCAACCCACCAGAGCTCAGAAGCACAACATATCGCTGATGAAATCATCCGTCACAGCAAAGATGTTTTAAATCGATATGCAAATCTCAGCCTCTGGCAGGAAGAACTCAAGAAAGAGGAAGGGCATTCCTCTAGAAAATGCGAGTACCACGAGCTTTAGCAGCTCAATTTCTGACTTATTTTATCCGTCTGTAACCAAGGAAACTATACGGCCAGAACACTATATGCTGGGAATATCTTCAAAACTAATTACCGGATTAATCAACAGCACTGTTGATTATCTACACATTCTCTTTTAAGCAAAGCGCTACTTTTTATATAAACAGGATTTCAAGATACATTTACCACACGGAAAACCTATAAGATGTATAAGATACCATTAATCAAGCCATACATGAACGACTCTATCAGAAAATCGGTACAGGACGTTCTTGACTCAGGTTATTTAACAGAAGGTCCTGTTACAAAAAAACTCGAACAACTTATTTCGAAATACACTTCTGTTCGTCATGCCATTGCTGTTACAAACTGTACCGTAGGGCTTGAAATCGCACTACGAGCAATTAATCTGCAACCGGGGGATGAAGTGATCGTTCCTGATTACACATATCCTGCAACAGCATCTGCCGTCGCTATTGCAGGGGGAGTCCCGGTTATTGTTGATATTGACCCGAAAACAATGAATATCGACTATGCTACGCTGGAAAAGGCTATCACTGAAAAAACCCGTGCACTCATACCTGTATCCCTGTTCGGTAACCCCCTTGATTGGCAACGACTTTCAGACATAAAAAAACGATACAACCTTTGGGTTATTGAAGATGCAGCCTGTTCACTGGGAGCGGAATATCAAGGCAGAAAAGTCGGATCACTGGCGGACATCTCTGTATTCAGTATGCACCCCCGCAAATTCATAACAACTGGAGAGGGCGGCATTATCACTACTGACAATGACGATTTCGCAGCCTATATGGATTCGTTTAAGCATTTTGGAATGGAAAGACAGGGCAACCGTGAGGAGATTGTATTTGGGAAAATTGGAACCAATGCCAAGCTTTCCAATGTAGTAGCTGCAATTGGGGTCGGTCAGATGGAAGTCATTGACGATTTACTAGCAGAACGCAGAAATCTGGCAGACAAATATATTACTCTCCTTTCTCCATACCCTGCAATTGAACTTCCCCAAACCACCTCCAAAGGACTCCACTCGTATCAGTCATTCTGCGTATTTGTTGATAATCGCGAAAAAATTATGAAAAGAATGCGTGAACATGGTATTGAAGTGCAAATAGGAACATACCAGCTCAGCAAACAACCGGCATTTCGAGATTCGCAGAATTGCCGCATTGAGGGTAAAATGGACGGTAGTTCAGAGGCCTTTATGCGCTGCCTCACACTTCCTCTTTACAATGGCATGCCTCATACAGAACAGGAAGAAGTAGTTACGACACTTGTCAGTTTGGTTAATGAGCACACTAAGCTTTAAAAATTTTAATGGAGAAGAGCGACAATGCATATCCCGACTTCATTTGTTTTCACCCCTACTACTCTTTCCGTTTTATTTGTTAAGTGTGCAAAAAAAAATAAGCGTGATCCAGAATTATGTGCGGCATAGCTGGTTATTGTAATTTTTCAGGAGCCCCTGCCGATGAACTCGTAGTCAGGGAAATGGTTGAGACCCTTCGCCACCGAGGTCCGGATGGGCTTGATACGCTGGCAAAAGGTTCCGTGGCGTTGGGGCATGTACGCCTTGCTGTCCTCGATTTGTCAGATGCTGGACGCCAGCCAATGCAAACAGATGACGGACTATACTCCATTATTTACAACGGAGAAGTATACAATTTTAAGCAAATCCGTCATGAGCTCAGTTCCTTAGGATACAAATTTCGCTCAGGGACAGACACAGAAGTTGTTTTAAACGCCTACCGCGAGTGGGGAAAAGATTGTGTATCCAGATTCAATGGCATGTTTGCATTTTGTATTCTGGACAACATCCGCCAGACGTTTTTTTTAGCAAGAGACCGTTACGGAATAAAACCGCTTTACTATAGGATAGTCAACAATACATTCCTTTTTGCATCCGAGGCAAAGGCTTTAACAAAACACCCTGAATTCAATACCCAATTGGATTTACAGGCACTTACAGAATACCTTACCTTCCAGAACATCCTCACCGACCGTACATTTTTCGATGGAGTTAAAGTTTTTCCTGCAGGAAACATAGGTTTTTGTCCCCTTTCCGGCAGAGATTTAAAGCTGACAAAATATTGGGACTTCAATTTCATTGATGGTGAATGCAATGAAAATGATGCCGAAGAAGAACTGGATCATCTGTTTCGTAAAGCAGTAAAACGACAGTTGGTCAGTGATGTTGAATTGGGGGCCTACCTGTCAGGCGGCATTGATTCCGGCTCAATCACAGCTGTGGCCGCCAAAGAGCTCCCCTGCATGAAATCGTTTACCTGCGGGTTTGATTTAAATTCGGCCTCAGGTATTGAACTGGGGTTTGATGAAAGAGAACGTGCAGAGTTTATGTCTTATTTTTTCAAGACAGAGCATTATGAGGTGGTTCTTAAATCCGGAGACCTAGAGCGGGTGATGCCTACGTTGGCCTGGCATATCGAGGAACCGCGCATAGGACAAAGTTACCCTAATTATTTTGCAGCAAAACTGGCTTCCCATTTTGTAAAAGTTGTATTGGCAGGAACTGGAGGAGACGAGCTTTTTGCAGGATATCCATGGAGATATTACCGTGCGTTACAAAGTAAAAACTTCGAAGAATACATAGATTTATACTACTCCTTCTGGCAGCGGCTAATTCCCAACAGAAAACTCCGGCCGCTCTTGTCTCCCGTTGAAGCACAGACACGCCACGTATGGACCCGTGATATTTTTCGCGATGTTTTTGGAGACAACACAACAAGCCCTCAAACTCCTGCAGAATGCATAAACCGTTCTCTGTATTTTGAGGCCAAGACCTTCCTGCATGGCCTGCTGTTAATTGAAGATAAACTTTCAATGGCGCACGGGCTAGAGACACGCCTGCCATTTCTTGACAACGAACTGGTGGATTTTGCACAAACACTTCCGGTGGCATTAAAGCTAAAAAATTTAGCAGAAAATGTACATATCAACGAAAATCAGCCCGACAAGGCCAAAGTGTATTACCGGAAGTATAGTGACGGAAAATACTTACTTCGAAAGGCCATGGACCGCCATATACCTGACAAAATTTCAATTGCCGCAAAGCAGGGTTTTTCCGGTCCAGATGCATCATGGTTTCGTGGCGACAGCTTAGAATATGTTCAAAGATTGTTACTGTGTAAGAATTCTCGCGTCTGGGATATTTTAGACTATAAGACAGGGACACAATTAATCAATGAGCATTTATCAGGCAAAGAGAACCGCCGCTTATTTATTTGGTCACTTCTCAGTATTGAATGGTGGCTTCGCACTTATCTTTAATCATGGAGCTACTTATGAATTTTCCAAAGCGTATTACGCTTGAATTTACCAACTTCTGCAACCTGCATTGCGTTTTTTGTCCCCGGCGTTTGATGGAGAAAGAAACAGGATTCATGGATGTTAAGCTAGCTCGTAAACTGATGGAAGAAATTGGCGAGCACGCCCCTGTTGCAATAGTGCCTTTTTTTCGTGGCGAAACCCTTACCCATCCTCAATGGGACATTTTGCTTGAATCATTACATGAATTCGGACTGGATCAAATACAGATGGCTACTAATGCCAGCCTGCTGACTGAGAAGAAAGCCAAACGCATTTTGGAAATAGGGATGGACACACTCTCTTTTTCCATGGACACCCTGAATCCTGATCTATACCGACGCTTTCGGGGATGCGATTATGATGTAAGTCTGGGTAACGTATTACGATTTCTGGAACTAAGAAAAGAAAGCGACAACACTATCCCTACCGTACAGGTTTCAGCTGTTAAAACCCCTGAAAATGCACATGAGATTAATGATTTTATAGATTTTTGGAACAGCAAAGTTGACAGGGTCCGTATTTACCCGATGCATTCCGCAGATGGTCATCCAGGAAGCCTGCCACGGTCCACACAGAGCAGTGACCGCAAGCCCTGCCACAAAGTAAACGAAGATATGGTCATATATTGGAATGGGGATGTCGCCTTATGCAATCACGACTGGACACGGATTGTCACCGGACAACACATAGGTTCTGTCGTAAATCAATCTATTCAGGAAATATGGGTATCACCTGCCTACGAGACGATTCGAGCAGCCCATCAATCCGGAAATCTAGAGGGGATTCTTCCATGTGACCACTGTCAGCACTGGAATGGAGATCCTGTGGGCATAGTTATTGAGAAATAGAGGGCAACAATGGCTCCCAAGCGGGTGTGCACTCTTGTCTCTCCAAGATATCTTTGTAATCTCGGACCTTATCCAATCTCGACGACAGACTATATGTCTGCTAAACTCCAATAAATTTTTTTTTCAATTAGCGCGTCGGAATTTTACTATAACACACCTAAAAACAAACAGCTCCTTAGCGAAGGCCCAATATGGATTTTAGCGTTGTTGTACTGTCTAACCCTGATTCAATCTACTGGCGTTCCATCGAAGATGTTATTTACCCGTTACGCGATGCTATTTCTGCTCTTGGGTATTCAGTTGATATATTGCAGAACAAGCTTTCAAAAGAAGGCGTAAATATTATCTTTGGCCTTCATGACAAGCCAGACTTTCCGCTGCATGAGATACCTGACAACTCTATTATATACAACTTTGAACAGATAGTTAAAGGAAGCAAAGCACTTCGCCCCCATTACATTGAATCTCTTTGCAAGTTCACGGTATGGGAATACAGCAAACGCAACGTAGAGACACTAAGAAGAAATTTCAACGCACCCAATGTACATCATGTTCCGCTGGGCTATGTTCCCCAGATGCAATGCATTGATGAAAATTACCCTAAGGATATTGATGTTCTCTTCTACGGTGCAATGAGCCCCAGACGTCAGGAAATCATCAAGCAACTCCGACAACGCGGAATAAATGCCAGAGCAATCGAAAGAGTCTTTGGGCATGAACGTAATTTCTATATCGCCCGATCCAAGATAGTCCTGAATATGCACTACTACACCCCGGGGATATTTGAAGAAGTTCGCAACAGCTTTCTCTTTGCCAACAAAAAAACAATTGTTTGTGAGCGCAATGAAGACACCACTGTTCCCTCAAGATACGAGGACTCATGCTGTTTTGCTCCTTACGATTCACTCGTTGAGACCATTGAGGATCTTTTAGAAAATCAGGAGGAATGTTCGGCACAGGGGAAGCGAGGCTTTTCAATCTTCTCACAAATGAACTATCCGGATATTCTTGCCGATGTCACCCGAAAAGCAGTTCCGTGTCCGGCAAAAAAAGTAAGCATCCCCAAGCGCATCAATGCCGGTTCAGGGAAGGATTTCATGGAAGGATACCTGAACTTGGATATCAACCCTGCTTGGGACCCCGACATATTGATAGATTTGTCAGCTAACATAGACCATGAAAAAACTTTCAATACAAAGAGATTCGGCAACATATCGTTACCCAAAGGTTATTTTGAGGAAATTATAGCCAATGATGTCTTGGAACACGTCCCCGACTTGATCCTTACAATGACCAACTTCCTTGATTTGCTGTGCGAAAGCGGAAGGCTGACGGTGCAGGTCCCCTATGATTTATCATACGGAGCATGGCAGGATCCTACTCATGTCCGGGCATTCAATGAAATGAGCCTGAGATATTATACAGACTGGTGCTGGTACGTTGGCTGGCGGGACTATCGCTTTTTTGTGAAAGATCTTTCCTACGTCCCAAGCGATCTGGGAAAACAAATGCATCAGCAGCAGCAAAGTCTCGAAAAACTTTTGCATACTCCCAGAGCCATAGACAGCATGACCGTGACCCTTGAGAAGCGTCGAAGCACGCCTGAAGAACAACGGGATTATGACCTCAGGCATCGCACATTCTACAAATAATAAGGGCTCAGAGGTTTCCAGATGATCGACATACTTTACCTGACATTCAACCGAATTGCTTACACGAGAATAACACTTCCCGCTCTGATCAAAAATGCAGGCGCGGAATTTTCGTTGACAATTATTGACAACGGTTCAACAGACGGCACAGTGGAATACCTCAAGGCAATGCAAAAAAAGCATAAAGGGACAATCAAAGAAATAATCTTTAATTCCGAAAACATAGGCCTTTCACTGCCCACCAATGTCTTCTGGAAAACATCGAAAGCCCAATTTGTAGGTAAAATTGATAACGACACACTTGTTCCGGAAGGCTGGCTTGCTCGCCTGCTGGAAGCTCATGAAAAATCTGACAAACTTGGTGTGGTAGGTGGATTTCACTTCAATATGGCTTACGTTGATCAGGAGGCACTCAAGCGCAGGGTAATTTCCGTAGATGGAGTTTCTCTGGTCCCGGACGCTTTCATCGGGGGATGTTGCTATCTTCTCCGCAAAACAGTGCAACAGCAACACGGCTACCTTGCTGTAGATCATGCAAAAAAAACATCCGGCTGGACCGAATACCAACAGGCAATAGCCCGTAGCGGGTACCTCAACGGATACCTATACCCTTTGCTCGAGGTTGAACACTTCGACGATCCTTTAAGTGAATACAACCTAGCCTACACCAAACACCGTGAGATGTCGGTCATTTCAATGGGTGAAAAAGGAATTGGCAACAGAGAAGAACAACTTAAGTGGTATATCCGAGATGCCAAAAGAGTGGAAATGGGCTTATCCCTTGCACAGATGGGATTCAAGGTTCCCATGGCCGATTCAGACGACAATTAATATATTACAGACAGTCCCGGTTAAAAGCACTTCACCCACCCAATACTGCAAAACTACGATTATTTTAGAACAAACCCCTAAAAAACGCACGAATCTGCCCCACACAAGAAGCATCAGACAGAGGTCCAATAACAAATGCGCACTGCCCCCTCAGCCAAATCAATAGGCATTCTGCTGTCCAGTAATCTCAGCCTCAAACGACTCCTTCCTTTTGCAAAAGAAACTCATGCGAGAGGGCACAAAGTAACGTTCTTGAATTTGGTCCACGAGAATGAAGAACAATTACTTAAATATGGGAAAGTAGAAACAATCAGAAATGCAGATCTACGCTCCCGGAAAGATATAGACGTGCTTTTTACTGTGGATAGCTGCGTGAAGAAACCGCAAGACAGTAAAGTGGTCGGTATTCCTCATTTTCACACCGATATTGATCCGAAGAATGCAAATGTTGAGGACTACTATCCATATATGGTGATTCTTGCCGGCTGTGATTACATGATCCTTGGCCACCAGAACCTGAGCAGGTTCGCCGGTAAAGATTTCGAACATATCCTTGGTATAGTTCCGGAAGAATACCATCTCCCAGAAAGTCATTCGACCATTATTCCTGCCGGATACCCTTCTCTGGATGTACTTGAGGAGTCCATCAGCAATTCCCAAGTTGAACAGGACAGTATCCTCTATGCCCCTACATATAACTACGTACAGACGGAAAAAGATTCTCAGGACACCATCTCCATTCTGGAAACTCTCGCCCAAAAATTTCCTGATAAGCAGATCGTTTTCCGCCCCCTGCCCAACTCTCAAGCCCGCCATGAAGGTAAAGTTCTTTTTGAAAAGTTAAAATCAAAGAATGTCAGCCTCGACCTCTCTAATAACAACCCTGAGCAATATGCCCGGGCAGCCCTTGTGGTTACGGATACTTCAACGACTGCCGACACATTCAGCTATGCCACATTACGACCCCATATCCAGTGCCAGATGCATGGTTTCAAAAAAGAATCCACTAGCAAGGGTACAGGATGGGTTGCGTACAGCCTGGAACAATTCAATCAAATTTTAAATTCTCTTGATCTGGACTCAGGAGCCTATGCGGATGAAATTTTAAAACAACGCAATGAACAGTTTTGTTCTGTGGGCAGAACAGCGGCTAATGTTATTGATCACATCGAAACAATCTGCAACGGAGATAATTGTGAAAGCTGGCTTAAAGTTCCTCGAAGAATTGACCGTTCCTTACGGGACTCAAACGACAAAGATTTACTGCAAGAGATACTAAAAACAAAGCCCGGCCCCAGAAAGGCAAGCTATATCACGTGCGCTGAAGCATACTCTAACTGCTCCTCGCAGCCGCGTTCATACGCAGACCTCTTCAACTGGTACAAAGCACACCAGCCTTTGAACAGAGAAAACGCACATAACCTTACCTGCTTTTTAATGCAGGATAAAACCATACAGATCATCGACAGTTCTGATTTCCACGAAACCAACCCGCAAAGAATGAACATCCCGTTTTATTTAAATTGCGGGCAGGACACATCAATTGACGATTTTACTTTCAGCGCGGATATAATAAAGACTTCTTTTGCAGGATATACAGGAACGAATACAGAAGAAAAAAACAATCATGTTCCGCTGCAAGAAATCATTTCAAATCAGGAACGGGCCTATATTGCCATAGGTAACGACACTATGTACTCAAGAATGGCAACATCATTTGATCTGTACTGCCTCGCCCGCCAAAACGGACTCGAAATTATCTCGCCTAAGGTATTACATTATATTGCTGTAGAAATTACCCCGCAAAAAACAGTTAACCTTCTTCAAGCATGGCAATGCCGTGAAAAGGCAAAATCCAACAACTCTGAACCGTTCATGATTTGGGGTAGTTCTGGGTATTACCAACAACTAAAAACAAACAACGAACTGCCGGACATGGCTCGCTGCCTCGGTTTTATTGACAGCAACAAAGATTCCCAAGGAACTACGGTTGACGCTAAAACCGTTTATTCTTTGCAAGAGGCCCTGCGAGTTGCGAAATATCCGTTTACAATAATTATTGCAGCTTCCTACATATACCATGATGAAATCATCGCAACCCTCCGGGAAGAGCTTGCCCGCATGACCCCAAACTCAACACTTGCCCATCCCCGCAAAGACGGGTATTGAGGGGCCGCAACACGTGATATTATCTTTATAGATAAAGAAAACGACTTTTCACCTTTCACGGCACAACACCCCGGATAAATTATTTTTTTCATGCAACCAGCGTTGCATGTGCGGGATATTTGCGGCGTGGAAAGGAATTTATATTTTTTGAGGAGAATTTATTATGGCTCTCAGTATCGGTATCGTGGGACTGCCCAACGTTGGTAAATCCACACTTTTCAACGCCTTGACCAAGGCCCAGAACGCAGAAAGCGCAAACTACGCATTCTGCACCATTGAACCCAACAAGGCAGTTGTGCCCGTCCCGGACGAACGCATCGACAAGCTGGCCGAACTGGTTAATCCCCAGCGCGTACAGCAGTCCACCGTCGACTTCATCGACATCGCGGGGCTGGTAGAAGGCGCAAGCAAGGGTGAGGGTCTCGGCAACAAATTCCTCGGAAACATCCGCGAAACTCAGGCTATCCTTCACGTTGTACGCTGCTTTGACAACGACGACGTTATCCACGTTGCCAACTCCGTTGATCCCCTGCGCGATATCGAAGTCATCGAAACCGAACTGATCCTCGCCGATGTACAGGCTCTGGATACCCGCATCGAGGGCATGAAGAAAAAGATCAAGGGCGACAAGACTCTTGGTCCCAAAATTGCCGAAGCTGAAAAGCTGCTCGAACACCTCAACGAAGGTAACCCCGTGGGTACCTACGACGAGCTGGACACCGACAACATGGTTGAAATGCTCCGCGACCTGCGCCTGATCACCGCTAAAAACGTAATCTACTGTGCCAACGTTGATGAAGACGGCCTCACCGAAGACAACGATTACGTCAAAAAGGTAAGAGCACTAGCTGAAGAACGCGGCGCTGAATTCGTAAAAATTTCCGCTAAAATGGAAGAAGAGCTGGTCGGACTTGATGAAGAAGAATACAACGAATTTCTCGAGTCCTACGGTGTAACTGAATCCGGTCTGGCCAAGATCATCCGCACCGGTTTCCACACTCTGGGCATGATCAGCTACTTCACTGCCGGGGTTAAAGAAGTACGCGCATGGACCATCCATGACGGCGACAAAGCTCCCCGCGCAGCCGCAGCCATCCACACCGACTTCGAACGCGGTTTCATCCGCGCAGAAGTTATCGGTTACGACGATTACGTAACCAACGGAAGTGAAGCAGCCTGCCGCGCAGCAGGTGTGCTCCGCGCAGAAGGAAAGGAATACATCGTTAAAGACGGTGATGTTATTCACTTCCTGTTTAATGTTTAAGCTATATTCAAAAGAAAAGGGGGAGCAGTTATGCTCCCCCTTTTTTTATCTTTTTTTCAGCACAATCACTCCGATAATAACCAGAAAACATCCTCCCCATTGCTCCAGCGTCATGTATTCGCCTAGCACCGGGATAGCTACCAGAGCGGTCATCATGGGTTCAACGGTTAGTAATATGTTAACCACTGATGGCGAAAGATGATTCAAACTGGCGGTGATCAAAGTCCAGCCGGTCATGGACGGGCCGATGGCAAGGGTTAGGATACAGGCCCAGCCCTTCCAGTCTACACCGGGCATTAGGATGGCTGCAGGATTCGGAGCAGTTCCGGGAATCATCCCTTGTACAAACAGATTCAGAATCAGCATATAAACGGCAGCAATGCCGAAAACATGCATCATAATACTGAATGAACTAAGGCCCCGCTTTGTGCATTCACGCCCCAGCAGCGCATAGGCGGAAAAAAAGACAGCGGAAAGCAACCCCAGAAACATGCCGATTGGGGTCAATGAAAAATCAGAGACTCCCTGAATTCCACACACCAAAGCACATCCCAAAAGACAGAACAGGATTGAAGGAAGAATCCGCAGATTCGGTTTTTCACCCCCTAAGGCCCACTGCGCCAGCACGGTAATCGGCACGGAGACATAAACAAGCACCGTGGAAACCCCGGCTCCGTTAAAATAAACAGACCCGCCCCAGATTCCGTTCAATCCGGTTAGGACTGCGCCATATACGGCCAGCAGTCCAATATTTTCACGCTCGAATTTAAGCTTATGGGGTTTGAAAATACGCAACCCGGCCATAAGAATGGTACACACAAACAAATTCCGCCAGAAAGTAACCACCAGAATAGGCTGGGCGTAATCCACGACCATTATCTTTATGAAAATACCCACAAGGGAAATTAGCGCCGCACCGGAGAGAACCTGCGCTATGCCAAGACTTGTGGATGATTTAAGCTTAATCATACTTTTATCCTTGAATCATTCAATAACCACGAGGAATACGGTGGGGAACGATATTTCAGGAGCTTGAAATTTAAAAGCGAAATCTACAGAGTAACCACTCACATGTTGTAATAAATTTGACCTGATTATGTAATGACGGATAGATGAGAGTAAGAAAAACAATAAAAAAACAGCGAGGATCAAATATATGCCCAAGGCTCTGCCGCGACTTATAACCGCCCTGCTGCTTTTCCTGCTTGGCGGATTCATCCTGTTCATGCTCAACCAGATTGCGGGACTGGCCCAGCTCTGCGCTGTCTACTTTCCGGCGTCACACGATTATGTGCTCTTCGGATTGAGCGCTCTATTCCTGACCGTCTGTTTCAGTCCGCTGGTTATCCACATGTTCCGCCCCGGGCCACTGGTCATGCCCGATAGTCCCACCCCTTCAGAGCAGCGGGAATTCATCCGCAAGCTACGCAAAAGATTGAAGTCCAACAAATATATCCGCGAAGCCGCGCTGCCTCTGTCCACTAACGAAGAACTCGATATAGCCCTTGAGCATTTGGACCGCATTTCCACCCAAAAGATGAAAACCGTGGCCTCAAGGATTTTCCTTTCCACAGCAATTTCCCAGAACGGGCAACTGGACTCTTTCATCGTTCTCGGCACCCTGACCAAGCTAGTCTGGGATGTATCCAAAATCTACAACCAGCGGCCCTCTATGCGCGATATGATAGCGGTCTACGCCAATGTTGCGGGTACTGCATTCTTCGCCAGCGCAGTAGAGGAGCTGGATATCCAAGCCCAGATCGAAGCGATTATGTCCCCGGTTCTGGCCGGATCAGCACTGGGTATGATCCCCGGAGCCAGCGGGTTGACCTCAATCGTCACAGCCTCCATTCTGGACGGTTCCACCAATGCCTTCCTTGCCCTGCGTGTTGGCATCATCACCCGTGGGCACTTCAATTTCCACGCCGAGCGCAATTCTCCGGGCTACCGTCGTGCCGTCCTGCGCGAGGCCGCAGGCATGCTTCTTTCCATCGCCATGGGCTCCACAAAGACCATCACTACCGCCTACCTCAAAACCATCACCGGAGCTGCCGGGGAAAAAGCCGCCAGCGCCGCCAAAAAAGTAGTAGATTCTACGGACAAGGCATTTCAGGCTACCAGCAAAGCAGCCAAGTATTCCGCGCAACAAGTCGGCAAAGTGGCCCGCTTCGCCACATTCAAGAACGACAAACAGGAAGAACCGGAACCTGAGCCGGAACCTGAGACAATGAAAGAAAAAGCTGGAAAGAAATTCGGCAGGGTCAAAAATATGTTTCGTCGAAAAAAATAAAAAAGGGTGGACCGAAGATTCGGTCCACCCTTTTACTTTAGTTAATCTAAATTGCTACACATTATCCGCCACCGGCATGGGAAATACAATGTCATACACCCAGTTGTAGACAAAGGCGTAGACGAGGAAGAAAAGCGCAAAACCGATATCCGCGATAAGCGCATGCCAGAGGGTCAAATCCAGCCACCATGCTACGAAAGGCACGGTGATGGTCAGAAGGGAAAGCTCAAATAAAACAGCATGCAATGCACGCATCCATGTGGGCCGCACATTGACCGGCCTGTTCAGGGCCACCAGCACTTTGTCAAAGACCAAGTTGTACAGATAGTTGCAGACCATGGCGGTCATGGAGATAGCAACACTCATGACCCCGATCCGGCTCATATCTTTATCCAGTATCCACGAAGCCAGCGGGGTACAGGTGCAAAGTCCGATAATTTCGAATAACAGGGTGTGCCTGATTCTGTCAGCAGTAGTTCTCATGCGGGAGAGAATACTGCTGACCTGCTACTGATTCAAGATGATTCTCTAAAAACATATCATTAAAAATCAGCATGATACTAAAATATAATAATAGTCACTCCCCTGAAACAGGACGAACTTTTCTGCTTTGCGCGAACGGATTTCCAGATATGTCCAAGCTTTGCATTGTTTTTGGCACCCAAATTGAATAAACTGTTCACAGGTGTCAGAAAACACACATTTTTTCCTCTTGAACTCAAACCGACTCAAAACGGACAGCGCGAAACCATGCACCAAGACGAACTGCAAAAGCTGCGGGAATTATCAGCATCAGTCCCCAAACAGAAAAATCTGGCCCTGTTCTTCGGGCGCGCAGGCGGATACTTTATTGATAACGTAAAATATTTCTTTATCCACTGCGTGCAGCATAGACCGGAACTGCAATGCTTCTTCCTATCTTTCGACAAAAAAGAAGCTGACCTGCTGAAACGGCAGGGGTTGCCCGCACTGTGGATCAATGACACTGAGACCCTCGCCCTGATGACCAAGGCATCACTGGTGATCAGTGACGATTTCAGCTGGAAAACTCAGGATCAACTCTGGGCCCTGCTCAGTGAAGCAACCTCCATCCAACTCTGGCATGGTATTCCGCTCAAGGCGATCGGCTTCCCGGAAATCCATTCCTCAGTGAACATGAACCCGGAAAAAGCCGAGCACCTTTCCTTCGCTTATTCCGGATATGATGCAGTGCTCTCCACTTCGCCATATTTCACCAAGACTGCTTTCGGCCGAGCTTTCAAGGCCGGGGATTTTCTAGAATTCGGATACCCGCGCAATGACGTGCTTCTGCGCCGTCCCGGCAAATTCGACATGATCAATGCCGACCGCGAGCTATACGCCGAGATGGTTAAATTCCGTAAACAGGGCGGCAAGGTGGTCTTCTTCATGCCCACTTTCCGCGACCTGGGTGGCGGACCGTTTGAGGACGGTGCTATCGACCTCGGTAAACTTTCCCAATTCTGCCAGCAGAACCACATCCTTTTTGTCTGCAAATTCCATCCGTACCTGAGTATCGGACAAGTGCAGATGCCTCCGAATATCGTGCTCATGAATCCCAAGAGCGATGCATACCCGCTGCTCTCCCTTTGCGATGCACTGCTGACCGACTATTCATCCATATATTTCGACTTCCTGCTTCTGGACCGCCCCATGATCTTCTATCCCTACGATTTTGAGGATTACGTGACCAAGAACAGGGAACTCCTTTACGACTATGACGAAATGACTCCGGGCCGGAAAGTCAAAAATAAAGATGATCTCTATACCGCTTTTGAAGAGATCGTGATAAATAATATAGACGACTTTGCGGAAACTCGGAAAAAACTGAGAGAACTATCCTTCACCCACTGCGATGGGAAGGCCGCGCAGAGGCTGGGTGAACACATAATCGCCAACTATCTTTAACCCGCAAAGGGGGCAGATCATGAAAGCAGTTATTCTTGCAGCAGGAATCGGAAGCAGGCTGAGCAGACCTTTCCCAAAATCACTTTCTGTGCTTCCTTACGGGGAGACAATTCTCGGACGTCAGATCCGGCTTATGCGTGAATTGGGCGTAAAAGAAATCATAGTGGTCGTGGGCTTCAAGATGACCCTGATCATGGAGCAGTTTCCGGAAGTTTACTACAAGTATAACCCGGACTACTACATCACCAATACCTCCAAAAGTCTGCTCAAGGCTGTAGATGATCTTGATGAAGACATCCTTTGGACCAACGGCGATGTTGTTTTCGACAAGCCGGTTCTGGAAAAATTCCTCAACGAAGCAAAGGGCGAAAGCCGCATCGCAGTCGACCGCAAGTCCTGTGGCGAAGAAGAGATCAAGTATGTACTCAACGACAAGGGTTACATCACCGAAATCTCCAAGCAGGTGGTCAATGCCGAGGGTGAAGCAGTAGGCATCAACCTTGTGAAACAAAAGGATCTGGCCGCATACAAGGAAGCCCTGCGCCGCTGCGAGGATCAGGATTACTTTGAAAAGGGTCTCGAATTCATTATTGAAGAAGGAGCCAACCTCAAGCCCGTGGATGTGTCAGACCACGCATGCGTCGAGGTGGATTTTGAAGAGGACTGGCAGTTCGCGGAAAAGACCTTCCTGCGCGCCGACCAGTAAAAATTGGAAGACATATGCAGGTAGCAATTATCCCGGCTAGAGGCGGAAGCAAACGCATTCCCAAAAAATCAATCCGCCCTTTTCTGGGAAAACCACTCATAGCCTATACCATTGAAGCCGCCCGTAAGAGCGGCTTCTTTGATCATATTCTGGTCAGTACGGACAGCGAGGAATTCGCCGAAGTGGCCCGCAAATACGGAGCCGAAGTGCCCTTCATGCGTCCAGCGGAACTGGCCGACGACTTTACCCCCACCCAGCCGGTCATCGACCATGCCGTGGATTGGGTCCGCAACAATTGGGGCGAACTGGAACGCTATTGCCAATTCTTCGCCAACCCCTTTGTTACAGCTGAAAACATCAGCGGCGGCTACAAAATGCTACGCGAACACCGTGCCAATTGCGTGCTCGGAGTTTCGGAGTTCCCCTATCCAATTCTGCGTTCATTCAAAAAAAATGAACAAGGCGGGGTGGAATATGCTTTTCCGGAATATGCCCCTTGCCGATCTCAGGACCTGCCCGTGTTTTTTCATGATGCGGCCCAGTTTTACTGGATGGAACTGACTGATGTTCCGGAGGACCGCGAAGAAGGTCTAAGCCTGCCCTATTTCCTGCCCCGTTACATGGTGGTAGATATCGACACAGAGGAAGACTGGCACATTGCCGAACGGCTCTACCAAGCCTTCATGTGTGATGAATAGTAACGGACCGATTCTTTTTCTCTGCGAAGCCGGGCCGCAGACCGGGTTCGGCCATGCAGGCCGTTGCATGGCTATAGCCGCTGCCTTGCGCGAAGGCTTCGGCTGTGAATCCATTTTCGGATTTCGGGGTGCTCCGGAAGCGGAGGATAAGATAAAGGCTGCCGGATTTAAGACGATTCCCGTCGAAGACTTTGATCTCTGGAAATTTGGTAATGAAGATGCAGTGGTCCTCGACCTGCGCATCTCCCTTGCCCATTCATTTTTCCAACGCGCCAAAGCAGCAGGAAAATCATTGGTCAGCATTGACGACCCCACTCCCAACCGTTTGCACACCGATCTGGCCTTTTATCCGCCTGTGCCCCAATTTCATGAACTGAACTGGGATGGTTTCACGGGCACCATTCATCGCGGCTGGGAATTTATTCCCCTGCGCAAGGAATTCCACCTTCCCGAAAAGCCAAGAGTACTCCATTCTCCTCCGAAAATTTTAATAACCATGGGCGGCAGCGATCCACATCAACTGACCTTGAAAGTCCTCAATGCGCTGAAATCCGTTGATAATGAATGGCAGGCGGAAATTGTAATCGGCCCCATGTTCAATAATCTGGACAAAATCGACCAGATAACGGTAGAGCACGGAAAGAGAGTGAAATTGTTGCATGATATAAAGGACATGTCCTTACACATGCAGCAGGCTGACGCGGCAATTGCCTCTTTCGGCATGACCGCTTATGAACTGGCGGCCTGCGGAGTACCGCAAATGCTGCTTTGTTTAAGCGAAGACCATGCCCGCTCGGCATCGGCATTGCATGCCTCAGGAGCAGCGGTTTCACTGGGAAAATTTGACCGCATATTTGACCGGAAACTGGCAGTAGAACTACAAAACTTCATTTCCGATCAGAATTCTCTCAAGTCCATGGCTGCAAAAGCTGCCGGACTTGGAATCGGGGAAGGGGCGCTGAATATAGCTTCACGAATCATGAAAATGATTTGAACTAATAGGGATTCCAAAGGGGATTATCCCCTTTGGCCGCCGGAGGCGAAATCAAATAGTCTCAAAGCGCGAAGCGCATCAATTCAAAAAGAGCCGGAGCAATATTTTGAGTGACCGAAAATGCTGGATCGATCACAGCGGCATAGTGCTGCATTCCGTTAATGGATTTGATGTAATCCATTGCGAAAGCTGCGGCTTCAAGCACATCATCCCCATTCCCGATGAAGAGGAACTGGAACGCATCTACAAGCATGAGTACCATGTCAAAGACAAACCGCTAATGCTCCAGCATCAGCTGGAAGATGCTGACTGGCATGAAGCCACCAACAAAGCCCGTCTGGAATCCATTGAAAAGCAGCTAAAACGCAAGGGTTCCATTCTGGATATCGGTTCCGGCAACGGTTTCTTCCTCAAGCAAGCCGTGGAAATGGGTTGGCAGACCAAAGGCGTAGAACCGTCTGACAAGGCGGTGAAGTATTGTAATTCCATCGGCCTAGATGTGGTCCACGGTGTCTTTGATCAGCAATGCGCAGATTCCATTGGAAAATTTGATGTGGTCCATCTCTGGGAAGTGCTCGAACATCTGCCTGATCCGATTGCTATGCTTGCCCTCTGCCGTCAGGTGCTCAATCCCGGTGGGATGATTGTTGTCGGCGTCCCCAACGATTATAATAAACTGCAGAAAATCATGAGTGAGGATCTAGGCGAAAAACCTTGGTGGCTGGCTCCTCCGCATCATATAAATTTCTTTAACCGCAGCTCCCTTGAACGACTGCTGCGGCGGCTGGATTTTGAACCACTGCACTACGAAATTACTTTCCCCATGGAACTCTTCCTGCTTATGGGCAAAAACTATTTACAGGACCCGGAACTGGGCCGAGAATGCCACGCCATGCGCAAGGAACTTGAACTCAACCTGACCCGCACCGGAAATCGAGATGTGCTGGACAAGCTCTACAATAGCTTTGCCGAAGCCGGATTCGGACGCCATGCTTTACTCATGGCAGGCAAAAAGGACTAACGATACATGCAAAGACTGAAAGATAAAATCGCACTGGTAACGGGTGGAGGCCGAGGAATAGGTAAGGCCATCAGCCACAAGCTGTCTGCTGAAGGAGCGCAAGTAATCATTACATGGGTCGGCGACCGTGAAAGCGCCCAGCAGACCGCAACAGAAATTTCCAAAGACGGCGGCAAAGCGCGCATCCTGAAACTTGAGGTCAGCAGTGCGGATTCCGTGGACGCTGTTGTTGCCGACATCACTGCCAATGAAGGCAGGCTTGATGTGCTGGTTAATAATGCCGGAATCAATGATCCGCAGGATTTCGACAAGATCACCCCGGAAGAATGGGACCGCATCATGTCCGTTAATCTGAAGGGACCTTTCCTGTGCACCCAACGCTGCCTTGAGCTGCTCAAGAAAAGCAATGCCGCCAGCGTAATCAACATCGGTTCGGTAAGCGGGCAATACGGCGGACCGCGCACCGCTCACTACGCAGCCAGCAAAGCCGGACTCATTTCCATGACCCAAGTGGCGGCACGCTTCGGTGCCCAGTGGAAAATCCGCTGCAACACTGTTGCCGCAGGACTTGTGGTTTCGGACATGGCCGATGCGGGCCTAAAGAACCCCGCAGTACAAAAGGCTGCTGAGAATGTACTCCTGAAACGGTTTGCCGCAGCCTCGGAAGTAGCAGACAGCGTAGCCTATCTTGCTTCTGATGAAAGTTCATACATCACTGCCCAGACCATCAACGTCAACGGTGGACTGTATTTCTAAGGAGAACCAATGGCCCAGTTTCAGGAACTAAAGAATTTCGCTGCCGAGCTGCGCAAATCCATCATCACCATGAACTGCTATGCCGGATCAGGACATCCGGGCGGCTCCCTATCTTGTGTGGAAGTTATCAGCTGGCTCTTTGCCAAGGAAATGAATTTCAGCCCGGAAAACATAGATAATCCTTGCCGGGACCGTTTCATCCTTTCCAAAGGCCATTCCTGTTTGACCTTATACGCTGCACTGGCGGAAAAAGGTTTCTTCTCCAAGGAAGAATTCAAGAAACTGCGCCATGCTGACGGCATGCTGCAAGGCCACCCGGACCGCATCAAAACTCCGGGTGTGGAATTCAACTCCGGTTCTCTGGGACAGGGTTTCTCATTCGCACTGGGCTGTGCCCTCGGAGCCAAGCGGGCCTGTCGCGATAACCGCACCTATGTGCTGCTCGGCGATGGAGAACTGAACGAAGGCCAAATCTGGGAAGGCAGTATGTTCGGTGCCCACCACAAACTTGATAACATTGTGGCCGTAGTGGACTACAATAAATTTCAGAGTGATGACCTCAACGAGAACATCACCGCCCTTGAACCGCTGAATGACAAGTTCAAAGCCTTCGGCTGGCAGGTCATTGAAATTGACGGTCACGATTTCCGCGAAATTGAAAACGCTTTCTACCGCGCCCGGACAACTGCTGGCAGGCCGACCATGATCATCGCCCACACCGTAAAAGGTAAAGGAATTTCATACATGGAGAACGTTCCCAAATGGCACGGCAGCCTCTGTCCCACCGGGGAAGAACGGGAATGCGCCCTACGCGAATGCGGATGTGAGGAGCTTGAATAATGCAAAATATGCGTGACGAATTCGGTAAGGCCCTTGTAGAACTTGCCGCCATCCGTGATGATTTCGTGGTACTTGATGCCGACGTTGCCGGAGGAACCGGGACCTACCATTTCCGCAAGGCCTACCCGGACCGCTTCATCCAGTGCGCCATTGCCGAACAGAACATGTTTTCCATGGCTGCGGGACTGGCGGAATCCGGTATTATCCCCATTGTGACCTGTTATGCGGTCTTTGCTTCCATGCGTGCTCTGGAACAGGCCCGCAACTCCATTGCCTACCCTGATTTCAACGTCAAGATTGCGGCCAGCCACCTAGGCCTTGATGTCGGCCCGGACGGGGCAACCCATCAGGCCCTTGAAGATATTTCCATTTACCGGGCCATTCCCAACATGACCGTGGTTTCCCCTGCTGATCCAATTGAAATGCGCGCAATGCTGCCCCATCTGCTGGACAGCCACGGCCCGCTCTACATGCGCACCGGACGCAGTCCCCTGCCTAATGTTTTTGATTCCAATACAGTATTTGAACCGGGCAAAGCGCAAGTTCTCGTGGAAGGTGAAGACTGTACCATCATGGCTGTGGGCGTCATGGTCCACAGGGCTGTTGAAGCCGCACAGAAGCTTGCAGAGGAGGGTATATTCTGCAGGGTACTGAACATGAGCTGGCTCAAACCTATGGACGAAGAAGCGGTTATCAAAGCCGCCAAAGAGACCGGGGCCATTGTGACCTGTGAAGACCACAACAAATATGGCGGGCTTGGCGGAGCAGTTATGGAAATCGTCTGCGAAAACCATCCGGTCCCAGTTGAGCGGGTGGCAATTGATGATATTTTCGGCAGTTCTGGAGAACCGGAAGACCTTGCCCGTGAATACGGACTCATGCCTGAAGACATCGCCAAGGCTGTACGCCTGGTCCTGAAACGAAAATAGGAGCGTAATGGCTGCCCGAAAACGTCTGCTTATCATCGGCACTGCCCAGCAGTGTCATATCAGGGACTTCCTTGATAGTTTGGACCGCAGCAACGCGAACACAATGCTTCTGCTTCCTGAACGGGACCGGGGTGTTTTTGACGATGAACAGGCTATATTTTTCTCCGGCACATTCCACGCCCTTTTTCCTCCGCTACTGAAAACAATCCTCTCCTTCAAGCCGCATGAAGTCGTAATTGTCTGCGGCATGACCTATGACCATGACAACGTGGTCCGCGCGATTTCCTTTTACGCAAACTTCTACAAGCTGCGCATCAAGACCTGCATTAGAAATAAACTGTTACCGGCTGATCTGGATTTACGTCCCAATCCTTTCAAAGAAATTTGCAAGTGGGCATCTTTTGGAGTGCTGGCCCTGTTGATAAAAGCTATCTCCATTTTCAAGCCTGTACGGGTAGCAGAAATATATTCTCCACGCTTGGGTCATCTGGCTCTGGATTGCGAGACCTATCTCTCAGAAAAAGAACTGGGGCGGCATGATGGCTTCATTGACCTCTTCTGCTTCAAAGACAATCAAGTAGCCAATCCGACATTGGGCAGACTTTTCTCTCGTCAAATGCATATCAGCGAGAGCTTCCATTATCTGCTGCAAGCAGTGAAAACCTTCAACCTGACCCAAAAGCATGAGCTGCTTTTAAACACCCGGACCATCTCCTTTGCCCGCGACTATGAATGCGTAATCCAGCAGACCGATACCCACGTTCATTTCACCCCCGAAGAACTGGCCCGGGGACGCCGTGAATTTACTGATCTGGGCCTTGATCCTGACCGTCCGCACATCTGCCTACTTGGCCGGGACAGCGCTTTCCTGCACCAGACCATGCCCGCAAGTGACGGGGATATGCAGGAACCCCGCAACATGGATATTTCCACCTTCAAATCCGGAGCCGAAGAACTGCTCCGCTTGGGCTATAATGTGATCAGGATCGGCAGCATTGTTCAGGAACCGCTTGAAATCGAGCACCCGAATTTTATGGACTACGCATGCAGCGGCAAGCAGAACGATTTCATGGATATTTACCTGCCTGCGACCTGTAATTTTTTCGTAGGTGTTCAGAGCGGCCCCATGCATGTGGCCAATGTTTTCCGTATTCCCTGCCTGCGCATCAACGTGGCCAGATTGGAAGTTATCGAATACTGCTCTCCCGAAGATCTGGCCCTCTTCAAACTCGTACGCTCAGAATCATCAGGGCAAATCTTAAGCATTCCTGAAATAATCGACGCCGGAATCAGCAAATGGCCTATTGAAAACTTTGCAGATTCAGAATTTACGGTTATTGACAATACAGAAGACGAACTGCTGGAAGCTATTAAGGAAATGCATCTGCGGGTAAGTGGAAAGTGGCAACCGACCGGGGAAGAGGAAAAGTTGCAGCAACACTACCGGTCTTACCTCAAGGGTTCAAACTACAATACCCGGTTTGAAACTCCGATCAGTGCTTATTTCCTGCAAAAACACGCGGACGAACTCTTTAACTCGAAGGACAGCTGATGGATACTCCGATTATTCTGGTACAGGCGGCATCTAGGGCTTGGAGCGGCGCACCGGACTGGTGCATGAACGAAGTTGACGGACGCCCTGTTGTGGCCCTGACTGTTGAAAGCGCACTCAAGGAATTTCCCGCAGCGGATATTCGAATCATCGCACCCGAGTTTGACCGTGGTGGCAGGCTGGATGAAATCCCGGCCATGTTTCCGGAGCATAAAATTTCTGTTTTTTACGGGCATGACAACAGCCCGCTGGAACGTATGATCGCGGCCCTTGAAGATGTAGAAGACCAGACCCCGTTTATCCGGGTAGACGGACTGCATTTCGGCTGGCTGGCCGACCATGCCCGGACCATGCTCAAACAGGCTGAAAAAGAAGGACTGGACTGCGTTAAAACCGAAGACGATTTTCCCATCCAGCTCACTGCGGATATTTATCGACTCTCTGCACTAAAAAAAGCGCTCTCCATTCTTGAAGAACGGCCCAACGGAGCGCCCTACCGGGTTCACCCTAAATTCTTCCTGTTCAATGAAACCGAAGAATTCAAATGTGCCCGCATAGCCGGACCTGCCGTCAGCGAGCAATGGCTTAAGAAATGCCGCGAAACCGCTGAGCAGGTATATGTAGCCGGAAATATGAATGTGGGCCAGCACAAGTCCATCAGTGCCGGGGATCAACTCAGCTTTCATTATGAACTGGCCCTTGATTACATCAGCCCGGAAGCGCAAGTTCTGGACTGTGCCTGCGGTCCCGGATACGGAGCCCGGATCCTCGCCGGAAAAGCACAAAAAGTCATCGCCGCCGATCTCGATATCGAGACCGTGCGTCTGGCCTCATCCGGAAAATATTTTGAAAACATAACCTTCCAGACCGGGGATGTGACCTCGCTCAGCTTTGAAGACGGTAGCTTTGACGCGGTGACCAGCTTCGAAACCGTGGAACACGTCAATCCCGCACCGTTCTTTAAGGAAATGGAACGGGTGCTCAAACCGGGCGGGTTGCTCATCCTGAGCACTCCCCAGAACAGCCTCGGCCATATTCCGGTCAATTCCCAGCATCTGCACGAGTTTTCCCTGCAGGAAATCAGTGGGCTGTGTTCCGAACATTTTGAAATCATGCAGACCACGGGCATCAAGCAGGGGCGCATTGTTTTCCCTGATGATCCCAAAGGGCAGAATACTTTTATGGTTTGTCGTAAACCTGTTTAAGAATGCCTCCGGCGGCCAAAGAAACTTTTTGAAAAAAATTTCTCTGGACTCTTCAAAAACTTTTAATATGGCTTCGCCGTTTCATACGGTAAGTCATCAAAGATAAAATAATTTATGCGTAAGACACTAATCGTGATCGGGGCGGGACTGGAATCTATTCCGGTGCTGCAAAGGGCAAATGAAATGGGACTGCATGTGGTGGCTGTTGATGCCAACCCGCAGGCTCCCGGATTCGCTTACGCCCATGAACCGCTCATCGGTTGTGTCTATACCCCGGAAATAACGGTTGCCGCCCTGACCAAATGGTCGCAAAAGGGCGGCAAACCGCAGGGTGTCATCTGTGCGGCGGTTGATGCTCCGGGCACGGTAGCGGCAGTGGCTGACCATTTCGGACTGACTGCGGTCAGCGTGGAAACGGCCCGGCTGGCTACGGATAAGAAAGCTATGAAAGACCGTTTCAAGGAACGCGGAATCCCCATCCCGTGGTATCGGGAAATCTTCAGCGCAGAAGAATTGGCCTGCATTCAGGATGAACGGCGGGAAACGCTGGTCATCAAGGCTGTTGACAGCCGGGGAGCACGTGGGGTGCTGCGCCTTGTTTACGGATCAGCCGACATGCCCGATCCCGCATGGTCCTTTGCATGTGCCAAGAAAGAATCTCCGACAGGCCGGGTCATGGTGGAAAAACACCTCGCTGGACCGCAGATCAGTACCGAGGGTTTTGTGGTCAACGGAGAATCCTTCTGTCCCGGTTTCTCGGATCGCAATTACGAATTTCTGGACCGTTTTGCACCCAACATCATTGAAAACGGCGGCGATCTGCCCTCTTTTCTGGATCAGGATACGCAGCAGGCTGTCAAAGACCTTTCCGGTCAGGCGGCAAAGGCTCTGGGTATTAAAAATTCCATGTTCAAGGGTGATATGGTAGTGCATGAAGGCAAGCCCTATGTAATTGAAATGGCTGCCCGTCTTTCCGGAGGCTACTTCTGCTCCCATGAAATTCCTTGGAACACCGGGGTAGATTTCACAGGTACGGCCATCCGGCTGGCCCTAGGGGAAACACCTAGCCCAACGGAGCTGACTCCTTCATTCCAAAAAGGCGTAGCCCAGCGCTATCTTTTCCCCAAGCCGGGAAAAGTACAGGCGATCGAAGGGGTTGAAGATGCGCAGTCCATGGACGGAATCAGCATGGTGGAAATTCGCACCGCTGTAGGTGAAACAATATCCCCGGCCACCAGCCATCCGGCCCGTGCCGGAGTGGTCATGGCAAGAGCCGAGACCCGCGAAGAAGCCATCAAACAGGTTGAAAAGGCTGTAGCTGCCATTAAAATCATCACTGCATAGTTGATATGAAAATCTTTGCCATATTCCATCTCAACCTCATGTTTTCTTCCATTCCCGAAGAAAGCCGCCTGGAGGTCATCAAACGCTGCTACTGGCCTCTCTTAAGGCTGGCAGAAAAGGGTTTTCCTCTGGGTATCGAAGCTTCAGGGATCACCCTTGAAATCATCCGCGATCTTGATCCTCTGTGGGTCAAAATTTTCAAAAAAATGCTAATTGAAGGTAAAGCCGAATTTATCGGCAGCGGATACGGGCAGATCATCGGTCCCCTTGTTCCACCAGCATTGAACCGGGCCAACCTCAGTCTTGGCAATAAAACGGGAAAGGAAATTCTGGAAACCATCCCCCGGATAGCACTGATCAATGAACAGGCATGGTCCGCAGGCATGGCGAATCACTATCTTGAGGCCGGATACAAAGCGGTCTTCATGGATTACGACAACCCCGCCCGTTACGCTGACTGGGATGAACAAATCCAGCATTTTCCGCAACGGGCCAAAGGGACCAACGGCGAATCCATCCCGGTAATCTGGAGCCGTTCCATGGTCTTCCAGAAACTGCAAAGGTTTGCCCACCGGGAATTGGAGTTGGATGAATACCTCAATTACGTTGAAGGGCTGGGAACCGGGGAAGGCTGGCTGCCCATCTACGGCAATGATGCTGAAATTTTTGATTTCCGCCCCCGCCGCTACAAGAATGAAGCCGTACAGGAAGCGGAAAGTGAATGGATACTGATTGAACAGGTATTTGAAATCCTGCGGGCACGCGGTCATGAATTCCAACTGCCCAGCACTGTTCTTCAAGGTCTAGAACACAAGTCCGGCGGCAACGAACTGGAGCTGAGCTGTGCCAGCCAACCCATTCCGGTCAAAAAACAGAGTAAATACAACATCACCCGCTGGGCCCTTAGCGGACGCGACGATTTCCAGCTCAATTCCCTATGCCGTGCAGTCTGCCATAAGCTTGAGCAAAACTTTCCCTTCTGTACTGAGAATGAAGACAAATGGCGGGACCTTTGCTTCTGCTGGTCCAGCGACCTGCGCACCCACATAACAGGTAAACGCTATAACGACTCGCTGACAAAACTGGAACAACTGGCCTTTGCCACCAAGGCGGCAGTCCGCGAACCATATATCCAAATATCAGGAACTCCGGCCCGTAACCATGGACGCATGCTCAAGCTGGAAACTGAATACGCAGATGTAACCCTGAATACCGCCAAGGGATTGGCTGTACAGGAAGCATCATTTCCCTCCCACGGCAATATCCCCGCATTCGGAACCCTTGGGCATGGCTACTTTGAGGAAATCGACCTCGGCGCGGATTTCTTTTCCGGGCACATCATCATGGAAGGTCCGGGGATACCCAAAGACACCGACTTAGCCCGGGTTACCCCGCTAATTGACGATAGTGATGAGTTCATCACAGCTTCCTGCTCCATCGACCTTTATCAAGGCATGCTCGATAAAGCCGTACGCATCCACAAAAACAGGGAACAAATAGATATCCTGTACCGCTTTGCGCTGGCTTGCAGACCGCCGGGATTCGCCCGTATCGGACACATCACTCTGCTCACAGCAGACATGGACCCGGCAAAACTTTTCTATGCCAGCAGCAACGGAGGGCTGGAAGAACGCTTCCCCCTGAACGGGCTGACCTTTGATCACAGCAATAATATTTCATTTGCCGTATCAGCCTCTCAGGGACTGGGCATGACCAATTCAAAAATAATACTCGGCGGGGCTGAACGGGCCTTGAAAATTTGCCCGCTTTACCCGGAGCACGGCTTTATCGGCATGATCAAATGCAGACAGGCTGCACCTTCACCTTTTGTGCGGGTTTTCTTTTCCATGCAGGAGATGGATGAGACCAGTATGCGTGGATGCGGACCGGACCCCAAATTTAATTTCAGCACCGGATTCAGCATAAAACCCCGCCCCGGAGAATAGACATGCTTAAGAAACGACCCAGACTTTCCGTCTCCATCATCGACACCAAGAGGATCACCCCGGAGGAATGGGACGGTTACCAGTCCTTCCCGACCATTACCGATGTGAATGGAGAACTGCTGGTAGGCTTTCGCAGAGCGGTGAACATCAGTGAAGACCTGCGCCAGAGGATGGATCACGGTATGGCCGGTGACATATACACCACCCGCTCCACCGACGGGGGCCAGACCTTTGAAAGTCCGCAGCTGATCATAAGCCATGCCGAAAACCGGACCAACGAGCACGATGCCCTCGTAACCCATCTGGGCAACAACAAAGTACTGCTCATTTCACGCACCCACACCTCAGAATTGCGCCGCAACTATTATTCCCTGAGCACTGACGGCGGCAGAACTTTTCCTCCCCGCCAGCCGCTGGACCTGCCCGGTGGAGAATGGGCCTCTTTCGGGCATTTCATTCCCAGTCAGGATGACGAAAACACATTCATTGGTTCGTTCTATAACGGCCCGGGCTGCGGAACTTTCCACTTCAACCCTGAAAGCGGGGAAATTTCCCGGCAATCCTATATTTACGAATATTTCCCGGAATACCGGCTCAATGAGACATCTATTGCCCGTCTGCCTTCAGGCCGAATACTGGCTATGCTCCGCCAGCAGCCATGTATGGGCGGGCTATTCAAAGCCCATTCCGATGATGACGGCAAGTCATGGTCTACAGCAAAGCCCATCGGGCTATACGGGGAGGCACCTTCCATCAAGCTCTTACCGGATGGACGGGTGCTGGCTATCTACCGGGGGATGATCCGTAAAAATCCAAAGTGCCGCGTAGCTCTAACCGTCTCCGAAGACGAAGGCGAAACATGGAGCCGTCCCCAGACATTGGCATGGTACAAGGGCGGACGATTTCACGGCGGCTACGGAGATCTGGCAATAAATGACAAGGGACAGGTCGTTACAGTCTACTATATTTCACGCAAACATGAAGGACCGGTGGTGGAACGGATGTTACTTGTGGTTGCGTAAAGCTAGAATTGATATTGAAGAGCCTTCTTTTCTTAAGTATTGTTACCCGGCAACAAAAATCAGCAAGCCAAGATCGAGGATTCAGACATAATGCATTTTATCATTACAGCCCCACCGAAAGCATACATTCCGGAACCACGCATCAGGGAATTACTGGACCTCAGCGGACAAGCAAAGCTGACCGTGGCTGCCGCACAAATTTCTGCCCGTTCAGTTTCCATGCTCGAAAAGATAGCTGAAGAAACAGGCCGTCTGAAACTGATCCTGTCTGAAAAGGGTAACGCAACTCCCTGCATTGAAGCAGCTCTCAAAGAAGCTCTAGATTCAGAGGCCGAGCTGACTGCAATCATTGATGGTCGCATTGCGCTTACAGCAAAAGCAATCCCCACGGCCATGAGAATCATGCAGGACAATGAGAATTGCAGCTTTGGCATCCCCAGTGCACCGCTGTCTGCATTGGAAATGGTTCTTAATATGCTCCAAGAGCCTTACTATCCACCCCTCATCATCCTGCGCAATAAACAGCTCGAATCCAGCTGCGAACTCAGGGAAAATCTGCATTTATTTGCCCTGCCGGAGATGCTGTTGCGGCTCTCCACTACAACTCTTCCTGCCCCCCTGCCGCCGGAAATAATCACCTCAGCACCGGAACACCGCCAGAACCCTGAAGATGAGCAGCGGGCTATGGATGAAGAAAATTTCGTTCTGGAAGAATACCAGAAACACTTCTTCAATCGTGCCTTCAAATGGCTGCCTATTAAAGAGGTCACGGCTGAACTTTCTCTGCGCATCAACAAAGTAGTGCAACTCTTCGAACAATTGAAGGGAGGGAGAATTGAATCCATCGAAGAGTATGACCGCAGTCTTTTCCGCTACTCCCTGCTGGCTCTTTTCTCCGGGGAAGTGGACAGTGCACGGCAGATGCTGGACACAAGCTTCAGCGTAGTTGGAGAACGTCCAGCGCTAATGCGCATCTACAAGCAGCTTGTAATGAACTTCCCCCTTGAAAAGGGACCGATTGGCGGCCCTGGAAAAGTCAGCATTGTCATCCCGCTTTTCAATCAGGGGCATTACCTTGAAGAAGCGGTTATATCGATTGTGAACCAAACCTACACCAACTGGGAAATATGCATCATTAATGACGGCTCCACGGACAATTCATACGAAGTAGCCAAAGAATTGGTGGAAAGACTTGCTGATAAGCGGATCACCCTGCTGACTCATCAAAACCGGGGCAAAGGCGGTACCCGCAACCGGGGTATCCGTGAAACAGACGGTGAATTCGTAACCACCCTTGATTCAGATGATATGATTACCCCGGACTATCTGGCCACAGCAGTCAGAATGATGAAGGAAAATCCCAGAGTCGGCTGGGTTACGCCCAAGACCCTTGTCTTTGGAAAAGACAACCACATCGCATGGGGAGATGAATTCAATTTTCTGGAAACCATCCGGGCCTGCCCATCTCCCAGTTCTTCCATTGTCAGACGGGCGGCACTTGAGGAAGTCGGGCTGTTCCGGGAAGACCTGACGGACCGGGAGGACGCTGAATTCTGGTTACGTTTTATTGAGAAAGGATGGACCTCAGTTACCACTAAGGAGCCTCTTTTCCTTTACAGACATGCCTGCTGCCGCCCCGGAATCACTAATATTTTCAACATGTCCAGCAAGGAAGAAATAACTTCCCTGCATCCATGGTGGTTCAGGCAGGACCTGGCTCCGGATTTGAAAGAAAGGGCCTTCATGGAATTTCCTGTCTACCGTTTTTCCGATTGGTTCATAAACTGGGAAAATGTAAAAAAAGCAGTAGACGCTTTCAATGACCGCGATGAATACCTTGAAGTTATTGAAAAAATGAAATCTGAATATCCTCAAAGGGATAAACCGTCCCGTTGGCAAAGCGATGACGATGACAGCTATCTGGATGCCCGAGAAAAACTTTTCGGGGTAAGGTCGATTAAAACTGAAGAAGAATAGTCTCTTAAGCAAGACAATCTGTCTGCCGCTTAAAAGCTATTTCCTTCGTACATCCGTCCGTACAAATCTTCCAGACGCACAATATCGTCCTCACCAAGATAGCTACCAGTCTGAACCTCGATTAACTCGAGATCAACCTTGCCGGGATTATGCAAACGGTGCACGGAAGAGAGCGGAATATAAGTGGATTGATCTTCGGTAAGAACCATTTCTTCATCATCCCGGGTAACAACAGCGGTTCCCTTGACCACGATCCAATGCTCGGCCCTGTGGTAATGCTTTTGTAATGATAATGTCTGTCCGGGAGAAACGATAATCCGCTTAACCTGATACCTATCGCCCTTATCTATGGACTCGTAGTTGCCCCACGGACGATAGACCTTTGTATGTGATTCATACTCACTACGCCCTTCTTCCTTCAAACGTCTGAATATCTTTTTAACATCCTGCACCCGGTCCAGCCGTGACACCAACACCGCGTCCTTTGATTCAACCACGGCAATATTCTCAAGACCGACTCCTGCCACCAAACGCTCCGAGGAATGCACATAACAATTTGTAGAGTCCTCCAGCAACACATCGCCAATGCTGACGTTAGCACTTTCATCTTTATCCCGGACATCATAAAGCGAAGACCATGCCCCCACGTCACTCCATCCGCAATCAAGAGGAACCACAATTCCCTTAGAAGTCTTTTCCATTACCGCATAATCAATGGAGTCTTCCGGGCAACGTTCAAAGGAATCCTTATCCAGACGAAGAAAATCAAGATCTTCACGGGCCTTATCAACTGCGTTACGACAACAATGGATCATTTCCGGCTCAAATTTTTCCAATTCCTGCAGATAAGCATCAGCTTTGAATAGAAACATGCCGCTATTCCAGTAGTAATCACCGGAAGAAATATACTGCTCAGCCCGTGCAAAGTCCGGCTTTTCCACAAAGCTGTCTATGAAAAATCCTTGACCGGAACTTTCCGGCACAACCTTATCGCGCTTGATGTAACCATATCCGGTTTCCGGCTTGTCCGGGACAATACCGAAGGTAACCAGCCCGGAATCCTCTGTGTACTCAGTTGCCATGGAAAGACAGGATAAAAACGGATCCACATCATGAATGTAATGATCGGAAGGAAGGAGCAAAACATCGGGGTTACCGCCGGACTGCAAGGCCAGCATAGACCCTATTGCCGCAGCCGGGGCAGTACTCCGGCCCATTGGCTCCAGGACGATGCGCTCCGGTTCCACACCAATGGCCTGCAACTGCGAGGCTATAATAAATCTATATTTTTCATTGGTAACCACAATTGGATTACTCATTTCCGGGAGCAACGCAACCCGCCGGACAGTCTCCTGCAGCAGGGAATATTCGCCACCCAAAACAGGCATCAGCTGTTTAGGAAAATTTTTTCTGGAAAGTGGCCACAATCGGGAGCCTGTCCCGCCTGCCAAAATAACTGGAATCATAACCGCTCCCTTTTAACCCGCTCTGAAAGGAAATATTGGCAAAAAAATGACATTCACGACTCAACAGCATGAAATAGTGCTATATTTATACCAAAATTATTATATAAAATGTGTACTACAAAAAGAATACCTTGCCTAGGATAGGTCGGGAATCAGCTGACATACGTTGACTTGTCCGCTTACGGGAAATAGTCTGGCGGCAGACATTTGAATTCTCAATAAAAAAAGGTAGTCACGCTTTGCCCAGCAATGCAAATTTTTGGCCCCCGCTCTTCATAGCCGAAGTATCCAGCAACCATAGCTGCGACCTTAAGCGCTGCTATGAATTCATCGACACAGCCGCACGTATCGGCTGTGGGGCGATAAAATTTCAACTATTCAAAATAAAAGAACTTTTTGCCTCGGAAATTTTAAACCAAAGCGCCGAGCACCGTAACCGGGAACAGTGGGAGCTGCCGGAATCTTTTATTCCACTCCTTGCCGACCGCTGCCGAAAGAAGGAAATTCTTTTTTCCTGCACCCCGTTCTACCTTGATGCTGTTGCTATTCTGGCCCCGCACGTGGATTTTTTCAAAATTGCATCTTATGAATTGCTTTGGACCGATCTTCTTGAGAAATGCGGATCCAGCGGAAAACCAATAGTACTTTCCACCGGAATGGCGGACATGGATGAAATCAGCACGGCAGTAGAAACCCTGAGCAATGCCGGTTGTGACGACCTGACCCTGCTGCACTGTGTATCAGGCTACCCCGCCCCGGCCACGCAGGCGAACCTTGCTGCCATGCAGACTATGAGAGAGAATTTCAATTGCAAAATAGGCTGGTCTGACCATACAGTAAGCGAAGCTGTCATCCAGCGGGCAATTCATAAGTATGACGCACAGGTAATTGAACTGCATCTTGATCTTGACGAAGCCGGTGAGGAATACAAATTCGGTCATTGCTGGCTTCCGGATCAGGTGGAAAGGATGATCAACGACATTCACGAAGGCTTTGCTGCTGACGGTAATGGAATCAAAAGTCCGGTGGATGCGGAATTACCTGATCGTGAATGGCGGGCCGATCCTGCGGATGGGCTACGCCCTTTAAAATCAATCAGAAAAACATGGAAAGCAGAATAAATGGCCAGTGCGGACAGTAAAATAAAAAGTATTTCAGAGCTCGCGGAAATCGCAAAAGAACTGCGCAAAAGCGGCAAACGTATTGTACTCTGCCACGGGGTCTTCGACCTGCTGCATATCGGGCACATCCGCTATTTTAATCAGGCCAAGGAACACGGGGATGCTTTAATCGTCACCCTGACCCCGGACCATTATGTGGACAAAGGCCCGGACCGTCCGGCCTTCACTGAAATCCTGCGCGCCGAGGCCTTGGCCTCCCTTGGAGAGACCGACTATGTCGCTATCAATGAATGGCCCACGGCCGAAGAGACTCTGCGCGCTATCCGCCCTCACGTATACGCCAAGGGTGATGAATTCAAGGACATCGATAACGATCCGTTGGGCAAGATCGGTAAGGAAGCTGACGTAGTACGTGAGATCGGGGCTGAACTGGTCTTCACCTCGGACATTGTCTACAGCTCCTCCAACCTGATCAACCGCTACCTAAACCGTAATAGCGAAGAGCTGGACGAGTACCTGAAAATGTTCCGCAAACGGTACCAACTGGAAGAAGTACTCGATCATCTGGAGCGTATGCAGGACCTTAAGGTACTCATCATCGGGGATACCATCCTTGATGAATACCAAATAGCTTCCACTCTGGGTAAATCCTCCAAGGACCCTATTCTAGCCCTGAAATACCAGTCCCACGAACTTTATGCCGGGGGCGCGCTGGCCGTAGCCAACCATGTAGCCAACTTTGCCGGAGAGGTGACCCTTTTGACCATGCTCGGTGAAAAGGAGCGTTACGAAGATTTCATCCACGAGAAACTGGACTCCAAAGTCAGACCGCACTTTTTTACCCGTCCAAACGGACCGACCACACTCAAACGCAGGTTTATTGACAGCTATTCCCTGAACAAAGTCATGGAAATCTACGTCATGGACGACAGCCCGTTGCCGGAAAGTGTGGAACAGGAAATCTGTGCTGAACTGGAAACAATCATCTCAGATTACGACCTCGTGCTGACTGCGGATTTCGGGCACGGCCTGATCAGTCCGGCTGTGGTGGAACTGCTGGCAGAAAAATCTCCCTACCTTGCGGTAAATACGCAGGCTAATGCCGGGAACCGAGGCTTCAACACCATCGGCAAATATCCGCAAATGGACTTTTTCTCACTGGCAGAACATGAACTTCGCTTGGAAACCCGTGACCAGATTAATGAATTGCGTCCTCTGCTTATTGAGACCGGAGGAAGGCTGAAGACCAGAATATGTCTGGTAACTCAGGGCAGCCGGGGCTGTTCGCTTTACAATCCGACCAGTGAATTTGTACGTATCCCCTCCTTCCAGTCCAATGTTGTGGACCGGGTCGGAGCCGGGGACGCGCTTTTCTCCATTGCTGCCATGTCCGCCTGCATGGGACTCCATGAAGAGCTGGTCGGTTTCCTTGGCAATATTGCCGGATCACTGGCAGTGCAGATTATGGGTAATGACCGGGCCATCGACAAGCAATCCATGCGTAAATACATAACCGCGACCATGAAATAAAATGAGCAGCAAATACCGCCAATTCGACCGCAACAAACTTAAGGTGCTCCCCCTTGCAGAACGCAAGAGCCTGATCGATACCGGGCTTATTGAAGCCCTCAAACCGTGTGCGGAAGTTCATCCTTCCCTTGAAGCTGTAGCCAAAGAACTTGCTGCCGCACGAGACAAAAGCAGTGCCCGGGTACTTATGATTGGAGCGCATGTTATCCGTTCCGGGATGCAGCGTTATCTTTTCGATTTAATGGAAAAAGGGCTGATCAACTGCATTGCGGTTAATGGGGCCTGCGTCATCCACGATTTTGAATTTGCCCTGCTGGGCCAAACCACAGAATGTGTTGCGACATATATTTCCAACGGTCAGTTCGGCCTCTGGCAAGAAACCGGCCAGCTTAACGAAATCATTTCCAAGGGCAATGCACAAGGGCTGGGTTTCGGCGAGGCGGTAGGGAAGTATATCAGCGAAAACAAACTACCCCATGCGGAAATAAGTATCTTTGCCAAAGCTTACGAGCTGGGTATCCCGGTGACTGTACATGCCGGAATAGGCTACGACATCATTCATGAGCATCCGAATTGTGACGGGGCCGTTATCGGTGAGGCCAGCTACCGCGATTTCCTGATTTTTGCCGCCCAGCTGGAAGCACTTGAACACGGGGTAGTCATGAATTTCGGCAGTGCCATTATGGCCCCGGAAATATACCTCAAGACCCTGGCCATGGTCCGCAATGCTGCTGCAAACTCCAATGCCGGGGCAATCCGGAATTTTACCACATTAGTATGCGATTTGCATGATCTGCCCGAAAAGGTTGGAACTGAAGCCCCTAAAAACGACGCCCAGTACTATTTCCGACCATGGAAAACTATGCTGGTCCGTACTGTAGCTGACGGGGGAAGGAGTTTTTATGTCCGAGGATTTCATAACCAGACCATCCCCCAACTCTGGACTGCAGCAACAAAACTTTAAGCACCGGGAAAAGACCTTGTGGAATAAGCACACGGAAAGATTACAGAACTGCCTGAGCTCCATAGAAGTGAGCGGGATTGACTGCTGTAAGCACGGTTGCGATGAAGCTTTTTCAGTCTGGAAAAATATGACCGAACAACTTCGTGAGCAGGGCAAGATTATTTATCTGATCGGCAACGGAGCCAGCGCATCCATGGCCAGCCATTTTTCCGCCGACCTTGCAAAAAATGCCCATGTGCACACGCAGGTTTTTACCGATCTGGCACTTATTACCGCCCTTGCCAACGATATTTCATATGATCAGGTCTTTGTGGAGCCGCTCAAACGCAGGCTGACCCCGGATGACATGCTGGTTGCCATCAGCAGCTCCGGAAACTCGCCCAACGTGCTCAATGCCTGCCGTTTTGCCGCTGAAACGGGGGCCTCTGTGGTTACCCTCAGCGCCATGTCCGCAGAAAACAATCTCCGCTCCATGGGCGACATAAATTTCTGGCTGCCTGCAAACACCTACGGCATGGCTGAAACCGGACATTCCTGCATTCTCCATTACTGGATGGATTCCGTTTCCATCCCTCCGGCATAAGGATATTTCATGAGCGATAATTTCCGTATAGATTCCCACAAAATGCATTTGCACCCACGACGGGTGGCTGATTGGATGGAAGGGAAAAACATTTACCCCGTATACATGGAGTTGAGTCCTGCCGGGGCCTGCAATCACCGCTGTAAATTCTGCGGCCTCGACTTTGCCGGATACAAACCGGATTTCCTCGACACGGAAACTCTCAGCGCGAGACTCGCTGAAATGGGGCGTCTGGGAGTCAAAAGTATTATGTATGCAGGAGAAGGCGAGCCCCTACTGCACAAGGACATGGCCCGGATTATCCAAACCACCAAGGATGCCGGAATCGACGTGGCCTTGACCAGCAACGCCGTGCTGCTGAACAAAGAAAAATCCACCGCAATCCTGCCCTGCACCAGTTGGATCAAGGTCAGCCTCAATGCCGGGACAGCTCAAACCTACGCCCGCATCCATGGCACGAAGGAGAGTGATTTCCAGCGCGTGCTCAAAAATCTGGAAACCGCCGCCGATATCCGCGAAAAGCAGCACTCCCAATGCACTTTAGGGGTGCAACTGGTTCTTTTGCCAGAAAATGAACAGGAAGTGGAAACCCTTGCCTCACTTACCCGGGACGCGGGCATGGATTATCTGGTGGTGAAACCATACTCCCATCACCCGCAAAGTATTTGCACTGAATACACGGACATCAGCTACACTGATTGCAGCGAACTTGAAGAACGATTGCAAAGCTACAAAACAGATAGCTTCAATGTAATTTTCCGCAGTGAAACCATGAAAATATGGGACGGTCAGGAGCGCAATTACAAGTGTTGCAACGCCCTGCCTTTCTGGTCCTACATTGATGCCAAAGGTAATGTCTGGGGCTGCAGCATCTACCTGAACGATGACAATTTCCTGTACGGCAACATTCACCAAAACAGCTTTGAAGAAATATGGACCGGGACCAAGCGGACGACCTCACTCAAATGGTGTGCCGAAAATCTTGACCCGCAGCAGTGCCGCGTCAACTGCCGCATGGACAAAATCAACGCGTATCTCTGGGAGCTTAAAAATCCCGGCGATCATGTAAATTTTATTTAAGGCAGGGAAAGGTGATAATCCCCTTTGGAATCCCTATTAGAGGTTTGGGTTATGCTTGTTGGAATCGACCTTGATAACACTATCATATGCTATGACAATGCGTTGCATGGTATTGCTGTGCAGCGTGGTCTGATTTTCACCGACACCCCGAAAGTCAAACGGATTATTCGTGATCAGGTCCGTGCCGCACACAGCGAAATTGAATGGCAGAAATTGCAAATTGCCATTTACGGAACGCACATCCAGCGGGCGGAACTCATGCCCGGAGTGTGGGATTTTCTGCTGGGTCTTAAGGCACAGGGAATCAAATTTAAAATCATCAGCCACAAGACCCGCTACCCCAATTACGGTGGCAGCAAAGTTGATTTAAGGGCGGCGGCTATGGAATTCTTAGATCAACAAAATTTCTTTACGCAATCCGGGTTGGGCCTGACTGAAGATGATGTGTTCTTCCTACCCACACGAGCGGAAAAAATCGCAACCATCCGCAAATTAGAATGTTCAATTTTCATTGATGATCTCAAAGAACTGTTCAGCGAACCAGATTTCCCGGAACAGACCGCCAAAATCCTCTTCTCTACTGATACTGATGCCGATTTTCCCGGCCTAAAAGTGTTTAGCGATTTTGCATTAATCAGCAATTTTATTTTTGCGGGGATAAAGAATGGAAAATTCTGATCCCTCCGCACTTGTCCTCCGTTTGACTAGTGAGAATCCAGTCTCTGCCACACGTATCCATGCCGGACGCAACAGCCGAGTTTTCCGGGTGGATTGTGAATCAGGAAAAACTCGGCTGGTAAAATTCTACCTGCAACCTACAGCGGACGGACGCAGTCGACTTAAACAGGAATGGACTGCCCTTAAATTCATGAGCAGGTCCGGTATCACCAATATCCCCCTCCCGCTGGGATTTGATGATTCCGTACAGGGCGCAGTCTATTCATTTATTCACGGCAATCCACTTGAGACAGGAACGGATCAGGCCATTCAGGCTATCCTTACATTTCTCGCCAAACTCAAAGATATTTCCAGACAAGAAGACGGCTCCACTCTGCCCCGCGCAGCAGAAGCCTGCTTCTCCCCTGCTGAACTGGTAGAAAACATCAATCAACGACTCGCCAAACTGCAAATCCTACCGAGCGAAGACGAACTCTATCAACGCATGCATTCTTTTCTGGAAGATAAATTCCTGCCGGAATTTGCCAAAAGTATAGCTGGCGCAAAGCAGCATTTCCCCAGTAAGAAATGGTATGAGGAACTGCCCCCAAAATACCGGACCCTCAGCCCCTCGGACTTTGGATTTCATAACATGACGAAAAGTGACAGCAAGTTCACTTTTCTGGATTTTGAATATTTCGGTTGGGATGATCCGGTAAAAGCAACCTCAGACTTTTTGCTCCATCCGGCCATGGATTTGAACAGCCAGCAATTGGAAATATTTTTCTCTGGTATGAAAGATATTTTTAAAAAGGATGAGCAGTTCATCTCGCGCTTTAAAACCTACCTTCCTTTATTCCGTTTAAAGTGGTGTATGATTCTTCTCAATGAATTCCTAAACCAGCACCTTGAACGACGGGAGTTTGCCGGTGGGGATATTGGCCCGCACCATGCACTGCGCAGGGAACAGCTTGAAAAGGCGGAAAATTTCCTTAATAAAGACCAGAAGATACTCCGCACGTTAAATCTGCGGAACTAATAATTTGGAGAAGAAACTTGGACCAGCGCTCTAAAAAACTCAGAAAAAAAATAGTGGACGTACTCCACCATGCCGGACGCGGTCATGTCGGGCCGTCCATGTCTTTGGTGGAGATGTTGCGCGTGCTGTATGATTCGGTTTTGAAATATGATCCCGCCAACCCGCAACTACCGGAAAGAGACCGCTTCATACTCAGCAAGGGACACGGCTGTCTGGCCCTATATGTCTTGCTGGCCGAAAAAGAATTTATCAGCGAGGATGAACTTTTCAGTTTCTGCTCTTTTGACGGACTGTTGGGCGGTCACCCCACAACCAAGACACCGGGAGTGGAATTCGCCACCGGGAGCTTGGGACACGGTTTGCCCTTTGCGGTGGGAGTTGCCGCAGCCCTTAGGATCGACAAATCGAAAAGCCGCGTTTTCACTGTCCTCGGTGACGGGGAATGCGGTGAAGGATCGGTCTGGGAAGCAGCCATGAGTGCAGCCCGCCAAAAGCTCTCCAACCTGACTGCGATCATAGATTACAACAAACTGCAATCATACGGCCCTACCGAAGAAATTTCCGGGCTGGAACCCTTTGCCGACAAATGGAAAAGTTTCGGATTCGCAGTGCGCGAAGTGGACGGACACGATGTTTCCGCTTTGGAACAGGCTTTCAAAGCCCTGCCCCTAGCAGAAGACAAGCCCTCGATGATCATCTGCCATACTGTCAAAGGCAAGGGACTGCCTATTGCTGAGAACAATCCAACTTGGCACCACAAAACAAAAATGTCCGCCGAAGACCACGCCATGATCATTAAAAGCATCGAGGATTACCATGCGTAAAGCTTGTCTGGAACAGGTCTATCAACTGGCGAAAAAGGATAAGCGTGTAGTCTTCATGGGGTCTGACCTCGGTGCGGGAACCCTTTCTCATTTCCAAGAAGAGATGCCTGAACGTTTTTTCATGGAAGGTATTGCCGAAGCGCACACCGTGGGCATGGCCTGCGGAATGGCCCATGAGGGCAAAGTCGTTTACGTGAATACCATCCAGAGTTTTCTGACCCGCCGCTGTTACGAGCAATTGCTGCTCGATGCCTGCATGCATAACCTGAATGTTCGCTTCATCGGCAACGGCGGAGGGCTGGTGTATGCTCCGCTGGGTCCCACCCACTGGGCGACCGAAGATCTTTCTATCCTGCGGACCATCCCCAACCTGACCGTGCTTGCCCCGGCTGATGCCGAGGAAATGAACCGGCTAATGCCCCAGACCCTTGATCATAAGGGACCGATATTCATCCGCCTTGCCAAGGGGTACGACCCCATCGTCACCAAAGAGACGTCCTTTGAAATCGGCAAAGCCTACCCTTACAGCGAAGGTAGGGATGTGCTGCTGATCGGCTGCGGGGTCATGCTGGGAACAATGAAGCAGGCCGAGAAATTGTTGGCCGAGTCCGGGATTGAAGCCTCCCTCCTGCACCTGCCGACCATCAAACCGCTGGACAGCGAAACGATCATCTCCCGGGCGCGGAAAACACGGGCAATCATCACCTTAGAGGAAAACACAATCCTCGGCGGCCTTGGCAGCGCGGTAGCTGAGATCTTAGCCGAAGCATGCCTGCCCAATCCGCTACGCATGAAACGGATCGGCTTGCCGGACTCATTCAGCGAAAACTACGGTTCGCAGCTGGAGCACTTCGCCCACAACGGGTTGACTGCGGAGAATATCGTCAAAGAAGCCCAAAAACTATTCTAGATACTTTGCCCTCGCTTTGGCGAAGCCACACCAAAAGGTTTTGGGATTCTTAACCCCTTTTGCAAAAGGGGTTAAGCCGCCGGAGGCAAAATTATTTAATCCAAAAGCGCGTAGCGCATCATAATAAAATGGAAAACCTATTAAATCTAATCACTCCGCTGCATACATCCACCAAACGCGAATACCTGCCACGCATGGTCGATGACAAAGTTCAGTGCATGCTCAAGGCCAAGGAATACGAATTCGATTACTGGGACGGCGACCGCCGCTTTGGTTACGGCGGCTACCGTTATCTTGAGGGGTATTGGACTCCCATGGCCCAAGGGCTGATCAATACTTACGGGCTGCAAAAAGGTTCACGTATTCTGGATGTAGGCTGCGGCAAGGCTTTCCTACTCTATGAACTGCATAAGCTGGGCATGGAGGTCCATGGATTCGATATTTCCCGCCACGGATTAAACGAAGCCAAAGACGAGATCAGGGACAACCTGTTCATGCACCGGGCCGAAGAACCGTTTCCCTATGCAGACGGGGAATTCGATCTGGTAATCTCAGTAAACTCCCTGCACAACCTGCCCGTTTTTAATCTCAAGAAAGCACTTGCAGAAGTGGAGCGGGTTGGCCGGGATAAATATATTTGCGTTGAAAGCTTCCGCAACGAGCAGGAATTGTTTAACCTCCAATGCTGGGCACTGACCTGTGAATCTTTTTTCAGTAAAGATGAGTGGGAATGGCTTTTCGAAGAATTTAAGTACACAGGCGACTACGAATTCATCTACTTTGAATAAACGAGGAAAGTATGCAGCTCTATACCAATCTGAAAATTTTCCATTACCAGCATAAACTGGACTCCCTGCCACCTGAATCGGAGCGAACCGAAGCTCCTTTGCATATCCGCATCAAGCCTACCAACGCTTGCAACCATAGCTGCTCCTACTGTGCCTACCGAAACCCCAACTTGCAATTGGGACAGGATATGTCCATTGCCGACCGTATCCCGGCGACTAAGATGAAAGAAATCGTAGACGACTGCATTGATATGGACGTCAAAGCAGTAACTTTCAGCGGCGGCGGGGAACCGCTCTGCTATCCGCAACTGGCTACAACTGCCCGGACTCTAGCCGAAGGCGGAGTAAGCATAGCCACCCTGACTAACGGGGGATTACTACACGGGGAAGTTGCCGAAGTGTTTTCTTCCATGGGCACTTGGATCAGGATTTCCATGGACGGCTGGGACGGCCCCAGCTACTCCCGCTTCCGCTCTGTTGACGAGAATGAATTTTCCAAGATCATGAACAATATTGAGAACTTCAAGAAATTGAACGGGAAATGCTTTCTGGGTATCAGTTACGTCATCAACCGCGATAATGCCGACCACGTATTTGAGATGGGCCAAAAGCTCAAGGATGTGGGTGTGGACAGTATCAAATTTTCAGGCTGCGTGGTCAGCAACGACGGTCACGAAAACAACCGTTACCATGCACCTGTTTTCGGGCGCATTAAAGAACAGACCCAGCGTGCCAAAGAAGAGCTGCAATCAGACGGTTTTGAAATTTTTGACGCCTACCACGAATTGGATGAAAAATTCGACAAATCCTACCAGTGGTGTCCATACCAGCAAATCCTGCCGATCATCGCGGCAGACCAGCGGGTCTACTCATGTCAGGACAAAGCCTACAACCTTGATTGTGGAGTACTGGGCTCCATCAAGGATGTGCGCTTCAAGGATTTCTGGTTCAACAACCGGGATAAGTTCTTCAAAATAAACCCGTCCAAGGATTGCAATCACCACTGTGTTTCCAACAATAAGAACATGCTCATCCACGACTATTTAAATGCAAATCCAGACCACCTGCCCTTTGTTTAAGCAAGGCGGAAATTAATGAAAATTCTGGTTATCGGTGACGGAGCACTGGGCAGCGCAATTGCACGGCAGGCCAAAGAATTCGGGCATGAGCTATTCCAAACATCGCGCAAAAATCCGGACCTGATTCATCTTGACCTGTTAAATGAACAAGAGTTCACTTTTCTACCAGATACAGATTGGGCCGTGTTTACTGCCGGAATATCCGGCTATAAAGAATGCGCTGGGGATCATGAATCTCGCTTGGTCAACGTAGAGCGGACTATCGAACTTTGCAGTACACTCCTTAAACGGGGCACGAAAATTCTTTTTCCATCCAGCACTGCTGTTTTCGATGGAAAAATGTCTTTCCCTACACCGGAAACTACCCCCACACCGGCGACTGAATATGGTCGACAAAAAGCAGAAGTGGAAAAATTTCTGCGCCAGTACCCGGACCAAACAGCTGTCGTGCGGCTGACCAAAATTCTGGACCGCGACACCCCACTCATTGCGGACTGGCTTAGAAGCCTTGCCGCCGAGAAAGAAATAACCCCATTCAGCGACTTGACCATTGCCCCGGTCCTTTTCGAGGATGCAGCTATTGCCTGCTGCCGGATTATGGAAAATGGGGGTAGCGGTATCTGTCATTGTTCCGGACCGCAGGAAATCAGTTACCTTGAATTCGCCCGTAATCTTTGTGTACAGGCCGGATTTGATTGCAAACTGATCAGCCCGACCAGTTGTAAGGGAATTCTGGACTTCTGCCCGGAACATTGCGGTCTTGATTCCAGCAGCACTGAAAAGTTCATCCAATTTAAATTTCCAGCTGCCGATCAGGTCATTAAAAAACTCATCCAGCCCCGTTGCCTGCTCTGCGGAAGAACTACCTTGCACTATTTTGAAGAGTATACAGACTTCCCCGGCATTACTTCGGACTGCAAGCCTTGGCTGCGCTCAGGTGAGTTCACGCTCTGCAAGGAGTGCGGACACGTCCAGAAAAAGCTTTCCCCTCAATGGTACAAAGACATCAACAAAATATACTCCGGCTATGAAATGTACCCCTTGAGTGCAGGCAGCGAACCGCTCATATTTGATGATAAGGGCAAAGCCACACCCCGCAGTGGAATTTTGCTGGATGGTCTTATCTCCACGCTTGCCCTACCGGATGAAGGGGCTATCCTTGATGTGGGCTGCGGCAACGGCAGCCTGTTGCAGCAGTTCAACCTGCGCCGGCCCAAGTGGAAATTATACGGACACGAGCAATCAGAGCAGCGCGAAGAAATCCTGCACCTTCCCGGAGTGCAGGGGTTCTATTCCGGTAAATTGGATTCCATAGAACGCAAGTTCGACCTGATCACCATGACCTACGTCATCGAACACCTGACCGATCCGGTCGCGGTACTCAAGCAGCTGGTCGGATTGCTACACGAAGACGGACAGATCGTGATCCATACCTCCTCGTTCGAAGATAATCCTTTTGACCTTATGGTTTGCGACCACTGCTCCCACTTCACCCCGGAGACGCTGAAATTTCTTGCGGCAGAGGCCGGTTTGCAAGTCACCGCAAAAACCGACCCGTGGCTGGCCAAGGAGATCGGCATTGCGGCTTGCAAAAGCACATCGCAACAGCCTCCGGTCCAAATAGAAAACAATATAAAAAGCATAGTATCTGCCCTGAATTGGCTGGAGCAACTAACCAGAAAAGCAAAGCAGGCTGCATCAAGACAGGAAATAGGTATCTTCGGCACCGCCGTAGCTGGGACATGGTTGGCAGCATCTCTTGAAGAAACCACATTTTTTGTTGATGAGGACCCTTCCAAACAAAGCCGGACTCACATGGGCAGGCCAATTATCGGACCTGAGAACATTCCGCAAAACGCTGCGGTTGTCATGGGTTTCAACAATGATCTGGGCAAACGTATTGCGCGCAGACTGAACGATTGCTACCCCCAAATTAATTTCATCATCCCGGACAACTAAACTTTCAATCCCTATGACGGAGCAGAGATGGGCATTGCCGAACTTATTGAAAATGCAGCCACATTTATGGCTGATAAAAAATACATAGAAGCTGAAATCGCCATCAAAAGAATACTCAAGGTCGAGCAGGAAAACACTCAGGCCCTTAAGATGGCTGCAGAACTGGCCTTGGAATGCGATCGCCCGAAAACGGCAGTAAAATATTTTGAGCGGTATCTGGATACAGCAAAGCCTGACCTTGAAACTTCACTGACAATCGCCGCTGTTTTCAATGCACAGGATATGCAGCATCAGGCAGGGGAAATGCTTACCCACGCCCTTGAGCTTGAGCCGGGAAATGAAAATGCTAAGAAACAATTCCTGCAACACGCATACAACTCCTCCGATATGGACTCTTTTCCCTGTGAAACACATATGGACAGCAGCGTCCTGCGCCGGAAAGAAGACATTTTTTTCCATGTGGTCATCACTGTTTTCGGCGAAGAGTTCACCACCTTGTTTGCAGACGACGTCCTGCCCACACAGCTGGGGCCGAATAACATTGAAGTTCTCAATACAGAAGCCCGTTCGGTCTACATCATTTACACCACTCCCGAAGATGTCCATATCATCAAGCAATCCCCGGCTTACAAAGAACTGATCCGAATCATGGATGTGCGGATCTACACTGTTGATTTCGATTTAATGGACGAAGCCAACAAGTACGACTACATGATTCAAAGCCACAAGCACGCACTGCGCAAAGCCAACGCGGAAGGAGCACGGGCTGTTATTCTCGCTCCTGATGCTGTTTTCTCGGAATCAACCTTCCGCAACCTCTATCGGCGAACAAAGGAAGGCTACAAGGCAATCATGATCGGTACCATGCGAGTGACCAAGGAAGATTTCCGCCCACTCATGCGAGACCGCTTTTTCAATAAAGGCCGGGTGGAAGCCCCCATACCTGCACGGGACATGGTAGATATGGCAATTGCCAACCTGCACCCGGATGTTCGCAACGCCGTCATTGGATCGGAAAAATACAACGGCTGGACCTCACAACTACTATGGGAAATACCCGGTGAGGGAATTCTTGCCCATAATTTCCATCTGCATCCCATAATGATCCACCCTGAGATACTGAACGATTTTCACGGAACCATTGATGATGATTGCGTTCGCAAAATATGTGAAGATATTGAAAGTGCATACATCGTTTCCGACTCTGATGAAATGATCGGCTTTGATATGAGCAAACGGGATGTAAGGACAATTGAACTGGATACACCATTCAGTGTTGATTGCGTAGCCGCATGGATGGAAGATTATGCCGACAGTTTTCACCGCTATTTTATGGAACATGAAATCCGGGTCCATAACGGCAAGCAGTCTTCCAGATGGGAGAAAACTGCGCAGCAGGCGTTAGAGATTGTTCACAAGATAAACAACTTCCAAAACACAAAAGAAGAGCACTTATTTCCCAAAATCCTCGCAGACTACGACTTGCGTTTTCCGCCGCTCGGCATAACTTCCGCCTGCATAAACATTGAAGTGGAACTAAGCGGCGAAGTCTGCCGTAAATGGAGCAACTACAGCAATCTGCAAATTATCAGCTCAGCTAGTGATTGCGAAAACAGAGGAGAATCTCTGAGCCTGAAAACGAAACAAATTTGTGCTGCTGCCAGCTCAAAAGGACAGAGCGGACCGGAAATCCAGTGGACCTGCAATCTTAACGAAACTATTGCCTCCCGACTGCCGGACATATTAAAGCAAGCCGAATCATCCGGTGTTACACAGATTAACTGCATGGACTTTAAGAACAATGTGTTCAAGCTCAGAAACGAATCTTTCAGCAGGACTGTCGAACAGATTAACAAAGCCCGTGAACTGGCAGAACAAAAGGGAATCACCCTGAACCTTCTCCCTGCATGGGATGAAATGGTAAAGCACGCATTGGCTAGCGACAAAGCCGAGGATGAATTCGGAGTTAAGTTGGATATTGCTGTGATCCCGCTCCGAAATGGAGAGCGAACAAGAACAAAAGTCCCCGGACCGGGAGAGACCAGATTTTGCATGCTCCCATGGGACTCACCTTACCTTATGCCTAGCGGGGATGTTCATTCATGTTTTATGCGAAGCCAGAAAATGGGGCGGACAAATGGCGAGACATCAATCAGGAAAGCCATGCATAGCGCAGAGTATACAGATTTGCGGAAACAACTGATCACCGGAAAAATAACAGACGAAAGCTGCCTGTACTGCCCCGTTGCCAGCATCAGGCCACTGCGCGAACTTAAACGCAGTGTAGCGGACATGATCCGCGCCAGCATGGAATAAGCACAACAAATAAAAAGACCTGCCTTTATCAAAAGCAGGTCTTACTGTTAATAAGCACTCAAGGCCGTAAGCTACTTGCGGCCTTTCTTACCGCCGCTCCCGCCAGCACGTACAAGTACTGGGCTACCGTGGCGATGGCGGTGACGATGTTTACGTTTAACTACCAGAGGCAAAAACAAAAGTGTACCGATCGCTCCGAAGAGAGCCAGTCTGGCTAATGTACTCATGCTGTTTCCTCCGCTGTTTCTTTTGCATCCTTGGAGACAAGGGAACTTCCTTTTTCGCGAGCCTGTTCGGCCAACGACTTCACATCTTCCTTGATCCCCTCATACTGCTTGACGGTCCAGTCCTTAGCCTTCAATCCGGCTTTAACAGTGCACACTGCTGCGGGACGGACTTTTTCAGACTTCAAAGCATAACCTGCCAGAACCCCGGCTGCTGCACCGGCTGCGAAAATTACTATTCTTCCAAGAGCCATAATGACCTCCTATTTTTCACTGTTCAGCTATAATTTATACCTCTCATAACAACAGTGCAAAGCCTGAAGGCAAATATCACTCTCAATTTTTTCCCTGCTCCCGGTTTCTCCAATTTTTCCGGACGGCATCAATGAAATTACTGACTGCCGGGAAACTGCTCTCCTTCCTATGAATCAAATGTAGTTCAATAACTGGAAAATCCCCGCTCAACCTCTTGAATACAACTCCATGCGGCCTTCTACGGGCCATGCTTTCCGGGACAATGCCAATGCCCATATTTGCAGCAACAAGTGCAACAGTAGCACTTTTACGGGCAGCCTCCTGCACCACATCCGGCACAAACCCGGCTTCGGCAAAAACCTTCATCCATTCATCATACAGCCGGGGCTGTTCTTCACGAGGAAAAAAAATGAACTGCTCTCCGGAAAGATCCGAAACATCCACCCCTTCCCTTTCAGCAAGGAGATGGTCCTCAGGGACAACCAAAGCGTATGATTCACGATGGAACAACTCACAAGCAAGATCTGAAACATCATGCCGGAACAACCGCACAATTCCGGCATCAAGTTCACCGTTGCGTACTGCCTTAAGCTGCTCATTGGTGAACATTTCCTGTAATCCCAGCCGTACTGCGGGGTACTGCTCTTTATATTCACGAATGATATCTGCCAGCGATGTTTCAAGAGCAGGCCCTATATAACCCAAAGTAAAACGTCCGCCCTGACCGCTGGCGGCATCAAGCAAATTTGCTTCGGCCCGCTCAATGGAATGCAAGATGTTCGGGACATCGCGCATCAGGGAAACTCCTGCCGCAGTTAATGCAACCGAACGCTTATTGCGCTGAAATAATTTGACTCCGAGCTCATCCTCGAACTTCTTGATCTGTTGGCTCAAGGGAGGCTGTGAAATATGAAGCCGCTTGGCAGCCCGCCCAAAATGCAACTCTTCTGCCACGGCCAAAAAATATCTAAGCTGTCTTGTTTCCATCAATAATATCTATCAGATATTACTCTGATCCAAAAGATATATTCGACATATTTATTGCCCGGAAATATTAATACCCAATCCACCAACACCTAATAACCGGAGATAAATATGTCTGGAAGAATGACTTTAAAAACACTCGGCAACAGCGATATTAAAATTTCACCGATCGGCCTAGGCTGCATGGGTTTAAGTGAATTTTACGGCCAGCCCATATCAGAAAAGCAGGGCTGCGAATTAATCCTCCACGCCCTTGATCAGGGTGTAAACTTCTTTGATACCGCTGACATGTATGGCGGGGGACATAATGAGAAACTACTGGCAAAAGCCCTTAATACGCGCCGGGAAGAGGCGGTGATCGCCACCAAATTCGGCATTGTCCGCGAGAACGGCGAATACGCCCGGACAATCAGTGGCAAGCCCGAATATGTACGCAAATCCTGCCATGAAAGCCTGCGTCGGCTGGAAACAGACTACATCGACCTCTACTATATCCATCGCGTGGACAAAAACACGCCCATTGAAGAAACCATCAGTGAAATGTCCAGACTGATGGAGGAAGGTAAAATCAGGGCCATCGGAATATCTGAGGCTTCTGCGGAAACCATCCGCCGTGCGCATGCGGTCCATCCGCTCTCAGCCCTGCAATCAGAATATTCCATGCTCACCCGGGATCCGGAAACGGAAATACTAGACCTGACCAACGGGCTGGGAATAAGCTTTGTTCCCTACAGCCCTATCTGCCGGGGATTGCTCAGCAATTGGAAACCATCCGAGGATAAAAGCGACTTCAGAAATATGCTGCCCCGCTTTCAGGGCGAAGCCTATGACAGCAACAAAACCATCGCTGACTCCCTTGCCCGGATAGCAGAGGATAAGGGATGCACTCTGGCCCAGCTCTCACTGGCATGGGTCTGCGCGCAGGGTGAAAACATCGTACCCATTCCCGGAACCACAAAAATCAAAAACCTTGATTCCAATATCGAGGCAACACAAGTGAATTTGAGCAATGACGACCTTACCGCCATTGAAACGATCCTCACCGCCAATACAGTGCAGGGCAATCGCTACACCGATGAAGGAATGAAAGGGGTAAATATATAAAAAACAATCCCCTTTCCTCTTACTTCAATAGGAAGGGGGATTAAAGATCGACTACACAATCCTGTTCATATCTGTACTCACCTGACAGGGCGTGATATGGTGGACTACCAGCACTAGTGCTCGGTCTCACTCTTCAAACACCTTGGACAGGATACAATGGCAAAACACAAAGATAAACGTCCACACATTGCCCTGTTTGTCGCGGCTATATATGCCCTATTCGGTTTTTTCTGGATTTTATTCTCAGATAAGCTTCTGACCCTTCTCGTGCGTGATACGGAACTGATTAACCAGATCCAAATTTTTAAAGGCTGGTTTTATGTCCTGATCAGTGCCGCAATAATATACCTTCTGGTCGATAAATATGATCGTTCCGTGCAAAAGAGCCAGCAGGACTATAGAAGGCTGCTCGAAAACATTGCCGATCCTATCTATCTGGTAAATTCGGATGGACAGATTGTGGATACAAATGAAGCAGCACAAGAAGTTCTCGGTTACGGCAAATATGAGTTCAGCGAGCTGACCATGGCAGACCTAAACCCTAATGTTGATCTAGAAGAATGGAGCAAAACCATTGCCAATGCTTCCCATGATCAAAGGTTTGCACTGGAAAGCAGACACAAACGCAAAGACGGCACCACCTTTCCCGTAGAAGTGGTCGCCTGTGTTTTTGAAGATGAAGGACAAATCTTCTATCTTGGGGTAGCCCGTGACATCTCCCATAGGATTCAGACACTTGAACTGCTTGTGCAAAATGAAAAAATGAGTTCACTGGGCGCGATGGCTGCCGGGATAGCCCATGAAATCAACAACCCGCTATCAGCCATACTTGGTGCCTGCCAGAATATCACCAACCGGATATTCAAGGACACCCCGCGAAACCTGCACACTGCAGAGGAATGCAACGCGGATTTGGAAGCCATGCGGGAATATATGCGCAAGAGAGATATCCTGCGCATGATCAGCTCCATATCCGATGCCGGAGAACGGGCCTCAAAAATTGTATCAAGCATGCTTAATTTCAGCCGTGGCGGCTCAAAAAAAATGCATACCTGCCAGATTACAACTTTGATTGATGAAAGCCTCGAGCTTATTGCCTCGGATTTCAGTTTCAGCTGCAATGCCAAATTCAATCAAATCAAAATCAATAAGGATTACACTCCACACCCCCTGTCCGTATGCTGTATCGGCAGCGAGATACAACAGGTGATTATGAATTTGATAAAAAATGCATGTGAAGCCATGGCCGAAAAAGAATATTCAGAAAAGAGCTTCCCACAATTACACTTACGGGTAAGAAACGGCAGGCACTTGGTTTTCATAGAGGTGGAAGACAATGGCCCCGGAATTGCGCAGGATAAACTGAAAAAAGTATTCGAGCCTTTCTACACATCCAAAGATGTCGGCCATGGGACAGGACTGGGCTTATCTATCTCCTACTTCATCATCACTGAGCAGCACAAAGGGACGATGGAAGTAAAAAGCACACGCGGCAAAGGGACTAAGTTCATTATTACCCTGCCGGAAGGGACATGTAATTGCTGCCCGACAAAATAAAAAGGAAGCCCGTGCAACCGGACTTCCTCTTCAATTATTGAATTCTACTGCTTGATCAAAGTCAGCAGCATCTTGAACCGCTCCCGGGCCTCAAGGCCGTGGGGGATGTTTGCGGGCATGACAATAGATTCTCCAGCCGCTACGTTGAAGACTTCATCACCGATGGTCACTTCGGCAACTCCGTCCAGCACCTGCACCATGGCATCACCCGGTGCGCTGTGGGTGCTGATCCCTTCCCCGGCATCAAAAGCAAAAAGGGTCAGGGAAATCTGCTTTACCTGCGAAAGAGTCCTGCTGACCACCTGCCCTTCCTGATAAACAACCAGATCGGTAAGATTAAGCACCTTGTTATGGTCAATATTCTTTATGGTTACGTTCGTAAGATCCTTGAGTTCGAAGTCAGCCATATGAACCTCCATGTAAATGGGTCGTTTTATATTCAGGTTGAATTTCTCAACCTCTACGGCTTAAATTTCACACAAAGATGGTAGGAATTATATGACGTAAGTCAATCCTACTTATTTTTCTTCTCAAAAACATAATAGCCCACCGGGATCACCAGCAACGTGAACAAGGTGGAAGCGAACAGCCCGAAGATCAGTGCCCACGCCAGCCCGGAAAAGATCGGGTCAAGGGTGATGGGCCATGCTCCAAGGGCGGTGGTTGCCGCAGTCAGGGCGATGGGCCGCAAACGCACCGAACCGGACTTGATGATCGCCTCCTTCAATTCCATACCCTCGGCAACGGATTGACGGATAAAATCGATAAGTACCAGCGAATTGCGGATGACGATCCCGCCCAATGCAATCATGCCGATCATACCGGTAGCAGTGAAGAAAACCGGATCGGCAATAGCTTCACCAACCACGCCCTGCACTGTCCCGGCACTGATCAGGTTGAGCAGCCAGAATCCGGGCATGATGCCCAGCAAAGTCAACGGAATAGCACACATGATCAGCAGCGGCATACCGAAGGACCCTGTTTCCACAATGAGCAGAATATAAATGCCCAGCAGGGCCGCACCGAAGGCAAGGCCGAGATCACGGAAAACATCCAAGGTAATCTGCCACTCGCCTTCCCCGGCCCAGTCGGACCAGATGAACGGAGGCAACGGGTCCTGCTTAAGCTTGCTTTGCATATCAAGTATGGCTTCCCCCGGTGCACGCCCGGCCATTTCCGCGAACACATAGACCACACGTTTGAGATTCTTGTGATAAACGGGTTGCTCACGGCTGATTTCCACCAGACTGCCCAGCTCGGCCAAGGGCACAGACTTGCCGTCAGCAGTGCGCACCTTGAGTTGTTCAAGGGAAGAGACATCTGCCCGCCGCAACAGCGGAAGGATGAGCCGCACCGGAAGCGGATTGCGTTCGCCCTGCTCGTGTACTGTGGCCGGAACCATACCGGACAAGGCCATCTGTAAAGTATTGACCACATCGCGGGCACTGACGCCATGCAGAGCCGCTTTTTCCTTGTCGAGCACAAAGTCGACCATGGTCTGGTCAGCTTCGGTGGAACTGTCGATATCCACTACTCCGGGTTCTATATCCATGGTAGCTGCAATCTGTTGCGCTCCTTCAATAAGGGCCGAATAAGGACGGTCCTCGGCTCCGTAGACCTCTGTGGTAATGGTGGAAATTACTGGAGGTCCGGGCGGAGATTCAACAATCTTGATATTGGCATTATTGCGCTGGGCAACTTGATCCAATTCATTGCGCAAACGAAGCACAATGGCGTGACTCTGTTCTTCGCGCTGGGATTTATCCGCCAGATTGACCCGGATATCGGCCATGTGCCCACCCTCGCGCCAATAGTAATGGCGGACCAGCCCGTTAAAATCCATGGGCGAAGGCTCTCCGGCATAAGTCACGTAGTTGGTCACTTCAGGAACGGTTTTGAGAACCTGCTCCATTTCACGGACTACCCGGTCGGTCTGTTCAAGGGGTGTCCCCTCGTCCATGTCGATGACAATCTGGAATTCATTCTTGTTGTCAAAGGGCAGCATCTTAAGCGGAACCATCCTAAATCCGGCCAAGGCCATGGAGAACAGCAGCCCGACCACGATCACACCAACCAGCATCCAGCGCCGCACACGGGATTCTAAAAATGGAGTGATGATCCGGGTATACATGGACTCAATACGTCCCGGACCGGAGCCGCTTGCTGCAGCCTTGGGCTGTAAATTCTTGAGCAAACGGAAGGCCAGCCAAGGCACAATGGTCAGGGCGCAGACAGTTGAGAAGGTCACGGTCAGCGGAACATTGGCGGCCATTGGCGCCATATACGGTCCCATCATCCCGGTAATGAAAAACAGCGGCACGAATGAAACAATGATCGCCAGCGTAGACATGATAACCGGAGGCAGGACCTCGGAAACCGCATCAAGAGTCGCCTCAGACGGTTTCTTCTTTTTCATGAGAATATGCCGCTGAATATTGTCCACATTGGTGATGGGATCATCCACAACCAGCCCAAGAGAAAGTATAAGCGCGAAAAGGGTTACCCTGTTGATGGTATAACCGAGCAAATAGTTGACGAACAGGGCCAGTGAAAAACTTATCGGAACAGCTAAGGCCACAACTGCGGCTTCACGCCAGCCAAGAGTCAGAGCCAGCAGGATAACTACAGTAATGACGGCGAAGCCCAGTGAACCGAGCAACTCATCAACCTTGGCGTCTGCGGTCTTACCGTAATCACGGGTAACCTGCACTTCAATCCCGGCGGGCAAAATAGCCTGCTTAAGTTGCTCCATGCGTTCAAGCACGGCCTCGGCAACCTTGACCGCATTGGTCCCTTTTTTCTTGGAGAATGCAATAGTCACTGCCGGACGGGAACCCTGCTCCGGTTCCTGTCCCATATTGCTCAGGAACATACGTGAAAAACCGATCCGCGAATAGGAATCTGCTTCCTGCGGGCCGTCCATGACTTCGGCAACATCACGCAGATAAACCGGACGGGAATTAAAAACACCCACCACCAGATTACGCACATCAGCGGCGTCTTCCAAAAAGGAATTAGCGGACACAGTAATCTCGCGATTCCCGGAAAGAACTGAACCGGCAACGGCAGACTGATCCGCTCCTTGGAGTGCTCCGGCAATTTCCAGCGGGGAAATATTAAACCCGGCCATGCGTTCAGGAAGCAGCTCCACCCGAACTTCACGGGAACGTCCGGAAACAAGTGAAACGCGCGAAAGGTTCTCCACCTCAGCCAGCCGGGAAGCCAGTTCCTCAGCGACCCTGCGCAATTCAAAATCGGAAATATCTTTGCTTTCGGCAGACGGATAAAGAGTCAAAGCAACAATGGGGACATCATCAATTTCAACAGGCTTAATAACCCAGCTTGCGGCAATTCCCGGCGCCAAGTCCCTGTTCTTGGCAATGGCGTTATGCAGCTTGATCAGGGATTCCTCGCGGTCCTCGCCCACATAGAAACGAACTGTAACCATAGACGAATCCCGCCGTGAAACCGAATAAACATACTCCACCCCGTCAATCTGCCAAAGAATGCGTTCCAGCGGAGTGGTGATCAGCTTTTCAACCTCCTCCACCCCGGCACCGGGAGCCTGCACCATGATGTCAGCCATGGGCACCACTATCTGCGGTTCCTCTTCACGCGGGGTGAGCTGGACAGCGGCCACGCCCAGCAGGAGAGCACCGATGACCAGCACCACAGTCAACTTTGAATGGAGAAAGAAACGGACCGCCGATGCGATCAGCCCTTGGGCCTGTTCAGGATTTAATGGGGCGGACATTATTGCTGTCCCCCGGCTGCGGAGAACTCAAAGCCCACAGTTTCATTGCCGCTTAGTCCGGAAAGAATCTCCAATTTATCCCCATGGCTCGAACCGCTGCGCACATAAACCGGCTCCCAAGTTTCGACCAACTTAACAAGCACGGTCTCAAGCTGCCCCACACGGGTCACGGCTTTTGCCGGGAGGAGCACAGTCTGCTTTTCCCCAACAGGAATAAGTAAACGCCCGAACATGCCGGGATAAAGTCCGGGTAATGGATCAAGTCCGACCTTGACTAAGAAGGTACGGGTCAAAGGATCGGCAGAAGGAACCACTTCCTCCACTATCGCCTCGGTCTGTTCGCCAAAAGCCTGAATGTCCACACCCAGTTTCTGGCCGATGCGCACCTGTCCGATGACACCTTCACGCACAAGGGCTTCCAAGCGTAATGTCCCACCGGTTTGGATCAACATGAGCGGCTTACCGGGAAAAGCAAGATCACCGGGCTCGACCATGCGCTTGGCAACTTCACCGTCAGCCGGAGCGGTAATGGTGGTGTAGTCAAGGTTAATGCGGGCGGCCTCTACACCCTTGCGAGCCTGACGGACACCTGCGGAAGCTGCATCCAAACCGTCTCCGGCCTGTGCCAGAGCAGCCTTGGCCTTAAGGTAGGCAGCCTCTACCCGGTCAAGCTCATCCTGCGTTGCGACCTTATCCGCAAAAAGTTTCTTCATCCTCTTCCATGTGGCCGTGGCTGTGCCGGATTCGGCCTTAGCTGCGTTGATGGCTTCACGGGCCTGACGTTCGGAGGCCTCGGCAGATTTGAGTCCCTGCTCTGCGCTCTCAAGCCGGGTCTTGAATTCACGGTCATCCAAAACGATCAGCTTATCGCCCTTACGGACCTTCTGCCCGGAGCGGACCATAACCTTAAGCACTTTACCTGTTACCTGCGCCTCAATGGAGGCTTCAGTTTCAGGACGCACGGTTCCTACTGCTTCATAAACAACAGGCACATTAACCAGCTCAGCAACAGCAGTAACTGCCGGAGCTTCTGCCACTCGTGTAGAGACAATACGTCCCTGTTCAATCATCCCGGACTTAAACGAACCGGTCATCCAAAGAACCAAAAACATTATGGCAGCACCCAGCATGGCGACCAGAATACATTTTTTAGTCATACTTCACTCCAGTAAAGCCAAAACAGAACATGGGAAAGACATTATTACATTACTTATACAGCCGTTAAGCAACTGTTTCAATTACAAACATTTATTCAAAAGCCGAAATAGGCCAACTATACAAGCATCCTTTTATAAAAAACACCCAACTAATTCACAATAAATTGATTTTTCTGTATTGTGCCTTAGCTTTCATGCCTAAACGGCAAACAATATATTTTCGGAGAATCGATGATAACCAAGAAAAAACAAAAGGACATAGAACACTACAGGTTAATTTTTGAATTTTCTCCGCTGGCAGTGATCCGTTTTGACAAAACAGGAACCATTATTGATTGCAATCAGAAGTTCATAGATCTGATGGGATCAAGCAAGGAAAAGCTGATTGGGTTCAATACAATACGCAAAAGCTCCCCTAAAATGAGTGCTGCGGTAAAACAGGCAGTTGAAGGTAACAGATCAGAATACGAGGACATTTATACTTCCGTTACCGGCAATAAAACCACATATATCCGCGCCGTATTCAACCCCATTAAGAAAGGTAAAAATCCCACGGAAGTTATCGCCACCCTTGAAGACATATCCGAACGAAAAAAAGTAGAAGCCGAGCTGGCTAAAACTGAAGCCCGCTTTAAAGTAATGGCGGAAAATACCAAAGACCTCATCTACCATTTTTCAGTACCCGATAAAAAATTCAAGTATGTAAGCCCAGCCTGTCTGGATGTCACCGGCTACCCTCCGGGAACATTTTACAATGATTCACAATTCTTCTTTGACCTGATCCACCCGGACTGGCAGGAATTCATGCACCAGCAATGGAGGGACATGGCTTACGGAAAAATGGCCCCTCTTGTGGAGTACCAGATCATTGATCGCTACGGGAAAACGAAATGGCTGCAGCAAAGCAATGTTCCCTTCTACGATAAGGAAGGAACCCCCATACGGGTTGAAGGGATAGTTCGCGATGTCACGGAACTTAAAAATGCGCTTGAGCGGGTAGAACAGGAAAAGGCAAAAGCTGAAGCTGCCAGCAAAACCAAGTCCGAATTCCTTGCCAACATGAGCCACGAAATCCGCACCCCGCTGAACGGTATCATGGGTATGCTGCAACTCATGGAGACAGAAACGCAGACTCCCAAGCAGGAAGAATATATCAATGCGGCAATGCAGGCATCCAAACGTCTGAACAATGTACTGTCTGACATTCTTGACCTGGCCCGGGTCGAAGCAGGCAAACTGACCCTCTACAGCAAAGAATTCAACCCTGCTGATGAGTTGAAACACGTATTCGAACTTTTTGAAGTCACTTCAAGACGTTCCGGAGTCAATCTGGAGCTCAATCTGCTTTCAAAACTGCCCCGGATTGTCATCGGAGATCCGGCCCGTTTACAGCAGGTCCTGACCAACATTGTAGGTAATGCCTTGAAGTTCACCCACAAAGGACATGTTTCAATAGCAGCGCAACTTTTGCCCCGCAGCACTCCCGGGAACTGTCATATCCTTTTTACTGTTGAAGACACCGGGGTAGGAATTGCAGAAGACAAAATGAACCTGCTATTTCAATCCTTCACGCAGGCCAGCGAAGGATATACCCGACAATATCAGGGGGCAGGACTGGGGTTATCCATTTGTAAAAGGCTCACCGAACTTATGGGCGGGAGTATTACTGTGGAAAGTACTGCCGGCCAAGGAACAACTTTTTATATTTCCATTCCGTTTACTGTCCCTGACTGCAAAGCCCTGTACCGCGAACATTCGAATGAAGAACCTGAAGTCATAACCTCATTCGGCGAATACCGTATCCTCATAGCTGAAGATGAAAAAGTAAACAGACTCTACACCAAGCAATACCTCGAGCAACAGGGCTTCACAGTAGAGGCGGTAACCGACGGCCAACAGGTTCTGGACAAACTATTCTACGAAGATTTCAACCTTGTTCTCATGGACGTGCAGATGCCAATAATGAACGGCATTGAAACAACCAAAGCCATAAGGAAAGGCGAAGCCGGTGCACATAATAAACGAATCCCCATAATAGCCATCACTGCCTACGCAATGCAGGGTGACCGGGACCAGTTTATATCACAAGGCATGGATGACTATATCGCCAAGCCGGTGATCAAAGAAGAGTTATACAAAGTCATCATGAGAACACTACAGCAGAACCAATCCTCCTGATCCACAGGTTGACGAACGCCGCTTATACGTGAAATACAATCCGTTATGGGTATAAATACGGGGAATTTCAAAAATCTGGGCAACTCTTATGAAGAGGGGTCCAATGCTGCCGTACTCTCGGCTATTGCCCGGAGCGCAGAAGAACTTACATCCGGCAAAGGCTGGCCGGATGGAGTCAACGATCTGCTTGCTGCTCTGGGAAAGGCTACCGGGGTCAGCAGGGTTTGGATATTTCAAACAATCGAAGTTACCGAAACCCATATTACTCAAAATTACACCTTTGAATGGGCTGGCGCAGCCCGTTACAAACAGCTGGGCATGCCCATGTTCAGCATGTTCACCAACAAAATTGACCGCCCTGAATACCGGGAAACCATCCAAAGCAGACTACGCGGCGAATGGCAAAAAATGGTCATCGACAAGTTGGAACCGGGCTGGTTCAGGGACAATCTCGAAGTCCAGAAAATCAAGTCCATGCTAACCATCCCGATCATGGTCGAAGACCAGTGGTGGGGAACCTTGGGGTTTGACGATTGTGACCGGGCCTATGACTGGTCGGACGTGGAAGTCGCCCTTCTGAAGACCGCCGGATATCTTATTTCGAACGCTGTGCTACGGGACCGCCTCAGCGCAAAACGCAGACAGTTCAGCATCCTCAAGCAATTGACTGACAGCAGCGTCTGGGAATTTGATTTCAAGACCGGACAAATCTGGTGCTCCCCCGAACTTCTGTATTCAGTCCCGCTACCAACTGACAATATCCGCTTTTCCCTGCATAAAGCCCTGCACCTGATCCACCCGGACGACCGCCGACCGCTGATTTCCTCGGTAAGAAGATATCTCAAAGGGGACCGCAAAAAAGTATTCCGTTTTGACATGCGTTTGTTTACTGATTGCGGCGACCTGCGCTGGGTGGAAGTCATCGGCAACATCCGCAGTAGTGAAGACGGCAAACCGGAACAGTTGGCCGGAATCCTGATCGATATCCGTAAAAGAAAACGCGAGGAAGAACGGCTGCGCGAGGAAGCGGTTACCGATCCGCTTACCGGAGTAACCAACCGCCGCCTGTTTGAGCACCGCCTTCAGGAGTTCATCGACTACTCCATTAATGAAGGAACAGTATTCTCTGTACTCTTCTTTGATATTGACCATTTCAAAGAACTCAATGACCGATACGGGCATCAGGCCGGAGACCAAGGATTACGCCATCTGGCTAACATTTGTGAATCCCACCTGCGACGCAACGACCTGCTTGCCCGTCTGGGCGGAGATGAATTCGCCCTGCTCCTGCCCGAAACAAACCAAAAGACAGCATCCGCAATCGGCGAGAGATTGCTCCGGGCCGTGGAGTCCACCCCCTTTGAGTACGACGGGAAGACACACATCATGACTATCAGCATCGGACTGGCCAGCAATGACGGACGCCTTACCACCCCGGCACGTTTGATCGAAGTAGCCGACACCGCCCTTTACGAAGCCAAGCAGACTGGACGCAACAGGCTGGCAACACTGACTGGCTGCCTGCTGAGCTGAGTGGAATTGACTTTTCAGAACAGACCGGATTATTTATTCACAACAAAAACTTGCTGGAGGAAATATGATCACCAGAATTGCCGCTGCACTGATCATTGCAGCACTTATGATTTCTTCCCTTGGCTGTGCGAAAATCGGCAAGGCCACAGGTCAGGCCGTCAAAGAAGTCAAGGAAATGCCCGGAGAATTCAAGAAGGGCTACGATGATGGCAGACATTCCGAAGAAGACAATATTTAAGTTAAACAAATAATTCCGCAGACAGGGGCTTTACGCCCCTTTTTGCTTTAGGCTGATTGAAATGTCACAGATTGCTTTAATTACCGGAGCCAGCAAAGGCATAGGCGCAGCCATCGCCCTGCAATTGGCTGAAGACGGCTACGATATCTGGCTCAACTACCGCAGTGATGATGCGGGAGCAGAAAAAACAGCTGCTGCCATCCGCGAAATGGGCCGGGAATGCACCCTGCTCAAATTTGACGTAACCGATGAAGAAGCCGTGGAAAACGCTCTTTCTCCCCTGCTCCAAGAAGAAGTTCCCTACATCGTGGTCAACAATGCCGGATTCGCACGTGATTCCATCATGATGATGATGTCTTCCGAAGACTGGAACAAGGTTCTGCAGGTTCATCTAAGCGGCTTCTTCAATGTGACCAAGCCTGTGGTTTCACGCATGCTGCGCAAGCGGACCGGACGGATCATCAACATCGCTTCCACTTCCGGTGAAACAGGTGTTGCGGGACAGACCAACTACTCTGCCGCCAAGGCCGGACTTATCGGAGCCACCCGCTCGCTGGCCGTGGAGGTTGCCAAGCGCAACATTCTGGTCAATGCGGTTACTCCCGGATTTATCGAAACAGATATGGTCGCTGAATTGCCTGTAGATCAAATCAAAGGGCAGATTCCCCTGAAAAGATTAGGCACACCGCAGGAAGTTGCCGGAGTTGTTTCATTTCTCTGCTCGGACAAAGCTTCTTATATCACCGGACAGACCATCGCTGTAAACGGCGGAATTCATACCTAGTGTTTCGTCCAGCGACCTAGAAGACCTGCATCAGACTCAAAAAATAATATATTTACCTTCTCCTTAAAATAAAAGTGAACCCGTATTTTGTGGACCTGTTTTAAGGACGTCAGACCTAGTATCCGGGAGATATTCTCTTGTACAAAGTGGTAATCACAGGCATCGGAACCATTTCGGTTCTGGGGTCGGATCTTGAGACCATTGCCGATGCACTCAGAAACGGACGCTCCGGCATTGAAGTGGATGAAGAGCGCATCAAGCTCGGCTTTGAAAGCCCTTTGACCGGGGTAATCAAGGACTTTAATCCCAAGAAATGGCTGGCCCGCAAGCAGCGCAAGACCATGCCTGAGTTTGCGGTACAGGCATACGCGGCCGCCAAACAGGCCCTTGAACAATCCGGCCTTGCTGAAGAAGATCTGCACAATGACGAAAGCGGTCTCATTTTCGGTTGTGACTCCAGCTGTATTGCCGCCCTTGAACAGGTAGAATTACTCAAGGAACGGGGCGAGACATCACTAATCGGCAGCGGTGCTGTTTTCCGTTCCATGACCTCCTGCGTGACTATGAACCTGAACACCCTTTTCAAAACCCGCGGAGCAGCATGGACCATCAGTTCGGCATGCTCCAGCGGCGGGCATGCTGTGGGGCAGGCCTTCAATCTCATTGCCACAGGCCAGCAGGACCGGATCATCTGCGGCGGTGCTCAGGAACTGAACTGGCAGTCCATGTGCAGCTTCGACGGATTGGGAGCTTTTTCAACCCGCACCGAGAACCCGGCGCAGGCCAGCCGACCATTCGACAAGGACCGCGACGGGCTGGTGCCCAGCGGAGGGGCTGCAGCCATCATGCTCGAACGCTACGATATAGCCCAAAAACGCGGTGCCGAAATTCTGGGTGTGGTCAGCGGATACGGATTTTCCTCGGACGGAGAGCATATCTCCGTTCCCGGCAGGGACGGGCTGGCAAGAGCAGGAGCCAAGGCCCTCAAGCAGGCCGGACTTACCCCGGCGGACATAGATTACATTTGTGCCCATGCCACCGCCACCCCGGCCGGAGACAACGCCGAAGCTACTAATATCAAAACTCTTTTTGGTGAGAACAGTCCGCGCATTTCCTCCACCAAATCCATGACCGGACATGAACTCTGGATGTCCGGGGCCAGTCAGGTGGTCTACACCACACTCATGAACCGCTACGGATTCACTGCGCCGAACATCAATTTCAGCGCTGGAGATGAAGAAACTTCCGGTCTGAACATCCTCACTGAAACCGACAACCATCCACCACAGAAAGCCCTGCTCAACTCCGCAGGATTTGGCGGAACCAACTCCTGCCTCGTTCTTGAATTCTAATGGCTGATTACGATCACATAGTTGTTGGTGCGGGAATTTCCGGCATGACCTCCGCCCTCTTGCTGGCCAAGCAGGGGTACAAGGTCGCGCTGGTGGAATCCTTCCCCCTGCCCGGACCGACAGTACGCGGATTCAGCAGACAGGGAGTACATTTCGAAACAGGAATCCACCTCATTGGCGGCCTGGGTGACGGCGATCCACTGGATACATATTTCAAACATCTGGGTATTGGAGACGAACTGGTCAAAATTCCATTCAAAGAAGACGGCTGTGATTGCTTTCGCTTTGAAAAACAGGAAAACCAAGTCTGCCTGCCCCATGGTTATGAACGAGTCCGCCGGACTCTCTGCCAGAAATTTCCCGCTGAACAAAAAGCCATTGATAAATATCTGGAACGGATCAGGACCATTTTTGAATCCTCTGCCTTCCTTAATTTCGAGCTGGATTTCAGTCTGGATTCCCTAGCCCATGATGAAACTGAATCCCTGCGCGATTATCTTGATTCCATCACCGGGAATCAGGAACTCAAAGACCTGCTCTGCTGCCACACGCTACTTTACGGCACCCCACCGGAGCAGGCCATGCTCTCCACCCATGCCCTTGTTGCCGGATCATATTTCCGCTCCTCGCATACCATTGAAGGCGGTGGCAAAGCACTGGTTGATGCTTACCTGAAGCAGCTCAAAAAACACGGGGTGGATATTTTCTGCGGCAAAAAAGCCGTGCGAATCAGCCACGACGAAGACAAAAATTTCAGAAGCCTGCTGCTGGATGACGGCAACAAACTGCGTGGCGAAATCTGCATCTGGTCAGCACATCCGGCATCCATGCTGCGCTGTGTAGAAGACGGAGCTTTCCGCCCGGTCTTCAAACGCAGGATCAATGAACTTCAGGAAACCGTGTCCGCCCTGATCCTCTTCGGAATCGCCGAGACTCCGGTTGATGCCCTGCAAGGTCGCAACATCTACCTCTGGCCTGAATCTGATTACAGCGAAGTCCTTTCCGGCAAAACAGATATGGGCGATAACGCAATCTTCCTTTCCGCAGGGCAAACACTTGGCCGGGACGGAAAGCAAAGTGTCACCGCCATCATGCCCTACAGCTTTGATAAGTTCAGCAAATGGCAGGATTCAAGCTTAAGGGATAGACCGCAGGACTATCTCGATTTCAAGACTGAACTAAAAGCTGAATTTGAAGGACAAGTCCTTGCGCGCTGCCCGGAATTACGCGGAAAGGTAAAATTCATTGATGCGGCAACCCCGCTAAGCTTACGCGATTACTGCCACTCCCCCTACGGCAGCATGTACGGCGCGGCCCATACTGTTACACAATATAATCCACTCCCGGCGACCAAAGTAAAAGGGTTGTTGCTGGCCGGACAATCCATCATCGCCCCCGGAGTGATGGGTGCGGTGGTTTCCGCCTACCTGACCTGCGGATTCATCTACGGACACGAAAAGATTCACGAGGAACTGAGATGCATATACAATGCGTAGTCATTACCGGAATGGGCGCAATTTCCCCGCTGGGCAGTGGTGTGGAAGAACTCTGGAACGGGCTTGTTGCCGGACGTTCCGGAGTCAGCCGTATGGAAGAACTTGACGCAGTAAAAGGATTGCGTCCGCGCATCGCCGGACGGGTCCCGGAAGTAAAAGCCAAGGCTATTCCACGCAAAGCCCGCCGGACCATGTCCAACCTTTCCATCTTCGCAGCACTTGCCGCACTTGAAGCCATTGAGCAGTCCGGGCTGGACGCAGATACTCTGACCGGAGGAAGGACCGGACTTTCCGTAGGCTCCACCACCGGAAGCTCACAGGCTTTAGAACAATTCTTCAAGCTCTATCTACCGGAAAATTCCCTTGAAGCCATCCGCGGTACTGAATTTTTCAAAATTATGAACCATAGCGCAGCCGCCAACCTTGCTCAATTTCTTGATATCAGCGGACGGGTAATTGCGGCCTCGGCAGCTTGTTCCACCGGATGCCAGAACATCGGATTGGCTGCGGAAGCCATTGCCTGCGGCAAGCAGGACGTAATGCTCTGCGGTGGCACAGATGAACTTCATCCCCTGACCGTGGGGACTTTCGACATTATCGAAGCGGCCTCCATTTCCGGGGAAAATAATCCCACCACCGCGTCCCGACCCTTTGACGCCAAGAGGGACGGCATTGTCTGTTCCGAAGGCGCGGGCATCCTGCTGTTGGAAAGCTATGAACACGCCAAGGCACGCGGGGCTGAAATTCTGGCCGAAATCACGGGCTTTTCATCCCTGTGCGACAGCAGCAACATGGCTTCGCCAAGTACAGAGGCCATTGGACGCTGCATGGCTGAAGCATTGAATGATGCCGGGATTTCCGATTCAGAAATTGACTACGTGAACGCCCATGCCACCGGCACCCTGCAGGGAGATGCATCCGAAGCACAGGCAGTGGCAAATTTGCTCGGTAACACTCCCCCGGTCAGCAGCTTAAAAGGACATCTGGGGCATACCATGGCTGCCAGCGGAGCCATTGAGACCATCGCTACAGTACGCATGATGCAGGAAAGTACAATCATTCCCACAGCAAATCTTACTACACCAGCCGCAGAATGTTCTGCAATAAACAACGTCTTGCATTTGCAGGAAAGACCCATTACATATGCGCTGAAAAATAATTTCGCCCTTGGTGGTATTAATACATCTCTGGTTTTGAGGAGACATAAATGACCGACGCAGAAATCATTAAAAGAATCAACTCCGCTTTAGCTGAAGAATTCGAACTGGAGCTGGATGAGATGGTGCCTGACGCAATCTTCAAGGACGACCTTGACCTCGACAGCCTTGATGCTGTGGATATGGTCATCGTTCTGGAACAGGAATTCGGGATCAAGATCAAAAAAGATGAAGCTTTCAAGGCCATCCGCACTTTAGGAGACCTGCATAAATTCATCTTAGACAAAAAAAACGAAGCCGCTTAATTCAAGCGGCTTTTTGCTCTTCCCGCTTTTGCCCGCCATGTCCAAACTTCTCAAACTTATCTGGATCAACACCGGGATATACCTGAGCATCATCCTCTGGACCCTGACCGGGGTCATCATTTCACCGCTCTGCTACCTGTTCTTTACCTGCATCCTAAAATGGGAAAAACCGGAAACCCTGCGCAAGATGATCTGGTATTACGGCTGGACCAGTTCAAAACTGATGTCACTCTTCGTTGATATCAGCTGGCCGGATCAGCGGGATATACCCACCCCCTGCATCATTGTCGCCAACCATGAATCTTTCTTCGATCCCTACCTTGTTTCATTCCAGCCGGAGCGCAATATATGCATGGCTGTGCGCAATTGGCCTTTTAAGATTCCTTTTTACGGGTTCTACATGAAGCTTGCGGGCTACATTAACGTGGAGACTGACGACCTGGATGAAATAATCAAACAGTCTCAGCATGCCGTGGATCAAAATGCCAGCCTCATGTTCTTTCCGGAAGGAACCCGCAGCAAGGACGGCAACCTGAACCGCTTCCATTCCGGCCCCTTTCACCTTGCAGTCCGGACCGGGTTGCCCATTGTCCCCCTGTGTATTACCGGGACTTATAATATGCTTCCCCGCGGACACATGCTAATCCGTCCGACGAAAGTACACGGCAGAATACTCGATCCCATTTATCCTCATCAATTCCAAAGTACGCAAAGCCCGCATATTGAATTGCGCCGCGCGGTCAAAACAACTATGGTTTCCTGCATTCAGGAAATTAATCAGGAAGCGTAACAGCGTTTTTCACAAATTTAACTTTCAAAACGAGGAAATTACAGATGAAGAATCTCCGTATTGTTGCTTTTGTACTTGTTGCCTGTGCTCTTTTTCTCGGCGGATGCAGAACCGCTCCTATCCAGAACATTGAGTTAGCTCCGATCGCATACAACAGCGAAACACAGCACACTATGAAAGAAGTGAAAAATGCTATTATCAGAGGTGGGTACGATCGTGGCTGGCAAATGAGTGATGTTGCTCCCGGACATCTGGTGGCAACCCTGAACATCCGCTCCCATCAGGCCATTGTGGACATTACCTACACCCCTGAAAATTACAGCATTAATTACAAAGACAGCACCAACCTGAAACACAAGGGCGACATGATCCATAGCAACTACAATGCATGGATTAAAAATCTCGCCAACTCCATTAACCTCGAACTTAGTCGTCTGAACTAAACTGGATTAACGGAAAATGAATTCAAATCGTTGCTGGGGCAGCCCTTTCACCAAGGCTGAAATCGAACATACCCTCAAACACAAGCAACTGCTGACCGCGGAGCTTGAGCTAAGCAGGGTCTGCGACCTGCGCTGCATCTACTGCTACGCCTCATCCGGGGAAAAGCTCAACAACGAGCTTGAATATGACGAGATTCTCAACACAGTAGACCAGTGCCGGGACCTCGGCGCGCGCAAAATAATTATCCTCGGCGGGGGAGAGCCCATGCTCTACCCCCGCATTATGGATGTGATTCGTTATATCCACAGCATCGGACTGGAAATAGAGCTGTTCAGCAACGGGACCAGAATCAGCCCGGAAATAGCTGCTGAACTGTACGCGCTTAAAGTGCAGCCAGTCATCAAGTTCAACAGCCTTGATCCAAAAATTCAGGACCTACTGGCCGGCAAGAAGGGTGGACACAAAGCCATCCGCCAAGGTTTAAACAACCTGCTTGAAACCGGCTACGCCAATGGCGATATTCCCATGGGCGCCCAGACCATCATCTGCCGCCAGAATTACGAAGAAATCCCGGAAATGTGGCGTTGGCTGCGCACCCGCCAGATCATTCCCTATTTCGAAACCATTACCGATCAGGGTCGGGCCAAAGACCATGTGGAACTGGCACTCAGCCCGGAAAAAATCGGGAATTTATTCGACGAACTTTCAGGCATTGACCGCGAAGAATTCGGCATAGAATGGGAACCGAAGCCCCCGGTTGCAGCATTTTCATGCAAACGGCATTTCTATTCCTGCACCATTACCACCACCGGAGACGTTATTCCCTGTCCGGGAGTGGACATTACTGCCGGAAACATCCGTTTAGACACACTGGAAAATATCATTTCGCAGAGCGATGTATTCAACAATCTACGCAACATCCGCCAGACCATCACCGGACCGTGCAAGACATGTGATTTAAGCACCGAGTGCTACGGCTGCCGGGGCATGGCCCATCATCTGAACGGCGATTATCTTTCATCCGACCCGCTCTGCTGGCGCAATTAATTTCGGAGTTATTTAAATGAATCTTCCCATGCAGGCTGAAAAACTGCTGCCCCACCGTGGACAGATGTTGCTCATCGACAGTGTACTTACTGTTGGAGAAGGTGCAGGAACTGCTCTGGCAGACCTTTCCACTCAATCCATTACACTTGCCCCGGACGGCAGTGTCCTGGACCCATTTTACATTGAACTGGTAGCTCAAGCATATGCAGCCGTATGCGGTTACCGGCTAAAATCCCTCGGTCAGCCTGTGCCTGAAGGGTACCTTGTGGGAGTACAAAAATTCCAGATAGTGCCCCAAAGCACTGCAAAATTTACCAGCAACGAACTGCTTATAAGTGTACAAACCGTAGGGGATTTTGACGGATTTGCCGTAGTAGAAGGAACAGTCAGCCGCGAAGGGCAAATCCTTGCCGAAGGCAGAATCAAACTATTTGTCCCGCAGGATGAATCCATGGCTGAACTGCTAACACAGGCAAAATCCGGGGAGTATACAGTCTCATGGCAGTTATAAGAAAAGCAATTCTGCTCGCTTTTCTGCTGCTGATGATCTCAGCAGGGCGTGCTTTCGCAGACAAACAGGCCGATTTTCTGAAAGATCTGCAAACCAGTTCGCTATCCATCAATACCATCAGCAGTGAATTTACCCAGCAAAGCCACATCGCACTTTTTGCTGATGTCATGGAATCCAAAGGAAAATTCTGCTTTACACGCCCTGACAACCTGCGCTGGGAATACACTGAGCCGTTTGTGTCCGGCTTTCTGATCAAAGGACAGCAAGGTTTGAAATGGGACGGAGCCACCAAAGAATCAACTTCGTTTGACACCGAAACGTCCCCGGAAATGGCAATTATCTCCGAACAAATTCTGGCATGGACAACCATGAATATTCCGTGGCTGCAATCCCTTTATTTCATCAAAGTGACTAATTATGCCCCGGCTGTGATGGAATTGACCCCGAAATCAAGCAAGACAAAGCAATTTTTAAGTCTGATCCGTATCTTTTTTGCACCCGAAGCAACCCACCTTAAATCCATTGAACTACATGAACCGGGTGGAGATTACACAAAAATTATCTTTGACAACGTACTCTTAAATCAAAAACTGGCGCAGGAAACTTTCCTGAAAAAGTAAAAAATGTCCTCCCACAAATTGTATAATAGCGCAGCAGCAAACAGGAAAACTCAAATTATAAGTGCGCTGATACTGATTGTTTTTCTGCTTATCTGTTCCATTCCGCTGTTCTCTGTATCTTACAGCGAAGACATTTCCTCCATGCTGCCCAGCGGCAAGAACGGAGAAATCAGCCGCGACTTTACCCTGCTCCAGAAGGCACCATTTACCGGAAAAGTACTCATTTCCATTTCCAGCAACACTCTTAGCGAGCAAAAACTTAGTGAATTCGCAGTAAGTATGGCCCGCAGGATGAATACGCCTTTGCTTTCTGTGGAAAACAAATCTGTTGATCCACAAGCAGTCATCAACTTCCTGCTTCAACAAGCCCCGAATCTGACTACACAAAACGATCTGGTAAAACTGCAAGAAATCACCACAGACGAATCCATCAAACAAAATCTGGTCGAGACAAAGAAGCTGCTTATTTCACCTGCAGGGATAGGAATGCGCGAAATTCTTGCGACTGACCCGCTGAATTTACGCTCCATTTATCTGCATAAAATCAGATCATTTCAGAACCTGCCCCGCATAAAAGTAAGCGGAGGCCAATATTTTATTGCAGGAAAAAACGCACTGCTCATCATTGCCGGAACAAACGTTCCCATGACTGATTCCAAAAACGGACTCAAACTTCTGGAACGGTTTAAGGAAATCAAGCAAACCGCCTTAATAGAAAATAAGCTCACAGAAAGTGATCTTTCCATAAAGGTACTGAGCGGACATAGATACACAACAGCTAACAGTTCAGTAATTAAACGGGACATTTTAGCGGTCTCAAGCATCTCCCTATGTGCGCTGGGCCTGCTCTTTTTTCTGGCCTTCCGCCACAAAGGCGCTCTGGCAATATTTCTGGCACCGGGCGTAGCCATAACGGCCGGACTGGGAGCCTGCTCCTTTGTTTATAAGGATATGTCGGCCATTGTTATCGGTTTCGGGGCAGTACTCATGGGTATTTCCATCGACTTTGCGGTGCATACTTATTTTGCACTGGCCGAAAAATCGCAGGCCCAAGCCACTGCCCTGCGCAAAGTCAGCAAACCTGTTCTTTTCGGGGCCGCAACTTCCTGCGTTTCCTTCATCGCTCTCTATATTTCCGGAATTCCGGGCATCCGCCAGCTTTCCATTTTCTCTGTGGCCGGAATAATTGCGGCCTGTGCTTTTGCCCTGCTTTTTGTACCCCGGTTCTGCAATTCCTTTCCTAATTCAGGAGCACCCCAGCCTGTATTTCAATTGAAAGTAAGCAAAAAGATCATACTTTGGGCTGCCTTCATTATCCTTACAGGGTCACTTTTCTCTGCCTTTAACAATAGTTTTGACACTGAACTGAAAAGACTTGGCTATATTTCAGAAGAACTGGTTCATACTGAAAAATATTTTCATGACAAGTGGGGGCAAATGCGCGCCCACTCCATGCTCTTTGCTCAAGGGAAAAACATGGATGAAGCCCTGCATAAAAATGAAAAAGCCTGGTCTGACATTGAACAAAACCTCAATGGGATCAAAGCGGTAGGTATTGCTCCCCTGCTTCCAGCACCCCAAACAGTACATAAAAACAACGGACGCTGGAACAATTTCTGGAATGAGAACAAAGCAGAAACGGAACATGAACTTACAATTCAAGCAGGACAAATGGGCTTTGCTGCAAAAGCATTTGCCCCGGCAATTGAACGTATCGAGGCATCCGCACCGGAACTCAACACTGAGATATTCCGCTCCGGACCGCTGGCTCCGCTTGCCAAAATGTTTCTTCCGGTCAGTGAAAACAATAAGGCAAAGCTGGTAATGACCCTGCTTCCGGATAGCGAACTGATCAATTCCTACTATTCTCCGCAGAAAGAAAAAGAACTTGGCGCACGTCTTGTTTCCCAATCCCGGTTCAAATCAAATTTAGAACAGGAGATGGAGCGGGACATCATCAAATTCATCAGCTGTTCCGGAATTCTGGTGGCAGTGCTCATTTTCACTCTCTTCCGTAACCTGCGCCGGGCAACTCTGGCTCTCTTTCCGGCAATTTTCGGGGTAGCGGTGACCTTCGGTTTACTGGGGCTTTTGCAAATTCCACTCAATATTTTCCATATCGTGGCCTTACCCCTTGTCATCGGACTTGGGGCCGATTACGGAATCTTCATGGTTTTTCAGGAAATAAGAACTCCCTCACCATGGACTGTTAAAGCAGTCAAAATTTCGGGCCTGACTACACTGGCGGGCTTCGGGGTACTGGTCTTTGCCAAGCACCCATCACTGCACTCATTGGGAGCCACGGTTTCCATCGGGATCACAGCAGCCCTCTGCTGCGCTATTTTTGTGCTCCCGCAACTGTTGCAACTAAGAGAAGATAAGCATGCGTAAACTCAGAATCCTGCTGCCTCTGCTGGCCCTCATAATGATAGCCGGATGTTCCTCGCGTAGCATAGTCGAACCAGTTAAGCCCTCAGCTTCATCCTCTTATCTGCTGCAACATTCCGGGGTGCTTTCCATTGCAGGCAAGCGGATGCCCTTGCGCGGTATGCTGCTACTCAAACCGGAACAGAAAACCGCACGGGTGGTCATGCTGAACGACATGGGCATGAAACTGCTGGTAGCTGAAATCACTGCCGACAATAAGGGGCGCTTTGAATCGAAAAAAATTTTCGCATCACCTTTCCTGCGCATGATTCCTCCTTTTTATGATGAGTCCATGCGCTGCATTTATGAGCTGTACCTCGCCCCACAAAACACCGATTTAAAGGAAACGAAAATCATCACTGAGGGCAAAAAGAGAATCGGCAACCGTGAATTTGCCGCCCATACTATTATCACCGATCCGCAAGGCAACTACACCCTCGAACTTTTCCTCGATTCCGGATCGCAAAAGGATTCTTAAACACATGGATTTAAAAGAACATATTTCAAACAGCTGTAATGATCTTGAGAAAACAGAATCAGGATACAGCCGTTCATATATTTTTAAGAACTCATTCCCCGGATTTGACGGACACTTCCCCGGTAATCCCATCCTGCCCGGAGTCATCCAGACCCTGATCGGACAAGAGTCATCCATGGAGGCCCTTACGTGTGAATATCCATCTGAAAAACTGGCCCTGCAGTCGGTAACCCGCTGTAAATTCCTGCGTCCGGTCAAGCCCATGGAAAAACTTGATCTCAAATTTTCCCTTAAAACAAAGGGGCTTAACCACATTTCCATCTGCTCACTCACAGTAGCCGGAGAAATAGCAGCAACCTACCAGCTCATCTTCGGCCCGGAGGCAATATAATGGCCCGCAAATCATATTTTCCTAAAATCGAAGGCGCACCGGAACCGCTGCGCCATATTGTGGAGCGCAAGGTCCGTTTTGAAGAAGTGGACCCCATGAATATTGTCTGGCATGGACGCTACCCCAGTTATTTTGAGGATGGCCGCACAGCTCTTGGTGACATGTACGGGGTCGGATATCTGGATTTCTACCGTTACAAAGTAGCCGCGCCGATCAAAAAAATGCAGGTTGATTACATCAAACCGCTCCGTTTCGGCGAGACTTTCAGCATTGAAACCCTGCTCCACTGGACCGAGGCAGCACGCATGAATTACGAATTCATTATCCGCGATGCTGCAGGAGAAAAAGCCACCACAGGATGCACAGTTCAACTCTTTGTTCAAGACGATGAACTCATGATGTTCCAGCCGGATTTCTTTGCCGAGCTCTGCGAGAAATGGAAGAACGGCACTTTAGTCCCCCTGAACAGCCCTATTTAAACGCACCATGTCCACTGTTTTCCTTGTTTCAGCAAACACCAACGTAGAACCGTACCCGGTCTACCCCATCGGCATGTCGGTCATAGCCGGAGCCCTGCATAATGCAGGGCACAAGGTCATCCAGTACGATATGCTTGCGACGGGTAATTCCCTTGATCACCTGCGCTGTGCACTTACTGAGGCAGCCCCTGATTATGCCGGGATATCCATTCGCAATGTGGATAACGTGGATTCTTTCACCTCCCATACCAACAAATACATTCACAAAGCCAAACGCATTGTGGATGTGCTCAAAGAATCTGAAGTCCCGGTCATTGCCGGGGGCGCTGGATTCTCACTGCTGCCGGAAGAAATTCTTGGATTCACCGGTGCGGACTACGGTATTATTGGTGAAGGAGAGCGCAAGATGGTCGAACTCATTGCGCGGCTGGAACAGGGCGAAGAAACAAAACAAATTTACGGCAAGGAAAAAGGAATACCCGGAAAAGAAATCCTAGTTCCGCGCTGGGAACCGCAGCTGCTGCGTTACTATCTTGACCAGAGCGGAGTCATTAACGTGCAGACCAAACGCGGCTGTGAACACTGCTGCGCCTACTGCACCTATCCTCACCTTGAAGGACACAAGATGCGGGTTCGCCCGGTAGATGAGGTGGCTGACGAACTTGAAATGCTCTGCAAATGCGGGGCAGACAACATCTTCTTTACCGACTCCGTACTCAATGACCGCGGCGGCCATTACCTGCAACTGGCCGAAGAAATCATACGCCGGAAAATCAAGATCAGCTGGTGCGGATTTTTCCAGCCCGGTCCCATTGAAAATGACGAACTGGCCCTGCTTAAACGTTCCGGGTTGCAAGCCATGGAAGTGGGTACAGACGCCACCAGTGACGCAACTCTCAAAGGGTTGCACAAGAGCTTCACTTTTGACGAGGTTATGGAATTCAATGATAAATGTGTGGCGCAAAGGATTCCCTGCGCCCACTTCGTAATTTTTGGCGGCCCCGACGAAACCATGGAGACCGTCCGTGAAGGGATTGCGAACATGAATTCCCTGAACAACTGTGTGGTCTTTCCCTTTTCCGGTATCCGGCTGCATGAAGGAACGCCGCTCTTTACAAGAGCGGTTAAAGAAGGTTTAATCCGCGGCAACCAGTCGCTGCTTGAACCTTTCTACTACTTCTCCCCCCAACTTGATAAAGATGAAATGAACGCTGCCCTGACCGAAGGATTCAAAAAACGCAGGGATCGACTATTCCCTCCCGACGAAGGCCAGCAACGCATTAACATTATGAAAAAATTTGGATTCCGGGGAATTCTCTGGGACCAGTTGATAAAATTCGATGACCAGCCCGGAAATAAAATACCTTCTCAATCACTCAGAGATTCCGCTCATGCAAGTTAAACCGCTGATCGTTATCCCGGTCTATAACCACGGTGAAACTTTGCGCGATGTGGCCAGACGGGCCATGAACTACGGCGAAGTACTCATTATCGATGACGGCAGCACTGACAGTGGTTCAGATAAAGTCCGCGACCTTGATCTCACCGTAGTCAATCATGATGAAAACCTCGGCAAGGGGCAGGCCATCATCACTGCTGCAGAAAAGGCACGCGAGCTAGGCAAGACCCACGTCATCACCATCGATGCTGACGGCCAGCACTTCCCTGAAGACCTCCCGGTTTTTCTGGATGCAATCGAGCAAAACCCGGATACAATCTTCGTGGGCAGCAGGAATTTCGAAGACCAGAACGTACCAGGTTCTTCAAAGTTCGGACGAAGTTTTTCCAATTTCTGGCTGCGGGTGCAGACCGGAATAAAACTCAGCGACGTACAGAGCGGCTTCCGGGCCTATCCGCTGGAAATTTTCGACGTGGTTAAGACGTCAGAGACCCGCTACGCTTTTGAGGTGGAGATTCTGGTTAAATCAGCATGGGCTGGATACGAACTTAAAGACCTGCCCATTGAAGTGCATTATCCCAACCCTGAGGAACGGGTCTCCCACTTCGACACTATCAAAGATAATGTGCGCATTTCACTCTTGAATACCCGGCTGACCATGCGTGCTTTCGTGCCTGTGCCCCACCGTCAGTATGACAAGGACGAGAATGGGAAAATCAGCCCCATCCACCCCATGCGCTCACTGCGCATCCTGCTTTCCAAGGACGAAACTCCGCTGAATCTGGCTGTTGCAGGAGCCATCGGTATGCTTCTCGGTACACTGCCGCTCATAGCCATGCATTCCATCGCCATTATCCTTTTCTGCGGATTTTTCCGACTGAGTAAGATCACCGGGCTGGCTGTGAGCCAGCTGTGCATTCCGCCGCTGGTCCCGGCCCTGTGTATTGAAGTCGGGCACTACATGCGTCACAACCAGTTCCTGACCGAGATGTCCTTACAGACACTGGGCTACGAGGCTCTGGATCGTTTCTATGAATGGGTGCTGGGTTCACTGGTGCTGGGGCCGTCATTTGCAGCGATTATAGGAATTACGATCTACATTATGGCGTTTACCATTAAACGGTTTTTAGATATGAAACCGCAGTAGTTCGGGGATGGGCATTATGAAGCGCAATAGGAAGTGGTCCAGCAGAAGTCTGGCCCCCGCTTTTCTACATAATATCTTTTATGGACTGATCCGGCTTCTGGGCAGGCCCGGAGCATACTGCCTGCTCTTTTTCGTAGTCTGTTTCTATACCCTGCTCCCCGGAGTAAGCAAAAGACCGGCTGAATATATCCAGCGCAGATTCGGAGCGCAAAGCAGTCTAAGCAGGGTGCGCCATACCTTCCTGCTTTACTGGAATTTCGGAAAAATGCTGGTCGACCGCGCTGTACTGCGCATTCTGGGTGATTTCAAAGCCGTCGGCTCTGACGCAGATAAAGGCTGCTTGCAGGAGCTTTACGCAAAGCACAAGCGGCTGATCCTGCTCACCGGACATGTGGGCTGCTGGCAGATGGGCTTCTCATACCTCGGTTTTCTAAATGCCCCCAAAGCGGTAGTCATGCTCATGGAGCATGGCAACGTGGACAAACATTCCTTTAAATGGAAAATGTCCGGCGGTGCAGGCCAAGACAGGAAAAATAAAGTCGAGGAAGTTACTGTCATCAACCCGGCGGCAGAGCTGGGGGGCACTATCGAAATGCTCACTGCCCTGCGTAAAAACTCCGTGCTCTGCATTAACGGAGACCGGACCATGGGGGAAAGCAGGCATAATGTGCGGGTGGACTTTCTGAGGGGAAAAATTGAACTGCCGATCACCCCGTTCAAGATTGCAGCGACAACAGAGACGCCTGTGGCTATAGTTTTTTCCAACCGCAGCAAAGCCGGGGAAGGGATTTTCCGGGTGGCGGAAGTTCTCCACGTACCCGCAGATATCGGCAAAGGGGAAGTGCGCGGAGCTGAAGCATTTATTCCCTTTGCACAGAAATTTTCCGCTGAACTGGAAAGGTATTGTCAGGAAAACCCTTACCAGTTCTACAATTTTTATAACATGTGGGATTAACAAATCTTTACAAAGAGGCAAAATTGCATACTAAACTGAAAGAGCTGCTTATTGAAGAGCTGAACCTTGTCGACGTAACCGTGGACGAGATTGAAGACGACGCGCCCCTGTTCGGGGAAGGACTGGGCCTTGATTCCCTTGATGCAGTGGAAATCGTGGTTCTGGTCCAGAAGAATTTCAATGTAGAAATCAAAAACATGGAAGAAGGCAAGACAGCCTTCCAGTCCGTGAACAGCCTTGTGGATTTCATCAAGGAAAGACAGGATTAATTAATGGACCGTCCCGTCAGCATCTGCGCCAGTGGCTGCATCTGTGCAGCCGGAAAGGATACCCGAGCATGTTTTGAAACCATGCTTAACCGGGAAGTCCAACCTACTTTTGCGTCCGGTTTTTCCTATGACCAGCCCATGCACTCCCCTGTGTTTGCGGTTCCGCAGGAATGGTTAAAAAAGGAGAAACAGACTCCCCCACTGACGGAAACCATGCAACTGCTTTTCCCGGCTGTGGATGAAGCTCTGGCCCAAGCCGCACTTACTCCGCAAAAACTGTCCGGCCTGAAAGTAGGTTCCTGCATCGGCTCATCCACAGGAGCCTCGCTCAATTTTAAATCTTTTTATCAGCAATGGCGGGAAGGCAAAGAAGCAGACCTTGAAGTCATCGAAAGCTACCTCAACTGCAACCCGGCAGCAGCTCTGGCGGAAAGATACAGTTTGAACGGCCCGGTACAAACAGTGACCAATGCCTGTTCTTCCGGAACTGATGCCATCGGAATCGCAGCTTCATGGATCAGACAGGGGTTATGTGATCTGGTCATTGCCGGAGGTGCGGACGCACTGAGCGGAATTTCCTACACCGGATTTTCCCGGCTGATGATCACCAGTCCGGAAAAATGCCGCCCCTTTGACAAGGACAGGCAAGGCTTGAACCTCGGGGAAGGCGCGGCAGTACTCGTCCTTGCCAGTGAAAAAGCAATGCAGGAACTGGGACTCACTTCCATGGCTGAAGTCATGGGCTACGGAACCTGTTGCGACGCCCACCATCTGACAGCACCGCATCCCGAAGGAACCGGGTTGAAACAAGCCATTAATGACGCCCTTGAGCGCAGCGGAATCAGTACCGACGAAATCGGATTCATCAACGTGCACGGCACCGGGACCGAGAACAACGACCGCATTGAGGGGCAGACCATCAGCGAACTTTTTCCCGCAACCCCGTTCACCGGGACCAAGGGTTTTACCGGGCACACCTTGGGGGCTGCCGGAGCTATTGAAGCGGTTATGACGGTCATATCCCTGCAAAAGGGGATGCTCGTGCCTACCAGCGGATTCCACGAAGCCGCTGCTGACTCAGCAGCAATCCCGGTCACCGAGCGGACAGAAGTTGCAGCTGAATACGCTCTCAGCGATTCTCTGGCCTTTGGCGGCAACAACTCCGCCCTTGTTTTCAAAAAGGGAGCCGCATGATCCGCCTTGCATTACATGGAATCGGGACAGTACTGGCTGATGGTGCCGACACAGTCGATACTTCCGATCTCAATTCATATTTCGCGCCCCGCCGTTTGCGCAGGGTAGACCACTTTACCCGCATGACCATGCTCGCCGGATGCCGCGCCCTGCATGACGCAGCCGGAACTATGCAGCAGGACCAGAAAACACCGCTGCCACTGCCCGAAGACATGGGCATTGTTATCAGCACCGGATACGGTCCTTCACAGACCATCTTTGAATTCTTGGATTCCATCATCGACCATGGTGCGGGCTGTGCTTCACCGCTGGCTTTCTCCCATTCAGTGCATAACATCCCTGCGGCGACCATGTCCCTTTTTCTGAACAATCCCAAGCCCTATACCACTCTCTGCCAACTGCACGGACCTTTGCTGGCCGGACTCCAGACCGCCGGATGCTGGCTGAACGAAGGAAGAGTCCGAAAAGTGCTTCTTGGTCTGGTGGATGAAAAAACCGCCCTGCTGGAAAATAACACCCGCCGTCTGCTGGAGAAGAAAGGTGTTGCGGGCGACCAGATTCCGGTTGGAGAAGGAGCCTGCTTCTTCCTGCTCGGCCCGGCAGACAGAGCAGAAGACGCAAAATACGGCACATTGGAATTCGAAACCCTTTCCGCCCAAGAATTGCAAGAAACCGAATTACCCGGACAAACATATGCTCCGGCCCGCTCACTGCGCCGACTGGAAAAGCTAGGCATAACCGCCACTGCCACACAGCAGACAGACATGGTCTGCGCTGCCGGACCGGAGCTTACGGCAGCAGTCAAGAACGCTGGAACCAGCTGCTGTATTGAACAGGCCGGAAATAATTTCGGGCTTATTTCCATAAGACCGCAGGATTAATTCATGACTGCCACGCTGTTGCTTACTGCGCAGGATATCAGGGAGGTAATATCCTCTACCCTTCTGGCTGAAATGGATTACAGCCAGAAGCTGATTCATTGTCAGGGACAATCCCTAGCCACTGATTTTATTCCCTCCGCTAAGATATTTCAGGATCAGGAGACGATTCTCGAGCGGATAGGCCAGCAGTTGGTCATAGATCCAGCATTACTGAAAGAAAAAAATATCGCCCAAATGGCGGAGCTTATCTTTGAGCAAACTGAAGGAAGACCGCAGCAACTAACTTTTTTTACCTCCGGCAGTACCGGAACCCCCGTACCTGCGAAATCAAATTTCGCGGACCTTGAACAGGAAATCCACTCTCTTTCCCGAATTTTCGCCGACCGCACACGGATAGTCAGCTTTGTTCCCCGTCATCATATTTACGGATTTCTCTTCTCCATACTATTGCCCAAAGCACTGCGTATAACTGTTGAATACAGGGCAGCACTGCCCGCAGCCGAACAGATTAAAACCATGCTCCCGGGCGACCTGATCATCGCCTTCCCCCTGCTCTGGAAAAAACTGGAAAAGCTGAATTGCCGCTTCCCGGAAAATATCTACGGGGTGACCTCCACCGGCCCCTGCCCAGCGGAAACCATCAGCAGCCTGCAAGCACAGGGACTGGCCCGTATGACAGAAATCTACGGTTCATCAGAGACCGGAGGGGTGGGCTTTCGCCATAGCCCAACCGACATGTACACCCTGCTTGGACACTGGGAACAGACCGAAAATTCCACCATTGAAAGAACCTCGGTAGACGGGACCAAACAAATTCATACCCTGCAGGACAATCTACAATGGCAGGGAACACAATTTAAACCGCTAAAACGGGCAGACAAAGCAGTTCAGGTCGGGGGAATCAATGTTTACCCCGCACGAGTGGAAGATATTTTAAAGAGAAACAAGCAGGTCCGGGAATGCACAGTACGGCTGATGCGTCCAGAAGAAGGGGAAAGATTAAAAGCCTTTATCGTTCCCGCTGGAGGAGTCGATCTCGCTGCACTTGAAAAGAAATTACGGTCACTTGCTACTGCTGAACTTTCCCGCCATGAAAAACCCGGGAAATACTATTTCGGACCATCACTTCCGGTTTCGGAAATGGGTAAATTAAGTGACTGGTAGCTTCCTCTAATAAGCACTTACCCACATTTCTTACCGCTCCTTCTAGCAATCTTTCAGAAAAACGATTACGTTTTTAATAAACATAATCCGGAGCGAAAAGATGAATACTATAAATAAAACAATACCTCTTTTTTTCCTGCTTACCCTTTTCACCACTTCCCTTGCCCATGCCGATGAAGTAGCCAAAGGGGTCAACTGCCCTCCCGGCTGGAGTGATAACCGGGTTGCCCGTGGAGACAACCGGGTCAAGCAATGCATATCGCCCTCCCTAGATTCCAGCATTGAACTCTACATTACCCCCGGAAAGAAACTTCCCTTGGATAATCTGCTGGACAACTGGATCACTGCCTTGAAACAGCAGGGATTCCCGCTGCAAAAACTGGTTTCCAAAAAGAAAGGACATGTCTCAGGTGCCCCTGCAATTTTCCGCGAATATGAAGGTAAAGCAGACGGAGTGACCTATGAATCACTGCTTGCTGCCAGCCGGCATAACGGGGTCAATTACATCTTGCAGGGCCGCTATCCCGATACAGACCGCGAAGCCGAACGGCTGGTCAGGCACTCTCTGAATACTTGGAATTTTTCCGAAGACACCAACAAAGAAGATACCCCCTATGATGCTCCTAAGAATGCCGGAACCAGCGGCAGTTTCAAAAATATCGGCGGTTGCTGGGCTTGGGGCCTCTGGAAAGCACCATCCGGAGCATCAGTAGTCATCCTCCCGGACGGACGGGCCATCTTTGACGGCCAGACTCTGAAACATTGGCGTCCCACTGATGAGGAAGACACCATCATCATGGAAATCCCCGGCAAATGGGGTGGCGGAAGTGCCATGTGGACCCATCCTGAAGGGCGCCACGATGTGGTCATTCAGGAGGAATTCCCCGAAGCAAGGCAGATCCTCTTCCGCGATTCATGGGAGTACAGCTACAAAGGCAAAGCATTTAAAGCCTGCCACCACTAAAAATATCTCAATCGGCTCAACCTAAAAAAGGCTTTTCCGCCCTATGCGGAAAAGCCTTTTTTACATAGCCGTGATCCCAATGATCACGACACTAGCCAGTCAGGAAATATTTAACCCTTTTTCATGCGCCGTAAACGGGCCCGCCCTTCGGCAATCATGGACTCAAGACCATACCGCTTAACCCGGTAGCCCATCTGACGGGCGGAAAGACCGAGGGTTTCAGCTGCCTTATACTGAATCCAGCCGCTGCGTTCCAAAGCGGCAACCACTTCATTACGCTCCACTTCCTTGAGCGAAGTACAATGCGGCAGTTCATCATTAGGCGCAGGAGTGCTTGCACCTGAAGAACTGCCAGGCGCTCCGCGTTGACCCGGTGCGAGATAGGATTTTAAAAATTCAAGGGTGATGTATTCAGAATCGGACATGATCACCAACCGCTCCAGCAGATTCTGCATCTCACGCACATTACCCGGCCAGTCATAAAGCATAAGCGAATCAAGGGCCGCCGGAGTAAAAAACATCTTGCGCCCGTAATCCTCGGCCATTTTCTGAATGAAATAATTAAGCAGCCCGGTAATGTCCTCTTTGCGGTCCCGCAACGGAGGAACGGTGATGGGAAAGATGTTCAAGCGGTAATAAAGATCAAGACGGAATTCATTGCGCTCCACCAATACACCCAAATCACGGTTGGTAGCGGCGAGGATACGCACATCGATATTACGGGTCTTATTCGACCCGATCCGTTCCAATTCTTTCTCCTGCAGAACGCGTAAGAGTTTAGCCTGCAGATTCATGGGGAATTCACCGATTTCATCAAGAAAAATTGTTCCGCCGTCGGCCTCTTCAAAACGTCCGGGACGGGTGGAAGCAGCTCCGGTGAAAGATCCTTTCTCATGCCCGAATAATTCCGACTCAAGCAGGTTCTCCGGGATGGAAGCACAGTTAACCTTAATAAATGGATGGCTGCTGCGATCGGAAAGCTCGTGGATAATCTTAGCCATAAGGGTTTTGCCGACTCCGGATTCACCAAGCAGTAAAACAGTGGCCTTGGTAGGAGCAACCTTTTCCAATTGCCGCTGGACCTCGACCATGGCCGAACTCTGACCGACGATGTAAAGCCCCTTGGTCTTTTTAGAAATCTGATATTTCAGCGAGGTATTCTCGCGCTTGAGGGCTGCCTCACGCTCAAGGATCTTCTCATTTAGACTGATGAACTGACCGATGAGGGTGGCCACGATTTTTAGGAAATCAATATCCTCTTCCGCTGCCACATGATCGCCGAAGATACGGTCCACATTGAGTACGCCGATGGGCTCACTGTGCAGGATGATCGGCACCCCGATGAATCCCGTTTTAGCTCGCTCGATCTTACGGGCCCCGGTTTTATCAAGAAAAAGAGGCTCCTTGCTGATGTCAGGAACGTAATAAGGTTCCCCTGTCTGGAAAATACGCCCGGTAACGCCTTCATCAAGACGGTAGACCCCGCGCTGCTTTTCCTCAATGGACAAACCATAGGAGGCATTGATTGAAAGCTGTTTTGTTTCCGGGTCGTAGAGGGTCACTGTCGCCCGCTTCATGCTCAGGTTCTCCGAAAGGATACTGAGCACACCGTCAAGGGCGGACTCTAGATCAAGCGCCTGCTCGATGGCCTGACAAATAGCCAACAGCGCGGAAAGCTTAAGACCATGCAGTGAAGGATACATATTTGCAGTTAAGCAAAGTAGATGCCATTACTCACAAAGAAGACTTATCCTTTATTTTCAAGCCATTACAAAACAGACATTTTTGAAGCCATTCACATTTATGTAAATTATCAGCGCCCAATGAACATTAATGGAAAAGTTGCCACCCATTCTTCAGCCATGATATATATTCAATAGTGGAAACCAGTTCCTGTAAAAGAGGAGGGCTTATGCACGGTTGGGCAGGATGGATTTTACGGGTTGATCTGGGAAATAAAAAAATCAACAGAACACCTCTCGATCCCCATATTGCTCGGAAATTCATCGGCGGAAGGGGCTTGAATTCACTGACCTTGTTCAATGAAGTCGCCCCCCATATCGACCCCCTTTCACCTGAAAATGTCTATTGTTTCGGCGCAGGGCCACTTTCCGGCACTCCGCTGGGACTGACCAGCAGAGTGGAAGTAAGCACCCTTTCCCCATATTCCGGCATTCTTGGCGACGGTAATGCCGGGGGAGCATTGGCCTTTATGATGAAACGGGCCGGACTGGACCAGATCATCATCAACGGACAGGCCGACACACCCTGCTACCTGCTGGTGGAAGACGAAAAGGCAGAACTGCTTGATGCAAAGGAACTCTGGGGACTCTCAGTCTGGGAAACCACTGATAAACTGCAGGAAAAGCACGGCAGATCAGCCAGCGTGGCCTGCATCGGCCAAGCCGGAGAAAATCTAGTCCGGGTGGCGACCACCATGGTGGATAAATACGCTTCTGCCGCCCGAGGTTCAGGGGCAGTACTCGGTTCCAAAAGACTCAAAGCAGTTGTGGTCAAAGGCAGCGGACGAGTATCACTGGCTGATGCTGGCAGATTTAAAACGCTTGCAGCCGAAGACAGGAAATTCTTCAAGGAATCCGATTTCCAGCGCGAAGTTGTGGGACAATACGGAACACATATCGGAATGATGATGTGGGAACCGGGCTTCCGCAATTACGAAAAATACTGGCAGGGCGACGATGTACCGGACAACTTGCGCCCAGAAGCATGGAAAGAATTCGCCCTCGGCAGACATGGTTGTCACGGCTGTCATGTACGCTGCAAGGATTACTACCGCATCCCTTCCGGTTCGCGATCCGGTGAAACAGGTAAGGCTATGGAATATGAATGCATCTTCTGCCTCGGCACCAATTGCGGGATCACCGATCCGGTGGCAATCATGGAAATGGAAAATATCTGCGATGCCTACGGCATGGATGTGCTGGCCCTCGGCAATACCGTGGCTATGCTGAAAGATTTATATAGCCGGGGCATGATTGACGAAAAATTAAGCGACGGGCTGGACCTCAGCTGGGAAAACCACGCCGACCAGATAGAATTATTGCACCGCACAGCCATGCGCCAAGGGCTGGGTAATCTTGTTGCCGAAGGCATGTACACCCTTGCCAAACGGCTGGGCGGTCAGGCTATGGATTATTGCTACCATGTTAAGGGTTTATCCCGTGGGCCCTACCCCAGCGGAGTTTTTTCACTGGCCCACGCCACCTCCACCCGTGGGGCCGACCACCTGCGCGGACGCTCATGGGCCTTCAGCCAGCCGGACCCGGATATGTTTCCCATCTTAAAAAAACAGGGCTTGCTGATTGAAAATGCAGATGACGATCCGGCCCCGGCTGTCATTATCGGCGAACGCATGACCACCCTGACCGACTGCATCGGACGCTGTAAGGGCGCAGTCAACAATTGGATCAGTGCCATGCCGCTGGTCTGGAAAAAGCCTATATTTGAAGGATTGGCAGAATTACTCAGCGCCGCTACCGGAGTCGAATACACAGCGGAAAAACTGGAACAGGCGGCTGACCGTGTTTATGCACTGGAACATGCTTTCAACATCCGTCAGGGAACCTCCCGCAAGGATGACCGCATGCCCCAGAAGCCGGAAATCCGTGATACGGAAGAAGGCAGGGCTGACCTGTGCACACATGAGAAGCATTTGGACCGTTACTACGAGCTGCGTGGCTACGACCAACAGGGACACCCCACCCCGAAACGACTTCAAGAGCTGGATCTGGAATTTGTAACCCAAAGCCTGACAAAAAATCCGGCCCGCACAGAATGGGACGGCCCGCCCATGTGGAAACTGGGAAATTATCCCCAAGGCGGAAAGCGTTGTTAATCGGTCCACAAACCAGTGAAACCAAATGTATCAACATCCACTAATCCCCGGTCTGTAAGTTTCAGGCTGGGGATTACCGGGAGGGCCAGAAATGATATGAGCATAAAGGGATTGTAGGAACAGCCGAGCTCTCCGGTGGCCCGGTCCAGTTCACGCACCCCGTCAGACACTTCAGCAAGCCCTTTATCGCTCATCAGTCCTGCCACAGGCAAAGGCAAAGTCGCCAAAACACAGCCATCACGCACAACTGCAAATCCACCGCCCATACGCACAACTTCCCGCGCAGCCAACACCATGTCCGCATCATTCATCCCGGCAACAATCAGGTTATGGGAATCATGGGCCACTGTTCCGGCAATGGCCCCTTGGCTAAGCCACAGCCCACGCACAAACCCTGTTGCGTGACTACCTGTGGCCCGGTGCCGTTCAATGACCGTAAGCTTGCAGACATCACGCGCGGGATCGGCAACAGGCACGCCATTTTCCAGCAACGGTTCCATGACCAGATTTTCAGTCAGCAATTGACCATGGGAAGTGCCGATAACCCGGATTTTTCCACTGCCCTTTTCCGGTGCAAACATAGATTCATCAATCTCAGTCCCCACATGCATGGAGTTGCGCACAGGCAATCCATTACCGGATTCAAAAACATGCTCTTCCAAAAGCAGACCATTCAAAAATACTTCATGGATGTTAAAATCCTTAAGATCATCTACCAGAAAACAATTGGCCCGAAAGCCCGGACCGATGGCTCCGTAGCCGTTCAAGCCGAAGTAACGGGCTGGATTGATGGAAACCATCTGCACCGCCCTGAGCGGGTCCATGCCCAAAGCCACAGCCCGACGCAAGCCGTAATCAAGGTGTCCATTTTCACGCAGGTCCAACACATTGCGGTCATCGGTAACTATGGAAATGTTCTGAGAGTTGAAATCGTTGACCACGCCGAGCAGGTCTTCCATGTTCCGCTCAAGGGAACCTTCACGCATCATCAGGTGCATACCTGCTCGCAACTTCTCCATTGCTTCGGAAAGATTGGAACATTCGTGGTCGCTGCGCGGTCCGGCAAGCACATAGCCGTTCAAATCCATGCCCGAAAGAAGCGGTGCGTGACCGTCAATCACCTTATCTGTGGCGGCTTTCAACTTGGAGAGAACTCCCTCATCCCCGGCAAGGACTCCGGGAAAATTCATCATCTCGGCCAACCCAAGAATCCGGTCAGGATAAAGGCGCAGGAAGTGCTCTACGTCAACAGAACTGAGCCTTGCCCCGGAATCTTCCAGTGCAGTAGCCGGAACACAGGAGGGAAACATGAAAAAAATAGAAACAGGCAAATTGTGGGAACTCCTGAGCATATACTCCACTCCCACCCGGCCTAAGACATTAGCTATTTCATGAGGATCGCAAACCACAGCAGCCGTACCGTGCTCAGCCACAGCCTGAGCGAAACCGGGCGGAGTCAGCAAGGTGGATTCAATATGAATATGCCCTTCCACCAGCCCCGGAAGCAGGAAACGTCCCCCGGCATCATACTCGCGTTTCCCCTCATAAACACCGAAGCCCAAGAAGATGCCATCAGCAATACCGACATCCGCCTGATGGATTTCCCCACTTAGCACATTAACCACCCGGCAGTTACGGATAACCAGATCAACAGTTCCCGAACCACGGGCTAGATCAATCATACGGGCCAGCTGCATAACCCCTCCGGCGTTTAAATAGATCAAAATGATCACTTCACTTTGATTTTAACACCTTTCTTCCGGGTATGACAGCCTTGCAAGGTTACATAAGGTTACTTTTTAGCCCCACTGCCCAGCTTGGCAATCTGCCCTTGAAGCATTTTCATCTTGCCACCGTAATTAGACAATACGGCATCAAGGCGGGCATATTTAGCCTTTAGGGTTTTCTCCAAATTTTCCAGACGGGTTTTCTCGTAATCAAGTTTCTTATCAATATTCTTAATGATACCGCTGTAGTTCTCGCTGATAATGTTCAGGATACCGGTCTTGGAATTGGTCATATCCTTCAGGGTCTCAATCATTTCAATTGTTTTCCCGGTCTTGATTCCGGCTGTACCTGAATATGTACCATCATTCTGGTTATCAACCCGGATGGCCATACCCATACCGGACATATCATCGGCGGTAATCTCCCAGCCGTTAACCCGCGCAGCCTTACCGTTGATAGTGGCAGAAGTGATTTTTCCGCCACTGACGGTATATGAAACTTCATGGGTTCCGGGTTTAGTAACTCCCTTGATCAAAGACTTGATCGTAAAGTTCGGAGAACTGGTGCTGGCCTCATAGTCAGCGGAAAACAATTTGGCCACCCCGTCCGGATTGTCCTTCATGGCCTTTTCGAATTTCTCCTCATCGATCTTCAACAGTCCAAAATTGGGCGAACTCTGGTCAGTCTCTGTTTCAATGCCAAGGGTACGCAAGGTGTTATACCTGTCCCCGGCTCCGCTTGCGCTGTCGAAATTATTAAAGCCCTGTCCCTTAGTGGCGGTGATATCCTTGAAACGATGAGAAGCCAGTTGAACCCCATAGTTCCCGGTGAGAATCGAACCTTTGCCCTTATCCTTTGTTGTATCAACCTTGGAAATGTCGCGCAGGGCCTGACGCACCACATTTACCTGCTTAACGAACTCGCGCACATTTTCAATGATCTTCTCAGTATCGGTGTTTACGTTGATTATGACCGATCCCGGTGAAGTGGCCTTCTTCAGATTCAGGGTCAGCCCCTTGGAGCCATCGGTAATAGTATTAGTATCACGCTCAATCCAATTATCGGCCCCTTCCGGAAATCCATCAATCTTGACCTTAGAATTCTGACCCTGTTGCAAATTGGTCATGGAAGCAGGAGCAAGCGCGGAAAGAGTGGTAGAACTATTGAAGGTTATCCGGTTGGCCTCCCCCATCTTCAAGCTGCTGAACTTAAGGCGGAATTCGCTGCCGGTTTTAATAGCTTCCACCTGCACCAAACCTTTCAACTCCGTAGTGGCATTAAGCATTTTGACCAGCCCCTCAACTGTGGTTCCGCCGGGGACATCGATATTTGCAGTCTTACCACCACAAGTGACGCTGATTTTACTGGCCGTGGGAGAAATAATATCTTTTTCCGAGGCAAACCCGGAGCTGGAAGTCCAGATGTCATTGCGGGCTAACTGCTTGATCTCAACCTTATAGGGCGACGTAGGCGCAGTGCTGTCTGCAGTAGCGGTCACACAGGAGGAATCCGAAGAAGAAGTGACCCGACCCATAAATTTACCGATGGAATCCATCTTCTTAAGCGCGGTACTCAACTCACCCATCTTCGTATTGAGATCCTTGAGACTTTCCTGCTTCTTGACCCACTGGGCTTTCCAATTCTCCAGCCTGCGCTTATGGAAGCCCTGCTGCTTGACGGTATTTTCAACAATCTTACCGAAATCAGTACCATTACCCAGCTTTTCAAACTTGGTTTTCCCGGACCAGTAACTGGAGGTCGTCCCGGCGGTGGAGACCTGTGCTCCTACTTTTGCGACATCTGCCATGGCTCTTCTCCCTTACATAAAATTAAGGATGGACATTTGATTGATCATCCGCGAACTGCGGGCCACGGCCTCATAAATAAGCTTGCTCTGCTTCAACTCACTGAGCAGTTCCCCAAGGTCGGCATCTTCCAGCCTGCTAATCAAAGCGGTATTGTTATCCTTACGAATATCAGCAAGTTTTTCGGCACTGGCTGCCCGGTTCATGCGCGCCCCGATTTCAGCGGCTTTCATTTCCACATGCTCATGGACTTTCTTCAATTCAGCCACGCATTCGCCGATGCCTTTCTTGTCGTTGGTTTCAACGTAGCCGATCAGCTTACCCAATGTTTCAAAAAGGTTGCTGTTATTATCGTCAGGAGAGGGAGTAGGATTGGACGCTCCGGGCTTGGTATAAATCCCGCCGAAGATTTCCTTGCCCACATTGTTGACCCGGATAGAACGGCTCTGGGAGATATCAAGACGCAAGTCTGCTGTATTGGGGCGAATGACAAACTGGTCACCCTTGCTGAAGGTCGTACCTGCACCGGGAGAAAGGGTCAGGCTTCCGCCGGGAACCTCAAGACGGGTATCGGCGGATACGTTGGAGTGGACCCAAGTGGCCCCGTTATCAAGGCTGTAGGAATAGGTGATAGGCGGAGTATTAACATCCCCGTTCTTATCAATTTTAACCAGCACATCTGAATGAAACTTGCCGTCAGCCTCGGTATTGACCTGCGTGTCACCGTACTTGGCAACATTGAGATCATCGTTGTCATCTCCCTTATATTCAAGAGCCGGACGGACAATAAGCCTCGTCCCGCCCTTCTCCGTATGCTCTGTTACAGCGGTCCCGTTTTTCATCTCCACTGTAGCCGGACCTAAATCAAGCTCAGTATCTCCGGGATTCAAAGTTCCGGTCTTCCAGGTCTTGCCACCGTCAGAACTGTATTTGTAGTTGATGGTGTCAGTGCCCACAGTTCCAGCGGAAGTGAAGCGGACATCCACCGAACTCTCCGAGGCCCCTTTCACTGCAACAACAGATCCCGCAGGCAGATTCGGATCGGTTGTGGTGGCGTGCAGGGTCTGCTCATAAGCATTGGTCTCCAGCTTATGCCCGGCAAAAATTGATTTGCCCCCGAACTCAGTATTGGACTTGTTGAGCAGGTTACCCAGAATACCGCGCAGATTCTGGCCGATGGAACGGCGCTGTTCAGCGGTCAAGGTTCCGGTGGCGGCCTGTTCGGCCAAAGCCTTGATGCGTCCGATATCGGTACTGGTCTGCTGCAGCACACCGTCTGCCAGACTAAGCCAACTGGAGGCAGTCTTGATATTCTTAATGTACTGCTTGGTCTCAAGCCCGAAAGAACGGCAATTGATAATCCCGCCCATGGCTGCCGGATCATCGGACGGCACCAGAACCCTCTTCTGGGCGGAGTTACGCATCTGGGCCTCGGCCATGCGGCTCATGGACGAATTCAAGTTATAAAGCGACATGTTGAAAATCTGATTTGTGGAAATTCTCATCTCAGCCCCCTACTTGAGTGAAAGCAACGTATCGAACATTTCGTTCGCTGTTTTGATCAACTGGGCAGCGGTACGGTAAGAACGCTGATAACTGGCGATAATATCCATCTCTTCATCAATGCTCACTCCGCCCACAGATTCCTGCTTATCCACCAGCCCCTTAAGGACTGTCTGCGATATGGAAAGATTGGCCTTGGCATCAGCCGCATGTGAACCGACAGTGGCCACAAGTGAGGAATAGAAATCATTGAAGCTGGACTCGGTGGAAGTTCCCCCGGACTTGAAATTAACGTTCTTCTTTCCGGCAAGGGCAGCCACCGCCCGGGCGGTGGAGTTATCACCCTTATTCACTTCCCCGGCTCCGTTCACATGGGCAGCTCCGATCTTTGAGGGGTCAGCCTCAATAGCAGAATGAACTTTGATGGAAGCGGCATCATGCCCTTCAAAGAAAGTATTGATGCCCAATCCTGCCAGCACCCCGCTGGTATCATTGGAAAACTGGAAACGGTTATCGCCCAGTCCCTTGATGGAAAGCTTGCCGTTGGTAATCACGGCCTGAGCCTTTCCGGGAAAGCTGGCATTTATGGCGTCACGCACGTTTTCAAGAGAGTGAACAGCGGGGTCAAAATTCTTACTACCCGGAGGAATGGAGGAAAAATCAACTGCTGAAACCGAAACTTTCTTTCCGGTATTGGCATTGTAAAAGGCCATACTGAAGCTGCCCGAAGTAAGCTTATCCGCATAAGGCAGATTACTCTTGGCCAGTGGGACAGAGCTATCACGAACCCCGTAAGTTCCGATTGTATTGGCATGGTTGACCAGCCCGGCCCCTTGCGAGTGGGCACGGTTGACTTCCCAGGCGATGGACTTGGCAAAGGCATTCAGCTTCTCAATATAGGAACCGATCTTTTCATCCCTTGCCCGGAGCAATCCGGCAATGGAGCCGCCCTTTAAACGGCGCTCACCGTCATTCCCCGCAAGCGGGCTGATGGATTCCGAGGTGGAACTATTTCTATACCAGCGGACTTCAGTCTTCGGGGTCAGGATGAAGCGGTCGCCATCCTTGAGTTGGGTAGTCGCTGCGCCGGCACTGCTGCCCGCTTTGCCAAACCAGAATTTGACCCCGCCCACGCTTACAGCATCATCCTGTCCTCCGGCAGTAAACAATTTTTCACTACCGTCCGGGTTACTGATCCAAGTCTTGCCGCCGTCACGGGAAACCTTGAACTGCGCAGCCGGAGCCGCACCGGAAGCATTACCGTTGTTGACCACCTGAATGGTCAGTTCTTCACCGGACTGTCCGCTGAAATGTACTTCATCTTTGAACGGGGAGCCGGGAACCAGCGAGTTACGCACTCCGCCCTGTTCAAATTTCAGTTCAAAAGCCTTATCACCTTCAACCAGCTTCTGTCCTTCGCCCAGTGAAACAATGACCTGCCCGGAGGGTTCTTCCTGCACACTGATATCCACCAGTGAAGACAGTCCACGCAGCACAACATCCCTGCGATCCAGCAAAGTATTGTCATTGGGATTGGCAATGATCCGTTTATTCAGTTCAGCCAATTCCTTGATCGCATCATTGGCCTTGCCTACTTCCTGCTTCAGGTGAGTAGTAATCAGATCTTGCTGGCGGCGCAGGTCACCCACAATTGAATTAAGCTGGGCGGAAAACTTCTGGGCCGCACCAACAAGAGCAACCCTGTTCGCACCCAATTTCGGGTCATTAGCCAGATTCTGCCATGCTGCCCACATATCGCCCATGGATTTGCTGACCCCGGCGTCTTTGCTTTCCACAAAGAACTTCTCGACCATAGAAAGGTTTCCGGCCTCGGCATTCCAACGCGAAAATTCCGGACTTTTAGCCAGCACGCCGCGCTCAAGAAACTGGGACAGATTACGCCTGATGCTATCAATGGACGCCCCGGTACCGTAGGACCAGCGACCTTCCCTGATCGACATGTTCTCGTCCTGAACAACCGTCCTGCGCCGGTATCCGGGGGTCTTTAAGTTGGCTACGTTGTTACCGTGAACAGACAAGCCTATCTGGGCGTTCTGCATGGCCCCGCGGCCGATGGAAAAAATATTGCCAAGCATGGTTGTACTCCCATGTTCGCCTCCGGCGGCCCTTCGGGGACCAAAGAAACTTTTTGGAAAAAGTTTCTCTGGACTCTTCAAAAACTTTTAATATGCTTCGCGTCCTTGATTACGCACAATATCCCGCACGAAGCGGCGAAGCCCTACTGAAAAGTTTCCATTCCCCAGCCGCCGGAGGCATCATCAAATTATCTCTTCAACTGGATAAGTTCGCCTAGAAGCTGGTCAGCTGTGGTAATGGCTTTGCTGTTGGCCTGAAAACCTCGCTGGGTGGTGATCAGTTTGACCATTTCATCCCCCACATCCACGTTGGATTGCTCCAGCTTATTGGATGCGATGGAACCAAGCGGTCCTGTCCCGGCCCGTCCGGTCAGGGCTGGTCCGGAATCGCGGGTCTTGGAGAAAAGATTTCCTCCTTCCCGGCGCAGACCGTACTGATTGTTGAAGTTGGCGAGAGTAAGCACGTAGAGATCGAGCACCTGACCGTTGGAGTAACGGCCGGTAACAACACCGTCGCGATCAACTTCCACAGCCTGCAGAAACCCTGCTCCGTAACCGTTCTGGGACTGGGAATTACGGGCATTACCGGTATCGTAGGAAGTAGAGTAGGAGGCGCTACGTTTAGGAGTGGTAAAATTGGGAATCCGTGACAGATTGGCCCCTACAACCGAAGCATCAGTTGTCCCCGGTGTAGACCAGGTGGGCGGATTGCTGCCGTTGCTCAATCCGAAATCAAGGGTAATGGGATTGGCTTTTGGATCAGTGGCAAGGTTTGCGTTGGCCTTGCCAAGGAAGTTGGCAGTAAAAATAGGCTTGCCGTCATCAGACATGGGTGACGGCACCCAGTTGTTGAGATTCTTGAGGCTGCCTGTGGGAGCGCCCTTGAGAGAAAAGGAACTCATACCGATCATTTCCCCGCGCGGGTTGAAGGTCATGGTTCCGGTCATGAGCAATCCCGCAGCCGAAGTGGTCTTCACGGCAGTACCACCGAGGGTCCGGCCGTCCTCACCCGGAGGAACGGTAACGATGAATTCGTATACCCGATTACCTGCGGCGTCAGTGGTGACCTGACCATTTTTCACCGGATCAAAATAGATGGTCAGGTCGTGGGAAGTACCGCTTTCATCAAAGGTCTTTATGGTATTCTGAAAGGCGTAACGGTCAGCCGGGATGGGTGGTTTCTTGGTACCGTCCCAAGTCTGGTGAAGTGAAAAGAAAGGCTGCCCGGTAACATCGCACTTGTCCTCGGCCTTGGAGCTGAGGTTGACATTCATAGCGATTTCAGAAGTTCGCACCGGGGGGGACTGAAAACGGTCCAGTTTGATGTCTGTGGGCGTGCCGATGGTGTCCGGCTTACCACTTTCGGAATTGGGATTAACTTTCCAGCCCTGCACAACATAGCCGTGGGGGTCGGTAAGTACGCCCTGCTTATTGAAGATGAAATTTCCGGCCCGGGTGTAGTATGTTGCATCTGTATCCGGGTGACGGACGGTGAAAAATCCCTTACCGCCGATGGCTACGTTGGTGGCTTCGGATGAAGGTTCGAAGGGGCCCTGCTTGAAGTCACCGTAAATGGAGGCGATGCCGACACCATGGCCGACCTGTCCGATTCCTCCACCGGTATTGACCGCGCTGTAAAAAGCATCTTCAAAAGAGGTGCGCGCGCCCTTAAAACCGATGGTATTGCCGTTAGCAAGGTTGTTGCCGATGATACTCATAGCCTGACTGTGAGCACGGATGCCGCTGATGCCATTGTACATTGATCCTTTTAAACCCATGAGAATCTCCTTACGGTAAAAAGTTAAACAACAACTCTTGTCACGTTGGACAAAAGCACCTTGCGGCCGTCTTCAAGCTCCAGAACATTTTGACCTCCGGCCATATTCACGGCCTTGATCTTTCCGGAGACTTCAGTTGTCGCGAGAACTTTTTTACCTTTGGCAGTTTCTGCACGGATTGCGATCCTGTACTGGCCGTCTTCTGCGGCTTTACCGTCCTTATCTTTGCCGTCCCATTTGAAATCAAACTTTCCGGCATCCTTACTGCCCATTTCAACAGAGCGGATCAGTCCACCGTCTTTGTCATAAATGTCCACATAAACGGTCTTGCAGGCTACGGGGAGGGAGATGTTGGTGGAAGATATTTCTGAACCTTTTTTGGACACACCGAACCCTCTGGCCATGACTTTTTTACCGATGTAGCCGGTAGCATTAAGCCCCATCATGGCATTGACGGTTTTAGTCAGGCCTTCCATTGCCTTGGAGATATTGGTGAGTCTTTCAACGGTGGAGAACTGGGCAAGCTGGGCCAGCTGTTCCTTATTATCCATGGGATTGACGGGGTCCTGATTCTTGAGCTGGGTAACAAACAGCTTCAGGAAAGCGTCTTTATTAAGATCCTTGCTCGGAGTCTTAGGCTGGGCGTTCTTATTTACATTATTTAAATACGTAGTGGCGTCGATCATGATTTCCTCCTGTTCTGCACAACAGCTTTGGTCCGGCGTGAAATACGCGGGACAAGTTGATGCGCCTCAAGGAGGCAATCAGCCTATGAACCGGGATTCGGCATGATCAAGGCAGGAAGGAAACAGTTGATGAAGGGGTAACTGTTTCCAGCTGTGCAGACGTGAGAGGAAGTGGGTCGGGGAGGTCTTTCTATCACGCCATGACCTTGAACTCCCGGTCATTATCGTTATCAGAATCTTTTTCTTGAACAAGCTCCTTGGCTTTTTCAATGCAGTGTCCGCCGAAAGGGGCGACAACTGCTCCTTTGAGGTTACGCTTCATCTCAATGACTGCCTTTCTGCAAGACTGGCACTCGGCAAGATGGGCCTCAAGGCTGCTGATCTGTTCATCAGTAGCGGTACCTTCGAGATACATGCATATCTCATCGATTTCCGGGCAGGCAGGAGTAGGGCCGAAAGGAAGGTCCTTCTCCGTGCGGCTGCAACTTTTACGTCCGGTTCCGTCCATGGAACACCTCGTGGTTGTTTTGTCTGCCGGTCCGTCCGTGCACCGGCAGGGTTGCTGTGTCCATTAAATCCATAAAATGGACTTAAGTTCCGACACTAACGGGTCAGGGCATAAGATTCTCCACTGACACCGTGGTAGGAACGCAGTTTAATCAATGCCTTATGTTTGGCACTCCTCACTGACTGTTCCTTGATTCCGATGAATTCGGAAATTTCAGAAATATCCAGCCCGTCCTCAAAAAAAAGCTTCACAATAAGCTTCTGTCGAGGCGAAAGCAGCTGCTCCGGAATATCTAGTCCTTCCTGGACCGGATCTGCAGGAGCTTCAAGTTCATTAATGAAATCATCCAAGGGAGCTAAACAATACACCCCCTTACGCAAAAAATCCATGGTCACACTTCTGGAAATGACCATCAACCAAGTAGTAATCTTGGCTTTTTGCGGATCATATCTCTTTAACAGACTTCTATCATTCTGTACAAGACGTAGGAAAACGTTCTGACAAATATCATCAACGTGATGCGGAGAGTAGAACTTAAGCTTACTCTTTAATGTATTATTGATGGTAAAATAGATTATCCCAGAATATTTTTCCACAAAAGTATTCCAAGAAGAGCTATCACCTTCAGTACACTTTCTGATAATATTCACTATTGCCTTTTGTTCTAAGCTCAAAACAATCACCCGATGTCTTTGTTTAATGCTTCTTAATGTTTTCCCTTCATCATAACAGGCTGATTGCCTCCATGGGCATTCTTACAAATGTATACGCAGGAAAAGACCGAAACATCCCCACTCTCTTAATCAAAACTTGATAAAAATTAATTATTCTTAATTAAATCAAGTTAAACCAAGACCTTAACGGCAAAATTATTTTTCCATTTTACCGAGGGATAAAGACTCATGTCCCTTACTCATGAAATCCGGCGCGAGGCTGATTTTTCAAAGTAAGTTCATGCCGTAAATACGGGAAACGTATTTGAACTTGAATGAAATCAAAATAGTCCACGCTGATGTTCGAAATTGGCTGGAAAGAATCCGGCCGGGTTGGTTGTAAGTCAACTTTATATAACTTTAGATAGCATCTCAATAGGCAATATTTTCCGCACATTAGGACATTACAATACAATCAAAGCGAGGCTCAAATAATCAAATATCTTCAGCAGGTTTAAACCAAAACACCAAGAGAATGACTTTCTCGTTACAGTTTATTGACAAGATAAGTTGCATGGGGCAATATTTCCGAAAACGTTTGCGGTTACGTTTGCACAATCGTTTGCAGAACCCGGAGCAAAGAACAAAAATGAGTAATAATTTTCAGGATTACCCGCATAAAAGGTTCAACCCCCTGACCGGGGAATGGGTGCTTGTTTCCCCGCACCGCACCAAACGCCCGTGGCAGGGCAAACAGGAAAAACCTTCCCGCAACACCCTGCCCCGATACGATGACAAGTGCTACCTCTGCCCCGGCAACACCCGCAATCAGGGTGCGAGCAATCCCGATTACAAAGACGTTTTTATTTTCGACAACGACTTTCCGGCCCTGCTTCACGAATCTGTGAACGGCTTCTGCGACGAGGACAATCTTTTTAAAATTAAACCGGAAAGCGGCATTTGCCGGGTCGTCTGTTTCTCCCCCCGCCATGACCTGACCATTTCACGCATGCAGCCTGCGAATGTGCGCAAGGTAGTGGATGCGTGGTGTGACCAATATGATGACTTAGGTAAACGTAAAGATATCGGCTATGTGCAGATATTTGAAAACCGCGGCGACATCATGGGCTGTTCCAACCCCCACCCCCACGGACAGATCTGGGCCACCAATTCCATCCCGGTCATCCCCGAAGCTGAAGGCAAACGCCAGCAGGAATATCTGTCTGAAAAAAAACAATGCTTACTCTGCCGCTACGTGGAACGGGAACTTGAAAACAAGGAACGGATCATCTTCGAAAATGATTCCTTTGTCGCTCTCGTCCCCTTCTGGGCGGTCTGGCCCTTTGAAGCCATACTCCTGCCCAAGGCCCACATGGGCGCAATCACGGACATGACTCCGGCCCAGCGGGACGACCTTGCTGATGCACTGGTACGCATGGGCATCCGTTACGACAATCTTTTCGAAACATCTTTCCCCTACTCCATGGGCATCCACCAGCGCCCCACCATTGAGGATAAAGGTACGCACTGGCATTGGCACATACACTATTACCCACCCCTGCTGCGCTCAGCCACAGTGAAGAAATTCATGGTCGGTTTTGAAATGCTGGGCATGCCCCAGCGGGATATTACTGCCGAACAAAGTGCCCAGCGACTACGCGACCTTCCGGAAACCCATTATCTGGACCGTGGAGAATAGCATGCATTCTATTGATGCCTACCGTGCACATCTGGAACAGGGCAGTTTTGATGATCAATTCAGGTTGATCCATTCCTGCGCCAGAATTGAGGAGTCGCGGGAGCGCATGCGAAATCTTCTGCACGGCATGCTTGAAAATTTCGGCCCCACTAAAATCTGTCTTGCCAGCGCCCCGGGCCGCACCGAAATGGGCGGCAACCACACGGACCACAACCACGGTCATGTGTTGGCCGCAGCAGTGAATCTGGACTGTCTGGCCGCTTTTTCCAAAGCTGACAGCAATGTGGTGACCATTATATCTGAAGGGTACAACCCCATTAAAGTAGATATTTCCGACACTGAGCCGCGTGAAGATGAATACGAAACCAGCGCCGCCATTGTGCGTGGTGTGGCTGAAGGATTCCGCAAGCTAGGATTAAATATCGGCGGATTCAACGGTTGTGTGCACAGCACCATCCCTGCCGGGGCGGGGCTTAGTTCCTCAGCTGCTTTCGAAGTGCTGGTAGGTCGAATTTTCAGCTACCTTTTCAATGAAAACAAAGTCGGGCCTCTGGAAATAGCAAGCGTCGCCAAACAGGCGGAGAACATACATTTCAATAAGCCCTGCGGATTCATGGACCAGATGGCCTCCTCATACGAAGGAATTCTGTCCATAGATTTCACCAATCCGGACAATCCGGGGGTAACTCGAGTTGATCCGGGTTTTAAAAGCAAAAGTTATGCTGATGGATTTTACGGAACCAGATACCGACTCTGCGTAATTGATACCGGAGGCAGTCACGCTGACCTGACCCCTGATTACGCAGCCATCCCGGAAGAAATGTTTCAGGCTGCAAAGTGTTGCGGACAGAAGCAAGCCAAGGGACTGACCCTGAACAGAATTCTGGAAAATATAGACGACATCCGCGAGGCCGCCGGAGACCGCGCCGTATTGCGGCTCCTCCACTTTCTCGGTGAAGATGAACGGGCTCTTAAGCAGGAAAGGGCGCTGCATGACGGAGACATGACTGAGTTCCTGCGCCTTGTTGCTGAATCTGGGCATTCCTCCAGCAACTTGCTACAAAACTGCTACAGTCCAGCAACTCCCAAAAGACAGCCCATCCCTTTGGCTCTGACCCTGACCGAACAGATTCTGGGTTCCCACGGTGTAGGCCGGGTACATGGCGGCGGATTTGCCGGGACCATCCAAGTCTATGTTCATGAGTCGGATTTTGAGAGATACAGCCGGGCCATGAAAAATATTTTCGGTGAACATTCAGTCATAGAGCTAGCCATCCGCCAACCGGGCCATGAATTTCTGACTATCCCCCAAAAAAGGACGGAACCATAATATGGGACACATGACCCTCAAAGACCTCGCCCGCAAGCTCGGAATTTCCGCATCCACGGTCTCCCGTGCCCTGCATGACCACCCGGACATCAGCGACAAGACCAAAGAAGTGGTCATGGCGGCGGCGGAAAAATACGGCTACCAGCCCAACCCAATCGCCCAGAGCTTGAAGAAACAAAGCAGCAAGGTTATCGGGGTTATCGTACCTGAAATCCGACACAATTTCTTTGCCACGGTCATCAGCGGTATTGAGGAAGTGGCTTACAATGCCGGGTACATCATCATGGTCTGCCAGTCCAACGAGACCCTGCAACGGGAAATCATGACCACCAAAGCTCTGGCAGCCAACCGCGTGGCCGGGGTACTCATGGCCATTTCCCTTGAAACCACCAGTAGTGATCATATGCGCGCCCTGATGCGCCAAGGTATCCCGCTGGTCCAGTTTGACCGGGTGGTGGATGAACTTGATACCGGAAAAGTAGTCATCGATGACTTCCGGGCTGCATACAAAATGACCTCCCATCTCATTGACCGGGGCTACAAGCGTATCGGCTTCCTTGCCGGACGTGAAGGCATTTCCATGAACAGGCTCCGTTTCAATGGCTATCTGCAAGCACTCAAGAACCACAGCATCCCCTTTTACCCGGAACTGAACATCAATATCGGGGGCTGCCGGGGCAGTAACGGACGTTCAGGAGCCGAGGAATACCTGAAAATGGAAAATCCCCCGGACGCTGTTTTGTGCATCAACGACCCGGTTGCCGTGGGCGCGTTCTGCCGCTTCCGCGAAGAAGGCTGGCGTATCCCCGAAGATGTAGCCCTCGCCGGATTCTCCGGTTCACCGGAATCTGCGCTCATTGATCCGGCCCTGAGTTCAGTGGCCCAGCCGGCTTTTGAAATGGGCAAAACCGCAGCCACCCTGCTGCTCAAACAGCTCAAGGAAAAAGAAAATTTCAGGCCCGAGACCATCACTCTTGAAACCGAACTGCTTATCCGCGGATCGAGCTATAAGGAAGGTGTGTAATGCCCATAAGCAGCATGGTATGGGGCCGTACTCCATATAGAGAGGATGTATTGCTCTTCACTCTGGAAAACAGCGCCGGATGCAAAGCCCGTATTTCCACCTACGGAGCGACTCTAGTGGGGCTGGAAATTCCGGCGGAAGACAAGCTTATTGATGTGGTGCTCGGTTTTGATTCCCTTGAAGAGTACATGGCTGACGGGAATTACATAGGCGCAACCATAGGCCGGGTTGCCGGACGGATTTCAGATGCAGCTTTTGAGCTGGACGGACAAAAATACCAACTGGACCGCAACGAAGGCAAAAACCACCTTCACGGCGGTAAATACGGTTTCAACCGCCGCAACTGGGAAGTTCTGGAACTGACTAAGGAAACAGAGTCTCCTTCAGTTACTCTTGAGCTGCACTGCAAAGACGGAATGGGCGGATACCCCGGCAATGTGCGCATTAAAACTACTTTTACTTTAAGCGGCACCGCTCTCTCCATCGTCCACCGTGCGGAATGCGACTATCCCACCCCGCTGAACATGACCAGCCACCCCTACTTCAACCTAAACGGAGACGGGCAAAAACTCGACAGCCACGAACTGAAAATTATCGCCGCACAATCTCTATCAACTGACAACGATCTCATACCCGACGGCGAAATCATGAATATTTCCGGTACTCCTGCTGATTTCAGCGAATTCAGAGAGCTGGGCGATACTGCGCAAGACCGCTTTTTAATTTTGAACAAGATAGATGAAAAGCTGAACACAACAGCCATTGCCCGATCAGCTGAATCCGGGCTGGAAATGGAGATACGCTGCAACCAGCGCGGGGTGCAATTTTATACTGCGGATGGAATGAAATCCGCAAGTTCCGGCAAAAACGGACAGCAATACGGACCGCGCTCTGGCTTCTGCATCGAGCCCATGGGTTACCCGGATGCGGTCAATCGACCCGAATTTCCCTCCGTGATCCTGAATCCCGGAGAAAAATACAATCATTCAACCGAGTACAGGTTCCGTAGGATTTCCTAGGGAATTTAAAACGAACAAGGCGAGATGAAGCATGGCAAACGTAGAGCTTAAAAACGTCATCAAACGTTATGGATCAGTCGAGGTTATCCACGGTGTGGACCTTTCCGTAAACGACAACGAATTCATCGTTCTGGTCGGCCCTTCCGGGTGCGGCAAATCCACCCTCCTGCGCATGGTAGCCGGACTTGAGGACATCAGCGGTGGAGACATCCACATCGGCGAAAGGGTAGTCACCAATGTTTCTCCCAAAGACCGCAACGTAGCCATGGTCTTCCAGAACTACGCCCTCTATCCGCACATGACCGTTGCCGAAAACATGGGCTTTTCGCTGAAGATGCACAAAAGATCCAAGGACGAAACTGAAAAACGCGTGGGTGAGGTTGCCAAGATTCTCGAGCTGGAACCCTACCTGCACCGCAAACCTTCGGAACTTTCCGGAGGACAACGCCAGCGAGTTGCCATGGGCAGGGCCATGGTCCGCAACCCGGATGTATTTCTTTTTGATGAACCGCTCTCAAACCTTGATGCCCAGCTGCGCACCCAAATGCGCATGGAACTGCGCAAAATGCACATGCGGCTCAAGACAACCACTATCTACGTCACCCATGACCAGATCGAAGCCATGACTTTGGCCGACCGCATTGTCATCCTCAAGGACGGCTACATCCAGCAGGTGGGAACCCCTGTGGAAGTATTTGAAAGGCCCAACAACGTCTTTGTGGCCCAATTCATCGGCAACCCGCCCATGAACATCCTTGAAGGGATCATTAAAGTCATTGACGGTAAAAGATATGTGGTCAAAGGCAGCACCAAGTTCCCGGTACAGGACCATCAGGGACCGAATCTCAAGGACGGCGATCCGGTATTGGCCGGACTTCGCCCGGACTCCATCAAAATGGGGGACAACATTGAGCGGCTTCAAAAGGACTGGTGGTGCAGCGGCGAGGTCGTGGTTTCCGAAATCCTCGGTGCCCATTCATTGCTTGAAATCGTAATTGACGGTGAAAACGAACTTATTGCCGAGGTGGAAGGTCGGGTCATTGCCCATCCTGGTGAAACCGTACCCATCGGATTCGAATTCGACCGTATGGTCTTATTTGATCCGGAAACTAAAGAGGCGCTTTATTAGAAAAGGTTGAAGACGCTTTAGCAGAGATTCAGCGCCAACAGTGGGTTTTAGTGAGAAACACCTACTGCCGGAATCCCTAAAAGCGACGAACTATAAAGGCTTAAGGATAAAGTAGATTGTTTTAACATTTAGGAGGAAACATGAAACAGTACCTGATTAAACTTTGCTTGGTGTTCGCAGCGGTCGTGCTGCTGGCAGTTCCGCAGGTCTCGCAGGCCAAGGAACTCAATGGCGACCTCGAAATTTTCTCTTGGTGGGCAGGTGACGAGGGTCCGGCCCTGCAGGCCCTGATCGGTCTCTACAAAGGCCAGCATCCCAATGTAAATGTCATCGATGCTACTGTTACCGGCGGCTCCGGCGTTAACGCCAAGGCCGTTCTGAAAACCCGTATGCTCGGTGGTGAGCCGCCGGACAGCTTTCAGGTTCACGCCGGTCAGGAACTGATCGGTACCTGGGTTAAGTCCGACCGTATGGAAGACCTGACCTTCCTGTTCAAAGAAGAAGGCTGGATGGACGTTTTCCCTGAAGGTCTGGTCAAACTGATCGGTACCGATAAGGGTATCTGGTCCGTTCCGGTGAACATCCACCGCTCCAACGTAATGTGGTACATCCCCGCCAACTTAAAAAAATGGGGCGTGGAAGCACCTAAAAACTGGAATGATTTCCTGAAAATCGCTCCCAAGCTCCAGAAAGAAGGCATCATCCCCCTTGCCATGGGCCAGAACTGGACCGCAACCCACCTTTGGGAATCCGTTGTTATCGCATCCATCGGTGCTGACAAATGGAATGACCTCTGGTCCGGTAAGTTGAAGTTCAACAGCCCTGAAATGATCAAGGCTTGGGAACTCTTCGGCAAAATCCTGCCCTACACCAACAAAGATGCTGCTTCCCTTTCCTGGCAGCAGGCTACCGACATGGTTATCGACGGTCGCGCAGCATTCAACATCATGGGTGACTGGGCAGCAGGTTACATGTCCACTACCAAGAAAATGGTTCCCGGTAAGGATTTCGCATGGATCGCATCCCCTGAAACCGAAGGTGTATTCATCTTCCTCGCCGACTCCTTCGGCCTGCCCAAGGGCGCACCCAACCGCGACAACGCAATCGCATGGCTGAAACTGCTCGGCTCCAAAAAAGGCAGTGACACCTTCAACCCCCTCAAGGGTTCCATCTCCGCCCGTACCGACACCGACCTCAGCAAGTACAACGTATACTTGCAGTCCGCAGCGAAGGACTTCGCCAAAGACGCAGTTGCCGCTTCCCTGATTCACGGTGCAGCAGCAAACGAAACCTTCATGGGCGGTTTCGCACAGGTTATGGAAATGTTCCTGAAGACCAAAAACGCAAAGGCTACCGCCATGGCAAGCCAGCAGCTGGCTGACAAAGCCCAGATCGGCAAGTAATTATCAGGATTAAGTAATTAATACCGCGCCGGGATTTCCCGGCGCGGTCCCAAAAGGGGTTCGGCATATGAGGGAAGCATCTCGGGACAGGCTGAAGGCATTCTTAACCCTTCTGCCATCAATCATCCTTGTCGCCGTTTTTGTTTACGGTTTTATCGGCAACACCATCTGGATTTCCATGACTGACTGGGGCGGAACAGGCGCACTGGCCCTTGATCCGCAAAAAAATTTCATCGGTCTGGATAACTACGCAGACCTGTTCAACGGGTTCCTCTCAGGCGGTTTCAGGCAGGATCTTGTCAACGCAGTATACTACTCTGTAATGCTGCTGGCCGGAGCCATCGGCCTTGGCATGTTTATCGCCATCCTGCTGGACCAGAAGCCCAAGGGCGAGGATATTCTGCGCACAATTTTCCTTTACCCCATGTCCCTTTCCTTCATCGTTTCCGGTACCATCTGGCGCTGGCTGCTGGCACCGCAGGGCGGGGTCAACGTGCTGCCCACCTATCTGGGTTTTGATGCCCTCACTTTCCAGTGGACCTCATCCACCAAGGCTGTTCTTGAATTCAACTGGCAGAACATAATTCAAATCCTGCTCTACGTTGCGGCCTTCATCCTGATATTGATCGGGTTGTTCCTGCTTAAAGGCAATCCGCAAAAGGCAGTCAAACGCTGGCTCGGTCCCGGCGTGGTTATCGGAGCATTTGCATGGCTGGGCGGGTCCCTGCTTCCCCAAGCCCTGTTCATGGAAGAAATGCACGGTTTCAACCTCGCTACACTGGGCATCATCATCGCCACAGTCTGGCAGTATGCGGGGTACACCATGGCCCTCTACCTTGCCGGATTCAACGGAATTTCACAGGATCTGCGTGACGCCGCCATGCTCGACGGGGCCAGCAGCACCGACTACTACCGTTATGTTGCCATTCCTATGCTCAAGCCGATCACCATCAGTGCAGTGATCATCCTTTCGCACATCTCACTGAAGATGTTCGACATCATTTTCGCCATGACCGGACCGGACAACGCCCAGACCGGGCACCCGGCCCTGAACATGTACATGACCACCTTCCGGGCCAACGACTTTGCCCGGGGCGCAGCCATCGCCATCGTGCTATTCCTCGTGGCAGGCACTTTTATCGTTCCCTACGTAGTCAGCCAGTACAAGCAAAGGAGAAGGGGATAAACCATGAGTACCACAACCCAAAAAACCGGAATCACCCCCGGCTCCATCCTGCTTTACGGCTCACTTTTTGTGCTGGCCCTGTTTTTCCTCATGCCGGCTTACATGGCTATTGTCACCGCACTCAAAGACCCGGCAAACATCAGCCTGCCCACAGCGTGGGAATGGCCCGATAAACTTAACTGGGCCAGCTTCCCGGAAGCATTCGGACTGCTCAAGTCCAACATTGCCAGCTCCCTGATCCTGACCGTTTGTGCCACCGCGCTTTCCACTGTACTCGGTTCCTTGAACGGTTATGTTTTTTCCAAATGGAAATTCAAGGGCAGCGAGCTGATTTTCACCCTGTTCCTGTTCGGTATGTTCATCCCCTATCAGGTTATCCTGATCCCGCTCTTCCAGACCCTACGGGCCATGAACCTGTACGGCGGACTGCCGGGGCTAATCCTTGCACACGTAGTTTACGGGCTGCCGATCACCTCACTCATTTTCCGTAACTTCTACGCCCAGATTCCCACCGCGCTGGTGGAATCCGCAAGGCTTGACGGAGCCGGATTCTTTTCCATTTACACCAAGATCGTCTTCCCGCTGTCCATCCCCGGTTTTGTGGTCACCAGTCTCTGGCAGGTAACCCAGATCTGGAACGAATTCCTCTGGGGTATCTGTCTGACCCGCCACGAAGACAACCCCATCACCGTGGGACTTGCTCAACTGGCAGGCGGACAGGCCGTAAGTTGGAACCTGCCCATGGCCGGATCAATCATGGCGGCTTTCCCGGTGCTCATGATTTATATTTTCTTAGGACGCTACTTCATCCGAGGATTACTTGCCGGATCAGTTAAGGAATAAAAAAATGAAACAACTCTTCATCGCCGGACTTGGCGAAATATTATTTGACGTACTGGCTGATTCAGAGGAAATCGGCGGTGCTCCGGTCAACTTTGCATACCATGCGGGACGTTTGGGTGCGGACGGCGCAGCCATCTCCACTCTCGGAGATGATGATCGCGGACGCCGCGCCACCAGCGAACTTATGAACCGCGAACTCTGCCTCTCGGGAGTGAGTATTGACCGGGAGCATGCAACCGGATACGTGGAAGCCCGTCTGGATGACCAAGGCGTGGCAACCTACCATTTCCCCGACGACATTGCCTGGGATCATTTGCAGTTGAATGATACTGCCATGGGCTTTGCCGCACAGGTGGATGCAGTCTGCTTCGGCACCCTTGCCCAGCGCAGCGAGCAATCCCGTAAAGCGATCCAGACCTTTCTTGATGCCGCCCCGCAGGCACTGAAAGTCTATGACATGAATCTGCGCCAGAATTTTTACAACAAGGAAATCATAGCTGATTCGCTGCAACGGGCAGACGTGCTCAAACTGAACGATGATGAAATCAAAGTCATCGCACCCATGTTCGGGCTCAAGGGCAGCGAACGGGAGATGCTCCAGAAACTGCATGTCGGGTTTGAGCTGAAATGCTCAGTGCTGACCCGTGGAGACAAGGGCAGCCTGATTATTACTAAAGATGGTGAAGTTGACCATCCAGGTATTGAAGTGAAAGAAATTTCAGATACCATTGGCGCGGGAGATTCATTTACCGCCTCGGTGGCTATCGGGCTTCTGCTCGGGCATTCCCTTGAATATATCAGCGATCACGCCAACAGGCTGGCGGCCCATGTCTGTTCCTGCAAAGGGGCCATGCCTGCAATCCCGGCCGAACTTAAGTTAATAAAATAATTTTTCAATACAGGATATCATCATGAAAAGAAGTGAGATCAACGCACTCATCACCAAGGCCAAGGAGTTCTACGCCGGACACCGTTTCAACCTGCCCAAATGGGCCTTCTGGGGACCGGAAGACTGGAAGGGTAAAGGCGACAGCGAAGTTGTGCGCAACATGCTCGGCTGGGACCTGACCGATTACGGCAAAGGAGATTTCGCCAAGCTGGGACTGATCCTGTTCACCATCCGCAACGGCAACCTCCAGACTGGGGACCCCAAACCTTACGCTGAAAAAATCATGATCCTGCGTGAAGGACAGCTCTGTCCCATGCATTTCCACTGGTCCAAGCGTGAAGACATCATCAACCGTGCGGGTGGGAATCTGGTCATCAAACTTTACGGTTCCAATGAAGATGAATCCATGTCCGACCAGCCGCTGGAAGTAAGCGTGGACGGCTTTGTGCGCACCGTTGAACCGGGTGGTGAGATAGTGCTCGAACCGGGCGAATCCATCTGCCTTGAACCGGGCATGTATCATTGCTTCTACTGCGAGGACGGAACCGGGGATGTCATGGTAGGTGAGGTCAGCGCGGTCAATGATGATAACATCGACAACCGCTTTCACGAGCCCCTGCCCCGCTTCCCGAAAGTGGATGAGGACGAGAAGCCGATACATTTGCTGGTTACTGATTATGAGAAGTATGTCTAGAGACAAAAATTATACACAAAAAAGAATCCCGGACTGGAACACTCCAATCCGGGATTTCTAATTTATATACTTTTAGATTTCCTCATGATCAATCAATTTGAAACGAACCAGTTGACGTTGTAAATCCTCAAACTTAACCGGTTTGATCAGGTATGTATCGGCCTGACATTCATAAACGGCCTTGTGAATGGTCTTTTCATCATTCAAGCTACTTACGATAAATATTTTTGTTTCAGCTCCAAAGGTATCCAGGTTCTTGCTGCGCTCCATCTGACGGATGGCCTTGCAAGCCTGCAAACCATCAATATTGGGCATCATAATATCCAGCGCAATCAGGTCAAAACGGGGACTGTTACCATACAGGCTTTCAGTAAACGCCTGAATAGCCTCAACTCCATCCTTGGCTACATAGCAGTCCATATATTTAGAAAGATAATGGTTAAGAACCTTGCGGCTGGCAAAATCATCATCCACAACCAAAGCTATAGGGTTGTGACGGACCTTGATTTTATTCAGAATCTCTTCTGGTTTAACTCTGGGCAACGGATTAGCAATAACATCTTCTGAATTCAGCCCTACTTGTTCTGGATCATAATCTTTAAGCAAAGCATACCCGCGGTCATAATCAATCTTATCATCGCCAGCAGCCAGGATATTTTTAAAAGCATCCTCAATCAGGTCAAAGCTTTTGAGCAGAACATCAATGGCTTTTTTATCCGGCTCCAGCACACCAGAGCGGATATTCGAACAAGCATCTTCCACCTTGTGCACAAATTCGGCCAAATCCATAAATCCCATCATGGATAAATTGCCTTTAATACTGTGCAACACCCTGAAAATACGGTCGATTGAATCCTGATTACGAGTTTCTTCGTAATTAAGAATATCCTGTACCGCCAAATCAGTTGCTTCCCGGCACTCATTCACAAATTCGCCCAGAAACAACTCCTGTTCAAATTGATCACTCATCATCGAGAATCCCCAATTCTTTCAGTTTGGTTGTCAGGACCTCAGCGGTCAGTGGCTTCACTATATAATCCGTGGCTTCACTTTTATTGTAAGCTTCAAAAACAGTTTTCACATCGGAAAGAGACGTCACCATTATGATTGAAGACTCCTTAGCCGGGACGACCTTGAACTCACGTTCTATTTCCCTGATTTCCCTAGCTGCATCCAGTCCATCCTTCTCCGGCATCATAATATCCATGAAAACATACTGGTACGGTTCACCTTCCTCCAGAGCGAACTTGTAGACATCCAGTGCCTCAGCCCCATTCACAGCCACATCAACCTCGCCGAACTTCTTGAGAAAAAGCTGTAAAAAATTTCTTGAGGCAAAATCATCTTCAGCAACCAGAAACTTCATCATACCACCTCTCGAACTTGGATTAAGAGAAATAGACCAATAAAAATTAACACAGCACTATTTCTTTTTCAAACCACTGAAAAACAAATATGTCTTAAACATTCATCCCCGGAAGTTCGACCATGATTGTGGTTCCTTCCTCACTTGAACTTTCAAAAGAAATACTTCCTCCCATGGTTTCGGTAATAAGTTTTGCGGAATAAGTCCCCAGCCCTGTTCCGTCTGACTTATCGGCCGTAACGTATTTCTCAAAAAAAGTGTCCCGGATGCTATCAGGAACTGCTCCCATATTATGAATCAATATCAGAATGTTTCCGGCAATCTCCTTGGTATCCAAAGTGATGGTCTCGCCAACAGGGGATGCCTCCACGGCATTCTTCAAGATATTGGATAAAAGCGAATAGGTCAGGAATTCATCACTGCGGATTTCAAATGAAAAATCTTTATCAACTTCCTCTCCCTCAAACCGCTCCCTAATTACGATTTTTTTGTAATTAATTAGCTCAAAAAGATCCTTCAATACAGAACGAGCAACGCCATAGACATCCACAACTGCTGGGAAGTACTCGTAGGAACCGGTTTCCATTTTATAAAGGTCAAGTGAAAGGTTAATCATATTAAGTAATTTGTACCCTGACGCTTGTATGTACCCCAGAATTTCACGCTGACTTTCAGTTAGATGTCCATCATCCTCCAACAGCAGGACATCAGGCAAACTTATAATTCCGTTCAATGGACTCTTGAGGTCATGCCTCATTATGCGGTCAACATGCTCCTTCAGGTCAGCCAGCTTCTTCTGCTCACTGATATCAATGAAATTTTCAACCATATGCAACTTACCATCAATCATGACTCTGCTTACAGTTTTCTGGACCGGAACAAGTCCCCCGTCCTTCCGTTCAATGATATGTTCTCCGTTAATTTCTTCCAAGCCGCGATCAACAATGGGGCAATCTCCTTTGCAAGCGGAACAGATAACATCAAAACACTCTGACCCGACAACCTCCTCCCAGCCCCTGCCCATCATCTCCAGGGCCTTGGGATTTGCATCAACAATCCTGTGGCCTTCCGCTTCCACCACCAAGACTCCGGCCTGCATGGCATTCAAAGTGATGTCTAAACGATCATAAGCATCAACAAGATCCTGAGTACGTTGCCGGACTTTACGCTCAAGTTCCAAACTATGATTTCGCATAATTTCGCGAGTTTCATAGTTTTCAAGGGCATTGACCGCAGAAAGCATGAACACTGAAAACAGTTTTAAAGTTGTATCTAAAATCTCTTCCTTGCCCTGCTGCATCAGCCCTACAAACATACCTCGCACCCTGAACGGGGTCATCAGGGAGTGAAGGAGTATGTGGCTGCTCCCAGCAGAATCAAGAAAAAACACCGGACCGTCAGACTGCAATGCATAAGCAAAAGACTGGTCGGTAATAAGTGAACCGACCTCACCTTCCAGCCTTGCCGCTGCGCTATTCGGACAGGAACGGGGCTGCACAAAATCCTGCGTATCATTGTCCACAAGATAAACCGCGCAGGACTGGAACGGAATCATCCTGTTAGCGCGATCACAGATATCCTGCAGCAATTTATCCAATGATGGCCGTTGAGGTGAAAGTGAGGTTATAGTTCCAAGCTCCCGGGCCAGATCCAAAGCTTCCATTGCAGCAGCCTTTTCTTCCTGCAGGGCTTTAATCTGCTGCCGCTGAAATCTTATCAATTTCTTTTCGTCCATCCTAACCTCCAAATATGGTAAGAATGTCCGCAATCTGGCGTCTGGCCTTCAATAAGGTAGTTACAACCGCGCCGTCAGGAAGCCCAAGAATATCCCATGATCCGGGATAAGGAGTGTTGATAAGACCGAAGCTGTCTGTTCCGTATTGCATTGCGACCGCCATTGAATCTGCGACAGAACATATGGCAGATTCAATACAGAACTCTCCTGAACGCCCCCCATGATGGCCAACTACTCCGGCTGTAATAGAGGACGGAATATTCCAGAGTTCAAAAAGTCTTCCGGCAAGCTCACAATGGTCGAACCCAAAGACAATTGACTCCGCTTCGCAATAGCTGACGTTGCGGGCCATACGCAGTTGAAGAGCCAGATCTATCTTATCCGGGTACTGCTGCAGCATAATTAACTGCCCGATATCATGGAGCATGCCCACAACAAAACATTTCTCAGGCGAAACACCGGGAACCTGTTGGGCTAAAATGCGGCAAAACACTGCGCAGGCCAGAGAGTGCTTCCAGAAGTCTGCCATGGAAAAACCCACGTCATGCTCTCCTTTAAATGTTTCCATGACCGAAACGCTCAAGGCCAGTTGGCAGACACCATCCGTTCCCACCAATGAAACCGCCCTGCTCAGGGATTCCACCGGAAGGTCAAAACCATACAAAGGACTGTTGACCAGACTGATCAACTTTGCACTCAGCCCGGAATCCTTGGAAATAATATCCGCAAGATTTTCTGAACCGGCTCCGGGGTCATTAAGAGTTTCCATGATCTTGTAATAAATGTCCGGGAAAGAGGCCAAACGGATACCGCTATTTAGAAACAGGTCAGCACTTGCAAAGAGAGGGGCCTCAGGGATATCGAGATTACTGCCCATGGAAATCATGGTCTGGGGCAACGTAATGTTCTTTTCCAGCTCCCCCGCAAAATACTTAATGCTGGCCTCCTTCAAAATATCCATGGGGGCCACATTCATATCTGCGTAAGCAAAAACGCCATCCACATACTCTTCAGCCAAGGCCTGTAGCTGAGGATCAGAAACATCAGCATCACCGGCTCCGTTTCTGCCGAATATCTTCACTTCACTAACGCCCCAGATATTGAAAATTCGCAGGTGCTGCTCTTCAAGTACGGTATCAGCAGCCAGCAGGAAACGACCGTTAGCCCCCTTAACATCTTCAGCCAGACGCATTCCGACTTTCAAATCACCGACAAAAACTTTCATAGCCTACCCTTCATTGTTGCAAAAAACTAAAGAACACATTTTAGTTGAACAACAATAACAGATGGCGGGCAATTTAAATACAAATTTACTTCCAATAGACACAAAAAAAGGAGGCGCAGCATTAGCCGCACCTCCTTCGGAGTCCATATATTTTAAAAATTAAAGCAGGGACACTAAATCAGCAGGGGTATCCAGCACAATATTCGCCCCGGCCTTTACAAGCTCACTTTCCCCGCGGAAGCCCCAACTGGCTCCCACAGCAATCATCCCTGCATTGACTCCGGTTTTAACATCCACATCAGTGTCGCCAATGAATAGGGTCTGCTGCGGGGAAACACCCATTTTCTCAGCAAGCTCAAGGGCTGCGTCAGGTTCAGGTTTAAGAGGAACATCCTTGCGTCCGCCGTAAACAGCGAAAAACTCTATTCCCGGCAGAAACTTTGCTACTGATTCAACAGCATGCTCATGGGGCTTATTGGAAAGAATGGCGACCTTCTTCCCGGCGGCAATGAAATCCGCAAGCACCTCGGGAATTCCGGCATAAGGACGGACGTGCTTATTCAGCTCCTGTTCAAATTCCTTGAGCAGGACCGGTACAAAATTATCATAATCTTCCTGATTCTGCTTGTCTTCAGGCAGCACCCGCCATGCCAGCTTCTTAGCACCGTCACCCACAAACTTGCGATATGCATCTACCGGATGGGTAGGATAGCCCATACGTTCCAAGGCGGAGTTTCCTGCCGCAGCAATATCGCTCAATGTATCAAGGAGGGTTCCATCCAAATCAAAAATAACAGCTGAAAAATCAAGTGAACTTTCCATCTTTACTACTCAATAATAATTAAAGTTTATGATTTATTTCCGGCAACGCGTTGCCCTTAAGCATAAAAAATGCCCTATGATCAAAGAAAAACATAACGGGAAAGAACTAACGCCACGGCAACCTCACAGTCAACATTTTCCATAAATACAATCCTCTTGAAAGAGATTGACCTTTCAGACCGTATGAGGTTGGCTTATGCGAGATTAAACCAATCCCACCTACAAATTTAATAGCTTAAATATGTCCGCAACCGAACAAGATATAGCACAAATGATTGAAGCCCTGCAGGCAGACCCCAACCTCAATAAAGCTGAAACTTCAGCTTTGAAAGAGTTGTCCGCCAAGGCTCGGCAAAAACAGTTCAAGAAAGGAGAATTCATTTTCAAAGCCGGGGATAAGTCGGATAACTTCTGTCTTGTAGAAAACGGGAAAGTCATCCTTTCCAAAGAATCCCCGTCAGGAAAATCCTTCACTTACCTTGTCGCCACCCGGGGAATCACCCTGAACGGAATCACCTGCTTTAAATCCGGGCCAAGACTTTTCAGTGCCCGTGTTGTGGAAGATTCGTCTATTATCACAATACCATGCCATGAGTTCAGATTTTGGGTTGAAAACAATCCCCCCGTTGCCATGGGCATATTGGGCACCATGGGCGAACTGCTTGACGGTGCTTATACCCGCATCATTGACCTGATCGACGAAAGCGTTGAGACCCGCATTCTCAACGTATTAAGCATGTTATCCACCCGCATAGGATCTGAACTTCCCCTCACCAATAGTGATCTTGCCGAAATGGTCGGAACTTCGAGGGAAAGTGCGGCCCGGGTAATATCCAGACTGCAGGATAGTGGAATTGTCTCCAAAGGACGCGGCAGCATCACCGTCCTGAACAAAGAACAATTGGATGAAACAGCCTCCAGCCCTTTTTTTATCATTTAAATTTTAATCTCCTCAGTGACCTGCATCATTGTTCGCATCCGGGTTCCGTAATAAATCCCGTTGAAACACACTCAAAACGAACAGGACAATACGATGCAAGGATATCTGATAACTTTCTTTACCCAGCAAAACCGCGAACAGGATGGTATTCCACTGGCTGACTGGCTTGTGGAAGAAGCCCACAAAATTGGCGTACGCGGAGCTACTTTATTCAGCGGCAAAGAAGGCTTTGGGCATGACGGACGCTTCCACTCAGACAACTATTTTGATTTTGATGACAAACCGCAACTCGTGACTATGGCCCTGACTGAAGACGAATGCGAAAAACTGCTATCCCACCTGAAATCCAAATGCCTTCGTATCTTCTACACTAAATCAAAAGCTGAATTCGGATTTACTTCCTAAGTCCCTCATTTTTCACTTCTCAAACAATTCACCCCCCTGACAGGTATGACAGTTTCATTGGTTGTCGTGCCCCAATCAATAAAGGAATTCTATATGATAGGACCATTTATCAACGGCACTGCACTGCTTGCCGGCAGTGTTGCCGGAGCCATGATCGGCCCGAAACTGAATGTAAATATCCGTACCCGCATGCCCATGGTCTTCGGATGTGCCTCCATGGGCCTCGGCGTCGCCATGATTGTCAAAGTAAAACTTCTCGCCCCGGTTATGCTGGCCCTTGTGCTGGGATCATTGCTGGGTGAAATCATACAGTTGGAGAATCTCATCCAGAACTGTGCAGCTAAAGCCCGTGTTGCAATCGAAAAACTGACCCGGCCCAGCGGAGATATGGATCAGGAAGAATTTCTGGATAAATTCGTTGCTCTGCTGGTCCTCTTCTGCATGAGCGGCACCGGAATTTACGGTTCCATGACAGAAGGAATGACCGGAGACCCGACTCTGCTCATTGTAAAATCAATCCTCGATCTGTTTACCGCCCCCATCTTTGCCTCCACCATGGGCTTCACCGTAGGTATTCTGGTCTTCCCGCAATTTCTGGTTCAAGGCTTGCTCTTTCTGGGAGCATCCATGATCCTGCCCCTGACCACCCCGGATATGCTGGCTGATTTCTCTTCCTGCGGAGGATTGATCATGCTCGCTACAGGATTTCGCATCTGCGGCATCAAGCAGTTTCCTGTGGCTAACATGATCCCGGCCCTGATTCTGGTCATGCCCCTTTCATATTTGTGGGCGACCTACCTGACATAAAAAAATCCCCGCAACGCTCCTGAGCATTGCGGGGATTCAATCTTTCGATAAACTTCCAACCTTATTCCGGATAATCAAACTCCGCCCTGAGAACATCAAGGGCGATTTCTTCCTTAGTCTTATACTTGTCTTTATCGATAAGGGTCGGCTGCCCGGTGGGCGGCACATCGTGATACATGTACTTATAGATGTCGAAATTAAGACAGGTCTTGTTGCGTAGGTGCATTTCCCGGAACCATTGGCAACCCACATCCAGAATCTGCTTGCCCACATTGATAAAGGCCCCGAATGGGGTAGCCTTGCCGATGGGCATGGTCATTTTGCGGGCGATCTTCATGTTTACGAGGCAGCACCATTCATTGACCCTGCATTCCGGCAGAGGCCAAGGCTGCTTGAAAAAGATATCGTGCATGCGCGGCAGGTGGTAAGCCCGGACCTGCTTGCCTTCCGGCGGCTGTGCACTGCGGTAGAGGTCAACCAGTTCCCGGAAATCCGGGCGGTAATCCATATAGGTATCCGGAGAACATTTTCCGGAAAATGCAGCGGGACAATACCAGCACTGCCCAATGTGTCCGGCAGCAACGTAATCCCCGATGCCCTCGACCATGGCCCCGATGATGTCTTTCCTGAAGATGGCGTCATTATGGATGATGAGCACATAATCCTTATCGCTCTTTTCCCAACCGTACTGATAGCGAACGGAATGGCGGTACTCTTCATCATCAATGCGGTCCCATTCAATGGGAAAGCAGTAGTTCCAATACTTGGGCATGTAGTATTCGATTTTGTGGGCCAGTGCATCCAGCACATACTGGTGACACCCCGCATCAATGCCCTTGGTCTGGGTGTTTTCCTCAATAAAATAAATTTTATCTATATGCTGCCCGCTGGCCCGCTCAAGTGAAAGCAGAGCCAGACAAGTCTGCAAGGGCTTGCCGCACACACTGATAATCACATCAACCTTACTCATTCATCCTGCTCCGCTATACAACCTTCCGGCCGAGATTCTTAATCTGTATTCAATAGGAATTGAGTCCGATATAGATAATTTTCACCTATTAATCCACATCATTTGATGATCACTTCTGCAGGAACAGCATCCGGCCCCTTGCGGGCCATGGTTGAAGGAGGGGCAGAATGCCACGGCTTAGGAGCCTTAGCCATGCTGTGACCAAGCACGAAAAGCTTGCTCATGTAGACCGGGCTGAACAGCTCATCAGACTCTTCATTGTAATCCGGAGGAATGAAAGTCAGCTTGAAATCAACACCGTCACGCTCGGCAGTGGAATACATGCGGTAAAGGTCACCGATACCCTGATTGCGAATCAATCCGGCAAGAGAGCGGGCGGCAATGCCACCGATATAAGGCTCCACCTGAACTCCTTCGGTAACAAGAGCATCATTGCGGATAATGTAGAGGACAATTTTCCTTTTTTCGCCGATCTTTTCCAATTCCTCGGCAAGACGAATTGACGGAGGATAGGAAAAGACCTGATTGCTGACCCCGCCGTCCACATGCATTTCATCGTAAATTTTATCCCCGGCCTTGACCTTGAAATAAACCGGAGGGAAGGCCACCGGAACAGAGGCCGAGGCAAGGATCACATCACGGATGAGCTGGTCTGCTTCCGGGGTACCGTACTGGGCCAAGGCCCCGATATCCCAGTAAACCGGACGCATGGCATCGAGGTTGGTAGTGCCGATTAAAAGCCTGCGCCCTTTGCGGTGTTCAACGGCAATCTTGGCAATAAAATCATGGTTAACAAACTTTTTCAGGGCTTCCTTAAGAGGCTCCGTGCTGTACACTGAATCCCCGGAAATAGCCGAAACATAGGAACGCTGCAGCACAAGATCACTGGTTTCAAAAGTCGTGTAAAACATCTCAATGAAAGGATCGTAATCCGGCCCCATGAAGGCAAAAGGAGCAATTAACGCCCCGGTACTGATCCCGGTAACCAGTCCAAAGGTTGGACGATCGCCCCGCTCTGTCCAGCCGCAAAGGAATCCGGCCCCGAAAGCACCGTCAGCACCGCCGCCGGAAAGGGATAGAAAGCTGATTTCATCAGGGAGTTTGTTCAACCTGCTCATCTCGGCCCATTGTTTCATGACCTTGTCCATGTGCCTGGGCGTGGTATCCCCGAAAAACCGGACCTGATCATAACCGGGCAGACTGGCCTGCCCCTGCATTTCCACCGGAATGGGATTACGTTTCAAACCGCAACCTGCCAGCAAGGCCAGCGTGAGAGAAAGAACAACCAGCCTGTTAAAAATATTTGTCTTCATATTTGCAACTTCCATCTTCATAGCTTGATCAATTTTAATTGCCTACTTGGTTAGCAATGCCCAGCTTCTTCATCCTGAAGCGCAATGTACTGGGATTCATGTGCAGAAGCTCCGCAGCACCGCCACGGCCAGCCACCTGTCCGTCTACCTTTTTAAGCACTGCCCGGATATGATGCTCTACAGCCTGATCCATGGTCAGCACAGACTCGCCAACCATTACGGATTCAACATCGTGCTTTGGACGCAACGGGCTGGCAAGTTCCGGAAAAACAAGCTTGTCCCCCTGTGAAAGAATCAAGGCCCGCTCCACAATATTCTGAAGCTCGCGCACATTTCCCGGCCAATGGTATGCTTTTAACATGTCCAGATCATGAGGGTCCACCCCCGGAACACGGGTCAGATTCATTTCACGGGCTTTACGTTCAATAAAATACTGCACCAATGAAGGAACATCCTCCCGGCGCAAGCGCAAGGGCGGAATCCGAATGGGCAGCACATTCAAACGATACCAAAGGTCCTCTCGAAATTTTCCTTCGCGGACCATGGCTTCAAGATCACGGTGAGTGGCCGCAATGACCCGCACATCCACCTCAAGGGTCTTGCTACCGCCGACCCGCTCAAACTTCTTTTCCTGTAACACGCGCAAGAGTTTTACCTGCGCTTCCGGGCTTAGTTCTCCGATCTCATCCAGAAAAAGGGTCCCGCTGTCAGCTCGCTCAAAGCGCCCGCGCTTGGTTTCTGCGGCTCCGGTAAAAGCGCCCTTCTCGTGCCCGAAAAGTTCGCTATCAAGCAAAGTGTCGGGGATGGCTCCGCACTGCATGGTAATCAGCGGCCCCTTCTGGCGCGGTGAGGCCATGTGGATGGCATTGGCAATGACTTCCTTTCCGGTCCCGGTCTCACCCAGCAACAGGGCCGGACTATTGGCCGGACCGATACGCCGGACCTGCTCCATGACTTCGCGCAACCCGAAATCAGCCCCTACGACCTCCATACCCATGGAACGCTTAAGGTCCGCAGACAACGCTCGGTTATCATCGGCCAGCAGGTCACGCATGCGCTTCAGCTCCCCGAAACGGCGGGCATTACTCATGGCAAGGGCCAGCGGCTCGCAGACACTTTCCAGCAGGGCCACATGTTCTGGCGAATAAATATCACGGCCCCGGTCCACTCCCATGAGTTTACCGACCACTTCTCCGCGAATGGTCAGATACATGCCGATCATGGAATACTCTTCCAGTTTCGGATAGTAGCGGAAGAAAATTTTGGGCATGAGGTCAAAACGGTTGAGCACGAAAACCCCTTTTTCCTCAATGGGATTTTCTTCCAGATAACGCAGGTATTCTTCTTCCTGCTGCAATTCCGCAGAAAAACCGTCCCCGAAAAGCTCTCCCCAGTTCCCGGTAAAGCTGGTCACGTTGAACATATCCTGTTCGTCCGGGGCATGATAGACCAGTGCGGCCCCGCTCATGGGGATAAACCGCTTCATATATTCAAAGGTCTGGGCCAGAGCCTGATCAATATCCAGACTGCCGCAGATACGCAGGGTCACTTCCTTGAAAAAATCATTTTGCTTGGACGCCATATTTCACCTCTTAATTCGACGCAACATATTGCGCCAGCGTAATATACTGCGTCGCAATGCGCAACATATCACCTCAATAGACTTCGATCACACAATAAACCCTTTAATTTCAGAGCAATAATTTTTGGCCCGCTTCTTGTTAAGCAGAAGAACAGAGGAGCAGCAAATGAAATGGATCGAATTCATCAGAGTCAGGTCTTCAGCTTCAGTACTTGATGAGGCTGTAAGCGCAGTGACCGGAGAGGTGAACAAAATAAATGAATCCCCGAGCGGTGCAGAAGCATTCATGATGCGTCATGGACTCTTCGACGGCGACTTGGCCGTGGTTCTGGTCTGGGGAGATGGTATCAAGCCGGACAAAACCCGCGAAGGCTTGCTGCTGGCCGGAACCCTTGAACAATACGGCCCGGTGGAACACGCGGTCTGGATTCCGGCTGCAGGTAATTACGACTGTAAAAATTGCTAGCTAAGCGACAAAAGATAAGGAGCAAAAATGATCTACAGAGAAGTACCCAAAAACGGCGATAAACTTTCCGCCCTCGGCTACGGGCTGATGCGCCTGCCCACAAAACTGGGCCGTATCAATGAACCCTTGGCAGAGAAGCAGATTCTTGAAGCCATCGAAAAAGGCATCAACTATTTTGATACTGCAGTGCCTTACCACAGCGGCAAAAGCGAATCATTTTTTGGTAAGGTGCTGGCCAAAAACAACTGTCGGGACAAAGTTAAGATCGCAGACAAGCTCCCCCACTGGCAGTGTGCTTCCAAAGAAGAGATGCATAAGGTGCTTGATGAGCAGCTTGCCAAGCTCCAGACCGAATACATCGACTACTACCTGATCCACGCCCTGAACGGGGAAATGTGGGATAAAGCCAAGGACCACGGCGTAATCGAATTCATCAATGAAGCCCTTGAAAGCGGCAAGATCATAAATGCCGGTTTCTCCTTCCACGGACTGGCCGAAGACTTCAACCGCATTGTGGACGACTACCCGTGGTCCTTCTGCCAGATTCAGTACAACTTTCTGGATACCGAAAATCAGGCCGGAACCGCAGGTCTCAAATACGCAACCTCCAAGGATATGGCTGTCATAATCATGGAACCCCTGCGCGGCGGCAACCTCGCCAAGACTCCCCCCCCATCGGTCAGGAAAATCTGGGCCAAGGCCGACCACAAACGCACCCCGGCTGAATGGTCCTTCCGCTGGCTCTTGAACCAGCCTGAGGTAACCGTGATCCTTTCCGGCATGAACGATGATGCCCACATTGCCGAAAACATGGCTATTGCCGAAAAAGGCGAAGCTAATTCCCTGACCGAAAAAGAGGTTGCCATTGTTGATGAAGCCGCTGCGGAATTCCGCAGAGTCATGCGCGTGGGTTGTACCGGATGCCAGTACTGCATGCCCTGCCCCGCCGGAGTGGATATCCCCGGCAGCTTTACCCATTACAACTCAAAACATGCCTTCAAGGACAAGCAGGCCTCCATGTTTTACGCTTTCCAGATGGGCGGCATGGTCGGTGATCCCATGCTGGCTTCCCAGTGCATTAAGTGCGGCAAATGCGTAAAGAAATGTCCCCAGTCCATCGACATCCCCGCTGAGCTTGAAAAAGTGGCCGACGATATGGAAGGCTGGATGATGAAGCCAATGATCTGGCTGGGTAGAAAAATGATGAAAGTGCGCAAGAAGAAAAAATAGGAACCGGGATATCCGCTTTGTTACAGTTTAGCCACACAGTCACTGATTCAGATATTTGTCTGATTAAAACACGGTACTTTGATGTATACTTACCCAGTTTATCCATACTGCCCCAACGGCAGCATTTACGAAAATAAACCCGGTAAACAAAGGGAGAGAAAGTATGCTTTACCGCAAGGTACCTAAAACTGGAGACAAGCTGTCCATCTTGGGCTTCGGTGCAATGCGCCTGCCCATGATCGATGACAAGACCATTGATAAAAAGCGCGCAATCGCCCAGATACGCAATTGCATCGACAACGGCGTAAACTATGTGGATACCGCATGGCCCTACCACGGCGGACAAAGTGAGGGCATTGTAGGCAAGGCACTCAAAGACGGCTACCGTGAAAAGGTCGCTATCGCTGACAAACTGCCCCAATACATTGTTGAATCCCGTGAACATATGGACGAGATCCTTGATGAGCAGTTGAGACGTCTTGATGTTGACTGTATCGATTACTACCTGATCCATGCTGTTGAAGGGAATTCATGGGACCGTTCTGTAGAGCTCGGCGTGAAGGACTTTCTGGACAAGGCCCTTGAATCCGGGAAAATCCGTTATGCTGGTTTTTCTTTCCACGGCGTTCCTGAAGACTTCAAGCGCATTGTGGACGATTACCCGTGGACCTTCTGCCAGATTCAGTACAACTTCCTCGATACTGAAAACCAGGCCGGAACCGCAGGACTGGAATACGCAGCTTCAAAAGATCTCGCGATAATGATCATGGAACCACTGCGCGGCGGCAACCTCAGTGCCCCCACTCCCCCGGACGGAGTTCAGGAAATCTTTGATGAAGCCGACGTTAAACGTGCCCCGGTTGAATGGGCGCTGCGCTGGGTCTGGAACCACCCCGAAGTAACCGTGGTTCTTTCCGGCATGAACGAAGAGGAACACATCAAGCAGAACCTTGCCATTGCTTCCGAAGCCGAAGCTAATTCCTTAAATGAGAAAGAGCTTGAAATAGTAGGCAAAGTGGCTGCAAGGTACAAAGAACTCATGCAGGTTCCCTGTACTGGATGCGCATACTGCATGCCCTGCCCCGCCGGAGTCAGGATTCCGGGCTGTTTTGAAATCTTCAACAGCGCCCATATGTTCAAGGAAAAGGCAGACCAGTTCAAATTCCAGTATGCCGTATTCTTCAGCGAAGAAATGGCCGGAGAATCTGCCTACGCTTCCCAGTGCGTGGAATGCGGACAGTGCGAAGAACACTGTCCCCAGCACATAGCCATTCCCGAACAGCTTAAGCGAGTCGTAGACTACTTTGAGCAGGGAGACATGCAGGCCATGGTAAACATGGTAGCGAACAAACAGGAAAACTAATTAAATTTGTGCGGGTGCCGGACACCCGGCATCCGCACAAAACAACGGCCCCTAGCCGGACCGGAATTAAAATGAACATACTCTATTACGATTGTTTTTCAGGCATAAGCGGCGACATGAACCTCGCTGCCATGATCGACCTTGGCGCTGAACCAGATATTCTTAAATCCGAACTTGCCAAGCTCGGTCTGGCAGACGAATTCAGCCTCAAAATCTCCCAAGATTCCCGCAAGGGCATCTTCGGCACCCGCGTGGATGTAGAGCTGCCCCACGAACACCACCATGGGCACGATCATGGACACCATCACCACGACCATGAACACACGCACGCTCATCACCATCATCACGAGCACCGCAACCTGAAAGACATTGAAGAGCTGATTAGTTCCAGCAACCTCAGCGACAAGGTCAAAACCACCAGCCTTGCGATTTTCAAGCGTGTTGCCGAGGCTGAAGCCAAAATCCACGGCAGTACTATTTATGAAGTCCATTTCCATGAAGTAGGTGCAACTGATTCCATCGTCGATATAGTCGGCGCGGCCATTTGCTTCCACGAATTGGAAATCGATCAAGTCTGGTGTTCCTCCATCGAATTGGGCGGCGGATTCGTAAACTGCGCCCACGGCAAGATGCCTGTTCCCGCGCCGGCTACCTCTGAAATCCTCGCCGGACTACCCTCCACTCAAGGAGCGGTACAAAAAGAAACAACCACTCCCACCGGAGCGGCTATCCTCGCCGAAATGGTCGACAATTTTACCGATTCCCCACGCATGGCTGTGCAAAAAACCGCCTACGGCATCGGGCACCGGGACAATGAAATCCCCAACGTGCTCCGCGTCCAGCTTGCAAAAGTCGAGCAGCAAGCAGAATCGCTGCCCACGGTTTCCGCGCGGCTGCTGCAATGCAATATCGACGACATGACCGGGGAGATGCTCGGTGCGGCCCTTGACCAGCTCATGGAAGACGGGGCCATGGATGTGCATTTCACCCCCATCGTCATGAAAAAGAACCGTCCGGCAACGACCCTTTCTCTGCTCTGCTCCGCTGAAGACGAGGACAAATTCAAACGTCTGATTTTCAAGCACACCAGCACACTGGGCATCAAGAGTATTGCCATAGAAAAGACTGTGCTCGGCATATCCTTCGATAAACTCGAAACAGCGCTCGGAACAGTGACCATGAAAAATGCCATTTTAGATGGTGAGGTAATCCGCTCCAAGCCAGAACTGGAAGATTGCCGCACTCTTGCTAAAAAAAACGGTATTCCTCTAAGTGAAGTATACTTACAGATCGGAAAAGTAAGAGATATTTAATGGACAGACTTGCCTTGAAATATGAGAAACTGCTCGGGATTCTCGCTGAAACTGATGGAGCGGTTATCGCATTTTCCGGTGGAGTAGACAGTACTCTGCTGCTTCACGCAGCCAACGAAGCCCTTGGCGATAAAGTAACAGCTGCTTCCATCGCCACTCCTTACGTTCCGCAATGGGAACAGCGTGAGGCAAGAGAATTTGCCAAACAAATAGGTGTAAAACATATAGTGGTGGATATGGATTTTCCTGCGGAACTGCGCATGAATCCCCCGAAACACTGCTACACTTGCAAAAAGATTCTGTTCAGCAAGCTGTTGGAAGTGGCGCGGGAGAATGCGCTGAAGCACGTCCTAGAAGGGACCAACATCGACGATCTCAGCGATTACCGTCCCGGTATCAAGGCCCTGCGGGATCTGAAAATCCGCAGCCCCTTTGTGGAGGCGGAACTGGCCAAGGCTGAAATACGCGAACTTTCGCGCAGGTTCAACCTGCCCACATGGGACAAGCCTTCCTTCGCCTGCTTACTCTCGCGCATGCCTGTGGATGTGGAAGTAACCAACGAGGCATTGCAGCAGGTGGAACAGGCTGAAGTTTTCCTCATGAAAATCGGATTCCCGGCTGTGCGGGTCCGTCATCACGGTGAAGTGGCCCGCATCGAAGTCCCGGCGGACAGATTGCAGGATTTCATTAACGCCAATGAGATTAACGGGATCAACAATAAATTAAAAGAAATCGGCTACCGCCATGTAGCGCTAGACTTGGGCGGCTACACCATGGGTAGCTTGAATAAAAAATAGAGAGTATTATGACCAACGATAATCTGAAAAATATACTGAATGCGGTAAAAGACGGCAGCATGGATGTGGATCAGGGCTTGGATAAGCTGCGCGACCTGCCTTATCAAGACATCGGGCATACCAAAATTGACCACCACCGCTCCTTGCGTAACGGCTTCCCGGAAGTAATCTATGGTGCAGGCAAAACTCCGCAGCAGGTCGGCGATATTTTCGAACACATGTGCGAGCGCAACAACGTGCTGGCAACCCGTGTTTCCCCGGAAACTGCCGAACACGTTACTAGCCGCTTTCCGCATGTAGACTACAATGCCGTAGCTAACACCCTGACCTGCAAAAGCAAAAACATCTCATACAACAGCGGCATGGTCGGTATCATCACCGCCGGGACTTCCGATCTGGATGTGGCTGAAGAAGCGCTGGTTACCTGCGATATGCTGGGCAGCCGTGCCGAAATCATATCCGATATCGGAGTGGCCGGAATTCACCGTCTCTTTGACCGCATTGAAGATATCCGCAAATACTCGGTACTCATCGTAGTGGCCGGTATGGAAGGTGCTCTTTCCAGCGTTATCGGCGGACTTGTGGACCAGCCAATTATCGCCGTACCTACTTCAGTGGGCTACGGAGCAAACTTCTCCGGCCTGTCCGCCCTGCTGGGCATGCTAACATCCTGCGCCAGTGGAGTGACTGTCGTGAATATTGATAACGGCTTTGGTGCGGCCTGCGCGGCATGTAAGATTAATAAGGTTATTGATCGGTAGAAGGGACTTACAAATACCACTATGCTTAAAGAATAGATTTTTAATATTATTTTATATATAGTCGCGCAAATCCAACCCATTGCAATCAAGGATTCTTCTAGAATCATCCAATATTTCTTCTAGGTGGGGAGCTATATGCGCGAGTTGACCGTTATATTTATTGCCTTGGCATTTTTGAGCTGCCCTGGCTTAACTCAGGCATCTTTAGGTGGTTGGGCGAATTTACCAGCCGGGGCCGCCACAAAAATAGAAACACAGATTGCTGCAGACAACTGCGCATTCGTTCCACAAAAAGACGGAAGTTCCGCCTCCAGCACTCTGGATGGTTCCCTGCAACTTAATGCGGACAATTCCAGAGTACGTTTCGGCAATAAAGACAATTGGTTCTCCCTAACCCTAGATTCCGTGGGCCGAGCCGAGAAAATGCTCAAGGCCGAAGAGCCGAAGCTAAAATCTGAAGGCACCAAGCTGAACCTGATCCGCGAAGGTATGACCGAATGGTATAAAAACCACGGTAAAAATATCGAACACGGGCTGGTCATTCATAAAAAGCCTACAGGCAAAGGAGAACTGACCTTTGCCTTCTCTACCTCCGGAAACCTCAGCCCGCAGCAGCATGGAGCGGATATTCTCTTCAGCGGAGCCGAATCCATCAAATACTCCACCATAAAAGTCTGGGATGCCAAAGGCATCCCGCTGCCCTGTTCCATGGCTGTGGCAGAAGGCAGACTGCTCTGGCTGGTGGACGACTCAAAAGCAGACTATCCGCTGACCATTGATCCCACCGTATCTTTTGTTAAAATGATTACCGCAGATACAGTTACAGATTCAGATTTATTCGGATACTCAGTCGCAGTTTCAGGAGAAATCGCCATTGTAGGGGCCCCTCATTACAACAACAATGCCGGAGCCGCATACATCTTTTACAAGGATGAGGGCGGTACAAATAATTGGAGATTTATAAAAAAAATCACCGCTTCAGATACTACTGCAAGCTGGCAGTTCGGATACTCCGTCGCAATTTCGGGGGATATCGCCATTGTTGGATCTCCTTACTCAAATTTTAACGAACACGGCAGTATAAAGATCAAGGCCGGAGCGGTATACATCTTCTATAAAAATGAAGGCGGCGCGAATAATTGGGGGCAAATTAAAAAAAACAACGGATATTATACAGGCGACCAATTAGGCTGGTCGGTTTCAATTTCAGGAGATATTGCTATCGGCGGCACACCTTGCGCAGCCTCTTGGTGGACAGGCAACTCAGGTATTGCTCTCATCTACTATAGAAATCAAGACGGACCGGATCAATGGGGTAAAAAAGTAGGTATTTATGCTCCAACAGCTAAAGCAAATGCCAAATTCGGATACTCGGTCGCGATTTCGGGAAATATTGTTGTTGCGGGATCACCTTTTGCTGAAAGCAATGCGGGTGAGGTAGACATCTTCTACAAAGATGAGGGCAATATAGATAACTGGGGCCATATAAAAACAATTACCGCTTCGGAAACTCTGAATTTCGGAGATTCTGTCGCAATTTCAGGAGATATTATTATTGCGGGAGCACCCGGCACAGCAAACGGCGGGGCGGCACATATTTTCTATAAAGATGAGGGGAGTGCGAATAATTGGGGAGAAGTAAAAAAAATTACCGCTTCCAATGCGCAAGCAGACGCCAAATTCGGGGACTCCGTAGCCCTCTCAGGGGACATTGCCGTTGTAGGTGCTCCAATGGAAGACCACTCCTCCCGCAACGACTGCGGTGCTGCATACATTTTCTATAAAGATCAGGGTAATACAAATAATTGGGGAGAACGCAAAAAAGTCGTCGATGCTGAGGCCCAAACAGACGACCACTTCGGAGCAGCCGCTGCCGTTGCCGGGGACATTGTCATAGTTGGCGACTATAACAAACACATAGAGGAAGTTGCAGAAGCCGGGGCCGCTTACATTTATGACATCGACAGGACTGACCCGGACAAGAAAATCGTTCCGGCACAGAATCAACCTTCCGGCACAGTAGCAATCATCGATGAAATATCAGTTGAAGTGCACACCAAAGAAGAAATCACCGATCAGTACAATTCCGTAGGTATGGGTGAAATGCTCGGCTCGCAGACCTTTGAATTTACAGCGACAGTCACTGACGACCATCTGGCCTACTTCAGTTTCAACAGTACCAGCCTCGGTGAACGGCGAGCCGGGGATGTTACGCTCTACAAACTCCTTACCGATAAACCGAGCCTTACATTCAAGTACAGCGACACCCAGAACCCCACCCAGGAAGGCTATTTCTGGATCACGGACGAAGACAACAGCGGGCAATACATTGACCCGAATACTATTCTTACCGGAGGAAGAAGCTACACAATAAACTACTCCATCATGGATAACGGCGATTATGACACCAATGAGACCCACGGCATAATCCATGACCCGGTGGTGCCCGGCACATTGGGAAGCAGCGGCACAGGCTGCACACTCAATCCGCAGGCAAACAGTTCCATGGAACTGGCAGCATTGTTCATCATTGCCCTGCTGGGCGCGATGCTGAGACTTAGGAAGAAATAATCTTGAACCCTTTAGCCAGCTTCTCATATAGCTTTTAAAATCACCCTCAAAACTAAGGCCTTAATATCATATGATATTAAGGCCTTAGTTGATGGAAATTTTTGTTGCAGCTAGCAAACTAGGAGATCACTTCCAGAATGTCCTCAATACCCTCACCTGTAACAGAACTGGTGCGGATAATTTCCTTGGCCCCAGCCTGTTTAAGAAAGCGTTCAGCCAGAGCGGGATCGGCGTTTGGTGCATCAACCTTGGAGATAAGACCGATGACCTTGCGGTTGAACATGGAAGCAAAAAGAGGCGGAAAGAGACTGGTCCGGCGGGTGGCATCCTGTACGATTGCCAAGACCTTACAGTCAGCGGAAGAAGTAATCAGAGCGTGATAGAACCAGCTGTTTTCAAGGAATTCGCCGGGGGTGTTGATGAAGGGTCCGAAGTGTTCAACGGCCATGGCTCGACGCGGGGAATAGGATTCGCCAGATAGGGCTTTGATAAGCGAGCTTTTGCCGGAGCGGGTCTCGCCCACAAACATGGTTTTTTTCATAAAATGCCTTCGGCGACCCTGCCGGGAGCCTTAAACCCTTTTCCAAAAGGGTTTAAGAATCCCAAAACGTTTTATTAGGCTTTGCCATCTCTTATCCAAAGCCTCTTCTTAATTTTAGGATCTAGTCAATTCTACAGAAGAATAATGCAAAGTGCCTTCAAAGTAATCGAGCACAGCACGAAGAGAAGCTTCCACGCTGGCAACATCTCCCAGAATCAGCAGAGAACCACCAAAACGGTCCAGAAATCCGATCTCAACAGAGGCGGCCTTGGTAGCGACATCAGATGCGATGATCACACCCTCGCTGGGGGTGATGGTCATGATGCCGATGGCTCCGGCGGAGTTATCATCCAGACCGAGCTTGAGATAAATATCCCGGTGCGGGCTGGCAATGAGATGGGCAAGGGTGACCTGCTTACCGGGAACGTATTCCTGAATAATGCGCTGTTTGTTGTCGTTGTCCATCATAATCAAACTCCTTTAGAAAAAAACCGGCACGTGCTGAAGTGGAAAGGCACGTGCCGGTAAGATGACATGTGCTCCAGTGTTAAGACACTAGATCAACTGTTCTTTAATACCTTCGCTGGGGGAAGGAATGACAACGTGGCTATGAACCGGACCGGATTCAGCAACGCCTTCGATTCCAGCTTCAACAGAAGCTTTAACGGAACCGACATCACCGGTCATGGTTACGAAAGCTTTACCTGCGAGACCGGCAGCCATACGGATTTCGATCAGGCTTACATCTGCGGCTTTTGCTGCTGCATCAGCAGCAAGGATACAGGAAGCGATAGTGTAGGTTTCGATCACACCCAGTGCATTGATGCGGGGCACGATGGAAGTACCGCTCAGTGCGGGGATAACATCAGCGTGAATGCTGGGGATGGTGAAATGGTCAACAACCATGTCAGCACCGATCTGACAACCGACTTCAACGGAGCTTTTAACAGCGCCGGTATCACCACAAACAACAACAATATATCTGCCCGGACAGGTGGGGCGAGCCATTACCAGCTCGACAGATGCTGCTTTGAGCATTTCATCTGCGGTATGGATGCCGAGGGCAACGCTGTTCAGTTCTACACAACCGATAGTACGTAAATCCATTTTATATCTCCTTTTGGAAGGGGATGCGCAAAGCGCTTTTACAGGAAACCCTGCAAATTATTTCTTGATAACTACTACGCCGTTCTCAACGCTTTCGACGGTTCCGTCGATGCTGGCGTGAACCCTAGCACCCATTGCGCCTTCGGGAATTTCACCGATCAGGTCGCCGCAGCTGACCTTGGCGCCTGCGGAAACAACACACTGCGCCGGAGCACCGATGTGCTGGCCGAGACGGATGTTGACCACGGAGGGAGTGAACTCACCTGCATATTCGGGATGACCGTCATACTTGGAGAGGTTCAGTCGCTGGATCAGACGCTTGGTCGGGATAGCCCTGCTTGCACGGAACGGGTTCGCTTTCAGTTCATTACCCTTGGATTCCCAGGTTACGCGTTCCTTCATCAGGACCTGCTTAATCTGAGCATTCACTTCACGGGGAGAAATCATCATGGGGCAAGCGAATTTTTCACAGATGCCGCATTCGGAGCAAAGAAGTGCTTCTTTAGCTACTTCGGTATCCAGCTCATTGTTGGCGATCACACGCATCAGCTTGTGCGGATGCAGGGAATGGCCGAGCAGGTTACGCGGACAAAGGTCGGTGCAGCGTGAACACTGACAGCAGATAGTGTTGGTGATGCGGCGGATCTTTTCGGGGTCCATAACCTTACCTGCAACCACGTTGTGGTTGGGAGGCAGAACCAGAAGTCCGCTGGTGGTCTTGGTTACCGGCTGGTTGGTATCGGGAAGGACCCGGCCCATCATGGGACCACCGTCTACTACTTTGTAGTCGGAAATGGTCGGTCCGCCTGCGAATTCAAGCACGTCGGAAACAAGAGTTCCCACGGGAACTTTAACGACCATGGGCTTCTTAATTTCCCCGGCAACGGTCAGGTAACGGTGAGTTACCGGCTTACCGTCCATGGCCAGAGCCACGTTGAACAGGGACTCGGTGTTGCTGACTACAGCGCCCACCTGAAGGGGGATACCGCGTTCAGGAACAGTACGACCCAGAACTTCATAAACCAGCACCTGCTCATCACCGGCAGGATAGAAATCTTTGAGTACGAAACATTCAAGAGTACCTGAAGCGTCACGGGCAACTGCCTCTTCAACAGCCTTAACGGCCTTGGCATGTTTACCCTTAAGACAGATGATACCTTTTTTTGCTCCGGTGCAGTCCATGATCGCTTTAAGGCCGCGAATCATGGTGTCTACTTCCGCTTCCATGAGGTAGGGGTCGCTCATGAGCAGAGGTTCACAGGAAGCACCGTTCACCAAAACGGTGTCTACTGTGGCTTCAGCCTTAACGTGAGTCGGGAGGCCAGCACCACCGGCACCGACAACACCTGTCTCGCGAATAATATCAACTATATTTGCAGCCATTTGATTTTATTCCTTCCGATTTGCCTCCGGCGGATTGAACAACGTTCAAACCGCCGGAGGAGTTCAAAATAGCTATTACTTACCAAGCCTTGAGCAGAAGTTCCTTCACATCGTCACGTGAAGGGTTTCTGGGGTTGCTCGCAGTGCAGATATCATCAAGCACGTTACGGGCAATTGTGTTCAGGCTGGTTTTGAAAACACTTTCATCAATCTTCAATGCGCCGACATTGTTGGGAATACCCATGGACTCATTAAGTTCCATGACCGCGTCGATGAGGGAACGGGTTCCTTCTTCAACGGTTTCTGCGGGCAGTTCCAGCATGGTGGCGATTTCGTGGTAACGGATGCCCACATCAAAGCTGTTGAACTTGATTGCGTGGGGCAGGACTACCGCGTTTGCCAGTCCGTGCGGCACATGAAAAATTCCGCCGAGGGAGTGGGCGATGGAATGGGTAATGCCCAGTCCGCTGTTGTTGAAAGCCATACCTGCCATGCAGGAACCGAGCAGCATATGCTCGCGTGCTTCCATGTCATCACCGTTGATATAGGCCCGCTTGAGATACTTGAATACGTAACGGATAGCGTATCTTGCGTAGATGGAAGTAAAAGCGTTGGCCTCACGGGAAGTGTATGCCTCAATGGCGTGGGTCAACACGTCCATACCTGTTGCCGCGGTTACGTGCGGAGGCAGGGAACGGGTGAAACGGGCATCGAGGATAGCCATATCCGGGATGAGCATTTCATCGTTCAAAGGAATCTTAACTTCATTAACCTTGTCGGTGACCACAGCATAACTGGTAACTTCAGCCCCGGTACCACTAGTGGTGGGGATGGCGACCAGTGTGGGCTTGACCTTTCCTTCAAGAGCCTTTCCAGCGAAAAAGGAAATGGCCTTGGCCGCATCAATGGGTGAGCCACCGCCGAGGGCGATAATCAGGTCAGCCTGATTTTTAAGGAAAATCTGTGCTCCCTTAGTAACTGTCTCAAGGGAAGGATCGGGTTCAACCTCATTAAAGATGATGAAGGGAATCCCTTTACGATCAAGATGGGTGCGGACACGGTCAACAAAACCGGTCTTAACCATGAATGAATCGGTAACAATAAAAGCCCGCGTTGCCGGAATAGTCTCCAGATTATCCAGAGCATCTTCGCCGTAGCAGATCTTTGTTTTGCCGTAGAACTGTGTCACCCTTTTCTCCAATAAATCAAAAATATCAGGGTTAAAATCTATTCAGCTAAAAATTTGTATAGGGGCGCGAGTGTGAGGGGTGAGGGGTACCCGCGCCCCTTATGTCCTTACTTTACAGCGCATTTGGGAAGAATAACTTCCACTTCGCTGTGAGGACGGGGTATCACGTGTACGCTGCGCAGTTCACCTACGCGTTCAGCAGCAGCGGCACCAGCGTCTACTGCAGCTTTAACAGCACCAACATCGCCACGAACCAATACGGTTACGAGACCGCCGCCGACCTGTTCACGGCCAACGAGAGTTACGTTTGCTGCTTTAACCATGGCATCGGCTGCTTCTACAGAACCGACGAGGCCTCTGGTTTCTACCATTCCGAGAGCGTTGAGAGATGACATAATTTTCTCCTCTTAAAAAACTAAACTTTAAATATTTCCTTTAACGGCATCAGCAAGCTTGAAGCTCATTTCCTTGAGCTGGGCAAGGTCGGTGATTCCGTATTCTTCCTTCAGCAGCACCGCAATGCCCATAACGAGTTCTTCACAACCGTTACATGCTTCTTTAGTGCAGTCAGAGTTGCCGCATCCGACGTTATCGGCTGCACCGTTGCAGCATCCGGCAACAGCAGCGGCAGCATCTTCCACGCGAGCAAGCTTGATCTTTCTCTTGCTGAGCTCATCTTTGGCTCCAGGAGTCAGAATCATATTGCAATCCGCGAAGAAAGTGTGACAATCCGGGCAGATAAAAGAATCAAGGTTGCCCGCTTCGATAAGTTTCTTTTTCATCTTTACCTCGTTCCCCTTACTAAGGCCTTTACGACCGAGGCGTCGGGTCCGGGGATGACTACCGCCTCAATAATATTTTTGCCCAAAACGGCGGATGCTGCATCTGCGGCTTCCTGAACCGCAGCCACATCGCCGCTCATAACGAAATATGATTTGCCGTTGATCCCCTGCCCTGCTGCAAAACGAGCAAGTTCAATATCGGAGCGCTTAACTGCCGCATCCGCTGCCACCACGCCGGTGGAAACATTGCGACACTCTACAATTCCGATAGCCTTGACTTCGGTAAGAGCAACGGGGCTTTTCAGCACTGCAGCCACTTGCGGGGAAAGGCTGGAAATAACAAAGCTGTCCTTGATCTTACTTCCGTCAGACCGCGCAGCTTCGACACTGGCTGCCACAGCAGCCTGATCACCGGTTACATAGATAAGGTATCTACCGGAACAAATAGTAGAAGCGCGAACAAGCTTAACATCAGCAGCTTTCATCATGGTATCGGCGATGCGCACTCCGGCTGCAATGTGCCAGCATTCAACTATGCCCAGTGTCTTCATGGCAATTAAACCTGTGCCTGAACTTCATCGATGATACCGACAATGGCAGCATCAACCGGGGCTTCGTGGTTACGCAGAGCCATACGCGCAGAGCTTCCGGTGGTAACCAGAACCTGCTCACCGATGCCTGCACCAACGCAGTCAACAGCTACGAAAACTTCATCGCTGCCCTTTTCTTCGATATCAAGGCGCTGAACAACCATCAGCTTCTCCCCGCTCAAATCATCATTCTTGCGAGTGGCCCAGACATTACCGACAACTTTACAGATAATCATGGAATAATCCTTAGAGGGTCTTGCTGATGTTAATGTTCAGTTCCTTGGCTGCTTCTTCGGCCAATGGGGTTACCATTGCCTCGGGCAGTACAACCAATTCCTTAGCACCCTTGCCCGCGGCATCACTGACCACCTTTTCGGTGATCAGTGATTCCCTGACTTTCAGGGACTCGGGCGCCTTGGGTTGAAATCTTTTCATGCCGAAGCCCTGCAGGGTCTTCTCATGCTGCTGATAAAGAGCATACAAAGGACCGGGAGCGGTCTGGCTGTACTCTTCGTAACCGAAGGACAGAACTTCCACGGTGTGGCCCAGCAGCAGCTGGCGAAGCACTTCGGTCATGATCTTGCCGTGAGCCTTGCCCACTGCCAGATCAGACATTTCGCAGACGCACAATGAAGGCACAATGAAGCGGCTGAACTCAGCGCAGTGTGCTTCTTCGCCAAAGAAGTAGTATTCGTATTCATCGCCGAAGCTGTTGCGTACTTTCTCAGCCACAAGGCAGTCACGCTCAGCCAGAACCAAAGCACAAGCTTTATTGGATTCAGGCTTGAGCTGTTTCAGCACTTCTGTTGCGATGGATTGAACTAATTCATTGATGTCTATTGACATATCGATGCCTCCGGCGGCTCTCCGAGGGCTTAAACCCTTTTGCAAAAGGGTTTAAGAATCCCAAAAACTTTTACTAGGGCTTTGCCTCTTCGTAAGAGAAGCTCTGCTTAACTTAACAATTCAGGGCGATGCCCAGCGGGGTTACGAGGAACGGGTTGGCCGGTTTATAGACCGGGATGCCCACTTCCTTTTCCACCACTTTTTCCATGTCCTTGAGGCAGCAGGTACCGCCTACAAGGTAGATGGATGAAATATCACGATCCTTAATGTGAGCTTTAACGATGGTGCCCATTTTCTGCACCACCGGACGAACGACAGGCAGGATCTCATCCTGACGCTCTTTAACCTTTTTCAGGTCTTCAGCTTCTTCAAAGCTGACCTTGAAACTGCCGGAAAGAACCAGAGTCACGTGGGTTCCACCGGTGGGTTCGTCAGCTACGTAAACAACTTCACCGTCTTCCAGCACGGAAAGACCGGTGGTGCCGCCACCGATGTCAACGATAACGCCGTTTTCAAGTCCAAGCACAGCGTTAGCCGCGGTAGGCTCGTCCAGAACATTGGTCACTTCCAGTCCGGCACCTTCAACCACGTACTGATGGGTGGTTACGTCCTTTTTCCCGGTTCCCGGAGGAACCGCGATTGCTGCGCGCTCCAGCTTGCGGCCCAATCTCTCTTCAAGTTCGCCCACCAGTTTGCGGGTGATCTGAGTAGCGCCCATGTAATCAACAACCAGACCGTCTTTGATAACCCGGGCGAATTCCATAGCACAGGCCACAGGTTCCTTCTTGCTGTTCAGAACCACAACCACGATGTACGCGGTACCGAGGTCCACACCCACCAGAAGTTCCTCGTCAGGACTGACGGGAACGGTGTTCTCAATGCAGCTCTCAAGGTCGCTGATCTGCTGGTCAATTGCTGAAAAATCCATGTGCTAAATCTCTTCCCCGCCCACTTAATTTAGTGGCGAAGCCTTAATAAAAGGTTTTGAAGAGTCCAGAGAAACTTTTGCAAAAGTTTCTCTGGCCGCCGGAGGCGAAATCTCTCTATCAAAGCGCAAAGCGCCTCAAAAACTATCTTACAATCTTACCGGTAACAGACTTGTTCCAGCCTGCGCTGTTGCCTTCATCGGGGTCGATGTGCATAGCCAGTTTGAAAGAGGGGTGCACGCGGCAGACAACGTCTTCAAGAATAACCGGACGGTCACTTTCGAGACGTACGCTTACGCGGTCGTTGTCTTTCACGCCGAACTTCTCAGCGTCTTCAGGAGCCATGTGAATATGACGTGCTGCGACGATAACGCCTTCTTCAAGACCGACGATTCCGGTCTGGGAAGCGAGGATGATACCGGGAGTTCCAGCAACATCACCAGACTGGCGAACCGGGGCTTTGATGCCGAGGGTACGCGCTTCGGTGTTGGAAATTTCTACCTGAGAAGCGGAACGTGCGGGTCCGAGAACAGCAACGTTGTCCATGACACCTTTGGGGCCGATGAGACGTACGCGCTCTTCACAGAGGTACTGACCGGGCTGGGAAAGTTCACGAACCGGAGTCAGTGGTTTACCGAAAAGTTCAAGGGCGTCCTGCTCGCTGAGGTGAACGTGGCGGGCGGAAAGTTCTACGGGAATGGGTTCGCTTGCTCCGGTGGATACGGAAACATGCGGAGCTTCGGTCTTCAACTGCTCAATTACGCCTTTGATGACCCCTTCCATGATGTTGTTAATGGCTTGTTCGTTCATGCTCATTTCTATCTGAAAAAAATTATCCGTTCTGATCAGGTATCGCGCTTAGCGCGGTACGGCCCTTTTTATTACGGCCGGGGAAGGTGATTCTATGCGGGCGGAATCTCCCTCCCCGGCCCTGATGCCTCCGGCGAACCGATGGCATTCAAGCTTAATTAACCTTCAGCTTTAGGAAGGATGATTTCAACTTCGCCGTGGGGGCGGGGGATAACGTGTACGCTGATGAGTTCACCAACGTTCTGTGCAGCAGCTGCGCCAGCGTCGGTTGCTGCTTTAACAGCACCAACATCGCCGCGAACCATAACGGTTACGAGACCGCCGCCAACCTGAGTCTTACCGACCAGAGTTACGTTTGCTGCTTTTACCATTGCGTCAGCTGCTTCTACTGCGCCAACGAGACCTTTGGTTTCAATCATACCCAGTGCGTTCAATGAGGACATTTTTGTTCTCCTTTAAATTGATTTATCGGCCCCCTAAGGGGCCACCCTCTATTCCCTTATGCGGGAATCGCTTTTTATTTTAGAGCGGGAAGTTTTTACTTCCGGCTATACCATCTGTTTCAGCTGCTCAACGATCATGGAGGTGATTGCCTGCACGTCGATGGAATCGGAACCGGTTGCCTGAGCCGCAGGAGCGGATTCGCAGCAGGTGTTACCGAGATCGTAAGCAAGTCTTCTCACGTTCATGAGGTTGAGCGGAGTTACGTTATCGGAAGTGGAGCTTCCGCCTACAGTACCGCAACCAAGGGTAAAGGAGGGGAAGAGAGAGGTAGAGAGACCTACAGCACCGTGGGTGGACGGAGTGTTAACCAGCATTCTGGAAACAGGCTTCTTCATACCGAATTCACGGATAACTTCTTCGTTCTTGGAGTGGATAGCCAGAGAGTGACCGATACCGCCGTTTTCCAGCAGAGCGTGGCACATCTCGCATGCTTCCTTCCAATCTTCAACAACGTAGAAACCGAGCAACGCAGTAAGTTTTTCCTTGGAGAAGGGGTACTTTGCGCCAACGCCTTTTTCATCGGAGATGAGCAGGCGGGTTCCTGCGGGCACGGAAATTCCGGCCAGCTTTGCAATGTAGCCTGCGTCGCGGCCAACAATTGCGGGGTTCATGGAACCGTTGCCGCGTTCCATAACGGCTTTAACTTTGGTCAGGTCTTCGCCGTACAGGAAGTAACCGCCCTGTGCGATGAGCTCAGCCTTGACCTGCTCGCAAATGCAGGACTCTGTGATGATGGACTGCTCAGATGCGCAGACAGTACCGTTATCAAAGGTCTTACTTGCAAAAATCTTGGTGACCGCGTCTTTAATATCCGCGGATCTTTCGATGTAGGCGGGAACGTTACCAGCACCAACGCCAAGAGCGGGGGTACCGGAGCTGTATGCAGCCTTTACCATGCCCGGACCACCGGTTGCGAGGATGAGGTCGGCAACTTTCATGAGTTCGCCGCTACCCTGCAGGGTAGGTACGCTCATAACGCTGACCAGATCTTCACATACGCCGCAGTCGTGGAGTACGGAACGGATCATTTCAACGGTTTTACCGATGCATTTCTTTGCGCTGGGGTGCGGGGTGAAAACAATTGCGTTCCCGGACTTCAGTGAAATCATGGACTTGTAGATAGTCGTAGACGTGGGGTTGGTGGAGGGGATGATCCCTGCGATAACACCCATGGGTACGGCGATCTCGACAACTTTCTTTTCCTTGTCGTCGCAAAGCACACCGATAGTTTTCATATCCTTGATTGCTTCGAAAAGATTCTTACTGGCAAGAATGTTCTTGGTTTTCTTGTCTTGAACCTTACCAAAACCGGTCTCTTCATTAGCAAGCGCAGCAAGGGATTCCGCCTGAGCGTAAGCTGCTTCGGAAATAGCCTTTACAATCGCGTCAACCTTTTCCTGACCCATTTCCGCGAGCTCAGCCTGAGCTTTCTTAGCGGCACGAACCAGTGAACGGGCTTCTTGAATGGACAATAAATCCTTGTCTACCATTGGATTACTCCTCTATCTGCCTGGTAACATTTATAATCGCGTCAATAAGGCTCTTCTTGGTGGCTTTCTTGACCTCTTCATGGGGCAGTGAAATACCTTCCAAGTTTCTGGCTATCTGCCGAACCTTACTGATTTTCATTTTCCTGAGTTCCGCGGGCTTGTACTGCGGGGTTGCTTCCTTTGCCTTGGAGGCTTTGGGAGCTTCCGGAACAGCTTTTTCAGCCCTGGGTGCGGACTCCTGCACTGCCGGAGCTTCAGTTTCCTCTTTCAGAACCTCGGGTTCTGCTTTAGGGGCTTCCTCGACTTCGACTTTTTCCTCCGCGGGAGCAGGCGCGGCCTGCTCTTCCGCAGAAGCGGGAGATTGTGCAACTTCCCGTGAAATTTCTTTTTCTTCTACGACCGGTACGCTGGTTGCGATGATCTTGCTGATCTCATCGTAAGGACGGGCGATCACGTGATGAGAAACCAGTTCCGAGCCATCAATGCGCAGAATTGCAGCGGTACCTGCTTCTACAGCAGCCTGAACTGCGGAGACTTCCCCGGTAACGGAGATGGTCACCAGCCCACCACCGGAAATGCTTTTCTCCAGCAGGGTTACTGCAGCGGCTTTGAGCATGGCATCAGCGCCTTCAATGGCAGCCAGCAGCCCTTTTGTTTCAATGAATCCAAGTGCATCCATAGTTATGTTCTCCCTTTTCATTGATCGGCTTAGTGTCTAACCACTGCGACCGGAAAATCGTATTTGCTGATAGCCTGTTCAATGCGCTCAAGATCTGCATTGCTCAGTTTGGGGTCACCTTCCACCGGGTATTCCCAGCCCATCTGGGTGTATTTGTTAACGCCCATCTTGTGGTATGGAAGCAAATCCACCCCTTTGAAATTTTTGAGATCCTTATAAGGCTTGAGCAGTTCGACAAGCTGAAGGATTTCTTCTTCACCATCGTTAACACCCTTGAGCATGGGCATTCTAATTTTGACGTTGTATCTGTTCTCAAGAAGCCAGATCAGGTTCTGGAGGATCATTTCATTTCGCACACCGGTGATTTCGCGATGGCGTTCGGAATTCATATGTTTAACGTCGTAAAGGAAGAGATCGACGAAGGGGGCAACTTTTTCGACCACTTCAGGACGAGCGTAACCGCAGGTTTCAATAGCAGTGTTAATGCCGACCTGTTTGCAGGCCTGAAGAAGGCTTGCTGCTGCTTCGGGCTGGGACAGGACTTCACCGCCACCCAGAGTCACGCCGCCACCGGAAGTTTCGTAGAAAGGACGGTCTTCTTCGATGATCTCAAGCAGCTCAGAAATAGTTTTTGTTTCGCCAACGATGGCCAAGGCACTCTGCATACAGGCTTTTTCACACTCGCGGCAGCCTACGCACTCAATATCGCGGTCGATGGTGTGCTCACCAGCGGCATTCATTTTATGAATGCCAACGGGACAGACGGAGGCACATGCTCCGCAGTTGATACACTGATCCTTTTTGAAAAGGACGTTGTATCTTTTATGCTGTCCCTCGGGATTCGAGCACCATTCACAGCGCAGGGGGCACCCCTGAAAGAATACGAGAGTTCTCACTCCCGGACCGTCATGCATATTATATTTCTGTATGTTGAATATCTGTGCTTTTCTTTCAATCACGGTACTTATCTCTTGCTGTTTATGTTGCGTTGAATCCCGAGGGATTTTATTCAATTAGTAATCGACCTTAGAAGTCGTTCATCATGGTACGGCTGATGATTTCATCCTGTACGTCTTTGCAGAGCTCCACGAAGAATGCAGAGTAACCTGCTACGCGAACAACGAGGTCACGGTACTTCTCAGGGTGCTTCTGAGCGTCGAGAAGAGTTGCGTTATCAAGGTAGTTGAACTGCATTTCACCGTTACCCAGAGTGTTTGCAGTACGCAGCAGGGTAATGAGTGAATTTTCGCCTTCCTGAGTATCGAGCAGACCGGACATGATCTTGAAGTTGTGAACCATACCGAGGTTCATCATGTCGTTAGCCATCTTGGAAACAGACTTAATAACCGCGGTGGGTCCTTTGTAGTCTGCACCCTGTGTCGGGCTGATACCGTCGGAAAGAGGCATCCATGCATCACGACCGTTAGCGGAAGCACCGAGGAGCTGTCCGAAGGGGGTGTTGTTGGAGATGGACAGGGTACCGTGGCAAAGTGTGGAGTACAGGGTCTTGTGCTTGCGGTGCTCCACTTCAGTAAAGTGAACGAGGTCTGCGCAGATCATATCTACGTAGTCATCGTCGTTACCGTACTTAGGTGCGGCGAGGCAGTCTGCCTTGATCTGATCGTAACCCTTGAATTCAGCAACGAGAGCTTCGTTCATCTGAGCGAGGGTGTATTTCTTCTCATCGTAAACCAGCTTTTTGATGGCTGCCATGGAGTCCGCGTAGGTTGCGAGACCGGACCAGACAACGCCGGGACCGAAGTTGTACATGGCGCCGCCGGAGGCTACGTCCTTGCCGGACTCCATGGTGCCTTCGTACATGAGGGACATGAGGGGTTTAGGAGCATGATCCCTATGAACGCGCTGGGAAATTACGGTAGCAACGTTGGTCCATTTGGTAACGTACTTGATCATTTCCTTAACAGCACCATCGAATTTTTCGTAGGTGTCGTATTTCTCAAGAGGACCGAAGTCGGGGCAAACCTGCTTGCCGTACCAGAGGGGTACGCCGTGGTTCAGAACCAACTCGATGCAGATAGGCCACTGGGTGTAAGCAGTAGAAGTCCACTGGTAAAGGCGACCTGATTTCTGAGGCTCAACACAACCCATGAGGCAGTAGTCGCGAGCATCTTCAATGGAAACACCTTTAGCGAGCATCATTTTGATGTGAGCATCGTCAAAGTGAACTGCGGGGAAACCCATACCTGCGCGGATAACTTCAACAATCTTCTTCAGGTATTTCTGGGGAGATTTTGTGTGTACGCGGGTAGCCAGTGTGGGCTGGTAAATTTTAACGTGACGAACTGCGTCCATGAGCAGGTAGGTCAGATCGTTAGTTGCGTCGAAACCTTCGCGGGTAACACCACCAACGCACATGTTAACGAAGGGCTGGTAACCTGCGAAGAACTTGGAAGCATCTTCACTGGTGATCCACATCATTTCGGACATCTTGATGAGCATACAACCAGCGAGGTCGAAAGCTTCGTATTCAGTCATGCGGCCTGCTTCGAGGTCAGCCTTGAAGTAGGGGTACATGTACTGGTCAACACGGCCGATGGACATACCGGTCTGGTTTTCTTCAACAACCAGCAGGGACTCGATGGTCCATACTGCCTGTACAGCTTCCCAGAAAGTCTCGGGCTTGTGTGCAGGTACGCGAGCGTTGACTTCAGAGATTTTGAGCAGTTCAGCTTTACGCTTAGGATCAGTTTCCTGAGCGGCTTTCTGTGCTGCGTACTCGGAAAGACGCTTGGCGTAGATCATTACACCTTCAGCGGTATCGATTACGGACTTGTAGAAGTAGATTTTATCGATATCTTCGGGATTATCGTAGTCGAGAGCTTCAAGGTGAGCTTCAGCTTCGGCTTTGATGTCGAGCATGCCCTTGTTCATCAGGATGACATCGTAACCGGGGTTGGAGTCACCACCACCGTTTACAGCGTGGTAGGAGCAATCGGAAACGTAGGATTCACCGGAGAGTTCCCAGAGACCTGCTTCACGGTACTGGCCTTCGCAGTATTCGTCGAGGGACTTGCTTTCCCAGAAGGGGAAAAGTTCTTCCTTCATGTATTTCTTGTCTTCTTCAGAAATGTAGAAGGGGTCCTGCGGACGGTAAGCAATAGTTTCCAGCTCGTCTCTCATCCAGCGCCATGCGATTTCAGGAGAGAAGGAACCACGGCGGGGAGCACCGGTGGGGTTACCGATGATAAGTTCGTGATCCTGGATTACCAACGGAGCCTGTTCGCAGCTGGCTTTGAAGCTCATACCGCGCAGGGTTGCCGGATGAATACCGGGGTTCGCCTTGGCGATTTCGGTCATCACGCGAGCGGACTCAACACCGATGGAGGGAACCTGCTTGAGGAAGTTCTCTTTCAGTTTAACGTGACGATCGGTGGGACCATCGGGGATACCGGTAGTCTCAGCGCTGGGGACATAGGTAGATGCCGCTGCAGGCTGTGCTGCGCCTTCTTTGAATACTTCAGCGGAAACGCCCTCGAAAATCTTTTTCAGCGAGGCACGCTCTGCATCGGAAAGGTTTTTGGTAGCTTCAGCAAGCTTGTTGGAAAAACTTTGAAGATCCACTGTATTTCCTCCGTTTAATGGATTTGATTCTTAGCGATCCGCAGGATCATCTATGGCTTCAATGGCCTTTTGCAGGATCTGTTGAATAACCTGCACCATATTGGAATCGTTAGCTTTTACTTTATATTGACCGCCTGTCTGGCCGCACTGTCCCAGAACATCCTCAGCACGCCTTACCCCGCAGCCGACCTTCCTGATGTAGATAAGGTTCATGGGGGAAACGTTGTCTGAAGTGATTCCGAATCCGGCAGAAGAACTGCCCAGAGTCATTGAGGGGAACAGATTGGTGGTGGCGCCCATGCCGCCGAAAGCTGCCGGGGTGTTGACCAGAAGGCGACCAACAGGCTTCTTCAGCGCGAACTGGAGAATCACATCCTCATCTGCGGAGTGAATAACCAGAGTGTGGGCATTCCTTTCATGCAGCAGCAACTCAATGCACTTTTCACATGCGTGCATCCAGTCGTCCTCCACATAAAGGGCCAGTACAGGGGAAAGAAATTCTCTGTAGTAAGGGTCGGTGTCGGAAACGTATTTGCGCTCCGCCACCAGAACGGTGGTATTTTCAGGAATGCTGAAACCGGCTCTGCGGGCCAGCACTTCTGCAGATTGTCCGGCCATACCTTTCCTGCGCTGTCCGTCAGGCGCGATGAACAGTTCGGCCAAAGCTTCGGCCTCACTCTCGGACATGAAGTATGCCCCGCAGGAATTAAGGGAGTGGCGCACATTATCGGCAACACAGGAATCGACAACGATGGATTGCTCCGCAGAGGGAGCAATCCCGTTATCAAAAGTCTTGCTGGCAATGATATCTTTAACAGCCTGCCCAATGTCGGCAGTACGTTCGATAAATGCCGGACCGTTGCCGGTTCCCCCGTAAATGACCGGCTTGCCGGTTTTCTGGGCGTATCCGATCATCCCGGGAACTCCGGTAACCATGACCAGAGAGACGTTCCTGTGATTCATAAGTTCACAGGTTCCGCTTTTGGTGACCGTCTCCAGATAGGAGAGGCAACCTTCAGGAAGGCCGCAGGCTTCTCCGGCCTCGATCATGATGTCCAGAACCCGGCCGATGCTTTTTACTGCACCGGGATGGGGGGAAAAAATAACACCGTTTCCAGATTTGATTGCAATCAGGGTATTGTAAACCGTGGTTGAAACCGGACCTGTCACCGGACAGAGAGCAGCGATAACTCCGACGGGAACACCGATGTCAGTAATCTTTTTCTGGGTGTCTTCTTTGATAACACCCACACAGCGCATACCGCGCAATTCCTTACGGACCTGATTACAGACGAAACGGTTCTTGACCAGCTTGTCCTGCCATTTGCCGCCGTCAGTCTCTTCGTGAGACATGAGCGCCAGCTCTTCGGCATGCTCCTCAACCGCATCCGCAATATGCTCGACGATTTCATCAAGCTTCTCCTGCGGGAAGGTTGCCAGCTTCTTCTGAGCCTCGAGGGCTACTTCTGCCAGAATTCTAGCCTGCTGGATGGAGAGCAAATCGTTATCAACAATCATCGCTTACCCCTTTACCTGTGACTGAAACGTTTATTCGTTTTCCGGTTCCTGCCTGATTCCGAACTTAAGGAAGCAGGTTATCGATTGCGTAGATCTTGGTGATCTGTTCCAGATCGCGATGGGGTGTAGGAATAACGAGGGATGCGTATACTTTCGCGTCCATATTTTCCACAGCTTTCACGCCAGCTTCAACAGCTGCCTGACAGGCTGCCACATCACCCTGAACCAGTACGGAAATGTATCCGGAAGCAACGTTCTCGTAGCCGATGAGTTCAACATCAGCGGCCTTCATCATTGCGTCTGCCGCTTCAAGGACAAAAACAATGCCGAATGTTTCAATCAGACCCATTGCCCGGGGACGGGGGCCGGAGTAATCGGTGTCCGTGGTCTCCACACCATGGACGTTCACGATGTCGCCGACGCCGCGAATGGGGCGGGGCATAACGTTCTGTGCAGTGAGTTCGCCGATTTCTTTTGCAGTTGCGGCACCCGCTTCCACGGAAGCCTTTACTGCGGCAACATCACCCTTGACCATTACGGCTACAAGGGTAGACCCGATGTTTTCATAACCAACGAGTTTAACATCTGCTGTTTTAAGCATCTGGTCCGCGCCGCCGATGGACGGAACCATTCCGAGAGTTTCGATAAGCCCGAGGGCCTCTTCGCCTTGGTATCTCATGTAGTCTCCATTGAGCTGGTATTGCAGTTCATAACCATGACTTATGACTTTTGACGGATGCTTATCTTAAGAATCCACCTTTTCCACATCCTGAACACAGACTAGCCCCTGACCTAAGGGGGAAGGTCAACAGAGATTTCACAATTTTAGCAACTTTTCTTATAACAGACTGGAATCAAAAGCTTTTGCGAGATGACATTTTCGTCACGACAAATTTTACATGATTCTGAAAATCAACGACTTTATTTTCGCAATACCTTTTATTGAGTTTTATTATCATCAAGAAACAAATGGGTTGAACCAGCATTCAGCCTAACATCAAAAACACGACAAAATATGACAACCCATCCTGCAAAAAAATCGATTTTATGACTGAACGGCAAATACAATTTGTAACGCAAATGTAACACTTAAAACTTGCTTTTCTTCATTAACGGATTATTCTAGTAGGTAATATGGGAGATTTATTTTCTATTTTTCTTGCCAAAACGATAAGTTGTTGATTTTAAAGAAATTCATTACGCTTTACCTATTTCCTTATCTGCATTATCAGGCTCATTTTAAGTGCAATCAAAAAAACCTCGTTGACCTTCCCCCTAAGGGAAAGGATATAAATTTAAGAACTAGGACCTTCCCGTTAGGGGAAGGATGTTTTTTCCCTGCGATGTGGAAGCGAATTCATAGACCAGTGACGTAAATGCAGGGATCGAGGGTGTGAATTTCAGATTAACTTTTAATGATTAAGGAGACGACCATGGGGGAAGCATCTGTTGCAATCAACCCGGCAGCCGTCGCTGCAAAGCACAAGCTGGCGACCAGCTTTAAAAGAAAAGGCATTGTTATCGCCCTTCTTTCCGGACTGCTGTACGGTTTTTACACTGCATTCATGACTCTGGGTATGTCCAAGGGCATCTGGGTAGACTGGTATGGTGAAAATTCCGGACTGTCCGCTTTTACTGTTATGTACCTTTTGAGCGCAATCGGCGCGGCAACCACCGACACATGCAGTGCTCTCTGGGCTATGAGTTTTGCAGGTATCCGCGGTCGCTTCGCTGACTTTGTCCGTTGCATCAAAACCAAACCCGGTATGGTAATGGTAGCTGCAGCAATCATCGGTGGTCCTCTCGCAAGTACCGCTTACGTAGTAGGCCTGCAGCTCGCCGGTTCTCTGGTAGTCCCCATTGCCGCGCTCTGCCCAGCAGTTGGTGCTATTCTCGGCCGCTTCCTCTTTAAACAGGAACTCAACGCCCGCATGCTGCTCGGTATCGCCATCTGCTTCGGCGCCAGCTTCATGATCGGCTCCACCAGCCTCGACGGTGCAGGCGGCCCCAACATGATGCTCGGCCTCTTCTTCGGCTTCCTCGCCGCTGTATGCTGGGGTATCGAAGGTTGTGTATGCGGTTACGGTACTTCCATGATCGACCCCGAAATCGGCATCACTATCCGTCAGGTTACCGCTGGTTTCTCCAACCTTTTCATTCTTGTTCCCCTGTTCGGCTTCATCGCACAGATCGATGCATTCGGCATGGTAGTACAGTCCTTCACCGACGGCGAAGCCATGATCTGGTTCGTACTGGCCGGTCTCTCCGCATACCTTACCTTCATGTACTGGTACAAAGGTAACGCAATGTGCGGTGCTGCTCTCGGTATGTCCTGCAACGGAACCTTCTCCTTCTGGGGTCCCTTCTGCTGCTGGATCGTACTCGGTATTGCCATGGGCATGGAAGGCTGGGATATGCCTCCCATCGCATGGGCGGCAGCAATCATCATGGTTATCGGTATCTTCATTATCTCCATGAACCCCATGGATCTGTTCAAGAGCAACGAGGAGAAAGCATAATGTACCCCCTTAACTACGCAATCCTGAAACACTTCACCAAAGTTGAAGAAGCATGCGCAGACTGCGTTATGGAAGCCCTCGCAAGCGAATACAGCACCTTCAAGGCTTTCAAGAAAGACGCAATCATCAACGCCCTGATGACTGCGGAAGCAAACGGACTCCTCGAAGAGTCCCGCTTCGACCTCGACTCCAATCAGGAGCTGCGCGTTTACTACCGCGCACACGAGGAAGGAGCCGCAACAATCAATCAATACATTAAGTAATACCTCACCGAAGCAAGGGGAGCTGTCTCGAGAGAGGCGCTCCCCGCTTTCATTTTAAGAGGAGCGTACATCTGCGCACGTAAAAATATTGAGTTGAAAAAATATTCGAAATACCGGACCATAAGAACTGGAGGAGATACCAGTGAAATACAAGGAACGCTATTTCATAGGGGATATGAGCAAGATCTGTAACATCTCCAAAAAAGCACTACGTTATTACGACCAGATCAATCTCATCCCCTCTCAGCGACACGACTACAACAACTACAGGTACTACACCCGGGAGTCCCTGCTCTCAGTCCCGGTTATCAAGTACTACAAACAGATGGGTTTCACCCTTGAAGAGATGAAAGAATTCATCGAGGGTAGCGCACAACACATATTCAAATCCATCCAGCACTCGTTCCGCGCAAAGATCAGGGAACTTGAGGACGAACAGGAAAAAATCCGCCGCAGGCATGTATCGGTCAAGGACTGGTACGAGTTAGTCCGTGAAGCGGAAATGGTTATCGACAACAACATTAACGAAGTTTCGATCAAGTACATTGAGAGCAGTGCCCTGCTCTTTCAGGACCAGAAATTTGAAAACGACCTGCAATGGTCAATTATCAACCTTGAATTCACCCAGCATGTGGAAGATGTGAATAACGAGATCACCGGACCGGTTATCATCAACTTCTCATCCCGCAAGGACCGCATCGAAGAAGTGGATCAAGAAATCAAGATGCTGCAGAAGACAGTTATTCCCTGCAGCGAAGAGAACATTTATGAGTTTGGCGGGGACATGATGCTCTCCTGCTACCATATCGGTGCCCACGAAGACATCCGCAAAACTTACATGAAGATGGAACGTTGGGCTGCCAACAACGGCTACCTGCTGGGCGAAGAGTCCTTTGAGCGGTATGTGACCGACTACTGGACCACCAGTAACAGCGAAAAATTCGTAACCGAAGTCCTGATCAAATGCTCGCGGCACGGTGATCAGGAAAATTATAACCGCGACTAAAAATGTTTTTACATCAGCCCGCTTTCTGCTCGAAGCGGGCTTTTTTATTCCACTCAAAGCGGTACTTGCCAAACAAAGGAACAAGCAATAGATTCCAATTTATCTGATTTAGATCTTCAGAACGAAAAGAATTAACGATGCTTTTATTACCCCACCTTGTTATTATCCAAACACATGCGGCAATGATTGTCCCCCGCCGTATCAAGACCGCAGTCTGACTTTTTTTTCAGCCGCTTCCCTAGGATTATTCCGTCCTTTTAACTGAGACAATGCACACAGGGTCTAGCCATAGACTATTCACTTCTTGGAGGCATCAATGGATAAAAATCCTTTTGAATCCCCATTTGAGGGATATGAAATCAGACAACATCTGAAGAACAAAAACATCATAGCCGGACGCCACAGCTACTACTCCGGATACTATCACGGTCACCACTTTGAAGAAAACGTTCGCTATCTGCACCCGGAACTGGATGATGTAGACAAACTCATTATCGGTAAGTTCTGCTCCCTAGGCTCTGGCGCAACCTTCATAATGGCAGGAAACCAAGGTCATCGGCACGATTGGGCAAGCACATATCCATTCCATTATATGGATGACTTCAGCCATGCAAAAGATGGCTTTCTCCGTAAGGGGAACACTGAGGTCGGCAACGATGTATGGATCGGAACCGAAGCCATGATAATGCCGGGAGTAACTATCGGGCATGGAGCCGTTATCGCTGCCCGCGCAGTTGTAACTAAAGACGTCAATCATTATGAAATCGTTGCAGGAAACCCTGCGAAAAATCTTCGCAAACGTTTTTCAGAAGACGAAATAAATATGCTTTTAGAACTGGCCTGGTGGGATTGGACAGATGAAAAGATCAAGCGCAACATGACGCTGCTCACAGACGGCAACATAAGCCGGTTGTATACCGAACACGCTTAAAAATTAGGAAGCCTCGCAGCGGTCCATGCTGCGGGACTTCCTTTTTGCAGAAATAGATTTATATTAAAGCAAGGCCTCACTCAGGCAAAACCACTGCCAATTTCCGATCCCCGCAAGCAAGGATTAACATGCACAGCGTAGCAGAAATCAAATATACGAATTACCGCAGTTCCGTCACGGAAGCACTGGACAAAATAGGAGCGGCAACAGCCATAGCCGCTGAAGAGAAAATCCTGCTCAAGCCCAATCTGGTCAACAGCTCGCCGCCTCCGGTGACCACCGAACCTGAATTCTGCCGGGCAGTAATTAAATATGTGCAGGCCGCCAATCCGGACGCTGAAATCATCATCGCTGAAGGATGCGGGGACTTGAATTATGAAACGGACGAGATATTCCGCCTGCTGGGTTATGAAAAACTTGCAGAAGAATGTGGGGTGAAACTGCTGGACCTGAACCATGCCCCGCTTTGCGAAAAGAAAATGGAAGGGGCCAAGGTATTCCCGACCATTTACCTGCCGGAAATAGCTTTCACTCATAGAATTATCTCCCTGCCCAATCTCAAGGCCCACTCACTGGCCGGGATAACCGGAGCCATCAAGAACATGATGGGCTTTGCGCCGCCATCACATTACAATGCCGGGAGCTGGAAAAAATCGTTTTTCCATCAGCAGATGCAGCAATCGGTGAAGGAACTGAGCATGTTCATCCCACCGTGGCTCTCGGTAATGGACGCCAGCGTAGGCTTAGCCGACTACCATCTCGGCGGCGCACTCTGCAATCCTGCCCCTGAGGTAATACTTGCCAGTTTCGATGCAGTAGAGCTGGACCGTAGGGCCGCTGAGATCCTCGGTCTGAGCTGGCGTGATATTGGCCATCTGCGCTAGTTTTAAACTATAAAAAAGGGCTTGCGACTCCACTCGCAAACCCTTTCAGGTGGGTATATCTTAAGAACCACCACACAACCTCGCCAATACGGGGCAGAACCCTCTGCCCTACCCCGCTTTTATTTTCCTAGCAATAAATGGTTACCCCGGTCTGGAACATCTTGTCATTGTAGATGACCTTGATGTCGTATTTGCCGGAAAGACCGTTCTTGCTGATATTCATTTTAAGCTGACGGTCATCTTTTTCAAGAAAAGCACCGGAACACATGGCAAGATGGTTCACAGCTGCGGTGTTCAAATAGTAACCGCGTCTTTCCTCTTCTCCGTCGAAGACAACCATGGCAAGGGAGCCGTGCTCGAACATACCGTGGAAGACCAGACGGTCTTCGTCTTCTTCAATAACGATTTCACGTTCGGAGGGTGTCAGTTCATTAACTTCATCCACATCAGGGATGGTGTCGAAGGTGGGAGTCACGTCCAGCTGGCCCACGAGCTTGCCTTCACCGAAAACGAGATTATCCCCGCCATGGTAAGGTGAAAGCTTTTCAGCGCGGTAGAAGTTACCTTCCACATCCAATTCGTACATGACCACGCCGTCCTTCTGCTCCACAGTTACGGAACGGAGTTCCACACCGGGTTCGTCAGTGTCGAGGAATGCCCCCAGACCATCGGAAGCCCAACCGTCGATGGAGGAAATACCGCCGGAATGGACCAGATAGTGGTCCTCTTCATAGTATTCCACATTGCAGATGTAGGGAGAAAAGAATTCCTGACCGCGTTCCTTACCGTACTGCCAGATCTGCTCGATTTCCATTTTCTCGGTATCGATGCGGTAGCGCACGCCGCGGGAGAAGTTCTCGCTGTTCTTGATGTATTTTTCCTTGGCCTTGGCGCGATACTGCCCGTTGTCAAAGCACATGATGTCGCCATCCGGGCAGACAACGCAGGCATGCTGTTCATACTGCCAGTCAAAATTCTCCACATCGCCGACGGGCTTGAAGAAATATTTGTCAACCATTTCCTGAGGCCAACCTTCGGGATCACCGACAATCCAATTCAGGGTGCTGTCATCGTAGTTGAAGTTGACCACGGCATCCTGATGACGGCCGGAGATGGTGATGGTCTTGTTGTCTTTATTGTACCAGAGAGCGTTGTTGTGAAACCAGTCATGAGCGTCCTGAGAACCGGAACCGCCCACATTCTGGGGCAGGAAATCCTTGAAGTCCCATGTGCGCAGCACTTCACCCGTTTCGCGGTCCAGCAGTGCGATCATGTCTTCCACGGTATCGGTATGGAAATCCTGAGTCAGGGAAAGGATATTGCCGTCTTCCATTTCCCACTGGTCGTGGTGGTAGTTACCGGGCATCCGGTATTCTTTGTAAATCTTACCGAGCAGGCTCAATTCAATCAGCCCTGTAGAGTTGTAGGGCATGCGGCAGAAACGGTGGGAACCGGTCAGAATATTGCCGTTCTTAAGACGCTTGATGTCAAACATGGTGTTGATGGTCAGCAACCAACGGATATCGCCCTTGTAGTCGTACCCAGTCGGCAGGTTCTTACCGGCAGGGGAAAGGAACATGATATTGTTCCCGAAGTAATCCTGAGAAGTACTGACGCTATTACAACGGCAGACGTCTGCGGGAAGCTCTTCAGACTGAACCATGAAAGTCTTGGACTCGCCACTGGAAAGTTCCACACTGACCTTGGTTTCCATGCCTTCATACAGGCAAAGAACAGGCAGGGCGTGAGAAGTTGCCTTGGGAAAACTGTGAGTGATGTCTTCACGGCTGTTGCGCTTACCGTGTACAGTCAGGGTCACTTCAACTTCCGCATCGGTCTTGAACAGGATCAACGCGGACAGAGGGTTGATGAGATAAGGGTTGACCACCACATGCGCATTTTTAAGCGCAGGCTTTTCCGCTTCAAAAGCATCGAGAAATGTTTTTTCCGCACGGTTCTGACGAGTGATCAGGTTATCTTCGCTTGTGTAAACTACTTTATTACCCATGATTCTGCTCCTTACTGGATATTTTCAATCTCTTTGATAATTGCCGGTTTCTGCTTCAGACCTTCAAGGCGATTCACTTCCTCGCCGTCCTTCATGAAAAGCATGGTCGGGAACCCTTTCACGCCGCAGCGTTCCTTGAGTTCAGTATTTTCATCAAAATCAATGGTGTAGATGGGGAAATCCGGATTATTCCTGTCGATGTCCTTGAGTACAAAGGCGAGCATCTTACAGGGACCGCATTCCTTGGAGTAGAACTCCACAAGCATGCCGCCGGATTTTTCCATGGCATCATATTCTTCAGTATTCAGTTCTTTAATCATGACTTTCTCCTGATTTAATCCCGCAGGGAATCTACATATTTAGCTGCAGAGTTGGCCGCGATTGCGCCGTCGGAACAGGCGGTCACGATCTGGCGCAGCTTCTTGTTGGTAATATCTCCGGCACCGTAGACCCCTTTGATGGCAGTCTGCATTTCATCATCCACGACGATGCATCCGAACTTGTCGAGGATACCAAGATCGGCAAAAGGTTCGGAGGTTGGTTTAAGGCCGATATATTCGAATGCACCGTCGCAGTTGACATGGCGCTCGGTTGCGTCTTCCTTGGTGGACTTAAAACGCACCCCGTTAATCTTGGATTCACCGGTGAATTCCAGAACATCCTGATAGGGGTAGACGGCCACGTTATCCATGGCCCGCAGCTTGTCGCAGACCTTGGGATCGGCAGTAAGGTCAAACAGGGTCACAACAGTCAGCTGATTAACTATTCCGGCAAGGTAGATGGACTCCTCTACAGCGGAGTTACCGCCGCCGATGACAACAACATCCTTATCGCGGAACTGGGCACCGTCGCAGATGGCGCACCAGCTGATGCCGGAACCTGCAAAACGATCCTCACCGGGGACTTCCAGCGAACGGGGAACGGTCCCGGTAGCTAAAATAACTGTGCTGGTTTCAAAGGTGGCATCATCCTCTTCGCAACGGATAACCTTGGTCTCGCCTTTGTCTTCAATGCCGAGCACGGTCTTGTAATCGAACTCCACCCCGAGTTCCTGAGTGTGCTCAAACATCTGCATGCTAAGTTCGGCACCGTTGATGGCACCTGAACCGGTGTAGTTCTCGATTTCGTTGGTGTTGACCATCTGACCACCGGGGGCAAGCTTGTCCAGCAGCAGGGTTTTCATGTTTGCGCGCACCGCGTAGATGGCGGCAGTCATGCCCGCAGGACCAGAGCCAATAATTACTACATCGTATTTATTCATATTTTTTATCCTCTCTTAGAAGATGGTGTTGGCAAGGGGGATTCCCACAACAATCAGCACCGCCACAACAACACCGGACATAAGCACGGCATGGGCAGCAGCATCCTTCTTGGAAATCCATTTGGGCTGGTCAAAAAGAATGGCCCCGAAAGGCGAACCGGCCGGAGTGGCGGCAGCAATGAGCACCACATAAAAGAAACAGGCCAGAACCGGAGCCGCGTTGAATCCAAAGGCATTGGCAATTGCCAGCAGCACCGGAGAAAGCACCAGACCGGCAACAACGGAATTGAAAAAGTTGGTAATGGCGATACCGAGAATGATCACCGCCACCGAAAGCATGGTCATGCCCAGTCCGGAAAGGTGGTCACGAAGCAGATATTCCATGAAAATTGATATGTTGGTCCCTTTACCGGACATGGCTCCGCCAAGCAGGAAAGCAGTGGCGATAAGGAAGAAGGTCCGCCATGAAAAAGCCTGTCCGGTTTCATGCAGATCAGCAACAGGCTTGCCGCCAACCCGAATAAAGCAGGCCAGAAAGGTGACCATCATGGTTCCCGCCATGGCATTCTGGGCCATGAATGCACCAAGCAGGTTGTCGCGGCCGATAATTCCCGGGAGCAACAGCCAGACCGCATAAAAAAGAAAGAGCCCGACGATAATCTTCTGCGCTGCGGAAAGTGGAGGCAATTCTTCTTTGTTAATGGCGTTCATATCGATCTTTTCCAGAGGAGAAACATCCACCCGGAAAACAAAACGCATCAGCAAAAGGATTACCCCGATGCAGGTAAAGGAGATAATAAAGGCAAAGCCCAGATAGGCGGCAAGGTTGATGGGGACAACATTAAGATCAGTAGCTTTGCCGGCAAGACTCTGCAGATTTGCCAGCAGGTAAAAGGCCCCGCCTTTGATGGGATCGCTGGCAAAACTCAATAAAGCCATAATGATCACGTTGGTGACCATGAAAGTTACGTACTTATCCCCTTTCTTGAAACCAACGGCTTCGAAAACAATGAACAGGACCGGCAGCATGAGAAAACAAGCGGTAACCTGCTCAAGAAATGCGACAAAATATGTGGCCAGCAGAATGGATGCGGTGAAAAGCCATGGCCTGCCCTGCACTTTCGGATGAGCCATGAACCAACGGGCCAGATATGTTGAAATATTACTTTTTACCAGTATGGCAGCAAAAATGAAAAGGAAAAAGATCATAACAACCATGGGATTGCCCATAAACTGCTTTAATACTACAGGCATTGGAGCGTAATTGCTCATACCAAGAAGTATTACCCCAAGAAAACTGGGCCACATGGTATCTACAGTAGTCCATAAATATACTACACCGACAAAAAGTGTAATTACCGTCATGCCAACAGGAGTAATAGATATAAGAACTCCACCATCAACCTGCGGAAACCCCATGTTGATCATCTTTTCCGAAGCATCAACTATTATTGACGGAGCTGGCAACATCCTCCCGAACAACATGATGCCGATACCGACAAACATGTGTACTAGCTCACTAATACTTATCTTCATTTTTTCTAACATTAAATTCATCCCTATTTTTAAAATTCCAAACCCTTCACTCGCTTGAGTGACAATATGCGCATTTTAAAAATGGAAAAAAGTAGTTCAGGCTAGGGTTGTGAAAAAAATAGCAAATAAGTACACTCGTAAAAACAAGGATAAAGATCATGGCCTATGCTACTCAAGCCTCAAAACATATTGAAAGTCTGAAAGAAATCGGCGTCGAAGTAACCATCCCCAAGGGAGGAGAATTCGATTATGAGAATATATACTACCTGAAGGAAGGGATGGCAGCGCTGACTCATCTCACACCGGGCGGAGGGCAGAGCTCATTCTTATATTTCAAGGCCGGAATGCTGCTGAACTTTTTAAGACCGGCCATCACCAAAACCGGAATAGCCTCGGATATAACCCTAAAAAGATTCACAAATCTAAATCACACTATCTATGCTAAGACCGAATGCAGATGCCTGAGCTTCAATGGTGAGGTTTTTATGAACTACCTGGAGCGCAACCCGGAGCTGTACAAGCTTCTAATGCAATCGCTCTGCGACAACCTTATCAACCTGTTGGCCCTGTCCACGGATATCGTTTCAAAACCGGCCAATGTCCGGGTCTGCCAAGTCCTGCTCGACTTTATGACCGACGACGACCCACCGCAAATCCCGCGCTTTCTGACCTACAACGAAATTGCCTTCTATCTTTCAATGCATGTGATTACGGTCACAAAGATCTTCAAGGCCCTGAAACAATCCGGGATAATAAACAAGAAAGGCCGGAACACTACGGTTGCTGACGTTGAAAAACTGCGCGCCATAGTGGACGGGACCGGAACACTGGAATATCTTACGTAATAAAAAATCCCCCGGAACAATTGTTCCGGGGGATTTTTTCAAAAATTCTATTCTCGACGAAAACTACGCTTCAGCTTCAAGTTCAGCTTCAGCCTTCGCATCACGAATAATTTCTTTAAATTCGCCAGTGGTCTTCTGGTAGGAATCCACAGCCCAGTCCTTGGCTTTGACGCCCGCTTTAATGGTGGACTTTGCGGCATTCCTTACGGTCTCAGACTTGTAAGCCGCGTAACAAACGAGTCCGCCTACCACTGTTCCTGCTGCAACAATAGCTGCTTTTTTAAGATACATAATATACTCCTTTTACTCGCCGGGAATTATTCCTCAGCGGAATAGGGTTTGATTTCAATCTGAATTCCCTGTTTGTAAAAGAATTATATTTTGTATCCGGTTTGTAAAATCAAGACGTTGAATACCAATCTCAGGATTCAGACTCTTGTTCTTGATCCCGCAACTTCTGGCATTCCGGGCATAATCCGAAAAGGAGCATGCGATGGTGGGTCAAAACATATCCATTTTCCCGAGCGAGAACCTCCTGCCTGCGCTCGATCCCATCATCTACTACCTCAACCTTCTTCTGGCATTTTGTGCAGACAAGGTGATCATGGTGTTCATGGCCATAGGAATGTTCATACAAGGCAACCCCGCACCCGAAATCCAGACTTTCAGCCAGCCCGGAATCAACAAGCAGTTTCAAAGTCCGGTATACAGTCGCCTGCCCGACCTCGGGAACCCTTTTTTGTACCAATAACAACAGATCCTCGGCCGAAAAATGTCCCTCAGTCTCTAAAAATGTCTCAACAATTACCTTGCGCTGGGGAGTCATGCTCAACCCGTTTTGCGCCAGATAATCGACAAATATTTTTGCTGCTTCACTTGTCATATCGAAAATGAAATCCATTTTCATATGATTGTCAAGAACTAATCTAATCTAACAATACATACACGCTCGTTTTTTAATATAGAGAAGCCCACTACATAAACCGTTTTTTAATCAGCCAAAGATATTCTCAAAATGAGAATCTTGCGTTAACAGAGTTCTCAACAGGAGGAAGTATGCTGCTCAAGATTCAAGAACAAATTCAATACTACGCGGAAACAATTTCAGCCATCACCGGACTTGAGGTAGAAGTTGTGGATACGGAACTTATCCGTATTGCCGGAACCGGAGATTACTCCAAGAATATCGGCAAAAGCATTAAGAGCGCAGGAAATCTGCTGAAAACTACCCTGAAAGGCAGCACTCCATTATTCATTGAGAATCCCCGGCAAAACAAGATTTGCAAAGGCTGCCAGACCAAAGCCAACTGCCGGGAACTCTGCTCGGTCTGCGCGCCCATTTCAGACGGTGTCACCACTTACGGCGCTATGGAAATGATCTGCTTCTCCGCAGAAGCTCGTGAGCAAATGCTTGAGCGTCGGGAAATATACATGAATTTCCTCTCCCTTCTTTCCAGTAGTATCGCGGTGCGAGTACGCGAGCGCCAGGAATTGCAGGACATAACCGATCTCCTGAACATCATGTCCCAAGTGGTAAACACCAACGAAAAAGGGATTCTCATATACGATGCCAAGGGAAAGGTAGCTTACAAAAACGATCAGGCTGAAGAAATTCTGAGCAAAACAATTCCTTCTCAATTTGAGAATTTTTCCGTCACTCCTACCGGATTCACCCTTTCCGATCTGAACGAATACACCGTGGAGCAGGATGGACGCCAGCAAATGATCGTTGGCAAACAGGCGGACATCGAGTCAACAAACAGCCGTTTTTCTTCAGTTTTAGTCTTCGACACGATCCGTTCCGTTGTCTCAAAATCCCTGCAGGCAGCAACAGTCACATTTGACAGCAGCCTTGACCATATCAAGGGACAATCTCAACATATTTTACAATTAAAAGAACAGATTACCGCAACCGGAGACACAAACTCATCGGTATTGATCAGCGGTGAAAGCGGCACCGGTAAGGAGCTTGTAGCCCGTGCCATCCACTCCATCGGCGACAGATCCGAAGAACCGTTTGTAGCTATCAACTGCGGAGCCATCCCGGACACGCTACTTGAAAGTGAATTATTCGGCTATGTTGGGGGAGCATTCACCGGAGCCTTACGCCAAGGACAGATCGGTAAATTCGAACTTGCTGATGGCGGCGTGCTCTTTCTGGACGAAATTTCCTGTATGCCCCTATACTTACAAGTCAAACTTCTGCGTGTTCTCCAAGAACGGAAAATTACCCGCTTGGGCGGAAACCGTCCCATATCCGTTGATATTCGCGTAATTGCCGCAAGTAATGACAACCTCCATGAACTCATGGCTCAGAATATGTTCAGGGACGACCTCTACTTTCGCTTGAATGTCATTCCCATCCAGACCACACCTTTACGGGAAAGGCTGGATGACCTTGATCTACTCATCAACCACTTCATTGCTAAATATTGCGATTTATTCGGGAAAAATAAAATAAAATTGCAATCTTCAATTGTCCAGCGCATGCGTAACTATAACTGGCCGGGTAACATCCGCGAGCTTGAAAATGCCATTGAATATCTGGTGAACATGGCTACCCCGGAAGGAATCATCAATGAAACAGCTCTGCACAGCGGATTCCTGCAAAGCAAGGATAATTTTCAACAGGAACAGGTTCAGATTTCGCAAGGACCGGAATGCCCGATCATTTCTCTTAAGGAACTGGAACAACAAGCTATTTTGCGCGCTATTGAATATTACGGAGACACAACATCCGGTAAAAAACAAGCCGCCAAATCCCTTGGTATCGGTCTGGCCACTCTTTACCGCAAACTGGGGCACTGACACCCGTAAACAAATTCACCTGCTTCCCCACTCCTGCTCCTACTCACTTTCCCTCTATTCTCAAAATGATAAATTTCTCATTTTGAGAATAGGATTCCAAACACCACTCCGCCCACCTCTCCTCTGCATACCCTTGATTTTAAACACTTTATCACTGTGATAAAATTTTGGCACGCTCTCTGCTTTAGGGGAATCCAATCTGCAAGATTAAAATTTGAGGATAAGAGGAGAATACACCTTGTCTAAAGTTAAGATTCAATACAACGGGAGCTTAAAGGCCCCGACAACCGGAGCAGATGTCTCCATGCTCAGCAGGGATGTTGCTGAAAAAGTGCGGAACTTTCATTCCACATTTGAAGCATATGAACCTACCCCGCTGGCAAAGCTCGACAACCTAGCCGGACATCTTGGACTCGGTGAAGTGCTGGTCAAGGACGAATCATACCGCTTCGGCCTGAATGCCTTCAAAGTCCTCGGCGGTTCCTACGCCGTAGGTGAATACCTTGCCTGCAAGCTTGGTAAAGATATCACCGAAGTCAGCTGCGATTACCTGAAGTCTCAGGAAGTACGCGATGCTGTAGGCGACATCACCTTTGCCTCCACCACAGACGGTAACCATGGGCGCGGTCTGGCATGGGCTGCCCAGCAGTTCAACCAGAAAGCAATCATTTACATGCCCAAAGGGTCCGACCCGGTGCGTAGCGAGAACATCAAAGCCCACGGCGCAGAATGCACCATCTCCGACCTCAACTATGATGACTGTGTGCGCATGGCTTGGGACACAGCTCAGGAGAATGGATGGGTCACCGTGCAGGACACCGCTTGGGAAGGATATACCGAAATCCCCAACCTGATCATGCAGGGATACACCACCCTCGCCCTTGAAGCCCTTGAGCAGATGCAGTCCCAAGGCGTGGAACGTCCCACACACGTGATACTGCAGGCCGGGGTCGGCTGTTTTGCCGGAGCCATGCTCGGTTTCTTCATGTCCGCTTTCGGCAAGGATGCCCCTACTTTTATCCTTGTTGAACCTGAAGCAGCCAACTGCTTCTACGTTTCCGCCTGTGCCAATGACGGAAAACCACACACAGTGGATGGCGACCTCGCAACCCTGATGGCTGGACTTGCATGCGGCGAGCCCAACCTGACCAGCTGGGAAATGCTTCGCGATTATCCTCTGGCTTACGCTTCCTGCTCTGACGACATTGCCGCCAAAGGCATGCGCATTCTGGGCGCACCCATCAAAGGAGACCAGCAGGTTGTATCCGGTGAATCCGGCGCGGCAACCACCGGCTTCCTGCACTGGGTAATGCAGGAAGAAGAAGGACGCGAAACAAGGGAAAAACTTGGACTTAACGAGAGTTCGAAAGTTCTGTGCATCAGCACTGAAGGGGACACCTCCCCCCAGACATACCGTGATGTGGTCTGGTTCGGACGGGAAAAATTATAGTTCAGAACAACTTTTAAGGAGTATATGATGGAAATTCTCGATTTTGGTTTTACTACTGCTGAATTTGAAACAAGAACAGTACGCATGCAAAAACTCATGCACGAAAAAGAACTCGACGCTGTTTTCCTGACCACCGAACCGAACATCCGCTACTACACAGGGTACTACACCCAGTTCTGGGAAAGCCCGACCCGTCCCTGGTTTCTGGTCATTCCCCTTGAAGGTAAACCTATTGCCGTAATTCCCGGCATCGGCGCCAGCGGCATGCGGGCCACCTGGATTGAAGACATCCGCACCTGGTCTTCCCCCAACCCCGAAGATGACGGAATCACCCTTGTATCCGATGTTCTCAATTCCCTGCCCAGCCGATTCGGCCGCGTTGGTGCGACCCTCGGCCTGCAGTCCTACCTGCGCATGCCCACCGCCGACTACCTGAGCATCACTGAAAAAGTGAGCAAAGAATTCGTAGATATCGCTGAAGACATGCACTACCTGCGCAGTGTTAAATCTCCCGCAGAAGTTGAAAAGATCCGCCGCGCCTGCGCCATCACCAACCACGGCTTTGACATGATCCCCTCTCACGCCAAAGTAGGCCAAACCGAACGTGAAATCTGCACCCAGATGCGTATCAATATGCTTCAGGAAGGCGCGGAATTCGTTAAATACCTCATCTCCGGTTCCGGTCCCGACGGTTATGATTCCATCATCATGGGCCCCACTTCCCGTGTAATTGAAGAAGGTGACGTGCTAATCATCGACGTAGGAGCGGTTTACGACGGTTACTTCTCCGACTTCGACCGCAACTTCGCATTCGGTCATTGCAGCGATGAAACCAAGCGCGCTTACGACTGCGTATACGCAGCAACCGATGCTGGTTTTGCAGCAGCCCGCCCCGGCGCAACCACCACCGATGTTTACAACGCCATGTGGAAAATCATGGAAGCAGGTGGAGCACTGGGCAACGAAGTAGGCCGCCTCGGACACGGTCTGGGAACCCAGCTCACCGAATGGCCTTCCAACACCGCCACTGACAACACCGTTCTCGAACCGGGCATGGTTATCACCCTTGAACCCGGCATGACCTACGCCAAGGGCAAGGACATGGTTCACGAAGAAAACATCGTGATCACCGAAGACGGCGCTGAATGGCTGACCCGCCGCGCCAGCGAACACATCACCATTATTGATTAGACAGAAATAAGAGGGAGATTATTATGTCAAACGGTAACGCAGCTGTCGCAGCAAAGCCCATGGCCGGAACTGAGACCGCAGAACAGGGGACAACACTTAAACAGGGTAAAATGCTGTTCACCAGCACCATGACCTTCATCGTCATGGTAGTCCTTGCAGGACTGCTCTTCCCGGACAAATTGTACGATGTGGGCATCGGAACAATGAACTATCTGACCGAAACCTTCGGTTGGATCTACATGGCGGGTTCATTCCTCTATGTAATGGTCATGTTCTTCTTTGCCTTCAGTAAATACGGCAACATCCGCTTCGGTGACGATAACGCCAAACCGGAATTCAGCACCTTCTCATGGATGGGAATGCTCTTCTCCGCCGGTATGGGTACCGTAATGCTCTACTGGGGGGTTGCAGAACCTGTCTATCATTACATCAATCCGCTGGTGACCACCGGTATTGCTCCGCAAACCCCGGAAGCGGCTGAATTCGCCATGAAACAGAGCTTTATCCATCAGGGTATTCAGGCTTGGTCCGCCTTCTCTGTGGTCGGCCTGATCCTCGGCTACCTGATGTACCGTAAAAAAGAAAACGGCCTGATCTCCAACATCCTGCTGCCTTGGGGCCGTGACAAAGCCAACGGCAACCTTGGTAAAATCGTCAACCTGATCTGTGTATTCGGTGCCATCGCCGGTATCTCCACCTCTCTGGGCCAGACCGGACTTTCCCTGAGTGTAAGTTTCTCTTACTTGCTGGGAACCCCGGACTCCACCATGACCAAACTGCTCGTGGTCGGTACCATCACCGGTATCACCGTGCTCTGCACCACCACCGGTCTTGAAAAAGGTATCAAGGTCCTTTCCGACTACAACGCATACCTGCTCATGGGCCTGATCCTGCTGGTAGGCCTCGTCGGACCGACCACCACCATGCTCAACGTATACTTTGATTCCCTCGGTAACTACATGAATGACTTCTTCCGCGACGGCCTCATGCTGCCTACTTTCGCACCTGAAGAAGAAACTTCATGGGTCACCGGCTGGCCGATCTACTACTACGCATGGGCTATCGCCTGGGCCCCCTTTGTCGGTCCCTTCATCGCCCGCGTATCCAAAGGCCGCACCGTACGTGAATTCATCCTCGGTTCCATGATCCTGCCCTGCCTCGGAATTTTCCTCTGGGTAGCATTCTTCGGCACCATTGGCATTCAGGCTCCTGTTGAAGCTCTCAAGGCAGCTGCTGCATCCTCCAAAGCAGCAACATTCATCGTCCTTGAAGGCTTCCCCATGGGTTCCATCATCTCCTGGGGTGTTGTTCTCGCGCTGTTCACCTGCTTTATCACTTCCCTGAACAGCTCCACCTTCACCTTAAGCTCCATGAGTCAGGACGGTGCAGCCAACCCGAGCAACAGAATGAAAACCATCTGGACCATTGCTCAGGCTTCCATGGCCCTGACCCTCATGCTCGGCAGTAAGACCGGTATTGAACTCCTCCAGAGTATCAGCCTGATCTTCGCCCTGCCGCTCATGTTCGTGCTCTTCCTGTGCATGATCAGCACGGTCAAGATGTTCCGCGAGGAATTCCAGAACTAGCAACGTAGGACCTCCACTCCTAGGACATACCTACAGATACCCGTTGGCGCGGACAGCACCACATCCCCCGCGCCAACGGGCAAAATTTCAAAGCAAGAAGAAAGACATATGTTTGATAAAATTGTTGCACGCACCGGACATTACGAACAGGAAATATACGATTTTGCCAGCGAACTGATCCGCATTGAAAGCCTCTCCGGTCAGGAAGTTGGAGTAGCAAAAACTGTTGCCGCAAAAATGGAACAGCTCGGTTTTGATAAAGTTGAAACAGATGAGATGGGCAATGTCTGCGGATCAGTGGGCAATGGTCCCGCCCTTGTCTGTGTTGACGGTCACATGGACGTTGTAGGTACCGGCGAAGAAAACCTCTGGTCCCGTCCCTCCCTTTCCGGCGATCAGGACGATGAAAAGATTTACGGACGCGGCGCAACAGACATGAAATCCGCCATTTCTTCCATGGTCTATGCGGGCAGAGTACTCAAGGATCTCGCCCTCACCGAAGGCCTTACCTACATGGTCTGCGCCAGCGTGCAGGAAGAACCCTGCGAAGGTCTGGCTTGGGAATACATGATTGAAGAACGCGGCCTGCGTCCCGATTTTGTTATCCTTGCTGAACCAAGTGACGATAAAATTTCACTGGCCCAGAAAGGACGCATGGAACTGAAAGTTTCTGTTTCCGGCAAAACCGCCCACGCTTCAACTCCGCACATGGGCGATAACGCCATTTACAAAATGGCCCGCATCATTGCCGATCTGGAATCACTGAATTCAAACATGGAAATCGAAGACAGCGAACTTGGCAAGGGCTGCCTTGTTGTATCTGAAGTGAATTCCCATGCCCCTTCCAGATGCTCAGTAGCGGACTACTGCGAAATCTCCATCGACAGACGGCTGACTTGGGGAGAATCCGCAGAGTATGCCCTCGAACAGATCAAGAATCTGCCCAGCGTTGCTGAATCAGGGGCCGAAGTTGAGTGCTACCTTTTTGAAGAGCCTTCCTACACCGGAAAAACATGTGCCAAAGAATGCATCTTCCCGGCATGGAAACTGGAAAAAGAACATGCGGTGACCAATGCAACCACAGAAGCATTCAAAGGTCTGTTCAACAAAGAAGCAACCCTGACCACATGGCCCTTTTCCACCAACGGCGTGGCCATCATGGGTAAAAATGATATCCCGGTAATCGGTTACGGTCCCGGCACTCTTGATGCCTGCCATGTTCCCGATGAATACGTAAGTAAAGCACAGGTTCTTGATGCGGCTATGATGTACGCGGCAATTCCTGTTATATATACGAACAATAAATAATCCTAAGGAGATTCATACAATGAAAGCTCAGATCAACACCACCAACGCTCCCGGAGCAGTAGGCCCTTACTCTCAGGCAATCAAAGCCGGCAACACCCTTTATGTTTCCGGTCAGCTGCCCATCAACCCCGAAACCGGCAAAATGTGCGAAGGTTCCATTGAAGACTGCACCCGTCAGGCTCTTGAAAACCTCAAAGCAATCGTAACCGAAGCAGGCGGTTCTCTGAATAATGTCGTGAAAACAACCGTATTTCTGGCCGACCTCGGTGACTTTGTAGCAGCAAACGGCGTTTACGCTGAATACTTTGCCGAGCCTTTCCCCGCACGCAGCGCATTTCAGGTTGCCGCTCTGCCCCTTGGTGGCCGCATTGAAATCGAAGCAATAGTAGTTCTGGATTAATTAAATTCCGGAAGGCGTAATAAAGCCCCGTAGTGCACCGTAGCACTGCGGGGCTTTTTTTCTATTCTTCTTCCTACCCCTCAGAAGCTTTCAATCCCATCTTGCGCATCTTACTTCTGAGCGTACTTGGATTAAGATCAAGCAGTTCTGCAGCTCCGCCCGGACCGTTAATCCTCCCTCCGGTCTTTGCAAGGGCTGAGACAATTGCCTCTTTTATTGTCTGCTCAAGGGGCTTGATTTCAGTTTGCATATGCAGCCCTGCCTGCAAAGGCTGACTGGCTCCGGGGCTGAGGTTCAGCTTGGCAAGATGCTTTTCGAGCATGAGCTCCACCCGGGCATCTATGGTCTTCTCAAAATAGCTCTGCCCTTCTTCAGGCGAAATATACCAGCCCTCATCCTGAGGGAGCAACTTATCCAGCAATAAGGGGCCGTGCGGATAGAGAGTCAGGCCGCGCTTAACCAAGTTTTCAAGCTCCCGGACGTTACCGGGCCAAGAATACTGCAGCAAGCGGTCAACTGTCGGCTCAGGCAATTGCGGGAGACTTTTAATACCCAGCTCATCACAGCCGCGCTTCATGAACAGATAGATCAACTCCGGGATATCCTGCGTACGTTCACGCAACGGAGGAACTTGGACGGGAAAAACATAAAGACGATAATAAAGGTCTTCGCGAAAGGTTCCTTCCTGCAGCATGAGTTCAAGATTACGGTTGGTGGCTGCGATGACCCGCACATCCACCTCAATTGACTTTGTACTGCCGATCCTTTCCACCACGTTGTTCTGCAAAACACGTAGCAAACGGACCTGCGCCTGCAAAGGAAGTTCGCCGATCTCATCAAGGAACAGGGTTCCGCCATTGGCCTGCTCAAAGCGGCCCGGACGGGAAGTAGTAGCGCCAGTAAAAGCTCCCTTTTCATAACCAAAGAGTTCACTGTCCACCAATGAATCAGGGATAGCCCCGCAGTTTACTTTAACAAAAGGCTTATTCTTGCGCGGAGAAATGGCCTGAATGGCATCGGCAATGAGTTCTTTACCGACCCCGGTTTCCCCCATAATCAGAGCCGGGACCTCTCTGTTTTCAAGCTGGCGGACCACTTCCATGGTCGATTTCAAGCCGCCCTGCTCGCCCACAATCCGCCGTTCACGCAAATTTTCTAAATCCTTCTCCAGCCCGTCGCGCTCCACGCGCAAACGATCCTGAAACTCCATGGTCCGCTGATATTGCAGCAGATTGGACATGGTCAGGGCAAAAGGAGTGACCAGTAGGGAAAACTTACGCTCATGTTCCTCGGTGAAGCAATCCGGATGTGTACCCATAAGGCAAAGATGCCCCAGAACTTCCTTTTCCGAGCGCAAGACGCAGACCATATAGGCCCGCTCCTTTAGCGGAACAAGTTCTGACAGGGTTTCACTGTGCAGGGCAGATACTGGTGAATCCATGTTTAGCGGCACCTTGATGACTCCACTGACCCCCTGATTATGCAGAAAAAGAGAATTGGCTGCTTCTTCAGAAAGAGGAGCCACCATTTCCACAAAATCAAACCTCCCGGCCTGCACCAGAAAAAGCAGCTTTAGCGCCTTCAAATCCGGGGAATACTGGTGCAGGGAAATGGCATCAATGGGGAAATGCTCAGCTAGAAATTCAAAGGTATCTATGAGCGATTTCTGCATGTCCAGACTTCCGGTCAGTCGGGCCATGGCTTCGCTTAAAAATTTCAGATTACTCTCTTGGGAATGAGGCATAGGCATCTCCTTGTTAACTTAAATCTGCCACACACTATTTAATAAAACAACACATCGCTACATCCAACGACTATCGTTTCATTAAACACTTAAAACATTCTCAAGCAATCAACAAGACACACAACATATTGATTTTAAAGGGTTTAGACTATTGGCACAGTTCTTGGTTTATGGACAACAAGGAGTGAAGCCATGAATATGTCAATGCAGCAAATCAATGAACAAAGGCTCAGGAAGCGTATTTGCCAATTCAAGCATGACCGCGAATACCGTTCGCTGACTGAATACCTTATCGGGGAACTCGCCTCCGGGCATGTCCCCATACAGCTTCAGGCCAAAGCCTACAATGAACTGGGGCTGGCCCATCTGCAATTGGATGAACCGCTTGAAGCGGAAAAATCATTTTTATCGGCAATAGAGCGCGATCCACAAGCTCTCAACCCAAAATTCAATCTGGCTAACCTTGCCATGTATGCCCAAAGATACGAACAGGCCGGGGAACTCTTTCATGAAATCCTTGAAATGGACCCCAGTCATATCGGGGCGAGATTTCATGCCGGACTCTGCCTTGCTATGAGCGATAAGCCGGATCAGGCCCTGCCCTATTTTGAATCCAGTGCCAAAGCCGCACCGCAGGCCATGGGCCCCAATTTCTGGGCAGCTGAAACTCTTGTGGCTCAAAAACGTTTTAAGGAAGCCCTTCCCTATTTCTGCAAGGCCGCAGAAATCACCCCCGATCACCGCGAATCACAACGCGGCATTGCAATCTGTTTGCTTGAAACCGGACAGAACGAAGAATGCGTTGAGCAGTGCGACACGCTCATCCTCTCCGGCCAAGGAGCGGAATACCTTGCATGGCAGATAAAGGGCGACGCCCTCATTGAAATGGGTGAAATTGAAGCCGCAGCCCTCAGCCATCTGGAACTGGCCGACATGGATTTCGATGCCCGTGATTTCCTGATCATTCGGGCCAAGGAACTCCTCAAGGAGTACCCGCACTATGTGTCCCGCTACGCAGCGGTAATCAGCGACGTAATCCCCGAACTTGAACCCGCTTTTAATGGAATCTGCAACGATTCCATGGCGGAACAGTAAACATATTCCCGGAGGAACTCATGTCTGAAGAACAAAATGCGTTGGATATTATCAACGATCCCAAGAACCGTATGTCTTCCCCGGACGGTGCCGACAAGCAGCCTGAGCCGGAAAACATAGACCAAGAGCAAAAGCCTGCAAAAAAAGCTTTCAGCCGACGTAATTTCCTTAAATTCGGCGGGGTGGCAGCCGCAGCCGCCACTGTGGCCGGTGCCGGAGGGGCCGGGTTTGCCATCGGACGTTCAGATGATGCTTACACCGGATACGGCCAGACCTATCAAGGCGGAGACCAGTTCTTTAACCGCGAGCCTTTCCGCTGCGATGTCCCGGCCATGATGACCCCGGTGGGGGAAGTCGAACGCCCGGACTGGACAGACTACCTTTTCCTGCGCCTTGCCGCATTGGTTAAAATCATCAAGTCCGGCGAATGGAACCCGGGAATGGGAGTGGACAAGCTGCCCGGTCCCGTGGGTGACCACTACCGCGCCCGCCCCGGCGAGCTGGAAATTATGCTCAATTCCCTGCAACGCAATATCAAACGCAGTGAAGCGTGGAAAAACGGCAAGAATAAAAAATACGCTTTGGCCGGAGCATATAACATGGCCCTGCGCAAAGGCGGCATGGAATTCGGGGACCATACCAACCGAATCCCTGCTGACCCGCAGGATGAATATGAACGCACTAAAAAACCCGTACCGCCCGAGGATTGGGATTTCCGCGGTATCTGGCGCAAAGAGCCCATGGAATTCAAATCCCCGGCCCATGCCTCCAAGCTGATCAAGCGCATGGCCCACCAGTTCGGCATGTCCTTGGTAGGCATTACCAAGTTCGATCCCCGCTTCATGTTCAAGAACGTCATGCGCGGCATGCCCGACAAAGGCCAGAAATGGGGCGACAAGGTTCCCGAGCACTGGAAATCCATCATTGTTTTCGGCGTACCCATGAACTGGGACGGCACCTATTCCGCCATTGGTTACTCCACATCCTTCGATGCCTATTTCCGTTCCCGCTGCGCAGCCAGCCTCATGGAACAATTCATCAAGGAACTGGGCTACCCGGCCCGCGCACAATTTCCGGGCCATAATTATGAAATCATGATGAGTCCCTACGTACAACTAGCTGGACTGGGCCAGTACAGCCGCGCCGGGGTGGTCATGGTCCCCGAGCTGGGTGCGAACTTCCGCCCCGCTGCCGTGGTCACCAATATTGAATTTGAATACGACAAGCCCATCGACGTAAAAATGGCCGATTTCTGCCTGAAATGTAAGATCTGCGCCGACAACTGCCCCTCCGGAGCCATCCCGCATGATGACCGTCCCAAGACCGTTGTGCGTGGATTCAAACGCTGGAAGCTGGACGAAGAGAAATGCTACTCGCAATGGGCCGGAGGTCCGACTCAGGACGGTCTCGGTTGCCGAGTATGTATCGGTGTCTGCCCCTATTCCCGCAAGAACACATGGATTCACACCATCTCCAGGGAAATTGAACCGCGCGACCCAACAGGCATGTTCGCCAGCGGGCTGCTGGCCATGCAGAAGAACTTCTTCAAGTTCAACGAGGCTGAGGATTACCGCTCTGAATGGGATGGCGGAAAGGAAGCAAACTATCACAATCCACCGTGGTGGCTGCGTGCCGAGAACTTCCTCGATGTTGAAAAAGACTGGGAATACCACGGGATGGAGTAAGGTTGATGCGCTTCGCGCTTTTGATGAACTGATCTCGCCTCCGGCGGCCAAAGGGACTAAGCCCCTTTGGGATCCCTATTAGCTAAGAAAGGAGAAGTATAATGTTTCCCGGAACTACTATGCTTGATTATATATTCTGGATGATCATGGGTGCTTTGCAGGTACTCGTGATACTTGGACTTATGGAATGGCTCAAACATTACGGACGCAAGGTGGTCTGGTGGCAGGTAGCCCTGTTCTATGCCGGATTCGCTTCCCTGTGTTCCGTAGTCGCGGGCGGTACCACCCTCATGGGCGAATATGAGACCATTGCCGGATGGTATTTTATCGGCGTGCTCGGCCTGCCCGTTGTTATTTGTCTCGCAATCGCCGTCAGACTCTTCATCATGAAGAAACCTTCTGACGCTTCCCGGTCCTCCTAGTGTAACAATTTAGAATAAATATTTATTCTGAACACTAAACCAATCATCAAACTTTGCCATAAAACCCTTGCCTACCAATACTGCGGCGGTTTCAACGCCATGAAACCGCCGCCCCGGAGAATAACCGTGTCCAAGAAAACAATTGAAAAAATTATGGCTGTAGCAACTCTCTGCATTCTTGCAGCAGCGTGGTTCGCAGGAGGGATGCGTTCACAAGGCGCAAACCTGAGCCGGATAAAAAATATATCCCCTGAAATTGAACAGATTAAGCAGATCAACCCATCGGTTTACGAAGGGCAACGCAAAGGAAATCCTGCGGAAAAGATCTACATTGCCTTGGCTGAGTACCCCAGCTACGGCGGTCCCTTGCAGGTGGCTGTCGTGATCAACAGTGACAAGAAAATCGAACGGGTAGCGCTGGTCAAATCCACGGATACCACCACTTATATCGACCGGGTTCTGAATGAAGGCATTCTGGATGCATTCCTAGGTGTCACCGACACCCACCTGCCCAAGGTTGATGCCATTGCCGGGGCCACCCTCTCTTCCACAGCCATGATCATGGGTGTGCAGGAAGCAGTTGCCAAAATTCAGGGCAAGGAAACCGTGCAAACAACAGTGTCCTTTTCCTCGGAAGAAATGATCAAAGCCGGACTGACCGTTGCCCTGTTCATCATGGCAATCTTCATCGCCAGCCGTTTCTTCCGCTGGAATAAAAGCCACGCCAGACTGGGATTGCTGATAATATCCACAATCCTGCTCGGCTTCATGTACGGTGCACAGTTTTCCCTGTCCTCACTGGTACTATTGCTGGCCGGACTGTGGACCAAGGGATTGGCCTCCTACACTGCCATAATCTGTCTGCTGCTGGCTGTGCTCGTCTTTTTCGTGACCAAAAAGAACCTATACTGCTCAATGGTCTGCCCCTTTGGCGGCCTTCAGGAATGCCTCGGCCGGATCACCAAGTGTTCCCCGCCCAAGAAAACGGAATGGATGAAATGGACTGCCCGCGGTTTTGCCCTTGCAGCCCTGACAGCAGCACTCTATTTCCGCAACCCGTCCGATGCGCAATATGAACCGTTTGGTATGGCCTTCTCATTCATCGGCTCAACCGCCATTTTTGCTCTCTTTGTACTGATCGTGGTCGCATCCCTGATAATTAAAAGGCCGTGGTGCACCCTGCTTTGTCCGGTCACTCCAGTGTTTGATTATCTCGCTTTTGTGCGCAACTGGCTTACCCCGGCGAAAAAAAAGGAGAAGAATTAATGAAATTCAAAAAACTGCTTGCCACACTTCTATTCTTCGTCTTTGCCGGACTCTGCGGCTATGAACTGGCGACCCAGATTAAAGCCAGCGCCGAGCGGGACATAAGCTCCGTGCGTTATACCCGCGGCATAGAAACCCCGGCAAAAAAGGAAAAGAAAAAACAAGATTTTAATTTGAATAGAATTTTGCAGGATACTGACCTGAACGGTTAGTGACGCGAAAGGCCTCGCAATGCGTTACGCAGTGCGGGGCCTTAACATTTATTGATCAGACCAATTCTTCCCGTATGAATCGGCTCTTTTTAAGTGACATAACCAGTTCCTGCACTTCTTCCGAAAGCTTTTTCTCATCACCATAAGCCAAAACAAAATCAGCTTTCGGCAACCCTCCTTCAACCTCCATTTCCAGTAAGTCCCCTTTTTCAATTTCATTCTGCACTGTAAATTTCATCAGAATAGCTCCGCCGATATCCTGACGAATAAATGGCTTGATGACATCAGCACTAAGGTTGTCCATGGCAATGTTAGGCTCCCCCACCTCTTTTTTGATATACTCATCAACTATGTAGATATTACGTTCCTGCAGAAGCAAAGGGATCGAACCGATTTCCTTTGGAGAAATACGCTTCTTTTTAACAAACTTGGAGCCCTGCATTACAACTAGAACTAATTCCTCGGAAAAAAGTGGGATAGTCTTGAAATCAGGACCGGGCGGCAAACTTGCCGAAAGAACAAAATCAATTTCGTTGGAATGCAACTTTTCAATCAGGTTGGGAACCGTATCCAACACCATTTTCACATTCAGTTTCGGATGCATTTTCTTAATCAAGGCAATCAGATTGGGCAGGATATATTTGGCAAGGATATGATGTGCTCCGATGACGACTTCATGCGCATGAGCCTGCATCATTTTTTCCAATTGCCCCTCCAGGACTTCCGCTTCCCGAAATACTTTTTTTGCCTGCGTATACACGATCTCAGCATCCGGAGTCAGCCGAAGTGAATTGCCTTCACGAATCAATAGTTTGATCCCTGCCCAGCGTTCCAACTTCTTAATCTGCATAGTAACGGCTGAGGGAGTCACGAACAGTGAATCTGCCGCCTTGGAAACACTTTTAAATTTGGCTGCAAGATAAAAACAACGCAGCTGATTAAGATTTATCTTCATGATTTTTACTGTAAACTATAAGCACTGGCTCTGCCATGAACCTGTTATGAACGAAAGTCTTTCACTTTGATTTTATTCAATTATTTTAAAGCATTGCAATGAACACAAAACAGCAACCATCTTGTTCAAAATACCACAAGCTTTCGAGCGGATTAACTAAAGCTTAAAACCAAGTCAATTAAATTGTCTTGTACACGCCCCCGACTGCGGGCATTAATCCATTTATTCACAAAGTCCTGATCAGACCAACTTTGCTTAAAATCGATTATTTATACAGATGGAGGAAACTAACAATGAGTGCAAGTGCTACCGCACCACCGAGTGGAATATCTCTGGTCCAAAAAATCGGCTGGATTCTGTCTCTGGCTATTCCTGCTTTCATCCTGCTCACAGTGGGAGGAGACGGTCTTTCCCGCGAAATGATCCTTTTCATGGCTATCACAAGCTGGGCTGTAGTCTGCTGGGCCACTGAAATTCTGCCCCCGCCGCTGGTGGGTATCATTCTGCCAATTTTCTATTTTGCTTCCAAGATTGCCCCGGCTTCAATTGCACTGGCAAAACCTTTCGCCACAGTCATTCCGTGGGCAGTAATCGGTGCGCTCATGATCGGGATCATGGCTCAGAAAACCGGTCTTGCCAAACGCATTGTCCTTAAATGCATGGTCATGACCGGCTCCACCTACCCCGGCCTGTTTTTCGCCATGTTCATCAGCGGGCTGATCCTGACTCCGTTGGTTCCATCCGCTACTGCAAAATGCGCAATCATGCTCGCCCTTGGCGTAGGTGCATGCGATGCCTTGAAACTGGAAAAAGGCAGTCGGGAAGCCAGCGCAGTTGTCTTCGCCGCTTTCCTCTCTGTTTGCGGTCCCCGTTTCGGTATCCTCACTGCATCCCTTGAAAACCTGACCATCACCAGACTTATGGCAACTGTCACCGGGGAAACCGTCGGCTATGCAGACTTTGCCGTACACAACTTTTTCCCTGCCATCATCTACAGCGGTCTTTCCATCTGCCTCGTCCTGTTTATGGTCCGCGGTAAAGGCAAACTGAACAAAGATGAGCTGCTCAAGCAATACCGCGAAATGGGTTCCATTAGCCGTGACGAATATATCGCTGGATTCCTCGCTATATTCGCCGTTGCCCTTGCCGCAACCTCTAAATACCACGGACTTCCGGGCATGCACCTCTTCGTAGCCATCAGTGCCATTGCTTTTGTGCCCAAAATCAACATCCTCAACCAGAAGGATTTCAACACCCTTGCCTTCCCGATCATCTTCTTTGTGGCCGGTTCTCTGGCAATCGGCTTTGTGGCCGGACATGTTGGTATCGGTAAATGGCTCAGTGCGCACATGCTCCCGCTGGCCCAGTCCATGGACAGCGTCTTCGGACTTTCAACTCTGGCCTACGCTTTCGGAGTCTGCTTCAACTTCATTCTTACCCCGCTGGCAGCTCAGGCCCTGATGACCGTGCCCCTTTCCGAACTGGCCGTATCCATGCACGTGCAGCCCTATCCGATCATATACAGCTTCCTCTACGGAACCGACCAGTACCTCTTTGCATACGAATTCGCCCTGCTGCTCTTTTTCTGCTCAACCGGACACCTACAACTGCGCCATGCCATGAAACTCCTTGCTATCCGCATGATCTTCTGCCCGGTCTTTCTGGGTCTGGTGGCAGTGCCCTACTGGTCCCTACTGGGAATCGTTTAAAATATAACCATATGTAATCAAAATAAATCTGAGGAAATATAAAATGATTCAGGAAATTAACACCCAAGAATACGACGCCCTTGATGCTTCCGGCCCCATGCTGGTGGAATTCTACTCCAAAAGCTGCGGCCCCTGCAAAATGCTGGCTTTCGTTCTCAAGGACATCGACAAAATAAATCCTGACTTCAGGATCTACACCATCGACTACGACGAGAATCAGGATCTCAAGGAACGCCTTGAAGTCAAAGGTTTCCCTACCATGCTGTTCATGAAAGACGGCGCAGAAGTGAGCCGTCTGCAGGGTCTGAAACAAAAGCCCGCCATCGTTAAAGAAATCGAAGCACTCGCATAATCAAGGAGCAATAATCATGAGCAACTGCATCACTTACACCTGCGAAGACCACCTGATCACCAGTCAGGCCAAAGCGGAAAAAGCTTTTCTGGCTGATTTTGAAAAGGGTGGCTACACTCTGGAAAATCCCCTTGTTGTTGAGAACCCTTACCTCATCAACCCCCTCTGCGCCCTTGTGATGTTCACCACAACCGAAGAAGTTTCCGTCACTGTGACAGTTCACGGCAAACGCATCCAGCGCGAGGACCTGAACCACACCTTTGCTGCTGCAAAAGAGCACAAACTGCCCATCCTCGGCCTGTATGAGGATTTCGACAACAAAGTGGAGATCAAACTCTCCAACGGTTCCAGCACCACTCTGACCATCAAGACCGCAAAGCTGCCCGCACGGGTCAGCCGTTGCAGACACATTTCAACATCCATCGACTACCTCAAGAACGACCTCATGTTCCTGAGCACCGCTGGCAAGAACAGCCCTGCGGCTTACGACTACAAAGGTGACATCCGCTGGGTGCTGACCGTAAACACCATGTTCGACCTCAAACGCGCTGCAAACGGCAACCTACTCACCGGTTCCCCCCGTTTCTGCCGCATGCCCTACAATGCTACCGGCTTGATCGAAATCGACATGCTCGGTAAAATTTATAAAGAATACCGTCTTCCCGGTAACTACCACCACGACCAGTGGGAAATGAAAGACGGCAACCTGCTCATCCTCACTCAGGATTTCCATTCCGATACCGTGGAAGACCAGTGCGTTCTGGTGGACCGCAATACCGGTGAAATCCTCAAGACATGGGACTTCAAAGATGTCCTCCCTCAGGACGTTGCAGGTTCAGGCTCTCAGGATGCGCATGACTGGTTCCACAACAATGCAGTCTGGTATGACGAAAACACTAATGCACTCGTGCTTTCCGGCCGCCATCAGGATGCCATCATCAGCATCGATTATGATTCCGGAAAACTGAACTGGATTCTCGGCGATCCCGAAGGCTGGCCGCAGGAACTGGTGGACAAATACTTCTTCACCCCGGTGGGCGATGTTGAAAACTTTGATTGGCAGTACGAACAGCACGCCTGTCTGGTAACCCCTACCGGCGACATCATGTGCTTTGACAACGGCCAGTACCGCGCCAAGTCCAAAGAGAACTACCTCAAGAACTCCGAAAACTTCTCCCGTGGTGTACGCTACCGCATCGATACCGACAAAATGGAAATCGAACAGGTCTGGCAGTACGGTAAAGAACGTGGACCCGAATTTTTCTCACCTTACATCTGCAACGTTGAGTACTACGAAGAAGGCCACTACATGACCCACTCCGGTGGCATCGGTTATGAAAACGGTCTGCCTGCTGACTCTCTCGGCGCTTTCCTCGACAAGAAAGACCCCAACGTTGAATTGCGTTCCGTAACAGTTGAAGAAAAAGACGGTGTGGTCCTCTATGAAATGGAAACCGAAGGCAACTTCTACCGCGCTGAAAAGCTGCCTCTCTACCATGACGGTGAAAATGTCACTTTCGGCCCCGGCCAGCTGCTCGGCAAGCTCGATGTAACCCCCACTTTTGATACTGACCCCGATGTTGAAGAAGTGAACGAGCTGCCCGATTCATGGCACAACATCATCATCGAAGAAGACGAAGACCGCTTTGTTTTCCACGGTAAATTCGAGCGCGGCACTCTGGCTATGCTTTGCCTTGACGGTGAAGAAGGCAAACACAACTACTTCATCAACACCGCAGCCGTGCGCCATCTGGCTATGTGCTCCGGTGCATTCCTTGAAGACGATGACCGCGACGTAAAATTCAACGTCAGCAAGGAAGGTCTCAAAGGCCGTTACACCCTCAAACTGATTATCAATGAAAAGAAATACCACCTCGGTGTTTCTATCTTCGCTGGATAAACCTCCCTTGACATGCCCGCAGCGGACCGATGCCGCTGCGGGCATCATTCATACATATTTCAGGAGTTATCATGAAAACTTATGATGTTCTCATTATCGGTGCAGGCCCTGCCGGCATGACTGCCGCTATCTATGCTATTCGCGCAAACATGTCCGTACTTATGATCGACAAGCTCTCTCCCGGCGGACAGATGGTCAACACCAACGAAATCGAAAACTACACCGGGTCCGGTTCTGTAAACGGCGCGGAACTGAGCATGCAGATGTTTGAACATACTCAGGAACTGGGTGTTGAGTTCGACTACAAAACAGTGCTGGACATTGTGGATAACGGCGAAACCAAAACTGTTATCTGCGAAGAAGACGATGCCCGCTTTGAAACCCGCACCATAATCATCGCCACCGGAACCGTGCCCAGAAGACTGAACGTTGCAGGTGAAGACAACTTTGCCGGAACCGGAATCAGCTGGTGCGCAATCTGCGACGGTGCCCAGTACCGCGACAAGAACGTAGTTGTCATTGGCGGCGGTAACTCCGCTGTTGAGGAATCTATCTATCTCGCAGGAATCACCTCCTCGCTGACCATTGTGACCATGTTCGATCTCACAGCAGATCCTAAAGCATGCGACCAGCTCCGGGCCATGGATAACGTCACCATCCATCCCTATCAGGATGTGCTTGAATTCACAGGGGAAGGATCACTGGATGGCGTACGTTTCAAATCCACCAAAGAAGACGCAACCGAACACCACGTTAAATGTGACGGTGTATTCGAGTACATCGGACTTATGCCCACCTCCGAGAGCTTCAAACATCTCGGAATCCTTAACGACTTTGGATTCATTGAAGTTGATGACGAAATGAACTCCTCCGTGAAAGGCATCTACGGAGCCGGGGATATTACCAGCAAAAAACTCCGCCAGATCATCACCGCCTGCTCCGATGGAGCCATCGCCGCCAACAGCGCAGCCAAGTACGTTGAGAGCCTCAAAGGCTAACATATAACTATCCAAATATATTGGAGGGAAGATGAGTTTGAAGATAGTCCGACTTCTGGTCGGATTGGTATTGCTGTGCCTTTCGACTACCGCTTACGCTGAAGAAAAAGCTCCTGTGGCCTGGGGACCGACCAGTGCCACCTTCGGTCCCTGCGGCCTGACCATGCCTGCCGGAAAACTGGCTGTGGGCGGTAACATTGTTTTTGGAGACAGCAATGGCGTCTGGCACAAGAGCAAACGTATTAACGGAAACACAAAGGGCACCAAGTTCAATCAGGTGGTCAAGCTGCGCTACGGCATCTGGGACGGCCTTGATGTACGCACCGCCACCCCCATCTACAGCGTGCATCTGGATAAAACTAACGATTCCGACAAGTATCTTTACGGCGTCGGAGACACAACCGTGCTCTTCCACCAGAGATTGTTGAGCCAGAAAGCAGGTGATCCCCTTTCCGTAGCATTTGATGCCGGTTTCATCATGCCCACCGGTACTGTCAGCGAACATTCTTCCGATGCTGCAGGAAACGCGGCTTGGGGTCTGATGGGCGGAATCGGGGCAACCTACTTTCTCGATGCAAACCGCTTTGACACTGAAGTTAACTACGCCACATTTGCTGAAGGCGGACACAACTACCAAAAAGGTAACCGCTTGCGCTGGAACGCGGCATATGCATACGCCATTAATGACAACTGGGATGTAGGTCTTGAATCAAGTCTTGAGATTTACGACGAGTCCGAAAGAAATGGTGTTATGCAGGATGACGCTTCCCTTGAATGGTACGCAGGTCCCAAGGTTGCTTATAAATATAAGCCTTGGGGAACCTTTGCAGGTCTTACATTCAAGGCTCCCATTGAGCGCTGGTATGAGAAACCTAAAGCCTGCTCCGATGATTACAGGGTTGAGTTCAAACTGATCAAAACTTTTGATCTGGGAACCCTCTTCGACTAGCAGACTAAATATGTATTTTAGCTCAACGTAAAAAATAAGGTCCTCACCATATGGTGAGGACCTTTTTTATCTATCCATGTTTCAAGTTCTGGAGCAAACCGGCTGTTTTTTCCCGAACCTGTTTCAGGTCCTCGGCATTGGGGCGGCCCTCAATATTTCCAAGCCGTCCGCTGGTGTTGAAATGCTGCATTTTTTTAGGAACAAAAGCTCCCACAACAGACCATTCATCTACCACGGTTATACCCATGTGATCGAAAAGCTGGCCCATGTACTTAATGGCCGGGACTGCCTCGGCCTCTCCGGTATGCGGTCCGGCGTAAGTGCAATAAGTGCAGGCAAACTTTCCGGGAATACGCGGGGAACCGGGAAGGATCAAATTATTGTCACGGGCATAGCCAAGCTGACGGTCAATCCAATCCTTCACAGATTTACCCGGAAGCCAAGTGTAGACCCCGGACCCGATAAATGTAAGGTCATAATCCAGCAGTTCGAAAATTACGCCTTCTTTTTTAAGATTGACGGTGCTGACATTATGTCCGGCTGCCTCCGCGACATTTGCAATTTCAAGTGCCACCTTCTCGGTCTGGCCGTTAAGTGAACCGTAAATATTTAGAATTTCCATATTCTGACTCCTTCTGAATTACTATTTAGTAAAGCAAATCAAATAATTAAATCCAAGATCAACATATACTGACTCACTAAAACCAAGCGGTTCAGCCACAGCTTTAAGCTCCTCAGCAGAAATACGCATATGCAACGGCGGACCGAAATCTGTTTTTTCTTTCTTGCACTCCAGCACAGCAATCTGCCCTGAACCTTTCAGCACCCTGCTGATTTCCTTGAAAATGGCAGGACCGCACTCATCAAGGCTCATGCAATGCAGGGAAGTACTCATCAAGCAGGTATCCACGCTGTTGTCTGCGAACGGAAGCGGTCCGGTCATATCACCGAGATGGGTGCTGATATTCTTCACCCCGTTATCAACAGCCTGAATCCTGACCTGCTCCAGCATGCTTGCATTGCTGTCAAAAGAATAAACTTCACCGGACGGCCCCACATCGCATGCTGCATGGATTGAATAATCTCCGGGTCCGCATCCTAGATCGAGAAACACATCTCCATCCTGCAGCTTCAAGGCCTTAAAAACCATATTTGAATCATGCATGCCGTAACTGGTGGGTCCACGCCTGTGCCGCCCATGGCCTCCGTGGCAATGCATTCCGTTTTTATGTTCTTTATTCATTACTTAAGCTCCGCAGCGATTAAAGGTTGTACAAAAAGGATTCCACCTTAAGCCTGTTATTTTCATTACGGTTGCCGTCAAAAGTCAGGGAAAGGGTCGGGGCATAGGGTTTATCATCCAGACGATCCTTGAGAATCCCAAGGCTGATCCCGGTATTTTCGTACATGGAAGTCACCGAGATAACTCCTTTTACTCCAAGTATTTTTTCCATGATCTTGGAGCCCCGGTAACGTCCGAAACCTCCGGAATAGAACCCAAGCCCCCGGTCAGCGGTTTGCTTCAGGGTTCCGAAACTTTTCTCATAGTGGCTGAATTCTCCCAGCCGCCCGGAAATTCGCTCCATGTATTCCTTGAACCGTCCAATATTGCTGCGCAGAGAGGAGTCGGTATTGACCTTGTTGAAGTTGTAGTAGTCATACCAAAGATTCCAGACATATTCGCTCAAAGGAGCATAGATCACCCGTCTGCCCTGCTCTTCAAGCCTGCCAAAGGTGTTGTCGTTAAGCATACTTTTGAAAAGAACCAGAGGTTCACCGATTGCCATGATCGCCCCGTCATGATCCTGTTGGGCAAGATTTTCGCGGACTATACGGGCAGTTGATTCCAGTTTTTCAATGTTCAACTGGTCGCGGGATGCCAGCCGGAGCACAAACTCAAGGGTCTCTTCCCGCAATGCAGGTGGACTATGCAACACAAGATCCCCGGCCAGCAGGCAAAGGAAAAGCATGCCTGCATCTTTATCATCCAGCAGCCGCAATTCCTCCATGTACGGCGAAATCAACTGCACTTCCTCCAGCCCTTCCTGATCAAGCACACAACGCATGAACCTGCTGTATTGCCCATCCACTTCAGCCCCCTCATTCTGGGGAATAAGCACTGCCGGAAGGTCACCACCTTTTTGATCCGTTAAAGCACTGAGAACATCACCCAGCAGAGCAGTCAGGGAAAAGTATTCATTGCCAGAAGAATACTTACGGCCCATATCCACGGACTCCATTGAGGTTGCCGGAATCACACGGGCATCAATCCCTTTAGCCTTAAGCATGGCACAACCGATGGTAGAATAAGGATAAATATCCGGCAGCAGAAGCTGACGGGAACCCAGCTGTGAAGAATCGGTCAGGATATTTACCGGATCAGCAGTTCCCATGCTCACATACTCCTCCACTTTCAAGGCCTCGCGCTCCGGGACCTTGCTCAGGCTATTCACAAAAGCCTCCACCCGAGTCTGCACTCCCACGCTGGAAGAATGCTCGTCCACTTCAATGATCAGGGAAGGCTTATCTTTCAAAAGCTCCCCGTAATAATGGGCGAAAACCGTATCCGGTCCGCAGCCGTGATGGGTCAGGAAAATGGGATAGAGATTGGGATGTTTGGCAACCAGCTTGGCCGCAGCCAGCATGTGCTGTCCGAACGGCCAGAACATATTCGGATGTTCCATGAAAATATCCGATTCCGGGAGATCGTAGAGCGGGATGGTCCGGTAGCCCATTTCAGCAAGCTTGTCCGGGATGCCCATGTTCAGCACCGGATCGGCAACACCGTAAATCTTGGAAATAAGCACAAAAGCCTTGGCATTGGGATCAAGCGAACTCAAGGTTTCACGACCTCGTTCCTTCATCCGCTGCTGCAATCCCTCCTGCGCTCCCATTGCCGCCTTAAGTGCTGCTCCGGTTTCCTGCTGAGATTTACCAATTTGACGCCCCAAGGCCATGAACTGGGACTGCAAGAATTCCGGCCCCTGATTGAAAGCAAGGGTCGGGGCCAGCAGCTTGATGTTCTTTTGATCAAGCTTCATGGCCTCACTGACAATCTTGAAAGCCAACTGCATGTAAGGGCAGCCGTAAGTCTGCCGGGATTTGGAACTTGGATGGAAAGCGGTAAACAGGTCAGGAAAGAAAAGGAAATCCACGCCCTGTTCAACCAGCTGGGCAGCATGTCCGTTAACCAGTTTGACCGGATAGCAGGTTTCATCAAGGGCATATTCCTGCGCCTTGCTGATGGTTGCCCCGGAAGTAGGTTCAGAAAGAACCACATTCATATCCAGCGCTTTGAAAAAGGTATGGAACATGGTGAACATACCGAAGGTAAATAAAGCCCGGGGCATGCCGACAGTTTTTTTCTGCGGATCAATAACCGGGTCATAATCACGGAAAATGAAATCCTGCGCCTGACTGTTGAAACTGCCGGGAGCAAATTGCGGTTCAGGCAAAGCATCCACACTGTCCGGTTTTTCATCTTCCAGATTGAACCCCTTAAAGGAAGTTACGCCCTTCATCCCCTCACGGGCAAGAATAGCGGCACCAACAGCTCCGGTAACACTGAAGAATGGCGGAACCAGCACATCCATACCGTGCACGGCCCGGAAGGCATTAATAATGGCCTGATTATAGGCCACCCCACCCTGCAGGAGGATTTGCTTACCTACCTTTTTGCGTCCTACCACCCGGTTGGTGTAGTTCTTGATAATAGAATAGCAGAGTCCGGCAGCGATATCCGGGATGGGGTCACCCTGTGCCAGATGGGCGGCAATACTGGTTTCCATAAAAACGGTACAACGTTCCCCGAGATTGATGGGAGAATCACTCCGGAAAGCTGTATCCGCGTAATCTTCAAGGTCAATGCCGATCTTCTTGGCCTGTTCTTCAATGAATGATCCTGTTCCTGCCGCGCAGACCTTGTTCATCTGGAAATCAGAAACAGCACCGTCCTTGATGGAGATAAATTTTGAATCCTGCCCGCCGATCTCAAAGACGGTATCCACATCAGGATAGAAAGAAACCGCAGCCCGGGCCTGCGCGGTGATTTCATCCTTAACCACATCAGCACCGATAAGCCGCCCGGTCATGTTCCGTCCGGAGCCGGTGGTTGCCGCACCGAGCACCTTGACCTTTCCGGCAAAATCCCGGCCCAGTTCTTCCAACCCGGTTTTGACCGCTTTGACCGGATTCCCGGCAGTACGCAAATAGCGGTAGCCCAGTACCCGGTTAGTTGAATCCACCAAAACCACATTGGTACTGGTGGAGCCGACATCCACTCCGACCCAGCACTCCACGGGGTCGCTTTCCTTAGAAATATCCCGGCAGATATGCTTGCCTGTTGCGTCGGCAATTCCATATCCGGCCAGCGCAGGTAAAACGATTTTTTCCTCTGCGCAAAAGAGGGGGCTGCAACTGCCCTGTAATGAATTCAGTAACAGTCCGATATTAACAGGCTTTCCTTCCTTAAGTCCGATCACCGCCGCTCCCACGGCGCCAGCAACCTTACCCTGCTGATGGATGACGAGCTGCTTCTCATTTAAATCCAAGACCTTTTGCAGGGCAGACACGATCGCCTTATTCCGCGAGACTCCCCCGGCAAAAAAGAACGGCGGGTTCTTTGGCAGGCCGCGCATAACTGCGTTGCGGTAATTTCTGGCCGTGGCATAGGCCAACCCGCGCAGGATATCCGGAATAGCCACCCCTTCCTGCTGGTGATGGGTGATGTCGGTCTTGGCAAAGACACTGCATCTCCCCGCAATTCTGGGAGTCGAAGAAGCTTCAGCTTCAATGCGAGAATAATCCTCAATCTCAATTCCGATACGTGAAGACTGTTCTTCAAGAAATGATCCTGTGCCGGCTGAGCAGTCGGGATTAAGGGAAAACTCCATACCGGACCGCTTTTCACCTCCAAATCCGGTGATGAATCCGGCACGCTGGCCGCCGATTTCAATAATTGATGCGCAGGAAGGTGCCAGTAATCTAGTCCCTTCCACCAGCGCAGCCAGATCATTTACGCTTTGGATAGTACCTTCCCCGGAAAGAATCTTCCCGCCGGAACCTGTAATGGCCCCACAAAGTCCTTCTGCATTAAACTCCGGTTTCAGCTCATCCAACATGAGCGCCAATGCCTGAATCGGCTGGCCCTTATGGAGTTTGTACCTGCTGCAGATCACTTCACGACTTTCGTCAAGAACAACCACTTTCACCGAGGAATAACCGATATCTATACCTATGCTATGCATATAATCCTCCGACTTAGTTAAGAAGCTAAACCATTATAGCAAAAAATTTTACTTCGAAGACCAAAGGGGAATTATCCCCTTTGACCGCCGGATGTAAAAATCTCTTCCATACGTTCATCGACCACGGTTTCAATCACCGCAAGAATAGCGGTAGTTGTTGCCAATTGCGGATCGGAAAAATCATCCAGTCTTTCCAGCAAATTATGCATATGCCGCTCATGAAATTCCTGATGTTTCCTAAACGCCCTCCATCCTGATTCGGTCAAGAAAGCCAACAATTCCTTATTGTTGTCCGGGGCTCGTTTCTTACGAACGAAACCACGTTTCTCCAACTTGCCGACCATTTGGGAAATAGCACTCTTGGTCACGCCCAAAACTTGGGCAACAGACTTAAGATTGGAACCTTCATTCAGGCCGATAGCCTGTAAGCAATGAATTTCTCCAGGCCTGAGTTCCACCCCATCCCCGAGAGGGATAGGTTGTCCCTCAATTCGCAAATGCTTGTTGATGATACGCATTAATCTTCCGGTCATATGCTTGATGGTCTCTTCTTTACTACTCATTACAATTTGATAAAGACGCTTAACTGTTACTGTCAAGCTAAAAACTATACCGGATTGAACTGTAAACGTTTGAATTATTGGTGAACTGACCAAAGAAAGTCTGCTCGTGGGCACCGACAAAAATATTGGCTCCGCAGCCTACGGTCATACGGTCGGAAACCTTGTACTGCAGCCCGGGCCGCAGATAGGCATCTTCATCACTGGGAGAATAATAGCCATCAAGACTCAAGGTCAGATTCTGGTTCATGAGCTGCTGGGTGAACTGCATGGTGATGACATGCCGGAACTCATCCTTGGGGTGCTTGGGTTTGTGCACGTCAAGGTAGTTGCCGTAATCCAGCATCTGCTCAATGTAATACTGAACCTCACAATTGCTGTCGGTCCAGAGTTCCTGTGCATAACCGACCAGATAACGAATCTCGGAGTTGTCCACCTGCGCATTGGTTCCGCCACGGCTTTTGGTGGAATCGTACCAGGCCACTTCCATATTACCGATACCCGGACCTACCTGTCCCCGGATACTGGCTCCGTAGACATTTAGAGCAGGAAAAGTAGCTTCATCGTCCGAATTCATTCCGGCAGGCTTCTTCCAATATCCCCAGTAACCATAGAGAGCCAGCTCGTAGTTATTGATATTCTTATAAATACGAGCTGAAAACTCATCATTTTCAAACCATTCGTCAGGTTCGTCAGTATCAAGGATATTGTCCCTGCCCACCAGACGATCCTCCAATCCGCTGAAATAGGAGATGTATTCCCCGTCAATATAGCGGTCCGGTTCGAATTTCGGGGTATAAACCAGATCGAGGTTGGCCAGTTCAGTAAAGAAGCTGACCTTGGCTGAATTACAAGGGGCCTTTAAATACTCAGCATCCCTGCCCATAAAGAAAGAACGCCAGTCCTTGGGAAAAAGGTCATTCAGGAAAACCAGTCCGCCTGTCCCCCAAGTCAACACCTGCCGCCCGAATTTGATATCCATGAAATCCGTTGGTCTGGAAAACATCCACAATTCTCGGGTCTCATAGACAATACGGTTGGTCACTCCGTCTACACGCAGGTCTCCCTTGTATTTGAAATCGGCCCAGTCGGTGTAGGTGAACAATTCACCCTGCAAACGGACTTCAGCCATGGAAATCTGCTTTTCTTCCGGGTCCTGCTGGATTCTGGCCCCTGCTCTGGCCTCCACAAAGCCATTGAATTCCAGCGGTGCGAACTGTTCACTGAAAGATTCCAGCCAGTTGTCTCTGCTTTCTTCTGCCGAGGCCGGTCCGGCCATTACCACCAGCAATGCCGCCAGCACTAACAACCAGACCATTATGCATATACTCCTGAGCAGGCTCATCGCATCAATTCCCTCGGCGGACGACGCAGGTACCTTTCACCAAAAATAGATTCTTTGACCGGAAGGTCATAATCCACCCCGGAAAAGGTCATCACGGTTTCGCTACCCGTCTCAAGATTCTTGACCTTGGAAACAGTCACCGTGGGATAGGTCTGGCCGTTCTTGTCAGATGCGATTTCCTCAACTTTGAGCACTTCCATGGTCCGGTAAGGTTTATCCGAGCCCTTGAAGTATTCCATTCGCATGGGCAGGTAGGTCTTCATGTCCACGTAGGCCACATAATGGGAGAATTCCACGTCACCGGGATTCTTGGGAGTATTTTTGAGCACGTAAAAGCCGTTCTCACTGCCCAGCAATTCGTGCACGTCTTCATGCAGGCTGCGCCCGGAGATATCCTCATAAAGGAAGTCCGAACCTGCGAAGCTGGTTCTCTTATCCCCGGCGGCAATCCTTTTGACCATGTCCAGACTGGGCATATACAGCCAGCGGGAATCGTCCTTGCCCGGTTCAACAGTCTTGTGCACGAGGAAGACCATTTTGCGCACATCTGCCGGAGATTTAAAATAGGTCATATACAGCTGTCTTGCGTCACCGTCGCCCACATTTTTACGCAGGGTGTTCAGGTCGCGTTCTCTGGTGCGCCCCTGACTGTCGACGATTTCAAGATGCACTTTGCCCTTGCAGGTTCCGCCCTGATAAAGAGCCATGTGGTTAGCCTTTTTGACTATGGTTTCAACGTCCGGGGTTTCTGCCCAAGCAGCTGTACTCGAGACCAGCGCAATCACTGCCAGCATTGATAATATCTTGAATTTCATGTTTAGCCTCTTTGATTTGATGCGCTTCGCGCTTTTTTATTGAACTCATTTTGCCTCCGGCGGCCAGAGAACCTTTATGGAAAAAGGTTCTCTGGACTCTCCCAAAACTTTTATTGGGCTTCGCCGCCTTGAGAGGACAGTTCGTTATCTTTGTTATTGATCGACTTTCACTGTTACGGTTGCTTCCGATGTTGACTGAGTTGGAATTTCCAACTTGGCTCCAGCAAAGAACCATTTGGAAGCTACAGTGATGATCGCGGGCATGGCCACCAGAGTCAGGATGCCGGAAGTCAGCATAATGGATGAAAGCAACAGACTTGTTGTGCGGTAAGGAATCAGGGCCGAGATAAGCATGGGCAGGAAGCCGATGGCAATGACCAGCACGTTGCGGCTGATGGCCCTTGCCGGAGCACCATACATGCGGGGCAGGGTTTCATTCCATGACCCTGTTTTGGCGTAGATCTTACGGCTGCGCTCAACAAAGTGGATAGCGAAGTCCACCGACATTCCCAGTGTAAGCACACCGAGCACGGCCACGGGCATGTCATAATCTTTACCGATAATACCGATGAAGCCGTAGATGAAAGCAATGGTGATGGTCAGCGGAACCATGCACAATACGCCCCATTTCAGCGAACGGAAGAGGAATACAGCCATAAGCAGGACGATGGCGAAACTACCGAGGAAGGAGCGCAGCATGCCTTCTACCATCTGGCTCTGCCAAGCCACGTTGATGTAGGTCAGACCTGCCCAGTTGTGGGAGATATCGCTAGGCGGAGGATTGCGCTGGAAATAGTCAGCAACAAAGGTCTCCACTGCTTCCATGATCATGTTGTCACCACTGGAAAGCATGAATACCACGCAGGCACCATTGTAATCCGGGGTCACGTAATGCCAGAGGTCATGCGGGCGGTGGCTCTGCTGGAACTGCATGTAGCATTCACCAACGGTCTGCATCTTTTCCGGCACCCGGTAACTTGCTTCCTTACCGTCGGTCAGTTCCTGATGAATCTTGCTGACCAGATCCGCCGGGGCAATGCTCTTGCCCACCAGTCCGGCTTTGAGAATTTCTTTCTGTAATCCGGCAAGGTAGCTGAGCATTTCAGGTTGCTTGAAGGGTTTCTGGAGTTCTTTTTCAAGGCTGAAAAAACTACCGAACTCTTCATACAGATAAAAGTCGTCACCCTTGGCCTGCTCTGCCTTGTTGGCGGCAAGATTTGTTGCCTGATCAAGGAAGAATCCATCCTCTGTTTGGTCTGACACATTCATCAGCTCAGCCATAAAACTCGTGCCTTTCTGCTCTGCTTCCGGAAATTCGGAAGAAAGCTCTTTACTAAAGACTGCGAACTTATCAGCCAGCTTACGCTTGTCTGAATTGGAATAATGAACTTCGAGATCTTCACTTTCCAGAATCAGGTAGGCGGGATAGGTTCCGGCAAAATGCTTGTTCAGAGCCGTATCCGCCAAGCGGATGGGATGACTGGGCGCAAACCACTTCACCGGGTTATCGTTAATCTGAATCTTGCTGATGCCCCATGCAGAAGCGACCAGCAGGATCAGGAACAGCCCCAGCAAAGGCTTGGCGTAACGGTAGGAGATTCCCCCGGTTTTTTCCAGAATACGGGACAGCAGTGTGGTTTTTCCGCTGTTATGCTTGTTGAACCCGAAGTTGTTGAAGATCCGGGCGGGTAGGACCATTATATAAGCGGGCACGAACATAATAGTCAGCAGCCAGGCGACCATAATGCCCAGCCCCACAAAGACACCGAATATCTGGACCGGGGGAATAGGAGTGAGCGCAAGGGAAATAAAACCCGCCGCCGAAGTAAGCGAGGTGTAGAGCATGGGCATGAACAGGATGTTCAGTACCTCTACAATAGTCTCTTTCCTACCCTTCTCCGGCGTGTAAAGATCAAAAAATTCCGATAATATATGTATAGAGTCCACCACCGCAATGGACATTAAAAAGACCGGGATCATGGAACTCATGATATGTACTTCAAACCCGCAACCGATCATGGTCCCCATGGTCATGACCACGGAAAGAGTGGCGATAATCATGGGCAGGAAGGTCAGCGAAAGTTTGCGGAAGAAGAAATAGAGAAGCAGGAAGATGGTACCCATGGCCAGCGGCGAGGCAAGACTCATCTCGGTAAACATTTCAATACCGATGGCGTCCTGCGCTACAGGCAATCCTGTTATATGAAACTCATCATCACCGCCCAGCTCTTTAATTTTTTCCTGCAGGGCAGTGTACACACGATAACTCTGATATTTATCGGTCAGAGGCAGGAGGATGCACATGGCCTTGCCGTCTTCAGAAGCAAGCTGTCCGGTCAGCATGGGATTGGAAAAGATTTTTTCACGTACTGCATCAGCCTGCGGCTGAGTGGAAGGCGGGTGCGGCATAAGCCAGTCAAATGAAATGGTACCCGGACCTTCCTGAGTGATATGCTCCACCATGGAAGGCGCAATCATATCCACCTCGATAACTCCGTCCATCTTTGTGGGATCATCAGGATTTTCCCAACGCAGGGTCCGGGAAAACTCAGCAAGCTCGTAGATCCGGCTCAGAGTATCAGGATTAAAGACTCCATGGGGATTCTTTTCATTGATAATCCCGAGAACCACGATCTCGGAAAGAGCGAATTTCTTTTTAGCTTCATTATGAAATACACGTGAAGGTTCGTCCGCGGGAAGCATGTGCTCCGGGTCGGTATCGATAACCACCTTCGGGAAGAAGGAACCGCAGAAGACAGCCAGCAGCAGGAGCATGGCAATTGTCATCCAGCTTCTTCTGGTGGCAAAAGAGATCAGCATTTGTTTTATTTGATTCATGTATCATTCCTCAGCTTATTAAATTTAGTTAAGCAGCTTAACTATAGTTACACATTACACCCAAACAGAAACATCCTCTGCCTTAGCAATAGCCCGGACTAAAGACCAAAACTACTCCCAAACAAACGAGAATTGCCCCATTCATAAAAGTCAAAAATAAAGGCTGCACCAGAGACACGTGCAGCCTTTACCGCCCCGGGCTACAAGCCCGGAACTAGTCATTCACAATCAATCCACTAACCGGAAGACTCGACCATGCGGGATGCACCGGGTCTGCCCTCATGGCGGACAGCAATTTCAGCCACCATGAACCCGGCAAAACAAAGCAATCCCAGAAGAATATAAAGACCTTCCATGCCCAGCATATCACCTATATGCCCAAAAGCCGGGGACGCAGCCATGGGAACAATGATAAACAGGCTGCTCAAGACCGCAAATCCGGTCCCGGCATTACGCCCGGCACTGACTTTCATCATCAGGGTAAAGCTCCAGACCATAACCGCCCCGATGAGAATATTATCAATGCTCAGCAACAAAGCTGCCTGCCAGTATGGAATGGTTCCGCACCGGGCTACAAAAACCGTATATACAGCCAGCAGAATCACCGTAGAGCAGAACACCCGCAAAAAAGCACGACCACCGACTCTATGTAAGAACCAGCCGCTGAGAAAAGTTCCGGCCAAACCGGCGGGATAGGCGTAGTGCATAAGAATAGTGCCCACGGAGCGGGAATCAAACCCCATATCGACCAGCAAGGGGGTGCGCATCTGCACGGATGTAAAAGCAAATGCCGTGGGTGCGATCAGTACGGGGAGCACTCTGAGCACTTCACGCCTTTTAAGAAAGGCCAACACCCCTTCCCCGCTGCTATCCTCATCCGCCTGGTTACATATGAGAGGATCAATCTCCCGGTGAAATAGAACCGGAAGGCTGAAGGAGAAAACGACAGCGGAAAGGAACAGGCAGAGGGTCTGCCAGCCGAAATTTGAATTCATGAACAGCATCACCCCGCCCCCGAGCATCAAGCCGGCAAAACGGGCCGCGGACTGGATGGAATTACCCCATGGACGTTCACTCTCTTCCAGAATATCCGTGGCATAGCCGTCCACAGCAATATCATTGGTAGCCATGACGCAACTAAGGAAAAAGAGCAGCATATACATCAGCGCAAAATCCTTATCCGGCGGGAAATATGAAACACCAACCAGAAGTGCGGCACCGAGCCATTGCAGAGGGAAAATCCATGACTTGCGTCTGCCCAGAGCAGGTATATATTTACGATCAACCCAAGAAGCACAAAGGAATTTCACGGCCCACGGCAAATGCAGGGCAAAAACCGCTCCCACAGCCTTCAGATTTACTCCCTGCTCGCGCAGGATTACCGGGAGACAGCCGAAAACATAACCCAAAGGAATGGCCTGACATAAATACATGCTAGCCAACAGGGAAAGCTTGAACAACTTTGAAGGCTTATGTTCTACTGTATTACTTGGAACGCTCATCTCATTTCTCCTTATCCACTCCTTGCGGCTCTTTCTTAGCAAATAAACGAAAACGATTTCCACTCTCAAAAGAATGTTTTTTAACCCGAAATGCGCCCGCACCTAAATGCGGACGCTCCACGCCCAGACTGTGCAAGACTAAAAACGGTAATCTATGGAGATACCGAAAGTCCTTGGCTCACCGTCTTCAGCCAGACCTGCGGAAACGTTTTCCATAAGCACATATTCACGATCCAGAAGGTTCTTGGACCAGAGGTATACATCCAGATTTTCACCTTCCACACCAACCTTGAGGTTAACCAATTCGTAAGGATCTTCCTTGACCGTATTGGCGTCATCAAAATAGCGGGAGCCGATTCCCACAAGTTCAGCTCGTCCGAAAAAGCCCCAATCCCCGATAATATTGCGGCGGTAATCGGTGGCAACGGTGTAGGTGTAATCCGGCACACCGAAGACACGGTTACCTTTGTAATCTTCATCGGCAGATGGCGAATATTTGTCGAATTCAGCTTCCATCCAAGTAAATGTACCACTCAGATTCAAACCTTCCATGAGCACAAAACGCGAATCAACTTCCACGCCCATACGGTGGGAACGTCCGGCATTGGCAGTATAAGACTGCATGGAATCGGTCATGAACAGCGGCAGCTGCTCATCATCAATGGCAGTGTAGAAACCGCTGATATTGAAGTTTAGACGGTTATCGAAGAAAACAGACTTAAAGCCGATTTCATATAACCAACTGTCCTCTTCGCTGTAAGCCTGATGGCCTTCCGGAGCCGAGGCATCGTTAAAGCCCCCGGCACGATGAGCCCGGGCTACAGTACCGTATAAAGTCTGGTCTTCGCTGAGGTGCCATGCCAGTGCAAACTTGGGAAGAAGCTTTGAAAAGTTGTTGGAAGCATCACGGTCCACAAGGGTTGTTTCCGATCCGCCCGCAGGAGTCTGTCCCTTATAGGTATCTGCTGAAGCGTACTCATATTCATATCGCAAGCCCACGGTGAGGTCGAAATTATCCCAGAAAGTATACGTTCCCTGCCCGAAGACTGCTCCACCTGCATTATCCTTGTCGGTCTTGAATCTAAGGTTTGACCCCGGTGCCTTGGAATCCGCTCCGTACAGGTTAAGGATCTCGGTGTTAGATTTCAAAAGAAAGAAATGTCCCCCGGCCAGCCAATCCAGCGGGCCATCGTCTTCAGGGGAAACAAAACGGAATTCCTGCGAAAAATCACTGTCTTCCAAATTGTAATTCTTGCGCATCATATCCGCAGGGGTGAAGTCGGCGTCTATCTTCTCCTTGCTGTCAAAATACCTATATCCGGTCACAGAATGAAGTTTGCCGTAATTCGTCTGGTATTCAGAGTTAAGGGCCACGCCCCAGCAATCGTTCTTCTGGCTGCCTTCGTAGTCATGGGAGTAGTGATAAGGATCATCCACCCCGTATTTGCCTGACTGAACAAAGGAGTTCCGCTCGGTACGGCGCATGGTGTAGGCACCGTCATCGTGGTTCTGAATATCAAATGAAAGGGTCATATCCAGATCGTCAGTCGGCAGATAACGCAACTTCAAGCGCCCGGACTTACCATCCTGATGGCGGCCGTCATCCCCGTCTGTGGAGGTATCGTTCTCCATGTAGCCGTCTTTAAAGGCGCCCAGCCCATAGACTCCCAAAAACAGCTTATCCTCAACAACAGGACCGGACCAACTGGCCCGGAATTCCTTGCTGTTATAGTTTCCGAACTCCGCGCCAAGGTTAGCTTCAACCTCATTTCCGGGCTGCTTGGTGTAAACATTGATGACCCCGCCCATGGTGTTGCGGCCATATAAGGTTCCCTGAGGCCCCTTGAGAACTTCAACCTGCTGCACATCAAAAAGAGGGAAGTTAAACATATAGGATTTTGAAAAGTTAACCCCGTCTACAAAATATCCGGTGGCAGGTTCGGCATTAGGCAAGCTCTTAATTCCGCGTAAAAACATAAATCCGTGCCTGCGGCTACCGAAATCACTGAACTCAAGGTTTGGAACATGCAAGGCCAGATCATCCGTATCTTTGATATCCATATCCTTAAGATCAACGTCATCAAGCGCGGCGATACTTGCCGGGACATCCTGCGCATTCTGAGTCCGTTTCTGGGCTTTTACTGTTACCGCTTCCAGATAGAGACCATCTGAGGTTGCGTTATGGGCCAATGCTGAAGTTGAAATGAAACAGAAAGTCATTATCAACAACAGGCTGGTTTTGAACTGAACATTTATAAACATACCTTCTCCATAATGCTGATTTTGCAGTTCAGCGCACAAAAATGCGCTGAAACATACATGCTCGGCAAATATGGAGAATTAAATTCCAACAAACTACCCTAAGAAAAATATTTTTTACCCAAACACACCGAAACTGAACACAAAAAAGTCGCATTATCAATGTTGATAATGCGACTTATACAAACACAACATAAAAATCAGCTCATGCTTATATAACCGGAAGCTAAAGTTACATTCTTTTTATCTCGCACTGAAGTCAAAAACTTCTTTGGCAGCACTCCATACCTTTTCTTAAATGCTGCACTAAAGTGACTTAAATTGGTATAGCCTAATGCCCACGCAACCTCACTTACGTTCATATCACCATCTTCAAAGAACATCCGGGCCTTACGCAATTTGTATTCCTTAAGAAAAGCAAAAACCGTCATGCCGTAAAGTTCCTGAAAACCGGCCTGAATTTTAGTCACACTCATCATATGCGAACTGGCCAGCTCAGCCATCGTCGGTGGAGAGTCAAATTTTTCCTTAAGTTCCTGCTGAATAGCCCTGATCTGCTCAATTTCCCGCACGCATAACCCGGAATTGCGAACCCTCTCCGGTGACTCAAGCTTCATGACCTGCAAACCGATCAACTCCAAAGCCTTACCTTCAAGATAAATCCGGCTGCACTTACCGCCCACAAGGCCATAGAACAATTCATTCGCCGCAGTCTGAACCATCGGGTCCATGGTGTGATGCAAGAAAAATTCATGGTCGGCCCGCTTCTCCAAGGCACCTTTCAAATCTTCATGAATTATATCCATATCCACCGACAACAATTCGTGCAGCAATTCCGGGCTGATATGTAAATGGATAATCCGGGTCCGCCCCAAAGCCGCAGTTTCCACCACTCCGGCCATTTCATGAAAGAAACCCAAGCCTCCGCTGCCCGCAACATTATCAACACGCAAAGGGCCCAGCGAGGTCTCATGCATGTTGTTTACAATTGCCCCCTCCAGAAAAAATCCGAAATCTATAGCATCATTCTTCTTTTGGTAGCTAAAGGACAATTTACTGGAAAGTGTGGCATCAAACGCGCTAACCCGAAGCCCCGGCCTCAATTCCAACTCCCGCCAGACAGGTCCGCTGCCTGATTCACATCCATTAACAGCATCAAATTCACGCACTGCACTATTCTGTGAAGCGTCCTCAATCCCCCAGCACCCTTTATTTATTGCAGAAAATGTTCTATCCAGCATTATCCACTCCTGACAATTTTGCATCTTTGATCTTGATTATCAATTTCTTCTTGAAACCAAAATACAGTTAAGCAACTTAACTGTCAAGGGTGAGACTACTGATTTCCTTTTGGCAACATCAAACTGAGCAAATCAAGCCCTTAGACAAATTATCCAGCTGCGGCAGGAAAGGCGATGTGCTGATCTCGTATTCCGCGTAATCCACATAAGCCGTTTCTAAATCCGGGGTAAGACTTATTTTGACTCCATACTCATCAAAAAGCATACGCATGGGAACTATCTCCCGCTCACTTTCCGAACATAAGGATTCCCTGCATTCAGGCACAAAAATAAATTCCGCCCCGGAATAATGGTGCGCGGTGAGCATGCTCAAAGTGGTGCACAGGGATACCACCTGCCCATCATTATCAAAGACCAACGAATTCAGATCACCGTTGATGCCCACGGCATCGGAATCATAGGCTGTGATTTTGCCGATGCGGGTTTGCAGCGGGGTCGGCTTGGCAGGTTCAATGGAACGAATCTTTCCTTCAGGACTGAAGCTTATACCGATACGGGTCTTTACCGGACCTGCCGGAGTTTGCACGGTCAATTCCTCTCCCGGCCAAAGAGTCATGGAACGCAAGGCACCGTTCTCATAGAAACAAATGCTGATTACCTTTGCGCAAAGCGGACCTGCCGGAGTGTCCATGGCCAGCGGATCAGCAAGTTTCCCTTCATCCTCCTGCGTCCAGTAGCCGGAGAGTTTTCCATTGAGCGGAAAAACCCGCTTCAATTTTCCGGACTTATAAAAAGTGACCAGCTCCGCTTCAACTATTCCCACAGGAGTAAAGACCGGAGTACGCCTTTCCAAGGGCAGGGATTTTACATTGCCATTGGAATACACCTCTACGGGCTGCAAATTCTTGCGGCGCAAGTCATCAGTAGAATGCTGGGCAACCAGTTCCCCGGCTTCAGTTGCGTAGGTGCGTCTCAAGGTGTTCATGAGTAGACCTCCTCGTCATTGAGCTTGATAAATTCACTACGGGTCAGAGGACGTTCAAGACGCAGGGAAAGCTGCCGCACGGCCTCGGTCAGAGTTGAGAGAGAATCCGTGCCGCAATCAATGCCGTATTCATCGAGGGCATTGCGCACAGCGGCCCGTCCACTCTTACCACCCACAGCCAACTTGCGGGCCGTGCCCACTGAATCGGGATCGTAAGGCTCGAAAAGCTCCGGGGATTTACTCAGGGCATGGGTATGTAAACCGGATTCGCAGGCAAAAATATCGGTGCCGACCACAGCCTTGGTGCGGGGAATGGCGACCTTGGCTGCCGCACCGACCAGCATGCAGGCTTCCTTAAGCACTGCGGCAGAATAACGGGTGTTGCCCTCACGCAGGGCCAAGCGGGCCACCAATTCTTCGGTGGAAGCAATACCGGAACGCTCGCCGATTCCGATGACTGAACAGTCAGCGTAATCAGCACCCGCTTCAAGTGCGGTAAAAGAGTTGGCCGTAGCCATGCCGAAATCATCATGGCAATGCACGGCAATATCAATATTCAGTTTCTCCCTAAATTTCCTGACCAGCTTTTCCATGGCAAGGGGAGTCAGTTGCCCAAGAGAATCCGCCAGCCGGACCCGTGAAGCTCCGCAGACCTCGGCATGCAGGGCCATGTTTAATGCAAAATCCCCATCCGCACGGGAAATATCCTCAAGACCAACGGAAATATATTCGAATCCGCATTCCTTGGCTCTGCGCACAGCCGCAGCCAGCTTGCGCAAAATATTCTGGCGATCGGAATCCAGCCGCTTCTCAATATGCAGGTCCGAAACCGGAACCCCGATATTGATGCGTTTTAATCCCAATTCCGCAGCAGTCTCAATGTCCTTTTCCCGGCAGGGCGACCAGACACTCAAGGACGTATCAGCGCAAAGAGAACAGGCATGGGCGGCGAAAAGAGCAAGATCATCTTGCCCGACCCAACCCAGCTCTATCTCATCCACGCCCATGGCGATGAGTGAGGATGCGATGCGCTTACGGGTTTCCAGATTGAAATAGGCCCCGAACAACTGTGCGCCTTCACGCAGGGTGGTATCGATCAACATAGTAATGCTCCAAATGGATTTAAGAGTTCAAAATCCATAAAGCATGATCAGTGCCAAAACAGACCACTCTTCTATCTACCTTAATTTATATAACATACCACCCCTCTCTACATTCCTGACACAACATTCAAAAATGTAGTTTCCTACAATTTTGTACAGAACATTCGTAGTAATCTACATTTTTTGCATGTCTTAATTTTTCTTTATTTTTAATCTTTTATTTCATCATTTCAGACCCTTATGTCATGAAAATCGTTTTGGCACACGGATTGCCATATGTGAGACAGCAACAACGAAATTTAATCCAAACCACATGGAGGAGAAAAATGAGAAAGGTAGCAATCTACGGAAAAGGCGGAATCGGAAAATCCACCACCACCCAGAACACCGTAGCCGGACTGGCAACCATGGACCGCAAAGTAATGGTCGTGGGCTGTGACCCCAAAGCTGACTCCACCCGTCTGCTGCTGGGCGGCTTGGCTCAGAAGTCCGTTCTCGACACCCTTCGTGAAGAAGGTGAGGACGTTGAACTTGAGGACATCCGTAAACCAGGTTTCGGTGATTCATGGTGTGTTGAGTCCGGCGGCCCGGAACCCGGTGTAGGCTGTGCAGGTCGCGGTATCATCACTTCCATCAACATGCTGGAAAACCTTGGCGCCTACGAAGAAGGCGAAAACCTCGACTATGTTTTCTACGACGTTCTCGGTGACGTTGTCTGCGGTGGCTTTGCAATGCCCATCCGCGACGGCAAGGCCGAAGAAATTTACATTGTCTGTTCCGGCGAAATGATGGCCATGTATGCGGCCAACAACATCTGCAAAGGTATCATGAAGTACGCAGAATCCGGCGGCGTACGCCTCGGCGGGCTGATCTGCAACTCCCGTAATGTTGATAACGAAAAAGAGATGATCGAAGAGCTGGCTAAAAAACTGGGAACCCAGATGATCTACTTCGTCCCCCGCGACAACGACGTACAGCGCGCGGAAATCAACCGTAAAACCGTAATCGAATGGGACGACACCGTACCGCAGGCCGACGCATACAAGGGCCTCGCCGATGCAATCGACAAAAACGAAATGTTCGTTGTGCCCACCCCGCTGGAAATCGAAGAACTGGAACAGCTGCTCCTCGATTACGGCCTGATGGAAGCCTAAGAAATCCCCCCGAAACCTCCAAGCAAAGCGGCGAAGCCTAATAAAAAAGTTTGGGATTCTTAACCCCTTTTCAAAGGGTTTAAGCCGCCGGAGGCAAACTCAATCCATTCTTAAAAAGCGCAAAGCGCAACAAATAGCAGAGCAGATAAGGAGAGAAATCATGATCATGGTGAGAGCAATTGTAAGACCGGAAAAAGCGGATGACGTACTGGCCGCGCTCATGGACAACGGCTACCCCGCTGTAACCAAATATTCTGTAGCAGGACGCGGCAAACAACGCGGCATCAAGATCGGCGAAGTAACCTACGACGAAATCCCCAAAACCATGCTCATGAGCGTGGTCAAAGAAGAAGACAAAGACTTTGTAATCAGCACTGTTATGGATGCGGCGAGATCCGGAGCAAAAGGCGCATTCGGTGACGGTAAGATCTTCGTAACCGAGGTGGAAGATGTCTACACCATCAGCTCCGGCATCAACGAAGCGGCCCCGGCAGAGGAGGCTTAGCATGAAAGAAGTCATCGCAGTTGTGCGGATGAACATGATGAACCGCACCAAGGAAGCCCTCACCGAAGCGGGCATAGATGCCTTCTTTGCCCACGAAGCACAGGGCCGAGGCAAAGGCTTTGTAAACGCCGCAGTGCTTGAAGGCGCTGAAGAAGGCTACGAAGAAGCTGCTGCAGTCCTCGGCGAAAAGGGCAAGCTCTATCCCAAACGCATTTTGACCGCTGTTGTACCCGATGAATCCGTGGATGCAGTGGTGGAAGAAATCATCAAGGTCAACAAAACCGGAAAGCCCGGTGACGGCAAAATATTCGTCTGCCCCATCGGCGATGCTGTCAGGGTCAGAACCGGAGAAACAGGCGCGAAGTCCATCGCCTAACCACTCAAGGAGATAAATCATGAGTAAGACTAAAGTGGTGCAGTGGGACCCGGCGGACATCAAGGAAGAACTTCTGAAGAAGTATCCGCCCAAGGTAGCCCGCAAACGCGCCAAACAGATAATGATCAACGAAGCGACTGAAAGCGAAGCACCGCCGGAAATCGTCGCCAACGTCAGGACCATTCCCGGTATCATCACCATGCGCGGCTGCACCTACGCAGGCTGCAAGGGCGTTATCATGGGTCCGACCCGCGACATCGTGAACATCACACACGGCCCCATCGGCTGCGGATTTTACTCCTGGCTGACCCGCCGTAACCAGACCTCTCCCGGCCCGGACGGCGAGAACTACATGCCCTACTGCTTTTCCACGGACATGCAGGATCAGGACATTATCTTCGGCGGTGAAAAGAAGCTCGAAGCTGCTATTCAGGAAGCTTACGACCTCTTCCATCCCAAGGGCATCTGTATCTTCTCCACCTGTCCGGTGGGACTTATCGGTGACGATGTTCATGCCGTGGCAAAAAAGATGAAAGCAAAGCTCGGTGACTGCAACGTCTTCGCCTTCTCCTGTGAAGGTTACAAGGGTGTATCCCAGTCCGCCGGTCACCATATCGCCAACAACCAGGTTTTCACCCACCTTGTCGGTGAGAACAAGGAACCTCGCACCGAAGAATACAAGATCAACCTGCTCGGCGAATACAATATCGGCGGTGACGGTTTCGAGATTGACCGCATCCTCAAGAAATGCGGCATCACCAACATCGCCACTTTCTCCGGCAACTCGACATACGACCAGTTCGCTTCGGCCCAGCACGCGGACCTCAGCTGTGTAATGTGCCACCGTTCCATCAACTACGTGGCCGACATGCTGGAAACAAAATACGGCATCCCGTGGATCAAGGTGAACTTCATCGGTGCGGAAGCAACTGCCAAGTCCCTGCGCAAGATCGGAAAGTACTTCGGCGACAAAAAACTCATCGACAAGATCGAAGCGGTTATCGCCGAGGAAATGCCTGAAGTGGAAGCCATTGCCAAAGATGTGCGCTCCCGCACTGAAGGCAAGACCGCCATGCTCTTCGTGGGCGGCTCCCGTGCACACCACTATCAGGAGCTATTCAATGAAATGGGCATGAAGACTCTTTCTGCCGGTTACGAATTCGGTCACCGCGATGACTACGAAGGCCGCCGCGTAATCCCGGACATCAAGATCGACGCTGACTCCCGTAACATTGAAGAGATTGAAGTCGAAGCTGATCCGGAACTCTACCGTGCACGCAAAACCGAGGAAGAAATCAAAGCCCTCGAAGACGCAGGTTACGAATTCAAACATTACGACGGCCTGAACCCCGACATGGACAAAGGCACCATCGTTATCGACGACCTGAACCAGTACGAAGCTGAAAAGCTGGTGGAACTCCTCAAGCCTGACCTTTTCTGCGCAGGCATCAAGGAAAAATTCTCCATCCAGAAGCTGGGCGTACCCATGAAACAGCTGCACAGCTATGACTCCGGCGGCCCCTACGCAGGATTCAAAGGCGCGATCAACTTCTACACAGAAATCGACCGTCTCGTTGGCAGTAAGGTCTGGAGCTACATGAAGGCCCCCTGGCAGGAAAACCCCGAGCTCACCGCTACTTTCGTGTGGGAATAAGGAGATTTAGACATGTTACTCAGACACACCCCCACAGAAATAAAAGAACGCAAGTCACTGGTCGTCAACCCGGCCAAGACCTGTCAGCCCATCGGCGCAATGTATGCCGCTCTGGGTGTCAAAGGCTGCCTGCCCCACTCCCACGGCTCACAGGGCTGCTGCGCCTACCACAGGTCCATGCTGACCAGACACTATAAAGAACCCGTTTCCGCAGCGACCAGCTCCTTCACTGAAGGGGCATCGGTTTTCGGCGGACAGGCCAACCTCATTCAGGCCATTAACAATATCTTCACGGTTTACGAACCGGAAGTGATCGCGGTGCATACCACCTGCCTTTCCGAAACCATCGGTGACGACCTGACCCAGATCATCACCAAGGCCACCAAGGACGGCAAAATTCCCGAAGGCAAGACCGTTTTCGGTGCACCGACCCCCAGTTACGTGGGATCACACGTAACCGGTTTCTCCAACATGGTTAAAGCCATGGCCCAACTGGCCGAGCCTTCTTCTGAAAAGAACGGCAAGGTCAACATCATCCCCGGCTGGGTGGAACCCTGCGACATGGAAGAGGTCAAGCGTCTCTGCTCCATGATCGGCGTGGATGTCACCATGTTCCCGGACACCTCCGGCGTACTCAACGGTCCCCTGAGCGGCGAATACAAAATGTTCCCCGACGGCGGAGTGACCATCAAAGAACTGAAAGAAGCAGGACAGGCTACCGGGACCATCGCCCTTGGTGAATGGTGTTCCGCAGACGGCGCCCGCTGGCTGGATTCCAAGCACAAGGTTCCCTGTACCGTGCTGGATATGCCTTTCGGACTGAAAGCCACTGACCGTTTTATCGATGTACTGCGCACCGTGGCCGGGGTCTCCATCCCCGAATCCGTCTCCTACGAGCGCGGACAGCTGGTGGATATGATCTCCGACATGCACCAGTACCTCTACGGCAAGAAGGTCGCCATTTACGGTGATCCCGACCAGCTCATTTCCATGGTGGAATTCCTCCGTTCCATCGATATGTGCCCGGTCTACGTAGTTACCGGTACTCCCGGTAAGAAGTTCGAAAAACGAATCAAGGAACTTACTGCGGACATGCCTTACGAATGCAAGGTCAAAGCAAAAGGCGACATGTTCCTCATGCATCAGTGGATCAAAAACGAACCTGTGGATCTGCTCATGGGTAACTCCTACGGCAAGTACATTGCCCGCGACGAAGACATCCCGTTCCTGCGCTGGGGATTCCCCATCACTGACCGTCAGGGACACCAGTACTTCCCCACCGTGGGTTACAAGGGCGGCCTGAGACTGCTGGAAAAAATCCTCGGCCTGCTCATGGATCGCATTGACCGCGATACCCCCGAAGAAACCTTCGAACTCGTCCTTTAATTGATTTGAGGCGCTATCGCGCTTTTGACAGATGATTTCGCCTCCGGCGGCCAAAGGGGATAATCCGCTCTGCTCTCAGTATCCGTAAGACTCGGAGCAGGGCCCTCGCCTAACGGCTACAGGCCTTTGAAATCCCTAATAGGGGGATTTTTCCGCCGGAGGCCAAACAAACACGGAGCACACCATGACTACCACTTCCCACCCCTGCTTTGGCCCTTCAGCCCGCGCATCAGTCGGCCGCATTCATCTCCCGGTTGCTCCTAAGACTTTTGCCCGCACTAAATTCGCACCGGAAGCCAAGCTTCCCGCAGCCATGATGCCCGAAGACGCTGTTGCCATGCTCGATGAGCTGATCAGCTCCGGCAAGAAAATCAAAGTTGTCGGTATCACCGGTCCCGGCGATCCGCTGGCAGATTTTGATGCCACTTACAAAACCCTGAAGCTGGTCCGCGACAAGTATCCGCGCATGAACCTTTGCCTGACCACTCTGGGTATCGGCGGCGAGAATTATGCTGAAAAGCTGGCCGAACTCAATACTTCCCACATCACTGTTTTGGTGGACGCGGCGGATTCTGCTACCGCCGAAAAAATCTATGCATGGATTCGCCCGTCCACCAAAAACATTCCCCTGCCCGAAGCCACAATCCTGCTTATGAAAGAACAGGCGGCAGCCATCAAAGCTTTTAAAGAGGCAGGGCTGACCGTTAAAATTAACACTACCATCTACCCGGAAAACGTAGCCCAGATCGAAAACATTGCCCGTGCAGTGAAGACCATGGACGCAGATATCATGGGACTGACTCCCTTTATTCCTGAAAAGAAAAGCCTATTTTCCGCAGTAAGCGACGTGCAGATAGAAACTGCCCGAGAGCTGGCTGCAAAACATATTGAACTCATGGAGCCGTGGCTCAGATGCGGTTCTGACATAGAGCTGGAACAACCGACATCAAGTTCCCTGCCTAAGCCTAGCCTTAGCCGCCCCAATGTTGCGGTGGCAAGTTCCGGCGGTATGGATATCGACCTGCATCTGGGTCACGCCCAGAAAATCATGATTTACGGCCCGCGAGAAGACGGTCTGGCCTGTTTACTGGAAACAAGATTGGCCCCGGAACCGGGCGGCGGGGCAACCCGCTGGGAAAAACTCTCCGCAATACTGAACGACTGTTTCGTGCTGCTTTGCGACGCAGCCGGGGAAACCCCCAAGAAAATCTTAGCCGCCAACGGAATCAGAACCGTGATTTCTGATGAGAACGTCGAAGGCACCGTGGATGTGCTCTACGGCGGCGGAAAGAAGGGCAAATGTAAAAAGTAATTAACTAATCTTAACGCGAAGCGGCAAAGCCCTAATAAAAAGTTTTGGGTTCCTTAAACCCTTTCCCCAAAAGGTTTTGAGGCCCCCAGCAGGGCCGCCGGTGGCATAATCAAATAGGAGAAAATTATGGCTACCCCTGAAAGAATGATCATCTGTTGTCAAAGTTTCCGCGCTGCGGGCTCCCCCAAAGGCATCTGCCACAAGCAGACCGACGGCTTCCTGCAATACATTGAAGAAGAAATAATCGACCGTGGCATTGACGCACTGGTGGTAGCCACCAGCTGTCTCAAGCAGTGTGATAACGGCCCCATCCTTGTGGTCCAACCCGAGAACTGGTGGTTCAAGGGCGTGGATTCCGAAGAAAAGATCGACGAAATCCTAGATGGACTTGAAGACGGCGAACCCTGCGCAGACTACCTGCTGGACTAATTAACCAAGACTTCAACATTTCAAAATTCGCGCTTCTGGATTTTGGAAAAACCATAGAGGGAGCATATGTCGGCCACAGTTCATATCCGTAACGCCAACTCAGCTGATCTGGCCCCCATGACCGATCTGCTGAAGTCACTTTTCTCCGTCGAAAAGGACTTTTCAGTGGATGGGAGTAGACAGATGCAGGGGCTGAGAATGCTGCTAGGCAATCCCCGGGCACGCATTCTGGTTGCGGAAGGACAGGGTGAAGTGGTCGGCATGTGCACCGGTCAAATTGTAATCTCAACCGCTGAAGGCGGCCCGTCCATCCTCGTGGAAGACGTGGTTGTCCGCAGCGACCGGCAGGGCGAGGGAATCGGATCACAACTTATGGAAGCCATTCTCGAATTCGCAGAAGAACAACGAGCAACACGGCTGCAATTACTGGCAGACTGCGAAAACACCCCGGCCCTGAAATTCTACGAAAAGATCGGCTGGTCAAACACCAGCATGATCTGCCTGCGCAAGATGAACGCATAGCAACGGAGCAAACCATGAATGAATATACAATTTTAGAAGAACGTAAGGACCAGATTCATCGCACGGGCGAGGGAGCACTGGACATGGCCTGCAACCGAGAGTCACTTGCCGGGGCAGTAAGCCAGAGAGCCTGTGTTTTCTGCGGTTCGCGGGTGGTGCTTTACCCCATCGCAGACGCCCTGCATCTGGTACACGGCCCCATCGGCTGTGCGGTCTACACCTGGGACATCCGAGGCGCGCTTTCCAGTGGCCCGGAAATGCACCGCCTCTCCTTTTCCACCGACCTACAGGAAACCGACGTCATCTTCGGCGGCGAAAAGAAGCTTGAAGCGGCCCTTGATGAACTTATCGACCGCCACAGTCCCAAAGCCGCATTCGTCTACTCCACCTGCATCGTCGGCATCATAGGTGACGACCTTGAAGCGGTCTGTAGAAAGATGACCGAGAAAAAAGGTATTCCCGTGCTTCCGGTACAGTCCGAAGGTTTCAAGGGCAGCAAACGCGAAGGTTATCTCGCGGCCTGCAAAGCCATGTTCAAACTGGTCGGCACAGAGGATACGTCCGACATTTCACCGCTTTCGGTGAATATCCTTGGGGACTTCAACCTTGCCGGGGAAATCTGGATCATCCGTGAATATTTCAGAAAGATGGGAGTGGAAGTCGTCGCCAACATTACCGGTGACGGACGTGTGAAGGATATTGGGCGCAGCCACGGGGCGGCCCTTAACCTTGTACAGTGTTCGGGTGCGACATTGGACTTGGCAAAAATGATGAAAGAGGAATACGGCACGCCCTTTATGCGCGTCTCCTACCTCGGCATCGAAGACATGGCCGATTCCCTCTATCAGGTTGCTGATTTCTTCAAGGATGTCGACCCGGACATTGTCAAACGCACTGAAGATCTGGTCCGCGAAGAACTCTCCAAACTCATGCCCGAACTGGCCCGCATGCGCAAAGACCTCGAAGGCAAGAAGGTCGCCATGTACGTGGGCGGCTCCTTCAAGGCCTTCTCCCTGCTCAAGGCATTCCGCCATCTGGGCATGAAAGTCGTCATGGTCGGTTCCCAGACCGGAACCAAGGAAGATTACGCTGAACTGGAACGCATATCCGATCCCGGCACCATCCTCGTTGATGACGCCAACCCGCTGGAACTGTCCGCATTCATCAAGGAAAAAGACGTGGATATCTTCGTAGGCGGCGTAAAAGAGCGCCCCATTGCCTTCAAAATGGGAGTCGGATTCTGCGATCACAACCACGAACGCAAGGAAGCCCTCGAAGGTTTCGAAGGCATGCTCAACTTTGCCCGCGAAATTCATTCATCAGCAATGAGTCCGGTTTGGAACTTTGTACCCCGTAGAGCCAGGAAGGCAGGAGAATAGCCATGACTACCAAGAGCAAAAATTACACATCTACAACTAATGCCTGCAAACTCTGCACACCTCTCGGCGCATCACTGGCCTTCAGAGGCGTGGAAGGCTCCATCCCCTTCCTGCACGGTTCGCAGGGCTGCGCCACCTACATGCGCCGCTACATCATCAGCCATTTCCGTGAACCTGTGGATATTGCTTCCTCGGCTCTGGGTGAAAAGCACGCCATCTACGGCGGCGGCCCCAACCTGAAGAAAGGCATCCTCAATGTCATGAAGAAGTACGAGCCGAAGGTCGTAGGCGTGGCAACCACCTGCCTCACCGAAACCATCGGCGATGACGTACCCATGTACCTCAAAGAATTCTTTGATGAATTCGGTGACCTGAATCTGCCGGATATCGTGCAGGTTTCCACCCCCAGCTACAACGGAACCCACGTTGACGGCTGGCACGGCGCAGTGCGCTCCATGGTTGAACAGCTCTGTACTGAAAAAGCGGAAAATGATGGGCACATTAACATCATGCCCAACATGGTTTCCTGCGAAGATGTGCGTCACCTCTTTGATATTTGCGAAGATTTCAGCCTGAAAGCGACTATCCTGCCCGACATATCCGAAACACTCGATGGGCCCGCACTGGAAGATTACATGAAAATCCCCGTGGGCGGGACTCCGGTTGAGGAGATCAAAAAGATGTCCGGAGCTTCTGCAACCCTCGAACTAGGCCGCTGTGTACCCGCTAAGAGCGGCGGAACCAGCCTTGCTGAACGGTTCGGGGTTGCCAATCATCGCATCGGGCTACCCATGGGTCTGCGTGAATCAGATATTTTCTTCGAAACCCTCGAAGCCATTTCCGGCAAGAAAACACCTGCCCGCTACGAACGTGAACGGGGTCGACTGATCGATGCATACGTGGATGGACACAAATACGTGTTCGGCAAACGTGCTGTTGTTTACGGCGAAGAAGATCTCGTGACCGGACTGTGCGCCTTTCTGGCAGAGATCGGTGTGGATGTGATCCTTGCCGGTTCCGGTTCCAAGAAAAAAGGCATGGCTGAAGCAGTCACTGCCGTAACCGAAGGCGTAGGGCGAACCATGCCCGAAATCCACGAAGGCGTAGATTTCCACGACATTGCCGAACGGGCCGAAGAACTGAAGCCCGATCTGCTTATCGGTCACTCCAAGGGCTACCGCTACGCCAAAGCGTGGAACATCCCACTGATCCGGGTCGGTTTCCCGGTCCATGACCGCTTCGGCGGACAGCGCATCCCCATGCTCGGATATCGCGGCACGCAGCATCTCTTCGACCGCATAGTCAACGCCGTGCTGGAAAAGAAACAGGCCGATAACCCCGTAGGCTACGGCTACATGTGATTGGATGCGCTACGCGCTTTTGATGAAAAGAGTATGCCTCCGGCGGCTTAAACCCTTTTCCACAAATCCGCAGGAAAGCGGATTTGAATGTTGCCCTTAAGGCAACACCCCGAAGGGGTGAGCCCTAGGAAGGGGCGAATCAAAAGGGTTTAAGAATCCCAAAACGTTTTAGTTGGGTTCTGTAGCTGGAGATTAGATAAGTTGTTCTTTTAAAGGAGATATACCATGCAGAAAGATACTACTAAACACCCGTGCTTTAACAAAGAAACCGCAGGCTCCTGTGGACGTGTACATCTCCCGGTAGCCCCCAAGTGCAACATTCAGTGCAATTACTGCAACCGCAAATACGACTGCGTGAACGAATCGCGTCCCGGCGTGACCAGCTCCGTGCTCAAACCTTTTCAGGCTGCCGAATACATGGACGCTGTACTGGAAAAAGAACCGCGTATAACCGTGGCCGGCATTGCCGGTCCGGGCGACCCTTTCGCCAATGCGGAAGAGACTCTTGAAACCATGCGGCTGCTCAACAAAAAACACCCGCAGCTGATATTCTGCCTGTCCTCAAACGGCATGGGCATCCTGCCTTATCTGGATGAACTGCAGGAACTGGGTGTATCGCACGTAACCATTACCATCAGCGCTGTTGATCCGGCTATCGGGGCCAAAATTTATTCATGGGTCAAAGACGGGAAGGTTGTCTACCATGGCGAGAAAGGCGCAAAAATCCTGCTGGACCGTCAGCTTGCCGCAATAAGGGGACTGAAGGAACGAGGAATCACCGTAAAGGTAAACTCCATTGTCATCCCCGGCATCAATGACCAGCATATCCCCGAAGTATCCAGAGTCTGTGCCGAGCTTGGAGCGGACATCCAGAATATGATCCCGCTCAAGCCCACAGCGGATACCCCTTTTGCAAACATCACTGAACCGGGCCATGAAACCATCGGCCCCCTACGCAAGGAAGCGGGCAAAGTTATTGAACAGATGACTCATTGTCGCCGTTGCCGTGCCGATGCTGTAGGACTTTTGGGCGACGATAAATCTGTTGCTCTCTGCGGCACCCTCAAATCCTGTTCGGAATTAAAACCCATTGATCTGAAAGGTCCGCGCCCATACGTGGCCATTGCTTCCCGCGAAGGTATGCTGGTCAACCAGCATCTTGGTGAGGCACGTGAATTCCACATCTGGGCCGAAGATGGAAATGGCGGCTTTAAGCTGGTGGAAAAAAGGCCCGCCCCCAAAGCCGGATGCGGTCCGCAGCGCTGGACTGACCTTGCGGCAACCCTCAGCGACTGTCGGGCAGTGCTGGCAGCAGCTATCGGTGAAACCCCGCAGGTAATGCTGGCTGAAGATGGCGTGGAACCGCACATAATCGGCGGGTTCATCGAAGACGCGTTGGCAACGATCTACAGCGGTGGAAATATGGATATCCATAAAGGCAGGCGAGGCAGCATCGCGGACGCCTGTTGTACCGGAACCGGAACCAAATGCGGCTAAATTGTGTCCATAAGCAGCGATCTGCTGCGCTGCTGCGAAAAGTTCAAACCCTCACGTATTAGTATACGCTTCGGCCTTGAATTTTTCTTGCAACTTGCATCTCACTACTTCTGAACACAATTTACTTATATTTATAGGAATGCTCCGTTTCTATAAATCACACTGCGAAGCCCCTGCCAAGTTGCTCTGGCCGGGGCTTCACTGTGTTTATTCTTTTGCTTATTGCTTCGCTTTTTCCGTAACAACAATATCAAGTCCCTGCGGAGTTCGAATCAGTTGCGGGGACGGACCTTTTTCAGCTTCGGGATTACGGAAAATAAAGACCAGCCGCAAGCGATCCGTATGTCTGCCCAGAACCACCTGTCCCACAAAACCGGAAATAAAATCAGTTACCCTCGGGACGGAATAGCGCCACTTGCCGCGTAGATCCACCACCAGCTTGGAAGGTTTATCCAGCCAGAAATAAGTAACCCTGCCCACCTCTTGCGAAGTCTGCAAACGGGCCAGAAATTCTGTTTCCGTATGGGTGAATTCAAGCTTATCCAGCATACCGACAGAGACTGCTGTTCCCTTGGAAACAGGAACTCCCTGCGTGCGATTTGCAGCAGCCAGGTCTTGCTGGATATCCATTTTTACCGGATCGGAAGCATTGGTCTTTGTAGTCTGGTTACCTTCAATAAACTGCTCCGCGTCCCTTTCAACCTTGCGCACTTCATGTACAACTTCCCGGCGCACGGAAGTGACTTCTTCCTTGGCGGTCTGCATTAACGTCTGCGAACCGTTCACGATAGAGGTTCCATTGATAATTACCTGCGCAGGCTGGTTAAAGTCACGGATGAAAGTATCAAAATCCCCCCACACGGTAAGGACGAACAGACCGGACACAACGCCAAGCCAAATCAGGAAGAGCAGGATGTAAAATCTTCTGTAAAAAACAGTCAGCACACCCGCCTCCTTAATGCTGCCAGCAATCGGTTATGAAGTTGGGCAGGTTCAAAGGCTTGATCTTCAACACCTCGATAACCGGAACGGCACCGCTGAAATTGTAACCGACCTTTACACTGCTTACGCCCAGCCCCTGCAATCCCTTGGCTTGATCCGGGAAATCCTTGGGACTGAAATTGACTTCACCATTACGGAACTCTGAAAGGAATTTGGCAAAACCGAGCTTGCCTTCATAGGTCTTGACCAGATCAACTCCCGGAAAGCGTATGGTCAGGGTGGTTGTGCCGCACTGATCAGGTTTCCACTTAAAGATCAGTTTTTCTGAATAGTTGTAGTTGACCAGTTCCTGCTTACCGCTACCGCATTCAAGGGAAAGGATAGTGGCGAAAGGTTCCTGCGTGGCATTGGAATTTACTGAAGTGGGAATGGTGGACAAGCTGACCTTGTATTCCGGTTGGATTTCCTGCGCACCCTGCTCACCGTCATTGAGGAAGACAAAAAATTCCTCGCGGAACGGGAATGGTATGCCCAGCCACTTGCGACTCTGCCAGCCTTTGACGCCCTTGCTCAGGAATGGCGCAGCACTGCCGGAAGTAAATTTATCTACGATTCCACTTTTGCCAAACAAAGTGGTCCGCAGCTTATCTGCCGGGACATGAGCTGTTTCAGCCAGCACCTTGCCTTCCCAAAGCTGCTGCAATTCGCAGGAAGCTTCCATAGTAATCACATAGACCATAAATTCCAACGGTCCGGCCACCAGATTCCAAAACATATGGGTGCCCTGCCCGCCACTACGCATCCGGGTGCGCAAAGCGGCCATGGCTCTGGTGGCTCCGTCAACAGGGTTCTTCTTAACCGCACCGCCGGACTTACTGTCCGCCCCGCTGCTGCCTGAACTTTGTCCGGTAGCAGGATAAAGGGCTGCCGCACTCTTGAAAGCAGTTTCCTGACTGGTGGTAAATCCGGCCAGATCATGCAGTACCTGCATATACTCATTAAGCTGCTTGGCTCCCTCTATACGGGCCTCAATATCTTCAGCCATCTTGCCGCCCAGATCAGCCATAACCTTACGCAGTGAATCCTCAGCCTTCTGAGAAGACTCCTCTACACCCTTGGCTTTGACAGCTTTATACTGGGTCAGCACAATGTTAAAATCAAAAAGATCTGTAATCCAGTCCGGAGCAGTACCCAGCCCTTTGATAACGGCAAACTCATCCTTCATCCTGATTAGCAGCTTAAAGTAAGGGTTATCGGGGTTGGCCATGGTATGGGCCATGTTGGTGTAATCGTCCTTAGTCAATAACTGCCGTTCACCTTCTGTGAAATGTTCGGAAAATGAATACCATGAACGGTAGAACTGCCCGGCATACCAACTCCAGAAATCCTTTTCGCGTTGTGCAAAGTCGGTATTATCCGGCATGGCCCGGCGCAATTCAGCAAGGAAATCGGTGAGCATCTTGTGTCCGGTGGTTGTGTAAGCCGGGGGAACATGGACCTCGTTTTCAAAATGCAGACGCGGACCGCCCCAGAAATCACGCAAAGTTACTGATTGAACTTCAGGATTGGAGTCTACCCAATCCACCAGCCATTTGAAATCCGATCCTTTGAGGCTGAATACTTTGCCCAACCGGGCTTGCAGAAGCAGTCTCTGCTCTTTCAACCCTTCATCATTTTCGACCCAATTAATGTATGAACTATACGTTTGTCCGTAATACTTCATCAGGTCCGGCTCAAAACCTTCAACAGCCCCAGACATAGCCTGTCCGGTTGGAAGTTCGAACGGAGCCAGCGGTTTTGATTTTCCACCTTCAATCCGGTCATCAAGGAGATCAATGCGCCAGCCAAGCAACTTAACGAAATCACTCACCACCTGTTCCGATGAGCCGGAATGTAGTCCCGCAATGCTTTTACTCAGCATTTCATCCACAGGCTTAAGTAATACGGATTCAAACTTTTCAACATATAGCTGTCTAACTTTCTGCTCAGCCTCAAGACTGACATCAAGGCCCATGCGCGGCACCCACCAATTGGAATTAAGCTCTTCAAGATGTAAAATTTTCTGGCGGAACCCCTCCATCTCCACAACACGCTCATCAATCTTCTCGGAGAATTCCGGCGGCTTCGGGAAGGCAGTAAACAAATCATTCAAAGCACGGCGATTCCCCAAAAAGGACATGCTGAACAGACCGCAGACAAAAAAGAGCAAAAGCAACCAGACCAGCATACCCAGATTGCGGGTCAACAGCTTCCACTTAAGAAACTCAATAATCGGGGTAAACAAGTTGCGGTCACGAGTCAGAACTTTGGAAAAAAAATCATGCAGGAACAAACCCTGGCGGGTACCCGGCAACTTTGTTTCCACATTCTGCAAGGAGGGAAGGCTGTCCAGAAAAGCGGAACTCTGCTCCCCGCTCTGTTCGCCGCTGGAAAAATATATTCCCCGGAACAATGGCTGTTCCTGATAGGGATTTTCCTCGAACACACCATCCGCAAAAGCCCGCATACGAGGACGCAAACGGTCCAGCTCGTCTGCAAAGAGCAGGAAAGCAGGATCAAAACTGTTTTCCCGGTCCAGCAGGGTCATGCGCAACTCACGAAGACGCTCTATTACTCCGGTTAAAGCTGTATCCACGAATTCTTCGGGGTCGGAAAGCACGGACTCATTAACCATACCCATAGCCTGAGAACGGGCCTCGGCAGGCAGCACTTCAGCCAGTCCCTTGAGTCCGAAGACAAGGTCCATCTTGGTCAGCAATACGTAGACCGGAAAACGCACTCCCAGCACGCGCATGAGTTCGTTGATCCGCCTGCGCAGACTGCGTCCATATTCGTGCAGGCTGTCTTCATTCCCGGACTGCAAACGGTCCGCAGGCAGGGTGATAATCAGACCGTTGAGCGGTTCACGCTTGCGGTATTTAACCAGCAGAGTCAGGAACTTTTCCCACTCTTCCTTATCCCGAGATTCATCAATGGGGATGGCATAACGCCCAGCAGTATCAAGAATGACCGCCTCTTCAAAGAACCACCAATCGCAATTGCGGGTGGCCGAAACTCCGGGAGTGGGGCCGACATCTGAGAGAATAGATGTGAGTCTGCTGCTGGCCACAGCTGTACTCTTTCCGGAATCTGATTCCCCGAAAACCATATACCACGGTAGGGCATACAAGGGATTGCCATGTCTGCGCAATTCCGAATTCTGGAGCAGATGCACAGCCTCGGTCCAGCGGGTCTGCAATTCCTGCAACCGGGAACGTTCATGCAGTGGAGCAGCGGCAATGGCAGAATCATCCTGATCCACAATGCGCTTGACGAATTTCTTCTCCCGCCTGCGCAACATCCACTTACGAATAAAGAAAAAAGCGGCAACCAGCCCGATCACCCCGCCGAAAAGGCATGCCCCGGCCCACCATGGCCAGCCCATGTAAGTAACAAGGGCATAGGAGGCTACTGCTGCCAGCACAAAAAGCAGCACTATAAAAATAATCTTGAGCAGATTGAGTAAAAATTTCTTCATGCTTTGGCCTTTTCACCCCTTTGATATCAACCGAACCAGAGCTTCAAGCTATGCTCAAGCAGAATCTTGTAAGCCATATACATCCCGCCAACCACTAGCACCGGCAGGATGAAGAAAATCAAAGACACCGGATCAAAGACCCGTCCGTAACAACATTTTCGCGGTGCAGCTTCACCCGTTCCATAAGATTGCGGAAAAATCGGCCCGCCGTTCCCGTCGCCTCCGGGTATGCGGGCCACGCACTCCCGGCGCAGTTCTTCCAAACGCACTTCCCCGGACTCACTGAAATACTTCCCGGTAAAACCGAGAGAAAGGCAGAGAGCGTAGACCTCCAAAACTTCGGATAAGCCATTGCCATTTACAGGCTCTCCGTCCTTTTCCATATCCGCAAAAAGACTCTGATCTACCGGGCCATTGTTCCGATTAAAAAGTTTATCCAAACGCTCAAAGAACTCTTCACCGGCATTGGCCGTTCCGTAAAATTCCCGCTGCAAGGGATGCTTTAGCCACTCACGCACCCCGGACCATTTTGAAACCAGCACAGCCTCATCAGCCCATGCAAAAACTGCAAAACGGGCATCATTGTACAAGACTTCAGGAATATCGAACAGGTCGCTACGGTCATCCATGCGGGTAATCAGCTTCCTTACATCTTCACGCACCTGTTCATACTCGGCTCCGACCATTTCCGAAGATTCGGTCAAGAGCCTGATGTATGTGAAAAGTTCAAGGAAGCAATCAGAGAGATGCATTATTATCCCCTCATGGCGGCAATATAGACCGCAAGGTCACTGGGTGCGCTGTCCCAATAAAGGGAAAGACTTCCTGAACTAACCACGTCCTCCCAATGTGGGGACTCGGTATCGATTCGGAAACACAAGGCATCTTTGGAACGAGGCAGACCGGGAGGCAGATTTTCCATATGAATCATACCAATCCCCTGTACCGCACGGGCCAACAGGTTGCTCATACCATGGGTGGCGGAAAGCTTGGCAATATTCAGGAGCTCCGGCAAAGCCTGCTCCGGATTCTCGGTCTTGACCAGCAGCCAGAAGCTGTTTCCAGCGGCAAAGGCTCGTTCCGGTAATTCCACGGTGAAGTAAGGATCGCTGAATACAAATTGGCTCATGAATTCCGGTCCGGCAGTCAGGCTGTCCAGAATATTGGTGATGATCTCACGGGCTTTCTCAAAACAGGGACCGATATTCTCATGGTCGTAATCAGGTAACACCTTCTGCCCATCCGGTCCCTCACCAAGAGCGGACATTTCTCGCGAAAAAGATGAAAGCTCGCCGATAATCTGGCGCAGCAGCCCGAAAGCGTACCACGGATGGATATGCGGAGCCGCCGCAAAATGATCCAACTGCGGGGCGTAACGGTTCAAGGTACGCAAAACAAGCAGGAAAACCGTAGAAGTAAAATCGAGATCCCCGGAACCAAGTCCGGCGGGATTCTTATACTGCTCCAATCTGCGGCAACGTGAAGCCACCTGATCACTGATATCACTGAAAACATGCCGCAACCATCTTGAAGCGCTCAGGGTAATACAAGGCGGCACAAAGCTCTCATCAAGGCACACTTCCTGAACATCCCGCTCCAAGCGGGCCAAGGGGATAATATTGTAAGCCCCGAGATCATCCAATTCATCTTCCCAGAACAAACGCAACACGTAACGCATGGGCTTAATCTGGGCTGCAGGACCGCTGCCTAGAAGGTCCGGCTGTTCCACCGGGTCCGGTGAGACTGCGTACATGGTATTTACAGAAGCGGCGGTATCTTCTACCTGCACAACATTGCCGCCCTCAGGATTCCACTTACGCAATCCCAGATAGACATTGAAAGGCTTACCGCCCTCTTCCCATGCATCTTCAAAGGAACGGGGTTCAATATGGGCATTGCCCGGAAAGGTGACCAAATGACCGTCATCAAAAAAAACTTCAATTTCAGTAACTTCAAACTTCTTGCGTTCAAGAGCACCCTTACGGACCTTCAGCCCGGAAACACCCCAGAAATATGGCAGACCGTACTGACGCATGGCCCGGAAACGGTGCAGCTGATGCAGGTCCGAAAGCTGGAAATGCTGCGGTTGCAGAAATAATCCCTGATGCCAAAAAAGAGGCTTATCTGCGTGCATAGCTTACTCCCCCACCTTTTGAATTTCATGGGGGCCAAGGATGATCATGGCGTCGAGCTTGGCCGGGGCGTACCAAGTATCCCCCCACCAGAGCATGCCTGTTTCACTCACATCCATGGGAATCTGCCAAGTGCGCGAAGCCTTGCCCTGCAAATCATAATATCCGGCAACCACACCCACGAACTTGGTACCTTCCGCCCGATCCATGGTGATGGTTGCATTGCGCCCCGGCTGCACAAATTCACGCTTAACCTGCGTAACGCTGTGGTCAAAGCTGGTGCAATTGAGCATCTTTTCCACACCAGTAGAAGTGCCTGCCAATTCATTGAATTTACTTAGATTTGAAAGCTGGTAAAAACAGAGTAGCAAGGTGTGCGGAGCATCGTCATATTCATTGAGGTTCTTATCCACACCCAGCTTAAAGGAGATAGCGTTGATCTGGTAAGTCCACTTCATTTGCTCCGGGCTGGCAGCCGGAGTGGTCACGGTCGTGGGGTTAACCGGCTTTTTCTTTCCGCCACAGCCGAAAACCGCCACAAGCAGGAGTAACAGGAGTATCAATAATCTGCCGCGCACAATCCGCCCTCCGATTGCATAGTTGGAGCCACTAAAAGAGATTTCAGTACTTAACAGTAAATTTACACGGAAAATAACTTTATGTCGACGACAGATGCAATTTAAGCACAAAAGAGCAACACCTTATTGCCCCCGAAGCCTAATCTGCGCTAATATGGTCCCAATTCCTGTTTCCAATACAACCGCAGTGAGGTTTTCATGCATATAGAGCTTCCCCCGTTTAAAATACTGGTCTTAGCACCCTTTTCTCCAACTTTGGAAACAGACAATCCCCCGCGCATAACGACCGATCCATTCTCCATAGACCAAGCCCTGGCCGAGCTGAACCCCAGTCTTGATATCTCACTGGACCGCAATCAATTCCCCGCTGCGTCCATCAATATTTCCATCAGCAGGATGGCAGACTTCAGGCCCAAGAATATCAGCCGTACCCCGGAATTCAAAAATATTACCAGTCAGATGCTGGAAGACTCACCTCCCCCAAAGCAAATCACGCCAAAAGAGTCCGCTGTGCTGGACGACATTCTTTCCATGGTCGACAGTGGACAGCCTGAGCAATCCACAACAAGACCAGACTTGCACGAGCGTCCTAAAAGCGAACTACTGCAAGCTATTTTCGCTGATCCAGCTTTCAGAAGAATGGAAGCCGCGTGGCGCGGTCTGGAATTACTTGCCCGTCAGGTTCCGTCCGGGAGCATGGGCAGTGTTGAATTCATGCTCGTCCCCATTTCCGAAAACAACCTGATTCCGGTTCTGGACAAACTTGACGGAGAACTTGCCGATTCCCCGCCGGAGCTGATTTTATTGGATCACAGCTTGAACAATTCACCCCGGTCCATGGAAACATTAGAGAAGGTCATGGATTTTGCGGAATCAATGCTGGCCCCGGCAATGGTCGCGTTCGGGCCACAATTCTTTGAACTGGAGAACTGGGCCGAAGCTGATAAGCTGCCCTTCATTCCCAGCCTGCTGGAAGGTGCTGAATACGGGCGCTGGAAAACCCTGCGCCAGCAACCTGCAGCCGGATGGATTATGGGATGTACCGGATTCATCATGGCCCGGGGCATGCACACCCCCGAAGCGGGTTATGAACAAACCTCGCTTTCCGAGCGGGGACCGCTTTGGGCAAATTCCGTCTGGGGTGCAGCAGCCCTTTGCGCGCGCAGTCTTTCTGGATACGGCAGGGGGACCATTTTTGCTGATCACTCCAGCACCCGCTTGGAAGGCTTACCTATTGCCGAAGGGCCGAAACCAAGCCCGATCAGTCCGCCCTTGGGCACCGAACGAATCAAGGATTTCCGACAGGCCGGGATAAACATCCTCGCCTTTAACGGTGATCAGGCTTTTCTGCTCGGCGCGACAACCATCGACGGCGGGCCTGTTAATTTGCGGCTCTACCTCTCTCGTTTAATTCATTTCCTGATTCTACTTTCCACGGATAAACGCAAAAAATTTACTGATCTTGAACCGCAATTAATTGAAGCTCTATCGCTCTTTCTGCAACAGCAGGGATACCCGCTGCCGCAGGATTTGAACATTAAAAAAGGAGAACCGTCCGGTGAGACAATTCCCCTTAATATTTCAATAACTCCCGGACCGGAAATCCTGCCCGGAAATGTACCGATTAGTTTTGGATTTAATTGGTAACAATCACTTCAGTTGCAGCGAATAGAACTCTGCGTCATCGCCATCCGGGAATTCACCGAAGATCAGTGCGTCCGGTGTTCCGGTTACTTTGACGAAATAGGACTCATCTTCGCCAAGCTCATTTTTCACGGCCCAGCCAATGAAATCCTTGCCACCCATTTCCATTTTCAAGCCCTTCATGGGGTAATTGAGCACGCATTTTTCCGGCAATTGTCCGGCAGGACCTACGCCGTGCGCAGCTATGTCGCCATCACTTACACCAAGCAAAGCCCCGCTCCATTTATGACCCGGAGCAGGACCGACTTCGATCCACAATCCCAGACTAGGCAGGGGGTAAAGGTCAAAACGGTATTCGATCTCAACTTTCTTGATCGGCATGTTAGCCTTGGCCGCCAGTTTAGCGCCTAGCTTGGCTTCGTCCACAACTTCCGCACCGCGCAACATGGTCGGCAATGTTGCCGGATCAAGCTCGCCGTCATCGCATATGCACAGGATCGGGAAACCGTGCCCTCTCCTAGCCTGCACCGCCGCAGCCAGCAGTCCCAGCCCGAAACGGATATCCGGATTCTCATAGCTGGCCTTGCCGCCCTTGATCAGCCAGACACCCACTTCAGGTTTGTCCATTTCGCCAATAGGTCCGGCCCATTCCATCTTTTCCAGATTGTCGGACCAGAAATGACCGTTCACGCCAAGGCCGTAACGGGTCACGGTCTGGAAAAGTCCCTTACCCTTGGCTTCGTCTTTTTCCAGTATTGAGATGAAGATTGATTTTGACATATATATGCCTCCGGCGGCCCTGTCGGGGGGCCTTAAATGCACATTTAACCAAGAGTCAAAACTGTTACCTGACTGGGTACTGCACAGATCCCGGGGGCATTGGGCAATACGGCCAAGCAATTCTGCCCGGTTACGCTGGTCAGCCGCTGCACGGGTATCCCATCAGCAAGAATAGTGATGCAACCGACAATGTACTCGGTCTGCCCGGACTCCAAATGCGAAACAACACCCATTTCAACGCCGGGTTCATCGCCTTCGCTGACCAGACCTAGTGAAACCTGATTCAGGGTGGGCATACAATCGCATAGCACGTTGTATGCTGCCGGGGCCGACGTGGCTGACTCAGCAATGTTCGGATAAGGAATCGGCACCGGAACCGGACCTGCCGGGGTCAGGCAGACATCCGGGAAGCCCATATCCATCCCGGCTCCCATGGTGAGCGCAAACATATTTAACTCCTCTGCTGGAATTAAGATCTATAAATAAATGAACCTAGAATCATTTATTTTTTAACTAGCCCATGTGAATCAGCTCGCCATCCACCTTCACATGTTCCTCGGAAACGATCATGGTATTCTTGCTCTGCATGGTCAGGGTCTCATCCACCAGCTGACGCCGGGATTCGGCCTGACAATCTTCATGTTCCTTGGTGAAACGGAAATAGTTGACCACTCGGCGAGTAAATTCGCGACTGACCTCATCCACATTTCCGGCAATACGCTTAACCCTTTCCACATTACTGCTGAACAGGCGCGAAGTAAGCGACACCTTGCCAGCTGAAATTTCTACATCATTAGAGTGTAAGGCAGCCTTATCGCTGATGCAGTTAAGCTCATCGTCCGCGGCTATGGTCAGACTTCCGTTTTTGCTGCGCAAAGTGACATCGCCATCAACCTCCAGAGAAGTGGCAGTATCAGCAGCACGAGCAAGCACGGACAGAATCCAGACTCCGCCCTGTGCATCCACGGAAACTAGCACACTGTCACCTGCTTCCGGACTGACCAGACAACTGACCGCCTTCTGCGCCTCAAGCTCTCCAAGGGAAGTTTCAACCACAACACCGCCATCAGCCAAAATCACCCGCCCATATTCAAGCTGAGGTGTGACTGCTTCATGTTTTTTAGCTAAGTTATTCATATATCCTCCTTTATCCCCCATGAACCCAGTTTTCAGCTTCTTCCATATCCTTATCCGTACCTTGGAGCATAATCAGGGACGCGCCATCCCAACGGGTATCCTTCTCGATTATACGATGCAGCTTGGCCTGGTACATGGACGCCCTGCTAAAATCCGCATGGGTCAGATCTGCATGTGAAAAATCAGAATGCTGCAGACTGGCCCCGACAAACTTCGTGGCATGGCAGGTTGCCTTGGCAAAAATTGCGTGAACCATGGTTGCTCCGCTGAAATCAGCAATGGTCGCATCCACTCCGCCGAAATAAGCCTTGGTTAAATCTGAACGGGTGAAGTCGGCTTCCCGCAACACCGCACCGCTGAGCATACAGCTGCGCAAGACTGCCCCGGAAAGATCAGCCCCGGTTAAGTCGGCCCCCATGAAATTGGACATGGTCATGTCCGCACCGGAAAGATTAGCCCCGCGCAAATTGGCACTATCAAGCAGGACCTGTGAGAACAGCTGCCCGGAAATATCCTGATCCTCCAAGTCGGCCTCACGCATCATCACTTTGAAATAAATACCGCCTTTGAATTTTGTGCCCTTGAATGATGAACCGTTGCAGACCACGCGATCCAAATTGGCCCCGAACAAATCGACCCCGTCCAATTTTGAATGGGAAAGTACGGTTTTAACAATCTTCATAGAACGCATGTTCGCGTTCTTGAAATTGGAATGCTGAGCCATGGACCATGTAAGCTCCGCCCCACTAAAATCGACATCGCTGAAATCGGTTTTCTGGAGCATGGCCATGTGAATTTTAGCTTCCTTAAAAGAGGCACCGGGAAAACGCATTCCTTGGAAATTAACCTTGGTCAGGTCGCAGCCGTCGAAAAATGCCTTATCGAATTCACAATTCTTGAATCCGGTTTTGAAAATATTGGCCCCGGAGAGATTCGCACCATGCAACTTCACATTAACGAACCGCCCTCCGGTGAGGTCCGTACCGGAAAGATCGGCCCCGGAAAGGTCAATATCCTGCAAGGTCTGGTTGTCGGCTATGGCCGCAAGTATCTGTTCGCGATTCAGTGTACTCATGAGTCGTCATCCAGCAGTTCGAGTTTTCCATGCAACTGGCTACGCTTGAGATTGGCAGCCTCAAAACGAGTATTTCCGAGAACTGATTTATAGAAATCCACGGCAAAAAGGTTGGAGCCGCGCAGATCGGTATCAACCAAACGGGCCTTGCGCATGCCGCCCATGTGAACATTGGCGGCCCGCATGGATGCGGCTTCAAGATTACTTTTGTTGAAACGGGCACCCTTAGCAGAAACACCGTTGAGATTGGCCCGGACCAGCTGCGAATTATCAACCAGCCCGTTCTCTAAATCCGCGCCCCGAAAATCAGATCCGGTAAAGTCGGATTCACGCAAGGCAGCACCACGCAGGGTGGCATTGCGGAAGTCGGAATCCTTGAAATTGGAATTACGTCCGGTACGGAGTTTATCCAGATTGGCATCAGTGAAGTTTGTTTTATGGGCCTCAACATTGTTGAACATCGACTCGTTAACCGATGCCTCACTGAAATCGGCCTCGTTGAGTGAAGACGATTTGAAGATAGATTTCCTAATGCTCGATTGGCTGAAGTCAGACTTATCCGCCTTACCGCTGACCATGCACATGTTGATACGTGCGCCCTTGAGGTCAGCTTTGGTGAAATCCGTTTTTTCCAAGACAGCCATGTCAAAATCAGCATCGCGAAGCACTGCTTGTGGAAATTGCGCACCTTTGAAAATAGCCTGCGCTCCCTTCGCCTCACTCAAGTCACTTTCAACGAACAGGGCTTTATTGAATAACCCGCGACTCAGATCCGCCCTTCTGAGGGAAGCTTTGCTAAAGTCGGCACCCATTCCAATAGCTTGAACGAACTTAACATTATCGAGAGTTGATTCTTTGAAATTCGTCCCTTTAAGCTGGCATTTGCTCAAGTCAGCACCACTGAGATCAAGACCGGAAAGGTCTACTCCGCTGAGCACTGCACCTACTAATGATTTGCCCTGCTCATGATAGCGCTGGACTTCCTCACGAGTCAGCGCACGCAGGGAATCCGCACTTAGTCCATGTTCGGCAAGCTTGGCTTTTGCTGCATCGGGTAATTCTTTAGCTTCAAGCTTCTTCAGCCCTTCAGCCATTTCGATTTTCTTGGCCTCAAACTTCTTGAGCAGCTTTGCGTTCTCGGCATCAAGCTTTGCGCCAGTCTTTTCCATCCTTACAGCCTCAGTTTCCATTTTCTGAGCATCTTCCGGGGTCAGCAAGTTACGCCGTTTCAATTCAGCTGCTTTGGCCCTGACCTTGGCTGCTGCATCCTTGCCCACTTGCGTAGCTGTCGACTTCGGCCTCGTAGGTTCAAGCACTACTTTTGAGGGCTCTGCTCCCAATTTGGAGTATTTCTCAGCCCTCTCGCGCATCAGGTTGAGCATCTCCTTCTGCTTGGCTTTGACAGGCTCAAACTTAGCCTCAATACTCTTTTTAACCTCGGCGTGAATGCCTTTTGCCAAGCCCTTAACGTCCGGGAATGGGGGCATGAAACCTTTCAGAAATTCGCCATCCGGCAGTTCACCTTTTTCGGGCATAGCCATAGGCATGGCATGTTCCACAGCATGCTCTTCAGGCAGATGATCCAACACCCATTGGCGGATATCGCTGCCTTTCTTGCTGGACTCAAAAACATTGCGCCCGTGCTCAAGCTCCAATGGCTGAGCTGTTTTTAATGTCGACTGCCAATCGGCCCATTCTTTCCTGAGTTTGCTGTCCGTGCTCCATTTTTCAGGACGGACAACCAGCACAGCAAGTGCGTTTTTCAGTTCCTTAGCCGCAACCTTACCCGGCTTTTCCTTGGCTGAACCAAGAGTCAGGATGGAACAGAAATCACCAACTTCCTGCTCCATGAACAGGGCCTGCAATTCATCAGCCACGCAGACAACCGGAGCCGCAGCAGCCGCAGGCATAGTCGGCAAATCAATAAGAGTAGAACTGGGCAGAAATAAAGGTTCTTCATTTGATCCGGGAACCAGCTCCGGCTCAACTTCAACAAAATTACCCGGATTGGTCTTGATATGATTGAGCACCGGACCGTCAAAACGAGGCAGCACCAGCCCTGCGGGAATGGTAAACTCATCATCTCCTTCCAAACCCCAATCCACCGGAGATTCGCCCAAGGCTTCTGCGTTCACCCCCATCCACATGCGCTTGATCGTCTTGCGCTCAAGACCTAGATCAGTAAGCTTTTTCATGGTCTCGCGGTCATTTTCCAATGCCCTGCGCCACTGCGCCACCAGCGGCAAACCACGATCATGCCATGGATTCTTTTTCTTATGAAAAGGGAAGTCCTTAGGGAGAGGTTCATCAGGATCAAAACCGCTTTCCTTTAGATGTTCAGGCTTAACACCTTTCAGCTTGGTAGAAGCATCCTTGACCATTGCCTTGCGGGAAGCTTCCAGCTTCTTCTTGGTGGCGGATATTTTTGTCCCGGTTGCATCCAGCTTCTTTTCAAGATCGGCGATTTTGCCCCGGAATTTGTCAAAGACACCAAGATTAATTTTCACCAGATGACCGTGCTCTGCATGGGCCTTGCGAGCCATGGACTCAAGCTTATCCAAGGTCTTGTAATGTCCGGCAATCATTTTCTGCGCCCCGGCAATAACCTCTTCCGGTTCCTGCGCAGGCATTTTGGGACGGTTTCCAAGAGCCTTCTGACGTATTTCGTCGGCGAATTTGGGAATATTTTTAATTTTGAGCAGAGATTTTTTGGCATTCTGCATGGCTTCTTCAGCCTTGGACATATCAATGTCCACCCCGCGATCAAGGAGTTTGATCTGTAAATCCCGGTAATGCTCAATGGGCTTGGCTTCCTCGTCCTGCGCTTCGTGGCGGATCAGGACCCGCAGCACATCCGCACCTTCATCGTCCACAACTTCGGTGGTTCCGCGATAGATGAGGAGTCCGCGCATGATCGAAGGAAAAAACCATACTGTTTCCAAACGGGTGGAAACTTCGCGGAACTCCTCATCTTCGCGTATCTGGTGGGATGGCAGCGGGCCCACCGGAAATTGATGCGGCTTGAAATTCTTATTCACGGTCACAAAGCAGCGCATGCGTAAACGTGGCAACGAACTCTCTATAAGCGAAAAATCGGGGTGCATATTCTTGATTAATATTGATTCCCCACCCTTGAAATAACCATCCATGAACTGGTCTTCACCGGCAACATTGAAGAACTCGTAATTCATGTCATCCGGGTAAAAAGGCCAACGCTCATTCTTCCATTTTTCATCATAAGTGCCGTTCTTCTTCGCCCGCTGCGGCCACATTAGGTCAAGAGGACCGAAGCTGGCAGGATAAACCTTTTGCGACGGCGAACCGATCTGCTGCTGCGGCAACTCAACATTAGGCAACGGGACAGCCTCGGAACCATCCGGCATAGGAACTTTGTCCATACCTTTACCAAGCGGATTCCTGGCATAATTCGGACCACCGAAAGCGTTCCCCCAGACCAAAGGCATTTCCACAAACGGTTCGGGCTCGGTAATCAAACCGTTTTTCCAATAGCGATCACCAAAGATATTCAGCTTCTTTTCCTTTTCCCCCACCCGGACCTGTACCTGTGACGCAGGACGCGACTGTCCACGTGGAGCAAAACATGATCCGCTGACCAAAAACTCACCACGCGGCTTGGGCACACCCTGATCAATGATCGGTTTGGGGCCAAGCTCGCCGGGAACTGTCTTCCAAAGCTCCTGCTCATCCAGCAGAGTGTCGGGATCATTGAGGTCAAAAAAAGCCATGACCCCGACACTGAGATAGAATTTATCCCCTATACCGAGCGGGCGCGGGAAAAAGGAATGCTGCTTTTCCTTGAATATCTTCATGTGGCTCCGGGGCTAGATATTGTTAATGAGACCTGCGATGTTGTTCATTTCACCTGAGATTTGACTTGTCTCAGCCGTTACGTTGGAACAAGTCCCGATCAACTTTGTAGATTCACCGATACTCTTGGCCATAACGCCGACAATTTTATTATCCTCGCCTGCCAAGGCCGTAACTTCTCCGCAAAGGTGGGTAAGGTTCCCGGCCACGGTATCCATCTCGCCCCAAACCTCATCAACCTGTCCGGCAAGTTTGCTGGCCTCACCTGCCAATTGCGCGGTGGCCCCTTTCAAATCATCAAAATCCATGGCTAAATTGGTATGTGCTTCACGTATGGTGCTCAAATCTCCATTGATTTCAGCACAAGTAGCATTCAACTTAGTCATATCGATGTTCATACGATGATGATCGGCGATCAACTCCTCTCGCTCTGTTTCAGCCTTGAGAGCAGTACCTGCTACCAGTAAATTTTTTGTAGCTGTTATCTCATTGAGCAGGGCGAGTTTTATCCCGGTCTCCATGCCGACAACGATATCCTCCTTAAGTGCACCGAAGAATTTGGTATCATTCCCGATGTTCACAAGCTGGGAGAATCCGAGCACAACTTTACTTTCATTACCGAGAATATAGCTGGCAATGTTCTTGCCGTTAATTTTGATATTACCCTCAGTGGATAAAGCCAGACTTTCCTCTTTCTTCTTTTCTTCTATCTGCTCATCAGCAATCTTCTTGACCTGATCTTCAGTCATTGAACTTTCGCCGCCGGCAGGTTCAGCAGCAGCTGAGCCGAGACGCACATAAGTGTTGTCCTTGGGAGTTTTGAGATGCATGCCCTCACTGCCCTGTTTATCCTGAATATGAAACAGATTCTGTCCTCCGGTGACAACGATACACTTGGTCTGGTTGGCATCCTTGACCAGACTGGGATTCTCCGGGTTAGGGGCCGCAGACTGAATGATGGGCCGGTCCGGGTCTCCCTCAACGCAAGTGATCAAGACTTCGGTACCTTTATGCAATGGGAAATGCATTCCGTGATTGGAGCCTCCGTAGGGCTGAGCCATGCGCAACCATGTTGTAGCCTTGCCGCCGCTGCGACCTGATTCGTCAAAAGGCATGATCACCTTGTAGCGGCCCTCTCCGTCCAGCTCGGCGTATTGCCCGCTGCCGGAAGCATCGACCTTGGCGTTGATGGTTCCGGAAAACTTGGGTTTTACGGCCTTACGTTCAGCCCGGAACTGGGTGTTCGCCGGGATACAGGTGAAAGAATTGCGATAGTAAAGACGATCCGCGTCTTCAGACAGATGCAGTCCCAGTCCTGAAACAAGGTAAGCTTCCTGACTGCCCTCATGAACAACTTCGGTTGTAAGGTAACGCTGGTTGAAGTCCTGTCGGTAATGGTCTTTCAACTCAAAAATATACCCGGTACGGATGTAGGGAACTGTGGACACGCCGTGAAAGACTTTTTCCCGGCAGAGAAATTCCTGCGCCCTGATCTGGGCCAGCGTATTTCCTTCACCCGGAGTCTTGAAATGTTCGCCGTAAATGTAGATTTCACCCATACCCTGCTGTGAAACCAGAGCCTCAGCTTTCATTTCAAGGCTGGGCTTGCGGTAGTTGTAATCCTTGAGCAACACCTTTTTAGGCAGGGGCTGCTGCTTGAGCATGAAATTCTTGACGATTTCATCTCGATGGGTGTGATCAAGATTGCTGGGAGGGGAATAAGTCAGACTTGTTCCTTCCTTCATGGGCGAATGCGAGATGTGGGTATCGGTGATAACCATCTTCTCGCCCTGATCGGTCTGCTCAAAATAGTAATACATGCCGTCCCGCTCCATCCAGCGGGAGACAAAATTGAAATGGGATTCATCGTACTGGCAGATATATTCCCATGAAGGATAAGAACCCTGCAGCTTGAAATCAAAGCTCAACCCCTCCTTGAGTCCGGCCTTCTTGAGCACATCACCGAGAAAGCCCTGCGCATTTTCATTGAGGAAAATCTGATTACAATGGGTCAGGGTAGCCCACCAGAGTTTAGGGACCAGTTCAGCACGGTAAAAGCAGATCTTCCCGGCCTGATGAAGCTGTTCAAAGGAACTGAGCATGCCCTTGAAGGGAATATCCCCGTCATCCCGTTTGATGGTAAATTCCGCCGGATTCTGAAGGATGGAACCGATATCAAGGTCATTCTTCTCCGAAATCAGCATGATGCTGAAACGGTAAATGGTCGACAAGCCTTCGGTGCCCTTAAAACGGACTACGCTGAAGGTATTCTTATCCGCACCCTTGGACTCAAACAAAAACTTGGGCTTGGAAGCATCTGCCATATAGCTACCCTCTCATGCTCTTTATTCAGCGGAAAATTCCATGGTAAAGGAACCGTCCTCATCAACACCCAGCTTCACAGCCGAAGGCATGCCGCCCTCAGTCATGTGCACCAGTATTTCCTTTGACATCTTCGGCAGCACATTGCCGTTCAGGATATATTCAATGTTACGCGCTCCGGTTTCCACCTCAGTGCAGCGGGCCGCGATCTGATCCACGACTCCCTCATCATAGCTGAGCTTCATCTTGTTGTTGGCGAGGAGCATCTTCTCCAGCTTGCCCAGCTTGAGGCGGGTGATCAGCTTCATGGCTTCAGGATTGAGGCTGAAGTACGGGACCACGTTCATACGCGCCAGCAGCGCGGGCTTGAAGTGCTGGGAAAGGAGGGGACGCACAGCGGAAAGCACCGCGTCCATGGGCATTTCATCACCTTCATCCTGACTGGCAGTCATCTCTTGAATAACGTCCGTGCCGAGGTTGGAGGTCAGAATGAGGATGGTATTGCGGAAGTTGATATCCTTGCCCTCACCATCGGTAAGCACGCCCTTGTCAAAGACCTGATAAAAGGTGTTCATGACATCAAGATGGGCCTTCTCCACCTCGTCCAAAAGAACTACGGAATAAGGCTGGCGGCGAACGGCCTCAGTAAGCATACCGCCCTCTCCATAGCCGACATAGCCCGGAGGTGAACCGATCAATCTTGATACGGTATGCTTCTCCTGAAATTCACTCATGTTCACGGTGACTACGGAACGTTCGTCACCGAAAAGCTGATCAGCCAAGGAAAGTCCGGTCTCGGTTTTTCCCACACCGGAAGGACCGACCAAGAGGAAAACCCCGATGGGCTGGTCCGGGTTCTTGATTCCGGCCTTGGAAGCGCGGATGACCTCGGCAATGGCTGCAAGGCCCTGATCCTGTCCCTTGATGCGCACTTTGAGCTTTTCATCAAGGTCGGCAACGGTAGCAGCCTCATCGCGGGCCATCTTGCCTACCGGAATTCCTGTCCAGTCGGAGACAACGCGGCCCACCAGATCGGGGGTAACTTCAATCTGAACCATAGGATTATCACCCTGAAGTTCAGCCAAGGCTCCATCCGCCTTATCCAGATCTTCTTTCAATTTACCCAAGGCTTCTTCGTCCACCGGGTCAGCATTCCGTGCTTCCTGAATCTGGGTTCGTACATCAAGTACAGCATGGGCGGCATCCTTTTCCTTGAGCCACTTTTCGCTGATTTCCGCGGCCTCGGAATTCTTTGCCTCTATCTGTTCCAGCAACTCTTTGTAGTGCTCTTCGTCCACTTCAACCGCGTTGGAACGATCACGGTCCACGGCTTTCTTTTCACGCTCAAGGGCCTGCACTGCTCTCTGGCAGTCTTCCAGTCGTCCGGGTTTGGCAGAAAGATTTACTTTTACCCGCGCGCAGGTGGTGTCCAGCAAATCAATAGCCTTGTCCGGCAGGAAACGCCCGGTGATATAGCGATCGGAATAAACAGCGGCAGCCACGTTGGCATCATCACGGATGATCACATTATGGGCTTTTTCGTAGCTTTCACGTAAGCCGCGCAGGATGATCGTCGAAGTGTCCACTGAAGGTTCATCCAGTTTGACCAGTTGGAAGCGGCGGGCAAGGGCCGGGTCCTTTTCAAAATATTTCTTATATTCGGTCCATGTAGTGGCGGCGCAGGTTTTCAACTCTCCCCGGGCCAATGCAGGCTTGAGCAGGTTAGCAGCATCAGCGCCCCCGGCTGAACCTCCGGCCCCGACAAGAGTATGCGCTTCGTCAATGAACAGGATAATCGGGGTCTCGCTGGATTTAATCTCATCAATAACGCCTTTGAGGCGGTTCTCAAACTCGCCCTTCATCCCGGCTCCGGCTTCCAGCAAGCCCATGTCCAGACCAAGCAGGGTTACGTCGCTCAGAATTTCAGGCACATCCCCTTCAGTGATACGCAGGGCCAGACCTTCGATGACCGCAGTCTTACCGACCCCCGGTTCCCCCACTAGGATGGGGTTATTCTTGCGCCGGCGGGCAAGAATATCCACCATCTGGCGCATTTCCGGGTCCCGTCCGAAAACCGGATCAATGCCGCCCTCACGGGCCTTGGCAGTAAAATCAATGCAGAACCGTTCAATAAATCCGCCCTCGCCTTTAGCGGACGCGGCTGCTTCACCGGGGGCAGCGGCGGGCATCTTGTATTCCACCGAGCCTTTAGTCACGGTCCAGAATTCCTTGAGCAAAGTCTCGCGGTTGATGGCTGAAAACAGGTCTGCGTAATTACCGGAAGCATAAAAATTAGGCTTGCCCAAAAAGGCCAAGAGTACAGCCCCGGAACGGATGCGGGTTTCGCCAAGCTCCACTGAGGAAATAAGCCATGCGTCTTCAAACAGCTCCAGCAGCATGGGTGAGAATACGGGCTTGCCGGAATTACCGGTCTTGAAATCCTGCAAGACATCGGTGAGAGCAGCGGTAATGCGCGGAGTTTCCACTCCGTATTGACGGAAAATGAGTGGCAGATCACTGTTCACTTCCTCAATACATTTGATAAAAAAATGTTCCACGGAAACTTCATAATTGCTGAGCGAGACGCTTAAGCCCGCTGCGTTATGCAGGCCATTGGTGCAAAAGGTGTCCAGCTTTGAAAGAAGATTTCTTATGTCTACATTGATCATGCTTCATACCTCTCATGGATGTGTCCGCCTTTATTGGGAAAAGACGCTTTTGCATATTCCAGATGTTCCCCGGCAAAAATCCAGGTATCACAACCGAGACCGGACCATTCATCACCGCCGAGAACAGCGGTGTTGGCCTCTCCGGGCATCATTTCAAGGACAAGATCATACTTAAATGGTTCCACCAGATAGCCGCGCACCAGATTGTCCAGCTTGTCACCATCCACTGCTCCGGGCAGCAACTGGTGAAAACGTCCTGAATCCAGTCCACGCAAATGCACCGCAAACATACTGTTACGGTCTTCTAATTCCTCCCCGATCCAAGAACGCTCGCCCAACGCATTGGAATCTTCACCAAGGCAGAAACGCTGGTCTTCAGGGATTTTGACTTTACGCAGTACACATTGCTCCACATGAATCTTCGCATGCTGCAAAGAATCCTTGAGCATAGTTTCAAGGCCCAGCGCACTTCGCGGATACTGGGTCAAAAGCCCGATATGGCGGTAGCGGCGACATTCCGGCGGAACATGGGAAAAAGCCTTGTAATGCCCGAACCCAAGCAGGCTGTCCAAACGCTCCAGCCATGATCCATCCTGTTCATCCACAGCCTTGATCATCAGCCGGGAACGGCTCCAAGCCCGAAAAAACTGTATGTAAGCGTTGTTATTAATGATATTCAGAAAATCACGGGTAACAGACTTGTCTTCGGAAGCCTCGGCCAGCAATTCCTCGGTATAAAAAACCGGGAGCGGAGAAGAGGCTCCGTAAAGCCCTAGAAAAGTGGATTCGAGACGATAAATATCTCCGTCTTCACGTTCTTCCTCGTCAATGTCGATCAGATCGGTTGCCGGAAAGCCGAGTGAAAGCTGCGGATGCACCCGCAAGTGGTCACGAAAGAATTCTTCAAGCTCCTTGCCCGTGCAGTTATGCGAATGCAACCGCAACAAACGAATAGCCTGAAAAAAGGAATACCCGGTCGGTGTTTCGAACAGGTTTCCGATTACAGAAGCGGACGGTTTCCGATCATCGCAGTCCACTCGTAAATCTCCTTGTTTAAGGTGTCCTCAACAGTCAGCCGGGTAAAACAATTGACCGAGGCATAGCCCGAAAAAAAACGATTCATCACTGAACTGAACAGGTAAAGATCACCGCTATTGGCAAAGCCGTCGCAATTAAGCGACATCCTGATCTCCCGCCCACGCATAACCAGACCGCGCACCAGACGGTCCCCCTCACTGACCTTCATGCCGGAAATGGCTTCCACCCGTTTGGTATTAGCCACTACCGAGCTGCGGTCGCGGGTATCGGTAAATATGTAAAGTTTGACCATAGCCCGCAAACTTTCCATATCCGCAACAGAAAGATAATTTAGATAAAGGTGCGAGAGCAGCCGCCAGAGCAGGTTCTTGCCCAACGGAGGCTGTACCGGAGAAGTGGGCTGGCGGATATTTTCAAAAGAAGCGAGCTCCGGGGAAGTTCCGGTAGGTTTGCTGATGTCCCCATAACGCAGCTTTTCCGGAAGAGTTCCGTTGGTGCAGGTCAAAGCCATAGACAATGTCTCGGTAGCAGGTTCATCGCCCTGCGCCGGATAGGCCACGGAAACAAAAATATCTGTCTTATCCCTAACCGGGGAACGACGGTGGTGTACTGTATAGACAGGCATTTCCCCGGCCTGCGGATTGAACATGTGGAAAGGTTTGTACGGCTTTTCTTCCACCGTGCCCTGCACATAGCCAACCACGTCATCCACGGAATAAACCTGATAATCCCCACCGGAATCGCCGGAAGGCCGAACCTGATATTCCGGACGTTTATGATCAAGAATCACCGGTTCGGCATCACGCTTGAACAAATTGATTGCCGGGGTGGCGAACAGGCAAATATCTTCTTTGGTGAAACGATTGAAGGATTGGGGAACACGTTCCAGATCAAGAACTATCTTGAATTTCCCTGAGCTGCCCCTATTGCGCCAGTTATCCAACCCGGTGATCTCGAAAAATAGGAACTTCTCCGGAAGGATGAAATATTCCTGTAGAATCCTGTACCCCGGAAAAGACTGCGAGGGGTAAGGCAGCAGAGCTTCTTCATCCTCAAAACCAACGGCCTTGAAATTGCTCTTTCCCAGCACGCAAACACTGCCGTCTTCACCGCTGATCTGAATATTTCGAATGTAATTGAATAAAAACTTATAGCGCATGGATGCACTTGCAGCATCCCCGGTCAGATGGAAACGCAGGCTGGAATTGTCCCATTCATCCAAAGGAAGCCCATTCAATTCCAAATTTATAGTCAGGGTTCCCGATGTACCCACGCTTTTGACAAGCTCAACATCGGTTATGGAAAGCGGATGCAAATCCACATCGTAAGTGGTTGAAAAAGTACAAGGCACCCCGCTAACAGGAATGGAAGCGATCTGTGCCCCGGCCGGAACCCGGACACTTTCCATCAGGCTCGGTTTGGGAGTAAACTTTACAATTGTCGTCGAAGGAATGGGCCGCAAATAGTGCGGAAAAATAAGTTGTACCAGACCGTGCACTATCTCTGGAAATTCATCATCCAGCTTCTGGTTGATCATGCCGGACAGAAATGCCGAGCCTTCCAGAAGCCTTTCCACATCAGGATCAGCACCCGGTCCGGTCAGCATGGGAGCCAGCGCGGGGTGGGCCTTGGAAAATTCCACCGCCAGCTCGCGTAAATGGCTCAATTCCCTCTGATAGTACTTTTCGATCATCGCAATTAATTATCCTTTACTGAAATCTGGCCGTCGGGGTCTAAAACCGTCTCGAACACTACGGGCATATCTTGGCCCTCTAAAGCCAGCTTGGCCTGCAGCTTGAAGTGCAAGGCCAGCGGATTATCCTCCATGGGCACGAATTCAATATTAACGTTTGCCAACCGGGGTTCATATTTGAGGATAACCTCGGTCATGGATTCCTCGATGGAACGTACCGCGTCCAACCCGGTGGCCCCGATCATAGAGGTAAAATCCGGCACCCCGAAATCCGGAGCGATCTGGGCATTGCCCTGACGGGTATTCAGGATCATGCGCAGATAATCGAGCACAGACTTGACCACCTGTCCCGGCTCGGCTGAATCCCGCCAATCCGGGTCCTCTTCCATGAACCGGATACGTTCAAGCAGGCGTTGTGTGGTCAAATCTTTCTCCGTTATTCAGGACAGGGAATTACCCCTGTCCTGAATATCAGGTTTAACTGGATTTCCAGTCATCGGTGTATTCGATATTGCCGTCAGCGTAGGTCCAAGTGATTTTGGAATAGGTAAAGCTGACATCTTCCATGTCATGATAGCCCTTGTTGTCAGGCAGGAAGGTCACAGGCTTGTAGCTGTGCAGGTTGACGATAATCGCCTCTTCCATCTTGATGGTGTAATATTTCTTTTCGATTCCGGTAGGATCGATGTGGTAGTGATCAATTTCAACGGTAAGCTGCTCCCCCTTACAGCAGGCCTGAGCGAGCTTGGGAGATGCGTTATCCACGTGCTTGGTTACAGTGAACGGCTTATGGATACGCTGTCCGGTGGGCAGTCCGGTGTGGGTATCTTTGGGGATTTCCACATTGTGATCCAGCGCATAGACAAGCATGGTATCTTTTTTATCGCCGGTCTGTGTGCAATCGCCCTTGATTTGTCCCTGAGTCTTTCCTGTTACTTTCATATACGAAGTAAGTGCCATAACCCTTCTCCTCAAAATGCATGATTAAAGGTTGACCAATGCAGTAGCTGCCGTACCCCTTCAAAATAAATCCATATTTATTTTGAAGAAAAACAATCTGGTCCGTTAAATTGTTTCTCAAATTGGATACGGCAGCCGGACTCTTTCGACTGACTATTCCTTCTCCAGCTTACCCACCAATGAGAGGGTGAAAGAAGCACCCATGTACTTGAAGTGCGGACGGGCCTTCAGGGAAACCTGATACCAGCCCGGATCGCCTTCCACGTCGCTGACCTCAATCTTGGCCATACGCAGGGGACGGCGGCTGCGCACACTGGGTGCGGGGTTGTCCATCTCGGTGACATACTGGGAAATCCAAGTGTTAAGTTCACGCTCAAGATCGCCACGCTCCTTCCATGTGCCAATATTTTCGCGCTGGATAACTTTTATGTAATGGGCCAGACGGTCCATGATCATCATGTAAGGCAACTGGGTGGAAAGCTTGTAATTAAGCTCTGCTTCCTTGCCTTCCTTGCTGGTGCCGAAAAACTTAGGTTTCTGGCAGGAGTTGGCGGAGAAGAAAGCCGCGTTATCACTGCCCTTACGCATGGTCAGGCCGATGAAACCTTCCTCGGCAAGCTCAAATTCCCTGCGCTCTGAGAGAAGCACCTGTGTGGGAATCTTGGTCTGCACCGCGCCCATAGCCTCGTATTGATAGAGCGGCAGATCTTCCACGGCCCCGCCGCCCTGCGGACCGATGATATTGGCGCACCAGCGGTACTTGGCGAATGAATCAGTCAGCTTGGAAGCAAAGGCAAATGCAGTGTTGCCCCAGCAGAAATCATCATCACCGTCGGATACAGACTCTTGATAATTAAAGCTCTTGGCCGGAAGGGTTTCCGGGCCGTAGGGAAGGCGCAGCAGGAACTTAGGCAGAGTCAGCCCCACATTACGGGCATCGTCTGACTCGCGAAAAGAATTCCACTTGGCATACTGCGGCATTTCAAAAATGGATTTGAGATCCTTGAGATTGGGCAGTTCGCTCCATTTCTCAATACCGAAAAATTCCGGTCCAGCGGCGGCGATAAACGGCGCATGAGACATAGCTGAGACTGATGCAGTATATTGCAGCAGCTTCATATCCTGCGGCCCGGGACCGAAATCATAATTACCGATGATCGCTCCGAAAGGCTGACCACCGAACTGGCCGTATTCTGCGGTATAGGCCTGCTTATAGAGACCGGATTTGGTAATTTCCGGGGCATCATCAAAATCATCCAGCAGGTCTTCCTTGGAGACGTTCATCATCTGGATGCGTACGTTTTCCCGAAAGTCAGTGCGATCCACCAGAAATTTCAATGACCGCCATGAGGATTCCATTTTCTGGAATTCCTTATTGTGGATGATGCTGTCCATCTGGGAAGAAAGCTTTTCATCAATCTGGGCCAGCATATCGTCGACGAGATTGCCGGAAACCTTGGCTCCTTCACGTTCCGGCTTAACCATTTCTTCAAGGAAAGCCTGCAACCCGGCCTTGGTTACGGAATAGGCTTCATCTTCGGGCTTGAGCTTAGTGGCCTCCACGATGTCATCAAGAAGCGAAACTTCGGCTGTTGATTGCTCAGCCTGCTGTTGTTCGAGTTTTTCTTCTGCCATGGATAATTCCCCCTACTCGATTCCAAGTTCTTTGAGCAGCTTTTCGCGTGCGCCATCATCCTTGACCAGTTCCTGAACTTTTTTCCTGAATTCCGGCACATTGGAGAGCGGACTTTTCAGGGCCTTCAGGGCTTCACGGAGTTCCATGAGCTTTTGCAGTTCCGGAACCTGCTTGATGATCCGGTCCGGATCGAAATCCTTGAGGCTTTCAAATTTGAGATTAACCGCCATCTGCGCATCGTCTTCACCGCTGAGTTTGTCTTCAACACCGAGTTTAAGCTCAAGATCCTGAGCCTTGAGCACTTCGTTGAAATTGTCCTTGTCGATGTTTACCGGGTCACGGTCCTCGACCATGCGGTCATCATCTTTCTGGGTAAAATCACCGACCACCAGCAGCTTGAGAGGAAGCTCGACTTCTTCCTTGGCGTCTCCGGTATCAGGCTTGTAAACAATATTGACCCGCTCCTTGGGAGCTACGGAACCTTCTTTAGCCATATTCAAGACCTCCGCTGAAAAGTTTCTGGGGAACAGTCCAAACCGTTTAGTTTACTCCGTTTATCTTCAACGCTTCCACAGGGCTGAGCCTGCTGATGCGCTGTAAAATCTCAATACTCTTTGCTGCTGAATCCGGTCCGCCCTCGGCAACCACTGCTTCATAGGCAGCCCGCAAACCGTTCAAGGCCAGCTCCGGCTCCCACTCTGCGAGTCCGGAACTGTCAATATGTTCCAGTAATTCAAGAGCATGCACATGGGCCACCCCGGCCTGTCCTTCTGCTGTCAGGAGTCCGGTTAAACCGGAACGCAGCCTGAAAGCAGAGCGCAAGGAGGGCGATGTATTGATCCTATCACAAATAAGGGAAACTGCCTCGAATATTTTTTTATCCGCAGCAAGTTGATTGGCTTTAACCATTATTTCAGCAACTTCATCACTATCAGAACCTGCGCCGGAACCTCCGCGCGCCCCTGTTTTGCCAAGGGACTGCAACCATGAACGGGTCTTGGGTTCGGCAAAGGGGGTGCCGTCGGCAAAACTCAAGGAAGCCAGAGCGGGCAAGCGCTGAACATAAAATTGCGTCTCCAGTTCAAGGGCACTCAACGCAGAGGTATAATTTTCCCCCAGCCCCTTGAGGGCTTCAGCAGACATGCGGCTCAGGTCGAGCCAGAAAAGATATTCCCCGATGCGGGATTCGGCCTCACGCAAGGCTCCGGCAAAATCAGCAGATTTAAGTTGGCTGGCAATGGAATCTTTAACTGGACCGTCCGGGGCAGGAATCATGGTCCGCCCATTTTCCGCCGGAGGAAGAGCGGAAATGGACGTCCACGCGATCATGCGCCGCAGCCTGTACCCCTCGGCTGCGGAGAGATCACTGGCGAGAAAATATTCAGAAACAGGACCGAGTGCGGAAAGTCCGCTTTTGAGTGCTGCGCTGCACTCTTCAGGAGAAGTGATGTTGCCTATGCTGACCGCAACCTGTGTGCTCGAACCAGCGGGAAGAACTGTGCCGGAATCAGTTATCCCGGGGGATTCGTTTTCAGTAGATGGTTTTTCAGGTTCGGGAGGAGCAGTAACAGGCAAATGACGTACATAACTTGATAAATCCCGAAGAATTGGCGCATCCTCGGATTTTTCAGCCAAGGCTGCGTCCAAATCATTAATCCGCTTATCCAGCAGATCAACGACCTCTTTGGGCAACTCGTCACCATCATAGTTCTTTAGAAATTTCTCAGCATTCTCGTCCCACCAGCTGATGGCTCCGAATCTGCCGCGCATACGCTTTTTGGCCGGATAAAGGGTATCCCAGAAATTGGATACAAGATCGAGCAACAGTTGTGCCCCTGCCGAAAGGCCTTCCACACCTTTAAGATGCAAAAGGGCCACAGCCAGATAAGAGGCTATTTTCAAATCCTTTGACTTACTGCTCAAAATAACAGAGCCAAGCTTGATCACCCGCTTCCAATCCACCGCCCCTCCGGCTGTGGCGCTGGCGAGCTTGTCGATTTCCTGCTGTAAAAGATCGTACTCCGGCTCGTAACGGGCATCCGCCCCGGCCGGGTGTTCTTCACTTACAGGCTTCCTGCCCAGGTCGAGTAGTTCCATGCTTCCTCCGCTTTCGAATACGTGCTGGAAAATCAGAGAGATATCCTGACTGCAACAGGCACAAACAGACTAGAGGCCAAATAAACAATATCATACTTGGATGCTTCGGAAAACACCGATCAATCTTATCTATAAAAAAATAACTGCAAACCTGGCTTTGCACCCCACTGGGTGCAACTGCAAGCCTGAGTAAACACCTCCAAGACAACTATTCTTTTATTTTAAGGCCCTTAGCTTTGATGAAATTCTGGCCCGCCTTTTGCCTAATGCAGGTCTACGGACACACGCAGGTCTCGGCCTGTTTTGAAAAATAATTTTGGAGGAATGTTAGAAATGGCAGAAAATGCAGCTAAGCAAAACAGCGAAGTAGTGGTCGACAAGGCTTCGAGCTCTTGGTCCGACCTCTGGAAAAAAGAAGATTACTGGGCCATCTGGCTGGGATTCCTGATCCTGACCGTTGGCGCGATAATCTTCTTCAACAACAAGCCCGCGGACATGGAAGCCAAGTTCGCCAAGCAGAACGCAATCATGACCGAGGAAGCCGCCCGCGCTCCCTTTAAAACCGTGGCTTGGTATGAGGCTCAGACCGCCAAGGAAAAAATCAAAGCCAAAAATGCCCCCATCGGTAAGGCCATTAAAGGGTTTATGGCTAAGCCCCAGAAATGGACCACCAACCCGCTGGACGCCTTCATCCAGACTCAGGAACAGGCTGATGCCAAAAACGCTGCAGCCATGCCTAAGTACAATAAAGCCAAGGCCGCTGCCGCAGCAGCCAAGACTGCAGCGTTTGATGCTCAGCTGAAAGCTGAACAGGCCGGATTCAAGGACGCAAGCCTGAACACTGCAGCTTCCGCATCCATTGAATCATGGCTGAAACTGCGCGCCAAAGAGTCTTCCGCTAAAAAGAAAATCAAGAACAAGCCATACAACCTGATTCCCTCCCTGCTGGCACTCATGGTCGGTTTCGGATTGTTCTTCTCAATAGGTATGCGTTTCATCGACGGTGACGCCAAGACCTTCCTCAAGGGTTTCGGTCTGGTTTTCGCCGTTGCCATCGCTTCTTACCTCATGGCCAGTCAGGCAACCATGAAGCAATACGGTATCGGTTACGCTGCATGGGCAATCGCCATCGGTCTGGTCATCTCCAACACCATCGGGACACCTACCTGGGCCAAGAAAGCCCTGCAGGTTGAATTTTTCATCAAGACCGGACTGGTTCTGCTTGGTGCGGAAGTTCTGTTCAACAAGGTTGTCGCCATCGGCATCCCCGGCATCTTCGTAGCATGGGTTGTTACCCCGGTCGTTCTGATCACTACCTTCATCTTCGGTCAGAAAGTCATCAAGGTGCCTTCCAAAACCCTGAACATGGTTATCTCCGCGGACATGTCCGTTTGCGGTACTTCCGCAGCTATTGCAGCTGCTGCGGCATGTAAGGCCAAGAAAGAGGAACTAACTCTCGCCATCGGCCTTTCCCTCGTCTTCACATCCATCATGATGATCGTCATGCCCGCGATTATTAAGGGAACCGGAATGCCCTTTATTCTCGGTGGAGCATGGATGGGCGGAACCATCGACGCTACCGGGGCTGTTGCAGCAGCCGGGGCCTTCCTCTCCGAAAAGGCTCTCTACGTAGCGGCAACCATCAAAATGATCCAGAACGTGCTTATCGGTGTAACCGCATTCGGTATCGCCATCTACTGGGCCACCAAGGTAGAAGCTGTTGAAGGACAGAAAGTACACGCCATGGAAATCTGGCACCGTTTCCCCAAATTCGTGCTCGGCTTCCTGACTGCATCCGTGATCTTCTCCATCGTCTACTCCTCACTTGGTTCCGACGCTGGCTTCACCATGATCGACCAGGGCGTGCTACGCGGCTTTTCCCGCATCTTCCGCGGCTGGTTCTTCTGCCTCTCCTTTGCAGCAATCGGACTGGCAACCAACTTCCGTGAACTCAAGCACTACTTCAAAGGCGGAAAGCCGCTCATCCTTTACGTATGCGGCCAGTCCCTCAACCTTTGCCTGACCCTGATCATGGCTTACCTCATGTTCTACGTGGTCTTCCCGGACATCACATCCAAAATCTAGACAACTGATATCACCCCACAAAAGGAGGGAGGCGCAAGTCGCTTCCCTCCGCCCCTAAAAGGAATTTAAGATGGAAAATAAATCACTCAGCGTCAGAATTACATCTTTCTTCGCCACCTGTGCCGTAATCTGGGCCATGGTCTTCGTGGCCGGTCCCATGCTTATCGATACCACCCCGGCCTTCCGCACATTGGCAGATTTCGTGGTCGAATCAGACATTGAAACAGGTGAATTTTACTACACAGACGTGGAAATAGTGGGACACGCAGACCACAACGCCCGCAGTTCCATGGAATACCTGCCCCACGGTCCCGGACCGGATTAGCCTCCGAGGCTACAAAACCTTTAATTAGGGCTTGAACATGGCATCGATCATCTTTCCCGCACTGATCAGATAATAACCGGTGCGGGGAACAGCTCCGAGGAAGTAACCAAGCTGTTCAAGCTCACTGCCACCGAAGCCCAGAATGGAATAATAAATTTTGAAGCAGAGGATGAGGAGTAAAAAGCAGAGAATGGTCATAGGCACTGCCCCGCTAAGGCGGGACAGGAAAGTCTTGGCTGGAATCTTCTTTTGAAAAAACAGAACCAGAGAAGCAGCACATTCAAGAAAACCGTTCCAACCACGGACAAACATGTCCGCACTGATGATGCCTGCCAGAACCGCTGCCAAAAAAAGGAATAAACTGTTCATGGCTCCCCCTGCCCGTAATCAGTTCGTCCAAAAGATCACCCCATTTAATAATACATTACCCTCTGCAGGCAATTACGGTCAAGGACTGCGGGCTTGACAACGGGTGGGCCGGTTGTACACTTCAGCTATGCGCAAAAGCATGAAACTCCCCAGACCATACTCCATTCAGAGCAAATTTCTTTTAAGCCTTATCCTGACCTCCCTGATCATCGGAGGGCTTCTTTTTGCGGGCTTTTCCATGCACATGAACAAAGTGCTCGAAAACGTGGTCCGCGACAAAGCACGCATGGTCTTCGGACAGGTAGATTCAGTACAAAACTACGTACGCGGCGTACTCCGGCCCCAGATGTATGAAGAACTGCCGGATAAATTTGTCATTCAGGCCATGTCATCATCATTTGTCACCCGCAACATCATGGCCCGCGAAGAAGACAAAGACTCAACTTATTCTTACCGCCGTGTCGCCAAGGGAGCACGCAATCCCGACTATGAAGCCAATGAAATCGAACTGGAACTGATCAACCATTTCAGGGAAAATCCCAAGCAGACATTCTGGGAAGGATATAAAAACATACATGGTGAAAAACATTTTATCATGGCCCGCCCTGCCATATTCAAAGAAAGCTGCCTGCGCTGCCACGGTAAGATTGAAGATGCTCCGGTGGAAGTAATTGAACTATACGGGAACCGCGGTTTCGGACACCCGGTGGACAGCATCGGCGGAGTTGACTTTGTAGGCTTGCCGGTCAGCGCTTCCGTGGCCCGCATCCAGAACACCATAATGACCTACATCGCTATCTTTGCCTTGGCAGTACTGCTTTATCTCGGTGCCACCAATGTGCTTTTCAAACGAATAGTGGCGAACAATATCCGTATCCTGACCACCAATTTCCGCCGCAATTTCAGCGACGAAAAAGGCGTGGCCCTGTTCCGTGAGGTGGAACAGGAAGATGAAATCGGCGAAATGATCGGTGGTATTGAAAAACTCAGCGATTACATGTTCGATGCCCGCCAGAGACTTCAGGATTATGCATCCAACCTCGAACATATGGTCGAAGAACGGACCGGGGAGCTTGAACTGGAAGCCGCAGCCCGTCAGTCTGATGTGAAACTTTTCGTACAGCTTCTGGCCGGGTCCAGCAGCAGCCAGTCACGGGCAGAGCTTTGGAAGGCGGCACTGCCCCTGATTCACAAAAGATTCAATCTTGAACGGACCGCCTATGTGTGCACCTTTTCCAGTAAGAATTTCTATTCCATACCGGAAAACATGGAGCGCCCGGACCTGCCCGAAAACTGGGTGGAACTGCTGACCGAATCCGTTCCTTTGATTAAAGATGATCGGGCCCATATCCCTGTTGAATCCTCTTCAGGAAGTGCCGAAGGTTTGCTTTGCCTGTTCCGCAAGAAAGGTTCTTCCTTCCGGGAAAAAGACCGCATCGTATTGCGGGCCATAGGCCGTCAGCTCGGAATTGCTGCGGACAGTATTTCCGCCCTGAACAGCATTGTGCGCCACAATACCAATCTGCAATCAATCTTCGAAGGTATCAGCGATCCGCTTCTGCTTGCTGACGGAACAGGAGCCCCTATTGTAGCTAATGAATCTGCCCGCAAGCTTGGGGAGGAACTTTCCGAGGGCTGCATCACCGACGGAGGGGTTGTCAGCCTGCTCTGCCACGGACCGGGGGATTCAGCAAATTGCGGCATTTCCAAATCGCTGCTGATGAATGAACCGCTTTCACGGGAAGTATCCCTGCCGGAAGGCCGTTCTTTTGCCATCAATATCTACCCCATCCACCACACGGAAAACCCTCATGAGCGCCGGGTGGTTGTCTACGTCCATGAAACTACCAGCCAGAAAAAAATGCTGGCCCAGATGACTCAGGCCGAGAAAATGGCAACTGTAGGCAAACTTTCTGCGGGGCTGGCCCACGAAATCAATAATCCGCTGGGAGTAATTCTCTGCTATGCTGAACTCTTGAAAAAGGGAGCCAGCGGACAGAGTGCGGAAGATGTTGAAGTCATTCTCAAACACACCAGACAAGCCCAAAGTGTTCTCAAAGATCTGTTGAACTACGCTCGTCCCAAGGTTTCATCTGCAACCGGGACAGAATTTGCCGGGATCATCCGCGAAGTCGCCGATGTTTTCCGCATTCAGGCAGACAAGCAGGGCGCAAAAATAGAGCTTGAACTTGATGAATTTACCCCCAAACTCAATGTTGAACCGCAGGCCCTTGAACACATTGTCGCCAACCTGCTCTTGAATGGCCTTGATGCCGTACCGGAAAACAAAGGTAGATTAAAAGTAACCCTCGCTATGGATGATTCTGAGCAGGTCGTGTTCAAAATAATGGATAACGGACCCGGTATTGCGCAGGAAGATTTGCAATATGTTTTCGACCCGTTCTACACCACTAAAGAAGTAAACAAAGGTTCCGGGCTGGGGCTGGCTGTGGTATTTGGATTTATGAGCGACATCGGCGGTTCCATTGAAGTTGAAAACGGTGATGAAGACAAAGGAGAATTGTCCGGCGCCGTGTTCACCCTGAAATTTCCCCTCACCGCTAAGGATAAATAATGGTTGAAACAAACCAGCAGAAAATACTGATAGTTGATGATCAGGAAGACTTTGCCCGGGGGATTAAGCGGCTGATAGAAGTAGCCTTCCCCGAAAATGAAGTACTCGCAGCTTTTAACGGAGAGCAGGCACTTGCTGTGCTTAACTCGCAACAGATAAGCCTTATGGTCAGCGACCTCCAGATGCCCGGGATGAATGGGCTTGAGCTTTTGAAAACCGCCCTTGCGCAAAACAATGGACTTTCCGCAGTCATGCTCACCGCGCACGGAACAGTTGAGACTGCAGTGGACGCTCTCAAGGCCGGGGCCTACGACTTCGTGACCAAACCCATTGAGCAGGAGAACCTGTTCCGGGTCATCAGCAAAGGGCTGGAACGAAGCCGACTACTTGAGGAAAACCGACTGCTGCGGGCTCAAATCGAACAACATAAGGACCGCTTACTAGGGCAAAGCCCGCTCATGCAGCAACTGAAGCAATCAATCGGAGCTGTAGCCCGCACGGATTACAACGTCCTGATCATGGGCGAATCCGGCACAGGCAAGGAGCTGGTTGCCGGGATGGTCCGTGACCTAAGCTCCCGGGCGGACAAACCTTATGTAACCGTCAACTGCACAGCCATTCCCGACAATCTGCTGGAAAGCGAACTTTTCGGACACGTTAAGGGAGCCTTCAGCGGTGCTGACCATGACCGCGAAGGACTTTTCCTGCGTGCCGACGGCGGTACAATCCTGCTCGATGAGATAGGTGATATTCCTCTGGAAACCCAAGCCAAACTGTTACGCGTCCTGCAGGAAGGGGAGATTAGACCAGTCGGTTCAGACCGCTCAAAAAACATCGACGTAAGGGTGCTTGCCTCCACCAATCAGGACCTGCCCCGGCGCGTGGCAGAGAAAACTTTTCGCGAAGACCTCTATCACCGTTTGAATGTTCTGCCATTGAACCTGCCGCCGCTGAAGAAACGGACCGGAGACATCCCTTTATTGACCCGCTACTTTGCCCAGAAAGCCTGCATTGAATTGGGACTGCCGGAAAAAGAACTGGACCCCGCTGTTGTCGGACATTTAAGCGCCCAGAACTGGACCGGTAATGTCCGAGAACTGCAGAACACCATGCGCAAACTGGCTGTGTTCAGCACCGGAGAATCCATAACCATGCTGGCTGTGGACATGGCGGAAGGTAAAATGTCAGCAAAAGCGGAGAATGATTCCATGGCGTCCCTGCCTTACAAGGAAGCCAAGCAGCAGCTGGTGGACAGTTTCAGCCGAAGCTACATCAGCGACCTGCTGTCGCGTACCAATGGGAATGTTTCCGAAGCCGCACGTAACTCCGGGCTGTCACGGGTGGCAGTGCAAAAGATGCTGGCCAGATTCAACCTGAAGCCTGCCCTTTTTAAGAAAGACTAGAGCGATCATGAGCACAGAAAAGATATTTCGTCAGGAAAAAGCCTTTTTCAGCATTGAAGGTATCAATTCCAGCTGGGAAGCCGTGCTGGAGAAGGCAGTACAAAGCACCCTGCCCAAAGATCATGAAATTGAGGCCAACCATCCTGATTATTTCTTTTTCCTGCTTAAAGGTGCAGTCAAACTATCCTGCCTTTCAGAAAACGGTCAGGAGCGGGTGGTCATGCGCATCGGTCCGGGAACCCTTTTCAACGAAGTTTCGCACATCCATACTTCATTGTTTCAAAGTCATAGCCTGCATACATTGGAAGAATGTGTTGTGGCCCGCTTTTCCAAATCAATCCTTGAAGATAAAGAGTTTTTCCGCCAGCACCCGGAACTGGCCTGCAACCTGATCCACTCACTGGGTATCAAGGCTGGAGCTTTCTTTGCCCAGCTTTTTGATTCCGGCCTGCTTGAAGTGAGCACACGGGTCAGCCGTTCCCTATACCAGCTCTGGCAGGAAAACGGAGAATCCGAATCCTTTTCCCCGGGGCTGACCCAAAGCGAACTGGCCTCCACCCTCGGAGTCCACCGCAGTTCCTTATGCCGGGTAATCAAGGCCCTGCGCCAGCAAGGGATTATCGGTAAATTCACCAAAACCACCCTTGAAATTCTTGATCCCGATAAGCTTTCCCGTGAAGCGGGCGGTCTGCTCTTCCAGCACTTAAGCTTGTGATATAATCAGCAATCATTTCTAAATTGCTCTCCCTCCCTGCAGGATTGCTCCCCTGTTCCAGCTGAAAAAATTTCAACCTAATTAATTTTTGTCTCATATGAGACAGAATTTTTCCTTCCCCTGCTCCATATGTGAAAAAAAGCGCGAGGCGAAATTCAATGCTTCGCAAACATTTTTCAAGGAGCTGCACAATGTCCTTTGACAGAAGCAAAATCAAAAATGTGGTATTCATCATGCTGGATACCCTGCAATTCAACTATCTCGGATGCTACGGCAACGAGACCGTCAAGACACCCAACCTTGACCGTTTCGCCCGCCAGTCCGTTCTTTTCGAAAACGCATACAGCGAAGGCGTACCCACCATCCCGGTCCGCCGTGCACTCATGACCGGACGCTTCACCCTGCCTTACGGCGGCTGGCAGCCTCTGGGAAGCGATGACACCACCATCACCGACATCATGTGGGGCCGCAACATGCAGACCGCGCTGATTTATGACACCGCCCCCATGCGACTTGCCAAATTCGGCTACTCCCGCGGTTTCGATTACGTGGACTTCTGCCCCGGTCAGGAACTGGACCACACCACTTTTGAAAACGAGCCTCTCGATCCGGCCCTCAAACCCGAAGATTTCACCTCCGCCACCATGGTCTGGGATGAAAACGGCGAATACATTGATGACGAAAGCCCGCAGCTTCTGGACGAAATCGGCTGCTTCCTGCGCCAGCAGCAGCACCGCCGCACCGAAGCCGACAGCTACGTTGCCAAGGTCATGAACCGCACCGACCACTGGCTCAAGGAGCGCCGCGACAAGAACCGCCCGTTCTTCCTCTGGGTAGACTCATTTGATCCCCACGAGCCTTGGGATCCGCCGTCCGTATGGAAAGGCGAGCCCTGCCCCTACGATCCCGAATATGAAGGCAACCCCATCATGCTTGCCCCGTGGGTTCCGGTGGAAGGCCGCATCACCGAACGCGAATGCGAACACATCCGCGCCCTGTACATGGAAAAAATCACCGACGTAGACCGCTGGGTAGGCCGCATTCTGGATTCCATCCGCGAGCAGGGCCTCATGGACGAAACCATGGTTGTGGTCATGTCCGACCACGGACAGCCCATGGGCGAAGGCGAGCACGGCCACGGCATCATGCGTAAATCCCGCCCCTGGCCTTACGAAGAACTGGTCCACGTACCGCTGATGATGCACATCCCTGGTGTTGAAGGCGGACAGCGTATTTCCTCCTTTGTGCAGAACGTGGACGTAACCGCCACCATCATGGACGTACTCGACCTCATCGACACCGAAGACGGTATCAGCGATCACGGCATGAAAACTTTCGGTGCTGAAGATTATCAGGGCGAAAGCCTGCTGCCCATGATGCAGGGTGAAGTGGACAAAATCCGCGACTACGCCATCGCCGGTTACTACGGCATGTCATGGTCCATCATCACCGATGATTACAGCTACGTACACTGGCTGGTCAGCGAAGATGAAAAGAACAACGCCGACTGCGTGGAAGGCGCGGACAAGGTCATGTCCGAAGACATGTGGACCTGCACAGCCGGAGCCAAGATCGAAGTGCCCCAGCACAACGAACTTTACGACCGCCGCAAGGACCCCTTCCAGCTGAACAACATTGCCGAAGAGAATCCCGAAAAAGCCGAAGAGCTGCTCCAAAAGCTCAAGCTCGTCATCGGCGAACTGCGCACTTCCTAATTTAAACCAACAAGGGCGGTCCGCTGATCCGGACCGCCCATAATAATATTTCATTGGAGATATCATGTTTACCGAACTGACCGACACAAACTATGCCCAGACCTTAGCTGACACCGAATCCGGTGTGCTCATCTGCTACAAGCAGCAGTGCCCGCACTGCAAGAACATGGAAAAGGTGCTCGAAAAATTCAGTAAAAAAAATCCTGATGTGAGCCTGTTCAAACTGGACAGCGAATCCAACCCCGAAGCACTGGCAGACCTTGATTCCGAACGCGCCCCGACCATCTTCGTCATCAAGGGCGGAGAAAAAGTAGCCCGCAAAGGCGGCCTGATGAACCCCAAAGAAATGAAGGCCTTCTTCGCTTCCGCATAGAAGCAATTTTAAGCAACGGGAGAGATCATGAGTGAGAGCACAACATACGATATGGTAATTGTCGGTGGCGGACCTGCCGGGATGACCGCTGGGATTTATGCCGCCCGCGCCGGACTGAAAGCTATAATCCTTGAGGAGAACATTACCGGCGGACTGGTCAACTCTACTTACACAGTAGAAAATTTTCCTTCCTACCCCACCATCCACGGCATGGATTTGATGAAGAAGATGCGCGCCCACGTGGACAGCCTTGAGGTAGAAGTGGAGGAGGTCTGCGAAATTGAAAGCATGGACCTTGAGGGAGAGCTGAAAAGCGTGGAAACAGATGAAGGTACTTTCAAGGCCAAAACGGTCATCATCTGCACCGGACGCAAGCCCATTCCACTTGATGTGCCCACTGAATGCGATCAGGTCCACCACTGCGCCATCTGCGACGGCGGCCCCTACAAAGGCAAGCGAGTTCTGGTAGTCGGCGGCGGCAACAGTGCCTTTGACGAAAGCCTGTACATGATCACCCTCGGCATCGAACACATCACCCTCGTTGAGGTCATGGACCGCTTCTTTGCTGCTAAGGGGACTCAGGACCAGTTAATCGGCAGCGGAAAAGTTGACGCCCGCACTGAAACCAAAGTTGTCGATCTTGTTGTAGAAAACGATGAACTTAAAGCCGCGGTACTGGAAAATGTTTCTACAAGCGAACAGGAAACTGTAGCAGTTGACGGAGCCTTCATCTTTCTGGGCCAGAACCCCAACAACGAACTTTTTGCCGAGAAGATCAAGCTATCCAAGAACGGCTACGTCATCACCGACGAAAACATGGCAACCAGCATCCCCGGTGTTTTTTCCGCAGGCGATATCAACGATAAAGCCTACCGTCAGATAACTACAGCCATGTCCGACGGAACAATTGCGGCTTTGGCTGCTGAAAGATATATTCGTACATAGGAAGAACCATGACCAATGCAATGCAAACAATAAAAAAATGGGCCATGGCCGCTGCAATCGGTGCCACCGGGGCTTTCATCATGCACGATCCGGGCAACCCCAAGATCGCCCTCTACTGGTTTGAGACGATCTTCGCCATCGCCGGTTTCGCCTTTGAAATCATGCCCCTGTTCGCCACTGCAGTATTGCTGCTCATGGCTTATATTGTCACCGGGATTGCCACCCCGGACCTTGCCTTCGTGGGCTGGACCACTCCGATCCCATGGGTATGCATGTGCGGTATGCTTATCGGTGTACTCATGGAAAAGACCCGTCTTTCCAACCGTATCGCCCTGTTGGCCATCACCCGCATCGGACGCACCCCCCTGCGTCTTTACATTGCCATGATTGTTGCCGGTTACGCCGTGGGAGCCATCATCCCGGACGTCATCACCGTAACCATCCTGTTCATGGCTATTGCTTCCGGCATGTGCTCGGCCATGAAGCTGGATAAAGGCTCCAAGGCAGCCACCACCCTGATTATGGCTGCATTCTTCGGTGCCACAGTCCCGGCCACCAACTACCTGCCCAACAACGTCGGCATTGTCGGCCTGCTCATGGTCAAGGATATGGGCGTACCCATTCAATGGCTTAGCTTCTTTATCGAGAACATTGCCTTTGCCCTGCTGGTAGGCGTTGCCTGTGTGGGTATCCTGCACTTCTTCGGTTCCAAAGAACTGGGTAAATACATGGACCAGTGCCTTGAGCATGCCAGTGAGAATCTCACCGCCATGGGTTCCATCACCCGTGATGAAAAGAAAACCCTAGCCCTGACCACACTGGCCCTTGCCGCATTTGCCACCGAAACACTGCACGGCATCCCCGGCTACTATGCATTCTGCGCCGTGGTCCTGCTGGGCTTTACCCCGCTTTTCAACCTGCTCAAGAAAGAAGATGTTGGACAGGTCCAATTCTCAATCCTCTTCTTCATTGTCGGCTGCATGGCTATCGGTATTGTAGCCGGAAGCCTCGGCATCCCTGCATGGATGGCCGGGAAGATAGTACCTTACCTTGAGAGCGTCCAAAGTTTGGCCGGTTCCTCCCTGCTGGCCTACTGCACCGGTATTCTCGCCAACTTCGCCCTGACCCCGGTTGCAGCGGCAACCTCGCTGAGTATTCCGCTGGCTAAAATCGCCACCACCCTTGGCATGGACATCAAACCGCTGCTCTACAGCTTCTTCTATGGACTGGACCAGTTCCTTTTCCCCTACGAACTGGCTGCGGCGCTGATCATGTTCGCCACCGGATACGTACGCATGCGTTACCTGATGCTGATCATGGCAATCAGGATGCTTTGCGGAGCCGTAGCGGTCTGGATCGTCGCTTCCACATACTGGCAGTGGATTTTCTAACCACACCTCCTTAGAGGGGCGGACTGAGTCCTCGCAGTCCGCCCTCATCCATTCAATATAATTTTTTAATTACTGAAGGCCCGCAAGGGTTCTCAGGAGAGTTTTTCATGTCTAAATCCCTTCTTCTCGTGGCCCTTGCCGTAGTCCATATCATCTGGGGCGGTGGATTCATCGTCCTCAAAATGGCGCAGGAATTCTTCACCCTCGAACAGATTCTACTGGGCCGCGTATTCTTCGCATCCCTGCTCTATCTCATCCTCTGGTCACGCATTCCCAAACCCACTTACCAAAAAGGTGACTGGAAAATGCTCCTGCTCCTCGCCCTGTGTGAACCCTTCCTGCTCTTCATCTTCGAAACCTTGGGGCTGCAATACACCTCCGCTTCACAAGGCGGAATGATCGTGGCCTGCGTACCCATGACCGTGGCTATAGGAGCCTATCTTGTTTACAGGGAAAAAATAAGCCGCCGCTGCATGGCCGGGATTCTGTTCGCGGTTGTGGGGGTGGGTATTGTTTCTGCTTTCGGGGAAGCAAACGAACATGGCAGTAACCCGCTACTAGGCAACTTCTTTATCTTCTGCGCTGTGCTTTCAGCCACCTGTTACGCCCTGACTGTGAAGCACCTCGCGGCCCGCTACCATTTCATGTACCTCTCGGCCATTCAGGTCTTCGGGGCCACCATTCTATTCCTGCCCGGGGCACTCATGTCCCCCATGCCGGAAAATCTGAACTGGCAGGCCTTGGGCGCGCTGGTATATCTGGGGCTGGGAATCACCTTTCTGGTCTACTTCGTAATCAACTACGCCCTGACCCAAATCAAGGCCGCCCACGTGATCCTTTTCTCCAACCTTATCCCGGTGGCAACCCTCGCCCTTGCTTTCCTGATTCTTGGAGAAACACTCACTCCGGTTCAATACGGCGGTGCCGCCCTTGTGCTTGGCGGGATGTTTCTGGCCGGTTCCCCGGATTCTGTGGAATAGCTATCGCGAAATGGCCTGCTCATACACTAGAGCAATGCGCTGAAAAATATTGGCCCATGTATATGGGGCTGTCAGTTCTGAGATGGCGGTAAAATCAGGTTCTACATTTTCCTGCACCTCGCTGATGCTGGCCGCGAGCGCTTCTTGAAGCTCCCTTTCCAATAAAAGTTCATCTTCAGGGCGGGGGGAATCTATCGTCTGTAATGGAGGAAGGTAAACCATCCTAACCAGCTGCTGGGTTTGCCCGGAAAACAATTCCTTAACTCCGGGCAAATCCGTGGTCACGATGCGGCAGCCACAGGCCAAGGCTTCCAGCAATACCAGCGGAAGGCCCTCGAAGAACGAGGGTAGAACAAAAATATGGGCGCAGCGCATTAAATCTCCAAGCTGCTGATGCGAAAGAACGCCATGCACAGTAACCCGCTTACCGAGCTGAGCGGCAAGCTCAAGACATTGCTGTTTTTCCGGCCCACTGCCCCCGCCAACAAGATGCAGATGAAACGGCAGGTCATCGAGTTTAGCCAAACACTTTAACAACCAAGGGACGCCTTTGGCCCGGTTGAGCTTGCCGGCGTAGAGGATTCGTACTGTTTCCTGATCCGATTCATCAGAACAGGCATAAAAGCACTGCTGGTTGAATCCGCCGCTGATGGTTTCCACCCGCTCTTCAGGCAGGTTCAACAGCTCCAGAATCTGCTGCTTCTGCTGCCCGAAAAGAGCGATAATCCGGTCAATGCCCGCCAGATCAGCCAGTAATGAGCGTCCCAAGTCCGGACAGAGGTGATGCTGGCGCAAACATGTGCCGTGACAGGTTGTGACCAAAGGGATGTCCGGCGCGACCCGTCTGGCTGCGGCTGTAGCCATCCATAAATGGTTCGAGTGGATCAGGTCCGGCGCAAATAACTTTACAGCTTTAGCCACCACCCGTTCAAACACCTTCCGGTAGGCAACGACTTCTCCGGCAGTGAGTTCTGAGCAGACCTTGCTGGGATAGGGCATGACATCACTCATACCGACTACCTTAAAATCCAGATCCCGGTCTTCAAAACGCACGAACAGGCAATGGCCCGGATCGATTACTCCGGCAAGCGGCGTATCTTCAAGCTTGAATCCCTTGGGCACACCGGTCACAAGAAAGGGTTCATAGCCTCTATTCAAACTTTGCTGGATCATTTCCTGCACATATTTACCGCTGCCTGTGGCATCCGGAATCTGGCTCAAAAGATGAAGGATTCTCATATCCAAGGCATAGGCAGGATTCCCGATCCGGTCAATATCCTCTCTCGGCATTGATTACTGCCTCACACTCTTATCGAACACCCTGATAGGTACTCCGCTAAACAATAGAACTTAGCTATTTGATGTGATTTTTATATTCCTGTTATGGGAAGGAATGCAGGTAGAATCGATAATAGAACACGGTACCGGGATCATCAACGAAGATTGCCTTATTATGGAGGACAATCTTTTCGGTGTATTTGACGGAGCCACCAGCCTGACTTCAGAGACATACGAAAATGGGCATACAGGCGGTTTTCTGGCTTCCAACCTTGCAGGTGAAGAATTCCGGAAAAACCACGGCACCATGAAAGAGCTGGCAAAACGGGCCAACCGGGTCATCCGGCAGGAAATGGCCCAACGCAACGTCAACCTGTCCAGCAAAAAAGCCCTCTGGAGCACCAGCGCGGCCGTTGTCCGCATTAAGGATAACATGCTGGAATGGGCCCAGATAGGTGATTGCCGAATTGTCTGTATTTATGAAAGCGGCGAATTTGAATTTCTCTGCCAGTGCCCGGATCAGGACCTTGAAACCCTGACCATATGGAAGGAAGTAGGCTCGGAAACAGAAGCTCCCATCGGGGAGGCCCTGCATGAACAGATTGCTAAAGTCCGCTGCCGCATGAATCTGGACTACGGAGTTTTCAATGGCGAACCGGAAGCAATCAACTTCCTCCAGACCGGAAACCATGACCTGACAGGCGTTCGCAACGTTTTGTTGTTCACCGACGGGCTGCTCATGCCCAATGAGAAGCCTTGGGAAGAGCGCGACTACAACGATCATGTCGACCTCTTCCGCCAGTCCGGGCTAAAAGGTCTCCGCGACCATATCCGCAGCATCGAGGCTACAGACCTCGGCTGCCGCACCTACCCCCGCTTCAAAACCCACGACGATATCGCAGCAGTCGCCATTAATTTGTGATCGCTGTGTAAATATTAAATGTATTTCCAACACATAACTGCCTGAGGGAGGGCAAAAAATGAACATCAGCACTCATATCAAATGGGCTGTACTGGCTCTGCTTGTAATTTTGGTAATTCCGGCAGCAGCAATGGCCGCGGATGCAAAGCTTGAAGACAAGGTAGTGGTCTACTCCACTCACGGCGAATCAATGCTGGAGCTTGTGGCCGATGCTTTTGAAGAGAAGACCGGAGTCGCAGTTGAGTTCATCAACCTCAAAGGCGAACTGGCCGACAGAGTTCGCGCTGAAAAGGCCAATCCGCAGTCCGATGTCATGTACGGCGCTCCTTCCTCTGTTTATCAGGAACTCAAAAAAGAAGACCTCTTTGCCCCGTTCACCCCGGCCTGGGCCGCAAAGATCAATCCCCTTTTCAAGGATAAAGACGGCTACTGGTACGGAACCATTCAGACTCCGGTACTGATGTTCTACAATAGCAAAATGATAAGCAAAGCCGATGCCCCCAAGGACTGGTGGGATTTGGCCGACTCCAAGTATAAAAATAAAATCGTATCCAGAAACGCTCTTTCCTCTTCAGCCCGCGCAACCTACTCCGCACTGCTGCAACAGTTCGACAAAAAAGGAGAACTCAAGCAGGGCTGGGAATTCCTGAAAGACATGGATGCTAATGTAAAACGCTACTACGGCAGCGGCTCTCTGCAATTTCAGGCCGTGGGCCGCAAAGAAGCTCCTTTGAGCTTTGCCGTGCTCAACTCCGTGATCGACAATAAAATCAAGAACAAGATGGACCTTGAAATTATTGATGCCGAAAGCGGCTCCCCGGTCATCACCGACGGTATCGCAGTGATCAAAGGCGCAAAGCATCCCAATGCGGCAAAAGAATTTGTTGAATTCGCTGGTGGAGCAGAAGCACAGGCCATGCTTGCCAACAAATTCAATCGCATGCCCACTCTTCCTGAAGCCATTGCCAAAGCCCCGAAATGGATGGGTGAAATCAAATTCCGAGTCATGGATGTGGATTGGGGCGCTCTCGCCTCCAAGCAATCCGCATGGATGCAGAAGTGGGATATGGAAATCAAGGACTCCGGTAAGGATAAAAAATAAGGAGACTGCTATGGGGGCTGTTGTCCTTGAGGGAGTGGAAAAATCCTTTGACGGCATTAAGGTCTGTTCACAAATAGACCTCTCCATTAATAAAGGTGAGTTCTTCACCTTTCTCGGTCCTTCCGGATGCGGAAAAACAACATTGCTGCGCCTGATCGCGGGGTTCATTACCCCGCAGTCCGGCGCAGTTTTCATTGATGGCAATGAAGTCACCAAACTCCCCCCGGAAAAGCGTAAAGTCGGGATGGTTTTTCAGAACTACAGTCTTTTCCCCTACCTCACCGTAGGTCAAAACATCGAATACGGTTTGACCATCCAGAAAAAGAGCGCCCGTGAACGGCAGAAAATTGTAGAACTTTACATGGACATGGTCGGCCTGAGCGGATTTGGCGGGCGCAAGGTCACGGAGCTTTCCGGAGGGGAACAGCAGCGCGTAGCATTGGCCCGTTCACTGGCTGTGGAGCCGGAGGTACTGCTTCTGGACGAGCCTCTTTCCAATCTGGATGCCCGCCTGCGCGATAAAATGCGCTCTGAAATCAAGTCCCTGCAAAAACGACTGGGCATTACCACCATATTTGTAACCCATGACCAGACCGAAGCCCTGACCCTTTCGGACCGAATTGCAGTATTCGACAAAGGACGGGTGGTACAGGTCGGAACTCCAAAGGAAATTTACGATACCCCCGGCAATGTCTTTGTTGCCGGATTTGTAGGGGACACCAACCTATTCCGGGTGACTCGCTCCGGGAACACGATCCGGCTTGAGAGTGGGATAAAGCTCAATATACCCTCAACATCCGGTCCCGGAAACTGGCTGTCCATACGTCCCCAGAATATCAGAATTTCAGCAAAACCGATTCATGAACCAAACTCTTTTCAAGGCCGACTGCTGGAGAAACAACTTAACGGGGTCTGGATAGATTCGATCATTGAAGTGGGAAGCACGGTCTTACGCGTTGCTGAATTGAATACATTCGAGATGAAAGGGGAACTGCAGCCCGGAGACAATGTCTGGGTAACACTTCCCGAAAACGGCCTCAGGCTCCTTGAAGATTAAGCCGGGCAGGTTTGCTGTTGCCATGAAAGAAGTGAGAAGAAGAATCGTTCCAGGCATCGGGGTGCTGGCCCTCCTCTTTGTTCTGCTGGGATATGTTCTGTATCCCGCCCTGACCACAATGCTGAAAAGCCTTGCTGTGGAAGGTGGATTCGGAGTTGAACATTACACCATTTTTTTCACTTCCCCCATCAGCCTGCTGGTTTTAAGCAACACTCTTGTGTTGGGCGGTCTGACCGTATTGCTCTGCGGAATTGTGGGAACCGGGCTAGCTTTTCTGGTCCATTACTTTGAGTGTCCTTACCGCAACCTGCTCGACAAGCTCCTGCTGCTTCCGGTCATGATGCCCGGGATCATCATTGTTTTTGCTTTTGTTCAACTCTACGGCGAAAGCGGACTGGTCACTAAAAGCATCGAACTGCTTTTCGGGCTTGATGAAGCGCCATACAGCTTTTCCGGATTACCGGGAATCCTATTTGTCCATATCTACACCCAGTACGTATATTTCTACCTTACGGTCTCTCTGGCTATCCGGCAGATAGACCTATCGGTCATTGAAAGCGCCCGGATATTAGGTGCATCACGGTCCAAAATTTTCGTTTCAATAATCCTGCCCTACCTGACTCCGGCAATAATCACTTCTGCGGCAGTTACCTTTATGACCGGAATGGGTTCTTTCACCGCCCCAAGCATCATCGGTGACGGCTACAAGGTCCTGACCACCCAGATTCTGCTTTCAAAGGCCAATAATTTCATGGAAACGGCTGCGGTTCAGGTTGTAATCCTGACCAGCGTATCGATGATCTTTTTCGCCCTATTGCGCTGGTATGAAAAACGTAAACTCTTCTCCGGTTCGGTTAAAGGAGTTCCCTTTCAACCGCTCAGGATAAAAAGCACATGTATGCGCAGGCTGGCCACAGCTCTTAAAGCTATACTGGTACTGATGATCCTGCTGCCGTTCATCACGATCATAGTCCTATCCTTTGTCGATTCAGCTTCGTGGATGGTGAGTGTCTATCCGCAGGAGTTTTCACTGGATAATTTTACAACCGTACTTTCAAGGGCACGCAAATTCAGGCCGTTTAAAAACAGCATTGAAATGTCACTGCTGGCGGCATTCATCTGCCTGCTGGTGGCAGTCCCGTCCTCCTGGATAATTGAAAAGACAAAGCTGAAAGTTAAAGGACTGATCGAGTTTTTGGTCATACTCCCATGGGCAATGCCCGCCAGTGCCATAGCCATCAACATAATCATCGCCAATAGCAAGCCCACAATATTCTCCCTCAATACAGTGTTGGTGGGAACTTATATTCTGCTGCCGTTAGGCTATTTCATCAAATCCCTGCCCATTGTGGTCAGGATTACCCACATTTCCTTTCAGGGGTTGAACTCAACATTGCTTGAAGCATCCAGAAGCCTTGGGGCATCAGGATTGAGGACATTTAGAAAAGTTGCCCTGCCCATAATCTATCCGGGACTTCTGGCCGGATTTCTCTATGTATTCGTACGCTGCATCGGCGAGTACACCATCTCGGCATTTCTCTACACCGCATCCAACAAGCCCATATCCATTGCCATGGTCAATGCCATTTTCGAATATGATATCGGGCTGGCCATGGCCTACGGCACCCTACTCATAGCCCTGACCGTATGCCTGAGCACCATACTAAGCAAAATCAACCCCTTGGATGGGCATTAATCTACCTGACAGCAATCACATCTGGTTCAGACAATCTTCGCAGACTTCCCCTTCTTGGGTTACACCTGCTGCTTCCGGCTCTATTTTTTCAAGAATAAGGTCAACCATCTTTTCGAACCTGTCTGCAGGAAGGTATCCCCGTACAACAACGCCATTAATGAGAAATGTCGGGGTTGCATTTATCTTAAATTCGCCAGCTTCTTTCTCATCAGCCAGCAGAACTTCCTGCACCTGTACAGAATTGCTGATTTTCTGAAGCTGCTCATAATCCACGCCAATTTCATCAAGAATAACACTCAGCACGTCACCGGATTTATCTTCGTAAAGCTCTTTCTGGCGCTTAAAGACCAGATTATGAAAATGATAAGCTTTTGTCTTATCAAGGATAGCTAAGGATTCAAAAAACAAAGCCAGTTGCCGCGAATTTTCGTTCATAGGCAGGTGCTTAAAAATGAGCCTGTATTTCTCAGGCTGCTCTTGGACCAAAGAGCTGACCACGTTTGCGCCCTTGCTGCAATAAGGGCACAAAAAATCAGAGTATTCCACGATAGTTACCGGAGCATCCGGATTGCCGAGCAGAATTCTTTCGGCCTGAATTCGGGGCTTAAGGGGATTTTTTATTTCCGCTTCAAGCTTGGCTTCCCGCTTTAATTTTTCACGCTCACTTATGCCTTGCTCAAGAAGGACCAGCATATCCATTTTCCGCTCACTCAGGGCATCAAGAACAATCTGGGGATTTTCGCGTATAGCCTCGGCAATCTGCTCCTTGAGCATCTGCTTATTAACACAACCGGAAATCAGAGCAGCAAGTGCCAGAATCAACAAAATTCGCTTCAACATGAGATACCTCCATACAGACTGAAGCCAAGAACAAAAATATTATCTTTAAAGATACCAGCCTGAAAACTTTATGTAAACGCTACCCGGCCATAAGCTGCATCTGAAAGACCGGAAGTAATATTGCCATGACGATGAACCCGACCACCGCGCCCATGACCAGAATCATGATCGGTTCAAGAAGCGAAGTGAGGTTTTTAACCAGTTGATCCACTTCCCGTTCATAATGTTCAGCAATTTTGCCGAGCATGGTATCCAAAGAACCGGATTCCTCGCCCATGGAGATCATTTCGGTAACATAAGGCGGGATAATGCCGCTCTCCTTGAGCGGAGTTGCCAGCTTACTGCCCTCACGGACCTCGGCGGTGGCCTTCTCCACAACTTTTGAGACAGCCACATTTCCGGTAACCCCAGCACTGGATTGCAAGGCAGTCAGGAGAGGAACACCGGAACCGATCAATGTTCCCAGAGTACGGCACCAGCGGGCCATGCTGACCTGAATAACAATGGGCCCCAAAGCTGGAATTTGTAATTTGGCGCTATCGATGCTCATCCGTCCGCCGGGAGTGGAACCGATCTTTTTCCAAGATGGAATGGCGATGAGCAAAAACAAAGGCAAAAGCCACCATGTCTGCTGCAAAGTATCTGAAATATCAATGAGCAAACGGGTGGCAATGGGCAACTTTTGGCCCATGCTGGAAAACATCTGAGCAAACCTCGGAACCACAAGCAGCATCATGGTAATGATAGCCCCAACCATGGCAATGAACATAATCGCTGGGTAGATCATGGCACCGGAAACCTTGGAACGCAGGTCTTCCTGAGCCTCGCGCATGAAGGCCAATCGGTCCATAGCCTTATCCAGCATGCCACCGGTCTCCCCTGCCGCCACCAGCGAGACATAGAGTATGTCGAAATATTTGGGATATTCAGATAAAGCCCGCGACAAGGGCATGCCCTCACGCACACGGGAATTGATGGTACCGATGACCTCTCCGAGCAAAGTACCTGCGTTCTGGTCATGAAGAAACGAAAGCGCCCGCACAAGGGGAAGGCTGGAACCCAGCAATGTGGCAAACTGGCGGGTAAAAGCCGTTACCTGCTTATAGCTGATACGTTTACCGAAAAGAGGTTGGCTCTTTGCTTTTCCCTTCTCTGATTCACCCGGGCGATTATCCTTGCCCTCCACCCGCAACACCCTGATTCCCTGCCCGGAAAGTTCACGTTGCACAGCAGCGGCATCGACAGCTTCCATCTCGCCGGAAAGCTGCTGGCCGTCTTTGAGAGCCATATAAGTAAACTTTGCCATAGGTGCTCCAACTCTTAGTTATCCTGAGCCATTCGATACACTTCCTCTTCCGTGGTCAGCCCCTTGGCAGCCTTAGCAAGTCCATCCTGAAGCAGAGTGCGCATACCTTCCTTCTGCGCCTGCGCTCCAATATCTGCGGCACTGGCTCCGTTCTGGATAAGCGTCTGGATTGCCGAAGTATTAATCAGCAATTCGAATATCCCGAGCCTGCCCTTATAACCGGAACCGTCACAAACCTCACAGCCCACAGCCTGCCACTTACCGTCCGGCCCCTGTTTCTTGCAATTGCTGCACAGCCTGCGCAAAAGCCGCTGAGCCATAGCTCCGGCAAGAGTGGGCGCGGCAAGGTAAGGAGCAATGCCCATCTCCACCAGACGAGTGATCGCCGTGGGAGCATCATTGGTATGCAGGGTGGAAAGCACAAGGTGTCCGGTCAGGGAAGACTGAATGGCAATTTCTGCAGTTTCGAAGTCGCGGATTTCCCCGACCATGATTACATCAGGGTCCTGACGCAAAATACTTCTAAGGGCCGCGGCAAAGGTCAGTCCGACCTTGGGATTAACCTGAATCTGATCTATACCGCGCAGTTGGTATTCAACCGGATCTTCAGTGGTAATAATCTTAAGTTCCGGCGACTTGATGTAATTCAGCGAAGCGTAGAGCGTGGTAGTCTTACCGGACCCGGTCGGTCCGGTAACCAAGATAGCTCCATGGGGACGGTGAACAAGGCTTTTCCATGTTTCGAGCATATCCGGCTCAAAGCCTACATCTGAAATATCGACCTTGATTGAAGATTTATCCAGAATACGCATAACCACCCCTTCCCCGAACACGGTCGGCGTGGAGGCCACACGGATATCATAATCGGACTGCTCCATCTTCAAACGGATACGTCCATCCTGCGGAATCCTGCGCTCGGCAATGTCCAGATTGGACATGATCTTGATCCGCGAAATGATAGCCGCCTGATACTTTCTGGGTACGGTGTTGACCACATGCAGAATGCCATCCACCCGGAAACGGATCTCCAGACCGTCTTCATAGGGCGATATATGAATATCCGAAGCTCCCTGAGCAATAGCATCGCGGAAGGTATTGTTTACCAGACGGATGACCGGTGCGGCCTGCGCCATATCACGCAGGTCCTCTACGTCATCCAGAGAATCAAGGTCTTCATCCAGACTGGTAAAGACTCCTTCCATGCCTTCGCCGGAATAAGCCCGCTCCAAAGCGTCCACAAGATTATCCGCCGGAGCGAGGACCATATGTACGGTCATCTCCAAAGCCTGTTCCATCTCGGATACGGATGTTCCCAGAAAAGGGGTGGCTACAGCCACACGAAGCACCCCGTCCTGCTCCTTTGCCAAGGGCAGCAGCAAATGGTTCTTTGCAAAACTCTCCGGCACAAGCTGCACCACTCCCGGCTCGGCAAGGTAGGTCTTATCCAGCTCCATCCATTCCAGACCGAGTAACTCAGCAGTACTCTTGAGCGCATCCTGCTCAGACTCCCCGGCCTGTCTTAGACGCTGCCACCAGCCTCTGGCCCTGTCCGGAGAGGATAGGTCGTGAGATGTTGCCGGAACAAGTTTTACTTCGTTTTCCTGCATAGCTCTTTCCGGGGCTAGAGGTCGAAAATCAAACCGAATTCATCCACAGCCATGGGGCTCTGGGCCTTACGCAGACCGCTCATTTCATCAGCCTCGTCCGGGGTGGCGATTACATATGGAGTCAGGAACAACAACAGTTCCGACTTGGTCATCTTGTCGTCCTGAGTGCCGAACAAGGGTCCTAGTACGGGCATATCCCGTAAGTAAGGAGCGCCCTTCTTATTCAAGTCGCCGTTAACGGTCATAAGACCGCCGATGACCAAAGTCTGGGCATCCTTGACCAGCACGGTAGTTGAGGCCGCACGGTCCGTGGACTGCCACTTATCCGGGTCGGTCTCATCTGCGAGCAGGCTGGAAAGAGTCTGTTCAATCTTAAGGGTCACGTCCCGGTTTTCCGCGATGGTGGGTGTAATCTGGAGCTGCATGCCGAACTTACGATGGTCATAAGTTTTGATTACATTCTGCTGCGAAGTCACCGAGGTCTGGGTCAACTTTAGAATAGGGATTTCCGTACCAACGGCAATACTTGCCTTCTGGTTGTCCAAAGCTACGATATGCGGCGCGGAGACTACTCTGGCGCTATCATCCGAGGCAAAATAGTTCATCATCATTTTGAAATTATCCGAGTTGATGATGGAAAACTTCAAGGCCTCCTGCGCCGTATTAGCTATTCCGGTAGGATCGAAGATGTGTCCGAAATCCATGGCCCCTTTGACGTCTGTGCCGTCAATATTAGTTGAAAACATCCACTCAAAACCGAGCTTGGTTTCATCGGTCAGGGTAACTTCCACTAGGTAAGCCTTAATGGAAACCTGCATGGTACGAACATCAAGCTTGCCTATTATTTTGTCGATGTCCGCATGAACACTTTCCGGGGCCAGCACGATCAGGGAATTAGTCTCCTCCATGGCAAGAATCTGGACTGTATGCTGGTCAACCTTGCCCACCTTCTCGGTATAGAGCTTGGTCAGCATCGGGGCCACAGTCTTGGCCTCAATGTATTGCAGTGAGTAAGTCTTGGAAGATGGCAGAGAACCGGGGTGATCAATATGACCGATCAACTCCTTGATCTTGTTCACATTAGCGGCAGTATCCGTAAACACGATATAATTATTTGATTTACCAGAAAATATTGACCCCTCAGGAGAGAGAATCTGCCTGAAGTCAGCTATCACGTCAGCCGCTTTCAGATACTTAAGCGTGATGACTTCCGTAACCATCTGGTCACCGCCCACAGTGATGGTATCGACGTTGAGTCCTTCATGAACAGCCATGCTTTTGGAGACAATTTTATAGTACCCGCTCTGCTGGACAAGGGTGTAGCCTCTCATGTCCAGCACTGAATACAGCAAACGCAAGGCTTCAAACTTACTCACCGGCTTCGGGGAAATAACCGTCACCGGCCCCTTGAGTTCAGGATTGGGAATAAACGTCTTGCCCATTAGATGCGAGTAAAATTCCAGCACGGCCATAATATCCGTCTGCCGGAAATTTATCTCGATCAGATTTTTTCCTTTTGGCGCTGCATGGGCAGCTTCTCCCGACACCCCTTTTATCGGAATGATGCAGAGCATTATCAGAATGACAAACCATCGTATGTTGTGGGCAAGTCTCATCATGAACTCTCTCGTCTTATATTTGCCTGAATGCGGGCCAGTCCGTTTTCCTGAGAATCAGGGAACCGTAATGTTCACATTCATGGGTTTTCCTTTGCGAATAATTGTCAGAAACACGTCCCTGCCGGTTTTACTTTTCAATCTCTCACTGACCTGCGCTATTGAACCGACAGGCCTGCCGGACACAGCCAAAAGCAAGTCTCCCTGCAGCAGTCCGCTATCCTTGCGCACCACGCGGGCCACTTTCAGTCCACGCCCTGAAGGGACTCCCATGTCTTTGCGCTCTATTTCAGTTAACGGAATAAGGTTCACACCCAAGCCCTTGATCGTTACTGTGCCGCCTTTACCTTCAGCATCCGCAGGAACTGCCAGAGTATAGGAGACCCCGGCTCGCTTAGTAATTCCGGCCTCGTTCAGCAGGCTGTCTGCCTGCTCATCCCAGACGGTAGTCATGGGCAGTGTGACATTCTGATCATTTCGGGCCAAGGTCACATGATTGGAAGCTATCTCCACAAGTATGCTCTCCCTGACCTTCTGCCCGAGAGAGACCAGAGTGCTTGCCCCGCCATTAATTCCACTGATTATAGCATAGGATTTGCCTGCTCCCGGCATGGTTGCCATAAGCGAGAGGCCGGAGACATCCGGTCCGGGAGGCAAAGTCGGTGCCATACGCTTGTAAGAGCGCTGCACCAGATTCAGCTGACCGTATTGAAAAATATGGTGCCGCTTAGTGGTGAAAAAGGAATAATAGGGATAGCTTAGCGGATCAGGAGGCGGAAGATCACGAGTGGCATCCACGTAATTCACAGCTCTGGGATGCGGCTCGGGCAGGGAAAAAATGACCAACGCACCAAGCAGGGTCAGGGCCGCGACAATTAGTGCCAATCGGGTAAAAGCGTCCGCCGCAGTCTTATGTAAATATTTTTCCATGACCATGGCTTAGCCCCCTGCCCCTTGCGTAGAGTTTACATGCCCAGTGCAATTGTACACTTTGCGGGCATAGCGCCAATCAAGGACATCTGCCTTGGGAACAACCACTTCGTATCCAAGCTCCTGCTTAAAAAAATTCTCATATTTCCTGAAATACTCATCCATGGTGTTGTTCACTTCCGGCTCGGTGCAAAAATAAATCCGTGCCTTATCCGGGGTCAGGAAGCGAACCTTCTTCATCACCCTGTTGATGGTTTTCTCCGAAACACCTTGCGGGTTATTGGCACTCAGGAACTGCACGGCCTCGTCCGGGTTATTCATCCACCAGTGCACGGCACGCGCATAGCCGCTTATGAGAGTCTCAACCGCCTTGCCATTACCTGGCAAGGCATCTTCGCGCAGGACCAAGAACTGCAGACTCCAGTTATCCACCTCTTCCGGACCTGCCACAGGTCTGGCAATACGCAATTTCTGCAACCTGCTGACATAGGGTTCAAAGGTTACCCCCACTTCAATAAGTCCGGCTCTTAAACTTTGGGCCACGATATCACGCGACATATCGCTCACCGTAACGTCCGAGAGCGACATGCCGTTCTTCTTGAGGATGTCATACAGATAATAGTGCGCTGACCCGCCAGTCTGCACAAAGACCGTCTTCCCACGCAGGTCTTTAACGGATTTGACAGGGGAACTACCCGCTACCATCAAAGCGTCTCCGGCCTTGAACTGCGCCAAGGGAGCTACTATGCGCAGGTCCACGCCTCTGGTCAGAAGCTGGACAAGTTCCAGGGCATGGGTGGCTGTACCGTCGATTTCTCCGGCATACAATTTTTCAAAATTTGTTTTTTCATGTTCCGAAAAATAACACTCAATACGCGTGCTGTTTGAATGCAACCAGCCTTTGTGACGGGCGATTTCAAAAGGAGCATATCCGATCCACGGCGGCATTGAGAGCACAAGACTGAATGCGTGTTCCGGAAGCTTGGAATCAACCTTGGCAGGAATGGAATACTTGCTGACCACCAAACCACCCTGCATAGCCCCGCTCTTGCCAGTCAGTGAGATCTCCGAAACAACAAATACCTGCGGAGAGGTCTCCAAATAATAAATGAACTTCTCAATGGCAGTAAAAGAACCGCTGAAAGTCACATCCATGGGCTGGCTGCTGAGAAAACCATTCGCTTTTTGCGACAATGGACGCATTTCCTTGATGACCACTCCGGTTATGGACGCATAATCCCGGATTTCATTATAAATATCCGAAGCGCTCCAATCCCTGCGGTCTACAAGGTCCAACTGCCGTTTAAGGGATTCATACTCCCCCTTAACCTGACGCAACTTGGCTTCCCGGTCCGGCAAAACCATAGCCTTGGGTGTGTTGAACTGGATCTCATGCTGCAAGTCGGCCTGTTCTTGAACCGTGGTTTCATACATACTGCCGAGAGGAGCCAGAATGCCCATATAGAGCACCACGGAAAGCAAAAAAACAATGCATATGCCCAAAGCACGGCGATCACGCGGATCAAGTTTGTTCCAAGAGGCAAGCAGAGCGTTCATTGCGTTTCCCCCTGCTTTTTCTTGGGCTTGAAAAAACGCTGCCAAGCCGGGAAATCAAGCTCGACCACAAAACGGAATCCTTGCCCGCGATCAAGTTTGCTCATGGAAGCAAGCACGGCATTGGAAAAAATCTCTGTACTGCTCAAATTTTCCAGCAGGGCCATGAGGCTGATTTCACTTTTTGCCTCCCCCTGCAGGGTGATCTTGCCGGATTGATCAAGGCGCATGGTGTCCAACTTGACCTGAGCCGGAACTGAATTCCCAAGATCACGGAATACGTGTGAAACAAAAGGCTTCTTCACCGTATACTTGAGAATATCATTGTTGCGGCGCACATATTCCCGGATCTCCATTGTCACCAGATCCGTACGCTTAGCCAGAAAGAGAATCTTGTGCGCTTCCTGTTTAAGAACCTCGGCATCCTGAGTGTTCAAATGGATCACGGAAAAGAAAAGCAAGAGGCAGCCAGCAATGGCTCCGACAATAGCCAAGCCCGGACGCAGGTAATCCTTTGGTGCAAGGGGAATACGCTCCCACTCTTCCAGACTTTCATGAAACGAGCCTTTAATGCGGTTCATACGCAGCAGGGGCAGAAATTCCTCATAAGACCGGACACTCTCCAGCGGGATACCGGGCAGTACCTTTTCGATCAGCTCTATGAAACCATCCTGCTCCCCTGCCCCTTCGGGAGGAATCCAAAGCAGCACCTTTTCCGGCTTTGGCTTTTCATCCGCTTCAAGTTGCGCAAGCACCACGCCCAGCGCACTAGCCAAGGAGGGTCCCTTATCCGGAACCACCTCCCAGATCACGGGAGTTTTTTTGTAAATGCAGCACAGACGGGTTTCCCCATTTTCGCGGGACACAAGCAGGGTCGGACCGGAGTCCTTCAAGTCGAATTCAGGCAGCACAATAGATGTGACCTGAAACCCCATATCCCTTGCTGTTTCCAGACACCTGTGAAGAAACTCATTGGATATCCAGCCGAGAGTTGCATTCAACCCTTTGTCACCGTTGTAACAGCGAATTTCCCTGCCTCCGGTCTCAGGGGAACGGAACAAACGCTGAACGGACTCAGTTTCCAGATCTGCCACTGCATCCTTCTGCTCTTTGACCGGATTAGGGGTACGGCATAAGGCCACCATGGCCGAAGGAAGCACTATGGCACAGGGACGGGGCTTATTAGCTTCAGGAAGTTGTGATAAAGGATGCCAGAGCTTGTCCTTGAGAGAGTATTCAAGCGAAGCTGTGCAATTGCCCTGCACGTCAAACGCCAAGGCTATCCGTGAGTTCTTCCCCAAGGGACAGGGCAGAGGGATCATTTTGCACAACTTCTTTAAATTCATAGAACAACCCCGTTTATATTCGTGGCAGGGATTCTGACTCCCAGCGGGTGAAACGCAATTGATCCTTATCCACACTGACTCTGGCTGTGATCCGTTCTACATGCCTTCCCGGAGCAAATCCGGCCAGACAGGTCATGCTGAAATTCTTGGACTGCACAGTCAAAAACGGTTCCACATGCGAACTCTGAGAAGAGGCAGCCAAGGTACTGATCGCCGCAGCCACCGATGCAAAACCTTTCCAGCCGGAAAGGCGGTAGGCCAGCAGACTCTGCACCTGCCCGGTGGTAAATCCCACGGCATGCAACACTTCTTTCCCGGCGGTATTAATATTAACCTTGCCCGACGAAAAACAGGTCAGATAAGGGGCTATACCGCCTGTTCCAGAAGAACCGTACAGGATATCACTGGTCATTCCCTTTACTTTCAGTAATTCATCCAGACTGCGAATCGGTCCGTCGACCAGCCCCTTGGCCATAGCCACGGACGCGGGAACATCCTTGCCCTTCTTGCCGTGCTTCTTGGTCCGAAAAATAATAATGTTTGAAGCCAGCACGTTGGAGACGTTAGGAAAGCCCTGCAACTGGGCCATGGTGGCAACATTGATGTTCAGCCGAGATTCCTCATCAATCAGGCCATACTGTAATAAAACAGTTTTCTTGCTTTCCTTTGAGTCTTTGCCTGCCTTGTGTTTTTTCACAGCCCCCGGATCAGGACGGACAATGGAGTAATATCCCGGACCGAACTTGATATCCTTATACAAGGTATCCCCGGAAAACCACTTATCTGTGATGCTATGCACCGGGTCGCGGGCATGTTCCCTGATGATGCCTGCCGCCTGATGGACCCCGCCGCGCGCCAGATTGTAAGCCCGCCGATCCTGACTGCTCCAGCTTTCCACCTTTGTTTCGCATACAGCCTCATAAGAAAACGAAGCCGCCATAACACCCAGAATGGCCATAATCCACAGCGTGATCACCAGAGCAAAACCCTGCTGTTCTGAAAGCTGTTTTTGTCCGGGCACATTCTTAAGCATTATTTCAACCTGCCTTCTGCTGTGGTGTTACTTCCAATAAAATCTGTGAACGATAAACACTCCGCCGCGAGACTCCTTCCTTGAAATCCAAGACCAACCCGATCATTCCCGGCCCGGCTACAGCCGCTGTTGTACTCGCTCCTGTGGTGCTGCCATGTCCCCTGCTGCTGAGCTTGAAACGGATTTCAACCACTCCGGAACAAAGCTCCATCTTTGAGTCCGGTTTTCCTTTTGCCGGCTTACCTTTTTTATCCTTGCGCTGTTCCCGCCAGAGAGTGCTGTCCTTCAACACATAACGAACCCAAATCCGTTTTCCCTTTTCATCCAGAATTGGGAACTGGCATTTTGTCTGCTGACAGCTGATATCCGCAGCCGAGCACAATGGGTCCAGATTGCGGACATCCCTGCCGAGCATACTGAAGGCGTAAGATGCTGAACGCATGGGCGAGAGTACTGCCTGCGCCCCCCTTTCCACCCGCGTGGCTGTGACAAAGATTGAGTAAACCGCAGTCAATACCACCGAGCCGACTGTGATTGCCACCAGCAACTCGAGAAGGGTGAAACCGCCCTCGTCAGTAGTTGGTGATGTCCGCGTTATCACCAGTTCCTCCGGGCTTGCCGTCCTTGCCGTAGCTGAGTAGGTCAAAATCCGGGCTGTGCTTGCCGGGAGAGGTGTACACATACGGATTGTTCCACGGATCCTTGGGAATGGTATTCTTGCTCATGTACGGACCATGCCAGTTCTCCGGGACAGGCGGCGTGGTAGGTTTCACCACCAAGGCATTAAGTCCCTGCTGGGTACTGGGGAAATTCCCGGTATCAAGCTGGTAACTTTGCAGGGCCATGGAGAAATCCTCTATCTGGGCCTTGGCCGCCGCAACCTTGGCCTCATCGGTCTTACCGAAGAACCTCGGGGCCACAATGGCCGCAAGCACGCCGATAATCACGATGACCACCAACATCTCAATAAGTGTGAAACCGCGTCTTCCTTTACGCATCAAGAGGCCTCCCCAAGTGTAGTTTTGACTGCCTTGGTGACCGGGACGTCAGCAGGCAGATAAATTCCCAATTTGACGACTTTGCCGTTTCTGAACAGGGTCAGGGCAACATTATTCCCCGGACGCTTGCGTTGCATGATGAAAGTTGAATCCCGCATACCCTGCACCGCAATCCCATCAATTTCCAAAAGGATATCTCCGGGCAAAACCCCGCCTTTTTGCGCCGGACTGCCCGGTTTGCAATCCATTACCAGCAAGGCACGATCCTGATCCTTGTTGGTTTCCTCCTTCCCTTCCATCTCAACGACATGCAGCTCCTTCTGGACAACCTTGAGCTTTAGGCCAAGCAATGGCCGGGACATGGGCTGGTAGCCGATATCAATGGGGTCCGCCTTCAACTGACAACCTGCCAGAACCCCGCCTAAGAGAAATAAAAACAGGATTCTGGAAAAGAACATTTTCAAGTGTAGCACTGGTCTCATTTTTTCTTATCCTTTGTCTGGGTTTTACTCTGCGCAGGCAGGGTCTGCTCAACCTGTGCAGTCTCCAGAACATATTCATGTTCCCGGCCTTCCGTGAAAAAGAGCACCGTGACCTTAACCCGGCTTACACCCGGATAATCTTCCTCTTTTTTACTGACGATTTTCCATCTTCCGTGAGGCAGGGTTTCACATTTACCGGAAGTGATGTCCGGCTTGATATTTCCCTGATTAAGGAAAGAAGCCAGCCGCATTTCAGCCTCCATGCCGGCCCGCTCGTAACCTTCCACCTGCGACAGGGAAGCTGTGGCCTGTGAGTAAACTCCGGCCACTGCAACCAGCCCGATAGACAGAATAGCCATGGCAACCATGACCTCCAGCAGGGTAAAACCGCAGTTGCAAGGCTTAGCGCACATATACACCCCCATCAGCTCCGGCGACTATCAGGTTCAAGCTTTCCTTCTTCTCGGAAACCAGCTTGAAACGGGCAGGAGAGGCTGTCCCCCGAGGATAAAAAATTATACGCATTTCATGACCGGAAACAGATTTACCCCGAAGCTCCATATCTTCCACAGCCACCCTTTCCGGCAATGAGGTCAGGGTCAGGATTTTGCCCTTGTCCCCGCTCAATAGTTTCAGGTTCCGAGTTTCCTGATTGATGACCACGATATGCTGCTTACCGGTATCGGCAGCCCTGAACCGGGCCGAGGTAGCAATAGCCCCGAGATCGGAAACAGCGGCACGCAGGGAATTACTCAGCAACTGATCACCAAGGCGCGGCAGGAGAACAGCCATGACAATGGACATGATGACCATGACCACTATGAGCTCCAGCAGAGTAAACCCGTTTTGCACAGGTTCATGTTTCAAATTATTATGAGGCTGAAAATCCATATGCGCTCCCCGGTTTATTTGGACTCAGGAGCAATTCTACGCTTCAGGATATACCCGACATCTGGGGAATAGGTGACAAGTTCCCAGCCCTGTTTACCCAATGGGGCGAGGTTGGGTTTATACGGATCAAATCCGGAATTTTCGAGGACATTGGGGACCAGAATCTTGTATTCCCATTTAGCATTGGCAAAGGCATCCAGCTTGGCTTCGATTCTGGCAAGGTCGTCATGCAGGGCCTGCAAGGGAGCAAGCAGTTCGCTGACATTTTCCCCGCTAGCGGCAGTGGACTCGGAGGACTGAGCCAGACAAAGTCCGCCCAGACAGAACAGTATAACGGCACATAGACCGATAGTTAAAACAGAAAAAATAAAATTGGACTTGAATCCGCGTTCACATTTCACTGTTGCCCCCCATTTTAGAGTCCTACCTTATTTTATAGGGGGTTAAACATTTTTTGTCCACAGACATCTAAATTTAATGGATCACTTCACACAATTAATCAGCTTATTCCGCCCCTGAAATTAGGCGCAGGACAGAATGAAAATTTATCTGTGCCTTGACGCAAAGATAGTGGTATAGTTCTAGGATAGTGTTCTGTGTTTTCTGCCTTACCACAATCCAGCTGAGGGGGACCGTATGCAAACTAAAGGAATAAAAACGACAAAATTTGTTCTAGCAACCTGCCTTTTAATCCTTTCCTGCCTTTGCCACGCAGCTTGGGCTGACAGCAGCCAGTATCTCTGTCAGGATTCCGGGGACAGCAGCTGCACAGGGATCACCATGGCCTTAGGACCATGCGGCACCCAGAACTGGATCAGCACGGTCACCTATTCCGTTGTAAACGGAAATTCTTCTCAAGAAGTTTTTTCAGTAAATAATAAAAACGCCAGTGCCGGCGCAGTCACCAAATACATGAAGCATGGGGTCTGGAAAGTGGATGTGGAAAATGACCACTTTAACCAGAAACTCAGCACCTATATCGAAGTCACCTCTACCGGATGGCAATTTGCACACGGATGCAACAAGACATCGCTCAATCCTGGATGCGAGGCAGCCATGCTCTTCCCCACCCCCGGAACGAACCTCAGTCCGGGCTGCCAGATGACCAAATACACCCCGCCTGACCCGACACCTTCGGGAGGCCAATGTGGAGACAATACCAAAACTACCGCTTGGCAGAAACGTATCACCATTCACAACAACTGCATGGATGACGCCTATATCGTGCTAACTCCCCCTACTGCATCAGACAAACAGCACTTCTACAATGCCAAGCTCTGGAACAAGACAGCAGAGCTGGCCCAAATGGATAAGATGTATGCCAACCCCCAGAACAGGACCTCTGCCCTATTGTTCCGCAAAAAAATCACTTTCGGTGAGAGCATGGATATCTCTGTGCCTGACGGCGGAATTGCCTCGGCAAACTTCGGAGTTTTACTCGGCTGCGAACAGCCCCCTTCCGAAGGAGACTGGCCCGGGAACTGCGTCATCGGCGGAGTACCGGGACATGCAAGTTCCGGCGTGGGAACCGTTTTCGAATACTCAGCAGGATGCACATACACCGGAGCGGATAGAAACAAGTGTACTGTCAATCCTTCTGACGGCACGTGCATGGGTTCCACAGATTACTTTGACCTAAGCATGGTTTCCGGATTCAACGTGCCCATGTCCATGGAACTCACAGACAATGGCAACGACTGCAATTTCACGGAAATGTCCGCAGTGGCAGACCTTTATGACTGCCCCATGGAAGACCAGAACACCATAGCAGGGAACTCCACCCTGTACACGAATAAACAACTTGACGCCGGAATCGGCCTTCAGGTTTCCAATACCAAGAGAGGCCGGGCAGGCTGCATGGCCCCGGAACAATGGCTTGAACCTCCGGGAGGTCAGGATCCTTACAAAAACACCGATACACATGCGGCCAGTGCCGGGATAACCACAGACCCGCCAAACATCTCAGACTGGTATGCCTGTAATGTCATGAAAGCCAAAGGTGCTGACAAAGACCCGGAAAACTGCCTCACGCCCGGTTGCGGCGGCCCGCAATGCGCGGTCGGTCCCCTCGGAACCCCCGGAGTCTATGACATGGTTTCCCTCTCAAAGGGTAAGGGTAAGCCCTACACCAACTACGTAAAATACCTGAAGGCTATCGGCTCGGATGCCTATGCATGGCAGTTCAATGATGACGCCTCAACCGCCATCTGCCAAAAGGCAGGAGCAACCGTGAAAGTCACCCTTTGTCCCGGTCCTCCCGAGCAGCAACCGTACAAAAAACAAAAATGGGCTTTCTCCAACAACAAGTGCCGTCCTGATGCAGATAACGGATCGTATCCCACTCTCCTTGCCTGCATGAAAGACAACTTCGACTACAGCTGCCAGAAGGAAGAAGTGAAAAAACTGAATGCCAAAACCGGAGCAGCAACTACCGCCCAGCTTAACTACTGCAAGCCGGTACCCAAGGGACAGGGTGTACACTATGATGTCTGCATGAAAAACAATTCCCAATATTGCCAGCAGACAGGAAAGACGCCAGCGAGTTCCAAAAAATAAGCAGGATACCGGCTGGCGGGAGTTTTATGTCTTCGCCAGTCGGGCTATATAACTGTCAAAAAAAGGATTGTTATGAAAATCGGAAAAATGATGAATTTACATGCCTTTTCAGGAACTTGCGCACTCCTTGCTTTTTTTTTCCTTGCCGCCTCTCCTGCCGTCTCGCGGGCAGCGGATAGGGCAGGCGTTTTAATACAGGCGGCAGGTTTGATTGATGGTGAGTGCCTTGCCAATGCCACGGACTGCGTTACTTTTCATGTTGCCGCAACACAGAGGTGCAAACATACGGTAGCGGTTGACAATAAAACTTTCTATGACAATATGAATGCTACTTTCAGCCCCTTGGTAGACGGCAAAACTTTTGGAAAGGGTCTTACATACACTCAAAATAAAACAACAGGTTTCGGACACGTACATCTTCCTGTTAACTCCATATGGAGAGTAAACCTTATTGATATGTCCTTCACTGACAAACCTTTCTATTGTGTTGTCAAGACGACTAAAGACGGCTGGGAATATGCCAAAGGATGCCAGCAAGTTTCCAATAATGAGAACTGCACCGGCTGCAGATATATGAACGCTCAAGATGCAAGAACAGGAAATCAACACGCAATGTTTTCTGTCGGATGCACTCCCGGCCCTAACTATGGGGTAGCCGGATACGGGCATGCCTATCTGCTGGACTATAAAAACGGCAACTTTCTTTTCAGAGGCCCCCAGCCCGGAAAAACAGTAAACGGAAATTGGACCTTCGATGCGAAAGGGCTGATCAACACCATGAATTCAAGGGCGAATTCCCAGCTGAAAAAAGCTCTGCCTGACTCCTTCCATCTTATCGACATCAGTCTTATCAGCAACGTAAGCTCCAAGGAGGCCTTAGACTCCGAGATCAGCTACTTTAAAGGCAATCCCAGCACTCCTATAGCGCATGCCTATACCCCCAGCAACAGCACCGGAGTTAAGGTCAATGTGGGTGGAACCCAGTTCACAGGGCAGCTCCTGTGGTGGAACATGTTGGGCGGGGAGACTGGAGCAACTGATAGTGATCTCAACGGACTTGTCAACGAAGTTACTAGAATAATGAACAAAAAGTTCAGTGTTCCTCGCGTGATATACCTGCATTGCAGCGCAGGAGAAGACCGGACAGGCGAAGTTGCTATCTCCTATCTGTTGAATAACAGAATGAAAAAAAACACTAATGCGGCCTATGTCTACGGGACAACCATTTTCACAGACCCGACAAACGGAAAGCTAGGCCGTACAACACCTAAAAACCCTGTCGATAACTTTTTCGAGGGAGTTAAATGGTACTGCGCTCAAAACTCAAGCAGGAGTTGCGATTTCTCAGATACAACTACCGTTCCCGGAGATCAGGAAGGGACCTGCCTGTATCCCTGGAGCAAAGACAAAGAACCAAATGCCTGCGTATGGGCAGGACAGAATTAAAGTAAAACCCATTTGCTGAAACGTGAAAGAACAAAGAGTAAGCCCCTGCAATGAATACATTGCAGGGGCTTTTAACGCTAATTTATTTTCCAATAAAACTATGCACCGGCCAGAACATGTTCCTTGGTGACAAAACAGGTAAAAGTGCCGCTGAAAACCACCTCGTCGTTGCAGGAGACATCCACTTTAATAATATGCTTACGGCCGTCTTTTTCCTGCTCGCAAGCCTTGGCAATAAGCACATCACCAACCTGTGAAGGCTTCAGAAAACGGCTTTCTGCGCCAGCCAGCACAACATTTGGGTGATTAACAGACAGCATCGCCGCATAATCCGCCATACCGAAAATAAAACCGCCATGGACCAGACCACTCGCATCGGCAGACATATTGGGAGTACATTCCAAACGAACTTCGCTGCCACCTTCAAACACTGAAACAGGCTCGCCGCACAGTGACCTGTCTATCTGCTCATGTGTATTAATATCCATAATTTTCTCCATGTAATCATTGCAAATTCACTTTTATAAAAAACGGTAATCACCGCCTTTTCTGAATCTAATATATGATAACGCCCGAGATTTCGATGATTACATCCCAAGCACACCCACAACTCACAATTGCCATTTGAGTCCAGTAGTCGTAGGTTTACAGCCGCTGCTGAATGAAACAAGAGGTACAACTGTGCTTAAACTGAATATTCGCCAGAAAATCATCATCGGAATCATCATTTTTTCGATCTGCTTCGGCTGTCTGGGCTTGCTTTCCTATGTTAACACCCTGCAACTTGAAAACGAAGTCCTGCTGATTGAACGTAGTGACGATTTGAGTAACCTCATTCTTGAAGTCCGCCGCACGGAAAAGAACTACCTTCTATATCATGACCCCGCCCTATTCTCGCTTGGCCTTGACTACCTTAAACGGACAGACAACCTGTTGCTGGAACTTATGGAAGAGTTCAGCAAACTTGAAAAAATACAAAGCGGAAAAAAGCTGAAAACAAACCTGACCAAATACCGGGAACTGATACAGCAACTTGAAACGACCTCAAAAATCCCCTTAAACCGAAACAAAGACCTGAACAATCAGCTTCGTGAAACCGGACAGGCCATGGTAGGCCTTTCCAAAGCCATCTCAAATTTCGAACGTAGCTATATCCTCAGCATCAACCGCGAACTACGCTCCAACCTTGCCTTGTCCATGATCGGTATTGCCGGGGTAATCATGGCTCTTGTAGTTTTTTTCAGCTCCAATATCCTCAAACCTCTCCGCGAGGTACAGGAAGCCACCCGTCGAATCTCGGAAGGGACATTCAAGCCCCTGCCGATCAAAAATTCCCATGATGAAATCCAACAGGTCTTTGCCGCCCTGAACTCCATGGTCGAGCAGTTGATCAAACGTCGCCGCCAGCTGGTGCAGGCCCAAAAACTTTCATCCATCGGCACACTCTCTTCAGGTATTGCCCACCAGCTGAACAACCCCCTGAACAACATTTCCACCTCCTGCCAGATCCTTGAGGAACGGCAAAAAGGTCAGGATGATTTTTCTGACCGGATGATGCACAACATTATGCAGGAAACCCTGCGCGCGCGGGATATTGTCAAAGGTTTGCTGGAATTCTCCCGGGAGAGTGGATATTCACCGGGTCCGGTTGAACTTGGTAAGGTTATGAAATCAGCTATGGATCTCGTATCCAGTCAGGTTCCAGCCAATGTTACCCTCGACATGGAAATCCCTGAACACATCATTGTTCATGCCGACCAGCACAAAATACAGGAAGCATTCATCAACCTGCTCATCAATGCCGTGCAGGCCATCGGAGCCGACCCCGGTTCAATAACTGTCACAGCTTTTATGGATCAGGAAAGTACTGTTATCCGGGTAAATGACACCGGACAGGGTATGGACCCGGAAACCATGGAACGTATCTTTGATCCCTTCTTCTCTACCAAGGAAGTCGGGCAGGGAACCGGGCTGGGGCTGTACATCGTATACGGAATCATAGAAAAGCATCAAGGCAGCATCAGAACAGAAAGCAGCCCGGGAGAAGGCACCAGTTTTTACATCACCCTGCCGCTCCATAAGGAACATAAAATATGATCAACCACGCCAATATCCTCATCGTTGAAGACGAAACCATTGCACGGGACAACCTGACCCACGTTATGACAGAGGCAGGCCACACGGTCATTGCAGTAGGTTCAGGAACAGAAGCCCTGCAAAAAATCGGAAAGCAGGAATTCGAGCTGGTACTGACCGACCTTATGCTTCCGGGCATGAACGGTATCGAACTGCTGGAACACATTAAGGAAATACAGCCTGCAACACAAGTGATAGTCATCACCGGACATGCCACAGTTGATACAGCGGTTGTCGCCATGCAGAAAGGGGCCCACTCCTACATCGCCAAGCCGCTTAATCTGGATGAACTGCGCGCACAGGTTCACAACGCCTTAGAACGGCAGGCTCTCTCTGTAGAAGTCCTACGCTTGCGGCAAGTCCTTGAGGAAGGAAAGCAAGACTTCCCCTTAGTGGGCCAAAGTGACCAGATCATCAAGCTTAAAAAGACTATCGAACAATTGGCGCACATGGACTGTAACGTCCTCATCCAAGGTGAAACCGGAACAGGTAAAGAGCTCATAGCCCGCGGGATTCATATGTTAAGCCCCCGTTCGCAGGAACGGTTCATGGCCATAAACTGCGGGACATTCACAGCGGAACTCATGGACAAGGAACTTTTCGGACATGAGCGGGAAGCCTTTACCGGAGCACAACGCGGACAAAAAGGGATACTGGAAGTAGCCAACGGTGGCACAGTCTTTTTCGATGAAATGAGCGAACTGCCCCTGAACATGCAGGTCAAGCTTCTACGGGTACTGCAGGAAAGAAACTTCCTGCGGGTTGGCGGGACTCAGGAAATACCCGTTGATATCCGGGTCGTGTCCGCAACCAACTGCGACCTGAAAGAAGAAGTGGAGAAAGGGACCTTCAGGCAGGACCTGTTCTATCGTTTGAATGTGGTAACTCTTTCAGCACCGCCGCTTCGTGAACACCGTGAGGATATCCCGGTTCTGATCGGCCACTTTCTGGAAAAGCACCGCACAGAAACCCAGTCCATCGAAACCATTTCACAGGAAACACTTGATATCCTGATGAATTATTCTTTTCCCGGTAATGTCCGTGAACTTGAAAATATTTCCCAGCGGGCACTGGCTCTGGCCCGGGGCACCATTTTCTCCCCGGATCTTTTACCTGAAGAAATCCGCAATATTGACCGCAGTAAACCGCTGCGTACTCTTGAGGAGGTTGAACGGGACCATATTGAAAAGGTCATGCTGGCAACCAATGGAAACAAGACTCAGGCTGCAAAAATTCTCGGCATTGACCGTGTTTCCCTGTGGCGCAAGATAAAGCGGCACGGACTGGAAAAATAGATTTAATTCAAATCTATTTCCAGAGCATCTTGAATAATGGCAGGAAGGTCGGCTGATTCCACCCCTCTGCAGATAACATCAGCCACACTTTCAGTTACGTTCTCCAGTCCGGCATGGGTATCATTTAATTCTCTTCAGAGCGCGTGTTCTCAGCACTCTTCCTGCCAAAACACTTTAGAATATCCTCCGGACAATACACAACACAGTCATAAATACCGGATTCCCATGCACAAGACATCCACGCATATTATCTACTTAATATCATTAAAATATAGCCCTGTTAATGTTGCATGTTGAAACAACAGGGAACTAATCTGTACTATTTTGCACAAGCGACACCAAAAACACGCTAAGCACCTAAAATACAGGTTCTAATAGTTTTCAAGCTGACGGTCCCTCCCGGAAAAGCGATACGTCCACACTGTCCCACATCAAACGAATCTCCTTAGCCGTTGCAAATAGCAACATATCATTTCTCCCGATTTCAGGTCCTTCCCATCCAAATCTCCAGCTCCGCCTAAAAAAATGTTGCAGATAGCAACAACAGCAAAAACACTCTCAAACCACGCCTTACATAACCATACGTATTTTAAATACTTATAGCTCAAAAAAACCTTGGCATGGATATTGATTTACGGGGAGCAAATTCAAAGGAAGGAAACAACAATCAGGAGGCACCATGACCACAGAACAAGGTTTTTTCAGTCTTATGGAACGCTTTTATGCAACAAAGGCGGCGAATCAATGCAACACCTGTAATGTTGGTGCGTGGGCCATCAACCGGGATCAGACGTTGGCTGAGCCCAAAGAGAGGGAGGTTTTCTTGATCACTTTATTCAACCGACTTTTATCCGGGAACGGGAAAACAGACGTTGCCCAAGAGGATAATAACGAACTGGTAAATGACCTTTCTGAATGTACCTGCTCAGGTGGCAAAATTCTTGTAGTAAGCAAAGGCGCCGCCTTTTCCGGTAGCGTTGTTAATTACGCAGTTGAAATGGCTGCCAGAACCAAAAGCAGCCTGATCGCCCTGAATCTGGATGAACTGGGTTCCAACTTCACCGATTTCTGTTCCCAATCCCAAGAGAATATCTCTCATTTCTCAACAAAAGCAGAAGAAGCAGGTCTCTGCTTCGCGCACCTTGTAAAGCAGGGGGCCGAAGATTCTGTTGTGGCTGAACTCCACAATCAGGACGAAGAACTGCGCTATGTAATGGAAGACGTTGTGCGCAACCCAAATGCAGGGCCAACTATTCCGGTATACACGCGAGCGACACTTAGAGTCGGGTAATTCCGGATTTTATTGCTGTTTCAGATATTAAAGGAATACTTATGACTCCAGAAATTCTTCTAGTAATGGCAGTACTGGCCTTTGCGGTGCTGCTTTTCATATTCGAATGGGTGAGGGTCGACGTAGTCGGCATCATCATGATGGTTTTGCTGCCCCTGCTCGGACTTGTTACTCCAAAACAAGCCATCAGCGGATTAAGCAGTAATGCTGTCGTCTCCATCATCGCGGTTATTATCATCGGAGCCGGACTGGACAAGACCGGCGTAATGAACTCCCTTGCCCGGGTTATCCTCAGATTTGCCGGAAAAAGCGAAACCCGGATCATGTCCCTCATAGCCGGGACCGTGGCCATTATTTCCGGCTTTATGCAGAACATCGGGGCCGCCGCCCTGTTCCTGCCCGCAGCCAAACGTATCGGGAACCAGACCGGAGTCCCGGTGGGCAGGCTGCTTATGCCCATGGGCTTCTGCGCCATTATCGGCGGCTGCCTGACCCTTGTCGGCTCCAGTCCGCTGATCCTGCTCAACGATCTCATGGTCGTAGGCGGCAAGCATTACGAGCATTTCGGGATGTTCGGGGTAACTCCCATCGGTATCTGCCTGCTCGTTGCCGCATTAGTCTATTTCATCATTATGGGACGTTTCATCCTGCCCAGCAAAAACGTGGACGAAACCTCAGGTCCCATGTCGGAACTGCTCTCCAACACTTACGGCGGCATCGGCTCCTTATATGAAGTCCATGTCCCGGAGACATGGGACTGCGATCACGACCTGATGAACCTTGAACTGCGGCCCATATATTTTTCAACCATTGTTGCCATTGCCCGCGAACGGGGCAAGAACCACAAGATCGCCCCGGATGCACAGGAAGTGATCCTGCCCGGAGACCATCTTGCAGTGGTCGGCCCCATTGAATCTGTGCAACGTATGGCGGCAGACTACGGCTGGTCTCTCAAGGAGGACCTTGAAACCTTTGCCGAAGAACTTTCACCTAACAATGCCGGACTAATGGAAGGTATCATTACTCCCCGCTCCGAGCTTGTTGGCGAAACCCTGCGTACACTGGGCATCCGTAATCGCTTCCAAGTTTCCCCGGTGGCAATTTTCCGAGGTGAAAAGCTTTTTATCAGCGGTTTGACCGACCTGCGCCTTGAATCGGGTGACGCCCTGCTGCTGCATGGCCGCTGGGAAATGTTCCACATGCTCAAGGACCGCCCGGACTTTGTTTTCACCGAAGAAGTAAAGGGAGAAATTCTGCGCACTGAAAAGGCCAAGCTGGCCCTCATGTGGCTGGCGGTTTCCCTGTTCATGATACTCGGCCTGCATATCCAGCTTTCCATTGCCCTGCTCACCGGAGCACTAGGCATGATCCTGACCAAAGTACTGAGCATTGATGAGGCCTACCAGTCCGTGGACTGGATGACCGTATTTCTGCTCGGCGGCCTGATTCCGCTGGGTATGGCCTTTGAAAATACCGGGGCCGCAAAATACATTGCCGACACCATCATGGCTGCACTGGGACACCCCTCAACTCTGGTCCTGCTGACTGTAATCGGAGCGCTGACCTCGTTCTTCACTCTGGTGGCCTCAAACGTGGGCGCAACAGTCCTGCTGGTGCCCCTATCCATGAACATGGCCCTCAATGCCGGGGTCGATCCGCGTATCGCAGCCCTGACCGTGGCTGTAGCTGCTTCGAATACTTTCGTTCTGCCCACACATCAGGTCAACGCCCTGATCATGCGTCCCGGAGGATACAAAACAATCGACTACGTCCGTGCCGGGACCGGTATGACCATTCTCTATATGGCCGTCATGATCTCCGCTCTGATGTTACTTTATTAGCGGTAAATTTTATATCTAAAGGCCTTATGCTAGCACTCCCCCGGAGGAAGACCCACCCAGCAATTTCATGGGTCTTCCTCCACCTACCGGGAAAAAAGACTACAACCGGATACTGCCGCGCAATATCCGGCATGAATTATAAAAGGAGATTCTGATGCAGCAGACATTCCTGCAATCACTCGGAAACAACTTCCTCGGCCATGCTCCTAAATGGTACAAGAAAATTATTCTGGCCTTTCTGGTCATCAACCCCATACTCATGCTCACAGCAGGACCGCAGGTCACAGGCTGGGCCTTGATCGCCGAATTTATTTTCACACTGGCAATGGCCCTGAAATGCTACCCCCTCCCCGCCGGCGGTTTGCTGGCCATTGAAGCTGTGGTCATGGGCCTGACTTCAACCGAAACCATCTACCACGAAGCGCTGAACAACTTCGAAGTTATCCTGCTGCTCATTTTTATGGTCGCGGGTATCTACTTCATGAAAGAATTCCTGCAATTCACCTTTACCCGCATTCTGGTCCGGGTCCGTTCCAAGATTGCTATTTCTCTGATGTTCTGCTTTGCAGGAGCATTTCTCTCCGCTTTTCTGGACGCGCTAACCGTGACAGCGGTCATCATTGCCGTGGCCTACAGTTTCTACAATATTTACCACAGATTCGCCTCCGGCAAGACCCTGCACTGTGAACACGACCTCTGCAACGATCAGGCAGTTATCAATAAAAATCGCTCAGACCTGAAAGAATTCCGGGCCTTTCTGCGCAACCTGATGATGCATGGTGCTGTGGGGACAGCTCTGGGCGGAGTATGCACGCTGGTGGGTGAACCCCAGAACCTGCTCATCGGCGGTGAAATGGGCTGGCATTTTGTGGACTTCTTTCTGGAAGTAATGCCCGTATCCCTGCCCGTGCTGGCAATCGGGCTGCTGACCTGCATGACAGTGGAAAAATTCCATATCTTCGGCTACGGAGCAAAACTGCCCGGAAATATCCGCTCCCACCTGCTTGAAACTGCTGTAAAAATGGAAGAAAAGCAGGGCCAGAACGGGAAGACAAGACTGATCATTCAATCCCTGACCGGTGTGTGGCTGGTGGCAGCCCTGGCTTTCCACCTTGCCGCTGTGGGGATCATCGGCCTTTCAGTCATTATCATCCTTACATCCATGAACGGCTACATTGAAGAACACCAGTTAGGTAAGGCTTTTGAAGAAGCCCTACCGTTTACCGCACTGCTGGTGGTCTTTTTCTCCATTGTAGCCGTGATTCATGATCAGCAAATATTCCACCCAATCATTGAATTTGTTCTCAGCCTGCAGGGACATGCACAGCTTGCCGCATACTACATTGCCAACGGATTACTCTCCGCAATCTCGGACAATGTATTTGTGGCTACTGTCTATATATCTGAAACAAAACTTCACTTCATCCATCTGCTGGGAACTCTCCCTGACATCGGTATGAGCGGGCAGGCTCTGATGGAAAAGCTTACCGACCCGCATCTGGCGAGGGTCGACGTTGTCGCTGGCATGCCTCAGGCTACTGCTACGAAAGTCCTTGAGATCATGCACCACTTCGACAAGCTGGCCGTTGCCATTAACACCGGGACGAATATCCCCAGTGTGGCGACCCCCAACGGTCAGGCAGCCTTCCTCTTTCTCCTGACATCCGCTCTTGCACCGGTCATTCGCCTCTCTTATGGCCGTATGGTAATGCTGGCATTACCATACACCATCACTATGTCCCTGACTGGCCTCGCGGCAGTTAATTACTTCCTGTAAACTGTCGCGCCGCACCTTAGCGGCACTCCCTTTTCCCGGCAGACTCTCCACTGCCGGGGAAAGGGGGACAATTCATAAAGCACTATCTGCCATTACTTTAGCCTTGCCGTGAATATTGCCGCAAATCTCCAAGCCATCCACACCCATTTTTTCCAAAGCAAAACAAATCAGCCTTGTTTCATCAAAAGACAGTCCGCCCTCGAAAAATTCGCTGGCAGTGAGTTTAACAAGAATGGGATAAGACTCACCGACCTGCTTGCGCATTGCATCGTATATCTCAACTAGAAACCGCATTCCTTGGCTCTTCTTGCAGCATCGGCAAAAGCTTGAACGATATATTTAATGTCTTTCTTGGTCATGGGAGTGCCACAGGTTCCAGTGCTTCTTTCCGGAACATTGCTCGGAGCATAAATAGTCCGTTCTCCTACATTATAGGTGGTTTTAGTGCCGCCATAGGCAATTTGGAGTATGATTCTGGAACCATGCTTGTGCACAGAATCGGTCAACTTTCGGTAGTCAGTGAGAGAAAAGTCATCGTAAATACCCATCATACCCGGATTGGGTTGTTCTTCAGTCACAACATTAGCGTACCCGGTAATGATCAGCCCTACTTCATTCTCAGCCAGAATCTTGTATATATCGTAGAGGCGGGGAGTCATATGCCCGTTTTCTGTGGTCATGTTCTCCCATGTGGCACTGCGAACCAACCGATTTTTGAGTTTGAGCGGTCCGAATTTGCAACTTTCAAAAATGGTTTTCATTTGCTTATTCCTGTATAAAATTATCAATAATTACTCCGCGAACGGAGATGTTACACTTTGCGTTTTGCGGAATAACATTTGCATCTACTGTGCCTGAAACTTGACTCATATTCTTTCGTCTCATAGGGGTTTGCAGGCGGAAGTTAAATTTAGTTCAAATATAAAAAATTCAAGCAAGATCAGATATGGCATCTTCCAACCAGAATGGATTAGAAATATTAGATGTTTTAAATCGCATAGATGCGGCCCGAAATTCGGATATAAACCGCATTGTAAGTGTGGTCATGAAAGCAGCTGTTGAATTGATACAGCCTTCTTCCGCTGCGTTTAAACTCAATTTTTATACTGACGAATCGCCCGTTTACGCTTTTCTTCATTCCAACAGCCCTGACATTGTTTTTTTAGAATCAGAAAAAGAGTTCAACAACGAACTGCTTCTTTTCCGGGATAGTTCCCAGTCTAAATGCACAGACAAAAACTTCTCTTTTGTATGTATTGTTGATTCTCCCCAAGTAGCGGAGCATGAGCGTATACTGAAGTACGTTATGGACCGATGCGCCAGAGCGGTTGCGTGCTTCCTGCTCAATCAAAAGCTACAAAGAAACACGAATGAAGTTTACCGCTTACGCTTAAATCTGGAAAACTCTTTCAACAGTATTCCGGATGCAATTGTGACCGTATCCGAGGACATGCAGATACTTTCCGCCAACGCAGCTTTTCTATCCCTCTATGGCGGCATCATAGCGGACTATAAAGGACGTACATTTGAACAATGTTTCAGTAAAAATGCCGGACCATATAACAGCGTAATACGGCAGACCCTGGAACTGGGCAGGCTCACCTCCCACTTTCGAGTCAACACCAAAACTCCCGACGGAAAAGAGTGCAAGCTTGAGCTCAATGCTGCCCCATTACGTACCGGGGAACACAGCTTCGGCGGCGCAGTGCTGGTCATCAAGGACATGACCCGGCTTGCAGTTCTGGAACAACAGCTCGAAGACCGCAGACTGCTCAACAATATGGTCGGGCAAAGCGACTCCATGAAACGCGTCGCTACTCTGGTGCACAGCCTCTCGGACATTGGCACCACCGTGTTGATTACCGGGGAGTCCGGAACAGGTAAGGAACTGATAGCCGATGCGCTCCATTACACCGGAGGCCGATCTGAGAAAAAAATAGTTAAAGTAAACTGTGCGGCCCTGTCGGAATCCCTGCTGGAAAGTGAGCTGTTCGGGCATGTTCGCGGAGCCTTCACCGGAGCATCCCGCGATTCTGAGGGACGTGTTGCCGCAGCTGAAGGCGGAACCCTCTTCCTTGACGAGATCGGAGACCTTCCTCTTTCCATCCAGCTTAAACTATTACGTTTCTTGGAATACAAAGAATACGAACGGGTTGGCAGTTCCAAACCGCGTAAAGCGGATGTGCGCGTCGTAACCGCTACAAACGCTGATTTGGTGCAGAAAGTTAAGGACGGCACTTTCCGTAAGGATCTCTACTACAGGCTCAATGTTTTCCAGATTGAACTCCCCCCGCTCCGGGAGCGCAAGGAAGACATCCCGCTGCTGGCGGAAAGCTTTATGAATACCTTTAATAATGAACTGGGACGTTCAATTAAAGCGATTTCACCGGCATTCATGGATGCTCTCGTCCAATACGACTGGCCGGGAAATGTCCGTGAACTGCGGCATTGCATTGAATACGCGGCAATTCTGTGTCTTGATGAGGTGCTACGGTCCATCCATCTTCCCCAGAATTTCAGGGATAATTTCAATTGTTTCTGCGAACAACCTGAACCGGAACAAACACCCAGTCCTGAAGTCCTTTCTGCCACCGGAGCTGAAAATTCCTCTAAGCGGCACACCTTTGATAAACAGAAGGTGCTTGATGCACTGGAGCAGGCGGATTGGAAAAAAGCACGGGCAGCAAGAATTCTCGGGATTAGCCGCCCCACGCTTTATCGATGGATGAACAGGGCGGGGATAGCTGAACCGTAAAAGCGTAACGTTACGCTTTACACTTTGCCATGTCAGGATTGTTTGCTACACATTTTGTGTAACGAAAGTGTAAAACAAAGTGTAACGTTACACATTACACTTTGTGTGAAATATGGAACAAACAATACGTTTAAAACGTTTATGAATGATCCATATTTTTATATAAATTATTTAAAATCAAACACATATGACCTCTTTAAAATTGTGGCACGCGAACTGCTAACGGGAGGCAGGAGCGTAAACCATGACTCTTAACAGATGTAAAATGCTAACTCCCGACCAGTATCACACCTTGCTTGACGAAAGCATGGGGCTATTGGTTGTGGGGTATCTTTCGGATGACCTGATCTCAAGCAGACAGATGCAGATCCTTGCCGACTTTGCGCAATCTGCCGCCAAGCGCGTTACCTGTGCGATTTTGAATCCCGCATACGGTTCGTACTTTGAGAAGAATCTGAAGTTGGATGGAAGTCCCACTTTCCTACTCTTCTTCTCAGGTATGGAACAACGCCGCTTTCTCGGATCAGCCGATTTCGAAGACCTCAGGGAGCTTGCCAGCGGACCTGCTGGAGATGTTGCCTTATAACCACAGCTGGAGGGCTGTGGCGACAATATCTTTGTCCGCTAAGATTAGAGTGCAATTTTAAAGGAGATGTAGTGTATGCCTGATTCCAAGGGTAAAAAAGCAGCCATGATGTCCCGTCGTAAGCTGCTGATGAACGGAGGAGCCATGGCGGCGGGAGCTGTCCTTTTCGGTGCCACCGGCAGTCTTGCCAGTGAGAAAGCACCCTCGGTCCGGTCCGAGCTTCCGACCACTAAGTGGGACGGTGAATTTGACGTGCTGGTTATCGGCAGCGGTTTTGCCGCACTATCCGCAGCCATTGAAGCTCGCCGCAAAGGGCTCGACGTTATGGTCATTGAAAAAATGAGAGTGCTGGGCGGTAACTCCTGCATCAACGGCGGTCTTTTCGCTGTGGCAGGCAGTGAGCTGCAGAAAAAAGAAGGCGTCAAAGACAGCATCGATACCATGGTAAACGACATGCTCAAAGCCGGGCGTGGCATCAACCACGTTGATATTACCAAAGCCATCGCAGAAGGCTCCATTGATGCTTATAATTTCGTTATCCAGTGTGGCGCGGTTTTCAAACCGAAACTTTCATGGCTCGGCGGTCATTCCGTAGCCCGTACCTACCTGACTCACAATGCTTCCGGTTCCGGTATTGTCCGCCCTCTGGTTGATACTGCGCGTGCTGAAGGTGTTGTCCTGCGTACCGGCTGCAAGATGCTTGATTTTATCGTCAATGATGATGAGCGCATTGTGGGTGTACGTGTTCGTGACGGTTACCGTTTTCCCGATGAAGAAAGCGGACAGATCCGTACTTTCCGTGCTCGCAAAGGTGTTGTCCTTGCTACCGGCGGATTCAGTCAGGATGCCAAATTCCGCGCTTCACAGGACCCCCGTCTTGCCGGTGAGATCGACAGCACCAACCAGCTCGGCGCAACTGGCGAAGCCATGCGTGCCGCTTTCCGTGCCGGGGCTATTCCGGTACAAATGTCCCTCATCCAGCTCGGTCCCTGGGCTTCCCCGGATGAAAAAGGATTCGGTGTTGCTTCCATGTTCAACATCCAGTCCGGTTTCCGTTACGGTGTAATGGTTGACCGTTCCACCGGAACCCGTTTTGTAAACGAACTGGCTGACCGTAAGACCCGCGCCGATGCCATGCTCAAGAAGCTTGATGCCAACGGCAACCCCGACTACCCGATCATCATTGTAGACAGCAAAGGTGCTGAAGCATGTCCTACCTTGGACCGCTGCCTCAAGTACAAGGTTGTTCACGGTTTTGATACCATTGAGCAGCTCGCCAACTTCTACAACGTTCCGGCTGCCAAGCTGACCGAGACCATCAACAACTACAACAAATACGTTGCGGACAAGCATGACCCTGAATTCGGTAAACCTCTCAGCACCGCAACCCCCATTGTCAAAGCTCCTTTCTACGCTGTTCGCGGCTGGCCCAAAGTGCACCACTGCATGGGCGGAGTCGAGATCGACGTGAAAGGCCATGTCCTTCATTCCCAGACCTTCAAGCCCATCGACGGCCTCTACGCCGCAGGTGAAGTAACAGGCGGTCCCCACGGGGCAAGCCGCTTGGGTAGTTGTGCAATCACCGACTGCCTGGTCATGGGACGTATTGCTGGTAACAGCGTTGCCGGTAACGAACCTAGTTAGGAATTTGATGCGCTTCGCGCTTTAGTTGATCGCATTTCGCCTCCGGCGGCCAAAGGAGCTAAGCCCCTTTGGAATCCCTATTAGTTAAAAAGGACATGAAAATGAAAAATAATAAAAAATTCGCCTTCGGGGCGATTCTACTTCTGTTTGCAATGGGAATCTTCCTTGCGCCCAACGCATTGCGCGCACAGGATACAGCTGAAAAAGAAAAGAGTGTTGCCGAAATTGATTTGGAGCAGCACAAGACCAAACAAGTCACCATCGACATCATTGATGATGTGGTTTTCGGAAAACTTCCGGTCAAAAGCTACCACAAAAAAGTTCACCAGAACGGTGCCAACTGCGAGCTTTGCCATGGAGTAAAAGCTCCTACCGCACCTCCGGATACCCGCAACTGCGCCAACTGCCACGGCACTCCTGCAGATGTTGCCAAGCGCACTGAAAAGCTTGCCCCCAACCCGCACAACTCCCCGCACTGGGCCACAGAACTCCCCTGTGACACCTGTCATAGAGAGCACGGTAAATCTGAATTCTATTGCAAAAACTGCCACCACTTTGATTACCAGGTTCCCTAAGAACTGATCAGGAGGAATTACCCATGCTTACTAAACAGGCATCTGTATGCCTGGTCTTGACTCTCGCCCTATTTATGGCCGCATTGTCAGTGAGTCCAGTCCATGCAGCGGGCGATACAACCGCCCAATCAGAGCAATTATACGCAAAGGCCGCCCAGTTGCGCCAAGGTGCGCTGAAGCAGAATCAAAAATGCTTCTCCTGCCATGGCGATGCTGAGATTACCACCAGATGGGTTACTGACCGGGGACACACTCTTCAGCTCCATGTTGACGAAGTGGATTACCGCAACTCAGTGCACAGCGGGCAGAGCTGCCAAAGCTGCCATGCGGGTGCAAGCGAAGATGCTTTTGCAAGTGCCCCGCACAAGTTCAAGAATAAAAAGCCCATGGACTGCCAGTCCTGTCACGGCAATTACTTTAAGGACATCTACGAACAGGTTGCCCGCAGCTACCACACCAAAGCCATTGTCAAAAAAGGCAAGGACTTCAGCTGCGCTTCCTGCCACGATGCCCATACTTTCCGCCTCCCAGAACGCACTGAAGACATTGCATTCGGCATTGCTGATACAAATGAACGCTGCTTCAAATGCCACTCCGACTACCGAGGCTACCAGAAGCTGACTGACAAAAAACTGCTCGACCAGAAGATGGGGCACTGGTTTCTGCCCAGCAAGGAAAAGCATTTCGAAGCTGTCAGCTGCGTAGCCTGCCACGGTGGCAAGGAAGGCACTGAAAGACACGTGATCATGGAAGCTAAAGAAACCAAGGTTAACTGCGAGAGCTGCCATTCCCAGTCATCTGCCATGACTACCAAGCTCAACAAATACCGCAGTGAACAGCGCGCCTTTTCCATGGTCAACAAAGGCCTCTTTGATGACGCTGAACTGCAGCAAAAGAACAGCGCGGCCATCAAGGCCAGCATGGGAGAAGCGGACTCCGAACTTGGTTTCATGAACTCCCGCCTGCTGGAGAACAAATACGTCATCGGCATCACCCAGACCCCGTGGTTGAACGCCAAGTTCGTCCAGATTCTGGCAGCCATGCTGCTCCTGATTGCTGTACACGCAGTGCTGCGCATGATGGGCACCAAAGCTGTTTATGCCCACGGTAAGACCGTAACCATGTTCCCGCTTGCAGTTCGTCTCTGGCACTGGATCAATGCATTGTTGTTCGCCATCCTGATTATCAGCGGATTTGCTATGCACTTCGGGGTCGCCATGACCTTTGATTCTGCGCAGTCCACCCACGCTTACTTTGCGATCGGCCTTGCAGCGCTCTGGGCTCTGTATATGCTCTATCTGCTTCTGACCGGACAGATCATGCAGTACCTGCCGCGTGCGGATTTCATCTCCGCATCCATTGCGCAGGCCAAGTACTACATGCTGGGCATCTATAAAGGACAGAAAAATCCTGCCGGACATGACCCCGCAAAACGGCTGAATCCTCTGCAGCAGTCAGCCTACCTGCCGGTCCTCTTTATGCTATTCCCCGTCTTGATCGCATCCGGACTGGCCCTGTTCATACCTGAAGTAATCCCCCCTGAACTGATGGGCATGGACGGCAAGCGGTTTGTATCTCTGGTACATACCGGAGCGGCATTCCTGATGATCCTCTTCATCGTCATCCACCTCTACCTCTGCACCACCGGTGAATCTGTTTTCACCCTTGTTCGCAGCATGGTCACAGGTAAAATGAAGAAATAACCTAAGCCATAATATACATCTACCGGACAGGCCCCTCTTGCCTGTCCCTGCGTGGAAAACAGGGACTGAATTCTTGAATTCAGTCCCTATCTAAAATTTATCCTCACAACCGGAGAGAGCATCTTATCTGTTTATCTGATGAACAGGTCACAGGTAGCAGGCAGGATGATTAAATAGCGTAAGCCATAATATACCTACCGACAGGTCCCCTATCCCTGTCACCTCATGAAAGGAAGGGGCTGGGTCGAACAGACTCAGCCCCCGTCTTTTAAAAATCGGGTACTAAGATTAATAAGGAGAGATTTATGTATAAATTTGTATATGTTTCAATTTTAGGATTTCTGCTTTCCATGCTGATCGGCTCTGCTGCTTTTGCTGCAGAATTCGTGTGCCTTGATGTTCCTGAAAAAAAATGGAGCAAAGAAGAACAGCGCAACATAGATCTATTTTGGAACGACACCCTTGCTTACCTTGAAGCTTACGTGAAAGCCCTCGAAACTCCGACCGGAAAATGTCTTGATTCTGCTGAAGCTGTGGTCAGCACCTACAATTCCGAAACAGGTAAGCCCGAAACAGAATGCATCACCAAGAAACGTGATGTGGAATTGATGATCAAACACGTCAAAGCTGTTCTTGCTGAGCCCGAGAAGGCCAAACGCTGTTTTGATCCCCAGCTGAGCCACTCCAACGGCTGGACCAAACTTTTCACTCCCAACAGAGAACTTCAGAACTCTTCCCCGGTTTCCAAATGGCTGAACCGCCCTGTTGCTACTGATTACTTTGAAAAGACAAAAGACCCTGAAATCAAAAAAGCCGGTCTGGAGCTCAACAAAAACTTTGTTGAAATTGCTTCCAATACCGACAGCTCCGCACACTTCGGCCGTGATATCACCATCAAGGGTTTACCGCACCTGTGGTCTTCCGTGGGCTGGATTCCTTTTTACGCTGAAAGCGAAAAAGCATGGAACAAAGACATCCGTGGCGGCTACCTCTATGCCGAAATTATGGGACCTTGGGGTAACCTGCGCATCGATACCATTGACGGCGAAACCGTTGGTTCTGAAATCGGCATGACCGCGCAGTTGAACAATTCCTCCTACCCCGTACATTTCCACCACCCGCAGGAAATCTACATGACCCTGACCACTCCTGAACACCCCAAACAGAATCAGTTTCTACTGCTGGATTGGGACAGCGACCAGTTTCAGGCAACCCGTGCCGAAGACGGCTTTGACGTAGAAGTAAAAGGAGAAAGTAAATGGGAAGACTGGTACATGAGTGCAGATCCCAAGGATAATTGGCTTATCTACCTTGAACGTAATGCCCTGCATGCCTTCTATGCCGGAGATGAGAAGAATGCTGATCTTGAAAACAGCGGCTGGGTAAGCGTCTGGGCTCGCACAACCGCCCGCGACAATAACCAGACAACCCAAATCTCTGTTCCCGCAGACAAAAACACTAAAAGGATTGTACCTGCAACCCATGTTCACGCACACACCAAGCGTTGGGAACCTTAACAATACTGTACGTACCAAATAAAAAACCGCTTCGGATTTCCGGGGCGGTTTTTTTATGTAATCAACGACCTGAATTAAACCGACTGTCTGCTGGTTACGGATTATCTGGCAAAAAAAGCCCTTTTCACGGTCTCAAGACTTGCCCGTTGTGCAACAACAGGATACGGAAGGCAACATCCCATAACACCCAAAACAGCCTTATAGATCACATGACCGAATCCACTCCAACCTATTTGCCCAGACTGGCAACCCAGCTTAACACCCCCATTACCATTGGCGGAAAAACCATCCCCAATAAGTTGTGGCTGGCCCCCATGGCCGGATTGACCCACACTGCCTTTAGGGAGGTTCTGGCCCACTATGGTTCCTGCGGTCTGGCTTTTACGGAAATGTGCAGCGCCAAGGCTGTCCCAACAGAGAATCCCAGAGTCTCCCCTGTTTTTCGCTGGCACGAGTGGGAACTGCCCAGTCTGGTCTGTCAAATAGTGGGGGCCACACCGGAAGAGCTGGTCATTGCAGCAGAGCGCGTGGAACGTGAAGGATTCTTTGGCGTGGACATCAACATGGGATGTTCGGCACGGGGAATGATCAAACGCGAGGCGGGAGCTGCCCTGCTCAAGACCCCGGGAAAAGCAGTGGCCATTGTGGAAGCAGTTCGAAAGGCTGTGTCCATTCCTGTATTTGTTAAATTCCGCACCGGATGGTCCAAGGATATCGAACCGGCAGCGGCCCTAGCGAAAGAATTTGAGGCAGCAGGAGCCGATTGCCTTGTCTTTCACCCGCGTGTGGCACCGGACAAACGCACCCGTCCCCCCTTCATTGACCATATCCGCTATATCAAGGAAGCGGTTTCCATCCCAGTCTTTGGCAATGGCAATGTGACAACCCCGCAGCATTGTCAGGATATGTTGGATAAAACAGGCTGTGATGGCGTATCCATAGGCCGCATGGCCATGGCCCGCCCATGGCTTTTTGCCCAATGGACAACAGGTTACACGCCCGACGAAAACATTTTTCAAGACTACGTCCTGCGGATGGCCACAGCATTAGAGCAGGAGTTCGACCCCATCCGGGGAATTAAACGATTCCGGCTGTTCATGGCCTATTTTGCAGCCAATTTCCGATTCGGGCACAGTCTGCTGGCCAAGTTTTCCACAGCAAAGACCATGGATGATGTCCGGCGGATGGCAAAAGAGCACATCATACCGGACATGGCCTTGAGCCAAACTCCCAACATGAATTTGTACAATCTATAAATCAGAGCATCCTGACGATTCTTTCCAACACTCCCTGCACCTTGGAAATGGCTACGCCGTAGTTGGTGATGGGCGCGCCCCTGCGGTTACATTCCCGGATACGGCGCAACATTTCAGTGCGGTTGGTCATGCATCCGCCGCAATGAATTGCCAGAGCATAACCTTCCAGATCATCCGGAAAATCATGACCGGAGTACATCTCAAAATGCAATTCCTTGCCGGTATACTCTCTTAGCCAGCACGGAATCTTGACCCGACCGATATCATCCTCAGTAGCATGGTGCGAACAGGCTTCACACATGAGCACCCGGTCACCGTCCTGCAGGGAATCAATGACATCCGCCCCCCGAAGCAGGGCACTCAGGTCGCCCTTATAGCGGGCAAAAAGGGTGGAAAATGTAGTCAGCGCCACTTCATCCGGCACATCAGCGGCAACCTTAAGCACAACCTGTGAATCGGTGACCACCAAGGCCGGAGGTGTGCTGAGTCTTTGCAAAGCATCAACAAGCTCCCCTTCCTTGACCACCATGCCCATGGCGTCACTGTCCAAAATATCGCGCAGGACCTGAACCTGCGGCAGGATCAACCGTCCTTTCGGCGCAGCCATATCAATGGGGGTCACGCAAAGTACTACATCACCTTTTCCGGCCAGATCACTGACCAGCACCGGATCTTCAACGAACTCACGGGGAGCGGCATTAATCACATTTTTCTTAAGTTCATCAACACCCTTACCTGAAGCGGCGCAGACAAGCTGATAAGTGATGGAATGTTCGCCGCAAAAAGCAATATCTTCAGCAGAAGGCTCAGCAATATCAGACTTATTGAAAACTACGAGATGGGGAAGCTCCATTTTCCGTACAGTCTGCAGAATATGCTTTTCAGCCTCGCCAAGCCCCTGTTCTCCGACAACAATCAGGGCCAGATCTGTACGGAACAAGACCTTCCGCGTAGCCCTGATGCGTAACTCTCCAAGCTCACCTTCATCGTCCAGTCCGGCAGTATCGAAAAATGTCACCGGACCGAGCGGCAGCAATTCGTAATGCTTTGCCACCGGGTCGGTGGTTGTACCCGGATGATCGGAGACAATGGCAATATCCTGCCCGCAAAGAGCATTTATTAGTGATGATTTTCCGGCATTGCGGTTGCCAAGCAGGCTGATGACCATGCGTACGCCTTTGGACGCTTTGTCATGCATATGAACATTCCTTATCGTTAGTGGTCCGCAGCGGAGATTGACCGCGGGTGGAGGAGGGATGGTAACCCGCTTGTTTCAATCTCCGCTGCATATGGACAACGTTATTCATAACAGGGTCAGAAGAAGAATTTTTTCCGGGATAAATACTGTATTCTGAACGGACTGATTCCGGAGTGACCGAGGGCATGACCACATTCGCTCCGGCCGCAAGTCCCTGCTCCCGGCCATTTGCAACTAAGACATCCAAGGCACTGGTGGCAGGGATATTCACCTTCGGATTCATGATCCGCAACAATGCTGTTGCCCGCAAAGTTTCATCCAGACTACCTGCCCAAAAACGGCCAAGGGGCGTATCAGGATGCGGAATAAACGGCCCCACCGCGATCATATCCAACGGAAGGAGGCTCAAACGCAACAGGTCCTCGGCAAGGATTTCAGGAGTCATGCCGGGCAAACCTGTAATCAGCCCGGACCCAGCCTCATAACCGAGGCTGCACAGGGTTTCCAAGCGGGCAAGACGCTCGGACACACTCTGTCCGGGACGAAGCCGGGCATGCAATTCGCTGTTGAAGGTCTCTATTTTCAATAGATAACGGTCCGCCCCGCAATCCCGCCAAAATTTATATGTATCCCGGTCATAATCACCAAGGCAAAGGGTCACCGAAACATCGGCATAAGATTTAACGGACTGGATTAAGTCCCCGATGAAATGAGGGTCCAGATTTTTATCCTCGCCCGATTGCAGGACCACTGTTCCCATTCCGACGTCAATGGCGCAGCGGGCTGCTGCAAGAATAGAATCCGCATCTAGGGAAAAACGTTCAATCTGCCCGTTACAACAACGGAGGCCGCAATAGTGGCAGTTCTTGCGACAGTTGTTAGAAAACTCCACCACCCCGCGCTGAAAAATCTCATTACCAAACACGGAATCACGAACTTCTCGGGCCTGCGCAAATAAAGGTTCCGGGCTGTCTGCCATCAGGGCGTCTAAAATCTCTTTTACAGTCATGGCGTTAAATAGTCGTGATCGTGAATTTAAAGCGGATTAAAGGAACAAATCCCGCTCGCCGTGTTCGATACGGTTCAGCCTGTCGCTCACAACACCTTTTCGTTTCACTGCAAAACATTCCAGTTCCCGGCTGATCAGTGAATTGCCTCGCTTCTGCGTGTCCTTATGGGCGTAATCCAGCAGATATTCTTTAAATGTCAGCAGAGCATTGGGATGGCAGAACTCCTGAATGAATCCCTTTTTAGCCAATTCCATAAACTGTTCTCCGGTCCGGCCCGCGCGGTAACAGGCCGTGCACCATGACGGCACATAACCATGCTCCACTATTTCGCTGATAACTTCTTCAAGGCTGCGGTTATCACCGATGCAGAATTGCTGCACATCCGGGCGGTCATAATCGGGATCGCTATATGCGCCGGGATAGGTCCGGGAACCGGCACTGAGCTGAGAAACACCGAGATCAAGCAGTTCACGACGCAGCCCCCGACCTTCGCGGGTACTAAGAATGAGTCCGGTATAAGGAACTGAAAGACGCAGCACCGCTACCAGCCGCTTAAACTGGGCATCAAAAATCGGATATGGAGGATTGAAGGCAATATCAGCATTGAGGGCCGGTTCAAGCCGCGGAAAAGACAAGGTGTGCGGTCCCACTCCGAATTTAGCTTCCAGTTCTGCGGCATGGGTCAGCAGGGCAATGGTATCAAAACGGTAGTCATACAGGCCGAGCAAAGTGCCCATGCCCACATCGTCTATGCCAGCTTCCATGGCCCGGTGCATGGCATGCAACCGCCAGAGATAATCTTTTTTGTGTCCGCTGGGGTGGAGTTCAGCATAAGTTTCGCGGTGATAGGTTTCCTGAAAACACTGGTAGGTACCGATACCGACTTCATGCAGCTTACGGAATCCTTCCACATCCAGCGGTGCACAGTTAATGTTCACCCGCCTGATTTCACCGCTTTTTTCCGAAACAGTATCGTAAACTTTGCGCACGGTTTCAGCGATCCAATCAGCACCGAACTTGGGATGCTCGCCGTAAACCAGCAATAAACGTTTGTGGCCCTGATTTTCCAGCACGGAGACTTCCTGCCGGATTTCATCCGCACTCAGGGTCCGGCGCTGCAACTCCTTATTTGTGGCCTTGAATCCGCAATAGGCACAGCGGTTGCTGCACTCATTGGTGATGTACAGCGGCGCGAAAAGGACCATGCGGTTGCCGTAAATTTCCTGTTTCACTTTACGGGCAGTCTCAAAGATGGCCTCATTCAGCTCCAGATCCTCGACCTGCAGAAGTCTTGCGGTCTCCTCGAGGGACAGCCCTTTGGCTTCAGCGGCTTTGTCCAAAATATCGTAAACCTGATCGGCTTCGGTCCGGGTAGTGGAATCCACTATTTCCCAGATTTTATTCCCGTCAATAAAATCAATTAATCCTGTACTGTCCGGATTCATATTAATCTCCGTTTTATAGTCTGCGATCTCTGCTCTACGGTCTCTGATACGGGCCAAAGTATCTATTCGCTATCATTCTGTTTTCTGGCTGCGAGGCGGTAATAAAGCATGCGGATGGAAATACCCAAGTGCGCAGCAGCCTTGGTTTTGTTGCCGTTTGTTGCAGCAAGCGCTCCGTCTATATCTTCTTCAGTAGGTCTTTTTTTAGGTTGGTCTATTTTCCGGGATGTGGAGCTTCTTTCCTGCACAGGAACGCTTTTCTGCATACCGGCGAAGAAACCGGAAATATGTTCGGGCAGCAGCAGCTTTGCATCATGCATGACCGAAATCCATTCCATGGCGTTCTTGAGTTCACGCACATTGCCCGACCACGGGTGCTCCAGCAGAACTGCGGCAGCTTCAGGGCTGATATCTGTAAAAGCTTTGCCCCTTTTTTCAGCAAATGCCCTCAGGAACAACAGGGCCAAAGGAACGATGTCGTCACTGCGTTCTCTAAGCGGCGGAACTATAATACTGCCCACCCGCAAGCGGTAATAAAGATCACTGCGGAAAAGCCCTTTTTCGATCCGCTCAGTCAAATCAAGGTTGGTGGCAGCAATAATGCGTATATCGGTCTCGACTTTGGTAAGCCCGCCGACTCGGTAAAAAGTTTTATTCTCAATGACGCGCAGGAGCTTGGCTTGCAGCTCAACCGGGATTTCCCCTATCTCATCCAGAAACAGCGTTCCTCCTTTAGCGAGATCAATCTTGCCCCGTGCCCCCCGGGTGGCGCTACCGGTGAAGGCACCAGCCTCGTAACCGAACAATTCACTTTCAAAGAGATTTGCCGGAAGGGCCGCGCAGTTAATATCCACAAAAGGACGCGGTGAATTGGGATTTTTCTCCCCGTAATGAATCATCTTGGCCACGATATCCTTGCCCACTCCGGTCTCACCCTGAATAAGCACGGGCATGTCACGGTCCTCGTGGTAAAGACGGGCCTGATTGACCACCTCCCACATGGATTCTGAGAAAATACCGATGTTATCCAAACCGGCTTGCTGGGCAAATAATTCACGCAACTGTGATAATTCAGCACGCACATCACTGGTTGCCTCAGCTACAACTTCCTCAAAACGGTCGGTCAGCTTTTCATTCTCACGCAGCAGTTCCTGATGCTCGGCCACACGGTCCAGCACTGCTGCGAGTTCTTCCAGATTGATGGGCTTGGTCAGGTAGTCATAGGCCCCGGCCCGTAAAGCTCCGATGGCAAGTTCAAGATCGGCATGCCCGGTGTAAAGGACCACATCCGGGGGAGTGGTGAAAGAAAGCTCTTTGATATCACGCACCAGCTCGATTCCGGTCCTACCCGGCATCTGGATATCCGAAAGAACCATTTCAAAGTCATGATTGCGGCAAATATTAAGGGCGGAAACAGCCTCTGCACAGGGAGTGACAGCATGCCCAAGCAGGGTCAGGTATTCGGCCAGTGAATCGCGGGTTGGAGCATCATCATCTACAAGTAAAATACGCATATTCTTTACACTCCTCCCGCTTCAGATGCAGGCAGTATTACCCGCAGAAGGGCCCCGCCTTCGGGACGATTCTCCGCAACAACTGATCCGCCTGCGGATTGCACGATTGTGCGCACGATAGACAAGCCAAGCCCCATGGAAGACCCCGGAGATTTGGTGGAGAAAAACGGTTCGAAAAGTTCATCGGCCAGTTTTGGATCAAATCCGGGACCGTTATCTGCCACAGTCAATTCCACAGAACCGGAACCTTGAGGCACAACCCGAATGGAAATGGTTTTCTGACAAACGTCACAAGTTTCCAGAGCCTGCATGGCATTGGCAACAAGGTTCATGACCAGTTCCTCAAACCTGATACACGTTCCGGTAACAGTTTGTACTTCCGGGTCGATGGTAAGTTCCAGTGCTATGCCCCTTGCCACCATCTGGGCTCTCATCAGAGATAACGCTGACTGCACTGCCTTCCCAAGATTGCACAGCTCGGCTGTCACGGGCTGGTTATTACGCAGGTGTTCGCGCAGATGGTTGACGATGGAATCGATGCGGTCCACCTGTCCGGCAATATTTTGCAGGATACGGACGATTTTTTTATCGGGATTCTCGGAACGGTCTTCCAGCAAAAGGGCCGATGCAGATAGCAACCGTATTGCGTTGAGCGGCTGGTTAATCTCATGGGCGATGCCTCCGCCAACAACAGCAAAGGTAGTAACCCGGCTGGCCCGTTCCATGGCCGAGCGAGCCTCAGCAAGTGTAGCCTCAGCATGTCGCTGGGCAGTGATGTCACGCCCTACCGACTGATATTCAACAACATTTCCATCATCATCGAAAATAGCGCGGGTCACATACTGTACATGATGAACTTCCCCATCAGCATCAGTATAACGAGGTTCGGTTCTGACCTCCGGATTGTCAGGAGACAAAGAATAGACTTTACGAACAATTGCCTCGCGCTCATCAGGGTCCAGAAGCTCCTGAAAATGCGACGCAAGCAAAGTTTCTTCACTCATGCCGTAAAACCGGCAAAAAGCACTGTTCACAAAGGTCAGCCGCCCGTCAGGACGGAAACGGCGGATAAGCTCAGTCTGGTCCTCGACCACGCTGCGATAGATGGAATCTGTCATTTTATTAAAATTACTAGCTATTATGGGCTGTCATACGCGCATTTTCCAGACGCTTGTTAGCCGATAGTTTTTGCAAAGACTCACTTGAAAAAACACTCAACGCCCCGGCAGGACACACGGAAACACATGCAGGCTTATCGCGATGCCCGTCGCAGAGATCACATTTGTGAGCTACCGGAACTTCATGCTCTACGTTGATTAAACCGACCTGCATGGCCCCGAAAGGACAGGAGGCCAGACAGGCCTTGCAGCCGAAACAACGTTCAGCATCAATGACCACCGCCTTGCCGTCATAGCTGATGGCACCCACAGGGCAGGCTTTCGCGCATGGTGCATCCTCACACTGGCGGCACTGAATCGGTGCAGTCACTCCGGACTCTCGCACTACTGAAATACGCGGGCTGAATGGCTGCCCGTTTTCCATAGCCTGCCCCATATCTGCTGCCATGTGGGCATCCACGCAGGCGATTTCACAGGCCCGACAACCGATGCAACGTGACGGTACAGCCAGAACAAAAGCATTCATGGTTAATGGCCCCCGCTTTTGTTTCCGTAGTGGGTATGCAGAAGTTCATGTGAACGATGCCCGAGAGGTTCACCCAGAAACTTATCATATAAAGCCGAAACTGCCTCGTTTTTATGCGAAGCACGGACCGGAAGTTCCTTATCATGACGGTGCAACCCGCCACGGCGCTTGGCAATTGCATCGGCAAGATCAACTCCGGGCAATAATTTGGGCTGGCCGCCTCCGGCAACACAACCGCCGGGGCAGCACATAACTTCCATGAAATCAAAGTCAGCCTTCCCGGCACGGACATCCTCAAGAAGCGGTGCGGCATTGGCCAGACCGGAAACAATCACTGCCCGGATGGTCTTTCCGGCCACTTCCACAGAAGCCCTGCGGATGCCTTCTCCAGCCGGAGTAAACTCAACCCCGCTCTCAGAAACATCTTTACCGCTGGTAACGGCAATGGCTGTACGCAGGGCTGCTTCCATTACCCCGCCTGTCGCTCCGAAGATAACCCCGGCCCCGGAATAGAGGCCCATAGGTACGTCAAAATCCTCTTCAGGTATTTCGGCAAGATTGATGCCTTTCGCCTTCAACATGGCGGCAAGTTCGGTTACGGTGAGCACTGCATCCACATCGGGCTGACCGCTGTCCTGCATTTCAGGACGGGCAGCCTCATGCTTTTTGGCTGTGCAGGGCATAACCGCGATGCTGGCAATGGATTCCGGACCGACTCCGGCAAGCTCGGCGCCGTAAGTTTTGAAGAGCGCGCCAGCCATCTGCTGCGGAGATTTGCAGCTGGAAAGATGGTCGGTCAGATCAGGCCATGCTGTTTCCATGTAACGCACCCAGCCGGGGCAGCAGGATGTGAACATGGGTAGCGGCCCCCCGGATTCAATGCGCTGCAGCAGTTCCGAAGACTCTTCCATGATGGTTACGTCCGCCGCGAAAATAGTGTCGTAGACAGCATCAAAACCAAGACGGCGCAGGGAAGCGGCAAGCTGTCCCGGAGTCAGAGTTCCCGGTGCAAGTCCGTATTCTTCGGCAATGGAAGTGCGCACTGCCGGGGCACACTGGACCATGGATTTTTTGGACGGATCATCAAGTAACTCAGCAACACTTTTTGTGTCATTACGAAAATGCGCGGCAAACAGCGGCAACTGGTCTTTTTCAGCAAGACCGCGCTCAAAACGCATGGCCGGAAGATTTTCTGCTGCATCGTCAAAGGGAGAAACAAAGGCTGAACAGGCCAGCACACACTGCCCGCAGATTACACACTTGGAAGTATCAATGGTCTGCGCTTCACCTTCAACGCCGACAATAGCGTCTACCGGGCATACCTCGGAACAGCGGCGACAACCGGTACAGACTGCGGGATCTATGGAAACTACTTGAGATATGTTGGTCATTACAGTTCCTCCCCTGCATGAGCATTAAACCCGGCAAGAGCCAGTACAGCTTCAATATTGCGGCGTTTTTTCAATTTCATGGGCTCAACCAAAGTCAGAGCGTCCTTAGGGCAGGCTTCCACACAGGCCGGACCGTTTTCCCGTTCATGGCAGAGATCGCATTTGCTGGCTAAAAGAGCGGGTTCAATAATGTAAGAATCAGGATTCTGCGGATCGACCACCCGGCGCAGGGCAGGACGACCATTCTTCCAGATCTGGGCCATCTCCATGGCTCCAACCGGACAGGCCGCAAGGCAGGTTTTGCAGCCCACACAGATTTTCTCATCCACCAGCACCCCTGAGTCAGTACGCTGGATAGCACCATTGGGACAGACAGCAGCGCAGGGTGCATCCTCGCAATGACGACAGCCCACCGGAACACAGATATCTTCTGCACGGGTCAGGTAAAGACGAGGAGAAAGGGCCCCCTGCAAGCTTCCCACAGAAACACCGCCCTGAAGATGGGCAGCAGCGCAGGCCAGTTCACAGGCCCGGCAGCCGATACATTTGGCTGCGCTGGCAAGGATAAATGGAGTTAAGCGTGATGACATGAAATTTCTTCCTTTATTGCTGCGGAAACCTGCGCGTCTACAGACTCTTCGGGTTCCGTGAATTTACGAATAGACACAGCGCAAACCTTCAACTGCGGGGTTCCGGTAATTGGATCTGCTGCCGAAGTGGTCAGCATGTTGGCCGGACTTTCCGAAAAGTGAAAAGTCATAAAAACCAGACCGCGCCGGACCCTTTTGGTAATCCATGCCCGCGCCTTTACCGTTCCCCGGCGGGAGCTGACTTCCAGCAGTTCTCCATCCTCAACACCGTATGCAGCGGCATCAGCGGGATGAATCTCCACAAGTTCCTCCGGCCATGTCCCGGCAAGACCGAAACAGCGGCGGGTCATGGTGGCGGTATGGTAATGGGCGACCACCCTTCCGGTGGTCAGGGTCAACGGATATTCCGCATCCGGCAGTTCCGCTGGTTCGCGGTGCTCAAGGGGCACGAATTTACCGAGACCACGCATACAGCCTCCCACATGCAGAATAGGAGTCCCCGGATGTGACTCATCTGGACAGGGCCACTGAATACCGCCTGATTCCAGACGCTCGTAACTGATGCCGGCATGGGTCGGGGTCAGCGCCCGCATTTCATCAAACACCTCGCTGGCATTTGCGTAGCGCTCCGAACGTCCCAGGCGAGCCAGTAAATCAGCCAATATTTCCCAGTCAGGACGGCTGTCACCGATAGGATCAACGGCCTTGCGGGCCCGCTGCACTCGCCGTTCTGTGCTGGTAAAAGTTCCATCCTTCTCAGCAAAGCTTGCCCCGGGCAGGACAACGTCTGCCAGCGCGGCTGTTTCGGTCAGAAAAAGGTCCTGCACAACCAGAAAATCAACATGTTTCAGGCAATGCTCCACATGACTTATGTCCGGATCACTGCGCATGGGATTCTCGCCGAAAACAAAAAGTCCCTTCAGCTTGTCTTCCTCAACGGCATGCAACATCTTGGGGATGGTCAGTCCCGGCTCAGCAGGGAGTTTTACTCCCCAAGCGGATTCAAATGTTTCCCGTACCGCATCATCAGCTACCGGACGGTACCCGGTCAGCACGTTGGGTAAGGCTCCCATATCGCATGAACCCTGAACATTGTTCTGACCGCGCAAGGGGTTGACCCCGGTTTTCGGACGTCCGATATTTCCGCTGAGCAAAGCAAGGTTGGACACGGCCAGCACATTATTGGTCCCGGTTGTATGCTGGGTTACACCCATGGTGTAGTAGAAAGCAGCATTGGCAGAACGGCCGATGAGCCGGGCAGCCTTGCGGATCTCTTCGCCAGGAACCTCAGCAATAACGGCTACACTTTCAGGGTCGTAAGCCTGCAAACCTTCCCGGAAGGAATCGAAATCTTCGGTCGCTGCGGCTACAGCTTCAAGATCAGCCAGACCTTCATCAAGAAGAACCTTGGCTATGGAAGAAAGCAACGGCGTATCAGTTCCCGGACGCAGCCTGAGCCAGACATCGGCCTGCCGCGCAAGGTCAATCTCGCGGGGATCGATGACAATCAATCCGGCTCCGTTGCGCTTCGCTTCCATCATGCCGATGCCGATGATCGGGTGACACTCGGTAGTGTTGGTTCCAATGGCGCAAACGCAGTCTCCCGGCCCCATATCCCACAGTTCGCGGATGGAATTGGTCATGGAACCGCTTCCCAATGATGTGGCCAGTCCGGCCACGGTGGGAGCGTGTCAGAGACGTGCGCAGTGGTCGACATTATTGCTGCCGAGTCCTGCGCGAAAAAATTTCTGGAAGAGGTAGTTTTCCTCATTGGTGCAGCGGGCACTGCTGAAGCCGCCCACTGCCTGCGGACCATGCTCAGAAACAATGGAGCTTAACCTATCAGCCACAAGGTCGAGAGCCTCATCCCATGAAGCAGGAACCAGCTCGCCGTTCTTACGCACCAGCGGAGTGGTCAACCGATCGCGATGGTGGACAAAGTCGAATCCGTAACGTCCTTTGGAGCATAAAGCGCCCTGATTGACTGAAGGCTCAGGACCGGGGGAAACACTGACGATACGCCCCTCCTCAACTTCCAAAGAGAGAGCACAGCCTGCACCACAATAAGGACATGTTGTAGTTGTACGTTGCATGCGGCCCATTTAGCATAAGCCATGCCATAAACCAATCTGAAGATATTTTTTTGTAATACACTGAAAAATAAGTACTTACACCATAGAAACAGAAACATTTCGCAAAAACACCCACATTTGCACATATAAATTGCATGCAAAATTGCACTATATTGCATGCAATTTGTGTTTTGTACAAAAACTATCCGGTCAATCTAGCTGGACATGAACCTCCGGCTAATCTGGCTGGACCAATAGAAACATGTTTGCCAAGAGGGTAAATGAGGGTATAAACGGGCTATCGTTTTATTTATAGAAGCCAATATTAATAAGGATTAGAATGCCTACCCATAACAATGAAAACGATAGATTATTTGCTGATTTTGAAAAATATTTTTCAAGTTATCTAAACCAACTTCCCGCCATCATCTGGCGCATTAATATTGTAGAAAATGAGATTTCCTTTCTTAACTCCTACATAATCCCGACTGAGAATCAAAAAGTACGCTCTGTCCTGCAAAATCCGCAACTCGCCCGCGACATGATCCTGAGCGAAGATTGGGAAAAATTCCGGAATAGTCTGCAACAGGTAAGAAACCGCATACCGACCAGCTGTGTCTTCCGTATGCGCTTAAACAAGAACTCCACCAGATGGTTCAGACTCGGAGCCATTCCCGACCCTCTTCACCAGACATGCTCCATAGGTATGCTCACGGACATTTCCGGACAGGTGGATGAAATCCTGACCACAGAGGGCAGGCCCAACCTTGCAACCAAGATCGACCTTATTGACGATCCGGTCCTGTTCGTTCGTTTTTCAGACCGCTCTGTATGTGCTGCAAACAATGCAGCCGGAGAATTACTAAAATACGATCGACAGGAACTGCTCTTGATGAATTTTCAAGATATTTTCCGCCACAATTCAGAAACAGACCTGCATAAGCTGTATGAAGGACTTATCTTTTCGGACCGCTGGAACGGCAAACTCTCTGTGACGGACAGCATGGGCAAAAGCCATGAATGTTCGACCAGCATCCAAAGCATCTCCCGCAATGGTGAAAACCTCCTCTGGATCACCCTTGATCATCGTAACGACTGTCAGGCCTGCAAGGGCATCCCGGTCCGAGGCAACGAGACTGTTTGCTCAGGAACAGCCGCCAAGACACTAAGCAAGTGCAAAAGCATTGAATGTCTGCTGGAAACCACCCTGCAAACCCTGCCTTCCGGTTCCCCTACGGACGCAATTATGCTTTCCCGCATCTTTATTGATGAAAACAAAGTTGAAGTTACCGCTATCGGCGGCCCTTTTAGCGGATTGGACGAAAACCGTACCCATCCATATGAAGGTTCAATTGCGGAAAACATCGTCCGCTTCAACCTCCAGAACCATGTGGTGATGGAGACATCCAAAAGCATAAAACCTATCGACTGGGCCCTGTTCATTCCTCACGGAATACGCTCCTACTATGCCCAGCCTTTCTACGAAAACGGGGTTTTAACCAATGTGCTGATCTTCTGCTCCACAAAAACCCATAGCTATGACCCGGATGCAGCACCTCCCCTCCACGAACTTCACGATCAGTTTATCGCAGCACTAGGACATTGCAGCGGTAAATAACTGCATATCTGGTCCAACCAGACACTGTAAAATCAACACAAAGCGTGATGAGACTCTTTCTCATCACGCTTTTTTTGTTCCAAAAAGAAAAACACTGCCCTAAATTTTAAAAACTATAAATTCAAAGGTTTAACCCTAAAAAACTCAACACTAGCCCATTTCACATTGACATCTGGTTGGACCAGTTTAAGTGTTTTTTTTCACAACCCGTCTTGTGCTCAAAAAAAACGGACCATAAAACCTCTTCAAGTGAAGAGCGGATCATTTAACCCTCAAACTGGTTGGACCAGATATGGCATCAACACAACGACCAATCCTTTGTCAGAAAATAACTACAATGCTGCAAGGCAAATCCTTCTCCATAGGCGACCGCCTACCCGGTGAAAGACGCCTTGCGGAAATGTTCAACACCAGCCGGAACACAGTCCGGGAAGCCCTCTGCAACCTTGAAAGCATGGGTTACCTCGAGATTCGTGAAAAAAGCGGCTGTTACCTGAAGAACAAGGAAGGCTGCATCAGCTGGGAAATGCTGCGCAAACGCAAAAGCATCGAAGCAAGCCGCCAACTGGTCGAGACCCTTTATCTGGTCGTTCCCGGCCTTGTGCGCACCGAAACTTTGCGCCTGTCTCCAAGCGACATCAGCGAGCTGGAAACCGTGACCTCGAAACTGGGAGAAGCCATTGTGAACTTCGACCTTTCGATGATCAGCCGGGTTTACATCTCATTCTTCCGCTCCTTGGCGGAAGTCTCCAACAACGGCTACCTGATCCTCCTGCTGAAGGAGCTGGAACTGGCGGCCAAGAATCTGGAGCATGCCGGGACAGGACTGTCGGAAGTGCAAATCGATGCCCTCTTCGCTTACCACGTGGAATTATTCAATGCCTTGAAAACCGGCCAGCCGGAACAGGCCGAAAAACTGGCAAAATACGGCCTTCAGACCTTCAGCCAGATGGTTTTACCGGACAGCTAGACATAGGCAGGGAATAATTATGAACCGCAGAGAGTTTTTCAGTCGTTTCGTTTCACCAAAACGCCAGAACGAGAAGCGCGATGAATCAGTTCAAGAACAGGAACAGGAAGAGGACAAGAAGACTCCCCTGACCGAAAATGAACTATTCCTGCGCGCAATGGCACAGGGGATCGATCCGGCTACTGTTACGCCCGGGCAATTGGAGGAACTGGTTTCCTGACGGGAACCTGTAAACAGACGTTATACGAGCACAGTTGGGATACGGGGACTGATCATCCCCCCGGCGTACTCACAAAGGAGTAGTCACATGGACAACAGTAGTGTCAGCTACCTTGAGAGTCGGAAGTTGGTGAAACGCTGGAATGGACCGATTCCGGCCTTAGTCAACACGATTATCATTTTTGCTTTCTTTTATTTAACATGGTGGATTTTTCAGGACCCCCGCGGCATCATGCGCATGTACACCCCCTACATCGGGTACATGGTCTGCCGCTGGTTGCTAATCCTCTTTATCTGGCTTGCATACATTTTCGATTTCTGGCCGTTCAAACGAACATGGCTCCAGAAAACGCACCCATTGGTAAAAGGTTCCGTCCTGACTCTGGTCAGTGTTGCGGCTATGCTTTTGCTCATCAAGGGATTCTTCATTGAAATCCTCGGTAACTTCGGTATTGCCTACTTCAACCCGGCACGCCTTGAAGCAATGGGCCTGACCGACTTCTACGCAATTGAATATGCGGCAGAAGCGATCATGATGTTTGCGGCCATCGCATCATGGCTTTCCCCCAGCTGGGTTGTAGCCTGCGAAAATGCGCCGTGGCAGAAACTGAAGCAGCCGGCACGAGGCATCACCATTGTGCTCGTAACCTTCTTCTTCAGTATGATCGTTTACTTCCTGACCATGCATTCCCACATGGCCATTCTTTTCTACCCCTGGCAGAAGTTTACTGCCATCTGCCCGCCCTATTGGGAAGAGTTCGCCAACACAGTTTCCGGTAACTTCCATATCGCATGGATTATGTGCTGCACCGTTGTTGTCTGGCTCTACGAAGGTATCTGGGAACGCTATCCCTTCAACCTGATCAAAAACGACGTACTGCGCCGCACCGCATCATTCTTCGGTATCATCGGTATAGCATTGGCTTTGTGCTTCTTCCTGTTCTACGCACAGGACCTCGTCTGGGGCGAAACCATTCGCGGAACCCGCCGTCTCATGGCTCCTGACTGGCGCTGGCTGCACGTTGGTGAAATGGCTATTTTCTGGCTCGTTCCCAGCCTGTACCTGACCTTCTACTGCGGCAACTGGCCCACCAAATTCAGCCGTCCCGTCAACGTGTGCATCCGTACCCTGCTGACCGCTGTAATGGCTGTTGTGGTCTACGTGGTCTACTACAAGACCTCCCACCTGTTCCTCGGAACCCAGAAAGGATTCTCCCATCCCCAGCAGTTCCCCATGATTCCCATGATCTGGCTGATCAACATCTTCCTGATCAACGTATGGTTCATGGACGGCTGGCCGGGCTGGAAAGCTGTTCCCAAAACAGAAGCTGAGCTCGAAGAGGTCAAGGAAGAAGTGGTCGCGAATGATGTTAAATGGACTCCCGGAATTGCTAAAGGTCTCTTTGTCGGTCTTGCAGCTGGGGTATTGTTCTACTTCGCCATCATCAACATCCTGCCCTGGGTAAGCGCAAACTTCAGCATCATCAAGTAAGCGCACGGAACAAGGAGCTAAATTATGAGCAATGAGAAAAAGAATATAAGCAGACGTGACTTCGTCAAAGGCGCGGCAACAGGTCTTGTGGCCGGTGCCATCGCCGGGATGGGCATGTATTCATACACCCCCATGGCGTATGACCGTCTTCCCAAAACAGAGCGCAAAATGAACGACTTCGGTGCCTGCCGCAGTGTTCGCGTAACCAACATCTCCGAGACAAGCTGGTTCAACAACTCCCACCTTATCGGAGATATCCATGAAGCAGGCGGCCTGCTGGTTAACCAGTACACCCTCAACTGGGCCCCCTTCGGCAATGGCAAAGGCTCAGCCCAAGGTTCTTACGAGGAAGGTATCGGCTCCATCAAGGACCTGCTGCCCCACGATCTGGAAAAGGCATGGGAAATTCAGAAAAAACTGTCCCTGCACCCGGACAACCCCGGTGGATACTCCTGCCTCATCGAAGTGGAAGAGCTTGACGGAACCATGCACAAATACCTGCTGGATACCGGATGGTCCTTCGAATGGATGAATGACAGCTTCAAGCGTGAAGGCATTGATAAAATGCTCGAAGAACAGCAAATCGAAGCCCTGTTCATCTCCCATGAACACTGGGACCACTTCTGGGGCCTGCCTGTAACCCTGAAATATGACAACCGTATTCCTCTTTACCTGCACGACGGCTTCTACGAAGAAGGTCTCCAGTACGTGAAGGACTGCGGTTACAAAGGCGACCTGAAGATAGCAGACAAGCCCATCACCCCGATTATTCCGGGTATGGCCCTGCTCAAGTTCGACGTACCCATCATCAACCGTGTTTTCGGTGAGACATCCCTGGCCTTCAACGTAAAAGGTCACGGTCTGGTACTCATCTCCGGTTGCTGCCATCAGGGTATCCTTAAATTCGCAGACTTTGCCTATGCCAACCTGAAGTATGACAATGACAAATTCTACGGCATTTACGGCGGCCTGCACATCTCACCCTTTGAGGACTGGGACCCCAAATACGATGACCTCGTAATTTCTCTCGGGGAATGGGGCTTCGAGCGTATCGGCTGCAACCACTGCACCGGACACCTCACTGCCAAGAAATTCATTGAAGCCGGCTACCCGGTTGTCCGCGGCACAGCGCGCTTCCGCTCCGCTTCCAAGGATTACCTCGGCAACGGCGATAAAATTAACTTCGGCTGCTAAGGCCTGAACAACCATATCCAAACTGTCCGGCCCTGACCTCCGGGCCGGGCAGTCCATAAAGGGTGCTTACCATGAACCTTTCCGCAATTCTCCCTCCCCGGCGGGGTAGCAACCACCAGATCAACATGCCGGATATGCTGGTCAATTGTCTGCTGGTAGCCTGCCAGCATGATGAATTCAAAAGGCTGCTGGGCTGGAAAGGCATGGCAGTATGCCCACGAGGCGAAAAAGCGTGGACAATGAAACTGCGTACCCGTCCGGGGGTATTCGGGCTTTGCACTGAAAATGAAGATGCAAACGATGACGGATTCTTTGCTTCTTTGGGACTTTATTACTTTCCTGAAGAAAACGAAGACCTGCTGGAATCCATGTCACTGGCAGCCAATATTTCAGTGGTGCAGGAAGATTACATTGAATCCATCCGCCGATTTTCATCCGATGAGGACTGGGCTGCGCCCTTCCGCATCGCAACTGTGCTTACCGGGCTGAATAAAGGTGAAAAAGCTTTTACTCTCAAATTTTCAGCTGAACAGACCAAAGTGAGTATCTCACAGGACGGCATTGCAACTCAGGACGGGCAGTGGATTATTAATCCCGGCGAAATTGAAGAAAACATCCCTGCTCACGCTATAGCCATGGACTTTCTGCTTGTGCTTGCAGCAGCAATATCAAACAGCCTTGAAGTCCCTCCCAGCGGATTTTACAGAAAGGAAACTCCGGGCAAGGCCACTATCTATGATTCCATGGGCAATAAATTTCCGAGCAGCCATGAAGCTACTACCATCAACGATGCTCTCAATTGGGGGGAGCGCGGGGCAGCCACTAGTCTCGCGTTCCCGCAACTCCCAGAGTTCTGCGCACAAGGCAATACCGAGACCAGAGCCGATCTACCAGCTCCTGTTGGCGAAGCTCTCTTCTGGGAAACCCACGACCTCGCCGCCATGGAAGTTAAAGGGAACCACAATTACGCCTTTGATAAACGCCCCAGCCTTATTGTGCTTAGCGGTTTTCTGGGTGCAGGAAAGACCACCTTCCTAAACCAGCTTCTGGAATACCATGCTTCACGGGATGAACTGGTTGCCATTATCCAAAATGAAATCGGTCAAACCGGGGTCGACGGCAAGCTTCTGGAAGGTGACGACTCCATTGTTGAACTGGATGAAGGCTGTGTCTGCTGCACATTGGCCGGAAACCTGTCCAAGGGTATTGAACAGCTCAAAGCGCGCTTCAACCCCAAGGTAATTGTCCTTGAGACAACCGGGCTGGCCAACCCCTTTAATATTCTCAATGAAATAGAAACCCTGCGCCCGCTGGTGCGACTGGATTCAGTGACCACACTGGTGGATGCTGAAAACGGCCCTCAGCTGCTTGCGGACAGTGATATAGCCCGCAATCAGGTAAAGGCTGCCGACGTAATAATTCTCAATAAATGTGACCTTGTCTCACAGGAAGAACAGGAATCTCTGGCAAAACTCCTTACCACTCTGAATAAACGTGCCTTGCTGGTTAATACCATTAACAGTGCGATAAATCCCGGAAACATATATGATTCGGACCCCCGAACACACCACTTCGGAGGGATTTCGCTTTGTCCCCTGACACCTCCCCAGCATACGCACGCCATGGAAGGATTCACCTCCCGTCGTTTTGCCTTCAACAAACCCTTGAGCCGTGAAGATCTTCATCACCTTATGACCTCACTCCCCAATGAGGTCTTCCGGCTCAAGGGAATTGTAAATGTTTCCGGAAGCGATGACCCTGAAGTGGTGCAGTACGTATCAGGAAGATACGAGTTCTCCAGCTTCAGCGGAGATTTCAACGATGACGGATTTCTTGTCGCTATTGGGCGGGACATGGAACTCGAAATTCTGGAACAACTTGAACGGAATTACTCATGAATATTCTACAACAGGGCGGCCTCATCATGTGGCCGCTCTTTATTCTTTCAATTGCTTCATTAGCAGTTATGGGTGAACGCTTTCTTGTCTTCAGCACCAATAGATTCCCCAAGGCTGAACGGCTAAGCGAAATAATGGTTCTGGCCCGCCAGCAAAAGAACGGCGAAATTCTGCATTTAGTCGAAGAAAGCTCCCCCCTCTACCTGAAGGTATTCGAAGCGCTGTTCAGCCCGTTGCCGGAAAAGGATAAAAAGCACGAAGTTCAATTAGCCGGGGAAGAAATCCTCTTTTCCCTCAACCGCCGACTTGATTTTCTGGCAACAGTTGCCACTGCCGCTCCGCTCATCGGGCTTCTGGGAACTGTCCTCGGCATGATCAAGGCTTTCTCAAAGCTATCCGCCTCAGGAAATGTGGATATTACAATGCTTGCCGGGGGCATCTGGCAGGCCCTGCTAACCACCGCCGCCGGACTGAGCGTGGCAATCCCGGCCCTTATCGCTCATCGCTGGTTCTGCCGCCAACATGAAAAGGCTGCATACGCCATGCAGCATACCGCTAATATATTGCTGGAAATTCAAGAAGACTAGAGCCTTGCCGCCATGATTTCTTTCACCAACCACTCCCCCAAACCGGCCAGCCCGGACCTGACTCCCCTACTGGATGTTGTTTTCATCCTCTTGATATTCTTCGTGGTCTCAACTGTATACACAGCAAAAGGCATGAACATGGACCTGCCCCCGGCCGAAACCTCAAAACCGGTTTCCGGGAAATCAATGGAAATTGAGCTGAAAGACAACGGAAAAATCCTGTGCAATATGCAGCCCGTAACTATCCATGAACTGGCTCACGAATTACGCGCTGTTGCAAGAAAGCCCTCAGCAATGCAGCCGAAAAACATCCTGCTCAAATCCGTTCCTCAGGCCCGGGTGGAAAACTTTATCCGCATTGTCGATACAGTGCGCAACGAAGGATTCAGCAATCTGGTCATCGTTACTTCGGACAAAAAAGATGATGTCAACGAGCTCCCCCGATGACTTCGCGCCAGCTGACATGCTCCTGTATTGCGGTCTCAATCCTAATCCATCTCTGGCTGGTTAATTTTGAATGGATTTCTGAGCCGGAACCGGGCAACAAACAGATAACAATACCCTTAAATTTCGACATCCCTCCGGTCAGTTCATCCGCTAAAACTGCCCTCGGGCAACAAGTTGCAGACAGCGCCGACGAAAAGCAGGCTGAAGAGCAGGCCCGGAAATTAGAACGGCTGGCAAGAAAACGTTATCTGGTACAGGTTCGTGAAGCGGTGGAGCAACGTAAATTCCTTCCGGGAAATGGAGACTTCTCCGGATTTATCGGCAACGTAATGTATTCCTTTCATATCCGCCCGGACGATACCTTTTCCAATATCAGGCTTGTTCGTTCCTCAGGTATTCCCCTTCTGGACGTGGCCGCAGGCAAAGCCGTGGCCGCGGCAAGCGCTGTAGCCAAACGGCCCCGGATACTCCGGGGACAGTCCTTCACCCTGTGCATTACCGTAAAATATCAACGCAATATGTAGGTTAAGATTTAATCCATTCCACCAAATCATTTCTTTAAAACAAAGTCAGCCTTCTGCGGAGATACGCTGAGCACTTCCAGTCTGAATTTGCCGAATTTTGCCAATGCAACTTCGTCCACAAATGCTTCGGGTGCGCCAGCCAGAGTAACATCAAGCTTGGCGACATTGCCCGCAAAACTACGCTGGCGGAGCTTGGAAATTGACTTAAATTTTTTGCCCATGATCTTCTTGAGCACGGTCAACTGCTTGTAGTTCACATTGCTGACTGTGACGGTCATGGTTTCCTCGGTAGACGCCATACGCTTATCCATGCCTTTCATGAGCCGCTTGAAAGCTTTCCCCGCAGCCTCGCCGATAGCCTTGCGCTGTCCAGTGACGGCATTGATATGCGGATAGCTGCCGCTGCCCTGCCCGGTTGCCAGAATCCGTCCGGTGTCCGCCTGCAAAGCCTGCAGGACTACATCCGCCCCGTAAGCCTGCATTCCTCCGGCCTTCATACCGCTGGCAGAACCGATGGCCCGCCCGGTAATCAGCAGTCCGGCCCCGTATTGCAAAGCCACTGCCTGAGCCGCCCTTGGGTTTCCGCGCAAAACGCCCTGCACCGCCTGATCATGGGCCGCAGCTTTCTGAACTAAAGTCTGGTCCAACACGTCATAGCCGTCTTCCATAAGCTTGGAAGTAATCTGGCTGGAAACAAAGGGAAACGGATTCTGAGCCCCATTCATTTCTTCCACCACCAGAACCATAACTGTGGGTAAAGACATCTTCTTGGCCTGCTTGGCCTGTTCAGCAAGGAAACCCTGCTGCCCCAAGAAACGCTGTAACTTGTTCTCATCAACATCCACCGCCAATGTCACCCGGAGCACCTTGCCTTCCACCTGCTGAGAAACCATCCTTTGCCCCTTCACAAAAGGCAAGGGACCTTTAAAGAGAAGAGGTTTCTTGCGTCCATAAGCCATACGCCCTGATGAACCGATGGGGATCTTGGATTCCATGGCCTTTGAAACGGCCTTCTTGTATGCCGATTTGGTTGCCAGATTCAGGGCGGAAGCACGGTCCCCTTCAATGATCACCCCCATACCGTTTCCGGTGTAACTGGCGGCATTGGCGCAAAGCGGAAACAAAACGAGAACAGAGAGCACAAAAATGAAAGGGCAATAAAACTTACGCATATGAATCCTTATCTATTTGTTAATTATTTTTATTTTTTTGGGATCAAGATATCTTTTTGAGATCGGTTTAAATCCGGTTTTGTGAATTTCCTTAATATGATTGGGGAGCATTCTGGGTTTGGTCGAGCGCCCCGGCAGTAATTTCATTCCCCCGCCACGACTGGGGTCATAGGTAACAGTCATGGCTGCGGTCTTACCTGTGAGCAGATTATATGACTGCTCCGGATTACCTTCGACAACGTTCATGACTTTGATTGCAGCAGTGTTCGGCGAACTGGTCCCTTCATTCAGGGCCTTGATCAATACCTGATTTGGCCCCTGTCGCAGCATAAGCTGGACTGAAGTTTTTGAATTGCCGATAGTAGCACTCCCCCGGACAGTCCTGCCGTTCAGGAAGATGGAAATTTTATCACCATCCTCGCTGCCATGGTCCCAGATATACATGGTTGTTGGGCTTACCGAGACTGTGACCGGATTCATCTTCTGGGCACCCGCCGGAAGAGGCTGTTCCTTAGGCTTGAAAGGATCATATCCCGGCTTCATCCATTCCGGGGTCGGCAGCGGCAGGTAAGGAGAATATGAACTGCCGCTATCCTGGTTACCGGGATCTGTCTGTTGGGTCAGCAATGCATTCATAATAGCCTCATCCCGTTGCTCTTCAGCTTCAGCCAGGGCCTGCTCGTGCTCCATCTGCATGTCGTGCATTTTCTGCTCAAACTCAGTATCACTCATGGCCCCGTCCTTAACCTGCTCCTTCCATTCAGCAAGCTGCTGGGCAGCCTCGGCCTTGAGCTGTTCGGTCTTCTGGTTAGCCATCTGCTCCTGCTGCAAACGGGAATCCTCGGCTCGTTTCAAGGCTTCATCCCACTTGCCCTGCTCTGCAAGATTGGCCTGATCTAGGGCCTGTTGCTTGGTAAGTTCGCTCTGGGCATCGTTGGCCCGCTCGTTTTGCAGATATTCGGAAAGATCAAAACCACCATCCTGCGGGGCCGATCCCACATTCATACCGGAACCCTGTTGGCCCTGCTGAAATGTATCCTCGGCAGAGGTAAACCCCTGAGTCAGCCCCTGAGTCTGGGCCGGATTGAAACCTTCCTCTTTGTCCTTGGCTTCAAGATCCTGAAAAGTAGAACCTTCCTCACCGAAATCATCCAGAGCGGCTTCAAGGTCGCTGTCATCCTGCTCCAAGCCATCAAAGGACGGTTTACTTTCTTCCTGTTTCTGCTCCGGTTGCGGAGGAGGAGTAGAAAGCATGGCTTCAAGCTGGGCGATGCGTCCTTTAATACGCGAAATATCCGTTTCGATCTTTTGCAGGGCAGCCCTGACAGCATCGGTGTTGGTGGACGCTGCTGCCGAAGTGGAACTGCACACAAGAGTGAAGCTCAGGAAAAGTATTATAAATAAGTTTCTCATCGTGCATCTCCCAAGGCCCCGAATTCGGACTCAAGACGGGAAAAAGCAGTCCTAAGGTCCCTGAAACCGAGCTTTCTGACTTCAGCTTCAACCTTCCGTGGATCAGATCCGCTGGCTCCGGTCTGCTTTTTCAGCAGCTGGACAACCTGCATAAACTTGGGGTCGAGCTTGTGCAGATTTTTTACTCCCTGCAAACGGTAGCTTTCCCGGACTGCCAGCAGCATGGAGGCCCCCTTGCTGGCCTGCGCAAGAGCTTCACTGCGGTTGCCCCGGTTCAATTCCTCATTGGGCTTGAAGAAATACATCTCACCCATCTGGCCCGGATTGTTAAGCAGGACCTTATTCTGACCACCTGGATTCTGCTTCTGCCATTTGCGCAACTCAGCAGGGTTGAGCATCTTTTTGACCTGCTCTGCCCGCGGGGTGACTTTCACCCGCTTGCCCTTTTTATTCAGCTTGTAGGAGCGGTAATCATCACAGGCTTCGGGATCATAACCGTCCATAGCCTTCTGGCCATGCTTCTCAAAATTATTGTCGGCAAACCGCTGTTTCTCTGCTGCACTCATGACTTTCCAATTGGAAGGCTTGGGCACCCCGCTCAGTTCAGTAAAAGAACGGGAAATAACCTTGCGGTAAAGTTCCTTGGGAACTTCCATCTGCTCCCCGGTCTTTTTGTTTACGGCAACGAAGTTAATATCGTTGTCAGTATTGATGGCACTATTTTTAACCCCCGGAGTCCTCTTTGATACCGCCACAATTTCCATTCCCTTGAATCCCGGCTGCTTCTGGATAAACTTGCGGGTCTGGCGGTACATGGGGTTGTAAATTTCTTCATGCAGCGTCTTATTGAAAGCGTCCTGGAGTTTTTTGGCGTCTTTCCCTTTCAACCCTTTAAGATCACGCATTTTGCGAGTATCACGCTGTAATTCAAGGACAACCTTCTTGTCCGCCTTGGGATTTTTGCCGCCGGATATGGAATTACGTAATTTCTGAATATGGGGAAGATTATTGGCCTCGCGCCCTTTGGCATCGGCACGGGCCTGTGCTTTCTGACTTACCTTTTTAGTGGCCCGAACAGTAGCCTCTTTGGCAGCCATGGCCTGCTTGCCCTTTTGCTGCTGCGCTTTTTTCTGGAGCCGTTTTACAAACCCCTTACTGCGCTTATCTGCCGCCGGGGTCCAAGCCGTATCAAAAGATGCTTTAGCCTTTTTGGAAGCAGTCCGGTAAGCCTTTTCCGCGCCAATGGCCTTCTTCTTGGCAATACCGCCAAGCATCATCATTTCACTTACTGTCTTACGGTCCATGCCTGTCTTCTGGACAATGACTTCAGTCATGACCTGCGACTGGGCATTGGAAAGAATACCATTAACCCCGCTGGCAGGGTTGAAAGCCCCCCTTGCAGCCTTCAACTGCTGTCCAGTTGTAGCTCCTTTTCCGGCTCCCCCGGTAGCAACATACATGACCGCATCAGTACCGACCTGCTGCACCAGCGAAGCACTCATTTCATTGACCTTGCGATCAACCTGATACTCACGGTTGGTTTTGATCAGCCCTTTGTATAAAGAACTTTTCTGGGGATTGCGCTCGGCCTGTTCTGCGTAAATAGCATTTGCAGCTTCATACTCACCCTTGACAACATGGTTCTCGGCCTGCAGATGAGCACTCTGGTCCAGATAGGAAGCCACACGCTTCCCGCTAGTGGAGCTTATTTTTTCACGCTCCTTCCAAAGGGCATCACGATCATTTAGATTTCCAGTGGCAAGCTTGGCATCAATGGCTGCGATTCTGATTTTGGCGTTCTCCTTTTCAAGCTGCGCTGCCAGCTCAAGCCCGTGGCTGTTGGTACGCATGAACTTCTTGAGCTCGCCTTTATCTTCAAGTCCTTCTTTGTAATCTTCACACAGGTACTGAATCCTGTTCAGTTCCTTTTCCTTATCCTCCAGCAAACGCATGGCCTTGTCTTTTTCATGAGAAGTCAAAGCCCGCGAGGCCCAAGTGGCGGGGTTAACGCTCAAACGCTGCTGTTCCAGCCCGAGCATCATGTCGTATTCGGTAGTCAGTATGGTTTTAGTATCTTTAATGTCGTTCTTTAAATCGCGCTCAGCCTTGGCCAGGGAAAGGGCTGTCTTGTCGCGCGGGGAAGCCGGAGGAGGTCCGGCACTGATCAGGTCGAGACTTTTGCTGCCCTTTGGCGAAAGATAATTTTTGTCGAGATTGTCATAGACTTTCTGTGTTTCTTTACCAAGAGGGTTACCGTAAAGCTCATGCTTGAGAATTGCCTCCTTATCCTGCGCGGAAAGGTTGGCATATCCATCCACAGCCCGGATAGCGGACAGAGTGTTATCATTGGCCTGCTCTTTATGCTGATTGGCCCGCATGGTACTACTGCTGGCTCCGGCACCTCCGGTCACATCCGAATACGTATCCACCACGGCATTGGCTGCATCGCCCATCATGGAGGAGACAAGGTTGTAGCCCTTATATGTGGTACCGGTCTTGGTGCCATGGGTTTCCTCATTCCAAGTAGCTTTGGTCTGGGTAAAAACACCCTTAGTCTCTTCTATGCGGCTATTGCCGATCCTGCTCTCTTCAACAAGATTGGCCTTAGCCACCAGTGCCTCGTTTTTGCGGGACTGGTCGGCAATGTTCAGCAAAGAGTCCCCGGCCTGTTTTTCATCAATCTTGCCGGAAGCAAAGTCCTGACGCACCTGCTGGGTCTTTTCATCCAGAGTCTGCTGCCGCTCAGCCGCACCTTTTTTCAAAGCCTCGGTCATACTCAGCAACTTGTCTTCATTGCGGGACAATGATTGCTTTCCGACCTCATTTTCCATGTTCCCTTTGGCGGCTATGGCTACGGCCTTACTGGGATAATTGTTCACGGCAGCATCAAAGGCGGCCTTGGCGGTATCCTGATTACGCTGCTCTTCTTCCACCCCAAGGGACTGCTCCTGTCCCTGCACAGTCAGAAGCTGGGCTGTGACCCTTTTGGAAGCATGGTCAAAAACATCATTAGCAGCTTCAATAGCCTCCGGGCTGCTGTCCGGACCGACTGAACCGGCCTTAACCAGCATTTCCTTCTGAGTCTCTTCGAAATCTTTTTCCAGTGCGGCTACTTTGTCGCGCTGTTTTTTCAACTCATCAAGCTGTTCCTGAGAAGGGCTGCCCAAACCCAGCCATGCATTATCCGCTCCAGCTACCAGCTTTTCCAACTCCTGAAGTTTGCCGTTTGCCTGCACCAGGTGTTTATGGGTGTCCCGTTCCTCGTCACGCAATTCTTCCAGCTCAACGGACTGCTCTTCCGGCGGTTTCTGGGCAAACTCCTTCTTCTTTTGGGTCAGCGCCAGCTCACCAATGACCTGTTCCTTGATCTCCAACTGTTCCTGCAGAACATTGGCCTTGAAATCATTACCCTCGGCCTTGGCCTGCTCAATCTCATCCTTCAGGCCGCCTACTTCCTCGGAAACTCTATCCTTTAGGGCCTTCACATCCTCAGGATTATGCAGTTGATCGGCAAGGTTTAAACGTTCCAGATCAAGTCCGTCACGGATGTCCCAATTTTCAGGCCCGCTATAGACTTCTTCAAAAGTAGCGATTTCTTCCAGAACGTCCTGACGTTCTTTGGCACTGCCGTCATCGATAAGGCCCTGCTGCTTGTAAGCCGCACCGACTTCAAGCTTCTGGTCCGCAGGCAGTTCCGCGATCTCCTGCGGAGTCTGTTCCGTTGCCTGCTGTTCCGGCGCAGGAGATTCAATGGCATTCAAAGTACGCAATAAATCAGCGCGCTCTCCCTCAAGTTGTTGCAGGAGAGCGCGCAGGGAACTCAATTCACTCTGCACCGCCTGAATATCAACCGAAGCCGCACCTGCCGGAAAAGGCAGGCAGAACAGACTGGCAATCAAAATGGCGATGCAAAATTTACGCATGATCAGCCTCCGCTTTTCACAACCAGCAAGCCGATATTGTCATAGATATAGCGGTTAGCGTGTTGGACTCTGGGATCACCGAGATCCGGGGCGGAATAGATAAAACGGATGTAAGCCTCAACCGCCTCATCGGGAAGACCGCGCTCTTCAGCCAGCTTGCCGGCCTCATAATTAGCAATGGCATGGTGGCCGAGCTCTTCACGCAGGGCAAGGAAAGCTTCATCAATGGCCTCGCCAAGTAATTCTTTCTTGAAGTTTTCCTTGGTGGGCAGATCATTGGGGTCAGTCGGCACATTCTTACCGGGGTCACCGGGAATGTAGCGGTCTGTCTGCACATCAGTCTTACGAATGGTGTGCACATTTCCGATTTCGGAGGTGGTATAGTCGATAACCCGAAAACTCATCACCGCCTCACCTTCCATCCTCAAATCATATATTTCGTAACGGTAATCGGATTCAATATCTTCCTGCAACTGCATAGGCGTATTCGCCATCCTGTTCTGGGCAGCATTAAGCTCGGCCTGCGCATCATTCAACTGATTCTGCGCCCCGGCAACCTCCATGCTGGACCCCAGCGCAATCATGGCCCCGGCAAGCCCCCCACCCACAGGGGCCTGAGCCTGCCCCATCTGGGCACTGTTAACCTTGGACTGAGCCATCATAACCTCATTCTGGGCCCGCTGTAATTCCATCTGAACTTTCTGGTATTCAGGGTTGGGAACCATGCGGGTCCCGCTGACATACTTGCTGGAGCCGTAGGAAGGTCTTTCCCGACCGGATTCCACAGCAGTAACCTTGATAATACTGCCCTTAATTCCGGCCTGCACACCCTTGATTTTCTTAACCTGCAAGGCGGTCGATTCATCAAGAAATCCCTGTCCAAGTCCCTGCTCGCGCAAAATTTCATCCATAGTGGAGCGTTCAAGAAGACGTACATTTTTCAGATTGGAATCCTTGAGCCGAGCCAGCAGCCTGTCTTTTACATAACCGGAAGCTCCGGGTTCTGCGGATTCATTATCAACATCAAAAGAGATACGCAGCTCTGTTTCCTGAAAAAGCTGTCTCTTGGCTTCCCGGATTTTCTCATCAATATCCCAATACTGCGGTAAGCCCTGTTCCCGGACCAGCAACAAATTGGCAAGGGCAGTTCCAGCCTTGGATTTATCCCCTTCATCCATGATCGCCATGGCTTCCGCATAGTATTCAGCAGCCAGGGTTTCACGGATCTCCGTCAACATTTCTTCCACATTGAGGTAGCCCGGTTTCATGCGCGAAATCTGGCTAAGTCCGGCATTGGCCTTGGCTAAACGCCCTTCATTGTAAGCATTTATGGATTCATTGTAGAGCAAATCTGCCCACTGGGACTCAAGCTTTTCCTTATAAGCCAGAAGGCGCTGGTTCTCCGGGGTAAAGCTCAAACCATTAATAATTTCATCATAAGCCTTGCGGTAATTCCTCTGCTGCAGGGCCTGATTGGAAAGTAACAGATGATGCAAAGCCAGACTCTTTTTCTCGTAAACAGGCAGTGGCTGCATCTTCAGGGCCTGCCCGCTGAAATCTACAGCAGACTGATAGCTGGCATTATCAACAGCTGCATCAGCCTGAGAGTCATAGTAAATAGCTGCTTCATGCTTGAGCGCACTGATACGGTCATCCAGATCGGGCAGTGTCTGGGCATACGGACGCAAGCTCTCCAAGGAAGTCAGAGCCCCCACCCAATCATTGGTGGTCCGGCCCATTTCTATGGCCTCATCAGCCTTGGCTGATATACCGGAATGCTTCTGACTTACCTCCCCGTATTTGCGGGCATAATCCATGTTATCCGGTTGTAATTTCAAAGCCCGTCCATATTCAAACAAGGCCCCGGCAAGGTTGTTCTGTTGCTCAAGGGACTGCCCGGCTGCATAGTGCTCGGCAGCGGCAAAACCTTTGGCCTTAGTAAGATCTGCAACCAACTGTTTGTTACCGGGGTCGGACTGCAAGGCGGTTTCAAAATACTCCACAGCCTTGTCATAGGACCCTGCCTGCATAAAAGTATGGCCCTGCGTGGATTTCTTGCAGCCCGCCAAGCTGAAGAGCAATGCTGGAAGCAGCAGGGTAATAATCAAAAACTTACGCATGGTTTAATTCCTCTCTACTGCAACTGATATTTAGGTGCTTCTTTGATTTTCTTAGGTTTGGGAGCAACCCTCTTTTCCGCCGGAATCTTCTTAGGTGCACTTATAGTGACCTTGACTCTGCCGTCGGACAGAACTTCTTCATCCTCAACTTCAATGTATTTAGTCATATGAGCCGGAGAAACCTTATATTTCACAGCAAGCTCCTTCACCGCCATCTGCTTGGCATTTTCCGCAGTGGCCTTATGTCCTGCATCACCGTTCATCCCCGGAATAGGATAGGCAATGTTAGTGGCATAAGTGCGGTCCTTTTTTACTATGCCTTTGGGGTGAAAGCTGAAGACCTGAATCTTTTCGGAATCCTCATCAGCAACATACACTTTACCCTTTCCCGCTGCTACGGCAGTCATCTTCTTGAAACGGCCGATGCCTTCACCGGGCGAACCAAAGGCCAGCACCAGATTTCCGTCATTATCGAATATTTGGATGCGGCTGTTTTTAGAGTCGGCCACGTACAGATAATCTTTCTCGTCAGTATCAATGGAAAGGGGCTCATCAAACTGCCCGAGTCCGCTGCCGGGGCTGCCAATTACGCGTTTGAACATGCCGTCGGAATCAAAAAGCTGGATGCGGTTGTTTTTGAAGTCCAAAACATAGACATTGTCCGCACTATCAAGGGCGAGGTCGGTAGGTTTGTCGAAACTGCCACCGGCAGGATTTTTGGAATCCTCTGTTTCAAGACCAAAGGAAGCCAGAAACATGGTATCCGGGTTAAATATTTCCACCCGGTGGTTATCGGTGTCAGCCACATAAATCAGACCTTTGGAGTTGACGGCAACATCCGAAGGAGTTTTGAACAGCCCAGTCTTGTCGCCCTTCTTACCGAACTTGTAATTAAAACTGCCGTTAGGGTTAAGCAACTGAATGCGATTGTTGCCGGTATCTGCAACATATACATTACCGGATTTGGCAACAGCCAGCCCTTGAGGCTTACGGAATTCACCGGGATCATTGCCGGAATCCCCCCAAGTGATACTGTCGGCACTGCCACGCAAATGAATCTGCCCCTCTTTGGAGTTCACGGCATAGAGCTTTTTTTCCGGAGTAACGTGGAGAGCTGTAATATCTTCTCCGCTGAGAATTTCTTTCTCAAAGACAATCATGGGCGGGGAAACTGTGACCGGAACCATTTCCTTTTTACTACTGCCGCTGATGTTGAAAGACTGGATACGCTCGTTACCGGTATCAGCGACAAATACGGTTTCACTATTAATACAGGCCAGTCCGGCAGGATCGTCAAACTGTCCCCGTCCTTCCCCTTCCGAACCGAAGGAAATCAACAACCGCCCAGTCTTATCAAATTTCTTAACACTCTGGTCTTCGTCTTCGGAAATATAAATATCACCGCGTTTATCAACTGACAGCCCGATGGCATCCTCACCGAAATCATCACCATTGGCAGTACAGGCAACACTGCCTATTTCCTTACCCTTGGGATCGAAAATGAAGACCTTGCCCACCTTGGGCACGAGAACATAAATATTGCGGGCTGGATCTAAAGCGATATCTTTGGGTTTTTCCGGAAGCTGAATAGCCCAGAGAAAAATACCGCGGGAGGAAAACACCTGCACCCGCTTAGTGCCCTCTTCAGCAACATAGACAAATCCAAATTTGTCTATAGCCACGGCAACGGGGTTATTGAGTTGGCCCGGTTTAGAGCTGGCTTCCCCGAAATTCTTCTTAAAGCTGCCGTCCTGAGCAAAAACAGCAATACGATCATTTCCTGTATCTGCCACGACCACATACCCTTCCGGACTGATGGCTATGGAGCTGGGACTGCGCAGTTCTCCGTCATCACGGCCGGATTCAGCAAACCTGTTTTTCAGATGTCCCTTTGAATCAAAAACAACGATCTGACCTTCTTTCCTGTCGACCACGAACATTTCACCGTCACGGTCAATGGCAATGTCCACGGGTTCAGGAGTTCCGGTAGGTAGGGAAGCCTTGAATTTCACGTTTTCAAATGCATGGGCCGGGATAGTTACAAAAAGCAGGAGCAATAAAAAAACACACGATCTACACAAATTGGGCATGATGGAGGACTCCATATAATGGCAGCTTGTTAAAGTCATTGGTTGTAGTACTTTCACCAAATGCCCAGAACGACGCAAAGCCCCCGGTTAATATTAATAATATCTACGGGAGCAAATGGCACTCAACAGCTGTTCTTAGGCTTTTTTGATACTTATTTATAAAGCATATAGAGCCAAAGAAGTCCAGAAGACTTAACCTCCATCTGGGTTCAACCACGAGAACTGCAGAGTCTCATGCTCTTTGAGATAAACTACAAAGTGTGTGCAGATTTTTAGAAATGAAAGTTCCGCAGAATAAAAGCTCATAATCACCCTAACGCTCCCTAAAAGACTGCTGCAGGGAAAGGTAAATAGGTTTCATAAAATACCCGATCAAAGTCTTCTCACCGGTCCTGATATCCGCCATGACAGTCATGCCCGGAAGCACTTGCAGTTTCTGCGCATCTTTTTCAAGATAGCTCTGGTCCATTACTACAGTCCCTTCGTAATAAACACTGCCTTTCTCACCCACTATTGTCGTTGGTGAAATGTCAGTCAGCTTGCCTTTGATTCCACCATAGCGGGCAAAATCGTAAGCAGTGAATTTTACAGTCACCACCTGCCCAATTTTAATATGTCCCACATCCCGTGAAGAGATACGGACTTCGGCAATGAGCTCCTTGCCGACCGGGACCAGTTCAAGAATCGTTTCACCGGGCTTTACCACCTCACCCGGAGAGTTGATCTGTAAATTATGCACAACGCCATCTTCAGGAGCCTTCACAGACAACTGAAAAACATCCATCTCAAATCTCTTGATAATTTCATGTATTTCTGAAGCTTCCGCCTCAACAATGGCGAGTTCGGACATCCAACTTTCCAGAGCTTCCTCTTTAAGTTTGACCAGCCTGTTCTTGCTTTCAGTCAGCTTTTCCCCAACTTGAATCCGGCGCACCGGAATTTGATGCAGATTTTCCTGAACTTGCAAAAAATGGCGTTTCACGCTGAAATATTCGCTCTTACCCACCAGCTGTTTTTCAAACAATCCTTCGTAGGATTCATATTCTTCCTTAAGTAAAGCATACTGCTGACGAAGGGTTTTCTCCCTGTTGCTGAGCTCTTTTAATTCTGCTTCATACTGCTTGATCTGGTTATTGAGAATTGCCCGCGAAGCCTTCATGGATTCTATTTTCTGGGAATGAAGGCGGCGTTGCTGGCTTGCCAGCTCTTTGTAGCGCTCATCAATTTTGGAGTAATCAGGCTTTCGTCCGTCAATTAAAGCAGCCAACCTCTCTTTGCGCAGATCAAGGGAGGCCTGCCTTACCAAATGCTGATCAAGGTTAGAAACGGAAACCGTGGGGTCCATTGTAATAAGATCCTGCCCTCTTTTCACGGCCTGTCCATCGCGAATAAGAATGTCCGAAACTATCCCACCATCCTCACTCTGCACCCGTTTAATATGCCCGGAAGGAATAATCTTACCGGAACATACCGAGACCTCATCAATGCGGGTCACAGAGGCCCAAGCGACGAACCCCGCAATGACAAGAGTAAGGGTAATAATGACATAACGGACTAGCTGCGGCACTCCTGTTTCTTCAAGGAGCAATGCCTGCGATAAATGCAACGAATTTTTCTTGCTGGTGCGAACCTTTCTATTTTCAGAACTCATGGCAGTACCCTTTACTTGAAGTTAAATCAGTACAAACAGGATTTATATTCATCAGGAAGTTTCGGCAGCACATCTTCAGTAGGACCGAAAAGTTTGACCCTGCCCTTTTCCATCCACAAAATTTTATCTGCAGCCTGCAAATAGTGGCACTGGTTGGTCACAACGATGATTGAGCTTTTCTTTCTCTTGGAATTAATCAACTTAATAAAAAATTCACTTTCTTCCGATGAAGGCCTTTCAAGCACTTCATCAAAAAGAAACAGAGGAGAACGCTTCAGCAATGCCCGACTCAAATTCAATTTCCTAAGAAATTTTTGAGACATCTGTTTCATTCTGTAATCGCCGATTCTAGTACTGAAGCCATTGGGCAAAGCTTCAACCACTTCAAGCACTCCGGCTGCCCTACAAGCACTTTCCAGCTGAGCATCTGTCGCCACAGGATTAGCGAGCCGCAAATTCTGGGAAATTGTTCCATAAAAAAACTGCGGTTCCTGCGGGGAATAACCTATGGTTCGCCGCAACAGAAGCGGGTCCATCTGGCGAATGCTGGTTCTATTCAAAGCGATCCTTCCCGCCTGAGGACGATAAAGCCCCATCATCAGTTTCAGAATTGTTGATTTCCCGGCCCCGTCATGGCCCGCGATTGCCAGCACTTCCCCATGGTTAACCTTAAAGCTGACACCCAAGAGTGCGGGATGAGCATCGCTGGCATACCTGATTGAAACTTGGGAAAAATCAACATACCCCCGCATCTTGCGATTGAACATCAGCAGAGACTCGGAATGTTGTTCAATATCCAAATCCATCAGCCTATCAACCTGCTTCACACTTTTATTGATCCGCTCCACCTGCAACATGACCACAAAGGCTGAGCGCAATGGAGCCAGAATCCGCCAGACCAGAATCATGGAGGCCACCAGTCCCCCCATGGTCATACTTCCTGCAAGAACACCGTTCACGGAAACAGCCATGGTGGAAACCCCGGCAGCCATGATCAATGAATTGGTGAGTATATTGATCTGGGAAGCAAGTTGCGATGCCCGGTATGTTTCTGCCGCACACTCAGCAGAGAGCTGACGATAACGCTTCTCCCAGATTCCCGGTGTGCTGGTAAGTTTGATGGCTCTGATTTTAGTCAGAATTTCCATGACCAGCTCCTGCCGGACAGCACCGCTTTTAGCCACTGCCACATTGGCTCTTTTGACCAAGGGCATATAGATCGCCGCCAGAACAGCAAAGCCAATCATTGCAGCCAAAGGCACAAATACCACCGGGCCGCCGAGAACCCACATGACAAGTAAAAGCAGCAGGATAAAAGGCATCTCCAGCAAAGAAGTAAAAGCCTGCCCGGAAAAGAAATCCCGCACCGAATCAAAGTCTTTGATTCGTGACGCCTGCGAACCGATTGAAGCCGATTCTGTAAAAGACGGCGGCAGATACAGAATGCGTCTAAAAACTTCATTACCAACGATATTACCCAATCGTGCCCCGATAAAACTCATCATACCGGAGCGAATTATCCGCAAGCCGAAGTCACTGAGGATAAAAACCATCACCCCGATAACAATGTAAGCAAGAGTCGTATTGTTTTCGAAGAAGGGCATCTGGTCATAAATGGTCATAATGAAAAGCGGCATGATCAGGGTCAGAACGCTGAGCAGGAATGAAATAAGCAAACCATGGCGCATGGTTTTGCCGAATCGATCCATGACCTTTCTGAACCACTGGCCCTGCTTGCGATGCAGGGAATGGCCCCGGACATCAACCTGATCAAAAAAGAAAGCTGTCCCGGAGCGGGAGTCGGGAACAAGCTCCCGGTAATTCTCCTTCTCACCATCAAACACTAATAAATTCTTGCCATCACTCTTGGTCAGGACCAGTCCCCTGCCTTGCTCATCAATAAAGAGGCACGGCAAAGTACGGCGATCAAGGCTATTCAATTTCACCTCAATAGAGCTGCTGCCAAACTTGAGGTTAGCCATGACGTTAAGCAAATCGGAAAGATTAATATGATCATGAAAATGGGGCATGGCTTCCAAAAGATGGACATCACTCCCCCTCCAGCCGAGAGCATCCAGAAGTGGAGGAATGCAGACACCAAGCCCACCGGAAATCATAAATGGAGCTGAAACTGCTTTAGTCATTTTCACCCCCATTTGCGGCTTTATTGTTCCTGACCACAAATGTCTGGTAATCAATCCCGTTGATATGGTTCACCCACCAGTCCAGAATTGAAAGCTTCAACCCACCGACAATATGCAACCTCCCCCGCTTGAACTCATCGTAGTATCCGTTGATCATTTTCATGAAGATATCGTGCTGTTCAAGATGAGCCTTCAGCAACGGCGTATTGATTTCCTTCATTATCTCAAGATCATGATCAAAATGGATTTCGGCATAATCCAAAAGCCTCTGGAAAATTTCATCCCCCTTATGCAGATCTTCAAAAGAAGCTTCGCGATCATTCAAAGCCCGGATGATCAGGTTGAGATCAAGAGCATACTTGGTGAAAAGCATGTGCTCCTCATCAACAATATCAATTCCGATAGGTTGGATGATCCCGGACATATCCTCCCAGCAACGGGCAGATTGGAGCATCCAGCGTTTCCAGGCCAGTTCCCAAACAGCTTTCTTCTCTGCCTGTACTTCTATCATTACACGCTCTCCTGTCTGAGTCTTCCGCCGACAATTGAATAAACCGAATCAGCCATTGAATGCAGAACCGGGTTGGACGTAACCATGACTATCGTACAATTCCCTTTCAACTTGCTCATCAACCAGAAGAAAAGTTGTTCGCTATCCTGATCCATAGCCTCATTAACCCTGTCCAAGAGCAGAATACGGGGCCGGACTGTCAATGCCCGTGCCAGACAGATCCGCTGCACAACTCCAGAGGGGAGAAACTCATAAAGCCTGTTTCCAACTTTTGTTTCATAGCCAAGAGGCAATTCGGAGAGAACGGAATCAAGCTGCAAAAGAGCAGCGGCATCCAATGCAAGCTGCCTGTTAGCCGGATTGAAAAGGGTAAGATTATCGAAAATAGTACCATTGAAAAGTGTACCCTGCTGCGGAAGATACTCCATTCGTCCTTGATAATCGGAATGGCAAAATTCACTTAAATCATGTCCGTCAATGAAGACCTGACCATTATCAGGCTTGATTACCCCATAAATCATATTCAACAGGAGAGTCGGACTTCTGCTGCTTTCAGTCTTGATGCAGACCATTTCGCCATTTTGAACCAGCATGTTAAATTCTCTGAAAATTTCTTCGCCGTCATTTTCATGGGAATACAAAACCTTATTCAAAACAATCTTGCCCTTGATTTCAGCGGGCAGGCATGATTTTTCAGAATCTGATTCTTCACGGAGATCAACAATACTTTTAATCTGATCTTTGGCGATCTCAATATCCGCATGGCGAACCCAGAACGTAGCCAAGGCACGGAAAGGCTGAAAAAAACGTCCACTCAAAAGCGTACACCCGGCAAGGCTACCAAGAGTAATCTGCCCGGAAATTGCCAGTGTTCCGCCAATAAAAAGCACACCGAACAAATTTATCTGGGAAAATAGGTTCCCTAAGTTTACCGGGAGATTGCCGACAAAAATAACATCATAATCAAGCCGGGCTGCGTCCGCTTCAAGCCGTTCATGACGTCGGAGCATGGACTCTTCGAGAGTAAGAGCCTTAACAGCATGAATTCCGCTGAGAGCTTCCACCAAAAAATTGTACCTGCGATCTGCCTGAGTCTTCTGCTTGAGCCTGCTGCGGCTGTATCTGCGACGGATAAATGTAATGGTAAAAAGGAAAAGAGCTGCAACCCCGGCAAGGTAGGCTGCGACCTGCCAGCCACCCAAAAATCCAGCAACAGCAAGAAAGATAAAGGCAAAGGGTAGATCGAGCATAAGCTGGAAGGCCTGCCCGGCATAAAAAGAGCGCAACGTATTCACCGCCCGCAAACGGTCGAGATGAACTCCGGCTCCATCTTTTTCAAAATCATCCAGTACGCAATTAATCCAACGAGCCACACAAGAATGGGCAATGCTGTGCTCAAAACGGGCTGACATCCAATTGGTTATGGTCGAACGACTAAGCCTTAAAATAGTTTCCAGAAGCAAAGCCACCAAGAATCCGGCTACCAGCCAGAGCAAGGTCGAGGTCGCCCTTGTCGGCACGATGCGGTCATAAACCTGCATAAGTACAATAGGCAGGGCAAGGCCGAGTACATTGATGCAAATGGAGGCCAGAAACAAGTCGAACGAGCTACGCATGAAGGCAGGGAGAGTTTTCAAGTCACTGAAAAATCCTCTCTGCTTTTTGAAGTACGATAAATCCATAAGCAAGTTCCCTTAATTCAGAGTCAGGTTCTACGTGAGTATCAGAACTACCAATCTGACTGGTCAGGAAAGTCCTCCGCTTCATTTTCAAAGGCATCAAGATTATCGGAACCTTCAAAAGAGTCCCCGTCATCATCGCCGCCCTTTTTACCACGGCCCTTTCCACGACCTTCATCATCGGATTCAACTTCTTCGGTCCAACCGTTACCATAGTCAGCAGTGCCAGTTCCAGATAAATTGTCTTCTCCTTCAGTTAGTTCCGTCCAACTGGAACCGGAATCTCCGCCATCGCTATCCATGAGGAAGAAATCAATTTCAAGTGCATCATCGCTTCCGCCTTCGCCATCAGATAATTCACCATCCTGATCTCCTCCACGTCCCTGATCAGGGCCTTCCGCAACACGACCCCACTGGTTTCCACGACCGCCTCCGCCTTCAGAATCTCCGCGGTCATCGTCATCGCGGTCGTCACGGTCGTCATCTTCGTCTTCGTCAGAAACAAGAGATTCAACCGTTACGGATTCGGGAGCAGCCTCAGGCTCTACGGACTCGGCGACAGGTTCTTCCGCAACATCTTCAGCCGCTACGGGTTCGGAAGGTTCAACCGGAGATTCGATGACTTCCTCGACTACTTCAGGTTCGGGAGTAACCTCAGGCTCTGCGGCCTCAGCAACGGGTTCTTTCACTACTTCTTCAGCTGCTGCGGGTTCGGGAGATTCGGGAACTTCCTCTGCTACTTCAGGTTCGAGAACAGCCTCAGGCTCCACAACCTCGGCGACAGATTCTTCCACAACTTCTTCTGCTGCCGCGGGTTCGGAAGCTTCGGCGGGAGATTCGGGGACTTCCTCGACTACTTCAGGTTCGGGAGCAGCCTCAGGCTCTACGGACTCGGCGACAGGTTCTTCCGCAACATCTTCAGCCGCTACGGGTTCGGAAGGTTCAACCGGAGATTCGATGACTTCCTCGACTACTTCAGGTTCGGGAGTAACCTCAGGCTCTGCGGCCTCAGCAACGGGTTCTTCCACAACTTCTTCTGCTGCCGCGGGTTCGGAAGCTTCGGCGGGAGATTCGGGGACTTCCTCGACTACTTCAGGTTCGGGAGCAGCCTCAGGCTCTACGGACTCGGCGACAGGTTCTTCCACTACATCTTCAGCTGCTGCGGGTTCGGGAGATTCGGGAACTTCCTCTGCTACTTCAGGTTCGGGAACAGCCTCAGGCTCCACAACCTCGGCGACAGATTCTTCCACAACTTCTTCTGCTGCCGCGGGTTCGGAAGCTTCGGCGGGAGATTCGGGAACATCCTCGACTACTTCAGGTTCGGGAGTAACCTCAGGCTCTGCGGCCTCAGCAACGGGTTCTTCCGCAACATCTTCAGCCGCTACGGGTTCGGAAGGTTCAACCGGAGATTCGATAACTTCCTCGACTACTTCAGGTTCGGGAGTAACCTCAGGCTCTACGGACTCGGCGACAGGTTCTTCCACGGATCCTTCCACAACGGATGATTCGACCTGCTCAGAAGTTTCGACGACAGGTTCAACATTTGGTTCCAAATCGACCTCGACTTCCTGAGTTCCAACTTCAAAATCTCCTGCTTCCAGAATTTCTTCTCGAACCAAATCGTCAGTTTCGATTCCAGATGGTTCTACCTGAAGTTCAGTCACTACTCCGCCATCTTCAACTGCACTTATATCGCTATCAGGAGATTCGAGATCACCAGACTCAACAACACCCTCTGCTCCTAAATTTACTTCCGGCGAATCAACAGGAATTTCATCGGAAACAGCATCCTCATCTACCACACCACCGGGCAAGACAGTACCGGCAAGATCAGATTGCTCAGAAGATGTTTCCTCTACACCATCTACTCTTGCATGTTCTTCTGCAGACAAATCTTCCTTCTCTGCATCCTGCAAGACAGTAAGCTCATCTAATTCCTGCTGTTCCTGATTAATTTTCTTATCTTCAGCCATGAGAATCCCCGCGAATAAATAAATTTTGTCCTATAGAATTAACATAGCAAAAAACAGAACTCACTTCCATGAAATTACACATATTCCTGACTTATACCGGCTTAACGCTCCCCTGCATATCCGGAGAAAACAATCGGAATTGAACCGACGACCTGCTGGTTACGAATTGTCTGGCGGACAATTCAACATCAAATTTTTTAATGCTGGATAAGAACTTCTCATATTAGCCCACAAGTCATCCACAAAAGCCATTTGACTTCTTCCTGCCCCCGGAACTACTTACAGGTAGTTTTAACAGCCAACCGACGCGGGACAGTTCATCATGAGCAAGACAGAGCACTTCGGACTAGACTTCGAAACATTTGCGCGACTTATTGATAATCTCCATGATGAGATCATTATCTATGATAACAACTACCGCATGCTCTACGTGAACAAGGCCTGTGAACGGCATTACGGATTCACCCAGCAGGAAATGATCAACATGCCTTTCTGGGACGTGGTACAAAAACACAATTCATGGGACCGCCCCATTCTGCCGGTGGTTTATGAAAAAAAACTCCCGGCCAAACAGGAACAAAAGACTTATCTGGGACTGGAAGTACTGACCATCGCGGTTCCCCTGTTGGATCAGGAGCAGGGCGTTGAATACGTCCTACTCAGTATTCGTGACAACTTCCACGAAGGACGCATTCTTTACCCCGAAGAACTTACCCCGAACGAAGACCCTTCCTCAGCCAAACCAGAAGACCTGATCTACCGCAGTTCATTGATGGAACAGACTGTTATTGCGGCCCGCAAGGTTGCTTCCATCAGTGCTCCATGCCTGCTTCTGGGTGAATCTGGCTGCGGTAAAAGCTTGCTTGCAAAATTCATCCACGCCAATAGCACCCGGTCCGACAAGCCATTTGTGGTGGTCAACTGTGCGGCAATCCCGCAAGAGCTCTTTGAATCGGAACTCTTCGGACATGTCGAAGGAGCATTCTCCGGGGCCACCAAAACCCGTGGCGGACTCTTTGCCAAAGCTGAAGGTGGCACCCTTTTTCTTGATGAAATTTCCGAACTGCCGTTATCCATGCAGGCCAAACTTCTTCATGCGGTACAGGAGCTGGAATACCGCCCGGTAGGCAGTTCTTCGCCAGTGAAAGCGGACGTGCGTATCCTCGCAGCCTCCAACCGCAACATGGAACGTATGGTTGAAACCGGAGTATTCAGGCAGGATCTCTATTTCCGGCTCAATGTCTTTGATATCGTCATTCCTCCCCTGCGCGAGCGTCAGGAAGACCTGATTCCTTTATTGCACTACTTCTTCAACCGCTACGGCAAGACCCACGGCAAGGGCAAACGACTTTCCTCAGAAGCCCAAAACCTGCTCTGTCAGTATTCATGGCCTGGCAACATCCGCGAACTTGCTCACCTTGTGGAGCGACTGGTGGTTACTGTCGAAGATGAAATCATCACCATGGACCATCTTCCCTCTTCCATATACGAAACAACATCCAGCCCCATCTCAACACTAACCTCTGCCGACAGCCTCGACGATGCCATTGCAGCTGTCGAGCGCCAACTGATCTTGGATGCAGTTGCCAAACATGGCAGCAGTCGCAAAGTTGCAACCGCTTTAAAAATCAGTCAGTCCCGAGCCTCCCGTTTAATTCGCAAATACAACATCAATACAAACCCTTAGCCTACTGAGTCACCACAGACTCAGCGAGTCAATATAGACTCAAACAGCAAAATAACCCGCCACGAAAGGACTTTATTCAATATCGAGTCAATTTTGACTCAAAATAATTTTATTGATTGAATGATCATACAATCATTATATTTTTTAACATACTGTTTTTAAAGAACTTTACTTAGTGAAAACTGTAACTTTTCATTGGCACATCAATTGCTCAAATAGGTCCAACACATATTTAAATCAAATTGATGCAATGTTCGCTGTGGGAAGATGAATTGCTATGGAGGTAGCAACTCAATACGGGCAAACGGGGTGTTTAGCTTCGTATAAGACAGCAGCATCACAATTGTGTTCGTGGAGGCAACCGCAAAAGTGAGAGAATGCGGAGTTTAAAAGAGGTGTATAACAATTAAGGGAGACGACTGTATGTTTAAGGACAAGAGATATTACGGAATGGCCTGCGCCCTGCTTGCGACCATGCTTTGGGCCGGTGCTTTTGTTGTTGCCAGACTGGCGGTAGGCCAGATTTCCCCTATGACCCTTGGAGCCAGTCGCTGGTTCATAGCCCTGCTCATTCTCTGTGCATTCACTCTGCCCAGAGTAAAACGAGAATGGCACGTAGCCAAAAAATTTCTGCCCCAGATCATCGCGGCAGCCCTGACCGGTGTAGCGGCATACTCCCCCCTGAGCTACTTTGCAGCCCAGACTACATCAGCCATTAACCTTTCCCTTATTTCCGTAACTTCACCGATATTCATCGTCATCATTTCTTCACTACTAGGCCAGAAGCAGTCCATTAACACATGGATAGGCTGTACCGTGGCCCTGATCGGTTCTTTCTATCTTGTTTCCGGCGGCGATCTGCAGCAGCTTCTCGGCCTGCACTTTGCTTCCGGTGACATTCTCATGCTGCTGGCTGCAGTGGGATTTGCAGTCTACAGCCTGATCCTGCGCAGAATCCCCGAAGGACTTTCCCAACTAACCGTCATGACCCTGATGTCCTTCTTTGCCGTACTCATGCTCATCCCCTGCGTTATCTGGGAATCCACCCAGCCGAGCATGGTCTTCAACATGAACGGCGTTGTATTCTTCAGCATCGTTTTCTCCGCGGTCTGCTCTTCAGTCATCGCATGGCTGACCTGGAACATCGGTATTGAGCACGCAGGTCCAGCCACTTCCGGCATGATCTACTACAGCCTCCCTCTCTGGGGCGGTCTGTTCGCCTTTGTTTTCCTCGGCGAAACCATGAACTCCGTGCACTTCATTTCAGGCGTGCTAATCATCGGCGGTATCATCTGGTCCAGCCGCGGCCCCAAAGAAGTAACTGCTGCTCAGGCAGCTGCCAGCGAAGCATAATACGCACCTTGACTCCATAAACCGAGAGGCGGGCCTTGGCCTGTCCCGGCGGAATCCTTGTAGATCCCGGAGGTCCTAGTACCTCCGGGAACAGGAAAGGTGCGTCCGGATTACAGCTATATAAGGGTCTGCAAAGACCGTTTCTAAAGTAACTAACCATTTAAGGAATTGGACAATGAATCGCGACGAACAACAGAAAAAGCTCATTCATCTCAATGTGAACGGCGAGACCGTTTCACTGCATGTAGAGCCGCACTGGACCCTTTCCAGAGTTCTGCGCAATGACTGCGGTCATACCGGGACAAAGGAAGGTTGCGGCGAGGGAGCCTGCGGCTCCTGCACCGTGCTCATCGACTCTGTCGCAGTGCCTGCCTGCATGGTTCTCGCCGTGGAGCAGCAGGACAAGGAAATCGAAACCATCGAAGGTCTCTCCAAAGACGGCAAGCTGCATCCCATTCAGGAAGCATGGCTTGAAGAGTACGGCTCCCAGTGCGGATTCTGCTCTCCGGGCATGATCATGTCCACCAAGGCGTTGCTGCTGAAGAATCCCAGCCCAAGCGATGATGAGATCAAGGAAGCCATCAGCGGAAACATCTGTATCTGCAGCAACTACGAACACATCATCAATGCCGTGCGCAGTGCGGCAGAGAAAATGAAAGGGGAGCAGTGCTAATGATCAAGACCAACTCCATCGGAACTGCCGTCCGCCAGAAAGACGGCCCGGCCCGCGTAACCGGTTCCGCTAAATATTACGCTGACTTTATCTTTCCGGGCATGCTCCAGATTCGCATCCTGCGTTCCCCCTACCCTGCTGCCGACATCGTATCCATCGACACCAGCGCGGCGGAAAAGGTAGACGGCGTACATCTGGTCATGACCTACGAGAATTATCCCAAGGCTTTCCGTAAATCCCTCTACTACGTAGGCGACCTTGTTGCAGCCGTGGTTGCCGATGACGAAACCATCGCTCTTGAGGCCATGGAACTCATCGAAGTTGAATACGAAAAGAAAAAGCCTGTACTGAGCATCGAAGACGGTATCAAAGAAGGCTCTCCGCAGGTATTTGAAGGCGTGGACAACTGTCAGGACTGGGCCTTCCATGCCATCCTCAGTGACCGCGACCCGGAAACCCGCCTGTTCAAGACCAAGACTCCGGCGGAGTACAACGGTTTCGGCGATATTGATAAAGGTTTTGCCGAAGCGGACGTTGTTATCGAGCAAAAAGGCCTCAAATACGCCTATTGCAAAGGTCCGGCAATGGAACCACGCGGCTGCTCCGCCAATTTCGACGGCACCAAGCTGCATGTCTACACCCACTCGCAGGGTCTGCATGATGAAAAACTCTGCCTTGCGCAGGCTCTGGGCATCAGTGCCAACATGCTCAACTATGTTTCCCCGTTTACCGGATCAAGCTTCGGCGGCAAGAATGCTTTCCCGCTGGACCGCAACATCGCATCCCACTATCTGGTCATCGCCGGACTGGCCTGCCTTGATCTGAAGAAGCCCGTACACTGCCCCTATTCCCGTGAGGAAGAAATGGTTTCCGGCTGGTCACGCGGCAGCATCGGCGATGTTAAAATCGGTTTCAAAAATGACGGTACCCTGACCACCATGGAGCTTGCCCACTGGCAGGAAACCGGTGCTGGTGGTGATAAATACCCCGCCAAGAACGCCATGCTGGCAACCGGCGCGGTTATGTATTCCCATAACTGCGAGCATCTGCGCGGTAAAATCCGCTACGTAAACACCAACCGTTTTCCCGCCGCAGGCTGGCAGGGCTACGGTGCGCCTGAAGGCGTTTTTGCCGTAGAAACCACCATGGACATCGCCGCTGAGCAAATGGGCATGGACCCTGTTGAAATTCGTAAAAAAAACTGCATGCGCACCGGAGACATCGATTCCGGCTGGGACCCGCTGGTATACAAATCCTGCCTCATTTCCTCTTCCGGTATCCGCGACTGCCTCGATGCCGGGGCCGAATTCCTCGACTGGAAAAACAAATGGCAGCATCCCAGCAAAAAAGAAGGCCGTATCCGCAGCGGCATGGGCGTAGCCATCTTTGCCATGGGCGCCGGACGCCCCGGACCGGGCAACTCCAGTGAAGCTATGGTAAAAATCTACCCTGATGGATCAGCTGCACTGGTCTGCGCCATTGCCGATATCGGTCAGGGTCAGCACACCGTTCAGTGCCAGATTGTAGCTGACGTACTGGGGCTACCCTACAAGAAGATCGGCATCGTCTGCCACGATACCGACTCCACTCCTTTCGCAACCCTTGTTGCCAACAGCTGTGGGACTTGGATTCAGGGCTGGGCCACTTACGAAGCAGCTCTTGATGCCAAGCGCCAGGTCCTCGATCTCGCCGCCGCACAGCTCGGTGTTCCGGCACAGGCCCTTTCCATGGACGAGGAAGGAGTCTTCGTCTCCGCCGAACCGAAAAAGAAACTGACCTTTGCCGAAGCATTCGGTGCACGCGGCCACTACGGTGGTATCCACGAAGTTACCGGATACTACGTCAACAATTCTCCGCATCCCAACGGTCTCAAAGACGGTAAGGAAGATCAGGTATACATCCCCAAAGAAAAAGGTGCCCAGTTCATTACCCTTGATGTGGATACCGAAACCGGAATGATCTCTAACGTAAAAGTCATCATGGCCCAGAACGTTGGCAAAGCACTGAACCCGAAAATCGTTGCCGGACAGCTTTCCACTTCCCGTCACGGAGTGGAAAACGCCATCCTCGGTAACGACTGCATCGTGGATAAACGCAACGGCTGGCTGATGACCCCCAACTGGGTTGATTACCGCCACAGTACCGCCATGGAATGCGATGTCGAACCTATTGTCATTGAGAAACCCGGCGACCCGACCCACCCCTTTGGAGCTACCGCCTGCGGTGAAGGCGCAGCCTGCCCCTCTTTGGCCGCGTTCTCAAACGCCATTTTCAACGCAATCGGCGTACGAATCATCGAAACACCGTTCACCCCCGATAAAATCCTTGAGGGCCTCGGCAAGATTCAGCCCAAAAGGAGGAAGAAATAATGAGACGTTTCAATCACTTTGATGCTTCCAGCATTGAGGAGGCCGTATCCCTTTTGCAGGAATACAAAGACGCCTCCTACGTAATCGCAGGCGGCAGCGACCTCATGGGCTGCCTCAAAGACAACCTTTGGATGGAATATCCCAAGGCAATCATCAATCTGAAAACTATCCCCGGACTGAATGAGATAAATGTCGAGGAAGACGGACTGCACATCGGCCCGCTGGTGACCCTCACCGAGCTTTCCGAATGCGCACCCGTCAAAGAGACATGGCCCGGACTTGCAGAAGCTGCCCGCCGCACAGCATCCCCCTTGCTGCGCAACATGGGTACTGTTGCCGGGAACATCTGTCAGGAAAACCGTTGCTGGTATTACCGCTACCCGGACAAAATCGGCGGACGCATCGATTGCGTGCGCAAAGGCGGAAAACGCTGCCTCGCCGTGCCCGGTGACCACCGTTTCCATTCCATCTTCGGCGCCGTGAAAAAATGTATCGCTGTAAACCCCAGTGATACCGCTCCCGCCTTCGTAGCCCTTGATGCAACCATTAAGACCAGCAAGCGCGAAATCGCCATTGATGAATTCTTCTCCGCTGAAAACGGAGCAGGATCAACCATTCTGGAACACGATGAGATCGTCACTGAAATCTTCGTGCCCCGCCCGCAAGCAGGCTCCGCCAGCGCATTCATGAAGATCGCCTACCGCAAGTCCATTGACTTTGCCATCGTCAACTGCGCCGCTTCCATCACCGTCACTGACGGCAAGATCAGCGCAGCCCGCATCTGCCTGAACGGGGTCCATAACAATCCCCGCCGCTGCGAGACTTCCGAGGAAGCGCTCATCGGCAAGCTCCTTTCCGAAGAACTGGCTGCAGAAGCAGGAGAACTGGCTGTAGCGGAAGCAAAACCGCTCTTCCAGAACATCCACAAAGTCCAGATGTCCAAAACCATTGTAGCCGACACCCTTATGGAGTGCGCTAACTAAGCGCAGGAAGGTTAGCCCTATGGCAGATCATAGCTTCAAACAGGAAATAGCAATCACTTCCGGCATTATCCTCGCAGCCGGAAAAGCCACCCGTATGGGCAGGGACAAATTATCCCTGCCCTTCCGGGGCAAACCCATGGTCCAGCATGTCATTGATGCCGCACGAGCCTCACAGCTCAGCAACATCACTGTCGTACTGCCAGCTGAATCGGAACTGCACTCCATCCTTGATCTCGAAGGATGTGAGGTAGTCACCAGCCCGCAGCGCGACAAAGGACAAGCCGAATCCTTCAAAGCAGGTCTTCGTAACGTCAAAGACCGGGTGCAGGGAGCCATGTTCTTTCTCGGTGATCAGCCGCTCATTGAACCGGAAACCATCGACAGACTGGTCTGGGCATTTTCACAAGAACCGCAATGCTGGGTCGCGCCCATTCAGGAAGGAATGCGCGGAAATCCCATCACTATTCCCTCCGGTTGGTTTGAACGTGCCCTTGAACTTGAAGGCGATACCGGAGCACGCCCGCTGCTGGCCGCTCCCGGATTAGCTCTGCGCCTGGTACGTATCCACGAGGTAGGCCCGTTCATTGATGTAGATACCGAGCATGAATACCAGCAATTGCTGGAACGCTATGAAAAACGGAGTGCGTAAAATGGGTAATTACTTATCCCCCATAATCGCCATCCGTGGAGCGGGTGACCTTGCCACGGGTATCGCCATGCGCCTGTACCGTGCAGGATTACGCCGAATCATCATGCTTGAAACCGGCCATCCATTGGCTGTCCGGCGCACGGTTGCTTTTTCCGAAGCCGTTTATCACAGCGAAGTTCAGGTGGAAGGAGTTTCCGCTGTCTTCACTGAAAACATGGAAGAAGCTGCTGCCGCATGGAACAAGAATGCAATTGCAATTCTATGCGATCCCTGTCTGCTCAAACTGGATGAAATCAAACCTGAAATCCTCATTGACGCCATTATCGCCAAGAAAAATCTCGGCACGGAAATCAACATGGCCCCGCTGGTTATCGGACTGGGGCCGGGATTTACTGCCGGAGTTGATGTGCACAAGGTCATAGAGACCAAACGCGGACACCACATGAGCCGGGTCATCCATGAAGGTGCTGCCGAACCGAACACCGGAATTCCCGGTAGCGTCAAAGGCTTCACAGTTGAGCGGGTCTATTGGGCTGAGCATGGCGGAGTATTCAACACCAGCTTTGATATCGGCGATGAAATTTCCGAAGGCGAAAAGCTGGGGGATGTGGACGGCACCCCGGTTGAAGCGAAAATTTCCGGTGTAATTCGAGGACTGCTGCGCAATGGGACACCGGTACGCAAGCGAACCAAGCTCGGCGACATCGATCCAAGAGCCACCAAAACATATTGCGGAGAGGTTTCGGACAAAGCGCTCTCCATCGGCGGCGGGGTGCTTGAAGCTGTCTGCGCACACATATTTTCCAAGGACTAACCATGGGTTTGGAGAGCAGCAGTATCAATAAACTCATACAGCCTGAGCAGAGGCTGATCACCCTCACCGGAGCGGGCGGAAAAACTTCGCTGTCACACTGGCTGGAATCGCTTTTAACGACAAACAAAAAGCGGGTCATAACCACCACGACAACGAAAATCCTCCCGCCCAGCCGGGGGCATATTATTTTGCAAGCGGACGGTCCCGATTTCTTTAATCGGGTTCGTACCGCCTTTGCTGCTGTTTCAGGGATAACAATTGCCAAAGACTATGATCCGGCTTCCGGCAAACTGCTGGGAGTCAGCCGGGAAACCATCTCTGCATTACTTGAGGCAGAGATGGCAGATGTCATTTTGGTGGAAGGAGACGGGGCAGCCCGCAAACCCTTGAAAGCCCCGGCAGGCCATGAGCCGGTAATCCCGCACGAAAGCGAACTCTGCATCGGGGTCATGGGTATTGATGCGGTTTACCGGACCATGAGCGAGAGCTGCGTGCACCGCAGTGAATTATTCAGCGCCATCAGTGGAGCAACAAACGGGGATGTGATCAGACCGCGTCACCTGATCAAACTCGCTGAATCAAATGTTGGACTATTCAAAGAGGTTCCTGACGGATGTTCAAAAACGGTTTTTCTCAACAAAACCGACAGCCCCGGCGGAATGGAGCTGCTAGCTGAATTTACACGTCTTTTAGAGTGGACAGGCAGCACGGACATTAAATGGTTTGCCGGAAGCATACTGAACAGGGAAATTTTCACATTTCCGCAGACCATCCCGACCCTGCAGCTTAAACAGGAAATGCAGCTTGTGTTTTCGTAATTGTTTTGAAAGGGAGGAAGTATCTATGGATCATCAAAAAAAGACCGAAGAACTGATCGCCCCCTGCCCCACAGGGAGAAACGGAGTCTGCAAAATTTGTTTTTACGGGGCCTTTTCGCTCATCCTTGTCACCTGTATTCCGCTCATGCTTTATCCCACTGAAGGCGAACAGGTCATCAACACGCTTTTCAAATTCATCACCGTGGAAATGGGCTGGTTGTACATGCTTGCCGCACTGGGAGCTTTTTCACTCATTCTATGGTTCGCCTTCGGCCCCTTGAGTTCCAAGCGGCTGGGAGACAAAGTTGAATACTCAACTTTCTCATGGATCGGCATGCTTTTCTGTGCCGGGGTGGGGGCCGGAATCATGTTCGGCGGTTCCATCGACTGGGCCTACTACATGGCCTACCCCATGCACGGGGAACCTGCCGGATCATGGAAGGCCGCTGAATGGGGAACTGCCTACGGAATGTTCCACTGGGGCCCCATCTGCTGGTCCATTTACGCCATCCTCGCCATCCCCATCGGCTACAGCTATTACGTAAAGAAAGTCCCCATCCTGAACATTTCCCAAGCCTGCAAGGGCTTGCTTGGTGAGAAAGTCCATGGCTGGCAGGGCAAGGTTATCGATATCATGTTCATGGCCGGTCTTGTCGCCGGATCGGCCACCGCACTGGGGCTGGGCATTCCCATTGTTGCAGCAGGAATCGTTTCAGTTACTGGGATGAAACACTCCTTCCTGCTGGAATTCGGTATCCTCGTACTGGTGACCCTCATTTTCTCGGTGACTTCCTGTCTGGGGCTGAAAAAGGGACTGAGCAAGCTTTCCGATTTCAACGTCTATATGGCAATGGGACTGATGCTCTTCGTCTTCATTGCCGGACCGACTGTATTCCTGACCGATATGGCAATATCATCCATAGGCTTGCTGATCTCCAACTTCATCACCATGGCAACATGGATGGACCCCGTTGGCGGCAAGGGTTTCACCCAGGACTGGACCATTTTCTATTATGCATGGTTCGTGGCCTATGCCCCGTTCATGAGTCTGTTCATCGCCAAAATTTCACGTGGAAGAACTGTAAGACAGGTTGTGCTCGGTCCGATCATCATCGCCTCTTTCGGCTGCGGATGTTTCTATCTTATCTTCGGCAACTTCGGCCTTTTCCTGCAAATGACCGGACAACTGGACGCGGTCAGCATGGTTACTCAAATGAAAGGGGCAACCGTCATCATGGCTATTGCCGATTTCCTGCCCTTTGCCTCGCTCTACAAGCTGGTCTTCGCCACAGTAACTGCCATCTCCATGGCAACCACATTTGACGCGGTTTCATTCGCACTGGCAGCCACAACCACCACCATGCTCTCCCCGGAAGAGGAGCCCGCACGCTGGAACCGTCTGTTCTGGGCGATATCACTGGGCATGGTGCCCACCGGGATCATGCTCATTGACGGGCCGCTCTCGGTACTCCAGACCGCATCCATCGTGGTCGGCCTGCCCGTGCTCGGCATTGTAGTCATCGGGATGGCCTCGTTTCTGAAAGAATACCAGCGCACCGGATGGGTCGAAGCCCGTTGTAAAAGTTAAAAGGTTAAAAACATGAAAACCATACAAGTACAAAACGCAGTAGGCACCGTTCTATGCCACGACATAACCCGCATCGTGCCGGGCGAAGACAAAGGCCCTGCTTTTCGCAGAGGTCATATCGTTACTGAAGAAGACGTGCCCAACCTGCTCGATATAGGCAAAGAGCACCTCTATGTTTTCGATCCTGAAGACGGCTACGTGCATGAAGATGATGCTGCAAAACGCATTGCCGAAGCTGCCGCCGGACCGGGCATTGAACTCAGCTCCCCCAGCGAGGGTAAAGTCAACTTCACTGCGACCCGTGACGGGTTGCTGGACCTTGATACCGACACCTTGTTCAAGCTGAATTCAGTACAGGATGTCATCTTCGGGACCATCCACAACAACCAGCTGGTTAAAGAGGGCCGCGGCCTTGCCGGAACCCGGGTTATCCCGCTGGTGGTCCATGAAGAGACCATCCGAGAGGCGGAACAGGTCTTGCGCCGACACCCACCGCTAATTCAGGTCCGCCCGCTGAAACAATGCAAGGTGGGCATCGTGACCACTGGCAGCGAAGTTTACAAGGGACGTATCAAGGATAAATTCGGTCCGGTGGTCAGGAAGAAATTCGAAAGCTACGGCAGCTCAATCGAAGGCCAGACCTTTGTTTCCGATGAACAGGAGATGACCGTTAAGGCCATTGAAGAATTCATCACTCAAGGAGCGGATTTCATCGTGGTCACCGGAGGCATGTCAGTTGACCCGGATGATCAGACCCCGGCTTCGATCAGGGCCACAGGGGCTAAGGTCATCACCTACGGAGCACCTACCTTCCCCGGAGCGATGTTCATGTACGCCAAGCTCGGCGACATCCCCATAGTGGGGCTGCCCGGTTGCGTCATGTACTACAAGGCCAGCATTTTTGACCTGATAATTCCCCGCATTCTGGCGGGCAAAGAAGTTACCCGCGAAGATATTATTGCACTGGGCCACGGCGGCTATTGCGAGGGATGTGCTGAATGCCGCTACCCGGTCTGTGCATTCGGGAAAGGAGTTTAAGAGATGAAATTCAGGGATTGGAGTTTAAAAACCAAAATTATTATCCCCACTTTCTGTGTGGTAGTGGCCATCCTAACAGCCAGCACGTGGGTCATGACCAGTCAGTCCAGAGACTTGGCTGTCAAACAGGCAACAGAAAATGCAAAATCCGTTGCCGAAGGGTACGGTCATGAAATATCCGTAACATTAAGTAAAGCTCTTACCGCAACGCGAACACTTGCTGCCATGTTTGAAATGGGTGCGAACTACACCCCGGTCCCAGACCGGGAATTTCTGGATTCCGTTCTGGTAAAAACCTTGAAAATGCACCCCGGCATTGCCGCAGCATGGTGCGGTTTTCCCCCGAACAAATACGACGGCCGCGAAGCAGAGTATATGGATAAGTACAATGGATCTTACCTGAACTGGTATCATCGGGAGAACGGCGGAATCGCCGAACGCTTCACCGGCGGCAAAGACATGGAAGAGGCTGCATGGTTTAAAGTTCCCATGGCAGGCAATGTTGAAACCATTACCGAACCCTATCCTTGGAAAGTTGACGGCAAAACTTTTTATCTTTGCTCAACAGGATACCCGGTCAAGAAAAATGGCCGCAACATCGGGTGTGTGGGCGTTGATTTTTATCTCAATGACTTGCAGGAAGCCGTTCTGGCGATCAAACCTTTTGAAACCGGCTATGCATTTCTTGTCACCAACAAAGGCAATTTTGTCGCTCACCCGGACGAAGAGATTCAAAGCAAAAATATCAATAATGTAACGCAAGAAGAACAGAAGCACGACATCTTACGAGCTATTAAAAACGGACAGGCCTATTCATATATCCGTAAATCTCCGCTCAACGGAGAAAGAGAGTTTGTCACCTATGCGCCCATCAAAGTCGGTAAGACCGAGTTTCCTTGGAGCATCGGGTTGGTAATTCCCATGGATAAGGTTGAAGCGCAGGCTAACGCCATTGCCGAGAACAGCATGATTGTCAGCGCTGTTTCGGTTATCGTCCTTCTTGGAATATTGTTTCTGCTGGGTGGCATGATCAGCAAACCGATCCTGAAAATTGCCGGATACACTGCCAGCGTTGCAGAAGGTGATCTCGATGCAGACCTGACCATCAATCAGAAAGACGAGATCGGCCGCATGGCTGATTCATTACGCGCAATGGTCGGGGAGCTAAAGAAAACCATTCTTAAAGCCGAAGATGAAACCCGCAAGGCAGAGGGAGAATCCCTTAAAGCTCAAGAAGCCACTGCCGAAGCGGAAAAATCCCGCGCCAAAGCCGACATGGCCCGCACAGAAGGCTTGCACCATGCGGCAGATAGAGTGGAAATGGTTCTTGAGCGGGTAGTCTCCGCATCCGAACAAATGTCCGTACAGTCCAACCAGTTGCTCAGCGGTGCAGAAATCCAGAGCGATCGCATCACCTCCACAGCCACAGCCATGGAAGAAATGAATGCAACTGTGCTGGAAATTGCTCGCAATGCTGCAGAAGCAGCAGAAGCAAGTTCCGGAGCGCAGGAAAAAGCCAAAGACGGTGCCTCGGTAGTTGATCAATCCCAGAATGCCCTCTCTCAAACAGTATCCCAAGTGAACAACCTCAAAGGCAATATGCAGGAACTGGACAAGCAGGCGAAAGGAACTGAAGCAATCATCGGCGTAATTACCGATATTGCAGACCAGACCAACCTGCTGGCCCTTAACGCCGCCATTGAAGCTGCACGTGCAGGTGAGGCTGGCCGCGGTTTCGCAGTTGTTGCTGATGAAGTCCGCAAACTGGCTGAAAAAACCATGACCGCAACCGGAGAAGTATCCGAATCCATCGGCGCAATCCAACGCGTAGCTAGCGAAAATATCCGCTCCATGGAAACGGTTTACCAGCGCATTGAAGAAGCCAACGGTTTTTCTGAAAGCTCAGGTACTGTTTTGCAGGAAATCGTAAGCGGAGCAGCGGAAGGAGCAATCCAGATTCAAGGCATTGCCACAGCAGCGGAAGAACAATCTGCAACTTCTGAAGAAATCAACGGTTCTGTGGAAGAAATCAGCCGCATCACTGCAGAAACAACCGACAGTGCACGGGAATTCAGCGTGGCCCTTGACTCCCTCGCCGTACAGGTTTCTGAAATGCAGAACATTGTTGAAGAGTTGAAGGCAGAATAGAACATGAGAATCAACCTAATAAGGCCCGGGACTCTGTGTCGGGCCATTTTTGCCTGTCCGATTGAAAAACAATAAACCACCTAAATTAATTCAAATAGTTATCAAAATAAAACCCAGATTGAACGCAAATTGCCCGCACGATTTCACCATCCCCTCTCCCACAAAAAAAATCCCCACAATGCAATAACACACTATGAGGATTTACTTTTTCATGGAGCCAACGATCGGAATTGAACCGACGGCCTGCTGGTTACGAATCAGCTGCTCTACCGACTGAGCTACGTTGGCTTTTGGTAAGGAGTTTCTTTAGCTTAGCACGTATTTTACGGTCAAGTCCAAAATATAAAAAAGGCTTCCCACAATTGGTGGAAAGCCTTTAATTTTTACCCGGGTATTGTCTTAAACCAGCTTTTTGGCTGCAGCAAGAGCTGCATCATAGTCCGGTTCCTCGGTGATTTCATTTACGTACTCCACGTACTGCACAGCTCCGGACTTATCGACCACGAAGACAGCGCGACTCAGGAGGCGCAGCTCTTTGATCAATACGCCATAGGCTTCGCCGAAAGAGGATTCTTTATAATCGGAAAGAGTCTGCACTGCCTCAACTCCGGCAGCACCGCACCAGCGAGCCTGAGCAAACGGAAGGTCCATGGACAGGGTCAGAATTTTGATATCATCGCCGAGAGAAGCTGCTTCATTGTTGAACCTGCGGGTTTCCATATCGCAGACCGGAGTATCAAGCGAGGGCACTGCGCTGACGATTAGCACCTTGCCTGCAAAATCAGCCATGGATTTGGGAGCAAGCCCGTTATCAGTCACGTTGAACTCGGGTGCTTTGTCACCCACTTTAATTTCATTGCCGAGAAGGGTCAGGGGATTGCCCTGAAAAGTGATTATTCCTGTTCTTTCATTCATGGTTCAACTCCATTGATTTAATTTCAGTTGAATAATGGATAGCACAACCAAAAATTTCCTACAACAAACATCCGAAATAAATAATAACAACCTAATTCTTCAACAATGCTTTTACCGAAAAGTCATAGTCTGATTTTTTATTATAGGCTTTTGAAAACTTTCTGAAATCAATTTTAGACCAATCACGGAAACTGAATTTATTCAAATAACATTCTACGTTATCTTCGTCGATGACACCGAATATCCTCTTTCTTATCAGCGGTCCGGCTTTCCCGGCAAAGTCATAGCCATGATGGTAATCGTAAAGCATAACCAGCCCCCAGCCTCCGGTCATAAAATGACCGCCCACAGAAAGAGTAAGAGTGCCATTTTTAACCGCTTCAAGCGCAGGCTTATCCCAATTGATTCCGCCAACCAAGACATCCTGTCCCGGAGTGAGGCCATTCTTTTTTATGCCCTCAATGGCACCAAGGGCCATGGGATCATTGGCAGCCCAGATAACATTCACATTCGGATCACGTATTAAAAATTTTGTTACCAGATCAAAAGCCTTATCCTTCCGCCATAGGCAATGAATCTCAGGGAGAAATTTTGCCTCAAAAAAATCCGCACGGGCATACCCCAAGCCATCATTCCTGAGCAGAGTTGCCTGCGTGGCGTAGTCTCCGGAAATGGGCAAGAGTTTGATGTTTTTTTCCGCTATCCCACGTTCTTTCGCCTTATCAATCAACTCTTTTGCCAGATTGTATCCGGCCCAGCGGTTATCGGGGACCAACCCGCCTATCCAATATTTATACTTTTTCCTCGGATTCCCCAATTCCTTGGCCTGCTCTCCATAGAAATCCAACAATAGATTAAAAACCCTGACCCCTTTTGCATCGGCTTGAGCAATTATCTTTCCTGCCGCCAGCTTCTCGTTGACTACGATCAGATAATCGGGGGGATGTTCCCGGCTGAGTACTTTCTCTGCCTCTTTAACCATTAAGACATGGTTACGCTCGGCATAGATAATTTCCAAGTCTATACCTAGATCATCTGCAACGGCCTGCATGAAAGCACTGACCTCCCGCCAGAATCCGCCAGTGGGATCACTCGGGTCGGACTTGCCGGGATTAAGGAAGACTGCCTCCATCCTGTCAGTCAACTTTTCGCCATCCGCGCAAAAGGCTGTCTTTGGAAAGATAAAGATATAAACGCAAAGCGTAATAAGAAAAAATAAAAACAAAAGCGACCGCACACGCACCATCCGCTGCTCACATGAAAAAACAAACACCATCACCACAACGGGATATTATATGCCACAAAGAACCGAATATAACATTATAACATCTGCAGGGTTTTAATAAAAATCAGACTGCATGCAGCCCTCCTATGCGCATGAATGTTAAATTGACAAACCTGCGCCACTTAAATAACACCACAAACCATATATCAATTATAACCTAGGAGTTTTTCAATGAAAACAATGACAAAAGTACTCGTACCACTGGCATTAATTTTAATTCTTTGCGGAGGAGCCTCAGCACAAGAATCATTCAATGCGCAAGGAAGCACCGTTGTTACGAATATCTGGAGCTACCACCCGGATTCAGTGAACTGGTTTGTTCCGTATATTAATGTCACCAACATCACAGGCACAGATGTGCAATGCAAAATTACTATCTACGACCATGATGGTAATGATATTACTCACTACAGCAAAATATACTCTGGAGGTATTGGTAACTGGACAATAATCGCATCTGGGACAGGAGAATTTAACTTACCCGCTCATGGGACACGTATGTATTCACTTAAACCGGAAGGAACTCAAATATATACGGTAGGACATGCAGTAATTGAATGGAAATCCAACGACCCTTTACTCAGAAAAGCTGTAATTGCAGGCATAACAACACTTAGAGCCGATAGCAAAGGTATCAGCACCGGAATTTCTGAAATCAACAACGGTCAGCCATTCTAATTGATTTGAAGGTAATATCGGGCAAGGCACCATGTCTTGCCCTACCCTACACCGCATGCAGAACCACAGATAAAGCCTTAAAACAAAACTCCACGTCAGCCCCTTCAAACAGACCTTCTTCTTCAATTGACCATGAAGTAACCAGCGCACACATCTGGGTTCCGCCAATAGATTCGCCGGAAACCTCGGCAAGAATATCTGTCTGCTTGATGGATGTAACCTTTGCCGGAACGCAATTGCGGGAGCTTGTACCCTTTCCTTTTAAGGGACGTACTGCCACCAACGGAGCTTTTACTGTAGCTGAAACAGAAACACCTGCTTCCAGATCAAGCTTGTACAAACTTTCAAGGGTAATAACCGAACTGATGGTAAACCCTTCGGCGGTTTCAAATTCCACATCAGCCAGCACACCGTCCCGGTTAATGGAACTGACCTGCCCGATAAAAGTGTTACGGGCACTGGACTTGAGTGTATTTTCCTCTAGGGCCATGCGGCGGACGATATTCTTTACATCACCTGAAGACCATTCCTGATAGACCGCAGCAAGGTCGGTGGAAGATTGCCCAAGCACCTTGCGGACCACACCCAGCGGCACCCCGTTACGCAGAAGTTCTACAGCCCTTGAACGACGCAGCACTGAAGGCGCACCCTTTTTGCGCGCCAACCCGCAGGACTCGGCCCGTTCATAAAAAATCCTGCGCACATAGCCGGGGTCCAGATGGAAAAGCTCTCCTTCAAGCCCGATACCCATAGGGCCGTCAATCAGCCCCTTGAGCTCACGGCAGACTGATTGCGGCAAGGGGACTTCCCGCTCCTGCCCTTCCCGGCCAAGCATGACTACTGCTTTGAAAAGATCAACATTCTTTCGTTCATCAAGCCCGAGTATCTCGCCAAGTTTGGCCCCGGTATGTCTCAGAACCAGAAAAAGGCAATATACCCTTGTGCGGGAGCGGAAGTAATCCGCGCGCGTAACCCCGTTCTTCCAGCTACGGAATCCATCTTCAAGAGCTAAAAGTTCACGACCGTCGAGATGAAGAATATTTTCTGGAACATCAAATACTTCCGCAGGAGCAAGCCTGCTTTCTCCTGCCTGAAATTTCTGATTTCCGGTTCCTTTTTTCTGCACTTGAATAACCCTTCGGGCAGTCACGTTTTTATAAGAATGCGTGACCGGTTTGAAATTTTCACCGCTCCCTGCATAAGCATAAGACACTGATAAAGCCAATTCAGGAAGACCTCAATTTCAAAATGGAGAATAGATAATGAAACGTATCAGTGCCCTCATCCTCACCTTAATGCTTGCTCTGCCCCTTCCGGCCAGCGCTGCCGACCTTATGATCGCTCAGGCTGCCAACTTCATGCCCGCCATGAAAGAAATCATCCCCGCTTTTAAAAAGTCCAGCGGCATTGATGTCCAAGCCACTTATACCTCCACCGGTAAACTCTATGCCCAGATAGTTAACGGTGCACCTTTTGATGTGTTTCTGGCTGCGGATGAACGCCGCCCCCAGAAACTTTTCAGTGACGGCATGGTTGAGAATCCTTTCGTGTATGCAAAAGGCAAGGTGGTTCTCTGGTCCAAAGACAAAAGTAAAATCGAAAAAAGCTGGCAGAAAACAATCATGGACGGCAAGTTAAAAAAAATTTCCATCGCCAACATTGAAACAGCACCCTATGGCACTGCCGCCATGCTGGCCTTACAGCAGGCTAAACTCTGGGATCTGGTCAAACCGGAACTCGTTTATGCCCAGTCCATTGCCCAGGCCTTTCAGTTTGCTTCCACCGGAGCTGCTGATGCCGGGTTTTGTGCCTACTCATCCATGTTTACTCCCACAGGCAAAAGAGGTGGCTTCGTAGTCGTAAAAGAGGCCCCTCCGGTAATTCAGGCTGCCTGCATCCTCAAATCATCTGAACACAAAAAAGAAGCCCGGAAATTCGTAGAATTCCTGTCCGGACCTGAAGCTACTGCCATCAAGAAAAAATACGGGTATGACTAATGGATTTCTACCCGCTTTATATCTCGGCAAAACTGGCTGTGGCCACCACCTTGTTCATCCCGCTGGTGGCTGCACCCATTGCTTACATTCTCGCTTTTGTTGACTTCAAAGGCAAAAGCCTGATCGATGCGGTTGTTTCTCTCCCCATGGTGCTTCCTCCCACGGTCCTCGGTTTCGGGCTGCTCATAGTCATGGGACCACAGGGGCCGCTGGGAGGTTTCTGGAACGACCTTACCGGGGAACGCATGGTCTTCAGCTTTTCCGGCATATTGCTGGCCTCGCTGGTCTACAACCTGCCTTTTGCAGTGCAGCCCATGCGCGCAGCCTTTGAAAAACTGGATATACGGCTGCTGGAAAACGCGGCAGTGCTGGGACTTTCCTCCAGCGCGACCTTTTTCCGGGTAGTGCTGCCCAACAGCCTTCCCGGACTGGCGGCATCAGCCATGCTGGTCTTTGCCCACAGCCTTGGAGAATTCGGGGTCATCCTCATGGTCGGCGGTTCAATTCCCGGTTCCACCAAGGTGGCTTCTATCGCCATTTATGAAGCAGTGGAAGCCATGCGCTACAACGACGCCTTGTACATGTCGCTGGCAATCATCCCGGTCAGCTTTCTGGCCCTTTTAGCCATCAACAGACTCAACCGTATCAGCCGGAGCAGATCATGACCCTGAAGATAAATATCCGTAAACAACTGCCCAACTTTGCTCTGGATGTGGCCTTGAACTGTAAACCCGGCACCTTGACCGCCATCGTCGGTCCTTCCGGTGCCGGGAAAAGCACCTTGGTACGCATCATTGCCGGATTGGAAAAACCGGAAGCCGGAACTATCTCGCTCGCCGACAACATCTGGGTGGACACGGCAACACAGAGCTTTGCCAAGCCCCAGCAAAGGAAACTGGGCCTTGTTTTTCAAGAATACACCCTGTTCCCGCATCTGAATGTGCGCAGGAACGTAGCCTTTGCCGCCAAGGACAAGGCTTGCGTTCCGGGGTTGCTGGAAAAATTCGGAATATCCCACATTGCGGAAAGCAAACCAGCCAACATCTCCGGCGGGGAACGCCAGCGTGCGGCATTCTGTCAGGCCCTAGCCCGTGAGCCAGTGCTGCTTCTGCTGGATGAACCATTCTCTGCGCTGGATATCGCCACCCGCGAAGGACTGCGCAAAGAACTGCGGGAGCTAAAGAAAGAACTGAATATTCCCATCATCCACGTGACCCATGACCTTGAGGAAGCCTACTATCTGGCCGACTCCATCTTCGTACTCGAAAACGGGCAGGAATCACCGCAGTGGCTGGACAGACAGAGGGAAAGGTTCTGTCCTCCCTCCAAACCTCATCCCCATCTAGAACTTGTAGGAAATATGTAATGAAGAAATTATCTACCCTGCTCCTGCTCATCCTGCTCGCTATCCCCGTTGCTGCTCAAGCCAAAATCGTCATTGCCTCCGGAGCCGGATACCGCTCACTGGTGGACAAACTGACCGCAACCTATACGGCCCGAACAGGAAACGAAGTCGAACGGGTCTATGGCAACATGGCCCGGGTCACTGCACAGGCCAAAAACAGCGATTCCGTGGATCTGGTCCTCGGCGATAAATCCTTTTTAGATAGAGCTAATCTGGACTGCTGTGCTACTCAAAAGGTCGGCCGGGGGCGATTGGTTATCGCCTATCCCAAGGGCAAGGATTTTATCAATCCAGATGCCCTCCTTTCCACAGAAATCTCGCGCATTGCGCTGCCCGATACCAAACGGGCCATCTACGGCAAGGCGGCCCTGCAATACCTGCAAAACAAAGGGCTGTTCGCCAGCCTTGAACCAAAACTGCTCATGGTTGCCACAGTGCCGCAGTCAGCTTCATATGTGGTGGCCGGGGAAGTGGATTATGCATTTATCAACCTGAGCCATGCCCGTAAAATCAAGGATTCCATCGGCGGATACGTGGTCGTGGATGAAACAGCATATTCGCCCATTTCTATTATTGTGGAACAGCTGAACAGCTCTGCCCATGCAGCGGAATGCAAACAATTCTTAACATTCTTGGAATCAGAGGCTGCCCGGGAAATCGTAGCAAGTCACGGCATGCAGGACTAAACGCATGGACATTGCGGCAATCCTATCCGACAGCGCAACACTCAACCCGCTGGGCCTCTCCGCCAAAGTCATGGGAGTGGCAGGTGTGTTGCAATTATTGGTGGGCGTTCCGCTGGCCTTCTGGCTTTCCCGGTCCAAAGGGGTACTGCACAATTTCATAGACACAGCCGTAACCCTGCCGCTGGTCTTTCCCCCGGTGGCAACAGGGTTTGTACTCCTGTTCCTGCTGGGCAGACACGGACCTGCTGCTGAACTTTTCGGGGACACCATTATCTTCGGCTTTCCCGGTCTGGTGGTAGCAGCCTTCATTGCCGGACTGCCGCTGCTGGTCAAACCAGTGCAAGCGGCCCTGAAGTCAGCGGAAACGTGGAAATTGCGCGAAGTTGCGGCAGTCTTAGGCAAATCAGAGACAGAAATATTCCTGAAAGTACTGTTGCCCTGCGCCAAACGGTCCATTGCCGCCGGAACACTGCTGGCCCTGGCCCGCTCCCTTGGCGAAGTAGGCATGAGCCTTATGCTCGGCGGTAATGTCATCGGGCGAACCAACACCCTTTCCCTTGAAATATACAATGCAGTCTTTAACGGTGAGTTTGAGCGGGCAGCTGTCCTCTCATCCATCATCGGCATTGCTTCCATAACCATCTTCAGCGCGCTGAAAAAATTTTCTGACGCGGAATAAAAAGGAACCACAATGAACGAATCAATTCTGAAAGAGATCCAGTCACGGGCTTATGAAGCATGGAAATCAGCGGGCATACTGGATGAAAGTATCGAGGTAAAAGCCCGCACCCTGTCCACCGAAGAAGCCATAGGCAATCCCGAAGGAGACGACTTTCCCCTGTTACGCGGCAAGGAAAAGCTCATGGAAGCGCAGTTCCGTGGATTCAAAGGGCAGGCCTTCACCGACCGTTACGGGAATTTCAGCAACACATTGCGTGAAATCGCGGAAATGGACCTGAGTAACAATTTCCGTCGGGCTATCTTTGTCTCCGCACTCAATGCTGTGCAATGCAGCCTCGGCAAGGCCGAACGGACGATCCATTGTAAAGACGAAGGTCCGGCCCTGTGCGCACCGCAATTGGGGGACTATATTGCTGAGAAATACGGTAACCCCAAGCTGGGACTCATCGGCTACCAGCCGGCCATGATCAAAGAACTTTCCAATCGCTTTGAAATGCGTATCGTAGATCTCGACCCGGACAATATCGGAACGGTCAAATGTGGAATAAATGTGGAAGGACCGGACAACACCGCTGAAGTGCTCGAAGATGTCAACCTGCTGGTTGTCACCGGGTCAACCATAGTTAACGACAGCATCGGCAACTTCCTACGCGAGGACAAACCGACCATTTTCTTTGGAACCACCGTATCCGCAGCCGCGGAAATGATGGGCTGGCAAAGATTCTGCTGCCAAAGTTCCTGATCTTACGCAATAAAAAAACTTGCCGGGAGAATATTCCATAATCCCGGCAAGTTGCAATTATGCACAAAAACGTTGCAACATCGCACAACCTGCACCCTGCCTACCATAACGCTGTTTCCATTTTGCACAGTCAGCTTCTGACACATTGCCTTGTTACGACTGTCCCAAAATGACACACTCCTTATACGACCAGCTTTTTATGCGCATTTTTACAGATTAAACCTTAAATCATAGCAAGGAAACAAAACTCTGTAAAAATATTTTTAAAAATATTGATCCAGTCTCAAAAATCATCATTTCACCAACCCCCCGTTTTCATTAATTATATCATTTTGGACCTAATTTTGCTGTAGATTCCATTCAATTGAGGTGCATCCCAAGCATCCCTTACCAGTCAAGGGCTGTGCGAGTTTGTCCAAAAAGGAACGATTCCAAACCGCCAATATATTGGGGTTCCTTGACTTATTGTATCCGTTTGGACATATAAATCCCAAGCTCATAGAGTTTCTTTCAAAGTGTCGCTCTAGCAGCTCAGCACCTGAAATTATGTCTTTTTTGGTATATCGAAAAAGACTTTCGGACACGGAAAACGGAATCAAACCGCTCAGAAAATTAAGCGACAGCTACCATCAAATTTATTTCAACCCGGAGCCTTAACTCATGATGAAAACTGTTCCTGTGCAAGACGCTATCGGCAATGTCCTCTGCCAAGATATGACCCGCATCGTTCCCGGCGAATTCAAAGGACCTGCCTTTAAAAAAGGACATATCATCACCCCGGAAGATATTCCGGTTCTTTTAGAAATCGGCAAGGAACACGTATACATCCTTACCCTTGAAGACGGCCAGTTGCATGAAAACGATGCCGCAAGACGTATTGCCAAGGCTGCTGCCGGACCGGGCATTACCCTTTCCGACATATCTGAAGGCCGCATCAACATGACTGCTTCTCCGGGCTTGCTCTGTATCAACGTGGAAGCCTTGAACCGCATCAACTCTATTGATGAGGTTGTGCTGGCCACTCTGCACAACGGCATCCAGATCACCGAAGCCCGTGAAGTGGCCGGAACCCGCGTTGTGCCGCTGGTCATTGATGAAAGCAAAATCGAACAGGTTGAAGAAATCTGTCGCGACTGCGGTCCCATCGTCAGCGTGAAGCCTTTCCGCAATCTCAAGGTGGGCCTGATCACCACCGGAAGCGAAGTCTACCACGGCCGGATCAAGGATAAATTCGGTCCGGTGATCCGCAAGAAATTTTCCCAGCTCAATTCGGAAGTCATCGGGCAGACCTTTGTCAGCGATGATCCCGACATGACCAGCACCGCAATCCTCAAGGCAATTGATGACGGAGCGCAAATGGTGGTGGTCACCGGCGGCATGAGCGTCGACCCCGACGACCAGACCCCGGCATCCATCCGGGCCACAGGTGCTGAAATTGTCACCTACGGCTCACCAACCTTTCCCGGAGTAATGTTTATGCTCGGCTATCTGAACGGTGTGCCCATCGTGGGTCTGCCGGGCTGTGTCATGTACTACCGGGCCAGCATTTTCGACCTTATAGTTCCGCGGATTGTGGCTGGCGAACGTCCCACCCGCGCGGAAATCGCCGAGTTGGGCCACGGCGGCTTCTGTGCCGGTTGCGACACCTGCCGCTACCCGCTGTGTTCTTTCGGTAAATAGAGGATAGTTCGACGTCCTTTTCGGACGCCTGCTAATAAACAGCAGTAATTCAAGGAGGTTCTCCCCATGCTCAAACGGACTCTAAAAGTTAACGGCGTAGAGAAATTCATCATTTGCGACAATGATGATACCCTCGCCAGTGTTCTGCGTGAAAAACTCGGTCTGCTCAGTGTTAAGATCGGTTGCGGAACCGGACAATGCGGTAGCTGCTCCGTCATCATCGACGGCAAGCTCAAACGTACCTGTAAGCTTTCCATGAAACGCGTTGAAGATTTCACCGAAGTTATTACTACCGAAGGTATCGGTACCCCCAACAAGCTGCATCCCATCCAGCTCGCATGGATTGCCCATGGTGGCGCACAGTGCGGTTTCTGTACCCCCGGTTTTGTTGTTTCCACTTACGCCCTGCTCCTCGCCAATCCCAAGCCTTCCCGCGCTGATATCCGCGATTGGTTCCAGAAGCATCGCAACGCCTGCCGCTGCACCGGTTACAAACCGTTGGTTGACGCAGTTCAGGACGCAGCAGCAGTTATGCGCGGCGACATGAGCGAAGAAGAACTGATCTTCAAAATGCCCGAAGACCAGCGCATCTGGGGTACCAACTACCCCCGCCCCACCGCAGTTGCCAAAGTTACCGGTACTCTCGAATACGGTGCAGACCTCGGCCTGAAAATGCCCGAAGGTTCCCTCAAATGCGCACTGGTACAGGCTGAAGTTTCCCACGCCAACATTATTTCCATCGACACCAGCGCAGCTGAAGCCATGGAAGGCGTTGAAAAAGTCGTTACCTACAAAGACATCAAGGGTAAAAACCGCATCACCGGTCTGATCACCTTCCCCACCAACAAAGGTGACGGTTGGGATCGCCCCATCCTCAACGACGAAAAGGTCTTCCAGTACGGAGACGCTATCGCCATCGTTTGTGCGACTTCCGAAAAAATCGCAAAAGAAGCAGCCAAGCTGGTTAAAGTAGAGCTGGAACAGCTGCCCGAATACATGGATGCTCCTTCCGCCATGGCTGAAGATGCCATGGAAATCCATCCCGGCACCCCCAACGTTTACTTTGAACAGAAGATCGTTAAGGGCGAAGAAACCGCTCCGATCATGGACAAAGCAGACGTTGTTCTCGAAGGTTCCTACTATGTACAGCGCCAGCCGCACATGCCCATCGAGCCGGACGTAGGTTTCGCTTTCATCGATGATGACGGCAAGCTCAACATTCACTCCAAGTCCATCGGCCTGCACCTGCACGCAGCCATGATCGCTCCCGGTCTCGGTGTCGAGCTGGAAAACCTGATCATGGTCCAGAACTACGCCGGCGGTACCTTCGGTTACAAGTTCTCCCCCACCATGGAAGCACTGGTCGGCGCAGCCTGCCTCGCAACCGGCAAGCCTGTATTCCTGAACTACACTTGGGAACAACAGCAGCAGTACACCGGTAAACGCTCCCCCTTCTTCACCGACATCCGCCTTGCTGCAAGCAAAGACGGCGAACTGCTCGGTATGGAAACCGACTGGATCTGCGACCACGGTCCCTACTCCGAATTCGGTGACCTGCTGACCCTGCGCGGTGCCCAGTTCATCGGCGCCGGTTACAAGTTGGAAAACATCCGCGGCCTCGGTAAAACCGTCTGCACCAACCATGCATGGGGTTCCGCCTTCCGTGGCTACGGTGCACCTGAAACCGAATTCGGCTACGAAGTCATGATGGACGAACTGGCTGAAAAAATCGGCATGGACCCCTTTGATCTGCGTGAAAAGAACGTTTACCGCGAAAGCCAGGGCACCACTACCCCCACCGGTTGTAAGCCCGAAGTTTACTGCCTGGAAGACATCTTCACCGCCGGTCGTCCTAAGTACGAAGAGATGAAGAAATGGGCTGCTGAAGACGCTGCCGAAGGTTTCAAACGCGGGGTAGGTATCGCAGTAGGTATTTACGGCTCCGGTCTGGACGGACCTGACACCGCTGAATCCGCAATCGAGCTGAACAAAGACGGTTCCGTAACTCTCTTCAACTGCTGGCATGACCACGGTCAGGGTGCGGACATCGGTTGTCTGGGTACTGCCCACGAGACCCTGCGTCCCCTCGGACTCGCACCTGAACAGATCCATCTGGTGATGAACGATACCCGCAACTGCCCCAACGGCGGTCCCGCAGGTGGTTCCCGTTCACAGGTTGTTATCGGTAATGCCATCATCGATGCCTGCCGCAAGCTCATGGACGCCATGCGCAAGTCCGACAACTCCTACATGACCTATGACGAAATGGTCGCAGCCGGTAAAGAGCTCCGTTACGACGGCAAATGGTCCGCTCCGGCTACCGATTGTGACGAAAACGGTCAGGGTAGCCCCTTTGCCTGCTACATGTACGGCCTGTTCATGTCCGGCGTAGAAGTTGAAATCGCTACCGGTAAAGTTCAGGTAGAAAAGATGAAACTCATTGCCGACATCGGTAAGATCAACAACAAACTCGCTGTTGACGGTCAGATGTACGGCGGTCTTGCACAGGGTGTCGGCCTCGCACTTACCGAGGACTTCGAAGACATCAAGAAGCACGCAACCATGGTTGGTGCAGGCTTCCCCTACATCAAGCAGATCCCCGATGATATCGAACTCGTATACGTTGAAACCGAGCGTCCCGACGGCCCCCACGGAGCCTCCGGTGTTGGTGAGCTTCCGCTGACCACCCCGCACGCTTCTGTTATCAACGCTATCTACAATGCCTGCGGCGCACGCGTAACCCACCTCCCGGCTCGCCCCGAGAAGGTCCTCGCTGCCATGAAAGGCTAGTTAATTGAATATAATCCGAAGTCGGGTATATATACCCGACTTCGGATTTCTTTTTGCCTCCGGCGGGTCTGCCGACGGCCTCTCCGAGGGCCAAAGAAACTTTTTGAAAAAAGTTTCTCTGGGACTCTTCAAAAACTTTTAATAGGGCTTCGCCGATATGGATCAGAAAAACCTTCGTGACTGGGAAGCAAAGTGTACTCAGGAAGAGCCGCCTAAATGTAAGGCCCGCTGTCCGCTGCATGTGGATGGGCGGGAATTTTGCCGTTTAATGGCAGCCGGACAAATTGATAAGGCTTGGGCTGTTTTATGCAAAACCATGCCCTTTCCATCGATTACTGCCCGTATATGTGACGGAGACTGTCAAAACGACTGTCTGCGCGCCCAGAAGGGCGGCGGCATCGAACTGGCTGCATTGGAGCGATTTGCCGCCGAGAATGCCAAACGTTCCCCCATGATCCGGGCCCTACCCCCTAAAGGCAAAAATATTGCCGTTTTTGGAGCCCAACTTTCCGGGCTGACCGCAGCTTGGGACCTCGGCAAAAAAGGATTCACCGTCATTGTTTTCTGCGAAGACAAGCTGCAGGGTTTCGATAATCTCCCTGCGGACCGGGTCAGCAATGAAGTCATTGAGAAAGAAATGGCCCAGCTCGGCAAAATGAATGTTTCCTTTGCGGAACACGGCAAACCAGACCCGCAAACAATTATGGCCGCCTGCGAAAGTTTCGAAGCTGTTTTTGTCGATCCCCTTGTGTATAACAGTACGCAACTTGGACTGAGTGAAGTGGACCTGGCCACTTTGCAGACCAGCATTGATTTCCTGTTTGCATCACCGGATGTAAGCAACAAATCAGCAATTGAACTTATTGCCCTTGGCCGCAAAGGAGCGCTTTCCATTGAGCGCAAACTTCAGAAGGCATCGCTGACTGCTGGGCGGGACCGTGAAGCCCCGTTTGAAACCCGGCTGTTCACCAATATCAGCAAGGTCAAAACAGTTAATCCGGTTGCTGTCCCAGAAGAAGGGTATTCTTCGGAACAAGCCCGCGAAGAAGCTTCCCGGTGTATGCTTTGTGAGTGCATGGAGTGCGTGAATAACTGTGCTTATCTGGAGGAATTCAAGAGCTATCCCAAGGCTTACGCCCGCCAGATTTACAACAACGCCTCCATTGTCATGGGAACCCGCATGGCCAACACCATGATCAATTCCTGTATGCTCTGCGGGCTGTGTGAGAAAGTCTGTCCTGAAAATTTCGCCATGCAGGACATCGTCCTTGAAGCCCGGCAGGACTTGGTAGAAAAAGGACACATGCCGCCCTCGGCCCATGAATTTGCTTTCCGCGATATGGATTTTGCTGATTCCTCAACCTGTGCGCTGGTCAAACATCAGCCGGGAACCGATCAAAGTAAGCAAATATTCTTCCCCGGATGTCAGCTGAGTGCCTCCGATCCTGATTCCATTGATCGGACATACAAACATCTTTGTTCCGTTTTAGACGGCGGAACAGGACTCATGCTCCGCTGCTGCGGCGCGCCTGCGGACTGGGCCGGACAGAAAGATATGTTCGAGCGCAAAATGGAATCCCTGAAACGGGACTGGGAATCACTTGGACGTCCGCAGATTATCGCCGCCTGTCCATCCTGTATGGAAAGCCTGCATAAAGGATTACCAGAAGCGGATCTAACTTCGCTCTGGTCGGTCTTAAGTTCGGAAGTTGATCAGCTTAAACAACACCCGGAAGCAAAACTCCTTTCATTGCAGGACCCCTGTACCGCCCGCAACAATCACGAATTAATGAACGATGTGCGTTTGCTGCTTAGCGGGTTGGATATAACTTTCGAAGAACCGGAACTTTCCGGCCAATTCACTGAATGCTGCGGCTTCGGCGGGCTGCTGGCCAATGCCAATGAACCGCTTTCCCGCAAAGCTGCTGAGCGCAGGGCAGAAAAGCTGGATCATGACGGTGTGACCTACTGTGCCATGTGCCGGGACATGCTCGCCAAGACCGGTAAACGCTGCCAGCACATTCTCGATATCATCTTTCCCGATGGTTACGACGACCCGGCCGGACGTATCGCCCCCGGTTACTCTCAACGACGTGAAAACAGGGTCCGCTTAAAAGAAAACCTGCTGCGCGAAACATGGAACGAGCAGCCCGAACCACGCAACGACTATGAATCCGTAGCCGTGGAGTTCACCGCAGAAGCTCAAGGCATGATGGAAGAACGACGCATTCTCTTATCCGACGTGCAGAAAACCCTGCATGCGGTGCAGGATTCGGCGCAAGTACTGGAAAACACTGAAAGCGGGCATAAACTGGTACAGTTCCGGCCAGTTACAGTAACCTACTGGGTGGAATACGAAATGAAAGACAATACTTATCTGGTCCACCGGGTCTGGTCCCACCGCATGCGAGTGCTGGGGGTAGGAGGCAACTCATGAGTACTCTGAAAGTTCTGGATGAAGATTTTTCCTCGTGGAAATGCGCAACATGCGGTCACAACCTGAATCCATCCCCTGTGGAGCTTGAATATCTGGACAGCAGGTTCAATGTTGAATTGCCAGCCTGTCCGGATTGCGGATTCGTGCTCATCCCTGAAGAACTGGCTCTGGGCAAGATGGCCGAAGTGGAGCGGATGCTGGAGGATAAGTAATGACCGGGACCCCGCTCTGGGAAAAATCCATACTCCGCGATACCGCCGGCAACACCCTGCGCCCCGGAGGATTCTCCCTTACAGACCGGGCCATTACGCTGACCGGATTACCTGTAAACTCAAGGGTACTGGATGTCGGCTGCGGTCTTGGTGCAACAGTCAACCATCTGCGCACCAAGCATGGTTTCAAGGCCTGCGGCATGGACTATTCCCCGCGCCAACTTGCTGATGCCCCGGCAGATCTGCTCCTGACCCGTGCGGACGGCTCAGAATTGCCCTTTGCCGATTCCAGTTTCGACGCAATCTTCTGCGAATGTGTGCTCTCACTTATGCCTGACAAGGAGCAGACCATCAGTGAATTTAAGCGGGTGCTCACAAAGGGTGGCAAACTTATCATCAGTGATCTCTATCAAAGGAAAAATGGGCAGTTTCAATGCCCTGACGGATCATGTGCCAGTTCGCCGCTCTATCTGAAACGCATAGAACAAATTTTAAAAGAAAACGGTATGCATATAACCACCATCGAAGACTATTCCCGACTATTGGTAGAATTAGCCGCCAAGCTGGTCTTCGCTGGGGAAAAAATCCCTTCCCGCGGGCAGAATTGCTGTGACCGACCGGGGTATATGCTTATGATTGCTGAGTTTTGAGATGAACAAACGTTCTAAAATCACCTTATAAATTTAAGCACACAAAGGCGAAGCCCTAATAAAAGTTTTTGGGATTCTTAAACCCTTTTGGTAAAAAGGTTTTAAGAATCCCGGCAAGGCCGCCGGAGGCATCTAAATGACCGACATAGACCTTAGAATAATGCAGCTAAATGGCGCGGGTTACTGTTGCGCCCAGATAATGATCATCCTCTGCCTTGATAATCTGCAGCAGGAGAATTCTGACCTTGTGCGCGCAGCACAGGGACTGTGCATGGGCATGGGTGACTGTGCCGGAACCTGCGGGATACTCAGCGGCGGACTTTGTGCGCTGGGTCTTTACGCAGGCAAAGGCACTGACATTGAAACAGCCGAAGATAATTATCCCCTGCTGGTGGAAAGTTTCAGGGAATGGTTCAAGGAAAGAACAACTACTGAATTCGGCGGTATAAACTGTAGCGACATTCTGGACGGCGAATGCGGCGCACCGAGAGCGGACCGCTGCGGAGTACTCCTCGGTGAAGCTTATGCACAGCTGGTAAATATTCTGTTGGAAAACGGTTATGACCCGGCAATGGGAAGGGATGAAGCTGATGGATATTAGTTTTGATGTTACCGAGACCGAATCACTTTGTCCGGTTTGTTTAAGAAAAATTTCTGCCCGCAGGGTTACTGAAAACGGTGAAAGCCGCATTGTAAAAGAGTGCCCGGAACATGGTAAATTCAGCACCCCTTTCTGGCGTGGTGAACCTGCAATTTCCGGCTGGTCACGGCCTAAAATTCCCTCCACTCCCCCGGTGATGGATACAGCTGAGAGCAAGGGTTGTCCTTTTGACTGCGGCCTTTGCCCGGATCACAACCAGCATACCTGCACCACACTGGTGGAAATCACCTGGCGTTGTGACTTGAAATGCAAGGTCTGCTTTGCTTCGGCAGGGCAGAAAGTCCCGGCCGACCCCACGATTCCTGAGCTTGATAGCCTGCTGGAAAAAGTCCGCAAAACAGCCGGGCCTTGCAACCTGCAACTTTCCGGCGGCGAGCCCGCTGTGCGCGACGACCTGCCTCGCATTGCCGAACTGGCCAAAAAACACGAATTTCCATTTGTGCAGGTCAATACCAATGGAGTGCGCGTGGCCCGCGAACCCGGACTGGCAAAACGCTGGGCCGCAGGAGGAGTGGATTCCGCATTTCTGCAGTTCGACGGAACCTGTGATCGTATTTACAAAACCATCCGGGGCCGCAACCTGCTCGAAGAAAAGATAAAAGCAATTGAGAACCTCACTGCGGCGGGGATCGGGGTAGTACTGGTGCCTACTGTTGTTCCCGGCGTGAACGACGATGACATCGGAGAAATCCTGAAGCTGGCTGTTTCATATGCCCCGGGCGTGCGCGGGGTGCATTTCCAGCCGGTCAGTTATTTCGGACGCTATCCCGCCCCGCCTTCAGATAACATGCGTATCACCCTGCCGGAAATCATGACCGCCCTTGAAGAACAGAGCGACCATCTGGTCCACCGGGACGATTTTATGCCTCCGGGCTGTGAGCATTCCCTGTGTTCCTTCCACGCCAACTATCTGGTTATGGAAGACGGCAGCCTGAAAAAACTTTCCGCCAAAAAAGAAGGCTGCTGTACTCCGAAGCCGGCCTCAGAAGGAGCGGATAAATCAAAGGCTTTTGTTCGCCGCCAATGGGCCGCACCAGAGGCCGGCTGCGAGCGCACGGCACCGCAGGACGACCTTGACCGCTTTTTAAACCGGGCCAAAACCCACATCCTCGCCATATCGGGAATGGCATTTCAGGACGCATGGACACTTGACCTTGACCGCCTAAAAGGGTGTTGTATCCATGTGGCCGATCCCGACGGCAGGCTTATTCCTTTTTGCGCCTACAATCTGACCGCCATGGACGGCTCCACCTTATACAGGAGGATGATTGATGACTGAACGCCCGCTCGGTAAATGGCTCAATCTGCGCATGGGCCGTACCCCCGATATGCAACCTGTATCTGTGCGCGAACTGCAGGACTGGCAGTTCGCGTCATTGCGTCAGACAATGTTTCAAGCTGTAAGAAACTGTCCCTTCTACCATGAGCGGCTGGCCGGTGTTCAAACCGGGGCCGTACACTTCCCTGCGGACCTTGAAAAAATCCCCTTCACCACAGCCGATGACCTGCGTAGCGGTCCTGAAAACTTTCTCTGCGTCTCGCAGGATGAAGTTGCCAGAGCAGTCACTTTAGCCAGCTCCGGTTCCAGCGGTCCTCCTAAACGATTCTTTTTTACTGCCGGGGACCTTGAGCGGACCATTGAATTTTTCCAGTACGGCATGTCTTCCATGCTGGGGGAAGGAGAAACCATTCTGGCAATCCTGCCCGATTCCCGTCCCGGCGGGGTCGGTTCACTTTTTGCGGAATCCATTTCATTGCTGGGCGGAGAAACCGTGCTTCCGGTCAACCCGTCCTATATCAGCACCCTGCTTAACCTGTTGCTAGATACCCACGCCAGCTGCATCCTAGGCCCGGCCATCCAAATCCATGCCTTGGCCCGCATGCTGGAAAGCAAGGGAATCGTCATCAACCACGTCCGCTCGGTGCTGCTCTGCTGGGATGTACTGCCCCAGACCAGTATGCAAACCATATCCCGGGTCTTCGGCTGCGAAGTGTTCTCCCACTGGGGCATGACTGAGACCTGTCTTGGCGGAGGTGTAGATTGCCATGGCGGTTCTGGAATGCATTTACGCGAACCGGACTTCTTTGTGGAAATCATCAACCCGGCCACAGGAAAACAGGTTCCCGACGGACACAAAGGCGAAATCGTCATCAGCACCCTTTCGCGACGGGCAATGCCCCTGATCCGCTACCGCACCGGGGATGTGGGCTGCATCATGCCCGATGAATGTTCCTGCGGCCTGCCCCTGCGCAGACTGGGAGCGGTTGAAGGCAGACTTGATGGCGGCATAGTCCTGCCCGGAGGGAACAGGCTGGACTTGGGCGAACTGAATAATATAATCCTCTCCCACAAGGATCTTCTCGACTTCACCGTTGAATACCAAACCGAAGAACTGGCCTTGTCCTTCAAACTGGATGTTCTGCCCGGAGCAAAGCCCAGCCCGGAGATAAAGCAACTGCTTATGTCCTATCCGAAAATCCATCAGGCTTGCGCCAACCACAATTTGAAAATCTCAACCAGACTTGCTAATCAGGACGGAACCATCAATTCAGGTTTCGGCAAGCGAGCCATAACTGTCAATCCGACAAAGGCCGGTAACCTATGAAAAAACTCATTTCCAATCTCTGTGCCCAGCTCGAATCCGGCAACGACCTCATTCTGGCTTCCATTGTAAAAAGCTCCGGCTCTACTCCCCGTTCTTCGGGCAGTAAAATGGTCGTCATGCGCGACGGCTCTATTGACGGAACCATCGGTGGCGGACTGGTGGAAGCTCTGGTCCAGAAAGAAGCCGCAAAAATATTTAGCGAACCAGCAAACACGGTGGCTTTCCGTGAGTTCGATCTCTCCAATGAACTGGCAGCCAATGCAGACATGATTTGCGGTGGACATGTGGAGGTAATGCTTGAACATCTTCCTTCCGAGGAAGATACCATTGCTGTTTTCTCCGCTGTGAATGAAGCTTTGCGCACCGGCAAACACGCTGTGCTCTTCACCGTCTCCGAGGATGGTTCTATTAAGGAAAGACAAGCTGTGCGACCCTGCTGCCAACTGCCGGAACTTCAGTTTGCAGAAGAAAAAGAGGCAACCAGACAGCTTGAAGCCGCCCTCAAATCCGGAACTCCGGTAATGGAAAATTTTGGAGATGCATTGCTGACCACAGAAGCCTTTATTCCTCAGCCGGATCTCTATATTTTCGGAGCGGGACATGTTTCCCGGCCCACAGCAGAACTGGCTTCGGCAGTTAATTTCCGTACTGTGGTCCTTGATGACCGGGCTGATTTTGCTAACGAGGGAAGATTTCCGCAAGCAGCAGAAATCCATGTCCTACCGGATTTCAAAGATTGCTTTGCCGGACTGGAAGTAAACGACAATTCATACATCATCATTGTTACCAGAGGACATTTACACGACAAAACCGTGCTGGGGCAGGCCCTTGCCACCCCGGCCCGCTACGTGGGCATGATCGGCAGTTCCAAAAAACGCAACGCCATATACGATGCCCTGCGTGATGAGGGAGTCGCGCAGGAAGAAATAGACCGTTGCTACTGCCCCATCGGTCTTTCGATCGGAGCCCAGACACCTGAGGAAATCGCGGTATCAATTGTAGGAGAACTGATCCAGAAACGTGCCGGGGGTTGAGCATGAAAATTTACGGACTGATTCTGGCGGCGGGCTTTTCGTCGCGCATGGGTAAGCTGAAAGCACTGCTGCCGCTGGACGGCTGCACTGTGCTGTCCCGTTGCATCCGATCATTGATCAATGGCGGTGCTTCCGATGTCTTTGTGGTCACCGGACACAAAGCGGATCAGGTCGGAGCCGAGGCAAAGGTGCTCGGCATGCATGAGATTTACAACCCTGATTACGAACAGGGCATGTTTTCATCAGTAAAAGCCGGGGTGCAAGGGCTACCGGAAGACACTTCCGCTTTCCTGGTCCTTCCGGTGGATATCCCACTAGTGCGTTCATCGACCATCAGGGCTTTGACCTTTGACTATTCATCGGAACCAGCAGACATAATTTATCCCTGTTTCCGTGACGAACGCGGACACCCTCCGCTGATCAGTGCCAAACTTATCCCCGAGATACTGGCACATGACGGCAGCGGAGGATTGCGTTCTGTCCTTGAAAGGCACGACAGCAATGCCCGGGAACTTAACATGCCGGACCTCGGCATCCTGCGCGATCTGGATACTCCCGAAGATTATGAACAGGCCCGGACTATCTCGCGCCGGCGCATACCTCTGCCAGAAGAATGCGAAGCCCTCTGGGAACTGGCCGACACTCCGCACCAGACCCGGGAACACTGTAAGACCGTGGCTGAAGCTGCCTGTCTCATGGCTGAAGCCCTGAACAAAACCCGCAGCCATCAGAAAATTCTGGACCTCAATGTGGTTAAATGCGCAGCACTGATGCACGACGTTGCCAAGCTCAAGCGCAACCACGAAGCCGCAGGCGCGGCCATCCTAGCGGGGTATGGATTTTCCGGCATTGCCGACATTGTTGCTGCCCACCGGGATACGGACATCAAACCCGATTCCCCGCTGACCGAACAGGAGATAGTCTTTCTGGCCGACAAACTTTTCCAAGGGACCACCCCGGTATCCCTTGATCAGCGTTATGGAAAAACCCTGCAACGCTGGAAGGACGACCCCGAAGCTGTGGCCGCCATTACCGGCAGGCTCTCACGAGCCAAAGACCTGCTCCAGAGATATGAACAGGAAGCGGGAATCAGCGTCCCTCAGCACCTGCCCTCGCTGATGGCCAAGGAACTTGTATGATTGTGCTCATCCGCCACGGAGAAATTGAAGGCGCCAAAGGACGTGCTGTGGGTCAAATTGACCTGCCTCTTTCTGAAAATGGACTTAAGCAGGCCGCGCAACTGACTGATTCCTTGGGCACCTTCCAACCACGGCGTATCTATTGCAGTCCCCTGACCAGAACAAGGCAAACCGCATCACTTATTGAGAAGCAATGTTCTCTTGAAGCGATTCATGTTCCTGAAATCAAAGAGATCAACCTCGGAGAATGGGATGGTCTGGACTTTGCTGAACTCAAGAAGTTCTATCCATGGGATTATAAGCAACGTGGCGAAGACATTGCAGGTTTTCGCCCGCCGGGAGGAGAGAATTTTACAGACGTCAAAGAACGGGTCAGCTCTTTCCTGAACCAGCTTGATGAAAGTCCGGTCATAGCGGTGACCCATGCCGGGGTGATCAGGACTATTCTCCACATTGTGCTGGGCTTTCCGCTGGACAATATATTCAGGATGAAACCGGACTATTGCCATGCGACAGTTATTTCCAAAAAGAAAAACGGATTCAGTATGCAGGCATACAACCTCCCCCCTAACCCGGGATTAGGTGAACACCTGAAAGTTCTGATGCCGGATTAAGGTTGATTACACGGTCCTTGACTTATTTCCCACGCAGGCGGACAATGAAATAATGCAATAATTATATGAAGATAGACATAATTTTAAGTAAAGGAAATATATGCAGGTAACCAAATTCGCCATACCGGAAGTCATTTTTGGAAACGGCAGCATCACCTATCTGGCTTCATGTGCCCAGAGACTGGGAGCCAAGCGAGTCCTGTTAGTCAGTGATAAAGGGTTGGAAGAATCCGGCTGGGTAAGAATCATCATTAATCTTCTTAAAGCCGCCAATCTGGACTGCGTATATTTCGACGGCCTGACTGCCAACCCTAGAGCCTGCCAGATTCAGCAGGGAGCGCAGCTCTACCGCGACCACAAAGCTGATGTCATCATCGGTCTGGGCGGGGGCAGCCCCATTGACGCCTCCAAGGGCATTGCCACCATCGTCAGCAACGGCGGGGAAATTCACGACTATGAGGGAGCCAACCGCATCATCCGGCCCCTGCCGCCCATGATCCTCATACCCACCACCGCCGGAAGCGGTTCCGATGTTTCGCAATACGCCATCATCACCGATAAAAAACGTAAGGTGAAGATGGCCATCATCAGCCGCTCGCTGGTACCGAATATTTCCATTATCGACCCCGACCTGCTGGTGACCAAACCCCGGGAACTTATCCTCGCCTCAGCTGTAGATGCCTTGGCCCACGCTATTGAATCCTATGTTTCCCGGCTGGCTTCGCCCTTCACTGAATCGCAGGCCCTGACAGCCATCAAGCTCATTGCCGGAAATATTAAAACCGCAGCCAATTCCAAGGACTCTGAAGCATTGAAGAACCTCTCCATTGCCAGCACCGCCGCCGGCATGTCCTTCAGCAATGCCGGACTTGGAGTCGGTCATTCATTGGCTCATTCCCTTGGCGGACGCTACGATGTGACTCACGGTTTAACTTTGCCCATCCTGCTTCCTTCAGTGGTCCGCTTCAACAAGCATTGCGCTGAAAGAAAAATGGAGACCATTGCCCGGACTATCAACGACAGCTGTCCGGCTCCAATGAAACAAAAGAAGCGGGACCTGAGCGCAATACTGCAATCCATGTTCGAAGAGCTGGGAATCCCCATGCGCTTACGCGACATTGTCCCGGATAATGACCAGATGGAAGAAATCTGCCGCCTTGCGGCCAGAGATGCCTGCACAGTAACCAACCCGAGGGAAGCTGACTGTGAAGAACTCATGTCCATATGTGCGGAGGCTTGGTAATGGGCAACAAGACAGCACTGCACGACCTGATAGGCATTGAGCATCACAAACTGAACTTCTTTCAAGAACTCCAAAAAAACATCAAGGAGCTGAAGGAAATCAACCGCGAATCCGAGGATCAGCGTTGCGAGATAGCTGCCATCCTCGACGGTATAACCGATGTGATGATGGTCCTTTCCGAAGACCTGACCATCATCTCCGTTAACCGTATTTTTGAAAAACTTTTCCCCGGCCTCAATCCCATTGGCAAGAAATGCTACACCCTGTTCAGGGAAAGTAACCACCCTTGCCCGGAATGCCCGGCTTTCAAATCCCTTTCCACCAACTCGGTCTGCAAAGATACCGCTATCTTCCGCATTGACGGTAAGAACCTGCAATTCGACATGGTGGCCTCTCCGCTGAAGACTCCCGGAACTGAGGAAGACCGCATACTGATCTTTAAGCGCGATGTGACCATGGAGAAGGAATATCAGGCCAAGTTCTATCAGGCCGAAAAGATGGCTACCATCGGGGTTTTAGCCGCCGGAGTGGCCCATGAGATTAACAACCCCATGGCCGCTGTGGCCGGATTTGCCGAGGGCATCCAGCGCAGGCTGACCCGGCTGGATGACAAGATTCCCGATGAACTGGCTGAAGATCTTTACGACTACACCAACACTATCCTTAAAGAGTGTCTGCGCTGTCAGGACATCGTCAAGACCCTGCTTTCCTTCAGCCGCCCGGTGGCCTCGGAGTTCATCCCCGTGGATCTGAATCAGGTGGCTGAAGACACCCTGCGCTTACTTGACCACCAGTTCCGCCGCTACCAACAGGTAGAACTTGAAGTGAAACTGGCTTCGCCTATGCAATCCATTTTAGGCAACGAGGCCCAGCTTAAACAGGTCATCCTCAACCTGCTGACCAATGCAGTTGATGCCATTGAGCATAACGGCAAAATCAGCATTGAAACTTTCATTGAAAACGAACACGTGGGAGTACGGGTCAGCGACTCCGGCTGCGGCATCCCTGAAGAAAACCGGGGAATGCTCTTCGAACCCTTCTTCACCACTAAACAAGTGGGCAAGGGAATCGGCATAGGCCTATCCACTTGTTACAACATCGTACGCGAACACAACGGCGAAATCATAGTAGACAGTGAAGTGGGCAAAGGGTCCAGCTTTACAGTACTCTTCCCCCTGCAGCGAGATTAGAATATGCCTGAATCATACAAAGTACTTGTAGTTGATGATGAAGAATCCATCCTGAAACTACTCAGCAAGGAACTTGCCAGCCCGGAACGCATTGTGCAGACCGCAAACTGCGCCAAGACCGCCCGGGAAATGGTCCGTAAGGAACGATACGAAGTCATTGTTTCCGACATCCGTCTGCCGGACGGGGACGGCCTTGAACTGCTCACCGAATTCAAGGATATGGAGCCGGATGTTGAGGTTATCCTGATCACCGGACACGGCAATATCGACAACGCCGTGGAAGCAATCCGTATCGGAGCCTACGATTACATTACCAAACCCTTCCGCCTCGACCGGGTGGAACTGGTTGTTGACCGGGCGTGGCAGCGGGTCTGCCTGACTCGTGAGAACCGCAGTTACCGCCATTCCCAGCAATGCGAAACAGCCAGCTCCCAACTCATCGGCAGCTCCAGCCCCATCAAACAGATCCGCCATCTGATCAACAAGGTCGCGCCCACCAATGTCCCGGTGCTGATTACCGGGGAATCCGGAGCCGGTAAGGATGTGGTGGCCCATGCGATCCATTGCGCCAGCCTGCGCGCGGGCAAACCTATGATCGTCAAAAACTGCGCCACCCTGCAAAAAGAGCTTTCGCGCAGTGAACTCTTCGGGCACACCAAAGGCTCCTTCACCGGGGCCACGGAAAACTGCGACGGATTGATGACCTTCGCCCATACCGGGACTCTCTTCCTTGATGAAATCGGTGAGTTGCCTATGGAAGTACAAGCCTCCCTTCTGCGTGTGCTGGAATCGCATACCTTCCGTAGGGTGGGGGAAAAAGACGAACGCACCGTGGATATCCGTTTTCTTTTTGCCACCAACCGCAACCTTGCCAAGGAAGTAGAGGAAGGCAGATTTCACGAAGCACTTTTCCACCGCATCAACGTCTTCAACATCAGTCTGCCGGAACTTAAAGACCGCCGCGAGGACGTACCCCTGCTCATAGATTTTTTCATCAACAAACTCGGTTTCCAGATGGGACAGGGCGAATACACAATAAGCGAACGAGCCATGCAATGCATGCTCTCTTATCATTGGCCGGGTAACGTGCGCGAACTTCGTAACGTACTGGAGCGCAGCATCATCCTCGCAGACAACAACACCATCACCTGCGCCTGCCTGCCCAAGGAAATCGCCGACCAGCCCGAACGCGAGGGCGAGGCCGGAATCCTTTCCTTGGAACGCATGGAACGGGAACACATAATCAAAGCCCTCGACTTCTTTAATGGCAACCGCCAAAAGGCCGCACAGGCTCTGGGGATCGGCAGGAAAACCCTTTACCGCAAGATTGATAAGTACAATTTGTAGGCACGGATTTACAATTTAATAAATTATGCAAGCCGCCCTGTATTCAACGGGGCGGCTTTTTGTATTCAATTCCATACCATTCAAGTGCCAAACCAACTCCAGCTGTAGAAAGCTGGACTTCCTCTCCAGTTCGGGCAGGATATATTGCCCATAGACTCCCAAGGAGGACTCCAGATGCGAAAAATCTGTTTTGTTTTGATGATGCTCTCATTATTGATAAGTTCAATGGCGTATGCCAGACCGATTCAGTCAGGTATGAATTTCCCGGACATACCGCTTGAAGGCAAAATTACTGATAATCAAAAAAATTACCTGAGCCTGAAAGGTACCGGACCATGGAAAGTAAGTGAGATTGATGCCGACTATATCATTATAGAAGTATACAGCATGTACTGTCCGCACTGCCAAAAGGAAGCTCCGGCAGTAAACAGCTTGTTCGAACGTCTTGAAAAAACATCAGGAAAGCAGGTTAAATTAATCGGACTCGCGGCAGGCAACACAGAATTCGAAATCGACTTTTTTAAAAAGAAGTTCAACGTGGAATTTCCGATCTTTGCTGACCCGGAGCTTGAGATTCATGATAAGATCGGCCAGCCCGGAACCCCGCATTTCTTTCTTCTCAAAAAGAACGGGGATTCTTATGCAGTAATTCTATCTCACGAAGGACCTTTTGAATCCCCGGCTAAATTCCTGCAAACAATCAAATCCAAACTATAGCCGGAGGAGGTCATGAAGAAAATATCACTCTATGCGCTACTTATGCTCCTGATTATGGGAGGCACAGCTCAGGCCAAAATTGCCAAGGAACTGATATTTAAACCGGGCCAGCTGAAACCAGTGGATAGTGTTCTCAAAGTTAAAGTTGATGACAAGGCCCCGGACTTTACCCTGCCCTCCATCTCCGGCAACAATATCAGTCTCTCGGACTACCGGGGCAAAAAAAATGTGGTAATTTCGTTCGTCCCTGCAGCGTTTACCCCCATCTGCTCTGACCAGTGGCCGGGCTACAACCTTGCCCGCGAACTGTTTGAAATGAATGATTCTGTAATCCTGGGCATCACTGCAGATAACGTTCCCTCACTACATGCATGGACAACCCAGATGGGAGATGAGGGGCTATGGTTTCCAGTGCTTTCCGATTTCTACCCTCATGGGGCTACTGCTGAGAAATACGGAATCCTCAGACCGGAAGGGACCACGGAACGCGCCATTTTCATCATCGATAAACAGGGAACCATACGCTACATAGACGTCCACGATATAAATAAAAGACCGGACCTCGGCCAGATAATCAAAGCTCTTAAGCAGCTGAACTAAGCTGTAGTACCATATTAGAATCAAAAGCCGCCCTCTGTTTTGGGCGGCTTTTTGTGTTTAGATGACTGCAAAAAAATGCATACGATAACAAACTTTAAATTAATAAACAAAGAAAAGTTCTTGATTCAATAATCAACAACCCAAAACATGAAAATTTTAGCTTTAAAACACAATAAATAAACAATAATTCAATGCAAACATATGCCCCGTAAAGCACAAGTGCTATCTGACACACAGCTATACATTGCTGGTCCATATTGACACACATGCACTTCACCCCACGCAGTGTAACACTTTTGTCATTCTTGTTATATTTTTCACATTAAAAATACCGATATCTAACCAGTAATTGGATCTGAAATGATTCATCACGAAAAAGCACAAAAAAACATAACTATCTAAAATAACTTAACAACACATTTTGGCACACGTCTTGCCCTATTGAAAGCGTTAATAAGTACACGACAGGCCCAACCTTCAAAAACCTATAAAGCTACAAGGATGGTCTCAAAATGGCAGTACGTGAACAAGTAAACGGTTTTTTCATTCCCAGCGTAACCCTTATCGGTATTGGCGCACACAAAGAAATCCCCGCTCGCATCAAAGCGCTCGGTGGTAAGAAGCCCCTGCTCGTAACAGACAAGGGTATCACCGGCGTAGGTATCACCCAGCAGATCGTTGACATTCTTAAAGCTGAAGGCATGGACTGCGTAGTCTATGATGACACCATTCCCAACCCCACTGACAACAACGTTGCAGACGGCGTAAAAGCATATCAGGACAACAAATGTGACTCCCTGATCACCCTTGGTGGCGGAAGCTCCCATGACTGCGGTAAAGGCGTAGGCCTCGTTGTTGCCAATGGCGGAACCATTCACGATTACGAAGGCGTGGACAAATCCACTAACCCCATGCCTCCTTATGTTGCAGTTAACACCACAGCAGGTACTGCTTCTGAAATGACCCGCTTCTGTATCATCACCGATACTTCCCGCAAGGTTAAGATGGCTATCGTTGACTGGCGCGTTACCCCCGGTATCGCACTTGACGATCCCCTGCTGATGATGGGCATGCCTCCGGCACTGACCGCAGCAACCGGTATGGACGCACTGACTCACTCTGTTGAAGCATGGGTTTCCACCATCGCTACTCCTATCACTGACGCTTGTGCTGAAAAATCCATCCGCCTGATCCACAAATACCTGCGCCGCGCAGTTGCTAACGGTCAGGACATCGATGCCCGCGAAGGTATGTGCTACGCGCAGTATCTCGGCGGTATGGCTTTCAACAACGCATCCCTCGGTCACGTACACGCAATGGCCCACCAGCTTGGCGGTTTCTATGATCTGCCTCACGGTGAGTGCAACGCCATCCTGCTGCCTCACGTTGAACAGCACAACCTGATTGCTAATGTTGAACGCTTCGCAATTATGGCTGAATGGCTTGGTGTTGATACCAGCGGTATGGACGAACGTGATGCAGCTGATGCAGCTCTTGATGCAATCCGCCAGCTCTCCGCTGACGTAGGCATCCCCGCAGGCCTCAAAGAACTCGGCGAAAGATACGGCAAGAAGGTTTCCGAAAAGGATATCCCGACTATGACTGCCAACGCCCAGAAAGATGCCTGCGGTCTCACCAACCCCAGATGCATGACTGACGAAGCAGTTGCAGCTATCTACAAAGCAGCAATGTAAACAAGAAAAGTTCCATCCGGCCTGCGGATCTGCAAACCGCAGGCCGGATGTACAAAAATACTTTTGTCGCAGATATGCGGATCATTTTTGCATAACAGAGGTCATGGATTGGCAAAGGTTTGATCCCATATCTGAAACATCCGAATTCGGCGCGCAGGTGGAGCTGCACACTTAATTAACCGGATGGACAGCGTATTTACGGAGGGGGACAAACTCCCCCTCAGAAATTTACCCCGCGCAGGCCCGGTTGCGGTGAAAGCCCGCTAATAAGCATACGGACCAATGCATAAATTGTTTCAATCATGTGCGGTTCATGTGAACCGTAAACCCCGGCACCTTGGAAACAAATGCAATCGGGCCTGCCCCTTTTACTCCCTCTCTTTATTCTGACCCCCTTCCTTTTTAGCTTTCTGTATCTTTTCAGAGAATCAACAATCTTATATTGTGCTTGACGACAATCTTCATCCAGGAATAGCATTCTTGCGTATTTTTTTACGTTTCTCACAATGTCTCAAATATCAACATCAAATTTTAAAATGAAATAAGATTTCTGAATTCAGCTTAAAGTTGACTTGCTTCCTGCTCTATTTGTTATTGTTCACACTCAATGCCTGTTTACCAACTAAAGACTGGGCGCCCGTTCGCTATTCAGAAAATAACCCCCACTTTAAAGACAAATAAAACAAAAATGAAGAAACAAAATTATATTATTTTTTTGCTATTCATGCTGATACTGGCATCCCCACACCAAGCCGCAGCATCCCAGCCAGATTGGCTCCCTGCTCGATACTCAGACAACATGGTCATTCCTAAAGGAAAAGAAGTTCCCTTTGCGTTTGAATGCAAAGGGAAAAAGAAAGCAACAATAATATTTAAGGGTGAAACCTACCAAACAACATTAAAAAACGGATGGTTTATTGGGATAATTCCAAAACAAAACTCATACGGGGGACCGTTCGAGATTACATTTACTGCTGACGATAGCTCACAAACGATTAAAAACGTGTGGGTGGGCGAAGTTTTATTTTTCTCAGGCCAATCTAACATGGAATTTCCATGCAAAAACCTTAAGCCCAAGCTTGCTGTTCTCCCTAAAACCCAAAAACACATCAGTTTTTTTAACGTACAAACACAAGGAGAGCAGAGTAAATGGGTTACTCCTAACGCAACAAATATTCCTGAACTGAGTGCGCTGGCATATTTGAGTGCAATAGAGTTGTCTCAGAATATGAACATTCCATTAGGAGTCATTACTTCTGCAGTTGGAGGATCACGAATTGAAGAATGGCTGGCCCCTGAATTCGAAAACCACAAGGACCTATTACACCCCCAATCTCTAGACCATATTAACAAAGGCCAAAAAGCTAAGTTGCTATATACAACCAATTCGACATTCTTAAACAAATACATATATGATTTAAGCTTTATTTCAGCAGACGCAAATGCTGAAGAAGCCTATGCTGACTTAGTACAACACCAAAGAATTGTTGAAAAAAAATTTCCAACGATTAGGTATCTTTTTAAAATTACTAAATCAAAAAATAAATTTCGCGTATCCTCAAGATGCACCTCAAAAATGGGAATCCCGTATATACGCTCAACCAATACTTTTGAAAGAACACGGAATTATCCATTCAATATATTAGTATGGTATCAAGGAGAGGCCAACGCGAATGATTTGAAGGACGCTCAATCATATAGATTCCTATTGGATAATTTTATCAAAGGGACTCAATTAAGCAATAAAGATTACACTCCTGTTCTTTTAATTCAACTACCTGAATACATTATCCCAGAAAACCACCAAAATACCTGGGCCTATATCAGGGAAGCTCAAGCTAACACGGCTGCATCCAACCCTAACGTCCGCCTAGTTCCTGCCCTTGGAACTGGAAACAAAGACAATGTTCACCCACCAGATAAAAGAGAACTAGCACGTAGGGTTGCTGCACAGCTTGAACAAACATTGACAAATAAACCATCTGTAACCCCGCAACTTTCAAATGTCGTTCCCATTAATGGAACTCTTAGACTTATTTTTACGAACACATACAAGGGTCTAAAATCTAGCGACTCGATAATATCAGGATTTTCAATCACGGACTCATCCGGAAAGGAAATTCTAGTAAAAGCGAAACTTATCAATAAACGGACTGTAGACATTGCATTACCTGTCCCCCCTAAAGAAGTCAGGTATGCTTGGGGCAACTACCCAAAATTCAGTTTATACAACAGCAAGAACATCCCTGTTCCTGCATTTCGTTTGATTGCACAATAACCCAAGGAAAGCACAATGTTCATCCTGGAAAAACCATATGTGTCTGAGCTGTTAAAGGACACTCTCAACAAAATGGGCAAGCCCATACTTGATAATGCAGTAGCACGTGGAGCATTTAAAGCTTCCCCTACTCCCATCTACACTGAAAGCGATTTTGTGGAAGCGTACAACAAAGACCGCACCCAGCCTGTTTACTCCAACTCTGAAAATACCATTGACTGGATCGACAACAATCTGGACAGTGGAGACCTGCCCCGGAAAATACGTTTATTCAAGGATAAAGGTGCGTTCCGCGATCTGGTCCGTGATATGTACCCGGATTTCTTTTATCGCACTGTAAAATTAGAAAAACTGGATTCGATTAACGCAGGAGAACTGCCCATTCCCTGTGTAATCAAGCCTTGCGTAGGATTCTTCAGCCTGGGTGTGCACATGGTGGAATCAATTGCAGGCTGGCAAGAAGCCATCAATGCCATCAAAAATGAAGTTGAGCAGATCAAAACCATGTATCCGGCCAAAGTGCTGGAACTAGACAACTTCATCATTGAAGAATGCATCGAGGGCGAGGAGTTTGCCGTCGATGCCTATTTTGATGCAGAAGGAAACCCGGTAATTCTCAATATCCTCGGGCACCTCTTTGCATCCAGCGATGATGTCAGCGACCGCTGCTACATAACTTCCACCGAAATCATCAACAAACATCATGATGATTTCCAGAGCCTGCTGCAGGAAATCGGCAAACGGGCAGAACTGAAAAACTTCCCCATCCATATTGAAGTTCGCACTGACGGGCGCGGCAACCTTGGGGTCATCGAAATAAACCCATGCGTTTTGCGGGCTGGTGTGTAACCGATCTCGCCCACTATGCATACGGGATCAATCCCTATGAATATTTCATGGGGGGACTCAAGCCGGATTGGAATAAAATCTACGGCTGCTGCAAGGGTAAAGTCTACAGTATGGTCATTGGCGAGATCGATTCCGCTGTGGACCGCTCTAAAATCAAATCCGTGGACTATGACGGATTCAAGGCGAACTTCTCCAAGCCACTTGAATTAAGGAAAATTGATTATCGCGAGCATCCTGTTTTCGCCTTTATCTTTGCTGAAGTGGATGCGGACAATATGGATGAGCTGCAAAAGATGCTGCATGCTGATTTTACGCCGTATTTGAGTATGAAATAACTATTAAATTAAAAGGCCCGCTTGAGCGGGCCTTATTTGTTTGATTAGAAGGGCTGGCCGTTGTTGATCGGTATATTGGTGGCAAATATTTTACTATCTACGTACCCACCTGTTCTAGCTGAACCTATTAAAGCAGTATGAGGAAGAGGGTCATTAGAACTCCACTGAATAGTCGCGTGCCCTATAATAACCTCTTTGCTTCCGACTGCCTGCAGCACAAATTTACGAGTCGAATGGGCTGGAATTTCAAAATCTGATGTGCCAGCTGCAATTACAACCCAACCACTTGAAGCAGACCCGGTCATGATTTTAGTACGATAAGTAACATCATTCCCATTTTGATCGTAAACGATCACGCGACATGAAATTGCATCATTGGTAATATTTGTTAACGCCATATAAGTAGCCCAATTACTCTTTGAACTAATAAAAACAGACTCCAAGCCGGGCACAATCACACTCCCCTGCGGAACAAAAGTACCCTGCGCAAACGCAGCACCGCATATCAGAACAACCAGAACTGCGGACATAAGGCCCGCGCGAATCTGTTTCATCATCTTCTTCTCCTTTGATGATTGATCAAATTAAAACCAAACTTAGCATTTAATCGGACAATCATCGCAAGAGTTTATGTCTTTAATCACATACTTAAGCATGTAAACACAAAGCAGACATTCGCCTTTGACAACAAAAGACATTTACGGCAGGTTTCGAATATTAGATATCAACCCCTCAAGGAGATACCATGAGCGAGACAATCGAAGATTTGACTATACATTACGAAGAAGACGGACAGGTAATTGTAAAAGAACTTGATAAAGAAGTGCTGACCAAAGGCGCATGGACCACCATCATGTTCCGCTACAAGCAGCTGGACCGCAAAAGCGGTGAATACGGCAAAGACATGTACACCATCCGCCGTTTCCGCAAAATGAAAGGCGAATACCGCCCGCAGTCCAAATTCAACATCTCCAGCCCTGATCAGGCCCGTAAGATCATCAATGCCCTTGAAGGCTGGATCAAAGATCTGGAAGATTAAGAATCTACCTAAAAAACATTGTCTTAAGGGCAATAAAAAAACTCCGCCCGGACACCCGGACGGAGTTTTTTTATTATTCAAAAATCACCCAAGAAATAAATAGCTTTAATTCACGGTATATGCCCCGCCCGGCTCAACTTTCTGGACAGTGGAATTGGAAATAGTGAACCAGAGGAATTCGCTGAATTTGGTGCCTACCTCATTCTTTTCGCTGTAAGTACAGCCCACAAGCCAGCCAGCATCAGTATAATAGCAATCGGTCGCGGACTCCATTTCCAGTGTCTCAGGATACATGGAATTCTTACTCAGGTACTCCTTTACCTCCGGGTAGAATCTACGATCCGCTGAAAGCTTCGGCTTGGGCCCGAACTTGGCAAGATCTTTCATGAATGCATCATACTTTTCCCGGTAGCGCTCATATTTACTTTTATACAGCTTCTCCCCGGGGTTGAGCTGCATCAGCTCTTCGTAAATATCCATATTGGCTTTGAAATCCCGGACCGGGAGGGCCTGCGCCTGTGCGTAGAGTTTTCGCTCCAGCCTTTTACGCAATTTTTTATCATATCCCTTCAATTCCTTGCGGTACTTACTGTTTTCCGGATCGAGATCGGCAAGCTCACCGTAATACTTGGCCAGATCGGCATAATTCCATTTGGAAGTCCGCTCAATACGCTCCAGTAGATCCTTTTCGGTGGCAAGATGAATCATGGCCCGTAACTCATCATTCATGAGTTCCTTGTTCTGCTCTGCCACAGTCAATGCGGTTTCAGCATTACCTGTCTCAATAAGCCGCTTCATGGTCTCGATGACCTTGGCCCTCTGCCCGTCCTGTTTTTCTTTCAGGATGCGTTCCTGTTCAACCCTGTTCTGCTCGGCAACACGGGCTTTTTCCACAGCAATTGACTGCTGCACTGTAAAAATAGTGTATCCGGCAACAATGAGGAGTATACCCCCGAAAATGCAACCCAATAAAATCTTCTGCGACTGGATGAATTCTTTAATGGTTTCAATATTCATGGCAGCAAAGATACGGACAGCGCTTTTAGCCGTCAACACAACTTCGGATAAAAGACCGTTTTTTTATATTTCGCTCTAAACAATTCTTAATGTAGGTCGATATGATCCATATGGAAGGAATATGGTCATGATAATAAACGGATCAGCATTAAAGAGTAATTACGGAGCTCCGGCTTTACTGGACAACGGTTCTCCGCTTTTGGGCGGGAGCCGGACTTCCGGCGTTAGAGCGACGCGCCTGAATACTCCGGCCTCGCCCGTAAATACTGCTGACCAGTTTGCAGAACTGATCGCTCAGAAGACCGTTAATCCAGACAAAGCAGGCGAAACTCAGAAGAGTTCCGAGGGAGATGCACAGAATCCCAAGGACCCTTCTGACCTGGCCGGCGCACTCGCCAATGCAGCCGATTTCATCGAAGGCAAATTCGGCAACGAAGCCGCAACAGCTTTCAAGGGCATAGTCATTGCCAACTCAGGGGACCAGATCACCGAGGATTCTCTGAGCAACGGCTTGTTGAAATCCATCCAGTTTATTGACCGCAACTTCGGCTTCGCTGCCGGGGATCAGGTCATGGATCATTTCAACTCCAATCTCAACAATGCCATGAATGACTACTTCGAAAACGGACTGCAGGAACATTTCTTTGCCGCCAGTCCAGAAGGCGGAGCGCAACTTACCCTGCAGAACACCTTTGCTCAGGTCAGCCAGCAATTCGGCGAAGATACCGCTGAGAGCATCAAAAGCCTGATCGAAGAGGTCCTTGAAGATGAAGGCAAGAGCCTTGATTCCATTAAAAAAGGACTCGACAAGGGTTTATCCGAAGCAGAAAAGAAGAACCCCGGAATCACAGACCTGACCGCGCCTCTTGCCGCCGGGGAAATCATGGATAAAATGCAATCCGGCAGTTCTTTTGCCGCCCCTGCTCCCGGTTCTGTGTTGAATATTTCCGTCTAAGCCGGGCAATCCTCCTCACGCACCTATCCCACTGAAAAACCGGATTCAATCGGTCTTATTTACTATTCAAGATCTGTTTTTTTTGTTATTGAAGGGATATCCAGTTTAATAAGCACGTAACGGAGGAGTAAGGATATGAGCTTTTTCTGGTTTTTCTTCGGTCTCGCAATGACTATTGCCGCGATTGCCTTTATCAAGGCAGGCAGCAAGGAGGACTAGTCACTGCGATTAACGGGTGAGCCCGTTTCCATTTTTTAAAGCCCGCTTTATGCGGGCTTTTTTTATATCCTGCTTTCAGGTAAATATTCATATAGTAAAAACACTAACTATAAATCGGACTAATCGTGAGCAGACAGGAAATCCTCGAACAGTTGAAAAAGAACAGCGGTGCATGGCGGGTCATACCCAGTATCATTAAAAATGATCAGGGAGAGTCGGAATTTGAAATGCTGCTGGCAAATGCGGAAATGCAGGACCCCGGCACAGCATCCCTTAATTTCAGGGAAACCCGCTGCGGGGGATTTGAATATGCTTCACGGGCTTTTCTGCATGCTCATCTGCAACCGGGAGACCTGTTTATTGATGTAGGGGCTCATTTCGGACTCTATACCCTGACCGCTGCCAAGAAATTCCCGGGCCGGATAAGTGTGCTGGCCATTGAACCTCACCCGGAAAACCTGAAGCGTCTGGCCATGTGGTGTGAGTTTAATGAATGTACGAAGAATGTAAAAATCGCCCAGTGTGCGGCTTCCTCCCAGAGCGGGCAGAGTGAACTTATCCAGAATTCTTCCATGGGGCACAGCCTTGTTCCCCAGCCCGGTAACCGCAGTCAGGGTAAACCGATAACTGTGCGGCTGGAACCTTTAGACAGTATCGTGCGCCAAGCCGGATTCATGGACTCCAAAAACCGGGTTTTCCTGAAAATTGATACCGAGGGCCATGAACTGGCAACTCTCTTGGGCGGGCTGGAACTGCTGAAAACAGGCCGGGTAGCGGCCATCATCTGGGAAAAGGGCCACTTCCATAACTCGGAAAAAGGGATCAAGGAATTTACCACCATCATGGGTTTGCTGCGCGACTTGGGTTATGAATCATACCGCTTTCCCCATGAAGATATGGGTGGCCCGCTGATCCCTTACTCACCCAGCCATGAACTCTGCAATGTGATCAGCATCGACAAATCATTTGCCCCGCTGCCCGTCTATGAACAGCCTTGGGCTGCCCACGCAGTAATGTCCACCAGTATGCGCCCCCCTGTTTCCGAGAATTTCATGATCGGATTCATCGAAGAACTTATCAAAGGGAAAAAAACCGACTGCGGGCGCTGGTCCCGCTGGGATATGCTCGGCACAGAAGCAGATCTGCGGGCCGGCATGGCCGGACAACTTGTTCCTGAAAACAGCTCCGTGCTTGATGCCGGGGCCGGGATAATGCTCCTGCGTGATTATATCCCGGAAAGCTGCACCTATACCCCGCTGGACATTGTTGCCCGCAACCGCAAAACAATTGTGGCCGACCTCAACCAGCAGCAATTCCCGGAGCAGAATTTTGATGTTATCTGCGCCCTGTACCTGCTTGAATTCATCCACGAACCGCAGCTGTTTCTGGACTGGACCTTCAAGCATGCAAAGAAGCTCATCTTCACCTACCATCCGCTTTTGCCGGGTAGAGATGTTCAGAAACGCAGGGGGGCGGGCTTCTTTAACGATTTCAACATTAACGAATTAAAACTCATGGCTGAAAAATCCGGCTGGAAGAAAGTCCTGATCAACGACATCACTTTCGGTCAGGCCTGCTTTGAATGTTTAAAATAAGGATAGAAAATGAAAATTTATTCATGGAACGTTAACGGATACCGGGCTGTAATCAAAAAAAATTTCAACGAATGGTTTGAACAGAGCAATGCAGACGTGGTCATGGTGCAGGAAACCAAGGCCCACCCGGACCAGATCCCGGACAAAAACCGCGACCTTGAAGGATATAAATCTTTCTGGAACTGGTCCAAAGTAAAAAAAGGATATTCCGGCACAGCCTGTTTCACCCGCCAGCCGGTGCTTTCACATTCCTTCGGGCTTGCAGATGAAAAATATCAGGGTGAAGGCCGGGTAGTGCTCATGGAGTACGAACAATTCTACCTTTTCAACATTTACTACCCCAACGGCCAGATGAGCGATGAACGCCTTGAATACAAAATGGGTTTTTACGACAGCTTCCTTGAATACGCCGAAAAATTGCGCAAGAAAAAACCCATTGTGGTCGGCGGAGACTTCAATACCGCACATAAGGAAATTGACCTCAAAAACCCTAAAGCCAACTCGGAAAGGTCAGGCTTCCTGCCCATTGAACGGGCATGGCTCGATAAATTCATCGAGCATGGATATGTGGACACCTTCCGCATGTTTGATGACAGCCCGGGGAAATATTCATGGTGGAGCTACCGCTTTAATGCCCGCAAGAACAACGCCGGGTGGCGCATTGATTACTTCTTTGTTTCTGAAGAGCTGAAAGACAATGTAAAAAATGCGTGGATCGAATCAGATGTCATGGGGTCGGACCACTGCCCCATCGGAATAGAACTGCTTTTTCCTTAAAAATTCAAAACTGCAGAAAAGGGAGCCTTGGGCTCCTTTTTTTGTTCCGGTAATAAATCCCGTTTAACCCAATCTTTGCATGAAAAATATGGCTTCCTTCCTTGAAATATTGTATTGTTGTAACAATCGGGGTCGGACGCTGTAAGTGGTTACACACGCTTACGACTTGATAAACTGATAAATGCCCTACGATTTATTGTTCTGAGAGGACGGAGGTTTATATGTTTAAAAACATGCGGATAGGCACCAAAATCGCATTAAGTATCAGTGCGTTAATGATCATCATCTTTGTGGCATTCACCAGTATGATTGTAAGCAAAGCTAAAGAGTCTTCCATTCAACAGGCCCAAAACCTTGCTGGCGAAATGGCCGGTAGATACGGGAATGAGGTTAAAGGTATCATTGAAAAAGCCCTTGATGCCTCATGGGCCGGTGCAGCTGCCATGAAAAGCATCACTGACTTCAAGGCCAATGTAGACCGCGAAATGGTAAACGACTTCATTAAAACGCTTACCGAAGCGGACTCTATGTTCTTCGGAACTCAGATTGTTATTGAAGCCAACGAACTCGATGGCAGGGATGAATACTTTATGGGCAATGAAAAGTACGGCCCAAAAGGTGAATATGGACAATACGGATGGTATGACGGCGGCACCTGGAAGCTTGCTGAGATGCACAAGAACGATCCCAACAACACCCGCGCCTGGTACATGGTTCCGCGTGACACCGGAAAAGCCGTCCTGACAGAGCCTTATACCACCTCAGTTGTTCCCGAAGTTATGGCTACAGTCAGTGTGCCCATCCTTAAAAGCGGTAAATTCATCGGTGTCGTCGGCATCGACTTTGTTCTTGGATCATTTGAAACAATGATCAAGGACATTCACCCCATGGAAACAGGATATGCCTTTATCACCTCCAATAAAGGATATTGTGTAGCCCACCCGGACAAAGACATTGTCACCAAAAACATCACCGAATCCTTTCCTAATGCAGATCGCAGTGATATTTTGAATGCCATTGAAAATGGCAAATCATACCACAAAACTATAGTTTCGCCCAAAACAGGAAAAGAGTATTATTATGTATTTGAACCTGTTGTAATCAGCGGTACAACCACCCCATGGTCCATCGGGCTGGCCATCCCCACGGATAAAATCTACGCGGAAGCAAACAGCTTCTTCAAACTGATCGTCACCATTTCCGTACTGGCTATCGTACTTGTCATCGGTGTGGTCCTGCTTATTGCCCGTTCCATCTCCAAGCCTATCGGCATTATGGTTGATGATGCACAGAAAATTGCAGAAGGCGATTTCGAGACCAAGATGGACCGTAGTCTTTTCGGTGGCGAGCTGCTGACCTTGCATGACGCCCTGCGCTCCATGGTGGATAATCTGGTTAAGTTTATTTCCACAGCAGAAGAGAAATCAAAAGAAGCTGAACAGCAGACTCAGGCTGCCAACGAAGCCCTTGAAGAGGCAAGGCTGGCCAAGGAAGCAGCAGAACGGGCTAAGGCCGAAGGTATGCTGCAGGCAGCAAGAGAGCTTGAAGGCATTGTTGAGCAGATAACTTCCGCATCCGAAGAGCTGTCTTCCCAGATTGAAGAATCTGCACGCGGTTCTGAAACCCAGCGGGAACGCACCTCTGAATCAGCCACTGCCATGGAGCAAATGAACGCATCCGTGCTTGAGGTAGCCCAGAATGCATCTCAGGCCGCAGAGAGTGCTCTTGATGCCAAGAAGAATGCAGAAGACGGAGGACGCATTGTTGCAGACGTGGTCTCCTCCATTGACTCAGTCAACAAGGCATCCTCCAAGATGGTCAGCGGTCTGAACGAGCTTGGCACTCAGGCAGAAGGCATCTCACAGGTAATCACCGTGATCACCGATATCGCCGATCAAACCAACCTGCTGGCACTTAACGCGGCAATTGAAGCCGCACGCGCAGGTGAAGCCGGACGCGGATTCGCAGTTGTAGCGGATGAAGTCCGCAAGCTGGCTGAAAAAACCATGCAGGCAACTCAGGAAGTTGAGCAGGCTGTTCATGCCATCCAGTCTGAAACCCGCAGAAACATCGACGAAATGAACAATGCTGCAAACATGGTTGCCAAGAGCACCGAGTATGCAGGGCAGGCTGGTGAAAGCCTTGAAACCATTGTTGAGAACGTAGACTCTACAGCGGATCAGGTCCGGGCCATTGCAACAGCCAGTGAAGAACAGTCCGCCGCAAGTGAACAGATCAACCGCGGAACAGACGAAGTCAACCGCATTGCCATGGAAACTGCTGAAGCCATGCACCAATCCATGACCGCAGTTTCCGATCTTGCAAGACTGTCCGGAGATCTTCAGAAGCTTATCGACGACCTGAAAGACGTGTAATCAAACTCGCAAACAAATAAGTACATCGAAAAGCCCTCTTCAATCGGAGAGGGCTTTTTTTAGTGCTTCATCAAGCTAACACTGAATCATATTTTTAGAATAAAAAAATTTACACTTAAGACTAAATAATGATAAAAAATTTGCAGTTAGAAAAATTTACATTTCACTAACCATCTACTTGGGGAGAAAGGATGAAAAAATTCATTTTAACACTGGTTCTGGTTCTCGCTCCTGCTGTTTGTTTTGCAGGTCCGATGGAAGATTTTGTAGATGAATGCACAAAAGTTACGCAGAATGAAGCGGCATGCATGAAAATTTACGCCGATGCCATGAGCAGCCACATCTTTGATGGAGCGAACTTTTCGGCAGGCCAAAGGATAAAGTGCGGAGCAGGACTTGAACTCCGTGTCGCAGCCCATGCCTGCGAATTCCTGCCCATTGGCGGTGGCCCTTGCGTTGAAGCGGCAAAACGTGCTTGCGCTAAGGCATGTGGTGGATGTCCTTCAATAGCCAACAGGTTCTGTAAATCAGATCTCCCTCTCACTGATATGATCAAACAAATTAAAGACGGCAAATACGCATGTAACTAATTAAAATAGATCATATTATCAATCAAACATCAGCAGTAAAAACTGGCGTAAAAGTATTTTCCGCCAGTTTTTTTCTTAAACTTAACTTTTTTACTTGATATTGATTTTCAAGTTCATTAATACTGTTTTCAAGCAATCACTGCAAACAGGAGACATACCATGACCCAAACAGCAAGCATATCTTCACTCGACAGAAAAAAATTTCTCAAAAAAGCATTTAAAGGGTTTTGCGGTCCCAACGAAAAAAGGATGAAAGGGACTGACCTCCCCCCCTTTCCGGCACCGAACAAAGGCAAAGATTAATCCGACCCATACGGCCATGCAGGGATCGGGTATTCTAGAATTTCCTGAAAGCGAATAAAATAACGGAGTAGAAAATGGCAGACGTTATTAAAGAAGCAGCCCGCATGAGGCGGCAATACGGTTGGAAAACATACCTTATTAAGTTTAAAGATTACTATTCGTACACTTTTGACCCCAGCCTTTTCCCGGATTTCGAATTGCTCGGTGAAGTGGGAGCCGACGGAGCGATCATCCCCTCCTCCAAGGCATAAAAACAACCATGCTTACTCTCCCAAGGTTGTGACACCCATGCTCTAAGCTCACTTCACCTTTCCCGGCTTCGCACTTCTCCCCGTTGGCGAAGCCGGGTCTATTTTTTCATAGATCAGTCTTCTGCACACTCTTCAGAAAGAGTGTCTCCGATCCTGTCAAAAACTTCCTTCAAATCACCGGGAATCGCATCCCCTCCGTTAAGAAGCTCCTGAACCTCTTCAGGGGAAAGCCCTACGGAATCAGCAATAGCCTGTATTTTTTCTGATAGTTCAGTCTTTTCCATACGACATATTTTACACTCCCTGCGGGGGGTTTGCAAAAAATGATTTTCTATCAAAAACGAAACTGGACATCATAAGAAGATGGCTCTATGAAAGCTGTTCGTCTGCATCAGGAAAGGAATTACCCGCTCCTGCAGACGAAATAACTTTTCCCGGAGCTAACATGCTGGACAATTTGAGCATTGTACTTTTCGGTACTAAATACCCTGAAAACGTCGGGTCATCGGCCCGCGCCATGACCAATATGGGCTGTGAAAACCTGACACTGGTGCGCCCCGCATCATGGAATATGGATAAAGCAATGCCGCTGGCAACAGTCAAAGGCCGCGACATTGTGGAAAAAGCAGTTGTTGCCGACGACCTTTCCGAAGCCCTGAAAAACCAGACCCGGGTCTACGGGACAACAGCCCGCACCGGAGGCTGGCGCAAAGGGGTGATGACCCCGTCCACCGCAGCTCCGCTCATCGTGGACCAGCTCCGGGCCGGAGAAAAAGTCGCCGTTGTCTTCGGTCCTGAAGACAGGGGGCTGACCAACGACGAAACTCAACTCTGCTCAAGACTGATCAACATTCCTACCAGCAGGGAAAACAGCTCCCTAAACCTTTCTCAGGCTGTACTCATTATTTTATATGAATGCTTTAAAAACGCGCTGGACAAGCCCTTCACCCCGGCCGGTCCTCCGGAAGAACGTCCCACCTCTTTTGAAGAACAGGAAATTTTGGCCTCCAATCTACAGGAAACCCTGCTGGCTATCGACTTTCTGAAAGCTGACAACCCGGATTACTGGATGATGCCTGTAAGACGATTCATGTCCAGAATCGACATCAAACGCAACGAATTCAACCTGCTCATGGGAATCTGCCGCCAGATCAAATGGATAGCCGGACAGGCAGGCAAAAAATAATACGGAAACAAAGGCAGACCCTTCTCAATTTCAAAAAAGAGCGTTACAATAAAGAAACGAATTTAGCCTTGCGGAGCCTGTAAATGTCCGAGAACAGTAATATTAAAGACCTCAGCGGCGTATTCTCCCGTCAGAGAATCGCCAAGGTCGGAACCGGAACCACCACTCGCCGCGTAGCCCAGATCGGTTACTACTTTGTTGAACAAATGGCTGATGACCTGTTTCAAGTACGCCCTTTGAACAGCAACTTTGTGCCCACCGGAGACCCGGAAGGAATTGACCGGGACGCACTCCTTAAAGACTACACTCCTGAACCTGAGATGTACCATAAGCAGGTTCTGCCCAATATGAAGGAGTTACAGAAAACCCTCGCCCGTGCGGATCGCTACCGCCAGCAGGGAAACTCCTTCAGCGCTGAAATGGAATATACCAACGCCATCAAGGTGGATGAGATGAACGTGCGCGGCAACTTCGGTGTCGGCCTCTGTCTCATGCAGCGCGGCGAGACCGAACGGGCCAACGATGTTTTTGCCCGCCTTGTTTCCATGGATGCGCCCTTTGCCCCGGAACATAAACATATGTTTAATGATTTTGGCATCAACCTGAGAAAATCCAAAATGATCCCTCAGGCTATTGAGTACTATTCCAAAGCTATCGCCCTAAGTCCGGACGACGAGCACCTGCGCTACAACCTTGCCCGGGCCTATTTTGAAGATAAGCAATACGACAAAGTACGTGAAGAACTGGCCAAGTGTCTGGAACTTAACCCTGAATTCGCTGAAGCGAAAAAATTTGTCGCTTATCTGGACAAAAATAAGCTGGGCTGATCAGCAAAAAAACATTATACAGTTCCAATGAACTCCATCAAAGGCTTCATTGTAGCAGGAACACACAGCGGTTGCGGTAAGACCTCGGTAACACTGGGCCTTATGGCTGCGCTTGCCCGTCGGGATATCAAAGTCCAGCCCTTTAAGACCGGGCCGGACTTTATTGATCCGGGCCACCATACCCGTGCCGCAGGACGGACCTGCCATAACCTTGACGGCTGGATGCTTTCCGGCAAGACCCTGCGCGATATTTTCTCCCGTTATGCACAGGATGCAGACGCATGCATTGTTGAAGGCGTCATGGGTCTTTACGACGGTTATTCCGCACTTGATGAAACAGGCTCCACCGCCCATCTTTCCAAAGAATTAAACCTGCCGGTGATTCTGGTCGTAGATGCCGGGTCCATGGCCCGTTCCGCTGCTGCACTGGTGCAGGGATTCTGCAATTTCGATCCTGAAACCCCTGTAGCCGGGGTAATTTTCAACCGAGTGGGCAGCAGCAATCATGCCCAGATCCTGAGCGAAGCCATATCCTTAACCGATGTCCCGCTCATCGGCTGCCTGCCCCGCCGGGCAGAAATCGCCACTCCCTCACGCCATCTGGGACTTGTAACCCCGGAACACCTCGAAGATCTGGAAGGCAAATACAATGCCCTTGCCGACTGGGTGGAGGAAAACCTCGACCTCGACCAAATCATCGAAGCCCTGCCGGACATTCCTGTACAGCCCCGCTTTGATAAAGTGCCGATGATCCCGCGCACAAGGATCGGCATTGCGCAGGATGATGCTTTTTCATTTTACTACGAGGAAAACCTGCGTCTGCTGCGTGAGGCCGGGGCGGAGCTGGTTCCTTTCTCTCCCATAGAAGACAAAGCCCTGCCCGAAGGCATTTCAGGAATTTATTTCGGCGGCGGCTATCCTGAACTGGCTGCTTTTGATCTGGCCCAGAACACCAAATTACGCCGGAGCATTGCAGATTTTTCCTCAGCAGGCCATCCTGTTTATGCTGAATGCGGAGGATTCATGTATCTCATGGAATCCATTTGCAAAGATGACCGGGTATTCCCCATGTGCGGCATATTCCCCTTCCGCAGTGCAATGCAATCCCGCTTCCAGTCCCTTGGGTACCGCGAAGTGGAAATCACCCATGACACGATTCTTGGTCCAGCTGGAACAGTGGTCAGGGGGCATGAATTCCACTACTCCGCTTTAGAAGAAATGCCGGAGAATCCGCAAAAAGCATATCAGGTGACCTGCAAGAAAAATATTTCTTCAAGCGAAGGGTTCATTGCCAACGACAACACGCTGGGCAGCTATATCCACCTCCATTTTGCCAGCAACCCGCAAGTGGCGGCAAATTTTGTGGAAGCCTGCGCGGCCTCTTCCCGCGCGGAAAATATTTAAGCAGCCTGCATTTACTCTAAAACGGGTAGCCCGATGCAGAAATACATCATGCACATAGACATGGACGCCTTTTTCGCGTCCGTGGAGCAGCTGGATAACCCGGACCTGCGCGGAAAACCCGTGGGGGTCGGTTCCCTGCATGAACGCTCTGTTCTGAGCGCGGCTTCCTACGAGGCCCGTAAATTCGGGGTCCGCTCGGCCATGCCCGTGCGTCAGGCCCTGAAACTATGTCCGCAGCTGCAAGTTGTTTCCGGCAGCAGGCACCGCTACAAAGAGATTTCACACAAGGTCATGGAAGTGCTCTCCAACTACTCCCCGGTTGTGGAACAGGCCTCCATTGATGAAGCCTACATTGACATCACCGGAACCGAAAAACTTTTCGGGACCCCGCTGCAAATTGCAAAGTCCATCAAAGCAGACATCCACAAAGCCACCGGGCTGACCGCATCGGTTGGTATTGCCCCGGTTAAATTTCTGGCCAAGATTGCCTCCGACCTCAACAAACCGGACGGCATCTCCATCATTACTGCGGACCAAGTTCAAGATTTCCTTAAAACCCTGCCGGTAGAGAAAATCCCCGGTGTGGGCAAAAAGGCTCTGCCCCGCTTACGTTCCTTCGGCATCACCTATGCCGCAGACCTGCGCCGCTATCCCCCGGAATTCTGGAAAGAGAGATTCGGGGAACGGGGACTTGTCCTCTACGACAAAGGCGCGGGCATAGACCCCACCCCGGTCACTGAAGGCGGTCCCATGAAATCATCAAGCGCTGAAAACACTTTCGGTGAGGATGTTTCCGACATCCACACCCTGAAAACCCTGCTGCTCAAGCAATCTGAACGCATAGCCGCAGACATCAGGAAGCATGGGGTCAAAGGAAGAACCGTAACCCTGAAAATTAAATTTCCCGACTTCCGCCAGATCACCCGCAGCCGGACACTAGACTCCCGGACCTCTCATGCCGGAACGATCTACAAGACCGCATGCACGCTGCTTGATGCGGAACTGCCCATCGGCGCGATCCGTTTGATCGGAGTCGGCATTTCAAATTTTGACGAACGCAACAGGCAACTTTCCCTGCTTGATGACCCAAAAAAGCCCAAAGAGAACAAAAAACTAGAACAGCTGGACAAGGCCGTAGATCAAGTCCGCCTCAAATTCGGTAAGGATATCCTGACCCGGGGGAGGCTGCTGGAAGATGAGTAAAAGAAAACTCCGCGAGGGATACACTACCGGATCATCCGCTACAGCAGCTGCCATGGCTGCCATCAGGGTATTGTTTAACGGAAATGCGCCCGAAGAAATTGAAATTCCTCTTCCGGTCAAAGGGAGCTTGAATGTTCCTGTGGACCGGGTGGAAATGAACGACGAACGTGCCCGCGCAATAGTCATCAAGGATGGAGGAGACGATCCTGACGCCACCCACGGCCATGAAATCCATGCTCTGGTAGAAACAGAAGATGCAGAATCACTGCGGATCGAAGTAAACGGTGGCATTGGAGTAGGCCGGGTAACCCTGCCGGGACTGCCTGTTCCCGTGGGCGAAGCAGCCATCAATCCCGTACCCCGCAAACAGATTATTGCCGGAGCACTGCAAGAACTCAGTGAGATAGCACCGGAATTCAACGGACTGATCAATATCAGCATTGAAGTTCCGCAGGGCGAAGAAATCGCCAAGGAAACCATGAACTCTCGGCTGGGCATTCTGGGCGGAATATCCATACTGGGGACTCAAGGCATTGTCCGGCCATACAGCCATGCCTCATGGAAAGCCTCAATAGCTCAATCCTTGAATGTAGCCCGGGCTGCGGGACTGGATGAGATTGTCTTCACCACCGGACGGCGCAGTGAACGTTTTTATCTGGAGCAATTCCCTGAAACTCCGCAAATCAGCATGGTACAGGCTGCGGATTTCTTCAAATTCTCCATACAACAGGCCAAGTTGAAAAAAATGCGCACAGTGCGCTGGTCCATTTTCATCGGCAAATTGGTCAAGCATGCCATGGGCTTTCCCTACACTCACGCCAAGGACTGGGCCATTGATTTCAATCTGCTGGCAGACTGGTGCGCTGAGCTGGGCATGGCAGGCGAACTGACAAAAAGAATCCGGGCCGCGATAACGGCCCGGCATGTATATGAAATGGTCCCCGAAGATTCACGCACGGCTTTCATCAGCATGCTGGTCCGTAAAGCACGCGAGAATGCCCGCGCTTTCAGCGGGAACTCGGAGGTAGCAATAGAGTACTTCCTCTTTGATTTTGAAGGGCAAATGGTCTACTACCCCGAGCATCAGAAAAAATCTTCTTCATCGTGATCTCCAAGAGAATAGAGCACGTAAATACCTGCTGCACCGGCCAGTAAGGCCACTACATAAAAAGGCGTACAGCGATTTTCAGTACCGGCAGTGTAATTATGCACTTCGTACTCGATATGCATGTTGCCCATGATGTCATTTACATCGGACATGGTTTTTCCGGCCAGCATGGGAGCAGTGAGAGAGAATCCGTAGAACGCAGTAAGAAAGGAACCGACCAGAAGAGCTATGGCAATTAATCTTTTCATACCTCATCACCTCCGCAAAAAGTGTGGAAGGGGTCAATTCCATAATAGCAGATTCTTATTTTTTTGATAACTAATATTGAAAAAAAGTTTAAATCAGAAATCTTCCTTTAATATCCAGCCAATACATTGTATGAAACATGACATGAAACATCCCCTGCAAATAATCGGACTGCATCCGGGCAGTCTGAAACCGACAGCAGAAGCCGCGGCAAATATTTCCAAAGCAGATGTGCTCAGCGGCGGAAAGCGTTTGCTGAAAGCATTCCCGAAATTCAAAGGCAAAAAAATACCTTTTGCATCCCCCATGGATGAATACGGACGGACCCTTGAAAAACAATTGAAAAAAGGAAAAAGGGTCGTTCTGCTGGCCGACGGGGATCCATTACTTTTCGGTATTGCAGCCTCTTTAATCCCTTTGCTGGGCAAAGAGAACGTTGTGGTCAGTCCTGCGGTTTCAGCTATTCAAATCGGCGCGGCGCGGCTGACCCGCAGCTGGAAAGATTTTGAAATCATTTCCCTGCATGGAAGAAATGACTACTCTCCCCTTTTCGGAGCCATGCAGCACAAAAAAGATTGCGCCATATACACGGACAAAACCAATTCCCCGCAGGTCATAGCTCAGCGACTGATTGAAAAAGGAGTTGATAATTACTCCATGGCCGTGCTGGCCCAGCTGGAAACCCCGGAAGAAATAATCGCCCAAGGCAGGCCGGAAACCTTCCTAAATTTCAGCTGTGCAGACCTAAATATCGTCATCCTCACTGCGGACAATAAGAAACACAGCTCCCCGCTTTTCGGACGGGAGGATGATTCATTCACAAGAGAAAAAGGATTGATCACCAAACTCCCGGTTCGGTCCGCAGGCATCGCCCTGCTGGACCTCAGGGGACAGCAGACTGTCTGGGACCTCGGCGCGGGCTGCGGTTCAGTTGCCATTGAAGCTTCCTTCATCGGCACTGATTCCCGATTTTTCGCCGTGGAAAAAAAGCCCGAACGGATCGCAATGATCAAGGAAAACATCCTTAATTTCCGGGCTTGGACAGTAGAGTCTGTCTGCGGAGATATGCCACAAGCATTGGAAAATCTTCCCGACCCGGAGCGAATTTTTATGGGCGGAGGCATCGGACGCGACGATTCGGTCATCCGCGAAGCCGCTAAACGCCTTAAACCGGGGGGCAGGCTGGTGGTCCACGCCATACTCATGGGCAGCATCCAGCGCACGCGCGACCTTTTTGAAGAACTGGGCTGGAACTGGCAGTCCATGCAGATTCAGGCCTCAACCTCTGACAAACTGGCCGGGGATATCCGCTACAAAGCGCACAACCCGGTAACCATACTCTGGGCAGACAAGCCCGAAGGATAATAAATGGGTAAAGTATATTTTATCGGCGCCGGACCGGGCGACCCGGAACTTATCACCGTAAAAGGACAACGCATCATCCGCGAGGCTGGACTGGTACTCTATGCCGGATCACTTGTCCCCGAAGCCGTAATTGCCGAAGCGCGGGAAGATGCCCGCATTGAAAACTCCGCTTCCATGTCTCTGGAAGAAACCGACCGCATCATGCAGGAATATGCATCCAATGGAGAAACAGTGGCCCGCGTCCATACCGGGGACCCGGCACTTTACGGAGCAGTTCAGGAGCAGGCCCGTTTACTTCAGGAAGCTGGGATCGAATACGAAGTCATCCCCGGTGTAACCTCAGCCTGCGCAGCTGCGGCAGCATCCAGTGCCTCGTTCACTGTTCCCGGCGGAACCCAAACCTTGATCCTGACCCGCATGGCCGGACGGACCCCGGTTCCGGAATCAGAATCACTGCAAAAACTGGCCGGACACAACTCAGCCATGGCCATCTACCTTTCCGCAGGCAATCCCATGGGCATACAGGAACAGCTCCTTGCCGGGGGTATGGAACCATCCACCCCGGTAATCCTCGGCTACCGCATCGGTTGGCCGGAAGAAAAATCCGTGCCGACTACCTTGGAAAAACTTGCTGAAACAGCAAAACAGAACAATTTCACGCGGCAGACCATTTTCCTGATCCTCCCCGGAAAGGATAGAGACAGCGAATCACTGCTCTATGATTCCGGGTTCAGCCACATGTTCCGCAAGGAAAAGAATTCATAACAGGAAAAAATGGCACTCCTGTTGCGTTAATGGTAATATATTCTTTCTAAGATAACCAAGACAGGAGTGCCCTTAATGTCTTTATCCTTCTTCCCAAAAACAATCAGCAGCAGGATCAGATGGTATTCTGTGCTCATGGTCGGAGTGCCCTTGCTCTTCATGACCGTAATGCTGATCTTTTTCATCAAATCAGCCATATTCAAAACAACCAGACTGGAACTGGAAGAACAAGTTACTTCGCACAAGATTGTCATTGAAGAATGGTTCCGGGAACGGCAAACGGATGTAAAATTCCTGGCTGAAAGCGATGCCCTGCGTAGTGGGCAATTAAATCAAATTATTAATCTACTTAGCCTATACGACAGTACCCACGAAGACATAAACGGGGTTATCTGGGTCGGCCCGGACGGCTTGGCCCGCCATAGTTCTTCTGACCAGTCAACTCCATCCATCGATGTTAATGACCGCGAATATTTCATCCAAGGACGAGCAGGAAACCCACATGTAACCGAAGTTATTATCGGACGCTCTTCCGGCAAGCCTATAATTCTTTTCTCACATCCTGTTACCTTAAAAGACGGTTCCTTCGGTGGGGTTGTATTTCTTGCCGCGCGGCTGACTGCTATTAACAAATTGATGAAAAATCTCTGGTTCGGCACAACCGGGGAAACATATATCATTAACCGCGAAGGATTCATGCTCACTGAATCCCGCTTCCTTGAGCAGCTTAAATCCGCCGGACGGGTAAAAGATACAGCCATTATGACAATTAAGACCAGCACCCAAAGCCTTGAAGCTGCACAGGTCGGGATTCAGCCAGAAGGAGTTTATCGCGATTACAGAGGGGCGCAAGTTCTAGGAGCAAGTCAATGGGTTAATGACGGAAGGTGGCTCATCGTTTCCGAGATCGATTACAGCGAAGTCATGAAACCGATCTACTCTTTCCTGTGGATAGCTATCGGCGGGGCATTTCTGACTTTGCTGATCATCATTCCTTTTGCAATTAAACTAATCCGCTCAATCAGCATACCTCTTAAGCGACTGAGTTCAGTAGCCCAGCAAATGACTAAAGGCGAATTTGATTGCGAGTGTGCCGACACCGGAGTGCTTCATCCGCCCGAAGAGGTAACGCAACTCATTGACGGATTCTGCGCCATGCAAGGGAAAGTGGACAGTACAGTGCAGGAGTTGCAAAAATCCGCAGTGACCGATCAACTGACCAGACTGCCCAACCGCCGCTACCTGATGAAAGAAGGTGCAAGGCTGGTGGATATTGCCATTCGCGCAGGTCAGCCCTGCTCGCTGATGATTATGGATATTGACCATTTTAAAGTTATCAACGACACTTACGGGCACACCGTGGGCGACGTAGTACTCCAGCAGATGAGCAAGGCGTTTCAGGACATCATACGCTCATCCGATATTATTGCCCGTTACGGCGGGGAAGAATTCGTGGTTGTAGCGCCGGGGTCCGACATTGATTCCGGAAAAACCCTCGCTGAAAGATTACGGCAGGGCATAGAAGCCCGCTTCTTTAATGACGAAGCCCAACCTCTGGCCTGCACCATTTCAATAGGTGTGGCCCACTACGCCACGGACATCAAATTCGGAGTGGATGCATACGAAGACATGCTCGCCCGGGCGGACAAAGCCCTATACAAGGCCAAGGATACCGGACGTAACAGAATATGCATAGCTGAACCGCATAATAAACTTACAGACTCCCCCAAAGGAGACAATTAGTGAAAACATTGCAGATTAGAACCAGCAGCCGTGAAGAAATGATCGACATAACCGAGTCTGTGCGCAGAATGGTTAAAGATAACGGCTGGCAATCCGGCGCACTGCTGCTCTACTGCCCGCACACTACCGGGGCGATTACTGTCAACGAAGGGGCCGATCCGGACGTGATTCGCGACATCACCGTAAACATGCGTAAGCTGGTGCCCTACCGCGGCGATTACCAGCACATGGAGGGCAACTCCGATGCGCACATCAAAACCAGCATGTTCGGCCCGGACCAAATGCTGATAATCGAAGACGGGGATGTCATGCTCGGCACATGGCAGCGTATATTTTTCTGTGAATTTGACGGGCCTAGAAGCAGGAAGCTCTGGGCACAGTTTATGACTAGCTAGGATATAAACTCAACTCATACGGAGATTCACCATGGTCACCTGCTATCTCGTCTACACCATCGATCCCTACAAAGTGGAAGAATTCGAAAATTACGGAAAAATGTGGATTCCGCTGGTCAATAAGTTCGGCGGAACCCATCACGGATATTTCCTTCCCCATGAAGGCGCGAACAACAAGGGTGTTGCCCTTTTCAGCTTCCCCAGCCTTGCGGACTATGAAGAATACCGTGAAAAGATCAAAACTGATCCCGAATGCCAGAAGGCATTTGAGTATGCGGAAAAGACCCGCTGCATCCTTAGTTTTGAGCGCAGCTTCATGAAGCCGGTACTTTCATAACCACTAACTGAGCGCCCTGCCCTTCAAGCTGGCAAAAGCCAGAATCACGCCCAGCACACCGCCAAGTAATGCTGCGAAGATGATGCGCACATCCGGGGGAAGCATGAAAGTAAAGGTGTGCGCCGGAATCCAGAAGATGGGTACGGTCTTTTTGAGCACAAAGCCCCACATGTTGTTCCAGTCGATAGCGGCGAAACGGTCCGCAACATCCACCGGGGTAATCAAAGAGCGGATTTTCCCCTGATGAACCTGAATATGATCATCGTAAATTTTGTGCAGGATCATGAGCACCGGGGCAAACACGGTGTTGAGCATTACGCTGGTGGTAAAAGCGATGAGCAGACGGGCCAAAAAGCCGTCTTCAGCACTGACGTTTAATCCCAAAGAAGTCAGCACAGACGGGGAACCCACAGCAAATACCGTAAAGCTGGCTTTCAGGAACAATCCGATGAATCCCCACATGACTGCTTTGGCGATGAGCCCGAAGCCGGGACGCCAGTAGCACCCATGCACAATACGCAGGGCCACACATTCCCCGAAAGTAGCCAGAATGGCGAACTTGAAGAAGCTCATAATGTAGCCGTGCTCTTTGGTGTAGAGCTTGAAAGTAGCGATGGGATGCGGCTGGCTGGCAATCCAGATAAGCAAAATCGTAATCACACTGAGGACGGCATAGTCTGACTTTTTCAGGGAAATTTTATTCATGGCAGATCGATTGTTAAAGTTATCTCCTGTGGGGCCAAGCCCTTACCTGATCCATAACAGATAGTTTCATTACCTGTCTTCTACCACAGTTAAAAGGGATAATTTCAATCTCTATCCCGATTTCGAGATTACCGCCGGTTACTAGTGCTTTTTTCATCTTATTACTGCTCATCCATTTTGAATGCATATTTAAAGGGAACCGGATTGTAGTAGGCACGATAGAGGCAGATCTTGCCATCCACCACATGGAAGAGACAGGAGTACTTCTGCTTGTAATTACGCCCGGTGGTCAGGATATCCACATCACCGTCGAATTCCACGTAGATCACTTCCGGGTTCTGCATGGGAAACATGACCAGAGTAGACAGATATTCGACCTTGCCTGCGGTCTGGGGCCAGTCCTTATAGACTGCGATAATATTATCCTTACCGGAAGTACGGCGGATGGATTGATCCGGGGTGAAGGGCATATCCTGCACAGCATCTTCAGCCCAGAGGGAATTGAACTTCTCCATATCCTTTTCTTCCAGCGCGGTCAGGAAATCGATAACTGCCTGCCGGGTTTTCTGGCGGGTCAGGTATGTATTGGGATTCCCGGCCGCATGCTTCATTGCCGCAGCAAAGACATCACGGGTTCCGGTTTCGCTGACGAAATTCAGGGTCAGCTTGGTTATGAGCCACTGTCCATCTTCCTTACGGAAAACGTAATCGTAAGTTCCGGTGACCGACCAAAACATCCCGTCCACCCAGTGATCGGCTGTAACCTTACTGGAACCGCTGGCCTTGTCTCCATCCACCTTGACCTGTAAATTATTCAGGGTATGGCGGGTGCGCTCGAAACCGGGCAGCAGTGACGCCCATGCGGACATGAGCGCAGTATTACTCTTCACTTCCACTTCCCCGCCGCCGAGGGAGGTGTAATCCACCTCCACTTCATCGGCGAAGATTTTTTCCAGTGCATCGTACTCATTGCGGTCAGCCATGTTAGCCATGGATTCCATCACTGTTTTGATGGCGGCGACATCTGCAGAATTGTCAGCAGATTTAACCGCAGCCAGTGCTGTTGCCGCGCTCACAAGAGACATGATCAATCCTCCGAGGATTAATAATTTCATCTGCGTATCCATTAACGGCAGGCGCTGAAATGCTCTGCTGCTGCATCGGCAGAGGCTTTAACTGCTTCGGGACGGTCATAGAAATCGAACTGGGAAACGTCATCCAGCCAAATGATTTCAACGTTCTTGCCCATACGCTCAGCATATGCCTTGGCTCCGGCAGGCAGGGCCGCTGCTTCTGACTCAACCATAAGTACCGGAGTGTCCTGAATGTCAGCGGTCTTCTGAGCATCATAGGTCAGCCAGCCTTCCCATGAAGCAACATTAAACTTGTTGTCGTATTCCGGAATAAGACCGCGCTCGGTTTCAGTGTAGTAAGGCGCATTGAACATCAGGGCCTTGTCATTGCTGGTGCTGGCAGCTTCCATGACCACCGGAGTATCTGAATTTTCTGCTTCACGGCCCATCTTGATCAGGTTGGCAACGCCTTCCTTGCCGCCGTAAATAGCTTCGGCCATAGCGCGGTCATGCAGCCATGGAGCCACAAGTGTGATGGCCTTAATGTCCGGGTTACCTGCAGCCGCATCAGACATGTAGCCGGAAGAGGCACAGATACCGATTCCGTTGACCGGCCCCTGTACTTCAGGACGTGCTGCTAAGAAGGCCGCAGCAGCCTTGATATCTTCAATCTTGCGGGCAGGGTTCTCAAGGTATTGAACACCGCCCTTGGATTCTCCCCAACCGCGGAAATCAAAGGTCAGGACAGCAAATCCACGTTCGGCCATGGCCTTGGCATAAGTGGCGGGCATCTGTTCCTTAACAGTAGTCCATGCTCCGGTAACAACTACACCGGGAAGCTTGTCGCCCTGCTTGTAAGAATCGGGCAGGTAGAGGTTACCGACTATAGTCTGACCGTTGCTGCTAAAATTTACTTTCTTCATGGAGACTGCCTCCGCGTTAATGGTTGTAAGCATAAAGGCAAAAAACATTGCGCTGATAAGTATACGTTTCATGGTCTTCTCCCTGTTTTTCTGAATTGTTAAATCCAGATTAAAACATTGGACTGTTCATTTATTGAAGGAGCCTGCTTTTGTTTTGTAGATTCCTGCTATTTGGTCCGGCTTTGCAAATCTACGACAAATGTCGGTTTTGGTTTGTTTCTCAGGCCGCTAAATCGGGCCGCAACTTAAACCAAAACTCAGGAGCAAAAAAAATGAAAGTAGTCGCACTTAACGGCAGCCCCAGAAAGGAAGGCAACACCTCTATCCTTATCAACCGTGTTTTCAAAGAGCTGGAAAAAGAAAGTATCGAAACAGAGCTGATCAATATCGGCGGAAAGCCTGTACGCGGTTGCATTGCCTGCATGAAATGCTGGGAGAAAAAAGACGGGCATTGTGCCGTCAAAAATGATTCACTTAACGAATGGCTGGATAAAATGCGTGAGGCCGATGGCATCCTGCTCGGTTCCCCGGTATACTGTGCCGATCTTTCCGGACAGATGAAATCCTTCATGGACCGCGCTTCCATGACTGCCTGCGCCAACGATGATATGTTCCGCCTAAAGGCAGGAGCTTCCGTTGTTGCCGTACGCCGTGCCGGGGCTGTGCATACTTTCCATTCCCTGAACAACTTCTTCACTATCCTGCAGATGGTCCAGATCGGCTCCAGCTACTGGAACATGGGATTCGGTCTCGGAGAAGGCGAAGTCAGCAAAGATGTAGAAGGTCTGAACACCATGGACAATCTGGGCAAAAACATGGCTTGGGTTATGAAATCCTTGAATAAGGCGGGCATTGAAAAACCAGCACCGTCCATTATGGAAGAATACTCTTCCAATGTTTAATAGACGTTACTAAACAAGATAAGGCCTGAGACAACCAAATCACATTGGAAGCCTCAGGCCTTATTCATAATAACCTTTTGTGAGTCCAGTAAAACTTGACTCTCTTAGCGCCGCGAAGTGAATGTCCCCATCCAGATAGCCAACAAGGCAAGCAAAGCCCCGCCAAGTTCAATCATCCCGGCAGGTTTTGCAAATAACAGCATATCCCAGATAAATGAGAGGGCGGGCATGATCAGAATGGTCAGCCCTGCCTGCGCGCTGCTTACTCCCGGCAATCCCTTGGAGATCAGAAGCCAGCCTAGAGCCTGTGAGACTACCCCGTAAAGAACAAGCCAGAACACATCACTAAGCGTGGGGATGACAATGGATGTTGACTCCCAGAGAAAAAAAGCCCCCATACTAATTGCTGAGGCAAGTGTGACAAGGGCTACAACAGCAACAGCCGGAATGTCAGGCGAACGCATCTGGATATAGCGGATAGCAAGGGTGTAGAAAGCCAGCCAGAATGCCGCACTCAGCCCCAACCCGACTCCGCTGAAGTCACTCTGCAATATATTGACGGGGGTAAGACCGATGAGCAGGCAAAGCCCGGTTAAGGCCATAGGAATCGCCAATGTAAAGCCCAACGAGAGCTTTTCCTTAAAGAAAATCCAGCCCGCCAAAGCCAGAATAAAAACCTGAAAATTGATCAGGATTGTCGCCACTCCTGGACCAAGGATATCGATGGATCGATGCCAACACATCAAATCCAGGGTCAGACACAAGCCACCTCCACAAACCAACATATAATGACGTTGCAATAGCCTGAAAAACGAACAGCGGTCATACTTCAAAGCAATGACTGACAAACAAATTCCGCCTATGAACACACGGTAAAAAGCAGATATATCGGCGTGGGTGGTCGAAAGCTTAGCGAAGACAGCGGAAAAACTGATGCAAACCGCTCCCAGAACAACAAAAAACAACGGAGAAAACATTGGCAAACGATTCCGTTCTGCAACGCTGGTTGCAACTCTGCATCCCTGAGATATTACTACCGCTCCACTATCCTGCATAAAAACAACACCTTGCTTGGAAAAAGAAAGACACAAAGGCCAAAAAAAACCTTAATTCAGCAAGTTATGTTCCGTATTAATTTTCAGAACGCCAGACTTTGGGGGTAACCCCTTCGACCTGCTTGAACATACGCGAGAAGTGAGCCTGATCAGAGAAACCGCAGGAAAGGGCAATGTCGATCATGGGACGATCTTTATCGCTGAGCAGCTTCTTGGCCTGCTCCACCCGATAGGCAATGACGAACTGGTGCGGCGATTTACCGATGGACTGCTTGAAGAGACGTGAGAAATGGTAGGTGCTGATCCCGGCCTGCGCGGCCAGGTCTTCAACCTGAATAGAACGCCCGTAGTTCTTGGTCACGAAGTCAAAAACTTTCTTGTAATGGGCTGAGGTAAAACTTTTGCTGAAAGCGTAATCTTCTTCCCGCTCAAGGCCATACTTAAGAATAAGCTTGGTCAGGAATACGCGGGCAAAACTCTCAAACATAACCGCCGAACCCATTTCAGAATGTAGGGCGTCGAGGAGCATCTTACCGGCTTGGGTGATGTCCTCATCAATGAATTGAGGGATGTTCTTTAGTTGTGCGTCAGTGAGCAGGATACCCAATTCGGATTTAGCGAACCGCTCCAGCTTTTCCGGCTCAAGGGTTACAACTATAGCCTTGGAACGGGCATGCCATTTCCAGCCGGACTTGACCCCGGCAGGCGTAACCACGATTTCATTGATATGGTAGGTGAAATCGCGATGTTCACCGTCACGCCAATTCTCCACCCGATGCGGATTTTCGTTGAGGTTGATCAGAATATGGTGCTGGGAAAATTCATGGTAAGGCATCTCCCCGGGCGGGGATTCGAAAAATTCCATAGAAAGCAACTCAGCCGCAGAAAGACTGACAAGATCGTCGCTCTTTGCCTGCGGCGGGGCCGGATATATGTCCTGATAGCGGTTGGGCATACTGAAGAAAATATATCAATTGCAGGGTTGCGGCAAATCAGATCATTCGACGAAAAATTCGTTTTAAATATGCTCCTTGGCAAGGTTGATCTGCGACATATGAGTTACAATTCCCTTTTCTTTAAAAACCCGGATAAGCCTCATACAAATATCACTTTTAAGATTCCAAGCTTCAGCCGGGGAATCAGCCCAGGCGGCAACCCAACAGATCACTCTTTCCTTATCCATACTCCGTATCCAGAATTGAGGATCTTCCTGCTCGTTGTGGTGTTCACTCCGGGCGGCCTCAGCAATGGCAATGTCTCTGACCTCATCAATATCAGCATCATAGGATACTGAAAATTCAACGTAAGCCCAGAGCAAGGTGTCATTCAGGGTCAGGTTGCTGAACTCCTTGTTCAACATCCTACTGTTGGGAATAATGTAGCGCTTCCAATCCCAAATCTTGATCTTGGTGTGGGTAATGGAAATATCTTCAACAGTGCCGTACTGCCCGTCCACTATCAATGTGTCACCGACCCGCAACTGTTTGGAAAACGAAATAACAATGCCCGAAATCATATTTTCCACCAGCGGACGGGCCGCAATACCGACCACAGCGGTGGAGATAGCCACAATGATGGAAATCATGGTGCTGGGCAGCTTTCCCACAAAGGGCATAACCATTGCCAGTGCCCAGACCACTCCGATAAGAATTACCAGTGTACGGCGGATGACTGTAAAGCGGGTCTTGACCCCTTTAACCATATCCCTGCGTTCCTGACGCTCCTCCTTGGCGGTCAGGACATCAGTGGGAATAGCCGCTGTGGTCTCAGGATCTCTCCTGATCAGCTTCTCAATACGCTCGACCCGACTCTTTCTGAAGCTTGAAACCCGGTAACTGGTCCAAATATATATGATCGTGGCGAATGCGGTTATACTGGCGATGTAAATATATGGGTCAATGTCGGTAAACATGACCCATTCTTTGGCTGCTATATCAGGAAGCGTAAACATTCATAACCCGGCTTATCTTTAAATTTCCAACTTCATTATTCTACATGTCCGACCCGGAATATATGAACATTACATCCCCACACATTCAATCAGTGCCCCTCTTTTGTCACCCTCCGCGACAGAACAGGCACATATTTCCGGGCTAACCCGCCTTTTGGCACCATTTAAGACCATGCGCAAGCAGAAACGCGAACCATGTCCGCCGTTTCCGGCCATACAATTAAAAATTTCATCCCCGGCGCGGTCTATGGCTTCAGACACGGTCAAACCCTGCCTTTGCAGACGTTGAGCCTTCTTCCTAAGCAGTTCTTCCAGCAATGCGGTGTTCATGGGCCACCCCCGAAGTATTATCGAAACTGTTCATGTCCGTTAATGCCGGATTTCCGGCACTTCTACTCCTGTTATAAGTTCTGATGCAATTTCCAATCCTTCGTTGCCGTCCGGCAATAAAGCAGATACACTGAAAAGCAAAACAAGCAGTAATAATTGCGGAAGTCACTTTTAATATACCATTGTCAGACTGTAGATGCGACATTTTTTCATTATTTTATTTCCGCAACCCCAAATACACGTCTGACAAGCAACGCCCTTAAAGTATGAGCATACGTATAAAACTTTTTGCACTGCTACTGATATTCAGCCTTATCCCTCTACTAGTGGTTTCCGTTATCAGCAGGCAGGGAATTCAGGAACTGGGACAGGTCCAGTCCGACAATCTGCGTGCAGACATGATCAAAATCCTGACCGATGAAATGCATCAGTCCGCCAAAGATTCTGCCAAACTGGTACAACAACAGGCTGTATCCCTTGAATTCGCCCTCAAGGCCATAGGTGCCGAAGCTGAAGACGTGCTCAATGACCCCGTAGGAAGCCCTCCTAAAGTTTACTTTGCCGAGGATTTCAACATCAAAGGGCGCCAGCCTGCTGATTTCGGGCCATCGCCCCAATATTTTGTGATCAGTGAAAAAGGCCAGAAGACTCCTTCCTCGGTCAGTCTGGAAGAGCCTGTCTTTTTCTACCCGGATGGTAAAGAACATTTGAAAGAAGAACAGGATCTTACCCGCCTTTGCCTGCTCAAGCCTGACTTAAAATCCTTTTTCAATGAAGCCGGAACAGCTCTGCACCGGGTTTATATTACCCTCAACTCCGGGCTGCATATGGCCTATCCCGGACACGGCAACTATCCCGCCAACTACGATCCACGCAAAAGAGCATGGTTCACCGAAGCGGTGGAACGCGGGAACATCGTCTGGGATAAATTCATTGATGCCAGCACCGGACAGCAGGTCTACACCCTGTCCAAGCCTATCCGTAACCGCACAGGAAAAACCATCGGCGTTGTTGCCATCGACATCCAACTGGTGGAACTTCTACGCAAGGAAGACCTGACCTCACAGTGGTCCAGTGCCATTCAGGCATTTGTGGTCGGCCCGGTTAAAACAGACGACGGCGTAGAATTGCGCATCTGGGCCGAGGCCGGACACAAGGAAACCAATATGTCGTGGATGACCGGACTGCCCAATGAAGTCCGCTACCTGCAATCATCGACAAAAAACTCAATGATTGGATTGATCAACTCCATCGCCAAAGGAGAGTCCGGGGTCATGCGTATGCCTTACAACGGCGTAGAATCAGTATGGGCTTTTGCCCCCTTCCGTGGCGAGGGCAGCTACGTACTGATCACCCCGGAACGGGTCATCACCAGAGTACCGGAGAGGGCTGCAAATCAGGCCTTGGAACTAAGCAAAAATCTCTATGTAGCTGTTGGAGCCGCATCTTTCTTCACCCTGCTCACAGTCGGTCTGGTAGCTTTTGTAGGCAGCCGCAAGGTCATTAAGCCTCTGCTGGTCATGACCGATGCTGCTGAAAAAATATCTGAAGGCGATCTATCTGTGCATGTTGATGTCAAAACCGGGGATGAAAGGGAAACCCTCGCCAATGCTTTCAACCACATGATTCCCAAATTGCAGGACCACCTGCGCATCACCAAATCCATGGAACTGGCGCAGGAAGTACACACCAGCCTGCTCCCGCAGGGACCGCCGCAGGCCGCCGGATTGGATATCTCCGGCACAAGCATCTCCTGTGACGAAACCGGGGGCGACTATTTCGACTTCTATACCCCGCCTGTCAGTGGCGGAACCGGAATACTACTCGGCGATGTAACCGGGCACGGAGTCTCAGCGGCGCTGCTCATGACCACCGGACGCGCGCACCTGAAACATGCCTCCGGGCATCAGGAACCTCTGGACACACGTATCGGTGAAGTCAACAAACTGCTCTGTTCCGATATCGGTGATACCGGGCGCTTTATGACCCTGTTCTGTCTTGAAATTTCCCCGGACAATTCCGCCGCAACCTACGTCCGCGCCGGACATGACCCGGCCACCATCTACAATCCAGCCAGTGGCGAAAAGCGAGAGCTCATGGGCTCACCCATGCTGGCACTTGGTATCTTTGATGAAGCCGAATACAGTAAATTTGATGTAGACTTGACCGAAGGGGAAATCATATTCATCGGCACCGACGGTATCTGGGAGGCACGCAACACCAAAGATGAAATGTTCGGACGAGAGCGTCTCGACCAGATCATCTTTACCAACGCCCAGCGCAGTGCCGCAGAAATCCAGCAGGAGATCATCGCCGAGGTCTACAAATTCCAAGACGGCATGGAACAGGAAGATGACATCACGCTGGTCATCATCAAGGTTAACGAATTCAATAAGGCTTAATAAATCAATAAAGGATAACCATGGAAAACAGCCACCGTTTTTTTAGAAATATAGATTGCCGCTACTTTCCCTGCCATCAGGTCAGCGACGAAACTTCTTTCAACTGTCTGTTCTGTTTCTGTCCGCTCTACCTCGTAGAGGATTGCGGCGGACGCTTTAAGATGACCACAAAAGGAGTCAAGGATTGCACAGACTGCAAGATTCCGCACCGGCCCGAAGGTTATGATTACATCATCAAAAAACTGAAAGAAGCGAACGAACGCTAAGCCCCCAAGGCTATACGGGAGACATCATGTCAGAAAATTTCAGCTTCGCCCTTACTCAGGAAGAAAAAAAGTACCTCAAAGCTCTGGTCCGCAAATCCATCATCTGCCGACTAAACAAGCAGGAAGAGTCTATACCAGAACCTGTAACCGAGCATCTGAGCGAAAATTACGGTGCTTTCGTTACCCTGAACAAGAACGGACATCTGCGCGGCTGTATCGGAAACGTGCAGGGAACCGGACCGCTCTACAAAACTATCTGGAAAATGGCCCGCGCCGCCGCCTTTGAAGATCCCCGTTTTCCGCCGCTGAATGAGTCCGAGTTCGAAGAAATCGAAATCGAGATTTCCATTCTCAGCCCCATTGATGTCTGCAAGGACGTAGAACAAATCACCATCGGACGCCACGGGCTGATCATGCAACGCGGCATGCAATCAGGACTGCTGCTTCCACAAGTAGCGGTTGACTGGAAGTGGGATCGTGAACAGTTCCTCGCCCAAACCTGCCAGAAAGCAGGCATGGAAGCTGATGCATGGAAGGACCCGGCAACTAATATTTTCTGGTTTGAAGCTGAAGTATTTTGATGCGCTATCGCGCTTATTGATTAAAATATTTCGCCTCCGGCGGCTTAAACCCTTTTGCAAAAGGGTTTAAGCATCCCAAAAACTTTTATCGGGGCTTCGCCGCTTCGTTTTCATAGGATGTGCTGTGATTGATGCTCTTGCACCATGGGGCCTGACTACCCTTGAACGCCATAACGATAAGAATATTCCTGGCAGTGCGGAACGTGCAGTTTCGCGCTCCGTAATTGAAGACAGTGAGAACCACCTCTGGCTCATGGAACGCATTGCCGGGACGCAGGTGGAGACACGCACTGCCATTGCTGAAAACCTGCTGACCTTGCAGGAATCAGGCATGGACTGGCTGCTGCCCTATCAGGAGACCAAGGACGGGCAGGTCATTGCCGAGGTAATGGGCTTCCCTTGGCAGCTCTCGCCTTTTTATGAATCAGACGAACTGCCACGCCCGGAATATGTCTTTGATGCCGAGAGAGGCACAGAACTGGCGAAATTCATCACCCAACTACGCGAGCACACCAAGAGCAAAGAAATGAAGGGACAGGACCAGTCCTTTGCCTTAATCAACTATGCACGTGAACTGGCCGAGACAGTCAAAGATCAGGAGCCAACCGTATACAAACGATTGGAGCCGATCTGCGCACGACTCTTCCCAAAGATGGAAGAGTTCTCGAAGCTACCCAAAGCATTCTGCCACGGTGATTTCCATCCCCTGAATGTTCTCTGGAAAGGTAAGAAGATCGGCGCGGTAATCGACTGGGAATTTTCCGGTATGCGTCCTGAAATTTACGATGTCGCCAACATGATCGGCTGCGTGGCCTTTGAAAATCCCGGTGCACTGGGCGAAGGTCTGATCCCCGCTTTCATGGACGGCCTATACGACAATACCGACATCAGCGACGACAGTTACGAATCACTACCCGCCTACATTCCCTCCTTACGCTTTGCATGGCTTTCCGAGTGGCTGCGCAAAAAAGATCACGAGATGATTGAGATGGAGTTGGAATTTATGGAATTGCTATTGGCAGTGATGGGATAGGTATTTAAAAAGCCTGTTTGCATCTGCAAACAGGCTTTTTTTTAGAAACCTTTTTCTAATGGCGGATTAACCAGACTCATTCCGTCCCGCTCCGCCAGCTCCACATCCTCTTCTGCCAGCTTCACAAAACGGTCCTCCATGGAGAGGCGCCCCTTTGCCAGCCACTGGGTGGCCTGCGGCAGGATACGGTGTTCCTGCTTAAGAATACGCTTACGCAGCTCATCTTCATCTTCGCCGGGATAAGCAGGGACCGCAGCCTGAATAATCACAGCTCCGTGATCCATTTTTTCATCCACAAAATGTACGGTACATCCAGCCAGCTGCACGCCGTATTTTGCAGCATCACCCTGCCCGTCCACACCGGGAAAGCTGGGTAGAATTGCCGGATGGATATTGATAATCTTTCCGGGAAAGGCATTCAGGAAGACCGGAGTAATGATGCGCATGAAGCCAGCCATGACCACAGCTTCGACTCCGGCATCTTTAAGAATACGTACCATCTCGGCATCAAATTCCTCACGGGAAGCGAAATCCTTATGGCTCAAAGCCGCAGTGGGAATACCGTAAGCCTCGGCCCGTTTCAGGCCGTAGGCATCAGCTTTATTGGAAAGCACCATCCTGATGTCCACATCAAGGATGTTGTCTTCCATCTTCTCAATAATGGATTGTAAATTCGATCCGCCACCAGAAATAAGAACTGCAATAGGAAGACTCATTTTCCCTCCGGAGTCCAGAGAAACTTTTTGAAAAAAGTTTCTCTGGACTCTTCAAAAACTTTTATCGGGGCTTCGCCGATTTATATAATTAATCGTACAAATTTTAATTCATATTGCCGTTATCCCCCAGCGAAGCATAACTAAAACGTCTTTTGGGAAGAGGGGATGGGGTCTGGGGAAGGAGAGGCAAATAAAAAAGGAGGACCGCGTAGGTCCTCCTTTTGGTAATTACTCGGAAACTTCCTGCACCAGAACATCTACCAGTGCGGGTATAGTGTAATCTTCGGGCTGGATATCCGGCTCATAACCGAACCCTTCGAGGGTCTTGGCGGTGATAGGCCCGATGCAGGCGATTTTCACGCTGTCTTTGTATTTGTGGAAAACTTCCGGCTCAATGAGGTTGAAGAAGTTCTCAACAGTGCTGGAGCTGGTGAAGGTCAGGTAATCAATCTTGCCAGCTTCAAGGGCCTCAGCGATGGGGCCGGGATCGTTTTCGGAAAGTCCGGTCTCGTAGACGGGCAGAATCTTAACTTCTGCCCCAGCCTTGCGCAGCTCTTCGGGCAGCACTTCGCGAGCAATCTTAGCGCGCGGGATGAGCACTTTCTTGCCTTTGATGCCCTTTTCGAGCAGTCCGGCAACAACGGATTCAGCAACGTACTTCTCGGGCACGAAGTCGGGACGGATGCCGCGTTCGACCAGAGCATCAGCAGTTGCGGGGCCGATGGCGGCAATTTCGATTCCGGCAAATGCGCGGGCATCGAAACCAGCTTCGTCCATCTGCTTGAAGAAATATTTTACACCGTTCACGGAAGTGAAGATCAGCCAATCCCAGCTGGACAGGGATTTAATCTCAGCCTGAACGTCGGAGTAGTCAGCTACAGGCTCAATGTTGATGGTCGGGAACTCATGCACACAGGCACCGAGCTTACCGAGAGTGGAAACAAGGCCGCTGGCCTGTTCACGGGCACGGGTAACCACAACGCCTTTACCGAGCAGGGGCTTCTTCTCAAACCATGCCAGTTTGTCATGCAGGGAGCAGACACCGCCGACAACGATGATGGAGGGAGCCTTGAACTTGCGCTCTTTTGCTTCCTCAGCAACGTTTTCAAGGGTGGAGACAAAAGACTGCTGGTTGCAACGGGTTCCCCAGCGAACGAGAGCAACAGGGGTCTCAGGATCGCGACCATTCTTGATCAGGTTTTCCGCGATCATGGGCAGGTTCTTGACGCCCATGTAGAAAACGAGAGTGCTGGTGGATTTAGCGTACACAGCCCAGTTGTGGCCGGACTTTTCCTTGGTAGGATCTTCGTGTCCGGTGATGAAGCATACGGAGGTGGTGAAATCGCGGTGAGTTACCGGAATACCAGCGTAAGCGGGAGCGGCAACACCGGCAGTGATACCGGGGATGACTTCAAAGTCGATTCCGGCTTCGACCAGTTCTTCAGCTTCTTCGCCGCCACGACCGAATACATAAGGATCGCCACCTTTAAGACGGGCGATAACTTTGCCTTCCTGCGCTTTCTCAACGATGAGTTCGTTGATCTTATCCTGCGGCAGGGTGTGGTCGCCGCCTTTTTTACCTACATAAAGGATTTCGCAATCAGCTTTGCAGTAGTTCAGAAATTCGATGTTTGCCAGGTAGTCGTAGATAAGCACATCTGCGGTTTCCAGCACTTCTTTAGCTTTAACAGTCAGCAAACCGGGATCACCGGGACCCGCACCAATCAAGTATACCAAACCCATATATCCACCCTCTCTAGTTAAAAGCATTTTTGATGCGTTTCACGCTTTTGACGAATTGATTTCGCCTCCGGCGACCAAAGAAACTTTTTGGAAAAAGTCTCTCTGGACTCTTCAAAAACTTTTAATAGGCTATCGCATTTAACGCATTAAAGCGGCCTTCGAATAAAAAGACGGCGAAGCCCTAATAAAAAGTTTTGGGATTCTTAAACCCTTTTCCAAAAGGGTTTAAGGCCCCCGGCAAGGTCGCCGAAGGCCTCCCATGAATAATCTTATTCCATTACGCTAACGAGTCTGTCTTTCAGCTCGGTCAGCTTAGCTTTCTTATCGTTAATCTCTTCCAGCTTGGCTTTTTCTTTTTCAACAACTGCCGCGGGAGCGTTGCTGACAAAACCTTTGTTGGAGAGTTTCTTTTCGATCATTACGAGATCTTTGTCCAGCTTGACGAATTCCTTGTCCAGACGGGCAAGCTCGGACTCGAAGTCAACTGCGCCTGCCAGCGGCACGAAGAGTTCGTTACCCTGTACAACAGCAGTACCAGATGCGCTGGGACCTTCTGCGTCCGCACCTGCGGTTACGCTGTCCAGACGGGCCAGAGCTTTAATCAGCTCTGCGTTGTCGTTGATCAGTGCGGTGGTTTCTTCGTTGGCGGTACGTACGATAAGCTCCAGCTTCTTGGAAGGAGCGATGAGCAGTTCGGTACGGATGTTACGCACAGCGGAAACAATACCCTGAAAGAGTTCCATCTGCTCGACAGCTGCAGCGTTGCGGCAGTTGTCACGCTTTTCGGGGTATGCTTCGGTTGCGATGTCGCCGTTTTCAATACCGGGAAGTACGGACCATACTTCCTGAGTTACGAAAGGCATTACCGGATGCAGCAAAACCATGGTCTCGGAGAGAACAGTCCAGAGAACCTTCAGGGTTGCGCCTTTGCGGGACTCGTCATCACTGTAGAGGTCCGGCTTGATCATTTCAAGGTACCAGTCGCAGAACTCGTTCCAGATGAACTTGTACATGGTCTGGGCCACTTCATTGAAGCGATAGGCTTCCACTGCTTCACGCATGGTGTCCTTTACTTCTTCAAGGCGGTGCAGAATCCACTCATTGGCAAGGCCGGATGCATCTTCGAGGGACGCTTCGGGCTTCTTGCCGTCGAGGTTCATGAGTGCGAAACGTGCGGAGTTCCAAATCTTGTTCACAAAGTGGCGGTAGCCTTCAATACGCTGTTCGGAAAGCTTGATATCGCGGCCCATGGCGGCAAAAGAAGTAAGGGTAAAACGCAGGGCGTCAGTACCGTACTTGTCGGACATTTCCAGCGGATCGATTACGTTACCGGTGGACTTGGACATCTTCTTGCCGTGTTCATCACGCACCAAAGCGTGAATGTAAACATGATGGAAAGGAATCTGATCCTGGAAGTGGATACCCATCATCATCATGCGTGCGACCCAGAAGAACAGGATGTCAAATCCGGTAATCAACACAGATGTGGGGTAGTACTTGGCCAGTTCCGGAGTCTCTTCAGGCCAGCCCAGAGTGGAGAAAGGCCAAAGAGCGGAAGAGAACCAGGTATCCAGAACGTCTTCTTCCTGAACGAGCTTGGAAGAGGAGCACTTGGTGCACTTGGTGGGATCTTCATTGGCAACAATGAGTTCGCCGCACTCTTCACAGGTCCATGCCGGGATACGGTGTCCCCACCAGATCTGACGGGAAATACACCAGTCGCGGATGTTGTCCAGCCACTCGTAGTAGACCTTTTCCCAGTTGGAGGGGAAAATCTTGGTCTCGGAAGGAACAGCTGCCCGGGCTTTTTCAGCCAGAGGCTTCATGGCTACAAACCACTGTTCGGAAACATGAGGTTCGATGACGGACTTACAGCGGTAACATTCACCGACAGAGTGTTCGTGGTCGTCGATGGAGATGAGGTAGCCTTCAGCTTTGAGGTCCTCAACGATTACCTTACGAAGATCGTCTTTGAACATGCCCTGATATTTTTCAGGAGCATTTTCATTGATGTTGCCGTCTTCGTCGAAAACGGAAAGAACTTCGAGGTTGTGCTTACGGCCCAGTTCCCAGTCATTCATGTCGTGAGCCGGGGTAACTTTCAGGGCACCGGTACCGAATTCCATGTCTACGTAGGAATCACCGATGATGGGCAGTTCGCGGCCTACGATGGGCAGGATCGCGGTCTTGCCGATGAGGTGCTTGAAGCGGTCATCTTCGGGGTTAACGCAGATTGCGGTATCGCCGAGCATGGTTTCAGGACGGGTGGTGGCGATGATCAGTTCGCCGGAACCGTCGGAAAGCTTGTATTTGATGTTGTAGAAATGGCCCGGTTTGGGAGAGTGTTCTACTTCGTCGTCAGCAAGAGCGGTGTGGCAACGGTTACACCAGTTGATGATGTAGTTGCCTTTGTAGATCAGGCCTTCTTCGTAAAGCTGTACGAAAACCTTGCGAACAGCCTTGGCGCGCTGCTCGTCAAAGGTGAAGCATTCACGGTCCCAGTCAACGGATGCGCCCATACGGCGGATCTGCTTGAGGATGTGACCGCCCTTTTCTTCCTTCCATTCCCAGACGCGCTCGATGAATTTCTCACGGCCGAGGTCGTCACGGGTTTTGCCTTCGGTCTTGAGCTGGCGCTCAACAACGTTCTGGGTAGCGATACCTGCATGGTCGGTGCCGGGAACCCAGAGGACGTTCTTGCCCTGCTGACGCTGGTAACGGCAGAGGATATCCTGCAGGGTGATGTTCAGGGCATGGCCCATGTGCAGCACACCGGTGACGTTCGGCGGCGGAATGACGATGGAGTAAGGATCGCCGTCAGCTTCGGGATCGGGTGTGAAAGTCTTGTTCTCTTCCCAGTGGTCAAGCCACTTTTTTTCTACATCCCAAGGTTCGTAACCTTTGGGGAGGTTTGATTCCGCCATGTATGGACTCCTGTTCAAATATAAATTCTTAAGCAAAAAAAGTACGTAGCGGGTCACCATTAATCGGTTTCCCGTTGCGTATTAGCTGCTAAGTTGGTTTCATAATAATATTTTTTAAAAAAGATGTGCTTTGCCTGCCCATAATTTCCGTGTATTTACGGGACAGGGGTTAAAAGCAAAAGCACTCGCCTCGTCAACTTGCGCTACACACACTTATAAAGAGACACGAACATGTCAAGTATCTATATATTATGGGACGACTCCCACATCTGGGGGCTGCTGGTCAAAAGAGCCCTTGAAGCATGGAACATCGACCACGAACTTGTGCGTGGGCATCAAATAGCGCAAGGACTGCTTTCAGGCAAGCCTCCAGCTGCACTAATCGTCCCCGGCGGATGGGCCAAGGGCAAGGCCATGCACCTCGGCGGACCGGGCATCCTTGAAATCCAGAAATATGTAGGTGAAGGCGGCAACTACCTAGGTTTTTGCGGCGGAGCAGGACTGGGCCTTTCCGGTGCCGGAGGCTTATGTTTAAGCTGTTGGCAACGCAAGGGTTTTGAAAACAGGCTGCACCATTTTTTAAGTGGACACATCAACGTAAAGCTGGACCAGTCCAACCCGCTGGTTCCGGACAGTCTCGGTGAAAGCGCCCTGATTCCGGTCTGGTGGCCGGGGCAGTTTTCCCCCAACAAAGAAGACTCCACCACTGCACTGGGCCGCTACCGCGAACCGGGCAATGACTTCTGGGTAGCCGACCTGTGTATCAGTTCGCTGCCTGAGGGAACCCTCAATGACTGGCGCAATATGTACGGTATCTCCCTGCTCCCGGAATTTCTCCACGACCGTCCGGCAGTTGTCTGCGGCAAGACCGGCAAAGGTAATTTCATTTTAAGCTATCCCCATCTTGAAACCCCGGCATCAGCAGAGGCCAACCAGTGGCTTTCACATATCATTGACCGCATGTTAGGTCAGAAAACCCAAGACCGCCCCACTCTCCCGGCATGGGAACTGGCTGACACTCCCACTAACTGGGAAGACCCGGACCTTGTTTCCGTGCGAAAATCACTGGAACAGATTATCGCCACTGGACAGGGACACTTCCTGCTCTTCTGGCGTAATCCATGGTTACTGGGCTGGAGGCGCGGCATTCCCGGAGCAGCATTAAACAGCCTTTATGCACTCATCTGCAAAGTAACTTCACTGGAGCCCAATGATGCATCCATTGAAATGTGGAATTCATGCAAAGGTGAATTCATGAAATACATGTCCATCTTTGAAGAAGGAGTTACCGGATACCTTCTTGCAGAACGTTTCGCCATGACCATGCGCACTCTTGAGCCGCATTCAATTTTCCCAAAAGCCTTGCGGGAACAACGTAATGGTTTGTTCGGACCTCCTCCCGGAGCAGGCGGGATCTACGCAAAACTGCTTTCCATACTGGAAGAGCTTGTCTGGGTAATGCATAAAGCAAAATAGAAAAAACGCCGATGAAGTATATACCAGTAGTATTTGAACATTAGCAAAATCTATAATAAGGTTAATTTGCAGATTAGTATTTTTCCAATTCCGGTTTAACGGCATACGCTAAAAACACGGGTAATATGATCAATGACTGACCAAGCGACTTCTGCACGGGGAGCAGACCTTCGCAACAAGCGGGATGATACGTCTATTGAAAGCCGTGATGCTGTGCTGGAATTCAAGGTTACCGCTGACAAAATGGCGGCCTTTATTGCTTCCTATACACCTGCCGAAGGCAGCGGGAGAAAACTCTCCCTGGAGCTGATGCAGGCTGAGCTGAAACGTTCCGGAATCAGCGGGGAACTGGATCACGAAGGAGCCATGTTCGCCCTTAAGCGGGCAGGAGAAGGAAAAAGCATAATTAACGTTGCCCTTGTAAGGGCCCAATATCCCCAAAACGCTGAAGACGGCCAGATTATCACTGATGCCGACCTTAACTTCCCGGTTCTGCCGGGAATGGAATTCGGAAAACTCAGCAAACCTGTCCCTGCCTCACCCGGCAAAAACCTTGACGGGGATGAAATTCCTGCAGAAGACACCCATACCCCCAAGCCACTCTCTCTAGCTGATGCAGAAGACCGCAACTGCACTCTTGACCCGGAAAGCGGAAAACTGATTTCAGACACCTACGGACTGGTTAAAATTAATGATCATCTGGTAATGGTTGAACCGCTCATCAAAGTCTCAGCGGATATGATGAAGGTCTCCACCAAACTTTATCCCCATGATTGTTTCAGCCTCAGGTATGACTTAAGCGGAATTGAGCCGGCCCTCCAAGCAATGGATATTTCCCGTCCGCTGCAACATGTTGCAGGCCAGACGGCCATAAAGAAAGCCCGGGAGACAGGTGCAGCACAGGAAGCCATAATTGTAACCGGAACTGAACCGGTTCCCGGACGGGACGGTTTTTTTGAATACGCCCGCGAAGACGGTGCTTCCAGCTCCATCGGCACCACCGGAGAGGATGACCGTGTAGATTTCAAGGAACGTGGAGTTCACCCCATGGTCAGCCCCGGAGACATCATCGGCAAGATCCATCCTCCTGTTGAAGGCAAGGCTGGTGAAGACGTCTATGGCAGATTAACACCTCCTCCCGGCGGCAATCCCCTTGAGATCAAAACCGGGGCCCATGTTGCTCCCATGCCGGACGGCATTACCTATAAGGCCACATCCATTGGAATCGTTCATTTTCAGGATAACACCCTAGCGGTCAAGGATGTTCTGGAAACTAAAGGGGACGTTGATTACTCCACCGGAAACATCAAACTTGAAAAAGGCTCTGTTCATGTAAACGGTTCCATCCGGGAAGGATTTACGGTGGAAGCACCGGCACACGTGGTGGTCAAAGACTCCATAGAAGGAGCCACCGTCAGTGCCGGAGGTGACATTGAAGTCAAGGGCGGCTTGGTCATGTCCAACAAGGGAACACTAAAAGCCGATGGAATAATTACCGCACAATTCGCCTCCAATGCGCGAATTGAGTGCGGAGATGAAATCATTGTAGCCCATGAAATGAGCAACTGCCTTATCCGTTGTAAAGGACCGGTCAGTGCGCTGGGCGGCAAAGGCATCATTCAAGGCGGTGTTGTTACTTCGGATGTCAGCATCGAAGCCAACGAAATAGGCTCTGAAATCGGAGTAAAAACTGTTGTCGGCATCACCGCCAAGCAAACAATTAATACCAAGCTTATTAAAGAAAGAGATGACTTGCGGGAACGGCTGCTGAAAATCAATTCCGCCATCGGTCAGGGCGACAATGACTCCATCCTCAAATCCACCCCTGCGGCCAAGCAGGAACAGATGAAAAAAATTCTCATGATGCGCGGACGCATCAAAATTAAGCTGAAGGAAATCCGCAAACAGCTTTCCACGGAACTTAACGACTATTACAAATCCCTTGAAAAACTATCCATCCGGGTCCACCGAAAAGTACATCCCGGTGTAGAAATCAAGATCGGCGGCAAGACCGTACAGATCAAGAAGGCCACTGCGCGAATGAAGTTCCGCTTTGATGCTGAAGAGCGGACCATAATCGCTGCCAAGTTTTAATCAGCCCTTGGTAGAAACAAGCCGTCCGTTATCATCAGCAGGATCGTCAAGATCGAAATCAAAGCTGTCTTCAAAAGTATCGACCAATTCACGCTTTACCTCCAACTCCAATTCCGTACGCGGTGAAGGCTCCGGCAGCCAGGGGCCGGGCAAGGATGTTTCCGGAATAAGGTAAGAGCTGACCTTGTTTTCAATGATATCATCATTTACATCCTGCCAGCGGGTGAACAGACCGTCTTCCTCGTCCTCCAGAAGTTCGCGGACCTTATCCGGGTCTGCCAGCAATGCATCGTAAAAAGCATCGGAATCAAACCAGAGCAGCTTATCCTCTTCGGCCTCCTTCAGCCCGATCCATTCCAGATCAATCTCATTATCAGAAACCGGATCACGCCAAAGGTCGGCAAACCCTTCCCTGAAAAGGTCCTCGGCAGGCAGGATTGCCTTACGCAAGTCATTGTATCCGTCGGTAATCAGCCCGACATTCTTTTCCATCTCAGTGACCGCATCCACAACCCGCAGCGGCAGGCTGCCGCCAAAGCCGTTTTCAAGCTCAACTGTGACCCTGCCCCGATCCAAGGCAAATTCTCCGGGCGCACGGACCTCGGTAAAACCGTTAACGGTCATCTGGGCATCATCTCCCGGATGAGCAGTTACATTCAGCCCCAGCACATCCAGCCCGGAACCGGGTTCCAGCTCCAGCCGTTCCCCGATCTTGGGATTAACTGCGGTAATACTCACCGCCTTGCCATCAATAAGGTAGTAATCGTCCCCGGTATACACAGGCGAAACCAGCTTGGCATCAACGACTTCGGCATCAATCTTGTCCGAGGTTGATGATGCTGCATTGGCAATGCGGGTCAGCACCGTGTCCCAGTCATCATCTGCGTCAACATGGAGATTGATAGTACCGGACTCAGCACCGATGGTGTAATCAATGGTATGATCCCCGGCGGTCAGGGTTGTGTCAGCATTGACATCAAATGCCTTGCTCAGGAATTGCGAAGGCCCTCCGGCAACCGCGTTGGAAAGATTGTATAGCCCCTCTTTTGCCGGACCGATGGGCTCTTGGGTGGCGTAAAGATCCAAGTTGGAAATCAAGTGCCCACTGGTATCACTGAAGGAAAGCTTGTTGGCTGCAGCAAGATCTTGCGTACTCTCACCCTTGTTTTCTGCAGTGACCACGTAAGCGGTGTTCACAGAAAACGCGAGAGCCGAGCCGGTACCCATGAGATCATCAGGGTTGGCCCCGATAGCATTCTGTTTGAAAATGTGTGCCTGCACAGGCAAGGAGCTGTCATTGACCGCATCACGAACCGCTTCCAGCAGTTCATCATTGGTCATTCTATCAGTGACTTCCACCTCAATTCCTTTTGATGACGAGCCCAAAGCCATATTAAACTTGTATGTCCCGGCATCAAGGGATGTTTCAGCTTCACCGATAAACCCACGAGAATAGTAGCGGTAATAACGCTGATAATCGTCTTTATGAGTCAGGGAGGAAGTAATATTATTGTTTAGAAAAGGATCATTGACCACGAGCCGTCCGCTACTAAGAGCAAATCCCTGATCGGGCCAACGAAATGAAGCAAGGGTTTCGCTTAAGGATTTGACCTTGGACTGGACGTCCATTGCCACTGAAGGTGCGGTGAGTTCGTACTTGGTTTTCAGTGCGGCACGGTTGAAGCGATCCTCCCAGTATGATCCCGGGAAGACCTGCTGCAGGGAATCAGACTTCTCCGTTGATTCCGCTATCCTGAGCTTGGTTCCGTCCAGTGTCAGTTGATCCGCCACAACCCGTTTCTCCATAGTAGACACCGGCCATACACAACCCCTGCGCAGGAGCTGTAGCCGGAGCCGCAGTTCTATCCTTCATCTGTAATAATGATCGGACAGTTTCGGGTTCGGCTTTACCCCGCCCTATGCGGACAAGGCAGCCAACCATATTGCGAACCATCTGCTTGAGGAATCCGGAACCGCAGACTTCCAGAACTATCTCCTGTTCGGTCTGCCCGGGGTAACGTTTAAATTCATGGATCGTGCGCACGGTGGACTTGATATCAGTCCCGGTATTCTGGAAGGAGGAAAAATCATGTTCGCCCAAAAAAGATTGCATGCCCTGATCAAGAGCAGAAAAATCAAGAGGGCCGCATTTCCAGACATAATGCCTGCGCCACGGCAGGAAAAAGCTGTTTTCCAGCCATAAGGTGTAGGTGTAAGTTTTACGGACTGCGCAGTAACGGGAATGAAATTCGGAAGAAACAAGCTCCGCCTCCAGAATGGTAACGTCGTCAGGAAGGAGGGAGTTTAAAGCCCGCTGCCATTTCACAGCAGCAAAATTATCCGGCACATCAAAATGGGCAACCTGCCCCAGAGCATGCACGCCACTATCAGTACGACCGGAACCGTGCACCCGCACCGAAGTTTTGGTAACACGGGCTATGGCCTTTTCCAGATCTCCCTGAACAGTGCGCAATTTGGGCTGCAGCTGCCAGCCGCAAAAATTGGTGCCATCGTAGGCTATGGTGAGTTTGATTCTTTGCAATTTTCAGTAATTACTTATCTTCAAGAGGTGTCTGCAATTTGGTCAGTTCTTCTGAAAGCTTGGCTGCTTTCTTCGGGCTAACATAGCCGAGAATAGCCCCGGCACTGCGGCCGCGCATACCTGACAAAATCTTGACGGCGAGATCGGTATCAAGGGATTCGATGACCTGTGCGGCCTGCTTGGCCTTCATAGCTGTATATACGCCAACCAGATGCTTGATTTTCTTGTCCTTGAGCACATCAGCATCAGCGATCATCTTCTTGAGTCGCTTTTCAAGGTCATTCAGCTCGGCCAACTTCTTGTCCAGATTCTTTTCGAGAGTGCGCAGAGAGCGCTCCTTGCGGGCCAGTTCATCTTCCTTGGCCTTGAGCGCTTTCCAATCTGCTTCGGGCATATTGGAGGGCTTGGCAGCCGTCTTAGGTGCGGGCTTAGCTTTGTCCTTTGCTTCAGCTTCGGCAGCAATGGCCTGCGGGGGAGTAACAACGCTGCGAACCACATTGCTGCTTTCCACAACAGCCTCCACAACCTCTTTAACTTCCTCGTGGTGATCAGTAAGGTCAAAGCCCAGCGACCCAATCAGGGAAAGCTTGAAAAGTGCCAAAAAAATCAGGCAGAAAAGTATCTTAGAAATTTTCAGGTTTGAAGCGAATCGTTGCCATTTCGTCGTACTCTTTTTGTTCTTTGAGACTTTCTTCTTCATGATATTTCTTCGCCTGATTTTCTTTTAGCTTTTCGAGCAGTTTACGATCTTTTGACTTTTTAACAGCTTCTGCACGACATTTTTGCAAGTTAAGGGCCAACTGCTTCAAGCGAAGCTGGGCAGCGCGCAAATCTTCTTTCAGAGCTACGTCATACTGCTGCCAGAGCCACATATCATTAGCTGAAAGATTGTCATATTTCTTTTTCTGGTGGGCAACGATCTGTTCTTCAACAGCCCAAAGCTTTTTCTTTTGCTCCTGATGCAGACGCAGGGCTTCCGCAAGAGCAAGCCGAGCCTGCTCTTCCGCCTGTTCCCTGAACTCCAGAACCTTTTCAAGCTTGAATACAAAAGGCTTGGGCATATTTTATGATTCGATCATCGTGAAGATTATTTCTGTTCTTCCGGCTTTCCGGCCAGTCCGCAATATCCTTTATCGCCGTCAGCGAACCGCCACATCATGCACATGGTTCCCTGACAAAACTTCATTTTGTCATCACTGGTCATCAGATAGGGACAGTATTTGAATTTGGCTTCGTTTTCAGAATAGAGCATGGATACCTCGCTGCTAGTTGGATACGACCTTTTCGTAGATCAAACACTGTTTGCCCATGGCCTGCTTGACGTATTCCTTAACCAGAACGCCGATGCGCTCTTCACGGGTGAACTTATCGGCATACTTGCCGTTCTCGTACACTTCAGGGAATTTATCGGACAAAACAGGATGCTCGGCTGCAATATGTTCAATCTGCTTTGAATACTCGGAAATATAATGATCAAGCTCCTGTTCGGGCAGAGCTTCAATCTCCCGGACCTTTTCAGCAAACACTTCCGGTTCTGGGAGGTCATTGGATTCCATCAGGGCAGTAAAAGCACGTCCGAAGCGCTGGCTGCCTTCAAAAATGTGCTTGGGACGAACCACATTCAGTCCAGCCCATCCGGCACGCAGCCACTTGAACAGATAGCTGACAGTCTGATCGGGATTATCCTTATCCTGAATATAAAGGTTCACGGACATGGAATCGTACATAAAAGTATCCATCCAGCCCATGCCGCCGGAGGTCAGGCCGGGAATACCGCTGTAGAAATAATTCCACTGATTGTCATCTACAACCAGCCCTTTCATGCCCACACTGGACTTATCCATTTGCTTGGAAACGGAAAGAAAAACATCCCGGTCTTCATACTTCAAGAGCACCAGCAGACGGTTCAGGTCATAACGGTAATAAGCACCACCAAAGGAATCCGGTGTGTTAACCTCAAATTCCTTACCCCGCCAGACTCTGGGGGTAGAGCAGTCATCAAGAAATTTCCAAGGCTGGGCCTTTTCAGTATAAAACTGACTGTCAGGAGACCAACCGCTTACCCTGATTACAGAAGGATAAATGGCGTAGTTGGGAATCTCCGGATTGTAGGTATACTCAAGGATTCTCTTCAGACCGGCATCAACATGCATCCACATGGCCGCACCATTGGCGGAATCACGTTTAGGCAGCTTGATAATTTTATCGGTTGCCGGTGTATCATCCACATATTTGATCAGGCCAGTAATTTGGGCAGCGTCAAAATTTGCACCGCTACCGGCCATAAAATCAAACAAGTAATCAAGCCCTGCATCAACCTGCTTAGGGAGAGTTACTTTTTTGTCTTTATCTTTATCCCCAAAAGAGCATTCACCCTCAGCTGCCATGAAAAGTAAAGGAACCATGACAACCATGGCTACGGCAACCGCACGAAATAATGTCCGAAGTAATTTCGAACCCATAATAAATTTCATATATTTTATTCACCTTCCCATCTTGTTGCGATGGGTTTTTAGCTGATTTCGGTACTCTCTATTTATTCACTAATCCACATCTTGGCAAGCTCGGCGTTTTGGCGGGAGCCTGCACCGTTACACTGTTGAGCACACATAACGGTCTTATTTTGGATAAGCAAAATAAATACCCTTTGTAAGTTCATACGTAATTTACAATGAGTATGTGTTGCAGCTGGATTTGCCAGCCCAAATTAAAAAGATCAACTGTCCATAATTCGTCAGCAACAAAAAGGCCGGAGTGGATAACGAGCCACTCCAGCCTTATTTCTGACTAAGAATCGATGTTTGCTATGATCTTTTCAATTCTTCAATCAAATTATTGAGCATGTTGGAGAGTTCAGCCAGATTAGCCATGGCGTCTGCAGACTGTTCCATAGCGTTGAAGTTTTCATCCGCAATGCGGTTGATTTCAGAAGTAGACATATTGATTTCTTCAGAAGCTGCACTCTGCTGTTCTGCTGCAGTAGCAATGGACCGGACCTGCTCCGCAACCAGTTCAATAATATCGAGGATAGACTTCAGCGCTCCCCCGGCTTCATTAACCAAAGTGGTCGTAGAATCGACCATCTCACTTGTCTCAGTCATGGTATTGATTGAATTTCTGGAGGACTGCTGAATAGAGCCGATGGCTTCACCAACCTCAGAAGTAGCACTCACGGTTTTTTCCGCCAGCTTACGGACTTCATCGGCAACAACGGCAAAACCGCGCCCCGCTTCCCCGGCCCGTGCCGCCTCAATCGCTGCGTTCAAGGCCAGCAGGTTGGTCTGGTCCGCAATGTCGGTAATCACGCTCATAACACTGCTGATAGATTCGGCCTTCTCACCAAGCTGTCCCATTTCAGAGCCCAGCTTTTCTGACTCAGCCTTGAGGTTGCTGACTGCAGTCACAACCTTGTCTACAATTTCAGAACCGTGAACGGCTTCTTTTCTGGCTCGCTCAGCCTCTTCAGAACTTTTGGAGGCATTTGCGGCAACTTCCAATACAGTCGCGTTCATCTCTTCCATTGCCGTGGCATTTTCCGCAGCACGCTCACGCTGCATCTCCGAACCGCCTCTCGACTCTTCAATGTTTGCAGAAAGCTCGGTGGATGAAGATGAGATACGCTCAACAATCTCTTCAAGCTGTCCGGCTGCCTGCATCATACCGTCGCGCTTGGCAGTTTCAGCCTTGCGGGTAGCCTCTTCAGCTTCAGCCAAGGCATCTTCAGCCTGCAAGGTCTTCTCTTCAGCCTCACGGGTCTTTTCATCAGCAAGGGAAATAGTCTCAACCAATTCCCCGGTCATGGACTGCAGATTATCAAGCAGGTCGCGAAGTTCAGCTTTATAGGATACGTCTTCGGGCTTTGCCTTATAATTGCCGCTGGCAATCTGCTTGGCAAACTCACCCATGGCATGGATAGGCCGGACAAGTCTGGAGTTGACCAGAAAGGCTCCCAGCAGACCAAAAACAATTGCAGCCACAGCAGCAATTGTGAGCATGGTCAGGTTAGCCTCTTTAGAAGCAGCATAAATCTCTGCGTGGGGAATAAATGCGATCATGCTCCAGCCAGTCTCTTTTGACCGATGGACTTCAGCAGAAAACTTGGCTCCATTAAACTCCAAGGATTCAATCCAGTCGGTTTTGGAGTAATAAGCTGTTTTCAAGGCAGCATTATCAACTTCATCAATCTTTTTAAAATTGTTATCCAGTGTCTTGGGATCGGCCAGAATAGTTCCATCGCCCTGAACCAGCACAACAAAACCCGTTTCGCCAATTTTAAGATTGTTGATAATCTTGGTCAGATCGCCCAAAGAAATATCTACAGCAGAAACACCTATAAAGCTCCCGCTCTTGTCTTTGATCTTGGTAACCATACCGATATTGGGGAATCCCTCGGTGGTCATGTATGCAGAAAGAAGGGTCGATTCATTAGGAGAATTCTTTCCCTGTTTATACCAAGGGCGCTTGCGAGGGTCATAATCATTTTTCAGGGTATCTGTGCCGTCCTGAGTATAGCCGCCATCTTCAAAACCAAGATACACGTACGCAAATGCAGGGTTGGCCTTCATCAGGTTGTTGGCAAGGCGATTGACCATAATCTCAGTTTCATCTGTTGCATACTGGGCTGGTTTGCTGGAACCATCAAGCTCGAAATATTTGGTCCACCTGCCCATGGCGCTCTTAGTCTCATCCAGTCCAGCTACAAAACGGCTTACGTTTTCAGCCTTCTTCAAAATTTCGGCAATATAGTTGTTAATCAGTTTCAATTCCTGACTGGCAGTTTTCCTGTAGGAATCTTCAGCAGTACTGTCGAACTGCATAGAAACAGTAAACATTACAACTGCCACCGAAATTATCATCGGCAAGACAATAGCCAGAATCATTCTTGTTCTTATCTTCATCTACACACCCTTTTTTAAAAGATTCTGAACAGACAAATCTAATATATAAACTAAACATAATATATCATATTTGTCCAATTAATCTAAAAAAAGATGCGCTTTGCGCCCCCAAAAAAAAGCGCCCGTAAAGGCGCCTTAACAAAAACACTTATCTGAAACACAGTTTATTCAATAGCAATACATTCAACCGGACACGTATCAATTGATTCAATAACACACTCTAGCTCAACTGCATCCTCTTTGATTACTTCCGCCTTTTCTCCATCTGAATCAAGAGCAAAGACTTCCGGGCAAAGCTCAACACAGGTTTCGCAACCAATACACTCATCCTGATCAATCACTACCTTTTTAGCCATAATATGCCTCCAAAACTTTGGATAAGAACAAATACCCTTATTTTGAAAACAACTTAAACACAAAGAGTATCTTTAATGCAAGCTTTTACTTGTATCTAACTTTGCAGAACGATTGCTAGTTATGCTTGCCTAAAATCTTATCATATACACCATTTTCCCGGATCTTTGCCAACCCGCTGTTCAACTTAACCATAAGCTCATCAGCTCCACCAATATTCTTTGCAAAGAGCACTACGACTAGCTCCGGACTTATGCGCGTCCACACATCTCCAACCTCATACTCAATTGCCGTAAATTACCTATTAAGGACATATTCACCCACAACTGTGTTCTCTAACAAAAGATCAATATAACCCATATTGTTTTACTATCATTTCAAAAGTTCCATCATCCCTGATACTTTGTAAGCCTTGATTAAACTTTCTCAGAAGTTCACCACTTTCAATATTTTTCTTTGTAAAAAGTAAATACAATCTTTCTGCACCCACAGGGGCAGGAATAGAGCTGAATAACTCCTCTTGATCCGGGAATAAATTTCTAATCAGAACATTACCAACAACATAGCTCTCACTCATAAAATCAATGTGACCACGCACCAGCTTCTGCATACCCATCGCGTTATCAGGCACTTCAACAGTATTTAGCCCCATCTTGCGATACTGCTCAAGCTGAGCGTACCCACGCGCAACACCTATCCTGTATTTCTTTAATTCCTCAATGTTGCTTGCAATCAGTCCTTCCGGATAAAAATTTTTGGAGTAAAACAATCTCACTGTCCGACTGTGCAGCGGATCAGAATACAGGGCAAATTCCTCTCGTTCCGGCCTCTTCACCCAAGGGAATGACGCCATGGCCTTCCCGTTTTCCAAAGTCAACAAGGCCCTTTTCCATGGGTAAAATTCATACTCTGCAGTTAGCCCCGCTCTTTTCATTGCAGCAGAAACAATATCGAAGCTCATACCGTTCCCGCCTTTTTGGGCGGAGACATACGGTGCCCACTCTCCTGTCGCAACTGTCACGACTTCCCTGGCGAAAGCAGGCTTTCCCGCACATGCCAGCAACAAAGCCCCTCCTATGCACAGCAGAACCCAATATTTCCATGTAAATAAAATCGGGGCTATTCTCATTATCCTATTCCTGATTCGAGTAACTAATTCAACGAATGTTTTTTTAATATATCTTGATATATTCCATTAGATTTTATTTCTTCAAGCCCTCGGTTGAATCGCATAATCAAATTTTTCCCAGCAGGATTCTTCTTCGAAACAAGCAGATACACAGGTTCATTCTGCAAAGGAGCCTGAACCTCGCCGAATTCATGTTCCCTACCAGTCATAAGAACACTGATCAGATAATTTCCGACAACTGAATCCTCTGTCATCAAGTCAATATACCCCTTCACTAACATCATAATTCCATTGGGTGCGTTGCTGACCAATTCCGTATTCAACCCCATTTCAGTCAATTGCTTTCCATAAAAATACCCACGGCATATACCTATTCTGTATTTCATTAATTCATCTAGGCTGTTGTAACTAATTCCATTGGGGAAATTCTTTTTATGATAAAAAAATGAATACCTTTGAATATGCAACGGCTTGGACAGCCAGGAATATGCTTCGGTTTCATTCCGCCTGACCCACGGATAAGTACCAATGACTTCCCCACGCTCAAAACTGAGGAAAGCCCGTTTCCACGGATAGAACTTCAACTCTGTTTTCACGCCGACTTCAGCAAAAGCTGAATTAACAATTTCACTGCATATGCCACCATCCAACATATATTCTGACGTATATGGTGCCCACTCCCCTGTCGACAGCATAACATTTTCATCGTCAGCATAACTGGATGTCATCATCAATTGAAATATCAATAACAGACTTAAAATTTTGAACATCCGGGCCAGCAGCAAAACACTCCTCCTACCTGAAATAGAATATACAGACTTAGTGGAAAGATATCATGTTCATAAGGTTAAGTCTAAACGAATCATTTAATAGGCCGTGCATAACTATTGGCTTGATTTCAAAAGAAAGCCCCCGGAACCGATGTTTCCGGGGGCCTTGAGGCAATCGTTATAATAACTCTTTATTCGCCGAGATATGCCTTCTGGATATCCGGATTATCAAGCAGCTTCGAAGCTTCATCTTCCATGACCACGTTTCCGGTTTCCAGAACGTAACCGCGATGGGCCATGCTTAGAGCAACCTTTGCGTTCTGCTCCACCAGAATTATAGTCGTGCCTAATTTATTGATTTCATTAATGATGTCAAAAATCTGCTTAACGATAAGCGGCGCAAGTCCAAGCGAAGGTTCATCCAAAAGAAGAACCTTCGGGCGACTCATGAGCGCGCGCCCAATAGCCAGCATCTGCTGCTCACCACCGGAAAGGGTTCCGCCGGCCTGCCTGCGCCTTTCGCGCAGGATGGGGAACATAGCAAAGACCCGTTCCATATCGTCTGCAATCTCATTGTCATTGCGGAAGAAGGCCCCCATATCGAGGTTTTCTTCAATGGTCAGCCTTGGGAAAATACGACGCCCTTCCGGAACCTGACAGAGGCCCATGGACGGCAGGTTGTCAGATGCAACTTTATTGATGCACTTGCCCTTGTAATAAATTTCCCCGGCAGTAGCCTTAACGATATTGCAGATGGTCATCAGGGTGGTGGACTTCCCGGCACCGTTAGCGCCGATGATGGAAACGATCTCCCCTTCCATGACCTTGATATTGATACCTTTCAGGGCCTTGATACTGCCATATCCAGCATGGACATCACGAAGTTCTAAGATAGGTTCTGACATGGCTTAATCCTTTTCCGCCTTCATTCTACGTTTGGGAGGCAGTAACCCCTGCGGTCTGAAGAGCATCATTAAGGTCATGACGCCACCGAAGACCAGCATGCGATAGAGTTCGAAATCCCTGAAAATCTCCGGCAGGGCGATGAGAGCCAGTGCGCCGAGGATAACCCCGGGGATGGACCCCATACCACCGAGAACAACCATGGAAAGAACCATTGCTGATTCAAGGAAAGTAAATGATTCCGGGCTGACAAAGCGCATACGTGCAGCATAAAAGGCTCCGGCCATACCGCCGAAACATGCTCCAGAGCAGTAAGCCAGCAGTTTCATATAAAAAGTAGGAATCCCCATAACTTCGGCGGCAGTCTCATCTTCACGGATGGCCTCCCATGCACGCCCGATCCGGGAATGGTTTAGACGATAAACCGCAATGATGGTAAAAACCACCAGCGCCAGAATTACATAGTAAATCAAGGAAAGTTTCTTGAGCCAGAGATGTTCAAGGGTAAATCCATTGGCAAAGTCAGGCCAGTATATGCCCGGAGCCTTGATCCCGGTGATCCCGTTGGGACCATTGGTCAGGCTCATCCAGTTATTGAACACCATACGCACGATTTCCGCAAAACCCAGCGTTACGATGGCTAGATAGTCACCACGCATACGCATGGAGCAGTAACCGATGATGCAGGCCCCAAGTCCGGCAACCGCCGCACTGAGAGGCAGGCAGATCCAGAAAGCCAACTTATAGGAAACCGAGAGCAATGCATATGTATATGCACCAAGTCCGTAAAAAGCGATGTAACCGAGATCAAGCATACCTGCGAGACCCACAACAATATTCAGGCCGAGGCCGAGGCATATATAGATCATGCAGTTGATGGCAACGTCCTGAGCATAGCGACCGAAAAGATGCGGATACGCCATTGCAAATGCCAGTATAACAAAGGCCCAGACCGCAAACGGCAGAGTCGAAGTGGCTTTTTTCACTCCACCGACAGCCGCTCCGACAGGCTGGGTAAAAAACTTGAATGCCCCGATGCTGTTCAACTGTCTTAAAATCAAGAGAAATGAACAGCCTGCTGCAATCTTCCACCAGACTGAAAAGGTAGTCGCTACTTCCAATCCTTCAGGCTTTACTCCAAGCAGAGGCCAGAGCAGGACGAACAGCCAGATCATCCCAACGCCTAAAGAAGTCCAGTGCTTTTTAAACTCTGGTATCGTCAACGTTCTCTCCCATGATTCCTGAAGGTCTGAAATAAAGCACTCCGATAAGGATCAGGAATGCGAAGACATCCTTATATTCACCGGAGATATATCCGGCAGCGAAAATTTCGACCATACCGATGATAAATCCGCCTATCATAGCCCCGGTGATATTACCGATTCCGCCCAGAACTGCGGCCGCAAAGGCCTTGATGCCCGGCACAAAACCCATATCATAACGTACAGAGCCATAATAAAGGCCGACCATGATCCCCGCCGCTGCAGCCAATCCGGCACCGATAGCGAAGGTCAGGCTAATGATACGGTTGGAGTTGATACCAACCAGCGCAGACATAATTTTGTCCTGTGCGGTTGAGCGCATGGCCTTACCGATGCGGGTCTTAAAGACCAGAAAGTTAAGGGCCACCAGCAGAAAGGCGGTCAAACTGACGATGAACAGCTGCATGTAAGAAAGCATGACTGTCCCGAATTCAAATCCACCCTGAGTCAGTTCGGTGGGATAGGGTCTGTCATATACACCCTGAGTGAGCATCAGGCCATTCTGCAGAAAAATTGACATACCGAGCGCAGAAAGGAGCACCGAAAGCCTTGATGAGCTTCGCAGCGGCTTGTAGGCCACTTTCTCAACTGCCATGGCTAGCATTGCGCAATAAGCCATCGCTAAAATGAGCGAGCCGGACAGGCAGACCCATGCCGGAGCCCCCTGCGCAAGCAGGTAACTCATGAAGATAACACCGACATAACCGCCAGCAGCAAAAAACTCGCCGTGGGCAAAGTTAATGAGCTGGATGATGCCGTACACCATGGTATAGCCCAAGGCGATCAGCGCGTAGACACTGCCGAGGGTGATACCGTTGATGAGTTGCTGAAAAAAATATTCCATGGAATTCCGGGGGCTGTGCGTAAAGGTCCCCGCCCTTAGAGACGGGGACCGTGATTTAAGTACTTCTAGTAGAGCTTACCGGTTGCGGGGTTCCAGTAGTTAATGAACTTGCCACCATCAACCTTACGGATAATGTAGTTGGAGCCGGAGTCTCCATTAGGCTTGAACTTGATGTGCTTGGTTGCGCCATCGTAATCAAGCTTCATGAGTTCAGCTTTAACTTTATCAGGATCGGTAGATCCGGCAGCCTTAACAGCCTTGAAGTAAGCCATGGCGGAGTCATAAGCATAACCGGAGTATGCACCGGGCTCACCGTGCTTAGGCTGGTACTTTGCGTAGAATTCTTTGTATGCAGGTGCATTGCTGTCGATGTAACCGAAAGTCAGGTAAACGTTTTCAGCTGCATCTTTTGCAATCTCAATAAGCTGGGGATGGTAAACAGCATCCTGTGCCAGACGTGCAGCCTTGATACCCATGCGCTTGGCCTGAATAAGCATCAGAGCACCGGTAGCAGAGTTCTGCATGGACATGTAGAATACATCAGGATTGCTGTTTTTAACTTTAGTCAGGATAGCGGAAAAGTCTTTGTCGCCCTGGTTTACGTGCTCGTGTCCGAGAACTTTGATTCCAGCGGCCTTACACATTTTTTCAACACCGTCAGCCAGTCCCTGAGAATAAGCTGTCTTATCGTCAACGATATATACGGACTTGGCACCAAGTTTCTCCTGCATGAACTTGAGAGCGATAGCACCCTGGTCATCATCACGACCGCACATGCGGAACATGTAAGGCAGACCGCGGGAGGTAACTTTTTCATTGGTGGAGGCCGGAGTGATCATGACGATGGATTCTTCATCAAGCACTTCAGAAGCAGGCAAAGTCGCACTTGAGCAATATGCTCCGACAACGCCGTTAGCTTCTTCGTTGATCAGTTTGTTTGCAGTTGCAACAGCCTGACGGGGTTCGCATGCGGTATCCTGAGGCAGGACCACGATTTCATCAAAGCCGGGGATTCCACCGTTTGCTTTAACAACTTCCACTGCTGTGAGCACACCGTTTTTGATGTCATTACCGTCAGCTGCGTAGGGTCCGGTCAAGGGTCCCATGGTTCCGACTTTGAGTGTTTTCGCGAACACCATGCCTGCACTCAGCATCAGAATTGCTGCGACAAGCATAGCTGTCATGATAGAACGTTTCATAAAATGAGCCTCCCTAAAGTGAATAGTTAGTTACCCAGATATGCCTCAATTACAGCAGGATTCTTCTGAATTTCTTCAGGGTTCCCCTTTGCAATCATTACTCCGTGATCAAGAACCACCAAGCGCTGGCAGATACCCATGACAACTTTCATATCATGTTCAACCATCAGCACATTAATGCCTCTTTCAGAGATTTTTCGGATCGTTTCCATCAACTCCGCACTTTCCGCCGGATTCAGCCCTGCTGCAGGTTCATCAAGCAAGATGGAACTAGGCTCGGAAGCCAGTGCCCTTGCGATCTCAAGCCTGCGCTGATGGCCGTATGGAAGACTGGACGCCACCTCATCAGCATATTCATCCAGCTCCGCAAAACGGAGCTCCTCCATAGCCTTTTCCTTGATCCGCGCTTCCTCCCTCTTCTGGGCCGGAGTGCGAAAAATAGCGCCGAAGACCCCGCAAGAGGAGCGGGAGTGCTGAGCAACCATTACATTTTCAAGGGCGGTCATGTTCTGGAACAGACGAATATTCTGGAAGGTTCTGGCAATGCCTTTATGGAGCACCTGATACGGCTTAAGCCCGGTCAATTTCTCGCCGTTATACTCCACGTGTCCACCGGAAGCTGAATAAACTCCGGTAATCACGTTAAAGACTGTGGTTTTGCCAGCGCCGTTGGGACCGATCAGCCCCACTATCTCTCCCGGCATGAGAGAGAAGTTAACCTCTGCCAAAGCCTGCAGTCCACCAAAGCGGACGCTCACGTCGTGTAAATGAAGTTCTGCCATATTGGACATACCTATACACATTATTCTTCTTGAGATCAAGGCAGAAGACGTTTTTTATTCCTTACTAGCCCGATCTAAAGAATTAATATTCGCAACAACAATGTTTTATCGAGAATAAAACAATCCAACTGATTGCAGGATCAGTATCAGTACAAATTCAAGAACAATACAGTTGATTACCTGATCAAGGAACAGTAGAATACATTTTTTACTATATTCTGTATTCTAGTACTTTTCTCTAACATTAGTATCTACATCTACTGATTCACATTTAATCATACAGATTATAACACTTAATAAAAGACTTTTTTTGCTTACAAAATTGTCCATATATTTAGCACTATTTTCCATATTTGGCTAATTTCCATCTAAATCATTGCGCTCTGGGCTTTAGCTGACATTTTATCTCTAAAAATACACTTTTCATGAATTAAATTCGAGTTTTTTCTTAAATTGCATTGCAACGACTTTTTTACATCAGTAATTGAGTTCTCACTTATGTAAAATTTTTCAAAAAAAATTTTATTCTGTAAGGGCTTAAGCAAAAAAATAGGCCCTGTCCGCATTGCGGACAGGGCCTTACGTACTTCAATTGAATGAAGCTAAGAGGCTTTTACCGGCCTACCAGCTGTCATCACCGAAGGGATCGGAACCGAAGCCGAAGTCTTCAGCAGGAGCGCCACCGGTTTCGGGAGCGCCAGCGTCAGCAGCACCGGCAGCAGGAGCAGCGCCTTCAGCAACAGCACCAGCTGCAACAGTTACTACGCCGTGCTTTTTAACGTCTTCGATCATCTTGAGGAGTTCATCAACCTTGCCGATGTACTCTTCAACTTTTTCCTGGGAAGTAACGATGACTTTGTCGCCTTCGTCTTTACCAGCAGCTTCGAAAGCTTCACACTTGCCTTTGTACTCAGCCATGGCTTTTTCGGTTTCACCGAGTTTGCCTTCAGCAGCAGCAAGTTTGGTTTCCAGATCCTGAACTTTAGCAGCCTGTTCAGAGATGGTGGAACGGTATTCAGCGAGCTTTCCGAAGATAGCGTCAACCTGAGTCATAACGTCGCCGGGAAGTGCGCCAACGGATACGTTGTCGCCGAGGCCGGTAACCTGACCGGTTTTCATTTTAGCCAGTTCAGGATGCTGTTCGTAGATCCATGCTTTTGCAAGAGCTGCTGCAAAAGGTTCGAATTCAGCATCGATATCTTTCTGAGTCATGTAACCCAGAAGTTCCTGTACAGAGTTGTTGCTTTCGCCACCCTTGATGTAGGACACAAAAGTGCTCATGGGGAAAGTTTTGCGTGCTTCAGACATGGTTAGTTCCTCCTTGCTCTATTACAGAGTAAAAGTCTTTTCTTCACGGACCGGCATGGGCAGACGGCCAATGTATCTTGCATAAGTTAAAGCTGCAGTCCTGTAGACGAGGTGTCCAAGCTTGGACCACGGCAGATAGACAAACATCATGAATACGGCGACCAAGTGTACGTAGTACATGGGGTATGCGAGAATTGCCACGCCGAGGAGACGCAGAAGTTCACACATGATACCAGTTACTGCGACGGTCCAGATCAGGCCGAGCAGGTACCAGTCATAGTAGCTGGATACGTGTACGGACTGGTCCTGATTCAACCTACGTTTGGTCAACAGTACGAGGGAGTAAACCAGCAGTACTGCACCAACGTTGGCCAGAATCTTGATCGGGTGCCACAGCGGCATGGGGGTATGGCCGATGGGAGAGAGGAAAGGAATAATCTTTCCACCCCAGTGGGTTACAGCAACCACACCGGTTACAATCATCAGGCAGATGAATGCGAGCATAATGTAACGGTGACCGTTGAACTTCTGTTCGTCGGATTCATCGTTTTCGCCGCACTCTTTCCACTTGGAGTGGGTCAACAGTTCGTTTTTGCAAACGTCGATGAAGCACTCCAGCATGCTGGGCTTTTCAGATTTGTCACCTACAGCAAAGACCTTAGGCTGGTCCTTGAAGGATGCAATAAGGTTCTTCACTCCCTTGTAGAAGGTCCACGCCATGAAGCCGAAGGCAATCATGAAGATGGGGTCAATGGTGAAGTCGCCGGGGAACAGATGTCCGTAGACGATTTTACCATCTTTGAGAGGGAAGAAGGAACCGCGTACTCCCGCCATGATGAACCAAATCACCATGTAGATAGCTGCCGGAATAGCAATAAGCTTGGGCAGGTGCTTGGGAGAACTCATCCACTCACCAATAATGGTGGGGGTCATCATCTTCTTATAGGCCATGTTACGCAGTCCTGCGAGCAGGTCTGCAGGACGAGCGCCGCGGGGGCACAGGTCGGAGCAGGTACCGCAGTTGTGGCACAGCCAGATATCGATGTCAGTTTCAAGTTTGTCTTTAAGGCCCCACTGAGCCCAAACCATTTCCTTACGCGGGTAAGGATTATCGGCAGGCGACAGGGGACATGCTACGGAGCAGGTAGCGCACTGGTAGCACTTCTTGAGGCTATCGCCACCGACTTCCTGCAGTTCCTTGATGAACTGAAGATCCGGTTTAATGCGAATATCTTTTTCCATATCGCGTCTACCTCCTAGTAGCCCTTGAACGGGTTAGGACCGATCTTGATCATCTCGCTGACAAAGTTATCGATCATGTCGGGAACTTTGTCGTATTCATCGATGGCAAGTTCAGCCTGAACAACACGCTCGGGTTCAACGCCAAGTCTGTTCAGAGAATCAGCGACGTTTTCCATACGGCGGTTACAAAGCTCAGACCCCTTCATAAAGTGGCACTGGTAGTCTTCACCGTATTTACAACCGAGCAGCAGAACTCCATCAACACCCTTGGACATAGCATCCGCAATCCAGATGGTGTTTACAGAGCCGAGGCAACGGACGGGAACGACACGAACATAGGGAGACCAGCCTTTACCGCGCATTGCTGCCATATCGAGTGCCGGGTAGGCATCGTTTTCACAGGCCAGTACGATAAAGCGGGGACCGCCGACTTCCATATCATCAGGCACGTCGACCTGTTTGATCATGGAACCGATCATGTCGATGTTATAGTTGTCGAATCCGATTACGCGCTCAGGGCAGGCACCCATACAGGTACCGCAGCGGCGGCAACGGGACGGATTCGGCATTGGTGTTCCTTTTTCATCATCATCAAGTGCGCCGAAGGGACATTCCTCGGTACAACGCTTACACTGGGTGCAGCGCATGAAGTTGAAAACAGGATAGGTGGTGTCACCGGAGCGGGGGTGAACAGCAACGCCATGGTTGGAGGAGTTGATGCACTGGATCGCTTTCAGGACAGCACCTGCTGCATCCTCACGAGCCAGTCCCATGGACATGGGCTGACGGACACAACCTGCGGCATAAATACCGGTACGGCGTGTTTCGTAGGGGAAGCAGATGTAGTTGGAGTCTGCGTAACCGTCGAACTGCTGGAGATCGGGGAATGCAGGCCCCTGTCTGTATACGAGGTTGATGGTCGGATCGTGCGCGGTGGTGGGAACCATACCGGTGGGAACTACGACCAGTTCAGCTTCGATTTCAATATTTTCACCGAGCAGGGTGTTGCTTGCGCAAACAACCATTCCGGCACCCTCTTCCTTGATGGAAGTTACGGTACCTTTAGTCAGCATAACACCGGGGTTATCCTGTGCTGCACGGTAGTATCGCTCGTTTACACCAGGAACCATCATGTGATCATAGATGATGTAAGCAACAGCGTCGTCATTCTTTTCGCGTACGTAGTTGGCCTGCTTGAGGGCAACGAGACTGCTCAACTCAGAAGTGTAGGGAAGGTGCTTGTAAGATTCCATGTCTTCGTAGACAAAAGTTTCTTCAGCTTCTTCGCCTTCTTCAGCCTTGGGAGCTTCTTCAGCTTCCTCGGTGGAATCAGCAGCAGCGGCTTCCTGAGCAGCGAATTCAGCTTCACTGAGGCGGGTATCAAGAACGAAAGCAACAGACTTTGCAGTCATTTTGCCTTCCTTGACCATGGCTTCAAATTCAGCAGCAGTCACAACCTTGGAAGAACCGTAACCCATGGGCTCTACGTATTTGGTATCCTGGGGAACCCAACCGGTAGCCAGAACACATGCACCAACGGGCATCTCTTCAACAGAACCACCGACTTTTACTTTAGCAGTGTACTGGCCGGGAGCGCCTTCAAGAGCTTCGAGCTGTGCAGAAGTCAGCACTTTAATTCTGGAATTGGACTGAACTTCAGAGATCAGAGCCTCAATGCCAGTTTCATGTGCTTCAGTATAGGGGTAGGAAAGAGGGAATGTCTTGTACATTCCGGCAGCCTTACCACCAAGATTGGCTTCCTTTTCTACCAAAATTACGTCGTGGTTGGTCTTGGCAGCATAGAGAGCTGCGGTAAGACCGGTGAAACCACCACCCATAACCATGACGACTTTGTTGGCGTCGAAAGCCTGAGATTCCTGCTCGTTGGTTTTGAGCAGCTTGGTAACACCCATTTTGACGTATTCGTTTGCCATTATTTTGAGGAGCTCAGGAACTTCGCCTTCCGGATCGGGCATGGTGCCGTCGGGATTCCTGAAAACCTTGATGCACTGTTCACGCAGGTTGACTCGTTCGACTGCGACATTGTCAAAGTCGAAAATATCCCAGTCAACGCGAGGGCTAGTGCCGCAGATACATACTGCGTCAACGTTGCCAGCGTCGATATCTTCCTGAATGAGCTTTCTTCCTTCCTCGCTGTTAAGACGCGGGTGCACCTTTACGACCGGACACTCGTTCGCGTAAACGCGACCGACCAGTTCAGCCATATCTTCAGCGTTCAGGTAAGGAGATACGCTCGCTTGGTCGAAATAAACACCGATTTTTTCGGGCATGTCGACTTACCTCCCTATCACCGTTTGGATCGCTTTGAGAGCGGCAGCAGTACCGGACTGGGCTGTCTTCATGACATCCAGAGGCTGCTTTGCACACCCGGCAGCGAAAATGCCTTGTTCCTCACCGCCGACAATAAAGCCCTGATCGTCAACCTGTACGCCGGAAGGAACCGGGGTACCTGCAAGACTGGGCTGCATACCGGTAGCCAGAACTACGAGATCATGCTCGTTCTGGGACTTAATACCGGATTCAGCATCCTCAACTGTGACGAGAACATTGCCGGAACCGGATTCTTCGATAACTTCAGCAACTTTACCTTTAACGGCGTTGATTCTGTCATCGGAAAGAATGCGTTTGGCAAACTTATCGTAACGTCCTGGAGTACGCAGGTCGATGTAATAGATGGTGACCTTTGCATCAGGGTACTGATCACGTACATATGCAGCCTGCTTCAGGGAAGCCATGCAACAGATGTAGGAACAGAAGTTGAGGTGGTTTTCATCGCGGGAACCCGCACATTGTACGAATGCGATGTTTTTGGGCTGTGCACCGTCAGAGGGGCGCACAATCTGACCGTCGGTAGGTCCGCTGGGAGCTGCAAGTCTTTCCATCGCCATGTTGGAAATACAGTTCTTTACGGTACCTGCACCGAGGTTGGAAAGTTTGGTAACATCGTAAGGCTTCCAGCCGGTAGCGTAGACGATGGAACCTACATTAAGTGTGATGACCTTTTCCTCTTCTTTCAGGTCGATTACATCGACACCTTCGAGGAGTTTGAGATCTTCATCTGTGCAATTTTCTTTTTCAAGAACGTATCTAGCGGGGAACGCGAAAGGTACATCCATGTAAAGAGCCTTGCGGTCACAGAGTTTGAACTCAAATTCATCGGTAATGTCATTGGACAGTTTCTCGATGACGTCAGTGAGCTCAACACTGCCGGGACCCACATATCTGGGCTTGATGCGAACCTTGACTTCGTATTCGCCTTTGGAACCGCTGATGGATTCCACTTCAGCCAAGGTAAAGAACTTTACGTTCTTGTTGTTTTTGATTCTCTGAAACTGAATCTCCAGTCCGCAGGAAGGAGGACACAGCTTCGGAAAATATTTATTCAGCTGCATCACCCGGCCACCCAGATACGGCGCCTTCTCCACGATGAAGACTTCATGGCCTACTTCAGCGGCTTCGAGTGCAGCAGTGATACCACTGAACCCGCCGCCTACGACAAGTATGCTATTTGACATTCTCTATCCTCCTGAACTCTTAGAAGCCCTGAGCCTTAAAATGGCCCAAACCCGGACACCGACCGAAGGGTCGCAATACGGATTCAGACCATTTCAGTGCAAGCCGTAAAAGAACGGCTGCGGGCTTTAAGCCCGCAGCCGCGTATATCATTCCCGGCTTAGGTGGGGATGATCTGGTGGTATGCTCTTTTGAATACGGTGGTTTCACCTTTTTCAACGTCATACTTGGAGTTGACGAAGCATTTCCACTTGGAATCATCGAGACCCATGAAGTCACCGCGGTAGTAGAAACCGGGGTAACGGGACTCTTCACGGAATTCAATGTGCTGCATGTGCAGGCGTACAGTCCACAGTCTGTGGAACTGCTCCCAGCAGCGCATGAGTTCGTGGAGGTCACGAGCAGCCAGTTTTCTGGAGTCTTCTTCGAGCATTTCGAGAAGGTGGAAACCGGTGTGCAGGAGAGACTTAGAAGTCACGTACATGGTACCAACACCACCACCGTATTCATCAGTTGCCTTAACAAGGCGCATCATGAAGTTCTTGGGAGTGATGTAGTTGGGGTTAACTACGGGGTCGGTAGAGATGCCTTTACCTTCTTCGTAGGTGTACCAAGGCTGGTAGATCTCTTTAGCGAGGTCAGCAGCATTTTCTTTGATAGCGGGTTTGAAGTCTTTGTGATCAACAACCCAGCGTACCATCTGCTTACCAACGATACGGCCTTCAGCGTGAGAACCGGAAGAGAACTTGTGACCGGATGCGCCAACACCGTCAGCACAGGTCCAGAGGCCGTTAACGGTGGTCATACGGTTGTAGACTTTACCGTTGTCAGCTTTAACTTTGTAATCTTCGGGAACCCAGTCTTCGTCCGGACCGGAAGTCCAGATACCGCAGCAACCGGAGTGAGAACCGAGGAGGTAAGGCTCGGTGGGCATGATTTCGGAACCGGAGTTTTCAGGTTCGATGTTCTGACAAGCCCAGAGGTTAGCCTGACCAACACACATATCAAGAAAGTCTTCCCAAGCTTCAGACTCGAGGTGCTTCTGCTCTGCGGGGGAGAGTTCTTTGAAAGTGTTCTGCAGTGCGGTAGCGGTATCCATGTAGATGGGGCCGCGGCCTTCACGCATTTCACGGAGCATCATGTGGTTACGCAGACAGGTCGGGATAACGTGACCTTTAGCGTAGCCGCGATCTTCGTAAGGCTTGAGCATTGCGCGGTTAGTTTCGCAGTAGTCTTCGCCTTTGTAGTTGGTTGCTTTAGCTTTGAAGAGCAGGAACCATGCACCAACCGGACCGTAACCGTCTTTAAAACGAGCGGGTACGAAGCGGTTTTCCATCATGGTCATTTCAGCACCAACCTGTGCACACATGGTGTAGGTGGAACCAGCGTTCCATACGGGGTACCAAGCACGACCCATACCTTCACCAGTGGAGCGAGGACGGTAAACGTTAACTGCACCACCACATGCAACAACAGCAGCGTTACATTTGAAAACGTATACTTTGTTTTCACGAGTGGAGAAACCTACAGCACCAGCGATGCGGTTGGGTTCGTTAGCGTCGAGGAGCATTTTAACGATGAAGATACGTTCCATGTAGTTTTCTTCGCCGAGAGCCATTTTAGCTGCTTCAGCAACGATGCACTTGTAGGATTCACCGTTAATCATCATCTGCCAGCGACCGGAACGAACGCAAGCGTCGCCGTTACGCAGGGAGAGACCAGCTGCTTTAGCAGCTGCACCGTCGAGGTTCTTACCGTCTTTTTTGATCCAGCAGGGAAGGCCCCACTCTTCAAAAAGGTGAACGGAGTCATCAACGTGACGGCCGAGGTCAAAAATAAGGTCTTCGCGGACGAGGCCCATGAGGTCAGTACGAACCATGCGTACGTAGTCATCAGCGTCGTTTTCGCCAAGGTAGGTGTTGATAGCGGAAAGACCCTGTGCAACAGCACCGGAACGTTCCATAGCAGCTTTATCGAGGAGCATGATGGAGATGTCGCCACCAACTTTTTCGATCCAGCGCATTGCTTCATAAGCAACACCGCAGTTACCCATACCACCACCGACGAGGAGCAGGTCCACGTCTTTTTCTATAAGCTCAGGTTCTGCGAGAGCAACACCTTTGGAAGCTTCTTTACTAGGGAGAAGAGGCATGTTTCCTCCTTAATTAGGTTTTTTAGATTACGTGAATTAATACACCTAAGACAAAAGCTTAGCAGTGATTAATCCAGATCCTTCCAAGCAGTAGTCTTGTCTGCTTCAGCAACGTCAAACTTCTGTCCGAGAACTTCTTTGGGGGTAGCCAGTTCAGTCTCAGTGAAGAGGAGCTCGTTGTCGAGGTCAGTCGGCTCGGGTTTACCTTCATAAGGTTTGATAGAACCTTCAGGGGTAGTGCGAATGGGGAACTTGAAGCGCTTTACGTTACCGTTACGGAATTTAACGGTCCACATGATGTCTTCAGCGGAACGCATGGGGATGGAAGTACCACCCATGGGTGCGAAGTCACCGTAGGGACGAGCTTCAATAGCGCCCTGGGGACAAATTTTTACGCAGGAGTAACACTCCCAGCATCCTTCGGGTTCCTGGTTGTAAGCCCGCATTTCTTCGGGATCCAGGATCATAAGATCGTTAGGGCAGATGTACATGCAGGCGGTTTTTTCTCCACCTTTACAGCCATCACACTTTTCCGGATTGACAAAGGTCGGCATACCTAGTCCTCCTAAAAGGGTTTAATGTTATCAATCACCGACATCCTATAACCATTTATAATCTTGCCTAAAGTTCAAGGCTCGTGAAATTAGTAACTATCAAGCCCCTCACTCGGTGTCAAGGCGAAAGTGAAATTTAGAACAAGCTAATTTCAAATCCGCTATATAAACGGCTTAGAAACACTGTCGCCCAGTCCTCCGAACAGTTCGAAAACAGCTCCGAGCTTTTGCGACAAAACAATAATGTGTTCCATCATGGATTGGTATTTAGTTCAATCTAGCCTTTAATTGCAAGCCTTTTTTTCAGATTGTGGGATTTTCTTCACAACAGACATAACAAACCGATTTTACACAGCAACAACATAGACTTTTCCCTGATATTCTCTAGACAGACTCCAAATAATAGCTACATATAATATGAAACATAAAAGACACTTTCTTGACTTAAAACACAACAACAAGCACTCACCTACCACTCTCTATAAAAAACCACTCAAGACCAAACCGCCCACTCTTAACTACACTTTCCCATCAAAACAATATTACTATCACATAAACATCTAGAATAAAACGGATTTCATTGAAACTATCATTTTACACCCCACTTTCTCCACTTAGACTAAGTGAAAAATTTCACTCTATTTCAATTTTGCCCTTGACATTTCTTTCACAAACCATTCATAACCCCTCTTAAGCTTTATGGAGAAAATGCCTTTTAGGACTATCCTAGAAGCTCGCTCCATGATAATGGTTTTTACGAATTTTCGTTCCGCAGACCCGCTTCAATTCAGAAGCGCAGCCTCCACCAGTATACCCGGAGGCCGAAGATCTCTGATCCGGAGGTCTTGCGGAAGGGCCAAGGTGTTGAAAAAAATAATTACTACAAGGAGACGTAAACATGTCTAAGCTCGTAGCCCCTCACGGTGGTAAAGGTCTTGTATGCTGCCTGCTCGAAGGTGCAGAACTCGCTGCTGAACAGAAAAAAGCAGAAGGTCTCAAGCAGATCGAAATTTCCGACCGCGCAAAAGGCGACCTCATCATGATGGGATGTGGTGGTTTCTCCCCCCTGAACGGCTTCATGGGTAAAGCTGACTGGAAAGGCGTTTGTGAAAAATTCCTCATGGAAGACGGCACCTTCTGGCCTGTACCGGTAACTCTCGACTCCGACGATGAAGACGTTAAAGTTGGCGACGAAATCGCTCTCGTTAACAACGGTGAAGTATACGCTACCATGCAGATCACCGAAAAGTACGAAATGACCGAAGAAGACAAAAAGTGGGAATGCTACGAAGTCTTCAAAGGTGAAGGCGAAGAATCCGAAGATTCCATCTTCTGGAAAACAGCTCTTGAAGATCACCCTGGTGTTCAGATGGTTATGGCTCAGAAAAAGTACAACCTCGCTGGTCCCGTTAAAGTTCTCTCCGAAGGTGAGTACCCCGAACAGTACAAAGGCGTTTACCTGCGTCCCGCAGAAACCCGTGCAATGTTCGACGAAAAAGGCTGGTCCACTGTTTCCGCTCTCCAGCTCCGTAACCCCATGCACCGCTCTCACGAATTCCTGGCAAAAATCTCCATCGAAGTTTGTGACGGTTGTCTGATCCACTCCCTGATCGGTAACCTCAAGCCCGGTGACATTCCTGCTGAAGTACGTGTTAAAGCAATCGACACTCTCGTTGAGCACTACTTTGTTAAAGAAAACGTTATCCAGGCTGGTTACCCCCTCGATATGCGTTACGCAGGCCCCCGTGAAGGCCTCCTCCACGCTACCTTCCGTCAGAACTACGGTGTTAACCGCATGCTGATCGGTCGTGACCACGCTGGTGTTGGTGACTTCTACGGTCTGTTCGAAGCTCAGGAAATCTTCGACAAGATTCCTTACGCAACTGAAGCTTGCCCCGAGCCCGGTAAAGCTCTCCTTTGTGAGCCCATGAAGATTGACTGGACTTTCTACTGCTACAAGTGCGACGGCATGGCTTCCCTGAGAACCTGCCCCCACGAAAAAGAGTCCCGCGTAATCCTTTCCGGTACCAAACTGCGTAAGGCTCTCTCCGAAGGCGCTGAAATCGTAGATCACTTCGGTCGTGACGAAGTTCTCGTACAGCTCCGCGAATACTACGAAGGCCTCACCGAAAAGGTTGAAGTCAAAATGCAGGGCGCAGCTTCCGGCGACGCAATGTAATTTAAGTAGTATCACTACTTGCTTATTCAGGGGGGAGGCGGTTTTCGCCTCTCCCCTTTTTCTTTTCATTACGGGCGAATAGGGCTGCATTTTTACACCGCAAATCAGAGGGGTTGCCCATTGGGAGAAATCGCGCTATTAAGGTGGACTTCTCTATATCACATTTCAGGAAACAAAAATAATGCCCGAATATAAAAAATTTGAACGTTCCGGCGGTGCTGCACCGCGTAGACAGTCCCTGCTCGACGAGATCAAAGAGCTGGACGCAAGACTTCTTTCCCTCGTATCCCGCAGAAATTACCTCATGGGTAAAGCTGCATCCAAGCGCAAGCAAAAAGGTTTGCCCCTCGGTGATCCGGACATGGAAAGACGCATCTTTGAAACATGGTCTGCAGAAGCCGGTCACAAAAAGTTCGACCTTAAAACAGCTCGCCGTGTTTTCGAACAGCTCAACAACCTTGCTTATGCCGGAGTTGCCAAGCCCGAGACACGCAAGCTTTCTACATATGTATTGTCTCCGCCTCAGAAGCCGGTGAATGTAACCTTTGACGGTCCCGGATCCCTTTTCCAGTCCAAACTCTGGATCGCACTCAGTGCTGCTGCCGGAGCTGAGGCTAAAATGGCCCCCTTATGCGTCAATGACGAGATCACCGAACTGATCAAATCTCTTAACCAGGCGGGAGCACATCTTTCATGGGATGGAGAGACAATTGAATCCCGTTCAGGTGAAGGCATCGAGTTTGAAGAAAAGCTGATCTTTGCCGGCGACAATGCAATGACCATGTTCTTGGCCATTGCATTCGGTCTTAAGACTGTAGGCAAATTCAAAATCGCTGGTGGCCCTATCCTCAAGCAGTACGATTCCAGACCTCTGGCAGCGGTTCTTTCTCCGCTGGGTGCAAGGCTGAACACCCTTGACCTGCAGAGCCACGGATTGCCTGCTCGCCTCGAATGCGGCGGACGCATGGCATCTTCCATTGAAATTTCTGAAGACATTCCTGCTGAATTTGTCGCTGCGCTGGCTCTGGCCGCCTGGACCTATCCTCAGGGACTGACACTCAAATTTGCTGAAAGCTGGCACGGTGCTGAACTTCTTAAAGAAGTTGTTACTGTGCTCAAAAAATGCGGCGTTAAAGCGGAACTCAGCGAAACAGAATGCTCCGTTCCCGCAACAAAGGCTATATCTGTTCCCGAAGAGCCTGCCATTGCTCTTGAGCCAGAACTTTGCGCTGCTCTGCTGGCCATACCCGCATTCAGCAATGGACAGGTAACCCTGAACGGTGTCTGGCCCAAGACTGAGACCGCAGAAGATGCGCTCCAGATCCTGAAAGCTGGCGGCCTTGATATTAAAATTTCCAAAGGAAGCATCACTGCAACCAAGGGTGAAGCTGCAGCTGAAGCATCCTTTGACTTCGGAAATGCAAACGACCTTTTCCCCGTTGGTCTTGCCCTTGCGGTAAATTCACGTTCCGAATGCAAGGTCAGCAACATTGCTGACGCGGTGATGTTTGAACAGGGCATTGAACTGCTCGAACGTCTCGGTATTAAATATGAACGTGGAGACGAAGAACTCACTGTTCTTCCCGGCAGACTCAAATGGGATGAAGCATGGTCTGCACCAACTCCCTTCTTCGGTATTGCTCTCGGTCTCATGGCCTGGATGCGTCCCGGTATTTCCCTCGAAAACCCCGGCGACATCTCTGATCTCTGGCCTCGTTACTGGACCCTTTACAACAGCCTGCCGGAAATCAACGGACTCAAAGACCCTGAGGTAAAGAAAAAAGATGAATCAACAACCCGAAGAAGAATTAAAATCGATTAGCATCCCTGAGATCGAAGTAGAAATTGAAAACTTCAAGAAGGAATTGGAAACTTGCCAGCAGCGCACTAAGAAGCTGATGGCAAGTGAAAATCCTTCTGAAGGGATCTTTTTTGCCAAAGAGATCTTCGAATCACAGCAGGACAAACTGCGTCTGGAAGCAGAGATTGACATCCGTCAACGAAAAATAAACCGAATGCGCCTCGGAATGGAAGGATAATAGATCCCCGCCCACTCGTAACAGCTTTAGCGGGCACTTTATGAAGTACGCGGGTATGCGACGTACAACAGGACACTTAGTTTCAAATCTGCTTATGAAAAGCACAATCACACCGGAGGTATCATGGGTTTAAATATTACTGAAAAGATCATATCAGCGCATCTTTTGAACGGCGAAATGGAGCCGGGAACCGAGGTCGGGCTACGAATTGATCAAACTCTCACTCAGGATGCCACCGGCACCATGGCTTATCTGCAATTTGAAGCTATGGGTATTGATAAGGTCCAGACTGAACTTTCCGTAAGTTACGTGGACCACAACACCCTGCAGATGGGTTTCCGTAACCCTGATGATCATCAGTACCTGCGTACTGTCGCTGCCAAGCACGGCGTTGTCTTCTCCCCGGCCGGAACCGGTATCTGTCACCAGCTGCATCTGGAAAACTTCGCCAAACCGGGCAAAACCCTGATCGGCTCCGACAGCCACACCCCCACCGCCGGTGGACTGGGCATGCTGGCCATGGGCGCGGGCGGACTTTCCGTTGCTCTGGCAATGGCCGGACAGCCTTACTCCATTCCCATGCCTCAGGTAGTCAAGGTGAAACTTTCCGGCGAACTGACCGGATGGGCTTCTGCCAAGGACATCATCCTCAAGCTACTGGAACTCAAAACCGTTAAAGGCGGCGTGGGTAAAGTTTTCGAATTCGCTGGCGAAGGTGTAAAAACCCTTTCCGTTCCCGAACGCGCGGTCATCACCAACATGGGCGCGGAACTGGGAGCGACCACTTCCATCTTCCCCAGTGATGAAAAGACCAAGGCTTTCCTCAAGGCCATGGGCCGTGAAGAGGACTGGTCCGAGCTCATTGCCGACGCTGACGCTACTTACGCAGAAGTCGTTGAAATCAACCTTTCCGAACTGGAGCCGCTGGTAGCCCAGCCGCATATGCCTGACCGTGTTGTAACCGTTAAGTCCCTCGCCGGACTCAAGGTCAATCAGTCCGCCATCGGCTCCTGCACCAACTCTTCCTACTCCGACCTGAAGACAACTGCCCTGATCCTGCAGGACCAGCAGCTGCCAGAAGGTGTGGATCTGATGATCTCCCCCGGTTCCAAGCAGGTTCTCAAAATGCTTGCTTCCGACGGGCTGATCGCCAATTTCCTTGATTCCGGCGCAAGACTGCTGGAATGTACCTGCGGCCCCTGCATCGGCATGGGCGGCTCCCCCACTTCTGCCGGGGTCAGCGTACGTACCTTCAACCGTAACTTTGAAGGCCGCAGCGGAACCCAGGATGCACAAATCTACCTTGCCAGCCCGCAGACTGCTGCCAAGCTGGCACTTGCCGGAGAATTCACTGATCCAGCAACCTGGGGAACTCCCCCGGCCAAAATCGAGTTCCCGGAAGAAGTTCCCTCTATCCGCCATCTGTTCATCTTCCCTCCTGAAAACAGGGACGAAGTTGAAATCGTGCGCGGACCGAACATTGTTCCCCTTGAAACATTCTCCGCCCTGCCGGATCAGATTTCTTCTGAAATCCGCCTCAAGGTCGAAGATGACATCACCACTGACCACATTCTGCCTGCGGGCGCTCAAATCACTGCCCTGCGTTCCAACATCCCGGCTATCAGTGAATATATTTTCAGCCGTGTCGATGAAGGATTTGTCGGCCGCATGAAAGCTTCCGATAACGGAATCATTCTCGGCGGAGAAAACTACGGACAGGGTTCCAGCCGCGAGCATGCAGCCCTCGGCCCCCGTCATTTGGGCGTTGTTGCCGTAATTACCAAGTCACTTGCACGCATTCATCGTGCAAATCTTATCAATTTTGGCATTCTACCCCTTGTACTCTCTGAAAAGAGCGATTACGACAAACTGTCGGAAGGTAGTAAATTGACCCTTGAAACCACCACCATCACACCCGGCGGCGAAACAATTGCCATGGCTGATGGAGCTGAAATCAAAGTCAAAAACGACCTTTCAGCCAAAGAACTTGATATTATCAAAGCTGGCGGCCTGCTGAACTACGTCGGTAAACAATTGTAAATGAGTATGGCAGGGTATTCGCATCAGTGGATGCCCTGCCTGTTAAAATAGAATAAACATTTGAAAGCAGCACCTGCTGCAAACGGAGACTGAAGAAGCCATGATGGACATTCTGCGCCAAAATGCCCAGAGCTGGGGTATCAAAATCGCATTCGGTATCATTATCGCAGTTTTTATTTTTGCCTTCGGCGCCGGCGGATTCAACGGCAACACCGATCCGGTAATCGCTTATGTTAACGACCAGCCGGTCCCCACTCAGGAATTCATGCAAAATTACCGCGAAAATGCAGAAGCATTGCGGGCGCAGAATCCCGACCTTGATTCCGATCAGCTTCAGTCACCTGAATTCAAGAAATATGTGCTCGAACAGATGATCAGCCAGAAACTTCTTGAAGCTGAAGCCCAAAGGCTCGGTCTATCTGTTTCCAACAGCGAACTTTCCTACAGCATCAGCCAGATTCCCGCATTTGCAGACAAAGACGGCAAATTCGACATGAACCTCTATCAGGCTTTCCTGCAGAGTAGATCCATGTCCGCAGCCACCTTTGAAAACAGCATGCGCAACAGTGCTTTGATCCGCAAACTGCAGGATTATGTCACCCTGCCGGTCAAACCCACTGAAGCTGATGCCCGCGCACTTTTCGACTCTGCCTCTGAAAAAGCACAAATTGACTACTATTATGTGTCCGGTGCTGACTTCGTTAAAGGCATTAAAATCAGCGACAAGCAAATCGAAAATTTCTACAAAGCAAACCCGGACAAATTTACTATCCCGGCTCGCTCTGTAGTGAAGTACATTGCTTTCACCCCGGAAGAACTGTCCATCAACGAGACTGTGACTCCCGAAGAGATCAACGCATACTACGAAGCCAACAAAGAAGCTTTCCAGCAGGAAGCTCAGGTTCAGGCTCGCCACATCCTGATCGCTGTTGACGAAAATGCAGCTGACAAAGATGTTGCTGCAGCTGAGAAGAAAATCAAAAAAGTTCTCGCCAAAGCCAAGTCCGGCCAGGATTTCGGTAAACTGGCTAAAAAATACTCTGAAGGCCCCAGCAGCTCCAAAGGCGGAGAACTTGGCTGGTTCGGCCGCGGTGCAATGGTTAAGCCTTTCGAAGAAGCTGCGTTTGCACTTAAGAAAGGTGAAGTCAGCAAGCCTGTGCGTACCCGTTTCGGCTGGCACCTGATCAAAATTGACGATATCCGCGAAGCCGGCCAGAAAGAGCTGGATCAGGTCAAGGATGAAATCAGCTCCCTGATCGCTCAGGAAAAAGCTGCTGATTCTATCACTGACAAACTGGACCACGCAATTGATCTGCTTGCTTCCGGCATGAAACTGGACAAAGTTTCCGAAGAGCTTGGCATTGCCTTCAAGAAAAGCGAAAGAGCCACTGTGGAGAACCTTTCCCGTGCCTTCGGCATGACTGAAAGTGCTGCACAGACCATCATTGGACTGCCCAAAGGCAGCTCCACTGACATGCCTGTTGCCATTGACGGCGGCTACATCCTCGTTGAGAAAGAAGAAGATATTCCGCCGTCCCTGAGCCCTCTTAAGGACCAGAAGCAGGATATTGAAAGTTTCCTTTCACAGCAGCAGGCAATGCAGCTCGCTAAAACAAAGGCCATGGCTATCATGGGCCAGCTGACCAACGAAAAGACTGCAGCCAAGGCACTCAAGTCCATCAAGAAAGACCTTAAGACCTCTGAACCTTTCGGTCGCGATGGCTTTGTACCCGGTCTGGGCATGAATCCCAAACTGGCTCAGTCAGCATTTGCAGCCAAGAAAAACCAGTGGATGTCCGAAGTTTTCGAACTTCCCGGCGGATTCATTGTTGCTCGTCTTGATGAGCGTATTCCTCCCAAAGAAGAGGCCTGGGCTGCTCAGAAAGACATGGTCATGGATGCATTGTTCCAGCAGCGAGCCAATGAAGTATTCAGCGCGTTCCTTACTGAACTGCGATCCAAAGCTAAAGTTGAGTATGTCCGCAAGGACCTCCTGAACTAGTCTGACCAAACTCAGATTATATCAAAGGGTCTGTTCTTGCTGGAACAGGCCCTTTTTTAATATCTTTTGTTTTAATCACCTCTTTTACCTTGCAGAGTTTTTTTTGAGAGAGTAACAACGTAAAACTACTGTCAACGCCTTAGCTGACAGGATATTTCATAGGATGGAAGACCATGCTCCAAGTTCCAGAAGGATATAAATTCGCAGCCCTTGAGGCTGGCTTCAAATACAGTGGCCGCAATGATCTGGCCCTTATTCTCAGTGATGTCCCTGCGGTCGCGGCGGCTGTATTCACCAAAAACAAATTTCAGGCAGCTCCGGTTACTGTGGGCAAGGAAATTCTTGCACAATCCCCGATTGTCCGCGGTGCTATAGTCAATGCCGGACTGGCCAATGCCTGTACCGGAGCCGAAGGTATCCAGGACTGCAAAGAAAGCCTTATTCTAGCAGCCAAGTATCTGGGCATTAGCGACCGGGATCTACTGCCTTCTTCCACCGGGGTTATCGGACCACGCTTTAACATGGAAAAATGGCGCGAAGCCGCACCTAAGCTCAAAAAAGCAATTTCAGACAGTGATCCGGTCAAAGCTGCCAAAGCCATCATGACCACTGATAAATTTCCCAAGCTGGCCTGGGGCGAAATTGAATGTGACGGCAGGCCTGTACGTATGCTCGGTATGTGCAAGGGCGCCGGTATGATCTCTCCGAACATGGCCACCATGCTCGGCTTTGTTACCTGTGACGCAGAAGTTGATCCCAAATGGTGGCAGGATGCCTTGCGCCGCTGCATTGATAAAAGCTTCAACTGTGTCACCGTTGACGGCGATACCAGTACCAATGATACCGTAATGGCCTTTGCCAACGGAGCCTGCGGAATCAAAGCCGACAATGCTGAGAAGCAGGATGCTATTGAAGCCCTGCTCCTCGATATCTGCCAGCAGCTTTCTTATATGATAGTACAGGATGCCGAAGGCGGCACCAAGGTCATGCATATCAACGTCAGCGGTGCCACTTCTGACGAAGATGCGGAACTTATGGTCCGCGCAGTCGGCAACTCCCCGCTGGTTAAAACCGCTCTTTTCGGTGAAGACCCCAACTGGGGACGCATCGTAGCTGCGGCCGGACGTAGCGGAGCGGAATTTGACCCTGAAAAGCTTACCTTGAGCTTCGGCAAAATCGTGGTCTTTGAAAAAGGTAAGCCTGTCGAAGGAGATATGGATGCTCTGCTGGAACCGATCATGCGCAAACAGGATATTGAAGTGAACATCACCCTTGGTGACGGTAACGGCACATCAATGCTGCAAGCTTCCGACCTGACCCGCGAATACATCAGCATAAACGCTGATTACAGGTCATAATATTTTCACATTACCCTGCTATAATCAGACTTTCATATGATGAAAAACCTTAAAAACCGAGACAAGATGACCAGACTTGCCGACTTCCTCTTCGAGGTCGGCATGCTGCGCAAGACCCCGCGAACCGGTTACCAGTTTCTGGGCACAGGCTCGGAATCAGTGGCTGACCACTCATACAGGGTTGCGGTTCTGGGATACGTACTGGCAGATATGGCCGGAGCGGACATGGCCCGCACAGTCTTCATGTGCCTTTTCCATGACCTGCATGAAGCACGTACCGGGGATTTCAACTACGTAAACCGTATTTATAACCGCAGTTACAGGGACAAGGCCTTACGTCATACCCTTGCCGGGACCGGACTTGAAGATAAGATTTTCCCTCATTGGGAAGAGCTTGAAGAATGCGAAACCCTTGAGTCCAAACTCGCTCAGGATGCTGACCAGCTTGATTTCATCCTCAACCTCAAAGAGGAACTGGATATGGGCAACCCCTATGCCGGAAAATGGCTGGAATCAGCACTGAAAAGACTGCGCACTGAAGAGGGTCAGAAACTGGCCGATAAGATTGCTGAGACCGACCACAAAGACTGGTGGTATCTCGGTCCGCCACCAAGTTGGTGGGAGAACAAAAACGGTCTGGATGATGAAGACTGATCGGGAAAGAGAAAATATGAACCGGATAGGAGTGAATACTACTCCAATCCCTTTTTCAGCCTTTTATTTTCCAGATCATTGTGCTAAGGGGACGGTTTAGGCTGAACCTTAGGCGGATTAACCTTATTTAAACAAAATTTATGGTAATTAACTGACCATGTCTCAAGCTGAAACTGAAAACAAATTACTCCTGCCGTTAAATATGGTCGGTAAATGGTGCATGAATCTCCTTAATGAAGCGGGAGCCATGTTCATTTTCCTCATGGACGGCCTGCTTCATATTTTCAGTTCACTTGGGATTTTCAAAAAAACAGTAAAGGAATTGTACTTCATCGGAGTAAAATCTATTACTGTCATATCCCTGATCGGACTTTTCACCGGCATGGTTGTCGGTCTCCAGACTCAATATGCCTTATCCAAATTCGGCTCTGATGGCTTTCTTGGTGCAGCCGTAGCCCTTTCGCTGGTTCGTGAGCTGGGTCCGGTTCTCACCGCCATCATGCTTACCGGACGAGCTGGATCATCCATGACAGCTGAAATCGGGGTCATGCGTATCTCCGAGCAGATTGACGCCCTCGAACTCATGGATATCAACCCCATGAATTATCTGGTCAGCCCCAAACTGCTGGCGTCTCTTATTTCTTTCCCCATCCTGACAGCCCTCTTCGACCTGATCGGCATTGTTGGCGGTTACATGACCGGGGTGCTGCTGATGGGCGGCAATGAGGGCGTATACTGGCACCGGGTACATACGGCCTTGGGCTGGGATGATATTTCCGCCGGTTTCAACAAGTCCCTTGTCTTTGCCGTGCTTGTTTGCACTGTATGCTGCTTTCAGGGTTATTTCACCCACTACCGCAAAGACGGCAAAGGTCCCGAAGGCGTAAGCCAGGCAACAACAACCGCAGTAGTTATGTCCTGTGTGCTGGTCCTCGCGGCCGACTACATCATAACTTCTTTGCTTCTCTAGAGGGACCTGATGAGTACCAAAGCACCGGATATCAAAATCGAAAACCTAACCATCGGATACGACGGCAATCCCGTGGTCTCCGATATCAACGCCACCCTTCCCGGCGGAGGTATTTCTGTCATTCTGGGACGTTCGGGCTGCGGTAAATCCACCCTGCTCAAGAACATCCTCAAACTGAACACTCCCATGGGCGGAGCCGTATATCTGGGCAGACACAATATTTATGAGCTCAAACGCAAAGCCTTCCGTTGCCTGAAGCAGCGCATCGGCGTTCTTTTTCAGGACGGGGCACTGCTGGGAGCACTGACCCTTTTCGATAATGTGGCCCTGCCACTGCGCGAGCACACCCGGCTCAAACAAGCCGAAATCCACGATGTGGTCAAAGCCAAGTTAAGCCTTGTGGGTCTTGAAAAATTCATGGACTACTACCCCAACGAACTTTCCGGTGGGATGCGCAAAAGGGCAGGCCTGGCCCGGGCCATGGTCATGGACCCGGATATCCTATTCTGCGATGAACCCACATCCGGCCTCGACCCCATCAACTCAGCAGAACTCGACGGACTGCTTCTTGAACTCAAGGAAAGATTCGACATGACCATCGTGGTGGTCAGCCATGATCTGGCCAGTATGGAAACCATTGCCGATTACGTCGTAGTTCTCGGTGAAGGCAAGACACTTTTCAAAGGACAGAAGGAAGAGCTTCTGGCAACAGAAGAACCTTACCTGCGTCAATTTCTGGATCGCGAAGGTGAAAAACGTGAGGCTCCACGCCTGACTATGGCTCCTCTTGATCCCTCAGTTATGAAAATGGATTGCGCCAAATACATTGGCGATTTGAACAGCAATTAATTGGACACGGATTCCGGCATGAAAAAATATCCCAAGGAAACAGCAGTAGGCATATTCGTCTTTATCGGTTTGCTTTGTATTGTCTACATGAGCGTCAAGCTCGGTGATGTACATATGTTCTCAGACGACCACTACCATGTTACTGCCAGCTTTAACGATGTGACCGGACTCCGGGTCAACTCCCCTGTTGAAATGATGGGCGTCCCCATCGGCTATGTAAATAGTATTGATCTTGATTTGGAAAAACAGAAAGCCGTGCTAACCTTAAGCATTGAAAAACGTGTCGAACTGACCGACGACGCCATTGCCTCGGTTAAAACCAGCGGCTTGATCGGTGATAAGTATATCAAGATAACTCCCGGTGGTGTTGGTGATCCCATTGAACCCGGCGGCGTTATCATTGAAACCGAGTCTGCAATCGACATTGAAGACTTGATCAGTAATTATGTTTTTGGCAAAGTCTAAAAAACAACTTAATAAATAATCGGTTCTCCAAAATGAAAAGAACATTATCCATAGTAATTATTGTCATACTCCTCAGCCTTTCTGCTGGTGCGGCCTTCGCGGCTGAGAATTCCCCCATGGTCCGGCTGCGTTCCGGAATTCAGGGCGTCATAGCTATTCTCAATGACCCTGAATACAAGGGCGACCCTGCCAAACAGCAGGAAATGACCGTCAAAATCCGCGAAACCATAAAGGATTTTTTCAATTTCGAAGAACTCTCCAAGCGCTCAGTCGGACGCCCTTGGCTCAAGTTCACACCTGAAGAAAAAGAGAGATTCGTATCCCTGTTCACTGACCTGCTTGAACAGACCTACCTTGGTCGGGTCGGTGAGTATTCAGGTGAAAAGGTCGCATTTGACAAAGAGACTATTATTAAGGGAAAATACGCACAAGTTGATACCCGTTTGCTGACCGGCAAACAGGACATCCCTGTTTTCTACCGCATGAAACTCACCGATGGTGAGTGGGATGTTTATGATGTCAAAATCGAGGGTGTCAGCCTTGTTAAGAACTACCGCACCCAGTTTACCGGAATTCTTGACACCACCAACGACAAAACCTTCGAAGCCAGCAAGAAAGAACTCTTCACTCGCCTTGAAGCAAAATGTGCTGAACTTAAAGCGAACCCTAAAGCCACAGCTGAAAACGGCATTAAATAACGGAAAATAACCATGACCAGGAACTATTCCACAACAATCCTCGCCTTTGTGGTTCTGACCATGATCCTCTTGACCTTCCCTTCACAGGTAAGGTCTGCGGAGACCAAAGATTCCATAATGGTGGCCCAGGTCGGCTCCGGCGTAATCGGTGCCGTAAAAAATAATCCCGAAGAATTCTCGGACGATGAATTCAGCGAGGACATGTGGGGTGACTCCGAACACCACGAAGAGGCCTATGCTTCTGATCCGTGGCAGGGCTATAACCGCGCGATGTTCAAGTTCAACGATTACCTGTACTTCAACATCATGAAACCCGTGACCAAAGGCTACATGTGGCTGGTTCCCCTTAAGCCCAGAACATGGACCAACAACTTTTTCCAGAACATGCTCTACCCCGTACGCCTGACAAGCTGTCTGCTGCAGGGCAAATTCTATACTGCCGGTGCTGAAACATCCAAATTCGTTGCCAACTCCATCTTCGGAATGGGCGGACTCGGCAACGTTGTCGGTGAAGCGCAATCCACCATGCCCCTCTACCTCGGCAACGAGGATCTGGGCCAGACCTTCGGCGTCTGGGGCATCCCCAACGGACCTTATTTTGTACTGCCGTTCCTCGGCCCCTCCACAATCCGTGATTCTGTGGGCCTTGGTATCGATACCTTCGTGCTCAACCCCTTCTGGTGGTTCGGCATTCCCTGGTACTACTCCGCATCTGCCGGAGCATACAACCAGATCAACAAGCTTTCATTCCACATCGGGGAATACGAATCCCTCAAGGAAGGCTCCATTGACCCCTATCTCGCTCTCAGGGACGCTTATCTGAGTTACCGGGCTAAACAGGTCAGGGATGCTAAAATCAACCCCGACAGACCCAAACCGCAGATGACTACGAACCCTGATGCGGAACCAGAAAAGTAACATCGTGAAGATCGCAGTAATATCTGACACCCACCTCCGTGAGCCGGATAAAAGGCTCACGGAGGTTTTTAATAAGTACCTCGCAGAAGCGGACCTGCTCCTGCATTGCGGCGACCTGACCACGTTTTCCATGTGGCAGTTCTTCTGCCAGCACCCCAATTTTCACGCCGCACTGGGCAATTGCGATGAATGGGCCCTTTCCGACTACCTGCAGCCGCTGGAGTCCGTAAACTTCCACGGCCTACGCATCGGCATTGCTCACGGCTGGGGGGCACGCTCGCAGGTTTCACTCAATGTCGCCCAATCCTTCGGGCCGGACTTTGATCTGGTCTGTTACGGACACACCCATATTCAGGACTGGTCCATTGTCAGCGGAGTGCAGATGCTCAATCCCGGCAGCCTGACTTCACCGCGTGATGAACGGCCGCCCTGTGTGGCTATTGTGGAAGTAGACGAAGAGCAGAACATGGAATGTTCTTTCGTGCCTGTAGATTAAAATAAAGGCCGTAATATCTCGAAAGATATTACGGCCTTCTTCTTTAAGAAAATAAATCTAATTAACTAGGCATATGGATCAGCAAGTAATTTATACTCGCCATCCTTTTCATCAAGAATCCCTTTACCTGTCATTTCGGCAAGCAGTTCCATAAGCTTGTCGGTTTCGCCCGGAGCAAGCACCTTTCCTCCTTCGCTTTTCAAGTAGGATGGCGGCAAGTAGTCAGCCTTACCCCTTCTAAAAAGTGCTATCAAAAACCTGTCGGTTAACTTCTTTACTCCTGCCATTGCGAATCCTCCTTTTCCGTAACAACTAGTTCAGCATGAAATTGCGTACCCCGGTAAAAAATATCTGGGCAGCGATGGACGCGACAAACAGCCCGGTCAAACGACTCATGATGTTCAAACCTCTTCTTCCAAGGAGACGTTTGAGGCTTGAGGAGACAAATAACAGAATTCCTACCGTTAATACAGCAGCAACAAGAGCACAGCAGGCCAGAAACATATCCTTGTAACCCTGCACCCCCGAGCCCATGACCAGCAAAGCACCGATTGTTCCGGGACCGACCACAATGGGAATAGCCAGAGGGACAACCGCAATATCGTCATCATCATTTCCGGCATCGAATTTCTTACCCCCGCCGTTGACCATGTTCAAGGCTGAGAGGAAAAGTACCGCCCCTGCACCGATACGGAAAGCATCAAGGGTGATGCCGAACAGATCAAAGATATACCTGCCGTAGAGGTAAAGGATCACAGAACTGACAATAACGGCCACAGTGACCTTCACAGCCGTTTTTTTTCGCTCAACCGGACTCATCTCCTGAGTAAGGGATAAAAACGCGGAGATGGCGAAAAACGGAGTCAGAACAAAGAACAATTTTAAGTAGGTTTGAAAGAATAATGCGAGCATGATTTTTCACTCACTTTTAAAAATTAATATTGTTTTTGGGTTTGGGCTTTTGGCCCTTGTTTTTAAAATTGATGCAGCTCTCTACACCCCATTGATTAGACAATCAATACAATTTTACATCAAAAAACACCTATCTTCCGAAACTTATGAGCTTTGATATAAAATCTATTCTTAACATTTTCCTTTCTTTCCACTTTTGAGCTGTGTTACAAATTTAAAGCGACACATATATATTATACATAATAGCACCATTTCTACATAAGGAGGTTCTTATGTTGAAAAACATGAAACTGGCTATGAAACTTGGTTTGAGCTTTGGGCTCATGATCATATTAACTATTGCCATGGCCTATGTAGGTCATAACGGAATGGGTGGCATTGAGGACAGGGTCGACAAGGCGGATGACGTAAACCGAATGGTCCGAATTATCCTTGAAACCCGTATGAGTGAGAAAAACTACATCCTACGTTCAGACAATGACTATCTGCAGAAACACAGGGAATTAATCAACACCCTCAAAGAACAAATAAAAACCACAAACAATAAGTTCGCGCAAAAAGTAAACCATGACCAGATGGCTGAACTAGGCAGTGCTGTAGACAAATATGACTCAGCCTTTGGTCGCTATGTTGAGTTGGTTAAGAAAAGAGCCGAAACCATGGAATTGATGCGCGCAGATGCACGAACAGCACTATCTGAACTTGAAAAGGTCCGCTCTGAGCAAAAGGATCAACTGGAATCCATACTCTCCGGGACAAAGCAAAAAATTGAAACCGGAATACGCAGATCGGAATTTCAAACCATTGGATCGCTCTATAATGCCGGTCAGCAAGACATCACAGACAAGCTGACCAAGGCAGATGATGCCAACCGGGCAATTAAATGGTTCATTACCGCCCGCAAGAATGAAAAAGAATACATAATTTCATCTGACCCCAAATATCTGGAGCAGGTCAAAACCGATATCGCCCGGATTGATAAACTGACCTCCAACTTGAAGCTTAGATTCAGCAATCCTGCAAACATAGCTCAGGTTGAAACCGTACTCAAAGCCATTTCAAGTTATTACAGCAATTTTCAAAGCTATACCGACTTAATGGCTCTTCAGGTTGATGCAGAAAAGGTTATGGTCGAATCCGCAAGAGCTGCTGACGCACAGTGCCGTGCAACGCGGGCAGACCAGAAAGCCAAGATGCTGAACCAGATGGAAACATCAACCACAATCCTTGTCAGCGGTGCGCTGATCGCATTGATTATTGGCATGCTGACCGCTTTCATCCTCACTCGAGCCATTACCGGACCAATCCAGATGGGTGTCCGCTTTGCCCAGCGCATGGCTCAAGGCGATTTCACTCGCACACTGGATATCAACCAGAAAGACGAGGTGGGTATTCTCGCCGCTGCTCTGAACAATATGGTTAACCGCCTTTCCATTGTTGTCGGCGAAGTGGGCAGTGCCAGCGAAAACGTGGCTTCAGGAAGTGAAGAACTCTCTGCCACTGCGGAATCCCTCTCTCAGGCATCCACTGAACAGGCCGCCAATGTTGAAGAGGTATCCTCTTCCATGGAAGAAATGACCGCCAACATCAGGCAGAATGCGGAAAATGCCCAGCAGACCGAAAGCATCGCCGTGCAATCCGCGCAACAAGCCGAAGAAAGCGGCAAAGCTGTAACCCAAGCAGTTGATGCCATGAAGAATATCGCGGAAAAGATTTCCATCATTGAGGAGATTGCCCGCCAGACCAACCTGCTGGCCCTAAACGCAGCTATCGAAGCCGCACGGGCCGGGGAACATGGTAAAGGCTTTGCTGTTGTTGCTGCTGAAGTACGCAAGCTTGCAGAACGCAGCGGTGAAGCAGCCCGTGAAATCGGAGACCTTTCCACAGGCACTGTAGATGTAGCGGAAAAAGCCGGGGAAATGTTGGTTCAGCTGGTCCCGGATATCAAACGTACAGCCGAACTGGTGCAGGAAATCACCGCAGGCAGCAGCGAACAGCTCAGCGGAGCGGAACAGATCAACAAGGCTGTGCAGCAGCTTGATCAGGTTACCCAGCAGAACGCCTCAGCATCTGAAGAAATGGCCTCCACGTCCGAAGAGCTTTCCAGTCAGGCTGAAGAACTTCAGCAGACCATGGGTTTCTTCAGGGTCAACAACAATAATGCGGACATTCCCCGGGCCCTGCCTTCTTCTTCAATGCAAGAATATAGGCCGGAACCGGAAGCGTCAGTTTCAGCAGGGTTGGCTCTGGATATGGATACTGAAATATCTGATGGAGATTTTCAGAAGTTTTAATAAGAATGCCTCCGGCGGCCCTTCGGGGACCAAAGAACCCTTTGAAAAGGGTTCTCCGGACTCTCCCAAAACATTTATTATGCTTCGCAACGTTTAATGACAATTCGTTGCTAGTTAAAACAAAAAACCTCCCGAAAACAATATGTTTTCGGGAGGCTTAATTTATTGCTTGTGTCTGACAGTCTTACTTACCGCAACACTTCTTGTATTTCTTGCCGCTACCGCAAGGGCAGGGATCGTTACGGCCTACTTTAGGCTCGCTACGGCGCTTGGGCTTTTTCTTGGTCTCAGTGGACTCGGAATCGGAATACTCAAGGTCGGACTTGCTTTCCTTGTGCTGAAACTCATCCTCGCGAACCTCGGTTTCAATGCGCAGGTGGCAGAGGGCGCGGATGGTGTTTTCCTTGATGCGATCCAGCATCTCGCGGAAAAGTTCAAAACCTTCACGCTTGTACTCGTGTTTGGGATCCTTCTGGCCGTAACCACGCAGACCGATACCTTCGCGCAGGTGGTCCATGTTCAGCAGATGTTCCTTCCAGTTGCGGTCAAGGGCTTCAAGCAGGAAGTAACGCTGGATTTCATGGTAATGTTCGCCGGAGCTTTCCTTGAGGGTATCGAGAATTTCACCGACCCACTCTTCAGCCTGCTCACGGTTGGGCAGGGCTTCCTTGAATTCTTCGTTGCGGTTAAAACCAAAGAGTTCATCAAGGCGAACACGAACCATTTCCTCGGTCTCTTCATCAAGAGGCTTGCCCTTGGCTTCTTCGACTGCATAGAAAGCATCATCAAAAAGTTCTTCCACAAACTCAGCGGTCATTTCAGACATGTCCTCGGAATTCATAACATCACGACGCAGGGTGTAGATAACCTCACGCTGCTGGTTCATGACGTTGTCATAATCTAGCAGCTGTTTGCGGATTTCAAAGTTGTGGCCTTCAACCTTCTTCTGAGAGTTCTCAATGGCCTTGGTAACCATGCCGTTCTCAATAGGCTCACCCTCTTCCATGCCCAGCTTGTCCATAATCCCGGCGATGCGATCGGAACCGAACAGACGCATGAGATCATCATCAAGGGCGAGGTAGAAACGGGTGGAACCGGGGTCACCCTGACGACCGGAACGACCGCGGAGCTGATTATCGATACGGCGGGATTCATGGCGCTCAGTACCGATAATGTGCAGACCTCCGCTTTCAAGGACGCCCTCACCGAGCTTGATGTCAGTACCACGGCCAGCCATGTTGGTAGCGATGGTCACGTGGCCCTTGTGTCCGGCTTCAGCAACGATTTCAGCTTCCTGCTGGTGGTGCTTCGCGTTAAGCACGTTGTGGGGAATCTTGCGTTTCTTGAGCAGGCTGGAAACCAGTTCCGACTTCTCAATGGAAACAGTACCGACCAGCACAGGCTGGCCTTTCTTGAATTTGGCAGCAATATCATCTGCAATGGCGTTGTATTTCTCACGCTGAGTCTTGTAGATAGAGTCAGGGTGGTCTTTACGGATCATTGCGGTGTTGGTGGGGATAACAATTACTTCCAGATCGTAAATCTGTGCAAACTCAACAGATTCGGTATCCGCAGTACCAGTCATACCGGCCAGCTTGTTGTACATGCGGAAGTAGTTCTGGAAAGTAATAGATGCCAAGGTCTGGTTCTCAGACTCAACCTTAACACCTTCTTTTGCTTCAAGGGCCTGATGAAGCCCGTCGGAGAAGCGGCGACCGGGCATGAGGCGTCCTGTAAATTCATCAACAATAACCACCTGACCGTCTTTGACGATGTAATCTACATCGCGGGAGAAGAGATGGTGGGCTTTGATGCCCTGCATGATGTGATGCTGGAAAGAAATATGCTGGGAGTCGTAAAGGTTGTCTATGCCCAGAATCTGTTCGCACTTCATGACCCCGTCATCGGTCATGGTGATGGAACGGCCCTTTTCATCAACTTCGAAATCCTCATCCTTTTTAAGCAGGGGAATCATGGAGTTGACCCGGCCGTACATGGAAGTCGCATCGTCGGAAGCACCAGAAATAATGAGCGGGGTACGGGCTTCATCAATGAGGATGGAGTCAACTTCATCGACAATGCAGTAGTTCAGTTCGCGCTGAACCAGCTGCTCTTTGTAGAACTTCATGTTGTCGCGCAGGTAGTCAAAACCAAACTCGTTGTTGGTACCGTAGGTAATGTCACAGCCGTAAGCTTCCTGACGCTCTTCATCAGACAAGCCGTGCACAACAACACCAACGGTAAGTCCGAGGAAGTTGTAAAGCTTGCCCATCCACTCGGCATCACGCTTGGCGAGATAATCGTTGACGGTGATCAGGTGTACGCCTTTGCCGGAAAGAGCGTTGAGGACTGCAGGAAGGGTCGCCACAAGGGTTTTACCTTCACCAGTCTTCATCTCAGCGATACGGCCGCTATGCAGGACCATACCACCGACCATCTGTACATCGTAGTGGCGCATTTCAAGGGAACGTTTACCTGCTTCGCGGACAAGGGCGAAAACTTCAACCAGAATATCGTCAAGGGAAGTGCCAGCGGCTACCTGTTCTTTATATTCAGCAATCTTCTGCGGGAACTGCTCATCGGTGAGCTTTTCCATTTCCGGTTCAAGGGCTGCGATCTGATCAATCTGCGGTTTCAGCTTTTTAATAAACCTTTCATTTCGGGAACCGAATAACTTGGAAACAATCAAATTAAACATCTAAATCTTTTCCTTATTTCGTATGCAAGAAAATTTGATGCGCTACGCGCTTTTGTCAAATGTTTATCTCGGCTAAAAAACAAGACAAACTGGCAATTTTATAATCGCGGATGTTATTTAATAAGGCTTAATTTCAAAATATCAAGCCAGTGAGCTGCAAAATATTCATCTTTTACAAGACTGGCAAGCTGAATCACACAAGCGGAACATCCACTGAGAATCTGCCCGCTCAATTCCAAGCTCTTTGTCAGCTGCTCTAAAGAATACTCGCCCACCTCTTTGGAGAGTTCCGGGGCCCCCAATTGCATAATCCCGCCGAAGCCGCAGCAAAGACCATCTTGAACCGGACGCAGACGGTCCCCGGCAATAATTTCAACCAGCCTTTGATCTGTATCAGATTCGGACGCATGGCAAGGTTTATGATAAGCGACCTGCGCGGGAGCATTGTCGAAAAGCGTCACTTCTGCATCTAACAGCAAGGATGACAATGGAGTCAGACATTCCTGCCACTTTGCAAACAACTCCTCGTCGCCTGCAAAATCGTCAAGAGAGTACTCTTTCAAACCTTTCAGACAGGTAGCGCAAAAAGTAATCAGCAGCGGAAAGTCCGCATCTTTCCAGACTTTAATATTCTTTGCTCTTGCGCTTGATTGCCGCTCCAGCAATCCGGCACTACCATAGGACGAACCACAACAACTGAACTCCCCGGATTCGGCCCGGATCAAGCCCATGCCATCCATGAGTCGCTCAGCTTTTGCAGTCCAGTCCTTACGGGCATAACGCCCTACACAGCCTCTGAAAAGTATTACCTTCCGTTCTTCAAATTTAGCTTGCGGCACCAACTCTGCCCACGGCTCGAGACTCTTGGAAAAAAGAGCCTGCATCCGCTTGCGGGCTGAACCGAACGGTTCCGGAAGAATCTCAGGGGAGAATTTGGACAGAGCAGCAGCCATGGGCCAAAGCAGTCCGGGACTGCGTAACCATAAATCCCAACAAGACTGCGTAAATCCCTTGGACTTCGCACGCAGATCGGAGACCAGTTCAGGGCCGGACATATGCTGTGGACAATTCTTCTCGCAACGACCGCAGGAAAGACACAGTGAGGCCAATGATTTAAAATCCTTCGCACTCAAGCCCTCGCCGGAACCTTCACCGGAACAGATGGATTCAAGGAAAAACTTGGCTCGCGGGGTCAGCTCTTCCCGTCCGGTAACCTTGAACAGCGGGCAGACTTCAAGGCACTTTCCACACTGCACGCAACTTTTGGGAGCAGCCATTAGACCACCTTCCCGGGGTTCATGATGTTCAGGGGATCGAAAGTCTTTTTAATACCCCCCATCAACCGCTGCTGAGTTTTGTCCAGCTGCATGTTAATGTATTTAGCCTTGGTCAACCCAATGCCGTGCTCCCCGGAAAGAGTTCCGCCAAGATCAATGGTCAATTGAAATATCATTTGTTTGGCCTTAAGCGCGCTTTTCTGCTCCCCGGCGGATTTGTCATACATGGTGCTGACATGGATATTGCCGTCACCCAGATGCCCGAAGCAAAGCACAACAACCCCAAGCTGTTCACCAATGGCATGGTAGCCCTTAATGGCCTCTGCAACTTTACCGCGTGGCACAGCCACATCCTCACCCTGCTTATCCGGCGCGAGGTTGAATGCCGCAGGACTGATCACCCGGCGCAACTCCCAAAGCCGTTCCTGATCCGCACCGCTGCCCTGCTCAACAAAGGTAACCGCAACAGTCCGCAAGGCTTCATCGATACGTCTGAGATCAGTCTTAACCGACTCTGCAGAACCATCAATCTTGAGCAACAGTAATCCGCCTGTCCCTTCAGGCCAAGGCACAGCGGAATGCATCTCCAAGGCCTTAATCGTATTGTGGTCCATTAGCTCCATGGCGGTAGGCATAATTCCGCAACCGAATACAGCCTCTGCTCCATTCAGCGCATCATTCAGGTCCGTGAAACCCACCAGCACCGAAGCAGATCTTTCCGGCAGGGGCAGCAGCTTTACGGTCGCTTCAGTAACCAAACCCAATGTTCCGGCAGAACCAACCATGAGCCGGGTCAAATCCAGCCCGACCACATTCTTCTGGGTTCGGCCTCCGGTACGGATGACTTCACCTCCGGGCAGGACCACTTCAAGTCCAAGTACATAATCGCGGGTAACCCCGTATTTTACGGCACGCATACCACCGGCACAGGTAGAAATATTGCCCCCGATAGTGGAAATTTTCATACTCGCCGGATCCGGCGGATAAAACAGCCCCTGCGCTTCCACGGCCTTCTGCAAATCAGCAGTAATCACCCCCGGCTGAGTCACGGCCACAAAATCACGCCCGTCAATATCCAGAATCTCATTCATATCGAGCATGGAAACCACAACACCGTGACGGACCGGAACACAGTTACCGACCTTATTGGTCGCCCGTGCCCGGGGATAGATGGGAACGCGTTCTTCCTGCGCCCAACGCAGCAGTTCCGTAACCTGAGCGGTTTCCTGCGGGCGCACCAGAGCCAACGGCTTTGCATGTCTCTGGCTGGCATCCACGCCGCAAGCCAGCAAAGTGCCGTCGTCAAAACTCGATTCCCTGCCGGGAAAAAGATTGAGCAGAAACTTTTTATGGGTACGGGATAGTTGTTCTGGATAATTTTGCATACATTAGGCCTTCGGCGACCCCGCCGGGGGCCTTAAACCCTTTTGCAAAAGGGTTTAAGAATCCCAAAACCTTTTATTTTTTATATGAGACGGCTTTTACAGACAAACAAAGCGAAGCTTATTGAAAAGTTTAGGAGAGTCCAGAGAACCCTTTTCAAAGGGTTCTTTGACCCTCGGAGAGCCGCCGGAGGCATAAACCTATGCCTTTTCCCAAACCTTTTCAACGCAGTCCAGAAGAGCCCGGACCACGGGGTCATTTTCCCTTTTGCGCGGGAACCCGAAATATAGCCCGACCTCGATATGTCCGCCGGGCCAGATGTAAAATTCACCTTTATCGACCCCTTCAGCAGCCTCGTCGGCACGCATTACGGTAATGCCGTTACCGGACTTAACCAACGCATTATGCGTATCCTCGCTGTCGGCAATCATCGACTTGGAGACTTCGAGATCGCGGGAGGAGAATGTTTCTTCAAGCTTGACGTTGAAAGAACATTCCTCCGGAGTCCAGATCCAATCCAGTTTAGAAAGGTCCTCCCAACTGGCATGCTCCATACGATCCTGCCATGAAGCAGGGCCGACCACGTGCAGCATGGTATTCTCAAGCAGGATACCGTCCACCTCCTCAGGCGGACAATTGGAATAAAAAAAGCCGCCATCAAGCTTGCGGGCGGCAATATCACTACGGATCGTCCAAGTAGGCATCTGCACCAAACGCACGGAAAGGGACGGAAATCTTTCCTTAATCAAATTAATTAGCTGCGGGGTACGTAGATATATCGGGGAAGTCTGCAAGCCGACCCGAGCCACACCGGCAAGCTCACCCTTGAAACTCTGGGCTTCTGATTCAAATTTTTCCACGGATTCAAGGATGTCGCGGGCTTTTTCCAGCAGCTGTTTTCCTTCGGGGGTTGGCTGCATGCCCTTGGGAGTGCGCAGGAAAAGACGCAGGTCGAATTCTTCTTCAAGGGACTTGATGTGCAGGCTGATAGTGGACTGGCTGGCGTGCAAACGCTTGGCCGCACGGGTCATATTACCTTCCTCGGCCACCACCACAAAAGTCTTAATTTGGTATAGTTCCATATTTTTAACCACTTAACTGCGCCATTTCACAAAATTGGAAATGGTATCAGAAATTTTAAAGGGAGGGTTCGAGTATTCCCATTGGATTGAAAACATGAAAACGGGCAATAAGGGGTCATCGACTACGTGATTTTATAACCTTGATCACGCATACAGGAGAACGACCATGAGCAGCATCAGCGCATTTGTTACTGAAGTCTTCACCCCTGAAGACAGCGAATATGGCCGCGAAAAGAAACTCGACCCCGTAACCGGAACGGTTAAAACAATTTTCTGGGTCGGCGTAGCAATGGTTTTCACCATTCTCGTTTCCGGTCTCCAGTAAAAATAAGTCCGCTCCTTGACGGACTAAGGTTACTATACCCTTATCATGCTTTCTCCACCCACCGGCAAGGGGTGGATGAGAACTTTATACGGCTCGTTGGCCGGCTAGTAATTAGCCAGCTGACGGGCCGTATCTCTTGCTATATCCCTGCGCTTGAGTTCTTCCTTGCGGTTGTGGACATTGCGGCCCTTGGCAAGAGCGATCTCAAGTTTGATATTACCTCTTGAGAAGTACAGTCTGACAGGAACAACGGTCAAGCCTTTCTGCTCCACCCTAGTCTGTAGCTTTTCTATTTCACGCGCGTGCAGTAGCAACTTGCGAGGACGGTCCGGCTCATGCTGGGTGTATCCGGCATGGTCATAGGGCGCAATATGGATGCCCACCAGCCATGCTTCACCTTCTTTAAAATTAATATAGCCATCCATGAAACTGACCAAGCCCTGACGCAGGGACTTAACTTCAGTTCCTTTAAGCACCAGACCAGCTTCGAGGGTTTCCACGAATTCGTAGTTACGGCGGGCCTGTTTATTGAGCGCAATGGAAGAAGGGCTCTTCTTCTTTTTCTTCTTAGCCATGATTTCTGATTAACCTGTGATCTCTTCGTTATCCAGAAGGGACGCGAAAAAAGTCAGCTCTTCGGGATACTTTTTATAAATATTTTCCGTAACAAGACGGTTGATTCTACTAACAGTGCGGCAGCCGAGCACATCCTTAAGCAACTGCTTGCATTCCTGCATGTTCAGCTGACGCAGAATACGCTTAATGCCGGGAATGGCCTGCGGAGTAAGGCTCAAGCTATCGATCTGCATGCCCATAAGAATGGGAACGCAATATGGATCGGAAGCTACTTCGCCGCAGAGGCTGACCCCGATACCGGCCCGGTGTCCGGCATCGACCACGTATTTGATGGAACGCACCACAGCCGGATGCAACGGCTGGTAAAGATAAGAAACATGCGGATTGGTGCGGTCAATACCAAGGCTGTACTGGATCAGGTCGTTGGTACCGATACTGAAAAAATCTACTTCCTGAGCCAGAATCTCGGCAATCATAACCGCTGCAGGCAGTTCGATCATAACCCCGATGGGCATATCTTCATCAAAGGGAATGCCCTCGTCACGCAGTTCCTGCTGCGCGCGGGCAAGGGCGGACTTAGCCTGCAGAACTTCCTTGAGCCCGCAGATCATGGGAAACATCATCGAGACATTGCCATGCACGCTGGCCCGAAGCATTGCCCGCAACTGAATCCTGAAAAGCTCCTGATGCTTGAGGCAGAAGCGCATGGCCCGCAGACCGAGAGCCGGGTTGGCCTCGTCCAGTGAGCCGAAATGAGACATGAATTTGTCTGACCCCAAGTCGAGGGTACGCAGGGTTACCGGGCGCGGGGACATGATAGCCGCAAGTTCGGAATACTTCTCGGCCAGCTCGTCCTCAGTGGGCAGGTCGGTACGGTTGAGGTAGGCGTACTCGGTCCTGAACAGACCGATCCCCTCACCTCCGTTATCGATTACCGCTGCCACTTCTTCGAAAAGTTCTATGTTCGCATTAACCTGAACCCTGTAACCGTCCTCGGTTTCAGCGGGAAGCTGGCAACCGCGGATAATGGTCCGCTGATAATCATCAAACTGGGTTTCAAGGGTGTAGTAGTGTTCCAGTTCTTCATCAGACGGATCGACCAGCACTTTCCCGGCCAGCCCGTCAATGATGACCAGATCACCGTCCACAACGGAATTTTCCAGCGCTTCAGCACCCACAAGGGCCGGGATATTCAGAGTCCGAGCCAAAATCCCGGTATGGGAAGTCTTACCGCCAAGGGTAGTCACAAAGGCCATGAGCTTGTTTACCTCAAGCTCAATGGTATCCGCCGGAGTCAGATCGTGGGCCATAAGCACCACACGCCCTTCCACAGGGCGCAGGTTGGCTTCTCCGCCGATAAGCTTGGCCTGTACGCGCAGGGCCACCTGACGCACGTCCTGCATGCGTTCACGGATGTAGACATCCTCAAGGGCACCGAATGCTTTTTCAAGGTCATTTACAGCCTTGTCCAAAGCCCATTCGGCGTTGATCTTGAGGTCATCGATATATTTAAGGGCCGAGGATTGCAGTTTGGGGTCCTTGAGCATCATCAGGTGGGAATCGATGATCAACTGGTGTTCCTTCAGCTCTTCGGGAACCTTGGCCCGCACAGCTGCAAGCTCTTCCACTGCATCGCTGAATCCTTTCTTCATCCGCTCCTTCTCGCCCTCCACCATATGCGTGGGCACAGTCTGCCTGGGCAGTCTGGAAGTGATGCTGCGGTTAAGAAAAAAAGCCTTACCGATGGCTATACCTGTTGATACGGAAATTCCGTTGACGACCGCTCTGGCCACTTACTTTTCCTCGCCGAATCTGTTTTTAAAAAGGTCCTCAAGGCAATCAAGGGCGGCTACGGCATCTGAGCCGTCGGCCCGCAGTTCAAGAACACTGCCCTGTGCTGCCGCCAAAGTGAGCACATCAAGGATACTCTTGGCGTCGACTTCCTGAGCTTCGCAGACAACCATGATGTCTGCTGCAAAATTCTGGGCTTCCTGCGCAAGTTTTGCTGCCGGACGGGCATGCAGTCCCAACTGGTTGCTCACAACCACAGTCCGGACAATCGCCTCCCCTCCAGCAGGGGTCTCTTCGCGAAGCACACTCTCTTCAGTCATTTGTCATTAATCCTTATATCTTATTTCTTCAAAAGAAAAAATCACAGCATATGTAATGTCAGCAATCCGATAACAACCACCAGAACTGCCACTATTTCCCGGGCTATCTTACCGGTCGCCACCAGCCAGCCCAGCACTCCGAGCACTGCCGTGCCCCCATACCAGTCAAAGGCATTCAAGGGACGGGGCCAAAGCTGGAACCAAATCAGCAACACGAGGAAACCGTTGGCATATTTAAGCCGCTCTCCCCAGTTGATCAAGTCCCATTTTTTCAATTCATCCAAAAATCCCAGCCCCTTATTAATCCCGGACCAAAAAGTGAACGCCTTGAATGATTGCAGACCGACAAACAACACTACACCGAGTAGCATAGCCTGCAAATGATGACCAGCCAGTAGCAGGTTCACTGTCGCCAAGGCCCAAAAGATGAGGCCGCTGCCGGAGAACACCGAATCGCCAATAGCGGAAAGGGTGTAGCTGGTAGTATTCTTCAATTTATCCAGCAGCTGAACCGGGAATCGACCTTGCTGGATCTGCACCTCAACGGACAGGAAAATTGCCACAAGAAGCGGCGCCCAGAAAGGATGCGAATTGTAATGCTTAACATATCGTTTGCGGGCTTTAACAAGCTCCGCATGATCATCATAAATAGCCTCAAGGCCGGGCTGCATGGCATAGGAAAAGCCTATATTCTGCAAGCCGCGGGTGTTGAATCCCGCTCCAGCAAAATAAGAACGTAGGAAGCATCTGGCAAAAGCCGGACCTAATTTCTTTTTTCCTTTATCCATATAAGCAACAAACCTGCTAAAGGCCTTTTTTTCTTTCAGTTACCTTTTCATAGACCGCTTTAGCTGTCCAGCCTTCTACCTTTTCAGCTATGCGTCTTGCGATAACTTTAGGCTTATCGCCGGATTCCATCTCCGCGTCGATCATTTTGAAGATGTCTTCTTCGGAAGCCGGACCTTCATGCACCGGAGGGCCGATAACTACGGTGATCTCACCGCGCAATTCTTCGGAAACATCTTCCCAATCTTCCAAATTGCCGTTGATGAATTCTTCGTAATCCTTGGTCAGTTCACGGCAAATGGAAAATTCGCGATTGCCGAGGGATTCGTAAGCCAGATGCATGGTCTCCCGCAGCCGTGATTTACGCTCGAAAAATACGATTGTCGCACCAGTGGCTCCGTAAGCTTCGAAGAGCTTGCGCATCTGCCCTTCCTTGCGCGGCAGAAAACCGAGAAAAGAAAAAGGATACGGAGGCAGGCCGCAGCCGGAAAGAGCTGTTACCGGAGCACTTGGACCGGGAACTGGCACAACTCGCACACCATGTTCACGGCAGGCCCGGACCACCCGGTAACCGGGATCACTCATGAGCGGGGTTCCGGCATCGGAAACAAGAGCGGCATCATTGCCCTCGTCAAAGTGGGCCAGCACTTTCTTGATCCGCTTTTCCTCATTGTGTTCATGCAGGCTGACAAAACTCTTGCCGCTGATATCAAGCGACTGAAGTAATTTACCTGTGCGGCGGGTATCTTCCGCGAAAATCAGGTCGGCAGAAGCCAACACTTTTTTGGCCCGCTCGGTGATATCACCAAGGTTGCCAAGCGGTGTTGCCACCACCCATAAAGTCGGTGAGGTCGAATGCATTTTCTATATGTTCCGCTCTAAAGCCGGTTCCGTCATCGTTCACAATGACCAGATCAAATCGGCAGGGTCTCTCCCAGAGGTCAAATGCCGAAAGGTAGCGGGTCGCGGCCTTGACCAGCTTCTTACGCTTGGCCGGGGTAACCGCCTCTATACCGGATTGTATACTACGTCCGGCTCTGGTCTTAACTTCCACAAAAATAAGTTCGTCGCCCTTCTCACAGATAATATCAAGTTCCCACTGCTTCCAGCGCCAATTGCGTTGGCGCAGATTGTATCCACGATTTTCCAAAAAACGGGCCGCGTAATCTTCGCCCGCCTGTCCGAAGTCTAAATGCCGGGGAGACACATGCGCTCCTGTTTGGCTTTCTTCTCAGGCAGCACGCCCTTGAAGGTCATACGGTGCACTGCGCAAGGGCCGTGTTCTTTAAGAGCATCCAGATGCACCTTGGTCCCGTAGCCCTTATGGATTTCAAAACCATATTCAGCATAACGTTTGGACAGTTGCACCATAAGCTTATCCCGGAAGGTCTTAGCAAGAATGGATGCAGCAGAGATAGCCGGTATCTTCAAGTCGCCCTTGACCACAGCTTCCTGCCTGAAGCCCGCCACGCCATTTAAATGCGGCGCAGGAATGGTCTTATTGCCGTCAACCATAAGCATTTGAGGCTTAACCTTCAAATGCAACACAGAACGGCCCATAGCCCGAAATGTGGCTTGCAAAATATTAATCTGATCCACCACCTGCGCCCGAGTGACACCAAGCGCCCAGCAGACAGCCTGCTTCTTGATCTCCACTGCCAGACGATCCCGCGCAGCTTCATCCAGTTTCTTGGAATCAGTCAGTCCCGGAAGATCATATTTTTCTGGCAATATCACCGCCCCTGCCACAACAGGTCCAGCCAAACAGCCACGCCCAGCTTCATCGATACCCGCAGTGATCAATTCTTCAGTACCCATTCCGGGCAGCAAATTTTCAGACATAAGAGGCGAGGCCTTAATAAAACGTTTTGGGATTCTTAAACCCTTTTGGAAAAGGGTTTAAGGCCCCCGGCAGGGTCGCCGAAGGCTTCAAAAAGTAAAAAACCGCCATACCCAAACTTTAACAGTCCGGGAATGACGGTTTTTCAACACTATATTGCGTTCCCATGCCGGACCAAGGCCCGATGGGAGTATCCGCGAAGCATAAATGCTTCGTGGCCTACCAAGCCTGTTTGGACTTGATACGTGCAGCCTTACCTTTAAGACCACGCAGGTAGTAGATGCGGCTGCGGCGTACTTTACCTTCAGCAACTACCTCTACACGCTCGATGTAGGGGGAGTGTACGGGGAAAACACGCTCAACGCCGATACCGTCAGAAATTTTGCGGACGGTGAAGGTGGAGTTGGTGGTACCTTTACGGTAACGCAGAACAGCACCCTGGAAAACCTGGATACGTTCCTTTTCACCTTCGATAATACGCAGGTGTACCTTTACAGTGTCGCCAGCTTTGAAAGCGGGCATATCAATACGCATCTGTTCGCGTTCGATGTTTGCAATTACGTTGCTCATGTCGCTACTCCTTATATAAATTCTTTTGCGGCACCCGAAGGCGGATCTACCAGGCGTCTCCCAACAGCCTGTCGACCGTGATCGCCACCGCACTTCTTACTGATAGATGGTTGTATCCGTCCATGAACCTGATAGGCCGTAAGCTGCCTTCTGCCATGTCCAGAATTTCGGGGGCCAACCCGTGTCCGGTACCGAAAACCAGCAGGACGGGATTATCCTGCAACATTTCACGAACTTTGTTCATAGTCGTGCTGCCTGCGCCTCGTGCGCTGGTGGTCACCAGTATCGGCTTCTTACCCGTTCCCTCTTCGATATGCTCCACCACATCTTGCAGGGAATCTTTAACTCCTACTTTGGAAAAAGCTGCGGCACGGTCCGGGTTGAACTTGCTTCCCGGTCCCGAGGTCCAGTGAGAAATGATCCTCTCGGCCAGTTTCTTCTGATCCTCGATTGGAGTCACCGCAAAAAATCCGCTAATTGAGTAAGAGCGGGAAACGCGGGACATATCGTGAATATCGAGGTTTGTCAAAGAAACAGCGGCCTTTTCTCCAAATTTATTTAGCACCGGATAATGCACAAGAGCCATATAAAGATTTTTTCCCAAACGTTTTCGGGGTATTGTGCGCAAATAACGCACATCATCTTTTTTTAACCCTTCTGCTTCGGCCAAAAGCTCCGGCCGGGCATCCAAGGTCTCATCAAGAGACTTTTTTCTCCTCCATTCTTCTATCAGAGCATGATTGCCTGAAGAGAGAACTTCCGGCACTAAATGCCCGTCGAATTCCGGAGGACGGGTATAGTGCGGATACTCAAGAAGACCGGAAGAGAAACTCTCCTCCGTACCGGATTCGGAATGCCCCATAAAATCCGGCAGCAGGCGGGCGACAGCCTCAATGAGGCACATGGCCCCGGCTTCGCCCCCGTTGAGCACAAAATCCCCTACAGAGATTGTTTCAACGGGAAAAATATCTTCAAAGCGGGCATCAATGCCCTCATATCTTCCGCAGACGAGGGTCAGCTCCTCTTCCTTGGAAAGTTCAACCGCCATCTTCTGGGTCAGCGGCTTGCCTTTGGGCGAAAGCATGATCAGCCTTTTGCCCTTGGGACAGCCGCCTTCCTTGGAAGGCTTAATGCCTACGGTATCGAGAGCCTTGGCAATGGGGTCAAGAAACATGACCATGCCCGGCCCGCCTCCGTAGGGGCGGTCGTCAACAGATTTATGGCGGTCTGTTGCAAACTCGCGGGGATCGACCTTGTTAAAAGAGACAATACCCTTTTCAACGCCTTTACCCATGAGTCCGTGCGACAACGGGGAATCAAAAAATTCCGGAAAGAGTGTAACCAGATTAAATTTCACTAATGTTCCAGCCTTGGAATTTAAAAAAGCGGCACTCTGCCCTATTTCTTTTTCTTCCCATTGTCTTTTTTAGCTGAATCGGAAAGATATATGTCGAACAGCCCTTCGGGAGGGTCCACAACAATCTTTTCCGCGTCCAGATCAACAGACAAAACAAATTCTTCAACAGCGGGGAAAAGAATTTCCTTACCCTCCGCAGAAGAGATCACCCATGTTTCCTGCCCGGGGGCAAGAATAAAGTTCGAAATGGTTCCAACCACGGTCCCGTCTTCAAGTTCGACGCTCATGCCTTCAAGTTCGTACATGTAAACTTCGTCATCCCCGGATTCGGGAAGATCAGCTTCACGCACAAAGATTTCCATACCGCGCAGGCTTTCCGCCTCATCACGGCCTTCAACACCCTTGAAGGTCAGGAGCACGCGCCCTTTGTGTTTACGTGAAGAGCGCACGACAAAACGACGGGGCTTCTGTCCTTTCTTAGCCAGATACAGACAGGGGACCTCGTCGAAGAGAAAAGGGGAGTCCGCATGAGATTCAATGCAAACTTCCCCCCTGAGACCATGTGGTTTGACCACCTCGGCAACTACAAGCATTTCCATAGCAGCCTGCCGTTATGGTCAGGTTCGAGGACTCTTATTCCAGAATTTCCAGAACAGAGCGTTTTCTCACCTTGGTTGATGCAGCACCGAGCAGGGTTCTCATGGCACGCGCGGTGCGGCCCTGCTTACCGATAACCTTACCGAGGTCTTCTTTGGCGACCTTAAGTTCGATTACGGAAGTCTGCTCCCCTTCGATTTCGGTGACAACTACTTCATCCGGATTGTCAACAAGCGATTTCGCGATGTATTCTACTAAATCCTTCAACATGCCAACAACCTCCGCTTCTGATTTCGAGTGTGTACCGTGAGTAGTGAAGAAGAATTCGAACCTGGTGAGTTACGAACCCTAGGAATTTGCTTTGAGGAGAGATTTAACGGTATCGCTAGGCTCAGCGCCTCTCTCAAGCCACTTCTCTACTTTTTCCTTGTCAATTTTAACATCAACAGGCTCAACCATCGGGTTGTAGTAACCGCAGAAGTCCAAAGGACGACCGTCACGTCTGGTTTCGCTGTTGATTGCTACGATTCTGTAAAAAGGGCGTTTTTTGGAGCCCATACGGGTCAGTCTAAGTTTAATAGCCATTGTCTACTTTCCCCCATATAATCTTAAATTAAGTGGTTCGTTAATAAATTGCAAGCAAATGCCCACAAAAAACTATTTCTTCTTTTTCTTGCGAGCTTGCTTTTTAAGCTTTTTCTTTTTGCGGGCCTGAAGGGTCTTCTTACTCTTGGCTTTAGAAGGCTGAGGCATTCCGCCCATTCCTTCCATACCTTCCAACCCTTCCATACCGGGCATTCCCGGCATTCCTGCACCGCCGCCAAGTCCGGGCATTCCGGGCAGATTCGGCATCTTGGGCATTTTGCCCTTTCCGCCTTTGCCGCCCATCATTTTCTTCATCATCTTGCTCATCTGCTCAAAATTCTTGAGCATCTGATTGACCTCTTCAAGCTTAACGCCGGAACCCTTAGCAATCCTCTGCCTACGGCTGGGATTGATAAGCTTGGGCTGCCTGCGCTCCTGCATGGTCATGGACGAGATGATGGCTTCTATCCTGTTCAGTTCCTTATCCGGAATCTCCATATCGCCGAGCTGTTTGGTCAGCCCGCCGAGGCCGGGGATCATTTTCATGATCGAACCCATGGAACCGATCTTCTTCATTCTGCGCATCTGGGTGCGGAAGTCCTCAAGGTCGAATTCGGCCTTGCGGAATTTCTCGGTCAGCTTTTCAGCCTCTCCCTCATCCATCACAGACTGGGCTTTCTCGATCAGGGAAAGTACATCCCCCATGCCGAGAATTCTTGAAGCGGCCCTGTCCGGGTAGAAGAGTTCAAGCTCGGAAAGCTTTTCACCCACACCGACAAACTTAACGGACTTACCGGTAACGGATTTGATGGAGAGCGCCGCACCGCCTCGGGCATCACCATCCATTTTGGTAAGGACGACACCGGTAACATCAAGTTTGTCGTCAAATGTGGAGGCAACATTGACAGCGTCCTGCCCTGTCATTGCGTCCGCCACGAAAAGGATTTCATCCGGAGAGCATTCTTCCTTGATGGAGGAAAGCTCTTCCATCAGAGGTTCATCAATATGCAGTCGTCCGGCTGTATCGAAAAGCAGAACATCACATCCGGCCTCTTCAGCCTTGACCATAGCGTCACGGCAGATGTCCACGGGGTTCATTTCCGTAGTGGACGGGTAGGCCGGCATATCCAGCTGTTTGGCCAGCACATGAAGCTGGTCAATCGCAGCAGGACGGTAGACGTCGGCAGGGACAAGGTAGGGCTTGAACTTCTTGCGCCGCAGATACAAGGCTATCTTGGCTGAAGAAGTGGTCTTACCGGAACCCTGAAGACCGACCATCATGATTTTGGAAAGCTTGCCCTTGGTGAGCTGCAGTCCTTCCTGTTCGCCGCCGAGCAGCTCGGTAAGTTCGTCGTTAACGACTTTAATCACCTGCTGTCCGGGAGAAAGGGACTTCTGGACCTCCTGCCCGAGAGCGCGCTCCTTTACCTTCTCCACAAAGTCTTTAACGACCTTGTAGTTTACGTCCGCTTCGAGAAGGGCAAGGCGCACTTCGCGCAATCCGGTCTGGATGTTCTTTTCATCCAACCGTCCCTGCCCTTTGAAATTCTTAAAGGCTTCGGAAAGTCTATCTGATAGGCTGTCAAACAATTCTCTTACTCCGCCGGCTAAGCATTTTTACGCGCAAAAACCTCAAAAGCTCCACCTTTTCTCGATTTGTGCTGATTGCGTAAAGAAAGGGGTTGTCTGTTAAAGCTTTTATTCATCCAAGTCAAGTGAAGACTCATATCAACTTTTTGGAAAATCACAAACACTTATCGTACACTCACAAAAATTTGCTTACAATATTTCTTGCTTTTTCAAGCAATGAACCGTTTAATTGTATATTCTTACATAACAGTATCCATGCAGTTCAAGGAGCAAAAGAATGCCTAACATCGTCAAGGCGGAAGAATTTCATCTTGTTGACCCCATGGGAAGATTAAGATCAAAAATATACATTTCAAATGAAGGCAAGGTTGTTGCAGATGTTTATGATTCCACCGGACAGCTGAACAACCGGGTCGACCTGCAAAAGAACTTAAAATCAGGACCGACTGCGCACCAGAATGTGGCCCCGCACAAAAAAGAGACTCTCGGGGCATGGCATGCGCGCATTGCCAACGAAGTCAAACTGACTCAATCCAAGCTGCATGTAGGTTCATACAAACTTTATATCGACTTTGTGGAAAACAACACCATAGCCAGCGGCAAGTACCAGAACGAAGTCATTGAAGTTTCCGGCGAAATAGTAGATGTTTCAGCAAAAGGATTCGGCGATTTACATGTGGGACTCAAGGGTATTTCGAACTTTACCGCCGAAGTCATCTGTCATTTTACCGAAGACCAGATTCCGATAGTCAGCAATCTCAAACCGGGCGTAAAAGTGCGCATCAAAGGTAAGTGCACTGAATACGTCAACAAGCGGGTTAAAATATGGGGTTGCCAATTGCTGTAGGCCGGAGTCTTCATAAGTGCGCCTATGCCTGTATCGAAACAATTAAAGAAAGAACTGCAACATACAGCCGACGAATGTATTGATTGCGGCAAATGCATGACCAAGTGCCGCTTTCTGGCTGAAAGCGGCTCCCCCGTATCCATCGCCTTGCGGGCTCTTTCATCCGATGAAGATGCCGACACGATGGCAATACACTCCTACGCCTGTTCTACCTGCGGACTTTGTTCTGCGGTCTGTCCGGTTGTGGCTGAACCGGAACGCATGTTCAAGGAGCTGCGCAACCATGCTCAGGCCAACGCTATCTTCCGTCTGGACAAGTACGACCCGCTTCTGAATTATGAGCGACTCGGCCAACGCTTCCCGTTCAAGGGAGAGTTCATTCCTGAGAACTGCAAAACCGTTTTTTTTCCGGGCTGCACCCTCCCGGCCATGCACCCCGATGCCGCCAGAGTCGCCTATAAAATAATCAGGCGGGAAGAGCCGACCATGGGACTGGTCCTGAACTGCTGCTCCAAGCCCTCCAAAATGCTGGGACTAAAAAGCAGGCATGAGGAATCCCTTTCCGGACTGATCCATAGATTGGAACGCAAGGGGATCAAGAAAATCCTGACCGCCTGCCCCAACTGCCACATGACTTTCAAGGAATTTAACTCCAAGCTGGAGATCGTCTCTATATATAAAAGGCTGAAAGTTTCTAAATTCATGCCGGTCCGGCCCAATGTTAAAGAAGTGACAATCCACGACCCATGCGTGACCCGCAATGAGACTGACATACACAAAGACGTGCGTACCCTGCTAAAATCAGTGGGCATAAGGGTAGTGGAAATGCGCCACAACCGCACGAAGACACTCTGCTGCGGAGAAGGCGGAGCAACAAATTTCCACAAGAAGGACTATGCTGATCACTGGTCTCGCAAGCGCATTAACGAAGCGCAAAGAACCGGGGTGCCCATGGTCACCTATTGCGCGGGCTGCGTTAATTTTCTCGGCTACAAGTACCCCACAGCCCACGTACTCGATGTCCTGCTGGTCAAACGCAAAAGAATACCCAAACCAGTTGCGTTTCCCTTTAACTACCTCAACCGGCTGATCTTCAGATTCAGCAACCGTTGATAATTTGCACATTTTTTTTATTCCGGGCCTTCTAATCCTGAACATATCCATGTAACACAAATGCTAATGAGTTCAGACAATAAAGCCCTAACAGCATCGGAGATTCCTCTAGCCCTGTTCAGTTTGGGACTGCCCTTGACCCTGGCAGCCTTCAGCCTGAGCGGCTATACTACACCCTCCAATCTGGCTGAGATATTCGCCACCGGGCTGGCCATACTGGGCCTCATACTGGAAATGCTCCGTGGAGATAAAAGTGTCGCCCCGCTCTGGTTTAAGGCCGGAATCCCCGCCCTGCTTATTACCTGGATTTCATTCACACATTTTAGCGGATTCACTCAGTCCCTTCTTGACTATCTTCCCCTGTTCATGGAAGCAAAGCCCCTTTTATTTCTGCTGATCTCGGTGCTCTGGTTAAAACTTTTCCCACCGCCGGAACCGAAACAAATTTCATTCTGGTCCAGCTGGCTGGCCTCACTCATTATTGCGGAATTCATTCTCCGCTTTTTCCTGCTCCATGAACCGGCCATGCCCTCTCTTTCCGGAATGTCGAGCATCAGCGGGCCGATCCTTCTGGTTGGGCTTTGCGCTACCCTGCATAACTCCGAGGAGAATACATTTACCCGGTTGATCATTCTTGCAGGGATCTTCTGCACTCTCGGGCGTGACATCACTCTCGCCGCAATTTTAATCATGCTCATTTCCGGCCCTAAAGGAGCTCTGAAAAAAATCCTTTTGGTGCTCTGCCTGCTGTTCTTCAACTACCTTTCCCTGCAAGTGCAGGAAATGACCTTCATGAACAGGCAGGACCTTCCTTCATACTGGCTATGGTTCTCTATTTTGGAACTTTTTGCCAACAACCCCGAACTTCTGCTCACAGGATTTCCCCTGACGGCTCCCCTGCCTCTCAATGTCCCGGCATCACTGTGGACAATCTGGCATGGCCAACAGCAGGTCTGGACCGGGTCCGGGATTTATCTTTTCCACATCCCACCCTTTTGGCTGCACCTGCTCAGTTCTTGGGGACTGGGTGGCCCCTGCATTGTCGCAGCAGCCGTAACCGCCGTATACAGGCGGTTTCCTTCAAGCATGCTAGCCAGCCTGCTCACTACAGTGATTGTCTGCGGCTTCTTTTCACCGCTATTTTACCACCCTGCGTGCGCGCTGGTCCTATTCCCTGCTTTCATTTCCGCCACCAGCCCTGAAGTCCAATCATTTAGATTCGAGTAACCAAACTCTTTCCCGCAGTTTCTTGATCTGATCCTTGCGATACTCTTTGCAGACTTTTTGATATTGTTTTGTAATACTATTGTATTTCTATTTTATGACTATTAGAATTTTAGAGACACTTATTTTGCAGCTTAATATAGCGACTTATTATATTTCATCTTGTAATACAAATGTATTGACATTTATCTTTTAAGCTGTAAGATCCTTTTCAAACACAACAGGTAAAAACAGGCGAAATGAGCAGAAAAGTTAAATCCGTACGAGTTCCCCTTGAATTGGAAACTCTTAATCTTTCCAAGCTGATCCGGGAATTTGAGAATTATCTCAGAGATCTGGAATCTGCCACTTTGCTGAAACAAGACGGCAACCGCGAAGCTGCGGAGGCTCTGATCAAGACAAGGCAACTGGATTTGGGAAAGAGAATTGCCAAAATGATCTGGGAAGCCAGAGTCGAATATGGTAAAATTAAATAAATTTTACCTGCGTAATACATATGTAAACTTTTTGTATTACAAAACGACATCATAAACATGACATAGATCAGGGTTGCCATCATGAAACCAAAGAAAATCAGCGAGAGCAGAACCTTAATGACCTACAGGGTACTGCCGCAGGACACCAACCCAGCTGGAAACCTGCACGGCGGAGTTCTGCTGAAACAACTGGATCTGGTCGCTGCCACCTGTGCCATGCGTCATGCACGCAAACCAGTGGTCACCGCTTCCATTGACCGCATGAATTTCCTGCGGCCCGCTTATGTGGGGGAACTCATCAACCTGCATGCCAATGTAAATATGGTCGGCAGGACCTCCATGGAAATCGGAGTCCGGGTTGAAGCTGAAAATCTTTTAACAGGTGAGATAAGGCACACAAACTCTGCCTATCTTACATTTGTTGCCATGGGGGAAAACGGTAAACCTTCCCCGGTGCCACCACTGATCCTTGAGACCGGGGTGGACCACAGACGCAACAGAGAGGCCATGGAACGAAGGACTGTGCGCAAAGAAGAAAGGATACGGGAGACCGCATCAGCAGCACAGACCGGGAGCAGGGAATAAATCTCATCATTCACAGCTCGAATAGTGCGGATTACGTCCGAAGTCAGCCGAATCCGTGCTGATTGCATCTACCATCAGATTGCAAGCTACTCCGAGTCTGGTTTCTGGCCGGGAGCTCCACCCTCCCGGCTAAACATTTCGGCATCCTGCTCCTAGGGCGTCCGGTCCGGATTAACCCGGTCCGGGCCGGACGCCTCGCCCTATTTCAACACCATCAAGGCCGGAAAGCCCCCTGCATGCGAATGGTCGCATGCAGGGGGCTTTCCACGTTTTTATGCCTAAATTTTATAACAGCTATGCAAAAGCATTCTTTATAGCGTAGACTTAAGAAGTAAAACAACTACAGCTTCTGACAACGATTGGGAAATAATGAAAAGACTATATCAAAACCTTATCATTCTGGTCTTGCTGATCACGATCGGACCTGCTGCAACTTCAGCAGAGGAGATCACTTGGTTTCAGCCAAATTTTCCGCCCTACGCCATTATCAAAGGACCCTACAAACAATACGGCATAGACAACAGAATCATCAAATACGTCACCATACACTTGAATTTAACAAATTCAACATTCAAGACTGCCAACTACCAGCGCATCCTTGAAGAATTGAGAAAGGGTTCACACGGCATTATCACCCCTCTCTTCAAAACCCAAGAAAGAGAACAATTTGTCTGCTACACTTCGCGGCCAAGTTACTTTGTCTTTTCCAATGGCATAATATTCAACCGTAAGGACTATAGGAAATACGCTCCTTTCCTATTGAAAGATGGAACTATCGACCTTACCACTCTTTGCAAATCAAAAGACTTCCGTATTGGCATAAATCTCGGGAGATCATATTACGGCGCCATTGACCAGACGATACAAACATACAAACAACAACAAATATTCAATATAAGAACCTCCGCCGATCACACCGGAACCCTCACAATGCTCAAACGGAGAAGAGTAGATGCGACTTTTGGATTTCCGGTAGAAATTAAATACGCCGGACTGAATAAGGACCTTATATTTTACAGAGTATCCGGAATGCCTCCGCTTAGTCCGGTATACTTCGGCGCACCCCAAAATAAATTCGGTTACAGTATGGTCCGTAGACTGAATAGAATGCTGAAAGAGACTAATGCGACCAACATATTTGCCACTTACTATACTTACTGGTTGGACGAAGAACTCATCGACGATTATTATAAGCTGTGCCGCGAATACAATTTCAACCAAGACTAGCTTACCCTGACCTGCCAACCGCAAGAATGAACAAACACATACGACAAAAATCGAGCCTGCATATTCAATTTATCATCCATTCTGTTGATCCATAACACCTCAAACCCCGCTTACCTTGAGATCAAATACAAACACCAATCAGGACAGAACCATGAAATCACTTTTTGACAAGATAAATATCGGCAAAATTGAAATGAAAAACCGTCTTATGCGCTCAGCCACATGGGAAAACATGGCTGATGCAGATGGCTACGTGACAGACAGACTTATTGAAACACTTGAAGAGCACGCTCGTGGCGGTATCGGGCTCATCGTCACAGGATACGGCTATGTAATGAAAGAAGAACAACCCAATGCGGGCATGCCCGCCATTTGGGACGACCGTTATATTCCCGGACTTAAAAAGCTGACAGACCGTATTCATGCACAAGGCACCCCGATCATATTTCAAGGCTGCTATGGCGGGTCACAGACAGCCTATAATGCCGGCGAACGGACAATCTGGGGACCTTCAGCAGTGGAGCACCCCATCTACAAAGTTACTCCGCAGGAAATGACCAAGGACAACATCAAGACCGTTGTCGAAGCACACGCTCAAGCCGCCCGCCGAGCCGAAAAAGGCGGATTTGACGGGTTTCAGATGCATGCAGCTCACGGGTACCTCTACAGCCAGTTCCTGACTCCTTATTACAACCGTCGCACAGATGAATACGGAGGCTCCATCGAGAACCGTTCCCGGATCATCATTGAAACCCTTAATGCCATCCGCAAGCAAGTTTCAGCCGATTATCCAATACTGATCAAGATTCACTGTTCCGACTACATGGATCAGGATGGCTTCACTGTCACAGAAAGTACGCAGGTAGCTAAAATGCTGGAAGAACACGGAATTACTGCAATTGAATTTTCCGGTGGGAACTTCACTAAAGGGTGGGATGACAGCGCAATCAAGCCAAAGATCATCAAGGAAGAAAAACAGTCCTATTTCAGCGAATACGCATCATGGATCGGTTCACAAATAAATGTCCCGGTCATTTCTACCGGAGGCAACCGATCTGTTGCTCTCATGGAAGAAAAGCTGAATACCTCAACCATCACTGCATTCGGCCTCTCCCGTGTAACGCACTGCGAACCGGACCTGCCCGGTCGCTGGCAGTCCGGGGACCACGCCCACCCCAAATGCGTTTCCTGCAACCAATGCTGGCACGAAGACGGCAATATCTGCGTGCTTAAAAGATAGATGCCTCCGGCGGCTGGGGAAGGGGAAACTCTTGCAAGAGTTTCCCCTTCCCCAGACCCCATCCCCTTCAGAACCTTTCAGTATGCTTCGCAAGTAGCGCGGCTAGCCGACATCCAAAAACAGAACCTATCGATAAGCGGCGAGCTGCAATTTCCTTCCAATTCCTATCCCCTGCTCGCTTAAGACAGCCTCATACGCCCAGCATTCAACACCTACCTCAAGTGCCTTGTAAAACAGCTCCGCATATTCAGGATCAATAAAATCAGCTGGACCAAAACAATTTCCGTCATTGCGCTGTACGAAAAAAAATAAGGCTACACGGTCCCCTTTGGCGGCTAGATCCATGAGTTCCATTAAATGCTTGCGTCCACGCTCAGTCTGGGCATCGGGAAAACAGGCAACATCGTCTTCCACAAGGGTAACGTTCTTGCACTCCACCCAAAGATTGGGAAGCTTTCCTGAATCATCAGTAAAAAGACCGTCAAGACGGCTGTTACCAACTTTGGCCTCACGCTTGAGGGTTGTGTAGCCTTCAGTTTCGGGCAACTGTCCGGCTTCGAAAGCCAACTGCAGCATCTTGTTGGGCACGGCAGTGTTTACCCCGACCATTTCGCCCAAAGGCATGACCGCCTCAAGGGTCCACTCGAGTTTGCGCTTGGGATTCTGGGCCGGAGAAATATATATTTCCTGCCCCTCACGCAGTAACCCGAGCATGGAACCTGTATTATTTGTATGCACACCGACAACCTCACCATCAAGCATGGCTTCAACAGTGAAACGCTTGTAACGGCGGATAAAAATTGCCCGACGACAACCCTGTGTATAAAAAATTAACGGTTCTGACATTTTACATCCCTTCCTGGTCCTGAGAATATCTACACCGTGACGGTGGGTCTTTTTTATGATCAACAACAAAGCTAAGTATCAAAGCGGGTTGCTTCCTGTATAGGGTAAGGTTGAGCATTCCCAATCATCGAAGAAGCACTTCCATATGAAGCTGAAAAGCCTAGTTTGACAATGATTTTCATACCATCTGATAGCCGGACTAAGGGCTAAAACCCCTTGACGAATCACTAGGTATCTGGAATATCGTCCTGTTAGTCACAGTGTGACGGAATTCACATTTTTGGCTTTTTTTTGAAAGCCGATCTCAGTTTCCGGACCCTGCCCCTTAAGGGAGGCAGCGGCCTGAAATTTATTATTGTTTACAATACAGGTAATAAAAATGAGTCTTGTACAAAAATTGTCGGAAAGAAAAGAAGACCTGACAGAAAAATGGTACGAATTGATTCTTGCTTCCTACCCGAAAGAAACTCAGGAAGTATGGAAGTCCAATAAAGACCGATTCACCAATCCTGTCGGGGTCACCATCAAAAAGGTCGCAAGTGAGCTTTTTGATCTTATCCTTGAATGGAAAAGTGCCGACGATCTTGCAAACTCCCTTGACGAACTGATTAAGATCAGGACCGTTCAGGATTTTGCACCATCCAAAGCTTTAAGCTTTGTCTTCCTTTTCAAGAAACTCCTGAGAGACGAGTTCATGGAGGAACTGAAAAATGAAGGCAAACTTGATGAGTTGCTCGCGTTTGAGGCCCGGATCGACAATCTGGGACTTATCGCGTTCGACATCTATACCAAGAATAGGGATTTGATTGCGCAAATGAGAATTGATGAGATCAAGAGATCGCATCACATGCTCCTTCGGCGGGTCAACAAAATCGAGGACGTTTCGGCCAAAGGGGCCGGACAGGTGTAGTGGCCGGCTTCCCAAGGAAGCCAAACGTATAAGCGAGGTGAAGGTAGATGAACGCTTTGTACTCACTCGTTTTAGTTTTTGCTTTGGTGCTCATCGCACTCTTCGGAGTGGGTTCCGCACACATGGCAGGACTGTTCGGCACTCTGTTACCGTATGTAGCAGTTGCCGTATTTCTGGTGGGCTTTGCCAACCGGATTATCGGCTGGGCAAAGAGCCCGGTTCCTTTCCGTATCCCGACCACGGGCGGACAGCAGAAGTCTCTGGATTTCATCCAGCATGACCGCTTTGATAACCCCGTGACCCCGGGTCAAACTTTTATCCGTATGATCCTTGAGATCTGTTGCTTTCGTTCCCTCTTCAGGAACACCAAAGTAGAACTCAGGGACGGAAGAGTAACTTACGCCTCATCTAAATTTTTGTGGCTGTTTTCACTGCTCTTCCACTACTCATTCCTGCTCATCGTGATCAGGCACATGAGACTCTTCTTCGAGCCGGTACCCGAATGTATCGCTTTCGTGGAAATGATTGATGGTATCATGCAGATCGGTGTTCCCAGACTGTACATGTCAGACCTCCTGATTCTTGCCGGCCTCGGCTTCCTGCTCGGCCGCAGACTTCAGGATCCCAAACTGCGTTACATCTCTCTGGTAACCGATTACTTCCCGCTGCTTCTCATCATCGGCATCGCCCTTTCCGGCATCTACATGCGCTACTTTGAGCACGTAGACATTATGGCCATCAAGAAGCTGACCATGGGTCTTGTAACCTTCAGCCCCGTTATTCCCGCTGGTGTGAGCGTGGTGTTCTTCATCCACCTCTTCCTCGTGTGTGTGCTGCTGGTTTACTTCCCCTTCAGTAAGCTGATGCACGCGGGCGGCGTATTCCTGTCTCCCACAAGGAACATGCCCAACGATACCCGTATCAACCACCACGAGAACCCTTGGAACGACCCCAACATCAAGCCCCACAGCTATGAGGCTTATGAAGACGAGTTCAGGGAAGTAATGATTGAAGCGGGTCTCCCGGTGGATAAAAAGGCATAGAGCGTCTTTAAGACCTATGCCGGACAGACCTTAAATATCTTTTGATGAGGAGTTGACATGGCTGACCTCCCAAAAGCTGATGAGCTTTTTAAAAGCATTAATTATACACCGCCGTCCACTGGGTGGATGGACACCCCGGTAGATACCTCTCCGGGCAACTGGTGTTACCCCGCTAAGGCGGAAAAACTCGAGTACTTGGGCATGCCCAACCCGCGTGAGTGGAACCCCGCTGACGTTGATTGGAAGCTTCCTGAAAACTGGCAGGAAATTGTCAAGGAAGGTTTCAGGGAAAGACTCGATAAATATCGTTCACTGAAAGTATTCATGGACATCTGTGTTCGCTGTGGCGCTTGTGCAGACAAATGCCACTTCTTCATCGGTTCCGGTGATCCCAAGAACATGCCTGTGCTGCGTGCGGAACTTATGCGTTCCATCTATCGTGGTGAATTCACACTGGCCGGTAAAATTCTGTCCACCCTCACCGGGTCCAGAGTTATGACCGAAGATGTTCTCAAAGAATGGTTCATTTACTTCTACCAGTGCACAGAGTGCCGCCGTTGTTCCCTGTACTGCCCCTACGGCATCGATACAGCGGAAGTAACCATGATGGCGCGTGAACTGCTGCACCTGTGTGGAGTGAACATCAACTGGATTCTCGAGCCGGTTTCCAACTGTAACCGTACCGGTAACCACCTCGGTATCCAGCCCCACGCATTCAAAGACATCGTAGACTTCATGGTCGACGATATCGAAGAAATCACCGGTAAGCGCCTGAACGTTCCCATGAACGAAAAAGGCCATGAAGTTATCTTCATTACTCCTTCCGGTGACGTATTCGCTGATCCCGGCATCTACACCTTCATGGGTTACCTGATGCTGTTCGATCACATTGGTCTTGACTACACCCTGTCCACCTACGCATCTGAGGGCGGTAACTTCGGTCTCTTCACCTCTGCTGATATGATGAAGAAACTGAACGCCAAGATGTACGCCGAAGCTGATCGCCTCGGAGCAAAATGGATTCTCGGCGGTGAGTGCGGCCACATGTGGCGTGTTATCAACCAGTACATGGATACCATGAACGGTCCCGCGAACAATCTTGAAGTTCCCGTGAACCCGATCACCGGTACCGTGTTCGAAAACGCACGCCAGACCAAGATGGTTCACATCACTGAGTTTACTGCTGACCTGATGAAGCACAACAAACTGAAGCTTGATCCCAGCAGAAACGACCATATCCGTGCAACCTTCCACGATTCCTGTAACCCCGCTCGCGCCATGGGCCTCATGGATGAGCCTCGTTACGTCATCAAGAACGTTGTTAAGAACTTCTTTGAAATGCCCGAACAGACCATCCGTGAGCAAACTTTCTGCTGCGCTGGCGGTTCCGGCCTTAACACTGATGAAATCATGGAAATCCGCATGCGCGGCGGTCTGCCTCGCGGTAACGCACTGAAAGCCGTTCAGGAACAGCATGACGTAAACATGCTCTCCTGCATCTGCGCTATCGACCGTGCAACCCTTCCCCCTCTGGCCAACTACTGGGCTCCCGGCGTAGACGTCTGCGGTGTTCACGAACTGGTTGGTAACGCTCTCATCCTTGATGGCGAAAAAGAAAGGGAAACAGACCTTCGTTTCAATCCTCTGCCCGGGAAGGAGGGTTAAATCATGCACTACGGTGGAAAAATTATAACCGGACTGGTTATCTTCCTCGGCCTGGTGTCCATGCCTTTCTGGTTCAACATCGGCGGAAGCTATGAAGAACCCAAGGTAGAACTGCCCAAGAACGCTAAAGTATGTGTTGCTCCCACCCAGAACATGCGTGAGAACCACATGAAGCTTCTTGATGAGTGGAGAGATATGGCTCTTCGCGAAGGCAAAAGGACCTACATCAGTGCCAAAGGCGATAAATACACCATCAGCCTTCAGAACACCTGTATGCAGTGCCACACCAGCAAGGAACAGTTCTGCGACAAGTGCCACGTTGATGCGAGTGTAACTCCCTACTGCTGGGATTGCCACGTACCTCCCAAGGAGGCTAAATAATGAAACAGAGTAGAAGAAACTTCCTTAAGTTTGCAGGCCTTTCCGCTGCCGGACTCTGCATCGCTCCCACCGCTGTTATGGCATCCGGTGGACCCAGCGGTGGAGCTCATGCAGCAGTGAACGACAATGCCCTCCACGCAAAGCGCTGGGCAATGGTCATTGACACCCGCAAAATTAATACTGAAGAAGCAATTGAATCTCTGGCTGAAGCATGCCACCACTTCCACAACGTTCCCAAAATCAACTCTGATGAGGAAATCAAGTGGTTATGGTCCGGCACTTACGGTGAAGTATTCCCTGAACAGGTGAATAACTTTCCTTCTGAAGCTCAAGAAACACACAGATTCCCCTTACTCTGCAACCATTGCGAGTCTCCTTCATGTGTACGCGTTTGCCCCACCAAGGCGACTTTCAAGCGCCCTGACGGCATCGTTGCCATGGACTATCACCGCTGCATCGGCTGCCGTTATTGTATGACTGGTTGCCCCTACGGCGCACGTAGTTTTAACTTCAGTGATCCCAGACTCCATATGGATATGGACAAGATCAACAAGAAGTTCCCCACTCGCATGCGCGGCGTAGTTGAAAAATGCAACTTCTGTGTTGAGCGTCTCGCTGTAGGTGAAATGCCTGCATGTGTGGAAAAATCCGCTGGCGCGATCATCTTCGGCGATCTGCAGGACCCCAACTCCAACGTGAGAAAGGCCCTGCGTGAGAACTTCACCATCCGTAGAAAACCAACCGCAGGCACTGAGCCCGGCGTTTACTACATCATTTAGGGGGAAGCCTGATATGCTCGAAAAAGCTTTTAAAGGCGGACCGAAATACTGGGCTTGGATTGGTTTCCTGCTGCTCATTATCGGTGCCGGTTTCTGCACATATCTGACCCAGCTTCAGGAAGGGATGACCATCACCGGTCTTAACCGTGATGTTTCCTGGGGCTTCTATATTGCCCAGTTCACCTACCTCGTCGGTCTCGCCGCATCCGGTGTTATGATCGTACTGCCTTACTACTTCCATCATTACAAGAAGTTCAAAGGCATGGTAATCATGGGTGAATTCATGGCTATCGCTGCTGTTGTCATGTGTCTCGGTTTCATTATCGTCGACATCGGACAGCCCCAGCGTATGCTGAACATCATCTTCCATCCGACTCCGAACTCTATCCTTTTCTGGGATATGATCGTTCTGAACGGATACCTGATCCTGAACGTTGTAATCGGTTGGACCTGCCTTGAGTGTGACCGCCAGCGCGTATCCCATCCTAAATGGGTTAAGCCTCTGGTATACACCTCCATTATCTGGGCATTCTCCATTCACACCGTTACCGCGTTCCTGTATGCTGGTCTGCCCGGCCGCCACTACTGGCTCACCGCCATTCTGGCTGCCCGCTTCCTGGCATCTGCGTTCTGCTCCGGACCTGCTATCCTGCTGCTCGTGGTTTTCCTCGTGCGCAAGATCACCAAGTACGAACCCGGCAAAGGCGCAATCGGGACTCTCACAACTATTATCACTTACGCGATGTGCGTGAACGTCTTCTTCTTCCTGCTTGAAGTATTCACCGCATTCTACTCCAATATGCCCGGACACATGCACTCTCTGGTCTACCTGTTCGCAGGTGAACACGGCCATACCGAGCTCGTGCCCTGGATGTGGACTGCAGCAACCTTTGCTATTCTTAGCCTTGCGCTGCTCATTCCGCCCAAACTGCGTTACAACCAGAAGCTGCTGCCCTGGTCCCTCGCTATCCTCGTTATCGCAACCTGGATCGATAAGGGTCTCGGCCTGCTGATTGGTGGTTTCACACCGAACCCCTTCAATGAAGTCACTGTTTACTGGCCCACCGGTAAAGAGCTCATGATTTCATTCATGGTTTACGCACTCGGCGCGCTGACTCTGACCTTCCTTTACAAGATTGCCACAGACGTTAAGCGCGAAACCGGCCAGCTGACTACTGAAGACTAGTCACTGACGGATTACCGAACTTGAAAGCCCCCTGCTTCTTACGAGGCAGGGGGCTTCTTTTATGGCTATCGTCAAGAACAGCTCCATAAAACAGTCAAAAGATATTAAGCTGAAATAGATAACCAATATCCAACGTCAGCTAACGTAAATCCATTTCGGCAGCTATCGATTTGATGATTATCACAACGACTTTGAAAGCACTTAAAAAGCCGCCCATCCTTAAGCAGATGAGCGGCTTTCTCGCGTAAGAAAGAATCTTACGCGGGGAGATTACGCATGAGCGACTACACGTAGTCTCCCCGGTTAAATTTGATCTGTTCGGTCACGGCCACTGTTTCCAGTTCGGATACGATGGAACCGAGTTCCGGATTCTCGCTTTGCACACCGGGCCAATCCTTCTTAAGGGACTCAACTCCACCTTGAATACCTTCAAGAGTCGAATAGGCCTGCTTCAGTCCGCCCTCGCCAGAGGAACCAAGCTGTTGGGCATAGCTTTCAAGCTTTCCGAAAAGGTCTTCCACCTTGCCGACAAACTCACTTTCGCTGACCTGAGCGGTCTGCTGAACCTGAGCGGCCTGCTGCACCTGCAACAGGGGATTGACCTGAAGACCCGGCACCGGCGGGGCTGATGCTGCGCCATTCTGCTGCGCTGCACCCTGCTGGACTTCCTGATTAAGGAATTCGCCGAACGCTGCCCCGTCAACCTTCTTTGCCTTGTTTTCCTGCTGCTGTTGCAGCTTTAAGGCTTCAATCTGTTCAGGACTTATCTTCATATTTTACTCCTCAGCCTTTGGTTTCACCCTTGTCTATGCAATGACCTTGCCAAAGTCTAGACTTTTGACCAATAGGCTGATTTAACTGACTTTAGAATTCTTAAACACTCGGAAAATACTGCCACATTCTACTTAAGATCAACCGCAGCAAGACATTTTTTCCTCTTGCAGGATAAAGTATAAGAAAAAGCTTGTCCATGTCGGTAATAATCAGATATTATTTGAAGTAAGAATTTTTGAAATGCACTTTCTTTCCATGCACAACCTTATGAATTATGGAGGTAGGATATGGCTGAAATCAAGAAGATACTCTGTGCAGTGGACTTTTCGGATCACAGCCCCGTTGTTGCAGAATACGCGAGCACCCTGGCCAAGACTTTGGGAGCTGACATTATCTGCCTTTACGTGGCCCCTTCACTGGATCAGTACGTGGGTTTCCATGTACCGCCCAGTTCCATTGAAAATTTTGTAGGTGAAATTGTAACAGGTGCAGACTCCACTATGGCAACTTTCATTGAAGAAAACTTCAAGGACGTAACTGCCAACGGTAAGGTCGTCACCGGTTACGCAGCCGAGGAAATCCTCGCCATTGCCGAAAGCGAAAACGCAGACATGATCGTCATGGGTACCCATGGGCGTGCAGGCATTGACCGCATCCTGTTCGGTTCCGTGGCAGAAAAGGTGGTTAAGTCCGCCAAGAGTCCTGTTCTTACTGTCAGACCCTCCTAGGAATAACCTCATAACCGACCTGAGGGCTGTCACCCCCAGTCAACAGGTCATGCCTCACTAACCTCAGAAGCCCTCCGTCTAGCCATGGACGGGGGGCTAAGTTTTTAATTTTAAATAAATAGGATTTATTTCGGTGTGGCTGCCATGGACGGAGAGCTATGTTTTTATTTAAATAAATAGGATTTATTTCGATGCGGCTGCCATGGATGGGAAGGTTGGCTTAGTACGTAAAAAAAAGGCCCCTCATTCTGTTAAATAAGGAGCCTTATCTATTATGGCATCAAGTTACGTTGGTAACGGATACTATTTCTTGAATCTGCTGCGGAAGAACGCTGCAACAGGCGCGAAGGCCAGCATCAGCCACTCCATACCGAAGGTCTGGGTCGGGTTGAAGACGCAACCGGAAGAACCTGAACCGGAGCTGGTACCGAGAACAGCCGGGTCAGTGATCTTTCCGGGAGTAGAATCGTTATCGTACTGGCTGTTATCTTCAATTGCGAAGCAGACAGAGTAAGCAGTACCGGAAGTAAGGGTTTGGCCTGCGCCAACAGGATCGCCACCAGTGGTGGTAATCCAGAAATCACCGGAAGTCGGGCTCGCAGGAGCAGCGCTCACGCGGTTGTAAGTGAGGTTGGTCCCATCACTCTTCAACTTGTAGAGAACAACATCATTAAATGCGTAATCTGATGTCGGTGTGAAATTGAAAGTGAAGGTATGGGTAGAACCATCGGCAACGCCACCAGTTGTGGTGAATTCCTGCACATCGCAAACAACAGCCATTTCCGGGGGAGTGTTGTAAGCAGAGGCCAATGCTTCAGGCTCAATGTGCTTGGGAACCTCAGAGTTAACCACAGCGGAGTCACCGGTAATATTTGTGACATAAGTCTCTTCCGCAGCGCCGGAGTCTCCGGAATCATCAGAACCAGCGGCAAGTGTGGTCAGGTAAGTGGCGCCTCCACTGCCTACTGCCATAAGGTATTTATGCTTAATAGAGCCGGTAATATCTTTGAAAGATGTTTCTGCTGCAACATCCTCAGTTGTCCAGGCTTTGGTCTTTTCATTGTAAGTATGAATATTGCCGCTACCGTCAGTCGCGTAAAGAAATCCTGCGCCTGCCCAGCATGCGTTGAAGTTGGAGTCTCCTGCTTTGGGCAGAACTTTTGTCTCTGTTCCATCGTAGAAGAGCGCGTAACCGTTTTCGCCGACAGCATAAACCTTGTCTACAGACAGAGCGACAATATCAGTCAGATTTTGCGCGTCATCAGTGGGGGCAACATTTGCGATTTCCCACTCATCACCGGAACGATCACTGAACTTATACAACTTAGTTCCGCTTACAGCATAAATGTTATCCGCATCGACAACACTCAAGGCAGTAAGCGCTTCAGGCATATCCAACGTAGAGGAGCTTGATCCGCTTTTAATCTGGTCAGTATAGGTAATCTCGTTACCGCTCAGAACACCTTTAACCAAACCGACATCCTGACTGTTAGCCACATACAAGGTTTCAGCATCAAGAGGCTGAATATCATTCAAGGTATTAATATCATCTCCAGCGCCTACGGTGATGGCAGTCCAGTTATGATCAGTCCTGTCCATCCACGCAAGGTCAGTTCCAGATTCACCGTATGCCACAAAACGTTTGTCACCTACGCCGGTAATTTTTTTGAAGTCTCTGGCGCCGAAGAACTTATCTGTGTAACGGTTATACCAAGTTGTACCGGAAGATGTGGACCTGTAGCCCTTAACCACAAGACCGTCCTGACCAGCAGCATAGATATTAGATTCAGTTGCGTTAAAAGCTGAGTTGATGGTTGCGCTTACCGGGAAGTTATCAGAACCGACGGAGAAGAAATTTCCTCCCTCAGAATAAGCGATTTCCGAGTTGTCACCAACTGCAAAAAATTTCGAACCAACCCTAAGCGCATTGGTGATGGAATCAAGCTCTGTCCCTTCAGGAACGTTACCGCAATCGTTCCATCTCCCACTGGATGTGTAACGATATACTTTAGTTGCAGTTGTAACGGTAAAATCAGAAGCGCGACCATTAATTCCAAGGATCAAAGAAGTTGCACCTCCAGGAAAGGGCAAACCGCTAACTCCTGTAAAAGCTGTGTGTCTGTCAGTTACATCATCAGAAGCGCCAACACCACTGTCACTAAACCAGCAAACTCTGGCTTCGCCACCATCATCACCCACGACGCAGAATTCACCTTCAGCGGTACTTTCAAAAATTTTTAAAGGGGGGATACCGGAAAGATAAGCCATAACCCTTGCAACTTCTACGAGTTTGTTCGACTCATCAGGAATAAGATCCAAATAATTAGAAGTATCTACAAGCGCTTTAATCTTGCCACCATCAAAAAAATAGATGCCTTTTGAGGTAGCAGCCATACCATCTCCACCATTGGTGAGCTGGGTATCTAATGAAGCAGACTGTGTAGCCATATCTGCGCAGTCTGACCCCATATCTGCATAAAAGACTCTGGCAGAATCGGAAGCTGTTGCGTAAATACGTCCATTCCCATCATCAACTGCAAAGTGCTTCAAATTGTTGAGTGTATACTTGGTAGCCCCCCCCTCATGCAGATTAAAAATCTCAGAAGGATTTGTCCCTGTAGCTACTATGCGCAACTTATCAGTACCATCAAGATAAGAAAAGGACTTCCCGTTCCCAATAGCTGTTCCTGCAGAAGTAGATACAGAGCTCCAATTTTTTCCAGCGTCAGAAGATTTTTTAACCTCACCTGACGCTAAAGCTACATAGAAAGCAGTACCGTCAGTAGCTATAACCTTACCATCCTGACTCATATCATTCCAAAAGCCTTCATTTGTATAAATAGAAGTCCCATCATCACCGGAGGCAAAAGTTCTGTATAAACCGGACACACTTCCTTCAGTTGCACCATTGACCATAGCCAAGGCATTCAAATCTTTCGTGGTCCCTGTTGAAGCTACAGCCTTAAGCTTGTGCGTGCTTGCGGCAAGGTCAATGCGGTACATTTTACCGGCAGAACCGGCTACATAACCGAAATTACCATCTGTATTGTAAGCAACAGCGTTGAAAGTTTCAGTAAGCGAAGGAGCGGTATCAGAGGCTGTCATGGCTGCTGCATCGCCTACATCACTTAAATCAGAAGCCAGTTTGACAACCTTTCCGTTATCACCGGCAACAAAGATACCAGCAGAAGTAACAGTTACAGCGTTGATATTAGGGCAGTTTGCAACCTTATATTTTTCCGCAAGACTCCAAGTGGAGATTTCTCCAGAAACTGTAACCTTTGCTAAGTTTTTGCCGTCAGCACCTTCAGCGCTGTGACCAAAGACAAGAGCAGTATTCTCATCCAGTTTAACGACGCCTCTGAAACCATCAGTTGCAAAACCTGCTCTTAAGTCAATAGAACCATTAGGAATCCAGTTAGTAGCCTTACTTATTTTACCAACAAGTGCACCACTGTTTGTAACTGCGACGTATCTATCGTTAGCTACCGCCGCCAGTCCGACCATCCCCTTCTCTTGTCCGGACGAATCCTTGGACCTTTCATTGCCAAGTACAGCAAACAAAGGGTTAGTGATGTCAGTCCAGCTTCCAGTTGCTGTTTCGGCAATAAAAGTTCTGCCGTCCTTCGCCATTATGACAAAATCATTTTCCGCAGCACTGCCCGGATTATCTGCAATAACGTCTATGAAATCATCAGTTGACGGAGGATAAACCTGAGTCCAGCTCGGCGCATTCACAGAAGGGTCGGTGATATGGAAAACCTTACCGCCGCCCCCAACAGCCATAAGTCCTTCATCTCCAGCGTTAACTGAAGCTTGAATATTCGCATCCAGTTTACTGGGAGAATCGGATTCCCAGGCCGCAAAAGACGGGCTGGATAGTGCACATGTACCCGCAATGGCAGCCACTGTAATGGCTGCTTTTATTTTTTTGGTCATTTTCATTTTTAAAACTCCCCTTAATATAATAACAAAGGACCAACTCAGCCTGCCCTCCATACATACATTCTCAAATGCACATATATTTGCCGATTGATGATTTTTACCAACAAGCACTGAGAGCGACTTAAAGACTCCTCAAAATAAGCGCCGCTGTAGAAGGTCAAATCTGCGTTCTTCACAAAAACGCAGGCGCTAAGCGACACAAAAAAAGACACACAATAGCCCAATATTATTACTAAACTACCCTGTCAAATCGGAAAAATTATGCAAAAAAACACTTTTTGAACTCATATTTTTGAAGCAATCGGAAATTTATTTCCGAAAATAGAGTTTCAAAGTACAAAGACGGAAAAATAATTCCGCATAAACAGAAAAACTCGCTGTCTACGGAGACGTTTTATGAAAAATAATGCACACCACCATCTCAATTAATCTCAACAAAACAATAAATATATTTTGAAATTCTTCATTTGAATCATTTTAAATTACTGAACACACAGCATAGACAGGTCAGGACTTAAAACTCGATTTCACGACCAATTACAGGATCAGGTTTTGACAAATACCCTGTTCCAAACTAATAAAACCGTACCTTCCCGGTTAGTTTATTTATTCTCCAGTCTATCGGTTTAATTTTATCAAGCCCCATAAGGAACCAGCATGTCCGCCATCAAAGTCCGTTCTGATATGATGGATTCAAAGCCCTACGCACCGGGCCTGACCATCGAGGAAATCAAAGAAAAATACGGCCTCGACACCGTTATCAAACTCGCCAGCAATGAAAACCCGCTGGGCGCATCTCCCATGGCCCAGAAAGCCATTAACCGTCATGCACCCTCAGTTTTCCGCTACCCGCATAACGGCAACCCGCGCTTGAATGCTGCCATTGCCAAGCGCACAGGCGTTTCCGAAGATCAGATCATCAGCGGCAACGGATCAGACGAAGTCATCGACCTGCTGGTACGCATCAAGGCCAATCCCGGGCAGGATGAAGTGCTGACCTATGAATCCTGTTTCAGCATGTATCGACTCATGTCCCGGCTCTGTGCAGTCAATTTCCGCCAAATTCCTCGCGCTGAAGGACACAAACAGCCCCTCAAAGCACTGGGCGAAGAAGTTACCGAAAAAACAGCCATCGTCTTCATGACCTCCCCGGACAACCCCACAGGTCTGGCCGTGACTGTTGACGAAGTACGCGAACTGGCCGCATCCATCCCCGAACAGACCCTGCTGGTAATTGATGAAGCGTATATTGAATTCGCCCGTCCGGCAGAGAAATATGATATGCGCCCCCTGTTCGACGAATTTCCCAACATCGTGCTGACCCGCACCTTCTCCAAGGCCTACGGGCTGGCCGGACTGCGCATCGGCTACGGCATCATGAGCAAACAGCTTGCCGATTACATCAAAAGCGCGCGTGCGCCCTTTACCGTCAACCTGCTGGCCGAAGAAGCTGCTATTGCCGTGCTGGAAGATGAAGCTTTTTTCGAGACCACCATGGATGTGGTCCTGCGCGGTCGTGAACTTTTCACCGAAGAAATCCGCAAAATGGGCTGTGAAGTACTTGATTCCCAAGCCAACTTCATTATGTTCAAGCCCACCCGCGATGCCATGGAAGTTTTTGAGGAACTGCTCAAGCGCGGCATCATTGTCCGCCCGTTGAAGAGCTTCGGCCTTGGCGAATACATCCGGGTCAACATGGGTACTGACCACGAGAACAAAGTATTTCTAGAAACACTTAAGGAGGTCCTTTAATGGACACACCTTTCATCATAACCTTGGACGGTCCCGCTGGCGTGGGTAAATCCACCCTTGCCAAGCGTCTGGCCGACCGCTTTGAAATCGCCTACCTCGATACCGGAGCCATGTTCCGCGGCACAGCGTGGAAGCTGGGCGAAGGTTCTTGGAACTGGGAAGCCGACAAGCTTGCTGAAGCACTTAAGGGACTGGAATTTACCCTTTCCGGCAGCGGCAGCAGCTCCACTCTCAGCCTGAACGGGACTCCGCTGACAGACGAAATCCGTACCGAAACCGTCGGTATGTGGGCCTCCAACGTGGCTAAAATCCCGGCAGTGCGCGAATACCAGAAGATTGCCCAGCGTGCCATCGGCGAAACAACTTCCCTTATCGCCGAAGGGAGAGATATGGGCACAGTCATTTTCCCGCAGGCACCCTGCAAATTCTTTCTTGATGCCGATCTTGAAGAACGGGCCCGCAGGCGTTTCGAACAGCTCAAGGACATGGGCAAGCCAGCTGACATGGCAGAACTCATCGCACAGATAGCTGCCCGCGACGATCAGGACCGCAACCGCAAGGTTGCCCCGCTCAAGCCCGCCGAAGATTCCATCCTTGTGGACACCACCCATCTGGATATCAACGGAGTTTTCGACAAGCTTGTTTTCGAAACCGAAAAAAAAGTTAAGTAAAAACGAAAACGCAAATACGAATATTTTAGGCCGTTTGGAAGATCTTCCAAACGGCCATTATCTTTTGATAACCCAAATGTCGCTTGACTTTACAGCGTCTATAATTACGAATTATGCCTCCGGCGGCCCTCCGAGGCGCTTTCAGCGGGACCAAATAACCCTTTTGAAAAAGGGTCCTCTGGACTCTCCTAAAACTTTTATTAGGCTTCGCCGTTACTCACGGCAAACGGAGCATTTTATGAACGTATCTTCTATTCTGAAAAAAATATTTCCTGAACCGCTCGGTCCGGTTTCAAACGAACTAACCGATGAACTGGCGGCTTCCTTTTTCCCGGCAGACTCAACCAGACTGGCCCATATGCGTCAGGCCTGTAAGACTGCCCGTAGACTGGCCGCCCAGATGGATTACGATACTGAGACAGCAGAAACAGTAGTCACCGCAGCTCTTTTCCACGATGTGGGCTACTCTGAAAAGCTGAGCAAGACCGGATTCCATCCCCTTGACGGTGCAGCCTACCTTGCGCATTGCAATGCCCCGGAAGATCTGGTCTCGGCAGTGCTCTGGCACTCCAGTACCCCGGTTGAAATTGAGAGCATGCCTGAAATGAAAGAAATATACTCCCAGTTTCCCGGCCCCAACTATGACTGCCCCATTTACAAGGCTGTAGCCTACTGCGATTTCAGAACATCTCCTGTGGGAGAATCATATTCTTTTGGGCAACGCATAGTTGAGCTTGAAAACAGATTCGGCCTTGATTCCGTGCCCCCGGCTATTGCGCGCAAGACTCTGCCCTATTCCCGACAGAACCAGCAGGACTTTACCAGAACTATTGCCTGCGCACAGGGCAAGAATCTCCCTTGGATTTTCTGCGACATCGACAACACCCTGATCATGCCCGGAGACCGCATTGACCGTAGGACACTTAACGCTATCAACCGCTACACCACTGCGGGCGGGCGCTTCTCGCTGATCACCGGGAAACACATGATCAGCGTTCCGCACCTGATCAGCTCAGTAGGCGAGCAAACTTCCCACGCAGGTGTTAACGGTTCAGTCATCGTACGTAACGGAAAGCTTGAAGTGTTCGGAGAAACCGTTACCCCGTTCAAGGCCATTGAAGATGCACTGCTTGAAGCAAACGTCAACTACGCAACATATGTAAGTGATGGCATCTGGACCCGGGCAGAACTGACACCTAAAGAACTCAACGACTTTGTCATGGTAGGCGAAACCCTGCCCCAATCCGGCCCGACCCCGGAAGACAAGAACGCCATCAAGATCCTGACCTTTTCCCATCGGGACCAGGCCGAGCAATGCGAGCTGGTCCGCAACCTTGCCGATAAATACGGAATGAGTTGCGTACGCACTGCCGAGGATTTCCTTGAAATTGGCCCCGCAGGCCACGGTAAGCATTCCGCAATGATGCAGATCATGAAAGAAGCGGGCTGGTCTGATCTAAACTCCATTGCCATCGGCGATAGCGAGAACGACCTGACCATGTTCGGCCATGTGGGCTTAAGTGCCGTGGTTGCCAACGCAGCACCCGAAGCACTTCCCGCTGCCGACCTGCACATTCCCGCCTGTGATGAGTTTGGGGTTGCCCGCCTGCTGGATGCCCTTGTTGATTCTGCACAGGACGGCTGCTGGTCCATTCCCCATAACTGGTTAGCAACCTACAATTAGCACTTTTTTCAGACCGGTTGCGGCTTTCCTTTGTTGTGTTATAAGGAATAGAAATAAATTCTGATTCCTTTGCGTACATTTAAGGAGGTCGCTCCGGCATGAAAAAATTATCCCTTTCAAAAGCAGCAACAGTTGTCCTGACCCTTATCTCACTGCTGCTTGTTTGCGGCTGTTCCAAAAGCAGCACCGACACCTTCAATAAGTGGAGTGACGACCTGACCAGGGCTCTCACCACTGAACATCCCTTTCAAGAGATTGAGCTTTTCTACGGAACTGATCGCAAAGCCAGCGGAAGCACTGCGCCTGAAAAAGCCTTTAGTAATGAGCAAGGCAACCTGAGCTGGGGCGGCTGCACTGTAGCAATTCCTTATGACAAGGAAATAAAGGACCTCAAGAAATCCCGCTTCACCATGACTTCCTACGGTCTAAGCCCGACTTGCAGCTACGAAGTCACAGATGTCCGCCCGCTTCCCCAACGCTCATTTGAGACAACTCTCTCCAAACGTCTTTCCGATAATCCGGAGAACTCCGCTCTGGTCTTCGTTCACGGCTTCAATGTCTCATTTGCAGAAGCGGCAAAACGTACTGCACGTATGAGCTACAAGCTGCAATATCAGGGTGCACCGCTCTTTTTCAGCTGGCCAGCACAAAGCGATTACCTGCAGGACGAACAAAACGCGGACCACACAGTTCCACAGCTGGTTGAATTTCTGAAGGTTGTGGCGGAAAAGTCCACAGCGGAGAATATCTATCTCATCGGTAGCAGCATGGGGTGCGAACCGCTCTGTGAAGCCCTTGCCAAAGTGAAGCTTAATCCCGAAGAGATGGATCGCATCAAGGAGCTTATCCTCATCGCGCCGGACATCAACCGCAATAAATTTGCCGAAAAAATACTGCCCAGGCTGCACAACACCAGAGCCCATATCACGGTCTATACCTCCAGCCGTGACGACAAGCTGGCTTTAGCCCATAAGAAACGTTTCGGAGTCAGGCTTGGAGATGTGGTCAACAATGCGGATCTGCCGGGTATAGATTTCGTGGATGCGTCAGATGTAGACACCAGTCTGGACGGCAAGCCCCGCTTTGTTAAGCAGACTTCAATCTACAACGACATTGCAAATGTAATTAAATAGCACAAAAAAAGGGTTGGAAGATTAATCTTCCAACCCTTTAAATTTTTAAGCGCCTTCGTCTTCAATCAAATCGCCGGACGATGCGGCAGTACGGGCCAGATCGTCGCAACGTTCGTTTTCCGGGTCCCCGGAATGCCCTTTGACCCAACGAAAATTCACATCATGTTTTTCCAGCAGTGGAATAAACTGCAACCAGAGGTCCTTGTTCTTGACCGGCTTCTTGGCTGCGGTCTTCCAGCCGTTCTTCTGCCAATTATCGATCCATTTCTTGGTGAAGGCATTCTTCACATACTGGGAATCGGTATAGAGAGTGACTTCGCAGGGTTCCTTAAGCTCAGTCAGAGCTGCGATTACCGCACGCATTTCCATACGGTTGTTAGTGGTCTTCTTGTATCCTTGAGAAAGTTCCTTGCGGTGCTCGTTGAACAGGAGAACGGCACCATAACCGCCCTTGCCGGGATTACCGAGACAGGAACCGTCCGTATAGATGGTAAGTTTCTTCTTAGACATTAACTGTTCTTATTCCTTGTGGGCTGATGATTCAGGATCAGGCATGCTGTCATTTTCTTCCGTATGAACTTCAGGGACAGATTGGTCTGACTCAACATTAACCAGCCGTTCCCAGATCATGGACAAGCAGGTCATGAGCGATGCGGGCCATTCCTCATCAGAATAATGGTTTTCAAAATGTTTATTTTCAAGCTCGGAGATAAATTCCTTTCCCAAAGCATGACGCACAAGACCGGGAAAATGCATCCCCACATCCTGCGTGGGCGGAGATATAACGATCAGCAATTCTTTGGGGTCCACTTCCTGCTCGGTGATCGGGTCGAGAATGATCTGGACACGGACCTTCACTCCGAACTCTGAACGCATGCTCCTGATAAAGCCCTGAATAAAATCACGCTCCGACTGATCCAAAACCTTGGTCTGATCCCAGAGGGCATTGCGGGCCTGTATCTTTTCCAGCGTAGATTGGTTGTTCATCCAAAAGGCGTAAACTACAAGACCGAGAATTATAACCATCCCGATCATCCTGAAAAATTTTTCCGTACCGGTTTTTCCGTGGGGCTTAATAAACAATGCCATGGATTATACCTTATTCAGCTTGATGTTTAAGTCAGATTAAAAGGCTTACCTTCAAGAACTAATGGTAGCAAGTATTTGCTTTCATGTAAAAATGGAAGCTATGCACAAAGCTCGGCAGCCAAGCGATCAAGCAGATTTTCAACGTTCTCCCTTATCTCCTCAAGCTGTTCTTGAGATGAAGCTTCGAAACGCAGGGTCAGAGCCGCCTGAGTATTGGATGCCCGCACAAGCGCCCATCCGCCCTCGAAAACAACTCGCACCCCGTCAATATCAATTACTTCATAATCCTTGGCCAGTTCCTCGGCCGCCCTTTCAACCAATGTGAACTTGATTTCTTCAGGATACTCAACGCGCAGTTCCGGAGTGAAATATGTCTGCGGCCACTGGTCCCACATATGGGATATCGAATCGCCAGTCCGGGAAAGAATCTCCAGCAACCGCAAGGCGGAGTATAGGCCGTCATCAAAACCGTAAAAGCGGTCGGCAAAGAAAATATGTCCACTCATCTCACCGCCCAGTCCGGCCCCGGTCTCAATCATCTTGGCCTTCATAACCGAATGCCCGGTACGGGCCATGAGCGGTTTACCGCCATGCTCGGCAATATCATCAAAAAGCAGATGGCTGCATTTTACGTCCGCAACCACTGTCTCCCCGGACTTGCGTTCCCAGCATTTCCTGGGCATAAAGGGCCACCAGCCTGTCACCGGGAATAAGGTTACCCTGCTCATCCACTGCTCCGATGCGGTCTGCATCACCATCAAGACCGATACCAACTTCAGCACCATGCTCAACCACGGCCTTGAACAGGTCACCCATATACTCTGCAACCACCGGGTCCGGGTGGTGATTAGGAAAATCGCCGTCCGGTTCACAGTATTGGGGAATCACCTCAGCCCCGGCCTGACGAAGCATTTCAAGGGCAATATGGCCCCCGGCACCGTTGCCACCATCGAGCACAACCTTAACCGGGCGTTCCAGCTTAATCCCTGAAAGAAGATCTTCGATATAATAGGGCACAATATTATGATAGGAAGCCATGCCGCTGCCTTCGACGAATTTGCCGGATTCCATTATATTGTAGATTTCCTGAATATCGTCAGTATGGATGGTGGTTTCCCCTCCCCAGACCTTGAAGCCGTTGAATTCAGGCGGATTGTGACTGGCGGTAATCATGACCCCGGCTTTGTAGCCGAGTTTTTTCGCAGCAAAATATAATGCCGGGGTAGGTATGAGATTGAGGGACAGAACATCCACACCGCAAGCATTCAGTCCCCGCCCGAGGGCTTGCTGGTAAGCAGGAGAGCTATGCCGGCAGTCATGGCCAAGCACAGCCCGGTCCCAACCCTTGGAGCGAAACCATGTACCGCAAGCTCGGCCCAGACGCTCAACCCATTCCTCGTCAAAATCCTGATCCACAACTCCGCGGATATCGTAAGCCCTGAATATTTCCTTTCTGATTTCCTTCATTGTATATCCCCGTACCCCCTAAACCCGTTGCAGCAACATAAATAACAACCCGTTCTTGCAGTAGCCCCGGATTGGGAGTATGTGTCTAAAGCAGATATCACCCTATAATCTATAAAAAAGGCAGCAGCACAGCAAGTCATGTTTAATATACCATACGTTGAAGTACATACGGTTGACCACTGCAACAATAACTGCCGCTGGTGCCACAATTATTCCCCGTTCTGCCCTGAAAAGGAATATGAAGCCAAGGACTATTTCCCCGGCCTTGATATTCTCAATGGAGAGAGATTCCACCTTGGAGCAATTTCACTTATGGGCGGGGAGCCTTTCCTGCACTCGGACATCACCCGCTTCGCCTTCCAGATCTGGGAAAGATACAAACGCCCTATGGTCATCACCAGCAACGGCTTCTGGCTTTCCGAAGATGCTGTACGGGCCTACAAAGATCTTTGGCAGCTGATGTCACTGGTCAAGATATCCCGTTACCCGACCATTGAAAAACGGCTCGGCGGATATGATGAAGCATACCGCATAGCCATGCTGATCAAAGAATACAACCCCCATGTGCGCATTGAATTCCCGCAAAAAGCCATCTTTAACAAACTGGAAACATTCGACGAGCCGAGGGAAGTAAAGCGGTTCTGCGGCAACTCCCACTGCATGGCCCTGCTGCGTGATATGACAATACACCGTTGCGGTGCCGGAGGGTACCAGCGCTTTGCTCCCGAGGGAATGCTCAGCGAAGGATTTCGAAACTGTCCGCATATGTCCTACGACCTAAAAAATTTCGATTACCACGACTTTGTGCTCTGGCGTTCCCGCTATCCCCTTGAAGCATGCTCTTATTGTAATTTCTCAGACCGCACGCCCTCAGTTGGCTGGAAAGTGGAAAAAGGACATAAGCCCTTTAATACGGATTATGAACTCACATACCACTATAATCTAGCTAAAAACATGGTCATTCAGGAGAGTCTTGATGATGCACAAACCAGGGCAGAATTTATCCGCAACAGCTACGGAGACCTGCCGCAAGTAGATGTCATTAGCGGTCTTATTGCCTCGCAGCATGGTGATATGGCCGGCAGCCTTAAAGCATTCTCTGCAGCCCTGCAAAAAGACTCGGGAAATAGTGATGCCAGATACTTTCTTAGTCTGTTAAGTTAGCGGGATAAAACGTACCGCCATATTTTAAATAACCAGAAAAAGTTTTATCTTTAGAAAAAATTGATATAATCTGTGCATATTTATTAATGCGTCACAGGAAGACCCGATAACTCTGCCCACTTTCTGAAACTGAATGTTCGCGTTGGAGTTATTATTTCAGTAACATACCGGCCTGCATATCCGATTTTCCTTGATATGTCGGTCTATCTCACCTATCAAATTTACATGAACTGGGACT